>NZ_JBNJMF010000002.1:0-3487434 GCF_050936775.1 Streptomyces sp. CA-243310 | reverse complement strand
CGGAGAAGATCAGGAGAATGCCGAGCTGCCGGTCGGTCATGCCGTGCTCTGCCCACGTGTTGAGGACGTCCCCGCCGAACAGGATCGCGAGGAGCTTGGCGACGTCCTCGGGGTCCTGGGAGTCCTGCACGCGGGTCATCAGGAGCGTGAACATGATCGGGAGCGACTCCGGCAGGACGTACGTCTTGCCGTACAGGGTGAGCCGTTCCCGGGGGCGAGTGGCGAGCTCCTCAACGATGAACGCGTCGAAGTCGGTGGCGTCGGCCTGACCCGCGTCGGGCCCGTGGTCCTGGTCGAGGTCGAGGTCGGTCACGGGGTCACCGCCGAAACGGTCGCCGGACCGCACCGGACGAACGAGACGCTCCAGGACGTCTTGTCGTTGTTCCCGCCGGACTGCTCACCCGGGGTGCAAGTAGCTTCCCATATAGCCCACTTGGACTGGGTGTCATGGCGCCACCGGACGCGCCCCCGGGAGTCGTACCCGAAGCGGTACGCCCACACGGTGTCGATGTAGAGCTGTCCGGGATCCTGCGCCTTGGTGGTCTTGTCGATGCGGTACTGACCTTCGAGTTCAAGGGACGCGCCGCGCTGCATCACGTCCTGCTCGTAGTAGCCGGCGGAGTCGAAAGCCGTGGTCTCGGCCGTCTCCTCGTTCTCGCCGGGGCTGTGGCTCCACTGGGTAAGTCCAGCAATCGGGATCCACTTCGGCGTCTGGGCCGTGGCGTCTTCCACCTCGAACGTCCAACCGCGGGCGTCGATGGGCCGGGTTCCGGCCATAGGGGGTACCTCCTGAATTACGGGGCGGCGCAGACGTCGAGGTCGAAATTCACGACGTGCTCGTGTCGGCCGGCGGGGTCGGTGCCCATGGGGGCGGGGGTGCCGCGGGCGGCGGCGAGGATGAGGGTCGAGCCGTCGGCGAGGGCGACGTCGGTCCGGCCGTGCAGCGCCCGGCACAGGGCCTCGGCGCGGTTGCGGGAGACCCGTGGGTCGGCGGTCCCGCGGACGCGGACCTGTAGGCGGCGCTGTTCGGTGTCGTCGCGGGCCTCGGGCGGTCCGGCGTCGTACAGGGACAGGGCGACGGCCCGGTCGGGCGCGGGCGGCATGGCCTCGACGAACGTGTCGCCGGTGCGGCCGGCCGGGTCGTAGGTGAGTAGGCCGGTGGCGGCGAGGTACCGGGCGAGGGAGTCGAGGAGATCAGCCACGCATGGACCTGCGGACCTGGGCGGCGATGATCTCCGCGACCGTTCCGGCCTCCTCGGCGAGGGGGCGTTCGAGGTACTTGGCCGTACGGCCGCCGTCGTGGCGTAGGGACATGTCCTCGTGCTGGCGGACGGCGTACGGCGTATCGAACGAAACGCCCGCGGTGAGGGCGGCCTCGTCGATGGTGGCGACTCCGGAGCGTTCGAGGGTGGCCTCTTCGATCGGCACCCGGGCGCGGGCGCGTTCGAGGACGTGCTCGGCGGCGAGGCGCAGTCCGCGGGCGGCGCCTTCGCGGGTTCCGCGGAGCGCTGCGGCGCCGTTCCATGTGAGGCGGGCGCGGCTCACTCGCACATCACCTCCTGTGTCCCGGGGACGGGCAGGCCCGGCGCGGTGTGCGGGGCGATGTGCAGTGCGGTTGTGGTCCGGCCGGACGGGAGGGTGAGGCGGGACTCGGCCGGACAGATCACGTCGGGCGCGGTGATGACTTGCGCAGTGGACGTGACCTCGCGTCCGTCGCGGCTGCGGACGGTGCGCACGGTCTCGGTGACCAGGGCGGGCACGTTGGCGGCCGGGGGCCCGTACAGCGGCCCGTACGCGCTCTCCCCGTCGTAGGGCTCGATGGTGATGCGGTGCGGCAGTAGCCACCCGGGGACGTTCACCAGATCACCCCCAGACGGATACCGGAGCGGGTGAGGGCGCGGTACGCGCGGGGGGCGAGGTCGACGGATCCCGGGGCCTGGGTGCCGGTGCGGCGGCCGGACATGGACAGGGGGCCCAAGCTGACCGACTCCCACCGGTCGTCGGCGCCGGTGCCGTCGACTCCGGCGGCGAGCTGGTACTCGACCTGCGCACAAACGGCGTCGGCGAGGGCGGCCACGACGGTGGGGTCGGTCGGCATGCCCGCGGGGTCGGTGTCGTACAGGGCGGTCGCGAGGGCGTCGTCGACGTCCTCGGATGCGCGGGCGAGCAGCCGGTCGGCGTCCGGGGGCGCTGGCTTCCCGGACCACGCGGTGAGCTGCTCGGGCGTGGCGTAGACCCTGCCCACGGGGTTACTCCTCCTTCACCTTCCGGGCAGCAGAACGCCCCGTCGCCCGGGTGGGCGGCGGGGCGCTGTCGGCCTCCTGCTCCTGGTGCTCGTCGTCGTTCGGCGGGGCGTCCGGCTCGGGGCCGGGCTCCTCGCCCTGGTGGTAGCGGCGCAGCAGCATCGCGGCGGCCTCCTTCCTGATCAGGTCGCGGCGAGCGTGCCGACGCACACCCCGCGGTCGTCGAGCCGCTTCACGGCGTAGTGCACGTTCGTGGTGATCACGGTCGTGCGCTTGAGGATGTCGCGGTCGGTCTCGACGATCGGCCGGCGCTTGTAGAGGGCGCCCAGCGCGTTCCGCTTGAGGACAAGGAACTTGCCGGCCGCGACACGGTTGGTTACGAAGATCGGCAGTCCCGCAATGGCGCCGATCTGGCCCGTGCGTACGGCGGTGTCGGCGCCCAGCTTGGACGCGTCGATGAACTGCGGGTCGAGGGCGGCCTCGGCGTGCTGCGCCGAGTTGAGGAACAGGCCGGCGAACTCGGCCGGGTCCCACTCGTCGCCGAATCGGGCGAGGGCGGGTACGACGGCGTCGGCCCACGTGAACTTGGTCTTTCCGGCCGCGGTGGTGAAGCTGAGCGGCGTACCGCCACCCTGCGCGGTCTCGTCGGCGCCGGCCTGGGCGATCAGGGCGGCGTCGACCTTGCGGGCGGCGAGGATGCCGAACTGGCGCTGTGCCTCGGCGCGCGGGTCCCCCAGCCCGGTCAAGAGGGCCTTGTCGGTGATCTCGACGGCCTTGCCGGCCTCCTTGATGGTGGCCTTGCTGGCGCGCTGGCCCATGACCGTGGTGGTCATGGCCGTGCCCTCGGTGAGGTCGTCAAGATCGCCGATCGCGTCCCACGTCGGGAAGTCGATGGTGTCGCCGGGCTGACCGACAAGGGTGTCGTCGGTGAGGACGGCGCCCGATCCGAGGACGCGTACGGCCCCCAGGAACTTGGCCTGCGCGAGGTCGCCCCAGACTTCGGGAACGATCAGCTTGTCGGCGGTGGTTGTGGGCATTCGTGCCCTCCTTGCTTACTGGGTTCCGGCGAGGCGCCGGTACGTGGCGGGGTCGGACTGGAAGAGTTCGGCGCGCTCCGCGTACGGCATGCGCTCGAACTGGGCGGCGGTGATGCCCTGGGGCTGCGCGCCGCTGAACTCGCTTCCGCCGACCGTCGGGCCGGCGGGGCGGGTGCCGAGACGGGGGTTCGCGAGGACGGCGGCTTTGATCGCGGCGGTGACGGCCGCGGCGTCGGTGGGGTCGACGTCGGCGAGGGAGTCGGCGAACGTCCGGGAGTCGAGCAGGGCGTCGGCGTCGGCCCCGGCCGCCGCGGCGGTGCGGTAGACGGCGAGCTCGACGGCGGTCTGTCGGGCCTGCGCCTGCGCGGTGGTGAGCTGCTGGGTGAGCTCCTCGGGGGTGGCCTGCTGTCCGGCCCTGCTGGGGTCGAGGATTCCGAGGAGCTGCGCGGTGAGCTCGGAGCGCGCGTTGTCGGCGGCCTGCTGCTTGGCGGTCACCCGTCCCTTGCCGGCCTCGGCGCGCGCGGCGGCGAGGTCGGATTCGAGTCGGGCAATCGTGGCGGCGCTGTCCTCGCCGGCCGGGGCCGGCGGGTCCGCGGGCGGGGTCGGCGGCGCGGTGTTCGGGTCCTGCCCGGGAACTGCGCCCGGGTCGCCCTGCTGGCCGGTCGGGTTGCCGGGGGTGGGGGTGCTCATGGGGTCGCCCTCCTGGGGCTGGTGGGCCCGCTCCTGGCGGGCGTGTGGGCATGCGAAAGGGGGCCCGCTCCTGGCGGGCCCCCTGGGTGCTGCTGGTCGGTGGTGCGGCTACTCGGCGGCGGTCTGTCCGGCCTCGCGGCGGGCGGCGGCGTAGCCCTTGATCCACATGGTTCGGAGGATCGAGTCACGGCCGTACGGGCAGGCGGTCGCCGGATCGTCGCCGCGGCCGGCCTCGGTGCCTTCCTGCTGCGCGCGGATGATGTCGGCTCGCGTTCCCATGGTGGTCATCTCCGGTTCTGCTGGTCGGATTCGTTCTTGCGGGCGCCGTCTGCCCAGCGCTGGCGCTGGCCGGTGGCCTGCTCGATGAACTCGGCCTGAGTCAGGCGCCCGTGCTTGGCCCACCACTCTTTCAGCTCGTCGGACGCGCGGCTGTAGGCGATCCGGGCGGGCCCGCTGAACAGGGCGCCCGGGTCGTGTCCGGCCGCTACGGCCTTCTTGTTGAGCAGGTATCCGTTGCAGTCTTCTTCGGCGGCGAGGTACTGCCGGTACGTGTGCTCGTCGTACAGCTCGCGGGCTTGGCGGCGGGTGAGCCGCGGCCCTTCCTCGGCGGCCTCCTCGGCGACGGCCGCGGCCCTTCCCTCCCCTACTGCGGCGTTCCATGCGGCATCGTCGGCGAGGGCTCCCCACCCGTCCGGGTTGGGCGCGGGGTCGAGGGTCTCGGCGAGGGCGTTGCGGTCGGCGAGCAGGTCGTCGACGGCGTTGCCGGTGGCGGCCGGCGCGGGCAGGGGGACGGGGTCGCGGCGGTCCATCTCGTCGGCGATCCGCAAGAGCTCGGCCGGGTCTGCGTAGGACATGGCCCATGCGAGCTCGTCGTCGCCGACCTGGTCGAGGTCGACGCGCAGCGTGCCCCCGGGGAAGTGGCGGGCGAGCAGGTCGCGGCGCGCGGCCTCGGCCGCGGTGCCGTCCCGGTCGTGGGGGGCGTTGCGGTAGCGGGCGGCGAGCTCGTCGTCGGACAGGTTCACCAGGTCCCGGCGCACCCCGGGGAGGTTGCCGGCGCGGTTGCGGCGGTGGACCTCGGCCATGACGCGCATGGTGTCGGTGTCGTCGGTGTGCGGCAGGATCCGGGCGAGCTCGTCGTCGGACAGGGTGAGCAGGTCGTCGGCGAGGCGTCCGCCGGGGCGGGCGCGGTCGAGCAGGGCGTCGAGGTCGCGGCGGTCGGCCTCGGTCTCGATGCGGGCGCGGGCCCGGTCGTCGAGCAGGTTCGAGCGCATGGCGGCGGCGAGCTGGTCGTCGCTCATCTCGCGTGCGGTCCGCTCGTCGCCGGACCACAGCCGGGCGGCGTCGACCTGCTCGGGCGTCGCGGGGGTCCGCGGCTGGGGAAGGTTCGAGGCGCCGGGCTGCTCGCGGTGGCGTAGCCG
The DNA here is from genome assembly GCF_050936775.1 of Streptomyces sp. CA-243310. Lineage (NCBI taxonomy): Bacteria > Bacillati > Actinomycetota > Actinomycetes > Kitasatosporales > Streptomycetaceae > Streptomyces > Streptomyces sp. CA-243310. The sequence goes on along the minus strand of NZ_JBNJMF010000002.1, from coordinate 3,482,046 downwards.
GCGGAGCTCCGGGTGTGCGGCGAGGTGCGTGCGCATGGCGCCTTGCCACTGGCGCACCTTGATCCCTGCGGCCTGCTTGGCCTCGGGGGTGACGGCGGCGACCTGGCGGCGCTTGTACTCCCTGATCTTCCGTTCGAGGGTGCGCTGTCGCTGTCCGGCCTCGTACCCGTCGGGGTCGCTGTCGGCGTCCTCAAGGGGCGTCAGACCTGGGGTGTAAGCGCTGGTGGAGTGGCGACAGTTGGGGTGCTGAAGTCCTGCGAGGCGGGCCTCGTCGAGGGATCCGGCGACGGGCACGGCGATCATGACCCCGTCTTGGGTGGCGTGCTCGACGTGCACGGTGCGGGGGCCGGCGGGCCCGCCGATCGTCAACACCTTGCGCTCCCACGGACGGCAGAGCGGGCACTCGCGCGGGCTGCTCGACACGACGACCAGGTCGACGCCGTGCTCGGTGAGGGTCCGCGTGTGGGCCTCGGTGGCTGCGCGGCCGGTCGCTGTCCGGACGGCCATTTCCGCATAGCTGGTGAGCTGCCAGCGGCGGCCGGACACGTCGCGGAAGTCGGCGACTCCCTCGTCGGCCCATCGGCGCATGGCGTCTTGGGTGGCTTGGCGGCGGGTGACGGTCCCGAGTGCCACGGTGGCCGTGACCTCGGAGACGACGGCCCGGTACCGGTCGACGGTCGTGCGCAGAATGCTGCGGTGAGCGGCGGTGAGGACGTCGACGGTTTCCTGTGCGAGGCGGTCGACGGCCTGCGCGTTCGGTAGCCGGTCGTCGACCAGGGCGCGGGCCTCGTCGGACAGGGCGCCCAGTTCGGCGGCGGCGGCGCGGTGGCCTTCGTTGTACGACTGGGCAACCGCGTCGTGGACGTCGAGGGTGACGGCCTGGGCGAGCTCGTCGACGACGGCCTGTGAGGCGCGGCGCATGGCCTGGACGGCGCCGAGCTTGCGCTCGGCCCACCCGGGCGCGTCGAGCCCTTCGGCGAGGGACCGGGCGATGATGCCGAGTAGGCGTTCCTCGGCGGTCGCGTACAGGTTGCGGGTGCGCTCGGCGAGGGGCTCGACCATGCCCGGGTGAATCGGCACGTCTCACCCCCTGCCGGTCATGCTGCGAGCGGGAAGTTCCCCACAGGATCGGGGGCGGCGGCGCCGGTCTCGGCGAGGATGGCCTCGACCTCGACCTGTACGTCGTCGTCGTCCCATTCGGGGTGGAGGATGCGCACCTTGGTCTTGGTGGAAACGGCCCCGGCGCGGGCGAGCAGGTCGAGCGTGGTGGCGGTCTGCTGCTCCGACTCCGCAACCCCGTCGCCGAACTCGACGCTCGGGCGCTCCGGGGTGATCGGTGTACCGAACTGGGCACGGTCGAGCAGAAGCATGACGTGCAGCGCGTCCGTTATCCCGTGTCGCCAATAGCCGGCCTTCTTCCGGCGGGTCACCATCGACCGTTGGTCGCGGCTGTCGGACTCGGTCGCGGTGATCGCTTCACCGGATCCGTGCAGGCCGAAGCTCTGGGCGCTGTAGCCGGCCGACTGGGCGGCCTGTCGCATGATCGCTTCGGCGCTGCGCTGGTGCTCCTCGACCCTGATCTCGAACTGACTCAGGGTGATTCCGGTGCCGTTCTCGGTGGGCGGAATGTTGAGCTGCTCGTATACCTCGCGGTCCTCGAACGTCGCTCCGCGGCCCGGTCCGTCGTTGCGGAGATAGCCGGCCGGAACGATCAGGCGGGCGCGGGCGAGGCGGATGTCGCGCATCCAACTCGTCCACACGGTGTCGAGGTTGTCGAACAGGTCGTAGAGCGGCGCGGCGTAGTCCGACCTACCGATCGGGGATCCCCGGTGAAGACGGTTCGGGCCGATGTTGGGCACGTAGGTGCACGTGAGCAGGGGAATGCCGGTGCTGATCGTCTGGCCGTTCCCGTCCGGGTCGAGGGACTCGGCGAGGTCGGCGGTTGCCGGGTGCTCGGTGAGCGGCACGGTGCGGCCGACGTTGTCGGACGTCCCCAGGTACAGGGCGTGAATCACGCGGCCGGGCTCGTGCCGTTCGAAGTGGCGCCACACGGTGTGTCCGTCGCTACCCGGGAGCTCCTCCCAGAACACGCACGCACGCAGCATGCCGAACCGAAACTCGGGGATCGCGGCGTCGGGCTGTACGACGGTGAGCAGGGGTCGGGCTGCAAGCGTCTTGTCCCACGTCACCCGCAGGAAGATCCCCGACAGGGCGGCGGCCTGCTCGGCTGCGCCCAAAAGGATCTGCTGAACGCGGCCCTCGTCGAGGAGCTGCTCGGTGCGGGCCTGGGTGGCCGTGTCGGCGGTACGGATGGCGGGCATGTCCGCGAACAGCAGGTCGGCGGACGTGGAAGCGATATCGCCCGGCAGGGGCACGTGTAGGCGGTGGTCCTGGCGGGCGGCGAGGGGCTGCTCGCGGCGCCCCCACAGCCGGCGGCGGGCGCCCTGGTGCTCCTCGGTGCTGTGCACGCGGGTAAGGCGGCGGGGGTCGCCGGAGTACCACGCGTCATCGGTACGGATCCGGTCGTAAATCGGTGCCCACTGCGGGGGCGGCCACGGGGCGCCGGTCTCAGGGAGTGCCACGGGCGGTCACCTCCTCGGCAAGGGGTATGTGCACGGTGGCGGTGAGGGGCTCCTCGCCGTGCAGCATCTTTCGGCCCTCGCGGTCGAGGACGTACAGGGACGCTCGTACGCCCTCGCGGGCGTGCACGTGCAGTTCGTAGACCTGAGCGGCGGGCAGGCCCAGCACGCGACAGAGCGCGCGGCGCTGGTCGACAGTGATCACGGTGGGAATGGCGGTGCTGCTCATGTCGGGGGGTCCTCGTGCGGGCGGCTGGTGAGTAGGTGGCGCCACTCGTGCGCGGTCGAGTGGACGGCGTAGCGCAAGGCGTCCGCGCTGTGGTCGGCAAGCTTGATCGGCTTGTCCTCCCCCCGGGCGGTCGCGGTCGGATCCCAGCTGTAACCGGGGAGCTCTTCGAGCAGGCCGGTGCAGCTCCGATGTACAAGCAGGCGACGGGCGGCGAGGAGCGAGGACACAGACCGGATGCCGTCGACGACGCTGTTATTGGCGCGGGCGAGGCCGGGCGCTCCGTCCTGCCACATCTGCGTGATGAAGCTCGCGGCGCTGGGGTCGATGAACGTCCACTCGGGGGTGACCCCGGCCGGGGAGTCCGCGGCGGCATCGGGGTGTCGCCACTCGGTGAGCCAGCGCAGTACGGCGGCGCTGTACTGCGCATCGGTCATCTGTCGGTGGCTGGCCTTGCTGTCGTGGCGCCACTCGGCCGCCGCGTACAGCCGGCCGTCGACGCCCTCGCCGAGCAGGATTGCGGCGAACGGGTTCGTGGTGCCGTAGTCGATGCCCAGCCACGTGCGGCGTAGCTCGGGCAGGGTGTCGACGACGTGCTCGGCCTCGTCCCACTGGTCGTAGATGGCGCCCTCGGCGACGCACCATGCGCCGTCGATCATGCGGCGGCGCCACAGTCCGACGTACTCGGCGGACAGGTCGGCAACGTACTCGGGTGACAAGCTCGGGTTGTCGGCAAGGCGGAAGTGCCAGGCACGCAGGTTGAGTTCCGCGGCGCGGTCGATGTAGCCGGTCTTGAGCCAGTGCCGCGGGCTGTCCGGGTTCGTCGTGGCGAACAGGCGGGCACCCGGCACGGAGAGGCGGGCGAGGAGCTGTACCCAAAAGCCCTCGGGCATGAGGGTTGCCTCGTCGACGTACGCGAGCTGCGCGGTGAGACCACGTAGCCGGCCCTCGGCGCGGGCGTCCGCGGCGCCGATCAGGTGGACGGTGCGGCCCAAGATCGTCGCGGTGGTGGCGCCCCGGGTGTGCTGAATGTGGCGTGCCAGGGGGCCGAACAGGGCGGGGTCCTGGAGCGGCTCCAGACAGTTCCGCTCGATCGTCTGGAGGCTGCGCCCCGCTATGACGATCAGGCCGGACGGGCCGGCGGTGGCAACGGCAATAACGAACGCCAACAATGAGGCGATCGTCTTTCCGCTGCGGACGCTGCCGTGCCACAAATTGATTCGGGCGGTGGCCCGGCCGATCGAACGAAGCTGCTTACGGGAGAGGGGCAGGCGGTCGAGGTCGAGCACCGGCTCACCCCCCGTCGGCGCCCCCGTCGTCGGCTGCGCGGGTCAGGGCCTCGCCGAGTGCGCCGAGCATCGAACGCACCTGCTCGGCACCCTCGCCACCCTCGGCCGGCGAAAGCTTGAGGCTCTTCTCAATGGCGGTGCCGGTGGCGGCGAGGATGGCGCGCTGATCGCCGAACGTCGGGCGTTCGAGGCGGGTCTCGGACCACACGTTGTCTTTGCCTCCGAACGCCCCGATCGTGCACGGCTCCCAGAGCTGGGCGCGCAATCGTTCGGCGTCCTGGTGGAGCGCGGTGGCGAGCTCGGTACGGCGGGCGGCGAGGTCGATGCGGCGCGCCTCGGTGGCGGCCACGACTTCGGGCCCGCGGTCGAAGGTGAGCGGCGGGTCGCACGCCGCGGCGATCTTGGACACCGTCGAGGGGCTGCGCCCGATGGTGCGGGCAATGTCGTTGCGGGTCTTGCCCTGGGAGTGCAGACGGCGAACCGCGGTGCGGTCCTTCTCGGTGATGGGGCGCGCCATGGGGCTCACCTCCTGCACGGCCGCGGGCCCGCGGGGGCGGGCATGCAACAGCGCCCCGCCGGGGGGTTGGCGGGGCGCTGTTGGACCTTCTGTTTCCGGGCATGCCGGGGTCGGTCCCGACTCTAGGTCACGGAAAGGTCACGACGCAATCGGGATCGTGGGGCGCGCGTGGGGCGTTGGCTGCGACCGGTCGCGCGGGGCGGCCGACGGCGTAGGGCGGGCGCCATACGCGCTGGTCGGCGCCCCGGGCATGTCCTGCAAGGCGGTCTGCATCCTGAACACCCGTGGGGCAACGCCCTCGGGCAGTACGCCGCTGTCCCACAGGTCGCCCCACGCGTGGGCAAGGAAGGACACGGCGAGGCGCACCGCGTCGGACTCGTTCATGCCCGTGCGGGTGAGAACGGCGAGGGCCTGGTCGAGGGTCTCGTCGCGGCGCACGGACAGGTTCTTGGGTCGGCTCTCGGTAGGCTTGGCCTTGGCCATGGCGGGGGTTGCTCCCGTTCTGGTTAGTCGGGCCCGGTGTGGAAGGTGGAAGCTCCCCCGGGCCCGCGTCTGTTTCGGGTCAGTGGTTGTGCGGGGTGTCGGCCTCGCGGTCGGACCACGCGCGGGCAAAGTCAGGGTCCTGCTCGTTCTCGTCGCCGCTGCGCCAGACGCACAGACGTACGTTGCGGCGGCTGAGCTCGACGTCAAGCTGTTGGCTGAGCAACTGCTCGGCGAGGTTCTCGGCGCTCTCAGTGGTCGTGCAGGTGCCGGCCGTGGCCTGCTCCCAGGTGTCTCCGTCCGCGGCGCGGTAGAGCGTCCAGACCGCTTCCCATGGGTTGTCGCGGATGGTCTTGTGCACGTACGTCGGGTGGCTGTAGCCCAGCTCTCGCGCGATTCCGGCGGCCGACTGTCCGCCGATGTGGTGCTCGATGATCAGGGCGGGGAGGTGCGATTCGAGGGCCTTGGCGGCGCGGCGGATCAATCCGGCCGCGGGCAGGCTTGCATGCTCGGCGAACTCCGCGACGATCCGCTCGCGCGCGTCGTGGGAAGTGGCTTGGGCGTACCCCTCGGCAAGGTGCCCGATTTCGTGGCCCGCTTCATTCCCGGACCGGGCGGTGTCGGCGGTGGTGTCGAACTCGTCGAGCAGGGCGAGCATCTTCTCTCGGAGTACGGCCGCGGCCGGCGAATCGATCTTGGCGCGGGCGGCTCCGGCCCTCTTGGCAATCTGCCACCCGGAAGCGGCGGCGGCTCCCTCGACCGATGCCTGTTGGCCAGCGGGGGCCGTGGGGAACTTCGAGGAGTCGGCGCGCTGGTAGGACTGGGCCTCGGCCCGGTCGCGCTTCTGCTCGTCGCTCATGGCTGCTGCTCCTGGTGGTGGTCGGGGCCCGCCCCACGGGCGTGGGGCGGGCGGGTGGGCCTATGCGGGGCGCCAGGCGAACACGCACAGGGAGGATGCGCGCAAGGGCTCGGTGTTCCATCCTCGGCTGTTCAGGCGGTGGGCGAGGCAGTCGAGGGCGGCCCCGTGCAAGAGGGTGTCGCGGCGGATGGTCGCCCCGCCCTCAAGCCAGTAGACGGCCACTCGCCGGCTCCCGCGCGGTTCGATCATGTAGCCGCGTGCGGTCTGCTCCTCGGCGGTCGGTGCGCTCACGTCGTGGTGTTCCGTGAGGCGGGCAACGGCGAGCCCGGCCAAAGCTTCGCGGGCGGCAATGACGTCCGGGTGGGTGGCGTTGCTGGGCATGCTGCCCTCGCTGGTGCCCGCGTGCCCGACGATGACGCCCTCGACGACACGGCGGGCGGTGGCGCGGGTGGGAGTCCCGTAGCGAGCTGCCTCGGCGGCCTTGCGGGCGTCCATTTCGGCGCGGAAGGCGGCACGGTCTACGGCGGCCTTGGCGACGTGGCGCTCGATCGTGGCGGGGTCGAATCGGACGCGGACACGGACCGGTGTGGTCGCCTCTTCTGCGGGCGCAGCGTCGGTGAACAGGGCGCCCTGTTCGGCCGGCTGCTCGACGTCGAACAGGGTGAGGGCGGTCGGCTGCTCGCCAATCCACTCGCCTCGCCACGTGCCCGCGTCGGCCTCGGCTTCGGTAACCAAGGCGGCGGCGTACAGGGCCTCGGCCTCCTCGACGGTCTCGACCTGGGCGTCGGTCTCCTCGGCGTGCTCGACGGCGTCGACGGCGCGGGTGGTGGCGTCGAACGCGGTGGCCTCCTGAACGGCGGCCGGGGTGGCAGTGAAGGTTCCGCGCTTGTCGAACGGGGTCAACAGGTGCTCGTCCTCAGCGAGGTTGACCAGAAAGCCCCATCGGGTGTTGCGGTCGACGGTGATGCCCGCGGCGTCGTACAGGGCGGTGACGCGCTCGACGTTCCACTCGCCCCCCTCGCGCAGTACGGCGGCGCGCAGGAAGGCGCGGGGGTCGACGGCCTCGACGATCTCGGCGACCTCGACGGCCGCGGCGGCCAGGGGCGAGGCGGCGGCGAGCGAGCGTGCGTAGGCGCGGTGCTCGGCGGCCTTGCCGCACGGGGTGCACAGCGCGGTGCCCTTCTTGAGCAGGGCCGAACCGTCGTCGTACTCGGTGACCTCGCGTCCACACAGGGTGTCGTCGTTGTTCGAGTAGTGCACGCGGCGGCCGGTGCCAACCAAGCAGTAGCGGACGTGCGCCCGCTCGGCCAGGGTCGGGCCCTCGATGGCGCGGTCGGCGGCGACCTCCCCGGCGGCCACGCGGTCGGCCTGCTCTGCCTTGGCGCACGCCTTGCAGATGCGGGCGGCGATCGGGGTGTTCGGCTCGTGCATGAGCTCGCGACCGCAGTAGCTCGTGTGGGTACCGGGGCGGGCGTAGTGGCCGGTGTTGCCGTAGCCGTGGGCGTAGGTGTCCATGGGGGTTGCTCCCGTGGTTGTGGTGGTCCGGGGTGGAAGCCCGGGGTGTCGGGGTGGAAGCCCAACAGTCGCGACCCTAGCCCATGTTGATCCCACATCACAAGAGAATTGAACTCAGATCAATTATGGGTCTGTCGGGCCGTGTTCAGCGCGACGTACAGGTCGACCAGGTCCGCGCCTCGCCACGTGCGGCGGCCCCGTTCGAGGGGTGCAGGTGCGGGGCACGCCTCGCCGGTCGAGCAGGTCACGTACGGCTCGCCCCCGGCGCGTGTGTGCGCCGTGAGCTCGCCAGTGCATGACGGGCAGGGTTCGGCGAGCGTGGTGGTCCGCCCGTCTCTGCCGAGTGCCCGCTCGACGGTCTGCCTGGCGTGGCGGGCGACGGCGGCGGCCTGGTCGAGCACGCGCACGGGCACGGTGCTGAACAGGTCTCCCTCGGCGACGTCCTCGGCGAGCAGACGGCCGGCTATCCAGAGCGCTGCCCAGTGCAGCCCGTACGCCCGGCTCCCGTGGGCGATGACGTCCGCGGGGCCGGCGTCCCGGTAGCTCGTGACGTGCCAACGGGCGGGGTCGGTGGCGTCGTCCTCGTCGCGGACGGTCCGGCCGTGCGCGTCGCGGGTGGTCTGTACCGGCCGCTGCGCGTACTCGGCAACCTGGTCGGCGAGCTCGAACAGGGCGACCTCGACGTCGAGGGCCGCGTCGAGGGCCACCAGGTTCACGGGTGCGGGGTGCTCGCGCAGAACCAGCGGCATGCGGCCGATCTGCTCGTCGGCCTCGTCCTCGGCGGCGGCCTGCTCGGCGAGGTGTCCGTCGATGTAGGCGCGGGAGTCGCGGGGCGGCCACTCGGCGGCGGGGGGCCGGCTGATTGCGGCGAGCAGGTCACCCCACTGCTCGCGGATGGCGGCGAGGTCGTCGGAGGCGCGCACCGCGGCCGGGGTCGGGCCGGGGGCGAGCTGGTCAAGGGTCGCGAATGCGGGGGTGATCACGGTGCGCTGCTCCTGGTGGTGGGTCGGCTGATCAGGGCCGGTCGCCGGCGGCGGCCTCGGCCTGCTGACGGCGGGCGCGGGTACGGGCGCTGCGCCATGCGGCGTGGTTGCGGTCCGCGGTGGCGCGATGCTGGCTGCTGCTGCGGGCGGCGGCCTGGGCGCGGCGCTCGATGGTGGCGAGGGCGATGGCGTGTTCGCGGTCGCGTTCGGCGAGGACGATGTCGGGGCGGTCGGCGAGCGCGGTGATTGCGGCGTGGGCGAGGGCGGCGGCTGGGGTGAGTCCGTCGTGTTCGGCGACGGCGACCAGGGCCTCGGCGAGGGAGTCGGCGTTGCGGACGCGGGCGAGGGTGAGGGCGGCGGCCTGGGCGCGGGCGAGGTGCCGGCGGGCGGCCTCGGCCTGGGCGCGGGCGAAGGCCTGCTCTCGGTCGGCCTGGGCCTGGGCGCGGTGCGCGTCGTCCTCAGCTTCGGTGATGGCGTCCTCGGCGGCGCGGGTGCGGTCGTGGGCGCGCTGTATGGCGGTCTGCTGGCCTGCGACGGTGCGCCTGAGTTCGTCGCCCTCGGTGGTCTCGGTGGTGACGTGGGCGCGCAACAGGGCGGCCTCGGCGGGGGTGAGGGGTGCGCCCCGCTGTATGCGGTTGAGTAGTACGAGCAGGGACTCGCGGCGGGTGTCGCGCTCGGCGGCGCGGCGGCGGCGCTCGGTCATGGTGCGGCGGGTCACTGGTCGGTCCCCTCGGCGTGGCGTGTGGTGGGTGGGGCGGGTGCGGTGGCCCCGGTGCGGGCGAGGCGGGCGAGGGCGCGGTCGGCGCGGGCCCGGTCGCGGCGGGTGGGGGTACGCCACAGGTGCGCGGGAATGCCGTTGGTGAGCGGGGCAAGGGCGGCGGCGAGGCGGTCGCAGTTCATCGCGGGGGCCGGTGGGCGAGGCGGGCGGCGCGCGCGGCGGCAAGGTCGAGGACGTCGTCGACGGCGGTCCGCGGCGGGCTGTCGAGGCGAACGGCATGGCTGCGCAGGATCGAGACCAGGTAGCGCCCGGTCGGTCCGGCGTCGGCAGGAACGCCCCGGTGGAGAACAGCGGCGAGCAGGTTGGCGAGCTCGCGGGTGTGGTGAGCAAGGCCGTTGGCGGCGAGGCGGGCGGCCTCGGCCGGGCGGTGGCGCTGGGCAAGCTGGGCGGTGAGGGCGGCGTACGTCTCTCCGGGGAGCGCGGCGAGGGGCTGCTCGGCGGCGAGCTCGTCGGCGAGGTGGCGCAGCATGGCGGCGGCCGTGGGGCGCGGCAGGTTCGAGCGGACATCGGCGGGCCCGTGGTTCGGCACGGTGACGATCAGGCGGTGAGTGTCGAGCGTGGCGACGGGGTCGGGTGTGCGGTTCACGGGGTGGTGCTCCTGGTTCGGGGTGGGGGTGCTGCTCCTGCGCGCGGGAGGGGCCGCGACCGGTCGCGCGGACCGGTCGCGGCGAGGGGTTAGAACGGGGGCTGTCCGCTGTTCTGCGGGGCCCACGGGTTGTGTGCGGGCTGCTGGTCGTATGCGGGTTGCGGAGCGTTGACGGTGGGGGCCTTGGCGACGTTGGCGGTGGCGCGAAGCAGGGATGGGCCGACTTCCTCGGCCTGGATCTCGTAGCTGCTGCGCTTGGTACCGTCGCCGGCTTCGTACTGGCGCTGGGTGAGGCTGCCCACGACGATCACGCGGGAGCCGCGGGTGATCGACTCGGCGACGTGTTCGGCCTGCTGGCGCCACACGGCGACGGAGAGGAACAGGGGCTCGCCGTCGGTCCACTGGTTCGCCTGCTTGTCGTACTTGCGCGGTGTCGAGGCGATGCGGAAGTTCGTGACGGCGGCGCCGGACGGGGTGAACCTGAGCTCGGGGTCGGCAACCACGTTGCCTATGACGGTGATGGTGGTTTCTCCGGACATGGTTAGGCGGCCCTTTCGAGGGTGGGGTCGGTGCGGGGGTGAAGGGGGGTAACGGCGGCGAGTTGGGCCTCGCGCTTGATGGCGCGGGTGTTGCGGGTGCGGGTGGCGTTGCAGGCGCGGCACTTTCGGGTGCCGTTCGGTGCTCGGTAGGTGTTGGCGGCGTCGTACGGGTGGCCGGCGGGGCATTGCGTGACGGCGGCGCGGTGGGCGACGTGGTTGGAGCTGCGCAGGATGTTGACGCGGTGGGTGACGGCATCGAGGTGGGAGACGCGGACGCACGCGCGTTGGCGGCATCGGTGGTCGAGTTCGAGGCCGGTGGGTATGGGGCCGCGGGCCTGCTCATAGGCGAATCGGTGGGCCTTGACGGATTGGCCTGCCCAAAAGGTGCCGTAGCCGGCGGCGTTGGTGCTGCCTTCCCACAGGTGACAGGGGCCGATGACTCCGCGGATGAGAGGCAGGGGGCCGGCCGGGTTGACCTTGGCGGCGAAGCGCTCGGCGGGGAGTTTCCTGGTCATCGGGGAGGTACCTCCTGCGGGATGTAGGTCGAACCAAATGTCATTCCATGGACGGATTGAGTCCGTCCATGAGTGGACGATAGCGAACGAGGTGGGGCGTTGGCTTCTCCGTTTTCCCTATGCGGCCGACTGGCTGCGCTGGTGGGAAACGGCGACGTCAAGTCGCGAGGGGTGGGGCGTCACGCGCTCGTGGCGCTTCTTCCCGCCCGACCGGCACGGGTGGCCGATGCGGGCTCGGCAGGTCTCGTACGGGCACGGGACGCTGAGCGGGTCCGGAAGGCCGGCGGTGGCGAGGCGTTCGCGTTCCGCGCGGCGGCGGCGCATCGGGGCGAGCTGGGCGGCGACGCTCGGCGGCATGTAGCTGCCCAGTGCGGCGAGGCGGTCGGCAACGTCCTTGTGCATGGGGCCGGTGAGTTCGCGGTGCGTTGTCGGGGCGGCTTGCCCGGTTTCGATGGCGCGGCGCGTGCCGGCGAGGGCGGCCCGGTAGGCCCGTCCGTCGTCGGGGTCGACGGCGGGGACCGGGTCGACGTGGCGGCGCAGTACATCGCGGCGGAATGCCTGCCAGGGGCTCCCGACGTCGCTCGGTTGGATGCGGTAGGGGCTGGTGGATATGTGGTGGTGAACGACGTGCGCGGCGTTCCAGTCGCGGCCGTCGGGGTGCGGGGCGGTCGCGGGAACGGCGGCGAGGAGTTCGGCCCACTGGTCGAGTCGCTCGTCGGCGGCGACCTGGTCCTCGGGGGCGAGGCGTGGGTCGAGGCTGACGGCGTAGGCGAGCAGGGCGGCGGTTTCGGTGCGGTTCATCGGTGGTGCTCCTGGGAGATTCCGGCGGCGGTGGCGAACATGGCGGCGGCGTTGGCGGCGCGGCCCCTGCGGGGCGATCGGTCGAGGGGGATCACGTCGGCCCCGGCCGCTGGCGGGGCGGTGCCAGGGGCGGCGGCCGGCGGAAGGTTGAGCCATGCCCGCAGGAAGTAGCGGGCGTGGGACACGTCCTTTTTGGCGGCGGCCTTGACGGCGACGGCGGCGAGCATGTCGACCCCAGAGCGCTTGATCAGGGCATCGATTTGGAACCACTCGGTGGGGGTGAGGTCCCATCGCGGGTAGACCGCTGCGGCGGTGATCTTGTCGACCAGGGGGCGGGCGAACTCCGGCGGTATCGCCGTGGGGGCTTCCTTCCTTCCTTCACTCACTCCACCTATGGATGAGTGATGGGGGTGGGTTTCCCGACCGCTACCGGTCGGGGATTCCGACCACAAACCGCCGTCGTCGAAACCGGGCTCCGGTCGGGAAACCGGACCGCTATCGGGTGCGGTTGTGGTCGGGTTTCCGGACCGCAACGGGCTACCGGTCGGGTTTCCCGACCGCTGGGTTTCCGGTCCGGTTTCCCGACCGCTACGGCGGACGTAGTGGACGGCGCCGGGGATCCGGTAGAGCGCGGCACGGCTCCCCTTGGCGGGCTCGGCGATCTCCAGCTCACCCGACGCAATGGCGCGCTGTAGAGCCTCGACGGCGGCGCCCTTGGTCGCGTTGATCCGACGGGTGATCTCGGCAGTGCCCATGCGGACGGTGGCCGTGTCGTCCGTCGTGGCGTCGGCAAGGGCGAGCAGGGCCAGGCGGGCATTTCCGCGCGTGCGGGAGTGACGCCACACCCAATCCTGAGCGTCGAGGGTCACGGGTGCTGCTCCTTTGGGAGTGGGGCGCCCGGGGCGAGGGGCTCGGGGCCGGCCTCGCCCCGGGGGGCGCGGGATTTAGCGGGTGCGGGTGCGGGAGGGCTGGTGCTCGTCGCAGCGCCACCCGCACGGGTACGGGCGAACCGTTTCCGCACCGCATCCGGGGTTGCCGTACTCGCACTGGCGCGGCTTCCGCACGCCGTTGTTGCAGGCGTCGCAGTACCGGCGGCCGTCGGCCCGGTGGCGGCCGTGCACGGCCTGGTCGTGGTCGCACGACGGTGCGCGGCGTCCCATGCCCGTGATGCTGGCGAGCGCGGCCCGGTCCCGCTGGCGGGTGGGCTGGTCGTCGACGTGGTCCGGCTCGCAGCACCCCGGGCGGTCACAGGACGGTCGTACCTGCCCGATGGGCATACGACCGGTCCGGACCGCGAACGCGGCCTGATGGGCGGTGTACGCCTGTCCCGCGTGCTGGAAACGCCCCACCCCGCGGGAGTTGACCCCGGCAACCCATATGCGGTGTCCGTTGTCGGCGGCGCGGGTGCGGGCGGCGAACGCGGTGGCCAAGGATGCGGGGGTGAGCTCGACGGCGAGCTGTCCGGGCACGGGGGACGTCGGCGGGGAGTTGAGCAGACGGGCAACCCGGTCAAGGGCTATGGCGGTCACGGGGTCGACTCCTCGGGTGCGGCGGTGAGGGCGGCCATGTAGCCCGTGAGCGCTCCGGAGCGCCACGCTTCGCCGACGGCGGCCTTGCCCGTCTTCCTCCACGTGAGGGAGTGTGTACGGGCCCGTACGGGCTTGATCAGGACTCCGGGCACGTCGTGAACCTCGCCCGTGTCCGGGTCGACGATCTGCGTGGCGCCGGCGGCGTCCATCTGTGCGACCAGCTCGGCGAGCTTCCACGGGCGCACCTCACGGACAAGTCGCGTGGTCGTCCACTCCTGGGCGGGGTAGGTCTGCCGGAGCCATCGGGCGAGCTGGTCCTCGTCGACGACGACCGGCCCGGTCGCCCCCGCCCGGAGAGAGATCGTTGCGACGGTCTCGCCGTTGGGCAGGGTGGCGACGACACGCTCGACTCCGTCGCGGCGGGCGGCGCCGTCGAGGGCCGTTTGCATCCGGCTGCGCACGTCCTTCTTGGCGGCGGCTACGCGTGCGGCGAGCAGGTCGAGGGCGGCCTCTTCGAGGGCGAGCTCGCGCAGCGTCGGCGCGGCCTGCTCGTCGGCGGCCGTGGTCGAGGCGGTCGCGGCGGCGGCATCGGCGCATGCTTGGTCGCGGTCGGTCGCGGTCGTCATGCGGTTGCTCCCCTCACGACGTCGAGCAGGTCGTCGCGCTGCTCTCGAAGCTGGGCGATCGTGGCGGCGGCCGGCGCGCACTGGTGACGGGTGCTGAACAACTGGTCGGCCTCGGCCCGGTCAACCCCTGCGGACTTGGCCGCGTCGTACATCTCGCCGAGTGCGACGGCGTGTTCGGGGTCCTCCCCGGTCATCTGCTGGGCCTGGGCGCGCTTCTCCGCGGCAACGGCGTCGAGGCTCGCGAGGTAGCCCTCGGGGGCCCCGGCCGTCACGGCGGCGGCGCGCACTGCGGCGAACGCATCCGGGTTGGGCGCGGCCTTGGCCTCGGCGAGGTAGTCGCGACGTGGTGCGGCCGGCGGGGCGGTCGGCTGTTCCGCGGCGCCCACGGGGGTCTGCTCGGCTCGGGGCTGCTGCGACTGACGCTGCCCGCGCTGCCCGCGGGTCTGGCGCTGCTGCTTCTGGGCGTACTCGGCGCGGTGCTCGGGCGTCGGCTGTACCGGGTGATCGCGGTCTCCGTCATCGATGGACCGACCGTCGACCGGCAGCATGAACAGGGTGAAAAGCAGGTATTTGAGCGCGGCCGACTGGGCCTTGTTCATCGACTTGTCCGCGAAGTCGCTGGCCTCTCCCGGAACTTCGGCGATCAGGCAGTCACCCGCGGGCCCGTAGACCCGGTAGCGCATGGTGATGACGGTCCGGGTCATCTTCCCTTCCCGCTCCTGGCGCTGCCCGGCGATGGTCGGCAGGACGAACACGCCGTGCGCCCGCATCGGGCCGGCCATCGCGCTCATGACGTCGTCGATGCCACGGAAGGCGTAGTTCTGCTGGGCGTTCTTCTGGTTCTTCCCCACGGGCATCGTGTCCCGCATCACCGAATTGATCGCGGCGAACACCCGCGGGGCGTCGGCCGGCGCACCCTCGGGGGCGGGCTCGTAGGTCGTGGGAGCGGGGGCCGGGAGCGCGACCGGACCGGTCACGGCCTCGATCAGGCGGGCGGCGAGCTCCGGCGAGACGCGGGGGTCGGTGAGCGGCGTGGGCAGAGTCGTCACGGTCACGGGCGCGGGTTCCTGTTCCGGGTGAGGCGGACATGAGCGGCGAACTTGGTGAGTCGGGTGGCGTAGGTGATCGCGTCGTCCGGGTCGAGGTAGGCGTCGACCTGCTCGGCCGCGGGCACCTCGTCGAGCAGGGCGTCGCGGCTTCCGTCGGCCTCGGCCGCGCGAATGCAGCGCTCGTACTCCGGCATGTCGGTGCTGTGCTGCGCGAAGTCGAGGCGCTCGACGTTGGCGGCGTGCGCGGCGAGCAGCCGGCCGACCTCGTCGGGGTGCTCGGCGTAGGCGACGGCGAGCTCGTCGACCAGGGGCGCGAGGCGGGCGGCGAGCGCCCACCGGATCCGGCCGTCCGGGGTGATCTGCGGGTGGATCATCGGCCGGCCCCGTCCGTGAGTTCACGGGGGCCGAACGGCGTCGCCAGGGGCACCAGACGGCCCGTGCGGACGTCGTAGCGGCGTTGGCACGTCCAGTCGGTGAGGGTGAACTGTTGGCGCAGCAGGGCGAGCGCGGCGCGGTGCGTCGCACGGTCCGCGGCGACGGGGCGGCCGTGCTCGTCGTCGAGGGTGACCAGCGTGGCCGTGCGAGGGCGGCCCGAAAAGTCGCTGTAGACGGGTGTGGTGCGCACGGTGGCGATGGCGGGGGACAGTGCAGCGAGGGCGCGGGCAAGGTGCACGGTGCGCACGGCGACGGTGGCGCGAGGGGCGCGGCGCGGCTGCGGGGTAGCGTTGGGGGACACGTCCAGTCCTTTCATGTGGTGGGCGTGTGGGCCGTCCCGGGTCAGCTCCGGGGCGGCCCGTCGTCGTCTTAGGCGGCGCGGCGCGCGGGTACGGCGCGGTGGGCGCGGTCGGTGGTGATGGCGGCGACCAGTTCGGCGAGCGAGGGACCGCCGGCGACGTGGCAGGCGCGGGCCGCGGCCTCGACGCTCATGCGGTCCATGGCCTCGCATCCCGTCCACCAGGTCCGGGCGGCGGCGCGTACGGCGTGCCGGCGGGTGAGATTGGGCGTGGTCACGCTGCATCCGCCATGGGCGTGATGAGTTGACGTGCTGTCACGCCGTAGTGCCGTTCAACTACCGCGGCCAGGGCGCCGGAAGGGACGTTGTGTCCGTTCCAGAGACGCCATGCGGTAGTTCGTGCAACCTTCATGCGCCTTGCGATGTCTGAGGGGGTGTGATCTCCCGCGGTGCGGGCCGCGGCGACGAGAACAGAGCGGTCATACACAGCGTCAACATCCTTCCGTGAGTGGATCGTTTCCGTCCACGAGTGGAACGTTAACACGATGATCTGACATCGGCGTGTCGGTTTTCGAGGTGTTCCGATTCGAACTAACCGCGTTGACAGTTGGCATATGCCCGGCAACAATCGGTCACCTGTTCGAGGTCAAGGGGGGCCGATTCGGATGATTCGGGCGGAGCGTGTCCTGATTCCAGCGTTCGTGTATGACGTACCGTCCACGCGCGGTATGTTCCACCCATGGAACGAAGCACAAGGGCCACACCTGCGCAGTTCGCCGAGTGGCTACGGCAGCAGCTCACCGCACGGGGATACGACCTCCGACCTCGCGGCGGCGGGCAGACCAAATTCGCCGACGACTCCGGCATCGGGCGCGCCACGATCAGCCGCATTCTCGGCGGCCACGGAGCCACGGACACCCGCGTTCTCGCCCTGCTCGCCGAAGCCCTTGGGTCACCGCTGAGCGAGGTACTCGTACGCGCCGGCATCCTCGACGCGACCGAGCTAGACGCCGTCCAGAACCCGGGCACAACCGGCCGCCGCATCACGCCTGAACAGGCAGCGGACGAGCTAGGCATCAGGGACGAGCAGGCCCGCAGGGTCTTCCTGTCCATGACTGCGACGTTGCAACGGGAGACACCCCGAAAGAACGGCGAGGGGAACCTCGCATAGAACCAACCTGCACGGAGGCAAAGTGTTCAGCCGGTACCTGCCCGCAACGTCCCTCGCGCTTTTCAGCGTCGGAATCGCCGCGGGCATCCTCGGCATGCTCCGCAACCACGACAACCTGATGCGTACCGCGATCTTCCTGGTCCTGCTCGCCATGCCTCTGATCGTCGTCCGCACCATCCGCCAGGCACACGAAGTCAGTGCCGAACAGCTCGCCGACGCCGAGAACACCGGTTACCGCCGAGCGCTCGATCACGTCGCTCGCGGTCTGCTCGACCAGGACACCGCGCCGTGCCCCAGCCCCGGGGTACGCAAAGGCGTCGAGCCGGCCGCGGGCAACGTGATCCGCATTCGCCCGCTCCCCGACGGAGAGGAACGGAAGGCATTGTGACCATCACGCAGACACCTGCCACGTTCCAGGGCTCGCGAGGCAATCGCGAGCCCTGGGTCGGTTACATCAGGGTCAGCACCTACTACGAAGACAAGATCAGCCCCGACATTCAGCGCGCGGCCATCAAGGCATGGGCCGACCGTACGAACCGGTATATCGCCGAGTGGGTCGAAGACCTCGACGTCAGCGGCCGGACGTTCAAGCGCAAAATCATGATCGGCATCAAGACCGTCGAGGAGAAGCGCGCGCGCGGCATCGCCGTATGGCGATACTCCCGATTCGGCCGCTCCCGTCACGGCAACGCGGTGAACCTCGCCAGGCTCGAACAGGTCGGGGGGCGACTGGAGTCCGCGACCGAGTCGGCTGACACAACCACCGCATTCGGACGCCTGCAAATGGGCATGGCGTTCAAGTTCGCCGAGTTCGAAAGCGACCGCATCGGCGAGCAGTGGGCCGAGACCCGCGAGCACCGCCGCGCCCACGGCCTACCGGCCACAGGCGGACGACGCTGGGGCTTCATCTGGCACAGGCGCCGCCTCGACGAGGAAGGGGTCATCCACCCGGAGACCTACGAGCCGGCCGAAGACCTGGGCC
Source organism: Streptomyces sp. CA-243310 (assembly GCF_050936775.1). Classification (NCBI taxonomy): domain Bacteria; kingdom Bacillati; phylum Actinomycetota; class Actinomycetes; order Kitasatosporales; family Streptomycetaceae; genus Streptomyces; species Streptomyces sp. CA-243310. The sequence goes on along the minus strand of NZ_JBNJMF010000002.1, from coordinate 3,464,289 downwards.
TGGTCGTTGGGGATCTCTACGAGCGAGCGGCCGACGGACAGAGCATGAACTCGCTCACCCAGTGGCTCGGGCGCAACGGCTACATCGGCACGAAGGGGAAGCCCTGGCACCAGACCGGACTCAGCAAGTACATGGACAGCGGCTTTCCTGCCGGGTGGCTCCGGTACCACCCGGACGACTGTGACTGTCCCCCCGCCGATCCGGACGGCAACGCGCACCGGTCCGCCCTGTGCGTGAAGAAGGTGTTCATGCCCGGGGCGCAAACCCTGATCGTGAAAGAGGACGTGTGGGAGGAGTACCAGCGCAAGCGCAAGCTTGCCCAGGACCGGCCTGCCCGCAACCGCGCCGCGGTCTACCCGTCATCAGGGCTGGCCGTCTGCGGACGCTGCGGAGGCGCCACCACCGCAGGGAACAGCAGCACCAGGGGCGCCGGCGGAGTGCTCATCAGCAAGCCCGGATATCTGTTCCGGTGCAGCGCCCGGAAGGATAACGGCACCTGCGATGGCGTCTACATCCTCCGGTCGATCGTCGAGGCCGCGATCCTCGAACGACTTGGCGAGCTCGAAGTCGAGATCGAGACGGAGGCGGCCAAGATCGCCGAGGAAGCAGCCAAGCAACCGAAGAAGAGAGGCGAGGAGCCGGCCACCACCGCCGGACGTCTGGAGCAAGCACGCAAGCAGCACGGGGCACGTCTCGCCCAGATTCAGCAAGAGCTCGACACCCAGACGAGCTTGGTCTCGCGCGGCATCATCCCCGAGGACTCCTACGTACGCGAGCGCAACCGGCTCACGGCCGAACAAGAGTCGGTCGCGGCCGAGCTCGCCGAGCTCGACAACAACGCAGGGAAGCAAGAAGCGGACCGAGGCGAGTACCTGCCCGTAATCCGCGGACTCATCACCCGATGGGCCATCACGCCTGTGGCCACACGCCGGGCCCTGCTGCGCACGTTGCTGCGCGGAGTGTGGGCGTACCCGGAGGGAACCGGCCCGAAGGCTGACGCGAGCGGGGCGTACGCCGTCGCTGTCGCCATCTGGGAAGAGGCGCCGGCCCCGGTCGGGCGCCGCGCCGCGGCATAGCCGCAGGTCAAAGGACGAGCGTCCTTCTATCGCCTAGCTGAGCAGATTGGCCAGGCTTTCATTGCTCACGACATCTCCCTTTCCCAGGGTGTCCGTTGTGTCCCCGGGCATAGCTCATCAGTCGGCGGCCCGGGTGGCAAGGGGCAGCCGGGAATTGGTTTAGACCTATATCACGGCCGGACCCACGTACGAGTGGCCCCCTCTCGCCGCAGGGAGCGAGAAGGGGCCACTTCGTGGCACGGATATCGGAGGGTATCGGTTCAGCCGGGCATGTGATCCGGGACGGGGTGCGCGGGAGGTTCAGACGCGCTGACCGACGCTGTCGAAGACGCGGCAGTCGAAGAAGTCCTCGCCCTCCGAGAGCAGATACGCCTGCGCCTCGCCCACGTGGAAGTACATGCCGTGCAGTTCCAGAGTGCCCTCGGCGAGCCGGCGGGCGACCGATTCGTGCGCCCGCAGGTGCTCCAACTGCTGCACCACGTTGGTCAGACACAACTGTTCCACGGCGTCGGCCGGGAGCCGGCCCGCGATCCGGGCCCACGCGTGATGACGGCTGGCCATCCGCTCCAGGCTGGGCAGGCCGTGCCGCAACCAGCGGCGCAGCGGGGTCATGGGAGTGCCGGGGTGGGAGTTCAGCAGGGCCTGCATGGCCCCGCAGCCCGAGTGGCCGCACACCGTGATGCTGTCCACCTGGAGCACGTCCACGGCGTACTCGATCGCCGCGGCGACCGAATCGTCCGTGGACTCGGCGCCGGGCAACGGCACCAGGTTGCCGACGTTGCGCACGGTGAACAGGTCGCCGGGGCCGCTGGCCGTGATCATGCTGGTCACCAGGCGGGAATCCGCGCAGGTGAGGAAGAGCTGCGTTGGCCGCTGCCCCTCGCGCGCCAGTCGAGCCAGTTCATCACGGACATGGGGGGCGGTGTCGCGCTGGAACGCGCTGATGCCGTTGGCCAGCCGGCCCGCTCCGCGCCGCCGGGGCTCGACCGCGGAACCGGCCGTGCCGGCGCCGGGGCTCGTACGCTCCTGCGCGCCCGTGGATTCGCCCGAACCGATGTCGGCCCGATGGTCGCAGTGGTTCTGCCAGGGGGTCCAGGGGCGGCAGCACTGGTGGGTTCCGCGCTGGCCCGTACCGGGGCCCTTGCCTCGGTCCGCCATGCCGCGGTCGGTCTCGGGGGTCCGGTTGTGGGAGCGGCCGGTGACCTCCACCGAACCGCCGTGCGCCCGATGGGAGTCCTGCCAGTCGTGCAGGGTCTCGTAGGCCGCGTGGTCCATGAACGAGCCGTCCAACTCGATCACCGCGGGCCGGTCGTGCGGGATCTGGTTCAGCACCCGACTCAACCGGGGTACCGCGAGGAAGGTCAACTGGCCTCGTGCCCATACGCGATGGACCCCGTCGATCACCTCCACCGTGATCCGGGTCCGCGCGAGACGGTGCAGGGCCAGGCCCACGGCCACCGCCACGCCGACGGCGACCCCCTCCAGCACCCCACCGAGCACCACGGCCACGATCGTCGTCGCGTAGACCAGGACTTCACGGTGTCGGGTGACGGTGCGCAGGTGCGTGATGCTGACCATCTGAACGCCCACCGCCATCACCAGGGCGGCCAGCGCGGCGAGCGGGATCAAGTCGAGGACCGGGACGAGCAGCGCGGCCGCGATCAGTACCCAGAGGCCGTGCATCATCGAGGAATTGCGGCTGGTGGCACCGGCTTTGACGTTGGCGACGCTACGGACCGCCACGCCCGTGACGGGCAGCCCGCCCAGCGCCCCGGACACGATGTTCGCCGCGCCCTGTCCGCGCAGTTCACGGTTGAGGTCGACGCGCGGCGGACGGTTGTCCGTACCCCGCTCGGAGGCGATCAGCTTGTCCGTGGCGACCGCGGACAGCAGCGACTCCACGCTGCCGACCAACGTGATGGTCAGCACCGCGGCGAGGAGGCCGAGGACCGGGCCCTCGGGCAGCTCGGGCAGTGCGTGGCTGCGCCAGGACGGCAGGTCCACCCGGGGCAGGCTGAGGCCGGCCAGGGCGGCGAACGCGGTGGCCGTGGCGACGGCCGCGAGCGCGGCGGGAACCCTGCGCACGTTCCGGCCGATCCGGCCCGGCAGCCGCGGCCAACCGAGCAGGACGACCAGGGTGAGCGCGCTGATCCCCAGCGCGACCGGATGCAGGTCGGCCAACTGGCCGGGCAGACCCCGGACGTTGGCCACGGCGGAGCTCTGCGGGGTGCCGCCGAGAACGATGTGCAACTGCGCCAGCGCGATGGTCACGCCGATGCCGGCGAGCATGCCGTGCACGATCGCCGGGCTCACCATCAGCGCGGACCGGGCCGTACGCAGGAAGGCGAGCCCGAGCTGGCAGCAGCCGGCGAGCACGGTGATGGCGCAGGTGGTGCGCCATCCGTAGCGCTGGATCAGTTCGGCGGTGACCACCGTGAGGCCTGCGGCGGGGCCGCTGACCTGAAGCGGCGCGCCCCCGAGCCGGCCGGCCACGATCCCGCCGACGGCCGCGGCCACCAGCCCCGCCTGGAGCGGGGCGCCCGTGGCCAGGGCGATGCCCAGGGAAAGCGGCAGGGCGATCAGGAAGACGGCGATGGAGGCGGACAGGTCCGCCGGGAAGCTCTTGACGGAAACGGGAGGTACGGGAGGTCGGGTGGACGCTGGGGGCGAGAGGGCGGCGCCCGGGGAGTCTTCGGCGGCGCCTTCAGTGGTGGCTGTCATGGGTTCCCGTCTCCTCTGAGGAGGGATGAAGCGGCGGGAGTCTCAACACTCGGTAAATGAACGGTAATGGAGAGTAAAGAGAGGTGGTGAGAAATGGGAGTAAATGGCCTAGGAATTAGCTCCCAGGAGTGATTAAGCATTTTGTCCGGCTTGTCATACCTTCCTCAAACCTGACCGCATGGGACGTTGCGGCGCGGAAGTCCTGCGATGGAACTGCGAGGGAGAGGTGTGCGGATGATCGCCGCCACGAAGAAGATCGCCGGCGGCCTGGTCGCCACGGCCCTGGTCCTGGGCGCTGCCGGGTGCTCCTCGGAACCCGCCAAGCCCGCGCCCGGTGGCCAGAACGCCAGGAAGGGCGCCGCCGCACCGGAGGCCCCGGGCAGTGTGAAGCGGCTCATCGGGGACGGCTCGACCGCGTACACCGGCCTCCAGCCGAACGTCGTGAAGCCGCAGCGGATGAAGCCCGGTGAGAAGCCCCCGCAGTTCGTCGTCTTCTCGTGGGACGGCGCCGGCGAGGACAGCCAGAAGCTCTTCTCGCACTTCCGTGAGGTCGGCAAGGAGTACAACGCCCGAATGACCTACTTCCTCAGCGGCGTGTACATGCTGCCGGAGGAGAAGGCCTCGCTCTACACCGCTCCGCAGCACTCGCCGGGGCGTTCCGACATCGGTTTCGGCGACCTCCAGGGCATCAAGGACACCGCCACCCAGGTCCGCGCGGCCTGGCAGGAGGGCAACGAGATCGGCACCCACTTCAACGGCCACTTCTGCGGCCCCGAAGGCGGTGTCGGCACCTGGTCCGTCGAGGAGTGGAAGAGCGAGATCAACCAGGCCAAGTCGTTCGTCAAGAACTGGAAGACGAACACCCCGGCGCTGAAGGGTCTGGAGCCGCTCCCGTTCGACTACGAGAAGGAGTTGATCGGCGCCCGCACCCCCTGCCTCGAAGGCCAGAAGAACTTCATGCTGGCGGCCAAGGACATGGGCTTCCGCTACGACTCCAGCGGCATCAGCAAGCAGATCTGGCCCAAGAAGACCGACGGGCTCTGGGACCTTCCCCTGCAACTGGTGCCCATGCCGGGGCGTGCCTTCGACACCCTGAGCATGGACTACAACTACATGGTCAACCAGTCCGGGACGACCACCCAGGGAGACCCCTCGCAGCACGCCTACTGGGGCGAGCAGATGCGCGACGGCCTTCAGAAGGCCTTCGACCGGGTCTACCAGGGCAACCGGGCACCGCTGATCATCGGCAACCACTTCGAGTCCTGGAACGGCGGCACCTATATGAAGGCCGTCGAGGACTCCATCAAGTCCATGTGCACCCAGAAGGAGGTCCGCTGCGTGCCGTTCCGCGAGCTGGCCGACTGGCTGGACGCCCAGGAACCGAAGACGCTGGCGTGGATGCGCGGCCTCGACGTCGGTGAGGCCCCGAAGGCCGGCTGGAGCAAGTTCCTCACCGCGGGGCCGCCGGCAGCGCCGGCCGCCCCCGGTTCCCCGGCCGGGGTCAAGCCGGCTGCGGAGTCGGCCGAGTCAGGGTCGGACGAGGGCTGACCACCTCCGCGCTCGGGGTCTCGCGGAGGACGAAATCGGGGTCGACCTGTTCCGCCAGGTCGACCCCGGTCTTCGCGTTCCCCCAGCTCTCGGCGTTCCGCAGGTGGAAGTGGACCATCTGCTCCGTGTACCGGGCCCAGTCGCGGTCGGCGTACGAGTCCTCGGCGGCGTCCTGGAGCGCCTGCAGCGCGAGCCGGTTGGTCGCCTCCAGCAGCTCGAACCGGGCGGGGCGTCCCTTTTCCATCGACCGCACCCAGTCCGAATGCCCGACGGTGACCAGCAGGTCGTCGCCGACCTCGTCCTGGAGGAACTCGATGTCCTCCGGCCCCTGCACCTTGTTGCCGATCACCTTGAGCGCGATCCCGAAGTCCCGGGCGTACTCCTTGTACTGGCGGTAGACGGAGACGCCCTTGCGGGTCGGCTCGGCCACCAGGAAGGTCATGTCGAAGCGGGTGAACATGCCCGACGCGAAGGAGTCCGAACCCGCGGTCATGTCGACGACCACGTACTCGTCCGGACCGTCGACCAGATGATTGAGGCAGAGTTCGACCGCCCCGACCTTCGAGTGGTAGCAGGCCACGCCCAGGTCCGCCTCGGTGAACGGCCCGGTGGCCATGAGGCGGACGGGCTCGCCGTCGAGCATCAGCGTGCGCGCGCACGCCTCGTACACCGGGTTGTCCTCGGTGACCCGCAACAGGCGCGACCCGGTCCCGGGCGGAGTGGTCTTGATCATGGCGTCGGCGGACGCGATGCGCGGGTTCGATCCGCGCAGGTAGTCCTTGATGAGCGACAGGTGCGCGCCCAGGGCGGGCAGCTCGGCGGCCTCGTCCTCGCCGAGCCCGAGGGCCGCGCCGAGATGCTGGTTGATGTCGGCGTCCACCGCGACGACGGGGGCTTCATTGGCGGCAAGGTGGCGGATGAAGAGGGAGGACAGCGTGGTCTTGCCGCTGCCGCCCTTTCCCACGAAAGCGATCTTCATGTTCACCAAGCGTAGTGGGTTGATAGCGCTAAGTGGTCTACCTGAGTGAAGAAGACCACTCCAAGGAGGGGTCGGTGCTATGCGCGCGCAGTGCGTAGGCTCCCTACTTATGAGTAGCGCTGCTGACCCGCTGGCCCCACTGGCCGGGCTGCCGGGTGTCTCCGATTCCGTGGATTCCGTACGCAAGGCCGTGGACCGGGTCTACGGGCACCGGGTGATGCGTCGCCGCAGCGGGGAGATCGCCTCGGAGGCGGCGCTGCGCGGCGCGCGCGGGAGCGCGGCCCTGTCGGGCGCCGACTGGGCCCTGGAAGAGGTGCGTCGCCGGACCGACTTCGGTTCGGAGTCGCAGGCGCGGGCGGTGGGTGCGGCTTTGCGCCTGACGGCCGAGGCCGGGCAGCTCCTGAGCATCTGGCGGCAGTCCCCGATGCGTGTCCTCGCGCGCCTGCACCTGGTCGCGTCGGGTTCGACGGCGGCGGCTCCGGACGCGTCCGCGCCGCCGGCGGTGGAGGGCGACACGGTGGGGCGGCCTCGTCTGGCGGGTGAACCGGTGGACGAGCCGCTGATCGACCTGCCGCTTCCGAGTGCCGAGGAGGTCGCGGGCCGGCTGGACGGGCTGTCGCGGCTGATCATCGCGGGAGGCTCTTCGCCGGCGCTGATCACGGCATCGGTGGTGCACGGCGAACTGCTGGCCCTGCGCCCCTTCGGGACCTACAACGGTCTGGTGGCGCGGGCGGCCGAACGGATCGTGCTGATCAACAGCGGGCTCGACCCGAAGGCCATCTGCCCGGCCGAGGTCGGGCACGCGGAGCAGGGTGCGCAGGCGTACGTCGCGGCTTTCGAGGGGTACGTGTCCGGAACCGCGGAGGGCATGGCCGCCTGGATCGCACACTGCGGCCGGGCGATCGAGCTGGGTTCCCGGGAATCGATGGCGGTCTGCGAGGCGCTCCAGCGCGGCGCGGCCTGAACGCGGGTTGCGGCGACACCGTCTTGCCTTGGTGTCGCCGCTGGCACTCGCGCCCAGTTACCAAGCGTCCTCGAATGTATGCCCATCAGGTCGGGAACTTTGCCCGTCACCTGGTGCGGCTGGCCCGTAATCGACGGGTCGACGTCGCGTGGGTGCTCGGCGTTCATGCTTCGGTCCGTGGGCCTTACTGCGTTTTAAAGATGATCCTCTCGGATGTTCTTTGGTCTCGCGGGCCGTTGACTCCTTTGTACTCCGCTTCGGAGACAAGCGAAACCCCTGGCTCCACTTCTTTACTTTTCCGGGCGAGCGTGGACGATCCGGACATTCGATTTCCAGGCGCGGTGTTGTTCCGACGCGGCCGTGCAGCGCCGCAGCGCGGGCCGCGGAGCGGGTCCTGGAGCGGGTCCTGGAGCGGCGGGGGCTCGCGGGACTACACGGCGGAGGTGCCCGCCCGCCGCCGGCTCGCGTACCAGACGAGCCCGGCCGTGGCGGCGGCCGCGCCGACCGCCGCGGCGGCCACCAGGGCCGGTCGGGACGTCATGGACCCCGGCAGCCGCTGCTTCAGCCGCACGGGCCTGTTGAACACCAGCACCGGCCACTCCCGCGCGACCGCCTCGCGGCGCAACGCCCGGTCGGGATTGACGGCATGGGGGTGTCCCACCGCCTCCAGCATCGGCACGTCGGTGATCGAGTCGCTGTACGCGTAACACCGCGCGAGGTCGTACCCCTCCGACTCGGCGAGCTCGCGTACGGCCTCCGCCTTCGTGGGTCCGTAGGCGTAGTACTCGATCTCGCCCGTGAAGCAGCCGTCGTCGCCGACCACCATCCGGGTGGCCACGACACGGTCCGCGCCGAGCATCTCGCCGATCGGCTCGACCACTTCGGCGCCGGAGGTCGACACGATCACCACGTCACGGCCGGCCGTGTGGTGGGCCTCGATGAGGGACGCGGCCTCGTCGTAGATGATCGGGTCGATGAGGTCGTGCAGCGCTTCGGCGACGATCTCGCGCACCTGCTGGACGTTCCACCCCTTGCAGAGGGCGGACAGGTACTCCCGCATCCGCTCCATCTGATCGTGGTCGGCGCCGCCGACCAAGAAGAAGAACTGGGTGTAAGCGGTGCGCAGTACGGCCCGCCGGTTGATCAGGCCACCCTGGTAGAAGGACTTGCTGAACGTCAGAGTGCTCGACTTCGCAATGACCGTCTTGTCCAGGTCGAAGAAGGCAGCGGTCCGAGGCGAGGAGTGCGGCAAGGGCTGATTTTCCACGCCCCGAGCATATGCGCCCACCATTCGGCGTAAGGTGTGGCGCGTGGGTTTGCCTGAGAGGGCTCTCGGGTACACCATGGAAGTCACGGATCGTTCGCGACCGTGCTAACCCGGTCTGGCTCCTCCCCCCCCGAGTCGGACCGTGGGGACGACCCCCGCTCTCCCCCCCGGCGGGGGTCGTCGCATGTCCGGACGCGGTTTGCGTCCCTTGCCTTCGGCCCGTGGTGACCATTTCCCCGGCCCCTCCTCTTCGGCGGCCTTGCGTCGCGAAGGCCCTCACCTCCTTGAACTCGTGACTGTGTGTAGTGGTTCCGCCGCGCTCTGAACTCACACGATGGGGTGGCGGAGTTATTCACAGAGGGCTTCTTGTCCACAGTTTTCGAGCAAGATCCACTTCATTTCCCGGATCCCTGCACGGTGATTCCAGCCGCGAAGTCCGCGGTGCCTGGATTCGCAGTGAGAAGGGGGCGAGATCGTGGCTGGATCGGCTGGATCGAAGTCGTGTGAAGCACCGGAGTCCGAGCTGTCCGGTGGGGGAAGGCCGTCGAAGCGGGCGGAAGAGGTCGTGCCCGGTGGTGGCCGGCCGCTGATCATCACCGAGGACCCCCTGCTGCTCGACGACCTGCTGCGGCTGTGCGCCGCCGCGGGCGCCGAACCGCACGTCCACCACGCGGTGCCCGAACCGGGCGGAGCCGGGGTCCCGGCGGAAGGCGACGGAGAGAACGTCGATCTCCCCATGTCGACGTCCGGCAGCGTCGGTTGGGACTCCGCCCCGCTCGTGCTCGTCGGGGACGACGCGGCACGCCGGGTCCGCGGCGCGCCCCGCCGGGACGCGGTCCTTCTCGTCGGCCGGGATCTGGACGACCCGCTGGTGTGGCAGCGGGCGTTGGAGATCGGCGCCGAGGAGGTGCTGAGGCTCCCCGACGCGGAGAGCCGACTCGTCGACCGCATTGCCGACGTGGTGGAAGGGGCCGGCCGGCCCGCCCTCGCGGTCGGCGTGATCGGAGGCAGTGGCGGCGCCGGCGCGTCGACGCTGGCCTGCGCGCTCGCGGTACGGGCCGCGCGCGCCGGCGAACGCACCATCCTCATCGACGGGGACCCCCTCGGCGGGGGCATGGACGTACTGCTCGGGGGCGAGGGCGCCGAAGGGCTGCGCTGGCCGGACTTCGCGGCCTCGCGGGGCCGGGTCGGGGCCGGGGCACTGGAGGAGTCCCTGCCGGAACTGCACGCGCTCCGGGTGCTCAGCTGGGACCGAGGGGACCGGGTCGTGGTGCCGCCCGCAGCGATGCGCTCGGTGATCGCCGCGGCCCGCCGCCGTGGCGGCGTGGTCGTCGTCGATCTGCCCCGGCGGGTGGACGAGGCGGTGGCCGAGGTGCTGGCCCAGTTGGATCTCGTACTGATGGTGGTGCCGGGTGAGTTGAGGGCCGTGGCCGCAGCCGGGCGGGTGGCGGCAGGGGTGCGGATGGTCGCCCGGGACGTCCGCGTGGTCGTACGGGGGCGCTGTCCCGAGGGGCTCGACGCCGAAGCCGTGGCCCGACTGCTGGGAGCACCCCTGGCCGGCGAGGTGCCGGTCGAGGTGGGACTGCCGGGACGGGTGGCCGAGGGGGAACCGCCGGGGTCCCGCGGGCGGGGCGCCCTGGCCCGCTTCTGCGACGGCTTCTGGCGGCGGGCCCTCGGATCCGCACAAGGGGTGCCGGCATGAGCGCGCTGCTCCTGGACGCGGTGCGGCAACGGCTCGCGGAGAGCGGAGCGGAGCCGACCCCGGCCAGGGTCGCGGCGGCCCTGCGGGCTCAGGGCCGGCTGCTCGGAGACGCGGAAGTGCTCGGTGCGGCGGCCGAGTTACGGTCGGAACTGGTCGGCGCCGGCCCGCTGGAGGCGCTCCTCGCCGACCCCGAGGTCACCGACGTGCTGGTGGCGGCACCCGACCGGGTGTGGGTGGACCGCGGAGGAGGGCTGGAACTCACCGGGGTGACCTTCGCCGACGCCGCGGCGGTGCGCAGGCTCGCGCAACGGCTGGCCGCCGTGGCGGGACGGCGCCTCGACGACGCCCGGCCCTGGGTGGACGCCCGTATGCCGGACGGCACCCGGCTGCATGCCGTGCTGCCACCGGTCGCCGTCGGATCCGCCTGCCTGTCACTGCGGGTCGTCCGGCCGAGAGCCTTCACATTGGACGAGTTGGTGACCGCGGGGACCCTGCCGCCGGGCGGGCACGAGCTGCTCCGGGCGATGGTCGAGGCCCGGCTCTCCTTCCTCGTCTCCGGAGGCACCGGAACGGGCAAGACCACCCTGCTGAGCGCCCTGTTGGGCCTGGTCGGGCCGGGTGAACGGATCGTCCTGGCCGAGGACTCGGCCGAGCTGCGCCCCGACCATCCACACGTCGTGCGGCTGGAGACCCGGCCCGCGAATCAGGAGGGAGCAGGTCTCGTCACCCTGGCGGACCTGGTCCGGCAGGCGTTGAGGATGCGCCCCGATCGGCTGGTGGTCGGGGAAGTGCGGGGCCCGGAGGTGGCGGACCTGCTGGCCGCCCTCAATACGGGCCACGAAGGGGGCTGTGGCACGGTTCATGCCAATGCGGCAGCTCATGTGCCGGCGCGGTTGGAGGCGCTCGGTACGACTGCGGGGCTCGATCGTGCCGCTCTGCACAGCCAGTTGGCGGCCGCGCTGACCCTGGTGGTTCACCTGGTTCGGGACCGGGCCGGGCGCCGCCGGGTGGCCGAGGTGCACGTCCTCGAACGGGACCCGGCCGGGCTGGTGGTGACGGTGCCCGCGTTGCTCTGGTCGGCGCGGGGGTTCGTACGGGAAAGGGGCTGGGCCCGGCTCGGTCCGCTGTTGGAGGTTTCCCGATGAGCGCCGGGACGGTCGGGGTGGCGGGCTCCGCGCCGGTGCTCGCCGGTGTGCTCTGCGCGGGGGCCGCCGCCTGGATGTTGGCCGGAGGCGATCAGGTGTCCCGACGGGCCCGGTTGTTGCCGATCGGCGGCGCTCCGGCGGTGTCGGCAGGATCAGCGCGTCGGGAGCGGCTGCTGATCGCGGTCCGGGTGCGGGCCGCGCGATGGCGGGAGTGGTCCGGCGCCGGGGTCGGGGTGCTGGTGGCGTTGTTCGGCGGTTCCGTGCTTCCGCTGGCGCTGGGGGCGGCCTCGGTGCCGCTGCTGAGGAAATGGTTGAGGGGCAGGGATCGGGAACGGTCCAGGGAGGCCCGGGCCGCCGACGTGATGGCGTTGTGCGGGGTCACCGTGGGGGAACTGAGGGCGGGTGCGCAGCCCGGCCGGGCCCTGGGCGCGGCGCTGAGACGCACCACTACGGGCACCGGTGGTCTGGGTGCGGTGGAGGCCGGGGTGCTGGCCGCCGCGGCTTTCGGGGGCGATGTCGCCCTGGCACTGCGCGAGGCGTCGCGGGAGCCGGGCGCGGAGGGGCTGGCCGGGATGGCGGCCTGCTGGCGGGTCTCCGTGGACGGGGGCGCCGGCCTGGCAGCCGGACTGGACCGACTCGAGGGGGCGTTGAGAGCGGAGCGGGACCGGGAGGAGTCGCTGCGGGCCCAGTTGGCCGGAGCTCGCTCGACGGCGGTGGTGCTGGCCTTGTTGCCCCTGGTGGGGCTGGTGATCGGTACCGGCCTCGGGGCGGACCCGCTCGCGGTCCTGCTGCACACCCCGATGGGGTGGGGCTGCCTGGTGGCGGGCGCGGTGCTGGAGGCGCTGGGGATGTTGTGGTGCCGCCGGATCGTACGGGCGGGGGAGCGGTGATGGATGAGGCGTGGGTCCACCGGTTGGGGGTGGCGTTGTGCCTCGCGGTGGCGGTGTCGTGCGTGGGATCGGCGGCCGCGTCAGGAGTACGGCGGCGGAAGACCCGGCGGCGGATCAGGGCACTGCTGAGGGTGCGAACAGTTCCGCGCGGGCCGCTGTTCGGGCCTCGGGCGCGGGATCGGGTCGTCACGTGGTCGTGGCCGGCGGGCGCTCTGGTGGCGGCCTGGGTACTGGTCGGCGGTGTGACGGGTGTCCTGGTCGGGTGCGGCGCGGCGTACGCGGTGTGGCGCCTGCGATCGAGGGCCGCAGCGATGTCGGTCGGAGCGGACCCCCGTGAGGTGGAGCGGCAACTTCCCTTTGCGGCAGATCTGTTGGCTGCCTGCCTGGCGGCCGGAGCCGGCCCGGTGGAGGCGGCCGAGGTGGTCGGGGAGTCGCTGGGCGGCCCCGTGGGGGAGCGACTGGCGGTGGCCGGGGCGGAACTGCGGCTCGGTGGCGAACCGGGTGCGGGGTGGGGGAGGTTGGCGGAGATACCGGGCGCCCGTGAGCTGGCGGAGTGCCTGGAGCGGGCCGCTCGTACGGGGGCTCCGGCCGCCGAACCGGTCTCCCGCCTGGCGTCGGCCCTCAGGGCGGACCGGGCCCGACAGGCCACTACCCGGGCACAGCGGGCCGCCGTACTCGTCACCGCACCTGTGGGGCTGTGTTTCCTCCCCGCATTTCTTGTGGTGGGAGTGGCTCCAGTGGTGATTGGGATGGCTGCTGGTCTTCTCTCGGGCACTTGAAATCAAAACCTGAAATCACATCAAGAGTGAAATCAAACAGGAGGTTGTCATGAGGATCATCTGGTTTCGAGTGCGGTCCGCGCTCAGTGGCCGCGGTCGCGATGCCGGGATGTCGACTTCGGAATACGCCATGGGCACGATCGCGGCCTGTGCGTTCGCTGCCGTTCTGTACAAGGTGGTCACGAGCGACGTGGTGTCGACGGCCCTTCAGTCCACCATCGGGAAGGCGCTCGATGTGCCGTTCTGAGGAAAGCCCGGGCGGAAAGGGCGACCGCGGATATGTGACCGCGGAGGCGGCTCTGGTGATCCCGGCGCTGGTGTTGTTCGCGGCGCTGCTGGTGTGGGCGCTGATGGCGGCGGCCGCGCAGATCCGGTGCGTGGACGCGGCCCGGGCGGGGGCGCGGGCCGCGGCCCGCTCGGAGTCGGCGGAGGTCGTGGTGGCGGCGGCCGGGGCCGCCGCCCCGCGGGGAGCGGAGGTGCGGTTGGAGCGGGTGGGGGACCTGTGGAGGGTTCGGGTCGCGGCGCCGGCGCCCGGGCCGGGCGGGCTGCCGGTACGTCTCGGCGCCCAGGCGGTGGCCTTGGCGGAGGACAGTGTGGGGCCGCCGCCGTGAGGCGGGACCGGGGCTCCGCCACCGTGTGGGCGGCGTTGGTGACGACGGTGCTGGCGGCGGTGTTCGGGGGTGTCCTGCTGCTCGGTCAGGCCGTCGTGGCGCGGCACCGGGCGGCTGCGGCCGCGGACCTGGCGGCCCTCGCCGCGGCGGCGACCTGGGCGCACGGCCCCGAGGCTGCCTGTGCGACGGCGGTGCGGGTGGCGCGGGCACAGGGCGCGAGTCTGACCGCCTGCGACGTTCACGGTGAGGTCGCCGAGGTCGTGGCCCGTGCCCCGACCGGCCCCTTCGCTCCCACGCTCGCGTCCCGGGCGGGCCCTCCGCTCCCGCCTTCCCAGGCCCGGGGGCCGGCCGGTCCGTCCTCTCCAGGCCGAGGGCCGGCCGACCCGTGAGTCCGGCCCGCGATCCGTGAGCCCTGCCCGGGGGCAGCCGGTCCGTGGGCCCTGCCCGGTGCGGCGGTTCCGGCGGGCACCACACGGTCACCGCACCGGTGGTTGCCGGGGTCGCCCCAAGGCTTGGTCCCGGGTGGGCAGGGCCGTGGTGTCCGGGCCCCCGGGAAGGCGCCGGGGCGGCGGCTCGGGACCGTGCGCGACCCGTTCGGCCCATCGGCTCCCGTCGGATTTCCGGGGCGCCGGGGCCGGGCGCGCGGAGGCGGACCGGACGGGGGCACGATGCGTCTCCAGGACGTGGCGTTCGGGCCGCCGCCCTCGGCTGGGCCGCCTCACTGCCCGCCGGGCCGCCGTGACCGGGCCGGGCCGGGCCGGCCCGCGCCGGCCCGCACCCGGGGTCCTCCCTGCCCGCCTGCCTGCCCGCCCGGTCCTGTCCGGCCCCGCCCCGCCGTGCCCGGTCCGCTCCGGGGCTGGTTCGTCGGTGTTTCGTTCGGTGCGGTTCGTCCGGCGTGGCCTGGGCGGGACGCGGGTGCCGGTTCAGCTCTCCGGGGCGTCGGCGAGCAGACGGGTGAGCAGACGGATGGCGCCGCGTTTGTGGAGGGGGTCGTTGCCATTGCCGCACTTGGGCGACTGGATGCAGGAGGGGCAGCCCGCCTCGCATTCGCAGGCCGCGATGGCGTCGCGGGTGGCCGTCAGCCAGCTGCGGGCCGTGTGGAAGGCGCGTTCCGCGAACCCGGCGCCGCCGGGGTGGCCGTCGTAGACGAACACCGTGGGCAGCAGGGTGTCGGGGTGCAGCGGGACGGAGACCCCGCCGATGTCCCAGCGGTCGCAGGTGGCGAACAGCGGGAGCAGACCGATGGAGGCGTGCTCGGCGGCGTGCAGGGCGCCGCCGAGGATCTCCGGGTTGATCCGGGCCTCGTCGAGCTGGTCCTCGGTGACCGTCCACCAGACGGCCCGGGTGCGCAGGGTGCGCGGCGGCAGGTCGAGCTTGGCCTCGCCGAGCACCTCGCCGGAGATCAGCTTGCGCCGCAGGTAGGAGACGACCTGGTTGGTGACCTCGACGGAGCCGAAACAGAGCCTGCCCTGACCCCACGGGATCTCGCTCTCGGTCTCCAGCACCGCGATGGACGTGGTGTCGCGCGCGGTGGTGGAGAAGGGCGGATCGGCCTGCTCCACCAGTGCGACCGAGTCCTCCAGGTCGAGGTGTTTCACCAGGTAGGTGCGGCCCTGGTGGAGATGAACGGCCCCGTCGTGAACGGCCGTGTGGGAGGCCGACTCGTCGACGGTGCCGAGCAGCCGGCCGGTGGCCGCCTCCACGATCTGCACGGGACGGCCCCCGCCGCCCCGGATGTCGGTCAGGTCCGAGGCGCGTTCCCGGCGGGTCCAGTGCCAGGCCGTGGCCCGGCGGCGCAGCAGTTTCGCCGCCTCCAGCTGCGGGAGGAGGCCGCCGGCCGCCGGTCCGAAGAGGTCGAGGTCCGCCTCGGTCAGCGGGAGCTCGGCGGCTGCCGCGCACAGGTGCGGGGCGAGCACGTACGGGTTGTCCGGATCCAGCACGGTGGCCTCCACGGGCTGCCGGAACAGCGCCTCGGGGTGGTGGACCAGGTAGGTGTCCAGCGGGTCGTCACGGGCCACCAGGACGGCCAGGGCGCCCTGTCCCGAGCGGCCGGCCCGCCCTGCCTGCTGCCACAGGGAGGCCCGCGTGCCCGGATAGCCGGTGATCAGCACCGCGTCCAGGCCGGAGACGTCCACGCCGAGTTCCAGGGCGGTGGTGGCGGCCAGCCCCAGCAGTTGCCCGGAGTGCAGGGCCCGCTCCAGGGCGCGCCGCTCCTCGGGCAGGTAACCGCCCCGGTACGCGGCCACCCGCCGCGGCAGGGACCGGTCCACCTCGGCGAGCCGCTCCTGGGCGATCACGGCGATCAGTTCCGCGCCGCGCCGTGATCGCACGAAAGCCACCGTGCGGACCCCCTGGACCACCAGGTCGGTCAGCAGGTCGGCGGTCTCGGCGGTGGCCGTACGGCGCACGGGAGCGCCCTTCTCGCCCTTCATGTCGGTCAGCGGGGGCTCCCACAGGGCGAAGACCACCTCGCCCCGCGGGGAGGCGTCGTCGGCGACCTCCACGACCTTCAGGCCGGTCAGCCGGGACGCGGAGGTCGCCGGGTCGCTGGAGGTCGCGGAGGCCAGCAGGAAGACGGGTTCCGAGCCGTAACGGGCACACAGCCGCCGCAGCCGCCGCAGTACCTGGGCCACGTGGGAGCCGAAAACCCCCCGGTAGCTGTGGCACTCGTCGATCACCACGTAGCGCAGCGCCTTCAGGAACGATGACCAGCGCGGGTGGGCGGGGAGGATCCCGCGGTGCAGCATGTCGGGGTTGGTGAGCACGTAGTTCGCGTACTGGCGCACCCACTCGCGTTCCTCGACGGGGGTGTCCCCGTCGTAGACGGCGGGCCGGATCGCGTTGCCCAGCGGGCTCGCCAGCTCCCGTACGGCGCGCCGCTGGTCGGCCGCCAGGGCCTTGGTGGGGGCCAGGTACAGGGCGGTCGCGCCCCGGCCGTTGGGGGCCTCGGCGCCGTCCGCGAGGGCGGAGAGCACGGGGGCCAGGTAGGCCAGGGATTTGCCCGAGGCGGTGCCGGTGGCCACGACCACGGACGTGCCGTCCAGGGCGTGCTCGGCCGCCGCGGCCTGGTGTTCCCACGGATGTTCGATTCCGGCGGCCTGAATGGCGGCCACGACATCAGTTCGGATGCGGTCGGGCCAGACCGCATGACGACCCGCCCGAGGGGGCAAGTGCTCCGTATGGGTGATGCGCGCAGCTCGAGAAGGCCCCCGTGCCAGCCGGTCCAGGACCGTGCTCGGAGTGGGTCGAGAGTCCGCGGCTGCCGTGGGCCGACCGGGACGGTGAGTATTGGCCATTGGAACCGAGTGTGTCACCGGCGTGCGGGACAATGGACCCAAGGCGTCGTGCGCGCCTGCCGGTAAGTGATTGAATGCCATCGCGGCAGCCGATCCCTCTCCTACCTTCGGATGGGGAGGCCCCTGGGGGGCGCCGCTCGATAGCAAGGTGCTGGAGGATCCGTGGACCTGTCCCTGTCGACTCGCACTGTCGGCGACCGCACGGTCGTAGAGGTCGGTGGCGAGATTGATGTGTATACCGCGCCCAAGCTGCGCGAGCAGTTGGTGGAGTTGGTGAACGACGGCAGCTACCACTTGGTTGTCGACATGGAGCGAGTGGACTTCCTCGACTCCACCGGCCTCGGTGTGCTCGTGGGAGGCCTCAAGCGTGTTCGTGCGCACGAGGGCTCGCTGCGTCTGGTCTGCAACCAGGAGCGCATCCTGAAAATCTTCCGTATCACCGGTCTGACCAAGGTGTTCCCGATCCACACGACCGTGGAAGACGCCGTCAACGCCACCGACTGACGGTTTCCGGCGGCCGAAACGCCGTCAGAAGCCGACGAGGAGCGGGGGGTACCGGACCATGGTCGGTCCGGGCCCCTGTCAAGGCGCGCCCGTTGGTCCGCGCCCAGAGTCCGAGGGGGACGCGCATGGCCACCGTTGAACTGCGCTTCAGCGCCCAGCCCGAACACGTCCGGACGGCCCGCCTGGTCGCGGCCGCCGTGGCGCGCCGGGCCGGGGTGGAGGAAGCCGTCCTCGACGAGGTTCGCCTCGCCGTGGGTGAGGCCTGCTCGCGCGCCGTCGGGCTGCACCGCAACAACGGGCTGACCGGTCCGGTCCGGGTGGTCCTGACCGAGGAGGAGAAAGTTTTCTCCATCGAGGTCGGCGATGACGTTCCCGGTCCGGCCGGCGGTTCGGCCGAGGCCGTGTCGGGCATCGCCGCCGCCTTGGACCCGGACAACGAGGGCGAGGACGAAATGGGCCTCGCCGTGATCAGTGGACTCGTCGACGATGTCGAGGTGACCAGCGGCGAAGGGGGCGGCACCATCCGGATGAGCTGGCCCGTGGCGAAGATCTCCGCACTCCCGTAGCGGTCCTTGGCAGGACCTCCGTCACCGGAACGGCCCCTCCGAGGTCGATTTTCGGCCGGCGCATCGGATCTTCAAGGTGCCCTGGTGCCGTATTCGCCTCGGTGCCCGGTCTGTACTGACGTCGCGTCCGCCCGTACGCCCTGGCCTTTCATGCCCTGGTCATGCCGCAGGCCTGCCGGGCGCCGGATCACGCACATCTCTCCCCTCCCCGCCGTGTCGCGTCCGGCGGGTGGCTCCGTACCGCGTCGCGTGCCGGACGAACGGCATCACGGTTCGGACGGTCCCCGGACGGGGTTGCTTTCACATCTTCCGATCTTCAAAGGCCCTGCTCCGCAGGGCCTTTTCTGCTGCCCGGACATGAATTTCCGGATCGATGACCATGCGTCAATGCCTTTGCCCCATTACCACTTTCGAGGGTATTGGAGTGACGTGATCTATTGCTGGGGAGCAAGAGCAGGCCAATTGCGTTTCCCGCCCACTGTTTTGATCAGGTCGCGCTCCCTACAATCCGTCCACATCTTGAGCTCATCACGTCAAGGAGGACGAATGACGGGGCTCTTCACCCCCAACGCGCCGATCGGCACCTCCGATCTGGCCGCCGCAGTACTCACCGATGACAATCGGCTCATCGTGATCGTGATTGCAGCGGTCGCACTTCTCGCACTCGTCGTCGCGCAAGTCCTGGTCCGCCAGGTGCTCGCCGCCGACGAGGGCACCACCGGCATGAAGGAGATCGCCGCCGCCGTTCAGGAAGGCGCCAACGCCTACCTCGGACGGCAACTGCGCACCCTCGGCGTCTTCGCCGTCGTGGTGTTCTTCCTGCTCTTCCTGCTCCCCGCCGACGACTGGTCGCAGCGGGCGGGCCGTTCCGCCTTCTTCCTCGTCGGCGCGCTCTTCTCGGCCGCCACCGGCTACATCGGCATGCGCCTCGCGGTCCGCGCGAACGTTCGCGTGGCCGCCGCCGCGCGGGAGGCGACCCCTGCCGAGGGCGAACCCGCCAAGGACCTGACCGAAGTGGCCCACAAGGCCATGAGGATCGCCTTCCGCACCGGTGGCGTGGTCGGCATGTTCACCGTCGGCCTCGGCCTGCTCGGCGCCTCCTGCGTCGTGCTCGTCTACGCCGCCGACGCCCCCAAGGTCCTGGAGGGCTTCGGGCTCGGCGCCGCGCTGATCGCCATGTTCATGCGTGTCGGTGGCGGCATCTTCACCAAGGCCGCCGACGTCGGCGCCGACCTGGTCGGCAAGGTCGAGCAGGGCATTCCGGAGGACGACCCCCGCAATGCCGCGACCATCGCCGACAACGTGGGCGACAACGTCGGCGACTGCGCCGGCATGGCGGCCGACCTCTTCGAGTCCTACGCCGTCACCCTCGTGGCCGCGCTGATCCTCGGCAAGGCCGCCTTCGGTGACCTGGGTCTGGCGTTCCCGCTGATCGTTCCCGCGATCGGCGTCGTCACCGCCATGATCGGCATCTTCGCGGTGTCCCCGCGCCGATCCGACCGCAGCGGGATGACCGCCATCAACCGCGGCTTCTTCATCTCCGCCGCGATCTCCCTGGTGCTCGTCGGGATCGCCGTCTACGCGTACCTGCCGGCCACCTACAAGGAGCTCGTCGGCGTCGAGGACCCGGCGATCCTCAACCACTCCGGAGACCCGCGGATCCTGGCCGTCGTCGCCGTCGCCATCGGCATCGTGCTCGCCGCCCTGATCCAGCAGTTGACCGGCTACTTCACCGAGACCAGCCGGCGCCCCGTACGGGACATCGGCAAGTCCTCGCTGACCGGCGCGGCCACCGTCGTCCTCGCCGGGATCTCGGTGGGCCTGGAGTCCGCCGTCTACACCGCGCTGCTCATCGGCCTCGGCGTGTACGGGGCCTTCCTGCTCGGCGGCACCTCGATCATGCTGGCGCTCTTCGCGGTGGCCCTGGCCGGCACCGGCCTGCTGACCACGGTCGGCGTCATCGTCGCCATGGACACCTTCGGACCGGTGTCGGACAACGCGCAGGGCATCGCCGAGATGTCCGGTGACGTCGAAGGCGCCGGCGCGCGGGTCCTGACCGACCTGGACGCCGTCGGCAACACCACCAAGGCCATCACCAAGGGCATCGCGATCGCCACCGCCGTGCTCGCCGCCGCCGCGCTCTTCGGCTCGTACAACGACGCCATCGCCACCGCGGTCAAGCAAGTCGGTGCCAAGGCCGGGGAGATGAACCTCAGCCTCGACATCGCGCAGCCCAACAACCTGGTCGGCCTGATCCTCGGCGCGGCCGTCGTGTTCCTGTTCTCCGGACTCGCCATCAACGCCGTCTCCCGCTCCGCGGGCGCCGTCGTCTACGAGGTGCGTCGGCAGTTCCGCGAGCACCCCGGGATCATGGACTACACCGAGAAGCCCGAGTACGGGCGCGTCGTGGACATCTGCACCAAGGACGCGCTGCGCGAACTCGCCACGCCCGGCCTACTCGCCGTGCTCACCCCGATCGCGGTGGGCTTCTCGCTCGGTGTCGGCGCGCTCGGCTCGTTCCTCGCCGGTGCCATCGGCACCGGCACCCTGATGGCGGTCTTCCTCGCCAACTCCGGCGGCGCCTGGGACAACGCGAAGAAGCTCGTCGAGGACGGCCACCACGGGGGCAAGGGCAGCGAGGCCCACGCCGCCGTCGTCATCGGCGACACCGTCGGCGACCCGTTCAAGGACACCGCCGGCCCGGCCATCAACCCGCTGCTCAAGGTGATGAACCTGGTGGCCCTGCTGATCGCCCCGGCCATCGTGCAGTTCAGCTACGGCGACGACACCAGCCCGACCGTGCGGGCGATCGTCGCGGTCCTGGCCATCACCGTCATCATCGTCGCGGTGTACGTGTCCAAGCGGCGCGGCATCGCCGTGGGTGACGAGGGCGAGGACGGCGCGGCCGAGCGAGTGGCGCAGCCCACAGATCCGGCGGTGGTTTCCTGACCCTCTCCGTGCCGGGGCCCGAGCGGCTCCCGGCCGGTGCCCCGAACGGCCTGCGGCCCTGTTCCGCACGGGGTTCGGGGGTACGCCCGAACGGCGGACGGGCGGCGCGGACTGACGCGCCGCCCGTCCGCCTTTCCGTGTCCGCCCAGGGTGGGCGTGTATCTTCCGGGCCGAGAGTCTTCGAAGGGACCAATCCGGTGAACAAGAAGTTTGCGGCCGCAGTGTCCGGCGGTGCGGTGCTGATGCTCGTGCTGTCCGGATGCGGCGGCGAGGACGACGGGCAGAAGAAGACCGACGCGTGGGCCAAGAAGGTCTGTGACGCGTGGGGACCCCAACTCAAGAAGATCGAAAGCTCCAACGTCGACATCAAGCGCGTGGCCACGGAGAGCAGCAAGCCGGAGGAGGTCCAACAGACCGACTCGGCGGCGTTCCAGGTCATGTCCGAGGCGTACAAGTCCATGGGGACCGCTCTGACCGGGGCGGGAGTCCCGCCGGTCAAGGGTGGCGAGGAGACGCAGAACGCCGCTGTCCAGGGCTTCGCGGCGACCTCCAAGGGCTATGCCGACCTCAAGGTGAAGATGGACGCCCTCGACGTCAAGGACCAGACGAAGTTCGCCGAGGGCCTCAAGGACGTGGCCGGCGGACTGGAGGCGGCGACCCAGGGCGGCAAGCAGGCCCTGGACAAGCTGAAGACGGGTGGCCTGGACAAGGCGATGAACGGTCAGCCGGGCTGCCAGGTCCAGACGACGACGGCCGGTTAGCGCGCAGCGGCGGGCCGGTGGGTGACCCCGGCCCCACCGCCGTCGCGTGCGCGGACGCACGTCGACCGGGGCGGGCGGGGTCCTCGACGGACACCGCCCGCCCCGTCGGCGTTTCCCGCACGGTTCCGTTCCTGACGGTCCCTGACCGTCCCGACCGCGGCCTGATCGCGGTCCGGGCGCTGCCCGTGGGGGCTCCGGGCGCTGCCCGATCGGGGTCCGGGCGCGTGGTGCGCACCGAATGCCCGGGGTGGGCCGCCGCGATTGCCGGGGGCAGCGGCCACAATGGACGCGTGAGTACCACCAGCCTTCCCTCGCCCGACCGTGCCGCCGCGCTCCGCGCCGCCCTGCTGGCCGTCGGCTTCACCGCCGACGGGCTGCTCGACCTGCTCGGCGCCCCCGCCTACGCCGCGTTGGCCCGCAGCGAGACCGTCCCCGCCCTGCGCGCCACCCGAGGCCGCGCGGACGACCCGCTCGCCGGCCTGGTTCGGCTGTTCCTGCTCCGGCAGTCCGTGCCGTACGGACACGCCGGCGCGGCGCTGCCCGTCGACGCGGCGTTGGAGGACGGCTGGCTGCGGCGGGAGGGCGACGAGGTGTACGCCACCGTCGACGTGCGCCCGTACGGCGGACCGGACGGCGAGGACTGGTTCATCGTCTCCGACCTGGGGTGCGCCGTGGGCGGGGCCGGCGGCATCGGCCGTCGTGAGGAGGGCGTGGTGCTGGGAGTCGGCGGCGCCTCCACGACATTGGCCGGCATCACCGTCCGCGCCCCCGTGGGTTCGGCGCTCGACGTCGGCACCGGATCGGGCATCCAGGCCCTGCACGCGTCCCGGCACGCGACACGGGTCACGGCCACCGACGTCAACCCGAGGGCCCTGGAGTTCACCCGTTTGACGTTGGCGTTGTCCGGGGAGGCCGAGGCCGAACTGCTCGCCGGTTCCCTCTTCGAGCCGGTCGGCGAGACCACATACGACCTGATCGTGTCGAACCCGCCCTTCGTGATCTCCCCCGGCGCCCGCCTCACGTACCGCGACGGCGGCATGGGCGGGGACGACCTGTGCCGGACCCTGGTCCAGCAGGCCGGCGAGCACCTGAACCCGGGCGGGTACGCGCAGTTCCTCGGCAACTGGCAGCACGTGGAGGGCGAGGACTGGCACGACCGGCTCCGCTCCTGGGTGCCGCGCGGCTGCGACGCGTGGATCGTGCAGCGCGACGTGCAGGACGTGACGCAGTACGCGGAACTGTGGCTGAGGGACGCGGGCGACCACCGCAGCGATCCCGCCGAGTACGAGCGCCGCTACGCGGACTGGCTGGACGAGTTCGAGGCCCGCAAGACCAAGGCGGTCGGCTTCGGTTGGATCACGCTGCGCCGTACGGACGCGGCCGAGCCGTCGATCGTGGTCGAGGAATGGCCGCACTCGGTCGAGCAGCCGCTGGGCGAGGCCGTCCTGGCGCATTTCGCCCGCCAGGACTACCTGCGCGAGCACGACGACGCGGCGCTGCTGTCGGGGTACTTCGTCCTGGCCGAGGAGATCGTCCAGGAGCAGGTCGGCGCGCCCGGCGCGGAGGACCCCGAGCACGTCGTGCTCCGGCAGAACCGCGGAATGCGCCGGGCCACGAAGGTGGACACCGTCGGGGCCGGGTTCGCCGGAGTGTGTGACGGCTCACTCAGCGCGGGCCGGATCCTGGACGCCATCGCCCAGCTGATGCAGGAGGACCCGGTGGTACTGCGGGACCGGACCCCGGAGGCGATCCGGATGCTGGTGGAGCAGGGCTTCCTGGACCCCGTGCGCGCTCCCGCGCCGTAGCCCGGGGCGGGCGTGGCCGGGGGTCGGCGGGCGCAGCCGGGCTGCGGGCGCCGATGCCGAAGCCGTGATGTAACCCGGGGTTCGCCTGCCGTACCTCCTCGGCCGGCAGGCTCCCGGGAAGCGGGATCCGGGGGGATCCCGGAGCGGCCCGGAAGCAAGGGGGGAACGGCATGGAACGCGGTCCGGCGATCTTCTCCGCGCTCGTGTTCCTGCTGTTCGGAGCCGCTCTGATCGGCTGGACGGGAGCGCGTGCCCTGCACCGTGCGCCGGTGGCCGAGGGCGTACGCCCCGCCGTCGCCGTGCCCCTCGCGCTCCTGTCCGGAGCCGGCTCGCTGGCCCTCGGCGTCTGGTGCCTCCAGCGGTTCTGAGGCGGCCGTCGCGGAAGATGTTCCTCGGAGTGGGAAACCCGACGTCGGAAAGGTCCGTCGGCGGTGCGCGGGCCGGGGCCAGACGGCCCCCAGGCCACTCTGCCCGGTGACCGTGAGGGGTCCGCCGTGGCATCCGGGCGGCAGAAACGGCACTTGTCGGGTTACCGTTCGAGTGGCCGTTGCGGGCTTGTGCCGTTTGACACGGGTGCGGGTTGTACCGTCACACTCCGCAGCGTCGCCGTACCGCGACCGAGTGCCGACCGGAGAGAAGAGCCAAGTTGTCCCCGACTAGCGAGACCGCAAAGGGCGGCCGCCGACTCGTCATCGTCGAGTCCCCTGCCAAGGCGAAGACGATCAAGGGCTATCTCGGCCCCGGGTACGTCGTCGAGGCGAGCGTCGGGCACATCCGCGACCTCCCCAGCGGCGCGGCCGAGGTCCCCGACAAGTACACCGGTGAGGTCCGTCGCCTCGGCGTGGACGTCGAGCACGACTTCGCGCCGATCTACGTCGTCAACGCCGACAAGAAGGCCCAGGTCAGGAAGCTCAAGGAGCTGCTGGCCGAGTCCGACGAACTCTTCCTCGCCACCGATGAGGACCGCGAGGGCGAAGCCATCGCGTGGCACCTGCAGGAAGTCCTCAAGCCCAAGGTCCCCGTCCACCGGATGGTCTTCCACGAGATCACCAAGGACGCGATCCGCGACGCCGTCGCCAACCCGCGCGAGCTCAACCAGCGCATGGTCGACGCCCAGGAGACCCGACGCATCCTCGACCGCCTCTACGGCTACGAGGTCTCGCCGGTCCTGTGGAAGAAGGTCATGCCGAAGCTGTCGGCGGGCCGCGTCCAGTCGGTGGCCACGCGCATGGTCGTCGAGAAGGAACGCGAGCGCATCGCCTTCCGCACCGCCGAGTACTGGGACCTGACCGGCACCTTCTCCACCGGCCGGGTCGGCGACGCGTCCGACCCGTCGACGCTGGTGGCCCGCCTGAACACGGTGGACGGCAAGCGCGTCGCCCAGGGCCGTGACTTCGGTTCGAACGGCAAGCTCAAGAGCGAGGTCCTGCACCTCGACGAGGCCGGCGCCCGGGCGCTCGCCGCCGCGCTGGAGAGCGCTTCGTTCGCCGTCCGCTCGGTCGAGTCGAAGCCGTACCGCCGCTCCCCGTACGCACCGTTCCGCACGACGACGCTCCAGCAGGAGGCCTCGCGCAAGCTCGGCTTCGGTGCGAAGGCGACGATGCAGGTGGCGCAGAAGCTGTACGAGAACGGCTTCATCACCTATATGCGTACCGACTCCACGACGCTCTCCGACACCGCGGTGAACGCGGCGCGGGCGCAGGTCACCCAGCTCTACGGAGCCGACTACCTGCCGGAGAAGCCGCGCGTGTACGCAGGCAAGGTCAAGAACGCGCAGGAGGCGCACGAGGCGATCCGACCCTCGGGTGATCGTTTCCGCACTCCGGCCGAGACCGGCCTGACCGGCGACCAGTTCCGTCTGTACGAACTCATCTGGAAGCGGACCGTCGCCTCCCAGATGAAGGACGCGGTCGGAAACTCCGTGACCGTGAAGATCGGTGGACGAGCCACCGACGGCCGGGACGCCGAGTTCAGCGCGTCCGGCAAGACGATCACCTTCCACGGTTTCATGAAGGCCTACGTCGAGGGCGCGGACGACCCGAACGCGGAGCTCGACGACCGTGAGAAGCGGCTGCCGCAGGTCGCCGAGGGCGACGCGCTGTCGGCCGAGGAGATCACGGTGGACGGCCACTCGACCAAGCCGCCGGCCCGGTACACCGAGGCCTCGCTGGTCAAGGAGCTGGAAGAGCGCGAGATCGGCCGCCCCTCGACCTACGCGTCGATCATCGGCACCATCCTCGACCGCGGCTACGTCTTCAAGAAGGGCACGGCCCTCGTGCCGTCCTTCCTGTCGTTCGCCGTGGTCAACCTGCTGGAGACGCACTTCGGCCGGCTCGTCGACTACGACTTCACGGCCAAGATGGAGGACGACCTCGACCGCATCGCGCGGGGCGAGGCCCAATCCGTGCCGTGGCTGAAGCGGTTCTACTTCGGTGCCGAGGACGCGTCCGAGGTCGTACCGGCCGACGGCGACCACCTCGGTGGCCTCAAGGAACTCGTCACGGATCTCGGTGCCATCGACGCTCGGGAGATCTCCTCCTTCCCCGTCGGCGAGGGAATCGTGCTGCGCGTCGGCCGCTACGGGCCGTACGTGGAGCGCGGAGAGAAGGACGCCGAAGGCCACCAGCGCGCCGACGTCCCGGACGACATGGCCCCCGACGAGCTGACGGTGGAGTACGCGGAGGAACTCTTCGCGAAGCCGAGCGGCGAGTTCGAGCTGGGCACCGACCCCGTCAGCGGGAACCAGATCGTCGCGAAGGACGGCCGCTACGGGCCGTACGTGACGGAGATCCTGCCCGAGGGCACGCCGAAGACCGGCAAGAACGCGGTCAAGCCGCGGACGGCCTCCCTGTTCCAGTCGATGAGCCTGGACACGGTCACCCTGGACGAGGCGCTCAAGCTGATGTCCCTGCCCAGGGTCGTCGGAGTCGACGCGGAGGGCGTGGAGATCACGGCCCAGAACGGCCGCTACGGCCCGTACCTGAAGAAGGGCACGGACTCGCGGTCCCTGGAGACCGAGGGCCAGCTGTTCTCGATCACGCTGGACGAGGCGCTCGCCATCTACGCGCAGCCCAAGCAGCGCGGACGGGCCGCGGCCAAGCCCCCGCTCAAGGAACTGGGCACGGACCCGGTGAGCGAGAAGCCGGTGGTGGTCAAGGACGGCCGCTTCGGTCCGTACGTGACGGACGGCGAGACGAACGCGACGCTGCGGCGGGACGACGACGTCGAGACGATCACGCCGGAGCGCGGCTACGAACTGCTCGCGGAGAAGCGGGCCAAGGGGCCGGCGAAGAAGACGGCCAAGAAGGCCCCGGCGAAGAAGGCGCCCGCCAAGAAGGCCACGACGACGACCGCCAAGAAGACGGCGGCCAAGAAGACGACGACGGCGAAGAAGGCCACGGCGACCAAGAAGACGGCCGCGAAGAAGACGGTGGCGAAGAAGGCGACGACCGCTCCGGCGGCGTCGGACGACTAGCCGCGGCCGACCGGGTATGCCGGTCGTCGAAGGCCCCCGCGCATGCTGCGCGGGGGCCTTCGTGTTGCCCGGGAGGGGCGGGTGCCGGGGCCGGGTGGAGGGGTGGGCGCGGGGGCACACCCGGGGTTGTCCACAGGCCTCCGCAGCCACGAAGCACAGCGGATAGGCTGGGCGGATGACGCGAGCCGAGCAGCCGACGGTCGTGACCGACGCCGAGACCGCCGACGAGAACACCACCTACGACGAAGCCCTGGCCGCGGACTCCCGCGAGCGCGCGGTGCATGCCCTGCTGCGCACCCCCAGACTGCGGCGTTTGTGGAGTGCCCAGTTGGTGAGCGGCATCGGTGATGCCCTCGCCCTGTTGGTCCTGGTGTTGCTCGCCTATCAGGCGGCGATCTCCGAGGAAACGTTCGGGGACGGATACCGCGGAGCGGCCCTGGCCGTCGCGGCCGTGTTCGGGGTCCGGGTCGTGGCCACCGTGCTCTTCGGGGCCGTCCTCCTCGGGCCGCTCGCCAAGCTGACCGCCGCCGGGGGCAAGCTCGACCGCCGTTGGACGATGGTCGGCGCCGACGGGGTCCGGATCGCACTGTTCGTCGTCGCCCCGCTCTGGCTGGACTGGATCCCGGCGCACGCCATGACCGCGCTGCTGGCCACCGTCTTCGTGTCCGGGGCCGCCGAACGCCTGTGGACGCTGGCCAAGGACAGCGCGGCTCCGGCCCTGCTGCCCCCGCCGCCGCCGGAGGGGGCGACCGTACGGCCGCTCCCGGACCACCTCGACACGCTGCGGCGCCTGACCCTGCGCACCGCCTTCGCGGCGCTGCCCGTCGCGGCAGCCGCGCTGCTCGCCTCGACGCTGATCGGCCGTGCGCTCGGCCTCGGCGTGGAATGGTTCGCCGCGAACCAGGCCGCCCTGGGGTCCTACGTGGCCGCCGGTCTGTTCGCCGCGTCCGTGTCGCTGCTGCTCCCCCTGATCCTGCCCGGCACGAAGACCCCGCGCCCGCGCTCCCCGCTGGAGGGACTGCGCGCCCCCAAGGCGGGCGACCGTCCCGACAAGGGCCGTACGGGCGCCGTCCCGCTGCTCGTCCTGGCGTCCGCCGCCATCGCCGGAGCGGTGGCCTCCGCCGCCTCCGTATCCGTACTGCACGGCTTCGACCTGGGCGGCGGACCCGCTTCGTACGCCCTGCTGGTCCTCGCGCTGGTCGGTGGCACCGGCCTCGGCATCCGCGCGACCCAGGCCGGCAAGATCCTCCCCGCCCTGTCACGGCGCAGGCTGCTCGCCCTCGCCATAGCGGTGACGGGGCTCGCGCTGCTGCTCGTCGGGCTGGTCCCGGACATGGCGACCGGGCTGTTCCTGGCCCTGCTCGCGGGCACTGCCGCCGGTACCGCCGCCCATACCGCGCACACCCTGCTGGACCAGGAGACCGAGGAGTTCCGTCGGGCCCGGGTCACCGAGCACCTCCAGGCCGTCGTGCGGGTGGCCGTGGCCGTCGGGGCGGTGGCCGCCCCGCTGCTGGCCGCCGCGATCGGTCCGCACCGGCTGACCGGCGGCGAGGTCGTCTTCTCGCACGGCGGCGCGGCCTTCACCCTGATGCTGATCGGCGCCCTGCTGCTGCCCGTCGCCGTGGTGGTGCTGACCAAGGCCGACGACCGCGGCGGAGTACCGCTGCGCCGCGACCTGCGCGAGGCGCTGCGCGGCGGGGAACCGCTCCAGGCCGCCTCCACCACCGGCTTCTTCATCGCCCTGGAAGGCGGTGACGGCGCCGGCAAGTCCACCCAGGTGGAGGCGCTGGCCGACTGGATACGGGGCAAGGGCCACGAGGTCGT
Source organism: Streptomyces sp. CA-243310 (assembly GCF_050936775.1). Lineage (NCBI taxonomy): Bacteria > Bacillati > Actinomycetota > Actinomycetes > Kitasatosporales > Streptomycetaceae > Streptomyces > Streptomyces sp. CA-243310. The sequence continues at coordinate 3,435,427 of NZ_JBNJMF010000002.1, read as the reverse complement.
CGTCACGCGCGAGCCGGGAGCCACCCCGGTCGGCAAGCGGCTGCGCTCGATCCTGCTCGACGTGTCCTCGGCCGGGCTGTCGAACCGCGCCGAGGCGCTGCTCTACGCCGCCGACCGCGCCGAGCACGTGGACACCGTGGTCCGGCCCGCCCTGGAGCGGGGCGCCGTGGTCATCTCCGACCGCTACATCGACTCCTCGGTGGCCTACCAGGGCGCCGGCCGTGACCTGTCCCCGACCGAGATCGCCCGGATCTCCCGCTGGGCCACGGGTGGACTCGTACCGAACCTGACCGTCCTGCTCGACGTGTCGCCGGAGACGGCCCGGGAGCGGTTCACCGAAGCGCCGGACCGGCTGGAGTCGGAGCCCGCGGAGTTCCACCGGCGCGTGCGCTCCGGTTTCCTGACGCTGGCCGCGGCCGACCCCGGGCGCTACCTGGTGGTGGACGCGGGCCAGGACCCGGGCTCGGTGACCACCGTCGTCCGGCACCGCCTCGACCGGATGCTGCCGCTCTCCGAGCAGGAGATCGCCGCGCAGCTCGAAGCCCGACGGCTCGCCGAGGCCGAGGCGAAGCGCAAGGCGGAGGAAGAAGCGGCGCGCAAGGCCGAGGAAGAGCGGTTGCGCGTCGAGACGGAGGCCCGCAAGGCCCGCGAGGCCGAGGAGGCCCGCGTCAAGGCCGAGGCCGAGGCGGCGGAGGCACGGCGACTCGCCGAGGCCGAGGCCGTCCGCAAGGCGGAAGAAGAGCGGCGGCGCGTCGCCGAGGAAGCCCGGGCCCGGGCCGAGATCGAGCGACTGCGCGCGGAAGCCGAGGAGAAGGCCCGCGCGGCGGAGGCCGAGCGGCTGCGCGCCCAGGCGGAGGAGGAGGCCAGGCAACGCGCCGAGGCCGAGGACCGCCGGCTGGAGAAGCAGCGCCGTGCCGAGGAAGCCCTGCTCAGGGCCGAGGAGGCACGCCGGTTGGCGGAGGCGTCGGCCGCCGCCTCGGCGGCTCGGGCGGCTGCCCGGGCCGCTGCCGCTCCGCCGCCCGCCGATATCCCGGCGGAGGCACCCGCGTCGAAGGTCGGGATGCGCAAGAACCCGCACCCGGACGACGCCATCACCGTCGAGACCCCTGTGGTCAAGCGGTTCGTGCAGCCCGACGACGTCACCCAGACGGTCCCCGTGCCGAAGGTCGACCCGGCCGCGGAGACCTCGGTGCTGCCGGCGGTCCGCGACGCGGGCCCGGCCGAGGGCTCCGACCGATCGGCGCCGACCTCCTCCGGCTCCTCCGGTCAAAGCCCTTCCGCTTCCCGGCCGACGGCTCGCCGACCCCAGGAGAACCCCACCGACCGGGTGCCCTCGGACATCTTCCGGGAGTCGGGGAACCGCGGCCGGGGCGCGGCCCCGGACCGCGAGGACGACGTGACCCGCGAGCTTCCCGTCGTCGACGACGAGGGGCGGCCGCGTCGGGCGCCGTCGGACTGGGCCGAGGCGACCCCGATGGACGACCTGCCGACCCTGGCGGACGAACTCCTGGGCTCGCGCAAGGACGACGAGGACGACGAGGACCGCCGGGGTCGTCGCCGCTGAGCGGGCCCCGGGCGTCTGCCTCGACCCTCGGGCGTCTGCCTCGGCGCTCGGCCCTCGGGCCGAGTGGGCGCTGACGGGGGTGGTGCGGGCGCCGTCGGTGTCAGTGCCGTCGGTGCGGGCGCCGTCGGTGTCAGTGGCGTCCGTCAGAATGTGCAGAGGTACGCACGGACAGTGAAAGGTGGTGGGCGGGATGCCCGTATGGGACGACCTGGTGGGTCAGGAGCGCGTGCAGACGCAACTCGCTTCCGCCGCCCGTGACGCCGACGCGCAGGTCACGGCCACGTCGGAGGGGACACCGCTGCCCGCCGGCTCCAGGATGACCCACGCCTGGCTGTTCACCGGCCCGCCGGGATCGGGGCGGGCCACCGCCGCCCGCGCCTTCGCGGCGGCCCTCCAGTGCACCAGCCCCGACCGTGCCCTCGGCGGGGAACCGGGCTGCGGCTTCTGCGACGGCTGCCACACCACCGTGATCGGGACGCACGCCGATGTGGAGATCGTCCGTACCGACCTGCTGTCCATCGGTGTGAAGGAGACCCGGGCCCTGGTCCGCCGGGCCCAGCTGTCGCCGGCCGTCGGGCGTTGGCAGGTCATCGTCCTGGAGGACGCCGACCGACTCACCGAGGGCGCCGGCAACGTCCTGCTCAAGGCCGTGGAGGAACCGGCTCCGCGGACGGTGTGGCTGCTGTGCGCGCCCTCCCTGGAGGACGTGCTGCCCACCATCCGTTCCCGCTGCCGGCACCTGACGCTGCGCACCCCACCCGTGGCCGCCGTCGCCGAGGTGCTGATGCGCCGTGACGGCATCGAGCCCGCCCTCGCCGCCGCCGCCGCCCGCGCGACCCAGGGTCACATCGGCCGGGCCCGCCGACTGGCCACCGACGAGGCCGCCCGAACACGGCGCAACGCCGTGCTCAGGCTGCCGCTCCGGGTGGACGACGTGGGCGACTGCCTCAAGGCCGCCCAGGAGCTCGTCGACGCCGCCGCCGAGGACGCCAAGTACCTCGCGGAGGAGGTCGACACCAAGGAGACCGAGGAACTGCGGGCCGCGCTCGGGGCAGGAGCGGGCGCGGGCAGCAGGATGCCCAGGGGGACCGCGGGCGTCATGAAGGAGCTGGAGGACCGGCAGAAGCGCCGCCGCACCCGCACCCAGCGCGACAGCCTCGACCTGGCGCTCACCGACCTCACCGGCTTCTACCGGGACGTGCTGGCCCTCCAACTCGGCTCGGGCCTCGCCATCGCCAACGAGGAGATACGGGCCGACCTGGACCGGATCGCCCGGGACTCGGGCCCGGAGCGCACACTCCGGCGCATCGAGGCGATCATCGGTTGCCGGGAGGCCCTCGACCGGAACGTGGCCCCGCTGCTCGCCGTCGAGGCCATGACGATGGCGCTGCGCGCGGGCTGAACGCCGGCCGGACGGCGCCGGTGGGTGTTCGTCGCCCACCGTCCGTTGACCTGTTCACCCGTACGAGCGTTCCTGCGCGGCGGCCGGGACGCTCCGGGCCCGTGCCGGGGCGGTGGTCCGTGCCCGGACGGCGATCGGCCGGCCGGCCCGGCGGAGCCCGGCCGGGTGCTCCGCCAGGCCTTAGGCTCGCCGCATGGACACCAGTCGCCTGCTGCGCACCACCGGAACCGTGATCGCAGCCGCCGGGCTGCTGCTTGCCGGGTGCACCTCGGAGGGTTCCGGGGGAACCCGCGCCGCCGCGTCCTCGTCCGGGAACTCCACGCCGAAATCCACGGCGGGGACGGCCACGCCGGCCGCCGTCCCGGCCGCGCTGCGTCCGTACTACGAACAGAAGCTGAGCTGGCGCGACTGCGGTGTCCCCGGCTTCCAGTGCTCCACCATGAAGGCACCGCTGGACTACGCGAACCCGGGCACCCCCGGTTCGGCGCAGTCCATCGACATCGCGGTGGCCCGCCGCGTGGCCACCGGCCCGGGCAAGCGGCTCGGCTCGCTCGTCGTCAATCCGGGCGGGCCCGGCGGGTCGGGCATCGGGTACCTCCAGGCGTACGCGGGCATCGGCTACCCGGCGGCCGTACGGGCCCGGTACGACATGGTGTCCTTCGACCCGCGCGGGGTGGAGCGCAGCAGCCCCGTCGAGTGCCTGTCCGGACCGGAGATGGACCGGTTCACCCAGGTGGACCAGACGCCGGACGACAAGGCCGAGCAGGCCCTGCTGGTGGCGGCGTTCAAGAAGTTCGCGGCGGGCTGCAAGACGCGCTCGCAGCGGGTCCTGCCGCACGTCTCCACCGTCGACGCCGCACGGGACATGGACATCCTCAGAGCGACGCTGGGCGACGAGAAGCTGTCGTACGTCGGTGCCTCGTACGGCACGTTCCTGGGAGCGACGTACGCGGACCTCTTCCCGGGCCGGGTCGGCCGGCTGGTCCTGGACGGGGCCATGGACCCGTCCAGGCCCGCGCTCGAACTCAACCGGGACCAGACGGCCGGGTTCGAGACCGCCTTCCGCTCCTTCGCCAAGGACTGCGCGAAGCAGCCGGAGTGCCCGCTCGGCTCGGGGGACCCGGACGCGGTGGCACAGCGCCTGAACGAGTTCTTCCGCAAGCTGGACGCCCAGCCGGTGCCTTCGGGAGACCCGACCCGGCCCCTCGGGGAGTCCCTGGCCACGACCGGGGTGATCGCCGCGCTGTACGACGAGAGCGCGTGGCCCCAGCTGCGCGAGGCGCTCACCTCCGCGATGAACGGCGACGGGGCCGGCCTGCTGGCGCTCGCCGACAGCTACTACGAGCGCGAGGCGGACGGGACGTACGCGAACCTGATGTTCGCCAACGCCGCCGTGAACTGCCTCGACCAGCCGCCTGCCTTCTCCGGTCCGGAGGCGGTCCAGGCGGCGCTGCCCTCCTTCCAGAAGGCCTCCCCGGTCTTCGGAGCGGGGCTGGCCTGGGCCTCGCTGAACTGCGCGTACTGGCCGGTCAAGGCGACCGGGTCGGCGCGGGCGCTGGAGGCCAAGGGCGCCGCACCGATCGTGGTGGTGGGCACCACCAGGGACCCGGCGACCCCGTACAAGTGGGCGCAGGCACTGGCGGGACAGCTCGACTCGGGCACGCTCCTGACGTACGACGGCGACGGGCACACGGCGTACGGGCGCGGCAGTGACTGCATCGACAAGGCGATCAACACGTACCTGCTGGAGGGCAAGGCGCCGAAGGACGGCACCAAGTGCTGACGAGCCCGCGCACGGCTCATCGACCCTCCGTGGCAGTGGTTTCGTCCGGGTTTGTGGACATTTTCTGAACCCTGGACTACCCGGTTCAGGGCACCCGGTTCAACCCTGTAGACTTGGCGCCGCTGCTGATGAGAGCGTCCCTCCGGGGGAATTCTTGTCTCCCAGTGGTGCCGCCTTAGCTCAGTTGGCCAGAGCAACGCACTCGTAATGCGTAGGTCTCGGGTTCGAATCCCGAAGGCGGCTCGGATTAGCCCCAGGACTCACTCGCCGTGACCTGGGGCTTTTTCCTTTTCTTGACCTTACTTCTGTTGGTGTGTCAGCCCCAAGGCTCCGAAATGCGGCCCCCGGTGGCCGACCGGTGGCCAAACGTGCAAACGGTGTGCATCGGCGGTGGCCGAGAGCGGGCGGGCAGCGGTCCTGTTGTTGTTCCATCCCTACAAGCCGTCGTCCAACAGAGCCGTCGGCGAGAGCTTCGGTCAGGTCCAGTAGCCCTGGCGTGGGCGTGCATAGGGACAGGTGGCGTGGTTCCGAGTCGCCGCCAAGCGGCCTTCTTCGTGTCCGGCTGCACCGATGCTGGGCCGCACCTTCGGCCGTGGCGGCAGCGGATGGAGTGCGAGGGAGCGAGGTAAGCCAGGGTCTGCGGGAAGCCGGTGCGCTGGCAGGCTCGCCCAAAGCGGCTCGGTGGTCGCCAGGGGCATCCCCGCTATGGAAGCCCGCTCGGAACGGCGGCACCTAAAGAGGAAGATGGTCACGCTATGCGATCAATCGCGGCCAACTACACCTAGTGCGTGACGTTCATCACATGCCGGAGCCCCGGTCAGATTCCCGCTGACCGGGGCTCCTTCTCGCCTGAATCAGGCGGAGCGTTCCTCTTTGCCCTTTTCGCTCTTGCGAGGAGGCGTCATCCTGGGCCGGCGGGGAGAGGCTGTCGGCTTCCCGTCCTTCACCGCCGCCAAGGGCCTCCGGGCGTGCGGGACGAGCTGTACGACCTTCTCGGCGGCGTCACGAGCGAGGTCGTCCAGGACCGACTGGTAGATGTCCCGGGTGATCCGCGTGTCCGAGTGGCCCAGCGTTTCGGAGACCACCTTGATGTCGACCCCGGCAGCGAGCATCAGCGTCGCTGCGACGTGGCGAAGATCGTGGAGGCGGATCGGAGGGAGACCAGCGGCCTCCACCAGACGCTCGAAAAGGTCGCTGACCTTGCCAGGGTGAAGAAGGGAGCCATCCTCCTGGGTGAAGATTCGGCCGGTGTCCTGCCACCCCTCGCCCCATGCCTCCCGTTCCCGTTGCTGGCGGGCCTTGTGAGACAGGAGGTCCTGGTTCGTCTCCTCGTCGAGGGCGATCAGCCGAATGCCGCTGTCGGTCTTGGGGGCGCCCTCGTGGACCTCCCAGCCGTCCTGCACGAGCTGGGTGGCAATGGCAAGCGAGCGAGCCTTGGCCGAGTGGTCTTCCCAGCGGACGCCGCACCCTTCGCCGCGTCGTGTCCCCCGGAAGGCGATGAGCCGCCAGAGCACGTACAGCCGGTCCTGCTCGACGAAGTCGAGGAACGCGGCCGTCTGCTCGGGGGTCCAGACCATGACCGGCGAAGGCTTCTCGCCGGTCTCCTTCCAGCGCGCAATGCGCTCGTCGCTCCAGACGAGGGCCTTCGGGCTCGTGCCCGGTAGCAACTCGACGTGCGCCGCCGGGTTGAAGGCGGGCATCACCTGCTGGGCGATGGCGACGTTCAGCGCGGCACGCAGGGTGTCCCGGATGTGGGGCTGGGTGTTGAGGCCGGTAATCCGTCGGAAGGGAGGCATCGCGTCGAGCTGGGCCTGCAGCCAACGGCGGCGTGCGCGGTTCTCGGCACCCTTGTTCGGCGTGGCCTTGAGATCGTCGCGTACGACGCGCCGCTGGGCGTTCTGTTCCTGGACCTCGATGTTGCGCTCGTTGATCGCGTCGAACATCGAGTCGATGTGGTGGACACGGAGCTTGTCGAGGCGCAGATGCCCGAGGTGAGGCTTCAGGTGGACGCGGATATCGCACTCGTAGCGGGCCGCTCCACCGCGCCGCAGACGCTTGCGTCCCGCCAGCCAGGAATCGAGCCACTCCGCCACGGTGACCTTGGAGTTCAGGGACTGCCCCGTCTTGAAGCGGCGGCGGGTCTCGTCGTAGTCCGGGACGGGGTCCTTGTCCTTGACGCAGTTCTCCAGGAGGTCACTGATCTGGGTTTTACCCCACGCGTCGTCCTCCTCGGGGATGGCCATGAGGGCACGGACCTTGTCCAGCTCCTCCTGGGCCTTGGTGGACGTCTCGAAGCCGCCACGGCGGAACCGCCTGCGGTCGCCGTTCTGGCTGGGTTCGAGTTCCTGGACGGCGGTCCAAGTGCCATGTCGGCGCGAAGACTTGAGCTTGGGGCAGGAAGCGCCGTATTCCTTGTTGGTCTTCGGGTCCGTGCAGCGGCACCGTCGTATGAGGTTGCCGTTCTTCACTCGCTGTCCTCCGAGGGGGTTGATGTTTCGGGCTGGTCGACGAAGGCCAGCTCGTCAGGCAGGGACGGAGGTGCCAGCTCGCGGTCGCGCATCCGGCCACGGAACGTGCGTAGTTCCTGGCAGTCCTCGAACGCGTGCTCCTCGTAGCCTTCGGCGCGCTGCAGGAGGGTGGCTCTGCGGGAACGGTCCAGGGTGGTGCTGGCCGCCCGCCGCCTTTCCCTGGCCAAGGCGTGGGAGGACATCGCGGCAGCCACCAGATCACCGTGCTGGCGGAAGAGGCCGAGAAGGTCCCGAGCGGAGCCCTCGGGAGCGGGTTCGGCCGAGGATGACTCGCCGGTAAACCATGCGAGCGCATCCCACGTAGAGACTTCGCGACCGGGCAGGACCTCGACCGTGGCTGAGGAGCCGAGCGGGAAGAGGAGGGTCACCGGGGGGACGCCGAGGACGTCGGCAAGCACGACGACCTCCGCGACAGTGATGCTCGTCTTGCGTCCCGACTCCAGATTTTTCATCGAGTGCTCGGTGAACTCCGGCACGCCGCGCTCAGCACAGCCCTGGGCGACCTCGGCCATCGTGAGGCCGGCGGCCTTACGTGAGTCCCGCAGGCGCCGGGCGATCCGACCGGTGAACGATGTCGACCATTGATCAGGTGTCATGGTGACACTTTAGGCAGCCAAAAGGCGCTGCCGCAACTTCGTGATACTTCTACGACGTCACAGCAACACCAGATTTTCTCAGGAGGGCACCATGGCGGCATCGGATTCGTCCCGTGAGGCGCGAGGACTGACGGGCGACGAGCTGCTTGCCCTTCCTGTTGTCATCGACCTCGACACCTCAAACCGAGCGCTGATGATCGGCCGATCAACGGGATACGGACTCGCGAAGCAGGGGGAGTATCCGGTCAAGGTGCTGCGCCTCGGCAACGCCTACCGGGTGGTGACGGCCGACCTGCTGAAGTTGCTGGGCCTGGAGCGCCCGCAGGCAGGTGGAGATCAGGGCGACGACAGAAGCGAGCATCACGGCCTCGCCGCTTAGAGGCGTCAACCGAGCGATGTGCCGACCTCGACCTGTGCGACGGCGGGCCCCCGACCGACGGTCGGGGGCCCGCCGTCGTCGCTCACGCGAGCTGTTAATTAGCGGAGAGCCCAAGTAGGTCTGGTACCTATTGCTATCGTCGAGGCCATGACACCTGAGCAGTTCATGGAGACGCACGCCGAGGCCCTCGACAAGCGCCTCCAGGCCCACAAAGTCAGCCTCATCCGGATGCAGGATGAGGAGAAGGCGGCGGGACGCACTGAGGCGGTTCGCGTCCTGGGTGCCGAGATCGACTCAGTGAACGAGATCCAGAACGACCTCGGCCAGATCACGCGCGCCGAGAGCGTGAAGTAGCCCGTCGAGCGGGGCCGGCGTCCACCCTCGCCCGGTCTCATAGCCGTCGGCAGTTTGCCATTGAACCTCGCCGGTGACCGTTCAGCCGCCCCGGAGAATCTCGTTGCGCAGTCCGCGCAGCAGGGTCAGGGCGCCGGACTCGTCGGCGTCAGTGAACGCGTGGACCGCACCCAGGACCGAGATCCCGATCCGCTTGGCCGTAGCCAGGTCGTCGCCGACCAAAGCCGCCTGCTGGCGGAGGGCCTCGGTTAGCAGGAAGGTAAGGCGGGCCTGCGGATCGGCGTTCAGCTCCGCGACGAGCCGACTGAATTCGCCGCCGCCCGTGCTCGCGTTGATGCCGAACGCCGCGACCAGAATCCGCTCCAGCGTGTGCCTACCGTACTCGGCGAGGAGCGCTGGCAGAGGCCGCTCTCCCTCACCCCTCGATCCCAGGGCTGCAAGGCCCGCGTCGTTGTTGCCGACGATGGCCTCCAGTGCCGCTAGGGCTCGTAGATGCTCATCGTCAGTCAGCTCGATCCCCATAGCACCGCAGGCTAGGCCAGCGCCAACAACCTTCTGAGGCGTTCGCCTCCAAACCACCCGCCAGCGTCTCGTAGTGGTCTCCTGACTCTGCCGGGGCGAGGATACTGCCTTGCGGTCCAGCTAGGCGTCGCTCGTCCGGATCTGAGCCCCATGCTCGTTCCGCTCGTACGTCCGTCGCGTGTTCTTTTCGATCTTGCGAGCGACCTCGGAGTCCAGGTCCACGCCGTTCATCTCGGCCAGGGCTGTCAGGTAGAGGAAGATGTCGGCCAGTTCCTCACCAAGATCGGGAAGGCTCTTGCGCCAAGCCGTGAAGGCTTCGCCGACCTCGGCGGTGAGGAGACCGAACTCCATAGCCACGTCAGTGGTGTTGAACCCCTTGAGGGTCTTGTTTTCCCAGGCGAGCTTCTGGGCGGACCCGATCTCCAAGACTCCTCCAGCGGTGGTACAGCAGGTGCCTTGGAAGCCTAGCGGGAGCAGCGGGTCGGCGTGATGGCTTCGGCAGGCCGTCACCCAGCCGAAGGAAGTTCGAGAGCCGTGGTGTCGATGGTGAGCACGCGAGCGTAGTCAGCGAGGGTGGAGAAGACCCTGTCGTACCCCGTCACCAGCGCGGACACCTCCTCCAGGCTGACCGCCTCGCCGTCGCGCTGAAGGAGTCGCTGGCGTATGACGGCCGGCGGCGCGGTCAGGTGGATGAGCACGCCGGAACGCTCGATGACGCTCTCGGCCAGGTCGATCGCCTGGCTCCAGTTGATCCGGGACCGGCCCCGATGAAGGGGGCCGTAGACGAGTTCACTGATGAAGCACCGGTCGAAGAGGATCCGTCCAGGGCCCGCGAGGATGTTCCTGTAGCGGGTGGCCAGGTCGAGATGGTCGGGCGTCTTCGGGGAGTGCACTACGACGAATCCGTGGTCTGTCGATAGGCGCTCACCGAGCGTGCTCTTGCCGACGCCGTCGCAGCCTTCCAGGACCAGGGTCTGGTACTCGCCGACGATCTTGTCAAGGTTCATGCGGCCAGCCAGGACAGGACTGCGTCGCCGTTGTCGAGGTGAGCGTCGACGGCGTACTGGATCATGAGGTTCCGCCAGTTCGGCTCGCGGCCATGGGCGTGCGTGAACGTCGGGCGCGGTTGGAACGCTGCGATCCGTACCCCGCTGGCCGCAGCCGCACCTATGAGCAGGGCGGTTCCGGGTGGTGTTTCCGCCCCGGAGACGTCGGCCAGTAGCCGAGCAGCCGAGCACACCGCGGTCAGGTCGGCCAGGGCCCCTGCTACCGGGTCCGACGCGGTGAAGCGCTGGGGCACCATCACTGTGTGGCCGGCGTCGACGCACGCCTTGGCCAGGTGATCTCGTCCCCATGCCGTGTAGGGCGACGCCTCGACATAGACGGGTGCGCCGATCACGGAAGGTGCCCCTACCAGGCGGGGAGCGCGATCCGGGAGGTCGAGTAGCGCGTCGACGGCCGCATCGAGTGCTGTGTTCGTCTGGGCCACGTTGCGTGCTTGGAAGCCAGGGAAACGGGACTGCGGCGGGGTCGACGGCAGAGTTGGCGGTCCGAGCTGGGTGACGCGCACGACGCGCGTGGCCACGGCTTGGAGGAGAGGGTCGGGGAATTCGAGGCGAGGGCCGGCCTCGGTCAGCGAGTAGGTCTGGAAGTCGGTGGTGAGCACGATGACCGGGACGCCCGAAGCAGCGGCGTATCCGATCTCCATGCAGACCCCGTCGTCAAGGCTCGGGCCATGCAGGATGGCGATCATGGCGTCGAGGCGGCCGAGGCGTTCCCGGTCCAGCTCGAACAGGCGGCGGCCTTTGACCTCGGCGACCAGGTCCTCCTCGTCTGTGTCGCAGAACGGCAGGAAGACTCGATCGGGGCCGACCTTCGCGGCGAGCCGATCGGCCAGGTCGGCGGCGAGAGCGCGGTCATGCGCGGCAAAGAGCCGGTGGGCTACGTAGACGGACACCGGGAGAGGCCCCCAAGTCGTGAGGTTAGCCGCGTCGGGGCGCGGGGATCGGAAGGGACGGGGCCGCGACGTACCGGGCTGCGGCTGAGGTCGCCTCCGCCAGTGCCTGGGCGGCCGTCGCGCCCTGCGATCGATGGGCCAGAAAGGTCCCGGCCAAGGTGTCTCCGGCACCAGAGACTTCCCGCGGTGGGCTCGGCGGAGGCACGGCGGAGGCGACCTGACGCCCGAAGCGGTGAACCACTGCGGCCCGGGGGCCATCGGTGACGACCACCTCCGGGAGCGCACCGGAGTCGATCACTTGCTCCAGGAGCTGGTACTCGGCGGCGTTGACGAACAGCGTGGTCGCCTTCGGCAGCCAGGGAGCGGCGACGCGGATCATGTCCTCCGCGCTCGGCAGGAAGAAGTCCACGCTGAAGCCGCTCCCGTACGCGGCGAGTCGGTCGAGCACGGCCGCCACGTCCAGAGGCCGGCGGCAGCAGACGTGGTAGGTGCCACCCGGGTGCTGGTCCACATGCCTGAGCGCATGCTCGGTCAGACCCTCGGCCACGCCGTACTCCGTGCCTACTCCCACCAACTCGCCATGCACGTCGTACTCCAAGTCGAAGGTGGTGGAAGCTCCTTCGACCTGGATACGGGCCGTCCAGTCGAGCGTGCCCAGCACCGGCGACTCCGGGAGATGGGCGAGATCGTCCCCGAGAACGCAGACCGGAGCCGCCCGGCGGCCAGCCCTTGCCGCCGCCAGAGACAGGAACAGAGCCGCGCCACCGAGCCGGTACCCACCACGGCGATCGGGGTAGCGGGTCCGGTCCCGGCTGATGTTGCCGATCACGTCGAGCCGTTCCACGGAGTCCTCCAGAAGGTCAGGCACGGCGGGCACGATGTGCGCAGTCGACGACCTTCGAGCAGACCGGTCGCCGACGGCAGAGCTGCTGAGCGGGACCGTTCAGGTACAGGCGCTTGAAGTAGATCAAGACGAGGTGTGCGAACCAGGTTGGCTCCGACCCCTCGGGGATTGTCACCTGGTACTCGTTGTCGGTGGCCAGCGAGCGGAACTCGGCTGAGCGGGCGTGCACGGCCGCTTCAAGGACGTGCCGCATACGTTCGTGTGCCACGGCTCCCGTCGGAAGGGCGAGGCCCAATGCGGGTGCGAGCTTGGTGACCATGCCGGAATCCACGGGGATGATGCCGCAGTGATACCCGCGGGCGGTGAGCAGTGCGCACTGAGCGACCTTGTAGGACGCACCTCGCACCCGCGTGGCGAAGTCCAGGATCAAGGCATCGCAGTCGGCTACATCCCCAGTCGGGTCGGTCCCCTCCTTCTCCCAGCCACGGAGAAGCTCCGCGAGGGAGCGCAGATAGTCGATCCGGGTCTGCGGCAGGCCGATGGGGTGTACAAGCGCTGCAAGCTCGGCGTCGGAGGCGGCAACGAGGTTCTCGAAACCACGAACGTTCGCCGAGGCGATCACTCGGGCGTACGTCTCCACCATTCGATAGGAGACTCGGGTGGACCAGCCAGCGGCGAGCATCCGTACCCGTGGATCGCTGATCGACGTCGGCCACCACCGGTTCTCGTCGTGATTGGCCTCCACCTCGGCCTGCACATCCGGGAGACCGGCGGCACAGGCCACCAGCCGGTGGACGCGCCGGATCTCAAACGGGGTCGCCTTCGCTCTCTCGATCGTCATGAACAGACTCCAGCACGGGCTCGGGTTGCCAGAAGTGCCATGGCGAGGTTGGACGAGAAAACCGGCTTCCCGAACCGGTGCTCCAGTTCAGCGATCACCGGCAGGGTGTGCCATCCGGTGCACGAGAAGACCACCGCTTCGGCAGCCCCGATCGCTTCCTGTGGTAACTGCTCCACCAGGGACAGGATCTGATCCGGGGTGATCGCGGGATAGCCGTCGGACAGGCCCAGGCTCGCATGAGCCAAGACCTCCACGCCGGCCTCGGCAAACGCTGTCGACTCCGCTTCGGTCACCAGGGCGGGGTAGGGCGTAACCAGTACCACCCGCACCACGGCTGCCTCGGCGAGAGCCCGCAGAAGGGCGTCGAAAGCGGTGAACACTCCGCCCGGTAGCGGCGGACCATCGGTGAAGCCTGCTGACGTGCAGGCCAGCATCACTGCGTCGAGGGGAATGTGGGACAAGGAGTCCAGTGCCTGCGCTGACGCTTCACGCAGCCCGAGCCAGAATAAGGCGTCGATCGCCGTCGTCCTGGACGCGGGCACGAGCCGCGCATGGTGGAAGACCGTGTGGCGCAGGCCGAGGCGGGTCAATTCGGTCTCCACGGCGACGTTGGCCCAGGGCAGCAGCAGCCCTGCACGGATGGTGCGATCCGCCGCCGCATCCAGGGCTGCCAACGTCGCGAGCGTCCCGTCAGGAAGCTGATGCAACACGTTCTCCGTAGATCATGCGAGGCGCGTGGCCGGTCACCACCAGGTCGCCGGTAGTGCCGAGCGGCACCGCCGCGTCGCGCTCGACGATCTGGATCGAATACGAGCCCAGCCGTCGCCACCAGGTGCCGCCCTGCCCGATGAAGTAGCTGTGAAGGCCGGGCACGCGTAGACCGGTCGGGTACACCCGCTCTTTCATCGGCTGGTCCCAGGTGAAGTCGATGTCCGCCTTCCAGGAGGGGAAGTGCTCCGCCGAGGGCAGGGGCTCCAGCTCGCCGAGCGCGGCCAGCGGTGTACCGGGGAAGGCCCGTGCCAGGCGGACGTTCGTCCGATGGCACAGAAGGCCGGCATCGAGAATCTCCGCCAGGCCCCGGAGATTTGCCACGTGGGTGCCGTGGGTCTCGCCGGGCAGACCGTAGATCAGGTTCAGGCCCGGAAGCAGCATCGGCAGACCACCGGGACCACGGGCGGCGCCCGCCTCGTTCACGTGCTCGACCGCACGGGTCAGAATCTCGGGCGTGCAGGTGAGGGTGTTCCTCGCGATGACTACCGGGTCGAAGCTTTCGATGCCCATCGGCGCGCAGTTGCCCTCGGTGCAGTAGTCCGCCACCAGCTTGGCGATGCGCAGGCCAACCGGTGCGGCCACAGCGAGGGGGTCCGCGTTGTCGATGTGAAGCACTTCCAGCTCGGGGCAGCGTTCCCGGATACCGCCGAGCAGGGCGCGGATCGCGTCTTCATCCCGGTTGCGGTAGGAGAAGAAGCAGGTCTGCTGCCCGAGTCGGAAGTTCCGGACGCCAGCGGCGTAGAGCTGGGCAGCCTCGGCGACTACATCGTCGACCTCGCGGAAGGCGACGAGAGGGGACTTCGCTGGCTCGTTGCAGAAGTCGCAGAATTTGCGCCGGGTGCAGCCGCGGTACAGCTCCAGCTCGGCGATCGGCCGCCAGGGCATCTGCTCGACGAGGCCGGTGAAGGAGTCGCGCTCGTGCTGCATCTGCCCGTAAGCGGCGGGGCGGTTGCTACCGAGCAGGAGGTCGCCGGACGTCACCGTGTGGGTGTGGACAGCGTCGAACAGCCCGGCGTACTCCGCAGGAGCGGCCAGGGCGTAGGTGGACAACGGCCCGAGGAGATACCGACGGCCTCGTGCACAGGCGAGCGCGCGGGCGATCTCCGCGAACGACCCGTTCACAGCGTGCAGATGGACGGAGGGAACGGCGTCTCCGGCGATGACGACCACGATCTCGGCATCCCGCAGAAGCTGAATGGCGGAGTCCCGGTTGACGGTGGTCGAGTACGTGAACGGATCGCTCTGGGGCGGTTCGACGGTGGGCCTTCCGCCCGCGAGACACCAGCGGACGTCGTCGATGGTCACATACCGGACGTCCGCCTCCGGCCTTGCCCGACGCAGTGCCGACCAGGCGTTCCGGACGTAGGTCGACAGGTACGGCGGTACGCCGAGACCGCTCGGTTCGACGGTGAAGCAGTCCAACACGACTACTGGCTGCATGGTGTTCTCCCTCCGGTGCTGAGGGCATCGGCGACGTCCAGCAGCGTCCCCGCTGGGAGGGGCGGTCGGCCCGCAGCCCTTCCAGTCTCAGTGCTGTCACCGGTCCCGAGGAGGGGGCAGCGGGGTTGTTCGGTTGTACGGGGGTTGTTCTTTCATGCCCCTGTGTCGAAAGGCTGGGACAGAGCGTGATCGACAAGGCATCATCGACGCATGGGAAGTGCAAGGGGAGCCGGCGGGACCAACGCCGCGCTGGCGGCTGTGATCTCGGAGGCCGGCCGTTCGCATGCCGCCCTTGCCCGAACGGTCAACGAACTGGCCGCGCTGCAGGGCGTGGTCACGCGTTACGACAAGGCGTCCGTGACCCGGTGGTTGCAGGGTATGACGCCTCGTGATCGTGCCCCGGAATTCATCGCCGCTGCCTTGGCCGGTTTCTTAGGACGCCCCATCGCGCCCGCCGACATCGGGTTCTCGGAGCAGGGCCAGCGTCCGGTCGTTGCAAGGGCCTTGACGTACCGTGAAGACGTGGGTGAAACACTGCACACGCTCGCGGAGCTCGGCTCCACCGACATCTCGCGGCGCAGCCTGCTCGGGGCCGTGCCGTTCGTCGCGACGGCCCTCATGGACCCCCAGCGGCAGTGGCTTCTCTGGCTCCTTGAGGACGATCAGGCTCCACGCCTAGCCGCTGTCGCCGACGGAGGACCCGTCGAGCAGGTCCAGGCGATGATCGAGATGTTCGACGAGATGGACAACCGCTTCGGCGGCGGAGGAGTCCGAGCGAGCATCGTGCACTACCTGAGCACCCAGCTCGCACCGATGCTGCAACAGCGCAACATGCCCAGCCACCAGCGTCGGCTCCTGTACACGTCGGCCGCGAAGATGGCGGCGACCGCTGGCTGGTGTTCGTACGATACCGCCGACTACGGGCTCGCTGAGCGGTACATGATCCAGGCACTCAGGCTGTGCGCCGAGGGCGGCGACCGGGTGCTCGGCGGACAGATCCTGGCGGGCATGTCCCACCTCGCCACCAGCCTCGGCAACCCCGCTGAAGGCGTTTCGCTCGCCCGAGCGGGCATCGCGACCGCCAAGTCGTCGGGCAGCCCGCTGGGGCTCATGCGGTTGTACGCCATGGCCGCCCGCGGTTACGCCGCTCTCGGTGACACCCGACAGGCCACGGCTGCCCTACACGCGGCTGGCAGGGGCCTGGAGATCAGCCGGGGGCCGGCCGAGGAATCTCCGTGGGTCCGCTTCCTGGACCACCACTATCTCGAAGCCGAGGCCGCCCTGGTCCACCGTGACCTCGGCGAGGCAGCCCAGGCCGAGCGCCTCGCGAGCGCGTCGGTGGAGGCAAACAGCGACCGGCGCCGCCGCCAGGCGATCAGCCGCTCGGTACTCGCCACAGCGTTCCTCCAGCAGGACAGGCTGGACGAGGCAGTCGGCACCGCCAGCAACGCCCTGGATCTACTCAGCGGTGTCCACAGCGAGCGATCAGTCCAGGCACTGCGCGACTTCCGCACGCGACTTGCTCCTCACCGAGGCGAGCCGATCGTGCGCGGATTCGAACTCAGGGCTAGGCCCATACTCGGCACTGCGGCCTGACCCGCTGAGTCAGTACCCTTCCGGAGTCGGCGCGTTCTGCCCCTTGTCGACAGGGAGATTGACTCCCGTCACCGCCCGGGACGCGTCCGAAAGCAAGAACGCGATCACGTCCGCAACCTCCTCCGGACGCACCAGCTCGCCCCCGGGAAACTCGGCGCGGAACCGGTCGAAGGCCGATGGGTCCTCGTGGCGCATCCGATCCCATCGCTTGCCCGGGATGAGCATCGACCCGGGCGAGACCGCGTTCACGCGGATGCCGTCTGTGGCCAGCTCCCTCGCCAACGACGACACCATGTGGATCTGGGCCGCCTTCGCCGAGCCGTACTGAGCCTGTGGACCCGGCTTCCAACCGGAGACCGAGGCCACCACGACGATCGGGCCGCCACCAGCAGTCCGCAGGTGCGGTGCACCCGTGGCGACCAGCCGCGCGACATGGCCGACGTTCATCTCCCACGTTGCCGACCAGTCTTGAACCGTTGCCTCGGCGATACCCCGACCACGTGCGCCACCCGCGCAAGCGACCACACCGTCCAGGCCCCCAAGCGCTGACGCGGCATCGTCCACAAACCGTTCCAGCAGTTCCGGCGCAGCGACGTCCAAAGGCCGCGCGAACAGTGCGTCGGGCGAATCGAGTGAACTACGAAGCGCCTCCAGTGGCTCGGGCTTCCGCGCACAGGTCGCCACTCGTGCTCCTTCCGACAGCAGTAGGCGCACGACGTGCTCGCCCAGCCCCCTGGAACCCCCCGTCACCAAAATTCGCCGGCCCTCGAAACGCCCCGTCGCCGCTTGCTTCTCCTGGTCACGTTCTGTGCTCGTCATCCGTACAACCCCTCAACAACCGTGCCGACCCGTGTGGCCAGAGACATCCTCCGTGCTCCCTTCTTACCGGGGAGCTGGAGCGGTTCTCTTATGGACGTACCCGGCCCGGGGACAACCGTGCAGTCGGCGATCAGTCGACATCGGTCCCGCGGATCCGGAGACGGCGCGAGCCCGGGATGCCGTCTGTCGCTACTCAAACGTCGAGCCCGGGTTCGGCGGTCCCATCACGAAACGAGCGAGAGCCAGCGAACGCACCCCGCGCTCCTCTCCCAACTCGGGAGGTACACCGTGTCCCAGGCACCACATCCGTGTAACAGCCTCACGTTGGCCGACATCCCCAACGCCGTCGGTTTGGCGCGGTTGCACACCGCAGACGTTCTGTCCCGCTGGGGCGTGCACGCCGGCATCGTCGAGACCGTGCAGCTTTTGGTGTCGGAGCTGGCCACGAACGCCGTCCGGCACCCCAAGGAGGGTGAGGAGGACACCTCCCTGTTCTCGGTGCGGAACACGGTGCAGACCTTCGAACTCACGCTGGAGATCCTCGGCGACGCGGTGAGGGTATCGGTGTGGGATCGCGACACGAGGCCACCGGTGCTGAAACAGGTCGGCGTGGAGGCGACGGGGGGCCGGGGCATCTTCATCGTTGCAGTGATGAGCAGGCGCTGGGGTCACTATCCGGCGCGCGGTATGCCCGGCAAGGTGGTGTGGGCCGAGATCGGTCTCAACCCCGCCAACCGAGTTGGTGAAGACGAGAGGTCGGCGCGCTCTCCGGACCGGCCTCCAACTGGCGGCCCCGGGAAGCTGAGAGCACCACGAGTCGATCCGAACCTGATTGGCCGCGTGCTCGTAGGAGTCGGGCGCATCTGAGCCGTGGACGAGACAGAAGAAGTCAGCCCGGCGCCCAAGCTCGGCAGGGAGCTTTCCTCCTGGGAACAACGTCTCTTCGACGGAGTGCGCATGGTGAGCGCCGACGAGCAGGCGGAGATAGCGGCGACGCCCCGCCACCGCCCGGACGGTTCCATTCGAGCCGCGTCGCCTGATGAGTCCCACTGGTAGGGCCAACGGCTGAGTGGCACGGCCAGCGATCGGCGCGACACGGAGTAGTCGTCCGCCAGGCCCCCACAGATCGCCGACAGCTCTCCCAGACGAGCCTTCCCCGGTTGACCGCGGTTCCGGTGATGGCAGTCAAACACCTGACCCCGATCCCGACATATGGAGGCATGCCCATGTCGCCGCACGATCAAAAACCGCATGCGTCAGCCGCGCCGACGCATACGGTCCACCGCGAAGCGGTGCTGGAGATGCCGGTTTCCAGCGACTGGATGGACGTCGACAACGCAGCGATCCGAAGGTGGCACCACGGCGCTCCGCTGGTGCGCCCGTCCCGCAGCGGACAACTCTGTCGGCTCCGTCAGCAGTTTCGTCTGGAGGCGAACGAACGACACGCTCGTGGAGCCGGCGATCGGCAACTTCGGTTGTTGGCATACAGCTTGGTCCTGAGCGCGGGGGCCAGCCCCGACGAGGACTGGAACACCCTTCAGGTCGAGGCTGAGCAGCACGGTTATGCGATAGGAGCCAGGCTCCACGACGTGGCCGTCCCTGTGGCGATGGGCTACTTCCCTGACACGCGTGACAGCCGTGGCGTCTACACGCCTCCCTGGAAGCGCCCCGGTTGGGGCGAAGTGGAGCGCTTGATCCGGGGTGGATTCGCGACCGGCGTGATCGTGCTCGATCGGCACAACATCAGCTCTGATGACGACGAGTACCACGCCGTGATCAGGCACCTCGGCGAGCGATGCCAAGCGTTCATACATCTCGTCATTCCCGAGGAGCCTGCCGTACCGACTTGAAGGCGTCCGCTGCGCTGGATGGACGCTAAGGGGTGGGGCTGGAGACAGGCCAGCGCCCAGGTCCTCCTGGTCCTCGCCATGTTTGCCGTGTTTGCCATCGCCTACCGCTCGACCTGATCTGGGGGACGCTATGACGTTCGAGGAACACATCGAGGGGCCACCGGTCCTGCTCCCGCACCGCGAGCAAGGCGAGGCCCTGCTCGCCATCCATGAGGGCACTCCGGAACTACCCAGCGAGGCCGGCATCGATCTCTTCGCCGTGCCCGCTGGCGAGGTTCGGGGGAGCGGCTTCGACCTATCCCGCTTCCACCGCCTCTCTCGCCTGCCTGCTGCCGGGAATCCGACGCCTCCCGTTTCGCCTGACGACCCGCAGGACGCGGCATGACGACGGTCACGGACACCCCCACCCACGAGCAAGTGAGGTAGCAGATGAACCGTTCCGTTCTCGCTCTGGCCGCCACCGTTGCCATCGCGTCCGCGGTGCACACCGCCCAGCGGCACCTGCAGCACCGACAGCTCCTGGAGCTGGAGATGCACAAGGCACACGGCCGCATGCTCGAAGTCGCCACGACCCATCCGGACGTGGACCCGATCTGGGTGCGGAACCACCCCGATCACGTCAAGGAGGACGAGTCCGGTCCGCTGCTGATGTGCCAGTGGTGGCTTGAGTTCTGGCGCACCGGACTCAACCTCGGGGTGTACACGTCGGCCGTGCTGCGGCAGAACGCCAAGAACTTCATGAACGACCCCGTGGCCCTCAAGGCGTGGGCCCTGACCCGCCACGGACGCGCCCGGCAATCCAGAAACCGCCGCGACCGCATGCACGTGGCGTTGCTGAATGCGGCGTTCGAGGAGGCCGGCGGGCCCAGCCAGTACCCCGAGTGCGAACTCGACCCGGTCTCGGCCCTTTGAGTCTCGCCGCCCCGCTGCCATTAGCCCCCTGACGAGGAGGACGACCATGACCGTTCCCGCCCCGATAGCTCTACCGGCTCCGGCCGCATCTGAAAGTAAGGTCGGCGAGCGCCGGCAACCCGGCCGCGCGCAGCGTGCTCTTCTCCTCGACCTCGACGGCGTCCTGCTCGACACCCGCCCGGTGATGCAGAAGGCGTGGCGGAAGGTCCAGGAGGACCACGGCGTAACCCTTCCGTTCACCGACTACGAGCGTCACCTTGGGCGTGAGTTCAGCGACATCATGCAGCGGCTGAGCATCGCCGACATCGACGCGGTCCGCCGGACGTACGAAACGGAATCCGTCGCCGCCGCACACCTCGCGCACGAATTCACCGGCATCGTCGAAGTGCTCCACGCCTTCGTGGCCGCTGACTGGCGGCTAGGCGTCGTGACGTCGAAGCACGTCGATCGCGCCGCGCCGCTCCTCGCCCACCTCGGCTGCCCCTTCGCCACCGTCCGCACCCCCGCTGGAGCGGGCCGGGCGAAGCCGGCCCCCGATCCGCTCCTCCTGGCCCTGGTCGACCTCGGAGTCGACCCTGCCGCAGCCGTGTACGTGGGGGACATGGCCGTCGACCAGGAAGCGGCGGCCCGCGCCGGTGTCGCTTACGTCCACGCGGGGTGGGGATATGGGCAGCCCACCTCTCCCGCACCCGAGGTCGTCGCCGCGCCACGGGAGCTGCTGCAACTCCTGCGTCCCGGAACGCCGTTCGTCGAGGGGGGCCTGGGGTGAGCACCCACTCGACCAGTGGCCTGGGCTTGGTCCGGTCCGACTTCGCAAGCCAGCCCCGATGGGCTCTCGTCGGCAGCGCCGCCCTGGCCCAGGTGAAGACCGACCACATCCGGACCGGGGATCTGGAGTCGCTCCCCATCGACCGGAAGGAGCTGCGCGCCGTCGTCGAGGACGTCATGGACGCCCTGGAACGCTACGGTAGCTCGTTCGTGTCCACACCCGGCGGAGCTGGCTGGCTTCACGTGCAGCACGTTCCCGTGCGGCGCTTCGTGGCCGAGATCCTGCGCAAGCTGCTGGCCCTCGATGCCTGGGCACCGTTCGCGTCGGCTCCGGGGCCCCTGGCTCTCGCCCCGTACGAGGGGCGCGTCGGCCTGCGTCCGAGCAGCTCACGGGAGTACCTCGCGTACACCGTCACCTGGTCCGGCATCGCCTACCTGCTCGGAGCAGACGCCCCGTACAACCCCACCCGCTCCGCCCAGTTACGCAACCGGGCCCGTGTCAGCACGGCGAACACGGAGCCGAGCCCGCTCCCGGCGGGCCTGCAGCAGCGAGACGTCGTGGCACTGTCCTGGACCTCCCGCCATGCCGCCACCCTGATGCCGGTGCTCGCTGAGCTGGAGCGCGACGGAGGTACGAGCCTTCTGCTCGACCTCGCCACCGACCCTGCTGAGCGGTGCCCCGCACCGACGGCTACGGGCATCGACCTGCGCTCGGCGCCGAGCGACCTCTTCACCCTCTCCGGCACCACAGAGGACCTACACCCGGCGGACGACGAGCACGTCGTCCGCGTCAAGGGCCACAGCCTCCAACTCGCCCGGCTCGTCATGCTCTTGTCCGTGCTCCTCGAAACCAGTGGCGGGTGCACGCAGCCGTCGTGGCGGACCATGCTCGGCGCAGAGCGCTGGCTCGACGGCGTCCTGGCCGCGACCCAGCCGCACACCGTGCTGTTGAGCAACGACACCAGCCCGCTGGGCGCACTGGCCGCGCACGCAGCCGAGCGGCACAGCGCGAACACGGTCCACGTCCAGCACGGGGCATGGACGGCAGAGTCGGTCGCCTGGCCAGCCCTGCACAGCCGCGACATCGTCGTCATGGGCGAACGGGACGTTCCTCTGGCCCGCGCGTGGGTGCGCCACCCTGACGCCGAGGTGCACGTGCTGGGACAGCCCCGCTTCGATGCCCTGGCCGCCCTCGGCCGCGACGCACAGCGGCGGTACCTGGAGAAGGTGCTCGCGCCGGGCAACCGCCGTGCCCCCGCCCGGATCGCGGTGTGGGCCTGCCAGCCGTTCAGCCCCGGCCACCTCAAGGACCAGGCGGACCTCCTCCTGGAGGGCCTGAGTGCGGCGGAAGGCGACTGGGGTCTCGTCATCGCTCCGCACCCGGCGCAGGGCGCCGATGCCTTCGCCGCGCTACTGAAGCGGAACGGCGGCCCGCCGGTGGTCGTCGCCGACCCGCGGGTCGGCGCTCGGGGCTGCCTCGCCGGGGCCGATGCGCTGGCGAGCGCGTACTCGACGTGCGGGATCGAGGCTGCGCTGCTCGGCGTCCC
Source organism: Streptomyces sp. CA-243310 (assembly GCF_050936775.1). Taxonomy (NCBI): domain Bacteria; kingdom Bacillati; phylum Actinomycetota; class Actinomycetes; order Kitasatosporales; family Streptomycetaceae; genus Streptomyces; species Streptomyces sp. CA-243310. The sequence continues at coordinate 3,412,954 of NZ_JBNJMF010000002.1, read as the reverse complement.
GGTCCTCGAAATCGGCTCGCCGGGCGAACGCACGCTGGACCTGGCCGGCCACGGCCTCGCGACCCGTTGCCACAACACCGCTGACGTCGCCGAAGCGCTCGACGCCCTGCGTGACCCGGGCCCGCCCGTCGCGAAGACGGCCCTGGACGCGGTGTGCCGGTGGCGCGGTGACAGCGCGGCCCAAGTCGCCCGCCTCATCACCCAGCGCGCCGAAACCGGCGCCAGATCATCCGAACCCGTCCACCACGATGCCCCGAGCGCGGCCTCTGCGTCGCCCCAGGGCGAAGGAGCTCCTGCCCGATGACACACCTCACCGCCGACAGCATCGCCGAGCTGTTCTCCGGCGCCATCATGCTGGCCAAGTCCGGCGAGCAGGTCAGCCCCCGAGGCATGGCCACCCGCGAAGTCCGCGACGTCCACATGCTGCTCACCCAACCGCGCGCCCGCCTGCTCTACGCACCCCCGGCCCGGATCGTGAACCCGGCCTTCGCGGTCGCCGAGACCGTCTGGCACCTGTCCGGTTCCGACGCCCCGTGGATCTTCGATTACAACGCGCGGCTGCGGCAGTACGCCGACGACGGCGTCCTTCTCGGCGCGTACGGGCCCAGGATGCGGAACTGGGGCGGCAAGGTAGATCAACTGGCCCGCGTCGTGGAGATCCTCAAGGAGGACCCCGACTCCCGGCGGGCCCTGATCCAGCTCTACGACCCGGCCCAGGACGCCGCCGGGCACAAGGACGTCCCCTGCACCCTCACCTTCCGCTTTCACCTGCGGGCCGGCCGTCTCCACATGGCGACCGTGATGCGCGGCCAGGACGTGTGGATCGGCATGCCGTACGACGTGTTCTTCTACACCGTGCTGCACGAGCTGGTCGCCGGATGGCTCGACGCGGAGCTGGGCGAGTTCCACCTGCACGTCGGCTCGCTTCACGTCTACGAGGAGCACGTCGAGCGGGCCGAGGAGCTGACCTCGCTGGTGGCGAGCCCGGTCATGCCCGACCTGCGAACGCCGTGGACGGGCTTCGACGCCCTGCTCGACCAGGTCGAGGCCCGAGACGTGACCGGCCACCCCGGCTGGGACGCGATGGCGGAGACGCTGCGCAGCTACCGGCTGTGGAAGGACGGGCAGCGCCAGCAGGCGTGGCGGGCGGCCGACGGGATCGACTGTCCTCTCGGCCAGGCCCTCACCGCCTGGTACGGCGAGCTGGAGCGCCGCTCGTCGAAGCCCGCCGCGACCGCCGGGTCGAGGTGACGGCCGCCGTGAAGCGCACCCCTTCGGTCGTCCTCGGCCTGTGCTCGTTCACCCACGACTCGTCGGCGGCCCTGCTGGTGGACGGCGAACTGATCGGCTTCGTTGAGGAGGAACGCCTCTCCGAGCAGAAGCACACCAAGCTCTACCCGGCCCGCGCCATCGAGTGGCTGCTCGGCCAGGCCAAGCTCACCGCCGCCGACGTGGACGCCGTCGCCTACAACTTCCAGCCCGCCCGCTACCTCGCCGAGTCGCCCGCCGCCCTGCGGCTGGCGCTCTCACCGGCGACCCGCGGACGGGCCCTGGCCCGAGCCCACGGATTCGCCAAGGTGGCTCTGCGCACCCAGCTCCGCCTGCGTGTGATCGGCCGGCAGTTCCCCGCCGCCCGCGTCGTGCCGGTCCTGCACCACCGCGCTCACCAGCTCACCGCTTTCGCAGCCTCGGGCTGGGAGGAGGCAGCCGTACTCGTCGTCGACAGCCTCGGCGAGCGGCAGACCACCACGATCGCCCACGGGCACACCGCGATCCGCCCAGTCACCCACACTCTGGAAGCGATCAACGACCCGGCCTCGCTCGGGTACGTGTATGGCGCTGTCACCGAGCATTTGGGCTGGCGCCGGGGCGACGAGGAAGGCACGGTCATGGCGCTGGCCGCTCTCGGCGACCCCGCCCGCTTCCGCCACCTGTTCGCCGATGCCGTCCGCACGACCGCGACCGGTTTCCACATCAACCCCGCCTACTTCCCCGCGCGCACCCTCACGTCGGGATACGAGCGCACGTCCCGCCGTTTCATCGCCGAGACCTGCCCCGAGCGGCACCCCAGCGAACCCCTGGCCGAGGTCCACCAGGACCTTGCGGCGGCCCTCCAGGAGCGGACCGAGCAGGTCATGGTCCACCTGGCCCGTCGCGCCCGCGTGCTCACCGGCTCCCGGCGTCTGTGCGTGGGGGGCGGTGTCGCCACGAACTGCGTGAGCATCGGGAAGATCATCGAGGCTGGCATCTTCGACGAGGTGTTCGTGCCGCCCGCGCCCGGTGACGCGGGCACCGCGATCGGCGCCGCGCTCGCCGTGCACGTCGACGTCCGCAGCCCGCGCCCGCTCGCCGGCATCGCCCGCACCTGCTACCTCGGCCCGTCCTACGAGGACCAGCCCCTCGACCTCGCTCCTTGGCCCGGCCTCCACCAGAAAACCCTGGGCATCGAAACCGCGGAGTTCCTCGCCGACCAGCTCGCCCACGGGACCATCGTCGGTCTGTTCCAGGGGCCCGTCGAAGCCGGGCCGCGCGCCCTGGGCAACCGCTCGATCCTCGCCTCCCCGCTGGAGCCCGGCGTCGTCGAGCGGCTCAACGCCACCGTGAAGTTCCGCGAGCCGTTCCGGCCCTTCGCCCCCATGGTCCCGGCCGAGCACGCCGACGAGTTCTTCACCCTCGGCCAGCAGGCGCCGTACATGTCCATGGCCTCCGGCGTGACGGACACGGCGCGCGAGCGGGTGCCCGCCATCGTGCACGCCAACGGCACCTCCCGCCTGCAGACCGTCACCCGGTCGCAGAACCCGTTCATGCACGCGGTCCTGACCGCCTTCGGCCGCCGCACCGGGGTGCCCGTGCTGATCAACACCTCCCTCAACGTCAAGGGCAAGCCGATCTGCGGGACACCGGAAATGGCCCTGGATTGCCTGGCTAACTCCGGGCTCGACGCCCTGCTCCTCGAAGGGCGGTGGATCACCAAGTGAAGATCGGATACAGCTTCTGGGGCTTCCTCGGCAACGGCGTCACCGACACCCCGGACGGAGGCCGCAGCCACCGCCGCCCCTTCATCGACGCCCTCCTCGCCCGCGGTCATGACATCGTCTTCCTGCAGGCCGACCGCGACCGCCTCGAAGTCGGCGAGAACCTCGACGACGCGTACACCTTCAACGAGGGGCTGCCGGGCCTCGACGTCCTGTTCCTGGAGTGGCGCTGGGCGATCCCCGGCCGCAACACCACCCCGTGCGGGAGCGAGGGGCACACCTGCGACCTGCACCGCCAAGCCCAGCTCATCAACCACTACACCGTGCGGCACCAGATACCCACCGTGATCTGGGACAAGGACCGCACCCTGCGAGCCGAGAGCGTGTGGCGCCGCACCGCCCACACCCGCGTCTGCGAGGCCGCCCTCGCCCCGACCCTCGGCGCGCACTCACTGCTCTTCCCCGTCGCTGAGGACCTCCTCACCCAGGCGGACCCCGTGGCCCTCGCGGCACAGCCGCGAGATCTGGTCCTCGGCTACGTGGGCAACCAGTACGACCGCGACGACTCCTTCGACCGCTTCTTCGCCCCGGCCGCCGCCCACGTCGAGCACCTGGTCGCGGGGAAGTGGACGAAAACCGACCGCTGGCCGCACGTTCGCTTCGTGGGCCGGATCCCGTTCGAGGCCGCCGCCGGTGTCTACGGGCGGTCCCTGGCCACGGTGCTCATGCTGCCCGAGCGGTACGCCGCCGTCGGGCAGATGACCCAGCGCATCTTCGAGGCCGTGCTCGCCGGCTGCCTGCCGCTGGTACCGGCGAACATCCGCTTCGCCGACCGGTTCGTCCCCAAGGAGCTGGTCGTGCGCTCCGGCCACGGCGTGACCGAACGCATCTCCCATCTCCGCGAGATAGCCGGCACCCAGCAGCACGCCAACCTGATTGCCGCATGCGTGGACCGCCTGCGCCTGTTCGGCCTGACTAAGCAGGTCGACACCCTGGAATCCGTCCTGCACGGCCTCGTCCAGGCCACCGCGACCGAGCGGGGAGCTGCCTGATGCGCGCCCCTCGACAAGCCATGCCGTCTGGATCATCCGGACGGGTCCGGGAGGATGGGCCCGCCGGACACCCGAACCTCTCTACGCTGGAGCACCATGAAGAAGGTCGCCATCGTCGGCTGCGGAGGCAGCGGCAAATCCCACGTGGCCCGCGAACTGGGCAGGATCCTCGACGCCCCGGTGACGCACTTGGACGCCGCGTTCTACGACGACGAGTGGAACGCGCTGCCCATGGACAAGTTCACCGAGTTGCAGCGCGAGCTGGTCTCGCAGCCGCGCTGGGTGATCGACGGCAACTACAACTCGACGCTGCAGGTGCGGCTCGAAGCCTGCGACTCGGTGGTCCTGATGGACGTGTCGACCGTGGCGGCCCTGTACGGGATCTTCTCCCGGCAGATCCGGCACGGTGCCGGGCACAAGGGCAACGGGGTGCACAACCGCATCCACTGGGGCGTGATCAAGTACGTCGCCACGTACCGGCGCAAGATGCGACCCCGCGTGATGGCGAAGATCGAGGAGTTCGGCTCCGGAGCGGACGTGGTGCTGCTGGCCAACCGGCGCCAGACGCGCCGCTGGCTGCAGAAGGTGGCCGCCGAGCAGTCCTGAACGGCCCGCGCCCCCGGACCGGGGGTGCGGCATGACCGAGCCGAACCCGTTCCTGGACCCCGCCCGGCAGCGGGAACTGTACGGCCAGGCCGCCCGGCTGGCCGGGCGGACCAGCGCCCTGATGCGCGCGAAGACCTCCGGCCACCCTGTGCCCGAGACGATCGTCAGCCTGGTGCAGACCCACCACGCGCGGCCGGACCGGCTCGGCGTGGTGCTCGACATCGGCTGCGGACGCGGTACGAGCAGCCTCGTCATCGCCGAGCAGCTCCGGCCGCAGCGCGTCGTCGGCCTGGACGCCGCCCCCTCCCTCCTCGCCCAGGCCCGCGAGCGCGCCAAGGAGCTGCCGGACACCACGGTGGACTTCGTCGAAGGCGACTTCCACGACCTCCCGCTGGACGCCGGATCGTGCGACGTCGCCGTCGCCGCCTTCTGCCTCTACCACTCGCCCCAGCCCAAGGACGTCATCGCGCAAATCGCGAGGATCCTTGCACCCGGCGGCCTGGCCGTGCTCGTCACCAAGGACCTCGACAGCTACCAGGAGATGGACCGGCTCGTCGCCTCCGCCGGCCTCGACCCGCAGGCCGACCAGCACGAGAGCCTCTACACCGCAGCCCATAGCCGCAACCTTGCCGACCTGGCCGCCTCCGCGCTCGACGTGATCGCCGTCCTGGACGAGGAGCACTCCTTCACCTTCGACGGCCACGACCACACGGCGCAGTACCTGGCCACCAACCCCAAGTACGACCTCGCGCCCGGCCTGTACGGCAACCCCGGGGCCCTGGCCGCGACCCTGCACGAATTCAATCCCGACCAGCCGCTGACCACCCGGTCCTGCATCACCTTCGTCGTCGCCCAGCCGAACGAAGGGCGCCAGCCATGACCGTCCCGCCGTTCACCAAGCACTACGCGACACCTGAGCGCGCGGCGAAGGCTGTGCGGCACTACCGGTGGATCAACGAACACGCCAAGCCGCTGCAGCAGCCTGCGCTCTACACCGTCGGACCCGACAGCCTGACGTTCGAGCGGATCGAGGGCCGCCCCGTACGCCCCGAGGACCTCCCGCGTATGGCGGAACTGCTGGGCCACGCACACGGTGCCGCCTGGGCCAGCGATCTGCAGTCCGCGTCGCTCGGCATCCCGCACCACTTCCAGGACGGCACGACGTTCGACGAGTACCTCGGCCCCCGGCAGATCGCGCTCCGGCGTCGCCACGAGCAGGGTTACCTGCCGAACAAGGCGGCTCTGCACGCGGTGCTCGGCCTGCTGGAGGAGACCGCCCGGGGGCCATGGGCCTTCTACAAGGACAGCAACCCCCGGAACTTCATCATCACCAGCACGGGGGACATCGTCACCGTCGACACCGACGACTTGTCCCTCGCCCCGCTGGGATACGACCTCGCCAAACTCATCGCGACGCTCCACCTGACCTACGGGCCTCTCACGGACCAAGCCGTCAACGCTGCCCTGCTCGCGTACAACGCGGCTGCCGGGAGCTACGGTGCCCGGCTCGGCACCACGGGCCGCGAGTGCCTCGACGGCTTCCTGGCCCTGCACGCCGTGCTGAACGCCCCGTACGTCGGGCGCAACGGCTACCGCTACAGCTGGCCGCTCCGCTCCCACCTCCGAGGAACCCCATGATCACCACCGAACTCGTCTTCGTCCGACACGGCCAGGCCCAGTGCAACGCCGACGGCCTCGTCGGGGGCCCGAACACCTGCACCGGACTGACCAACCTCGGGTATGCCCAGGTCGAGGCAGCGGCACGTCGCTTGGCCACCGAGCACCAGAACCAGCCCTTCGATCTCGTGTACACGGGCCCGCGGATCCGCCTGGTCCAGACCGGCGAGATCATCAGCCAGGCACTGCAAATACCCATGTCCACCGACGAACGCCTCGACGGACCCGTTCACGGCGACGCCGACGGCAAGCCCTGGACCGCCGTCAAGACCGCAGCAGACGGCGGCCCCCACGCTCACCCGGACAAACAGTGGGCCGCTGGCTCCGACACCTGGAACGGCTACCTGGAACGCGCCGGCAGTTCCTTACGCGACATCATCGACCAGCACCGGGGGCAGCGCATCCTCTTCGCGGCTCACGGCGAGATCGTGATCACCGCCCACACGCTGCTGTTGGACATCCCGATCGGTTCTCCCGCGGGTTTCACGGTCAACCACGCTTCCATCACCCGTTGGCAGGAGCACCACAACCGGCTCGGACAGACCCGCTGGATGCTCGACCGGCACAACGACACCGCACACCTCGCGCCGGAGGCTTCCTCGTGACCACGGTGACAGACGACCCGCGAATCCAGTTGGCGCACGACCTCCTCGGGGCGGTCGAGATCGTGCCGGACCGGCTGCTTCCTCCCCGGGTGGTGCGGGTGGTGGACGCCCGTGGGCGGCACTTCGTCGCCAAGCAGCACGCCGAGCAGGACCGGTATGCGCGGGAGCTTCACGCCTACCGAACGTGGGGAACCCACCTGAGCGGCCACGCCCCGACGCTGGTCGGCCGATACGACGCCCGCCGCACCCTCCTGCTGACGGCGCTCGCGGGCGATCGAGCGGACACCGTGGCACCGGGCTCACCCGAGGAGGAGCTGGCCCATCACGAAGCTGGCCACGTCCTCGGCGCGCTCCACCGGGCCACCTCCATGCCCCAGGGCGGCGCCGTCGGTGCCGCCCTGGCACAGCGCCTCCAGGGCTGGATCGACCAGGCTGTTCACGCCGACCTGATCAACACCGCCGAGCGGAACCTGCTGAACCACCACGCGGCCATCCTGGACAACAGCCTCATGGACAGCGCGGTCTGCCACCTCGACTACCAGCCGCGCAACTGGCTGATCGGCGACGCCTTCGGCATCTACGACTTCGAGCACATGCGACGCGACGCCCGCATCCGCGACTTCGCCCGGCTCGAATTCCGGCGCTGGCAGGCCGCGCCCCACCTCCGGACCGCCTTCCTCGACGGGTACGGTCGCCCGCTGAACGGCTCCGAGCGCCGCCTCCTGGAATCCTTCGGCGCCATCGAGGCGGCCACCGCCCTGGTCAAAGGCCACAAGGAGAACGACCTCACCCTGAGCGCGCACGGCCGGACCGTCCTGTCCCGTCTCACCTGACCTTCGCCCTCTTCGACCACACCTCTCTGGAGATTCCCGTGCCGCAGCACGAGCAGCCCCCGACCGCCGCCGCACCCCGCCGAGCCGTGGTGACCGGCTCCGCCGGATTCATCGGCTCCCACCTCGCCCGCGCCCTCGTCGAGGCCGGCACCACCGTGATCGGCGTCGACCGCCGCGACCCGTCCACCGACCCCACGGCCGCCGCCAACCTCGCCGCCCTGCGGGGACTCTCCGGATACCACCACGTCACCGCCGACCTCCTCCACTGCGCGGTCGAACCCCTCCTGATCGACGCGGACGCCGTCTTCCACCTCGCCGGAATCCCCGGCGTACGACCGTCCTGGGGGCCGCGGTTCGGCGACTACGTCGCGTCCAACGTGCTGGCCACCCACCGGGTCCTGGAAGCCTGCACCCGCCTCGGCGTCCCGCGACTGGTAGTCGCCTCCTCCTCCAGCATCTACGGCCCGACCGACGGCGGTGCGAGCGTCGAGGCCGACCGGCCGAAGCCCGCCTCCCCGTACGCCGTGACCAAACTGGCCGAGGAACAGCTCTGCCTCGCCTACGCCGAGCGCCCCCTCGGCCCCAGCGTCGTCGCCCTGCGGTACTTCACCGTCTACGGCCCCCGCCAGCGCCCCGACATGTTCACCCACCGCGCCCTGCAGGCCGCCCTGACCGGACAACCGCTCCGTCTGTACGGAGACGGCCACCAGCGACGCGACTTCACCTACATCGACGACGTGGTCGCCGCCACGATCGCCGCCGCCGTCGTACCGACGGCGAATGGCGCGATCAACGTGGGCGGCGGGTCGAACGCGTCGCTGCTGGAAGTGATCAACATCGTCACGAGTCTCACCGGCCGCGACATCCAGCTCCAGGAGGACCACGCGCGCAATGGTGACGTCCTCCTGACCCGCGCCGACCCCAGCCGTGCCCGAGACGTCCTCGGCTGGCAGCCGCGCGTCGACCTCCACAACGGGCTGCGGGCTCATATGCAGGCCCTTGCCGCCCAGCTCCCCAACTACAGCCGAGCCGCATAGCCCCGTGACCCGGAGCCCGAGAGGAGACGCTATGGAAAGTCCCGAGCGAGCGCGGCTGGACGCCTTCTTCCGGCAGATCACCGCGCAGTTCCCCGCGGGCGAGGCGATCACGACGCTGGTCATCACGCATCTGCTCTCCGAGCGGCCCGCGTTTCTGCGGGCCATGGCCGCCGTGTCCACGGTCGGCGCCGTGCTACCCAAGCCCCGGTCGATCCACCGGCCGACCCTCGACGTCGTCCGCCGTAGCTTCCCGGTGCACGACCTCACCCGGGAGCGGTTCATCGACGAGACCCAGGCCCTGGATTATCTGGAGGACACGGTGGGCGGCAGGGACGTCGTCTTGGTGGACATCGGCGGCTACTTCGCGGCGAGCCTCCACACCCTCGTGAACAAGTTTGACGGTCGCATCCTCGGGGTCGTCGAGGACACCGAGAACGGACACCAGCGGTACGCGGCGCTCGAATCCCTACCGTGCCCCGTAGTGTCCGTGGCCCGATCGCCGCTCAAGGACTGCGAAGACCACCTCGTCGGCCGCTCCGTGGTCTTCTCCACCGACGCCCTCGTCCGTACCCGAGGGGACATCCTCACGAGCCGCAACGCCTGCGTCATCGGCTTTGGCAAGATCGGCCGGGCCATCGCCCAGACCCTGCGCGCCCAAGACCTGCGCGTCACCGTGTACGACAGTGATCCGATCAAGCGAGTCCAGGCGCACTCCCTCGGCTTCCGTACCAGCGCATCCACCACCGAGGCCGTCCGTGACGCGGAACTCGTCCTGTGCGCCACCGGCAATCTCGCCCTGCGGCACGGAGACTTTGCCGCCCTGCGCAATGGCGCGTACCTCGGATCGGTGACCTCCTCCGAGGATGAACTCGAACTCGGCAGCCTTGACGAGCTCTACGAACGCAGCCCCGTTGGGCCCCAGGTGACGCGATACGAGGTCACCGGCCATTACTTCTACGTGCTCGCCGACGGCGGTGCCGTCAACTTCGTGCACGGCGCCGCCGTCGGCGCGTACATCCACCTCGTCCAAGCCGAGATACTCGCCGCCACCGCCGCACTCAGCCACGCCCGCTTCCAGCCCGGATTGCACGAGATGTCGGCGTCCGACCGCAACGCCATCGCCAGAACTTGGCTCCACCACTTCGAAAGGTGATCCGCAGTGGCACCCGCCATCCACCACATCCGCTCCGTCACCGAGGCATACCTCGCCCGGCACCCGGGCGAGCGCGACTCCCTCGCAATGCTGTTCGCCGCGCTCGCTGCCTCGGACGACCCCACGAGCCGCAAGACGTTCCCCGCCCACGTGACCTGCAGCGCCATCCTCATCGACGGCAACCGGCGCATGCTCCACATCGTCCATAAGGCATCCGGGAAGACTCTGGCGCCCGGCGGGCACAACGAATCCGATGACCGGCAACTGCGCGACGCCGCCCTGCGTGAACTGCACGAGGAGGCCGGCATCCCGCCCAGCGCCGTCGTCCCGTTCTCGGGCTACGAGGACGTCCCCCTCGACATCGACGTGCACGCCATCGACGCGAACCCCGGGAAGGACGAACCGGCCCACCACCACGTGGACTTCCGCTGGGCCTTCCGCCTCGACGCAGACCACGCGGTGACGCTCCAGGAAGAGGAGGTCGGCGGCTACGAATGGCGGCCGTTCACGAGCGCCGCTTCACCCACCGTCCGCGCCAAGCTCGCCCAGCTCGCCTGAAGCCCCCACCCGTACCTGAGTACCAGGAGGACGCCGTGGCCGCCACCACAGCCCAACCGACCGGCACCACACCGCGCCGGCACATCGCTGTCATACCCTGCCGCTGGGGCGCTTCACGCTTCCCCGGCAAACCACTGGCCCTCCTCGGCGACAAGCCGTTGCTCTGGCACGTCCACGAGCGCTGTCTGGAGGCCAAACGTCTCGACGGAGCCGTCGTGGCGACCGACGACGAACGTATCGAAGCAGCATGCCGCCAACTGGGCATCGACTGCATCCGTACCGGCGAGCACCTCACCGGCACTGACCGTGTTGCGGAGGTTGCCGAGCGCCTGCCGGCCGAGGCGTACATCAACGTTCAGGGCGACGAGCCGTTCATATCGCCGTCCGCCATCGACGCGATCTCCGAGGCCCTGGAGCATCTGCCGTCGGGCACGCTCGCCGTGAACGCGTTCACCGAGCTGGTCGACGTCGGCTCCGTTCTGGATCACAACGTCGTCAAGGTCGTCGTCGCGGCCCAGGGCGAGGCCCTGATGTTCTCGCGGCAGCCCATTCCCTACCCGAAGGGCGACCGCCCGAAGTACCTCCGTCAACTGGGCCTCTACGGCTTCACCGGCCCAGCTCTCCAACGCTTCCGACAGCTCCAGCAGGGGCCCCTGGAGCGCGCCGAGGGAGTGGAGATGCTGCGCTTCGTCGAACACGGCCACGCCGTTCAGATGATCCATGTCCTGGACGACGGTGTAGCAGTCGACACCCCGGACGATCTTGCGCGAGCCGCGAACATCCTTGCCCAGCAGGCCGGGGGCTCATCACGGGTGGTCGGTAAGGGTGGGCCGTCGATTCTTAACGCACCAATTCTGGACTGAGCGTCTCTCGCCCCAACGTGAGGAAACGCTCTTCCATCTCCTCGAACAATTCCATTGCCTCGCTTGCCCGTTGCTCGTCTCCTTGGCCGTCGTACAGATCCTCCACCTCGCGGCACCATCTAGTCATGGCCGAGGCCAGGTTGTTCGCAGCGCGGGCGACCTTGTCCGGGCCGTGCAGCCTCACGAGGCTTACAGCTTCGAGGGCGGCATCGACGGCCGGCCTGAACCCAGCGAGGCTGTCGGCAAGGTGGGGAGACCGCTGAACACCTGGCACTGCCTGAACCGCCACGTGGGCGGCGTAGCCGATTCGATAGGTGCGGCTGCACTCATTGACGAGGTTTGAATAGGCGATCGATCTGCCTTCCCTCTCGGACTGACCACGCTGCGTGCGCCGCTGTTCCGTACCACCGAGGCGGGTCGTAGCCAGCGTCCCCAGCACGCCACTGACCGCGCCCACGACAGTCCCGATTAACCCGACCACTGCACTGTCCATGGCCCCATTGAAGCCGAAGGAGGGCCGAGCATGCCCGGCTCTGCCTTAAAACCGACAGGCCGACCTGGCCCGGCGGCCCGTCAGAGCGCAGTACAGAGGCACCCAGTCGGTGACGCTCCACGAACGACCGCCTTCGAGCAAGTCCTCGTCGTCGCCGAGGGGTGCCGGCACTGCGTGCGCATCGAACTGCACGAGCCTGGGCCGAGCAGCAGTCGGCCGCGGTGCTCGCCGCCGCCGACTACAAACCGGTCTTGGGGTTCACGTAGAGCAGCCGACGCGTGGCCGGGTCCCGGCTGAGGATGACCTCCTCGAAGTCCTCCTCCAGGTCCTCCCACCGGGGGCGCGGCCGTTCCCAGAGGTAGAGGTCGATTTGCGGATGCGCCGCGTGAGCGAGGCGTGAGAAGGCGGGAGCTGTGATGCCGCCGAAGACGCACAACACGCCCCGATCTGCTTCGAGGTCATGGAGCTTGCCGATGAACTCCTCGACCGTCGCGAGTCCTACCGACCTCTCATAGCGCTTGCACTCGAAGACGATCTTTATCTGCGCCCCGGCCAGCCTTCCGGTTACCAAGACGTCGATCTGCCGCTCGATGCCGCTCAACCGCCCTTTGAGGCGCGCGTTGTGAGTGACCGTCGCTGCCGAGTCAAGGTCTGCCACCTTCCTGGTCACGACTTCCTCGAAGCCGCGCCAATCGGTGTGCCCGTCAGCGCCCGGGGCGCTCCTCAAGTACATGACACTGCCCATACGTTGACTGTATCCCGTGGGTCTGACAACCCCAGCGGCCCAACACCTAAAGGAGTTGAGTTGCATTCAGAAAAGCAATTGAGGTGCGCGGACCGAGGCGCGATCCCTTCGATAGGCGCGCGCAGCGACCAAAATGGACCTGACAAAGTTCGGTTAAATGCACCTGACAAAACGGAGTAGTCGGGGGTCTCGCCCCAGCGTCATTTGAAGATCACTTAAGGGCCGTCGGTCAATTTCGATCTTGGTGCCCACTTTGTGGCCTATCGCACCTAGGTGACCTTCGCTACACATCCCTCCCATGTGGATCACGGTTTCCTGCTTGTAGGGTTAGGCGCAGACAGGTGTGCTGGCCGACCCCCACGCACCCAAGACGCAAGCTCCTGGCTACCAGCGCCTCGCGTACGAGTATCGGGATTGAGCTGGCGGCGAATATCGGCGGAATCTCTAGGGAGCGACTATGCGTTGGCGTCGAGGCCCTTCACAGCGCGCCTTGGTGAAGGAATGCGAGAGACTGCTCGTGGGCCTCCCTATTCCCACCCCTTTCAGCGTTGAGGCTCTGGTGCGGAATATGGAAGTCCTGTTGGGCCGCCAGATCCGGCTTGTGCCGCTGGACGACCCAGACGGGGGTCTCGGCGCAGCATGCGGCCTTCGGGTCAAAGCGCCGGAGTTCACGATCATTCTTTACCGTCGGCGTTCGAGTCGAAATCAGACCGAACACATAATTCTCCATGAGCTGGTACACGAATGGCTGGACCACGGGACTTGCTTGACGGCTGCTGAGATCGAGCGATATGTGCCTGAAAGAATCCGCCAGGAAGTCCTTCGGCGTTTTCCATCGACGCTAGTCCAGGGGCGAGTCGATTTCGATAGCCCCGAGGAAAAGCAAGCCGAGCTGTCGGCCTCGCTGATAAAGCGATTGGCCCGCCGTCAGTCGTTCACAGGAGATGACATGGTAAGCCTACTGGAGAACTCGCTTGCTCACCCCGTCGCTCCTCCACGGCGTCGAGTGTAGCCGCGAGCGCCTGGCGAGCACCTGGGTTCAATTTCTGACCTAGCGGCTTTTGCTGCGCCCTGTAACCCTTATCGGCAGTCAAGTCTGCACTCAACCGACCTTGCGGGTCGACAAAATGCAGCCCGCGTAGAGATCCACTGGTTCCGTGTTCGAATACTTTCAATACCTGACTGCGGCAGTCATGACCCTTATCGCTATCTGGCGATTTCCTGCGGTTCGATATGGTGACTCTCACCGCAGGGCTTTGTGGGGTGGCTACGCGGGATTTGCCGTAGCCCTGTGTCTCTACACGCCGGCGGCAATGGATGCTGTCGACCGCGTTCCTGTGGTGGATCTGAGCGCCCTACTTCGGCACTTTGCCAGTACCGCAGCGATCATGGCAGCCCTGACATACGTCGCCACCAGCTACGGAAAGAGCACAGAGGCGGTCGTGCCTCGACACGTCGCCGTCTCGCGCTGGATAGCCCGCGCCTCGTACAAGGCGGGGGCGATAGGCGTAATTCTACTCACGGTCCTATTCTTCACCGTGGTGCATCGCGACAAGCCCAGTGAGAATTTCCTCATCGACCATGCGGGAGAATGGGGAGTAGCGGTTTACATGACCGTCTTCTACTTCTTCCCGCTCATCACGACCGCAGTCTGTGGTTATCAGTGGACGAGGGCGGCGCGGCAGGCCGAAAGTACGAGCATGCGCGTCGGGCTGGGTTTGATGGGAATCTCGATGTGGATGGGGCTGATTCATACTATCGCACGTATCGTCATCCTTTGGGTCGCGGTTGCCTTTCCTCTGCGACCCTCGACGGTTCAGTTCCTCGTGGACGTCACGTCGATATGGATGGACGTGCTCTTTCTGATCGTTGCCGTAGGGGCGAGTATTCCAACCACCCGTGCGGCAGTGGCCCGGTGGAAGACGTGGCAGACCCTCAACAGGACTTATCCACTCTGGTTTGACCTGGTACAGGCTTTTCCCGGGACTAGCCTGTACCCGCCTGGGCGGCGCATAGCTGAACTCATGCACATACGAGTCCCAATCGACGTCCGCCTAGACCGATGGACTCAGGATATCGCTGACGCTTGCGAAAAGCTCCGGCACTATGCTCCGCGAAACCTGATGTTCGCCGCAGAAGACATTACCGCTTCGCATTCTGACCCTGAACCGGCGGCGGAAGCATATTGGATTAGGGCCGCACTTCTGGCCGCTGACACCATGCAAGTCTGTCCGCAAGCCGCTGCGCCCCTGAGAGATAAGCCATTCGTTGATACCGACAGCGAAGCGGCATGGCTAGTACGAGTCAGCACCGCCTACTCGCGCATCACGACGGATCAGGCGCAGAGGCTTCTCCAGCAGTCCACAGGAGTGGATTCCGAAGTGGATCAATAGCCAGCAGAGACTCGCCATCGGATGCTCGGGGGTGATCTTCATATTGATCTTGAGCGAGGGCTTCGCGAGTGAGATTCGGCACCCTCGGCTGCACGAACTGGGCTGGTACCGTGGGTTGAGCGGACTGATAGGCCCTGCTCCGCCCAGTAATTGATGAATGGACTTCGGCCTCGTGGCGCAGAGAACTGCTGCCACCTAAGCAGGCGAGTCCGTGGCGCTGTCCGGTCTGGATGGGCGTCCGAAATCTCAGCAATGGAGTTCCCGCATGTCCAACCGCACCGGCCTCATCCTTGATTTCGGAGGCGTGCTCACCACCCCCCTGCTGCCCGCTGTGCTGGCCTTCGAGAGGCGTGAGGGTCTTCCACAGGGCGCGTGCCTCACGGCCCTGTACAAGGACGACGAAGGCGTCCGGATCACGAGCGACCTTGAGCGAGGAGCGGTTTCCCAGGACCAGTGGAACGACTTCGCCGGCAAGATGCTGGGGGTGGCCCCCGACAACCTGATGGGTCGCATCTTCGGCGACCTACGCCCTGAGCCGCTACTGATCAACGCGGCTGCGGCGGCGCGGCGAGCCGGGATCAAGGTGGGCATCCTGTCGAACAGCGTTGGACTGGCCCCGTGGGACCTGTATCAGGGCTACGAGCTGGAGACGCTGTACGACGTCGTTGTGATCTCCGAGCAGCACCTGATGCGCAAGCCTGACCCGAGCCTCTTCGAGGTCACGCTCAAGCTTATGGATATGCCCGCTGAGCAGTGCATCTTCGTCGATGACACCGAAGCGTACGTTCATGCAGCGGAGCAGCTCGGCCTCGCCGGAGTGCACAACAAGGACCCCAAGCAGACGGTCACGGCTCTCTCTGAGCTTCTTGGCGTGGACCTCGCCGCGTCCTAGCCAGGTATCGGCCGAGCGCATGCCCCCACCGACACGGCGAAGGGACTATGGCGTCGTCACCCTAATCATGGGGTGACGTCATAGTCCCTTCGCCGTGTCGGCTCCTGTTTACCTGTAGCGCAGCGTGCCGACCTGCTCCACGCTCGGCCACCAGGCCGCAGCAGACGCGCAGCCCACCGAGCAGAAGCGTCTCGGGTACGCGAGCTGCCGGGTGCCGTCAATCCCCGTCTTCCACCTCTGGCAGCTTGTGCTTCAGCTCTCCGACGAGGTTGTTGATGTTGGCCATCATCTCGGCCGATAGGCCGCTCCCGTTGCCGCGGGCAGCCAGGCCAAGGATCTGGCCTCGGTGAATCGAGCCAAGGAAGCGGATCGCTTCCAGGAGCTCGCGGGCCGCAGGGTTGACCTCGGCATCGTCCTGGAAGAGGGCGGTGTCGACCTGAAGCGCCTCGGCTAGGCCGGCCCGCACTGCGTCGGAAGCCTCGGTTGCGGCACCCGTGCGAAGGGCGACGATGTCGTCCGTGGTGACGGCCGTTCTGCCTGCGTGTGCATTGACGGCCCGCGCGATTGCCTCGTCAGAGGGCGCCTCTTGGCTCACGTACCCGTGCCGCAGGAGATAGTTGATCTTCTCTCCGATCGTGCGGGGCGCGGATGCCTGCTCGTCACGCGAAGTCCTGGGACGAAGGCCGAACGAGCAGTCCTGGGCGGCCAGCAATTCCGCTTCGGTCACCCCGTACGCCACTGCGAGCGGCTGCACGTAGGCGTCGGCGAGCCTGCGCCGACCGGATTCGGCGTTGCTGACTGGTGTGCGGCTCGCGTCGATGACCGCAGCAGCCTGCGCCACGCTAAGGCCGGCGTCGCACCGCAGGAGCTGCAGGTCCGGCGGGCCATCGTGAGGGAAGAGAACATCCAGCGGCTGTCCGAGCGCCGCTGCAATCGCGGGGAGCTTCTCGCCCTTGGGGAAATCCTGACCGCTCTCCCACCGCGCGACGGCGGGGCCGCTGACGCCTACCTCGGCCCCCAACTCCTTCTGGCCCAGGTTCCTGCCCCGGCGGACAGCACGCACGCGACTGCCGTCGAACTGACGTGGGGGCACATGAACTCCTGCGGCGGGGCGGTCGGGCGGGTCGGGGCGGCGTCTAGGGCAACTGTAATCCAGGCTTGATACATCCGCATAACTAACGTACGTTCCTGTATCGCACCTGTTGATCGGCCCCGACCCTCAAGTGTGCCAGCCCCTGGGAGACCTCTATGCATGTTGCGTTGTTGCGGCCACTCGCGCAACGTCCCCACGCGTTCGGTACCCAGTTGTTGTCGACCGATCGCTGGGGCAGCGTCCTCGATACCGGCCGTCGCCACCCTTGTACGACGGGTTAGCGCCAGGGATGGACTTGTCCGCGGGTGTCTACGTATGTTCGTGGTCCCCCGCCGGGCAGCGGCCCGGGGAGGGGCGAAACGAGCAGGTGGAAGGCAGGGGGGAGGGGGTGGTGCGAATGCGAGCGCACGGTCCGTGACGTAGCGCAGCAAAGCAAACCGGCGCCCGGGAGCTACCAACTCCCAAGCGCCGGGCCGGCACCCCGAAGGGCGCCAATTCACATCACGCGGGCGGCGGGGCTTCTTGCACGAAAACCGCCGCACCGCACTCCTACGAACAACGGAGTATCGCATGCTCGCCATGCCGAGCGGAACCCCGGCCTGCCCGGACGCTGACCGAAAGCGCCGCCTCGCCGCCCAGCTCGCCGACATGATTCCGGGCGCGGCCACCATCCGGGTCAGCCTGAACGACCCGAAGGAGGCGTGGCCCCACCCGCACGCGATCGTCAAGAACGCGGCCGGGGAGACCCTGGAGCTGGGGCGGACGACCGCGAGGGTCGCAGCCCGCTGGATCCTGCGGGTCTGGCCGGAGATGGACTGGACCCGGCCGCACACCTTCGACCTGGCCCTCGCGACCCTCACCCGCAGCGACCTGATCGCCGCCGGTCGGGGCCGCTGACATGGCGCGAATCCGAACGATCAAGCCGGAGGCATTCGTCTCCGAGTCGCTCGCCGAAGTGAGCGTCTGGGCAGAGCGCACCTTCTTCGGCCTGCTCACCCAGGCCGACGACCACGGCCGCCACCGCGACAACGCCGCGATCATCGCCGGGCTGCTCTGGCCCCTGCGCGCCGAGCACACCTCGGTCCACGTCGAAGACGACCTCCACCAGCTCGCGACCGCTGGCCTGATCTGCCGGTACACCGGCTGTGACGGCCGTCGGTACCTCCACATCGTGACCTGGTCCGCGCACCAGAAGATCGACAAGCCGAGCCAGTCCCGACTGCCCACCTGCCCGCAGCACCACGGTGCCGACCGGTGCGCGCCCTGCAAGGGGACCTGCACCAAGCGGGCCGAGGAGTCGCCCACCCCTACGCGAGGGCTCGCCGAGGCTTCGCCGAACGCTCCCCGAGCCCTCGATCTGCCCGCGCAGCCCCTCGTGACACCTCACGCCAACGCCGACCGGGCTCACACCGTCCGGCAGGACGCCTTCGACGACATGGCCGGCACTCCTAGCCCCCCTGACCCGAAAAGCGCAGGTCAGGCGGCATTCTCCGAGGCTTCCCCGAACCTTCCCCGAAACCTCGGAGAGGGCTCGGCGCCTGGATCTAGGATCTTGGATCCTGGATCTTCTATCCCTACGGGGCGCACAGCGCCCGCAGCCACGGTCTCGGCCAACCAACTCGTCGGCGAGTACATCGCTGCCTGCGACGAGCGTCCGCCCAGCGACGTGATCGGGCACCTCGGGCGGATCGCCAAGAAGCTCCTGGGTGAGGGCATCGCCCCGGAGCACATCCGGGGCGGGCTGCAGAACTTCGCGGCCAACCCCAAGCACCCGAGCGTCCTGACCAGCATGGTCAACGAGGCCATGAACGCACGCTCGGGCGGTTTGGCGCGGCCGGGAATCCGGCCTAACGTGCCCGCTCACCAGGCGTGGACCAACCCGGCCAACGCTGCCGCCGCCTACGCCGAGGAGCTGTGATGGGCACCCGTACCCGCGAACCGCAGACCATCGGCAGCGAGGGCACCCTGGACCGGATGGCCCGGATCCTGGCCGCCCGCAACATCGACCCGGCCGCCGTCGCCGCAGTGGTCGACGAGCCCGAGCCGTTCTCTCCGCTGAATGCCCTGCTGGCGGGGATGCCGCCGCGCTACCAGGCCGCTGTCGCCGACCACCCCCAGATCCTGGCCTGGGCCCGAGACGTCGCCGAGGCAGCCATCGCCCCCAGCGTGGGAGCCCGGCGACAGGTCACCACCGGCCCCAGCCTGCTGATGGCCGGAGTCGTCGGCGCGGGCAAGACGCACCAGGCGTACGGGGCGGTCAGGCGACTGGTACAGAGCGGAGTCGGCGTGCGCTGGCGCGCGACCACCGCCGCCGACCTGTACGCCGACCTGCGGCCCCGGCCCGGGGTGGACAGCGAGCGGGAGCTGGCGGCCGTCAGCCGCTGCCCGCTTCTGATCATCGACGACCTCGGCGCGGCCAAAGCCAGCGAGTGGGTCGAGGAAGTGACATACCGGCTGATCAACCGCCGGTACAACTACGAACTCCCGACCCTGATCACCACCAACCTGGCGATCAAGGACCTCCGGGCCTACGTCGGCGACCGCATCGCCTCCCGCCTTGCGCAGATGACCACTCGGGTCGAGTTCGAGCCGGTCGACCGCAGACGCCACCGCGCCGCAGCCTGATCCGCCGCAGGCCACCACGCCGGGCCGCGCCCTCCGCGCGCCGCCCCATGCACCTCCCGACCCAGCGCACCTCTCCGCCGACGCCCCTGCGCGTGGAGAGCGATCGGAGCAACCCGCATGACCACCACGACGATCAGCCCTGCCCGCCACCGGTCGCTCGGCGACCAGACCTGGCAGGACCAGGCCGTCTGCCAGAGCACCGAGTACAACCCGGTGGACCCCGAAATCTTCTTCCCGGAGCCCGACGAGACCGACAAGATCACCGCCGCGAAGTCGTTGTGCGGCCAGTGCCCTGTCCGCCGCGTCTGCCTGGACGCCGCCCTGGAGAGCGGCGACACCGACGGCATCCGGGGCGGACTGACCGAAGAGGAGCGCGGGCCGCTGCACGAGAAGCTCGCCAACCGCCTCGACTACAGCCGCGTCAACGCCACCATCGCCGGACGAGACGTGCACCTCACCAAGGCGGAGCGCCGCGCGGTCGTCCACGCCGCCTACCGCCACGGGGTGACCGAGCAGCGCCTGGCCTGGCTCCTGAAGATCACCGAGGAGCACGCTCAGAAGCTCTACCGCGAGACCCGCCGCGCCCTGCGCAACCGAGACCTGGAGCAGACCACGAAGACCACCCCGCCCCCCGAGACCGGCGAGCGCCTGGGCCGCGACGACTTCGGGACGGCGGCGTGAGCACCGCGAGCGCGCCGAAGACGGCGCACATCACCGGCTGGGACCGCGTGGTGGTCATCGCCCTGGGCGGCGCGGGGTGCGCGCTGTCGTACGACGCCCTCCAGCAGATGGCCGTCGCCATCCACGTCCGCGGTTTCCTGACCTACCTCTTCCCCCTGGTGATCGACGGCTTCATCGCCTACGGCATCCGGGCACTCCTGGTCCTGCGCGACGCGCCCCTGCGCGCCCGGCTCTACGTCTGGGCCCTCTTCGGCACGGCCACCGCAGCCAGCATCTGGGCCAACGCCCTCCACGCGGTCCGGCTCAACGACGAAGGGGTCGCCGGCACCGGCCTCCGGCTCGGGGACACGGTGGTCGCCGTACTGTCCACCATCGCCCCCCTCGCGCTGGCCGGAGCGGTCCACCTGTACATCCTGATCGCCCGGGGCCCGGTCAAGGAGAGTGACCGGGAGGACCTCGGTCAGGCCGGTCACCTCGGTCAGGCTGACCGGCCCGAGGGCATCGCGGTCACCCGGGCTGACCGGGTCGGTCAGCAGCAGCCGCAGCCCGGTCAGGTCAGCGCCGGGCAGTCGGTCACTGCCCTGACCGACCGGCTCCGACCGGTCCTGAACAAGCAGGCCCCGAGTCCTCGGTCACTGACCGAGGACAGCGCCCCGACGGACAGCAGCCCGGTCGCCGGTGACCGCGAACAGCCGCACGAGGCCCCTGACCTGCCCGGACAGCCGGACGCTGCGCCGCCGGTCACTGACCGCGCGGTCGGCACCGAGCCGGTCACCGGCAACCCGGACGGCCACGCGCCGGACGCCGACCGGCCGGTCACTCCGCCGCCGGTCACTGACCGGGACCCCCGGACGGCCACTGACCGACGGAGTGACCCGGACACCGAGGAACTGCTGAAGATCGCCCGGTCAGCGGTCAGGGCCGAGGACAAGCTGACCCGGAAGGTGGTCGCCCAGGCGATCCGAGGTCAGCAGATACCGCTGTCCAGCGACACCCTGACCACCCTGATGGCTCAGCTCCGCGCTCAGCACGGACAGCCGGTCACCTTCGGCCGGAACTGACAGGACAGCACGAGGCGGGTGACCGAGCCGGACACCACGGCCGGTCACCCGCCCCCGGACACGCGCCCCACATCCTTCCGACACGAAGCGGAGAGCAACCCCATGCGCACCCACCCGGCCACACCCACCGAGGTCAACTCCTGGCTGACCGTCCTGCACCAGCGCGGCCACCTGCACCGGGCCCAGTCCGCCCCCGACAACACCTGGACCGTGCAGCGAACCCGCGAAAGTCGGCCCTGGACCCTCCACCACCCGGTCCTGGCCATGGACTGGATCGAGGAACTCGTCCGCGAACTGCGGCAGGAGAATCCGGAGACGAGCCGGTGACGGCCAACGATCCGGTGGTCACCACCGCCGGACAGCAACGTGACCCCACGACGGCTCCTGGCGGAGCAAGTTGTCGCGTACGACGGTCCTACGGCCCGTCGTACGCACTTGCCCTCGCCCAGGGGGGCGGGGGAAGTCTGGCTGGTCCCCGAGCGAGGGCGCTCGGGGACCAGCCAGACGCCCGGCACCAGGGGGTGCCAGACGCGGGGGGAGAAGCAGACCGCCACAGCGACCGCGAGCAGCCGAGCCCCAGCACGTCCCCCTTCCCCGAGCGCAAGCCGCGCCGCCGCAGCCGCAACCCGACCGAGCGCACCCGCAAGACAACCACCCGCCTCTCCGACGACGAGAAAGCCGAGATCGCCGTCGCCGCCGCGCAGCGCAGCGTCACCGTCGCCCGATTCCTCGCCGCCGCCGGCCTCGCCGCCGCCCGCGGTTCCACCACCCTGCACACCAACGAACAGCTAGACGCCGCTATCGACGAGCTGGCCGCCCTGCGCACCGCCCTCTCACGGGTCGGCAACAACATCAACCAGATCGCCTACGTCTACAACGCCGGGGGGCAGCCCAGGCCCGGCGAACTCGAACACGCCCTCACAACCCTGACCCGACTCCTAGCCCGCATTGACGACGTGGCCGACACCCTGGTGAAGAAGCGACTCTGATGGTCCCCAAGATCCGACGCGGCTCACGAACCCACGGCCTGCTCGTCTACCTGTACGGCCCTGGCAAACGCGACGAACACACCGACGCGCACCTCGTCGGGAGCTGGGACGGCTTCGCCCCCGACCCCGGACGAGACACCAGCCCCGACCCCGACCCCAAGGTCACCCTCGCCCGCCTGTCCGCAGCGCTGGACCTGCGGGTCAAGCAGGCCGGCGCCACGGCACCTGCCCAGCACGTCTGGCACTGCTCGGTCCGCACCGACCCCGGCGACCGACACCTGACCGACGCCGAATGGAACACCGTCGCCCGCCGCCTGGTCCACGCCGTCAACCTCGCCCCCGAAGGCGATCCCGACGGCTGCCGCTGGGTCGCCGTACGGCACGCCGACGACCACATCCACATCCTGGCCACTATGGTCCGAGGCGACCTGCGCCGTCCCAGGATGAACTACGACTTCAAGAAGGCCCAGGCCGAATGCCGCCGCATCGAGAAGGAGATGGGGTTCCGCCAGCTCAGGCCCGGCGACGGCACCGGAGCGAAGTCCCCCACCAGCGCGGAGCGTTTCAAGGCCGAGCGCACCGGTCGGTCCGAGGCCCCTCGCGAGACTCTCCGCGAAGCCGTGCGCCAAGCCCTCGCCGGGGCGGCCACCGAAGAGGAGTTCTTCGCCAGGCTCCGGGAGGCGGGCCTCCGCGTGAAGGTCCGAAACGCCCCGTCCGGCGACGCCATCGGCTACAACGTCGCGCTTCCCGGTGACCGTAACCGCGACGGCGCACCGATCTGGTACCCCGGCTCCAAGCTGGCCCCCGACCTCTCACTCCCCAAGATCCGCCGCCGACTGGCCGACGGCACCGCTGACCAGACGACGCACCCGGCGGCGACCAGCGGCCGAACGGACTGGTCCCCGCCCGCCCGGGAACGACGCAACGCCACCGGTATCGCCGAGCGCGCCGCCGTCCTGCTCGACAGCGACGACGACGAAGCCGCAGGCCAACTGGTGGGGATCGGCGAACTCCTGGACGCGGTGACACAGACCTCCCCGGCCGCTACCCGCGCCGAGCTGGGCGCCGCCGCCCGATCCTTCGAGCGTGCCACCCGCAGCCACGTCCGAGCGGAGCATGCCGACACGCGGGCGATCCGCTCGGCGGCCCGGGGCATCATCCAGGCCGGCAGCGCCCTCGGACGTGGCGAGGACGGCGGCACCACCGCCATGCTCCTCTCCACCCTGGTCCTGGTCACGATCGCCGCCGCCCGCTGGCACTCCGCCCGGGGACACGCCCAGCAGGCTCACGCTTCCCGACAGACCGCCGAGCATCTGCGAGCCGCCTACCGACAGGCCGCTGCCACTCCCATGCAGG
The DNA here is from genome assembly GCF_050936775.1 of Streptomyces sp. CA-243310. NCBI lineage: Bacteria > Bacillati > Actinomycetota > Actinomycetes > Kitasatosporales > Streptomycetaceae > Streptomyces > Streptomyces sp. CA-243310. The sequence continues at coordinate 3,389,267 of NZ_JBNJMF010000002.1, read as the reverse complement.
CCCTACACGACCAAGGTCGCGCTCTACCGGAAGCCGAACGCCGCGCCCACCAGGCCACCATCCGCGCAGCACTGCCCGACGGGGTAATGCGAGCAGACAGCTCGTCCACGGCCGATGCCCTGACCGCCACACTTGCCCAGGCCGAGCACGCAGGCCACGACCCCAAGGCCCTCCTCCAGCAGGCCATCGAGATGCGCGAACTCGACACGGCTGACGACGTGAACGACGTGCTCGTCTGGCGACTGCGCCGCCTTGCCCAGCTTCCCGCTCACCCGGGGGAAGCGACGCGCCGCCCGCAGGCCGGCACCAGCCAGACAAGGGCCCCGGCCAGTCGCCCCAACAACCAGACGGCACCCACGGCAGCAGCTCGCCCCACCGCCTCCGACCCACGCAACCGCCCACCGCGCCGCTGACGAGGGTCCGGCGGGCCGGGTGACCGGCCCGCCGGCCTTCGAGAAACCCCTGGACAAGCAGCTCTACCGGCTGTTATGGATGGAAACAGAAGCACCTCGACCGGGAGATGACGCTCGTGCTCAGAACCACCGACCGCCCCGCAGAGCCGACACCCGTGCTGCCCGTCCTCCCCGCCGGCACCGATCCCCTGCTGCAACTCGAGTACGAGACGCAGCCGCCCAGCGGCCCCGGCGCGACGCGCTGCCTCAGCCACCCGAGTGCCCTGGCCCTTCGTGGCATCCCGGTGATGTGCACGGCCTGCCGCGCTCGCCGCGACTGGCTACTCATCAACCACGGACGGAACGTCTGGGTTTGCTGCCGCTGCAGCAACCAGTGGCTCGAACCGGAGATCAGCCGAGCCGACTTCGACGCACTGATCGCCATCCCGGACGGAACGACTTACTCCAGCGTCGAGCAGGGCCTGGCCGCGCTCGGCTTCGACGGGGCCTTCGCCGGCACCTACCTGGACTAGACGAGCGAAACGCCAAACGCCGAGGGGCTCCACCAACACATTGGTGGAGCCCCTCGGCGTTGCAGGATGGTTAGCCGCGGTTCGCGTTCTTCGGCAGCCCACCTCGGAAGTCGCAACCGGGACACTCGTCCTCGCCCTGGATATGACCCTCGTACCAGCCATGAACGGCGGCGTGGAGGATGGCGTCCTCGACCGACGCTTCGCCGTTGCGAACTGATGCGAGGGCATTGCTGACGACCACTCGGAGCGCAGCGTTGTCAGGCGAAGGGAATGGTGGGGTGGGCATCGGCGAATCGGTCATGCCCCGAGCCTAGGGGCGAACCTGCCTGTCATTCAGCGGTTTCGGCGTTCGAGGGAAGCTCGCCGGAACGAGCCAAGCGGTGGATGCTGAGCTGGACTGCGGCGCGGCGAAGTCCAAGTTCGTCCGCCAAGGCGTCGACAGGTTGCTGGGGATGTTCTCGTAGCCGCTGGAGAACGGCGCGGTCGTTCGCGGCGTCCTCAAATCGGCTGAGCAGGTAGGCACCGGCGGCACCGGCCGCGACGGCGAACAAGGCGATGCTGCAGATCCCGTAGTTGTGCTGAACAGCGGCGGCGATGGCGGTGACCGCTCCAGCGGCGGCGACGAGGGAAGACCCGACGACAAGTCTGTTCACGAGGCTCCTTGTTCGGATGATGCTGGAGTGGCAGAAGAAGCTGATTCGCTATGGAGGTCGCTGCGAAACCCCCGGCCGACTGGCTTCCAGTTCTGGAGCGTGGCGGGTCGCCAGCGGGGACGGTCGGGCACGGTGGTGTCGTCAGGAGCGGGCAGGGCTCCCCGGCTTTTGCGATTGCGGGCGGCCCCAACGCTGATGCCCAGGTGGGCGGCGACCTCGGGGTACCCCCAGAGCTGCTGGTCGTCGGCCATCGTGTCCTCCTCGTTCGTCGATTATGAGCGTACGCAACACACGGCTGGACGAACGGCAAGGCCGCCCCTGCCTGATTGGCACGGGGCGGCCTTCTGCGGTTCGGTCAGACCTGGGCGAGTCGGTTCGAGAGGTCGAGGGCGGCGGTCGCGACCGCAAGGGCGGCGCAGAGGCCGAGCACTTCGCGGAGGGTCGGGCGGACCAGACGCGGCCAGTCGTCCGGGGCAGCAGGCCACGAGGCGAGATGCACCTCGGTGGTGGCCAGGCCCAGGTGGGCGGTGACGTCCCAGCCTGCGAGGGAGGCGGGCTCCCAGTGAAGGCGGATGCGGCCAAGGGGGAGTCTTGGGGTTTCGAGGGTGAGCCAGGAGACGTCGAGCGGCCCGTCGGGCAGCGCGGAGACGCTCTGGACCAGTGCGCCGCGCATGGCGTTCGGCATGGGACGTACGGCCAGGCCATGCAGGGGAAGGACGGGCAAAGGGCGGGATCGCGACGAGATAGGAGCCTCCGGGTCTTCTCGGTGGAATGGGTCAGGACCAGGCGAGAGCGTCGCTGACCGCCGCCGGGAGGTAATCCTCCTGGCCATCGTCGGCGATGAATGCCTTGCCGTCCCGGACGATGACCTCCGCCCCGAGATAGTGGGTGAAGGGGAAGTCCGGGTTGATTGCAAGACGGATCGGCAGGCCGGGGTCAAGGTCCTGGAGCTGGCGAAGCAGGTGGCCGACGGTCAGATAGTGGGGCACGGGATCCTCCGAGAGCGGTGCGGAATGGCAGTGCTGGGTTGATGCGTGAGCGTCAGGGCGCATCGAGACGCAGCAGGTCGCGAAGGACCTTCGGCCCCTGGGCGTGGCTGGCGAGGTGCCGCTTCCGGCTCTCGCTGACGTAGCCCTTGCCGGACTGCTTCATGTCCCAGCCGCCGCAGGAGCAGATAGCTTGCGTGTACGCGCGGCCAGGACAGTCGGGGTGGAGAGGCTTGCCGGAGCTGGTGTGCTTGTGGTCAGCCGGGCAGAGAGTGCCGTCGACGTGGTGGTTGGTGAGTGGGGCGCGGAAGGGCACGGTGGACTCCTCGGGGGTAGGGGCGGCACTCGGGCGGCCGGAGCCGACAGCTAGTGGGGCTGTGCGGTCATTCGGTGAAGTCACGTCGCCACTGGCGTTGTTCGGCACGGCGGGCGGCCCGGCGGCGGACGGTCTTGGTACGGCGGCCGTACTGACCGGGCAGGTAGTAGCAGGTGCAGCGTCGCGCGTAAGCGCACTTGCGGCGGTAGCCGGGGTGGGTGGCCAAGAGCATGCGCACGGTCGGAACTCTCTGTCGGTTGGTCCCGTTTTCGCCCGGCGAAGGTGTAGCGAAGTTCAGCGGTGAGCAACGAGGGCGGCCAGGAATCCGGCAATGGCCTCGGAGGGGGTGTAGAGGCCGAACTCCTGCACCCACGGGTCGCCTTCGGTGGGCTGCACTCGGACCTGCCAGACGATGCCGCGCTTCCAGGCGGTGGGGTCTTCGGGGAGCCAGCCGACGTAGACGCGGCCGTCCGGGCTCGTCGCGTGGACGTTGGCCTCCGGGGTGTCAACGATCGCCCAGCCGAGGGCGTCGAGGAGGTCGAGCACCGGGCCTGCGCAGTGGTCGGAGGCGAGCCAGCGACGGTCTTCCACGGCCGGGCGGACGACGGCGGGCAGAAGGGTAGGGGAGGTGTTCACGGTTGGACGATCCCTTCGTTGACCTGCGGTTTTTCCCAACACCCGTACGTTGACATGCGGTGTCCCGAAGTACGTAGTCCTTTCTCGGTAAGCGACGTCTGCCGTGGGCGAACTGGCGGCCGTCGGTGGGAGACGCTGACGCCGGGAATGGATCGGTGAACGCGGTTGTCGTAACTGGGTTGCGGCAATGGGCCGCAAGGGACCGAAGGGGGAGCAGGGATGGCGGAGCCGAGCAGACACTGGGACGGGGCCGGGCTGGAACGCAAGATCCGCGCCGCCGGGCGTCCGTGGACGGTGGGCGACATCGCGATGGTCGCTGACGGCCAGTGGGCCGTCGGCGTGCAGTCCGACGGACAGCGAGACGAAGACGCCGTGGTGGAGAACCGGATCGCGGATGGGCGTCGCGTCGAGTTGACATTGGAGGACCTGGCCCGCGCGGTGGGCTCCCGCATCGTGGATGCCCACCGCGACGAGGACCTCAGCTGACGATCAGCGGTGCGGCCCCTGTGCGGCCACCGACGGACCGGAGACGGCCGAAGGAGCTGGCTGATCGGGTGACTGGCCCAGGGCGCGTGGAGCGTGCCCCGAGCGGGCGACAGCGGCTTGGGCCAGCCGGGCTGCCGGCGCCCGGCCCGCGGTCGCGGCAGATTCACGCGCTTCAATCACGTGGCTGATGGCCTGAAGGGAAGTCCGGCTCTCGGCCTGAGCTACGCGAAGGTCCGCCGCTGAGCCCGTAATCCGTTCCAGGTCGTAGAAGGCCGGCACACGGCCGGGTCGGGATAGGGCGTGCAGACGGTCTTGGTGCACAGCCACGGCGTTGTCGGTGACGACCAAGGACGATCGGATGTGCATGACCGAGCGCAGGAGGGGGTCATCGCTAGGGCTGCGGACCGCGAGCGATTCCAGGGCCTCAATTGGGCGGCCCCAGGCATTCTCGATCATGCTCGTAGCCTGATCGAGCGCGGTGGCGTCGGGCATGGTGGAACTCCCGGCATTCGGATGGTGCTTCGGGCGGAGGGCTGTCCCAGAGGGACCGGAGTTGATGGTCAGCGGCTGTGGCGTGGGGGCGTCGGCGTGGCCGGCGACCTGACGCCGATAGCGGGCACAGGATTACTCGACCGGTTCTGTGCGGAGGCCCCGGTACGACTACGCGCGGCCATGACCCGGAGATCGGCGGCTGTCCGGGGAAAGCGTGAGGCGCGGTGGACTGCCTGTGTGACGGCGGTGCGGCGTACGTCCAGGGGGGTAGGAGCCCGAGGAACCTGGGGGGCGGGCAGCCCGGCGGGGGCGAGAGAGACCATGTGCTCCACCTCGCGGTGGATCTGGTGTCGCTCACGTACCACCGGGGCTGGGTCGGTCATGACCGCTGCCGTCGCGGCGATCAGATGGTGCGGAGTGCGGGCCGTGAATACCGCCTCTGCACGCGTACCCCAGCCCGGCGGGCCAGCCCACAGCTCCACGGTGCCGGAGCCGCGCTTGTCGTAGAGGATGCCTGCCTGGTCGTCCGGCGCGATTATCTCGACGGTACCGAGCACCGCACTTCCGTCCCGCTTCCAGCCAGAATCGAGAAGGGGCTGGGCGGCATCGCGCCAGTGTGCGTACGACCCCGTCAAGAAGCGCACGGTGTCGTCGGAGGCTTCGGCGTAGTCCTGGGCCAAGGCAGTGGTGAGGCCAGCGACGACCTCGGCCGGGGTCACGTGGTTGAAGGTCGCCGTCCAGCGGGGTGCGGAGAGTGGATCGTCGGAGGCGGTGATCTTCCACAGCTCGAAGTCGTCACCGAACCAGCCGATACGGATGCGCTGATCGGGCGAGGTCACAAGAAGCTGACAGGGGCCGTCGTCGAGGTAGTGGTGGGGCCAGTGAGCCACGGGGGCGAAGCCAGCGTCTCCGGTCCCGTTGGAACCGGCCAGGTACATGGGGCTGACCAGTACCTCTTGGAAGGGGTCCTGGGTGTAGGGCTGCCGGGTGTTCATGGTCGAGACTCCGCGGGCTAAGGGGAATGCGCCCGCGTGCGGAGAGGAAAGGGCTGCTCGACTGCACGCGGGCGCTGTGGCATCGGGGAGGCGTGGTTGGCTCTCAGTGCCACCCGGATCACCGGCCCCGAGAGGGCGTCGACTGGGCGGTGACGGCTGCGGGCACCCGCGGCTGCGGCTGCGGAGCGTGGCTGAACTGGGCGCTCGGCGCGGCGGCGCTCCGGCGCAGGGCCGCTGCAGTTCGGATGTTGTCCGACCCCAGCGGGACGCCGGTGTGGGTTCGGGTAGCCGTCGCGACAGGGGTCGGCGATACCGAGCGATGCCGTGCGGTGACGGGGTCACTCCAGTGTTCGATGGCCGCGTAGACGGGGCCCAGCGCCCGCCCGGCGTCGGTCAGGACGTATGGGTCGCCGTGGCGGGGCCCGGTACGAGCGACCAGGCCGTCGACCTGAAGCCGGTTGAGCCGCTGCCGAGCCCAGCCGTTGTCCAGGCCGGCCTCCTCGGCGATGTGGACGAACCGCATAGGGCCGCCCGCGTCGAGGACCTGGATCACGGCGGTCGAATCCCGCAGGTGCAGGCGTCGCACAGCGTCCTCAACGCGTTCGGCACCGGCTACCCGGCCGCCGAGCGAGAGGTTGGCCTGGGACCAGTCGGAAAGGGTGTGGTGCACCCGAGACAGCGATTCACCGAATGCGCTGAGCTGATATGGAGCCCCGTGGCGGTCGCCGACTCGGGTGGCCAGTCCATCAGCGTGCATCTGGGCCAGCCGCTTTCCGACGAGCTGCTCGCTGACGAAGGGAAGCCTGGCGGCGACGTCACGCACACGCATGGGGCTGCCCTGCTGTGCCAGGGTCTGCGCCGACCAGGTGGTCCACTTCGGTGCTATCAGGGAAAGCGCGTCCTCGACACGCTGGGCATCGACCGAGCCGATCGAGGCAGTAGAAGACTGAGGGGTGGCGGACATGGGCCGAACTCCAATTTGGTCAAGGGATTTGGGGATCTGCGATGCGGCCGAGCGGTCAGCCGTAGGCGCTCTCGGATCGGAGCCTCTGGAGCACCGCCCCGAGGCGGCGGTTGCTGACGGGGATGCCGCGGTCGCGCAGGCCCCGACGCAGCGCTTCGCGGTTGAGGCGATGCAGGCCGGCGGCGACCTCGCGGGCGACGGCCAGCAGGTCCTGATCGTCAGGGGAAGGGACGGCTCGTTGAGCCGACGGCCGTCGAGCAGGAGCGTGGTCCAGGAGAAGACGGACATCCAGCAGGTCCCAGACTGCTTCGGCCTCGCTCTGTTCCTGGCGTTCGAGGTCGACGACTTCGGTCGCGTACAACAGCACGAGATCGTCGAGGGCGTGCTCGCCAGAGCGGTGCCGCTGCCAGGCCGCGTCGAGATTGCGGCGGGCTGACTGGGCAGCGGCGCCGGTCTGGGCGAGTCCGTCGAGCCGTCGCAGCAGGATGGGCAGGACAGGGTCGTCGGAATGGCGGGAGCCGTTGCCGCGCTGCAGCTTCTCCAGCGGGCGGCCGTACCGGTGCTCGACCAGGTGGCGGGTGTAGATCGCGGTGGACATGGGGCGTCCTTTCTGGGGAAATCAGCGTGAACGGAACGGCTTGGGGGCCATACCTGTGGCAGGTGCGGCGGCTGGTTCGACGCCGGGGCCGGAGATCGCGGTAGCGCCGCTGCGGCTGAGGGCGGCGGATACGCGCGGCGTGGCCGTACGGGCGTCTCGAAGGGCCACCTCGCCCAGCGGTGTGAGCGAAAGGAGCTGTCCAGGCCGGTACAGCCCCTCGCTGGTGTCCCGGACGAGTAGACCGTCGGTGACCAGCCGTTGGACGGTTTCGGGCCAGACCTCCGGGTTGGGGCGCTGGCCCTGTCCGTCGGAGAGGTAGATGTAGCCGTAGACCGCGCTCTGGTGGAATCGCAGTTCGCCAGCCTCGACGGCTTCGAGTGCCCCGAGGCTGAGATCACCCGAGACCGCCCAGTCATCGTCCCGGCCGGCACCGTGATCGTTGTCCAGCTCATGGGCCTTGACATGCGTGACCTGGGAGCTGTTCGACTCGGATATAAGTTGGCGGTACGCGAAGATGGACTCGTTGAGCTGCTCGTAGGATTCGTTCTGCTGCGAGACGAGCCGTCCGATCTGTCGGACCGAAGACCGCAGTCGTACGTACGAGGGAGCCGAACCGTTGAACTCGCCTCGACTGACGGGTCCGAGAATCTCAAGGGCAGCCTGAGCCGCACGAGCAACTTGACCATGCACTTCGTTGAGTTCGTGTGCCGCCCCGATGACGCGTGTCGCGGCACCGTACAGCGGCTCTCCTGGGCGGTACGGGATGTTCAGCATCCAGAAGTTCTCGACGCCGAGCAGCTCGGTAACGAGGTCCGCGCCGGGCCGCTCGGTGGCGTTCTGCGCGTTCATTCCGCCGCCTCCATCCGGGCGAGCAGGGAGCGGACCAGGGTGGGGAGACTCTCGGGTCCGTCGCCGATCGAGACGTGGTCGGTCGCCTCGCCGAGGACGTACGCGGCGTCTTCGAGCAGGCCGCTGGATATCTCCATGCAGGCGTCGGTGATCCGGGAGGCTGCGAGCAGGGACTCGGAGAGCACCTCGACGTAGTCGACCGGCGCGAGGCCGGCGGCCTCGGCCGCAGTTCGGATCGCGGCCAACTCCAGGGCGCTGAAGCCGAAATCGAACTCGTTGTTCTGCTCACCGCTGGCCCGTGCGGCGAAGGCCGGGTCCGGTGGCTCCGTGGGGATGCCGACGCGTGTGCAGATGCGGTCGACCGAGGCGGTCAGCTCGGCGAGGGACTCGGTGAGCCATCCCAGCGCCGAGGCGTAGGAGGCCAGGGTGAACAGACCTGCTGGCGTGGTGGGGAGAGGATCGTCGGCCACGAAGCCTTCGAGCCGGTCGCTCAGCTCGCAGACGACTCGGGGCCCGGCGGACAGCGCACCGAGCACGGGGTGCAGGTAGGAACGGCTAGCGGCCGTCGGGTACTCGGCAGTGAGAATGCCGGAGACGCTGTGCGCAACCTCGGTAAGTAGACCAGCCAGCTCGGTACGGGCCAGGGGGGTGCGGTCGGCAGTCATCGCTGGGGAGCCTTTCGAGGAGCGGCAGCAGCGGGTTGGACTGCTGCGGGAGAAGTTGCCGGGACCGCAGTCGGCTGGTCGACCGCGCGTGGAGAGCGAGAGCGAGCGGCCTGCACGCGCGCCTCGGAGGCAGAGGCTGTCTCGGTGTCCTGGTGGGGGCCGGTGCGCAGGTGCGCCGCGCGGTAGACCGCGTAGTCCTTCCTGCTACCGGCGGCGACGAGATAGATCTCGCGCTTGTGGTGCGAGGTCGGAGGAGCCGGGCGGAACTGGATGACCATCCGGTAGGAGACGGACGGATCGACGTACACCTTGTGGAAGCCCGCGAGGCGACCCTTCAACGGCAGGCAGTCATCGCTGCCGTGAACCAGGTTCTGCAGCTCCAGCAGAGCCAAGTCGCGCATATCGTCAGGAAGTTCCCGCAGGTCGGCGATGGCGTCGGGGTGTGCGGCGAAGGCGAAGCGGGCGCGGCTCACATCGACCGCCCAGGGCTCAGTCGCTGTGCCGTTCCTACCGACGGAGCGCTCTGGGTATCGAGGCCGACGCTCGTTATCGCGGAGGCACCGGCCGACCGGGTGAGGGCAGCGCGGGTCCGGAGGGCAGCGGCGTCACCGCGGTATTCCGGTGGCTGTGGCAGCGGGGTGCTGCGGTCGTCCAGCCAGTGCTGGGCGGCGCCCTCGTCGGCGAAGGCACCCTCGCGCACCGTGTACGTGTGCGAGTCGAAGTCCCCCTCTTCGAGAAAGACACGAATCGGCGCCTGAACAGCAACGGAGTCGCGGGTCAACGTCCATGTCTCGCATGGGTCGAAGTCCGAGGTATGGCTGTCCAGGATCTTGTACCGGTCGCCCGACGTACGGAGCCTCTGCTCGATACTCGTGGTGCGATCATCGGCGGGTTTCATGAAGTCGTCGCCGACCTGGGAAATCCGCTCGGGCGGGCAACCGTGCTCGATCAGCCAGTTCTGAGCGAAGGACTTGGTGGAGTGGTAGGTCGACTCGAACGTGAAGGTGTTCTGGTTGAGATCCCGTGCGACCTTGATCGCCCGAATCTGATTCTCGCTGGGCCCCCAGGTGACCGAGGAGTCGTGGGCGAGGACGAAGCTGTGGGAGCCGTTGGGGGTGGTGTGGTGCTCGGCTAGGACGGTGAGGTCACCGGCCCAGAAGCTCTGCTCCGCGTACTCCGAGTTCTCGTCGGCGGGCTCGAAGGCATCCAGACCGAAGTCGAGTTCGTCGCTCATGCTGCCAGTCCAAACTGCGGCGCGGGGGTGGCCAGGACGCGATGGTTGGGCCGGGTCGCGCTCGTCGTACACGCGGCGAAGGGGCCATCGGGAGCGCGGAGGTGGACCAGAGCCTGGTCCAGGTGGTCGCGGTGCCACGTCGAAGGACCGGACAGGCCGGCCTCGGCGTCGGTGAGCTGCTGCCACGCGAGCCAGAGGGCGTGGAGACGGGCGACTGCCTCGGGGTGTTCGTGCCACTGCTCGCACCACGGACGGCTGGTGCTGATCTCCCGGCCGTACACCGGGAGGAAGAGGTAGTTCACCCAGTCGCTGAGCGCGGCGATCTCGATCGCGTACGCCTCACCGCCCAGGGCGAGGATGAACACCGAAGCGGGGCCATCCTCCTGCGCGGAGTCGACCGGGGAGGCCGGAACGCCGTCGGGTGCCGGAAGCTCGGCGGAGGCGGGAGCGGGCTCGGAGCCCAGGCGGTCGAGGATGACGCCGTGCTGCCTGACCTCAGCCATCGTCTTGGCGAGGGTGCTGGCGAGGTCGTCGAGGTCCCCGTCGGGGACGCGGAACGGCTCCGGGTCGGGGGCGGTCGTGCTGGTGTCGGACATGGGGGCGTGCTCCCTCTGTGAGACGGCGACATGAGGAAGAGGATCCGGAGGAACCGCGATTTGGTCCGGCCGGGAAAACCCGGTAGTGGGGCGCTACTCCGTCGCGCAGCGAGGGCAGCGAGGGAAGGGCGGAGCCAGCAACTGCACTGCTCGTGAAGCCTGTTGCGGCACGACGCCGTTGCCCAGTGCGGTGAGTTGGGCCGGTCGTCCAAGCCCAGGAGTGGCGGTGACCCAGCCGGGCTCCAGGCCCTGCATCCACTCCACGAAGTCGGCACGAAGGCGTCCGGCCGCATCGGTGGGCGGCGGCGCGGGGCGGGTGAGCATCTCCCATCGGGCGATGGCGGCTGAGTACGCCCCCCATCGCTGGTCGCCCCCTCGGATTCCGGAGCTGATTCCGTCCAGAGGGGCAGAACCACTGCTGACAGCGGAGGGCGCCACCCTTTGCCCGGTCGGCGTCCCGGTGTGCCCGTGTCGCTGGCCCGTGGGGTGGGCAGCAGCGACGCCGCCGCACTCGGCAGGGTCATGTCCCCATTGCCGTGACGCTGATTGGGCGAGCCCTTGATTCCGTCCGACGCCTTCGGAGTAGGAAGGAGCCACTCCACCTCGTCGGCCAGGTTCGGGCCGTGTCCTCCGCTCTTCCTCTTGGAGGGGTGTTGCGAGCCGCCGTTCTTCGCGATGTTGCTGGTCGGCGTCTTGAACAGCGTGTTCGGCGGGCCAGGCGACGAGGAAAGTGCGCTCGCGCCGGTGCGGGGCTCCGATATCGGAGGCGCGAAGCACGAGCCATTTCGCGTCGTACCGGAGGTCGGCCAGGGATCCGAGTACGGCACCGAGTGCCCGCAGAGGAGGCTGACCTGGGGTGTCTCCCAGACACCACGGGCAGAATTCCACGTCGCCAGGGGAACCGGCAGGTGAGGTGAGGAGGCCGCGCACATTCTCGATCACAACCAGGCAAGGTCGGAGGGCTTCGACCGCACGGGCGACGTGCAGCCACAGCCCGGAGCGGGTCTGGGCGTTGAGTCCGGCCCGACGGCCGGCGACCGATACGTCTTTGACAGGGGAAGCCCGCCGTCAGGACGCACACCCGGGGAACGGTGGACCAGCCGATGGTCGTGATATCGCCCAGGTTCGGGACACCGGGCCAATGGCGGGCCAGAATGCGCGAGGCGTTCGGATCGACCTCCGCGTGCCAGGCCAACGTGCCGCCGAGCGCCGACTGGACGCCCAGGTCCAGCCCGCCGTACCCCGAACAGAGCGAGCCGATCAGCGGAGGGCCCGCGACGGTGGTCTGCATTTCACCGACCCCGAGCGATTCGGCCTGCCGGGCGACGGCGACGCTGTTCGGCGAGCGGTGGGGGTCTCCGGGGACCGGGAGCTTGCCGCGCTGGGCATCGAAGGCTGAGGCCGTGGCACGCAGGGCCAAGGCGTCGGAGACGGGAGTGTTGTTCACGGTGAATCCCAATAGAGAGGACGAACGACGGAAGGGGGGAGGGCTCAGCCGTGTCCGCGAGAGGGCGGTCGCACGGCGGCTGGGCTGGGGGCGGAGCCAGGCCGGGCCGAGGATGGCGGGACTGGGCGCGGCGAGCTGCGGGCGAGCGCCGCGTGCACCTGCGCAGGGGGCGGCCCGGTCGGCGAGGGAGCCGGGCCCGTCGGCGTCGGTGCGGGGTGGCCGTTCGCCGCCCGCCAGCGGGCGCGCACTTCATCAAGGGGTCCGAGCGCATGCAACGCGTGATTGATGAGCCGCCCGGGGGCGAGAGCCGCGTTCTCCGCCAAGGCCCGGATGGCCCGCGCAGAGGTCGCCGCGGTGCGGGTGACCGACGAGCGCATCACCAACTCGCCGAGCCATTCGGCGCTGCCTGGGCCCACGCCGTCGCAGATATCAGCGAGCTGATCGCCGGACAGCGTTCCGTCGGCCAGAAGCCCGCGCCGCTGGGCCTCCCAGAGCAAGGTGACCCGATCGATGGGCTCACCCCGGTGGTGCAGCGCGCCGAGGCAGCGGTAGAGCTGCCCATGGGCGGGGTCGGCGTAGTCGCCAGGCCGCAGCCAGCCGACTACCTCGTCCATGGCTTTCGGCTGCTCAGCGAGGAGGGCTAGAAGGAACCGCTCGTCCTCGGCGACCTGGTCGGCGCGAACCGGCGGTGGCACGGCCGGGACGGTGGCTGGCGGAGTAGTCGGTGCGACCGCGCGCGGTTCGGTCCCCCACCGATGTGCGAGATCGCTGAGCACGCCGGTAAGGACGTCGGCGCAATGCAGGGCTCCTTCGACTTCGCCTTGTAGGGCGTCGGAGCGAGCCGCCTGGTGAAGGCGGATCGCGTGTTCCGTGATGCTGCGATGGATCGCGCCCTCCAGCACCATGCGGCCGTACACCGGAGCGTGCGTGGGACGCGGGCAGGCCGAGATCAGGGTGTGGGCGTACACCGTGGTCAGCCCCCGTACGTGGGTGCTGGCCTCGGCGACCGCATCGGTCACCCATGTCAGCGGTACGGACTCTTCGGCCAAGGCGGGGTGGCTGTCATCCCGTAGCTTGCGCAACGCGGCGAACAACGCCTGGTGGACCGGGCGGTAGAAGTGATCCGGAGCGAGCCAGTCCAGGTGCGAGAGCTGCCCCGGGTCGAGCAGCACGGAACCGAGGACGGCCTGCTCCGCGCCCAGCAGCGGGTTCATCGCTGCCCACCTGCATCAGAAGCGGGAGGTTCGCTCTCCCGGGCACGGAGATCGTCGACCGCCTGGTCGGCAGCGACCATCGCCTGCGCGAAGTGGTCCAGAGTGCGGGCGAACGTCGGATCGGAGGCGAGTATCGAGCCGGCCCCGCTGACCAACCACCAATGCCCGTCGCGCAGAACGACCGGCGAGCGTGCGAACCGCCCAGGACGCGGCGTGGGCGCGCTCATGCCGACAACCCGAAGTCGTCACGGTCGTGGGTCTTCGCGATGGCCCGATCGGTGATCGCCTTCGTCGCACGGGCCGAAGCCGGGCCGACCACCTTGGCGGACGGCTCCTTGTACCAAGGCCGGAGATCGAGCATGGCAACCCGGATGCCGGTGGCCAGGAGCAGTGCCTTGCCCTTGGGCAGGGCGCGGATCGCATCTGGCGGCAGGATCCGCTCGGTGCGCATGCTCACCGAGGTGGACTTGCCGCCGTCGCTGGTCGACACCGAGGTGGTCTGCACGTCGTGGTCGCCGACCTGCCTGCTGAGCCGGTCGGCGAAGTCCGCGTCGTCGATGCCCGAACCGATGATCTTGACGGTGGCCGCAGACCAGAGTGCGTCCATGCCGGCGTCGCCCCAGCACCGCTGGCCCTGCCGGTAGGACTGCAGGATCGTCATCGGGATGACACCCCGGCTGCCCAAGTGGCTGTACAGGTCCGGTAGATCGCTGATGCGGCACACATTCGCGGCCTCGTCGAGGACGCACAGCGCGGGCGGGTCCAGCCGTCCGCCGGAGCGCTCGGCGACGACGACGGCGGCACGCATCACGGCGTCGGCTGCAGCGGCGATGACGGCGCTCGCGCTACCGCCGCCGTCTTTGCTCAGGAGGTACAGGGTGTCGCGGGACGTGGCGAACGCGAAGGGCTTGAACTCGGGGAGATCCTTGGCGGGGGTAACCCACGCTGCGACGTCCGGGTCGAGTAGGCAGCTCGCGTACTGCCGCGCCGTCTCGAAAATTCCGTCGCGCGTTTCCGTCGCGCCGGAGACGGTCCCCTGGAGCTGGGCCGCGACCGCGTCGTGGCCGGCATCGGTGAGCAGGTCGACCGGGGTTCGGTCGGCGGGGGACGCGAGCCAGGCCAGGACGTCGGTGATCGGGCGCCGGTGGCTGGCGGCAGCGAGGAACAGCGCGCCGAGCGTGTTGCTCGCAGCGGTGGACCAGAAGTCGGAGCCGTTCGACTCGTCCACGCTGGCGGCGACGAAGTGCCCAGCCAAACGCTTCGCCCCGGCCAGGTCGCGTGCGTCGGCCAGGATGTCCCACCACATCTCGCGCGGGTGGTGTGCGATCTGCTGCGGGTCGAGAGTCCAGATCGCACCGACCTCGGCCCGAGCGTCCACCGTCGCGGTGAAGGCGTCGTTCGCGGCCTTGTTACTGGTGAGCAGGACCGGGCCGGGCGCCGCGAGAATCGCGGGGATCGCGAGCCCGGAGGTCTTACCGGAGCGCGGAGCCATGATCGCGACGATCACGTCCTCCCAGGACGCGCGGACATTGGCTCGCCCCGGGGAGAGGGTGCCGAGAAGGATACCGCGGTCAGCCGGGGCGACCTCTTTTACACTCCCGGCCGCTCAAGGACGGCCGCAGGCTCCTGGCCTTGGCGGTTATCTCCTTGTCCAGCAGCGGGGCGAGGTCGGTCTTCCGGGCGAGGCCGTTCTTCGGGCCGCCGCGCAGGCGCATCCACAGCACCAGGCCGAGGATGGTGAGGCAGACGGACAGCAGGCCGGGGATGATCCGCGCGCCGACCAGCAGGGCGGTGGTGCTCAGGTTCGGCCACATCACGTCCGGATGAAGCAGTGCGTCAGTGGCCCTAAACGCAGACCAAGGTCCCTCACCAAAAAGGGAGTTGGTGAGATTGCCGCTCAGCCAGGCCAGCGAACCGAAGGCGAGCGCGATGCCGAGTATGCCGAAGAGGAGGTAGAGGAGCGCGTCCGACCCTGTGGTGGTCGAGGGTGCGCTGGTACGCGGTGTGGGCATGGTGGGTCCTGGAATCGAGCGCAGGCGAGTGATGGGGGCGGGGCACGCGGCGCTCTTCTGCTGATCATCGAGGAAGCTCCTGTTCAGGAAGGGACTCGGCGGTCGGGGCTATCGAGTGCGAGGGGCTCGGGGCGGCGGAGTGCTCGGCGCAGCGTCTGTGGAGCCGACTGGTGACGTCGTGCGCTGGGCGGCAGCCTTCGGTGAGAAGGTACGGGCAGCGCGCTGCCGATTCGTTTCCGCAGTGCCATCGGGGGTCGGCGGGGCCGGGACGACCGGACCAGCGCCGAGGACATCGCTGAGCAGTTCCCTGGTCCGCAGGACGTTGACCATCTCGTGGTGCCGGGGGGCGGTGAGTTCGGCAGGGCACGCCGCGATCCCGTCCTCGGCGACCTCCAATTGCTCCTGGACATCCAGGAGCATGCCGTGGGCGGCGGCCAGCCGCGTCCAGGTCTCGAAGGCGGGGTTGTGGTTCGGGTCGTCGAACGTCAGACGGACGCGGGTCCAGTCGGCGGCGGCGGCGACGAGTTCGGTCAGCTGCGGGAGAGCGCCGACCAGCGCCCCGTTGATCTCCTCGATGATTCCGGCGACCTCGTTGGGCTCTGCTGTTTCGGTGAGCCGGGCGATCATCCCAGGGACGGAGTACGGGTCGGAGGAAGGATGGGGCAGGTGGCGGACCTGCAGCGGCTTGTCGGAGCCCGACGTCTCGCTGCCGTGGGCGAGCCGGATGTTGTGCTGCATCGCGGCGCCGACGGCCTCGCCGATGCTCGGGTAGAACTCGGGCACGGTTGCTCCTCGATCATGTGCTGGACTTCCGGGCTGGGTGGGGGCACAAGGCCGGCGTGCTCCCCACCCGGATGGACAGTCACAGGTCTGCGTTTCGGTTCTGTGGCGGCGGAGGACGGCGAAGGCTTCACGGGGCCACCGACACAGTCAGGGCGTCGGCGAGACGCGAGAGAGAGTCCTGGGCCGCCTCGGCGCTGTCGGCGGTGATGATGAGGAAGCCGACCCGGCTGGTGTCGAGGTTGCCAGCCGGCGGCAGTACGACTCGCTCTCCGACGTCGCGGAGCCACGTCACCTGGTGCAGCCACGGGGACTCCGGACCAGGGTGGATCGCCAGGTCGCGGGCGGAGAGGGTGCCGGTAGCCGGGGGATAGACGATCTTTATCGCAGCAGTGCTGTGCGCCGTGGGCGTCAGGTCGGGAATCCGTCCGCAGGCGACATCGGCCGCGATCCGGGGCAGTGCGAGGCCGGTGGCGAGGCGGACGAGCTGCCCGATCAGGTCGCCGCCGATACGGGAGTTGACCTCGATGATGCGTGGACCGGACGCGGTGAGGCGCATCTCAACGTGTTGGACGCCAGTCGTCACGCCCAGCGCCCGCACTGCCTGAACAGCGACGGGGGCGACCTCGGGCAGGAGCGGGTCGCCGGCACTGACGGTGTGGCCGACTTCCTCGAAGTACGGAGGGAAGGCGACCTCCTTGCGGGTCACGGCCAGGGCGGTGGTGATGCCGTGCTGAGTGACGCACTCCACCGATATCTCCGGACCGGACAGGTACTCCTCGACCAGCACACCGCTGCCTTCCGGGCCTTGCTCACCGGCCCCAGCGGCAGCGAACTCCCAGGCGGAGGGCAGTTCATCGGGCGTATCGACGCGGACCACGCCGATGCTGGCGGCATGGGAGGAAGGCTTGAGGACGACCGGGAAACCGGTGCGGAGCGCGGCTGTTTCCGCCGCGGTCAGGTTGTCGACGCGGGTGGACGTGGCCGAAGGCACGTTGTGCTCGTCGAACAGGCGGCGGCTGGTCGCCTTGTCCCGGCAGGCAGTCATCGCCGCAGAGCTGTTTCCGGGCACGTTGAGACGGGCGGCGAGTTCAGCGGTCGGCACGAGCGTGTACTCGTCCCAGGTGACGACTCCGGCGATGGAGTGACGAGCGGCCAGGGCCAGGCCGGCAGCGATCACGGCCTCCGGGTCGTGGGTGTCGGCGACCTCATGGTCGACCACCAGGTGCTGCTGCCAGGACGGCGGATTGGAGTCGATCAGCGCGATCGGGTATGCGGCGGCGACCTGCTCGACGCAGTAGCCGCGATAGACGGATTCCGTGCCGCCGACGACGATCAGGAGCGGGCGAGTGGATCGGGACATGGGGAGCCTCCGTGAGGTGGTGGGAAGAGGGGGAAGGGCACGGTGCACTGGGACGCTCAGCGACCGTTCACACGGCATCCGACGCTGGGGCGGGCCCCTTGCGGAGTGCAGGAACCTGCGGCTCGGGCAACTCGCAGGCGACGCGGTGCCGTCGCAGGCCGGCGAAGCATGCACTCAGCGCCAGGCCCTGGAGACCGGCGCACGCCAGGAGCAGGTGCGGAATGTCAGCAGGGGGTACGAGCGCGATTAGGACTCCGGCCAGCGGAAGCGGGAGCAGTACCAGGATGATCGTCACCGCCAGGGTGGAGCCGAACGCCTGCGCCGGGATGAGGCGGGACCGCAGGGTTCGCAGGACGACGGTCATCGCGCCTTCGCCAGCCATGACCGCCGCCACCGCCACGGTGTACGTGGCGAAGCTCGGCGCGAGGGCGGTCGCCAGACACGCCGCCGTCGAGACGGCAGCCGTCACCGCGCCGACCGGCCAGATACCGAAGCGGTCGATCGCACGGCGACTGGTCCACACGGCAATCAACGAGGCAACGGCTGCCGCGCTCCAGACCGAGCCGACGGCGACGGTGGAGTAGTGGAAGTGGTGGATGACGGTGATCGGGGCGGCGGCCTGCAGGACGCCCGTGGCCAAGTTGGAGGCGGCCAGGCCGCCGACCAACCACGCGAGGGCTGGAGTGCGGCGCAAGGTTGCCCACCCGGTCAAGAGACTGCTGGGCGCTGGGCTGGGCCCCGTGACGCCTCCAATGCCGGATGCAGTCGCGGCAGCGGTAAGAGCCAACAGGGCGACCGCGGTCAGGAGCAATGTTGGGCCGGCGAGAAGCAGTAGGCCGCCCAGGAGCGGACCGACGAGCATCGCACACTGGTCGATCCCGGTCTGCGCGGCCTGTACCCGGTGGGCCTCGTTGCCCAACTGGCGGCTGGCTTCAGCACCGAGCGTCTCCATCGAGACGAAGGAGACCTCCGCGAGTAGCCCGGAGACAGCACCGAACGTCAGGACAACACTCGTTGTCATCGTCCCGGCGCTGGGCAGGACGAACAGCACGGCACCGGCCAGGGCGACCACAGCGGTACGCACCAGGTTGGACGTCCGGAAGACACGGCCGGGACCCCACCGATCGACCATCGATCCGGCGAAGGAGAAGGCCGCCAGCCGAGGTGCCCATTCGAGGAGGAACGCGAGGCCGGTCAGGGCGGTGGAGCCGGTGGTGACCAGGACCAGGAGCGGGATGGCGTAGGTGGCCGTAGCACTGGCCAGAGCGTCGGTGGCCCGCATGAGATAGGTGCGCGGCAGGTCGACGACGGGAGCGGTTGAGATCATCTGGGGTCACCGCGCCCGAGGGCCGGGGGCTTGCGAGGGACGTACGACCGCGCTGGTATCTGATGCCCCACCACCGAAGGCCGAGGAGCCCTTGGCCTTAGCCGCTGCGGGCGAAGTGGCGAGAGCGGCGGCTTGGGGACCGGGACGCCTCGGAGACTGATCCCGTGCCTCGGCCTGGGGCTGCGTGCCGCCGATGCCGAGCAACTCGACCTCTGAATCGTGGAGTTCCGACTGCGCCGAGCTTACGAACTCCGCAGCGAAGCCAAACCGGTCGGCGAGTTGATACGCCTCGTCGTCGAGATCGGTGATCTGTTCGCCCGCCGCCTCTAGCGCTTCTCGCACACGCTCCAGTGCGCCGTGCTCGGGATGAAGAAGGTGGTCGACCGCCCGCCGAAGGTCGTCACCGTTCTCGGCCGACCTGATCTGGTCGGTGAGTCGGAGGAGTTCCGCTCCGGCGATGTAGGACCCGAGCGGGTTTGCCGGGGTGGCCGTGAGGCCGGAGTCGAGGGAGGGGTCGAGGTCGACTCCGTAGCGGGCGGCACGAAGCATCTCGGCCGCGTGGGTGGCGATGGCCGCGCGGTCGACGGGCGGGGTCGTGGTGGGCAGGCGGTGGCGTCGGCCGTACCAGTCCTCGATCTGCTGGAAACCGGCGTGCTTGAGGAGCGTGGCGGAAAGGTCGTCGCCGGCGCCCTTCGCCGAGACGCTGCCGCTGGGCTCGGCGGTGATGATGATGGAAGGGGCAGGCACGTTGGTCTCCAGGGCTCGGGATATCGGTTCTGGCGTGGTGGGTAGGTGACCCAGCTCGGTGGCGATTCGGCGGCACTCCGTTTGGAGACGGAAGGCGTCTCGGTAGGCGTTGTGGAGGCTGCCGTCCTCACGAGCGAGGGTGGCCACGACGTGCACCTGCCGAGGCTGGTTGCGCATGGCGATCCACCGGCAGGCATCCGGATCGCCTTCTGGGGCGATGCCGGTAACGGCCACGAGGCGGCGGGCGACCGTGGCCCACTGGGAGTCGGTGAGGTCCGGTCGGCGAGGGTCAGAGCGGACCGAGCAGATCCACACCGGCCGTTCGGGTGCACGGCCCCCGAGGCGTTCCACGGGAGCGTCGAGGGCGCGGGCCAAATAGGGCGGCGAGCCGGATTCGGCGAGCAGGTCGATCGGGGCTCCGTGGCCGTCGCCCGCGATCAGCCGGGGACGGATGTGGTTACCGCGCTCGCCCGGCCCGTACAGGTACGAGAGCAGGCCGGCGGTGTCGCTGGCGCGCTGCAGGTGGGCGATCACGGCGGCTACCTCGAAGGGGAGTGGCGAACAGGAGCCCGGTCTCCGGGCTGTCAGGGAGAGGATCCGCAGGATTCGCGATTTGGCGCGGCCGGAGATCCCTGGTACGAGCCCTCGCTCATCCCGGGGTGTCGAGGCCGTGGTCGTCGGTGAAGTTCGCGCAGGCGGCGCGGGCGAAGTAGGCGTCGTTGTGTAGCCGGGCCCAGCGGCCGTCCTGGCGGATGACGGTCGCGACGATGTCGAGCCCGCTGGCCTGGTTACGCATGGCCACCCACCGGCAGGCCGCCGGATCGGCGTCCGGCTCTATGCCTGTGGCGTGGAGAACCTCGCGCGTCAGCTCGAACCAGTCGCCGTCGTCGAGTTCCACGTCGGTCGTGTTGCGAATGGCGCAGTGCCAGGTGAGTCGCTGGGACGCGGTGTGCCCGGTCCGCGGTTTCCGTAGCGCGACGGGTTCGTCGAGCAGCAGTGCCAGGTGCGGGAGGACGACAGTCTCCTGGGCGGTCAGCTCCCGGGACCAGGCGGTGAGCAGGTAGGGGGCGAAGCCTGGCTCGCTGCGGTGGAGGGTGCCGAGGAGGTCCGTGGTGCTCTCGGTGCGCCGGACATCGCAGCGCAGGGGGTACTCAGGCATGGGGTATCAAGGTCCTTGAAAGAGGAGCCGGTGCCCCGACGAGGCGGGGCACCGGGCGGTCAGAAGTGGGGGTTCTCGGTCGGCCGGTCGGCTTCGGTGGCTGCCTGGAGCAGCTCCGTGAGGTCGTCAGGCTCGGAGGAGCGCTGGTCGATCCACCACCCGGCACGGGTGATGGCGCGAGCGGCTTCCTCGATCTCCCCCCACTCCGTCTCGCTGGTCTCGCCTTCGAGGACCAAGGCGGTGTAGGCAGCGGCCAGGACCTGGTGTCGGCAGCGCACACCCCAGGCGACCGCCCGCTCGGTCCCCTCCAGAGGTGGCATCCGGTATTGCTGAGACCAGGCTTCGGACTCGGCCTGCTCTTCAGCCCGCTTGGCCTCCAGCCAGGCGGCCTTGTCCTGCTCGCCGCCCTCCTTGGCAGCCCGCCAGCAGTCGGTGCACTCCTGCTTGGCGAGCCATTCGGCGAAGCCCGCCCGACGGTCGGCAGCCCGGTCAGACAGGTCGCGATCGGCCTGATGGCCGCAGGAGTAGGTGATCTGCCAGATAGTCGCCACCCCCGGGGAATTCCGCTTGATGGGCGTTACGTTCGAGGTCGGGCTGCTGGTCTGGGGCTTCATATCGAGTGCCTTTCGTTGGCGGTTGGGGTGGTGGCCTGCGTCGCTGCGGAGGGTCGTGCATCAGATGCACGCTTCATGCGGCGGACGGAGGTGATCTGGAGTGCTTGGCGGTGGTCTCGGGGACGCTTCCGCCTTCTGCGTCGTCTCAGCGCGTCCTGCGGATGGCGTTTGTGGCCGCTGTGGCGATGGCGGCGGGAGCGCTGGAGGGCTTGGGCAGGTGCAGCAAGGTGGTCCCCGGCAAGTGGTGGGACTCCGCGGTCAGGGTGAGCTGGAGTACAGCGCAGCCGGCGGTCGTGAGCTGCTTGATGCGGGTGACGGCTTGAGCGGTTTCGTCGCTGCCGTACCGGGCGTCGGTGACGATCACGAGGAGGCGGCCGGCGCCGGGGCGGCTGAGTTCGAGGCCGTGGTCGAGTGCGTCGATGGCGTCGCCGAGGTTGTGGTGGCCGCCCTTGGCATCGAACGTCGTCACACGCTCTGGTGCTCGGTGGGTGGGCCGGGTCAAGGCGGTCAGGTGCTGGTCGTAGGCGATGGTGGCGGTGCGGGAGTCGGGGTCGGTCAGGGCTGCTGCGCGTGCCACGATCCAGGCAGCGGACGCGACGGGTGCGCAGGCGGCGCGCATGGAGCCGGAGACATCGACGGCGATCCCCACACGCAGTGGTGGGGTGGGGGAGTTGCGGCGGCGGGTGTGGGTGAACGGTTCCGCGGTGGGGACCGATCCGGCCGCGCGCTGGGCGTCGCGGGCGAGGGCCGCGCGCATGTTGAGGCGGCCGGGCGGGGTGGGGCTGGTGGTCCGCTCCTCGGTCCGCTCGCGGTAGGCGGCGGCACGCAGGGCGCGGCTCAGGCGCGCGGCGGCGCTCTGCTCGGCGGCGGTGGGCCGGCGGGTGCCGGTGACCGGGTTGCTGCGGGGCGCGGGTGTGCCGTCGGGGTTGACGGTGGTGCCACGGGTGTTGAAGACCGACTTGGCGGTGGCGGCGGCTTGGCGTCGCTGGCCGGCCCGTTGGACTCGGTCCTGAGCCTGCGTCTTGGACTGGGTGGCCATGGCGTTGGTCGCTGCGGCCTGTGCCGCGAGGTCGGCGGCGTCGGTGGCTGCCGTGCTGTCCATGACGACCTTCACGGCGCCGGACAGCAGATCGGTGAGGTTCTCCGGCACGGGCAGGGCGGGGGCAGCGGTGTCCAGAGCGTCGCACCATTCTTGAGCGTGCGCGAGCATGCTCTCGGCGTCGTGGTCGGCGCAACGGTGGGCGGCGCTCCAGATGCGGGTAAGTGTGGCCAGCAGGTCTGCGCCCAGCACCTTTTCGCACAGATCGGCGACGGCCCGGGTCTCGCCGGCGTCCAGGATGCCGACGTCACGGCGGCCGAGGACCAGAGCCGCCACGCCGGCGGCGTGCTCGATGCCCTGGAGGGTGGGGTGGGCGATGTCGGGCATGACCAGGGTTCGGGCACTGGTGCGCAGGTACGTGCGGTCCGTGGGCCGCGTGATCAGGTGTGCGCCTTCGACACGGCTCTCCTCCAGCAGGAGCGCGGCCTCGACGACACGGGGATCCGCTCCGGCAGGCTGCGTCCAGACGGAGTGGGCCGCGTGCGCGGCCTCGTGGACGAACACTCCCCAGGCGGCGGGATACCGCTCCTCGTCGCCCACGATCCGCGGATTGACCTCGTGGGCCTTCAGCGGGGCGAACAGGCCGGCGTCGAACTCGACCTCGCCCAAAGTGGGGAAGAACGCGGCCGGTGCGCCGCTGCGCGTGCCGGGACGGCAGGTGACGAGGAGATCCTGGCGGCCGGAGAGCGCGACCAGCCGGTCGCCGAGTTCGGCACCCACGCGCAGCCACGCGTTTGGGGAGGAACGGGGCTGCGCGTTCGGCGCGCCGTCGTCGTCCCATCGCGCGAGGTCGGCGTCGTCCGGCGTGACGGCGGGGGACTGGACGTGGTGGTGGGCGCTCATCGCGAGCGGCCCGGCTGTGCGGAGCCGGCGCTGCCCGGGGGCTGCCGGACGGCCGAGGCGGGGAGCTGCTTGCCGAGGGTGAGGGGCACGATCTTCTTGACGCCGACAGTCTTGATGACGGCGTCGGCGACGGCGTCGCGATCCTCCACAGGGGCGATGCCGACCAGGTTCGCGAGCGCGGCGTTGGTGCCGAGGACGGCCTCGGTCTTCTGGTAGCTGAGCAGTTCCCGCAGTTGGGGGGCCCAGCCCAGCTCGCCGAGTTCGACCTGGCGGGCGAGATGTCGGGCGACCCGGACCACCCGGGCATCGATCCTCAAGGCCAGGGCGAGGTCATAGTCCGTGCCGACCTGAATCTGCACGCTGAACCGGGACGACAGCGCCTCCGTCAACACCGCCCCGTGGACGCCGGGATTGTGGCCCGCCACCACGTAGAAGCCCGGCTCGGCCTTGATGGTCTCGCCCTTGTGTGCCTTGACCTGGATCTGCCTGCGCCCGTCCATCGCGGGATACAGCGCCGCCAGGACCTTCGGCGAGATCAAGGTGGCATCGTCGATCAGCAGGGCGCGGCCCTCGGTCATCGCAGTGACCAGCGGACCGTACTGGAAGACGTAGCCCCCGCTGTCGGCCTGCGTGTACTCGCCGATCAAGTCGCCGACCGTGGTGTCGCCGTCACCGGCGACGGTGAGCAGGTCCGGGAACGCCGCCTCCACCAGCGACGTCTTGCCGGTGCCCGGAGGGCCGTAGAGCAGCACCGGCACGTCAGCGTCGCGCAGACGGTTCAACGCCTCGACATCGGGCAGATCGGCCAGCTCCCGGGGGTGGTAGAGCTGGCCCCCCGCGCGGCGGATCGGGCCGGTCTGCTTCGGCGTGGCCGCTGCGGTGATGGTCGTGCGGGCCATGGCCGCCTGAGCGCGGGGAGAGTGGGTGCCCGGTGGGCTGATCACAGCGGTCTGCGCTGCTGCGGCGGTTTTCGCGTTCGCGCGGAACTCCGGTTGTCCACTTCCGCTTTGGTCGGCCTCGCCGCGTCGCACCAGGGTGAGGGCGGCGTTGCGGACGGCGCCGTGGGAGTGGCCCAGCTGCCTGGCCATGCCCCCGATGGTGAGTGTGTCCACCGGCCGGTCGGCCAGCAGTCGGGCCACCTTGGCCCGTAGTTCGCCGCCCTTGGTGCGCGCTGGACTGGTAGGCGTTCCGGGTGTGGTCACAACGAGGCTCCTTCAACAGATAGGAGGGCGGGCGTGGTTGGTGTGGGGTAGAGGGGCTGGTCGGTCTCGGAGCGGTTCACGGACTGTGCCGACATCGGCGACCGGGCCAACCGGGGCGTACCGTCGGCGCTCACCGGCCGACCGGGGGCTCGGTCCAGGTGCAGGGGATGGCCGGCGACGAGCAGCTCGCTGGCTGCCGAGCAGGCCCGTGCGTCCGCTCGGTACCGGGTTCCGTCGCTCGGCAGGGGCAGCCGGGCGCCTCTTCGAAGCCGTCCTGGAGCAGGATCCGCCGGGCGGCGGCGTTGTAGCCGGTGGTGGTGATCTCGCCGGTGATGGTGTGCCGGATCGGAATGAACGGCTCTGCTGGTGCTTCGGGCACGGCGGATCTCCTATCGGTGGTGGCGGGAAAGCCGGTGGGGGAACTGCTCCTTAAGGAAGTTGGGTCATCGGTTACGGGAGAACGCGATGCGCGGGTCGACCGGCCGGGCCGCCGCAGCGGACGTGGCGGGAGCGGGAACCGGTGCCTTGCCCGGGAGACCGGCGCGGGCCGGGCTAGCGGCGAGCGCGGCGGCGCTGATCGGGAACTTGTGGGTGGCCAATCCCTGACCGCGCTCGTGGCGCGCGGATGGTGCGGGTGCAGGAGGGCGGCGGGCCGCTACGTCCTGGGCGAGACGGGGCTGGACCGCGACCTGGAGGTCAGATCGGTGCATCGACACCGTGGCGCTGGCGACCTTTTCCAGAGCTTCGCCGCGGTCGGAGGCGATGGGGAGCGTGTAGATGTCCAGATCCGGGTTCAGCCGCCAGCCGTGTTCCTCCAGGATGAGTCGGCCGCCGAGCGCAGAGGAGTGGTCGCCGGTGGCCGCGACGATGCCGAGCTGCGGATGCTCGGCGAAGGCGACATCGGGATCTATGCGCAGAGGGCGCTCGCGGGCCGGAGCCGTACCGGGGGCCAGTGCGGGATCGAACGCGGCGTCCACGTCGACCTGGTAGCCGGCCTTGCGTAGCAGTGCGACGGCCCGGGTGGCGCGACCCTGTCCGTCACGCTGCTGGTCGGCCAGTGCGTACAGCGTCGGCTGGTCCGGGACGGGGTGAAAGTCGAAGCCCTTCAACATCCATGTGCTTGCGGCGAGTTGCTTCGGGTTCGCGGCGACGATGCCGTAGTCGGGGTGGCGGCCGACTGCGATGTCGGGGAGCGAGTCGTAGTGGGTGGGCATAGCAGATCCATCCGGTGGAAGCTCGGGGGCCGGCGCGGTCGAGGGTCGGGATGGTTCTGGTGGGGTGGGCCATGGCGGACTCCGAGGCGGGAAGCGGTCAGCGACCGGGTACAGACGAGGAGCGACGAACGGGTGGCAGCGCCGGGCTTATGGCCGACGCGGCTGGCTGTGGTGTCGGCGTCGTGCGCTGGGCTGTTGGCGAGAGTGC
Source organism: Streptomyces sp. CA-243310 (assembly GCF_050936775.1). Taxonomy (NCBI): domain Bacteria; kingdom Bacillati; phylum Actinomycetota; class Actinomycetes; order Kitasatosporales; family Streptomycetaceae; genus Streptomyces; species Streptomyces sp. CA-243310. The sequence continues at coordinate 3,363,643 of NZ_JBNJMF010000002.1, read as the reverse complement.
GCGAGCGGCACTCGCTCGTGGTGAGGCAGCGCCCGCCCGCGGAGTCACGCCGAGCTGATCAAGGCGCGAGTCGATCGAGGCGAGCAGACTTGGAACGTTGCCGCCGTGTCGCGCGTGGGGGCCGTCCGGCTCCGAGTCGTAGATCACTTCGTGGATTGCGGAGTCGTCAGGATGCCCACGGGTCACCAACCAGCTCTCCGGATGCCCGGGTGGATGCTCGGTGGACGGCTCCTGGGGTGGCGAGATGATCAGCGAACTACCGTCAGGCAGCCCGACGTGGACGATGTAGTCGCTGAGGCCGTACTCGACGGTGCACTCCAGGCCGCGCTGCCGAAGGGGAACGGTGACGTGCCCGTACCCGTGCTCCCGTTCCACGGATGCCGCTGTGAAACGCAGAGGAGGATCGCTGGCGCGCGCGGTGATGCGAGTGCTCTCGCTTTCGAGGGAGACCAAAGGCTGGTCGGATTGCATGGACCTCTCCTTGGCCCGGCGCCCCAGCAGCCGACGGCGCGAGCCGCAGACCGTGGGACGGCAGAAGTATTGGTGTTCCACGAGGATCCGGAGATTGGCCGGTTTGGCGTCGCCGGAACTCTGTGTTAGCGGCGTCAGCGAGAACGATGCGCGGGAGGCGGATTCGGAGCGGGCGGTGCAGGAGGCGAAGCAGAAGGAGTGCTGCGGTTGCCCGGTGAGGACCGCGCGAGGGCTACCTGAGTGCGTTCGGTCTGCGGAGACTGGTCGGTGTCCGCCCGCCGGCCCAAGTAGTCGCCAGCCCGCGCGAGCGCCGGACCTTGGTAAGACAATTCGTCCGCGTAGTGCCAGCCGTCGGCGTTGCGGATCTCCTCCGCGCGGCTCACGTACAGCTCTCGCGAACCGGGTTGCGAGGCGTCCATGAGCGCCAACACGTCATCCCACTCGTGCCGGATCTGGCCTGCTCGTTCCAGGTTGGTGTCGATGCCGCGCAGCCGCCGGAGGTCCTCGCTGATCGGCCCCTCGACGTAGTCGGCACCGACGGCGGCGGCCCGCACACCAGCCAGTACCTCGGGGCCGTGAGCGAGGAAGACCTCGACGTGTTTCCACGCTTCGGCGTCACGTTTCACCTTGCCGTCGTCGTAGCCGTCATCGATGGGCCAGCCGTCGCGGTCGCAGAAGGAATCCGAGACCGCATCCCAGTCGTCGGACGCCTGGCGGATGCCGGCGGCGGCAGCAGCCAGGGCCGGGATGTGCTGGCGCCACGCCAGGTGATCGGAGGTCGAGGATGGCCGGTCTTCATGGGGTGCGGATATTTCGGGCACGGTAGATCCTTCTTGCTTCGTGTGCTTGTGCCTTTACTCATCGCGAGCGCGGCAGTGCGCGGACGGCGGAGGGCGGCATGGGGGCAGGGGCCGGGATTTGCCGATCGCCGGGAAGCCCGCTGAGTGCCACGGCCGGGGAGACGCGAGCCGCCGCTGCCGGTCGTCGGGAGCGGGAGTGGATCTCGTCGTCCAGGCCCTCCCCCACGAGGTGCAGCTCCTCGCCAAGATCGGTCAGGCGTTCCGCCAGGGCGTCCAACTCGGAGGCGCTGTCACGGGCTTCGTGTGTGCGGCACCACTCCGAAGCGGTTTCGAGGAGCTGGTGCAGCCGGGCCACCGCGCCAAGGTCGTCCGTGAGTGCCTCGTGGAACAGCCCGGCGAACTCCTCGGGATGGCCGGCGGCAAGGCGGTCGATCCAGTTGCTGGCCGATGCCGCGGTGCGCGGGCTCAGGCCCGAGGCGGCGCCTCCCCCGTAGCCTCGGAGGTCTGGTCGCGGTACGGTTGACGACATTGCTCAACTCCCTTTATCTATAGGCCAGTTGAGCTAGGCCGACATTCGGGCGTCGGTGTCGAACAGCTCTCGCTCGGCGGGGTGCAGGATGTGCTGGGTGATGAAGCTCCGGCCCGCGACCTTCCACAGGCCCCGGCCCTTGGTCAGGGCGGACACCGCCTGGGTCTCGACGCCGGTCAGGCCGAGCAGCGAAGCGGCAGCAGCGAGCTGGTCGGGTTCCTGCCGGTAGATGATGCGAGTGGAGCAGTCGGCCAGCAGGCCCTCGGCCAGCACCCGGCCGCGCGAGCCGGCATCGCCTGCGCTGAGCAAGTCGCTGAGGCGGTGGATGACCATCAGGTTCGCGATGCCAAGCCCGCGAGAGAGCTTCCACTGCGACTGCATGCGCTCCAGCAGGCCGACGTGCCGCATCACCCGCCACGCCTCGTCGTAGATCACCCAGCGCCGGCCTCCGTCCGGGTCGGCGAGCGCGGACTCCATCCACGCCGACGCGCAGGTCATTGCCAGCACCAAGGCGGTGTCGTCGCCGGAGCCGCCGAGGCGGGAAAGGTCGATGGACAGCATCGGCGTGGTCGGGTCGAAGGCCACCGTCGAGGGGGCGTCGAACATGCCGCTCAGATCGCCGTGGACCAGTCGGCGAAGGGCGTGCGCGAGGTCCTGTGCGGCCGGTCCCATATGTCCGGCCTGGTCGCCGAGGGCCCGGTCGAGGCGCTCGGGCGAGCCGAGGGCGTGCGCGATCTCGCCGAGCAGCGGCACCGTGCCCCCGGCGTCGGCCTCGGCGACCACCAGGTCGAGAGCGAGGTCCAGGGCGGTGTGTTCCATCGGCAGGAGATCGCGCTTCAGCACGGTGCGCGCCAGGGCCGCCAGGAGAAGGAGGCGGCGCTTGCGGACCTCGGTCGACCAGTCGCCCTCGCTCACCGAAGCGGGCCGGGCCGGAGCATCCAAAGGGTTCAGCCGACCCGGAAGCCCCGGCCCGAGCGCGATGCTGTAGCCGCCGAGGGCCTGGGCGACGGCCGTCCACTCTCCCTTGGGATCGCAGGGCACGTAGATGCGGTAGCCGTGGGCAATCGCCCGGGTGGCTATCGACTTGGCCAGCGCGGACTTGCCCATGCCGATGATCCCGGCCAGGACGGCGTTCGGATTGGTGAAGCCCTCGATCCGCCCGCTGCTGTACAGCGAGAACGGGTCGTAGCAGAACGCCGCCTCCGCGTGTACGTCACGTCCGATGAAGATCCCCTCGGCGCCCAGGCCGCCCTCGGCGAGAAACGGATAGGCGCCGCTGACAGTTGCGGTGGTCATGCGGTGGGCGGGGAGGCTGAGCTTGCCGCCCCGAGCCGAGGAGGGACCGGGGCGTCCGGAGGGCGGGTAGATCGGCCGCAGTTCCGGGTCGAGGTGCTCCTCGGCGCGGTGCTTCGGCGGGGCTCCGGCGCGGCGGGCCTGGCGGCGGGCCTCGGCGAAGCCCTCGCGGGCGGCACGCTGCTCGGCGCGTGATGCCTTGCGGGGGACGAACAGGTGGGAGGCGCTGGCGCGGGTGCGGGGCATGAACGTTTCTCCAGACGGAAGGCGTGTCAGCGGCGGACGAGGCCCGTGAAGGGCGAGTGCAGGTCGGCCGGGGTGGTGCGGCGGCGCACCAGGTGCGCAGTGCGCTGGTGGCGCTGGCAGATGGTCAGCTCTGGTGCCCCCTCGGGCAGGCCCGCCTGGCATCCCTCGCGTTCGGGCACCTCGCCGGAGTCCGGCCGGGGTGCTGCGTGGTACGCGGCGTGGATGTGATCGGCGGCCTGCCAGATCCGGGTGCGGGTGGCGCGAAGCTGGTCACCTTCGACCGGCACGAGCTGGCCGGTGCGGGCGGCATGCGCGTCGAGCAGGCCGTGCAGCGAGACGAGGTGGGCGTGCAGGGTGTCCAGTTCGGCCCGGGTGGTGACAAGGGGGCCGCCTGGAATATTGAGCGAGCGGTGGAAGTCGAGCGCGGCGGTGGCGAAGGGCACGAAGTCCTGCGCGGGCGGGCTGGCGGTGCGGGACATGGGGGTGCTCTTTCAGAGGGAGGGAGGGCCGGCATCAGGCGGCGAGGGCGAGCGGCATGGCGGCGACCGTGAACGCTTCGGCCTGCTGCCAGGTGAGCGGCCGGAGGTCGAGCTGGGCGCCGACGGCCGCGGTCTCCACGACCGCGCAGGCGGAGCGGAGTTCGTCCTCCGAGTCGGCCGAGACGGTCAGCAGCCCGGTCAGGGCGACATCCGCGTGGCCCGCGATGAGCTGGCGCTCCCGGGACTTGATGTCCTGGTACTCGATCGAGTCCGCCTCGGAGTCGACCTGGCCCCGCCGGGCTCGCTCGGCAGCGTCGGCGATCACGCTGGACTTCTTCCGCTGGACGTCGCGCAGGGCTGCGTCCAGTCCCTTCGGCTCGTACGACAGCGACAGCGTGCGCCGGACCCCGGCGGTGAACAGGAGCTGGTGCAGGAAGCCGGCCGACGTTTCGGTGCGGGGCCAGTTCTCCACCCAGTACGTGGCGTGCACGGCCGAGTCGGTCGCGATGTGGTCGGCCTTCTCGACCACCACGACCGGACCAGCAGCAGCAGGATCAGCCTCGGGATGCCCCGCCGTGGACCAACGGTCAAGCGTTGCAAGGGCCTTGGGGTCGTACGCGGTGCGCACGACGGCCGCGATCTCGCGGGCGGTGAGCCAGCCGGTGGGGTTGAGTCCGGCCGTTCGCGCGGCCTGATCGAAGGTCGAGGTGAGCTGTGCCAGGACACTGAAGGAACCGGTGAGGCCACCACCGGCCTGGTTGATCAGCCGTCGTGCGGCCTTGGCGTCCAGGGACACCGCGACGTACGCCTCGTGCGGTGCAGCAGCAGGGCCGGCGCTCTGGATCAGCTCGCTGTAGATCGCACCCGCCATGGGGGCATGCGGCTGGCCGTGCTCCTCCCAGTACCGGCGCAGCGCGTCGCCGGAGTCCGGAACGGTGCGCTCGATCACCTGGATCCGGGCGACCTGGCCCGTGCGGGCGAGTGCGGCCAGCGCACGTCCCCATCCGTTGACGTTGGCGTTCTGGGTGCCCGGGTCGAGCAGCGCGTAGGCGCGGGAGGAGACCTTGACGACGGCGGTCAGGGTGCCGGTGTGGGGGTTGTGGACCGCGCCGTATCGACGGTCGGGAGCGGTGACCACGCGCAGGCTCGCCGCTGTGCCGGGCAGGTGAAGCAGACCTTCACGGATCGGGCGGCGGGAAGGCCGGGTGAGCCAGACCAACTGGCCCCGCATGCGGCGCAGGGCGTACCGGGTGACGATCGGAGCCCAGTCGGCCAGGGCGCGGCCCCGGTAGCGGACGAACACGAGGAGGGCGATGGCCGCCCAGACCGGAATGAGTTCGAGGGCGCCGACCACGCCGCGGGTGAGGATCACGGCGAGCAGAAGAAGACCGGTGAGGCTGACAACGATCAACTGCGAGGCGGTCAGGCCGAGCAGGATGCCGCGCCGCGAGCGGTGAGGAAATTTGACGCTGGCCGTGGTGGCTTCGGCCTGGTGCTTGTTGGACATGGTGGGTTCCAGACGGTGGGAGCGGGCGGGGGCGGGGCGCGCGACGCTCTTCTGGAGGTCATGGCGGGGCTCGTTTCTGGGGATCGGTTGCGCGGGGCGCGGGGGGCGGGCTGCCGTAACAGCCCGCCCCCGGATGTGATGTGTCAGGAATCCGACGGCGACTGGCTGGGATACACCCAGTTCGTCGGTGTCGGGGAACCGGTTGCCGAAGGCCCCGTGGAGGACGGCGGCGCTGCAGCGGGGGCCGGCGGCGGCGCGGCGCCAGCGCGGGTCATGTTGCCGCCTCCAGCCTGAGCGGCAACGAACTGGCCGCCCGCTTCTCCTTCGGCGCCTCCCGATTCGCCCTCGTCGGGTCGGTTGATGAGCGGCGGGATACCGGGGCGCTGGATCAGGGCCCGACCCTTGTCGCCGGAGGCGTTCGGGTCTTCGCCGTACCGGAAGCTGGTCTGCGGCTTGGGCGGTCCGGAGTCGATGCCCTCCTTGCTGAGGGTGCCGCCGGAGGGGCTGATGCCGGAGGCGACACCGTCGCTGCCCGCGCCGGGGACCTGGCTGGGCCCCTGCGGTGCCGGGGTACCGGTGCTGGCCTGCATCGCCAAGCTGCCCGCGGTCTTGGCAGCTCCTGCGGCGACCGCCATGCCTGCGACGCCGGTGCGGTGGAGGTCGTCGTGGCCGCCGCCGTCGCTGGCCCAGTGGACGAACTTGTACGTGGCGTACGGGCACAGCAGGACCAGCACCATCACGACGATGCCTGCCATCGCGTCGGACAGCGCGGCCATGCCGTCGTGGGCGTCGGACTTGCCCATCGCTGAGACGCCGATGAGGAAGACAACGGTCATCAGAAGTTTCGAGACGACCAGGGTGGCGGTGGCCTCGATCCAGCCGCGTCGCCACCGCTTGGCGACCTCCCAGCCTCCTCCGGCTCCGGCGAAGACGGCGAGAGCGACCAGCACCAGGACGCCGACCTTGCGGGCGACCATGACGCCCCAGTACATGAACGCGCCGATCGCGCATCCTAGGGCGACCAGGGCTGGGACACCCCAGCCTAGGCCGTACATCGCCCCCAGTTCGTTGACCTTCACCACACGGCGGATCGCATCGTCGACTGAGCTGTTGGCCGCTTGGAACAGGCCGTCGGACAGGGCGTCGACCACGGTGATGGCGACGGTGGTGAAAGCGATGGCGCAGAAGCTGAAGAGGATGCCCGTCATAGTGCCGATGGCTGCCTGAGCGAGGGCGCGTTCGTCACGCCGCCAGGCCGCGAACATCAACTGGATGCAGAACGTGCCGACGGTCAGGGCGAGCCCGATGGGTAGCAGGAGTTCGTAGTTGTCCCTGAACCATCCGGCGTTGAGATCGATGGCGGTGGTCTGGTTGACGGCCTTCGCGGCGAGATCCGCAGCGCTGGCTGCCAGTTCGCCCGCCGACTTCGCGATCCATGCTCCGATGCCGTCGGTGACGGCCCCGGCGGGGTTGGTGGCGAAGTCGACAGCACCGCACACCTTGTCCATCAGCGGAAAGTCGCAGACTCCCATGGCGATACCTCCTTTCTGGGTAGGTGGTCAGGGCGCGACGGACGGCATGACGCCGGCCAGGGCACACGGGTGGGAAGGGCGGCACTGGACCGCGAGGGTGGTGACGCGGTTCTCCGCACCACCGGCAGACGAGCCCTTCCAAGCGATCGACTGCTTGCCGGAGACGGTCACGGCGTAGACGTACGCCTGCGTGATCGTTCCGGGATTCGCCTGAAGGGCCTGGGTGAACGAGTTCGGGAAGTGACCCTCGTTGACCTTGGCGGTGGCGAACTGGTCGTTGGCGGCCATTTCCTTCCACAGCACGGGCGAGGGAACGATCGCGTCGACCGAGGCGGGATCGGCGTACTTGGTCTCGGTGGTCAACCACCCATGCAGGGCGGTCAGCAGCTCTGCCTGGGAGTACGCGCGGGTGTCGTACGACCACAACGCTTCGGCGGCTGCCTTCCCGAACGCGATCGGATCGTGGGTGCCCGGTGGAGTCGGGAGGGAGTGAGGGTGCGACCTCGGCGAGGGCGATCCGGACGGCGAAGTGACCGAGGAGGAAGGAGAGGGCGAACTCGCGGCTGGGGCCGCAGCTTTGGAGGAGCCCCTGCCGTCGCGGGTGAGGTAGGCGGCAAGGCCGGCGAGGGCGACGAGCACCACCAGAGCGGCGGTGCCGAGCAGCGCCCGGCGGCGCACGCGAGATGCGCCGCCGGGGTTCGAGGAGTGGGAGGGCATCAGTGGACCTGCGTCCCCAGCGTGCTGAAGAACGCGACCACGCCGTTCGCGGCGCCCAGCAGAAGGGCCGCGCCAGCGCTGACCAGCACACCCTTCTTGCCGTTGGCCTCGGCCTGGTGGCCACCGGAGTGGTGGCCCCACGCCCACACGCCCGCGCTGACGGCGAGCGCGCCGACCACGGCGATGATCCCGAAGAGGTTGAGGGAACCCATCACCTGCTTGAGGACGGCGAGGCCAGGAAGCCCGCCCTCGTTCGGCTTGATTCCGGGGTCGTAGGCGAGCTGGATGACCTTGTCGGCGAGATACATTGCGAACTCCAGTTCGATTTATTGCACGCTGAAGCCCGAGAGGGCGGAGCGGCGGTGCGAGAGGGAGGGGGGAGGGACAAGCGCCGGTCAGACGACTCGGCGGGCCGCGAGAATCTGCGACTTCCAGGACGCAAGGGTCGCGATACGCACCACATCACCGGTGTGCGGGGCGTTGACGATCAAGCCCTGGCCGATGAACATCCCTACGTGCTCGGGGACTTCGGACGTTCCTTCGGTGAAGACGAGGTCACCCGGCTTGAGGGCGTCGGCCGACGTCGCCTTGCCCTCCTTGACCTGCGTGTACGTCGTACGCGTCAGGGTGACTCCGGCGGCCTTGTACGCCTGCTGCATGAGGGAGGAGCAGTCGCACCGACCCATGGGGTCGGGCCCATGGGAGTCGGTGCAGCTCCCACCCCACTGGTACGGCGTTTTGAGCTGGCCGAGGGCCCAGCGAATCGCTGTCTGGACCTTCGCCGGAGCATCGGCTGGGATCTTGTACTCCGCCGGCACGGCGCCCGGAGGGATGGTTCCGAAGTCGGTTCCGTCCCCGTCGGCCGTACAAGCGCCCGCGGTATCTGATGAAGCGGTGTCGGTGTCAGCAGAGCCAGACGGAGAAGGGCTCGGCGACCCACCGCCGGACTTCGACAGCAGGGGGGCGATGGCCTTCTGCAAGGCGGTGGCCAGCGGCTCCCACTTGGCATACGCCTCCGGGAACCCTGACCGCTGTACGGCCTGAGCAGCCTGGGTGACGGACAGGGACTCCCAGCCCGAGACCTTCTGCAGCCCCTCGTAGAACTTGGTCGAGGCGTGCACCGGATCGAGGATCTCGTTCGCCGTGCCCCATCCCTGCGACGGCCGCTGCTGGAACAGTCCCAGCGAATCACGGTCGCCGTAGGTCAGGTTCCGGAGGCCGCTTTCCTGTAGCGCGGTTGCCAGGGCCACGACTTGCCCTCGGGCCGGAATGCTCATCGCGACGCCGGTGGCCTGGATCGTCTTCGCGTTGGGGACCTGGTCGGCAGGATCATCAAGCCCCGCGACGGAGACCGCGCCCTTGTCGCCACCGTCCAGGATGGCCTTCACCTGTGAAGCAACGGCAGCGGTATCCACAGACTGTGCACCGCCGGTCGAGCAGGAGGCCGAAGCCGTACCTGCCCCGATGGCGAGGATGGGAACGGCCAGCAGCAGCGGACCGGATGCGAAGAGACCGACGACGGCTCCGGTGGTCTTCTTCATCGCCGCTGCCGTTCACCGGTTCGGCGGTGGCCGACGGACAGCGGTGTTGGGTCGGGGCGTGGGGGTGTCAGGGCATGCTGCATCGCAGCGGCTCCTCGTGGTCCGTAGGAGGCGCGGTGCCGACTTCTCGTGCAAAGCCGTCGGCACCGCGCCGATGTGAATCCGCCTCTCAGGGCGGGCCCGGGTCAGTGGAGTTGGTAGCTCCCGGACGCCGGTCTCGGGTCAAGCGCGGCAGCCAGCCGCGCTCGTAATCTCAGGCAGAACACCGGTTCTCCTAACGGCTTCTCGGACGAAGGGCTAACGAGCCTGCCGTGCTGCCAATTTGGACGAGACAACACAGATAAGCACAGGTCAGCGAGGATTAAGCGCTGCTCTGCCCCGGTGACATGGCGAGACAGTAGACCCGGATTCCGGCCGCGCCAAATGGCTCTCGGGCTCGGCCTCGGACAGAGACACGGCTCGTTAGGTGCGGCCGGAATTCGCGATTAACCTCCGGCGCAACCCCGCTCGAAACGACCGCTGTTGAGCGACGTCCGGAGCGGGTTCAGTCCCACCGTGCCCTGAAAGAGGCCCTGCACATGAGCTACACGCTGCACCGAGGCGATGCCCTCACCGTGCTGAAGACCCTCCCGGACGAGAGCGTCAACGCCGTGATCACAGACCCGCCGTACAACTCCGGCGGACGTACCAGCTCGGACCGCACCGGTCGCACCGCGCGAGCCAAGTACGTCACCAGCAACAGTGCGCATGACCTGCAGAACTTCCCCGGAGAGAACCGCGACCAGCGTTCCTACCGCTCCTGGCTGACCGAGCTGCTCACCGAGTCGTACCGGGCCTCGACCGAGCACGCGGTCGCCATGGTCTTCACCGACTGGCGCCAGGAACCGACCACCTCGGACGCCCTGCAGATGGCGGGGTGGACCTGGAGTGGCACCATCCCGTGGATCAAGCCCTCCAGCCGGCCCCGCAAGGGCGGGCCGAAGCAGGACTCGGAGTTCATCGTCTGGGGCGTCAAGGGATCCCTCGACAACACCCGCGACCTCTACCTGCCGGGTCATTACATCGCCTCCCAGCCCCGCAAGGGCCGCGTCCACATCACCCAGAAGCCGGTCGAGGTCATGCAGCAGCTCGTCCAGGTCTGCCCCGAGGGCGGCACCGTGCTCGACCCCTTCACGGGCAGCGGCTCCACGGGAGTCGCAGCCCTGCGAGAGGGCCGCCGCTTCGTGGGCGTCGAGCTGTCCGCGCACTACGCCGATGTCGCCGAGGAGCGGCTGCGCGCCGAACTGACAAAGGACGACTTCGAGCTGGCCGGTCCGGAGGCATGAGCATGAGAGCGGGGAGCCCGGGGTCCGCGCCCCGCAGACGCCAAAGGGCGGCTGGAGTATCGAGTTACCGATGCTCCAGCCGCCCTTCTGTTTGCGTCAAGCCGCCTCGAATGCCCGCCGGATCAACGGGGCTGCCTTCTCCAGGTCGGCTGCCGCAGCGAGGCGTACCTCCAGGTCCCCGGTCCCAAGGTGGCCGATGCCGCGCATGTCCCGGGTGAAGCCCTCCTCCAGCTCGACCGTGTCCGGGTCGAGTCTGAGATAGACCAGGATCGCCTCGTGCTTCGGACGAAAGATCACGGAGGCGACGTTCACCAGCCGCCGGTAAGCGATGTAGTGCCTGAGCGGGGCCACCTCGACCTCGCCCCACGCCGTGAGTGCGTCGTCCAACTCCGCGTACAGGTCGCGCAGGCACGCCGGAACGAGACCCGCGCCCGCCGGCGCGGAAGTCGCCGGGACCGAGGGCACGCCGATGGCTGCCGTGTCCCGCTCCCGGGTTCGCCGAGACGAAGCAGCGTTGGCCGAACCTGGTGAGGAGTCCACGAGCAAAAGGCTCAGCAGATCGCCCTCGAAGACGCGGTAGCGCACCAAGTCGATCCGCTCGGGCAGCCGCTGCACGGCCACGCGGTCGTGGTGGGAGAAACCGGCCGCGATGCAGACCATCCGCGGTCGACGCCAGTCGACCGACTCGGCGGCCTCCGCCCCCAGCACCTTCCGCACGAGCGCCTCGAACTCGTGGTGCGCTGACTCCAGCCAGGACAGATAGAAGACGGCCTGCGACAGCACCCCGCTGTCGGAGCCTTTTTTGAACTCGATCACTACCGGGCTGCCGTTCTCGTCCAGCCCGAGGGTGTCGATCCTGCCCCGGTGCCACGGACCGGTCGGGTACTCCGACGCCAGGAACCGGATGCCGAGCATCGCCTCCAGGCCGGCCTCGACCCGCCGCTGCAGTTCGACCTCCAGCGCCACCGTCGAACCGGGCAGCTCGACGTCGCGCCCGCCCGCGTCTCGCCGGAACATCATCAGCTCGGCCATCACCGTCCCCCTCCCTTGATCGGTACAAGAGAAGCAATCGAAACGGCCAGAGCGGTATTCCAGGCAGGCGGCACCCCTGCCCTTGGGACGGCCCACGACCCTGGCGTCGCGTCACGCAGGGTAACTAGGGTTCTGGCACCGCTCCAGCGGCTGCCCGGCCCTACCAGAGCGAATGCGAGGATCGCCGCGTTCAGGCACATTGCCTCTGGAGCGAGGCTGAAGGACTAGCCTCTGACCCGCGCCGACGGCTGGCAGAGACCGACTGTGGTGCTGAGCGGGCTGCGGACGCGAACCGCGGTTCGGGTATCACTCCCAAGGAGGCGTTCTGCGCCGACTACGGTGGGAACCATCATGGGGAGCGACTTCGCGGGAACGGGGCAGCCGCAGGAGGCACTGTGGAGGATCTACAACCCGTGTGGCGACCCTAGTTGTCGTCATCGGTGGCCAGCCGGTGGCCGGACGCCTTTGGACGAGGTAACACGGGGAAGCACAGACCAACCAACCGCACGTACTCTGATCAGGCGAAACGTCACTCGGCGGCACGACCAAGCACCACGCAGCACGAACGCTCACGGTCTCGTAATGCGTAGGTCTCGGGTTCGAATCCCGAAGGCGGCTCTGTAGAACCCTCAGGACTCACTCGCCGTGACCTGGGGGTTTTGCTTTTTCCGGAGGGCGTTCGACGCGTGAGCGGTCCCGCGCCTGTCGCCGTACGGTCTCGGCGGTCTCCTCGGCGCCGAGCCTGGTTGATCGAACTCCCCCATGGTGCTCCGTGCGGCGTGGAGCGTCCGGCCGTCTCCGCCCCGTCCTTCGGTGTGGCGCTCGGCGAACGTGCCGCCCGGCGCCGGGAGTTCGTCGCAGGGCGGCCGGTCTTCGTCGGGCTCCGGCCGCGACGGCCGTCGCGGCGGGGTCGGCGAGCTGATCGTCGTGCGGGCCGTCCCGGGCGTGGGTGCGGTCATCGTGATGCCGCTCTCGCCCACCCTGCCCACCCGTGTGTCCTCCCTGGGGGACATGAGGTGGGCAGGGCGACGCGGCCCTGTGGCGGCCTGCGGACTAGGGTCGTCCGCGAGGAACGGACGAGGGAGAACAGAGATGCACGGTCAGCCGGCGGAGCACGCCACCCGGTCCCCGCAGGAAGGCCCCGGGGTCGTTCTGCGCGTCGCGGGCGAGGCGGACCTCCCGATCGCCGCCGAGCTGTTCCGCGGCTACCTGGACTTCTACGAGGTGACCGTCGAGGACCCCGACCAGCCGCGTGCCTTCCTCGCCGAACGCATCCGCAAGGACGAGTCGCTCGTCCTGCTCGCCGAGGTCCCGGAGATCGGAACGGTCGGCTTCGCCCAGGTCTACCGCAGCTTCTCCTCGCTCTCCATGCGGCCCATCTGGATCCTGTACGACCTGTACGTCGCCCCGGCCGGCCGGCGTACCGGCGCGGGCCGGGCACTGCTGCGCGAGGTCCTGCGCCGCGCGGCCGAGGCCGGGGTCGCCGGAGTGCAGTTGGAGACCGCCTACGACAACCACGTCGCCCAGGGGCTGTACGAGTCGGAGGGCTTCGAACGCGACGCGTTCCACGTCTACTTCCACGGCCTCGACTGACCCGCTTCCGCTCCCGAACCGGTGCGCCCAGGCTCGGTACGCCCCACGTCCCGAACGCCCTGCGGGCCGGCGGTGTTTCACGTGAAACATCCCGGCGTGGCCACCGCGTCACACGGTCGCCGCGCCGGGGCGCTCACTTCGCGTCGGCGTAACACTCCACGATCGCCGTGGTGAACGGGAACCGGACCGGCGTGTCGCCGAAGGCGATCCGCCCGGCCCGGTCACCGGCCGCGCGGATGGCCTGCGCGACGGCCTCGGCCTCCTCCGCGGGGCAGTGCACGATGACCTCGTCGTGCTGGAAGAACACCAGCTCGGCCCGCATTCCGGCGGTGGCGATGGACTGCCGAAGCGCCGCGAGCAGCAGCAGCGCCCAATCCGCCGCACTGCCCTGGACGACGAAGTTCCGGGTGAACCGGCCGCGCGCACGGGTGTTGGTGGAGGCGTAGCTCGGGGTCCAGCCGTCGTCCCGGTCCTGCGGTACGCCTGCCTCGCCGTCCGGGTCCGAGTCGGTGGCGGATACCGGAGGCGGGCAGGTCCGGCCGAGCCAGGTCCGTACGAGCCGCCCCTCCTCGCCGGCTCGGGCGGCGTCGTCCACGTACGCCACGGCGCGGGGGAAGCGGCGCCGGAGGGCGGCCAGGTTCTTGAGGCCGTCACCCGAGGTCTGGCCGTACACCGCGCCGAGGACGGCCAGTTTGGCCATGTCCCGGTCCCCGGAGAAGCCCTGCCGGGAGATCGCCGTGTAGAGGTCCTCGGGACGGCCCGCGACCTCCATGAACGCCGGGTCGCGGGAGATCGCGGCCAGCACCCGGGGCTCCATCTGGTCGGCGTCCGCGACGACGAGCCGCCAGCCGGGGTCCGCGACGACGGCGCGCCGGATCACCTTGGGGATCTGCAGGGCCCCGCCGCCGTTGGTGACCCACCGGCCGGTCAGGGTGCCTCCGGGGATGAACTCGGGGCGGAAGCGGCCGTCGTGGACCCAGTCCGCCAGCCAGGACCAGCCGTGGGCGGTGTGGATCCGGTACAGCTTCTTGAACTCGACCAGCGGTTTCACGGCCGGGTGGTCCAGCTCCTGGATCTCCCAGCGTCGGGTGGACTTGAGCTTGACCCCGGTCTCGGCGAAGGCCTTGATGACGTCGGCGGGCAGATCGGGGCGTACCCGGCGACCGAACGCGGCCGATACCTCGTCGGCCAGCTCGGCGAGTCGGCGGGGCTGCCCGCTGCCCGCGTACCGCTCGCCGAGCAGCTCGGTGAGCAGGGCGCGGTGCGTGTCGGCCCGCCAGGGGAGCCCGGAGCGGTGCATCTCGGCGGCCACCAGGAACGCGGCCGACTCGGCCGTGGTGAGCAGCCGCATCCGGTCGGGGTGGGCGGTGGCGTCGTGCCGTTCCACCTGGTCGGCGTGGACGGCGAGCAGGGCGTCCAGGGGGACCGGGGCGGGCTGCGGGTCGAAGAGGGAGTCCTGGGCACCGGGTTCGGCGGCCCGCTGCGGGGGATCCGGTGGAACGGGCCGACCCTCCAGCCGTGCCCAGGCGGCGGCGGCCGAGCGGGGCTCGCCGAAGCGGCCCTCGTGGCGGAGCAGCAGCAGTTCGGCGTTCTCGATGTCGTAGCACCGTTCGATGCGGATCCCGGCGGCGAGCAGGCGCGGATACACGGCGGCGGTGGACCGCCATACCCATCGGGTGCCGTCCGGCGCCGCCCGTACGGCCTCGGCGACCTGCCGCACGCGCACCGCCGACGCCCCGGCCGTCAGTGTCCCGCCGCCGCCGCCCTCGCCGGGCGGGACGGGGGCGGCGTGCCACCAGCCGTCGCCGTCCTCGGCGAGGGCCCAGCGGGCGGTGCGGTCGGTCATGTCCGCGAGTGTCCCACCGGGGTGTGACAGGGGTCCCGTACCCCTGTCCGACCTGCGCGGCGGTGGTCCCGGTGGGCCGTGCCAAGCTGGAGCGGTGAGAGACATCGTCGACCGTGCCTGTGAAGCCGCCCTGTACGCCGACGGCGACAGTGGCCTGGACACCGGAGCCTCGCTGCTCGCCGCCGACACGGCCCGCTGGAGCGGGGCCGCGCGGGAGCTGCTGGCGCGCGGGGAGGGGTACGTTCGGCAGGCCTGGGAGCGGGGCTGGCGGCCGGCCGACGTGGTGCGACTGGTGCGCCGGGACCTCGACGAGACGCACGTGCGGATAGCGGGGGACCTGGTCGCCGCCGAGGCGCGGCGGTACGCGCGCCTGCCCGAGCGGTGGACCGACGCCGAGGTGTGGTGGGGCGACGACGCCGGGTACGGGGATGCTCTCGCGGCACGGGAGCGGACGGACCGGTTCTCCCTGGCGACCTCCGTCCTGGAGGTGTTCCGGCTGCTGATCCGGCTGCCTTCAATCGAGCCCGTCGGTCCGCTTCCCGGCGACCCGACGGACGCCCTGGAGCACACCCACATCGAGCCCCGCATGCTGGGGCGGATCCGCGCGCTGCTGGCGAAGGCCGAGGCGACGAACTTTCCCGAGGAGGCCGAGGCGCTCAGCGCGAAGGCGCAGGAGCTGATGGCCCGGCACACGGTGGACGAGGCCCTGTTGGCCGCGCGCGGCGCCGGACCGGACCGGCGGCCCGGCGCCTGCCGGATCGGGGTGGAGCCCCCGTACGAGGAGGCCAAGGCCGTACTGCTGGACGCGGTCTCCACCGCGAACCGCTGTCGGGCGGTGTGGAACAGCGGGTTCGAGTTCTCCACGGTGGTCGGCTTCGAGAGCGACCTGGAGGCGGTGGAGCTGCTCTACACCTCGCTGCTGGTGCAGGGGACGGCTGCGATGACCCGGGCGGAGGCGGCGCAGCGCTCCGGCGGACGCAAGCGAACCAAGACGTTCCGGCAGTCGTTCCTGCTGGCGTACGCGAGCCGGCTGGGTCAGCGGCTGGCCGAGACGGCCGAGCACACCGCCTCCGAGGCCCCCGACAACCTGCCCGCCCTGGTGGCCCGGGACGTGGCGGTCACCTCCCGGGCCGAGGAGATGTTCCCCCGTACGACCACGACCCGGCTGCGCGGTGCGACCGACCTGGCGGGATGGGAGGACGGCACGGCAGCCGCCGACCGGGCGCGGGTGGGCGGCGGCGAGCGCCGCTCCCTGCGGGGGTGAGCCCCGCCGCCCCCGCTCTGCTCCGCACGTCCTGACCCCCCGGCCCTGCCGCCACCGTCCTGACGCCCCGCCTCCCGCCGCCTCAGTGCCCCGCCGGGGGCGTCGGGCCGGGCGCGGGGGAGTCCTCCGCGCGCAGCGCGCGCGTCTCCGACTTCAGGATCCGCATGGACCGGCCCAGCGAGCGGGCCATGTCGGGCAGCTTCTTCGATCCGAACACCAGCAGGCAGACGACGAGCAGCACGATCAGGTGCCAGGGCTCAAGGGCATTGCGGAGCATGGAGTACCCACCTTTCGGACGATCGCCGTCGTGACCGTCGTGACCGTCGTGACCGTCGTGACCGTCGTGACCGTCGTGACCGTCGTGACCGTTGGGACCGTCGTGACCGTTGGGACCGTTGGGATGGACAGGATGGACGGGATGGACGGGATGGTTGTGATGATCCGCCTTATGGAACAGCCTCGTGCCATACCTGTACAAATCTGAAGAAGTCCTGAAAGGGCTCTAGGCTCGACCCCATGAGCTGGCTCCGGGCGCTGAAGCACACCGCCCGGACCGGCATGAAGGTCGAACGGACCCGCCTCGAACCGCTCGTCGCCCTCCGCGCCGCCGTCGGCCTCGCGATCGTGATCGGCTTCGGGCTCGCCTTCCTGGGCCCCGGAGCGGCCGCCAGCTCCGCCTTCGGCGCTTTCATGGCCGCCATCGCCACCTTCCAGAAGAGCTGGCGCCCGCGCCCCGTCCTCGCCCTCGCCTCCGGGCTGACCCTGGCCGTCTCCACCTTCGTCGGCTACCTCGTCGGCTCCTCCACCGGCCTGTTCCTCGCCCTGCTCGCCGTCTGGACCTTCGCGGCGGGCCTGCTCTGGGCGGCCGGCCCCACCGCCGGGATCATCGCCTCCGGCAACGTCGCGGTCATGCTCGTCACCGTGACCCTGCCGACCTCCGTCGCGCAGGCCGCCGGGCACGCCGCGATGATCGCCGCCGGCGGGGTGGTGCAGGCCCTGCTGATCGTGCTGTTCCCGATCCGTCGCTGGGGCGCCCAGCGCGACGCCCTGGCCGACGCCCTCGCCGCCGAGGCCGACTACGCCCGCCGGCTGCGCCACGACCCCGTCTGCGCCTTCGACCCGCAACCCCTGATGCGGGCCCGGGACGCCGCCACCGTGACCGCGCGTCAGGCCCGCCGCCGGCCCGCCGAACTGCACGGGGCGCGGGGGCTCGCCGAACGGGTCCGGCCCGTCCTGGCCTCCCTCGCCGACCCGGCCGTCGGGGCGCCGGCCGAGGGCCCGGGGCGGGACCGGGTACGGGAACTGCTGGACGCCGCCGGCTCGGTGCTGGACGCCGCCGCGCGGGCGATCCGGCACGGGGACCCGGTACGCCTGCCCGCGCCGGCCCTGGCCGTGCTGAAGTCCCCCGACACGGCGGACCTCCTCACCGGCGCGCCGCAGCGGGCCGCGCGCCGGCTCGCCGCGCTGCTGGACGACGTGCTGGAGACCGCCGAGCCCCGCTCCGGCCGGCTCGTCGCCCCCGACGAGTCGATGCTGCGGCCGACCCTCACCGCGCTGGTGCCGACGGTCCTGAGGTCCGTACGGTCCGAACTGCACCCCGACTCGCCGATCCTGCGACACGCCGTGCGCGTCACCGCCGTGGCCTGCGCGGGCTACCTCATCGGGCAGGCCCTGCCGCTCGGGCACGGCTACTGGGCCCCGATGGCCTCCGTCATGATCATGCGGCCGGACTTCAGCCAGACGTACGCGCGGGCCGTCGCCCGGTTCGCCGGAACCCTCGTCGGGGTCGCCGTCGCCACCGGCATCGTGCAGCTCGCGCAGCCGGGGATGTACCTGTCCGGGTTCCTCGCGGTGGTCAGCGCGGGCCTCATGTACGTCCTGATGCGCACCGGCTACGCCGTCTCGCAGGTCTGCGTCTCCGCGTACGTCGTGTTCCTGCTCGGCATGGGGGGCGTCCGCTGGGACCAGACCGTGCCCGACCGGGTCGCGCTCACCCTGGTCGGCGGACTCCTCGCGATGCTCGCCTATGCCCTCTACCCGGCCTGGGAGACCCCGAGGCTGCGGACCCGCCTCGCCGACTGGATCGCGGCCGACGGACGGTACGCGGCGGCCGTGCTCGGGCACTACGCGGCCCCGGCCGACGCCCGGCGGGCCGACGTGCGCACCGCCCTGCTGGCCGCCCGGGACGCCCGGATCGACTGGCAGGACGCCGTGGACCGGGCGGCCGGGGAACCGGTGCGCCACCGCGGCCTGTCCCGTGCGGCGGCCGACGGCGCGGGCGAGGCGGTGGCCGCCCTCGGGCGCAACGCGATGCTGCTGGAGGCCCACCTGCCGGACCACTCCCAGGCCCCGGTGCCCGGTGCCGCGGCCCTGGCCGAGGCGGTGCGCGCCGACACCGAGGCGGGGGCGAAGGCGGTACGGGAGCGGGGCGTGCCGCGCTGGGAGCGCGTGCGCGCGCTCGTGTCGGACGAGGGCGCGCCGGTGTGGGGCGCCCGGGACCCGGGTGTTCTGCGCGCGGCCGGTGCCCAGCTCCTGGACGCGCTGGACGAGGTGTCCGAGGCGCTGCGGGGCTGAGCGAGCGGCCCGCCGGCGCCGCCTTGCCGTTCGCCGACGCCCGGAGGGAGGCCCCCCGCGCGAATGCGCCCGGTCCCTCCCGGGAGAATGCGGGGGGCGCTTCCTCGGCGAATGCGAGGGTCGCTCCCGTGACGAATGTGGCGGCCGTTCCGGTGACGACGACAGCACCCTCCGTGCACGTGCATCTGCCCATGCAGCTGCTTATGAACACAGCTATGATCCGGTGCAGTTGACATCTGCACTATCGGGGGCTTCCTGTGGACCACGCGTACAACGGGATGGCAGCTGCAGAACTCGCTTCCTTGTACGGGCTGACCTGGCAGAAGAGCAGACACAGCAACTCGCAAGGTTCCTGCGTCGAGTTCGCGAGACTGCCCGGCGGCGATGTCGCCATGCGCAATTCGCGATTCCCGGACGGTCCGGCTCTGGTCTACACGCCGGCGGAGATAGAGGCGCTGCTCCTGGGCGTCAAGGACGGCGAGTTCGACCACCTGATCGCCTGATCGGAACAGCGCAATGATCAAGCCATGCACGTGCACTGGCCGGGACTGATCGAAAGGATCAATCCCGGCCGGTTGCCGTTCATGCGCCGCATTTTCCCGCCTGTGAACGCGGGTGACGGCAGGTCAGTCCTGGAGCATGAAGAGCGCCCAGACGACCTTGCCGGTCAGGCGCCCCGCGAGCGGGTGCCAACCCCAGCTGTCGCTGTACGAGTCCACCAGGAACAGCCCCCGCCCGGACTCCAGGTCGAAGTTCTCCTCGGTCCGCTCCGGCGAGAACGCCCCGCCCGGCCGGTCCTCGCTGGGGTCCCGCACGGCGCACACCAATCGGGTGCTCCACCGCATCAGGTGCAGCCGAACCGGCGGCTCCGGAATGTCCGAACCCGGGCGCCCCACCCTTTCCTCATCGGGCAGGGCATGGCGCAGCGCGTTGGTCACCAGCTCGGAGACGACGAGGGAGACATCGTCGAACCGGTCGTCGAGGCCCCACTGGGACAGCGTCGACCGGGTGAAGGAACGGGCCCCGCGCACGGCCTCGAAGCGGGCGGGCAGGGCACAGGAGGCGGACCCGGAGACAGCCGTGGGGTCGACCGGGGGCAGCCCCTGCCGTAACGGCTCGAGCATGGTCGATCCATTCGTCCCCATGCGAGGCACTCCCGGGATTCGCGGACGGAGCGGCGGCTGTCGTCCAGAAAGAACTGCGGGGTGGGTCGGTCCGGCTCCTGCGCGAAGAAGAACGCAGGTGCGCGGGACCATCGTTCCGAATGCCGAAGCCGGATGCAAGGGCAGATGCACGTGCACGCGCCGGACCTGTCCCCTCCCGTGACGGTTCTTGCTCATTTCTTCCTACGCATACTTACGGACTTCTTTTCCGGGACGCCGGATTCCGTTACAGAACGAGTACGGGTCATAGCGTTTTGGTGGCAGACTGCGGGCCCTGGGGTTCGGGGGCCCCGGGACGCGACACACCGCGCAGACCACGCGCACGCCATTGCGATGGGGAGGGCAGGACTAGTGACCGCAGACGCCGGCGGTTCCGTGGTGCGCCGCATCCTCCTGGGCTCACAACTCAGGCGACTCCGAGAATCCCGCGGCATCACCCGTGAGGCGGCCGGCTACTCGATCCGCGCATCCGAATCGAAGATCAGCCGCTTGGAGTTGGGAAGGGTGAGCTTCAAGGCACGAGACGTCGAGGACCTCCTGACGCTCTACGGAGTGACCGACGGCGCGGAGCGGGAGTCCCTCCTGGGACTGGTCCGCGAGGCCAACGCCGCGGGCTGGTGGCACAGCTACGGCGACGTGCTGCCCGGGTGGTTCCAGACGTACGTCGGACTGGAGGGCGCCGCCTCGCTCATCCGCATCTACGAGGTGCAGTTCGTCCACGGACTGCTGCAGACCGAGGCCTACGCGCACGCCGTCGTCAAGCGCGGCATGCCCGGAGCCACGCCCGGCGAGATCGACCGTCGTGTCGCCCTGCGCCTGGAGCGCCAGAAGGCCCTCGTGTCGGAGAGCGCCCCGGTCTTCCACGCCGTCCTCGACGAGGCCGCCCTGCGCCGTCCCTACGGCGACCGCGACGTGATGCGCGGGCAGTTGGAGCACCTCATCGAGGTCTCGCAGCGGCCCAACGTGCAACTTCAGGTCATGCCCTTCTCCTTCGGCGGGCACGCGGGCGAGAGCGGAGCCTTCACCCTGCTGCGATTCCCGGAGTCCGACCTCCAGGACATCGTGTATCTGGAACAGCTCACCAGTGCCCTCTACCTGGACAAAGAAGAGGAAGTGGGTCAGTACACACGGGCCATGGAGCGGCTCCAGGAGGACTGCCCCGACGCGGACCGGACTCGCGATCTCCTGCGCGGACTGCTCCAACTGTCTTGATCCGCACGTACTATGACGTCTGATCAGTGCATGGCGATGACCGATCGGTCTCCGGTGCAGCGCACGGGTGCGCGCTCGCAGTAAGGGATGGCATGTCCATATTCGACGACCTGGCTCACCAGTACATCGACGGCGAATGGCTGGCCGGCACCGGTTCGTGGGACATCATCGACGTCAACCCGTACAACGGGGAGAAGCTCGCGGCCATCACCGTGGCCACCGTCGAGCAGGTGGACCAGGCCTACCGCGCCGCCGAGCGCGCCCAGAAGGAATGGGCCGCCACCAGCCCCTACGCGAGACGCGCCGTCCTGGAGCGCGCCCTGCGGATCACCGAGGAGCGCCGCAAGGAAATCGTCGAGGCGATGATCGACGAACTCGGCGGGACCCGCCCCAAGGCCGAGTACGAGGTCGACCTCGCGGCGGAGTTCATCCGCGAGGCGATCCAACTCGCCATCCGACCCGAGGGCCGCGTCCTGCCCTCGCTGGTCACGGGCAAGGAGAACCGCGTCCAGCGGCTCCCCGTCGGCGTCGTCGCGGTCATCAGTCCCTTCAACTTCCCGTTCCTGGTCACGATCAAGTCCGTCGCCCCGGCCCTGGCCCTCGGCAACGCCGTCCTGATCAAGCCCAACCAGAACGCGCCCGTGATCGGCGGCGGGGTCATCGCCAAGATCTTCGAGGACGCGGGCCTCCCGGCCGGCCTCCTCAACGTCCTGGTCACCGACATCGCCGAGATAGGCGACGCGATCCTCACCCACCCCGTCCCGAAGGTGATCTCCTTCGCCGGCTCGGACCGGGTCGGGCGTCACGTCGGTGCGGTCGCCGCCCGCCACTTCAAGCGGACCGTCCTGGAACTCAGCGGCAACAGCGCGCTGGTCGTCCTCGACGACGCCGATCTCGACTACGCGGTGGACGCGGCCGTCTTCAGCCGGTTCGTGTACCAGGGCCAGGTCTGCATGGCCGCCAACCGCATCCTCGTCGACGCCTCGGTCGCCGAGGAGTTCACCGCGAAGTTCACCGCGCGGGTGCGCGGCCTGAAGACCGGTGACCCGCGCGAGGCCGACACCCACATCGGCCCGCTGATCAACTCCTTCCAGGCCGACGCCCTCACCGCCCTCGTGGACCGCGCCGTCGAGTCCGGCGCGCAGGCGCTCGTACGAGGGTCTACGCGCGGCAACCTCGTCGAACCGACCGTGTTGGCCGGCCTCCCCGAGGACTCCCCGCTGCTGGCCCAGGAGATCTTCGGCCCGGTCGCGCTGCTGATGGTCTTCGACGGCGAGGACGAAGCGGTCCGGCTCACGAACGCGACCCCGTACGGGCTCAGCGGAGCGGTGCACACGCGCGACGTGGAACGCGGGGTCCGCTTCGCGCAGCGGATCGAGACCGGGATGATCCACGTCAACGACTCCACCATCGGCGACGAGCCGCTGGCGGCCTTCGGCGGCGAGAAGGCCTCGGGTCTGGGCCGGCTGAACGGCGAGGCCACGGTGGAGGCCTTCACCACCCAGAAGTGGATCTCGGTGCAGCACGGACGGACGCAGTTCCCGTTCTAGCCGGGGCTCCTCTTAGACTCGGCCGGGCAACCTGCAGACGCGCACGTCCCGGGGAGAACCGAGTTGACCAACATTCCGGAGACCGGGCGGACCCAGCGGGTCCAGAACCGCCTCGTGATCATCCAGATAGTGGTCTTCTCGCTGCTGCTGACGCTCGGCGGGCGCCTCTGGTACCTCCAGATCCGCAACGGCCAGGAATACACGGACGAGGCGAAGAACAACCACACCCAGCAGGTGGTCCAGCCCGCCGTGCGCGGTTCCATCCTCGACTCCCGAGGGGTCCCGCTGGCCGACAACGAGACCCGCATGGTGGTCTCCGCAAGCCGCACCGACCTGTCGAAGATGAAGGACCGCGGCAAGGACGTCCTGACCCGTCTCGCCGGGGTCCTCGGCCTCGACGCCACCGAGGTCACCGACAGCGTCCGACTGTGCGACGCCAAGACCCCCAAGCCCTGCTGGAACGGTTCCCCGTACCAGCCGATCCCCATCACCGACGAGGCGACCACCGAGCAGGTCCTGGAGATACGCGAGCACGCCGAGCAGTTCCCCGGCATCACCGCCGAACCCACCGCCCTGCGCCGCTACGCCGCCCCCGACCAGGCCAACACCTCACAGGTACTGGGCTACCTCTCGCCGGTCACCGACGAGGAGATCACCAAGGCCAAGAACTCCGAATCCCCCTACCTGCGCTCCGACCAGGTGGGCCGCTCCGGCCTGGAGCGCACCTACGACAAGGACCTCCGCGGCAAGGCCGGCGTGACCCACTACGAGGTGGACAACCTCGGCCGGGTCATCGGTCAGGCCGAGAGCGTGAAGCCGCAGCCCGGATCGAACGTCGTCACCTCGATCGACTCGCGGGTGCAGGCCGTCGCCGAGCGGGAACTGAACAACGCGATGATCGAGGCCCGCAAGGGCTACGACAAGAACACGCACCGCAACTACGAGGCCGACTCCGGCGCCGTCGTCGTCATGGAGTCCAAGACCGGCCGGATCGTCGCGATGGCCTCCAACCCGACCTACGACCCCAACGCCTGGGTCGGCGGGATCTCGGCCAAGGACTACAAGGCCCTCACCGAGAAGGGCTCCAACTACCCGCTGCTGAACCGGGCCATCCAGGGCCAGGCCGCCCCCGGCTCCATCTTCAAGGTGGTCACCTCCACGGCCGCCGTGAACGCCGGCTACCCCTTCAACGGCCGTTACCCCTGCCCCAGCTCCTACTCGGTGGGCAACCAGACCTTCACCAACTTCGAGTCCCAGGGCTACGGCGACATCACCATCGGCAAGGCCCTCGAAGTCTCCTGCGACACCGTCTACTACGGCATCGCGGACCGCGAGTGGAAGAAGGACGGCGGCATCAAGCCCAAGAACCCCGAGGACTGGTTCTTCAAGACGGCCCACGAGTTCGGCCTCGGCAAGCGCACCGGCATCGACCTGCCCAGCGAGGTGCCCGGCCGGGTCCCCGACCGGCAGTGGAAGAAGGACTTCTTCGAGGCGAGCAAGGTCGCCTGGTGCCGGGACGGCAAGAAGGACGGCACCTACGGCGAGCGGATCGCCTACGAGAACTGCCGCCAGGGCAACCAGCTCCGCGAGGGCGACGCGATCAACTACTCCATCGGCCAGGGCGACACCCTCGTCACCCCGCTCCAGATGGCCTCCGTCTACGCGGCCATCGCCAACGGCGGGACCCTGCACCAGCCCGCCGTCGGCAAGGCCGTCATCAGCCCCGACGGCACCTCGGCCCGGGAGATCGCGCCCAAGGAACTGGGCCGCCTCCCCATGGACCGGAAGCTCCGGGACAACATCGACCAGGCCCTGGCCTCCGTGGTCACCGACGGCAGCGCCGCCTGGCGGTTCGGCGGCTGGCCCCAGAAGCAGATCCCGATGCACGCGAAGACCGGTACCGCCGAGGTCCAGGGCAAGCAGACCACCTCGTGGTTCGCCTCCTACACCGCGGACTACTCGATCGTGATGACGATCTCGCAGGGCGGCACCGGCTCAGGGGCCTCGGGCCCGGCGGTCCGCAACATCTACGAGGCCATGTACGGCCTCGACGACGCCGGCAAGCAGGACCTGTCCAAGGCCCTCCTGCCCAAGCCCCGCACGGAGCTCCCGGCGATCAAGCCCGAAGCCCGCTAGCCGCTGCGGGTAGGGGCGGGGACGCGGACGCGGGCATCGGGAGGAACCGGTGCCCGCCGCCGCCCGATAGAGGACAGAAGCTGTCCGCAAGCCTTCGTAACGTGTCTCTCGTCAGCACAAGC
This sequence comes from Streptomyces sp. CA-243310, assembly GCF_050936775.1. Taxonomy (NCBI): domain Bacteria; kingdom Bacillati; phylum Actinomycetota; class Actinomycetes; order Kitasatosporales; family Streptomycetaceae; genus Streptomyces; species Streptomyces sp. CA-243310. The sequence continues at coordinate 3,338,711 of NZ_JBNJMF010000002.1, read as the reverse complement.
GCACCAACGAAGGCGGTCGGTTCCATGGTCACCCACGTCCCCGCAGAGGCTTACGGCGACGAGCGCGGCGCGCTGCTCTCCTTCGTGGAGGCCCAGCGCGGCGCCCTGCGCCGCTCCCTCCTCGGCCTGACCGAGGAACAGGCCGCGAGCCGCCCCAGCGCGAGCGAGCTGTCCCTCTCGGGGCTGCTGAAGCACGTCGCGGAGACGGAACTGAACTGGCTGCGGATGGCCCAGCAGCAGCCGAACGAGAAGCAGCGCACCGAGGAGACCTGGAGCGACAGCTTCCGCCTCGTCGAGGGGGAGTCCGTCGCCGCGATGTCGGCCTTCTGGGACGGCGTCGCCGCCGAGCTGGAGGAGTTCGTCCGCACGGTGGCGAGCCTGGACGACACCTTCCCGCTGCCCGAGGCGCCCTGGTTCCCCAAGGAGGGCCGGGTCTCGATGCGCTGGTTGCTGATGCACCTCGTGGAGGAGCACGCCCGGCACGCGGGCCACGCCGACATCGTCCGCGAGTCCCTGGACGGCAAGACCGCCTTCGAGCTGGTGGCCCTGGAGAGCGCCCAGACCCGCGACCGCGGCTGACGCGACGCGCGGGCTTGCACCTCACGCCGCGTGAGGGACCACAGTGAAGGGCGTACTCGACCAGAGGAGCGGGAACGATGGGCCATTCCGTGGGCCAGGTCGCCGGGTTCGCCGGAGTCACGGTGCGCACCCTGCACCACTACGACGAGATCGGGCTGCTCTCTCCGAGCGGCCGCAACCACGCGGGGCACCGGCGGTACGACGACGCCGACCTCGACCGGTTGCAGCGCATCCTGTTCTACCGGGAGCTCGGCTTCCCCCTCGAAGAGGTCGCCGTATTGCTGGACGACCCGGACTCGGACCCGAGGGAGCACCTGCGCCGGCAGCACGCCCTCCTGACCGACCGGATCGCCCGGCTCCAGCAGATGGCCAAGGCCGTCGAGCACGCCATGGAGGCGAAGAAGATGGGCATCGACCTCACGCCCGAGGAACGGTTCGAGGTGTTCGGGGACAAGGATCCCGAACGGTACGAGCAGGAGGCGCGGGAGCGCTGGGGGGACAGCGAGACCTACGCGGAGTCGCAGCGCCGGGCCGCCACGTACACGAAGGACGACTGGAGGCTGATGCAGGACCAGGTGGCGGACTGGGGCGTCCGCTACTCGGCCCTGATGGACGCGGGCGAGCCGGCCGACGGCGAGCGCGCCATGGACATGGCCGAGGAGCACCGGCAGCACATCGGCACGTGGTTCTACGACTGCGGGTACGAGCTCCACACGTGCCTCGGTGACATGTACGTCTCCGACGAGCGGTTCAAGGAGTTCTACGACTCGATGCGGGCGGGTCTCGCCGAGCACCTGCGGGACGCGATCACCGCCAACGCCATCCGGAAGGTGTAGCCGGGGCGCGGGCAGAAGTTCCCCGTCCGGTCCCCGCAGGTACCTGGAACCTGGCGGGGACCGTGTGCGTTCATAATTGGAACCACCCGTCCTGCCTCGTGTCCCCGCACACACCCCCCGATCCAGGAGATCCCGGAACTCGTGTACACGCTTGCGCTCGGCCCTGAGTGGCTGTCCCCGGAGTACCTGATCGGGCATTTCGGCCTGATCGGCATCCTGGTCATCGTCTTCGCGGAATCCGGCCTCTTCGCGTTCCTGCCCGGCGACTCCCTGCTCTTCACCGCGGGCCTGTTCGTCGCGAGCGGCGACATCAGCCAGCCGCTGTGGCTCGTGTGCACCCTGATCGTCGCCGCCGCGATCATCGGTGACCAGGTGGGCTACCTGATCGGCAAGTACTTCGGTCCGAAGCTCTTCAATCGACCGAACAGCAAGGTGTTCAAGCGGGAGAATCTCGACGCCGCGCACGACTTCATGGAGAAGCACGGCCCCAAGGCGATCGTGCTGGCCCGCTTCGTGCCGATCATCCGCACCTTCGCGCCGATGGTCGCGGGCGCAGGCGAGATGAAGTACCGCACCTTCCTGACGTACAACGTCATCGGCGGCATCGCCTGGGGCGCGGGCGTCACCTGCCTCGGCTACCAGCTCGGCCAGTTCGACGTCATCAAGGACAACGTCGAGACGATCTTCATCGGGATCGTGCTGGTCTCCGTCATCCCGGTGATCTTCGAAGTGCTCAAGGCCCGCAAGAACAAGGCGAAGGCCGGCGAGAGCGCCGTCCGGCCCGGCGACGGCGCCCAGGACGACCCGCAGCCCCCCGGCGGGCGCGGCCGGCACGCGAAGCGCTAGCCGACCCCGTGCGGCCCTCCCCGGACCGCACACGGCCGCACAGGGCCGCGCACACCACCCTGTCGTACGACGAACGCCCCGCCCGACCTTCCCGGTCCGCGGGGCGTTCGTCGTAGGGGAGTCGCAGAAGGAGTCGCAGGGGGGCGGGGCAGGGGAGGGGCCTAGAACCCGCGGGTGCGCTTCGCGGCCCGGCGGTTGGCGGCGCTCGCGGCCCCCGGGATGCGCATGAAGAGCCGCGAGGCCTCCGAGCCGAGGTTGACGCCGATCGCGATGGCCAGGGCGATGGCCGCGGCGTTCACCAGTGACCCGAGCCCCTCGTTGAACCGGTTCTCGGCGATCAGCAGCAGTCCGTAGTACGTGGCCGAGCCCGGCAGCAGCGGGCCGATCGCCGCCGTCGTATAGGGCAGGGCGGAGGCGAAGCGGTAGCGGGAGAAGAGCTGCCCGAACAGGCCGACCAGCCCGGCCGCGATGGCCGTGGACGGCACGGGCGGGATCTCGCCCGCGTAGTGCAGGGCCCCGAAGGTGACCCAGGCGACGGCGCCGTTCAGCGTCACGATCAACACAGTGGAACGTTCCTGCTGGAGCAGGACCGCGAACGTGAACACCAGCACCATCGACGCGGCGATCTGGATCAACGGCCGCTGGGTGATCTGGAGGACCTCGTCGGGGTTCGGCTGCGCGTCGAGCTGGAGCCCGATGTACAGCACGACCAGCACGCCCATGATGATGCCGATGAAGAGGTACATGACCTCCAGCAGTCGGGCCGACGCCGTGATGTAGTAGCCGGTCAGACCGTCCTGCACGGCCGCGACCAGGGCCCGCCCCGGCAACAGCGCGAACAGCCCACCGGTGATCACCGCCGAGGCCTTGACGTCGATCTCGGCCAGCTTCAGCGCCACCCCTATGGCCGCGGGCGGCATCGCGGCGACCACGAACTGGTAGAACTCCGGCAGCCCGCGCCCCGCGCACAGCCAGGCCAACCGGTCGCCCAGGACCGCGCCGATCGCGGCGGCCAGGAAGACCAGCACCCCACCGCCGACCAGCGTGGAGGCCGCGCCGGCGAGCAGCCCCGCGGACGCGGTGAGCATCCACCCGGGGTACGGGTGCCTGTTGCGGCGGATCTCGGCGAGGCGGCGGTAGGCCTCCTCCAACGAGACGTCCATCTCGTGGGCGCTGATGTCGTCCACCAGCCGGAAGACGGCCGCCAGCCGGTTGTAGTCGGTACCGCGACGGCGCACCGTACGGTTCGCCGAGACCGGATCGTCCACCAGCGAGGGCTGGTGCGTCACGGACAACATGGTGAAGGTGACGGTGGGCTCGCAACGGTCCAGGCCGTAACTGCGGGCCACGGCGAACATCGCCGCCTCCACGTCCTCCGCCCCCTCGCCGCCGGCCAGCAGCAGCTCGCCGATGCGCAGCGTCAGGTCGAGCACGCGGCCCACGGCGGGCCCCGACTCGCTCACCCGCTGGACCGCCTCCGGCACCGGCCGCACGTCCACCGGCATGCGCAGCATCGTGCGCATCCGGTCCTGCCAGGGGGACTCCTTCATCCGCACCACGGGAAAGCCCTGGCCGGGCGTGTACGCGGGCGGGGACTGCGCGGCCGTGTAGGTGTGAGGCGTGGCGAACGCGGACCCCTCGGGCTCCACGACCACCGACGCCAAACCGTCCGGAACGGCGAACTCCGAGGTCGGTTGATCGTCCTCCGGCGCCTCCGCGTGTATCCCGACGGGTGCCGTGAACGCGCTGCGCGCCTCGTCGGATTTCGGCTTCCGGTCCTCGAAACCGACGCCCTCGCCCTCCGCCACCCGTCCTCCAGTCCACCGGCCGGCCCGTCCGCCGGCCTGATCATCAATCAGTATGCGGAACACGCCCGTCCATGGCGAAAGCGGAAGCCGCGCCCCGACCCCGCCTGCCCGACTTTCCCGACCGCACCCCGCCCGCACCCGGACCCCACGCCGCCCGCACCCGGCCCGGGCGGGGGAACGACAACGAGCGGCACCCCCTCCGAAAGGGGATGCCGCCCGCGATGTCATCGGGGAGCCGGGACGTCCCGACCACCCGTCATCGAGCCGAAGCTCAGTGGTGGCCGCCCTGGGCCTCAAGGCGCTTGTACGAGGCCTCGATCTCGGCCTCGGCCTCGGTACGACCCACCCAGTTGGCGCCCTCGACGGACTTGCCGGGCTCCAGGTCCTTGTAGACCTCGAAGAAGTGCTGGATCTCCAGGCGGTCGAACTCCGACACGTGGTGGATGTCGCGCAGGTGCTCGACACGCGGGTCCGAGGCGGGAACGCACAGCAGCTTGGCGTCGCCGCCGGCCTCGTCCGTCATGTTGAACATGCCGATCGCGCGGCACTTGATCAGGCAACCCGGGAAGGTGGGCTCGTCCAGGATGACCAGGGCGTCCAGCGGGTCGCCGTCCTCGCCCAGGGTGTTCTCGACGAAGCCGTAGTCGGCCGGGTAGCTGGTCGAGGTGAAGAGGCGACGGTCCAGGCGGATCCGGCCGGTCTCGTGGTCCACCTCGTACTTGTTCCGCGAACCCTTGGGGATCTCGATGGTGACGTCGAACTCCACGTCCTGCTCCTCCATGATCAGCTTCATTGCTTCGGGACTGCGTTGACTCACCTGCGTGCGCGTCCGATCCAGCCCTGCCGGGTGGGGTGCCATGCTCGCGGCAAGACGCAGTGGTTAAGTGTCCCTCACGCATAAGTGTGATCGCGAAAGGGGCTGGTCCGAGGTGCCATTGGACAAGACGTGGCAGCTCATCGCGGGGTCGGCCGTGGCCGGCCTCGCCCTCTCGCTGGCGACGGTGGCCGCCGCCGGTCCGTGGGACTCCGGCCAGCGTAAGGCCGAGCGGGACAGGGCCGCCTCCTGGAGCCGTACGGGTGGCGCAGATCACGCCGCCGGCGGCCTCCCGCAGGCCGCGCCGAGCGCCCCCGGCGTACTGGCCGGGATCGGCCGGGCACCCCGACAGGTGACCGCGGGCGGCCCCGGACTCGCCGAGGCACTCGAACCGCTGCTCGCCGACCGCGGGCTCGGCGACCTCCGATCGGCCGCCGTGGTGGACACCGCCACCGGGCAGGTCCTCTTCGAATCCCGCGCGCGCGAGGCCATGACCCCCGCCTCCACGGTCAAGATCGCCACGGCCGCCGCCGCCCTCGCCGCCCTGGGCCCCGAGCACAGGATCCGCACCACCGTCGTCCCCGGCACCGGACCCGGGCAGATCGTGCTCGTGGGCGGCGGCGACCCCTCCCTCACCGCCAGGAAGAAGGCACCGGCGGGCTCCGGCGGCAGCCTCGTCGCCCTCGCCGCCGACACGGCCCGCGCCCTCAAGGCCGCCGGGACGACCACCGTCGCCCTCGGCCACGACGACTCGCTCTACAGCGGCCCCACCCGCCACCCCATCGGCGTCAACGACAACATCGCCCCCGTCACCGCCCTCATGGCCGACGAGGGCCGCCCCGACGACTCCGTCTCCGGACCCGTCGACCGCACCGAGGACCCCACCGGGGACACCGCCCGCGCCTTCGCCACCCTCCTCGGTGAACGCGGCATCAAGATCACCGGCGACCCCGCCGAAGCCAAGGCCCCCACCGGGGCCAAGCCGCTCGCCACCACCCTGTCCACCCCCCTCGGCGGCCTCGTCGAGCGGATGCTGACCAACAGCGACAACGACATCGCGGAGGCCCTGGCCCGCCAGACCGCCATCGCCTCCGGACAGCCCGCGAGCTTCGAGGGCGCCGAGAAGGCCGTCGCCGCCCGGCTCGCCGCCCTCGGCGTCGACGTCACCGGCGCCCGCTTCGCCGACGGCAGCGGCCTGGCCCGCGCCGACCGGGTCACCACCGCCCTGCTCACCGCCGTCCTCGCCAAGTCCGCCGACCCCGAGCGACCCGAGCTGCGACCGGTCCTCACCGGCCTGCCCGTCGCCGGGTTCTCCGGAACCCTGCGCGCCCGCAACGCCGGCAACTCCCCGGCCGCCGGCCTCGTCCGCGCCAAGACCGGCACGCTGAGCGGGGTGAACGCCCTCGCCGGCACCGTCGTGGACCCGTCCGGACGGTTGCTCGCCTTCGCGTTCCTGACGGCGAACGGCCCCGACCCCGCCGCCGCCGAGAAGGGCCTCGACAAGCTGGCCGCCACCGTGGCGGGCACATCCGGGCCGTGACCGCGCCCTTCGGGGGGATCCGCCGCGGCGCCGGTCCACGTACGGTTGACGCATGACGAGCATCGGTGGTGTGGAGATGGTCGACTGGAACCTCGCGGTGGCGACCGCGACCCGGCTGGTCCGGCCGGGTCCGGAAGTCAGCCGCGACGAGGCCCGGGCGGTGGTGGCGGAACTCCGCCGGCACGCAAAGACCTCGGAACGGCACGTGCGCGACTTCACCCGGATGCTGCCCGACGGCGCCGAGGTGCACGACACCCCCGTCCTGGTCGTGGACCGGGTCGGCTGGGTCAAGGCCAACGTCGCCGGCTTCCGCGAACTGCTCGGACCCCTGCTCGGCAAGATGCAGGAACGCCGCGAGGGAACCCCCGGCGGCTCCGTGCTCGGCGCGTTCGGCGGCAAGGTCACCGGCGTCGAGCTGGGCATGCTGCTCAGCTTCCTGGCCTCCCGGGTGCTCGGCCAGTACGAGACCTTCGCGCCCGCGGGCCTCGACCTGCCGGGCTCCGCCGCCGGCGGCGGCCGACTGCTGCTCGTCGCGCCGAACATCGTGCACGTGGAACGCGAGCTGGAGGTCGCCCCCCACGACTTCCGGCTGTGGGTCTGCCTCCACGAGGAGACGCACCGTACGCAGTTCACGGCCGTCCCGTGGCTCCGCGCCCACCTGGAGGGCGAGATCCAGACGTTTCTCGGTGCCACCGAGATGGACCCGACGACCGTCCTGGAACGGCTCCGCGAAGCCGCCCAGTCCTTCGCGGGCGCCCGACCCGACGCCGAACGCGGCGACGAGGGCCGCTCGCTGGTCGAGCTGGTACAGACCCCCGAACAACGGGAGGTGCTGGGCCGGCTCACCGCCGTCATGTCCCTGCTCGAAGGCCACGCCGACTTCGTCATGGACGGGGTCGGCCCCGACGTGGTGCCCTCGGTGGCCGAGATCCGGGAGAAGTTCCAGCAGCGCCGGGCCAGTGGGGCCGGCCGACTCGACGCCACCCTGCGCAAGCTGCTGGGTCTCGACGCCAAACTCCGCCAGTACCGCGACGGCGAACGATTCGTCCGCGCGGTCGTCGGCCAGGTCGGCATGGACGGCTTCAACCGGGTCTGGACCTCACCGAACACGCTGCCGACCAAGGCGGAGATCGCCAAGCCCGCGGACTGGGTGGCCCGGGTGCACGGCAGGGGAAACGAGGACGGCGCAGCGGAGTGAGCCCGGGGCGATCCCGGCCGCCCCGGGGCGACCGGGAACGCCCACCGGGCGTCCGGGAGCCCCGAAGGGTCCACTTACCCGACTCACCCGCCCGACAGGCTTGAAATTGTCCCGTTGGGGGAAACAGCGTCACCCGTCCGAGGGACCGTGGGCCGTGGAAGGGCGTGCGATGCTCAGGGAACGGCTCGGTTCTGTCACCATCGACGCACTCTGAGTGACAACCGGTGCTCGCCGGAAGCTCCTCGCGGAGAACCCCGCCGATCACCGGCACCACCGAACACCCCTGCGCACCACCCCAACGCCTCCGAGGCATCCGAACTCCACGAAGGGCACCGGACATGGGTCCCCATCCTGCGGTCGCGGCGATACGCCTGGCGGTCCGCCGCGTACTCCACGACGTCCTCACCGACCTCACCGATCCGATCCAGCCACACCCGACCGGCCGCCCCGCCGACCGTCGCACCGCGCCCGGCACCCCGCCGCTCGTCCTCGTCGCCTGCTCCGGCGGCGCCGACTCCATGGCCCTCGCCTCCGCCCTCGCCTTCGAGGCCCCCAAACTCGGCATCCGCGCCGGCGGCGTCACCGTCGACCACGGCCTCCAGGCCGGCTCCGACCTGCGCGCCGCCGAAGTCGTCAGCCGCATGACCGCGCTCCGCCTCGACCCGGTGGAGTCCGTAGCCGTGCGCGTCGGCCGTGACGGCGGACCCGAGGCCGCCGCCCGCGACGCCCGCTATGGAGCCCTGGACGCCACCGCCGACCGGCTCGGAGCCGCCGCCGTACTGCTCGGCCACACCCGGGACGATCAAGCCGAAACCGTCCTGCTGGGGCTCGCCCGAGGCTCCGGCATCCGCTCCCTCTCCGGCATGGCCGAGAAGTCCGGCGGACCCGGCCGCACCAACCGCTACCGTCGCCCCTTCCTGCAGATCGACCGGCAGACCGCCCGCAAGGCCTGCATGGTCCAGTCGCTCCCCGTCTGGGACGACCCCCACAACATCGACCCCGCCTACACGCGCTCCCGACTGCGCCACGAGGGACTGCCCGCCCTGGAGAAGGCGCTGGGCAAGGGGGTCGTGGAGGCGCTCGCCCGCACCGCCCAGCTCTCCCGGGACGACGCCGACGCCCTCGACGCCTGGGCCGCCGACGCGGACGCCGGCGTCCGCGACGCGGACGGCCGCCTGGAGTGCGCGAAGTTGTACGCGCTGCCCCCCGCCGTCCGCCGCCGCGTACTGCGCCGGGCCGTGGTCGCCGCCGGCTCCCCCGCAGGCTCCCTCTTCGCCCGTCACATCGAGGAAGTGGACCGGCTCATCACCGGATGGCGCGGTCAGGGCGCCATCAACCTGCCCGGCCGGGTCGAGGCCCAGCGGCAGGGTGGCAGACTTGTCATTCGGCAGGGCTGATCGGTGCTGAAACGCGGCTGAGCCTCCGGAGGCACCCACCTCCGGAGTCGCGGCCGACAACGAAAGTGATGCGGGTGGACGAGAAGGACATGGGTTCCGACCTCGAGTCGGTGCTCATCACCAAGGAAGAGATCGACGCGAAGCTCGCCGAGCTGGCAGCGAAGATCGACGCGGAGTACGCGGGCAAGGACCTGCTCATCGTCGGCGTGCTCAAGGGCGCGGTGATGGTGATGGCGGACCTGGCACGCGCCTTGTCCACCCCGCTCACCATGGACTGGATGGCGGTGTCCTCCTACGGCGCCGGGACCCAGTCCTCGGGCGTGGTCCGGATCCTCAAGGACCTCGACACCGACATCAAGGGCAAGCACGTCCTGATCGTCGAGGACATCATCGACTCCGGCCTGACGCTGTCCTGGCTGCTGTCGAACCTGGGCTCGCGCGAACCCGCGTCCCTCCAGGTCGTCACGCTGCTGCGCAAGCCCGAGGCCGCCAAGGTCGCGATCGACGTGAAGTGGGTCGGCTTCGACATCCCGAACGAGTTCGTCGTCGGATACGGCCTGGACTACGCGGAGAAGTACCGCAACCTGCCGTTCGTCGGCACGCTCGCCCCGCACGTGTACGGCGGCTGACTCCGACGGCCGCACGCGCCCGCGTCCCGACGCGGGCGCGGCACACACCCCGACCCCTCCCGGGGAACCGACAGGGAAACCTGGGGAACCTGGAGGCGATTCCCGCCGTTGGAGCAGGGGAAGGTGGGTCTGTCAGCCGTCCCACGAGGCCGCGGGTGACAATACAGGGGTACATTCCGAAGAACAGTCTTTACTCACAGCAGCATTTACCTACGGGCAGGAGGGACGGGGTGCCTAGCGCCCCGTATGGATGGACGTGAAGCGATACTTCCGTGGGCCGGTCATGTGGATCGTGCTGGCCGTCCTCGCCGTGGTCGTGTTGATGAACGTCGTCGGCTCCGGCGGCGGCTACAAGTCGGTGGAGACCAGCGAGGTCATCAAGGCGATCAACAGTGGCCAGGTGGAGAGCGCCAAGCTCACCACCGGTGACAGCCAGATGATCAAGATCGAGCTGAAGAAGGACCAGAAGCTCGGCGACAACGACGGCACCAAGTTCCAGGCCAACTACATCGGGGACCAGGGCGTCCAACTCGCCCAGAACCTCCAGACCAAGTACGAAGCCGGTCAGATCCCGGACGGTTACACCGTCTCCCCGGACAAGACCAGCCCGTTCCTCAGCGTGCTGCTCTCGCTGCTGCCCTTCGTCCTCATCGTGGTCGTCTTCCTGTTCCTGATGAATCAGATGCAGGGCGGTGGCTCCCGGGTGATGAACTTCGGGAAGTCCAAGGCCAAGCTCATCACCAAGGACACCCCGAAGACGACGTTCGCCGATGTCGCGGGTGCGGACGAGGCCGTCGAGGAACTCCACGAGATCAAGGAGTTCCTCCAGGAGCCGGCGAAGTTCCAGGCGGTCGGCGCGAAGATCCCCAAGGGTGTGCTGCTCTACGGCCCGCCCGGCACCGGAAAGACCCTGCTCGCGCGTGCCGTCGCGGGCGAGGCCGGTGTTCCCTTCTACTCGATCTCCGGTTCCGACTTCGTCGAGATGTTCGTCGGTGTCGGTGCCTCGCGTGTCCGCGACCTGTTCGAACAGGCCAAGGCCAACGCTCCGGCGATCGTGTTCGTCGACGAGATCGACGCAGTCGGCCGGCACCGCGGTGCGGGCCTCGGCGGCGGTCACGACGAGCGTGAGCAGACCCTCAACCAGCTGCTCGTCGAGATGGACGGCTTCGACGTGAAGGGCGGCGTCATCCTGATCGCCGCCACGAACCGACCCGACATCCTCGACCCGGCGCTGCTGCGTCCGGGCCGCTTCGACCGGCAGATCGCGGTCGACCGTCCCGACATGCAGGGCCGTCTGGAGATCCTCAAGGTCCACCAGAAGGGCAAGCCGGTCGCCCCGGACGTCGACCTGGGCGCGGTCGCCCGTCGCACGCCCGGCTTCACGGGTGCCGACCTCTCCAACGTCCTGAACGAGGCCGCGCTGCTCACGGCCCGCTCGGACAAGAAGCTGGTCGACAACCACGCGCTGGACGAGGCGATCGACCGTGTCGTGGCGGGCCCGCAGAAGCGGACCCGGATCATGTCGGACCGGGAAAAGAAGATCACCGCGTACCACGAGGGCGGACACGCCCTGGTCGCGGCGGCCTCCCCGAACTCCGACCCGGTCCACAAGATCACCATCTTGTCCCGCGGTCGGGCCCTGGGTTACACCATGGTCCTGCCCGACGAGGACAAGTACTCGACCACGCGCAACGAGATGCTCGACCAGCTGGCTTACATGCTGGGCGGGCGCGCGGCCGAGGAACTGGTCTTCCACGACCCGACCACCGGTGCGGCGAACGACATCGAGAAGGCCACCGCAACGGCCCGCGCGATGGTCACGCAGTACGGCATGACCGAGCGTCTCGGTGCGATCAAGTTCGGCGGCGACAACACCGAACCGTTCCTCGGGCGCGAGATGTCGCACCCGCGGGACTACTCGGAAGAGGTCGCGGCGCTGGTCGACGAAGAGGTCAAGAAGCTCATCGAGACCGCGCACAACGAGGCCTGGGAGATCCTGGTCGAGAACCGCGACGTCCTCGACAACCTCGTCCTCGCGCTGCTGGAGAAGGAAACGCTGAACAAGGAGCAGATCGCCGAGGTCTTCTCCACCATCGTGAAGCGTCCGGCCCGCCCCGCGTGGACCGGTTCCTCCCGCCGCACCCCCTCCACCCGTCCGCCGGTGCTCTCTCCCAAGGAGCTCCAGCTGACGAACTCGGCGAACGGCACCTCGGCGGCGACGCCGGCCGTGTCGGTGGACAAGGACCCGGAGCCCTCCCCGGAGGAGCGTCCCGAGGCCTGATCAGTCCCGGAATGGATGCCGCGCCCCCCAGGTTCTAGCCTGGGGGGCGCGGCACTTTCACGTGCGCGTGTGCGTAGACAGGAACGAGGAAGAGATGACCGACCCAGTGACCCTGACCGGTGGCGAGGGCACGATCGGCGAGTTCGACGAGAAGCGCGCCGAGGCGGCCGTCCGGGAACTCCTGATCGCGGTCGGCGAGGATCCGGACCGCGAGGGCCTGCTGGCGACCCCGGGGCGGGTCGCGCGGGCGTACAAGGAGATATTCGCCGGTCTGCGGCAGCGCCCGGAGGACGTCCTGACGACGACCTTCGACCTGGGTCACGACGAGATGGTCCTGGTGAAGGACATCGAGGTCATGAGTACCTGTGAACATCATCTGGTCCCCTTCCACGGCGTGGCGCACGTCGGCTACATCCCGTCCACCGACGGCAAGATCACCGGACTGTCGAAGCTCGCCCGCCTGGTGGACGTGTTCGCCCGCCGTCCTCAGGTGCAGGAACGGTTGACCACCCAGATCGCCGAGTCCGTCATGGAGATCCTGGATCCGCGCGGGGTCATCGTGGTCATCCAGTGCGAGCACATGTGCATGACCATGCGCGGGGTTCGCAAGCCGGGAGCGAAGACCATCACGTCCGCCGTCCGCGGTCAGCTCCGTGACCCGGCGACGCGCAACGAGGCGATGAGCCTGATCATGGCCCCCTAGCCGGATTGTCAGACCTGCCCGATAACGTCGTTGATCAGACGATTGGCCTGATCGGGGGCGGGATGGGCGGGCTGCCAAGCAACCAGACCGTGAATCGGGTCGCCGGTGTGGCTCGGGCGCGAAGCCTCTGTGCCGGTGATCGGCTCTGGACCCTGGACGGTGACCGGACGGTGCCCACGGCTGTTCTGGGCGTCGCGGCCGTGAATGCCCGCGAGGTCGTGGAGGTGGTCACGGCCGGGCAGAGCTTCACGGTGGCGCCCGACCAGCTGCTGCGTACCGGTGACAGGTGGATTCCGGCCGCACAATCGGCAGGAACCATGGTGGTGTGGACGCCGCCGCGCAAGCTGTGTCGGCGCCGTCCGGTGATTCGGGCCGGCTATGACTTCGGCTACTTGGTGGGAGCCACCTGCGCCGACGGCACGGTCGGCAAGAACTACGTGTCGCTCGTCGTGAACGACAAGGGCTTCGCGGCCATGTACGCCGAGTCCCTGACGTCGGCCACCGGCCTCACCGCCCAGCTGGAATCCGTGACGAGGCCGTCCGGCTTCCTCCAGCGTGACCTTCCCGGATTCCGCGTGCGCGTGGTGTCCTCGTACCTGGCGGACGCCCTACGGCAGTACGTGGGCGGCGACGCACACCACATGCGCCAGGGCTTTCCCCGCGTCGTGTTGAGAGACCTCGCCACCTTCGGAGGCTTCCTGGACGGATACGCGGATGGCGATGGCTTCCGGCACAAGAACTGGCACGGTCGCACGGTCGTCAGCGCCAACGTTCCCTTCCTGGCAGAGCTGGCCACGATCATCGGAGCCCGCTTCACGCCGCTGAACGGGAAGGCGTCACAACTGGTGATCACCGACCGCTGGCAGCAGCGGGGCACCTTCCATGCGGAGGAACACCCCGTACACCTCGTGGAGCGCCAGACGGCGATGGTGTCCGAGGTCCGACCCCGCAGGGCCACCGGAGCCAAACCCTTCACCCTCTACACCTACCGGCTCGACCCGCATCCCCACTTCCTGGTGAACGGGCACGTGGTGTGGGCCGGGGCCTGACGGGTGGACCTCGGCCTCAGGCCGGTGCCGGGGCCTCGGGGGCGGTGTCGTCGTCCTCCGGGAGCTTCAGGACGCGTTCCAGGAACAGGGCGGCGGCGATGACCGCCGCGCCCGCCAGGACCGAGCCGCCCGCGTACCAGGCCTGGTCGCGGCGGGCGGGCACGTCGAGGGCGTCCGTCAGCAGGAAGACGCCGACGCCGCCGTACATGCCCGCCACGAGGGCCGCGACCAGGGCGCTGGCCTGTCCGAAGACCACCGCCCGGGCCGCCATCAGGGGCTCCACGCCCTTGGCCCCGGGGCGGCGCTCGCGCTGGGCCTTGAGCCGGGCGCGCATCGACAGGGCCGTCGCGAAGAGCACCACGGCGATGACCGCGAGCACGATCGGGGCGGCCAGGGGGACGCCCGGCAGCGTGCCGTAGGAGTTCCAGAGCCGGGCGCCCGCCCAGGACAGCACCCCGGCGACCAGGAAGATGCCCGCCAGGACCGCCGGCCTCAGTTGCTTCACGTACCCGTTCCCCGCTTTCCGCACCGATTCGTCAGGCAGTGAACAGGCTAACGACTAGTCGGGGAGGTGGAGTTCCAGGTCGGGTCGCGGCGTGACCCCGGTGAGGCCGATTCCGGCCAGCAGGCCGGCGACCGCGCCGCGGCCCGGGAGCTGGGCCTCCGGGTCGATGTCGTGCCAGGGGGCCAGTACGAAGGCGCGCTGGTGTGCCCGCGGGTGCGGGAGGGTGAGGACCGGGTCCTCGGAGATCACGTCGGCGTACGCGACGATGTCGACGTCGATGGTGCGGGGCCCCCAGCGTTCCTCGCGGACGCGGTCGAAGGCCTCCTCGATGGCGTGCCCGCGCTCCAGGAGCGAGGACGGCGGCAGGGTGGTCTTCACCGCGACGACGGCGTTGAAGTACGCGGGCTGCGAGCCGGGCTCGACGCCCCAGGGCTCGGTCTCGTAGACGGGGGAGACGGCCTTGACCCGCAGGCCGGGGGTGTCCCCGAGGGCGTCGATGGCGCCCTGGAGGGTCTCCAGCCGGTTGCCGAGGTTCGCGCCCAGCGCGACCACGGCCCATTTCGGGTTGGACAGGGTGACGTCCGCCGCGTCGACCGCCTCGACTACGGAGGCGGGCACCGGCTGGACGGTGGGGTCGCTCTGGGCGTTCAGTCCGTTGTTCATGCGCGGCTCCGGGTGATCGTGATGGTCACGTCGTCGAAGGGGACGGTGATCGGCGCGTCCGGCTTGTGGACGATGACCTCCACCTGCGCCACCGCTTCGTGCTTCAGGCACTGCTGGGCGATTCGCTCGGCGAGCGTCTCGATCAGGTCGACGGGCTCTCCCTGGACCACATCGACGACTTCTTCCGCGACTACCCCGTAGTGCACGGTCTTAGCCAGGTCGTCTCCGGCTGCCGCGGGTCGGGTGTCGAGGTGGAGCACCAGGTCCACGATGAAGGTCTGGCCTTCCTCGCGTTCCCGGGGGAAGACGCCGTGGTGCCCGCGAGCCTTGAGGCCGCGCAGCGCGACACGATCCACGCGAATCACTCCAACTTTCGTAGGTGCATCCGCCCCGGGACTTCCCGGGGCCATGGGCCTACGCCGAGTGCGGTCGGCGTCGTCCGCCTTCGAATTTACCTGCGATGTACGCCGCCCCCCGCCCTTGGGGTCAGTCGGAGTCCTCTTCGTCCTCATCTTCGGAGTCCGTAAGGACCGGTGAACCGTGGTGGGACCAGAGCCGCCAGCCCTCCGGTGTGCGTCGGAACACATTCGTGGCGACGACCAGCTGACCGACCAGGGGACCCAGTTCGCCGCCGTCCTCGGCGGGGCCGCCGCTGAGGATGTTCTCGGTGCAGCTGACGAGTGCGGTGTCGCCTATGACGGTGACCTTGGTGTCGGTGAGGAAGAACTGGATGTACTCGGTGTGGGACATGATCAGGGCGTAGGAGCGCAGGACCTCGCCCCGTCCCGACAGCACGGGCCAGCCCGGGTGGACGCAGGAGATCTCGTCCTCCAGCCAGAGCGCCGACAGTGCGTCGAAGTCCCCCTGCTCCATGGCCTCGTAGAAGGCCGTGTTGACCTCTTCGACGGCTTCGATGTCGGTACGGCTCACCGTGCTCCTTCCTTGTCGGTACGACGGATCACAGTGCCCCTTCCACCGCACGGGCCACCCGAACCGCGTCCGCGGTCGCCCGTACCTCGTGTACCCGTACCGCCCAGGCGCCCTGGTGGGCGGCGATGGCGGACACGGCGGCCGTGGCGGCGTCCCGTTCGCGGGCGGGCGGCGGGGCGGCGCCGTCGGCGCCTGCCAGGACCCGGCCGAGGAAACGCTTCCGCGAGGCGGCGACCAGCAGCGGGAAGCCCAGGGCCCGCAGCTCGCGCAGGTGGGCGACCAGGGCCAGGTCGTGTTCGGCGTTCTTCGCGAAGCCGAGGCCGGGGTCGACGAGGAGCCGTTCGGGGGCGATCCCGCCGGCGACGACGGCGTCGATCCGGTCGCGCAGTTCGGCGGTGACTTCGGCGACGACGTCCTCGTACACGGCCAGGTTGTTCATGCCGGCGCTGAATCCGCGCCAGTGCATGACCACGAACGGCACCTCGGCGGCGGCGACGGCCGGGATCATGCCGGGGTCGGCGAGCCCGCCGCTGACGTCGTTGACGAGTACGGCGCCGGCGGCGACGGCCCGGGCGGCGACCTCGGCGCGCATGGTGTCGACGGAGACGGCGATCCCCTCGGACGCCAGCCCGCGGACGACGGGGACGACCCGGCGCAGTTCCTCGGCGGCGTCGACGCGGGAGGCGCCGGGGCGGGTGGACTCGCCGCCGACGTCCACGAGGTCGGCGCCCTGCGCGACGAGGTCGAGGCCGCGCTTGACCGCCGCGGTGGTGTCGAACCAGCGGCCCCCGTCGGAGAACGAGTCGGGGGTGACGTTGACGACGCCCATGACCCCGCAGCGATCCCACTCCGGCAGGCCTGTCACCCGGCCCCTGGCGGTGACCCCGTGGTTCGTGTTCATGGGTCCAAGAGTAGAGCTGACCTGGATATGACAGGGCGCCGAGACGTTTCGGCCCTGTGTCGAGGGCCCCGTGGAACGCGGACGGCCCCGCCCTGGTGGGGGCGGGGCCGTCCCGGGCGGGGCCGTCCCGGGCGGGGCCGTCCCGGGCGGGGCCGGGTGCGGGGCGGGTCCGGGCGGGCTCAGGCCGCCTGGACCTCGCGCTCGGCCTGGGTCGGTACCTTCGCCATCTGGTGGTGGGCGCAGGCGCGGACCGGCTTGGGGCGGCGGCGGGCGGCGAACAGTCGGGGCAGTGCCAGCGTGACGAACCCTTCGGCCTGCATCGCGGCGAAGCCGATGCGGGGCAGGTCGCGGGTGTGCCGGAAGACGACGAAGCGGGGTTCCCAGCGGGGGCGGAACTTCGCGTTGAACTTGTACAGGGACTCGATCTGGAACCAGCGGGACAGGAAGACCAGCAGGCCGCGCCACATGCGCAGTACCGGGCCGGCGCCGATCTTCTCGCCGCGGGCGAGGGCCGAGCGGAACATCGCGAAGTTCAGGGAGACCTTCTCGATCTTCAGTGCGGGGGCGGCCTCCAGGGAGGCGACGATCAGGAGTTCGTTCATGCCGGGGTCGGCGGCCCGGTCGCGGCGCATCAGCTCCAGCGACATGCCGTCCTTGCCCCAGGGGACGAAGTGCAGGACGGCCTTCAGGTCGCCGAAGGGGCTGGTGTCGCCCTCCTCCTCGCGGTGCGCGGTGGCGATGAAGCAGTCGCCGTCGCCCGGGTCGCCGACCCGGCCGAGTGCCATGGAGAAGCCGCGCTCGGTGTCGGTGCCGCGCCACGCGTCGGCGGCGCCGCGGACCTGTTCGAGTTCCCGTTGGGTGAGGTCGCTCACCCGGCGCACCTTGGTGGTGTAGCCGTTGCGTTCGATGCGCTTCACCATCTGGCGGACATTGCGCATGGCGCGGCCGGAGAGGGAGAAGTCTTTGACATCGACAATCGCCTCGTCACCCAGCTCCAGGGCGTCCAGACCGGTTTCCCGGGTCCAGACCTCGCCCCCGGTCTCGCTGCAGCCCATGACGGCCGGGGTCCAGGAGTGGGCCTTGGCCTCCTCCATGAAGCGTTCGATGGCGCCGGGCCAGGCCTCGACGTCGCCGACCGGATCGCCGGAGGCGAGCATCACGCCGGAGACGACGCGGTAGGTGACGGCGGCCTTGCCGCTGGGGGAGAAGACGACGGCCTTGTCGCGGCGGAGTGCGAAGTGGCCGAGGGAGTCACGGCCGCCGTGCCTGGAGAGCAGCTCGCGCAGCTTGGTCTCGTCGTCGGCGGTGAGGCGCGCGGCCGGGTGTTCGGGGCGGAAGGCCAGGTAGATCGTGGTGACCGCGGTGAGCATGCCGAGGGCGCCGAGGGAGTAGCCGACGGTCCAGGAGACCCGGCCCGCGTACTCCACGGGGCCCTCGATGCCGAAGAGGCCGTACACGACGTGGCTGATCTGCTCGTAGAGGCTGGGGTTGCCGACGACCTTGCCCGGGTGGACGTTGACGATGACCAGGCCGAGGCCGATGGAGCCGGCGCTCATCAGCACGAAGTTGGCCAGGGCCTTCCAGCGGCTGCGCGGGTCCGGCAGTGCCTTGAACTCGTTCTGGTGGCGCAGGAGCAGGGCGAGGAGCACCGCCGCGATGATCACTCCGATGACGGAGTGGCGGTAGGTGAACTGCGCCACCGCTCCGGCGGGGAGCAGGACGACGGAGGCGCGCCAGGCGCGCCGCTTGTGCCGCTTGAGGCCGTGGGCCAGCAGCAGGAGCAGGACGCCGGCGCTGATGGAGAGGGCGGCGGCGAACGGGCCGAGGGAGCCGGGGAGCACCTCGGTGACCGCGTGGATCCTGCTGTGTCGGAATCGCGGGAAGACTCCTGCCGCGATGTCCAGAAGGCCGACGATCATGACGGCCGTACCTACCAGGCCGGGTACCGACTCCGGCCGTGGGCCACGGAGGATTCGGCGCACCCCGCTCGGAACCTGTCCCGACTTATCGCCATCTATCCTGCTAGACATCGCTTCCCGTTGCTCCGCGAGAGATCATGTGGCCGGAAGGCCGCAACAGCCTCCGGGGTGTGGTGCGTCCATTAGGACGACATCGACGGGGAGCGGGTTCACTCTTCCGTCGGAAATTTCCAGTCCTGCCATCAGAAAGACGACTGACTGCTCATGGGTCTCACCAGTAATACGGTTCTGGTCCTGGCCATCATCGCCGGCGTGGTGCTCTTCGCGCTCACGCTGTGGTTCTGGCCTCGGCTCTCGGGCCGCACCTGGCGCGCTTACGTGGGCCGGGTCGCTCTCCTGCTCGCCACGCAGTTGGCGCTGTTCGCGGCGGTGGGGCTCGGAGCCAACAAGTCGTTCCTCTTCTATGGTTCCTGGGCTGACCTCTTCGGTCAGGAGACGTCGATCGGCAAGGTCGTCGACCACTCGATGAGCAGCAAGGACATCAAGGTCGTCGACAAGCAGAAGCTGGACGTCCCCGGCGGCGGGAAGCCTCAGGTCGGTGGTCAGATCCTGAAGGTTGCCATAACCGGGCAGAAGTCGAAGATAACGAGCCCCGGGTACGTGTGGCTGCCGCCGGAGTACTTCCAGCCGCGGTACAAGGACCAGAACTTCCCCGCGTCGATCGTGCTGACGGGGTACCCGGGCACCGCCGAGAACCTGATCAAAGGGCTCGACTACCCGATGAAGGCCTTCAGCCTGTCCAAGGCGGGCAAGATGAAGCCGATGATCCTGGTGATGCTGCGTCCGACGGTCGCGCCGCCGCGTGACACCGAGTGCGTCGACATACCCGGTGGCCCGCAGACCGAGACCTTCTTCGGCCAGGACCTGCCGCAGGCGATCCAGAGCACGTTCCGGGTGGGCAAGAAGCCGCAGAACATGGGCTTCATCGGCAACTCGACGGGCGGCTACTGCGCCCTGAAGATCGCCGCGCACTACCCGCAGACCTTCGGTGCCGCCGCCGGCCTCTCCGCGTACTACGAGGCTCCCGACGACCCGACGACCGGTGACCTGTTCCACGGCGACGACAAGCTGAAGAAGCGTGCGGACGTGCTGCACAGCATGCGGAACAAGAAGCCGGCCGGTACGTCCTTCCTGGTCACCAGCAGTGAGAAGGGCGAGCCGAACCTCGGTGACACGCGGAAGTTCATCAAGCTGGTCAAGGGGCCGGACCGGGTCTCCTCGATCATCCTCGACAGCGGCGGCCACAACTTCAACACGTGGCGGCGCGAGATCCCGCCGATGCTGACGTGGATGAGCGGCCGCATCCAGGCCTGATCGCCGGGCCTGATCATCCGGCATGGTCGCCCTGCGCCCGGAACGCCCCCGGCCCGACCGTCTTCCGGTCGGGCCGGGGGCGTTCCGGTCAGGCCTCCTGGAGTCGGGACCGGCGCAGTGCCCGGTGCACGCCCTCCGGGGTGAGTACGCCGATCAGCGCGCCGGAGTCGGGGTCGGTGACCCCGACGCGGCCCTCGTCCTCCTGCAGGAGGGCCGCGAGGGCCTCGCGGAGGCTCGCCCCCAACGCCACCGTGGCGACGGGGGCCTTTCCGTGTTCCGGGTCCTGTTCCGCGAGGTCGGCGGTCTCGACCGGGGTGACCGCGAGGCGCTTGAGCCCCCGGTCGGTGCCGACGAAGGAGGCGACGTAGTCGGTGGCGGGCGCGGCCAGCACGGTGGCAGGCTTCGCGAACTGCTCGATGGTGCCGGTTCCGTAGACGGCGATCCGGTCCCCGAGCCGGATGGCCTCCTCCAGGTCGTGGGTGACCAGCAGGATCGTCTTGCGGACGGTCCTCTGCAGGGTCAGGAACTCGTTCTGGAGCCGCTCGCGGACCACCGGGTCCACCGCGCCGAACGGTTCGTCCATCAGCAGTACCGGCGGGTCGGCGGCCAGGGCCCGGGCCACGCCGACCCGCTGGCGCTGCCCGCCGGAGAGCTGCTCCGGGTACCGGCCGCCGTGCACGGCGGGGTCGAGGCCGACCAGTTCCAGCAGCTCCGCCGCGCGGGCGCGGGCCTTGGACTTCGGGGTGCCGAGCAGGTGCGGCACGGTCGCCGTGTTCTCCAGCACCGTCTTGTGCGGGAACAGGCC
Organism: Streptomyces sp. CA-243310; assembly: GCF_050936775.1. NCBI lineage: Bacteria > Bacillati > Actinomycetota > Actinomycetes > Kitasatosporales > Streptomycetaceae > Streptomyces > Streptomyces sp. CA-243310. Next base: position 3,317,934 of record NZ_JBNJMF010000002.1, on the reverse strand, counting down.
GACCTGCTGGATGACGTAGCCGATGCGGCGGCGCAGCTCGACGGGGTCGGCGGCGGCGATGTCCTCGCCGTTCACCAGGATCCGGCCCGACGTGGGCTCGATCAGCCGGTTGACCATCTTCATCGTGGTCGTCTTGCCGCAGCCGGAGGGGCCGACCAGGGTGACCAGCTCGCCCTCCGCGACCTCGAAGGTCAGATCCCGGACGGCCGTCGTCCCGTCGGGGTAGCGCTTGGTCACTTGCTCGAATCGGATCACCGGACCATCCTTCCTCACGCGCGGGTGCCGTGTGTGAAGGGCATGTTGCCCGACTGCGAAGGATTCCGGCCATTGTCGGTGGTGGGGGTTAAGGTCGGTCTGACCAGGCCCTCGGGTCGCACGGGTGTGCGGTGGCGGGCTGACGGAGCGAGGCGGGGGGTGAGTGGCTTGGCCGGGCAGAGCTGTCTGGTGGCGAACGACTGGATCTGCTGGGAGTACGTCACCTCCCGCTCCCAGGAGCTCACCGACGCCACGGTCGAGCACATCTGGATCACCGGTCTGTCGGTGGTCATCGGGCTCGTCGTGTCCGTTCCGCTCGCCCTGCTGGCCCGCCGGGGCCGCGGCTGGGCGGCGCCCGTGCTCGGCCTGACCACCCTGCTCTACACGGTTCCCTCGCTCGCCATGTTCTCCCTGTTGCTGCCGGTCTTCGGGCTCTCGGCCACGCTGGTGGTGACCGGTCTGGTGCTGTACTCGCTGACCATCCTGGTCCGCAACGTGCTGGCCGGCCTGGAAGCGGTCCCGGACGAGGTGCGGGAGGCCGCGCGCGGCATGGGGTACGGCTCGGGCCGGCTGCTGTGGCAGGTCGAACTGCCGCTGGCGCTGCCGGCGCTGCTCGCGGGGGTCCGTATCGCCACCGTGTCGACGGTCGCGCTGACGACCGTGGGGTCGATCGTGGGCAAGGGCGGGCTGGGCAACCTGATCGCGCCGGCCGTGAACAGCTCCTTCAAGGCCCAGGTGCTGACGGCCTCGGTGCTGTGCGTGCTGCTCGCGCTGGTGGCGGACCTGCTGCTGCTCGGGGTCCAGAGACTGCTCACCCCCTGGACCCGGGCCTCGGCGTCCGCTCCGAGGAAACGTATCTTCAAGCGGGCTCCGACACCCGTCGCCAAGGAGGTCTGAGCCATGGGCGTACTGGGCGAGGCCTGGGACTGGCTGGCCGACGGCGCCAACTGGGCCGGCGAGAACGGTGTCTGGCACCGGCTCGGCGAGCACGTGTACGTCAGCGGGATCGCCCTGGCCGTCGCCTGCGCGGTGGCGCTGCCGATCGGCCTGTGGCTCGGCCACCTCGGCAAGGGCGGGGCCCTCGCCGTGAACGTGTCCAACGTCGGCCGGGCGATCCCCGTCTTCGCGGTGCTGGCCCTGTTCATGGTCTCGCCGCTGCGCGGCGCGGGGTACCTGCCCACCATCGTCGCGCTCGTCCTGTTCGCCATTCCGCCGCTGCTGACCAACGCGTACGTGGGTATGCGCGAGGTGGACCGCTCGGTGGTCGAGGCGGCGAGGGGGATGGGCATGTCCGGGGCACAGCTGTTCCTGCGCGTGGAGCTGCCGCTCGCGCGCGGGCTCGTCATGACGGGGCTGCGCTCGGGCGCGGTCCAGGTCATCGCCACCGCCACCATCGCGGCCATGGTCGGCCAGGGCGGTCTGGGCCGGATCATCACCGCCGGCTTCAACACCTTCGACACCGCCCAGGTGGTTGCCGGCGCCCTCCTGGTGGCGCTGCTGGCCCTGCTGGTGGAGGGCGTGCTGGTGGCCGTCGACCGGTTCCTCCTGCGGCGCCCGTCGGTGTCCCGCTGAGCCCTGCCGCCGGTCCGTGCCCCTCGTTTTCCTTCCCGCTGTACTCACTCCCTGGAGGAGCAACCATGAGCAAGTCCACGCGCGTTCTCGGCGCGACACTGGGCGCGGTGGCCCTGACCGTCTCGCTCGCCGCGTGCGGTGGCGACAGTCTGGAGAAGGCCAAGGACGGCGGCTCGTCCGCTCCGGCCTCCTCCTCGGGCGGGGGCGCCAAGGGCAAGCTGGTGGTCGGCGCGGCCGGCTTCACCGAGTCCAACGTGCTGGCCGAGCTGTACGCACAGGTCCTGAAGGACGCCGGCTACTCCACCTCGATCACCACGGTCAACAACCGTGAGCTGTACGAGCCCTCGCTGGAGAAGGGCGAGATCGACGTCGTCCCGGAGTACGCGGCCACCCTCGCCGAGTTCCTCAACGCCAAGGTCAACGGCAAGGACGCGCCGAAGGACAAGCCGGTCGCCTCCAGCGACGCGGCGGCGACGGTGGCGGCGCTGGAGAAGCTCGCGGCGCCGCTCGGCATCAAGGCCCTCCCGGCGGGCGGGGCGGTCGACCAGAACGCCTTCGCGGTGACCAAGGAGTTCGCGGAGAAGAACAAGCTCAAGACCCTCTCGGACCTGGGCAGGTCGGGCCTGAAGGTGAAGATCGCGGCGGGCGACGAATGCGCCGTCCGTCCCTTCTGCGCCCCCGGGTTGGAGAAGACGTACGGGATCTCCGTCGCCGGCATCGACCCCAAGGGCGTCGGCACCCCCCAGGCCAAGCAGGCCGTCAAGGACGGCGTGGACCAGCTGGTGTTGACCACGACCACCGACGCCACGCTCGACTCCTTCGGCCTGGTCCTGCTGGAGGACGACAAGAAGCTCCAGAACGCCGACAACGTCCTGCCGGTGGTCAACGCCAAGGACGCGGGCGCCCCGGAGGTCGCCGCCGCGCTCGACAAGCTCACGAAGGCGCTGACGACGGCGGACCTCGTCGACCTCAACCGCAAGGTGGACGCGGAGCGTGCGAAGCCCGCCGATGTGGCCAAGGCGTACCTGGAATCCAAGGGTCTGCTGAAGAAGTAGCCCCACAACAAGATCAGTTACGCGATTGATGTGGAAATGACGGGTAACTGCCCGGCAAGAGATTGCCGGGCGGCTTCCCCACACCCCACCCACTCCCTGTAAATTTCAGGCCATGCCCCGTGGACGCCACCGCAATCCAGAACCCCTGCACCGACTGCTCACGCCGACGCTCGTCGCCGGTGTCTCCGTGGCCGGCGCCGGCGCGGCCTGGCTGCTCGCGGGCTCCGAGGGCGGCGCCGCTTGGCGCCTCCTCGTGGCCCTCACGGCCGCCTCGGGCGTGGCCGGCGCCGTCGTCATGCGCTCCTGGGACCGCTCGGCCGGTCGCCGGGTGGCCGAACTGACCCGAGAACGGGTCAAGGACGAGTGGAAGACGGAAGAGCGGATAGCCGAGCTCGAATCCGACCTCGAAGAAGCCCGCATGCTGCGCGCCAGGCTCGACACGAAGCTGCGCGCCAAGCGGGTCGAACTCGCGGGCCTGCGCGGCGAGCACGCCGCGCTGCTGCGCCGGTACGCCACCGCCGAGACGGAGCGGGCCACCGCCCTCGAAGGGCGCCGGCTGCTGGCCATCGAGGCCGCCTCGGGCCCGGGCGCGCCCAAGGAACTCCCGGCCGTGTCGCAGGAGCGCACCGTCGCCGGGGCGCCGACCGCGATCGGCTACGCCCGCGCCAACGCGGCGATGGCGGCGTTGGTGCGCAAGAACAGGGAGCGGGCCGAGGCGAGCCCCAAGGCCCTGGCATCCGGCGCGGACCCGACCCCCGGCCCCCGCACCCCGCCCCCCGGCGGCGCCCGCACCCCCGACGCCTCGCCCGCCGGCGCTCCGGCCACGACGTCCGGTGCGGCCCCCACCGCCGAGGCACACGGCCGTACGGCGGCCGGTGAGCGGGCGTCCGCCGTTCCGGCGCGGCGGCCGGCGGCGACCGTGGCCCCGTACACCGCCCCGAGGCGGTCCGCCTCGCGCGTCGAGGGCGGCTTCGACTTCTTCGGCACCAAGAACGCCGAGCAGGCCCGTGCGGCGATCGAGGCCGTGCAGAACGAGGACCTCGCCGACGTGGTCGGCGCCGAGGTCCTCGCCGTGCACAAGGCGGAGACCGTGCGCGCGGACGGTGACACGCAGTTCAAGCCGGTGACCCCCGAGCACCGTGCGGTGGGCCAGGTCATCGACCTGACGGAGCACGACGAGACCGAGCCGATCGACGTGGTCCGGCTCCGCACCGCGATCTCCTAGCGGGTGGCCCCCGAGCCGTCCCGACGCAGCGCGTCGAACCAGCGCACCACCTGGGGGGCCGACCTGAGGGCCGTCGTGAAGTGGTCCGCGTCCGGGCCCTGGTCGACGACCTTCGCCCGGACCCCGCGGCGGGCCAGGTCGGCGGCGCAGGCGCGGGAGTTGGCTATCGGCACGTCCGTGTCGGCGCCGCCCGCGTAGAGCCGTACCGGCACGTCCGGCTTCCAGTCGCAGGCGCCGTCGTTGGCCCGCAGGGCGGTGCGCAGGGCGCCGCGCGGGGCGCGGACGTTCTCGGCCCAGGCCGGGGTGAGCAGTTCCCCGGGGGTCGCCGGCAGCGCGGCGACGATCTCCTCCTCCGGGTGCGTCCCGTCGAACAGGTCCTCCACCATGCGCGCGTAGGGCGGGCGGAACACCTCGGCCGGGTCCTCGTAGAGCGGGTGGAGCCGGTTCTGGGCCGTCAGGAAGTACGAGAGGTAGAAGACGGCGGTGCGCGGCGCGACCCGGCCGTCCGCGATCCCGGGTATCTCGGACCCCGACAGGTCGTGGGGGCCGGCCATCGGGGCCAGGGCGCGCAGCCGCAGTCCGTCGCGGCCCGCGGAGAGTTCGCGGCCGACGGCCATGGCCACCTGGCCGCCCTGGGAGAAGCCGGTGGCGTACACGTCACGGGTCACGGGGCGGCCCAGTCGGTCGGCCGCGGTGCGGGAGGCCTTGAGCATGTCGACGGTGGCGGTGACGGCGGAGCGGGTGTCCATGTAGGGGTGCGGGCCGGTGCCGCCGCCGAGGCCGAGGTAGTCCGGCGCGGCGACGGCGCGGCCGGCCGAGGCGTGCAGGTACGGGGTGAGCCGGTTGTGGCCCTTGCCCCCGCTCGGCGCGCTGTCGCGGTGGGCGACGGTGCCGTGGGTGTCGGACACCAGGTCGGGCCGGGCCGGGCCGCCGCGCGGCAGGACCAGCAGCCCGGTGGCCGTGGTGGGGCGGCCCTGCGGGTCGACGGTGGCGTAGGTGAGGCGGTACGCGCGGACGCCGTACCGGACGCCCGCGGTGTCGACCCCGAGGGCGCCCAGCTCGGTGGTGACGCCGGCGCGGTCGAGGAGGTCGATCCGGGTGACGGAGATCAGGGCGCCCCGGGCGGCCGGGACCCGGACGGCGACGGTGGGTGAGGCGAGGGCCGCCGGGGCGGCTGCCACGCCGAGGACGGCCGCGAGGGCCACCGCGGCGGCTCCGCGCCGCAGCCGACGCTTGTTCTGATGCGAGGTCGTCGTCATGTCCCGAACGCTAGGACCCGCTCAGGATCCCCGACATCCCGCATTCCCCCGGCAGTCGAGGGGGCTACCCCCCGGCAGGGGCGTCTCAGAACAGCGGGAGTTGTCCCGGGTGCGGGCCCAGGGCGAAGCCGTCCAGGGTCGGCGCCGACGCGCCGAGCACGACGCGGGCGCGGGAGCCGGGGCAGGACACCAGGTCGCCGCGTCCCCGGCCGGCGGGCGGGTCGTGGCGGGCGATCCGGCCTGCGGTGACGGCGCAGTCGCGGCCGCAGGTGGGGCAGGCCCTACGGGGGGAGTGGGACATGCCCCAAGTCTGCACCCTCGCACCGACAAGGCGGGCCCGGTGTCAGCCCACCCGCGACGCGGGCGCGGTCCGCGCCGACGGCTCCTCCCGCGACTCCCGCCACTTCTCGTGCGCGCGGTCGACCCGCTCCCACAGGGCCGCCCGGTCCCGCGCGCTCAGCTCGTCGAGGGACCGCCCGAAGACGCCGGTCAGCACGTCGAAGAACTCCTCGGGCGTGTGCAGCTCCCGGTCGGTCGTCCCCGCGAGGGGGTCGATCCGGCTCAGGACGCGCCCCCGCAGGGCGTCGATGCCGTGCGCGTCGCGCCGCAGCATCGCGAAGGTGCGCACGAAACCGGAGTCCTGCCCGGTGGACAGCCGCAGGTGCTCGGCCGCGAAGTCGGCCATCGTGGCGGGGGCCGAGCGGAAGTTCATCACGGGGAAGGGGCCGTCCGGGTTCCGGTACGTCCAGCCCGGCTCCTCCCCGTCGAGCGGGACGAGCGGCTCCAACGCGTACCGGAAGTGCCCCCGTTCGAAGGTGCCCGCGCGCAGCGGCAGCGGCTCGTGGGGCCCGTCGCCCAACCCGGCGTCCACGAAGAACGCGGCCCCGTCCACCCGCACGACCAACGCGAGGTGGTCGCCGTTGACGCCCCGCGCGTCGGGCTCCTTGCACACGCCGCCGACATGGCGGGTCACGTCGTAGCCCAGTGCTTCGAGGAGCGTGGAGAAGGCGCCGTTGAGGTGGAAGCAGTAGCCGCCCAGGCCCGCCGCGAGCCGGCGCACCGACAGCTCGGGGTCGATCCCCGGCGGCCGGCCCAGCTGGATGTCGATGTTCTCGTACGGCACGCGCTCCAGGTGGGCCCGCTGGAGGGCGAAGAGCCCCTCGACGGAGGGCGCCGCCGGCTCGACGCCGAGCCGGCGCAGGTAGTCCACGCACAAGTCGGAGATCATGTGATCACCCTAGACAACGCCGCCCGGGGACCGTCGCGTTCAGGACTACTTGTCGATGTCGCCGACGACGAAGAACAGCGAACCCAGGATCGACACCATGTCCGCGACCAACTGTCCGGGCAGCAGCACGGCCAGCGCCTGGATGTTGTTGAAGGACGCCGAGCGCAGCTTCAGCCGGTACGGGGTCTTCTCGCCCTTGGACACCAGGTAGTAGCCGTTGACGCCCAGCGGGTTCTCCGTCCAGGCGTAGGTGCTCCCCTCGGGCGCCTTCAGCACCTTGGGCAGCCGCTGGTTGATCGGGCCCGGCGCCAGCTCCGCCATCCGGTCCAGGCAGGCGACGGCCAGGTCGAGGGCGTTGTGCGTCTGCTCGAGCAGCACCTCGAAGCGGGCCAGGCAGTCGCCCTCGGTCCGGGTGACCACCTTCAGCACGTCCTGGAGCTCGCCGTACGCCAGGTAGGGCTCGTCGCGGCGCAGGTCGAAATCGACGCCGGAGGCGCGGGCGATCGGGCCGGACACCCCGTAGGCGTGCACGGCCTCCGCCGACAGCACGCCCACGCCGCGGGTGCGGCCGCGGAAGATCTCGTTGCCGCGGACCAGCTTGTCGTAGACGTCCATGCGGGTGCGGACGTCCGCGACGGCGGCGCGGGCCCGGCCCAGCCAGCCGGCGGGGAGGTCCTCCTTGAGGCCGCCGACCCGGTTGAACATGTAGTGCATGCGACCGCCGGAGATCTCCTCCATGACGGCCTGGAGTTCCTCGCGCTCACGGAACGCGTGGAAGATCGGCGTGATCCCGCCCAGCTCCAGCGGGTACGAACCGAGGAACATCAGGTGGTTCAGCACCCGGTTCAGCTCGGCCAGCAACGTCCGCATCCACACGGCCCGCTCGGGGACCTCCATCCCCAGCATCCGCTCGACGGCCATGACCACGCCCAGCTCGTTGGAGAACGCGGACAGCCAGTCGTGGCGGTTCGCGAGCATCACGATCTGGCGGTAGTCGCGGGCCTCGAAGAGCTTCTCGGCGCCCCGGTGCATGTAGCCGACCACCGGTTCGGCGCTGACGATGCGCTCACCGTCCAGGACGAGGCGCAGGCGCAGCACGCCGTGCGTGGAGGGGTGCTGCGGACCGATGTTGAGCACCATGTCGGTGCTCTCCGCCGCGCCGCCGATACCGACCGTGGTCTCCGTCATGGCGGCATTGTCTCAGCCCTAGGGTGTATGCATGGGAACCGGGACAACGGGTGGGACGAGCGGACCCGAGTGGGTGGGGCTGCCGGGTGGGCTCCTCACACTCCGGCGACTGCTGCTGGTGATCTGGATGACGGTGCTCACGGCACTCACGGCGGTCGTGCTGGGCCTCACCGCCGGGCCGGCGTGGGCCGCCGTCGGGACGCTGTGGCTCGGGGTGCTGGTCTGGGGCTGGGTGCTGCTCGGCCGCAACTGGCGGTCCTGGCGGTACGCCGAGCGCGCCGACGACCTGCTGATCAGCAGGGGCGTCCTGTGGCGGGAGCAGACCGTGGTGCCGTACGGGCGGATGCAGCTGGTCGAGGTGACCTCGGGGCCGCTGGAACGCCGCTTCGGGCTGGCCTCCCTACAACTGCACACGGCGGCCGCCGCCACCGACGCCAAGATCCCCGGGCTGGTCCCGGCCGAGGCCGAACGGCTCCGCGACCGGCTGTCCGTACTCGGCGAGGCGAAGTCGGCCGGGCTGTGAGCGACACCGCCGCGCCGGAACGCCGGCTGCACTTCCTGACACCGCTGCTGCGGGCGTGGGTGCCGATCGCGGCCACCATCGGCGTCGTCGCCCAGCAGGGAGAGCGGGCCGGGGCGTGGATCGCGGACCTGTCCGGGCTGCTGCGGCTCCTGGTCCTGGCCGGGCTGGTCCTCGTCTTCGGCGCGTACGGCTTCCTGAGCTGGTGGTTCACCCACTACGCCGTCACCGACACCGAACTGCGCATCCGCAGCGGCCTGATCTTCCGGCGCACCGCGCACATCCGCCTCGACCGGCTCCAGGCCGTGGACGTCACCCGGCCGCTGCCGGCCCGCGTCGCCGGGGTCGCGAAGCTGCGGCTCGACGTCATCGGCACCGAGGACAGGGACGAGCTGGCCTACCTCGCGGAGAAGGACGCCGTCGCGCTGCGCGCCGAACTCCTGGCCCGGGCGGCCGGCTTCGCCCCCGCGGAGGCCGTGACGCTCGGCGAGGCCCCGGAACGCGGACTGCTGCGGGTCCGGCCGAGGGACCTGGTGGTCTCGCTGGTGCTGACCCTCGCCGTCTGGGCCGCCCTGGTCGCCGGGCTGGTCGTGCCGGTCGTGGTGTGGTGGTTCAGCGGCAGTGTCTGGGCCACGGCGGCCACCCTGCTGCCGTTCCTCGGCGGGGTCTGGGCCGGTACGGCGGGCCGGTTCCTCACCGAGTACGACTGGACGGTCGCCGAATCCCCCGACGGGCTCCGGATCGACCACGGGCTGCTGGACCGGGCCCACGAGACGGTGCCGCCGGGGCGGGTGCAGACCGTGCGGATCGTCGAGCCGGTGCTGTGGCGCCGGCGCGACTGGGTCCGGGTGGAGCTGGCGGTGGCCGGCTCGAAGAACGACGTCCTGGTCCCGGTGGCCTCGCGGGCCGCCGCGTACGAGGTCATCGCGCGGGTCCTGCCCGGCGTGGACCTCGGGGCCCTTTCCTTCGACCCCGCCCCGAAGGCCGGCTCGCGGTGGGTGGTCCCGGTGTGGTGGAAGGGCTACGGCCTGGCCGTGACCGAGGACGTGTTCGCCGCGCGCAGGGGGCGCCTGTGCCGCCGCACGGAGATCGTCCCGCACGCAAAGGTGCAGAGCGTGCGCCTGACCCAGGGGCCCTGGGAACGCGCCCGCGGCGTGGCCGACCTGCACGTGGACACCGGCGCGAACGCCACCGTCACCGCGCGGCTGCGGCCTTCGGCGGAGGCCGCCGCGCTGCTCCCCGCGCAGGCGGCCCGCTCCCGCAGCTCGCGCGCCGCGGCCCGGCCGGATCGCTGGATGACCTGACCGGGCGCCGCGGGCCAGGCGAGACTTCGACGACAGGGCCTAGATGTATTGCCCTGTGAGGTTGGGGACGCGGCTGGCGGGTGGTTTGCCTGCGAGTGCGGTGTGTCCGCGGTGGTGATTGTAGGTGTGTAGCCACTGGGGGAAGGCGTCGCGTCGTTCCTGCTCGGAGCGGTAGGGGCGGGCGTAGGCCCACTCGTCGAGCAGGGTCCGGTTCAGTCGTTCGACCTTGCCGTTGGTCTGGGGCCGGTAGGGCCGGGTTCGCTTGTGGGTGATCCCGGCCGCTGCCAGCACATCGCGCCAGGCGTGGGACTTGTAGCAGGAACCGTTGTCGGTCAGCACGCGCTCGACGGTGATCCCGGCGCCGGCGTAGTAGGCCTGGGCGCGCTGCCAGAAGGCGGTGGCGGTTTCCTTCTTCTCGTCGGCGTGGATCTCGCTGTAGGCGAGGCGGGAGTGGTCATCGACGGCGGTGTGGATGTACTGGTAGCCGACGCCGGACCTGTTCTTGCGGCCCACCGGCCGGCCGAGGGCTTTGTGGCCGCCGCCGTCTGGGATGTTGCCGAGCTTTTTGATGTCGACGTGGACCAGTTCGCCCGGGCGTTCGCGTTCGTAGCGGCGTATGACGCGGCCGGTGGTCCGGTCCAGGTGCGTCAGTCGGGCGATCCGGTAGCGGGTCAGGACGCGGTGGACGGTGGAGGGGACCAGCCGCAGGTGGTGGGCGATGCGGGCGGGTCCCCACCGGCGCAGGAGACGGATCTTGATGATCCGGCGTTCCGTGCGGGTGGGTGTCCGCTTCGGGCTGTGGTGCGGGCGCGAGGAGTGGTCGGCCATCCCGGCCTCGCCCTGTCGGCGGTAGCGGGCGGCCCACCGCTGGGCGGTGGTGGGTGATACCTGGAAGCGTTCGGCCGCCCGGCGTAGCGGCCAGCCGTCCTCGACGACGCAGCGGGCAAGGCGCAGGCGTCCGGTCTCGGTCAGGGGTGCATTACGGTGGGACACGAGGGCCTTTCGGTCGGTGTAGACGTCGCAATCCACACCGAACCCGGAAGGCCCTCACCCGTTCAAGATGCCCCAGCCGAGACCTGCATCACCCATCCACAACCTCCCGGGGCAATACACCTAGAGGCCGCCGGCGCGGACCAGCCCCGTCTCGTACGCCAGGACCACGACCTGTACCCGGTCGCGCAGGCCCAGCTTGGTCAGGATGCGGCCCACGTGCGTCTTGACGGTGGCCTCCGAGAGGACCAGTCGGGCCGCGATCTCGCCGTTCGACAGGCCCTGCGCCACCAGCAGCATGACCTCCCGCTCGCGCTCGGTCAGCCGCTCCACGTCCTTGTTCCGCGGCTCCGCCGTCGTGGTCGGCAGCATCGGCGCGAAGCGGTCCAGCAGGCGCCGCGTCGTGGACGGGGCGACGACGGCGTCGCCGCTGTGCACGGAGCGGATCGCGGCCAGGAGTTCCGCCGGCGGGACGTCCTTGAGCATGAAGCCGCTCGCACCGGCCTTCAGGCCGGAGAACGCGTACTCGTCCAGGTCGAACGTGGTCAGGATGATGACCTTGGGGTGTTCCTCGGGTTCGCAGATGCGCCGGGTCGCCTCGACCCCGTCGAGCCGCGGCATGCGGACGTCCATGAGCACCACGTCCACCTTGGTGGCCCGCAGCACCTCCAGCGCCTCCAGGCCGTCCCCGGCCTCGGCGACCACGTCCATGTCCGGCTGGGCGGCAAGCACCATTCGGAAGCCGGTGCGCAGCAGCACCTGATCGTCGACCAGCATCACTCGGATGGACATCGGTTACCTCGTCCTCGTCATCTCTTCTTGAGCGGGAGCAGTGCGCTGATCCGGAAGCCGCCGCCGGGACGCGGGCCCGCGTCCAGGGTGCCTCCGACCATACCGATGCGTTCCCGCATGCCGATCAGCCCGTGTCCGGCGCCGTCGGCGCCGCCGTCCTCGTACAGTTCGTGGGCCGCGCCCCGGCCGTCGTCCTCCACGAGCAGGCCCAGCCCGTCGTCGAAGTAGACCAGCCGGACGCTGGCGCTCGCCTCGGGGCCCCCGTGCTTGCGCGTGTTGGTCAGCGCCTCCTGCACGATCCGGTACGCGGTCAGTTCGACCCCGCTCGGCAGCCGGCGGGGGGCGCCCTCGACCTGGAAGTCCACCGTGAGGCCGGCGGCCCGCACCTGCTCGACCAGGACCTCGATCTGTTCCACGTCCGGCTGCGGCACGTAGTCCTCGGACTCCTGCGGTTCGCCGGTGCGCAGCACGCCCAGAAGTCGCCGCATCTCGGCCAGGGCCTGTCGGCCGGTGCCGGAGATGGTCTGGAGGGCCTCCTTGGCCTGTTCCGGTGCCACGTCCATGACGTACGCGGCGCCGTCGGCCTGCACCACCATCACCGACACGTTGTGCGCGACGACGTCGTGCAGCTCGCGGGCGATCCGGGCGCGTTCGGTGGTGACGGCCGCCTTGGCCTGGGCCTCGCGTTCCTTCTCCAGGCGCTGGTTGCGTTCGACGAGCTGGGCGTAGTAGGCGCGGCGGGTGCGCACGGAGTCGCCGAGTACCCAGGCGAGGGCGAAGGGCACGACGGCGAAGAGGGCGCCGATGATGTTGTCGCCGGTCGCGCCCCGGTCCACGTGGAAGCGCAGGAAGTACAGCGGGGACGCGGTCAGCCCGATGCCGAACGCCGCCCGGGACAGCCGGCGCGAGACGTCCGCGGACGCCGCGACCGTGTAGAGGATGATCAGCATCCCGAAGTCGCCGGTGTGTGGATCGGTGCGGGTCAGCAGTTGGTAGACGCCGGTGCCGACGGCGAGCCAGAACATGGGCACGGTCCACTTGCGGCGCAGGGCCACCACCGCGCTCATCGCGATCACCGAGGGGACGGCGATCAGACGGGTGGCGGTGCTGCTCAGACCACTGTTGGCGACTTCCAGCAGGGAGACCCCGAAGAGCAGGGCAGCCCAGAAGCTGTCGACGCCCGTGGGGTGTCTGCGGAGGAAGTCGTAGAGGCGCTGCACGTAACCCAGAGTAGGCAAAGTGGACAGGTGCTGGAGTCAACCAGAGGGGCGATCCGTTGAGGGATGAAGTACTCCCGAAGGTGGAGGGTGAGCTTAGCCTTGGGTCGATGAGCACTCAGGGCGAACGTGCGGTTCCGGTTCGTTGGCGGTCGGCGATGGAGGCCGCGCTGTACGGTCCCGACGGCTTCTACGTCCGTCCTGGTGGCGCCGGTCCCGCCGGGCACTTCCGCACCTCCGTGCACGCCTCGCGGCTGTACGCGGAGGCCGTCGCCCGGCTCCTCCTCGCGGTGGACGAGGCCCTCGGGCGCCCTCGGGGGCTGGACCTGGTCGACGTGGGGGCCGGGCGCGGGGAACTGCTCGTCGGGGTGCTGGACGCCCTGCCCGCGGAGACGGCCGCGCGGGTGCGTCCGTACGCGGTCGAGCGCGCGGCCCGGCCCGAGGGGCCGGACCCCCGGATCCACTGGGTCCCGGTACCGCCCGAACGGACGACGGGGCTGCTGTTCGCCAACGAGTGGCTGGACAACGTGCCGCTGGAGATCGCCGAGGACGGGCGCTACGTCACGGTCGCGCCCGACGGCACGGAGAGCCCCGGCGGGCCCCTGGAGGAGGCGGACCGGGCCTGGCTGGAGCGGTGGTGGCCGGCCCCGGGCCGGGCCGAGATCGGCCGCTCCCGCGACGAGGCCTGGGCGGCGGCCACCGCGACCCTGGAGCGGGGCCTGGCGGTGGCGGTGGACTACGCCCACACCAGGGAGGCCCGGCCCCCGTTCGGCACCCTCACCGGCTTCCGCGCGGGCCGGGAGGTCCCCGCGATCCCGGACGGTGGCTGCGACGTCACCGCCCACGTGGCGCTGGACGCCTGCGCGGGACCGGGCGCGACCCTGCTCACACAGCGCCGGGCCCTGGCGCTCCTCGGGGTCTCGGGCGGCAGACCGCCCCTGGCCCTGGCCTCGACGGACCCGGTGGCGTACGTCCGCGCCCTGTCGGCGGCGGGCGAGGCGGCGGAACTCACCGCGCGCGGAGGCCTGGGCGACTTCGGCTGGCTGGTCCAGCCGGTCGGCATCGCCCCCTGGCCGGCGGGGTACGGCGAAGGGGCCGGGACCGGCGAGGGAGCCGGGTACGGCGAAGGGGCCGGGACCCCCTGACGGGATCCCGACCCCTCTCACGCCCGTCGGCGTGCTACCGCTCCGTGTGGTGGTCGTGCCCGGGGCGCAGGCCCCCGCCGTTGCCCGAGCCCGTGCTCGGCTTCGCGACGACCGGCTGCGACAGCGGGGCCAGGTCGTAGGCGTAGTGGCCGACCGCGTTCGCGATGACGTCGACGTTGATGTCGAGCGCCTTCTGATCGATGTTGTTGATGTCGTCGCCCTTGCCGTGGTAGTTCACGTCGTAGGCGATCCCGGCCTGGCCGCCGAACTTCGCGGCCTGCTCGGCGGTCTTGATGCCCTCGGCGCCCGTGTCCGTACCGCCGGACGGGATGCCGGCCTCGATGAACGGGCCGTAGTCCGAGCGGCCGGTGAAGTCCGAGCCCTCGTGCGGGATGCGCTGCGCGTCGAGGAAGTCGGTGATGCCCTTCTCCAACTGCGCGGAGCCCTCGGGGCCGGGGCCCGAACCGACCTTGTCCGAGTCGTCGCCGTCGTAGACGAAGTAGGCGGCGTTCGGCGAGGCGATCATGTCGAAGTTCAGGTAGAGCCTGATCTGCTTCTTCTGCGCGTCCGTCAGACCGGCCACGTACGCCTCGGAGCCGAGCAGGCCGAACTCCTCCGCCGACCACCAGGCGAACTTGACCTTGTTCTTGACCTTCGTCTGGCTGCTCGCGAGGCGCTGCGCGACCTGGAGGATGCCGGCCGAACCGGATCCGTTGTCGTTGATGCCGGGCCCCTCCGAGACCGAGTCCAGGTGCGCGCCCAGGAAGACGGTGTTGTTCTCGTCGCCGCCCCGCGTCTCGGCCACGACGTTGTAGGTCTTGCGGTTCTCGCGCAACTCGCGGATGTCCAGGGTGATCGAGACCGGACCGGCGGCCACCTCGGCGGCGAGCTTCTCGCCCTCCGCCTGGCTGACGCCGCCCGTCGGGACCTTGCCCGCGTCCGCGGCGCCCAGGGTGCCGTTCAGCGCGCCCTCGGTGTTGTTGTAGATGACGGCGCCGACCGCGCCGGCCGCCGCCGCGTTCGCCTGCTTCACCGCGAACGTGCAGCCGCCGCGCTTCACCAGGGCGATCTTGCCGGTGAAGGTGCCGGAGGCGAAGTCGGCGGGCTCGCAACCGTTCGTGCCGTCGGCGTCGACGGGGGCGGCGGCGAGCTGCGCCGTGATGCCGTCCTCGGGGCCGCTCGCGGTGTACGTCATCAGGTTGATCGGGACTTCGCGTTCGGCGTCGCCGTTCACGGTGAGCTTTTCCGAGATGGTCTCGACATACACGAAGTCGAACTCGTTCTTCGTGACCTTGTATCCCGCCGCGCGCAGCACCGCTTCGACGTACTGGGCGGATTGCACGTGGCCCTTGGAACCGGCCACCCGGGTTCCCTTGTTGTAGTCGGCGATCGACTGGAAGACCTTCAGGTGGTTGTTGGCGCCCTTGCCGGTCGCCTCCTTGACCAGCTTCTTGGCCAATGCGTCGCCCTTGGCGGCGTCGCTCTGGGGGCCGGTGGCACCGGCGGGACCGGCGAGGAGCAGTGGGGAGACGAGAGCCACGACGGCCAGGGCGGCGGTGGCGGCGGCTATACGGCGTGAGGGCATGAAGGTCCTTTCACGACAGGTGCAGGCATACGTGTGGTGTCGCACGGTGCGCGAGGGGGAGTGGTGGTCGCACGTTAAACAGCAACGGGCCACTCTGGCCAGAGTTTTCACTGATTCCGGTTTATGAATTCCGTATATCGGTGAAACTGAGCCGGTGTTAATCGGCCACTGTCCGCCGGTTTCGACCTACCGGAGGATGCCTTCCATGAAGTCGGATCCGAGGCGTGCCACCGCCGTGACGTCCAACTGGTGCTGTGCGTAACGGCCCTGACGGTACGTGTGCAACAGCTCGGCCTTCTTGAGCACCGACAGGTGACGGGACACCTCGGGGGCGGATATGCCGTAGACCGCAGCCAGCTCGCTGGTGGTGTGCGGCCCGCGGGCCAGGCTCCGGCACAGCATCATCCGCATCGGGTGCGCCAGGGCCTCCATGCGCCGTCGGAGCACCTCCACCGAGCCGGGCCCGGACGCCAACTCGGGCGAATCGAGCGGGTAGTGGACCACCGGACGCCAGCCCGGGGCGTGCAGGACCAGCAGGTGTGGCCAGCCGAAGTGGGTCGGTATGAAGACCAGCCCCCGACCCACCCGGGGATCGGTGGCGGTCGCCGAACCGTTGACCATCTTGTCGGCGGTGATCGTGGTCCCGGCCCGATCCAGGCTCAGCGCCGACGACACCTCCCGCAGCGCGGCCGGCAACCCCTTGTGGCGGAGCACCTCCGCCTTGTGCCGGGCGTCGGCGGCCTGCCGCGGGCCGATCCGCCGCCAGACCTCGCCGAAGAAGGCCTCGTGGCAGTCCTCCAGCAACCGGCGCATCCACACCCGCACGGCGGCCGTGTCGTCCAACAGGCGGAGCGAGAACTGCAACTGGCGGGGCCCTCGCGCGGCGGCCGTGTCCAACGCCTTGGCGCGCGAGGCCGCGTCGTGGAGCGGCGAGGCCACACCGCCCTCGTTGTAGAGGGCCAGCCAGCAGTGCTCCAGGGCGGCGGTCACGAACCGCTCGTCGTCCAGCCGGTCGAGTACGTCGAGTTCCTCGGCCAGTGTCCCGGCGGGCAGGCCCGAGCCGCCGGGCACCCCGGCGAAGGGCATGAAGACGTCCGAGAACGAACTCCGCCACATGAAGTCGGCTTCCAGCAGCCGATCGGCGAGGCAGGGGTCGAGCCCGGCCCGCGTGGCGTTCGCCCACGACTGCAGCCCGGGGTGGTGGGCGGGCTGGGAGAGCGCGTGCAGGGCCATGCAGAGTTCGGCGAGTGGGGAGGGCGCGAACGCGATCCGCTCCGCGGGGAGCCCGGCGATGTCGATGGTGACGCTCATCGCCCCATTCTGTCCGGCACGGGTCGGGCAGGCGTTCGCCGGGGGGTGCCGGGCCGACGCCCGGGGAGCCGTCCCGCAAGCCGCCCACCAGGCGGAATGCGGTTCGGTTGACGAGGACCGTCAATCGACGGGACGGGTGCGGCCGAGGGGGTGAGGGTGGTCTCCATGAGCGCGATCGAGCAGTACCTCCTCGACACCTACCGGGCATCACAACACGGGACGCCCATGCCGCCGCCGCCCGGCCGGGACGACGTGGCCGTCATCCGGGAGGCCCGCGACCGGGCCCGCTCCCGCGCGGTCCTCGCCGGCCCCCCGGCCCGCCGCCGGCTGACCCGGGCCGTGCGCCGGCTCTTCTCCCGGCCCCGATCCTGCTGACGGGGCGGGGCGGCATCGGGGGCGGGCGGGGCGGCAACAGGAGCCCGGCCCGGCCCGGCCCGCCGCGCCCCCGCCCGCCGCGCCCGCTACAAGCGGGCCACGAAGTCCGCCACCGCCGCCCCGACATCCGCCCCGGTCCACTCCAGACCCGGCTCGGTGACCTCCAGTTCCGTCATCGACAACCCCGGCGGTCCCTCCGCCGACCAGCGGCGGAACAGCACCGTCCCCGTCTCCTCCGCCTGCCGCAGGCCCGCCTCCGTCAACCGCTCCGCCTCGTACGGCAGCCACACCTGGAACTGGTGCGTGTGCGGCTCCTGCGGATGGACCCGGAACCAGGGCACCCCGGCCTCCGCGAAGCCCTCCCGCAGGGCCCCGGCGACCATGCGCGCCCGCTCCACGTACGACGGCAGCCGCGGCAGCTCCCGCTCCAGCCCCGCCAGCGCGGACAGCGCCTGCGGGAACTGCCGGAAGATCTGGCCCCCGTACCGGTGCCGCCACACCCGCGCCTCCGCGACCAGCTCCGCGGAACCCGCCAGCGCGGCGCCGCTCAACCCGCCCAGCGACTTGTAGAACGACACGTACACGGAGTCCGCGAGCCCCGCGATCTCCGACAACGGCCGCCCGAAGTGCGTCGTGGACTCCCACAGCCGCGCCCCGTCGAAGTGCACCACCGCGTCCCGCGCCCGGGCCGCGTCCACCAGCGCCGTCAGCTCCTCCCACGTCGGCAGGAGGAACCCCGCGTCCCGCAGCGGCAACTCCAGCATCAGCGTGCCGAAGGGCTCCGCGACCTCCGCGACCTCCTGCGGCGTGGGCTGCCTCGGGTCCCGCGTCGGGTACACCGTCCGCAACCCCGAGACCACCGACAGCGCCCCGCCCTCCCACAGCTCCGGATGGCCCATGGGGTGCAGCGCCACCACCGGGTTCCCGGTACGTCCCGCCCAGCACCGCAGCGCGATCTGCTGCGCCATCGTCCCCGACGGGAAGAACGCCGCGTCCGCCGTCCCCAGCAGCTCGGCGACCCGCTCCTCCAGTCTGGCCACCACCCCGTCGCCGTACACGTCGGCGGACTCGTCCGGGTCGGCGGCGGCCGCCTGCGGCAGGGCCGCGAGCAGCTCGCCCACCGTCGGCTCCAGCAGGCTCCGCGAGAGCGTCCGACCCGCTCCGCGCCACGCCGCGACCAGCCGCTTCGTACGGTCTTCATCAGCAGTCATGCACCGATCATCGCCGACCGGCCGACACGCCCAGGGGCTAGCATGGCGGCGTATCGTCCGGTACCCCCCGCGGACTGGAACGGAAGGCTTTCCCCGCGTGAACGCACCCCTTCAGACGGAGCCCAGGGATCCGTCGGACCGCCCCGCACGGCTCACCGTCGGCGTCGTCGGCGCCGGCCGGGTCGGCCCCGCGCTGGCCCGCGCCCTCCAGCAGGCCGGACACCGCCCCGTCGCCGTGTCCGGCGTGTCCGAGGCCTCCCGCCGACGAGCGGCGCGACTGCTGCCCGACGTGCCCGTCGTACCGCCCGCCGAGGTGCTGGAGCGGGCCGAGCTGGTCCTGCTCACCGTCCCCGACGACGCACTGCCCTCCCTGGTCGAGGGCCTCGTCGAGACCGGCGCGATCCGCCCCGGCCGGCTCCTCGTCCACACCTCGGGGCGGTACGGGACCGCGGTCCTCGACCCCGCCCGCCGCGCGGGCGCCCTGCCGCTGGCCCTGCACCCCGTGATGACGTTCACCGGTACCGAGGTCGACGTGCAGCGCCTCGCCGGCTGCTCCTTCGGCGTCACCGCCCCCGACGAGCTGCGGCTCGCCGCCGAGGCCCTGGTCATCGAGATGGGCGGCGAACCCGAGTGGATCGCGGAGGAGAGCCGTCCGCTCTACCACGCGGCCCTCGCGCTCGGCGCGAACCACCTGGTCACCCTGGTCGCCCAGTCCATGGAACTGCTGCGCACGGCCGGCGTCGAACACCCGGACCGGATGCTCGGCCCGCTCCTCGGCGCCGCCCTGGACAACGCCCTGCGCTCCGGCGACGCGGCCCTCACCGGCCCCGTGGCCCGCGGCGACGCCGGCACCGTCGCCGCCCACGTCCTCGAACTGCGCAGGCACGCCCCCACCGCCGTCGCCGGCTACCTGGCGATGGCCCGCACGACCGCCGACCGGGCCCTCGCACACGGCCTGCTCAAGCCCGAACTCGCCGAAGACCTGCTGGGCGTGCTCGCCGACGGCGGCGACGGCATCGGCCCGGAAGGCGAACGCCGATGACCGGCCCCCTGCTCCTGAACACCGCCGGGGAACTGCACGGCCTCGCCCGCCCCGGCCGCCGAGCCGTCGTCATGACCATGGGCGCCCTGCACGACGGCCACGCCTCCCTGATCCGCACGGCCCGCGACCTCGCCGGCGCCGACGGCCAGGTCGTCGTCACCGTCTTCGTGAACCCCCTCCAGTTCGGGGCGAACGAGGACCTCGACCGCTACCCCCGCACCCTCGACGCCGACCTGCGCATCGCCGCCGGCGCCGGCGCCGACGCGGTGTTCGCCCCCGCCGCGGACGAGGTCTACCCCGGCGGCGACCCCCAGGTCCGGATCACCGCCGGCCCCATGGGCGGCCGCCTCGAAGGCGCCACCCGCCCCGGCCACTTCGACGGCATGCTGACCGTCGTCGCGAAACTGCTCCACCTCACCCGCCCCGACCTGGCCCTCTTCGGCCAGAAGGACGCGCAGCAACTGGCCCTGATCCGGCGCATGGTGACCGACCTGAACTTCCCCGTCGAGGTGGTCGGCGTACCCACCACCCGCGAGGACGACGGCCTCGCGCTGTCCTCCCGCAACCGCTACCTCTCCCCGGCGGAACGCCGCACGGCCCTCGCCCTGTCCCGCGCCCTCTTCGCGGGCCGCGACCGCCTCGCCGCCCAGGCCGCCCTGCGCGCCCGCGCCGAGGCCTCCCCGGCGAGCGACGAACGCGCCACCGCCCTGGCCCGGCTCGGCGAGATCCGCGCCTCCGCCGACGCGCACGCCGTCTCCGCGGCCGGCTCCGGCCTGCCCGACGCCGTACGGTCCGCCGCCCGGCACGTCCTGGAGGACGCGGGCCGGCACGATCCGCCTCTGGCCCTGGACTACCTGGCGCTGGTCGACCCCCAGGACTTCACCGACATCGGCCCCGGGTTCACGGGACGGGCCGTGTTGGCCGTCGCCGCCAAGGTGGGCGCGACCCGGCTGATCGACAACATCCCATTGGAGTTCGGAGCACACTCGTGAGCACTGGCAGAAGTGCCGCCGGCACCGGCATACGGCTGCACGCCCCCGCCCCCGGCTGGTCCCTCGACGCGGACGTCGTCGTCGTCGGCTCGGGCGTGGCGGGCCTGACGGTGGCGCTGCGCTGCGCCGCCGCCGGCCGCCGCACGGTCGTGGTCACCAAGGCCCGGCTCGACGACGGATCCACCCGCTGGGCCCAGGGCGGCATCGCCGCCGCCCTCGGCGACGGCGACACCCCCGAGCAGCACCTGGACGACACCCTGGTGGCGGGCGCGGGCCTGTGTGACGAGGCCGCCGTCCGGCTGCTGGTCACCGAGGGGCCGGACGCCGTACGACGCCTCATCTCGACCGGCGCCGTCTTCGACACCTCGGCCGAGACCGGGGAGATAGAGCTGACGCGGGAGGGCGGCCACCACCGCCGTCGGATCGCGCACGCCGGCGGCGACGCCACCGGCGCCGAGATCTCCCGGGCCCTCGTGGAGGCCGTCCAGGACGCGGGCATCGAGACCGTCGAGAACGCGCTCGTCCTGGACCTGCTCCAGGACGCCGAGGGCCGCACCGCGGGCGTCACCCTGCACGTCATGGGTGAGGGCCAGCACGACGGCGTGGGCGCCGTCCACGCCCCCGCGGTGATCCTCGCGACCGGCGGCATGGGCCAGGTCTTCTCGGCCACCACCAACCCGTCCGTCTCCACGGGCGACGGGGTGGCCCTCGCGCTGCGCGCCGGCGCCGAGGTCTCCGACCTCGAATTCGTCCAGTTCCACCCGACGGTGCTGTTCCTCGGCGCCGACGCCGAGGGACAACAGCCGCTGGTCTCCGAGGCCGTCCGCGGCGAGGGCGCCCACCTCGTCGACGCGGACGGCGTGCGCTTCATGGTCGGACAGCACGAACTGGCCGAACTCGCCCCCCGCGACATCGTCGCCAAGGGCATCATGCGCCGCATGCAGGCACAGGGCACCCGGCACATGTACCTTGACGCCCGGCACTTCGGCGCCCGGATGTGGGAGCAGCGCTTCCCCACGATCCTCGCCGCCTGCCGCTCCCACGGCATCGACCCGGTCACCGAGCCCATCCCGGTCGCCCCCGCCGCCCACTACGCGTCGGGCGGCGTCCGCACCGACCTGCACGGCCGCACCACGGTGCCCGGCCTGTACGCCTGTGGCGAGGTCGCCTGTACCGGCGTGCACGGCGCGAACCGGCTGGCGTCCAACTCCCTGCTGGAGGGCTTGGTCTTCGCCGAGCGGATCGCGGACGACATCGCCCGCCGGCCGCTCGCGGGCAACGGCCCCGGCATCCCCGTGCCGGCCACCGGCCCGCTCCAGCCCGCCGAGGCCCGGTACGAGATCCAGCGCATCATGACGGACGGCGCGGGCGTGCTGCGCTCCGCGGAGTCCCTGGCCACGGCCGCCGCCGCCCTCGAAGACCTGTACGCCGCGGCCCTGAACAACCTCGAAGCGCACGGCAAGACCGCCGAACCGGGCGTGGACACCTGGGAGGCCACGAACCTCCTGTGCGTGGCCCGGGTCCTGGTCGCCGCCGGCCGGCGGCGCGAGGAGACCCGCGGCTGCCACTGGCGCGAGGACCACCCCGACCGGGACGACGCCCACTGGCGCCGCCACCTGGTCGTGCGACTGTCCGCGACCGAGAAGCGGGCGCTGGTCGTCACCCCCACCGACTCGGCGGACTTCCCGCCCGTCTCCCACCCCCTCAGCCAGGAGCAGCAAGCGTGAGCACGCACCAGCACGAAGACACCGACCGCACCGCGCACGACGAACTGCCCCTCCTGGGGCAGGCCGAGGGCGGCTGCGGCGACGACTGCGCCTGCGGTGACGGCGAGGAGTCCGGCCTGGACCCGGCGCTCGCCGAGCTGCTCGCGGACGCCGGCCTGGACCCGATCGAGGTCGAGGACATCGCGCACATGGCGCTGTCCGAGGACCTCGACGGCGGGGTCGACGTCACCACCGTCGCCACCGTGCCCGAGGACGCCGAGGCCGTCGCGGACTTCATCGCGCGCGAGGACGGCGTCGTGGCCGGCCTGCGGATCGCCGAGGCCGTGTTCTCGGTGGTCTGCACCGAGGCGTTCGAGGTCGAGCGGCACGCCGAGGACGGGGACACCGTCAAGGCGGGCGAGGTGCTGCTGTCCGTCCGCGCCCGCACCCGCGACCTGCTGACGGCCGAGCGCAGCGCCCTGAACATCCTGTGCCGGCTGTCGGGCATCGCGACCGCCACCCGCCGCTGGGCCGACGTCCTGGACGGCACGTCCGCGAAGGTCCGCGACACCCGCAAGACCACTCCGGGCCTGCGCGCGCTGGAGAAGTACGCGGTCCGCTGCGGCGGCGGCGTCAACCACCGCATGTCGCTGTCGGACGCGGCGCTGGTCAAGGACAACCACGTGGTCGCGGCGGGCGGCGTCGCCCAGGCGTTCACGGCCGTCCGCGAGGCCTTCCCCGACGTCCCGATCGAGGTCGAGGTCGACACCCTCGCGCAGATCGGCGAGGTCCTGGACGCCGGCGCCGACCTGATCCTGCTGGACAACTTCACCGTCGGGCAGACCGCCGAGGCCGTCGCGCTGGTCGCCGGCCGCGCCGTCCTGGAGTCCTCCGGCCGGCTGACCCTGGACACCGCCCGCGCCTACGCCGAGACCGGCGTGGACTACCTCGCGGTCGGCGGGCTCACCCACTCCTCGCCGATCCTGGACATCGGCCTCGACCTCCGCGAGGCGGTGTAACCGATGCTCCTCACCATCGACGTGGGCAACACCCACACGGTGCTGGGCCTGTTCGACGGTGACGAGATCGTCGAGCACTGGCGCATCTCCACCGACCCGCGCAGGACGGCCGACGAGATGGCCGTCCTCATGCAGGGCCTGATGGGCATGCACCCGATGCTCGGCACCGAGCTGGGCGACGGCATCCACGGCATCGCGATCTGTTCGACGGTCCCCTCGGTGCTGCACGAACTGCGCGAGGTCA
This sequence comes from Streptomyces sp. CA-243310, assembly GCF_050936775.1. Classification (NCBI taxonomy): domain Bacteria; kingdom Bacillati; phylum Actinomycetota; class Actinomycetes; order Kitasatosporales; family Streptomycetaceae; genus Streptomyces; species Streptomyces sp. CA-243310. Next base: position 3,294,699 of record NZ_JBNJMF010000002.1, on the reverse strand, counting down.
CCCGCCGCTACTACGGCGACGTGCCGGCCGTGCTGGTCGAGCCCGGCATCAAGACGGGCGTGCCCATCCTCATGGACAATCCGAAGGAGGTCGGCGCGGACCGCATCATCAACGCGGTCGCGGCCGTCGAGCTGTACGGCGGACCGGCGATCGTCGTCGACTTCGGCACGGCCACCACCTTCGACGCGGTGTCCGCGAAGGGCGAGTACGTCGGCGGGGTGATCTCCCCGGGCATCGAGATCTCGATGGAGGCCCTCGGCGTGCGCGGCGCCCAGCTCCGCAAGATCGAGCTGGCCCGCCCGCGCAACGTCATCGGCAAGTCCACGGTCGAGGCGATGCAGTCGGGCGTGGTCTACGGGTTCGCCGGCCAGGTCGACGGGATCGTGAACCGGATGGCCAAGGAGCTGGCCGGCCCCACCGGCGACCCGGACGACGTCCGCGTGATCGCCACCGGTGGCCTGGCGCCGATCGTCCTCGGCGAGGCCGCGGTGATCGACGACCACGAGCCGTGGCTGACGCTGATCGGACTGCGGCTGGTCTACGAGCGCAACGCGCCCAACTTCGAGTGACGCCGCGGCGCGACGAGGCGTGACACGAGGCCCCCGCCCACCGGGCGGGGGCCTTCCTCGTCGTCCCTCGGCGTCCGTCGTCCGTCGTCCCTCGTCGTCGTGGCGGTTCACCGGCCGTCAGGCTGACGCGTCGGGTTCGACCTGATGCCTTAGCTTTGTCGGCGTCGGACGCACGTGTTTGCGACGCTCCAGGATGGTCCAAATGCCCCGTGAATCACCGTACTTGCTGGTGGTCGACGCCCTTCGGGCCCGCATCGAGGCGGGCGAGTGGGAGGTCGGCGACAAGCTTCCCTCCCGGTCGCGGTTCGCCGCCGAGTACTCCGTCGGACAGAGCGTCACCCAACGCGCCCTGGAACGGCTGATCATCGAGGGCCTCCTCGAAGGCCGCGCCGGTTCCGGGACGTTCGTGCGCACCCCGCGCCGGCGGATGCGCATGGTGCGCACCCGCCGGCGGGTGCCGAACTCGGGCAACGCCTTCCGCGCCGAGGCCCTCGAACACGGCTTCGCGGCCTCCTGGGACGCCCGGACCGTCGCCCACACCCCGGCCCCCGAACACATCGCGGCCCGCCTCGCCATCGCCCCCGGCGACCCGTGCGTGATGACCCGCTACGAGTTCATGGCCGACGGCAGCCCCGCCGAACTGTCCCAGTCCTGGGAGCCGATGGCCCTCACCGCCGACACCCCGGTCGTCCTGCCGGAGGACGGGGAGCTGCGCGGGGCCGGCGTGGTCGCGCGCATGCGGTCCATCGGCATCACGGTCGCCTCGGTGCTGGAGATACCGCGTCCGTCGCGCGCCAACCAGGCACAGGCCAACCTGCTGGGCATCAGCGTCGGCTCGCTCATCACCGAGATCGAGCGCACGTACCTGGATTCGGAGGGCCGCCCGGTGGAGACCGCGGACCTGGTCATCCCCGATTCCCGGTACGAGATCGCGTACGCGTTTCCGATCGAGTGAGCGGGAACTTCCACGGAAATGGCCGAAGTGTGCCCCTGCGGGGGTTACGGTCGGCCCACGACAGGCACCGTGACCCCGTTTCCGCCGGAGGAGACACCATGACCACGACCACTCGCCCCACCTGGCAGAAGTCGTCCCACTGCGACGACGGCGCCAACTGCGTGTACGTGTCCGCCGCGCCCGGCACCCTGGTCCGGGTGGCCGACCGCTCGGACCCCGCCCACCTCGTCATGGCCACGACGCACGCCGCCTGGGCCGCGTTCCTGGACGCCGTCAAGGCGGACGGGTAGGCATGAACGGGGCGATCCTGGCCGGCCGCTACGCGCTGGACGACCGCATCGGCGCGGGCGGCATGGGGGAGGTGTGGCGGGCCCGGGACCTCGAACTCGGCCGGGCCGTCGCCGTGAAGGTCATCGCCCGGCCCGGAGACGACAAACTCGCGCTACGGCTGCGCGCCGAGGCCCGGGCGGCCGCGGCGCTGTCGGACCCCCACGTGGTGTCCGTCCACGACGTCGGCGAGACCGTCGTCGACCACCGGACCGTGGTCTACCTGGTCATGGAACTCGTCGACGGGCACCCGCTCGGCACCGCCACCGGCCGGGCCGCGATCGAGGACGTCGTGCGCTGGGGCGCGCAGATATGCGAGGGGCTCCAGGCGGCCCACGGCGCGGGCGTCGTCCACCGCGACATCAAGCCCGGCAACGTGCTGCTCACCACCCGGGGCCGGATCAAGATCTGCGACTTCGGGATCGCCCGGCAGAGCGGCATGCAGGGACTGACCACGACCGGCCTGGCGATCGGCACACCCGCCTACATGTCGCCGGAACAGGCGCGCGGCGACGCGGTGGACGGCCGCACCGACATCTACAGCCTGGGCTGCCTCCTGTACGAACTGCTCGCCGGTGAGCTGCCGTTCACCGGATCACCCTGGGAGGTGCTTGCCCAGCACGCGCAACGCGCACCCGACTCCCTGCGGGTCCGCCGCCCCGAGATCCCCCGGGCCCTGGACCTGCTGGTCCTGAGCCTGTTGAGCAAGGACGCCGCGGACCGCCCGGACTCGGCGGCGCGGACCGCCGAACTGCTGCGCGCCGCCGTCGCCCCGCCGGCCGGGCCGGTGCCCGGGCAGGGCGCCGGCGCCAAGGCGCCGTCCTGGCAGCCGCGCCCACCGGTGACGACCCGGACCGCGGCGGAGGCCCCGGCGGTCGCCGCCCGACCGAAGCCCGAACCACAGCCGAAGGGGAGCCCCGGTTCCGAGCGCGCGCCGGGCAGGCTGGTCGTGGTCTCCCCGGGGTCCGCCTGGGCGGGCACGCTCCTGCCCGGATTGGCGGCCGGCGGCCAGCTGTTCGGCTTCGGGGCCCTGTCCGGTTTCTGGGCCGTCGCCGCTGCCTTGGGCGTCACGCTCGTCGCCTGGTTGAACAAGGAGATCCAATCGGACGAGGTGGACGCGTTCACCGGCGTCAGCCTCCTCCTCGGGCCGGCGGTCGGCCTGGCGGTGCTGCTCACGTTGCTGTTCGCCACCCCGGTGACCTGGTGGAAGGCGATCCTGGTCGGCCTCGCCACGGCGCCGGTGCTCTGGACCGTCGGCCACTGGCAGCACAAGGCGATCCGCGCCGTCTCGCGGGCCAAGGAGGCCGCTTTCCTCGCCAACGACACGGGGCAGATCGCCGGCGTGTTCGCCGCCTGGCTGACGGCCGCCCGGACACCGGTCCCGGCCCTGGGCGCGGTCGCGATCGGCGTCGGGGTCTGGATCGGGTCCGGACTGCTCGTCGGGATGCTCCTGCCCTCGGGCGCCGCCGTCCCCGGACGTCGCCAGGGGGCGTCCCCGGGCCGCTGAGCGGCCCGCGACGGCCCCGGGGCATCGCCTACGGACCCGCGATGGCCCGCAGCGCGTCCAGGTGGCGCCGGTAGACGGTCCGGCCGGCCGGGGTCAGCGAGAGCCAGGTCCGCGGGCGGCGGGCCACCCGGCCCTTGGCGACGGCCACCAGGCCCGCCTCCTCCAGCGCCGCCACCTGCTTGGACAGCACCGAGTCGGACACCTCCACGAGGTCCCGCACGAAGCCGAACTCGGCCTTGTCCACCGCGACCAGCGCCGCCACCACCGACAGCCGCACCGGCGCGTTCAACAGCGGCGCGAGCCCGTGCCGGGGATGGGTGCCCCGCTCCTCCGCGCTCATGCCGCCCGCCGCTCGGTCACCGCGCCCGCGACGGCCGGCAGCGCGCACGCCACCGCGGCCACCACCGTGAACGCCAGGTCGTCCCGGAAGACCTCGGTGCCCAGGACCACCGTCGCCGCGAACATCACGGACCAGGTCCCGATGACCAGACCGTGCTTGAGGCCGAACCCGCGCCGCACCACCCGCTGCCGCGCCGCGTACACGCTCAGCCCGCCCACGAGCAGCATGTTGGCCGCCGCGAAGACGACGGCCTGGGCGGCCCCGTGCCAGAGCAGGGACACCGGTACCAGAACCAGCTGACCCGCCGCGAAAACCCACAGGTAGCGCGCGTACCAGCCACTCCTCAGCAGCGCCGCCGCCTCCATCCGTTTGGCCTCGGTGTACTCGCTCACGGTGTCCCCCTCGTGGTCGGCGGGGCCCGACGGCCACCACCTCCTTTCCAGAGTGACGCATACTTTCCACTATGGCAAGTGTCGATCCCGCCGCGCCGCGTCCGCCCCAATTGAGTGGATTTAGTCCGATTAGCGCGTATCTTCGGCCCATGCCCACGCCCTACGGATCCCGCGGCGGCATGGCGTTCAGTGCTGCCGAGCTGCACGTGCTCAGGCGCTCGCTCGCCCACGCCCTTCAGTCCTCCACGGCCCCGCTCCCGGCCGTCGAGGTCCAGGCCTGCCTTCGCCTCGCGGCGTCGGTGGACGACGCGGTCGCCGAGGCGGAGAGGCTCAGAGACTTCCTCCTCGCCGACCTCGCCCGCTACAGAGGCGCCCTGCCCGGCAGCCTCTCCGGCTACCTGGAGCTGCTACAGGACGCCCTGGCCGCCGGTTACGAGCCCGTACCCGACGACCTCGCGGCCCTGCGCGCCCTGCGCGCCAACCCGCTCGCCACCGCCGTGCTGGAGCGGGCCCAGGCGGTCGCGGAGCGCTCCGTGCGCCGCCGGCTGCGGACGACGCCCGCCCCCCGCACCCGACTGCTCGCCCTCGCCGGCGGACGCGAGGACGAACGGGGCGGCGAGCCGAAACCCGCACCCGCCCCGGCCCCCGAGGAGCAGCCGCGCCCCGGGCGCGAGCGGCCCATTCCGACCCCCGGGGAAGTCTTCCCGCCCCGCCGGAAGCCCGCCGCGCCGGGCCGGCCCCCGGCGGACGGCCGCGCCGCCGGGTAGCTAGGCTGGGGGCATGGACTACGTTTCCGCGCTCGTGCCCCCCATCGTGATGGCCGCGTTCTTCATCGCTCTCGTCGTGACGATCGTGAAGAGCCAGGGCGGCGCCAACAAGGCGAAGGAGGACGCGGCCGTGGACGCCGTGCTCGCCTCCGCCGAGGCCACCCGGCAGCCCGGGAAGTAACCCCGGGCGAAAGCCTCGGGGACGGGCGTACGGCCTGCGGGCCGTACGCCCCATTTTGTTGCCCGGCACCGGTTCGTCGCGCGTTGCCGGCCGAATGGTCGGGCAATTCCGTACAACCCGCACTATCGTGCTGTTGTGCCTCGCCCCTTGGGAGAACTCGAAGACGCAGTGATGACACGGGTGTGGCAGTGGAACCGCCCGGTCACCGTTCGGGAAGTCCTGGAAGACCTCCAGCAGGAACGGTCCATCGCGTACACCACGGTCATGACCGTTATGGACAATCTCCATCAGAAGGGCTGGGTCCGCCGGGAAGCCGAAGGCCGCGCCTATCGATATACCGCGGTCTCCACCCGGCCCGCCTACTCGGCCGCACTGATGAACGAGGCATGGGCCACCAGCGACAACCCCGCGGCCGCTCTCGTGGCCTTCTTCGGCATGATGTCGGCGGAACAGCGCGAAGCCCTCCGCGACGCCGTGCGCATCGTCGGTCACGACGGCGAGGTCGCCGCCCCCGAACCCCGCGAAGCCCCGCAAGAGCCGGTGGCCGGGGAAGAGCCGGTACCCGAAGAGGAAGCGAAGCCCGGGGAAGCCACGGAAGAAGCGCGACCCGAAGAGGACTCCGGCGAGCGCGGGACCGAGCCGGGGCGATAGCGTCCCCCGCATGGGAGAGTTTTCCGCCGCAGAAGCAAATGCCGTGACCATCCGCCGCGCACGCACCCGCGATGTTCCCGCGCTGCGACGCCTGCTGGACCAGTACGTGCAGCAGCGGATCCTGCTCGACAAAGCCCCCGTCGTCCTTTACGAGGACATCCAGGAGTTCTGGGTCGCGGAGCGCGTCGGTGACGGTCAGGTGGTGGGCTGTGGCGCTCTGCACGTGATGTGGGAAGACCTTGCGGAAGTACGCACTCTCGCGGTGGATCGCGAGTTGAAGGGCGCCGGTGTCGGACATCGGGTACTGGCCAAGTTGTTGGAGACGGCCCGTCTGCTCGGCGTGAGCCGGGTTTTCTGCCTCACCTTCGAAGTGGACTTCTTCGCGAACCACGGCTTCGTCGAGATCGGAGAGACTCCGGTCGAGACCGATGTCTACATGGAGCTCCTGCGTTCCTATGACGAGGGCGTCGCCGAGTTCCTCGGTCTCGAACGAGTGAAGCCGAACACCTTGGGCAACAGTCGGATGCTTCTGCACCTCTGATCGATGACGGATCGATCTCGGCCGCTTTTACGGGGCTCCGCCCGCCTGTGGCCTATGTCCGAATCGCGTACGTTTCCCGCCCTGTTGACGTCCTGAACCTCTCGGCGGGGGTTTGTGTTTTCCAGGCAAAAGCGGTTTCCTTTCCGCGTACTGCATTTTCGATGAAAGGAAATCCGGTGGCACAGAAGGTTCAGGTCCTTCTTGTCGACGACCTCGACGGTGGCGAGGCGGACGAGACCGTGACGTTCGCGGTGGATGGCAAGACCTACGAGATCGACCTCACCGCCGCCAACGCTGAAAAGCTCCGCGGCCTGCTCGAGCCCTACACCAAGAGCGGCCGTCGCACCGGTGGCCGTGCCGCCGCGGGTCGCGCCAAGGGACGCGCCGCCGTTTCGGCGGGCAACCCGGACACCGCGGAAATCCGTGCGTGGGCGAAGGCGCAGGGTCTGACGGTCAACGACCGCGGCCGCGTCCCCGCCGACATTCGCGAGGCCTACGAGAACCGGGGCTGACCCACGGCGCCGACGGGCCTCGCGGGGGCCGCGCGTCGCCGCAGGCGTGCCCGGTGGCACTCCGTGGCCGCCGCGGCGACCAGACGTACGAGATCGGGTCCGGTGCCCCGGCGGCCGGCCCCGGCGCCCTGTCCGGTACCGGGCAGGGACGGCAGGAACGCCTCGCACCCCTGTTCGGGGGGCCGCAGCCACACGGCGGCCCCCCGAGGGCTTCCCTGTGGCCGCCCCGGCGGCACGGGGGCGGTGATACGGCCTCCCACACCCAGGGCGGTCAGATCCAGCGCCACCGGACCCCACTCCAGCCAGTCGAGCAGCCCGTCCAGCTCCTCTGCGCTGCCCGGGGCCACCAGGAAGCGCATGCGGCGTCCCATGACGGCCACCGGCCCGGTGTCTACCGGCCTGCGCAGCAGTCGGCCACCCGCGTCGGTCGGCAGTTCCAGTACGTCGAACCGCGTCCCGGTGACCAGCTGGGCGGGAGGGCCGCCCGCGAGGGTCCAGCCGAGCACCCGCCCGTACCAGGAGACGTACGCGTCCTCCTCGGACGGGGAGCGCGGATGCGGGACGGTCTCGGCGATGAGGGCCATGACCGGAGCAACTCCGGAAGTGCCCTGGAGTTACGCAGCGCGTCGGACGCAATACGGAACGTAAACGTCCGTGGGGCGGAGTCCCACATTCGAAGACGGAACCGTGTTCGCCCGTAGCGGAGGGAACCGTCTCCCGGGCCGCATGGAGTGTCAGTCCCCAGGGGTAAGACATTCCTAGTGGATCGGGGCGACGCGCTGATTTGAAGGGTCTCCGACCGGCTTCCGTTCGCCATCGGCGTACACGTGTGACGGGTATCTGCCTGGCCTGCGGGAACATCGTCTCGCACCATCGGGTTGGAGCAGTTGTCGGCACTTACGGCCGGGTTTTCCCGCGGACGTGAGGGTGAGCCGCGGACGGATGTCGGCAGTTGGAATGAGCTGTCCCGCCCCGCGGGACTAGCATGCGGAAGGACAGGGCGGGGACCGACCCCGAACTGCCCGACCGCTCTGAGGAGCGATAAACGATGTTCGAGAGGTTCACCGACCGCGCGCGGCGGGTTGTCGTCCTGGCTCAGGAAGAAGCCCGGATGCTCAACCACAACTACATCGGCACCGAGCACATCCTCCTGGGCTTGATCCACGAGGGTGAGGGTGTCGCCGCTAAGGCCCTGGAGAGCCTCGGGATTTCGCTCGAGGCTGTTCGTCAGCAGGTTGAGGAGATCATCGGCCAGGGGCAGCAGGCCCCGTCCGGCCACATCCCCTTCACCCCGCGGGCGAAGAAGGTCCTGGAGCTTTCGCTCCGAGAGGCCCTCCAGCTCGGCCACAACTACATCGGCACCGAGCACATCCTGCTCGGCCTGATCCGCGAGGGCGAGGGCGTCGCCGCCCAGGTCCTCGTGAAGCTGGGCGCCGATCTCAACAGGGTCCGGCAGCAGGTCATCCAGCTGCTCTCCGGCTACTCCGGAGGCGGCAAGGAGTCGGCCACGGCAGGCGGCCCGGCCGAGGGCACCCCCTCGACCTCGCTCGTCCTCGACCAGTTCGGCCGCAACCTCACGCAGGCGGCTCGCGAATCCAAGCTCGACCCGGTCATCGGGCGCGAGAAGGAGATCGAGCGGGTCATGCAGGTGCTGTCCCGCCGGACCAAGAACAACCCGGTCCTCATCGGCGAGCCCGGCGTCGGCAAGACCGCCGTCGTCGAGGGCCTGGCCCAGGCGATCGTCAAGGGCGAGGTGCCCGAGACGCTCAAGGACAAGCACCTCTACACCCTCGACCTGGGTGCACTGGTCGCCGGTTCCCGCTACCGCGGTGACTTCGAGGAGCGCCTCAAGAAGGTGCTCAAGGAGATCCGCACCCGCGGCGACATCATCCTGTTCATCGACGAGCTCCACACCCTCGTGGGTGCGGGTGCCGCCGAGGGCGCGATCGACGCCGCCAGCATCCTGAAGCCCATGCTGGCCCGTGGTGAGCTCCAGACCATCGGTGCCACGACGCTGGACGAGTACCGCAAGCACCTCGAGAAGGACGCGGCGCTGGAGCGCCGTTTCCAGCCGATCCAGGTGGCGGAGCCTTCCCTCCCCCACACGATCGAGATCCTCAAGGGGCTGCGCGACCGCTACGAGGCCCACCACCGCGTCTCCATCACGGACGAGGCCCTCGTGCAGGCGGCCACCCTGGCCGACCGGTACATCTCGGACCGCTTCCTCCCGGACAAGGCGATCGACCTGATCGACGAGGCCGGCTCCCGGATGCGCATCCGTCGGATGACCGCGCCGCCGGACCTCCGCGAGTTCGACGAGAAGATCGCGAACGTGCGTCGCGACAAGGAGTCGGCCATCGACTCCCAGGACTTCGAGAAGGCGGCTTCCCTCCGTGATTCGGAGAAGCAGCTGCTGACGGCGAAGGCCAAGCGCGAGAAGGAATGGAAGGCCGGCGACATGGACGTCGTCGCCGAGGTCGACGGCGAGCTCATCGCCGAAGTCCTCGCGACCGCGACCGGCATTCCGGTGTTCAAGCTGACCGAGGAGGAGTCCTCGCGACTCCTGCGCATGGAGGACGAGCTCCACCGTCGCGTCATCGGTCAGAAGGACGCCATCAAGGCCCTCTCGCAGGCGATCCGACGGACCCGTGCGGGTCTGAAGGACCCGAAGCGTCCCGGTGGCTCGTTCATCTTCGCCGGCCCGTCCGGTGTCGGTAAGACCGAGCTCTCCAAGACGCTCGCCGAATTCCTCTTCGGCGACGAGGACGCACTGATCTCCCTCGACATGTCGGAGTTCAGCGAGAAGCACACGGTTTCCCGTCTCTTCGGTTCGCCCCCCGGCTACGTGGGCTACGAAGAGGGCGGCCAGCTGACCGAGAAGGTCCGCCGGAAGCCGTTCTCCGTCGTCCTCTTCGACGAGGTCGAGAAGGCGCACCCGGATATCTTCAATTCCCTTCTCCAGATCCTGGAGGACGGTCGTCTGACCGACTCCCAGGGCCGGGTCGTGGACTTCAAGAACACGGTCATCATCATGACGACCAACCTGGGTACCCGGGACATCTCCAAGGGCTTCAACCTGGGCTTCGCGGCCCAGGGCGACACCAAGACCGGATACGACCGGATGAAGGCGAAGGTCAACGAAGAGCTGAAGCAGCACTTCCGGCCCGAGTTCCTCAACCGTGTCGACGACACGGTCGTCTTCCACCAGCTCACGCAGGAAGACATCATCCAGATCGTCGACCTGATGATCGCCAAGGTGGACGAGCGCCTCAAGGACCGCGACATGGGCATCGAGCTCAGCGGTGACGCGAAGCAGCTCCTGGCCAAGCGCGGCTACGACCCGATCATGGGTGCGCGCCCGCTGCGCCGGACGATCCAGCGCGAGATCGAGGACATGCTGTCGGAGAAGATCCTCTTCGGCGAGCTGCGTCCCGGTCACATCGTGGTCGTGGGTGTGGAGGGTGAGGGCGAGACCGCCAAGTTCACCTTCCGGGGCGAGGAGAAGACTCCGATCTCGGACCTTCCCCCGATCGAGGCCACGGGCTCCGGCCCGGACCTCTCCAAGGGCGCCTGAGGCCTGAACGCAGTACGAAGGGGCGGCCCCGGAACCGAAGGGTTCCGGGGCCGCCCCTTTCGCGCGTCCGGGCCCGGAAGGGCGGGGGAGAGCGGACCGGACGTCCGGGGCCCGTGTGGCCGGTGCGGGCGGGATTGCGGCCGACCCCTGCGGGCACATGCGGGTCCGGGGCGCGCAGGGACCCCGTCCCGGCCAACTCGTCCGGTACCCGCCCGCCCGGTTCCGGCAACCGCCCTCCCGGCCCGTACGGGCGCCCCGGCGGCGCGGGCGGTCCCACGGGTAGCGCCCGCGCCGGGTCGGTGGCCGGCTCGCGCGCACGGGGCTGGGGCGGAGGGTGTCCCGGGTGCTTTCCGGTGGGCCCGAGGGGCGTGACCTGGGTCTCGATCAGGGTGGGCGCAGGCTCCGCGCCCGGTGACAAGCCGCACAGGGCAAATCGGACCTACTAGGACCTTTCGTAGATCGAGTGTCCGATTTGCCCCCTCCCTTGGCCCAGTAATCGCCGGGTCAACAGTCCTCTCGGCCCCCCTCGCACCTACGAGTCGACGTAGTAATGAGGACGTTTGAGGAAGCCGGGGGGCTCGGGTTACCAAGGTGGAGCAAGTTCGCCCGGCACCCGCTCAGCATCCGCTCAGCGTGCCGGGTCACTTATTGCCCTTGTTCCCGGCCACGGAGGTCCACACATGTCCGCGAAGCGCGTCAGCACCCGTCGTACCCGTATCGCCCTCGCCGCCACCGGCCTCGGTGCCGCACTGGCCCTCGGTGCCGGAACGACCGCCGCTTTCGCCGGCGAGGCGCAGACCGCTCTCAACGGCACCCCCGGCCTCGTGGCCGCCCAGGCGAAGGCCCAGGCCGCTGCCGCCAAGCCGGCCGCCGCCGCCAAGTCGGCCGGTTCCTGGCAGAAGCCGGTCTCCGGTTACACCCTGTCCGCGACTTACGGCAAGGGCGGCAACATGTGGTCGCACAAGCACTCCGGTCAGGACTTCGCCGTTGCCGTCGGCACCAAGGTCCGTGCCGCCAGCTCCGGTGTGGTCGTCAAGGCCGGCCCCAACGGCGGTGGCGACGGTCCCGCGTACGGCAACGCCGTCGTGATCAAGCACGCGAACAACAAGTACTCCCAGTACGCGCACCTCTCGCGTATCCAGGTCAAGATCGGCCAGAAGGTCTCGGCCGCCCAGCAGATCGCCCTGTCCGGCAACACCGGCAACTCCAGCGGTCCGCACCTGCACTTCGAGATCCGCACCACCCCGAACTACGGCTCGGCCATCAACCCGGTGAGCTTCCTGCGTCAGGTCGGCGTCACCGTCTGACACGCCGCCGACGCCGGGCGACCGGCGTCCGACCCCCCGCCGTACCGGGCGGCTCGCGACGGCTCAGAACAGCAGCCACGACCCGGTCGGTGTGACCATCGGGTCGAGCTTGCCCGGCTTGAGGGCGTCGATCCGCTCCTGCGGCAGCGCGGCGTCGTAGACCCGGAGGCTGTCCATGGCGCCCTGCCAGGGCGACACCCACTGATCCTGGTGGCGTGAGCGCGCCAGTTGCAGCGGGCCCGGGGCGGGGAAGATGTCCGCGGGAACCGGGGCCTCGCCCGTCCGCTTGCCGTTCACGTACAGGGCGATCACCTTCTTCTCCGCGTCGTAGGTGCCCGTCAGCTCCGAGAAGGTCTTCTCCATCTTCGAGCTCGTGCCCGTCACCGTCGTCGTGCTGGCGTTCGCGCCCGGGGTGCCGGTCTGCACCCGGAAGATCCAGGACGGCTTGCCGTTCACCTCGTCCAGACCCAGCTCGAACGAGAACGACTTCTCGTTGCCCTGGCTGACCGCGATCTGCTGCCCCTTGGGGGAGCGGTTCCAGAGCCGGGCCGAGACCGTGAAGCTCTTCGACGGGTCCACGACGCGCTGTTGGGACTCGGCGAACGAGTTCGCGTTGCCCTTCGTGCGGATCTCGTGCCGCTTGTCGATCGGGAAGACCCCGGCCTCGGGCCCCATCTTCAGGTTCGCCTTGCCGATCTGGTCCCGCACGGTCGTCGGGTCACCCGCGACCGTGGGCGTGAGATCGATCGGATTCCTGACCCCGCTCTGCGAGGGCGCGGGCGAGTCCGAGGCGGCCGCCGTCGGCTTGTCGTCGCCCTTCCCGTCGCCGCCGCCCAGCAGCAGGAACGTTCCACCACCGGCGAGCAGCGCCAGCACGGTCACCGTGCCGACGGCCACCCACACCCGCTTCCTGCGCCGCTCCGACGCCGAACGATCGGCGAGCGCGTCCCAGTCGGGCTGATCCGACCGCTGCCGGAACGGCTCGGGCTCCGCCACCGGGCCCGGCATCGAACCGCCCTGCTGCCACGACGCGGGCGCAGCGTCGTAGGGGCCCGGCACCCCGGCGTCCTGCCGGTACGGATTCGGCTGCTGCGGTCCCGGCTGCCGCGGGTAGCCGTACCCGCCGTCCTGGTCCGAGCCCGGCGGGGGGCCGAAGCCGCCCGACGCGGGCGGGCCGGGCGGGAATCCGTAGCCACCGGACGCGGGCGCTCCCGGCGGGAACCCGTAGCCACCGCTCCCCGGGGCGGGCTGCTCGGGCTGCGGGTTGGTCGGGGGGTTCGTACCGTCGGTCATGCCACGGATGCTAGAACATCAGCCCCGCGGGGCGAACGGCCGAGGGTCCCGATACGGTCGCGATCCCGGGCCGGCGCCGCCGCGGCCCGGCCGCCACGGGTCGGGCGGACCCGCCGCCCCGGGGCGCGACGACGCCCGCCTCAGGTCTGGGGCTTCAGGATCGGGAAGCTCCCCGTCGCCGTCGGCGCGTGCTCCGGCAGCCACAGCACCGCCACCGCCCCGGCGGCCGAACCCTCCCTGTCCGCGCCGCCCGGCGCGGCCACGTTACGGAACGTCAAGCGGGCTCCCAGCACCCGCGCCTGACCCTCCGCGATGGTCAATCCCAGCCCGTGGCCCACGCCGGCCCGGTCCGTGGACCCGGTCCGGAAGCGGCTCGGCCCCTCGCGCAGCAGAGCCTCGGGGAAGCCCGGTCCGTGGTCCCGCACCCGTACGACCCGGCCCTCGACATCGACCTGGATCGGCGACTGCCCGTACCGCGCCGCGTTCGCCAGCAGGTTGCCGAGGATCCGTTCCAGCCGGCGCGGGTCGGTGCTCACGATCTCGTCCGCGACGACGCGTACGGACGCGTCCGGCATCAGCGACGCCACCCGGCGGCTGACGAACTCGCCGAGCGCCACGTCCTGCAACTCGGCCCGCTCCGAGGCGCTGTCCAGCCGGGCCACCTCCAACACGTCCTCGACCAACGCGCGCATCGCCTGCGCCCGGTCGCGCACCAGCTCCGTCGGCCGCCCCGGGGGCAGCAGTTCCGCCGCCGTGAGCAGGCCCGTCACCGGGGTCCTCAGCTCGTGCGCGATGTCCGCCGTCACCCGCCGCTCGGCCTCCAGCCGCTGCTGGAGCGCGTCCGCCATGGCATCCACGGCCCGCGCCAGGTCATCCGTCTCGTCACGTACGACACCACCCACCGCGTCGCGCACCCGGACCTCGGGATCGCCGTGCGCCACCCGCTGCGCGGCGGCGGCAGCCTTGCGCAACCGGCGCGAGATCTGCCCGCCGATGAGCACCCCGAGCGCGGAACCGCCCACCACGACGGCGAGGGAGCCGACGATCAGGGCCTGGTCCAGGTCGCGCACCATGTTGGCGCTCTCCTTGAACGGCAGGTGCAGGGACAGCAACTGTCCGTTGCCGAGCGGTACGGCCGCCCACACCTCGGGAACGCCCCGCGTGTTCTCCTGGATGTACGTGCCGCGCCGCCCGGACTGGACCTTCTGCCTCAGTTCGACCGGCAGCTCGGGGTCGTTGAGCTTGGCGCCCATCATCGGCTTGCGACCGGCGTCCACGCTGCGGGCGAGGAACTGGACCCGCTCCAGCTGGGATTCGCGGGCGCTCTCCAGCATCGAGACGCGGGCAGCACTGTGCACCACCAGACTCAGCGCCACGGCCGTCAGCGCGCCGACGGCGGCGATGGCGAGGGTGATCTTCCAGCGGATCCCGGTACGGAGTGTGAACCGCCTCATGCCTTCAGCTTGTATCCGAAGCCTCGGACCGTCTCGATCCGGTCCTGTCCGATCTTGGTGCGCAGTCGCTGGACGTGGACGTCCACGACCCGGGTGTCGCCGCCCCAGTCGTAGTCCCACACCCGTTCCAGCAGCCGGTCGCGCGACAGTACGGTGCCGGGCGCCGAGGAGAACTCCAGCAGCAGCCGCATCTCGGTGGGCGTGAGGCCCACCGGGGCACCCGCCTTGCGCACCTCCATGCCCTCGGTGTCGACCTCCAGGTCGCCGAAGGCCAGCACCCCGCGCTCATCGGCGCCGTCGTCGTCCGACGAGCCGTTCGGGCCGCCCGCGTGGCCGAAGCGGCGCAGCACGGCGCGGATCCGTGCGACGAGGACCGACCCGTCGAAGGGCTTGGTGACGTAGTCGTCGGCGCCCGCCTCCAGGCCCAGTACGACGTCGATGGAGTCGGCGCGGGCCGACAGCATGATCACCGGAACCGTGGACTCGTCGCGGATGCGCCGGCACAGGCTGACGCCGTCCATCCCGGGCACCATGACGTCGAGCAGCGCGATGTCGGGGCGGTCGGCCCGGAAGGACTCCAGGCCCGACAGTCCGTCGGGCATGGAGGTCACCACGAACCCGTCGCGCTCCAGCGCCAGGGTCGTGGCCTCGCGGATGACGTCGTCGTCCTCCACGAACAGCACATGGGTCTCGGCCATCCGGAGCCTCGCTTCAGTTCTTCTGTGAAATGGCCGGGGCGGGCTGGCCGCCGCCGTCGACCACGTTGCTGTAGTCCGTGTGGACACGGTCCTGCTCGGTGAACTTCTCACCGCTCCAGCGGTAGGTGATCACGTCCTCGCCGGACGGGTACGAGAGCGTGTCGCTCTTCCCGTAGACCGGCTTGGTGACCACCAGGTCCCCCGGTCGATCTCCGCGTAGACGGGTGGTTGTTCGTCCGCGAAGACGTTCTCGTACTTGCCGTTGTCCGCCCGGTACACGTACGAGCCGCGCCCCAGGGCGTCGGCGCAGGAGAGCACGTTCACGACGATGTCCACGGCCGGGCTCCCGGTGACCTTCCCGTAGCTCACGTCGACCGGGTACTCCCGGCCCGTGCAGGGCTTCAGGTCCCGCTTGATCGCCGCGCTGACCTTCGGGTCCGCCTTCAACAGCGCGACCGGGTCCACCTTGGGCGGCTTGCCCGCGGAGGTGTCCGAGGTCGCCGGTGAGTGGTCCCCGCCGGAGGGGGCCGGGCCGACCGGGGGACCGGTCTTCGCCACGGATTCGGTGCGGGCCGGACCGCCGTCGCGCAGGCCCGTGCCACCAGTGGCACAGCCGACCGCGAACAGCGCTGTGCCGGCGAGGACGATCGTCCCCGCCGACACCAGCACCAGCGACTTTCTGCCGCTCAAGCCTGGGCCGTTCAGGCCGCGCACCGCTCCCGCCCCTCGTACCGGATGGTGTGGTCACCGCGTTCCAGCGCGCGCATGTCGAGGTCCCGGCTCTCCAGCTCCTGCCGGAGTCGGGCCAGTGCGCGGTGCAGGGTGCTCTTCACGGTTCCCGCCGACATGCCGAGCGCCGCGGCCGTTTCCTCGGTGCTCATCTGCTCCCAGTGTCGCAGCACCACGACGCTTCGCTGCTTGGGCGCCAGAACCTTGAGGATGTCCATGAGCAGGGCGCGGTCGGCGCGCTGGTCGGAGCCGTCCTCGACGGAGGCGTCCGGAAGCTGTTCGGTGGGTACCTCGTCGAGCTTGCGGGCCCGCCACCACTCGGTACGCGTGTTGATCATGACGCGGCGGAGGTAGGCGTCGGCCAGGGACTTGTCGGCGATGCCGTCCCAGCGGCCGTAGGTGCGGACGAGGGCCGTCTGGAGGAGGTCCTGGGCGTCCGTGGGGTCCGGTACCAGGCGCCGGGCACTGCGCAGCAGCGCGTCCTGCCGGGTGCGTACGTACTCCTCGAATTCGAGTACCTCGCCGTGCGCCATCTCAGACCGCCTCCGTTCCGTCCCAACCCGCCACCGCTGCCTTACGGATTCGAAGGTACGGAGGGGTTGTCACGGCACTGTGCGGGTCAGCCTTCGGTGGACGCACGGACACCCGTAGATTGTGTAACAGCGTCTTTGAGCTGCGGGTTTCCCGGCGCCAAGCGGAATCTTCGAGTCAGCTTCGCGCCGGGTACCCCGCGCAGTGGATCAACGGATCGGGATCAGGTGCGGGCCGGCCCCTGCGGGAGTCGGTACATCCCCTGGGGGAGCGGCTCGACCAGGCCGTCGGACACCAGCCCGTCCAGCGCGCGGGCCCGTTGCACCGGCTCGTCCCAGACCGTGTCCAGCACCGCCTGCGGAACGGCGCCGACCGCCTCCCGCAGGACGGCGAGAAGCTTGCCCCGCACCTGCCGGTCGGTACCGGCGTACGTCTGCCCCCGGCGCGGCGGCCCGTCGTGCGCCGGCTTCCCCGCGAGGCGCCACGCGCACAGCCCGGCGACCGGGCAGCGCGCGCAGTCCGGACTCTTGGCCGTGCACACCAGCGCGCCCAGCTCCATCGAGGCCGCCGCCCAGCGGGCCGCGGTCTCCTCGTCCGGCGGCAGCAGGGCCCGCGCCAGACGCCGTTCGGCGGCCGTGGTCGCGTTCGGCGGGTACTCGACCCCGCCGGCGGTGCGGGCGAAGACCCGGCGGACGTTGGTGTCCAGCACCGCGTGTCGCTGCCCGTACGCGAAGGAGGCCACCGCGGCTGCCGTGTACTCGCCGATCCCGGGCAGGGCGAGCAGCTGCGCGTGATCCCGCGGCACGTCGCCCCCGTGCCGTTCCGTTATCGCGACGGCCGCCCCGTGCAGGCGCAGGGCCCGGCGGGGGTAGCCGAGGCGGCCCCAGGCGCGCACGGCCTCGCCGGGCGCCTCGGCGGCCAGGTCGGCGGGCCGGGGCCAGCGGGCGAGCCACTGCTCGTACACCGGCAGGACCCGGTTGACGGGGGTCTGCTGGAGCATGAACTCGCTGACCATCACGCCCCAGGGGCCGGCCTCGGGGCGGCGCCAGGGCAGGTCGCGGGCATGCTCGTCGAACCACGCGATCACGGGGGAGTGCAGCGCGTGGGAGACGTCGGGGGAAGGAGTGGTGGATGCAGTCATGGCAGACGGCATCCTGGCACGTTTCGTCCCTACCGCGCGGGGCCCGGACCGGTGAACCACAGCACGGGCCGGACGCCACTGGCCCGCATGGTGGCGGTGATCCTACTGATCGGACCGGCGAGGGCGAGCACGAACAGGGTGGCCAGCGCGCCGCCGAGCAGCAGGCCCAGGGCCACGTCGTGGGGGAAGTGCACGCCGACGAACACCCGGGAGAAGGCCATCAGCAGGGCGAGCGGCACGGTCAGCAGTGCGAGGCGGCCGACGGCCAGGGCCAGCGCGACGGCGGCGGCGCCCGCGATGGAGGAGTGGTTGCTGGGGAAGGACCAGTCGCCGTACTCGGGGCACGGGATCAGCGACGCGGCGGCGCCGGCCACCGTCCGGCAGGGCCGGTCCTCGTCGACGGTCGACTTCACCAGCTCGGAGGCGACGTACGCGACCGCGGTGGCGAGCGGCGCGAGGACGGCGAGCGCCATGGCGCGCGGGGCGGCCTGCCGGCGGGCACGCCACCAGACGGCTATGAAGAGCAGACCGAACGCGAACAGTCCGTACTCCGTCCAGGCCTCGGACGCCGACCGCACCCAGGGGGGCGTGGTGTGGGCGAAGTCGGTGATGTCTCTGTAGAGGTCGGAGCTGTCCATGATCACAGACCGTACTCAATGGGATGTCGCGGTCGTGTCAGCACCCTGGCCGGTTCCGATCGGTTCGGACTGGCCCCGCAGGATGATCATCGGCAAAACAAGCCCGGCGCACGGCATGTGGGGCACTGATCGCGACGTGAACTCTCGTAAGGTTCCGCTCGTGGGATCTCTGCGCAATCCGGTCGGGCCGCTCCCCTCCTCCATCTACTGGCGACGGAGGGCTGTGCTGGCGTCCGTCGTCGCGCTCCTCGCGCTCCTCGCCGTATGGACCGTCAGCTCCGGTGGGGTGAAGTCGAGTACGAACGGCAAGGGCGAAGGCGGGCGAGATCCCGTCGCCCCGATCACCCCCGGCCCCTCCGGCTCCGGGCCGGCGATCAGTCAGGCCCCGGGCGGACGCGCCGAGTCGGGAACCGGCTCCGCCGGCTCCGGTTCCGGTTCTGGTTCCGGCGCGGGCACGGCGGGCGCCGGCAAGAACGGCGAGCCGGGCGGAGGCACGGGCGGCGGCTCCGGCAACAACTCCGCCCCGGGCGGCGGCGCGAGCCAGGTACCGGCCGACTCGCCCCTGCCGACGTGCGCGCCGTCCGCGGTGCAGTGGGAGGTCAAGAGCGAGAAGAACGAGTACGAGGCGAACGAGAAGCCTCGTCTCGAACTGATCGCCCGCAATGTCTCCGGCACCACCTGCAAGGTCGACCTCGGCCCGAAGCAGGCGGTCCTGACCATCACTCAGGCGAGCAACCCCAAGGCCGTCTGGTCTTCGACGGACTGCCCGACCGGCGCGGGGAACGTCTTCTTCCGACTGGCCGCGCAGAGCGAGATCAAGGCGCCGACCCTGGAATGGGACCGCCGGTTCAGCGCCGCGGACCAGTGCCAGTCACCGCCCGCGGGAGCCGCGACCGCCGACACCTACGTGGTGGAGGTCAAGTCCCCCGGCCTGCCGGTGGCCCGCACCTCGTTCGTCCTCAAGCAGGACTGACGCCCCACGGCCGGCCGGGTACCGGGTCGCGGTGCCCGGTGCGGTGTCCGGTGTGGTGCATCGCGAGGCGGACGGCCGCCGCTGGTACCGGGCGTACTCGGGCGGTCCGACAACGCGGCGGGGAGCCGTGCCGGGCGCCGTGACCCGGTGAACCGTTTCGGTCACGGCACTAGACGTACCGCTCCAGGATCGAGGACTCCGCCAGTCGCGACAGGCCCTCGCGGACGCTCCTCGCCCGGGCCTCGCCCACGCCGTCCACCGTCTGCAGGTCGTCCACGCTCGCGGCGAGCAGCTTCTGCAGTCCGCCGAAGTGCTCCACCAGCCGCTCGATGATCGCCCCGGGCAACCGCGGCACCTTCGCCAGCAGCCGGTAGCCCCGCGGGGACACCGCCGAGTCCAGCGTCTCCGGCGACCCCGTGTATCCCAGGGCCTTCGCCACGATCGCCAGCTCCAGCAGTTCCGGATGCGTGAGCGCGTCCAGCGCCGGAAGCGCCTCGTCCACGGTGCGGGAACGCTTCGCCGTGGGCTCCGGAACGTAGTCCCGGATCACCAGCTCCCGCTCCTGCTCGATGCCGACCGTCAGCTCGTCCAGTTGCAGGGACAGCAGTCGCCCGTCCGTGCCCAGTTCGACAACGTACTCGGCGATCTCCGTCGCGATCCGGCGGACCATTTCCAGCCGCTGCGCGACCGCCGTCACATCGCGGACCGTGACCAGGTCCTCGATCTCCAGCGCGGACAGCGTGCCCGCGACCTCGTCGAGCCGCAGCTTGTACCGCTCCAGCGTGGCCAGCGCCTGGTTCGCCCGCGACAGGATCGCCCCGGACTCCTCCAGGACCCGCCGCTCACCGTCCACGTACAACGCGATCAGCCGCATCGACTGCGACACCGACACCACCGGGAACCCGCACTGCTTGGAGACGCGGTCGGCCGTGCGGTGCCGGGTGCCCGTCTCCTCCGTGTGGATGGACGCGTCCGGGACCAGCTGCACGCCGGCCCGCAGGATCTTGGTGATGTCCTTGTCCAGGATGAGCGCCCCGTCGAGCTTGCACAGCTCGCGCAGCCGGGTCGCGGTGAACTCCACGTCCAGCACGAAACCGCCGGTGCACATCGCCTCGACGTTCTTGTCCATGCCGAGGACGATCAGGCCCCCGGTGTTGCCGCGGACGATCCTCTCCAGGCCGTCTCTCAGGGGCTGACCAGGTGCGACCGCGCTCAGCGAGGCACGCATCATGGCCTCTTGCCTGGAACTCGCGCCCGACTTTCCGGATGCTGCTGCCCCGTCCTTGGCTGCCACTGCACTCCTCCGGTCGCGGGTTGCGCCGCCTGCGTACGGCCGGGCGGACCAGCACAAAGTCTACCGGCGCGGCCTGTGCGCCCGCCGAGCCTTGGCCCGCCCCGTCCCCGGACCCTACGGTGCGAACCCCCGGAAGCGCTCCCGACCCGGCAGAGCCGGCCCCCGCCCGGAGGCCGGACCGGCCTACGACCGGTCGGCCGCGCCCTCCTTGGCCGGCGTCCGCGAACGCCCGCGCGGCAGGACCCGCAGGGCGTCGCCCATGTCCGCGACCTCGATCACCTTCATGCCCGCCGGCACCTTGCCGGGGTCGCTCGGCACCAGCGCGTGCGTGAAGCCGAGCCGGTGGGCCTCGGCGAGCCGCCGCTGGACGCCGGTCACCCGCCGCACCTCGCCCGCGAGACCGACCTCCCCGATGGCGACGAGGTTCTTCGGGAGGGGCACGTCGCTCGCCGCCGAGGCCAGCGCCAGCGCGATGGCCAGGTCGGCGGCCGGCTCGGTCAGCTTCACCCCGCCCACGGTGGCGCTGTAGATGTCCCGCTTGCCCAGCGCGGTGATCCGACCGCGCTGCTCCAGCACCGCCAACATCATCGAGACGCGGGAGGTCTCCAGGCCCGACGTGGTCCGCCGGGGCGAGGGGATCTGCGAATCCACCGTCAGCGCCTGCACCTCCGCGACCAGGGGCCGCTTGCCCTCCAACGTCACCGTCAGACAGGTCCCGGGGACCGCCTCCGCACGCCGGGTCAGGAACAACCCGCTCGGGTCGGCGAGCCCGGTGATCCCCTCGTCGTGGAGTTCGAAGCAGCCGACCTCGTCGGTGGCCCCGTACCGGTTCTTCACACCGCGCACCAGTCGCAGCCGCGCGTGCCGGTCGCCCTCGAAGCTCAGGACGACGTCGACCAGGTGCTCCAGCAGCCGGGGGCCGGCGATGGCCCCGTCCTTGGTGACGTGGCCGACGAGGAGCGTGGACATGCCGCGCTCCTTGGACGCCCGGATGAGCGCGCCCGCGACCTCGCGCACCTGGGCCATGCCGCCGGGCGCGCCGTCGATCTCGGGCGAGGCGATGGTCTGTACGGAGTCCAGGATCAGCAGTGCGGGCTTCACGGCGTCGAGGTGACCCAGCACGGCCGACAGGTCCGTCTCCGCGGCCAGGAACAAGTGGTCGCTGAGCGCATTGATCCGGTCCGCCCGCAGGCGCACCTGGCTCGCCGACTCCTCGCCCGTCACGTACAGCGTCCGGTGGTCGGCGTCGGCCGCCTTCGCCGCGACGTCCAACAGCAGCGTCGACTTGCCCACGCCCGGCTCGCCCGCCAACAGCACGACCGCCCCGGGCACGAGACCGCCGCCGAGGACCCGGTCCAGTTCGCTCACGCCCGTGCTGCGCGCGGTCGCCGTCCGGACGTCGACCTGGCCGATCGGCACGGCCGCGGTCGAGACCCGACCCGCCGCGGTGGTCCGCACGGCGGGCGCGCCCATTTCCTCGACGGTGCCCCACGCCTGGCACTCGGGACACCGCCCGAGCCATTTCGCGGTCGTCCAGCCGCACTCGGTACAGCGGTAGGACGGCCGGTCCTTGGCGGATGAACGAGATGTGCGGGCTGCCATGCGCCCACCGTAGTCGCCGGCACCGACACCGCCGCCGGCCGTGCCCCGCGCGGGCTCGACGGGGGCCCGACCGCGCGCGCCCCCCGCCTCGCCCGCCTCGCCCGCTCCGCCTCGTCCGGGTTCGTCGGTCGCGGTGTGCAGGGCGGTTGTCAGCACCGCTGTCAGCGCGGGCCCGATCTGTTCACCCGTAAGGGCTAAAACTGCTGAAGGCTTCCGGGGGGTCACCGGCGCGCCGCCTACGGTCGCCAGGTGAACAGCAGCAACCAGGGACCCCTCTCATCGCGCACCGGCGCACACCGGGCGCACGGGCACAAGCCTTCAGAGGGACGCGGAGGGCAGGGACTCGCCGGCGAACAGCCTCCCCCGTTCCGACACGAGCCCTACCTCGACGGCCTGTTCACCTACTGCCTCTCGGTGCTCTGCGACCACGACACCGCGACCGACGTGCTCGGAGACGCCCTGGCCGCCGCCGAACGGCACCCCGGCCGCTGCCCCGACGAGGGCGAGCGCCGCGCCTGGCTGTACGCGCTCGCCCGCTGGGGCTGCCTGCGCCGGCTCGCCGAGCAGCGGCGCGCGCGACAGGGGGCGCACAGCGCCGGTCGTACGCCGGAGCACACCGACGCCGAGCGTGCGCCGGGTGTGCCCGGCACCCTCGACGTGTCCGCGTACCGCCGCACCGAACTGGCCCGTCTCGCCTGGCCCGAGGCCGCCGGCACCACCCCCGAGCAGCGGGAGGCCCTCGAACTCGCCGTCCGTCACCGCCTCGGCGTCCCCGAACTCGCCTCCGTCCTCGGGACCCCGCCCGCCGCCGCCCGCGAACTCCTGTCCGCCGCCGCCTGCGAGGTGGAACGCACCCGCGCCGCCCTCGCCGTCGTCGAGACCGGCAACTGCCCGGCCGTGTCCCGGCTCACCGGTGACGACGGGGACCCCCGGATCCTGCTCTCCACCCCGCTGCGCGCCGAACTCGTACGCCACGTCGACGACTGCCCGCGCTGCCGGCGCGTCGCCGAACGCGTCGGCGCCGGCGGCCCCTGGCCCGGCACCGGCGGCATCCACCCCGCCGCGCTCCCGCTCGTACCGGCCCCCCGCACCGCCGTCCGCGCCGCGATGTTGCGCTCCGGGCGGCGCGGCGGCGGCCCCGGCCCCCGCTTCGACCGCACCGGCTTCCCGATGGACCCCAAGGACCGGGCGGCCCGCCGCGACCGGTTCCGGGCCCGCGCCGTCACCACGACCGTCGTCGCCACCGTCGTCGCCGCGCCCGTGCTGGCCCTGTGGGCCGCCTACCGGGGCGCCCCCAGCACCGGCGAACCCGTCGACGGCGGCGCCACCCGGATCTCCGCCAGCGAGTCCGACATCCCGCCGCCCCCGGCCGGCGGCCGGCTGCTCGCCTCCTACGAGAACACCGGCAACACCGCCCACACCGGCGACGGGCCGGGCTTCGCCCCCGGTACCGCCGCACCCGACGTCTCCGTCGAGGTCATCAGCTCCGGCGCGCCGGCCACCCCGGAATCGGACCGCCCGGGAGCCCCCGGCCGACTCACCGTGTCGGCCACGACTCACGGCTCCACCACCCTGCTCACGCTCAGCGCGTCCGGCGGCGCCCCCGTGGACTGGCGCCTGTGGTCCGACGCGCCCTGGCTGCGGGCCGGCCAGACGGCGGGCACCCTGGCCCCCGGAGAATCGATCACCCTGAGGATCACCGTGGACGCCGCCGCCCAGCCCGTCGGCGCCTGGTCGGCCCGGGTCGGGGTGGACCCGTCCGGCGCGGTCGTCGCCATCCAGGGCCGCGGCCGGCCCGCCCCGCCGCCGAACGGGGGACCGCCGACCTCCCCGGCGAACCCCGCCCCGACCCGCACGCCGCCGACCCCGACGCCGACGCCCACCCCCACGCCGACCCCCACGCCGACCCCGACTCCCACGCCGACCCCGACGCCGACCGAGTCAGAAGGAACGGTTTCCCCGACTCCGCCCACCGATCCGCCGGCCCCGGCCTCCTGATCGCGGGCCCCCGGCGCAAGGCGCGCCGGCCCCCGGTCCGCCGGCTTTCCTCCGGTCCGCCGGCTTCCCGACCCGCCGACCTCCCGACCCGCCGGTCGACCGCCCTACGCCGTCGGCGGATCCGCGGGGTGCGGGGCCATCGGCAGCAGCGAGGCCAGCCGCGCCTCGCACAGCGCCACGAGCGCCCCGTACCCCTCCTTGCCCATCAGCTCCGTCAGCTCGGGGCGGTACGACACGTACACCGGGTCACCGGCCCCGTGCGCGGACGTGGCCGACGTGCACCACCAGTGCAGGTCGTGGCCGCCCGGACCCCAGCCGCGCCGGTCGTACTCGCCGATCGTGACCTGGAGGACCCGCGTGTCGTCGGGCCGGTCGATCCAGTCGTACGTCCGACGGATCGGCAACTGCCAGCACACGTCGGGCTTGGTCTCCAACGGCTCGCGCTTCTCGCGCAGCGCCAGGATGTGCAGCGAGCAACCGGCGCCCGCGGCGAAGCCGGGCCGGTTCTGGAAGATGCACGAACCCTCCCAGCGGCGGGTCTGCCGCTCGCCGTCCTCGTCCTTCTGCACCCAGCCGGACTCGGTGCCCACGTCGTGGAACTGCCACAGCTCCGGTGTGAGCCGGGCGACGTTCTCCGCGACGCGCTTCTCGTCGTCCTCGTCGGAGAAGTGCGCCCCGAGGGTGCAGCAGCCGTCGTCCGCCCGGCCGGCCTGGATGCCCTGGCAGCCGCTGCCGAAGATGCAGGTCCAGCGCGAGGTCAGCCAGGTCAGGTCGCAGCGGAAGATCTGTTCGTCGTCGGCGGGGTCCGGGAACTCCACCCAGGCCCGGGGAAAGTCGAGGCCCTTCTCGTCACCGGAGACCACGGGGGACTCGCCGCCCTTGGCCTTCTTCGACTTGGGGCGGGACTTGTTGGCCTTCTTCGTATTTGGCACAAACCCAAGCCTAAGGGCCCCTTGCTCCACCCCCACGCGACCGGACCAGTAGCGTTTCCCCGTATGAGACTCGGTGTCCTTGACGTGGGTTCGAACACGATCCATCTGCTGGTGGTCGACGCGCACCCCGGTGCGCGCCCGCTGCCCGCGCACTCGCACAAGGTGGAACTGCGGCTGGCGGAACTCCTCGACGAGCACGGTGCGGTCACCCCGGAGGGGATAGAGCGCCTCGTGTCGGTCCTCGGCGACGCCGTGCAGGCCGCCGAGGACAAGGGCTGCGAGGACCTGCTGCCCTTCGCGACGAGCGCCGTGCGCGAGGCCACGAACGCCGACGAGGTCCTGGCCCGGGTGAAGGCCGAGACCGGCCTCGACCTGCCCATCCTCAGCGGCGAGGACGAGGCGCGGCTGACGTTCCTCGCCGCCCGGCGCTGGTTCGGCTGGTCGGCGGGCAAGCTGCTGGTCCTCGACATCGGCGGCGGCTCGCTGGAGATCGCGTTCGGCATCGACGAGGAACCCGACGCCGCCGTGTCCCTCCCGCTGGGCGCCGGTCGCCTCACCTCGGCGTGGCTCCCGGGCGACCCCGCCGACCCGGCCGACGTGAAGGCCCTGCGCCGGCACGCGCGGGCCCAGATCGCCCGCTCGGTCGGTGTGTTCAGCCGTTTCGGAGCGCCGGACCACGTGGTGGCGACGTCCAAGACGTTCCGACAGCTGGCCCGCATCGCGGGCGCGGCCCGCTCGGCCGACGGTCTGTACGTCCAGCGTGACCTGACCCGCAAGTCACTGGAGGAGTGGGTCCCGCGCCTGGCGGCGATGACCACCGCGCAGCGCTCCACCCTCCCGGGCGTGTCCGAGGGCCGCGCCGGGCAGCTCTTGGCGGGGGCCCTGGTCGCGGAGGGCACCATGGACCTCCTCGGCGTCGAGGAGTTGGAGATCTGCCCCTGGGCGCTGCGGGAGGGCGTCATCCTCCGCCGCCTGGACCACCTCCCGTCCTGACCCGGGCCCGTCGCCCTTCCGACCGGGCCCGTCCGGCCTCGCCCCTCGTACCGGCCCGAGCCCGCGCGCGGCCCCGTCGGGCCGGGTCCACGGGCGCTGCGAACCGGCGGATCCACCCACCCTGCCCGGCGGGGGCACCGGCATCGGTAACCTGTCCCCGTGGCAGAACCCCGCCCCCAGACCCCGAGACCAAGGCCCAAGGTCGCCCTTTCCACCGCCTCCGTCTACCCGGAGTCCACGGCGACCGCCTTCGAGATCGCCGCGCGCCTCGGCTACGACGGCGTCGAGGTCATGGTCTGGACGGACCCGGTCAGCCAGGACATCGACGCCCTGCGCCGCCTCTCCGACCACCACGGGGTCCCGGTCCTCGCGATCCACGCCCCCTGCCTCCTGATCACCCAGCGCGTCTGGTCGACCGACCCCTGGACGAAGCTGCGGCGCGCCCAGTCGGCGGCCGAGCGGCTGGGCGCGGGCACCGTCGTCGTGCACCCGCCGTTCCGCTGGCAGCGCGCGTACTCCCGCGACTTCGTCTCCGGCATCTGGCGCATGGCGGACGAGACCGACGTCCGGTTCGCCGTCGAGAACATGTACCCCTGGCGCTACCGCGACCGCGAGATGCTCGCGTACGCGCCCGAGTGGGACGTCACCAAGGACGACTACCGGCACTTCACGGTGGACCTCTCGCACACCGCGACCGCACGCACCGACGCGAACGCGATGATCGACCGGATGGGCGACCGGCTCGCCCACATCCACCTCGCCGACGGCAACGGCTCCGCGAAGGACGAGCACCTCGTCCCCGGTCGCGGCACCCAGCCCTGCGCCGAACTGCTGCGCGGCCTGGCCCGTACCTCCTTCGACGGGCACGTCGTCATCGAGGTCAACACCCGGCGCGCCATGTCCTCGGCGGAACGCGAGGCCGACCTCGCCGAGGCCCTGGCCTTCACGCGGCAGCACCTCGCGGCCGCGACCAGCGACAGTCCGGCCCGCCGGCCATGACGGAACCGGTCAGGAAGCCCCGCCGCGGCCCCGGCCGTCCCCGCCAGGACGAGGCCGACGACGGCCCCGGCACGCAGGAGCGGATCCGGCTCGCGGCCCGTTCGGAGTTCGCGGCGCGCGGCTACGACAAGACCTCCGTACGCGGGATCGCGAAGGCGGCCGGCGTGGATCCGGCGCTGGTGCACCACTACTTCGGCAGCAAGGACGACCTGTTCGCCGCCGCCATCGAGGTCAGCATGGAGCCGGCCCTGGTCGTCCCGCAGATCGTCGGTTCCGGCCCGGACGGCATCGGCGAGCGCCTGGCCCGCTACTTCCTGGGCATCTGGGAGAACCCGGCCACCCGCGCCCCCCTGCTCGCCGTGATCCGCTCCGCCCTCACCCACGAGGCCGCCGCCGCGGTGCTGCGTCGGCTGATCCTGCGCCGGGTCCTGGAGCGGGTCGCGGCCGACCTCGACGTGCCCGACCCCACCTTCCGCGCCGAGCTGGCGGCCTCGCACATGATCGGCATCGCGATCCTGCGGTACGTGGTCCAGATCGAGCCCCTCGCGTCCGCGGACCCGGAGGAGATCATCGCCCTCGTGGCCCCGACCCTCCAGCGCTACCTCACCGAGCAGTGAGGTCACCGAGCAGTGAGGTCACCGGCCAGTGACCGAAAGCTGAGCCGGTCGTCCCGACATGCGGACACCGTGTCCGCATCGCGGGCGAGAGGCGTAGCCTCGTAAACAGCCATATCCACAGTCGCGGCAGGCCTCTCCGGCGCCGCCGCACTCATGGGGAGTGAACCCGATGCCCGAGCTGAGGTCCCGCACCGTCACCCACGGCCGCAACATGGCAGGCGCACGTGCGCTGATGCGCGCCTCGGGCGTAGCGAGCGCGGACATCGGAAAGCCGATCATCGCGGTGGCCAACTCCTTCACCGAGTTCGTCCCCGGACACACCCACCTGGCGCCGGTCGGCCGGATCGTCTCCGACGCCATCCGCGAGGCGGGCGCGATCCCGCGCGAGTTCAACACCATCGCGGTCGACGACGGCATCGCCATGGGGCACGGCGGCATGCTGTACTCCCTGCCCTCCCGCGACCTGATCGCGGACAGCGTCGAGTACATGGTCGAGGCGCACTGCGCCGACGCCCTGATCTGCATCTCCAACTGCGACAAGATCACCCCCGGCATGCTGATGGCCGCCATGCGCCTCAACATCCCGGTCGTCTTCGTCTCCGGCGGTCCGATGGAGGCCGGGCAGGCCATCCTCGTCGACGGCACCGTCCGCAAGCTCGACCTGATCGACGCCATGGTCGACGCCGCCAACGAGAACGTCTCGGACGAGGACGTGCTGCGGATCGAGGAGAACGCCTGTCCGACCTGCGGCTCCTGTTCGGGCATGTTCACCGCCAACTCGATGAACTGCCTCGCGGAGGCCATCGGTCTGGCCCTCCCGGGCAACGGCTCGGTCCTCGCCACGCACACCGCCCGCCGCGCCCTGTACGAGGACGCCGGCCGCACGGTCGTGGAGATCACCAAGCGCTACTACGAGGACGGCGACGAGTCCGTCCTGCCGCGCAACATCGCCACCCGCGAGGCCTTCGAGAACGCCATGGCGCTCGACATCGCGATGGGCGGCTCCACCAACACGATCCTGCACCTGCTGGCCGCGGCGCAGGAGGCGGGCCTGGAGTACGACCTCACCGACATCGACGCCGTCTCCCGCCGCGTCCCCTGCCTGTCCAAGGTCGCGCCGAACGTGGCGCCCGGCGGCACGTACTACATGGAGGACATCCACCGGGCCGGCGGCATCCCCGCCATCCTCGGCGAGCTCCACCGCGGCGGCCTCCTCAACAAGGACGTCACCTCCGTGCACTCCGACAACCTGGAGGACTGGCTCGCGCAGTGGGACGCCCGCTCCGGCACGGCGTCCGACATCGCCATGGAGCTGTGGCACGCGGCCCCCGGCTGCAAGCGCTCCGCGACCGCCTTCTCCCAGTCCGAGCGCTGGGACACCCTCGACCTCGACGCCGAGGGCGGCTGCATCCGCTCGGTGCAACACGCGTACTCCAAGGACGGCGGCCTCGCCGTCCTGCGCGGCAACATCGCGGTCGACGGCTGCGTCGTGAAGACGGCCGGCGTGGACGAGTCGATCTGGACCTTCGAGGGCCCGGCCGTGGTCTGCGAGTCGCAGGACGAGGCCGTCGACAAGATCCTCCGCAAGGAGATCAAGGAGGGCGACGTCGTCGTCATCCGCTACGAGGGCCCGCGCGGCGGCCCCGGCATGCAGGAGATGCTGTACCCGACGTCCTTCCTCAAGGGCCGCGGCCTCGGCAAGGCCTGCGCCCTCGTCACGGACGGCCGTTTCTCCGGCGGCACCTCGGGCCTGTCCATCGGCCACGCCTCCCCGGAGGCGGCCTCGGGCGGCACCATCGCCCTCGTCGAGGACGGCGACCGCATCCGCATCGACATCCCGAACCGCTCGATCGAGCTGCTGGTCGCCGACGAGGAACTGGCCGCCCGCCGCGAGGCCCTCGGCGGCGTCTACGCCCCGAAGAACCGCGAACGCAAGGTCTCCGCGGCCCTGCGCGCCTACGCCGCCATGGCCACCAGCGCCGACAAGGGCGCGGTCCGCGACGTCTCGCTCCTGGGCTGAGCCCGCCGAGTCCTCCCGAACCCCGCCGGTCGTGTCACCAGCCAGCGGGGTTCGCCGCGTCCACGGCGAAGACGGTCCCGTCGGGCGCGGACGCGTACACCCGCCCGTCGCGGACGACCGGGGCGGGCAGGGTGGAGCTGACGGCCGTCCGCCCCGTGGCCAGACGGGTCCTGGTCTGACCGACGAGCCGACCGGTCGCCGCGTCGACTGCCAGCAGGCGGCCGTCCGACACACTGAGGTACACGTGTCCGTCCGCGAACACGGGGCTCGACGCGCTTGCCGCACCGGTTTCCAGGCGCCACAGTTCCTTGTCCGCGCCGACCGCCGCGACCGTGCCCTGTGTGCCGAAGGCGTAGGTCGTGCCGTTCACCCCCACCGTCGCCTGGGCGTCGTACAGGGGAGCCGAGAGGCGGCCCCGGTGCACCGAGTGCGTCGTCAGACCGATCCTCACGATTCCCACCGCGTGGGCGCTCGCGTCGTTGTCGAGCAGGAAGAGCGCGTCGGTCGCCGTCCCGAAAGGACGAAGCCCACCGTCGGTCCGTACCTGCCAGCGCGCGGCGCCGGTGGACGCGTCCACCTCCGAGACCTCCGTCGACCGGCCGCTGCCGTCGGGCGTCGACCGGAAGAAGGAGGGCGCACCGTTCTGCCCGGTTCCACCCCACCAGCCGGATCCCGCGACTCCGGATCTGGTCCAGCGTTGGGCACCGTCGGCCGCGTCGAGGGCGCGGACGCTTCCGTCCGCCGAGGTCAGGAGGACGTGCGGGCCCGCCGTCACCACCTGCGTGCCGGCCGACAGCCCGCGCTGCCAGCGCTCGGCGCCGGTCTTCGGGTCCAGCGCCCGGAGCCGTTCGCCCCCGTCCGCCACGACGACGACCACCCCACCGGCCTCCCGGGGGACCGGCGGGGTCGCGCCCGGCCGAGCGCCACTCGCGGGCGCGGGGACGGACCATGCCACCGCGCCGTTCGTGACGTCCAGGCGGGCGGCGGTGAGGTGGCGTCCGGCGCAGTAGAGCGCCGCACCCACCGCTGAGCAGGACACAGTGTGGCCGCCGAGGGACACCGACCAAGGGGTCACGGGTGCCGGTACCGCGGCTCCGTCTTCCGGCGGCGCGGACGCGTTCCGTACGGGCGTCCGCGCGTCGGCCGCGAGCCACAGCCCGCCCCCGACCGCGCCGACGGCGAGGAGCGCGGCGGCCACCCACGCCGTCAGGACCCGCCCGCGCGGACGCCGCGCGGGTCGCCGGACGACAGCCGGCGCGGCGCGGCGGTGCGTGTTCTCCTCGTCCGGCGACGGGTCGCGCTGCCGCGGTATGCGCGGCTGCGCGGCGAACGACTGGGTGTCCTCGGAGGTCGGGCTCGTCAGCGCCCGGATCTCGGCGATCAACGTGTGGGCCGTCGGCCGTTCCTCCGGTTCCTTTGCCAGGCACCGGGCCACGATCGGGACCAGCAGGTCCGGCAGCCCCGTCAGGTCGGGCTCGCTGTGCACGACCTGGTACGCCACGAGGTAGTGGCTGTCGGAGTCGAACGGGCCGTGCCCCGTTGCCGCGTACACCAGCACCGCGCCGAGCGCGAAGACATCGGCGGCCGTCCCCACTTCCCGTGGCCGCTGGAACTGCTCCGGCGCCATGAACGGCGGGGTCCCGATCAACTTGCCGGTTTCGGTGCGCAGGTCGCTGTCGGCCGGCCGCGATATCCCGAAGTCGATGACCCGGACCCCGTCCGGGGCCATCAACACGTTGCTCGGCTTCAGATCCCGGTGCACCACCCCGGCGCGGTGGATGTCCCTGAGCGCCTCCGCCAGTCCGGCGGCGAGCCGGGTCAGCTCGATGGAGTCCAGGACGCGCTCGCGTACTCGTTCGGACAGGGTCGGCGCGTCGACGAACAGGGTGGCCATCCAAGGCCGTTCGGCGTTCGGATCGGCGTCCACGACAGGGGCGGTGAACGCCCCGCTCACCCGCCGCGCGGCCGCGACCTCCTGCCGGAAACGGGCCCGGAACTCCGGATCCACCGCATGCTGGGCGTGCACCACCTTGACGGCGAGTTTCAGCCCCGAACTGGAGGCGGCCAGGTGGACGACCCCCATACCGCCGGAGCCGAGCACGGATTCGAGCCGGTACTGCCCGGCATACTCCGGAAACCCGGCGTAGTCCGCGCGCCGCGAATGCACCGCTCACCACCCCCGCCGGAGCCTAGCCCATGGCCCGTGCGATTCTCCAAGGTCCTGCTAGCCTGCGCGCGTTGCGCTGGGCAACACCCATGGGGGGAGCTTTCACATGTCCATTGAGAATGATTCAAGCCACGTCACGAGCGTCACGGCGAGCGGTGGTCTGCCGATGTACCAGGTCGCTCCCGGCTACCGGGTCAACGTCCGCAGCGGCCCCGGGACCGGCTACGCGATCATCGACACCCTCCCGCTCGGGGCGAGCGTGTCCATCCGCTGCCAGTGCCCCGGCACCACGGTTTCGGGTCCGTACGGGACGACCGGCCTCTGGGACTGCATCGGCAACGGCCGCTTCGTGTCGGACGCCTACGTGAAGACCGGCAGCGACGGGTACGTCGCCAGCCGCTGCGACTGACCCGCATGAGCCCGCCCGGACCGACCCGCCCGGGCGGGCCCCGCCCCGCCCGTCTGCCACGTGAGACACACCCGGCCCGGTCCGCCCGTCGGGGGATAATCGCCGGTGTGAGCGACAACGACCAGCGAGACCAGAGCCGGCCCACCCCGTCCGCCGCCCCCGCGGCGCCCGGCCCCGAGCCCGAGCCGATCAAGTTCTTCGGCACCACCTGGGTCGAGCACGACGGTGGCTACGCCCTGCGCCGCGTCGGCATGGCCGCCGGCTCGCTCGTCACCGCCGTCGCCGCCGCGTTCCTGCTGCGCATGGCCTACGAGGGGCTGCAGATCGGCGACGTCGGTCCGTTCCTCAGCATCTCCGTCGTCGTCCTCTTCGCCATCGCCAGTTCCATCGCGTTCGCCAAGACCTGGGAGTCCTTCGGGACCCGCCCCCGCCCCTCGTCCGACGAGGGCGCGCTCAAGGGCCTGAAGGCGATCGGTTTCATCGGCTCCCTCATCGCGTACTTCCTGCGCTGCCTCGTCGAGGCGCCCGGCGAGAAGTTGCGCCGCGCCGAGTACGAGCGCGCGAAGGTCGAGTTCGCCCGGCGCCGCGGTGCGCGTACCGGCAACCCGGCCGCCCGCCGCCCCAAGCGCAAGCGGTAACCACCGGGTCCGGGGGTCCGGACCCGGACCCCGCACCCGTCCGCCCGGTTGACGCCCCGGCACAGCCGGGAGCATTATTCATCACATGATGAATAACTCGCCGGACGGAGCCCCGGCCGCCGTCCACGCCCGCGGCCTCACCGTCCGCCGCGGCGCCGGACGCCACCCCCGCACCGTCCTCGACGCCCTCGCCTTCGACGTCCCCCGCGGCCGGATCACCGGCCTCCTCGGCCCCTCCGGCTGCGGCAAGTCCACCCTCATGCGCGCCGTCGTCGGCACCCAGGCCCACGTCACCGGCACCCTCGACGTCCTCGGCCACCGGGCCGGCCACCCCGAACTGCGCTCCCGCATCGGCTACGTCACCCAGGCGCCCTCGGTCTACGACGACCTCACCGTCCGGCAGAACCTCGCCTACTTCGCCGCCGTCCTCGACCCCGGCCGCGCCGCAGCCGACCGCCGCGCCGCAGCCGTCACCCGAGCCATCACCGACGTGGACCTCACCGGCCGCGCGGGCGCCCTCGCCGGCAACCTCTCCGGCGGCCAGCGCAGCCGCGTCTCCCTCGCCGTCGCCCTGCTCGGCACC
This sequence comes from Streptomyces sp. CA-243310, assembly GCF_050936775.1. NCBI lineage: Bacteria > Bacillati > Actinomycetota > Actinomycetes > Kitasatosporales > Streptomycetaceae > Streptomyces > Streptomyces sp. CA-243310. The sequence goes on along the minus strand of NZ_JBNJMF010000002.1, from coordinate 3,261,367 downwards.
CCCGAGCTGCTGGTCCTCGACGAACCGACCGTCGGCCTCGACCCCGTCCTGCGACGCGACCTGTGGAACCTCTTCCACGACCTCACCACCGAGCGCGGCGCCACGATCCTCGTCTCCTCACACGTCATGGACGAGGCCGAACGGTGCCACGACCTCCTCCTCATGCGCGAGGGCCGCATCCTCGCCCAGGACACCCCCGACACCCTGCGGGACCGCACCGGATCCGCCACCGTCGAGGAGGGCTTCCTCCGCCTCGTCGACGACGCCGACACCCTCGCCCGGCAGACCCAGGAGCAGCACTCGTGAACACGGCCCGCACCCTCGCCACCGCCGCGCGCGTCCAGCGCCAGCTCCGCCACGACCCGCGCTCGATCGCCCTGATGCTGCTGGTCCCCGTCCTGATGCTGACCCTGCTCCGCTACGTCTTCGACGGAAGCGCCCGTACCTTCGACAGCGTCGGGGCCTCCCTCCTCGGGATCTTCCCCCTCATCACCATGTTCCTGGTGACCTCCATCGCCACCCTGCGCGAGCGCACCTCCGGCACCCTGGAACGCCTCCTCGCGATGCCGCTGGGCAAGGGCGACCTCATCGCCGGCTACGCCCTCGCGTTCGGCGCCGTGGCCGTCGTCCAATCCGTCCTCGCCACCGGCCTCGCCCTGTGGGCCCTCGGCCTCGACGTCGTCGGCTCCCCGTGGCTGCTCCTGCTCGTCGCCCTCCTCGACGCCCTCCTCGGCACGGCGCTCGGCCTCTTCGTCTCCGCCTTCGCCGCCTCCGAGTTCCAGGCCGTGCAGTTCATGCCGGCGGTGATCTTCCCCCAGCTCCTGCTCTGCGGACTCTTCGCACCCCGCGACACCATGCAGCCGGTCCTCGAAGGGCTCTCCGACGTCCTGCCCATGTCCTACGCCGTGGACGGCATGACCCAGGTCCTCACCCACACGGACATGACCGCCGACTTCCTCCGCGACGCCCTCGTCGTCGCCGGGTGCGCCCTGCTCGTCCTCGTCCTCGGCGCGGCCACCCTGCGCCGCCGCACCCCCTGACCGCACTCCGGACACCCCCTCGCCCCCTCGCCCCCGGGTGCAAGGATGAGGAGGTGGAGGCGGCACGCCTCCACGCACGCATCGTTCGGCGAGGTGAATCGGGCATGACCCAGACAGTCGCAGTCCTCGGTACCGGCAAGATCGGCGAGGCCCTGCTCAGCGGGATGATCCGCGGCGGATGGCCCGCCGCGAAGCTCCTCGTCACCGCCCGCCGCCCCGAGCGTGCCGAGGAACTGCGCACCCGTTACGGGGTCGAGGCCGTCACCAACGCCGAGGCCGCCAAGCGCGCCGACACCCTGATCCTCACGGTCAAGCCGCAGGACATGGGCAAGCTCCTCGAAGAACTCGCCCCCCACGTCCCCACCGACCGCCTGATCATCAGCGGCGCCGCCGGCATCCCCACCTCCTTCTTCGAGGAGCGGCTCGCCCCGGGCACGCCGGTCGTCCGCGTCATGACGAACACGCCCGCCCTCGTGGACGAGGCCATGTCCGTCATCTCCGCCGGCAGCCACGCCACCGCCGCGCACCTCCTGCACACCGAGGAGATCTTCGGCGGCGTCGGCAAGACCCTGCGCGTCCCCGAGTCGCAGCAGGACGCCGCGACCGCCCTCTCCGGCTCGGGTCCCGCCTACTTCTACTTCCTCGTCGAGGCGATGACCGACGCCGGCATCCTCCTCGGCCTGCCCCGCGCCCAGGCCCACGACCTCATCGTCCAGGCCGCCATCGGCGCCGCCGTGATGCTCCGCGACAGCGGCGAGCACCCGGTCAAGCTCCGCGAGGCGGTGACCTCCCCGGCCGGCACGACCATCAACGCCATCGTCGAGCTGGAGAAGCACGGCGTACGGGCGGCCCTCATCGCAGCCCTCGAAGCGGCCCGCGACCGCAGCCGCGAGCTCGCCTCCGGCAACAGCTGACAGGCCTCGGCGGTACGGGTCCCCCGCGCGGGGGACCCGTACCGCCGAGCCCCTTCAGGGCTCCAACAGCCCGATCGCCCGGTACGCCCGGTCCACCACGGGCCGCGCCAGGCCGCGCGCCCGCTCGGCCCCGGCCCGCAGGACCTTCTCCACCCCGCCGGGGTCGGCCGCCAGCTCGGCGTGCCGCTCCCGCACCGGCCGCAGCGTCTCCACCACCGCCTCAGCGACGTCCCGCTTCAACGCCCCGTAGCCCTGGTACCCGTCGGCCAGGGCCGCGGGCTCGCCGCCCGTGCAGGCGGCGAGGATGTCGAGCAGATTGGCGACCCCGGGCCGGTTCTCCCGGTCCAGGACCACGTCGCCGTCCCCGCTGTCGGTGACGGCCCGCATCACCTTCCTCGTCACCACCGCGGGTTCGTCGAGCATGAACACCACCCCGGGCCCGGCGTCCCCGGACTTCCCCATCTTGGAGGTCGGTTCCTGGAGGTCCATGACCCGAGCCGCCACGACCGGGTGCGTGGCCTCGGGCACCGCGAAGGTGTGTCCGTACCGCTGGTTGAACCGCACCGCGAGGTCCCGCGTCAGTTCCACGTGCTGCCGCTGGTCCTCACCGACCGGCACCCGGTCCGTCCCGTACGCGAGGATGTCGGCCGCCATCAGCACGGGATAGGTGAGCAACGACAGCCGCACCCCTTCCCCGGCGTCCCGCGCCCGCGTCGCCTTCTCGCGGTACTGGACCATCCGCCGCAGTTCCCCGTCGGTCGCGGTGCACTCCAGCAGGTACGCCAGCCGGGTGTGCTCGTCCACGTGGCTCTGTACGAAGAGCGTGCACCTCGCCGGTTCCAGGCCGGAGGCCAGCAGCAGGGTCGCGGCCTGCCTGCTGAGCCGGCGGACCCGCGCCGGATCGTGTTCCACGGTCAGCGCGTGCAGGTCCACCACGCAGAACAGGGCCTCGTCGGGTTCCTGGTCGGCGGCGACCCACTGCCGCACGGCGCCCAGGTAGTTGCCCAGCGTCAGATGCCCGGTGGGCTTGACCCCGCTGAAGATCCTCGTCATGTCCCGTCTCCCTGCTGTGTGGCTGTCATGTCGGTGCCACCGCGTCGGGCGACCGAGCCACTCCCGGGAGGGGAGAAACAGAAACGGCCGCCGAGGCGGCGGCCGTGAGCGCATGCGTGCTCGCGTGGATGGTCGGCCGCCGTCAGGCGGCCCACCAGCACAGGTTGAGCGTGTGCGCATGCGTGGTCATGGGAGCCAGGCTAGCCGTCCGGGTGACGCCTGTCCCAGAGTTGACACACCTTGACCCGGTCCGTAAGGTTCTTCGAGTTGTCCGAAGTGAGCGCCGACCCCGGTCGGTCCCCGGACAGCCATCCCGCATCACACACATTCGAACGAACGACGCACTTTGTCGTCCCGTTTTCATGCGTATATGCGAATGAGGAATCCGCGTCCCAGGACGCAGTCGCCGATTAGGTTCGGGGACAGGGAATCCGCTACTGTCTCACTCGCCGCAAGGGCCCAACAGCCCAAGCAGCGAACCCCGCTGACTGGGAGTCAGGGCCGAAAGGTTCTGATAGAGTCGGAATCGCCGGAAAGGGAAAACGCGAAAGCGAAGAACCTGGAAGGCGGAAAACAAGCGAGACTGACTCTGATAGAGTCGGAAACGCAAGAACGAAGGAAGCGCCCGGAGGAAAGCCCGAGAGGGTGAGTACAAAGGAAGCGTCCGTTCCTTGAGAACTCAACAGCGTGCCAAAAATCAACGCCAAAAGTTGATACCCCGTCCATTTCGGTGGATGAGGTTCCTTTGAAAAAGACCTGTGAGGTCGCAATCTTCGGGTTGTGGTGCTTGCAGGCGATTACACAGCGAGGACGCAGTGGTCGATCGGTCTTATTCCGACATGATCGGCCCGCTCTAAGTGCGTGTGCACCCGATTACGGGTAAACATTCATGGAGAGTTTGATCCTGGCTCAGGACGAACGCTGGCGGCGTGCTTAACACATGCAAGTCGAACGATGAAGCCCTTCGGGGTGGATTAGTGGCGAACGGGTGAGTAACACGTGGGCAATCTGCCCTTCACTCTGGGACAAGCCCTGGAAACGGGGTCTAATACCGGATAATACTCCTGCCTGCATGGGTGGGGGTTAAAAGCTCCGGCGGTGAAGGATGAGCCCGCGGCCTATCAGCTTGTTGGTGGGGTAATGGCCCACCAAGGCGACGACGGGTAGCCGGCCTGAGAGGGCGACCGGCCACACTGGGACTGAGACACGGCCCAGACTCCTACGGGAGGCAGCAGTGGGGAATATTGCACAATGGGCGAAAGCCTGATGCAGCGACGCCGCGTGAGGGATGACGGCCTTCGGGTTGTAAACCTCTTTCAGCAGGGAAGAAGCGAAAGTGACGGTACCTGCAGAAGAAGCGCCGGCTAACTACGTGCCAGCAGCCGCGGTAATACGTAGGGCGCAAGCGTTGTCCGGAATTATTGGGCGTAAAGAGCTCGTAGGCGGCTTGTCACGTCGGATGTGAAAGCCCGAGGCTTAACCTCGGGTCTGCATTCGATACGGGCTAGCTAGAGTGTGGTAGGGGAGATCGGAATTCCTGGTGTAGCGGTGAAATGCGCAGATATCAGGAGGAACACCGGTGGCGAAGGCGGATCTCTGGGCCATTACTGACGCTGAGGAGCGAAAGCGTGGGGAGCGAACAGGATTAGATACCCTGGTAGTCCACGCCGTAAACGTTGGGAACTAGGTGTTGGCGACATTCCACGTCGTCGGTGCCGCAGCTAACGCATTAAGTTCCCCGCCTGGGGAGTACGGCCGCAAGGCTAAAACTCAAAGGAATTGACGGGGGCCCGCACAAGCAGCGGAGCATGTGGCTTAATTCGACGCAACGCGAAGAACCTTACCAAGGCTTGACATATACCGGAAAGCATTAGAGATAGTGCCCCCCTTGTGGTCGGTATACAGGTGGTGCATGGCTGTCGTCAGCTCGTGTCGTGAGATGTTGGGTTAAGTCCCGCAACGAGCGCAACCCTTGTCCTGTGTTGCCAGCATGCCCTTCGGGGTGATGGGGACTCACAGGAGACCGCCGGGGTCAACTCGGAGGAAGGTGGGGACGACGTCAAGTCATCATGCCCCTTATGTCTTGGGCTGCACACGTGCTACAATGGCCGGTACAATGAGCTGCGATACCGTGAGGTGGAGCGAATCTCAAAAAGCCGGTCTCAGTTCGGATTGGGGTCTGCAACTCGACCCCATGAAGTCGGAGTTGCTAGTAATCGCAGATCAGCATTGCTGCGGTGAATACGTTCCCGGGCCTTGTACACACCGCCCGTCACGTCACGAAAGTCGGTAACACCCGAAGCCGGTGGCCCAACCCGTAAGGGAGGGAGCTGTCGAAGGTGGGACTGGCGATTGGGACGAAGTCGTAACAAGGTAGCCGTACCGGAAGGTGCGGCTGGATCACCTCCTTTCTAAGGAGCACAGTACCGATTGCAGACAAATGTTCTGCACGGTCAGCTCATGGGTGGAACGTTGATTATTTGGCACGGTCTTCCAGATGGATCACGAGTACTGCTTCGGCGTGGAAAGTGACTCACTGACGGAGGGTCGTGCCTGGCACGTTGTTGGGTATCTGAGGGTACGGCCGTAAGGTTGTATCTTCGCGATGCCGGCCCCAGTGAACTCGCCAGCTTGTCTGGTGGGGTGATGGGTGACTGGTCGTTGCTTGAGAACTACACAGTGGACGCGAGCATCTGTGGCCAAGTTTTTAAGGGCACACGGTGGATGCCTTGGCACCAGGAACCGATGAAGGACGTGAGAGGCCGCGATAGGCCCCGGGGAGCTGCCAACTGAGCTTTGATCCGGGGGTGTCCGAATGGGGAAACCCGGCAGTCGTCATGGGCTGTCACCCACTGCTGAACACATAGGCAGTGTGGAGGGAACGAGGGGAAGTGAAACATCTCAGTACCCTCAGGAAGAGAAAACAACCGTGATTCCGGGAGTAGTGGCGAGCGAAACCGGATGAGGCCAAACCGTATGCGTGTGATACCCGGCAGGGGTTGCGCATGCGGGGTTGTGGGAATTCTTTTGATCGGTCTGCCGGCCGGTCGGCGAGTCAGAAACCGTTGATGTAGTCGAAGGACATGCGAAAGGTCCGGCGTAGAGGGTAAGACCCCCGTAGACGAAACATCAGCGGCTTGCTTAAGAATCTCCCAAGTAGCACGGGGCCCGAGAAATCCCGTGTGAATCTGGCGGGACCACCCGCTAAGCCTAAATATTCCCTGGTGACCGATAGCGGATAGTACCGTGAGGGAATGGTGAAAAGTACCGCGGGAGCGGAGTGAAATAGTACCTGAAACCGTGTGCCTACAAGCCGTGGGAGCGTCGCTGTATGTGCTTGCACATACAGTCGTGACTGCGTGCCTTTTGAAGAATGAGCCTGCGAGTTAGCGGTGTGTAGCGAGGTTAACCCGTGTGGGGAAGCCGTAGCGAAAGCGAGTCCGAATAGGGCGATTGAGTTGCACGCTCTAGACCCGAAGCGGAGTGATCTAGCCATGGGCAGGTTGAAGCGGAGGTAAGACTTCGTGGAGGACCGAACCCACCAGGGTTGAAAACCTGGGGGATGACCTGTGGTTAGGGGTGAAAGGCCAATCAAACTCCGTGATAGCTGGTTCTCCCCGAAATGCATTTAGGTGCAGCGTCGTGTGTTTCTTGCCGGAGGTAGAGCACTGGATAGGCGATGGGCCCTACCGGGTTACTGACCTTAGCCAAACTCCGAATGCCGGTAAGTGAGAGCACGGCAGTGAGACTGTGGGGGATAAGCTCCATGGTCGAGAGGGAAACAGCCCAGAGCATCGACTAAGGCCCCCAAGCGTACGCTAAGTGGGAAAGGATGTGGAGTCGCAGAGACAACCAGGAGGTTGGCTTAGAAGCAGCCACCCTTGAAAGAGTGCGTAATAGCTCACTGGTCAAGTGATTCCGCGCCGACAATGTAGCGGGGCTCAAGCGTACCGCCGAAGTCGTGTCATTTCAGCAATAGGGCCAACGCCCGCTGGGATGGGTAGGGGAGCGTCGTGTGCCGGGTGAAGCAGCAGCGGAAGCTAGTTGTGGACGGTTCACGAGTGAGAATGCAGGCATGAGTAGCGATACACACGTGAGAAACGTGTGCGCCGATTGACTAAGGGTTCCTGGGTCAAGCTGATCTGCCCAGGGTAAGTCGGGACCTAAGGCGAGGCCGACAGGCGTAGTCGATGGACAACCGGTTGATATTCCGGTACCCGCTTTGAAACGCCCAATATCGAATCCTCTAATGCTAAGGCCGTGAAGCCGTTCCGGACCCTTCGGGGAAAGGAAAGTGGTGGAGCCGCCGATCCAAGGTGGTAGTAGGTAAGCGATGGGGTGACGCAGGAAGGTAGTCCAACCCGGGCGGTGGTAGTCCCGGGGTAAGGGTGTAGGCCGAGGGGTAGGCAAATCCGTCCCTCATTAAGGCTGAGACCTGATGCCGAGCCGATTGTGGTGAAGTGGATGATCCTATGCTGTCGAGAAAAGCCTCTAGCGAGTTTCATGGCGGCCCGTACCCTAAACCGACTCAGGTGGTCAGGTAGAGAATACCGAGGCGTTCGGGTGAACTATGGTTAAGGAACTCGGCAAAATGCCCCCGTAACTTCGGGAGAAGGGGGGCCATCACTGGTGATCGGATTTACTCCGTGAGCTGGGGGTGGCCGCAGAGACCAGCGAGAAGCGACTGTTTACTAAAAACACAGGTCCGTGCGAAGCCGTAAGGCGATGTATACGGACTGACGCCTGCCCGGTGCTGGAACGTTAAGGGGACCGGTTAGTGCGCTTTCGGGCGTGCGAAGCTGAGAACTTAAGCGCCAGTAAACGGCGGTGGTAACTATAACCATCCTAAGGTAGCGAAATTCCTTGTCGGGTAAGTTCCGACCTGCACGAATGGCGTAACGACTTCTCGACTGTCTCAACCATAGGCCCGGTGAAATTGCACTACGAGTAAAGATGCTCGTTTCGCGCAGCAGGACGGAAAGACCCCGGGACCTTTACTATAGTTTGATATTGGTGTTCGGTTCGGCTTGTGTAGGATAGGTGGGAGACTTTGAAGCAGCCACGCCAGTGGTTGTGGAGTCGCCGTTGAAATACCACTCTGGTCGTGCTGGATGTCTAACCTCGGTCCGTGATCCGGATCAGGGACAGTGTCTGATGGGTAGTTTAACTGGGGCGGTTGCCTCCCAAAGAGTAACGGAGGCGCCCAAAGGTTCCCTCAGCCTGGTTGGCAATCAGGTGTTGAGTGTAAGTGCACAAGGGAGCTTGACTGTGAGACCGACGGGTCGAGCAGGGACGAAAGTCGGGACTAGTGATCCGGCGGTGGCTTGTGGAAGCGCCGTCGCTCAACGGATAAAAGGTACCCCGGGGATAACAGGCTGATCTTCCCCAAGAGTCCATATCGACGGGATGGTTTGGCACCTCGATGTCGGCTCGTCGCATCCTGGGGCTGGAGTCGGTCCCAAGGGTTGGGCTGTTCGCCCATTAAAGCGGTACGCGAGCTGGGTTTAGAACGTCGTGAGACAGTTCGGTCCCTATCCGCTGTGCGCGTAGGAATATTGAGAAGGGCTGTCCCTAGTACGAGAGGACCGGGACGGACGAACCTCTGGTGTGCCAGTTGTCCTGCCAAGGGCATGGCTGGTTGGCTACGTTCGGGAGGGATAACCGCTGAAAGCATCTAAGCGGGAAGCCTGCTTCGAGATGAGTATTCCCACCTCCTTGAGAGGGTAAGGCTCCCAGTAGACGACTGGGTTGATAGGCCAGATGTGGAAGCCCGGTAACGGGTGGAGCTGACTGGTACTAATAGGCCGAGGGCTTGTCCTCAGTTGCTCGCGTCCACTGTGTTAGTTCTGAAGTAACGAACTGTGTTCATATCCGGTTGGTTAACTTCATAGTGTTTCGGTGGTCATAGCGTTAGGGAAACGCCCGGTTTACATTCCGAACCCGGAAGCTAAGCCTTTCAGCGCCGATGGTACTGCAGGGGGGACCCTGTGGGAGAGTAGGACGCCGCCGAACAATCATTGTGGGAAAGCCCCGCACCCTTCAGGGTGCGGGGCTTTTCTGCGTTCCGGACCCATTACGGTTCCCGTGGCCCGCGGCGCCGGCCGCAGTCGACACCCGGATGCCCGGCATGGGCTCGGAAGAGAACCGTGCCTGCGGCTCGTAGTGTGAACGTATGGGCTATGACCTCGTGATCTTCGACAACGACGGCGTGCTGGTGGACAGTGAGCCGATCTCCAACCGCATCCTCGCCGGGTACCTGACGGAACTGGGGCACCCCACCACCTATGACGAGTCGCTGCGCGACTACATGGGGGCCGCCGTGCACCGGGTGCACGATCTCGTGCAGGAGCGGACCGGGCAGCCGCTGCCCGGGGACTTCGACGAGACGCTCCATGCGCGGACCGCCGCTGCCTTCGAACGCGAGCTGCGACCCGTCGAGGGGATCGAGGACGTGCTCGGGGCGCTGACCGCACAAGGAGTCGCGTACTGCCTGGCCTCCTCCGGGAGCCACGAGAAGATCCGGGCCGGCCACCAGGCGGCCGGGATCGACGGATGGTTCGAGGAAGAGTGGATCTTCAGCTCGCAGGACGTGGGTCGGGGAAAGCCCGACCCCGATCTCTTCCTGCACGCGGCCGACCGGATGGGCTTCGCACCCGCGCGGTGCGTGGTCGTCGAGGACAGCCCGCTGGGGGTGCAGGCCGCGGTGGCCGCCGGAATGGACGTGCTCGGATTCACCGGGATGATGCCTGCCGACCGGCTCACCGGTGCGACCAGCTGCTTCGGCGACATGAAGGAGCTGACCCGGCTCCTTGGACTCGAGTCCTACTGACCGTTCCGGCGGCGGCCCGACCCGCCGGCCGCTCGGTCGATCACTGTTCCGAATCGGTATGTGATCTCTCTACCCACGGGTAGTCCGCGCCCCTACGCTGTGCCGCCATGACGAAAGACGTGCGGCTGCGCCGCGGGCGCGGGTCCCTGGGGTTCAGCTTCTTCGTGCAGGGCGTGACCTTCGCCCTCCTCGTGACGCGCATCCCCGCGATCCAGGACCAGTACGGGATATCCGACGGGCTGTTGCCCGCCTTCCTGGCCGCCGTGCCCATCCTCGCCGGCGTCGCCAGCGTCGCCACCGAGCACCTGGTGAAGCGCGTCGCGCCGAGCGTGGTGCTGCGATGGGCCCAGCCACTGGTGCTGTTGGCGCTGCTCGGCGTCGGCGCGGGCGATCAGATGTGGCACGTGGCGGTGGCCCTGGGGGCGTTCGGGTTCTCCGTCGGGGCGCTCGACGCCTCCATGAACATGCTCGGAGTCAGCCTGCAGCGGGCGTACGGGCGCAGCATCATGCTGGGCTTCCACGCCTCGTACAGCCTCGGCGGGATCGTCGGCGCCTCGGCCGCCTGGGCGGGGGCGCACTGGCACCTGGGGCTGTTCAGCAGCTACCTGCCCGCCGTGGTGGTGCTGTTGCCGCTCGTGGTGTTCGGGAGCCGGTACTACGTGGACAGGCGGGAGACCGCGGGGGTCCGGTCGGACGCCGAGAAGGGACTGGGGGCCGGCGGGTTCAAGCTGCTGCTGCCGCTGTGCCTGGTGATGGCGTGCGCGTACATCGGGGACTCGACGGTGTCGAACTGGAGCGCCAAGTACCTCCAGGACGTGCTGGGCAGTTCGGAGCAGCTCGCGACGGTCCCCTACAACGTGTACATGGTGACGACCCTGATCGGTCGGTCCGTGGGCGACCTGGGGGTACGACGCTTCGGGGCCGTGACCGTCGTGCGGGTCGGGACGCTGGTCGCCGCGCTCGGCTTCGGGGTGGTGGCGGTGGCGCCGGGGGCGTGGACGGGGATGCTCGGGTTCACGTTGTTGGGCATCGGGCTGTGCGTGATCGTCCCGCAGACCTTCGCGGCGGCGGGCCGGCTGTTCCCCGGGGCGTCGGCGGACACGGCCATCGCGCGGCTGAACATCTTCAACTACGTGGGGTTCCTCGTCGGGGCGCCGCTCGTGGGCGGCATCGGCGATGCCTGGAGCTATCGGGGCGCCATGCTGGTACCGATGGTGTTGGTGTTGGTGACGTTGTTCCATGCCCGCTCGTTCGGCTCGGACGGTGCCCGATACGGTGTCGGGCATGAGCGGCCGCGGGTTGTTGATGTGGGACGAGGCGGTAACGAGGTATGACTTCGGACCGAGCCATCCGATGGACCCGGTGCGTCTGGCGCTGACCATGGGCCTGGTGCGAGCCTTCGGGCTGGACCGGGAGATGGACGTACGGGCGGCGCGCGCGGCCGGTGATTCGACGTTGCGGCTCGTGCACCGCGAGGACTACGTCGCAGCGGTGCGCGAGGTGTCGGCGGACCCGGGGGTGGCCGACGGCTCCTACGGGCTCGGGACCGTCGACGACCCGGCGTTCCACGGCATGCACGAGGCGTCCGCGTTGATCGCCGGGCAGTCGGTGGCGGCTGCGGAGGCGATCTGGCGCGGGGAGGCCGGGCACGCGGTGAACTTCGCGGGCGGGCTGCACCACGCGATGCCCGGCGGGGCGGCCGGTTTCTGCGTGTACAACGACGCGGCGCTCGCCGTCGCGCGGTTGTTGGAGCTCGGTGCCGAGCGGGTCGCGTACGTGGACGTGGACGTGCACCACGGTGACGGGGTGCAGACGGCGTTCTGGGACGACCCGCGCGTGCTGACGATCTCGCTCCACGAGCATCCGCGGACTCTCTTCCCGCAGACCGGATGGCCCGAGGAGACGGGTGGGCCGGACGCCGAGGGATCGGCGGTCAATGTGGCGCTGCCGGCCGGCACCGGGGACGAGGGCTGGTTGCGTGCCTTCCACGCGAGCGTGCCGGAGCTGCTGGCGGACTTCCGGCCGCAGGTGCTGGTGAGCCAGCACGGGGCGGACACGCACTTCGAGGATCCGCTGGCACACCTCGCGGTGTCGTTGGACGCGCAACGTGCGGTCCAGGAGGCCTGTCACGCCCTGGCGCACGAGCATGCGGACGGTCGATGGCTGGCGTTGGGCGGCGGCGGGTACGCGGTGGTGGACGTCGTGCCGAGGTCCTGGACGCACCTGGTGGGGATCGCGGCGCACCGGCCGGTGGATCCCGGGGCGGCGGTCCCGGACGCGTGGCGCGACGAGGTGTACGCGCGGACCCGCGAGCCCGCGCCGCGCCGGATGACGGACGGGCGGACCGTCTCCTGGCGGGACTGGGAAGAGGGCTACGATCCGGCCGACCGGATCGATCAGGCCGTGCTGGCGATGCGCAAGGCGGTCTTCCCGCTGCGCGGGATGCTGACGTAGCGGTCCGGCCACGAGATGCATCGTTACGCCAACTGTGGGGCTGTTCGCAGGAATTGAGACTCCGCCCGGTTCGGTGCGGCAGCATCGGCAGGGTGTTGAGCACCGGAGCGTTGCGCGCGCATCTGCTGGCCGCCCGGTTGGCCGGGCCCGTCGCCACGTCGCGGGAGGAGAGCCTGCGCAGTTACCGGCTGTTCGCGGCGAGGGATCCGCGGCTGCTGCTGGGGCTGGACCCGGAACGGGGTTGGGGCGAGAGTGATCTGCTGAGGCTGATGGCGGACAAGTGCGGTGTCTCGGCGGACCCCGCGCACGTCAGCGGGCCGGACGTGATCGACCCGGAGCGGACGGTGGCCGCCCTGGAGGCCTTCGCGGGGAGGTTGGGCGAGGCGGCCGGGGCGCGGTCGCCCGTGCTGTTCGCGACCGGGCATCCCCACCGTCTCCTGGGGTTCTACGCCAGTTTGGCCGAGGCCCTGTCGGCGGTGGGATGTGTTGTCCTCACTCCGGCGCGGGGGGTGCGCATCGACATGGCGACCCGGTTCGGCGTACGCCCGCACAGCATCGACTACGTACGGGGAGTCGCATTGGTGCGGGAACCCGGCGCGCGGCCGGCGGGGAGTGCGACCGGCGCGCACACCCATTCACCGCTGCCGGTTCGGGTCGCGCTGGGGGCTCTGGCGGAGGCCGGCGAGCCACTGCCGGAGTTGGTGGTCGGGGACCACGGATGGGTCTGCGGTGCAGGTCAGCTGGGTGTGGACACGATCGGGCTGGCCGATACGGACGATCCCGCGCTGTTCGTCGGCGAGGCCGAGGGGCGGGTCTCGGTGGCTGTTCCACTTGATGACGGGGTGCGCTCGGACTACTACCGACCGCTCACGCGCTACGTGCTCGGTCGGGCGGGGCTGCCTATGCGCCAGGAGTGGCTGTAGCTCCTCTTCCCCACTCGTATCACACGCCCCTACTCTGGGGAGTGAGCGTGCGACGACGGGGCGTAACCGGAGGGGAAGCCGGTGCCCGTCATGCGCGGAAGGTCAAGGTGTGTCATGGCTGCTGGCGAGAGGCCTCTCAGTGAGGTTCAGTTCCTGACCGTGGCGGAGGTCGCCTCGGTGATGCGAGTGTCGAAGATGACCGTGTACCGCCTGGTGCACAACGGTCATCTGCCCGCTATCCGGGTGGGCCGGTCCTTCCGGGTCCCCGAGAACGCGGTTCACGAGTACCTCCGAGAGTCCTATGTGGGGGTGGAGTCGGCCTGAGAATGACCGGCGAAAGCCCTCGGATTACAAGCTCAGAGTTTGGGCGGGTAGGCTAGGCCGACGTAGGTCGTGTGGGCCCAGACGCCCCGCACCGTTCTCCGTCAACGCGGGGATGTTCCGAGAAGTGAGCGAGGGTAGTCGTGGGCTCTGTTATCAAGAAGCGGCGCAAGCGGATGGCTAAGAAGAAGCACCGCAAGCTGCTCAAGCGCACCCGCGTCCAGCGCCGTAACAAGAAGTAAACGGCAGCTGTACGTGTTCTCCGCAGCCCCTCCACCATCCTGGTGGAGGGGCTGCGGTGCAGCCGGGGTACTTCTTCGAGGGAGGCGCTGAGCTCGTGGGCAAGGTCGTGCTCGTCACCGGGGCTGCCCGGCAGCTGGGAGGCCGCTTCGTGCGGCGCATCCAGCACGAACCGGACGTCGAGCGGGTGATCGCGGTGGATGCCGTGAGTCCGTCGCATCGGCTCGGTTCTGCCGAGTTCGTGCGGACGGACATCAGACAGTCGGCCATCGTCCGGGTGCTCGCCGAGCATTCCGTCGACACGGTGGTCCACCTGGCCGTCACCGGGGGCAGTGCGGGGTCGGGCGGTGCGCGCAGCGCCGTCAAGGAAACGAACGTCATCGGGACGATGCAGCTCCTCGGGGCCTGCCAGAAGTCACCGACGGTGCGGCGGCTCGTGGTGAAGTCCAGTACCAGTGTGTACGGGGGCACCTCGCGGGATCCGGCGGTCTTCACCGAGACCACGCAGCCGAAGTCGCTGCCTCCGGCCGGCTTCGCGAAGGACGCCGCCGAGGTCGAGGGGTACGTGCGGGGCTTCGCGCGAAGACGACCGGACGTGGCCGTGTGCGTGCTGCGGTTCGCGAACATCCTGGGGCCGTACGCGGATTCCGCGCTCGCCGAGTACTTCTCGATCCCGGTGATGCCGACCGTGTTGGGTTACGACCCGAGGTTGCAGTTCGTTCACGAGGACGACGTGGTGGACGTGTTGCGGTTGGCGGCCGGGGAGCCCCGGCGCGGGACGCTCAACAGCGGGACCTTCAACATCGCGGGCGACGGCGTGTTGCTGCTGTCGCAGTGCGCGCGGCGGCTGGGGCGGCCCACGGTGCCGCTGTTGCTGCCCGCGGTGACGTGGGTGGGGTCGGCGCTGCGGGCGGTCGGCGTGACGGACTTCTCGCCCGAACAGATAAGGCTCCTGACGCACGGGCGGGTCGTGGAGACCACCCAGATGCGGGACACTCTCGGTTTCGCGCCCCTGTACACGACGGCGGAGACCTTCGCGGACTTCGCCCGGAGTCGGGGGAGCGGGCTGTTGCCGCCGGAGCGGGTCGGTCGCACGGTGGACCGGGTGGCGGGCATGCTGAAGGTGGACCTGTCGAGTGTGGAGCCGGTGGCCGAGGGAGCGAAGAGATAGTGGCGGACGCGAAAGTCATCCCGTTCGACGAGGACCGGCCGCGTCGGCGGCCGCCGCGGCGGGTGCGGGTCGCGCCACCGGTCGAGCCCGATCCCGTGGTGGAGCCGGTCCCGGCCGAGCCCGCGGCGGGCGGGGCGGGGTGGGACCGGAGGATCGCCGGCGGGCTGGCGTTCCTGCGGCGGCGGATCACCGGGGAGTACGAGGTCGACGACTTCGGCTACGACAAGGAGCTGACGGACCAGGTCCTTATGTCCTTGATGCGGCCGTTGTTCGACAAGTACTTCAGGGTCGAGGTCAAGGGCGTCGAGAACATCCCGAAGGAGGGGGGCGCGCTGATCGTGGCGAACCACTCCGGGACGTTGCCGCTGGACGGTCTGATGCTCCAGGTCGCGGTGCACGACCATCACCCCGCGGAGCGGCACCTGCGCCTGCTGGCGGCGGACCTGGTGTTCATGCTGCCGGTGGTGAACGAACTCGCCCGCAAGGCCGGGCACACGCTGGCCTGCGCGGAGGACGCGCAACGGCTGTTGGAGGCCGGGGAACTGGTCGGGGTGATGCCGGAGGGCTTCAAGGGGCTGGGCAAGCCCTTCGGGGACCGGTACAAGCTCCAGCGGTTCGGCCGGGGCGGGTTCGTGTCGACGGCGCTGCGCGCGGGAACGCCGATCGTGCCCTGCTCGATCGTGGGGGCGGAGGAGATCTACCCGATGGTCGGCAACGCGAAGACGTTGGCGCGACTGCTGGGGGTCCCCTACTTCCCGATCACGCCGACGTTTCCGTTGCTGGGGCCGCTCGGCGCGCTGCCGTTGCCGACGAAGTGGACGATCCAGTTCGGGGAGCCGATTCCCACGGACGGGTACTCGGCGGAGGCCGCCGAGGATCCGATGTTGATGTTCAACCTCACGGACCAGGTGCGGGAGCAGATCCAACACACGCTGTACCGGTTGCTGGTGCAGCGGAGGTCCGTGTTCTTCTGAGCGGGTCGGTGTGAGGGCCGGAGGGGACTGCGAGCAGTCCCCTCCGGCCTTTTCACTCGGTGTCCTCCGCCTGGATGCCCAGCCCCGGCAGGAGGCCGGGGAGGAGCGGCGGGAGGGTGATGTCCGGCTGCGGGAGCTCCGGAGTGGTGGACGGGGGCGGGGTGGACTGGTCCTGCGACGGCGGGTGGAGCAGATCGCCCGTACCGCCGAGGAGTCCGCTGCCGGGGGCCGGGGCCTTGCTGGTGCCCGGTGCCGGCGTGCTCGGGGTGGACGCCGCCGGGGCACCCGACGGGGGTGCGGACTTCTGTTTGCCCGCGGGCGCGCTCGGCTTCGCCGAGGTGCCCGGGGTGGAGCCGCGGGTCTGCGCCGGTGGCTTCGGCAGCAGTCCCTGGAGCGGCGCCACGTCCTCGTCTATGGCCTGGAAGACCGACTCCACTTCTCCGCCCACGTCGGTGAGCTGCGCCGGGAGCTTCTCCCGGAGCCTGCCCCACGCGTCGCGGTGGGAGCGGGAGAACGACGAGAGCGTCTGGATCGGCCCGAGGGAGCCGTCCCGTTCGTACGCCGCCTGGAGGAGCCGGTGGCCCTCCGCCGCATCGTGTTTCATTCCCGCCAGCGCTCGGCGGATCTCGCCCAGGGACTCGTGGTCCAGTACGCCCGTCCGGCCCCGCTCCATCAGCCTGCGGGCCTCCGACAGCCGGTTCGAGGCCTGGTCCAGGTACAGCTCGCCCCGGTCCGAATCCTCGTCGGCCATCCCCAGCTTCAGATCCTCCATGCCCCGTTTGACGGGGTAGAGGGAGTCACCCGGTAGGGCGTCCGTGCTGGCAGCGGCCACGCCGCTGAAGGCCCCTGCGGCCACACCCACGGTGAGGCCACCTGCTGCGATGCCCTTGGACCAGCGGGAGCGGGGCCGCAATTTCCGGAGCGACGTCGCCCGGTGGGCGCCGCGGCCGGTCCGCTGTTCGGGCACCAGAGGGTCGGCGGCGGCGCCTCCGGCCCTCTCCTCCTTCACCATGGCCTCCATGGCTGCGACGAGCTGGGCTCGTTGCACCACTTTGACCTCGGGGTCCAGCGCTGGGCGCGGCATTTCGCCGAGCACGCTCGCCAGGGCCAACAACCGGTCGTGGTCGGCAGGTTCGGCAGGTGCCTCGGACTGCTCGGCCGCCGGGTCCGGTTCCGAAAGGTCGGATGGGGTCCGATCCTCCAGGGCCTGGGCGAAGGCGTTCGCCCGCCGGTGCGGAGTCACGTTCGCGATCACTGGCGGCACCTCCTCTCGTCATGACGATCGACTCCCCAAGGTGTCCGGAAGGTTGCCTTCCTTGAGCACATCCACACTTTCGAGTGAGCGGCTTCGGGCAGGGCGTGTCCACAGGGAGCCTGCATTCCGCACAACGAGCGGCGCGGCACTTGGGTTACGGACGAAGGATGATCGGACCACAGCGTCATCAGAGTCATCGGCAGGGGTTACAGAGTGTGAGTAGGGCCGCGGTCAGCGGGCGTCGTCCGGGAGCAGGCGGGCCAGCGTGCGCACCGCCCGGTACTGGAGCGTCTTGATGGCGCCCTCGTTCTTCCCCATGACCCTGGCCGTCTCGGCGACGGACAGGCCCTGGAGGAAGCGCAGGGTCACGCATTCCTGCTGCTGCGGGTTGAGTTTTCGCACGGCCTCCAGGAGGGCCGCGTTGGAGAGGGATTCGAGGACGGAGTCCTCGGGGCTGCGTTCCACCTCGTTGGCGTCGAGCATCTCGCCGGTGGTGACCTCCAGCCGGAAGCGGCTGGACTTGAAGTGGTCGGCCACCAGGTTGCGCGCGATCGTCACGAGCCAGGCCCCGAAGTCCCGGCCCTGCCAGGTGAAGGTGGAGATGCGGCGCAGCGCGCGCAGGAAGGTCTCGCTGGTGAGATCCTCCGCGGTCGCCTTGCCGCCGACGCGGTAGTAGATGTAGCGGTACACCGTGTCGCTGTACTGGTCGTAGAGCCGGCCGAAGGCCTCGGCCTCGCCGGCCTGGGCGCGTTCGACCAGGTCCATCATGCGGGCCTGGTCGCTGTCCGCCGTGGGGCGGCGGGCGGCCGGCGCGCCGGCGGCGGTGCCGCCCGAGCGGCCGCGTCTGCCCACCGTCGCTCCGCCGTCGGTCAGGGCATAGCAGGGACCGGCCGGACCGAGGCCGGCAGGGATGGCGGCGAAGGCGGGGACGGCGTACGCGGTGGGGACGAAGCCACGCAGGTGGTCGAGGACCGTTGCGCGCAGCGTAGCCAGGCCCGAGGCGTCAACCCCGACAGGTGGGTACACGGGACTCCCAGAGGCAGAGCTTCCATCACGTGCAGTGCGGGACCGTTCACCCGTCGTGGCGACAGATGGGCGGTGGCATGCGTTTGAGGAGAATAACGCTTCGTACAGGCAGCGCTACACCCAGTTGCTCAAATCACCGGTTACGACACTTCTGTTGCGTGTCGAGGGCATATTCGGTCGCGGATGGTGATCGATTCTTGATCGGTTGGGTGCGCGGAATGGAAGCTTCCACGGTGGCTCGCGACCGAGTCGGGCCTGCGGGACTGCCTCGCCGGACGCGGGGGCAAGGCTGGGGGGATGACCGCCGGGCGGTCCGCCCGGGGATGGCGAAAAGCCGCCGGGCGCGGGCCGGGCGGCTTTTCGCAGGCGGGATGAGGGGGCCGGGGTGGAGCGGTTACCTGCGGCGGCGGTGCAGGGCGATGGCGGCGGCGGTGCCGCCCGCGAGCGCGCCGACGCCGGCGGCTGCCGGGACGCCGACCTTCACGGCCTTGCGGCCGGTCCGATAGTCGCGCAGTCGCCAATCGTGGGCACGGGCATGCTTGCGCAGTTTTGTGTCGGGATTGATCGCGTACGGATGTCCGACGAGCGACAGCATCGGGATGTCGTTGTGCGAATCGCTGTACGCGGCGCAGCGGTCGAGGTCCAGGCCCTCGGCGCCGGCCAGGGCGCGCACGGCCTCGGCCTTGGCGGGGCCGTGCAGGGGTTCGCCGACCAGCCGGCCGGTGTAGACGCCGTCCACGGACTCGGCGACGGTGCCCAGGGCTCCGGTCAGGCCGAGGCGGCGGGCGATGATCGTGGCGGTCTCGACGGGGGCGGCGGTGACGAGCCAGACCTTCTGGCCGGCGTCGAGGTGGGCCTGGGCGAGGGCGCGGGTGCCCGGCCAGATTCGCTCGGCCATGTACTCGTCGTAGATCTCCTCGCCGATGGACATCAGCTCGGAGACCCGGTGGCCCTTGACGATGGACAGGGCGCTGTCGCGGGCGTCCTGCATGTGCTCGGGGTCCTCGACGCCCGCGAGTCGGAACCAGGCCTGCTGCCAGGCGAAGCGGGCGAGTTCGCGGCGCTGGAAGAACTCGCGCTTGTAGAGGCCGCGGCCGAAATGGAAGATCGCGGCGCCCTGCATGACGGTGTTGTCGAGGTCGAAGAAGGCGGCGGCGAGGTCGTCTCCGGGGACCGGGAACTCGGGCTCGGCGGGCGCCTGCGGTACTTCGGCGGCTTCCGCTTCCGCGATCGAGCGGGTGGCGTCCGGCGCGTCCGGCGTCGGATCCGGAGTCTCGTCGAAAGGTGGCGCCTCGGCCTGAGCGGTCTTGCGCGCTGCCTCGGCAGAGGCCTCGCCTGCCAGCACGCTCCGCGCGGTCGCGGAGCGCCTACGGGGGGTGAGCCATCCCAGAGCGGCCATGACGCGAGCATAGCCATTGTGTTCGGGAGTTCCCGAACCGATGGGAAACGGAGGTGTGAACTCTGCGGGGCGCGCGGTCCGCGTGCGGGGGTCGCGGGCGGCGCGGGTCGTTCCGTACGGGCGGCCGGCGGGCGTCGTCGCGGGGTCCCGGCGGCCGTGGGGGCGCGGGACAATGAGGACATGAGTCCACTGCTGCGTCGCAAGGAAAAGAAGCGCCCCGAGGAGCGGCTGGTCACGCTCGTGGGGAAGCCGGGGTGTCACCTGTGCGACGACGCCCAGTCGGTGATCGAGGAGGTCTGCGCGCAGACGGGGGCGCGGTGGGAGAAGAAGGACATCTCGCAGGACGAGGAGCTCTACCGCCGCCATTGGGAGCAGATTCCGGTGGTGCTGGTGGATGGTGAACAGCACACCTTCTGGAGGGTGAACCCTGAGCGGTTGCGTCGGGCATTGGAGGGCTGACCCTCCAGGCAGTTACCATCATGGGCGATTTATGGGGACTCGGGGGCGTATCGATGAGGAGTGTGTACCGTTTTGCCCCCCTCGGGATTTGAACGGGTTCGGCCCGTTCCGGGTTCCCGTGCCGCAGTACCGACCCGCGTGACCCCGGTCACTTTGCTCGGACAAAGCGGACACAATCTTTGTGCACGCGTTCACAAAGACATAGCCTGCATTCGACGGGGCGGTCCTGGGACAAGTGGCCGCCTGCAGCCCCGCTCATCCCGCAGGAGCATCGTGGCAACTGGCCGAACTCACCGACCGGCGACCCGCAGCCGAGGTATTCCCGAGGCCACTGTCGCCCGGCTTCCGCTGTACTTGCGTGCCCTCACCGCGCTCTCCGAGCGATCGGTGCCCACGGTGTCCTCCGAGGAGCTCGCGGCCGCCGCCGGAGTCAACTCCGCGAAGCTGCGCAAGGACTTCTCGTACCTGGGTTCCTACGGGACCCGCGGCGTCGGCTACGACGTCGAGTACCTCGTCTACCAGATCTCCCGCGAGCTGGGCCTGACCCAGGACTGGCCGGTCGTCATCGTCGGCATCGGCAACCTGGGCGCGGCCCTCGCCAACTACGGCGGCTTCTCCGCGCGCGGCTTCCGCGTCGCGGCGCTGATCGACGCCGACCCGGCCATGGCCGGGAAGCCGGTCGCCGGCATGGCCGTGCAGCACACCGACGAGCTGGAGAAGATCATCGAGGACAACGGCGTCTCGATCGGGGTCATCGCGACCCCGGCCGGCGCCGCGCAGCAGGTGAGCGAGCGGCTCATCGCCGCCGGGGTCACCTCCATCCTGAACTTCGCGCCCACCGTGCTGTCGGTTCCCGAGGGCGTGGACGTGCGCAAGGTCGACCTGTCCATCGAGCTGCAGATCCTCGCCTTCCACGAGCAGCGCAAGGCCGGTGAGGGGGCCGCTGCCGCCGCTGCCGCCGGGGCCCTGTCGGACGACGAGGCCACCGGTACGGGAGCCGCTCCCGCCGCCGCCGTGGTCCCGCCCGCGGGACGCGCCACCACCACCACCTCGCGCAAGGGCAACCCCGAGGGTGACGTGCCGGCGGTGATGCCGGCATGAGTCTGCTCGTCGTAGGGCTGAGCCACCGCAGCGCGCCGGTCAGTGTGCTGGAGCGGGCCTCCCTGTCCGCCGATGCCAAGGTGAAGCTGCTGCACGACACCCTCGCCGCCGAACCGGCGACCGAGGCGACCGTGCTGGCCACCTGCAACCGGATCGAGCTGTACGCGGACGTGGACAAGTTCCACGCCGGTGTCGCCGAGCTGTCGACGCTGCTCGCGCAGCACAGCGGGGTGGCCCTGGAAGAGCTCACCCCCTATCTCTACGTGCACTACGAGGACCGGGCGGTGCACCACCTGTTCTCGGTGGCGTGCGGGCTGGACTCTATGGTCGTCGGCGAGGGGCAGATCCTCGGCCAGATCAAGGACGCGCTGGCGCTCGGGCAGGAGCAGCACACCGCCGGGCGGCTGATCAACGACCTGTTCCAGCAGGCGCTGCGGGTCGGCAAGCGGGCGCACTCGGAGACCGGGATCGACCGGGCCGGGCAGTCGCTGGTGACCTTCGGGCTGGAGCAGCTGGCCGTCCACGAGCCGGTGGACCGTTGGGCCGACGGCAAGCGGGCGCTGGTGATCGGCGCCGGCTCGATGTCCTCGTTGGCCGCCGCGACACTGGCGCGGGTCGGGGTCGCCGAGATCATGGTGGCGAACCGGACCATCGAGCGCGCGGAGCGTTTGGCCGAGATTCTGGTTGCCTCGGGCACCGGGGTGGCGGCTCGGGCGGTGCCGATGACCCGTGTGGCGGATGAGCTGACACGTGTTGACGTGGTCGTGTCCTGTACCGGGGCCACCGGGCTGGTGCTGACCGGCGACGACGTCGCGGACGCGCTGTCCAGGGGCTCCGCCCCGATCCCCGCGCCGCAGGCGCCGGCGGATCCGGGCGGCTCCCCGGCGGGATCCGCGGGGCGGGGTTCCGTCCCTGCGGCGGTCTCCGCGCCCCGCAAGGCGACGGGCTCGGGCGGCGTCCCGGTTCCCGCGCGGGACGGGTTCGCCGATGCCGAGGTCCTGGCGCGGCTGGTGGCCGCCGCCGAGGGCGGGCGGCGGCTGGCGGACGCCGGGGCCGCGCGGACCCTGACGGCGGTCGCCGAGCGCGACGACTGCCCGCTGGGCCTGGACGCGCCGACGTCCGACGGGCGTTCCGCGCTCACCGGGGTCGACGCCAACGCCCTCGAACTGCACGGCACCTGGGCCGACCAGGGTGAGGCGGCCGCCCAGCGGCAGCCCCGCCGGAGCCGGCCGGCCGTCGTGAACGGCGCGAGCGTACGGCTCGCGCTCCTCGACCTGGCGATGCCGCGTGACATCGACGCCGCCGTGCACCGGGTCCCCGGGGTGCGCCTCGTGGACATCGAGTCGCTCGCCGAGGCCTCCGCCGACGCGCCGATGGCCGCCGACGTGGACGCCGTGCGGGCGATCGTCGCGGAGGAGGTGGCCGCGTTCGGGGCCGCCCAGCGGGCCGCGCACATCACGCCCACCGTCGTCGCGCTGCGCGCCATGGCCGCCGAGGTGGTGGCGATGGAAGTGGCCCGGCTCGACGGCCGGGTGCCCGACCTCGACGACCGGCAGCGGGCCGAGGTCACCCAGACCGTGCGCCGCGTCGTCGACAAGCTCCTCCACGCGCCGACCGTGCGCGTCAAGCAGCTCGCCAGTGAGCCCGGCGGCGCCGGGTACGCCGAGGCGCTGCGCGAACTCTTCGACCTCGACCCTCAGACGGTGGCCTCCGTCAGCCGGGCGGACGCGGCCGATCCGAAGAACGACGACCCAGGACGGGCATCATGAACACACGTCCCGACCAGCCCCTCCGGCTTGGCACGCGACGCAGCAAGTTGGCCATGTCCCAGTCCGGGCACGTCGCCGAGGCGGTGCGGGCGGTCACCGGCCGTCCCGTCGAGCTCGTGGAGATCACGACCTACGGTGACGTGTCCCGCGAGCACCTCGCGCAGATCGGCGGCACCGGCGTGTTCGTCACGGCGCTGCGCGACGCCCTCGTGCGGGGCGAGGTCGACTTCGCGGTGCACTCGCTGAAGGACCTGCCGACCGCGCAGCCCGACGAGCTGGTCATCGCGGCGATGCCGCGACGGGAGGACGTGCGCGACGCGCTCGTCGCCCGTGACGGCCTGAGCTTCGAGCAGCTGCCCGACGGCGCGCGGATCGGTACCGGTTCGCCGCGGCGCACGGCGCTGCTCAACGCGTACGCCAGGAGCATGGGCAAGGTCATCGAGACGGTCCCGATCCGCGGGAACGTCGACACCCGGATCGGCTTCGTGCGCGACGGGGAACTGGACGCCGTGGTCCTCGCCGCCGCCGGGCTGAACCGGATCGGCCGCGGTGACGAGGCGACCGACCTGCTGTCCGTGGACAACGTGCTGCCCGCACCCGGCCAGGGAGCCCTGGCCGTGGAGTGCCTCGCGTCCGCCACGGACCTCATCGCCGCCCTCGGTGAACTCGACGACTCGTACACGCGAGCCGCCGTGACCGCCGAAAGGTCTCTGCTCGCCGCCCTGGAGGCCGGCTGCAGCGCGCCCGTGGGCGCGCTCGCCGACCTGTTGGCCGACGGGCAGGTTGTCAATGAAATGCGCCTGCGGGGTGTCGTCGGAACGCTCGACGGCTCGACGCTCGTGCAGCTGTCCACCACCGGTCCCGTGCCCCAGTCTCACGACGAGGCCATGGCGCTCGGACGCGAACTCGCGGACGAGATGCTGGCCAAGGGCGCGGCCGGTCTGATGGGGGAGCGATCCCTTTGAACCCCTCAATCCCCACCCACTCCGCTCTTGTGGCGGTCGCCGCCCACGGGCGCGTCACCTTCCTCGGTGCCGGGCCCGGCGACCCGGGCCTGCTGACACTGCGCGCCGTCGAGGCGCTCGGCGCTGCGGACGTGCTGATCGCGGAGCCCGAGGTGCTCGAAGTCGTACGCACCCATGCTCGCGCGGGCGTCGACACGCCGCAGCTGACGGTGGCTGACGAAGTGTCAGCAGCCGCCGGTGTCCCGGTGATCCGTGATGCCGCCAATCTTGTCATGGAGGCCGCGCGGTCCGGCAGGCGGGTGGTCCGTGCCGTCACGGGCGACCCCGGTCTCGACGGCAACGCCGCCGAGGAGATGCTGGCCTGCGCGACCGCGGGCATCCCCTTCGAGGTGGTGCCCGGTGTCGCGACCGCCGTGGGCGTGCCCGCTTACGCGGGTGTGCCGCTGAGCGGCGGCCGGGACGCCAAGGGCACGGACGTGCGCTTCGTCGACGCCCGCAACGCCTCGGCGCGCTGCTGGAGCGAGGTCGGCGCGAGCGACGGGATCCTCGTGGTCTCCGCGACCCTGGAGACCGTGTCCGCGGCCGCCGCCGAACTGGTGTCGTCCGGGCGCAAGCCCGACACCCCGCTCACCGTGACGGTGGCGGGCACCACGACGCGGCAGCGGACCTGGAACGCCACCCTGGGGACCATCGCCCAGGTGTTCAAGCAGGGGAAGGTGCTGCCCTCGCCCGAGGGCGCGCGCCCCGTGATAGCCGTGGTCGGTGAGCACGGCGCGGCCGCGCGTCACGAGGACCTGGCCTGGTTCGAGTCGAAGCCGCTGTTCGGCTGGCGGGTGCTGGTGCCGCGCACCAAGGAGCAGGCCGCCTCGCTCTCCGACCAGTTGCGTTCGTACGGCGCGGTGCCGCACGAGGTGCCGACGATCGCCGTGGAGCCGCCGCGCACCCCGCAGCAGATGGAGCGGGCGGTCAAGGGCCTGGTCACGGGCCGCTACGAGTGGATCGCCTTCACCTCGGTGAACGCCGTGAAGGCGGTGCGCGAGAAGTTCGAGGAGTACGGGCTGGACGCGCGGGCCTTCGCGGGCATCAAGGTCGCCGCGGTGGGCGAGCAGACCGCGGCGGCGCTGGTGGAGTTCGGCGTGAAGCCGGACCTGGTGCCGAGCGGCGAGCAGTCGGCCGCCGGGCTGCTGGAGGACTGGCCGCCCTACGACCCGGTCTTCGACCCGATCGACCGCGTCTTCCTGCCGCGGGCCGACATCGCGACGGAGACGCTGGTCGCCGGGCTGATAGAGCTGGGCTGGGAGGTCGACGACGTGACGGCCTACCGGACCGTGCGCGCGTCGCCGCCGCCGGCGGACACGCGCGAGGCGATCAAGGGCGGCGGTTTCGACGCCGTGATGTTCACGTCGTCGAGCACCGTCCGCAACCTGGTCGGGATCGCGGGCAAGCCGCACAACGTGACCGTCATCGCGTGCATCGGGCCCGCGACGGCCAAGACCGCGGAGGAGCACGGGCTGCGCGTGGACGTCCTGTCGCCGGAGCCGTCGGTGTCGAAGCTGGCGGAGGCGCTGGCCGAGTACGGTGCGGCGCGCCGCGACGCGGCCAAGGAGGCCGGCGAGTCGGTGGCCCGGCCGAGCGAGCGACGGCCGGGAGCGCGACGCCGACGCACGACGTGAGCCGGTGAGTCCGGTCCGCCGGCCGGTCGAACGGCCGGCCGGGCGGGGCGAGGAGTGACGGGCGCGGCCCGGGTGCGTGTGCGCCCGGGCCGCGCCCGTTTCCGGCGGCGCACCGGGCCGCGCACCGTTCGCGCGGTGTGCGGCCTCGGGCCCTGTCGTCGAAGTGGCGCCTGGCCCGCGGCGCCCGGTACCGCACCTCGCCGCGTTGTCGGGGCACCCGAGTACGTCCGGTACAAGGGCGCCCCTCCGCCTCGCGATGCACGGCACCGGACACCGCGGGCCCTACCGGCGCCACTTCGACGCCAGGACCTACGCTGGGGGCGACTGCTGTCGAAGTTCGAAGAGGCGACTGAAGATGAGCGCGTACGGATCCTTCCCCGGTTCGCGGCCCCGCCGGCTGCGCACGACTCCGGCGATGCGGCGGATGGTCGCGGAGACGCGGCTGCACCCCTCGGACCTGATCCTCCCGGCGTTCGTGCGCGAGGGCATCAGCGAGCCGGTCGCCATCGCGGCGATGCCGGGCGTCGTCCAACACACCCGGGACACGCTGCGGAAGGCGGCCGTCGAGGCGGTCTCGGCGGGGGTCGCGGGGATCATGCTCTTCGGGGTTCCGGCGGACGAGAACAAGGACGCGCGGGGCACGGCGGGCACCGAGCCGGACGGGATCCTGCAGCTCGCGATCCGCGACGTGAAGGCCGAGGTCGGTGACGACCTGGTGATCATGTCGGACCTGTGTCTGGACGAGTACACCGACCACGGGCACTGCGGCGTCCTGGACGAGCACGGGCGCGTGGACAACGACGCGACGCTGGAGCGGTACGCGGAGATGGCGCAGGTCCAGGCGGACGCGGGCGTCCACGTGGTGGGGCCGAGCGGGATGATGGACGGCCAGGTCGGCGTGATCCGTGACGCGCTCGACGAGACGGGCCACGAGGACGTCTCGATCCTGGCGTACACGGCGAAGTACTCGTCGGCGTTCTACGGTCCCTTCCGGGAGGCCGTCGGTTCCTCGCTCCAGGGCGACCGCAAGACGTACCAGCAGGATCCGGCGAACGCCCGCGAGTCGCTGCGGGAGCTGGCGCTGGACCTGGAGGAGGGCGCCGACATGGTCATGGTCAAGCCGGCGGGCCCCTACCTGGACATCCTGTACCGGGTCGCGCAGGCCGTGGACGTACCGGTCGCGGCCTACCAGATCAGTGGCGAGTACGCGATGGTCGAGGCCGCCGCGGAGAAGGGCTGGATCGAGCGCGACCGGGCGATCCTGGAGACGCTGCTCGGCATCAGGCGGGCGGGCGCGGACACGATCCTGACCTACTGGGCGACCGAGGTCGCGGGCTGGCTGCGCGAGGCGCGCTGACCCGTCGGGCGGTGCGGTGGGTCAGCCCTTGCAGGCCTGGCGGAAGGCTGCGCCGACTCCCTGGCCCCAACCCTTCCAGTAGTTCTCGCTGTGCTGCTGGGTCTTGTCGGCCGTCGGGCGGCTGTCGCAGCTCTTGGCGGCTGCCGTCTTGCCGACGCCGAAGCCTTCCTTGAAGCCCTGCCGGTAGTCCGCCTGGGCGTTCTGCGGGGGCTTGTTCGGCTTGGACGTGGGGGAGTCGGGGCTGGGCTTCGCGAGGACCTTGCAGTTGACGAAGATGAAGTTCTGGTCCTCGTTGACCGCGAGGACCGTGTAGTTGACGTTCTTCTGGAAGCGGGTCTCCCGGAAGTTGCCGCTCGCGTCGACGTTCAGCGGCTGCGTGCTCTCGCCGTCGTTGAGCTTGCGGGGGGCCGTGAAGCCCTCGCCGGTGATGACGACGGAACCGGTCGGACCGGGCGTCACGGTGCAGCTCGCGGTGGGGACCGCAGCGCCGGCGGTGGGCGCGAGGAACGCGGCGCCGCCGAGGGCGAACGAGGACGCGACGAGCGAGGTGACGGCGACGCGTCGTACGCGTCGAGTGGTGCGGGACATGAGCTGCTCCTGTCGAGGGGGAGTCGAGGAGATCGGGACGGGGGAATGGCGGGCGGCTCTGCGAGCCGCCGGCCCCCGGGTCCCTCTTCCATCGTGCGTCGCCCGCCGCGCGCCGGCGACCGGCGGAGGTCGCGGCCCGGCGCCGGCGGGCGCACCCTGGAAGCAGGGTGATCCTGGAGGTGGTGCAGCATGTCCACGCTCGTCGGATGGCACGTGGAGCTGGAGTTCTCCGAGGAGGGGCACCGCACGGGTGCGGCGGCCATGGTGAGGCTCGCGGACGGCTCCGAGATGAGGGCGCACGGCTATGCCATGCGCCACCCGTCGGACCCGGATCAGTTGCGGGTCGGCGAGGAGATCGCCGGCGCCAGGGCGCTGATGGATCTCGCGGGTCAGATGTTGCAGAAGGCGCACACGGAGATCGACGAGGCCACGGGCCGGCACTCGTACCCGCTCAACCGCTGATCCCGCTCAACCGCCGGCCTCGGCCCCGTCCCGGCGCGCACGTCGGGGCGGGGTCAGGGCGCGCAGCGCCCATTCCAGCGGGCCGCGCCGCAGGGCGCTGCCGCGCAGTGCGTACTGCCAGGTCCCGCGATCGGGTCCGGGTGGCCAGTGCCCAGGGGTGTTCGCGGGCGACGGCCTCCAGCAGGGGTGCGCGGCGGCCCCCGGGGTGCAGGGCGAGCCAGGACGGGCCGTACCCGGTGAGGGGTGGGGGGTCGGGCCGACGTGGACCGCGAACATGCCGAGGACGGCGATGCCGCGGGCCGCGTCGAGCCCGGTGAGTCGATTGGCTCCCATGCGGAGTGGGAGGGGCAAAGCGCGGTCCGAGGTTGCGTAGAAGGCCCTGGTACGTGCCTTTTCCTCGGTTCCGCCGTGCCGAGGGCGTTCTAGACGCCGACCCAGTCGGTCAGGCGGGTCCAGGTGCCGGGGGCGAGGGTCAGGGTGGGTCCGTGCGGGACCTTGGAGTCCCGCACGTGCACCTGGCCGGCGGCGCAGGCGCAGGCGGCGACCTCGACGCACTGGCCGCCTTCGTCACCGCTGTGGCTGGACTTGCGCCAGGCGACGGCGACTTCGAGGCACTGGCCGCCCTCGCTGCCGCTGTAGCTGGACTTGAACCACGCGAGTTCGGTGCTCATCGCTCTCCTGACAGCCGGTCCAACAGGTCCCTCGTCTCATCGAAGTTGAGGGCCTGGGATCGCAGCATCGCATACTTCTGAGTGAGGATGCTGACCTCGTTCGGGTCGCGCACGAGGATGCTGCCGCGCTGGGTTTCGGAGTACGCGAGGTGCTGGTGCTCGGGGGTCTCCAGCAGGGTGAACGGGCCGTCGAGACCCGCGTGGGCGGTGATGCCCAGCGGCAGGATCTGGAGGGCGATGCCGGGGCGGTCGGCGCAGGCGCGCAGGTGTCGGACCTGCTCGCGATGGACCGCCTTGCCGCCGATCCGGTCGCGCAGGGCGGCCTCCCAGATGACGAAGCTGAGCGTGGGCGGGGCCGGGCGGCGCAGTATCTCCTGACGCTTGATCCGACGGGCGGTCTGGAGCTCGATCCACTCCTCCCCGTGGTACGGCACGCGGCAGCCGAGGACGGACCGCGCGTACTCCTCGGTCTGGAGCAACCCCGGCACGGTCAGCGTGTCGTACCAGGACAGGGCGAGCGCCTCCAGCTCGCGTTCCATGTACTCCTCGGCCCACGGCGGGATGCTGTCGACCTCGGGCATCCTGTTCGCGGCGACCGTCAGCATCCCGGGCAGGCCCAGGATCCGGTCCATCCGCTCCGCGACGTCGGGCATCAGGACGCGACGGCCCTGCTCGATGGAGGCCAGCGTCTCGATGTCCATCGGCACTTCCAGCGCGAGTGCGCGCTGGGTCAGTCCTTTGGCGAGCCGGCCGGCGGCGACCATCTCGCCGACCATCTTCATCGCGGTCGAATTGGGCCGAGGCCTCTTCCTTGGTGGCATGCAACCGAACTCCCCACCTGCGCCCGAGTGATAGCCGTACCAACCCGTACTCAGTGAGGAGTACGGGTCGGTCGTCTGCGCCACGCTAGTCACGCACCGCGACCATCGCCCCGTGAACGTGAATATTCAACCCGCCCTGGTGCGGGAGCGGTTCTATCCGCGCAGCCGCCAAACCGTGCGTGCTGCAAGGGAGTTCCTGGGCGAGACCCTCGACGCGTGGGAGGTGACGGGCCGCCGGGACGACCTGTTGCTCTGCGTGAGTGAGCTGGCCACCAACGCCCTGCTGCACGGCGTCCCGCCCGGCCGGGGCTACCGGCTGCGGTTGCTGCGCTTCGAGGGCGCGGTCCGGATCGAGGTCCACGACAGCGGGGGCGGGCGACCCCGGATCGAGGACCGGGACGTGCGTGTGGAGGGGGGCCGGGGGCTGCTGCTGGTCGCGGCGCTCGCGGACCGGTGGGGGGTGGTGGCGTGCGTGCCCGGGAAGGTGGTGTGGTGCGAGTACGACACCTGAGGAACCCCCGCGGCCCGGGCGGGCGGCGGGGGTTCCCCGTACGGCGGGCGCGCGCGGGTGCGTGCGGGTCAGGCGGTGGGGCGGCGACGGCGGCCGGTGCCGGCCACCAGGGCGGCGCCCATCGCCAGGGCCACGCCGCCGGCTCCGAGGGCCCAACTGGTGGCGGGGGAACTGCCGGTGGCGGCGAGTTCACCGCCGGTGGTGCCGCCGTTGCCGCCGCCGGTGGTGCCGTCGGGGTTCTGGTCGATCGGCTTGGAGCCGCCGTCGGGGGTGTGCTGGTTGCCGGTGCCGGTGCCGGTGCCCGTTCCGGTGCCGGTGCCCGCCTTGTTGATCTTCGTCAGGGTGCCGTCGGAGTGGGACTCGGCGTACTCCCCGGTCTTCTCGTTCACCACGGCCCAGCCGGCGACGCCGAGCGTCAGGTCTCCGGTCGGGGCGTCGGCGGCGAAGCGGACGCGTACCTGTACGTCGAAGCTCCGGCCCGCTTCGACCGCGCCGCCGGCGAGGTCGAAGCCGAAGAAGACGCCGTCCTCGTCGTGGCGCTCCGCCGCGTGCCAGCCCTTCTTGCCCCGGGCGTCCTTGCTGTAGACCTCCAGGGCGATCTGGGAGGCCTTCATGGGGACCCGGTCGGGGCGCGCCATGATGAGGGCCAGGTCGAACTGTCCGAGGCGCTGCCTGCCGGTGTTGTCGACGTGGATCGAGAGGTTCTGCCAGTCGGCGCCGGCCGTGAAGCCGCCCTTCGGCACGCCGTTCACGGTGAGCGCGGGGCCCTCGGAGGGCAGCGGGATCTCCTCGCCGTCCTCCGCGCCGGCGATCTTGGCGGGGTGCCAGGAGGCCGGGGAGTGGGCGACGCCGGAGGCCGTCGTGCTGGTGCCGTCCGTGTAGATCTCGAAGGGCAGGACGGCGATGTCCGCGGCGAAGCGGACGCGCACGTCCAGGGAGTACTTCGCGTTGGCGGCGATCGAGGGGTTCTTGCCCAGGTCGTACCGGATGCCGCCGCCCAGGTCCTCGTTCCGGATCGGCGCGGCGGACTGCCAGGTCGCGCCGCTCTGGCCGGCGGCGCGGTACTCGACCTTGATCTGGGAGGGCTTGAAGCGGCCCTCCATGTCCATCATCGTCAGCTGCGGGACGTAGTTCTTGACAGCGATGTGGCCGCCGTTGTCGACCTTGACCGTCAGGTCGGTCCAGCCGCCCCCGGGCTGGAAGCCGTCCTTCGGGATGCCCTGGACGGTGACTTCGGGGCCCATCAGCATCGAGTCGGCGAGGTCGTCCTCCAGGGGGATCTCCGTCTGGCCCCCCTTCTCGGCCTGCGGGGCCCCGGGTGCCTGCGGGGCCTGGGATGCCTTCGACGTCTCGGGGGCCTTCGGGGCCGGCTCGGCGGCGGGGGAGCCCGTTGGGGCGGTCGGTGCGATCGGGGCGGGCTTGGCCTGATTGTGCTGCTGCGCGGCCGGGGCGTCGTCGGTCGCCGCAGCGGCGTCCTCCTTCGGCGCGGCGTCCGGAACGATCACGGCCGGCTGGTCGGCGGCCATGGCCGGCGTGGCGGCCAGGATGGTCGGACCCGCGACGGCGGCAGCCGCCACCAGGGCCATGCGCTTGAGCTTCACTTCGAATCCCCCCATGCCGGATGCGGACGTTCCGGCCCCGGCCCCTTTACTGAACGTGCTCAGATTAGGGGTGCGGTGGGTACCGGGGGAGGGCTTCCAGATCACGATTGATCGACATTCAACCTTCTTAAGGTGGCCGAAAAAAGACCCCGCCCCCGGAATCGGACTACCGGCGGCGGGGTCGGGCGCGTACAGGTCGTGCGTACGGAAGGGTCAGAGCTTCTCGGGGGTCCGGATCCCGAGGAGGGACATGCCCTTGGAGAGGGTGCGGGCGGTCAGGTCCGACAGGAAGAGGCGGTTCTCGCCCACGACCAGCTCCGGCTCCGGCTTCACGACCGGGCACTCGGTGTAGAAGGTCGTGAACAGCGAGGACAGCTGGTAGAGGTACGCGGCCACCTTGTGCGGCGCGTACTCCCCGGCGGCCTCCGCGACCAGCTCGCCGAAGTGGTCCAGGTGCAGGCCCAGCGCGCGCTCGGCCGGGGCCAGCTCCAGCTCCGGGTGCGCGACCGGGGAACGGTCGCCCGCCTTGCGCAGGATGGACTTGATCCGGGCGTACGCGTACTGGAGGTACACGGAGGTGTCACCGGTGAGGGAGACCATCTGGTCCAGGTCGAACTTGTAGTCGCGGGCGGCCGAGGTGGAGAGGTCCGCGTACTTGACGGCGCCGATGCCGACCTGGAGGCCGTTCTCGACGATCTCCTCCTCGGTGAGGAGGTTGCGGTCCGCGTCCTTCTCCCGGACGACGGTGGTCGCCCGCTCGACGGCCTCGTCCAGCAGGTCCACCAGCCGCACCGTCTCGCCCTCACGGGTCTTGAACGGCTTGCCGTCCTTGCCGAGGACGGTGCCGAAGGCCAGCTGCACGGCCTTGGTGTCCTCGTTCAGCCAGCCGGCGCGGCGGGCCGTCTCGAAGACCATCTTGAAGTGCAGGGACTGACGGGCGTCGACGACGTAGAGGAGCGTGGACGCGTTCAGCACGCCCACCCGGTCGCGGATCGCGGAGAGGTCGGTGGCGGCGTAACCGAAGCCGCCGTCCGACTTCCGGACGATCAACGGGGTCGGGTTGCCGTCCGGGCCCTTGACGTCGTCGAAGAAGACGCAGAGCGCGCCGTTGGAGCGGACGGCGACGCCCGAGTCCTCCAGCAGCTTGCAGGTCTCCACGAGCATGTCGTTGTAGCCGGACTCGCCGACCACGTCGGGGTCCTGGATGTCCATGTCCAGCTTGTTGAAGACGGAGTAGAAGTAGATCTTCGACTCGTCCACGAACCGCTGCCACAGCGCGAGGGTCTCCGGCTCGCCGGCCTGGAGGTCGACGACCCGGGCGCGGGCCCGCGTCTTGAACTCCTCGTCGGAGTCGAAGAGCGCGCGCGAGGCCTTGTAGAGCCGGTTCAGGTTGGACATGGCCTCCTCGCCGGAGACCTCCTCGTCCGACTTGTGGTCCAGCTCGTGCGGGTGCTCCATCAGGTACTGGATGAGCATGCCGAACTGGGTGCCCCAGTCGCCGATGTGGTGCCGGCGGACGACCTTCTCGCCCGTGAACTCCAGGATCTCGACCATCGCGGCGCCGATCACGGCGGACCGCAGGTGACCGACGTGCATCTCCTTGGCGACGTTCGGCTGGGCGTAGTCGATCACCGTGGTGCCCGGGTTCTCGGCGAGCGGCACGCCGAGGCGGTCGTCGCCGGCCCGCGCCGCGAGGGTCTCGATGATCGCCTTGTCGGTGATCGTGATGTTGAGGAAGCCGGGGCCCGAGACCTCGATCTCCTTGATCAGGTCACCCGTCGGGATGCCCTCGACCACGGTCGTCGCCAGCTCGCGCGGATTGGCCTTGGCCTTCTTCGCGAGCGCCAGGATGCCGTTGGCCTGGAAGTCGGCCCGGTCGCTTCGTCGCAGCAGCGGGTCGGCGCCACCGGCCTCCGGCAGGGCCGAGGCGAGGGCGTCCGCGACGCGCTGATTGACGGAAGAAGCGAGGGAAGGGACCGAGGCCATGAGCTGCCGTTCCTGTGAGGTTGTGCCGGTGGGTGCACTTGGTTGTTCCGACAAGTGCCGAGTATCCCACGCGCGGCCCTTCGCTTTCGCGGGATATCGGGCGCGGGGAGCAACCTCGGAGCGACCCGTTCCGTCTGGGAGAATGGCGAAGCCAGCATTC
This sequence comes from Streptomyces sp. CA-243310, assembly GCF_050936775.1. Lineage (NCBI taxonomy): Bacteria > Bacillati > Actinomycetota > Actinomycetes > Kitasatosporales > Streptomycetaceae > Streptomyces > Streptomyces sp. CA-243310. The sequence continues at coordinate 3,227,644 of NZ_JBNJMF010000002.1, read as the reverse complement.
GAGTAGAAGGACGTGTCGTGGCTCAGAGCAGCACCGAGACCGACTGGGTCTCCCGTTTCGCGGACGAGGTCATCGCCGAGGCGGAGCGCCGAGCACCCGGCAAACCTGTCGTCGTCGCGTCCGGACTCTCCCCTTCCGGCCCGATCCACCTGGGCAACCTCCGCGAGGTCATGACCCCGCACCTGGTCGCGGACGAGATCCGCCGCCGGGGCGTCGAGGTCCGCCACCTGATCTCGTGGGACGACTACGACCGCTACCGGAAGGTGCCGGCCGGCGTCCCCGGCGTCGACGAGACGTGGGCCGCGCACATCGGCAAGCCGCTGACCGCCGTCCCCGCCCCGGCCGGGTCCGCGTACGGCAGCTGGGCCGAGCACTTCAAGGCCGCCATGGTCGAGGCGCTCGCCGAGATGGGCGTCGAGTACGACCCGATCAGCCAGACCGAGCAGTACACCAACGGTGTGTACCGCGAGCAGGTCCTGCACGCGATGAAGCACCGCGGCGACATCGACGCCGTGCTCGACCAGTACCGCACCAAGCAGAAGCCGGGCGGCAAGAAGCCCCAGCAGAAGCAGGTCGACGAGGCCGAGCTGGAGGCCGCCGAGGGCTCCGGCGCGGCGGCCGAGGACGACGGCAGCAGCGCCGAGGGCGGGTACTTCCCGTACAAGCCCTACTGCGCGCAGTGCGGCAAGGACTTCACCAAGGTCACGTCCTACAACGACGAGACCACGGAGCTGACCTACGTCTGCACCGAGGACGCGTTCACCGAGACGGTCAAGCTCAGCGAGTTCAACCGCGGCAAGCTGGTGTGGAAGGTCGACTGGCCGATGCGCTGGGCCTACGAGGGCGTGATCTTCGAGCCCTCGGGCGTCGACCACTCCTCGCCCGGCTCGTCCTTCCAGGTCGGCGGGCAGATCGTGCACATCTTCGGCGGCGAGCAGCCGATCGGCCCGATGTACGCGTTCGTCGGCATCAGCGGCATGGCCAAGATGTCCTCCTCGAAGGGTGGCGTCCCGACGCCCTCCGACGCGCTGAAGATCATGGAACCGCAGTTGCTGCGCTGGCTGTACGCGCGCCGCAAGCCGAACCAGTCCTTCAAGATCGCCTTCGACCAGGAGATCCAGCGGCTCTACGACGAGTGGGACAAGCTGGAGTCCAAGGTCGCCGACGGCTCCGTGCTGCCGGCCGACGCGGCGGCGCACACCCGCGCCGTCCGCACCGCGGAGGGTGAACTGCCCCGCACCCCGCGGCCGATGGCGTACCGGACGCTCGCGTCCGTCGTCGACATCACCGCCGGGCACGACGAGCAGACCCTGCGCATCCTGTCCGACCTGGACCCGACGTCGCCGCTGACCTCGCTCGACGAGGTACGGCCGCGCCTGGACCGCGCCGAGAACTGGATCACCACCCAGGTCCCGGCCGACCAGCGCACGCTGGTCCGCGAGGAGCCCGACACCGAGCTGCTGTCCTCGCTGGACGAGGAGGGCCGCGAGTCCCTGCGGCTGCTCGTCGACGGGCTCGACTCGCACTGGTCGCTCGACGGGCTCACCACCCTGGTCTACGGCGTGCCCAAGGTCATGGCCGGCCTGGAGCCCGACGCCAAGCCGACGCCGGAACTCAAGGTCGCGCAGCGGACGTTCTTCGCCCTGCTCTACCGGCTGCTCGTGACCCGGGAGACCGGGCCGCGCCTGCCCACGCTGCTGCTGGCGGTCGGGGCGGACCGGGTGCGCAAGCTGCTGGCGGTCTGAGGCAGCCGAGCCCGCCGAGGCACCGCGTACGACGCGAGGGCCCGCACCCTTCGGGGTGCGGGCCCTCGCGCGTGCGGTGCGGGCGTTGTGCGTGGCGTGGTGTCGGTGCCTTGCGGCTCCGGGTCACGCGATGTGCTCGTTCTCCAGGTCGCGCTGGTAGCGCTGCTTCAGCTCCGGCATGAGCCGCCGGATCATCGAGGCGCTGCGCGGGTGCACGATGCCGTGCCGGTCCGAGAGGTGTATGTCGACCTGCTCGGGCGTCGGGAACTGGGAGAACTCGTCGAGGTAGGCGCGGAAGACCTCGTAGGCGGCCTCCGCGAACTTCGCCTCGTCGACGTGGGCGTCGTCCCTGTCGGTGTCGGTGTCGGCTTCGGCGGCGGAAGCGGAGTCGGCCTCGCGTGCGACGGCCGCGTCCTCCCGGGAACGGGGGGCCGGGATCGGCAACTCCTGCTGCTCGGGCCGCCGCTGCTCCTCGGGGCCGGCCGGGGGCATCACCGGGATCGGCTCCAGCCCCTCCACGTACTGCGGGTTGTAGCCACCCTCGTACGCGGCCTGCGGGGCCAGCGGTGCGGCGAACCACGCGCTGTTGTGTGCCGCCGGCATGGCCGTCGGCTCCACCGCGAAGGGCGCCGGGCCGTGGAACACCGCTCCGGCCTCGGCGGGACCGGGCTGCGTGGGCTCGGCCTGCGTGGGCCCCGGCTGTGCGGGGCCGGGCTGTGCGGGCTGCGGCGGTTGGCCCTGTACGGGGGCCGCGGCCTGCGCGGGCGCCGGGGGAGCCGCGGGCGTGGCGGGCGGCCGGGGTCGCGCCGTCGCGGCCGTGAGCGCGGGTGTCTCCGCCGGAGCCTGCGCGGCCAGGACGTCGGGGAGGGCCGCCGCGCCGGGAGCCGCCGGAGGCAACAGCACCGGGTCGATGCCCGCCGCCGCCAGCCCCTCCGGGGCGGTCTGCGCCAGGGGGACCCCGATGCGGGCCAGCCGGAGCGGCATCAGCGCCTCGACGGGGGCCTTGCGACGCCAGGCCCGCCCGTACCGGGCCTGGAGCCGCGCCTGGTATATCAACCGGTCCTGCTCCATGCCGACGGCCTGCTCGTAGGAGCGCAGCTCCCACAGTTTCATCCGGCGCCACAGCTTGAAGGTCGGGAACGGCGACAACAGCCAGCGGGTGATCCGCACGCCCTCCATGTGCCGGTCCGCGGTGATGTCCGCGATCCGGCCCACCGCGTGCCGGGCCGCCTCGACGGTGACCACGAACAGGATCGGGATCACGGCGTGCATGCCCACGCCGAGCGGATCCGGCCAGGCCGCCGCGCCGTTGAACGCGATCGTCGCCGCAGTCAGCAGCCACGCCGTCTGGCGCAGCAACGGGAACGGGATCCGTATCCACGTCAGCAACAGGTCCAGCGCCAACAGCACGCAGATGCCCATGTCGATGCCGATGGGGAACACGAGCGAGAAGCTGCCGAAGCCCTTCTGCAGCGCCAGCGCGCGCACCGCGGCGTACGAGCCGGCGAAACCGATCCCCGCGATGACCACGGCACCGGCGACCACGACACCGATCAATATGCGGTGCGTGCGAGTCAGCTGCATCGCGGCCACCCGCGATCCCCTCCCCTTGACGAGCTATGGCAGGCACAGAGTACGGGTGGCGCGCGGATGGCCGGTTGTCAGCCCCGCGTCCGTTCCCGCTCCCGCCCCGGTCCCCGACCCCGTTCCCACGGTCGACCCCCGCGGTCAGCTCTCCTGGGTGGCCTGCGCGGACGGGGACTGCTCGGGAGCCTTGGACGGCTCCGCGGACTTCGAGGGCTCACCGGACTTCGAGGGCTCCGCGGACGGCTTGGCGGCCGGGGCGTTCTTGCCCGCGGCGTCGACCGAGGCCACGATCTCGCGGGCCGCGACGGTCGCGTCCTGGAGGAGCTTGGCGCGGTCCGGGGCGGCGGCGCCCTCGTACGCGGCACCGTTGTAGTCGAGGGTGACCACGACGTTCTGGGCACGGACCAGAAGGGTGTTGTTGAGGAACTCGACGTCCTTCTTCAGGTTGTAGGCGACCGAAGTGCCCTCGTCGCCGATCCCGCCGGCCGGCTCCACCTTGACGTCCTGCGCGCCCTCGACGGCCTTCGCGCCCTCGACCTGCTTCTTGTACTGCTCCTCGGCGCGCTTGTTGCCGCTGCCGAGCGAGGCGTGCGAGTCGTAGCGGACCAAGGAGATCGAGAGCCAGCGGTACTGCGAGCCCTTCAGACCGTCCTCGTCCAGGCCGTTCCAGGAGCAGCTGGCACGGGTGGACAGGTCGTTCGACTTGGTCGCCGTGCCGTTCTTCTCCTTCGCCTCCGGGACGAGCGTCTCGATGGTCTTCGCCTGTATCGCCTTGCACGGGTCGGGCAGCGAGAGGTACGCCACCTTCTCCAGGGTGGCCGAGGCCTTCGGGGTCGGCTTCGAGGACGAGGAGGAATCGGACTTCTTCTTGGCGCTGTCCGAGCCCGAGTCCTTGCCCGAATCGGAGGAGCAGCCGGCGACGGTGAGGATCATCGGGACTGCTGCGCAGGCGAGGACTCGGGTGAGGCGCGAGGCTGATCGGTGCATGGTTCCTTCAGTCGTTGAGGCTCTGCTTGGGGGCGCATTGCGGGAGCGGGACCCGAGCAACGGTAGCTCGACCCGGCGTCCGCCTGCTGTGCGCGCCGTCACGCGGGACCCGTACGCCCCCCGCGGCGGGCCGGGTCAGTCGTTGAAACGCTCGACCAGCGCCTGCGCCAACTGGCGCACGCCGTCCTGGGATTCCACGCTGGGGGGGACGGTGGCGGGGACGGCGGGCTGCACGCTGTACTCGATGGTCACGATGACGTTCGAGGTACGGAACACAAGGCGCACGGTGCGGGCCCGGGCGGCCGTGGCATCGGGGGTGCCGAGCTTGTCCTCGACGTACGCCTCGCTGCCGAGGCCCTCCAGCACGCGGGAGCCCAGCTCGGGGGGCGCGGTGGGCGAAGGACTCCCGGACGGGCTGCCGGACGGGCTCCCGGCAGGCGTGCCGCCGGGCGTACCGGAGGGGCTCGCACCGGGGGCGCTCGGGGTGCTGCTCGGCGGGGCGCTCGGGGCGGCGTTCCCGGTGGCCGGGGGTGCGATGGGGGAATTGGGCGCGGGCGCCGTCGAGGAACCCGGAGTGGGGCTGCCCGTGGGCCCGGGGAAGGGCAGGTGGGCTTCGGTGAGGCGCCGTACGAACACCTGGCGCGCCTTGTCGTCGTCGCTCGTGGTGGCGCGGTCGTACGAGACCACGCGCTCGAACCCGACCGACAGCAGCAGCGTCTCCTGCGGCGTCTGGGAGTTCCAGCGGCAGCCGACGCGCCGGTCGCCGTCGTACGAGGCGTCCGCGACCCCGGCGTACAGCTTCTCGCGCTGCTCGTCGGTGAGGCTCTCGGCGGCGGGCAGCATGGCCTTGAGCCGCTTCGCGTCGATGGCCTTGCAGGGAGCGGGCAGGCTGCGGTACTTCCCCGGTTGGGCGGGTGCCGTGGAGCTGTCTCCGGCCTTCTCGTCGCTGGTGCTCCCGTTGCCGTTCCCGTCGGTGCACCCGGTGAGGCCGGTGACGCCGGCCGCGAGTGCGGTGAGCATCGCGATGCCCGACAGGACCGGGCGTCGTACCGCCTTGCGCTGCACGTCCAATGGCTCCCTTCGACCGGCCGGCCGCCCGACGGTCAGGAAAATGCGTTGCCGCGACTTGGGCGCGGATGGAAACAATGTCTATCGCACACGCTGGTGCCGGCGCCGGTCCCAAGTCTGGTTTGGGATGAAGAGCGAGGCTTTTTGCGTATTGATACTTTCCTGTGGTTAGCGGGGTTTTGAGGCTGTTATGTCGTATGTAGAGGTGCCCGGGGCGCAGGTCCCGATCCGGATGTGGACGGATCCGGCGTCCGTCGAGGACAGCGCGATGCGTCAGTTGCACAACGTCGCCACCCTTCCGTGGATCAAGGGCCTGGCCGTCATGCCCGACGTCCACTACGGCAAGGGCGCCACGGTCGGCTCGGTCATCGCCATGAAGGACGCGGTCTGTCCGGCGGCGGTGGGCGTCGACATCGGCTGCGGCATGTCCGCCGTCAAGACCTCCCTGACGGCGAACGACCTGCCGGGCGACCTGTCGCGGCTGCGGTCGAAGATCGAGCAGGCGATCCCGGTGGGGACGGGCCTGCACCGGGACCCCGTGGACCCGGACCGGCTGTACGGATTCTCGGTGCCGGGCTACGAAAGCCTCTGGCAGCGATTCGACCACCTCGCCGACGCCGTCAAGTTCCGCCGGGAACGCGCCGCGAAGCAGATCGGCACGCTGGGCGCGGGCAACCACTTCATCGAGTTCTGTCTCGACGAGGCCGGCGCGGTCTGGCTGATGCTGCACTCCGGCTCCCGCAACATCGGCAACGAACTCGCCGCCCACCACATGGGCGTGGCCCGCGACCTCGCGCACAACCAGAACCTGGTCGACCGGGACCTCGCGGTCTTCCTCGCGGCCACCCCGGAGATGGACGCGTACCGCAACGACCTCTTCTGGGCGCAGGAGTACGCGAAGTACAACCGCGCCGCGATGATGAGCCTCTTCAAGGAGGTCGTGCGCAAGGAGTTCCGCAAGGCGAAGGTCTCCTTCGACCAGGAGATCAGCTGCCACCACAACTACGTGGCCGAGGAACGGTACGACGGCATGGACCTGCTGGTCACGCGGAAGGGCGCGATCCGCGCCGGCAGCGGAGACTTCGGGATCATCCCCGGGTCCATGGGAACGGGCTCGTACATCGTGAAGGGACTCGGCAACGAGAAGTCCTTCAACTCCGCCTCGCACGGCGCGGGCCGCAAGATGAGCCGCACCGCGGCGAAGAAGCGGTTCTCGGCGCGGGACCTGGAGGAGCAGACCCGGGGCGTGGAATGCCGCAAGGACACCGGGGTCGTGGACGAGATCCCCGGGGCCTACAAGTCGATCGAGCAGGTCATCGACCAGCAGACCGACCTGGTCAAGGTGGTGGCCAAGCTCAAGCAGGTCATCTGCGTGAAGGGCTGAACGCGATGGTCGAGGCCGGCGGTCCGCGGCACGGTGCGAGCGCCGCGGTGGAGATCCGGCGCGCGGGCCCCGGCGACGGGGACGCGCTCGGCGAGATCCACGCCGCGGCCTGGCAGGCGGCCTACGCCCCCTTCTTCGAGCCGGGGTTCGCGGCACGCGCCGTGGCCGACCGGCGCACCCGGTGGCACCGGCGGGTCGTGGGGGAGGCGGGAGAGGCAGGGGGTGTCGCGTCCGGGGTGGGTGCGGGTGTCGGCGCGGGTGCCGGTGTCGGCGCGGCTGCTGGTTCCGGGGCCGGGTCTGAGGCCGGGGCCCGGTCGGGGGCGGCGGTCACGCTGCTCGCCGTGGTCGACGGCCGCCCCCTGGCCCTGTCCGTGACGCTTCCCTCCGCGACCCGGCCCGACCACGCGGAGATCGCCAGTTTCTACGCGCACCCCGACGGGTGGGGCACCGGCGTGGCCGCCGCCCTGATGGACGAGACGCTGCGCGGCCTGCGCGCCAAGGGGTACGCCGGGGTACACCTGTGGACCCTGCGCGACACCCCGCAGTCCCGCCGCTTCTACGCCAAGTGCGGCTTCGCGCAGTGCGGTACCGCGCGCGCCTTCGACTTCGGGGAGGGCAACCGCCTCGAACAGGTCGAGTACGCCCGTCCGTTGGTGTCGGGCGCGGAGGGAGCGGGAGGGTCTGCGGGGTCGGCGGGCTGAGCCCGGGCGGCGGGCCGGCGGCTACAGCTCGCGGTGGACCTTCGTGTTCGAGGCCTGGGCGCGGGGGCGGACCACCAGCAGGTCGATGTTGACGTGGCTGGGGCGGGTCACCGCCCACGTGATGGTGTCCGCCACGTCATCGGCGGAGAGGGGCTCCGCGACGCCGGCGTAGACCTTCTCCGCCTTGTCCGCGTCGCCCCGGAAACGGGTCTTGGCGAACTCCTCGGTCTTGACCATGCCGGGAGCGATCTCGATGACGCGCACGGGCTGCCCGACGATCTCCAGACGGAGGGTCTCGGCGAGGACGCGGGCGCCGTTCTTGGCGGCGACGTACCCCGCGCCACCCTCGTAGGTGGAGTGGCCGGCGGTGGACGAGAGCACGACGACCGTGCCGTCACCGGAGGCGACGAGGGCGGGCAGCAGCGCCTGGGTGACGTGCAGCGTCCCGATGACGTTGACCTCGTACATCGTGCGCCAGTCGGCGGGGTCGCCGGTGGCGACGGGCTCGGCCCCGAGGGCGCCGCCGGCGTTGTTGACGATCACGTCGCAGCGCTCCAGCGAGGCGGCGAAGGCGTCGACGGCGGCGCGGTCGGTGACGTCGAGCGCGTACGCGGTGGCCTGGTGACCGGCCTCGGTCAGCTCGGCGGCGAGGGCCTCGATGCGGTCCTTGCGGCGGGCCGTGAGGACGACGTGGTAGCCGGCTGCGGCGAGCTGCCGGGCGGTGGCCGCACCGATTCCGCTGCTCGCGCCGGTGACTACGGCGGTTCGGGTGGCCGTGCTCATGGGCGGGGCTCCTCGTTCGATCGTGGGCGCGTCGTGGGTCGTGCGTCGTGCGTTCTGTTTCTCGGGTCGTGCGTACGGACTCGTGCGTTCGTCGTGCGTACGGACGATTCCCCGCCAGCATAGGCGGACGGGTGGATGCCGCCGGTCGGCCCCGGTAGCGGGTGGGCACGCCCACTTTCGTGTGATGGTCCGACCGGTCGGGCCGGGGGCCCGTTAGCGTCCGCGCGAGGAGGTGGTGTCGGTGCGCCGTGGTGCCGTACGAAGTGTGGTGATGGCGGGCTCGCTGGTGCTCGCGGGCGTCGGAGGCGTCGGAAGTGCCGTGGCGTCGGCGGGGCCCGAGGCGGATGTCGCGTACCACGGGAGGGTCTCCCTGGGCCATGCGCAGTTGCGGGTCTGGTTGGTCCCGGAGAACGAGGGTCCGGCGGCGCTGCCCAACGCCACGGTGCGGATGCGGCTCTCGACCGACCTCGCGGACCGGCAGGAGCTGGCCGAGGGCTGCGTCCGCGCGGGTCTGCGCGAGGTGGTCTGCGAGACGGGCGAGCTGCCGCAGCACGGCCAGGGACGACACATCGGGCTGCTGCTGGCGCTGCGCGAGCCGGTGCAGGAGGTGGTGCTGCGGGTCGACACGTATTGGAACGGCGGCGCGACCGACCGGAACCACATGAACAACGAGCACGTGGTGCTGGCGCTGGACACGGGCGATTCGTACGCCTTCTGAGCGGGGTCCACGGGTCGCGGCTTCGGGCCTCGGGCCTCGGATGCAGGGGTGATCGCGGCTTCGGACGCACGGGTCGCGGGCTTCGCGCTTCGGGCCGCCTCGGGGGCGCTCGGGCTCGGGCGCGCGCGGTGTGCGCGGAAGCCGTGTCCCCGGGGTCTTCGGCCCCGGGGACACGGCTTCCGGCTTCCCGCTGCGGCTGCGGTTTCGGCTTCGGGTTTCCGCTTCCGCTGCGGACCGTGGGTCACGGCTTGCGCTGCGTGGTTCCGGTTCCGGTTCCGGGGAGCAGCCAGTGTGCGGTGGCTGCCGCGATCTCGGAGTCCGAGGCGTGCTCGGCGCTCCAGGCCAGGTATCCGTCGGGGCGCACGAGAACGCAGGCCGTACGGTCGTCCGCCCGCCAGTGGTGATGGGCCAGGGGCGCTCCCGGCGGGGTGGCCCGGCCGGGCGGGGTGACGAGGACGAAGCCGCCGGCGCGCAGGGCCTCGTACAGCCGCAGGCCCCCGGCGAGCGGCAGGTCGGGGGCGCGCCGGCCCGCGAGCGTGGGGCGGCGGGCGCCGGCCGGCGGCGGATAGGCGATGCCGAGGCCGGAGATCGTGGCGAGGGCGCGGTCCTGGGCGGGGCCGACCCGGGCGAGGACGCCCGTGGCGAGCCTGCGGGCGGTGCGCAGGACGGGCCCGCCGACCATGACGGTGCGGACGAGGGCCCCGCTGACGCGCAGGACGCGGCGTCCGACCGGGTGGCGCTCGCGGTGGTAGCTGTCGAGGAGGGCCTCGGGGTCGGGGGCCTGCCCGTGGAGGACGGCGGCGAGCTTCCAGGAGAGATTGGCGGCGTCCTGGAGGCCGGTGTTCATGCCGAGGCCGCCGGCGGGGGAGTGGACGTGGGCGGCGTCGCCGGCGAGGAAGACGCGGCCGACGCGGTACCGGGGGACCTGCCGTTCGTCGCTCTGGAAGCGGGACATCCAGCGCGGGTCGTGCATGCCGTGATCGGTGCCGAGGGCCTGGCGGGTGATGTCGCGCACCTCGTCGAGGTCGACGGGGTTGTCGGGGACGAGCGGGTCGCCGGGGACATCCGGTCCGGCGGGGGTGTGGGAAGCGGTGGGGGTGTCGTGGCGCCAGGCGACGGCGCGGTACCAGCCGTCGCCGAAGGGGACGAGGAAGGCGAAGGCGTCGGCGGTGCCGTTGGCGGTGAGGACGTCCTGCGGCGGATCGGTGAGGCGGACGTCGGCCAGGACCATCGAGCGGACGACGGCGGCCTTGCCGGGGAAGGGGAGGCCGAGGGCTTCACGGAGGGTGGACCGGACCCCGTCGGCGCCTACCGCGTGGCGGGCGTGAATCACCTGGGTGGGCTGGATCGGTCCGGTCGTCGGTCTGTCCGTCGGGCCGGCCGTGTCCGTCGGGTGGCCGGTGGGAGTGAGGGTGACGGTGACGGTGTCGCGGTCCTGCTGAAGTCCGGTGATCCGACAGTCGTACCGGATGTGCACGCCTGTGGACAGAGCGCGACGCTCCAGGAGTTTCTCTGTCTCATATTGAGGAGTGATCAGTACGAAGGGGTAGCGGGAACGCAGGCGTTGGAGGGAGAGAGTCATGCCACCGAAGGGGCGTACGCGGTCGATCCGTCGGCCGGTGGAGACGAGTTCGTCGGCGAGGCCGCGCGCGTCGAGGAGTTCGAGGGTGCGCGCGTGGACGGCGAAGGCGCGGGTGAGGTTGGCGGCGGTGCGGGGGCGTTGCTCGACGAGGGTGACGGATAGTCCGGCGGCGGCGAGGTCACCGGCGAGCAGGAGTCCGGTGGGTCCGGCGCCGACGACGACCACGTCGACGATGTCCTTGGCGGCAGCGTCAGTCATGCCCCGGCAGTCTGCCGGCCGGGGGCCTCCGTGGAGTCGGTCTAGGCGTTGGCGTCGTCGCCGAATTCCGCGACCGCTTCGTCGACGATCCGTTCCAGGCGCGCGTGATGGGCGCCCCGCCAGTAGACGCGCTCACAGTCGGCGCACTGGGCGAACACGTCGTAGGAGCGCTGCGTGCCGTGTTCGAGACGGTCGCCCACGCTGTCCTTGTCGGCCGCCCGCAGAGGGCCGTTGCAGGCGGTGCAGCGAGTCCAAGGCATGAGCTTCGGCGCGAACCGGCTGAGGATGTCGCGCAGTTGCTCGTCGGGGTTGTCGCTGTACACGTACGCCCCGGCGAAGATCTCGCGACGGCGGAGCAGGCCGCGGTCACGGGAGAGCAGTACACGCCGCTCGGCGGCCGAGCGGGTGGCGAGGGCCGGGTCGCCGATGTCCTCGTTCTCGTAGGCGGTGTCGACTCCGAGGAGGCGCATTCGGCGGGCGAGGGTGCCGAGGTGCACGTCGAGGAGGAAACGGAGGGGGGTGTCGGGGTGGTCCTGCGCGACCTGTTGGGGGCGGTCGACGGCGAAGACCTCGACGGACTCGCCCTCCCGGGGCACGTGGGAGACGGGAACTTCCCGCCCGTCGACGAGGATCCGGCCGACCTCGGTCAGCGGGACGCCGGCCGATTCGACGACGTGGCCGAGGCTGGAAGCGCCGTCGGTGGTCGTCGGCACGCGCGCGGCGCGCCGGCTCGGCGGGGCGAACACGTGCAGTTCAGGGGCGAGGGTGAGCTGAATCCCGGGTCCGTTCACAGGGTCAGCATGCCATCGGCCGGATGGGGGTGCGGCCGAATTACGTGGTGCGGATGACGTGGTGCGGATGTCGTGGTGGCGGCCCCCGTCACGGTGCCGCGCCGGTTCGGCGCTGCGGCCGTCACGGTGTCCCGGCCGTCAAGCGCTGCGGTCGCTGCGGACGTCAAGCGCTGCGGCCGTCCGTTGCTGCGGCTGCGGCTGCGGCTGCGGGGTGGGGGCCGGTCGCGGGGACGGGCAGGGGCCGGGAGGGCGGGGGCGGGGAAGCAGGGGGGCGGGGGCACGGAACGAGAGGTCACCGCCGCCGGGGCGCACCTGGCGCGGTTCGTCCCGACGGACGACGCGGGGTCCGCTCACCTTCTGACGCGGACGCGCTCCCGCTCGCCGCACCGGGCTCCGCCGCGCCGTGCCCGGATCTGCCGCGCCGCGCCGCACTGTGCCGCGTCGGGCTCCGTTGTGCCGCGCCGGGTCGGGCCACGCCACCCCGGCCTTGGCTCCGCCGTCCCGTCCCGTCCCGCACCACGCCGCGCGGGGGAAGGCGGCACTGCCCGTGCCGCGCCGCGCCCGGCTCTGCCGCGCCGCGCCGCGCCCGGCTCTGCCGCGCCGCGCCGCACTGTGCCGCGTCGGGCTCCGTTGTGCCGCGCCACACCACCCCGGCCTTGGCTCCGCCGTCCCGTCCCGCACCACACCGCGCGGGGGAAGGCGGCACTGCCCGTGCCGCGCCGCGCCCGGCTCTGCCGCGCCGCGCCGCACTGTGCCGCGCCGCGCCGGGCCACACCACCCCGGCCTTGGCTCCGCCGTCCCGTCCCGCGCCGCGCCGCGCCCGGCTCCGCCGTCCCGTCCCGCCCCGCGCCCGGCTCCACCCCGCCCCGCCCCGATCGTCGGTCGGCGCTCCGTTCGTGATCTCGGTCACAGTCGGCCCGCCCGGCGTCGGTCAGGGCCAGACGAGGCAGTACGGCTGGTGGCCCGCTTCGTGGAGGCGGTGGGAGAAGTCCTGCCACTCGTGGAGGAGCTGGTAGACGTTGAACGCGTCACGGGGGCCGCCGCGGTCCGGGACGGTGGACCAGATGAAGGCGGCCGCGCCGACGGACTCCTCGCCGACGCCGCGCAGCGGGTCGACCACCGTCATCGGCAGCTTGACCACGGCGTAGTCGGGGTGGAGGACGACCAGTTCGAGCGGCGGCACCTTGTGCAGGGGTATGCCCTCGATGCCGGTGAGGACCATCGCCGCGACCGTCTCCGGCTTGATCTTGGTGAACAGGCCGCCCATGCCGAGTTCGTCGCCGCCCAGTTCCTCGGGACGCATGGTCACCGGGACCCTGGCCGCGGTCGCGCCGTCGGGGGCGCCGAAGTACTTGTACGTCACGCCCATGCCGCGTCCCCTGGGGAGGCCGTCGGGTGACCGGATGGGGCCGGGAACGGGATCTGCCGCGTCCGCGGCCCGGCGCCGGTGCTTCCCTCGGCGGCGGGCATCACGGGCGCGCTGCGGGTCCAGGCCGTCCGTGCCCTCGCCCGGTCCACCACCGCGTTGCATATCTCCACCCGACTGGTATTGCCTGCCCCGGCCCCGCGGCCCCCGCCACGCAGCCTGATCATCATGGCAGTGACCTCCCCCGGGGCGGCGCGGTGAAACGCCCGTCCGCAAGTCTGTCGCGGCCTCTGAGACCATGGCTGGTGTGAGCTACCCGTATCCGTATGAAGCCCCAGTCTCGCAGAACCTGTTTACGCGCGCGTCCGTTGTGACGCCCGGCGGCGTGAACTCTCCCGTGCGCGCCTTCCGCGCGGTGGGGGGTACGCCCAGGTTCATGGTGTCTGGTACCGGTCCGTATCTGACCGATGCCGACGGCCGCGAGTATGTCGACCTGGTCTGCTCGTGGGGACCGATGATCCTCGGCCATTCCCACCCGGCCGTGATCGAGGCCGTACAGGCCGCGGTCGCCCGCGGCACGTCCTTCGGTACGCCCGGTGAGGGCGAGGTGGCGCTGGCGGAGGAGATCGTCGCGCGCGTCGAACCCGTCGAGCAGGTCCGCCTGGTGTCCTCGGGCACCGAGGCGACCATGTCGGCGATCCGGCTGGCCCGCGGGTTCACCGGCCGCGCCAAGATCGTGAAGTTCGCCGGTTGCTACCACGGTCACGTCGACGCGCTGCTGGCCGCCGCCGGCTCCGGTCTGGCGACCTTCGCCCTTCCCGACACCCCGGGTGTCACGGGTGCGCAGGCCGGGGACACGATCGTGCTCCCGTACAACGACCTCGACGCGGTACGGGCGGCGTTCGCCGCGCACCCCGGCGAGATCGCCTGCGTGATCACCGAGGCGGCGCCCGGCAACATGGGCGTGGTGACGCCGGCCGAGGGCTTCAACCAGGGGCTCGCGGACGTGTGCCGGGAGAACGGCGCCCTGTACATCTCGGACGAGGTGATGACCGGTTTCCGCACCTCGCGTGCCGGTTGGTACGGCGTGGACGGGGTCAAGCCCGACCTGATGACCTTCGGCAAGGTCATGGGCGGCGGCTTCCCGGCCGCGGCGTTCGGTGGCCGCGCCGACATCATGGGCCACCTGGCCCCGGTGGGCCCGGTCTACCAGGCGGGCACCCTTTCCGGGAACCCGATCGCGACCGCCGCCGGTCTGGCGCAGCTGCGGCTGCTGGACGACGCGGCGTACGAGAAGGTCGACTCGGTCTCCGCCCAGGTTCAGGCGCTGGTCACCGAGGCCTTGAGCAAGGAGGGCGTGGCGCACCGGTTGCAGACCGCCTCCAACATGTTCTCGGTGTTCTTCACGGAGAACGAGGTGAAGAACTACGACGACGCCAAGAAGCAGGAGTCCTTCCGCTTCAACGGCTTCTTCCACTCGATGCTGGCACAGGGCGTCTACCTGCCGCCGTCGGCGTTCGAGTCCTGGTTCGTGTCCAGCGCCCACGACGAGCGGGCCATCGAGCGGATCGCCGCGGCCCTGCCCGCCGCGGCCCGCGCCGCAGCGGAGGCCACCGTATGAGCACCGAGGGAACCACCGACACGGGCGCGGGCGCCGAGACCGCCGGCCCCGCCAACCCCCCCGACATCACCGTGGTGCACCTGATGCGCCACGGCGAGGTGCACAACCCGGACGGCGTGCTCTACGGCCGCCGTGCCGGTTACCACCTCTCCGAGCTGGGCCGGGAGATGGCCGACCGGGTCGCGGAGCACCTCCAGGGTCGGGACATCACGCACGTCGTGGCGTCCCCGTTGGAGCGGGCGCAGGAGACGGCCGCGCCCGTCGCGAAGGTGCACGGTCTGGACCTGTCGACCGATGGTCGGCTGATCGAGGCGGGCAACGTCTTCGAGGGCAAGACCTTCGGCGTGGGCGACGGTGCGCTGCGCAAGCCGGAGAACTGGAAGCACCTGACGAACCCGTTCAAGCCGTCCTGGGGCGAGCCGTACGTGGAGCAGGTGGTGCGGATGATGAGCGCCATCGAGGCCGCGCGCGATGCGGCCCGCGGCCACGAGGCGGTGGCGGTCAGTCACCAGCTGCCGATCTGGATCGTGCGCAGCTTCGCGGAGAAGCGCCGGCTGTGGCACGACCCGAGGCGCCGTCAGTGCACGCTGGCCTCGTTGACCTCGTTCACGTTCCAGGGCGACAAGCTGGTGTCGGTGGGCTACAGCGAGCCGGCCCGGGACCTGGTGCCGGCGCATCTGCTGGCTGGTGCGAAGCCGGTGAAGGGGAAGTCGAAGGCCTTCGGGGCCTGAGGCGTACGGGGTCGACGCCTTCGTCGGGCCGGGCCCGGGCTTCCTTCGGGGTCCGGGCTTCCTTCGTGGGTCCGGGCTCGGTCGTGTCGGCCCGGAGGCCACCCGGCAGCCGTGTGCTGTGTGAGGGAGCGGCGTGGGCGGCCCATGGCCTCCCCATGGGTTTCTCTATTTTCATACAAGTCGACCACGGCGCGCCGCGCGCGGACTTCATTCGCCTCTGATTGTCAGTTTGTATGACATTTCATGAGCGATGTGGGCAGGACACGGGACTTCACCCGACGCGGCGCGCTCGGCCTCGGGCTCGGCGCCGTCGCGCTGGGCGCCGCCGGCTGCGGTGGCGGCTCCGGTTCGAGAGACTCCGGCGCACACCCGGATGCGACCGGCTCCGCGAAACCCGGACCGCCCGCCGTGAAGCGCATCGGGGACGGCTCCACGGCGAACACCGGCCCCCAACCCCACCAGCCTCCCGCCCCCGTCCCGCTCCAGCCGGGCGAGACGCCGCCCCAGTTCGTGGTCTTCAGCTGGGACGGCGCGGGCGAGGTCGGCAACGGTCTCTTCCCGCGCTTCCTCAAGGTCGCCAAGGACCACGGCGCGGCCATGACCTTCTTCCTCTCCGGCCTCTACCTCCTGCCGGAGTCCAAGAAGCACCTGTACCGGCCGCCGAACAACCCCGTCGGGGCCTCGGACATCGGCTACCTCAAGGACGAGAACGTCCGCAACACCCTCGGTCACGTGCGCCAGGCCTGGCTCGACGGCCATGAGATCGGGACGCACTTCAACGGGCACTTCTGCGGCGGTTCCGGTTCCGTCGCCAAGTGGTCGCCGCAGGACTGGCACGACGAGATCGACCAGGCCGTGTCCTTCGTCACGAACTGGCGCACCAACACCGGGTTCACGGACCTCGAACCGCTGCCCTTCGACTACCGCAAGGAACTCGTCGGCGGTCGCACCCCCTGTCTGCTCGGCCAGGACGGCCTGTTGCCCACCGCGCGCGAGCGCGGCTGGCGCTACGACGCGTCCTCGCCCGGCGGCCTCCAGCAGTGGCCGGCGAAGAAGTCGGGCCTGTGGGACCTGCCGCTGCAGTCCCTGCCCTTCCCCGGGCACTCCTTCGAGGTGCTCTCGATGGACTACAACATCCTGGCGAACCAGTCGAAGAACACCACCAAGGGCGTCGCCGCCAACTACCCGGGCTGGCGCACCCAGGCGACCAGCGCCTACCTCGGCGGTTTCCGGCGGGCCTACGAGACCAACCGCGCGCCCCTCTTCATCGGCAACCACTTCGAGGAGTGGAACGGCGGCATCTACATGGACGCCGTCGAGGAGGCCTTGAAGGGCATGGCGGACAAAAAGGAAGTAAGGCTCGTGTCCTTCCGGCAGTTCGTCGACTGGCTGGACGTCCAGGACCCCAAGGTGCTGGACCGGCTGCGGGGCCTCGCCCCCGGCCGGTCACCGGCCGGGGGCTGGCGCACGTATCTCACCGGTGCCTGACCAGCGTCCCGGTTCCCCGTCGGGGGGCGTGGAAGATCCGCAAATCGCCCATGCGAAACTTTTCACATGAGCCTTAGCCGCGCCCCCCGTCGCCGCCGCTCGACCAGCGGCCGCGCCATCCTGCTGACCGCGGTGACCCTCGCGAGCGCCCTCACCCTTTCGGCGTGCGGCGACTCGGGCAGCGGCAGCAAACCCTCCGGTTCCGCCGGCGGCAACTACGTGACGGGCCCCGGCGGCATCTCCACCGTCGCCAAGGGGGACCGCGCCGAGGCCCCCAGGCTGGACGGCGGGACCGTGGACGGCAAGACCCTCGACGTCACCTCCCTCAAGGGCAAGGTCGTCGTCCTCAACGTGTGGGGCTCGTGGTGTCCGCCCTGCCGGGCCGAGGCCCCGTACTTCGCGAAGGTGTCCAAGGCCATGGCCGACGCCGGCAAGGACGTCGCCTTCGTCGGGCTGAACACCCGGGACAACAGCAAGCAGAACGCCGCCTCCTTCGAGGAGACCTACGGGATCACCTACCCGAGCCTCTACGATCCGGACGGCAAGCTGATGCTCCGCTTCCCCAAGGGCACGCTCAACCCGCAGTCGATCCCCTCCACGATCGTCCTCGACAAGGAGGGCAGGATCGCCGCCCGCACCCTGGTCGCGGTCAACGAGGAGCAACTGCGCTCGATGATCGACCCGCTCCTCGCGGAGAAGTGACCTCGTGGTCTCCCAGCTCCCCCACCTCTTCCTCGCCGCCGAGGCGACCGGCGTGAACACCACCGTCCTCAACGGCGCACTGCTGCTGGCCCTGCCGCTCTCGCTGTTCGCGGGACTGGTGTCCTTCTTCTCGCCCTGCGTGCTGCCGCTGGTCCCCGGCTACCTGTCCTACGTGACCGGGGTCGGCGGAGCCGACCTCGCCGAGGCCCGCCGCGGGCGGATGCTGGCCGGCGCGGGTCTGTTCGTCCTCGGCTTCACGGCCGTGTTCGTCTCCACGGGCGCGCTCTTCGGCTACTTCGGGGCGACCCTCGCGGACAACAAGGAACCCATCTCCAGAGCCCTCGGCGCCCTGGTGATACTCCTCGGCTTCTTCTTCATGGGCTGGATCCCCGGGCTGACGATGCGCGAGTTCCGCTTCCACAAGAAGCCGGCGGCCGGGCTGGTCGGCGCGCCCCTGCTGGGCGTGCTCTTCGGGGTCGGCTGGACGCCCTGCATGGGGCCGACGCTCGCGGCGGTCAACACGCTCTCCATCGACCAGGCGACGGCGGGCCGCGGCGCGCTGCTGACCGTCGTGTTCTGTCTGGGGCTGGGGCTGCCCTTCATCGTCACCGCGATTGCCTTCCGCAAGGCGCTCGGTGCGTTCGGCTGGGTGAAGAAGCACTATGCATGGGTGATGCGGATCGGCGGCGGCATGCTGATCCTCACCGGCCTGCTGCTCGTCACAGGATGGTGGGGCACGCTCATCAGTGACATGCAGGCCTGGACCGACGGCTTCACGGTGGGGATCTGAGGACTACACGGACATGAGTACGACCGACAAGGCGTCCACCGAGACGCCGCACGAGTCCACCGAGCAGGCCGAGGCCAACGCCGACGCCGCCGCGGGCGCCCAACTGTCCACCGCCCCCCTGGAGGACGGTCCCACCGCCCCCGTCGGCATCGGCGTGATCGGGTGGGCCCGCTGGTTCTGGCGGCAGCTCACCTCCATGCGGGTGGCGCTGATCCTGCTCTTCCTGCTGTCCCTGGGTTCCATCCCGGGCTCCCTGATCCCGCAGACCCAGGTCGACGCGATGAAGGTCGCGGAGTGGAAGCGGACCCACGACTTCTGGGTGCCCGTCGCCGAGAAGCTCCAGCTCTTCGACGTCTACAGCTCGGTGTGGTTCTCCGCGATCTACATCCTGCTGTTCGTGTCGCTGATCGGCTGCATCATCCCGCGTACCTGGCAGTTCGTCGGCCAGCTCACCGGCCGCCCGCCGGCCGCCCCCCGGCGCCTCGACCGGCTGCCCGCGTACGCGACGTGGCGCACGGAGAAGGCCCCGGACGAGGTGCTCTCGTACGCGAAGGACGTGCTCGGCCGGCGCCGCTTCCGCACCGAGCCGGGCCGGGACTCCGTGGCCGGCGAGAAGGGCTACCTGCGCGAGGCCGGCAACCTGGCCTTCCACATCGCCCTGATCTTCATGCTGGTGGCCTTCGCGGTCGGGCAGCTCTACAAGTCCGAGGGCGGCAAGCTCGTCCTGCGCGGCAAGGGCTTCTCGAACACGCTCACCCAGTACGACGACTTCAAGTCCGGCAGCCTGTTCTCCTCGGACAACCTGCCGCCGTTCTCGTTCACCCTGGACAAGTTCGACGCGACGTACGAGAAGACCGGGCCGCAGAAGGGCACTCCGCGCGACTTCAAGGCGTACGTGACCTTCAACGAGGGCGCGGACGGCAAGCCGGTCAAGACCGAGATCGAGGTCAACAAGCCGCTGGAGGTCGACGGCTCCAAGATCTTCCTCCTCGGTCACGGCTACGCGCCGCTCATCTCGGTGACCGACCCCAACGGCAAGGTGATCTACAAGGACGCCGTGCCGATGCTGCCCTTCGACGCGAACCTCAGCTCGTCGGGCGCCGTCAAGGTCACCGACGGCTACAAGAACAAGGACGGCAAGGCGGAGCAGCTCGGCTTCAACGCCATGTTCGTGCCCACCTTCGCGGGTGAGGGCAAGGGCACGATGCTCTCGCAGTTCCCGGCCCTGGACTTCCCCGTCCTCGCGCTCAGCGCCTACCACGGCAGCCTCGGCGTGGACTCGGGTCTGCCGCAGAACGTGTACCAGCTGAACACCTCGAAGATGAAGCAGTTCGAGGACGACAAGGGCGAGCTGTTCAAGCAGAAGCTGCTGCCCGGCGAGACGATGACCCTGCCGAACGGCGCGGGCACCGTGAAGTTCGAGGGCGTGGAGCGCTGGGCCACCTTCTCGGTCACCCAGCAGCCGGCCAACGGCCTGGCCCTCGCGGGCGCCGTCGTCGCGATCGGCGGCCTGGCCGCCTCGCTGTTCATCCAGCGCCGCCGGATCTGGGTCCGGGCGGTCACCGGCAAGGACGGCGTCACCGTCGTCGAGATGGCGGGCCTCGGCCGCAGCGAGTCCGCCAAGCTCCCGGAGGAACTCGCGGTGCTCTCCGCCGCGCTCCACCAGCAGGCGCCCACCGCGCCCGACCAACCTGTCACGGAACCTGTCGAAGGGGAGCGCGGATGATGACGCCGCTCGCAGCCGCAGCCAACGAGAGTCTGGCTCAGCTCAGCAACTACCTGGTCTATTCGTCGATGGCGGTCTATACGCTCGCCTTCCTCGCGCACATCACCGAGTGGACGTTCGGCAGCCGCAGCAAGGTCGCCCGCACGTCCGCCGCGCTGACCACCGCCAAGGGCGCCCAGGCCCCCGCCGTACAGGTGCGGTCCCAGGGCGGCACCGCCGTGCTGGATCGGCCGAAGGTCGTCACCCGGTCCGCCTCCGGCTCGCGGGACGTGCCGGACGGTCCGGGCGCGGCCGGCGGCACCGCGCAGGGAGACCTGTACGGGCGGGTCGCGGTCTCGCTGACGGTGCTCGGCTTCCTCATCGCGGCGGCCGGTGTCGTGACCCGCGCCATGTCGGTGCAGCGGGCCCCCTGGGGCAACATGTACGAGTTCTCGGTGACCTTCTCCACGGTGGCCGTCGGCGCGTACCTGGTGCTGCTCCTGCTGAAGAAGAACGTGCGCTGGCTCGGTCTGATCCTCATCACGACCGTGCTGCTCGACCTGGGCATCGCCACCACGTGGCTGTACACCGACAGTGATCAGCTGGTGCCGGCCCTCCACTCGTACTGGCTGTGGATCCACGTCTCGACCGCCATCTTCTGCGGCGCGGTGTTCTACATCGGCGCGGCCGGCGCGGTGCTGTACCTGTTCCGCGACTCCTACGAGGCGCACCTCGAAGCCGGTCGCACGCCGGGCCGCTTCCGTTCCTCGGTCATGGAGCGGCTGCCCTCGGCGGCCTCGCTCGACAAGTTCTCGTACCGGATCAACGCGGCCGTCTTCCCGCTGTGGACCTTCACCATCGTGGCGGGCGCGATCTGGGCCGGCGACGCCTGGGGCCGCTACTGGGGCTGGGACCCCAAGGAGGTCTGGTCCTTCGTGACGTGGGTGGCGTACGCCTGCTACCTGCACGCCCGGGCCACCGCCGGCTGGAAGGGCCGCAAGGCCGCGTACCTGGCGCTCTTCGCCTTCGCCTGCTGGATCTGGAACTACTACGGCGTGAACATCCTGCTCAGCGGAAAGCACTCGTACGCGGGCGTCTGACGCGGACGTTCGACCGCACGGGCCAAGGCCCGTCGGCGTCACGGCTCATCCGAGCCGCGGCCTCGGCGGGCCTTTCGCCTTGCCCGCTCCGGGCCGCCCCGCCCCGCTCCGGGCCGACCCGAGCCCCCGCGCCGTTCAGGGAGCGGCGGGGTTCACCACACCGGGCGCAGGGCCGGGAGCGGGCCGTCCCCGTGCAGGGTGCGGACGACCCGGGTGAGTTCGCGCCGCAGCGCCGGGAGGTCGGCGGCGCCGGCCAGTTCGGCCTCCAGTTCGTGCATGATCGCGCCGGCGACGTTCAGGTGGTCGTAGGCCGCGCGGGTCAGGACCACCAGCTTGCGGCGGCCACCCCCGGGGTGCGGCTCGCGCCGTACGTACCCGCGCCGCTCCAGGTCGTCGACCATCTGCCCGGCGGCCTGCTTGGTCACCCCGAGTCGCTCGGCGAGTTCGGTGGCGGTGGCGCCGGGCCCCTTGAGGACCTGGAAGGCCATGCCGTGCAGGGGGCGCAGGTCGCCTTCGCCGACGGCGGTGAGGCGGCGGGTGAACTCGGCCAGCAGGAGCTGGAACCCCATCCCGACGAGGAGGGTCAGCTCGATGCCGGGATCTTCGCTCCCGTGGCCGCGATGTCCGGGGTCGCCGTTGCCGGCTTCGGTTCTGGTCACGGGATTCATGGTGACACGGGCGAGTCAATCTGCTTTACTCGGATCAGTGAGTAAAGTAGCTTTACTCGCATTCGAGAGGACTTCGTCATGCACGTGATCCACCCTTCCCCCGACCACGTCACCGTCACCCCGAACGCCACGATGACCGGCCACGCCGCCCCGAGCCGGGGCAGCGCCGAGCTGAGCACCTGGCACGTCGACATGCCCGCCGGGAGCGCCGGCCCCGAGCACTCCGTCACCCGCGAGCAGGTCTGGACGGTCACCTCGGGCACCCTGGAGGTCACCTCCGGGGGCCGCACCGAGCAGGTCGCCGCGGGCCGGACCCTGGTCCTGCCGCCCGACGTGCCCCGCCGCATCAGCTCCCCCGAACGGTTCGAGGCCCACGTCGCCATGCGCGCCGACGGCATCGTCTCCGTCACCGGCGCGGAAGGCACCCGGACCCTGCCCTGGGCCGTGTGACCGGGCAGGGGCCGGGTGCCGTCGCCGGGTGGTCAGGCCCCCACCGGCTCCGGCTCCGGACCCGGCTCGCAGGCCCCGGCCGCCGCCCCGAACTCCCCGGAGCCGGCCGAGGAGCCGGACGCGGGCTCGCCGCCGGGCCCGGCCGCCGTCACCGTCCCGGCTCCGCCGGCGCGTCGCCGGCGCAGGCCCGGAGCGCTGACCGCCGCGGCCGCGAGGACCGCCGCGAACGGCACCAGCAGCGCGGCCCGGTAGCCCGTCAGCGGGTCGGCGTACGCCGAGGCCACGCCGGTCACGGCGGCCAGCCCGACGGCCGCGCCGAACTGGAAGGACGTGTACAGCAGCCCGCCCGCCAGCCCCTGCTCGGACTCCTCGACGCCCTCGGTCGCCACGATCGTCAGTGGCCCGTAGACCAGCGCGAACGCCAACCCGAGCAGGATCAGGCTCGGCAGCATCATCAGGTACGTCCAGTCGGCGCCCAGCGGCAGGAACAGCCCGTACGAGAGCGCCGCCGACAGCAGCCCGCCGAAGATCAGTCGGCCGTTGCCGAACCGCCCGACCAGCCTCGGCACCAACGTCGGCGACAGCACGGCGTCGATCCCGATCACGATCATCGCGAAGCTGGTCTCCGGCGTCGACCAGCCGCGCAGTTCCTGGAGGTAGAGCACCACCAGGAACTGGAAGCCGAAGAACGCCCCCGAGAACAGCAGCGCCGCCGCGTTGGCCCGCAGCAGCGCCCCGGAGCGCAGGATTCCGAGCCGGATCAACGGCTCCGCCGTCCGCCGCTCCACCAGGGCGAACACGCCCAGCAGGGCGATCCCCGCCGCCGCCGGCCAGGCCGCGGTCTCCTCCACGCCCCACACCAACAGCACCACCGCCGCAGTCACCAACACCCCGCCCGGCAGGTCGAGGCGGCCCCGGGTCGCCCCGCGCGCCTCACGCGGCAGGAGGGCCAGCGCGCCCACGAGGATCAGCGCGGCCAGCGCCACCGGCGCGAAGAACACCCACCGCCACCCGGCGGAGGTCAACAGCCCGCCCGCGACGAGCCCGATGGAGAAACCGCCGGCCGCGGTCCCGGAGTACACCAGCAGTGCCTTCTCCCGCCGCGGTCCCTCCTCGAAGCCGGTGGTGATGATCGACAGTCCGGCCGGGGTCATGAAGGCCGCGGCCACTCCGGTGACGAACCGGGCGACGATCAACTGCCACCCCTCGTCGGCGAGTCCGCCCAGACCGGAGAAGAGCAGGAAGACGGCCAGCCAGCCAACGAACATCCGCCGCCGCCCGAACAGATCGGCCGCGCGGCCGCCCAACAGCATGAATCCGCCGTAGCCGAGCACGTACGCGCTCATCACCCACTGGAGTTCGCCGGTCTCCAGCCCGAGGTCGGCGCGGATCGAGGGCAGCGCCACGTTCAGCATCGCCACGTCGATGCCTTCGAGGAAGATCGCACCGCACAGGACGAGGAGCACGCCCCAGCGGCGCCTGTCGATCCTGCCGTCGTTGATGTGATCGGACACGGGACAACCTCACAGAACGGGAAGAAGGGGAGGGGTAGTTGCCGGCCCCACCACCTTCGTCCGCCGACCAAGGGGGGAACAACGCCGAAGAGAACGACGTTCGTTCAGCCATGCTTACCGATCGCGACGAGCTCGACTGCTTCCTGATCCTCGCGGGGGAACTGCACTTCGGCCGGACCGCCGACCGGATGCTGCTGTCCCGCGCACGCGTCAGCCAACTCGTCCAGCGCCTGGAGCGCCGCATCGGCGCGCCGCTGTTCCTGCGGACCAGCCGCAGCGTCGTCCTCACCGCCCTCGGCGCGCAGTTGCGCACCGACCTGGAACCGCACCACCGGGGGATCGGCGCCGCCCTCGACCGGGCCGCCGCAACCGCCCGCGCCGCCGACGGGGTGCTGCACGTCGGCTTCACCACGCCGCCCGCCGGAGAGGTCGTCCTGCGGGCCGCCGAAGCACTGCGCGTCACCCACCCCGGCCTGGCCGTCGAGGTGTGCGAGGTGCCGCTCTCGGATCCGTACGGGCAGTTGCGCAGCGGCGCCTTCGACGTCGCCTTCGCCGAGTTCCCGGTGCGCGAGTCGGACCTCGGGGAGGGGCCGGTGCTGTTCGTCGAGGAGCGGGCGCTGGCCGTGGCCGCCGGGCACCCGCTGGCCGCGCGGGAGGCCGTGTCCATGGAGGATCTGGCGGGGGTCGCTCTACTGGGCATCGGCGGGGACCTGCCGCCCCACCGCCGTGCGTACCTGACGCCCGCGCGCACCCCGGCCGGCCGGCCGATCGGGCGCGGCCCGGAGGTGACGAACATGCAGGAGGCGCTGATGCTGGTCGCGGCGGACCGGGGCGCGCTGCTCGTCGCCGCTCACGCGGCGACGTACTTCGCCCGCCCGGGAGTCGTGTACGTCCCCTTCTCGGACGCCGAGCCCGCCGGTTACGGCCTGGTCTGGCGCGCAGCCGACAACTCGGGCGCGGTACGGGCCTTCGCGAGCGCGGCGCTCGACTCCGTGGGACGGGGCGCGGCGGGCCGAGGGGCCGCGTCGCGCTCGTGATCCGGACGCACCCGATCGGTGGAGCCCGACGGGCGGTCCGGCCGGTCCGGGGCCCTAGTCCTTGTCGCGGTCGCGGTTCTCGTCCTTCTCGCGCTCCGCGTCCTTCTCCGTGTCCTTCTCCGCGTTCTTCTCCTCGCCCCGCTCCCTGGTGCGGTCCTGCTCCTCGCGCAGCGAGTTCAGGAACTCGGGGTTGTCGTCCGGCGCGACCCAGCGCGTGCTGCGGGCCCGGCCGGCGGACGACTGCCGCTTCTTGCCCGAGTACAGCCAGACGATCGCCCCGACGATCGGGAAGACCAGGACGATGAGGACCCAGATCACCTTCTGCAGGTGCTTGACCTCCTCCTCCGGCGTGTTCAGACAGTCGATGAAGGCATAGACGGTCAGCGCGAGAAGGAGCAGGAAGGGCAGATAGCGCAACACGGTGCGGGACCGACTCCCAGGCAGTGGCGGCGGGGCCGCGTCGGGCCCCGGTGACGCTCCCAGGGTAGAGGGTGACGGATACTGGGCCCCATGGCTTACGACGATCTCCGCTCGCTGCTCCGGGCTCTGGAGCGGGAGGGCGACCTCAAGCGCATCAAGGCCGAAGTCGACCCGTATCTGGAGATCGGGGAGATCGTCGACAGAGTGAACAAAGCGGGCGGGCCCGCGCTGCTCTTCGAGAACGTCAAGGGCTCGGCGATGCCGCTGGCCATGAACGTCTTCGGCACCGACCGCCGGCTCCTGAAGGCCCTCGGCCTGAAGTCGTACGCGGAGATCAGCGAGAAGATCGGCGGGCTGCTCAAGCCCGAGCTTCCCCAGGGCTTCATCGGCGTCCGCGAGGCCTTCGGCAAGCTGGGCTCGATGGTGCACGTGCCGCCGCGGAAGGTGAAGGGCGACGCGCCCGTCCAGGAGGTCGTGCTCACCGGCGACGACGTGGACCTGGACCTGCTGCCGGCCCTCTTCACCTGGCCCAAGGACGGCGGGTCCTTCTTCAACCTCGGCCTGACGCACACCAAGCACCCGGAGACGGGCGTGCGCAACCTCGGCCTGTACCGCCTCCAGCGGCACGACAAGCGCACCATCGGCATGCACTGGCAGATCCACAAGGACAGCCGCAACCACTACGCGGTCGCCGCGGCCCGGGGCGAGCGGCTGCCCGTCGCCATCGCCTTCGGGTGTCCGCCGGCCGTGACGTACGCGTCCACCGCGCCGCTGCCCGGCGACATCGACGAGTACCTCTTCGCCGGCTTCGTGGCGGGCAAGCGCATCGAGATGGTCGACTGCAAGACGGTCCCCCTCCAGGTGCCGGCCAACGCCGAGGTCGTCATCGAGGGCTGGTTGGAGCCGGGCGAGATGCTGCCCGAGGGCCCGTTCGGCGACCACACCGGCTTCTACACGCCGCAGGAACCGTTCCCCGCGCTGACCATCGACTGCGTGACGATGCGCAGGCGTCCGCTGCTCCAGTCGATCGTCGTCGGCCGTCCGCCGACCGAGGACGGTCCGCTCGGTCGCGCCACCGAACGCTTCTTCCTGCCCCTGCTCAAGATCATCGTGCCGGACATCGTGGACTACCACCTCCCCGAGTCGGGCGGCTTCCACAACTGCGCGATCGTCTCGATCGACAAGAAGTACCCGAAGCACGCGCAGAAGGTCATGCACGCCATCTGGGGCGCCCACATGATGTCGCTGACCAAGCTGATCATCGTGGTGGACAAGGACTGCGACGTCCACGACCTGCACGAGGTCTCCTGGCGGGCGCTCGGCAACACCGACTACTCCCGCGACCTGACCGTCGTGGAAGGACCCGTCGACCACCTGGACCACGCCTCCTACCAGCAGTTCTGGGGCGGCAAGGCGGGCATCGACGCCACACGGAAGCTGCCCGAGGAGGGCTACACCCGCGACGGCGGCTGGCCCGACATGGTGGAGTCCGACCCGGCGACGGCGGCCCTCGTGGACAGCCGCTGGAAGGAGTACGGACTGTGAGCCCGATCGCGGTGGGCGGCCCCGAGCTCTTCATCGGGGACGACACCACCTACGTGGCGCTCGTGCGCCCGGAACTCGACGCGGCGGACGAGGGCGTCCGGGCGGCGGCCGAACAGGCCGGCGTCTCGCCGGAGGAGTTCGCCGGCCCCGGGAACGTCTGGGCGCTGCTCACCGACGTCGAGGACGGCGAGGGCGACGGCTTCGAACTGCCGGGCCTGCGCGACATCGAGGCCGAGGACTTCGCGGAGCGGCTCCTCGCCGGTCTCGCCGGGGCCGCGCCGTTCACCGTCGAAGCGGGCGACGTGCTGCGCCTGGAGGGCCGTCCGACGGGCGACGACTGGGCCTTCACCGCCCACGTCACCCCGCCCGAGGGCCACGACGGGCCGGCGCAGAGCCTGGAGACCGGGCCGCTGCCCGGCGCACGACTGCTGGCCGACATCGAAGCGTTCCGGAGGAGTCTCGTATGACCTCGGCTGCCGAAGGCGTCGTCGGCCCCGGCCCGGCGCCGCAGACCGGCAACAAGGCGAAGGCCTTCCTGCGCCTGGTGATGATCGAGCACTCGGTCTTCGCGCTGCCCTTCGCCTACATCGCCGCCCTGACCGCGATGTTCGAGCTCGACGGGACCGTGCACTGGGGCCGGCTGCTGCTCGTCACCGTGTGCATGGTGGGGCTGCGGACCTTCGCGATGGCCGCCAACCGGATCATCGACCGGGAGATCGACGCCCGCAATCCCCGCACCGCCGGGCGGGAACTCGTCACGGGCGCCGTGTCGGTGCGGACCGCCTGGACGGGGGCCGGCGTCGCGCTGGTCGTGTTCCTCGGCTCGGCGGCGCTGCTGAACCCGCTGTGCCTGATGCTCGCGCCGCTCGCGGTGGTCCCGATGGTGGTCTACCCGTACGGGAAGCGCTTCACGGACTTCCCGCACGCCATCCTGGGCCTGGCCCAGGCGATCGGGCCGATCGGCGCCTGGCTGGCGATCACCGGCGAGTGGTCCTGGGACGCGGTGATCCTGGGCCTCGCGGTCGGCGTGTGGATCGGCGGCTTCGATCTGATCTTCGGCTGCCAGGACGTGGCGGCCGACCGTGCGGAGGGCGTCCGCTCGGTCCCGGCCCGCTTCGGCATCCCGGCGGCCCTGTGGGGCGCGCGCGGGGCGCACGTGGTGACCACCGGCCTGCTGGCCTGGTACGCGGTGGCGACGGGCGCGGGCCCGATCTTCTGGTTCGGCCTGCTGATCGTCGTCGCGGCCTTCGTCTACGAGCACACCATCGTGAAGCCGCACGACCTGTCCCGCCTGAACCGGGCCTTCTTCACGGTGAACGGCTTCATCGGCATCGCGTTGTTCGTCTGCGCGCTGCTGGACCTCGTCGTGCGGGGTCTGAGGATCTAGAGCACCCCGGGGGCGAGCGCCGCGCGGCGGTCGGGGCGGCGGAAGAACAGAGCCGTGACCACGCCCGCCACGAGGCCGCAGAGGTGTCCCTGCCAGCTGACCCCGGGGGTCATGGGCAGGATGCCGGACAGGGCGGTGGCGCCCCAGTAGAGGCCGATCGCCAGTCCCACCGCGATGCCGAGGACCTTGCGTTCGACGAAGCCGCGGACGACGACGTAGCCGAAGAGCCCGAAGACCACGCCGGAGGCGCCGGCGGTGAGGGTGTTCGGCGGTGAGATCAGCCAGGTGCCGAGGCCGTCGGCCGCGATGATCAGGGCGCAGACGGCCAGAAAGCGACGGATGCCCCCGAGGGCGGCGACGAAGCCGAACACCAGCAGCGGCACGCTGTTGGACGCCACGTGTGCGAAGCCGAAGTGCAGGAACGCCGCCAGGGGGGCCCGCAGGAGACTCCCCGGTTCGCGTGCCTCGATCCCGTACGCGTCGAGTGCGTGGCCGGTGACGAAGTCGACCGCCTCCAGCAACCAGAGCAGGGCCACCCATCCCAGCATCAATCGGGCGGCGGCCTTGGCCCGGTGGGTCCGGGTCCAGGTCTCGTCCACGCTCGTGCTCACTGCTGCCCCCTTGTCCCCGCGTCCCACCCCCTGGGACGTGCGGACACCTTATCGAGTGCCCGCGTGCCGTGGCCGGATAGTCTCGGAGGTATGACTGAGGGCAAGCGCACCCCGTGGGTGGTCGGGGTTTCCGGGGCGTCCGGGACGCCGTACGCGGCGGCCGTGATCCGGGGACTCCTCGCGGCGGGCGAGGGCGTGGACCTGGTGGTGAGCCGGGCCTCTCGGCTCACCCTGTTGGACGAGACCGGGATCGCCTTCCGCGACGCGCACTGGCGGAACGATCTGGCCGAGTGGCTGGGGCGCGGGGCGGACGGCAAGCCGGGCACCTTCACGGGGCTCGACCTGGACGGCGTGCGCCACTGGGCGGCGGGGGACCTGGCGGCCGGACCGAGCTCGGGCTCGTACCCGGTCAAGGGGATGCTGATCGTGCCGGCGTCGACGGCGTGCGTGGCGGGGGTCGCGCTGGGGCTGTCGAAGGACCTGCTCCAGCGGGTCGCGAGCGTGACGCTCAAGGAGCGGCGCCGACTGGTGGTCGCGGTACGCGAGACCCCGCTGAGCGGGCAGACGTTGAAGCAGCTGGTGGCGCTGGACGAGGCGGGCGCGATCGTGCTGCCCGCCTCTCCGGCCTTCTACGCGGGTGCGACGCACATCCAGGATCTGGTGGACTTCGTCGCGGGGCGAGTGCTGGACGCGGCAGGGGTGCCGCACCGGCTGTATCGCCGTTGGGAGGGGGAGCTGGGAGGCTCCCGCGCTCCCCAGGGGGCAGGCGGCGGTGACTAGCGCTTCTTGGCGCTGCGCGGCTTGCGGGTCTTGTCCACGCGCTGCGCGGCGGACGGCTGGTCGGTGCGGGATCGGTTGGCCAGCTCCTGGAGCTGTCGCATGTGCGCGTAGGCCATCTCGATCGTGTACACGGTGAAAACCACTCCTGAAGATCGTCATTGATCTGTTGAAAAGATTCACAGGGTGTTGACCCTGTGTGCCTTAGATTCTATACCTAGACTTGCAGGATCGCCGAATAATGGAAGGCTCCATATAAATGGACACGGTGGACAGGCAGCTCATCCAGGCACTCCGGGAGAACGGGCGTGCCTCGTACGCGGAGCTGGGCCGTCTCGTGGGTCTCTCCGGCCCCAGCGTCACCGACCGGATCAACCGCCTGGAGACCGCGGGCGTGATCACGGGCTACCGCGCGACCGTGGACTCGGCCTCGCTCGGCCTCGGCGTCACGGCGCTGATCGGCATCTCCCTCTCCGACGCCGCCGACCACGAGGACGTGGCGCGCCGGCTCAAGGACCTGCCGGAGATCGAGGACTGCTGGTTCATCGCCGGCGACGACTCCTTCATGTTGAAGGCGCGCGCCAGCGACGTGGACGGCCTGGAGAAG
This sequence comes from Streptomyces sp. CA-243310, assembly GCF_050936775.1. Classification (NCBI taxonomy): domain Bacteria; kingdom Bacillati; phylum Actinomycetota; class Actinomycetes; order Kitasatosporales; family Streptomycetaceae; genus Streptomyces; species Streptomyces sp. CA-243310. The sequence goes on along the minus strand of NZ_JBNJMF010000002.1, from coordinate 3,197,521 downwards.
ATCATCCGGAGGCTGTCCGGCACCAAGGGCGTCTCCCGCACCCGCACCACGATCGTGCTCTCCACGAAGTGGGAGAACCGGGTCGGGGAGCTGCCCGAAGAGGCCTGAGAGTACGGTGGGTCGCGGCGGTTGCAGGCAGTGCGGGACATGTAGTGCAGTGCAGGACACGTAGAGGAGACGACCGGGATGGACGCTGGGCTCAAGCGCGAGCTGGAGGAGAAGGTCCGCTCCGGCGAGCGGCTGACGCGTGAGGACGGCATCGCCCTCTACGAGTCGGACGACCTGGCCTGGCTCGGCGGCCTCGCCCACGAGGTGCGCACGCGCAAGAACGGCGACGTCGTCCACTTCAACGTCAACCGTCACCTCAACATGACGAACGTGTGCACCGCGTCCTGCGCGTACTGCTCGTTCCAGCGCAAGCCGGGCGAGAAGGACGCGTACACGATGCGCATCGAGGAAGCCGTCCGCCTGGCCAAGGCCATGGAGAACGACAACCTCACCGAACTGCACATCGTCAACGGCCTGCACCCGACCCTGCCGTGGCGCTACTACCCGCGCTCGCTCTCCGCGCTCAAGGAGGCCCTGCCGAGCGTCTCGCTGAAGGCGTTCACGGCCACCGAGATCCACCACTTCGAGACGATCTCCGGGATGTCGGCCTCCGACATCCTGGACGAGCTGATCGAGGCGGGTCTGGAGTCGCTGACCGGCGGCGGCGCCGAGATCTTCGACTGGGAGGTGCGGCAGCACATCGTCGACCACCGCACCCACTGGGAAGACTGGTCGCGCATCCACCGGCTGGCGCACTCCAAGGGGCTGAAGACCCCCGCGACGATGCTCTACGGGCACATCGAGGAGCCGCGCCACCGCGTGGACCACGTGCTGCGGCTGCGCGAGCTCCAGGACGAGACCGGCGGTTTCCAGGTCTTCATCCCGCTGCGCTACCAGCACGACTTCGTGGACATGAAGGACGGCAAGGTCCGCAACAAGCTCCAGGCGCGGACGACGATGGCGACGGGCGCCGAGGCGCTGAAGACCTTCGCCGTCTCCCGGCTGCTCTTCGACAACGTGCCGCACGTCAAGGTGTTCTGGGTGATGCACGGCGTGCAGACCGCACAGCTCGCGCTCCAGCACGGCGCGGACGACATGGACGGCTCGGTCGTCGAGTACAAGATCACGCACGACGCCGACAACTACGGCACCCCGAACAAGCTGGGTCGCGACGACCTCCTGGAGCTCATCCGCGAGGCCGGCTTCCGCCCGGTCGAGCGGAACACGCGCTACGAGATCATCCGCGAGTACCCGGGCCCGGAGGCGGGCCTGCGCGAGACGCCGCAGGCCATGCGCGTCTGACGCCCCGCATCCGGCGCCGCGCTCCGCGTCGCGCCCCGCGTCGCACTCCGCGCGTGCTTCGAGCCGCTTCGTCGGCCCGCCGTCAGGCCCCGGTCCCGTCAGGGACCGGGGCCTGACGCGCGTTCGGCCGTCAACCTCTTTGCCCGACAGCGCGTGTAATGGCTAGTCTTCGGATATGGCCCTTACCTTTACCTTCGATCCCGTGATCGACGCGGCCCTGCGCGACGGGATCATCGAGCTGTGGACCGACGTCACCAACACCGGCGGCGCGGTGGGGTTCGTACCGCCCGTGACCGCGGACGTCGTACGGCCCGAACTGGTCGAGCACCTCGCGGCCATCGCCGAAGGCCGCATGCGCCTCCTCGTCGGACGCGACGAGGAGGGCCGCGTCACCGCCACCGCGTTCCTCGCCTTCAACGCCCACCGCCTCCAACGGCACTGGGTCTGGGCGTACACCGTGATGGTCGCCCCCGCCCTCCAGGGGCGGGGCGCCGGCCGGGAGCTGATGGCGGCCCTCGCCGACTCCGCGCGCACCCTCGACGGCATCGAGGCCATCCGCCTCGGCGCCCGCGGCGGCCTCGGCCTGGAGCGCTTCTACGCGGCCTGCGGCTACAAGGAGGTCGGCCGCGTCCCCGACGCCATCCGCGTCGCACCCGGCGACGACCGCGACGACATCACCTTCCTGCTGCCGCTGCACTGAGTCCCGCCCCGGCCCGCCGCACTGACCCCGGCGGGCCGGAGCGGGGGCCCGGCGTGCTTCACTGGACGGGCACCTGTCGATGCACGAAGACGAGAGAGAAGGGGTCACCGTGTCCCTCAAGCCGAGCGCGACGATCCGCTACACCGCGATGCGCCTGGGCATCTTCGTCGGATGTCTCGTCCTCGTCGCCGCACTGGTGCGTCTGGGCTGGGTGCCCTCCGGGCTGGGTGACGCCAACGTCGCGTGGCTCGTGCTGCTCGCCCTCGTGCTGTCCGCTCCGCTCTCCTTCGTGCTGCTGCGCAAGCAGCGTGACGAGATGTCCGTGCAGATCTCCGGACGCGTCACGGGTGCGAAGGAGAAGCTGGCCGCGAACCGCAGCCAGGAGGACTCGGCCGATGACGCGGCCCGCGTGAGCTAGTACGCGGGGGCTCGGGCCCCTGTTGGTTTCATCACACACCGAACCGCCCCAGCAACGGGAATACCGCCCGTGACGCTGGGGCGTTGGTGTTTCCCGGAACGGGCGGCGCGAGTCCCGCGCCGGCCTGGCTCAAAGGGCGCCTTTGAGAATCTCAAAGGCGAAGTGTTAGCGTGTTCAACATGTTGACCACAGCTGCGCACCAGATGACCGCGAGCGTCCCGCTCGTGGCGCGCCTGCACGTCGACCTCTGCCGCCGCGTGTCCGCGGCCTGTTGCTGTCGCTGAACCGTTGTCACCGAGTTGAGCTGAATCGATACAGCAGCGGTCCCCGGCCGGCCCCCTTCTGGCTGCCGCACCGCATCACCGCAGAACCATCACCCCGTTTCCCCGTGCGTCCCCCGGAGAGTGTCCGTGTCCGAGACCCCCCAGGCCCAGGCTCCCGCCAAGGCCAGGTTCAAGTTCCCCTTCTGGGCGCAGATCGTCACCGGTCTCGTGCTCGGTGTCCTGTTCGGCTGGCTCGCCAAGAGCCAGGACGTCAGCTGGCTCAAGACCACCCTGGAGCAGGTCGGCGACATCTTCGTCCAGCTGCTGAAGCTGGCCGTCGCCCCGCTCGTCTTCTTCGCGATCCTGGTGTCCATCACCAACCTGCGGAAGGTGAACAACGCCGCCCGGCTCGCCTCCCGCACGCTGCTCTGGTTCATGATCACGTCGCTGATCGCGGTGGGCATAGGCCTCGCCATCGGCCTCCTGACCAACCCGGGCGCCGGCACCGGCCTCACCCCGCAGGACGGCAAGCTGCCCAAGCACCAGGGCTCCTGGATCGACTTCCTGACCGGCATCGTCCCCACCGACGTCATCACGCCGTTCACCGAGCTGAACGTGCTCCAGATCGTCTTCATGGCCGCCGTCGCCGGCATCGCCGCCCTCCAGCTCGGCAGCAAGGCACAGCCCGTACTGAGCCTCGCCGAGTCCGTGCTGGAGCTCCTGCAGAAGGCCCTGTGGTGGGTCATCCGCCTCGCGCCCATCGGCACCGTCGGCCTCATCGGCACCGCCATCGCCACCTACGGCTGGGACCTGATCGGCAAGTACGCCACCTTCACCGCCGACGTCTACATCGGCTCGGCGCTCGTGATGTTCGGCGTCTACCCGCTGCTCCTCGCCACGGTCGCCAAGGTCAACCCGATCCAGTTCTTCAAGGGCGCCTGGCCGGCCATCCAGCTGGCCTTCGTCTCCCGCTCCTCGGTCGGCACCATGCCCGTCACCCAGAAGGTCACCGAGCGCCTCGGCGTCCCGAAGGAGTACGCGAGTTTCGCGGTCCCGTTCGGTGCCACCACCAAGATGGACGGCTGCGCCGCGATCTACCCCGCGCTCGCCGCGATCTTCATCGCGCAGATCTTCGACGTGCAGCTGGGCATCAAGGAGTACGTGCTCATCGCCTTCGTGTCGGTGGTCGGCTCCGCCGCCACGGCCGGTCTGACGGGCGCCACGGTCATGCTGACCCTGACCCTCTCCACCCTGGGCCTGCCCCTGGAGGGCGTGGGCCTGCTGATGGCGATCGACCCGATCCTCGACATGATGCGCACCGCAACCAACGTCGCCGGCCAGGCCGTCGTCCCGGTCATCGTCTCGGCCCGCGAGGGGATCCTGGACAAGGAGGCCTACGTCACCGCGTCGTCCTCCCCGCTCGACGAGCCGTCCGAGGAGCGTTCCGACGAGCGCGCCGAGGCCCCGGTTCCGGTCGCGGCCTGACCGCTCACCGTCCGACTGCTCACCGTCCGACCGCTTGATTGCCTGACCGGCCGTCCGGCCGTCCGGCTGTCCGGCTGTGCGGGCGCTCGTCGCTCGCAGGACGCGTACTCATCGCGACCCCCGCCCCCGTCCGGGCGGGGGTCGCGGTGTTTTCCCGTACTCGGGGGCGTACCGGTGCTTCGCGGCCCGACCGCTCGGCCGGCCGCCGGTGGCCGGGGGTCCGCGGGGCTCCCGTCCGGGTGATTCCGCGAGGGTGTTTTGGGTGGGATTCTCCCTGCGAAAGACCGGCTCGGGGCCGGATCTCGGTCGACCGGAATCCGGCGCGTCCTGACCCTGGTACTTCCAAGTACGAAGAGGGTGAAATGACCCCGACCAACCCTCCCGGCCTCCCGTCGCTCGGACGGGTGAACCGTGCCAACCGGGCTGGATTTCGGTGGGGTTGCCTGACATATGCTCACCGCGACAACTCCAGAACACGAGACGGCCCCCGCCGGGACTGGCATCCCGGACGAGGGCCTGACCATCAAGGAAGACAAACCTTCCCCCATGGATATGCGGCAGCTTAACGCGCCCCCGCGCGCGTCGTCCCGGGTTCGCCCGGCGACCCACCGATCCGGCGTCCAGCACGTCACCACCCGACACACCTCGCACTACACGGTGGTCGGGAACCACCTCGCCCAACACCGGCAACTCTCCGGGCTGGCGCGCGGGGTCGGGCTCTACATCCAGTCGCTGCGCGCCGGTTCGCCGGTCGGGATCAAGGCGCTGTCCGGGCGCTTCCCCGAAGGCGTGAGCCGACTCGCCTCCGCGCTGAGGGAGTTGGAGGCGCACGGGTACCTGGAGCGGAATGTCGTCCGGCTGCCGAACGGGCGGATGGTCACCCTCACGTACTGGCACAACCAGCCGGGTGCGGTACCCGAGGCCGGCGTCCGGGCCGCGCGACCGGCGCGCCCTCCTCGCCCACCTCGGGCGGCCCGTCCGCCTCGTCGGTCTCGGGTGGAGCGGGCGCCGGAGCCGGGGGTGTGCGGGCCGTTCCCCGAGGGGTTCGAGGTGCCCGAGGGGTTCGAGGGGTTCGAGGAGCCCTGGGAGTTCAAGGGGTTCGAGGAGCCCTGGGAGTTCGAGGGGTTCGAGGAGCCGGGCCGGGAGTCCGCCGAGCCGGAGCCGGAGCCGGAGCGCGAGGTCGAGCCGGAGCGTGAGGCCGAGCCGGAGCCGGAGCCGGAGCCGGAGCCCGAGGTCGAGGCCGAGCCCGAGCCCGAGGCGTCCCTCGACCCGGTCGCCGTCGACCTGTTGGCGGGGCTGCGTCGCGTCGACGCCCGGCTGTTGCTGTCCGAGGAGGACGTTCACCGTCTCGCGCCCCGGGTCTCGTCCTGGTTCGAGCGCGGGATCCATCCGGAGGCGGTGGAGCAGGCGCTGACCTCGGACCTCCCGCATCCCCTGCGGCACGCGGCGTCCCTGCTCGCCTTCCGGTTGGAGAAGTCCCTGCCGCCCGTGCTCCCGCCGGCCCCGGTCAGGCCGCGCCACGTCCCGCCGGACCCGTTGATCACCTGCGACGGCTGTGAACGCTGCTTCCGGTCGGCCGACCCGAAGGCGCTCTGCGGCGACTGTGAGCCCCTGCTCTCGCACCGCGCCCTCGACCCCGCCGAGCACGAGGGCGCGTACGAGGGCGCGTACGAGGACGAGCACGGGGACGAGCACGGGGGCGAACGCGGGGATACGGACGGGGACGTGTGCGGCGGCGCGGGCGGCTGAGGCGCCTCGCGCGTAATCGAGGCGCGGTGCCGCGGAGCCTGTGACAGCCTGGCGGGTCACCCGATCGCCCCCCGCCTCGGGGCGAGCCGTTCATCCACAGGAGTGACCCCGTGAGCCCATCCCCCGAGACCCCCTCCCGTGTGACCCCCCTGCTGGAGCAGTTCGAGTTCGCCCGCGAGCGCCTGCTGGGCCGGCTGGCCGGGCCCGTCATGGACAGCGGCGACGGGTCGGACACCGAGGTCGGCCCGATGACCGACGAGGAGTACCTCTGGGAGCCGGTGGCGGACTGCTGGTCGGTGCGTCGGCGCTCGGAAGGGCCGGGGGCGAGGGCGACCCACCTGGCCGGCGCCGGCGAGTGGGGGCGGGACGCCGCGCCCTACCCGCACCCCGCGCCGCCTCCGTTCACCACCATCGCCTGGCGCCTGAGCCACCTCACCGAAATGCTGACGCTGCGGGCCGACCACGTGGCCGGCAGTCGGGCGCTGACCCGGGACGACTACCGGGTCAAGGGCGACGTCGCCACGGCGGTCGCGGACTTCGAGGCGGCCTCCGGGGCCTGGCGGAAGGCGCTCGCGGGTGTGGAGGACGCCGCGCTGGACACCGTGGGGTACTGCACCTACCCGCACGGCAGTGACGCGGAGGAGCCGTTCGTCGACATCGTCTGGTGGGTCAACCAGGAACTCCTGCACCACGGGGCCGAGATCGCCCTGCTTCGCGACCTCCACCGCGCCACACAGGGGTGACGGTCCGAGGGCCGCGCTCCCCGGGCGGGCCGGTGCGGCTCCCTCGGAGGGCGGGTCCGCGGTGTGTGCGTGCTGTGTGCGAGGTGGGAATGTGCCGGTCGGAGCGTGTGCGGGGGGTGGTCAGCGGCAGTTACCCGTGCGTAAATTACCGGCGGTAACTCCTGCCGAACCGAAGGAGCGCGCGCCGTGAGCACTGTCGTGCAGCAGGCCGGGCCGAAACTCGTCGAACCCGTCAAGACCGTGATCGACGGTGAGGTGCGCGAGGTGGTCGTGCCCGCGCTGGTGGGGCCGCCCCCGCACGGATCACTGGGGGACATCCCCTTCGACAACGCCGCGCAGGCCCCCGGCGAGGCCGTGCTCGCCCGCAAGGGGCCGGACGGCGCCTGGCGGGACGTGAGTGCCGCCGAGTTCGCGGCCGAGGTCCTCGCCGTGGCCAAGGGCCTGATCGCGGAAGGGCTGCGCCCCGGCGACCGGCTCGCCATCATGGCGCGGACCACGTACGAATGGACGCTGCTGGACTTCGCGGGCTGGGCCGCCGGGCTGGTCACCGTACCGATCTACCCCACCTCCTCCGCCCTCCAGGCGCGCTGGATCATCCATGATTCCGGAGCCGTGGCCTGCGCCGTCGAGGACACCGTGCAGGCGCGGATCATCAGCGGCGAGCGCGGGAACCTGCCGTGGCTGGCGCACCTGTGGGAGTTCGACACGGGGGCCGTGGCCCGCCTCGTCAAGGCCGGGGAACACATCCCCGACGCGCTGGTGCACGAACGCAGAAGAGGCCGTACGCCCCACGACGTGGCGACGCTCGTGTACACGTCGGGGACCACCGGGCAGCCCAAGGGCTGCGTACTGACGCACGGCAACTTCTTCGCCGAGGTCGACAACGCGGTCGAGCTCCTCCACCCCGTCTTCCGGGCCGAAACCGAGGAACCCGCGTCGACTCTCCTCTTCCTGCCGCTGTCCCACGTGTTCGGGCGGATGGTGGCCGTCGGATGTCTGCGGGCGCGGGTGAAACTGGGCCACGCGCCGAGCATCGCCACGGACGACCTGCTGGCGGACCTGGCGGGCTTCCGCCCGACGTTCCTCCTCGCCATCCCCTACGTGCTGGAGAAGGTCTACAACACCGCGCGGGCCACCGCCGAGCGCATGGGCCGGGCCTCGTCCTTCGACCGTGCCGCCCGGATCGCGGAGCGCTTCGGCGAGGCGGTCGAGGGCAACGCCCCGGGTCTCGGACTGCGCGCGGCACACGCCCTGTACGACCCGCTCGTCTACCGACGGATCCGGGCGGCCCTGGGCGGACGCGTCCGCTACGTCCTGAGCGGCGGCTCACCCCTCGGACGGCGGCTCGCCGCCTTCTACACCGGCGCCGGAGTCGAGGTCTTCGAGGGCTACGGACTGACCGAGACGACCGCCGCCTCCACCATCACCCCGCCGCTGAAGCCCCGGCTGGGAACCGTCGGATGGCCGCTCCCCGGGACGGCGGTACGGATCGCCGACGACGGCGAGGTGCTGCTGCGGGGGCGCCACGTCTTCGCCGGGTACTGGAACGTGGCCTGGGCGGAGCCGGGCGCCTGGTTCCCGACCGGGGACATCGGCGAACTGGACCGGGACGGCTACCTGACGATCACCGGCCGCAAGAAGGACATGATCATCACCTCCGGCGGCAAGAACGTCGCCCCGGCCGTCCTGGAGGACCGGCTGCGCGCCCACCCCCTGGTCGGCCAGTGCATGGTCGTCGGCGACAACCGGCCGTACGTGGCGGCACTGGTCACCCTGGAGCCGGAGGGGCTCGCGCACTGGCGGCAGATGCGGAAGAAGACCACCATGCCGATGCGGGAACTCGTCGAGGACGAGGAACTGCGGGCCGACGTACAACGGGCGGTGGACGAGGCGAACCAGCTGGTGTCGCGCGCGGAATCGATCCGACGCTTCGTCGTGCTGCCGGGCGAGTTCACCGAGGCGCGAGGCCACCTGACGCCTTCGCTGAAGCTGAAGCGGGGCGTGGTGGCGCGCGAGTTCGACCGCGAGGTCAACGCGCTCTACCGCGGCCGGGGCTGAGCGGGGCCGAGCCGGAAACCCGCCGGACCGGCCGGGCCCGCCGGGACCCGAGCCGCCGGCGGGCCGAGTCGGCGGGCCGCGGTTAGGGTGGGCCGGCAGGGTAGGGGGGTTTGCCCGAGGAGGGCTCGTGCGCCTGACCCGTGGTTGGTTCCGTGCCGCCGTCGCGGCCTGCGGGCTCGTGCTGGTGTCGTTGGGCGCGACCCCGCCGGCCACCGACGGACCCGCGCCGCCCCACATCCGCTGGGGCCACTGCCCCGAACGGCCGGTACCCGACGGCATGCGGTGCGGGACGCTGGACGTGCCGCTGGACCACGCCGCCCCGGCGAAGGGCACGGTCACCCTGGCCGTGGCCCGGATACCCGCGACACAGGGCGCGTCCCGCGGGCCGGTCCTGCTGAACTTCGGCGGCCCCGGCGGCCCCGGCATCGCCTCCCTCGCCGCCGACCCCACCCTCTTCGCCGACCTCGGCAAGCACCGCGACCTCGTCACCTTCGACCCCCGAGGCGTCGGGCACAGCGAGCCCGTCTCCTGCGGCGGCTCACAGGAGACCGACCCCGCCATCGCCCCGCACGACGCCGCCGGACGGCTCGCCGCCCTGCGGGCCGTGGCCCGGCGGTGCGCACTGCACTCCGGCCCGGTGCTCCCGTACATCGGCACCGTGAACGTCTCCCGCGACATGGACGTCATCCGCCGGGCCCTCGGCGCGGAGAAACTCGACTACCTCGGCTTCTCCTACGGCACCCGGCTCGGCGCCGTGTACGCCGCGCAGTTCCCCCGCACGACCGGCCGCATGGTCCTCGACGGGGTCGACACCCTCACCGAGCCGCTCGCCGAGCAGGCCCTGATGTCGGCGCGCGGGCAGCAGCGCGCCCTCGACCACTTCCTCGGCTGGTGCACCCGCCAGAGCGACTGCGTGTACGGCACGAACACCCGTACCGCCAAGCGGAAGGTCGACGCGCTCGTGGCCCGGCTCGACGTGGAACCGCTGGTCGGGCAGGACGGTTCGCACTTCACCGGGCAGGACGTGGTCGCGTCCGTCGGCACCGCCCTGTACTCGCGCAAGCTGTGGCCCGCGCTCGCGGACGGCCTCAAGGAGGTCGAGCGCGGTGACCCGATCGGACTGCTCCAGTTGGGCGGCCCGATGGAGCCGCCGCCGCAGGATCAGGATGAAGACGAGGGCGGGGGCGGGGGCGAGGGCGGCGACGGGGGTCAGGTGAAGGTGCCCGCCGACAACGGGCCGGCCGCGCAGACCGCCGTGAACTGCGCCGACGACCCGGACCGGGGCGACGACACGGCCACCCCGGCGGCGGTCCGCAAGGAGGTCGAGGGCCTGCGGGACGAGTTCCTCGCGGCATCGCGGATCTTCGGGCCGAACCAGCTGCTGACCGTCCTGTCCTGCTACGGCCGACCGCCCGGCACGGACTTCATCCGGAAGATCGACGACCCCGGGGCCCCGCGCATGCTGCTCGTCGGCACGCGCGGCGACCCGGCGACCCCGTACGAATGGACCGAGGAGACGGCCCGCCGGCTGGGCTCGGCGGTGATCCTCGACTTCAAGGGCGACGGGCACACCGGGTACGCGGAATCCCCGTGCGTACGCGAGTACGCGAACCACTTCCTGGTCGACGGCCGGCTTCCCTCCGGGACGCGGTCCTGCCCCGCCGGGCAGTGAGCGCACCGGCCGATCCGGACGGTGTCGAACCCGACGTTCCGCGTCCCGTGCGCGGTTCGGGCCCGCCCGCCCCTCCTCAACTGACGCGGCATCAGATACACCGGTGTCATGACCGCAGAAGAGCAGGAGCACGCACCGGACACCCGCCCCGACGACTACGCCGCGCTCGCCGCCGTCGGCCCCTACGGGGTCCGCCCCGGGCACGCGCTGATCACCATGGTGGAGCCGCATCCCGGACACGAGCACGCGTACAACCGCTGGTACGAGGACGACCACTACTACGCGGGCGCCATGGCCATGCCCTGGATGTACGCCGGACGCCGCTGGGTGGCCACGCGGGACCTCCAGGAGCTGCGCTACCCCGAGAAGTCGGCGGTGGCGCAGCCGGTCGGCGCCGGCTGCTACCTCTCCACGTACTGGGTCACCCGGGGTCGCTACGACGAGCACATGAAGTGGACCGTCGGCATCAACAAGCGCCTCAACCGAGACGGACGCGTCTACCAGGACCGCACCCACGTCTTCACGGCCTTCCAGGACCACGCGGCCACGGTCTACCGGGACGGCGCCGCCGGGCCCCGGGACTTCCACGCCCTCGACCACCCGTACGCCGGCCTGGTCCTCCAGGTCGTCGACGCCGACGGGCCCGAACAGCGGGCCGAACTGCTGGAGTGGCTGCGCTCGCGGGCCCTGCCGAAGCGGCTGGCGGGAGGGCCCGCGGCGATGGTGACGATCTTCCGGCCGACACCGCTGCCCGGCGACCGGATGACGTACGTCAAGCAGGTCGAGGGGGTCGACACCCGGCTGACACTGCTGTGGTTCCTGGAGACCGACCCGCGGACCTGCTGGGACCGGTTCCGGGGCTGGGAGACCGAGGTCGCGGAGACGGGACTGGGGCGGGTTGAGTTGGTCGCGCCGTTCATCCCCACCGTGCCGGGCACCGACCGGTACGTGGATCAGCTGCGCTGACCCGGGGCGCGGACACGACGGAGCCCCCTCGGCCAAGACGGCGGGTCGGTCGAGAGGGCTCCGATGGGTGGTGCGGGTGGTGCCGGTGAAGCTGTTGGTGCCTGTGGTGCCTGTGGTGCCTGTGGTGCCTGTGGTGCCTGTGGTGCCTGTGGTGCCTGTGGTGCCTGTGGTGCCGGCGACGCGGGTGGCGCCGGCGACGCGGCGGTGGGGGTCGTCGGCAAGGTCGCCTCGACGTTCAGACGAGGCGCCCCGGCCGACCCTCGACGACGTCCGCGACGAACGAGTTCCAGGAACCCGGCGCGAAGGTGAGCGACGGTCCGTCCTGCACCTTCGAGTCACGGACGGCGATGGATTCCATCACGGGGGACTTGACCTCGACGCAGGCGCCGTTTCCTCCGGAGTAAGAGGACTTGGTCCAGTTTTCCGTGGCGCCCTGACGAATAGCCATGTTTTTCTCCGGTTCGGCGAGTAGTTCCGATGGCGTGTCGGCCAATTCCCCGGCTGACGTGATCGACGCTACCCGCACCTTCCGACGGCTGAAGGGGCCGTTCACTCGACCGAGTGGCATATTCAGGTCAGGTCTTATGTGGCCGGGGAGCGACGGTGTACCGTACGGCCCCCCTTGTCACCAGGACTGATTCCTCCCCATTTGTCGCTACTTGCCGGCGTAGTGCTTGATGATCTCCGAGATGAACTGCCGGGTCTGGTCGACGTTGAGGGCCTGGGCGCGAAGGTGCTCGTACATCACGCTGTACTTCTGAACGTCATTGGCCTTCTCCAAGTACAGATCGCTCGTGACGCCCTCGATGTAGACGACGGTCGAGTCCGAGGCGTCGGGGAATTCCAGAATCGCGTACTGGCCGTTCACGCCGGGGTGCGCCCCCATCGAGAACGGCATCACCTGCACCGTGATGTACGGCTCCTCCGAGCGCTCTATCAAGTACTCCAGCTGTCGGATCATCAACTGCGCGTCGCCCACGTGCCGGCGCAGTGCCGCCTCGTCGATGACCGCCCACAGGCGGAGCGGACCGACGTCCGGATTGTTGTTGTCCGTCTCGGACAGCCGCTTCTGACGGTGCATCCGGACCTGGACGCGCTTCTCCACGTCCTGCGGCGCGGTCTCGGGCAACGCGCCGCGGATCAGGGCCTGGGCGTAGTCCGGGGTCTGGAGCAGTCCCGGGACCATCTGGGGCTCGTACGTGCGCAGGCTGGCGGCGTCCGTCTCCAGGCCGATGTAGACGCTGTACGGGATGTCGCCGAAGGCGTGCCACCAGCCCTGCTGGCGCGAGTCCTTGGCCATCTGCATCAGGGAGTCGACGAGCCGGCGGTCCTCGACCTCGTACACGTCGCACAGGTCGCGGACATCGCGCTGACTGATCGAACGCCGACCGTTCTCCAGCCGGCTGATCTTCGACTGGGAGACGAGGAGGCGCTCGGCCACCTGCTCGGCCGTCATGCCCTTGTCCTCGCGCAACTTGCGCAATTCCATGCCCAGTCGGCGGCGTCGGACGGTGGGATTGACATTGGACGCCACGGGGACGGCACCTCCGCCTTCTTCTACTCGTTCTGGTTCTGTTTCTGTCTCTCTGCGTGCCTGATGTTCAGCAGACTGCCACCGAAGGGTGTGGTACCGCTGGGGAACGGGCGGGAAAGACAGCCGCGCGGCAAGGTCGGACGTGCGGAAACGACAGACGTGCGGAAACGACAGACGCGCGGGGCGGCGGGGCCGGGTGGGCCGGCCCCGCCACCCCGCGCGCCGGCGGTTCCCGAACCGGGTCTTTGGGGGACGGCCGGTTCCGGCGATGGCGTTCGGTCGAGCGGTGTGCGTGCGGGCCGCGAATGGATCAAGGGGTGTCGCGGGTCCCACGGGTGGTGCTGGTCGTGCTGATGGGGCTGGTCGTGCTGGTCGTGCGGGTTCTGCCGGTGGTGCCGGTCCTGCGGGTTCTGCCGGTCCTGCTTGTCACCCCACGGTCAGTGCGCGGCCGCACGAGCCATCGCACCCGTCCGACGCGGCTGCATCGGCACACCGCCCGCACCGGTCGCGGAGGTGGCCGAAGCCCGCGCGGCGGGTGCCGGCGCCGGCGCGCGGTCACGGCGTGGCTGTGCCGCCACCCCGTTCTGGACGTCCATGACGGCGTGCGCCACCAGACCGCCCATGGGGTCGTGCCGGATCAGGTCCCGCAACCGGGACCTGGACGACCGCCCCTCGTTGCCGGGGTACAGGTGCTTGCCGAGTCCGACCGCGTGGGCCAGAGCGGCGAGCGCCGCGGTCCGCGGGTCCGGCGGTACACCGGTGCGGATCGCACTGTCGAGCCGGGCACGGATCTCCCGGCTGATCGCCGTGTCGGTCGCCTGGTAGCGAGTCGTCGGCAACACCCCGCACATCTGTCCCGCGACGGCATGAACCATGCCGCAACGCTCCAGATGAGCGAGGTAAATCTGACGGAGCCCCAGCCGGGGTCCGCCGATCCAGTGGACGGCCCGAACCGGGCTGCCGCGCCTGCGCAGCAGTTCCAGTGCGGAGTCCAGAGTCGGATCTCCTGTCGGCCGTGGCATCACCACGGCGATACGATCCCCGTCAGGGGCTATCCGTCCTGCCAGAGCCAGCTCCACTAGCTGTGCCCCGGCCAGGCCGAGGTCGAGCGACTGCGGCTGCGCCGTGGTTCCCGTGGTCGGGTCCAAGGCGAGCAACAGAAGCTCCTCCGGAATTGTTCTGCGGCTCCTGCCCATCCATGCCTCCCCGCGTGGATGAGTGACAGGGTGACGCCTCTCACATTCATCTGTCGAGAGCGCCTGGTCGGTTTATGGGGGAACCTGCATCTATGTCGTTCTCGTCTAGCGGGTGGGCGATGCCCCCGAGACGGGACACTGTTAGACGGTTCGGACAGCGGCCGAACGTCGATCGAGGAGGAACTGGTGGCGGGCGAGTCCCCCGACAAGTCGGTAGATGAAGGTGCGTCGGGGGCGGCGGACACCGCCGCGTCCTCCGCGGAACGGGACCCGAGGCTCTCGGTCCTGCGACCGCGCGAGCCGGAGTCCGGCGACCGGGACCCTCTGAAGGTGGCCGTCGCGGCCTGGGTCGCGTCCAAGTCGGCGGACGCGGAGCGTACGCCGGAGGGCGAGGCGGCCGGCGGCGAGGCGGCCGGCGGCGACGAGGGCTCCGGCGACGAGGACGAGGGCGAGGAGGACCCGCGCCCCGGTGCGGGGGCCGGTGCCGAGGCCGAGCCGGTCGAGGCTGCTCCCGAGCCGAAGGCGTCATCCGGTCGGGTGGACTCGACCACCACGGCCGGTTCCGTCACGGCCGGTTCCGCCGACGTCGCAGCGGAGGCCGAGGCCGAGTCCGAGGCCGAGTCAGACTCCGGTTCCGAGTCCGGTGCCCCTGCGGGTTCTGACGGGTCCGCGCGGGGTCCGGTGGCCGCCGACAAGCCCGCCGCCGCGGAACAGCGGACGACCGCGTTCGGGGTCGTGAAGCCCGCTCCGGACGCATCCGCCGAGAAGTCCACCGAAGCGGAGGGGCCCGCCGACAGCGAGCGCACCGCGGTGTTCCGGGCGTTCAGGAACGATGCCCGCGAGGCGCCGAAGACACAGCCGAAGACACAGCCGAAGCCCGAGTCGAAGCCCGAGTCGGAGCCCGAGCCGAAGCCGGGTTCCGGTTCGGATTCCGGTTCTGCCGCGGGGCGGGGTGCGGCCGTTGACCCGCGTTCCGGTTCCGGTTCCGGTTCGGGTTCGGCGGGGAAGCCGGTCGAGGACAGCGAGCGTACGGCCGTGTTCCGGGCCGTGAAGCCCGGTACCGCCCCCGGCGCCCCCACCGCGGCCAAGCCCGCGCAGGCCGACCGGCCTGCGCCCGCGAAGCCGGCCGAGGACAGCGAGCGCACGGCCGTGTTCCGTGCGGTGCGTCCCGGTGCCGCCGAGAAGCCGAAGCCGGCTTCGGGTTCCGGCCCGGCTTCCGGTTCCGGTTCTGTTCCGGGCTCTGGTTCGGGTTCCGGTTCGGGCTCTGGTTCCGGTTCCGGCTCTGGTTCCGGTTCGGCGGGGAAGTCGGCCGAGGACAGCGAGCGTACGGCCGTGTTCCGGGCCGTGAAGCCCGGTACCGCCCCCGGCGCCCCCTCGGCCGCCAAGCCCGCGCAGGGCGACCGGCCCGCACCGTCGAGCGCCGCCGGCGGTGAGCGCGCCGGCACCTTCGTGCCGTTGCGGAGTGACGACGTCCGGACCTCCGCGCCGAAGCCGGCTCCCACCGCACCGGGGTCCGCCCCGACGCGGGCGACCGCGCCCGCCGGGCCCAGGCAGGACAGCGAGCGGACCACGCAGCAGCCGCTGCCGCCCAAGCCGCCGCTCGACATGCTGGCGGACCTCACGAACAACCCGCCCCCGCCGCCGAGCCCCCTGCGCACCTTCGCGCGGCGGTTCAAGATCTACGCCCCGCTGGTCGCGCTGCTGGTGATCATCCTCGCCGTGGTGCAGCTGGTGCGCCCGCTGCCCGAGCCGCAGCTCAAGATGACGGCGCAGAGCGCGTTCACCTTCGACGGATCCGCCCCTGTCCTGCCGTGGCCGAAGGAGGGCCAGGGCTACATGGCCGCCGCCGGCCTCGGCACGGTGGGCACCTTCGGGGAGCAGAAGCCGATCGCCATCGGCAGCGTCGCGAAGACCATGACGGCGTACGTGATCCTCAAGGACCACCCGATGAAGAAGGGTGAGAAGGGTGAGATGATCCCGGTCGACAAGACGGCCGTGGACGACGGCAGGAAGGACTCCGAGGGGGAGTCCACCGTCAACACCCTCAAGGAGGGTGGCCAGATCTCGGAGTACGACGCCCTCGCCGCGATCATGATCCCCTCCGCCAACAACATCGCGCGGCTGCTCGCGCGCTGGGACTCCGGCGGTGACCAGGAGGCGTTCGTCAAGAAGATGAACGACACCGCCAAGGAACTCGGCATGACCAACACGACGTACACGGACCCCTCGGGTCTGGACGCGACCACGGTCAGCACCGCCGAGGACCAGGTCAAGCTGGGTCTCAAGGTCGTCGAAATGCCCGAGCTGATCGCGATCACCCGGCTGCCGAGGTGGACCGACCCGTCCGGCAAGACGTGGCGCAACTACAACGACCTGATCCCCTACAACGACTCGCTCGGGATCAAGACCGGCTCCACCACCAAGGCGGGCGGCAACCTGCTCTTCGCCGCCCAGAAGCAGGTCGGCAAGACGAACCAGCTGATCGTCGGCGCGGTCCTCGGTCAGCACGGCGTGCCCATCCTCGATACCGCCATCGCGGCGAGCAAGGACGTCATGCTGGCCACGCAGAAGACGCTGACCGGCGCGAACGTCGTGAAGAAGGGCCAGGTCGTCGGGTACGTCGACGACGGTCTCGGGGGCAGGACCCCGGTCGTGACCACCGCCGACGTGGAGGCGGTCGGCTGGCCGTCGCTCAAGGTCAACGTCAAGCTGGGTGAGGGCGGCGGCCCGCTGCCGCAGACCGCCAAGGCCGGTACGGAGATCGGTGTCCTGACCATCGGCGAGGGCGCCAGCCAGGTGAAGGTGCCCGTGGCCCTGAAGCAGGACCTGGTCAGCCCGAGCCTGGGCAGCAAGCTGACCCGCGTCGGCTGAGCCGCCCCGGCGGGATCGATCCGCCGGGGACGGGTTCGTTCAGGCGCTCCGGGCAACCCCGGGGCGCCTGAGCACGTCTTGGATGCGAGTGCGGTACTCGCGCAGGTGTCGGGGAGAGAGCGTCGGTAGTGACCACCGCTGAGCAGTACGGGCAGGAGCGGGAGCAGCGCGGGCGCACCGCGGGCTCCGGCCCGACCGACGCCGAAACGTTCCCTGTGGACGGCTCCGGTCCCCGTTCAGGTCCCCGTTCCGATTCCCGTTCGGGTCCTCGGTCCGGTCCCGGTCCCGGTCCCGTTTCAGGTCCTCGGTCCGGTTCGGGTGGCCCGCCGGGCATGGCGCGCCTCGCCCTTCGGTGGGCGCAGGGGCACCCCGTGCTCGTCACCACCGCCGTGGCGGCCGTCCTGCACGTCGTCTGGCTCTTCACCTTCGCCAACAGCGGCGGGGACCTCGCCGCGCAGGACGCCTGGGCCGAGTTCGTGGGCCGGCACCCCGACACGGCGTACAACCTCGCCTGGTACGGCGGGATGCACCCGGTCTCGTACAGCGTGGTGTCCCCGTACCTCATGCACATGCTCGGCGTCCGGACCACGATGATGATCGCCGGGACGGTGTCGGCCGGGCTTCTCGCGCTGATCCTGACGCGCTGCCGGGGCGCCGTCCGGCAGCCGCTGTGGCCGGCCCTCGCCGGGGTCTACGGGCTGCTGTGCAACGCACTCTCCGGCCGGGTGACCTTCGGGCTCGGCGCGATGTTCGCGCTCGGCGCGGTCGCCGCGGTCTTCTGCTGGCCGCGCGGCTGGGCCGAGCGGCGATGGGCGAAGGCCGCCGTCGCCGCCCCGCTCGCCGGGCTCGCCACCGCCGCCAGCCCGGTCGCCGGGTTGTTCCTCGGGGTGATCGCGGCCGCGCTGTTCCTGAGCAGGCGGCGACCGGGCGCGTACACCCTGGGGCTGCCCCCGGTGGCCGTGGTGGGACTGTCGGCCTGGCTGTTCCCCTTCTCGGGAACGCAGCCGATGAGGCTGGGCTCCGCCTGGCTGCCGTTCGTGTTCGGCCTGGTCATCGTCTTCCTCGTGCCGAAGCGGTGGAAGACGGTCCGGATCGCCGCCGCCGTGTACGCGCTGGGGGTGGCCCTGACCTGGCTGATCGACTCCCAGGTGGGGTCGAACGTCACCCGGCTCGTCATGCTGTTCGGCGGGGCGGTGCTGCTCGCGGCCCTGCCGTACGAGGCCCCGCGCACCCGCCGCTGGTACGCGCTCCTGCTCGCCTTCGTCGGGCTGAACGTCTGGATCACCACCAACAGCGTCACCGACATCATCCGCACCACGCCGCTCGCCTCCTGGAACCGGGAGCTGGCGCCCCTCGTCGACCGGCTCCAGAAGGCCGGCGCCGACCGGGGGCGGGTCGAGGTGGTGCCCGCGAGCAGCCACCGCGAGTCCTCCGCCTTCCCCGCGTACGTCAACCTGGCGCGCGGCTGGAACCGGCAGGCCGACCTGGAGCGCAACCCGCTCTTCTACGACGACACGCTCACCGCCGACAGCTACCGGGCCTGGCTGGGCCGCTGGGCCGTGCACTACGTGGTGCTGCCCGTCGACAAACCCGACGAGGGCGGCAAGGACGAGGCGACGCTGGTGCGCGGGGGCCTGCCGTACCTCCACCAGATCTGGGGCGACGAGAACTGGCAGCTCTTCCAGGTGCAGGCCCCCACCGATCTGGTGGCCGGACCCGCGACGGTGGTGCGCGCGGGCGCCGACCAGCTGGTCATCGACGTGAAGCAGGCAGGCCGGGTCAGCGTGCGCGTCCCGCACTCGCCGTGGCTGGGGCTGGTGGACGCCCAGGGCAAGGCGGTGGCGCCCCCGCAGGAGACCGCCGAGTCCAAGGCGGGATCCTCCGCGAAGAACCCCGGTCCGAAGCGGTTCGCGAATACCGCGGGGTGCCTGTTCAAGGCGGCCCCGGACGCGGCGGGCGACGTCTGGACCGAACTGCTGGCCCCGGCGCCGGGGGAGTACCGGGTCGCCGCGAAGTACCAGATCCCGCGGGGCACGCCCTGCCCGGAAGAACTCGTCGACGAGGTCTCGGGGCCGCGGGCGCCGGCCGACCCCTCCCGGCCATGATCGAGAGTTTTTACCCCCGGCCCGGGTGCGTGGGTCGATATATCTGCATACGATCCCAGTAGTCCGATTGGGTGCTTCCCGAGGGAGTTGACGGCGGGATGAGCAAAGAGCAGAAGCACGACGGCCAGGCAGTGATCGCGAAGGCGTCGGAGCAGGTACAGCTGCCGCGCACGCAGGGTCACGGCTTCGAAGGTCCGGTCCGCAGCAAGGTCAAGGGCGGAGCCCACACGAAGGCGGCCCTCAAGCGGGCCGGCACCCCGCAGGGCGACCGGATCGGCGAACGCAGCAGAGGCCTGAGCTGACCCCCGTCGGTTGATCGCACGGCCCTCCCGGCCCGACCGGGAGGGCCCTTTCGTGCCCGCGGTCCCCGTCCGCGCGGTCGCCGTCCGCGCGGTCGCCGTCGTGACCGTGACCGTGGAGGTCACCGACACCCTGACCGCCATCGCCATCGCCATCGCCGCCGCTGCCGTCCCCGCCGTCACCGCCGTCCGCGACGACTCACGCACCCCACACCGGACTTGCCCCCGTGTCGCCGTGCGCCCGCGCCCCGGAAACGACGAAGACCCCCGGCCGTGATCGGCGGGGGTCTCGCATCAATGTGCCCTCGGCAGGATTCGAACCTGCGACACCGGCTTTAGGAGAGCCGTGCTCTATCCCCTGAGCTACGAAGGCGGGGGCTTGTCGGAAACGCTGCCGGAAACCCCAGAGGGATCACCCGAGCCGCTTCGGCAAGCGTGCTGGTCAGATGACGTGCGCCCGCCCGGGTGGAGCTGCCCTCGCGGACACTTGCCCCGGCATACGCCTGGTAGTCGTCTGACCGCTGACAGCCTAGCGGATCGTGCTGGGAGTGGTCGCATGGATTGCCGTGGGAGTGGGCCTGAGGTGAAGGCATCGTCGTGACCTGGGGTTTCTGAGCGTCTGGGGTGGTGGGTGGGGAGGCCGGGGGTGCTGCACGGGTGTGGGCAGGCTGCTGGAGCGTCCGTTCTGTTCCGCTTGCCATGGATGGGGCCCCTTTAACGGAGCGACGGCCGCGCCCTGGGGTGGGCGCGGCCGTCGTGGGGTCGAGGGGTGTCAGGCGATGCGGAGGACCTGTTGGGCGTTGCTGCGGGCCTGGAGGTGGATCTGGTGGCTGGTGGCGTTCTGGGAGAGGGCGAAGCCGAGGACGAAGATCTTCTGGCGATCCACGCCGTAGGCGATCATGCGGCGGTTCCAGAGGCTCTGGTCGAATTGGCTGTGTACGGACTCGGAGTCGGCGCGGTAGGGGTAGAGGAGTTGGTGGGTGAGGCTGGCCTCGGGGATCTGCTGGAGGTATTCGGCTCGGTGGAAGCCGCGTTCACTGTCGCTCTTGATGCGCTTGCCGGTGTCTGCGGAGCGCAGTGACCGGTCGGCGGGGGTGGTGGTGATGCCGACGGGGACGCGGCAGTCGTGGTCGCCGTGGCGGCAGGGGATCTTGAGGACGTGGTACCAGCGGCTCTTGGTGGCCCCGGCTCGGTGCTCGAGTCTGATGATCGGGACGGGTTCGAGGATGCGGGTGCCATCGTCGATGCGGATGCTCTCGGCGATGCGGCCTTGGTCGCACCAGAGCTCGTGCCCGCTTCGGCAGGGGCTGATGCGTTCGTAGAAGACAGGGGCGACGGATCCGTGCTGCTTGTTGATGGCCAATAGGCCGGTCCGAGCGAGGGCGTCGCGGTGGACACCGCGGAAGGCCCCGTCGTAGATGACGCCCATGCAGTGGGGCAGGGCGTCCTTCAGCATGCGGAACTGGCGTACGGCGATGGCCGCTTCGTCCTCGTACTCGCCGCCGGCGACGTGGGCGAAGCTGAGGATGACACGGGTCCAGTAACCGGTGTCCCGTCCGGAGGCGAAGAACCACTTGGTGCCGCGTACCCGCCGCTTCTCCTTCTCTCCGTTCTCGTAGTAGATGCGGGCGGCCGGGTCGACGCGGTGGTTTCGGATCAGGCCGGTGTCCTCGTCCTCGATCTCCACGGCGCGCGCCTTGGAAGGTGCCTTGGGGACGGTGGCGTCGCCGACGAGGAGCTGTCGGCGTTCGGGGCGGCTCCATACCTTGGGCGCGTCCGAGGGGAACAGTCCTTGTCTCAGGGCTTGCTGGGCGGCGTACCTGCGGAACGCTTCCTCGAGTGCGTCGGCGGCCGGTACGAGAAGGTTGTTCAGGGCGTCCTGGTACTGCCCGCGGGAGGGCGCGGTGAGGGGCAGGGCTGCCGCTGCCCGGCGGCCCAGGTGGCGGCGGATGCTCGCCCGTACGCTGCGCCAGTCCTGGGGAGAGGCGAGGAGTCCTGTGGTGGAGCGCTTGGACTTCGTCACCGGGGTGAGGGCGGCCATGATCAGGTAGACGATGCCCGGGTACTCGCGGGGGCAGCCGACGACGTTCGGTGGGGGCAGGAGTTCGGCCATCTCGTAGAGGAGCGGGTAGTCGAGGCAGTCGCGGACGCGCTCCGCGATGCTGCGCTGGTCCTGGTCGGTGAGCTGGCGTTTGCGATGCGGGCGTTCGGGCTGGGGCTTGGGGGTTCCGAAGACGTCGTCAGGCACGGGCCGGACCCCCGTCGGTGTAGGCGGGGTCGGTCTGCCAGTCATAGCCGACGATGGAGGCGGCCCTGTCCAGGGATCGGAGCCCGAGCCTTCGGGCGGATTCCTCGATACGGCCGGTCACTTCGAAGGTCTCGACGGCGGCACGGGTGGTGACGGAAGCCGGGGTGACGTCGGGTTCCCCGTCAAGGCCGATCCTGCGCAGCAGATCGCGGAGCGCGACACACGTGCGCGATTGCAGGGCCGGATCGGGTGCCGGGGTACAGGACACCGCGAGGCGCGCGGTGCTCTTGTCCGGGTGCTGAGCGAGGACGTGGCGAGCTCGATCGGCCAGTACGTGGCGGCTCCAGGCGTCCAGCCGGCACCAGCGGGGGTCGTACTTGCGCGCTCCGTGCATCCAGACGCGGCTGTGCGGCAGGTCGAGGTCGGCCACGACGCTGTGCCCGATCTCGCCGCTGTGCCCGCCGGCCAGGGCGAGGGCGGCCGCGGCTGCGTGCCGGGTCGGCCGGGCCGCGTATGCGGCGTGGTGGCGCAGCAGTACGGCCTCGTCTTCGGTGAGAGGGCGGGAACCTTCGTAGGTGCGGGCGGGCAGGACGATGTTGCGTGTCGGATCCTGGTCGCTCAGGCCGAGCTCGTGCAGGGTGCGGAAGGCGGTTCGCAAGACGCTTCGGCGGACTCGGCGGGTAGCCACCGCCGAGTCCGAGACGTGGCCGTGGCGGCTCCGGCCCTTGGCGTTCACGAAGTCCTCGGCGATGCCATCGGTGACGTCCGAGATGAGCAGTACGCCTCGCGCAGTGGCGTTCCGTCCGAACCTCTTGATGAGGAGACCGAACTTGTCGAAGGTCTGCTCGGACATCTCGTCGAGGGCGGTCATCTCCCGCCATGCGTCGATGACGAGGTCGATGGCATGGATGAGAGACAGGTCGCTTCCCATGATGACGGTCCTCCGGAGGGTCGGGGAGAGCAGTTCGACCCCTCCCCCGACCCTCTGACTGGGAAGATTCGAATGATTCATTGTGTTCCGTACTTGCACCATTACGGTGGGCATGTGTGATCTCCGCTGCAACCCGGCGTGGGCGAATGGATGAGGACGCGCCGAAGAGACCCCGGGCAGGACGGCCCGGGGCGTCACTCGGTGCGGAGGGGCGAGCCGGCCTGGCTAGGCGCGGGCCGCCGGCCCTCGGAGCGAGCTCACGAGGGTCCCGTAAGCCCGCATGGCTGCTACGAAGGTGTCGTCGGGTAGCGCCATGGTCTCTTCGACGGAGCTGAGGAACAGGCCTGATGCCGGAGCGGCGGGGGGCGGGGGTGTGGGGATGGAGCCCGGGAGGCGGACCAGTCCGTCCTTGGCGACGTGGACGATCAGGGCGTAGTCGAGCCAGTCCACCAGATAGAGCCCGCGTTCGGGCGCCGCTGCGGGCAGCCCTTGGCCGAGCTCTTCGGCGAGCGTGGTCCTCTGCCGCGGCCCTTGTCGCAGGAGGCGCTTGGCGGCCTTGGTGAACCAGGCGGACTGCCAGTGGTCATGCAGGAAGAGGCGAGCGCGGGCGGAGTCCTCCGCCCGGAGCCGCGTCAACTGAAAGCCGGCATCGGTGACCGAAAGGGCTCCGTGGTGCGTCTCCAGCAGGCCGGCTTGACGAAGAAAGCCCTGCGAAGAGGAGATGTTGGAGGCGCTGAGCCCCACCTTGGTGGCGATCTCTGAGACCGGGATGGCCAGGCGGTCGTCGCCGCCCAGTTCGGCGACGGCGTCGACCACCTTCAGCTGCCGCAGGGTGGCCATTCCGCCGGTGGGCATGATGATGCGGACTTTGTCTGCGGCACTCATCGAACACCCCCGTGGGGGTACTGGAGCGCCTGACTGCTGCTGGCCTGTAGGGGCCAGTGGTGCATGAATGCGTCAGATGGCATGGCGTGGGCCCTCATTTATGATCAAGTGTTGAATGCGCAAAATTCCCGAGGGCCGGGTGGGCCGCTACTCCATGGCCTAGCCTGGAGGCGGCGCGTGGGCCCTCAGCTGACGTGTCACGGCGTCGCCAGGGTCTTCCCACCCGGGCGGCGCCTTTTTCTGTTTGGAAGATGGCGATCTCTACGTGCGCGGCTCCTTGCTGACCAGTCGGTAGAGTCCGCGGCCGACAATGAGGACCTTCCCCTTGGCCCGCATGTGGCTGGCGCAGTTGGTGATCTGCCGAGGTGTCGCGTCCGGACGCTCCAGCTGGGCATGGGCGACGATCTTGGAGGTCGGTGTATCCAGGCCGTCCACGAGCGCTTCGAGGACCAGCTCTGTGAGGGACTTCTGCTCCGTGTCGACGCCGGAGGCCGGCCGCCCCGCCGCCTGATGTGGCACACCGGAGTCGCGGGCGTCGGAGCCGGAGCTCTGCGGGTCCGCGGAATTCGGGCGTTCACCTGGATCCGTCGGTGGATGTGAGGGCTGCTTCGCCCCCAAGAACTCCTCGGCCTGGCGAACCGTGTCGCTCACGGCCGACAGTCGTACGTCGGCCGCCAGGAGGGATCGCTCCGCTTCTTCGAAGCGACGTTGGAGGTCGGCCATCTCTTGTCGCACCTCGGCCAACACGCCAGTCGCGATGACCCATTTGGCGTGTTCCCCGGCCTGGATCTCGCGAAGGTGTTCAACGAGAGGGTGCGCGGACCCCGCTCCTGTTGTGGTCATGCTCCGCTCCCCTCGGATGATCCACCCACAAGCTAGCGGGCCTTCGCCCGCTCCGCAGGCAAATGCATAGATGCGAGCGTGCAGATTCTCTGGGGTTGGGTGCAACTCCGCTGTAAGTAAGTCGTGTTGGAGGCCATGTCTCTTATGACTTGCATGATGTCTCCGGTCTCGGTGCATCTGAGAACGCTTGCCGGAGTGGCGCATCGGGCGCGCGTAGTAGCCGAGTGGCGCGTGAGGGACCGGGCGGTGTCGTCGCCCGCCACCACGGAGCGCTGCCGAAACCCTGGAATGTGCCGCACGGACGGCTCGTGGACCCTTACGCTGTTCCGTACTTGCAACACACAAGAGGTCTCCGTTGCGGGATCCGAGACAAGGGAAGGGTCGGCCCCATGGGTACGTGGGATGATCTCGGCATGCCCCGGAGCAGCAACGACAAGCAGCCGCGCGACTACGTCGTGGACGGCGCTTGGCCCAATGCCGCTCTCGCTCCTGATGCTCCGGTCAGTGCCTACTACGGCCAGTCCCTCTCCCGGAACCTCGCGCGGGCCATGTCCTCCACCGGACATACGCTGCGCAGCCTCGCGGCAGCGACCGGCCTGACCCATTCGACGATCAGCAGGGTGCTCAACGGCAGGGTCATGCCGGACTCGGGCACGCTCGCCCGCTTGGAAGCGTCCTTCGGTTTCCAGATCTGGCCCGGCCCGGCGGCGCTGCCGCCCGCGCCGCCCGAGTCCTGAGATCGCCGACTACCCACCCGTTCGGTCCGCCCGGAGTGCGTCGCGCTCCCGACGGGCCATTCTTTTTCTTGTGGGTATGTATGCACCAGAGGTGCGGCGGCGTGTGGTGTATCTCGTGTGCTTCGACGACCTTCACCGGATGGGCCTTGTCCAGTACTCGCCGGGGCTCATGAGCCTCCCCATGGGCGCGTGTGCCCCGGGTGAGTCGTACAGAGCGGCTGCATGCCGACTCGCTGCCGGCTTGGCTTTCCGGTTCGGCGGCACGGTGGCCCGGCTGGATGGCGTGTCGCCCGGTGACGGCGCACATCGGAAGGCACGTCTGTTCACGATGCACGTCGAAGGCGGCCCCGGGCCATCACAGTTGTGGCTTCCGTGGCGCCAGGCGCTCGGGGAAGTGGCGCACCTCGGAATCCCGGAGTTCGAGCCGTTCCTGGAGGGCTACCTCGAAGGCTGGATCCCGGACGGCTGGATCACGCTCACCTCGGATCGGCGGAACTGACCGGGTGGGGCTTCCTCGCCGCTGATGCCACGGCGAGCACCGTCGCGAGCAACGAAGTGGCGACGAGGGCTGCGAAGAGCGGGGAGTACCCGCCGACCTGCGTGGCGAAGGCGGCTCCGGCCCAGGGAGCGAGGGCTGCGGCGATGTGGGTGGGTGCGCCGAGAAGCCCTGAGAGGCGGCCGTAGTGCGTGGTGCCCCAGCGGTCGGTGACCGCGGTGGCCTGTAGGAGCGTGAGGTTGCCGCGGACGACTCCGGCGAAGATCGCGAGGGCGATCAGGAGCGGCATGGGGCCGGGGGTGAAGGCCAGTGATGCCGTGGTCGCACCGCCGAGGGCGATCAGGGTGGCGGTGCGGGCCGTGACCGAGGTGCGGGTCGCGAGGGCCGAGTAGAGGGTGCGGCCGAGGGTCTGGCCTGCCCCGCCGAGCCCCAGAGCCCAGGCGGCTTGCGTGGCTGTGGCTCCTCGTTCGGTGAGGAGCGGGATGAGGCCCATCACGACGGCGTACATGGCGAAGCCCGAGAGGGTGAAGGCCACGGCCAGCAGGATGAAGGGGCGGCTGCGGGGTATGGGTGTGGTGCCGTCAGTGGTGGGAGCTTGCGGTGGGGCGACCGGCCAGGGGGCGCGCAGGGCCAGGGCGTGGGCGGGGATCGTGACGGCGGCGAGGATCGCCGCGAGGACGGCGTACGTGGCGCGCCAGCTCAGGTGCTCCGCGATGACTGCCGTGAGCGGTGCGAAGACGGTGGAGGCGAGGCCGCCGGCGAGGGTGACGATGGTCAGGGCGCGGATGCGGTCCGGGCCCCACCAGCGGGTGAGGGCGGCGAAGGCGGGCGGGTAGAAGGTGGCGGCCATGGTCAAGCCGGCGAGCACCCAAACCAGTGTGAAGACGGCCAGGTTGGGGGCGGTCGCGATCAAGAGGAGTGCGAGGGTGCCGAGGACGGAGCCCGCGGTCATCACCGCGCGCGGCCCTCGGTGGCCCAGGCCATCACGGCGATCCAGAGCCACATCGCCTCCGCGCCCTCCTCCATCTCCCAGAAGGCAGCCCTCGGCGCCCTGACCGCCGACCTCACCACCGAGCTGGAACGCCGGCGACTGGAACTGGACGACCGCCGCCTGACCACCATCAAGGCGCTCGCGGACATCCCGGGCATCGACGTCGACGGCGACCCGACCGGCGCGTTCTTCCTCCTCGCCGACATCTCGGGCACCTACGGCCGCACCCTGGCGGGCCAGACCATCACCTCGGCCGAGGTCTTCGCGGAACTCCTCCTCGCGGAGGCCAACGTCGCGGTCGTCCCAGGCGCCGACTTCGCGGCCCCCAACCACGTCCGTATCTCCTACACGGTCCCGCCGGCCCGCCTGGCGGAGGCACTGACCCGAGTCGCGGACTTCGTTGTGCGACTCGGAAGAGATGTCGGGTAGGCCCGAGTCAGGGCCAGGGAGTCTCCTCGACCTCGCCTGCCATGCCGCGGATCTTCGACAGGTTCTGATGCGGTCCGCGATAGCCCAGTGACTCGAGGACCAGCAGGGACAGGTAGTGGCGGGCAAGTACCCACACCTCCGTGACGAGGCCGGGTATCCGGTAGAGCTCCCTCTGGTCCTCCTCCGGGTGGACCATGTAGTTGCGGATCTTCGTCACCACGGAGGGCCCGTCCCAGACCTGTCCGGTCCGTCGGCGCATCTCGTCGGCGAAGGCGGCCATCGCGGGCAGATGGTTGCGGTCGATGGAGACTGCGACGTTGATTTCCCCGAGAACCTTCCGCAGCTTCGCGTGGGCAGGCCACAGGCGGGTGTTCTTGTACTCCGCGCGGGTGAGAACACCACGGACGAACAGACGCTGCCACATGGCGTGCTCCAGTCCGGCAGCGGCGATCATCACGCGCTGCTCCACGAATCCCTGGTCACGCATGGCCGTGATCGCGTAGCTGATCTGCAGCTTCAGCGGTTCCGCGATCACGGGATCGGCCATCATCGGGACGAGCCCGTCAAGGAACCTGCCGAGGGCTTCGATGTCCCACGAGTCCCACCAGCCGGAGGAGTGCCTCCGCGCCGGATCGCAGTGCAGGGCACCCCAGGACTCCCAGACGGCCTGCCCGTCAGCCCCGAGGCCGACAGGGAGGAGCGGAGCGGTCCAGCGGCCAAGCGACATGCCGAGGTGCAGGGCTGTGAGAAGGTGCGTGGCCTCACTGGCGGTGAATCGCCGTCCGTCCGCACGGCTGATCTCCATCGCATGCGTCATCGCGTAGAGCCGGGTCTTGAGGAGTCCTTCCCAGACAGCGCGGTGGTCAGGGCGTACGTCCAGCACGATCTTCCAGCCGTCGACCTCGTGGGACCAGCGGCCCCCGGACCAGTACCGATCCGCACCCTCGATCCGGTCGGTCAGGTGATGCTGCCCGGTGAACCGGGGGAGGTTGAACCAGTGGACCGCGATCCTTGCCAGAGGGGCCTTGCTGTCTCCCAGGACGGCTCCGTTGATCCAGCCTTCGTCGAAATCGCGGACCCAGGCTTCCACCTCTGCCTCACCGTACGGCCGAGGAAGCCGCAGGACGGCTGTGTCCTGCGCGTACGGATGCGAGTTCGGCTCGAGGGTGACGCTCCAGTCGAGGCTGAGAACCGGTGAACACGCAAGGCTCACCTCACCGGGCACCTCTGTATCCCGCACACCGCTGACCTGCCCGCGGTGCAGACCGACCGGCTCGCCGACGTCGTTGAAGGGGTGGAACGGCTGGATGGGCGACAGAGCGGCGTCCCAAGGCGAATCGGACATGACTCTCTCCTGCCTTCGGGGTCTACGACCACCCTCTGAGCGTGACCTGCGGGCCGCCGTGCAGGAAGGCTAGTAGGGCACTGCCCGACGTGTGGACGAATTCGCCGGGCAGGTCATCGACGTGGGCCCAGCGGACCTGGGAGTGCTTGTGGGGCTCGCGGTTCTCGGGCTCGCCGGTCCACTCGTGAGTGGCGAAGACGACCGTGAGGTAACCGTTGGGAGCCTCGACGCCCCAGGCGCCGTGGATGACGTGAACGACCTCCAGCGAGTCGGCCTCCACCGTGAGGCCGGTCTCCTCATGGAGCTCGCGGACTGCGCTTTCGGTGATGGGTTCACCCGGCTCGCTCTTGCCGCCAGGCAGATCCCACAAGCCCCTGCCGAACTTGGCGTTCTTGCCGCGCTGGAGGAGTACGACGCGATTGGCGGCCCGATCGTGGACGATGACCGCCGCGACCAGCAGGGTCATCGAGTCGAACGCCGCCTTGAGGGCCGGGGAGGGGCCGTTGGTCTGCTGAGTCACGGGGTTCCTTCGTCGGGCCGGCGAGCGAGCGGGCTGCGGCGTGCTCTGAAGCCGTGCTTGTGCCGGCAACATTCGGGGGGCGGCAACTATGCATCATCTTAAGGTTCGTGGAGGGCGAACTTATAAAACTGACGCCTCGTTTGCGGTAGCCTCCTTATAACTTCCCGCCCAATCATCGGAGGCTCCGTGTCCCAAGGCGTCCATGCCCAGCTGGCGTCGCTGGGAACGAAGTTGGAGTATCTGCACCCGGCTCTGTATGCCGGCGAGGCGGCGCGGCGAACGGCCACCCCCAACCACCCCGCGAACACTGGCGGGACGCGTGCCTACCAGGAGCACGTGCGGATGCTGCGGGAAGCGCACATCCGCCACGAGGGGTGGAAACGACTTCTCCACGACCACCTCGAACTCGTCTGCAACCCGGGGAAGACGCTCGCCATCGGCACGATGGTCGGCGACGCGGCCACCGGTAACGCGAGCCTCCACCCCACCAACCTTCACAAGAGGGGCGCCGCCACGGAGCGCGCCGCCGAGCACAACGTGCAGCTCGGGCTCTTCCCGCCGCCCGTCGATCCGAACGAAGTCCTCCTCGATGAAGACGAGGCCCTGAAGCTCAAGACCTGGTTCCTGGTCTCGTACCGAGTGAAGGCCGAGGGCGGGGTCCGGATCCACAGCGAGCTGTCGCTGCCCGGGCAGGTCGATCGCGGGTTCGTCGTGAAGTGGGAGCAGCGGATACTGCTGCCGGTCATCGAGATGGACGAAATCGAACTGTCGGACGAAGATGGACCCGACGAGATCGACATCTCCGTCGAGTTTCGCTGAGGCCCATCATGTGGGGTGGCCGCGATACTGGCCGCCCCACCCGCACCATCCGGATCCCGAGGCAGTCTCACCATGGTGACCCCGTCCCGCATCACGCTGGCCCGAAAGCGCCGGGGCCTGACGCTCGCCGAGCTTTCCCAACTCGCGGGGGTCTCGCTTCAGAGCCTGTCCAACTATGAGACCGGCCGGACGGCACCCCGACGTACCACCGTGGAGCGACTCGCAGGCGCGCTCGGCTTCCCGGGAGACTTCTTCACAGGTCCGGAGATCGACGAGCTGCCCGCCGACGGCATCTCGTGGCGTGCTCGAAGCAAGACCCCGGCCCGCACTCTCGACGCCGCGCGCGCGGCCGGAACGCTGGCCGCGCTCCTCTACGACTGGATCGAGGAACGCTTCCGTCTGCCGGCCGCCGACCTCCCCTCTCTCGGCAAGCCCGACCCTGAGACCGCGGCCGAGATGGTCCGCACGACGTGGGGGCTGGGGAACGCCCCGGCACCGAACATGGTGCACCTACTGGAGGCGCACGGCGTCCGAGTCTTCTCGCTCGCGCCCGACTACGCGGAGGTCGACGCCTTCGCCGTCTGGCGCGGGAGAACCCCGTTCGTCTTCCTGAACACGATGAAGTCCGCCGAGCGCAGCCGCTTCGACGCCGCCCACGAACTCGGGCACCTCGTCATGCACGGCACCGACCGCGAGTGCGCCGGCCCCGAGGCCGAGAGGCAGGCGAACGACTTCGCCAGCGCCTTCCTCATGCCCGCTTCGAGCGTGCTGGGCCACATGCCGGCCGGGGCCCACGTCGATCAGATCCTCAAGGGCAAGGCCATCTGGAACGTGTCCGCGATGGCCCTGACCTACCGCATGCACGACCTCGGACTCCTCACCGACTGGCAGTACCGTTCCGCCTGCACCGAGCTGAGCCAGCGGGGCTACCGCAGGGCGGAGCCCGAAGGCATGAAAAAGCGGGAGACCTCTCAGGTGCTCACCAAGGTCTTCCAGGGCCTGCGGTCCACGGGAATGAAGCCGGCGGCGGTGGCAGCCGAGCTGGGCCTCACGTCGGACGAGATGAACAAGATGCTCTTCGGCCTGACGATGACGATGGTCGGCGGCGGAGGCCAGCGAGCCGCATCGGAGCCTCGGCGCGCCCTGTCCCTGGTGCCCTGAATGGCCGATGCTCGTCCTGGGTTCCGCCCTTTCGCGCTCCGTTCCTGCAGGGGCTCCTGAGGACCGCAACGATGAGGTGGAAGGGATGCCCGCCGAAGGTTCGAGCACACCAGACGGCGCGGGGTCAGCGAGGTCGCCGGGCCTCGGGGTGACGGCCGGACGCCACGCGAACGCCTGAGGAATGGGGAAGCCGGCGGCCAGCGGCTCGAAGGCGGTCGTCGCGGAGCTGGACCTGGCGACCGGCACAGGGGGCCGAAGGGCCTCGATGCAGGTGTGCGTGTTCCTAACTCACAAGCGGTGCAGCGAGGCTGGCGCGCTGTTTGATCACCCAGGCGATGGCCTTGTCGTGCGGCATCACGCGTAGCAGTACGAAGATGTCGCCACTATCCGGAGCGAGGGCGACGCCGCGGATCCCCTGGGCGATGGGGATGGTGAGGATGTGCGGCTCCTTGGCTTGCTTCAGTGACTCCAGCCGAGCCTGCGAGGTGTACGAGCGGGTTACCTGGCAGCGTTGCCGTCGAGGTCCAGGCGGATCAGGGCCAGCGCCTCGGCGATCTCGACGGTCATCTCGTCGGCGGGGCCGAACACCATGCACATGTCTTGATGGAGCGGTTCGAGGATCTGCTGGGCTTCGGCGGCCCGGCCCTGGGCGAGCAGCAGCATCCCGATGTTGTGCCGCAGCTCCACCGCTTCCTCGCTCACGTCGCTGTCGACGGCCCGCACGACGTTCAGCACGCCCTGGAGCGCGGCGAGCGCGTCGGTGACCTGGCCCAGTTCGGCGCGGCACCGGGCCGCCTGGGAGCGGCAGGCGCGGGACTGCTCGCCGGTGGGTCCGGCGATGCGGGCGTAGGCGTCGGCGAGGGCCTCGAACTCGGGCAGGGCGGCCCGGTAGTCGCCGCCGAGGAGGCGGATGGCCGCTCGCCGGCGGCGCAGCGCCAGAACGGCCTTGCTCTCGGAGCCGAGGGCGAGGGCCGCGGGTTCGATGATCTCGCCGAGCACCTCGGCGGCCTGAGCGAACCGCTCCTCCTCCAGCAGGGCGTCGGCATGGGCGTACGCCGCCTTGATGTCCTCGCGCAGTTGGGCGGGAACGGGCACCGGCCGGGCCCCCGGGAGGACGGCCGTGGGCGGCACATCATCAGGTGCGGGCGACTGGGCGCGGGCGCGGGGCGCGAAAGGACGACGGAAGACGCCCGTCGGGTCGGGCGCGCCGGCCGGCCCGGCATCGGCCGTGCCGGGCTCCTGGCCCGGAGGCGGCAGGAACGGCAGCAGCCGCGCGTACACCTCCTGAGTGTCGGCGGGCCGCGCCTCGGGCGCCTTGCGCAGAAGGTGCAGGACCAGCTCCTCCAGCGCCTCGGGGACGTCGGGCCGCAGATGCCGCAGCGGGGTGGGGGCGGCGTTGACGTGCTGGTACATCAGCATGTACTCGCTGTCCGCCTCGAACGCGATGCGTCCACTGAGGAGTTCGTGCAGCACGCAGCCCAGCGCGTACAGGTCGGTCTGCGGGGTGATGCGTCCGCCGCGCACCTGCTCGGGCGACATGTACTGGTGGGTGCCGATGGGGCTGCCGGTGGCGGTCAGCTTGGTGACGTCGGTGCGCAGGATCGCGGCGATGCCGAAGTCGAGTACCTTCACGGTGCCGTCGCGTGCGATGAGGATGTTGCCCGGCTTGAGGTCGCGGTGGATTACCGGGACGTCGTGCGCGTACGACAGTACGGTCGCGACCTGCGCGGCGACGGCGGCCGCCCAGCTGACCGGCAGCGGTCGGCCGGGGTCCAGGTAGGCGGACAGCGGTATGCCGTCGACGAGCTCCATCACCAGGAACAGCCGCTCGTACGACGCGTCGAGCACCGCGTCGTACACCTGCGGCACGCCGGGGTGCTGGATGCGTGCGGTGATGCGGGCCTCGCGGCGGAAGCGCTTGGCGAACTCCTCGGCCAGTTGCGGGGAGGTGACCGACGCCTGCCGGATGAGCTTCACGGCGACGGGCCGGTCGAGCACGGCGTCGTAGCCGCGCCACACGTCGCCCATGCCGCCGTGGCTGAGCTCCTCCAGGAGTTCGTAACGGTCGGAGATCGCCTCCTGCGGCACTTTGCCCCCGGTGTGCTGATGAACGGTCACGGTCAGGGGTCAAGTGTGGCCGCTGCGTCGATCTGCCGTCCAGCGATCACGGTGCGCGAGGGGCCACGGGGCCGCCGACCGCTGGGACCGGCACGCGCGCAAAGGCAGTGCGATGCGCGCTGCACCACTGTCCGGCAACTGAGCCGGCGGTACTGAACCCGATGCAGTGTTGCTACTTCACATCTTTGGCCAGGACGGCGACGGCGACCTTGCCCACCATCGTGGTCAGGACGTAGTTGGTTGAGCTACTGAAGGCGACACCTACGCCGGCGGGAATCGCCTTGGCCATCGCCTTCTGGGTGAAGGTGATCGACACCCGCTTGAACAACTGCTTGATCGTGACCAAGGCAGGCCCTCGCAGGTACTGATAGACCAACTTCTCGGCGATCTTCATGACCGCCGCCTTGCCGCCCTTCGACGCCATCTGTTCTACCGAACCCGCCAACGCGAGCACGAAGGCCAGGTGCTTCTTGTCCTCATCGCTCAGCTCGGTCTCGTACACCTCGACCAGGCACATGCACATGTCGATCTGGAGCTTGAGTGCCGCGGCGATATCGGTGATGCCGCCGCCCAGGACTGCGACCGCCGTCCCGACTCCTGGAATCACACTCGGGGCTGCCGTGACCGCGCCGGTGACTGCCGAAAGTTTGGAATACCGGCCGACTATCTTGGCCGCGATCCGGCGCTTGTCCTCCAGGCTCTCGGGCTCCCGCTTGAACTTGCCCTCGAAATTCGTACGGTACCCGCCCACGAGCTCAGCGGCCGCCTGCGGAGTGATGGCGATCATCTCGACGGCCTTCTGAAGCCGAGACTCTTCAAGCTCGTTCCCCGCGTGGCTCATTGTTTCCCCTCCCGATCTGCTGCACCTCGTGAAGAGGGCAACTTGCACCGCGCATCGTCTGACGCGCAGAGATTCAGTGGAATGCCCAGGAGCGTTGCGCCCCTCCAGCAGGTTGCCCCGGCCGGCGCTTCCGGCCGGGGCGTGCACATCAGAAGTCGTCGTCCAGGCCCTCTTCGCGGCGGATCATCCGCCAGGCGGCCTTGCGGGCACTGCGGTCCAGGCTGGACTTGAAGCCCTTGTCGGGGCCGAAGTACTGGCGGCCCATGCCTGCGATGCTGTCGATGTGGTCGGCCATCTTGTCTGCGAAGACGTTGTCGAAGACGAGGCCGAAGTTCTCCTCGTCGTTGACGACGGCCGCTGCCCGCACCTTCGGGTCGGCTTTGGCTTCCTCGAACGGGCGGATGACGTCCTGCTCGGTGAACTCGGTGCCGAAGCGTTCGTTGAACTTGTCGATCAACTGCGAGAGCAGCGACTTCTCGGCTTCCTTGGCACCGCCCGAGCCGTCGCCGAAGCCCTGCATCGTCGTCGGCCCCTCGGCGGTGAGGGAGACGTCGTACTCGCCGGTCTTCTCCACCCGCATGTGGCTGAGGTCGATCTCGCCGATGTCCACGCCGCCGTCTGCCCGGCGCGGCAGCCGGTTGAGGAGGTAGCGGCCGTAGAGGTGCAGCCGCTCCAGCTCGGCGTCCTGGTACGGGACGATCTGCGCGAGGAAGCCGTACTTCCTGACGTAGTCGTTGAGGGCGGCGCGGAAGTCCTCCGCGGCCTCCTGGTCGTCCGTGTCCTCGCTTTCGAGCAGGGGCGTAAAGCGGGCGACGGCGGGGGAGAGCTGCCGGTAAAGCTCGGCGTGCAGCTTTTCCCACTTGGACTGTGAGCCTGCCGCCTTCTCCTTGGCGGCGAAGTATGCGGCGGCGAAATCGTCCATCTCCTGCCCGGACAGGATCGCCGCCTGCATGACCCGGCTCTGCGCGGTGTAGAGCAGGTTGGGGTCGGAGGGGAGGGTGTTCGCCTCCTCGAAGTACGGGCGGAAGGCGTCCTGTATGTCGTTGGCGTCGTTGACGAAGTCCAGGACGGCCAAGTCCGCCTGGATCTTGCGCTCGGCGGTCCGGTTCAGCCGGGACAGGGTCTGGACGGCGGAGATGCCGGTCAGCGACTTGTTGACGTACATCGTCGTCAGCAGCGGCTGGTCGAAGCCGGTCTGGTACTTCTCCGCCACGACCAGGATCCGGTACTCGCGCTGGCCCGCACCGCCGGCCCGGGCGGCCTTGTCGTCGACACGTGTGTACGCGAACGCCTTCGGCAGCGCGCTCTCCGACAGCCCGCCGTTCTCCTTCGGCTCGGTGGTCTCCTCGCCGTCGACGGTGAGCGAGCCGGAGAAGGCGACGAGGACGCCGAGGTCGGGGTACTTGGTGTCGTAGTCCCGGTCCTTGAGGTAGCTCTTGATCGCGCGCGCCATCTGCACGGCGGACTGCCGGGAGGCGGTCACCACCATGGACTTGGCCCGGCCGCCGAGACGGGCCCGGCTGTGCGCCACGAAGTGCTCCACGATCACCTGGGCGTGCTGGGCGACCGTCGAGTCATGGGTCAGCGCGTACCGGGCGAGCAGGCCGTTCGCCTTCGACGGGTCGACCTCCCGCTCGTCCGGGTTCTGGTTCACCAGTTTCCAGTACGTGTTGTACGTGACGTAGTTCCGCAGCGGGTCGAGGATGAAGCCCTCCTCGATCGCCTGCCGCATGGAGTACGTGTGGAAGGGCCGGTAGGCCGCCTTGCCGTCGATGTCCTGGAGCGTGCCGAAGAGTTCGAGGGTCTTGGCCTTCGGCGTGGCGGTGAACGCGAAGTAGGAGAGGTTCGCGGCGCGGGAACGCTGCTCGGCCCGCTTCTTGAGCTGCTCGTCGAGGGTTGCGGTGGCCGGGGCCTTGACCGTGGTCGCGCCCGCGTCGTCCGAGTCGGAGTCCAGGCCGAGGTCGCGCAGCGCGGACCGTACAGCGGTGGCGGCGTCGCCGGACTGCGAGGAGTGCGCCTCGTCCACGATGATCGCGAAGCTGCTGCCCTGGATCTCCGTGGGGTTGCGCTGGAGGTAGTCGAGCAGCGCCGGGAAGGAGTGCAGGGTGACGGTGACGATCTTCCCGGTGTCACGGGAGAGAGCCTTGGCGAGCTGCTCGCCCTTCGCCCCGTACTTCTCGTCAATCTTCACGACGAGGCCCGCGGTCTGCTCGAAATTGCCGACGGTTTCCCGGAGCTGTGCGTCCAGGTTGCGGCGGTCGGTGATGACGATGACCTTGTCGAAGACGGGTACGCCCGGCTTGAGGCCCTTGGCGATGGCCTCGGGGTCGAGTTCGCGCGGGTCGGTCGGGGTGTGCAGGTCGCTGAGGCGGTGCGCGAGCCAGCCGATGGTGTTCGACTTGCCGGAGCCGGCCGAGGCCATGACCAGGTAGTCGTGTCCCGCGCCGTGGGTGGAGGCGTGCGCGGTGAGCTTCTTGACCGCGTCCCACTGCTGGAACCGCGGGAAGACCATCGTCTTGGTGGTGCCGCCGCCGGGTGTCTTGCTCTTGTGCAGGTGCACGAACCGCTGGAGCAGGTCCAGCCAGTTGTCCGGCTGCCAGACCTGCTCCCAGAGGTAGGAGGTCGCGTATGTGCC
Source organism: Streptomyces sp. CA-243310 (assembly GCF_050936775.1). Taxonomy (NCBI): domain Bacteria; kingdom Bacillati; phylum Actinomycetota; class Actinomycetes; order Kitasatosporales; family Streptomycetaceae; genus Streptomyces; species Streptomyces sp. CA-243310. The sequence goes on along the minus strand of NZ_JBNJMF010000002.1, from coordinate 3,161,113 downwards.
GTAGGCGGTGGGGGCCGGGTTGCCGGCGCCGCCGGGCTGCCCCGGACCGTTGGACCCGGTGTTGAACGGCAGGAAGCGGGTGTTCTTGCCCTTGAGCTGGGTGCCGACGAAGACCAGGTCCGGGTCGACGGCGAAGTTCGCGGCGACGCGGCGCGTGAAGATCAGCTCGGTGGGGTCCCGGTCGGTGCGGTACTGCTCCTTGGCCTGCTCCACCCCCTGCTTGGTCAGCGGGTTCTTCAGCTCGGCCGTGGCGACCGGGATTCCGTTGAGGAAGAGGGTGAGGTCCAGCCGGTTGCCCCAGTCGGCCTGCTTGGTCGCGTACTCGAGTTCCCGGACGACGGTGAGGCGGTTGCCCCGGTAGCCGTCCAGCACGGAGTCATGGGCGACGAGGTTGGGCTTGAAGTAGGCGACGCGGAGCAGGACCCCGCGGTCCTTGACGCCGTTGCGGAGGACGTCGAGGAGCCCGTTGATGGCGATGGCCTGGTCGAGGCGGGCGGCGAACCCGCGCTGTGCCTCGTTCGGGTCGCCGCCGTAGACGGTGAGCAGTTCGTTCCACTCGTCGGGCTGGGTCGCCCCGATGAAGGTGAAGAGTTCGTTGGTGTCCAGACCGAGGTCGGCCCGGTAGTCCTGCGGACGAGCCTCGCGCCAGCCGCGCTCGACCATGGCGGCGACGATGGCGTCCCCGAAGGCGGACTCCGTGTGGATGGGGCTCATGGCTACGCGGTGACTCCGTCCGTTACGTTGCGCCCGCTGGCGGTGGATACGTCGAACTGGCCGGTTACGGCGGCGGTGATGAGGGCTTGGCGGCGTTCAGCGAGCAGTGCATCTGCGCGCCTGATCCGCTCGAAAGCGGACGCCAAGCGAGTCATGTCGGAATCCAGCAGGCGAGCAACTCGGAGCTGTAGATCACGAGGAAGCAAAACTACGGCGTTTCGGTGCAGGTCGTTCCTGTTCACGCCGGGAACTGCGGCGCGAGCCTGCTCCATTTCATAAGGCAACGATCGCAAGACGTGGTAGCAATAGCGCGGATCGTTACCATTGAAGTTCTTTACATACAGCGTGGTGTTGTGGGGCCAGTAGGAATCGTCAACCCAATGAACGTTGCCGACAGACCCATATCGTCCGATGACGACTCCCGGGCCCGAAGCGAGCGCGATGTCATGCCAGCCATTCGGCCCGGCTGTTGTGACCACAGGCACCTCGCCGGGCCTCCGCTGATCGTCCGTAAGATCTGCACCTCGTTGCAGTTGCAAGAGCCTGATAAGGGGAACTAGTTGGGCCCGAGGATGCATAGAAGGAAGCCATGGCAAGCCAGTGTCTACACTTCCCTCACCTAGTCGTGCCCCCGCCACGCCCAAGGGTAGCGAAGCACGTTCGCGCTCGACGAGGAGGTCTCGTTGACGGTTGAACTTGCGGCGCAGTTGGTCGATGCGGACGGTCTCGGCGTCGAGGAAGTCGGCGATGTGACGCTGCTCCTCTACGCTCGGCAGGGGAACCGGCAAGGCGGCAACTTGACGCTCACTCACTGACGGGACAGGGCCTGGGTTGGTAATTTTCGCCATATCGAGTAGCAGCATGAGGTAGCGCCAATAGCGAGGATCGCCATGCTCCGGCTCGAATGCGCGAACATTGTCATCCACAATGCAAGTGCGACCGGTGATGCAACGTTGATTCAGGAGCAATGCAGCGCCTACTCGCGCATACAGGATACTCCCTCTGGGGACAATGCGAGCTCCGAGCCGACGGGCCGTCTGACGGTCCACCCAGTTGTTCGCCCCCGAGACTACGCCAAGACGGTCAGCCCGAGGAAAGTCGGAAACTTTGATGAACGGCAGATCTCCCTGCGCGGCCCCTTGGTAGGCGTGCGGGAATGTGGTGCCCATATGAAACCGTCCGACTCGGCCGAGAGTTGTCGTTGGCCAACCTGGCCGCACGTTAGTCAGCCAGTCGACAGCTGTTGCTGACTGAGTAGGGGCAGAGTTCACTGCGTCACCTCACCCAGCAGCACCTGAATCTCCGCCTCCAGCGACTTCAGTTCCGCGTCGATCTCCGCCAGCGGCCTCGGCGGCTTGTACACGTAGAAGTGCCGGGTGAACGGGATCTCGTAGCCGATCTTCGTCTTCGTGTGGTCGATCCACGCGTCAGGGACGTGCGGATGCACCTCGCGCTTGAGGTAGTCCTCGACGTCCTCGCCGAGCGGAACGTTCTCGTAGTCCCGCAGGTCCGCGTCCGGCTCCGGCGCGCCCTTGACCTTCTGGACCTCGCCCTCCGGGTTCCGGACCCCGATCGTCTCCCGTACCGTCTTCGCGAACGGCGCGCCCGACGGCCAGGTCAGACCGGCCGCGACCACCGCGTCCTTGAGCGCGATGAACGCCTCCGACTTCGTCGTCCAGGACGAGCCGAGCAGCGTACGCACCGCCGCGACGAACTCCTCACTCCGTTCCAGCCTGGCCACCGGCTTGGCCTCCGCCAGTGCCGCCAAGGTCTCCTCCGTGACCTCGAAGCGCAGCTTCCACGGGCGTTCGACGCAGATGCGCTGGTAGCCGAAGTCCTCGTTGGCGAAGAGCTTCACCTTGCCGTGCAACGGGTGCTCGGGGTCCTTCGCGACCTCGACGGCTTCCGCGTACAGCCGGGTGATGTCGCCGATGTGGTCGGGGCGGCCGTTCGTCCCGTCGCCGAGCTCCTTGCGTTTGTCGCCAAGCGACTTGCGCATCTTCTGCCAGTAGTCGCGCGCGTCGAGCAGGACGACCTTGCCCTTGTGGTCGGCGTCCTTGCGGTTGGTCAGGATCCAGAAGTACGTGGAAATGCCGGTGTTGTAGAAGAGCTGGTCAGGGAGGGCGACGATCGCCTCCAGCCAGTCGTTCTCCAGGATCCAACGCCGGATCTCCGACTCACCAGACCCCGCCGCGCCACTGAACAGGGGGGAGCCGTTGAAGACGATGGCGATGCGGGAACCGCCCCCGCCGTTCACGTCCACCGGCTTCATCTTCGAGATCATGTGCTGGAGGAAGAGCAGCGAGCCGTCGTTGATGCGCGGCAGGCCCGCGCCGAAGCGGCCGGCGTCGCCGAGCGACTTGTGCTCGTACTCGACCTCCTCCTTGACCTTCTTCCACTCCACGCCGAACGGCGGGTTGGCGAGGATGTAGTCGAACTTCCGGCGGGCGTGGCCGTCGTCGGAGAAGGAGTTGCCGAAGCGGATGTTCTCCGGGTCCTGGCCCTTGATCATGAGGTCGGACCGGCAGATCGCCCAGGACTCGGGGTTGAGCTCCTGCCCGTACACCTCGACCGTCGCGTCCGGGTTAAGGGAGTTGATGTGGTCTTCGGCGGCGCTGAGCATGCCGCCGGTGCCGCAGGCCGGGTCCATGACGGTGCGGACGACACCGGGCAGGCTGAGGGCGTCCGCGTCAGGCGCCACCAGCAGGTTGACCATCAGCTTGATGACCTCGCGCGGGGTGAAGTGCTCACCCGCGGTCTCGTTCGACTGCTCGGCGAAGCGGCGGATCAGCTCCTCGAAGATGTAGCCCATGTTGTGGTTGGGCACGACATCGGGGTGCAGGTCGAGATCGGTGAACCTGCCGATGACCTGGTAGAGCAGATTCGCGCTGTCGAGCTTCCTTACCTGCTGGTTGAACTCGTACTTGTCGAGGACCTCGCGGGCGTTGTCGGAGAAGGCACCAACGTAGATCTGCAGGTTCTTCGCCGCGTTCTGCGGGTCGGCCGCGATCTTCTTGAGCGTGAGGTCGCTCTTGTTGTAGAAGGAGTGGCCCGAGGCCTTGCGCAGGAAGTGATCGGTGTCGATCTCCTGGCCCGCGAATCTGCCGACGGTCTCGGCAACCTTCTCGCGCGTCGGCTCCAGGACGCACTCCAGGCGGCGCAGCACGGTGAACGGCAGAATGACCTTGCCGTAGTCGGACTGTCGGTAGTCGCCGCGCAGGAGATCGGCGACGGACCAGGCATGGTTCGCCAGCTCCGTGTGCTTACTGCTGTTCAAGAGGTCCCGGCTTCCTTCCGAAGAGCACCGTCCGGGCGTGGGACGGCAGGGGTCCAGTGTGGTCGTGTGAGATAGGACGCGTGGGGCGTTTCAGACAGAACGGCTACCCGGAGTGCCCGGGCTGGCCGGTGGCAGGAGTACCCCGGCGGTCAGGCCGGTGGTCAGGGTGGCCGCGGTGTCAGCAGCGAGGTCGGCGGTTCGGCGGACGGCCGTGCGCAGTTCGTGCACGCGGCGGAAGGCCTCCCCGTAGCGCCGCTGTTCCTCCAGGGGCAGCAGCGGTACGCGCAGGCGCCCCGGTGTGACGTGTACGAGGCTGCTGCCGGTCGACGCGGAGGCGATGTTGTCCTGGGCGCCGAGGAACCCGGCCAGAAACCACGGGTCGAGGCGGGCGGGGTCGGGGCGCAGGAGGTGGATGTGCTGACCCAGCAGGGCTCCGGCGTCCCGGTCGTCCGCCACCCGGGTCATCGCGGCCGCGTCGCTGCCGCCCGCGACGGCGCGTACGAGAACGTCCCCGGCGGCTACCGGTTGCGCGGCCTCCGAGTGGATGTCGACAGTCGTACCGGACGGCGGGTTTCCGGCCGCGATGTCGCGGGCGGCGAGGACTGGCCGCTCCACGGTGGGGGCGCCGGAGCTCTTGGAGCCTCGTGTGCCGGGCGTCGCCGCCCGCAGCACGGTCAGGGCTCCGCCGCGTGCCAGGTCGGAGACGGTCGCCGTACGCCACTCGCGGGCCGAGCCCCCGGAGGGCTGCCACCCGCCGGAGGCGGAAGAGGCTGCCAGCGCGGTGACCTGCTCGGCCAGCTGCTTGTGCAGGTCGTCAACGCGGCGGGCCAGGGCGGCCGGGTCGATGTCAGCCGCGGTCGCCCGGACATGGCGGGCCGGGGTGACATCGACGACGTCGTCGAGGAGGTCGACGAGCGGCACCGCGCGGGCGACGCCGGGATCGTCGGCGTAGGTGTCGGGTGCGGTGGTGAACGCGGCCCACTGGCCGAGGACCCGGTCGGTCAGCCCCGCCCAGTCGAAGGAGGCGGCGGAGGAAGAGGCGGTGGAAGAGGACGAGCCGGATCGGCGGGGGCGTGAGCCGCCACGGGTGCCGGCGTCGGCCGTGGCCGTGGCCGTGTCGGTGGCGGACGCCGTGCCCGGGGCGCTGTCCCGCTGCTCGCCCTCCCCGTCGACGAACAGCACCGTCGTACGGTCCGTGCCGCCCGGCTCGGGGCGTTGGAACACCCAGATCTGCAGGCCGATGTGGAGCGGATACGCGGCACGTGCCGGAAGGGAGACGACGGCGCGCAGGGCCCCGGCGCGGATGAGTTCCGCGCGGACGCGGCGGCCGGAGGAGCGGAAGGCGAGCGCGGGCGGCAGCAGCATGACCGCGTGGCCCCCGGGCTCCAGGTGCGCGAGGGAGTGCTGCACCCAGGCCAGTTCGGACTCGAAGCGCGGCGGAAGTCCGTACGCCCACCTCGGGTCGTAGGCCAGCTCGTCGTGACCCCAGTCCCGGTCGCCGAACGGCGGGTTGCACAGGACGGCGTCCACGGTGACGTCGGGAAAGGCGTCGTCGCGCAGGCTGTCGCCCACGCGGATCGTCGTCTCGGCCTCGGGTGCGGCGAGCAGCAGCCGGACCGCAGTGCGCCGGCCCTGGACGGGGAGCGAGTCCTGCCCGAACAGCTCCCGCGCGCCCTGCCGGGCGGCGGACGCCAGGAGCGTGCCGCTGCCGCAGGCGGGATCGAGGATGCGGGACGCGTCGGCGGGCAGGAGTCGTGCCATGAGCAGGGCCAGGCCCTCCGGGGTCTGGTAGACGCCGCTGACGGCGCCCTCGTCCAGTTCGCGTTCGGCGAGGACGTCGACGGCGGCCTGTGGCCCCGCCTCACGGACGCAACCCAGCAGCGCGCGGACCGCGTCCGCGTCGTCCGGACCGTAGCGGACCGGCTCGGCCTCGGGCACGGCGGCCGGAAGCTCGCCCGCGGTCTTCTCCGCTCGGGCGATCAACCGGTCGTCGGGCAGGGCGACGAGTTCGGCCAGTTCCTCCTGTGTGCGGCGGGACGCGGCAGCCGCCAGCGGGAACAGTCGCGCGGCCGCTCCCGAGCCGGGACCCAGTAGCCGGAGCGCCGTACGCAGCTCCTCGGTCGGCGAGGCGGTGGAGGTGTGCCCGCGGCCCCGCAGCCAAGCCTGGACGGCCGGCAGGTCGTAGAGCGGGCTGGATTCCGTGCCTGCGCTGGGAGCCGGAAAGTCGTCGTGGCGGCGGCGCCAGTTGCTGACGGTTGCGCGCGTGACCCCTGCGATACGGGAGATCTCGGCGGCCGTCACATGCGCTGAGGGTGCCGGTCGGGCTGGTGGCTGCTGGGGCATGGCGTGGGGTTCCGCACCTCTCGGGCCAGTCGGACAGGGACGGTTAACACACTACAACAGTCGTCAAATTCGTCAAGTAGTTTGACAGTGCTTTCAGTGTCATGCTTGTCTAGTCATGGTTCTGAGTGTAAGCGCGGGCTGACTGCGCAACGGCACTGTGGACCCCCGACGCGAACGCCGGGGCGCCATCCCGCACCACCCGCGTGCTGGTGTCCGCCCCACCGTCCGAACGAGCATCCGGCCCCCGGGAGACGCACATGACCGTGACGGAACAGCCCCAGCTCAACGCGGACGAACCCACCGACCCCCGCTCGGCCGCACCCGGCCGACCAGCCCCGCCCCTGGCCGATCTGGTACGGACCCGTCTGGGCGAGGCGGCACTCCCCGAGTCCGTGAAGGTGCTGCTGAAGGAGGCGCTGGGTGAGAACGAGACCCGTGGAACCTCCCCGGGCGGCCGGATCTACCTCGGCTCCCTCGCCGTCAACGGCTTCCGCGGCATCGGCCCCCGTGCTCGGCTGAGCCTCAGCCCCCGCCCCGGCGTCAACCTCGTCGTGGGCCGCAACGGCTCCGGCAAGTCCAGCCTCGCCGAAGCCATCGAGGTCGGCTTCACCGGCACCCGGGCCCACCGGCCGGGCCAGGACGCAACGCGCGGCGGCCACTGGTACAACCTCCACGACGCCGACAGCCCCAAGATCGAGATCAAGCTCGCCATCGAGGGCGACACCGGCAACAGCACCCTCGCCCGCACCTGGACGAGCCGGGAGTTCGGCAGCTCCGAAGCCACCTTCAAGCGCCCGGGTCACGGGACGGTCCCCGTGGCCGACGCCGGCTGGGACACGGCCCTCGCCGACCACCGGCCGTTCCTCTCGTACACCGACCTCGACCTCATGCTCACCGGCAAGCCGTCCGAGCGGTACGACGCGATCGCCACCATCCTCGGCATGGAGCTGCTCTCCACCGCGACCAACCGGCTGAGCGTGCGGGAGAAGGCCCTCGCGTCCGGCACGAAGGAGATGAAGGACGCCCTCCCCGGCCTGAAGGAGGCCCTCTACACGCTGGAGGACGACGACCGCGCTGTGCGGGCCCTGCTCGCCGTGGACACCCCGGGCGCCCCGGACCTCGACACCATCGACGCCCTCGTCGCCGGACTCCCCCCGGCCGACGACAGCCGGCTCGCCGAGCTCCGGAGCGAAGCCGGGGTACAGGGGCCCGACCTGGCGGAAGTCGAGGACGCCGTCCGGCGGCTGCGGATCGCCCTCGCCGACGTGGAAGACCTGCACGGCACCGACGCCGAGAACGCCCGGCTGCGCGCCGACCTGCTGGAGAAGGCCCTCGCCCACGCCGACCGGCACCCCGACGACGTCTGCCCGACGTGCGGAACGGAACGGGTCCTCGGACGGGAGTGGTACGAGCGTGCCTCCCGCCAGGCGGCGGAGCTGCGCAACGAGGCGAAGTCCGCCGAGGACGCGCACAACGCCGTCCGGACCGCCAAGCGAAGCCTCCACAACCTCATCGAGAACCCGCGGCAGATCCCCGTCGCACTGGCCGCCCCGTGGAAGGTGTGGACCGACTGCCGGCAGATCACCGAACCCACCGAGCTCGCCAGGTGCGCCGAAGAAGCCGCCAAGGTCCTCGCCGACGCCTGCGACACCGTCAGGAGGCACGCGGCCCACGAGCTGGGAAAGCGCGACGAACGGTGGCGCGCGCTCCTCACCCGGCTCGCCGCCTGGGCGGACAAGGCGCGCGAGACCGAACGGGACAAGCCTCTGCTGAGCGGCCTCCGGAAGGCGCTGAAGTGGCTCAAGGACCTCTCCACCGAGCTGCGGGAACAGCGCATGGAACGGTTCACCGACGCCACGCAGGACATTTGGCAGCGCCTGCGGCAGGAAAGCAACGTCGACCTTGCGGCCGTCAGCCTGATGGGCAGCGAGAAGGCGACCGTCCGCAAGCTCGTCATGGCGGCCTCCGTCGACGGCCAGGACGCCCCGGCGCTCGACGTCATGAGCCAGGGGGAGCTGCACTCCCTCGCGCTCTCCCTCTTTCTGCCGAGGGCCACGACCGCGGACAGCCCGTTCGGCTTCCTCGTCATCGACGACCCCGTGCAGTCCATGGACCCGACCAAGGTGCACGGACTCGCACAGGTGCTGCACGAGTTGGGCAGGCACCGGCAGATCGTCGTCTTCACCCACGATCCCCGTCTGCAGAAGGCGTTCACCGACCAGGAGCTGCCGGTCACGGTCTTCCAGGTGACGCGGGGCGAGGAGTCCCGGGTGAGGGTCGACTGCGTCGATGACCCGGTCAAGCAGGCCGTCGGCGACGCCCGGGCCATCGCCGCCACCCCGGACCTGCCCCCCGAGACGTACCGCCACGTGCTGCCCGGCCTGTGCCGGATCGCCTTGGAGAACGCGTTCCTCGAAGCCGCGTGGATCCGCCACCACCGCGTCGGCGGCTCGGAGCACGACCTCCAGACCGCAATCGACAGCGCGGAGAGGTTCCGGGAGGTCGCGGCCTTCGCCCTCTTCGGCGACGTGAAGCGCGGTGACGACGTCACGAGGGAGGTGCTCCGCCGCTACGGAAGCTCGGCATGGTCGCTGATCCAGCAGTGCCAGAAGGGGGCCCACCCCAGCGGCGCGTCGATCCCCGACCCGCAGCGCTTCGTCTCGGACGTGGAGGACCTGGCGCAGAAGATCCGCAAGCCGGAGGCGACCGCATGACCACCCCTGTCCCCGCGTCCGTCGAAGGCCTGCTGCTGACGGCCGACCGCCTCCTCGACGGCGAACTCGCCGACGCCACCACCGCCGGCCGGCACCGCGGCGCCTGCCTCGCGCTGCGGACCGCACTGGAGCTGTGCGTCGACCGGGTGCTGGACGCCGTGATGCCCGGTCTGCCCCGCACCACGGGGCGCGCCAAGCTGCTCCTCCTGCACTCCGTCGCGCCGGCCGAAACGGCCCGTCGGGCGAAGGCCCTCTGGTCCCAGCTGAGTCTGGGATGCCACTACCACCTGTACGAGTTCGGACCCACGTACGACCAGGTGCGGGTCTGGCGGGACGAGGCCGGCGGTCTCGTCCGTGAACTCGGCAACTGATCGTTCGTCACCGTCCGTTTTCTGATAGTTGTTTCACGGGGTACGGGCACATGCCCGTGGCGGTGTCCCCCGGCACCGCAGGGAGGACGCACATGAGCACCACCACTCGGGACGAGATCCTCGCCGGCGAGCAGCGGGCGGTGGACCACGCGTACGACTGCTACACCACGAAGCTGGCCGAACTGAGCGGCACCTCGGCGGCCACCGCCTCGGCGAGCGGCAAGGACGGGATCGCCAACCGGGCCGAAGCGGAGGCGCGGGCCGAGGCCTACGGGGGACTGGGCGACGAGGCGCTGGTCTTCTCACGCGTCGACGCCCCGGAGGACCCGGGCGGAGAGCCCCGGCCGTGGTACATCGGGCGCCGCGGGGTGAAGGACAGCGCGAACGACCCGGTTGTCCTGCTGTGGACCAGCCCCGTGGCGAAGACCTGGAGCGAGGCCCGGCCCGAGAGCCCGGGCGAGGTGGTCCTGCGCCGTCAGCTCCGCTGCGTACAGCGGATCGTCGAGGGCTACTTCGACGAGATCTCCCCGCCGGCACCCGCTCCCGAGGCCGTACCCGTACCCGAGTCCGCCGACGTACCGGTGCCCCGCCGGGCCGCCGACGACAGCACGGCGGAGGAGGCGGACGCGTCCCCCACCCCGGAACGTACGTCGGCCCCCACGCCCGGCGATGTCGTACGACGGCAGCGGCGTAAGGCACCCCAGCTGGACGACTTCCTGCTGCAGGAGCTCCAGCGGTCGCGCGGCGGCAGGATGAGGGACATCGTCGAGACCATCCGCCGCGACCAGATGGCGCTGGTCACCGGTTCGCCCGCGGACATCCTCGTCGTGCAGGGCGGCCCCGGTACCGGCAAGTCCGCGGTCGGTCTCCACCGGGTGACCTGGCTCGTCAACAACGAGCACTTCAAGGCCCAGGACATCCTCGTCATCGGCCCCCACCAACGGTTCCTCGACTACGTCGGACAGGTCCTCCCCACCCTCGGTACCCGGGACGTCAACGCCGTCCAGCTGGACCGCCTGTGGGAGGGCGAGACCCTCGGTGTGGATTCCCCGAAGGCGCGTATGGCGAAGTCGGGGGAAGGTATGGCGGCCGTACTGCGGCGCCGGGTCGAGAGCGACTACCGTCCCGACGCCCTCGACGCCCTCACCGTCGCCCCCTCCTACGAGGGCGACGAGCCCGCGATCGTCGTCACCGCCGGCAGTACGACCCTCCGCGTGCCGAAGTCCGAGGTCCTGGCCCTCCTCGACCAGGCTCACGCCGGCGACGGTCCCTTCCGCGAGCGGCGGGACCGCTTCCGCGGCCTCTTCGTCGACCGGCTCCTCCAAGAGCTCGCCGATGTCGCACCGCGCCGCGGACAGGCAGGCACGATCCGCCGCGACCTGGAACGCAACCGGCGGGTCGAGCGCCTCGTCGAACGCGTCTGGCCGTCCCCCGGCCCCCGGGAGGCCCTGCGCAGCCTCTACGACTCGGCCGACCTCCTGCGGGAATGCGCCGACGGCATCCTCGACGAGTACGAGCGGACGGCCCTGCTGCGGGCGCGCGCCGCCAGCGCCGACGCCGACCCCTGGACCCTCGACGACCACGTCTGCCTCGAAGAGCTTCGCGTGCTGATCAGCGGTGAGACCCCGCCGCGATACGGCCACATCGTGGTCGACGAGGCCCAGGACCTCACGCCCATGCAGGCCCGCTCCCTGCGGAGGCGCTGCGCCGTGGGCGGCTCCATGACCGTCCTGGGCGACCTCGCGCAGGCGACGGGCGCCCACACCCCGACGAGCTGGGACCTGCTCGGCGCACTCCTCTCCGACCACGGCGACTGGAGCGTGGCTCAGCTCACCACCAGCTACCGCGTCCCCGCCGAGATCATGGAGTTCGTCGCCCCTCTCGCCCGCGTGGTCGCCCCGTCCCTGCCCTACCCCCAGGCTGTCCGTGAGGCGGGCGCCGACGCCGTGCGGACCGTGGCGACCGAACCGTGGAAGCTGCTCGACGACACCGTCGCCCACGTGGCACGCCTGGTGCGCACCAGCGACGGCAACAGCCCCCGCTCCGTTGCCGTCATCGTCCCCGACGATTCCGATTGGCTGGACGCCATCAGCCACCGAATCCACGAGGGTGGAGCCATCGCCGAGCGCGATCGCGATGCCGTGTCCGTACTGGCCGCCGCGCAGGCCAAGGGGATGGAGTACGACCACGTCCTGGTCGTCGAGCCCGCGACGATCGCCGACCGCGGTCCGGCCGGGCTGCGCCAGCTGTACGTGGCCCTCACCCGCAGCACCCAAAGCCTGACGGTCCTGCACACCGCCGCGTTGCCGGAGGTGCTCACCACCTCCGCAGACGACGCCGAACCCGCGGCACCGGAGGTCCGGCCAGCGGGCGCGGCGGAAAGCCTTCCCCGGATCGGCAGCGATGTCCGGGTCGAGGTCGTAGGCCACGTCTCCGGCGGTCGGTACAAGGTCAGGCCGCTGTCTCCGGTGATCGGCCGGCCGCTCGTGCTCACCGTCCGCCAAGGCTCGGTTCCCCCGCGCCGAGGTGACAAGCTGGACTGCTGGGTGTTCGCGAACGACACGAGTCAGACGGTGCTCACCGCCGACCAGCGTGGCCGGTCGCCCGTCTCGGAGCGGATGGCGGGGCGCTATCTCGCGGCGCTGGACGTGCTGGGAGAGCTGACCGGCAGCGACGGCGACGTTCCCGAGGCCCGCAGTCGCCTCTCCGAACTCCAGGGCATGGCCAACCGCATCCTTCGCCGGGACCAGGCTGACTGGGTCGACGTGCTTCATCTGTTCGGTGATCCGGACAGAGAGCGACTCGGAGCTCTTCGAGACCTTGCCGCGACAACCAACCGTGCGCTCAAAGAGGGCACTTTCGACGCAGGTCGGCTCGCGGAGGCACTGGACGCTTCCGGCTGGGCAGGGCCCCTCGCTGAAGCACGGCGAGAGCTTCAGGAACGCTTCAGCATGACGACGAAGCCGAACTCCGACGGCGCGATCCCCGTCGCCCCGGCGCAACCAGATCAGAGGGAAGAGGTGCAGATGACCACCGCGTACACCACCGCCGCAACGCCGGCTGCGACCACGAAGGACGGTTTCCTCCGCGCGCTGGAAGCGGCTGCCGAGGCCGACCGTACTTGCAGGAAGCACGAGGCGGTCCGTCATGCGCTGAAGGCATCACTTCTCTGGGCGGACCTCCAGCCGGCCGACTCCTCGGTCGTCGACGTCAGCTGCGTCACCCAGCACGGGCTCTTCCTCTACGAGGCCTTGGGCGCAGGCTGCTCCACCTATGCGGACCTGCGATCGGGCGCGACCCGCCTGCTCGAGATCAACCACACGCTGCCCGCGCCGGCCGACGGTCTCTACCTTGTCCTCTCCGAACCGCCTGCCGAAGACTGGTCTGTGGACACGATTCGCGATGTCTTCCGTGTCAATGTCATCTGGCGCAGCCCGACCGGCTGGGGCGGCGAGAACGCGCACACGGCCTTCGGCTCTTCCGGGGTGAGCAATCACCAGTAGCCGTCATTCAGTTCTCGCCTTCGCCTGCTGGAGCAGGCGAAGCAGAAGCAGGTGACACCGCGGGGTTGGGAGTGAAGTCGAGCAGGTCAGACGCCTGTGGCCCCTCAGTGGCGCCCGTGATCATGCGTTCGGCGACGCTACCAGGGCTGACTACACACCCATTGCCGAGGATCACTCTCCGCTGGCGATCAGTAGCACGTTCACCTGATCATCTGGCCGGCTCCATGAAAGGGGCGTCGGTGCGCCCGGCGTAGAAGCCATGCACAGGTTGGCTGATACGAGCCGGTGTGTGGCGGGGAGCTGACCTTGACCAGGGTCCGTGAGAGCTGGTCCGCTTGTGCGCGATAGGGCGTCGGATTCGGGGGTTGCGTTCGTGACCAGAGCTACAGCTGGAAAGCTGTGCCGCGCCACAGGCGGCCGGCCCGAACGGACCAATCCCTGCTCCGTCAAGACGACCCACGCATGAGGCTCCGGCGGGGGATTTCCGTCGCCGTCGTGGCCGCCGGCGGAGCCGTTACGACCATGCTCGTGGGCCTCGTCACCAACGCCGTGTCCGAGTCGCAGTGGCCCGGGTGGCTGGGGTGGTTGCAGCGGCATGGCTGGTTCTCGTTCGCTTTGCTCGGCGGGGCCATGGTCGGGCTGGCGGTGCTGCTTGCCGCGCTGTCGGAGTCGGGGGCGCCGGAACGCCGCGCTGCGCCGACGCCCCAGTCAGAGGAAGGGGCGGTGCCTCCGGGTGCTGCCCTCGTGCTGCGGTCCCTGCCGCGCGACACCACCGCGTTCACCGACCGGACCGCCGAACTCGAGGCGCTGGTACGGTCCGTACGGAACTCGCAGGAGAGCGGCGAGGCGCTGCCCGTGCATGTGATCGATGGAATGCCAGGGGTCGGGAAGACGACGTTCGCCGTACACGCAGGACATGTGTTGTCGGAGCGATTCCCGGACGGCCAGCTCTTCGTGAATCTCAACGGGCACACGACAGGAAGGCCCCCCGTCCAGGCCACGGAAGCGCTGGCATCGTTGCTGGCGGCGACCGGAGTGCCGGCGCAGCGGATCCCTGTCGGCGACGACCTGGGTGCGGTCACCGAGGCGAGGGCGGCCATGTGGCGGAGCCAGCTCGCGAACAAGAAGGCACTGCTCATCCTCGACAACGCGTCCAGCTATCGCCAGCTGGAGCCCCTGCTCCCCGGCGGGAGCGACTGTCTCGTGCTGGTGACGAGCCGGAAGCGGTTGGCTGCGTACGAGGAGGTGGTCCTGCCAGTGGAGGCGTTGCCGGCGGAGCATGCGGTCGACCTGTTCGTACGCCTCAGCGGGCGATCGGCGGAGTCGCTCGATCGGTCCGTCCTCGAGCAGTTGGTGGAGCTGTGCGGGTACCTGCCACTGGGGGTGTCGTTGCTCGCCGCGCGGCTGCGCCATCGCCCGTCGTGGAGCGCCGAGGATCTCCGTGCGCGTCTGGTCACCGCCGGGGACCGGCTGGGAGAGCTGCGAGCTGGGGAGCGCGCGGTCGCGGCGACGTTCAGCCTGTCCTACCAGGACCTCACACCTGAGCGGCAGCACTTCTTCCGGTGTCTCGGCCTCTACCCTGGAACCGAGCTCGATGTCTTCTCCGGGGCCGCGCTCGGCTCGGTCTCGGTGGCGGCGGCACGCGAGGGACTCGACACGCTCTACGACGCCCATCTGATCGAGGAACAACCGGGAAGCCGGTTCCGGCTTCACGACCTCCTACGCGACTATGCCCGCGGTCTCGCCGACGAGGGAGGCAGCATGACCCCTGTTCATGCCGTTCAGCGCGTGTGCTCCTACTACCTGGCCGTCCTCGCTGTCGCGAACAGACACATTGCCCGCAACGGCGCCTCCGCACCGAATTCTCCGGATGGCGCCGCCCAGGTCGAGACCCCTCCCATCGATTCACGTACGGCGGCTCTCGGCTGGCTGGAGGACGAGCGGGCCAACGTCCTGGCCTGCATCCGAAGGGCAAACGACCTCGCGCTGCACGAGTTGGTGATCCACATGGCTGCGGCGATGGCCCCCTTCCTGCGGCAGGCCGGGCCCTGGGACCAAGCCGTTGGCCTCCACCGGACCGCCGCCGAGGCCGCCCGGCACACCGGCGACCGGCGGGCGCTGGCCAACGCGCTGGCCGAGCTCGGAGTCGTCCGGCGCTTCATGGCGGCCTACCCCGAGGCCATTGAGGCACTGAACGAAGCGGTGACGGAGTACGAGGCGGTCGGCGAGAAGCGAGGCAAGGCCGCCGCTCTGAACCAGGTGGGCATCGTCTGGTACATGACCGCGGACAACGACGCCTCTGCCCGGGCGCAGACCGAGGCCCTCGTGCTCTATCGGGAAGTCGGCGACCGTCTCGGCCAGGCGAACGCGCTCGCGGACCTCGGCATGGTGCGCAGGCAGACCAGCCGGTTCGACACAGCGGTTGCGGCACAGACCGAAGCGCTGGCGATCTACCGGGAGCTGGGCGACCAATATGGGGAGGCCAACTCACTGCGGGACCTTGGCATCGTGCACTGTCTCCTGGGCGAGTATCAGCTGGCTGAGCAGCGCCACCGTGAGGCATTCGACATCTACCGGGAACTCGACGACCGGGTCCACCAGGCGTACGCCCTCAACGAGCTCGGAGTCGTACGGCGCCTGACCGGCGATCCCACCGGAGCGCGGGAGGCTCACACCCAGGCACTGGAGTACTTCACCGAGCTCGGTGAACGGTTCGGCCGCACGAACAGCGTTCGCCACCTCGGGGTACTGGACCGCATGGACGGGAACGTCACGGAGGCGATCCGGCTGTTGGACGACGCCCTGGGCTCGTACCGAGATCTCGGCAGCCGTGGTGGCGAAGCCGCCGCTCTGGGAGAGCTGGGTGCGGCGCGCGGGGTCGCCGGGGAGCGGGACGGTGCCGTCGAGTTGTTCCGGCGGAGTCTGGACATCCTCCGAGAGCTCGGCGACCGGTGCGGTGAGGCGGAGGTCCTGAACCACTGGGGGACGCTGCTGCACTCCTCCGGTGACTGGGCTGCCGCCCGCGGACTCTTCGAGCAGGCGCTGGGGCTGGCCCGCGACATCCGCTGCCCGCTTGAAGAGGCACGGGCTTTGGAGGGGATCGGCCGTTGCGATTGGACGGCCGGCGAACGGGCGCGGGGCGAAGGGGCGCTGCGTGAAGCGCGCAATGTGTACCGACGGTTGGGCATCGGCGGGGCGGCAGATGTCGTCGAGCGGCTCATTGCGTCGCAGGCCGAGTAGCGGGGCACGTGACCGGATTCGATATGTCGCCGAGGGTAGCGGCGCTGCTACCTTGCGGCTGGTCTGCCACCTCAATCGCCGTTGCACTGCCCCGAGGAGCGTCGAATGCCGTCACGTACGCCCGTCCCCGCACCGCATGCTCCGGTACCCGGCGTCGCGGAGTCCATCAACGGTTCGGCCGTACTGGATCGTGTCGCCGTCCGCGTACGGCAGCGGCTGGCGGCCGAGCAGACGGCGTCGAACCACGCCGGCGAGGGTGGTCACCAGGCTTCGCTGATCTGGACCTGGCCTCTTTGAGCCGCTCCGCTCGATGACACCGCGCGCGGACGCCCCCTTTCGGTCGTTCATCCTCAAGGTTGCCAATCGCTGCAACATCGACTGCGACTACTGCTACGTCTTCAACTCCGCTGACCAGGCCTGGCGGCACCTGCCTGCCCGGATGAGTACGGACGTGGCCCGGGCGGCTGGGCTGCGAATCGGTGAGCACGCAGCGGTGCACGGCCTGCGGAGCGTGCACGTCGTGCTGCACGGCGGTGAGCCGTTGCTCACCGGCCCCCGGCACATGGCAGACCTGCTCGGCGCCGTACAGAAAGGTGTTCCGGCCGGTGTGCCGGTCCGTTTCGAGCTTCAGACCAACGGGACGCTCCTCACGGAGCCGTGGCTGGACCTCTTCGAGCGGTACGCGGTCGTCGTGGGCGTCAGCCTCGACGGACCGCCGACCGCGAATGACCGGCACCGGTTGACACACGCCTCGCGATCGAGTGCCGCCTCGGCCGTACGAGGCATCGAACTCCTGCGGTCCCGGCCGCACCTGTTCGCAGGGCTGCTCGCGGTCGTCGACCTGGCCAACGACCCGGTCGAGGTACACGACTACCTGGCGTCGTTCGAGCCGCCTGTGATCGACTTCGGCCTGCCGCACGGGACGCACGACGAGCCGCCGCATCGCGACGACCCGAGTGTGCCCGAGTACGGGTTGTGGATGGGCCGCGTCTACGACGCCTGGCTCGCCCGGCCGGAACAGCGGCACAGTGTGCGGATGCTGGAGGACATCGTGGCTCTGAGCTCCGGAGTGCACAGCTCGGTGGAGTCCCTCGGCCTGGCCCCGCCGACGAGCATCGTGATCGAGTCGGACGGCACGATCGAGGGCGTGGACACCCTGCGGTCCGTCGAGGAAGGCGCCTCCTGGCTGGGACGCGACGTCTTCAGCCAGTCCTTCAATGAGGTCCTTCACCATCCGAAGCTCCTGCACCGGCAAAACGGGAAGGCCGCGCTCGCCGATCAGTGCCAGAGCTGTCCTCTGGTAGAGGTGTGCGGTGGGGGCTATCTACCTCACCGCTTCAGCACCGACCGCGGCTACCGAAACCCCTCGGTCTACTGTGCGGATCTGGAGTACCTCATCCGGCATGTTCAGGGCTCCCTGCGCCAGCACGGCTGGGCTCCTCAGACGCTGACGCCCCCGTAGCCACGAGCCGTGCCGCCACGTCAGGATCACGCATGGAAACGAACGAGTGAAGCGATGAAAGAGCGACAGGAGATGTCGATGACCGTGACGATCCGCCCCGCCGAAAGGCGCGACACCGAGGCAGTGGCCGATCTGATCGAGGAGATCGAACGGTTCTACGGATCGACCGAGATCCAGCCGCTCGAGGAGCGCCGCTCCCAGGTGGAGGAGGCGCTCTTCGGCTCCCCGCCGTTGGCGTCCGCTCTCTTGGTCGAGGACGAGGCTGGTGATCTCGTCGGGCTCGCCGCCTACTCGTTCCTCTGGCCGGCAGCCGGCTCCTCCCACTCGCTGTTCCTGAAAGAGCTCTATGTCCGCGGCACCCTCCGCCGCCAAGGCGTCGGCGCCCGCCTCATGGACGAGCTCCGCGCCCTGGCCTCAGCACGTCCCGGATGCAGCCGGGTCGAGTGGATGACGGACCACGACAACCCCGGCGCGCGTGCCTTCTACAAGTCGTTGGGGTTCGCGGAGTTCGATGGGAAGATCGTCTACCGTGTGGACACCGGTACGACGTCAGGGTGAGGCGGGGCTGTGAAGGAATGGCGTTGCGAGCGCTGCGACTTCATCATCGGGCTGGGCTGTGCGTGCCCGCCCGACGGATCCGCGCCAAAAGCCCGCCCAGCGACCTCGCTCCGGCAGGAGTGGCGAGGCTTCCTTGCGGACACGATTCTGATCTCACCGACGCAGTACGCGCACATTCCCGGGGCTTGCACCCATCTGACCGAGGAACTGGTGACCGCCCCGCGCTGGGGATGGATCCCCACACCTCCGGCCGGGCTGTGGCACCGGTTGAGCAGTAGCCATCCGGCGACCGCGACCGAGGGAAACACCACACGGCAGGCGATCAGGCGGTGCGAGGAGTGCCAGACATCGCTGGCGTGATGTGAGCTGCCTTGGACGAGCGGCAGCGCGCCGATGACTGTTGCACGGTGTCGATGCGGCCGGTGACGAGGGTTAGGCGCCAGCGGTGGGTCGACTGACTGCAGTACGACCTGAGGGGGATTTCGATGGCACCGTCAATAAGCTTCTGAGCTGCAACGATGTCCCGAGCGTTCCGAGAATGGGAGCGGAGCGTTTTCGGCAGCTTCCACAGTAGGCTTCTGACCTGGGCCTTTAGGGTTTCCGTCAAGCCCCACGAAGGCGGGGGTCTGTCGCGAACCTCGCCGCAAACCCCGGAGGGATCGCGCGAGCCGTCTCGACAAACATGCTGGTCAGATGGCGTGCGCACCTTCGGGTGCAGATGTCCTCGCGGACACTTTCCCCGGCGCGCGTTCGGTAGCCGACCGACCGCTGACAGCCTAGCGGATCGTGCTGGGAGTGGTCGCATGGATTGCCGCAGGTGCGGGCCGGGGCGAGGGGAAGGATCGTGACCTGGAGGTTCTGATGGCCTGGGGTGGGGACACGGAGGCGCCGCAGGCGATCATGCGGCGGTGGGCGAACTGGCAACACCTGCGGTACGCCCTGTGGAATCGGGAACCACCACCACGCTCTCCAGGGCCCTGGAGAAAGCGGACGGTCGGTACGCCGCCGCGACGGAGGAGGAACCGTCGGGAGGTCTTCGCGGAGAGCCGGCGGGCGGGTACGAACCGGCCTCGGTCGGCCGGCGGTGGCGTCGCCCCGATTCACGAGTCCTGGGAGGAGCAGGTCTGACGTGAAGCCGCATCGGAGAGGACCGCGGCTCGTGCTCCGCGCCACCGATCCCTCCCGCGCCACCCGAATCCCCGACCACCGCCGCCCCCCACCACCCACCCCCCCCAGGGCGTCAGCTCGGGTCGTCCAGGAGGCCCGACGCGGCCAGCAGGTAGCCGAGTTGGGCCCGGCTTCCGCTGCCCAACTCCAGGGAGACTTTGCGTATGTGTTCGGCGACGCTGCGGCGGCTCATGCCCAGTCGGCGGGCGATGGAGCTGTCGGTTTCGCCGCCGATCACCGCGCGCAGGATGGTCCGTTGCAGGTCGGAGGTGACGATCGGGCCGCGGGAGGCGGAACCCGTGGGGAGGATCGGGGTGGAACGCTCCCAGGTCTGGTCGAAGTACCGGGTCAGGAAACGCACCAGCGACGGGTCGTCGATGTGCAGTGCGCCCTCGGCGGGTTCGTCGGACAGTTGGATGAACGCCACGTCCTGATCGCAGATGATGACGCGTTCGATGATCTCGGCCTGGCTGCGGACCTCGGCGCCGGCCGCCGTGACCTGCTCGATGTACCACATGGTGGGTCGGTGCGTCTGGACGGTGTGTTGGTAGAGGGTCCGTTGGCGCACGCCCCGTTCCAGCGCGCGCAGGTCCCGCTCCAGGGCCTCGGTGAGGGCCCCTTCGGGGCGTCCGCCCCCGGGCTGCACGGTGCGCAGCTCCTCCCGGCAACTGCCCACGGCCGCCTCCAGCGTGGCGCTGATGACGTCCTGGCCGACGAGTCGGACCGGGGCGGGGCGCGCCGCGTCCTGCTCCTGCGCGTACACCGCCTCGAAGGCGGACAGTCGGGCCTTCGCGGCGCGCACGGAGCGGCGCTGCCGCGTCAGGAGGTCCTCCAGGGGGCCCATGGTCGCGAAGGTCGCGGCGGCGGGTGTGACGGGCACGGCGTACCCGGGGTCCTCGCGGTCCTCCATGACGAGATGGAGCCTCCACAGGCAGGACGGCAGCCCCTCGCGCGGGGCTCGGCCCTCGCGCAGCGCCGTGCGGTAGGCGGTCAGAGCGGCCTTGCAGGGCTGGGGGTTTGGGGGCGATTCGTCGCAATCGCATCCGACTGTGCCGAAATGATCTTGCTTCACAACTGTGCACATTACATTCGTGCAACCCGATATCCCTATGAGCGCAGGGCCGCCGGTTTATGTTCGCCAGGCACTCTGCGCGGGCGTTCGAGGGGGAAGTCATCCATGTCTGGTTCGGTTCGGGACGACGCCTTAGCGCCACAGGCCCACCCGTGACCTCCGGCACGGCTCTCAAGGAGCGTCGGTACCGGATCCTGGTGGCCGGTTACGCGATCTCCTCGTACGGCACCTTCCTCAACCTGGTCGCACTGAACCTGTACGTGTACGCGGTGACCGAGCGGGCTCTGGCCGTGGGCGCGTTCATGACCGTGCGGTTCGCCGCCGGGTTCCTGACCGGCCTGGTCGCCGGGCCGCTCCTGGCCCGCTGCTCCGCCAAGGGCGCCATGCTCTGGGCGAACCTGCTCCAGGCGGCGGCGATGCTGCTCCTCGTGGTGGTGCCGGACGAGTACCACACGGCCTCGCTGTTCACCGTCTCCGCCGTGGTCGGCGCCGCGGGCACCCTGTTCATGGTCGCGTTCCGCAGCTCGATCCCGCACATGGTCGGCGAGGGCCGCACCACATGGGCCAACTCGCTTATGGTCAGTTGGCGTTCCATGGCCATGGTGGCCGGCTTCGCCTCCTCGGGCGTCGTGGTCTCGCTGATGGGCTACACCGCCGCCTTCCTCGCGGACATGGCCACCTTCCTGGTCTGCGCCCTCACCGTCGCCCTGCTGCCCATGGCCCGGGACGCGGCCGACACCGCGACCGACGGCGCGAAGGGCAAGGGCGACCCGGAGGGCGCCGAGGGGACGCAGGGGAAGATCCGGTCCTCCGCCGCTCTCGCCGCGCTGGGAGCGGCCCCCGCCCTGCTGCTGATGGTGGCGTTGCGCGGGGTCGACGCACTGGGATCGTCCTCGCACAACGCGGCCCTGCCCGTGTACTCCACCCGACTCGACGCCGACTCCCCGGCCGTCTTCGTCAGCGTCTTCTGGTGCGTGTGGGCCATCGGGAACGTCCTCGCCCAACAGGTGCTGCGCCGGTACGCGAAGCGCACCGAACGCGCCGTCGGATCCCTCGGCTTCGGACTCGGCACCATCGTGATGTCGGGCACCTTCATCCTGGCGTTCGCCGGGTTCCCGTGGGCCGCGACGATCGTGATCGCCCTGCTCGCCGGGGCGGCCGACGGGCTCACCGAAGTCTCGTACACCTCGCACCTGCAGACCCTCCCCAGCGGCCTGCGCACCCACGCCTTCGGGCTCTCCGCGACCGTCGAGAACCTCGGCTTCGGCGTCGGGATGATCGTGGTCGCGACCGCGCTGGACGCCTTCACCCCGCTGTCGGTCGTCGCCGTCGCGCACGGCGCCGCCATCGTCGTGGCCCTGGTCTTCGTGGCGCAGGTGCTCTGGCAGCGCAACGCGTCGCGGAAGGCGACGGCGGACAGCGACGAGGGAGGGAACGGCGATGCGGGACCGGCGCGTGGCAGTCATCGGGATGGCGCTGAGGTTTCCGGGGGCTGACACGCCCGCGCGGTACTGGGACGACATCCGCTCCGGCGCATCGCACGTACGCCCCTTCACCGAGGCCGAGTTCGCGTCCGCCGGGTTACCGGAGGACCTCTACCGGGCCCCGGACTTCACCGGCGCGAGCGCGCTGCTGCCCGGCATCGACGGCTTCGACGCAGCCTTCTTCGGGATGAGCGGCCGCGAGGCCACCCTGACCGACCCCCAGCAGCGGCTGTTCCTGGAGTGCTGCCACCACGTGCTGGAGGACGCCGGGCGCGCCGGCACCTCCGAGCGGGTCGGCGTGTACGCGAGCATCGGCTACCGCCTGTACTCCCTGCACAGCTACCTCGCGTCCCAGATCGGCCGGCAGGGCACCTCAGGCACCTCAGGCACCCCAGGCACCGCGGCCACCCCGGGCACCCCAGGCGCCCAGGGAGTCCCGGGTGCTTCGGGCGACTGGGCCGAGGTCAAGCAGATCCAGGTCGGCAACCACCCCGACTTCACCGCCACCCGGGCCGCCTTCCGGCTCGGACTCACCGGGCCGGCCGTCAACGTCGCCACCGCCTGCTCCAGCGGCCTGGTCTCCGTCCACCTGGCCTGCCAGGCCCTGCTCGCCGGCGACGCCGACCTGATGGTGGTGGGCTCCGCCGCGCTGCACCTGCCACAGATCACCGGGCACCGGCACGTGCGGGGGTCGACGATCTCCCGGACCGGCGCCGTACGGGCCTTCGACGCGGCGGCCGACGGCACGGTCGGCGGCAACGGGGTGGCCGCCGTCCTGCTCAAGCCCCTGGCGAGGGCGCTCGCCGACGGGGACACCGTGCACGGGGTGATCCTGGGCTCCGCCGTGACCAACGACGGCGCGGACAAGGCCGGTTTCGCGGCCCCCGGCGTCGCGGGCCAGCGGGACGCGGTGCTCGGCGCACTGGCGAACGCCGGCGTCGGGGCCGACACGATCGGCTATCTGGAGGCGCACGGCACCGGCACCTACAAGGGCGACCCGATCGAGTTCGCCGCGCTCACCGAGGCCTACCGGCGGCACACCGACCGCATCGGATTCTGTGCCCTCGGCTCCACCAAGCCGGCCATCGGACACCTGGACAGCGCCGCCGGGCTCGCCGGACTGATCAAGGCCCTGCTCGTCCTGCGGCACGCCACGATCCCCCCGCTGGTGAACCTCACGCGCCCCAACCCCCTGCTGGGCGTGGAGAGCAGCCCGTTCACGCTGCCCCGGCGGGCCGCACCGTGGACCGTCGACGGGCCGCGCCGCGCGGGCGTGCACTCCATCGGCATGGGAGGCACCAACGCGCACGTGATCCTCGAAGAGGCCCCCGCCGCCCCCGCACGCCCCTCGGGCGGCCCGGTCCCCGCCCTGCTGCCCCTGTCGGCGCAGAGCCCCCGAGCCCTGGACGACAGCGCCCGGGCACTGCGCGACACCCTGCGCGGGCGCCCGGACCTCGCCCCCGCCGACGTGCTGACCACCCTGGCCCTCGGCCGGCGTCATCTGCGCCACCGGCTCGTCGTCACCGCGCCCGCCGGGCGCATGGCCGACGCCCTGGACGCGTACCTCGCGGACCCGGCGCGGTACGACGGCGCGCAGTCCCCGGCGGTGCGGGCGGCGAACCCGGACCGCGCCGACGGGGTCACCGCCCACCACACCGGGACGGTCGAGGCGCAGGCGCCGATCGCGCCCGGGTTCGTCTTCAGCGGCCAGGGCAGCGGCCGGCCCGGGATGGCCGGCGCGCTCGCCGCGCGTTTCCCCCAGGCGGCCGAGGTGCTCCGCGAGTGCGCCCGGATCCACCGGGAGGAGACCGGAGAGGACCACTTCCTCGACCGGATCGTCGCCGGCGAGGGACCCGGCCGGTGGGACACCGACTTCGCCCAACCGGCGATCTTCGCCCTCCAGATCGCCCAGGCCCGGCTCTGGCGGCACCTGGGCGTGACCCCGTCCGTCGTCGCCGGACACAGCGTGGGGGAGTACGCGGCCCTGTGCGTCGCGGGCGCCCTCACGGTCGAGGACGGCATGCGGTTGCTGTGCCGGCGCGGCCGGCTCATGCAGGGCACCGAGCCCGGCGCCATGCTGGCCGTGTTCAGCCCCCTGGGACGCGTACGGGAACTCCTCGACGCCCTCGGACGGTCGGCGCACGGCCGCCTCGAACTGGCCGTGTCCAACGGACCCGCGCAGCACGTCGTCGCCGGCCGGCCGGCCGCGGTGGAGGCGGCCCGCTCCTGGCTCGCCGAACGCGGGGAGACGAGCGAACCGCTGCCCGTCGACCGCGCCTTCCACACCGCGCTGCTCGACCCGGTGCTGGACGCGTTCCGCGCCGTCGCCGAGAGGGCCGAACTACGCCCCGTGCAGGTTGATTTCGTCAGCGGGATCGACGGTCGGACCCGGCCGGTCGGGTGGCTGCCCGATGCCGATCACCTGGTCCGCCAGGCCCGGCACACGGCCGACTTCCACGCGGTGCTGAGCGCCCTCGCGCCCGCCGTCGGAGTCCTCGTCGAGCTCGGACACGGCGCACCCCTGACCGGTCTGGCCCGCCGGGCGGTAGCCGGCACCCTCTGCATCCCCACCTGGCCCGCCGCCCGCGCCGGGCGCGAGGGCGACGATCCGGACGGCCCGTGGACCGCGGTGGCCCGACTGCACTGCGCCGGCGTCGCCATCGACTGGGCCGCGCTCCTCGACGGCTGCGCCGGTCGGCGCGTCCCGCTGCCCGTGTACCCCTTCCAGCACCGGTCGTACTGGACCGGGCCCCCACCGCATTCCGGTCCCGAGGCGGACCGCGCACCCACGAACCACGGCTCCATGGAGGACGGCATGACCGAACGGGACGTACTCAAGCGCGTACGCGAACTCACCGCGCGCCACCTCGGTTACGACCTCGCCGAGGTGCCTGCCGGGCAGACGTTCATCGGTCTCGGCGCCGACTCGCTGCAACTCATCGGCATGTTGAGGCAGTTGGAGGCCGAGTTCCGGGTGCGGATCACGATCCGCGACGTGCTGGAGGACGCCGGCACCCCGGAGCTGACGGCCCGCCTGATCGCCTCGCGCTCCTCGGGCACCCCGCTGTTCGCCGAGCCCGAGGAGCCCGCCCCGCTGACCGTGCTCGCACCGGCACCCCTGCCCGCTCCGGCGCCCGTACCCGTGCCCGCTCCGGCGCCCGCGCCCCTGCCGGCTCCGGCGCCCGCACCCGTGTCCGTGGCGGCGCCCGCACCCGCAGGGGAGTCCGCGCGCCCTGCTGCCACCGAGTACGCGCACCGCGCGGAGATCGCCGAGCTCAGCCGTCAGATCGACCTGCTGGCCGAGACCCAGGCCGCCATGCTGGTGCAGCTGTCCGAGGCCGTGGCCCTGCTCGGTGCCGAGCGCGCCCGATGACCGGCACCGCGGCCGACCGCGCCGCCGCGCTCTCCCGGCAGCTCACGGCGCAGCTCGCCGCCGCCAGGGCCCGCCTCACGCCACCACCGCCGCCCGAGCCGACGCCCGAGCCGACGCCGCCCCCGACACCCGCTCCGCCGCCCGAGCCGCCGTCTTCGCACGGCCCGCGCGTCGTGCTGCCCGAGGGCTCCGGGATGGTCGGCGACGGCGCCGACCGCTCCCGGCGCGCCCACGCCGCCGACCTCGGCCGCCGCCTGGTCGAACGCACCCGCACGTCGAAGGAGCTGGCCCAGAGCCGGCGGGCCGTGCTGGCCGACAGCCGGGCCGTCGTCGGCTTCCGTCGCTCCACCAAGGAGACCCTGTACCCGCTGGTGGCCCGTTCGGCGCGCGGCGCACGACTCACGGACGTGGACGGCAACCAGTACACCGACATCACGATGGGCTTCGGCGCCCTGCTCTTCGGGCACGAGCCGGAGTTCGTCACGGCGGCCGTGCGCGGGCACCTCGACGACGGCCTGCGGTTCGGCCCCCGGCCGGTCGAGGCCGGGGAGGTCGCCCAACTCCTCGCCGACCTCACCGGCCTGGAACGGGTGGCGTTCGCGAACTCCGGCACGGAGGCCAACTCGGCCGCCCTGCGCCTCGCCCGCGCAGCGACCGGACGCGACCGCGTCGTCATGTTCCGCGGCTCCTACCACGGACACATCGACTCGGTGCTGGGCCGCCCCGGCCCGGAGGCCGGACGCGCCGTACCCGTCGCCCGGGGCATCCCGGACAGCGCCGTCGCCGAACTCCTCGTCCTCGAATACGGCAGCCGGGAAGCCCTGGAGACCATCGACGCGCTCGGCGACACCATCGCCGCCGTCATCGTCGAACCGGTCCAGTGCCGCAACCCCGCACTGCGCCCCGTCGAGTTCCTGCGCACCCTGCGCGAACTCACCCGGCGGCGCGGCATCGTGCTGCTCTTCGACGAGATGCTCACCGGCCTGCGCCCCCACCCCCGGGGCGCACAGCACCACTTCGGCGTCGTCCCCGACCTCGCCACCTACGGCAAGGCGCTGGGCAGCGGCTTCCCGATCGGGGCGATAGCCGGCCGCGCGGACATCCTGGACGGGGTGGACGGCGGTTTCTGGCGGTACGGAGACGACAGCCGGCCCGAGGTCGAGACCACCTTCTTCGGCGGCACGTACATGCAGCACCCGCTGTCCATGGCGGCGGCCAAGGCGGTCCTCACCCACCTCACCGCCGAGGGCCCCGCCCTCCAGGAGCGGCTCAACGCCAGGACCGACGCCCTCGCCGACGACCTGAACGGCTTCTTCCGGGACGAGGAATTCCCCCTGGAAATGGCCCACTTCGGGTCCATGTTCCGGTTCACCCACCGGGCCGACATGGAACTGCTCTACCAGCACCTCCTGACGCGCGGGGTCTACGTCTGGGAGTGGCGCAGCTTCTACCTGTCCACCGCCCACACCGACGCCGACGTCGAACGGGTCTCCGACGCGGTGAAGGACTCGCTGCGCGCCCTGCGCGCCGGCGGCTTCTTCCCCACCACCCGCCCGGGCGGCCGGTCGCGGCCGGCCGCGCGGCCCGCCCGCCCCCGGCCCGCCCCCGACTTCGGGATGTACTTCTTCGGCGACTACCCCGACACCGACGAAGGGACCGCCGGTGCCGCCGGTGGGCACGTGCCGCGACCCGCCGACGCGTACGCGCGGATCATCGAGACGGCGCGCTTCGCCGACGAGCGAGGCTTCAGCTCGCTGTGGGTTCCCGAACGACACTTCCACTCCTTCGGGGGCCTCTTCCCCAACCCGTCCGTCCTCGCGTCCGCGCTGGCCCGGGAGACCGACCGCATCCGGCTGAACGCCGGCTCCGTGGTCCTGCCGCTGCACGACCCGGTCCGGGTCGCCGAGGAGTGGTCGGTCGTCGACAACCTCTCCGGCGGGCGGGTCGGGATCGGCTGCGCGACCGGCTGGCACGCCCAGGACTTCGCCCTCCACCCGGACCGCTTCGCGCGCCGCAAGGAGATCGGGTTCGCCCACCTGGACGACGTACGGACCCTGTGGCGCGGCGGAACCCTGCGCCGGACCACGGGGAGCGGCGCGGAGGTCGGGATCCGCGTCCACCCCCGCCCGGTGCAGGCCGAACCCCCGATGTTCTTGGCCACCTCCGGGCGCCGGGACTCGTACGAGGCGGCGGCGGAACGCGACCTGGGCATTGTCACCAACCTGATGAACCAGACGATCGCCGAGCTGGCGGAGAACGTCCGCCACTACCGCAAGGCGCGCGAGCGGCACGGCCTCGACCCCGACACGGGCCGCGTGACCGTACTCCTGCACACGTACCTCGGCGAGGACCACGCGACGGCACGGGCGCAGGCACTGGAGCCGATGAGCCGCTACCTGCGGTCCTCCCTCCAGATGCGCTCGGCCGCCGGCGCGCTTGCGGGCAACCCTCGGGACGTGGCCGGCGCGAGCGACGAGGACCTCGACTACCTCTTCCGCCGGGCGTACGACCGGTACTGCGACGAACGCGCCCTGATCGGCACGCCCGAGACCTGTGCCCCGGTGGTCGAAGCACTGCGACGGGCGGGCGTCGACGAGATCGCCTCCCTCGTCGACTTCGGCATGCCGGCCGACCTGATGCGGTCCGGACTGGAACGGCTCGACGCGCTGCGGGCCCGGTTCCACGACCCCGACCTGCACGACCCCGGCTTCCACGACCCCGGCGAGGCCGCCGAGGAAGCCGTGGCCGAGGTCGTCGAGGGGCCCGTCGACGTGTCCGCGCCCGCTACCGACGCCCAGCGCCGGATCTGGCTCGCGTCCCAGCTCATCGGTGACCCGGCCGCCCACAACGAGATCCAGGCCGTACGGCTGAGCGGAGCCCTGGACGCGGCGGCCCTCGGCGAGGCCGTCGCAGGCCTCGTGGAACGGCACGCCGCGCTGCGGACCGTGTTCCGCGCGGGCACCGGGGACGAGACGGTCCGACAGGTCGTCCGGGCCGACGCGGACATCGCGCTGCGGTCGAGCGACCTGCGGGACCACGCCGACGCGGACGCCGCCGTCGCCGCCGTCCTGACGCGGGAGAGCACGCGGCCGTACGACCTGGCCGAGGGGCCGCTGTTCACCCCGCGCCTGTTGGCCCTCGCCGACGACGAGCACGTCCTGGTGCTGGGCATGCACCACATCGTCACCGACGGGCACTCCGCCACCCTGCTCGCCGCCGATCTGGAGGAGTTGTACACGGCCTCCGTCGAGGGACGTGCCGCCCGCTTCACCGTGCCCGCCGGCACCACGGTCGGCGCACCCGAGCCCGAGCGGGACCCGGCCGACCTGCGCTGGTGGCAGGACCGGCTCACGCCGCCGCCGGCCGCGCTCGCCCTGCCCACCGACCGCCCCCGGGGTCGCCGGGTCGCCGGGAGGGGCGCGGCCGTCGAGATCCGTCTCGACGCCGCCCGCACCTCCGCGCTCCAGGAATGGAGCGGGCAACGGGGCGTCACCCTCTTCGCCACGCTCCTGACCGGCTGGCAGCTCGTCCTGCGCGAGCGCTCCGGGCAGGACGAGTTCGTCGTCGGCTCCACCTTCGGCCGGCGTACGCCCGAGACCGCCGACACGGTCGGCTTCCACGCCTGTGTGCTGCCTCTGCGGGTGTCCCTGACGGACACGACGTCCCTCACCGACGCCGTGCGCGCCACGCGCGACGCGTTGTTCGACGCCGACGCCCACCAACACGTCGACCTCGACGCGCTGATGACCGCCGTCAACCCCGACCGGGGCCACCCGCGCCCGCTGATCACCGTGTCGGCCGATCTCGACACCGCCCCGCTGACCCGCGTCCACCTGCCCGGACTGCGCGCCCGAGAGGTGCCTGGCGGTACGGAGTCGGCGCCGCTGGAGATGGCCCTGATGGCCATCCGCAGCGGCTCCGAACTGCGCTTGCGCCTGCGCCACGACGCCGACCTGTTCGACGTGGGGACGGCGCGCGCCCATCTGGACGACCTCGACCGGATCCTCGCCGCGATGGCGGGCGGCGACGCCGAACGGGTCGGGGACACCGCGGCCGGCTCCGCCGTCGTCGTGTCCGCCGGCCAGGTGCCGCAGGAGCTGCGGACGATCTGGAAGGCGGTCCTGAAGGTCGAAGAGGTCGCCGACGACAGCGACTTCTTCGACCTCGGCGGCAACTCGATATCGGCGATCCGCCTGATCAACCGGGTACGCGAGACGCTGGACGTCGACTTCGCCATGGCGGACTTCTTCGCGGACGCCAACCTGGGCGCGATGGCCCGCCGACTGGCGGGCGGGCAGGACCCGACCGGCGGGTACGACCCGACGATGGGGCGCGACTCCGCGACCGCGCAGGACCAGGCCACCGGGCACGACCCCGCCACCGCGCAGGACCCGGCCACCCCGCAGGACCCGGCCACCGCGCAGGACCCCGCCACCGCGCAGGACCCCGCCACCGGGCACGGCCCCGCCACCGCGCAGGACCCGCCGCCGGTCCGGCCGGTGAAGGTCCCCGCCCCGCGCGAGGGCGAGGTCGTCGAGCGGGCGCCGGTCAGCGACCAGCAGGAGCGGATGATCGCGGGCCACCTCTCCGTGCCGCAGCCGCAGGTCTGGAACATGCCCACCCGGATCCGCTTCCGGGGCGCCCTGAAACCCGACGCGCTGCGCGCCGCGCTCACCGAGCTGGTGGCCCGCCACCAGGCCCTGCGCCTGCGCTTCGCCCGGGACCCCGACACCGCCCGGGACCCCGACACCGCCCGGGACCCCGACACCGCCCGGGACCCCGACACCGCCCGGGACCCCGACACGGGCCCCGGTACCGCCCAGGACCCCCGCACCGGCCGGGAATGGTGGCAGGAGGTGTTGGCCGCCCGGCCCGTCCGCCTCCCGATCGAGGACCTGACCCGGCTGGCGCCCGCGAAGCGGACCGCGCGGGCCGACCGGGTGTGCCGCCGGCTGGCGGACACCCCCATCGACATCACCCGTTCGACGCTGGCCCCGCTGAAGCTGCTGCGGCTCGCCAAGGACGAGTGGCTGCTGATGTTCGTCCTGCACCACATCGCCGCCGACGGCTGGGCACACTCGATGCTCGTCTCCGAGCTCGCCGAGTTGTACACGGCCGCTGCCGAGGGCAGGGCGCACACCCTCGCGGCGCCGGCTTCCCAGCCGACGGACTACGCCCGCCACCAGAGGGCGACGAAGGACCCCGCGACCGAGGCCCGACGGGCCGCGTACTGCGCTGCGTACCTCGAAGGCGTGCCGACCCGTTCCGACGTCCCCACGGACCGGCCGCGCCCCGAGAAGCCGAGCGGCGACGGCGGCACGATCCGCGGCGTGGTGCCCGGCACCGTCCGCACGGCCGTCGAGAGGTTGGCGACGGCCCGCAGGGTCACCCCGTTCGCGGTGTCGGCGGCGGCGCTGGGCGTCCACCTGGCCCGGCTCTCCGGTGTGCGGGACATCCTGTTGAGCGTCCCGTACGCCAACCGCGAGCGCGTCGAGTTCGAATCGCTCGTGGCGATGACGACGACCGCCGTCATGGTCCGCGTCCGCGTCGACCCGGACGAGAGCTTCGCCGACCTGGTGGGCCGGACCGGCGCGGAGGCCATGGCCGTCATGGCCAACGTCCTGCCCACCGCGCGCATCATGCGGGCGATGCGGGACGCCGGGGCCACCGAGGTGCCCGACCGGGTGCCGTACGTCCTCGGGTTCCAGAACTACCCCGACACCGACATCGAGATCCCCGGCCTCCAAGTGGAGGTGGAGGACCTCGCACCGCCGGTGTGCCGGGCCGAGCTGGTCTTCGGGCTCTCGCCCCGCCGGGACCCGTCCCTCGGCTACCGCACCTTCCTGGAGTACTCGGCCGACCTGTGGGACGGGCGCACGGCCGAAGGCCTCCTTTCTTCCTACGCAACGCTGCTCGCAGACCTGAGCGCCCAACCCGACCGTCGGATCGCGGCCCTGCTCAGCACTCAACCGACGCCCCGAGAGGCGGAATCCGAATGACTCTGGTCAACGACCCCAGCCACGCCGAGGACCTGCTCGCCTTCCTGAAGGACAGCTCCTCGCCCTACCACGCGGTGGCCGAGTCCGCCCGCCGCCTGGAGAAGGCCGGCTTCACCGAGCTGAGCGAGACCGAGGAATGGACCGGCGGCACCGGAGGCAGGTTCATCACCCGCGCCGGCGCCCTCATCGCCTGGTACGTCCCCGAGGGGGCCCCCGCGCACACCCCCTTCCGGATCATCGGCGCGCACACGGACTCGCCCAACCTGCGGGTCAAGCCCACGCCCGACACCTCGTCCGCCGGCTGGCGGCAGATCGCCGTGGAGGTCTACGGAGGCGTCCCGCTCAACACCTGGCTCGACCGGGACCTCGGCATCTCGGGTCGGATCAGCCTGCGCGACGGCGGGTCCACCCTCGTCAAGATCGACGAACCCCTCTTCCGGGTACCGCAGTTGGCCATCCACCTGGACCGATCGGTGAACGACGGTCTCGCCCTCGACCGGCAGCGCCAGACGCAGCCGATCTGGGCCCTGGGCGCCTCGGAGCCCGGCGCGCTGCTGCGCCGGATCGCCCGCGCCGCCGACCGGGACCCCGACCAGATCCTCGGTTGGGACCTGATGCTGCACGACATCCAGCCTCCCGGACACCTCGGCGAGGAAAGCGAGTTCCTGGTCTCCTCGCGCCTGGACAACCTGGTGTCCGTGCACGCGGGCGTCACCGCGCTCACGGCCGCCGCCGAGGCCTACGCGGGGAACACGGTCCCGGCGGAGGGTCCGCGGATCCCCGTGCTCGCGGCCTTCGACCACGAGGAGTGCGGCAGCGGCTCCGAGACCGGCGCCCGCAGCCCGCTGCTCGAACGGATCCTGAACCGCTCCGTCAGCGGTCGCGGAGGCGGCGGCGAGGACTGGTCGCGGGCCATCGCCGGATCGTTCTGCGTGTCCTCCGACATGGCCCACGCCGTGCACCCCAACTACAGCGAGCGCCACGACCCGGACAACCACCCGCTGCCCAACGGCGGCCCCGTGGTGAAGGTCAACGTCAACCAGCGGTACGCCACCGACGGCACCGGGTTCGCGGCGTTCGCCGCCGCCTGCGAGCGGGCCGACGTGCCGTGGCAGCGGTTCGTCTCCAACAACGCGATGGCCTGCGGCACCTCGATCGGCCCGCTCACCGCCGCCCAACTCGGCGTGACCACCGTGGACGTGGGCATTCCCGGCCTGTCCATGCACTCCGCGCGCGAGCTGGTCGGCGCCCAGGACCCCGGCTACCTGACGCGGGCCCTCGCCGAGTTCGTCACGACGGGCTGACGCCCCACGCGCAGAGGGCCGCGGCACCGCCCGCGGCCCCCTGCGCCCCGACCCACGCCCTCCGGGAGAGACCGAGCATGTCCGCACGAAACGTCGTCATCAAAGGCGCCGACCCGCGGGACGCCGTCCTGCGCGTCCTGATCCTTCCGCACGCCGGCGCCGGCGCGGCGGCCGGTCTGGCCTTCGCGGAGCGCGCTCCGGCCGACTGGCTCGTCGCCACGGCCCGGCTGCCCGGCCGGGAGTCCCGCCTCCGCGAGGGCGTTCCCGCACTGCCCGGCCTGGTGGCCGAGGTCGTCACCACCCTGCACTCGCTGCCCGGCACCGCCCCCCTGATCGTCGTCGGCGTGTGCTCCGGGGCGGTGATCGCCCTGGAGGCCGTGCGCGCCGTGCAGGGCGCCGGCGGCGACCTCGTCGCCGGGCTGGTGGTCGTCTCCCAGTGGGCGGTGACGGAGGAGCCCGACCCCGACCGCCCGTCCCTGCGCGACGTGGACGACCCCACCCGCGTCCTGGAGATCCTCCGGGAGTTCGGCGGAGTACCGCAGTCGTTGGCCGCCGACCCGGAGATGCTCGGTCTGGTGCTGCCGGCCATCGTCGCGGACATGGTGGCCGTCGAGGACTACACGTCGGGCCCGGAACCGCTCCTCGCCTGCCCGCTGCTGACCGTCTTCGGGGACGCGGACGACCTGTGTCCCGACGAGCGGACCGAGGACTGGGCCCTGTTCGGCGAGAACGTCCGCGGCGCCTGGGTGCCGGGCGGACACATGCTCCTCACGGACAGCCCGGAGGCGGTGGTGGACGCCCTCGTCGGCAATCTCGACCAGTTCACCGCGGGCCACGCCCCCCAGGCCCTGTCGTCGACGTCTCGCCTGGCCCGCGGCGCCACTTCGACGACAGGGCCTACGGCCGGGTGACGCGCACCTGGAAGCTGCCGTTGCGCAGCTCGCCCACCACCGAGACGCTGATGCCCGCCTTGTCGTCGCTGAAGGTCTCGCCCGGCCGGAACGGCGCGTCGGACAGTTCCGCGTGCACGTTCGGCCGCCGTGTACAGCCTCCGCCGGCGTTCGTGCTGTCGGACACGGTGATCGGTCCGCGCCCGGTGTCGATGTCGGAGTCCACCTTGTAGATGAGGACGCCCGGTTTGCAGACGGACTCGTCGTTGCCGGCCTGGGTGCGCACCTCGATCGCGTACCCGACGCTCTCCGACAGCGGTACGAAGGCCAGTTTCGTGCCGCCCCGCACCGCCAGCGGGGACAGCACGTGATCACTCACCCCTGACTTGGAGGCACAGCTGATCTGGTCGGCGTCGAGCCAGCCCAGCTTCCACTTGTGCCAGCCCAGCAGGTCGTTGTTGGAGCCCCAGTCCTCGCTCATGATGTCCCAGTGCCCGACCGTGCCGCCGCCGTCGGAGGTGTACAGGTCGGGCAGCCCGAAGACGTGCCCGTTCTCGTGCGGGAGCACCCGGTACCCGGTCTGCCGGTAGGTGCCCGAGCCGTCGTCCTGGCGGCTGTAGACGAAGGACGTGTTCGCCAGGGGCACCCCGTCGGCGACGGGGGCCTCGCCGTTGCCGGAGAAGGTCACGGACAGGACCGTGTCCAGGGCGGAGGGCCCCGCGTTCGGGGTGACGAGGATGTTGACGAGGTCGTACCGGCTGAAGTCCACCTCGGAGTCGGCGGCCTTCGCGATGTGCTCGACCAGCTGGCGGTACCCGGGCTCGTAGGGGGAGCCGCGCCCGATCCCGTACGCCGCGAACGGCATCGGCATCCGCAGCCACGTCCTTATCGGTGCCTCGGCCACGTAGGTGAGCCGCCCGTAGGAGC
This sequence comes from Streptomyces sp. CA-243310, assembly GCF_050936775.1. Lineage (NCBI taxonomy): Bacteria > Bacillati > Actinomycetota > Actinomycetes > Kitasatosporales > Streptomycetaceae > Streptomyces > Streptomyces sp. CA-243310. The sequence continues at coordinate 3,126,715 of NZ_JBNJMF010000002.1, read as the reverse complement.
TGGTGCGGAACCAGTCGGCGGTCTGCGGGAAGAACTCCGCCATCCGGTCGAGGGCCGTGCCCTCGCCCTTGGCGTCGGGGAAGTCGATCATCAGGTTCAGGGCCCGTACCTCGCCGGTGGACCGCGAGTACCCGGGGGGCGTCGGCAGTCCCTCGGACATCTGGACGCCCATGGTGCCCGTGATCCGGCAGGGGGCCAGCACCGATTCGGCGCTCGTGGACACGGGCCCGGCCGCCGAGTGGCCACGATGGGAGGTGCCGTCGCTCGCCGTCGCCGAGACGCCGAGGGCCAGCGCGGTGAGGCCGATGTACGCGCAGGTACGGCGTGGTGTGCGTATCCGGTGGCGGGTCTGCGGCATGGAGATCGCCTTCGGGTCCGCGGCAGCCGGCCGGGCCCGAGCTGCTCTCCGTTGCCTCACCCTCCGACGACTGCGGCGCGCCCGCGCGTCGGGAGAGGCCAAACGGGAGCAGGACCCGAGAGGGGTCGTGACCCAGGTCACACCTGCGAGTGAAATAAGCGGGGACGCGATCCCCGTTTGCATCTACGTCCCACGAAGCGGGGACGGCTTCCCCGTTTGGTGGAGTCCAGTGCCGAGGAGGCCCCGGAATGAAGACCCCCGTCGCCGTCGCCGGCATCGAGGCGAAAGTTCCGCGCCCCCGTGCCGACGCCGTCCGCAACCGTGAACGCATCCTGGCCGCGGCCCGCGAGGTGCTCGTCGAACTCGGCTCGACCGCCCCCTTCGACGAGGTCGCCCGCCGGGCCGGCATCGGCAACGCCACGCTCTACCGACACTTCCCCGACCGGGCCACCCTGGTCCGCCACGTGGTGCTGTACGTCATGGGCCGCGTCACCGTCCACGCGGAGAACGCCCTCGCCGAGGTCGCGTCGGCCGACGAGGGCGACGCCTTCGCCGCGCTGTGCCACTTCACCCACGCGGCGGCCGACGAGCGCATCGGGGCCCTGTGCCCCATGCTCTCCGGGGACTTCGACCAGGAACACCCCGAACTCCTCGCGTCCCGGGTCGCGTTGGAGCGCGCCGTACAGACGCTCGTGCTCACCGGTCAGGAGTCCGGGCTGCTCCGCGCGGACATCGGCGCGGGTGACCTGATGGTCGCGCTCTCCCAGCTCAGCCGCCCCCTCCCGGGTACCGGCTGCCCCGACATGGACCGCTTCGTCCACCGCCACCTCCAGCTGTTCCTCGACGGGCTGCGGGCTCCGGCGCGCTCCGTGCTGCCGGGTGCCCCGGCGGCGCTGGGGGACCTGAGGCGGAAAACCATGTGACGCCGCCGGGTCGCACCCCTTAGCGTCGTAAATCCTCCCTAAACCTTGATTTTCAGTCATTCCGCACAGTGAGTGGGTACTCCCATGCCGAAAACAGCCGCGACCCTCGCGCCGGCTGCCGACCCCAGCCGCTGGAAGGCACTCGTCTTCATAGCCCTGGCCCAGCTGATGGTCGTCCTCGACGCGACCATCGTGAACATCGCCCTCCCGTCCGCCCAGACCGACCTCGGCATCTCGGACGGCAACCGCCAGTGGGTCATCACCGCCTACGCGCTGGCCTTCGGCGGTCTCCTCCTCTTCGGCGGCCGCATCGCCGACAAGTGGGGCCGCAAGAACGCCTTCGTCGTCGGCCTGATCGGCTTCGCCCTGGCCTCCGCGCTCGGCGGCGCCGCCACCGGCGAGGCCATGATGCTGGGCGCCCGCGCCCTCCAGGGCGCCTTCGGCGCGCTGCTCGCCCCGGCCGCGCTCTCGCTGCTGGCCGTCATGTTCACCGACGCCAAGGAGCGGGCCAAGGCCTTCGGCATCTACGGCGCCATCGCGGGCGGCGGCGGCGCCGTCGGCCTGATCCTCGGCGGCTTCCTCACCGAGTACCTCAACTGGCGCTGGACCTTCTTCGTCAACATCCCCTTCGCGATCGTCGCGGCCGTCGGTGCCTGGCTCGTCATCCGTGAGCCCGCCGGCGCCCGCAACCCCGCCAGGCTCGACGTCCCCGGCGTCATCCTCTCCACGCTCGGCCTGGTCGCGCTGGTCTACGGCTTCACCCGCGCCGAGTCGGCCGGCTGGTCGGACACCGTGACCGTGACCATGTTCATCGCCTCGGCGGCGCTGCTCGCGGCCTTCGTCTACGTCGAGTCCAAGGTGAAGTCGCCGCTCCTGCCGCTGCGCGTCCTGCTGGAGCGCAACCGCGGCGGGGTCTACCTCTCCCTGGGCCTCGCCGTCATCTCGATGTTCGGCCTGTTCCTCTTCCTCACCTACTACCTCCAGGTCGTGAAGGGCTTCTCGCCCGTCAAGACCGGCTTCGCCTTCCTGCCGATGATCGCGGGCATGATCACGGGCTCCACGCAGATCGGCGCCCGCCTGATGACCCGCGTCCCGCCGCGGCTGCTGATGGGCCCGGGCTTCCTGCTCGCCGCCACCGGCATGCTGCTGCTGACGCAGCTCGAGGTCGGGTCCTCCTACCCGGCGCTGATCCTGCCCGCGCAGCTCCTGCTCGGCCTCGGCATGGGTACGGCGTTCATGCCCGCCATGTCCCTGGCCACGCACGGGGTGAACCCGGCCGACGCCGGTGTCGCCTCCGCCATGGTCAACACCTCGCAGCAGGTCGGCGGCGCGATCGGCACTGCCCTGCTGAACACCATCGCCGCCTCCGCGACGACCGCGTACCTGACCGACCACGCGGCCGAGGCCGCGGCGGGCGGCCCGGCGGCGAAGCTGATCCAGGCCCAGGCCATGGTCGAGGGCTACTCCTCGGCCATCTGGTGGGCCGTGGGCATCCTGGTGACCAGCTCGCTGATCGCCTTCACCCTGATCACCACGGGTCGCCCCGGCGCGGGTGCCCCGGTGGCCTCCGGCGAGGGCGCCGAGGCCGAGATCAAGATCCCGGTGGTCGCCCACTGACCCCCGGGGCACGGGCCCGGGAATGACTGACGACCCCGCTTCGTTCAAATTTGAACGAAGCGGGGTTAGTCTTGTTCCGCGGCCCCGCCCGACGACCGAGGAGTGCCCCGTGACCCGCATGCCGGCCCTGTACCTGAGTCACGGCGCACCCCCGCTGGCCGACGACCCGGTCTGGCCCGGTGAACTCGCCGCCTGGTCCGCCGACCTCCCCCGCCCCCGGGCGATCCTGATGGTCTCCGCCCACTGGGAGGAAGCCCCGCTCGCCCTCGGCGCCACCGAGCCCGCCCCGCTCGTGTACGACTTCTGGGGCTTCCCCGAGCACTACTACGGAGTGCGGTACGAGGCGCCGGGCGCCCCCGACCTGGCTGCCTCGGTACGGGCCCTCCTGCGGAGCCCGGGCACGCCCGTCCAGGACATCCCCGACCGGGGGCTGGACCACGGCGCGTACGTCCCGCTGGTGGAGATGTTCCCCGCGGCCGACATACCGGTCCTCCAGATATCCATGCCGACCCTGGACCCCACCCGCCTCATGGACATCGGCCGCAGGCTCGCGCCGCTGCGCGACGAAGGCGTGCTGATCGTGGGCAGCGGGTTCTTCACGCACAACCTCGCCGCCCTGCGACACACCGGCCCGGGCGTACCCGGCTGGTCCGCGGAGTTCGACGCCTGGGGCCGGGAGGCGCTGGCCGCCTGCGACGTCGACGCCCTGCTCGACTTCGAGACGAAGTCGCCCGCGGGTCGCCTCGCCCACCCCCGCACGGAACACTTCGCCCCGCTCTTCGTCACCCTGGGCGCGGCCGAGTCCACCGGCGACCTCACGGCGCCCCGCACCCCGGTGGACGGCTATTGGATGGGCCTCTCGAAGCGCTCCCTCCAGTTCGGCTAGACGTCCCGGTCCGGGTCCCGCAGCGCCTTCTCGTACCAGCGGACGTCCCAGAAGCGGTCGAACTTCCGGCCCGCCTCGGTGAAGTCCCCGACACGGCGGAAGCCGAACCGCGCGTGGAGGCGTTCCGAGGCCTCGTTCGGCAGGGCGATGCCCGCGTAGGCCCGGTGGACCGGCTCGTCGGCGAGCGCCGCGAACAGGGCCTCGTACAGGAGCGTGCCGACACCCCGGCCGACCGCGTGCGGCGCGAGGTACACGCTGACCTCCACCGAGCCGACGTAGGCCGGTTTCGGGCGGAAAGCGCTGCTTGTCGCGTATCCGGCCATTCGCTCGCCAGTCCAGGCAACCAGAAGGCGATGGGGGCCGTCTTCAGGGTGGGAGTGCAGCCAAGGGCGGCGCTGTTCCGGGGTGAAGGTCACCGTGTCGAATGTGACGGCGGTCTCACGGACGTAGTGGTTGTACAACTCCGTGAGTGCCGGCAGATCGGCCGCCACCCCGGGCCTGACCTGCACCTCTTCGAGATCTGACCGCACACTGTCTCCTTCGGTGACGGGGCGTGGCGGGGCAGGATACTGCAAGATCTCGGAAAAGAGGGGTCGGCGTGGGAATTCTGTCCCGTTTCCAGTCGTTGTTTCCTTCGAAAGCGGGCACTCGGGAGAGTGTCCGAAGGACGCATCATCCGCACCACTCGGAGAAACACGACGCGTCCCGCAGCCGCACCGCGACCGAACTCATCGCATCGCAAGGGAGCACGCATGGCAACCCGCGCCGTCGCCCGCCGTCAGTCCACGAGCAGCGCTCGCGCCGTGGGCGGGGAGATCGCAGATCGCGACCTGGTCGGCATGTACCTCGACGAGATCGCGCGTACCCCGCTGCTCGACGCGGCCAGGGAAGTGGAGCTCTCGCAGATCATCGAGGCGGGCGTGTACGCCCGGCAGATCCTCGACGACGCGATAGAGCGCACGGGGGAGACCCCGGCCCGCGAGGAACTGGAGGCGCTCGCCGCCGAAGGCGAGCGCGCCAAGGAAGTCTTCATCCGCTCGAACCTCCGCCTCGTCGTGGCCGTCGCCCGTCGCTACCCGCGCAGCGGCCTGCCCCTGCTCGACCTCATCCAGGAAGGCAACGCCGGCCTGGTCCGCGCGGTCGAGAAGTTCGACTACGCCAAGGGCTTCAAGTTCTCCACCTACGCCACGTGGTGGATCCGCCAGGCCATCACCCGCTCCATCGCCGACCAGTCCCGCACCATCCGCCTCCCCGTCCACCTGGTCGAGGAGCTCGGCCGGATCCGTCGGGTGCAGCGCGAGTTCAACCGCGAGAACGGCCGCGACCCGGAGCACGCGGAGGTCGCCGCCGAGCTGGACTCGACGGAGAAGCGCGTCGGCGACGTCCTGGACTGGGCCCGTGACCCGGTCAGCCTCAACATGGCCGTGGACGACGACGGCGACACGCAGTTCGGTGACCTCCTGGAGGACACCTCGGCGATCTCCCCCGAGCAGTCCGTGCTCTCGCTGCTGCGCAGCGAGGAACTGGAGGACCTGCTCGGCAAGCTCGACCAGCGCACCGCCTCGATCATCAAGATGCGTTACGGCATCGACGACGGTCGGGAGCGTACGCTGACAGAGGTGGGCAAGCAGCACGGCCTGACCCGTGAGCGGATCCGCCAGATCGAGAAGCACGCGTTGCTGGAACTGAAGAAGATGGCGCGTGACACCGGCTTCGACGCCGTGGCCTGACCGGCCCGCGAAGAAGCCCCCTCCACGAGCCCCCGGCGCCTAACCCCCCCCAGGTGCCGGGGGCTCTCTCGTACCCGGACCCGCCCCGGCCGCCCCTCGACCGGGACCCGCCCGGGCCCGCTCGGCGCCGCCCCCGGCTACGCCCCGGCCGCCGCGCTCAGCCGCTCCGCGAGCCCCCGCGCGCTGTCCGCCAGCGCCGCCGGCTCCCGCACCGCGAACCCCAACCCCGTCAGCGCCAGCCGCGCCGCCACCCATTCGGGCGTCTCCCCGGTGTCGAACCGCACCCGGCAGCCACCCCGCTCCTCCACGGCGTCCTCCCGCAGCCACCCCGGCAGGGCGTCCGCCGTCGCCGTGAAGGTCACCTCCACCCGGTACGTCTCCCCGCCACGCAGCCCCCGCCGCACGAACTCCTCCGCCTCCATCGGCAGCGCCCGCGCGGCGAACCGCGCCCCCGTCGCGCTCGGCTCGCTCACCCGGTCGACCCGGAACGTCCGCCAGTCCTCGCGCTCCAGGTCGTAGGCCACCAGGTACCACCTGCTCCCGGTGCTCACCAGCCGGTACGGCTCCACCAGCCGCCGCGTGGCCGCGCCGTCCCGGGCCCGGTAGTCGAACCGCAGCCGCTCCGGACCCGCCACCGCGGCTGCCATCGTCGTCAGGGTCCGCGGATCCACCGTCGCCCCGTCGCCCCGGGACACCGCGACCGTGGCCGACTGGAGGGCGCTCACCCGGCGGCGAAGTCGCGACGGCAGGACCTGTTCGAGCTTCGCGAGGGCCCGTACGGACGCCTCCTCGATCCCCTCGATCGCGTGCCCGGCACCCGCCCGCAGCCCCACCGCGATGGCCACGGCCTCCTCGTCGTCCAGGAGCAACGGGGGCATCGCCGCGCCCGCCACCAGCCGATATCCGCCGTCCGAGCCCAGCGTGGCCTCCACCGGGTACCCCAGCTCCCGCAGCCGGTCGATGTCCCGCCGGATCGTGCGGGCGCTCACGCGCAGGCGCTCCGCCAGCTCGCTCCCGGGCCATTCGCGCGGTGTCTGGAGGAGGGACAGCAGGGTGAGCAACCGCGCGGGGGTGTCGTTCATGACTCAAGATTGCCGGAGAAGTAGGTCACCGACTGACCTAGATGCCGTCTAGGTTTCTCCCCATGAGCACCGAGACAGCCAAGGCATCGCCCGAAAGAGAGAACGGGCCCGTACCAGAAGAGCGGAACGACACCCTCACTACCGAAGCAACCGGCGCATCCGGCGCCGCAGAGGCCGCGGCCGTCGCGGCTGCCGGCCCGACGGACCGCCGCCGCTGGCTGGCGCTCGCCATCGTGATGACCGCGGCCTTCATGGACCTCGTCGACGTCACGATCGTCAACATCGCGATACCCACCATGCGCGCGAACTTCGGGGCCTCCACCAGCGCGATCCAGTGGATCACCGCCGGGTACGCGCTCGCCTTCGCCGCCGGCCTCATCACCGGCGGTCGTCTCGGTGACATCTACGGCCGCAAGCGCGTCTTCCTCATCGGCATCGCCGGTTTCACCGCCGCCTCGCTGCTCTGCGGCATCGCCGCCAACCCCTCCATGCTCGTCGCCTCCCGCGTCCTCCAGGGCGGCATGGCGGCCCTGATGGTCCCGCAGGTCCTGGCGATCATCCACGTCACCTTCCCGGCGCACGAGCGCGGCAAGGTCTTCGGCATGTTCGGCGCGATCGTCGGCCTCGGCGCCGTCTCGGGCCCGATGCTCGGCGCACTGCTCACCGAGTGGAACCTGTTCGACCTCGAATGGCGTCCGATCTTCCTGATCAACCTGCCCGTCGGCATCGCCGGCGTGCTCCTGGGGCGCAAGTTCATCACCGAGTCCAAGGCCCCGAAGGCACTGCGCCTGGACCTGGTCGGCGTCGTGCTCGCCACCGTCGCCCTGGTCATGCTGATCTTCCCGCTCACCCACGGCCGGGAGAACGACTGGCCGCTGTGGGGCTTCGTCTGCATGATCCTCTCGCCGGCGGTCTTCGCCGGCTTCATCGCGTACGAGAAGCACAAGATCCGCAAGGACGGCTCCCCGCTCGTGGAACTGTCCCTCTTCAAGGTCAAGAGCTTCGCGGGCGGCATCGCCGTCCAGCTGACCTTCGGCATCGCGACCGGCATCTTCTTCCTGGTCTGGACGCTGTACATGCAGATGGGCCTCGGCTGGAGCGCCCTGCGCGCCGGCACCACCGGCATCCCCTTCTCGATCGCCGTCTCGGTCGCCGCGGGCCTGTCCGTACAGAAGCTCGTACCGCGCTTCGGCCGCAAGGTGCTCCAGGCCGGCGCGCTCACCATGGCCGCGGGTCTGCTCCTCTACATCTGGGAGTCCGACCACTACGGCATGGGGATCGCCTCCTGGCAGATGGCCGCCCCGCTGGTCGTCATGGGCATCGGCATGGGCCTGATCGTCGCGCCGCTGACCGACACCGTGCTCTCGCAGGTGCCGCGCGAGCACGCAGGCTCGGCCTCGGGCCTGATCAACACCACCGGTCAGATGGGCAACGCGCTGGGCCTCGGCCTGACCTCGGTCGTCTTCTTCGGGCTCATCGACGACGACAGGGTCCTCGGCGCCCCGTACGTCGAGGCCTTCCGCGGCGCGCTGTGGTGGGTCGCGGCGGTCCTGGTCCTGATCTTCGCGGTGATGTTCATGCTCCCGCGCACGTCGGTCCCGATGGACGAGCGAGAAGGCGCCCACTAGCCGCGAGCCGGGCGCACCGCACGACGAACGGGCATGCCCGCTCCCCGGAGCCGGCATGCCCGCTTGTTCTGCTTTCGCGCCCAGCCTGTTTCATTTCCGGAGGAAACAGGGCGTACGGTGCAAGGAAACGCGCACAGTCGGGCATTCGATGGACGTGAACGGACCTGAATCCACGTGTACGCACCTGAACGCCGGCCAGGCCGCCGGGACGCAAGTCGCGCTCGCATGATCCTCACCGTCACCCCCAACCCCTCCCTCGACCGGACCTACGAGGTCCCCTCGCTCGGCCGCGGCGACGTCCTGCGCGCCACCGGAGACCGGGTCGACCCGGGCGGCAAGGGGGTCAACGTCTCCCGTGCCGTCGCGGCCGCGGGCATCCCCACGACCGCGGTCCTCCCGCTCGGCGGCGCCCCCGGCGCCCTGCTCGCCGAACTGCTGGGAGCGCAGGGCGTGGACGTGACGGCGGTCTCCATCGCCGGACAGACCCGCTCCAACATCTCCCTCGCCGAACCGGACGGCACCCTGACGAAGATCAACGCGCCGGGGCCGGAACTCGCCCCGGAGGAGTCGGCGTTGCTCCTGGAGACGGTCCGCACCCACGACGGCAGCCCCGCCTGGATCGCCTGCTGCGGCAGCCTGCCGCGCGGCCTGCGCCCCGAGTGGTACGCCGAACTGGTCGCCCGGGCCCACGAAGCGGGAAGCCGGATCGCCCTGGACACCTCCGGCCCGGCGCTCCTCGCGGCCCTCCCGAACCGGCCCGACGTCATCAAGCCGAACGTCCACGAACTCGCCACCGCCGTCGGCCGCCCGCTGGCCACCCTCGGCGACGTGGTCGACGCCGCCAGGGAACTGCGCGCCCTGGGCGCGGGGGCGGTACTGGCCTCCCTCGGAGCCGACGGCCAACTGCTGATCTCCGCCGAGGGCGACCACTACGGCACCGCCCCCGCCGCCGGGATCCGCAGCGACGTCGGGGCGGGCGACGCCTCCCTGGCCGGCTTCCTGATCGCCGGTGGCACCGGCCCCGAGGCCCTCGCCTCGGCCCTGGCCCACGGCGCGGCTGCCGTGCAACTGCCCGGCAGCGCCATGCCGACCCCCGCCGACCTGCGCCCCGACGCGGTCCGCGTGACCCGAGACCTGCCGCTCGACCTCCCGCTGACCGAACCCGCCGTGTTCTGAAACGGTGAAGGAGCCCCCGCCGAGTCACCGCTGCGAGCGGGGGGCCTCCACATCCCGGCGGAGCGGGGGCGTGACCGTCGCCGCCCGACCCGACCGGCCCCGTGTCACCGAACCCGCGCGCGGAGCTCCATCGCCCCGCGCGCGATGGCCTCGCTCTCGTAGACCTCGCACATGTGCCGCCCGTTCGGGGTCGCCGTGTGCTCGACCTCCCACAGGCTGACCTCGGAGCCGTCCAGCAGCACGAACGCGTGCTCGTACAGGCTGAACCCCGCGTCCCGCCCGGATGTCAGGCTCCGCCTCCCGCCGAACGCCTGGGTGATCTGGTGCGCGTACGCGGACCGCAGCCGCTCCGCCAACCGCTCGCCCGGCCGGTCCGCGTTCTCCGCGCGCCGCAGCACCCGTCGGGCGTGGTCGGCGGACTGCTCCACCGTGTACTCCCGGTGCCGCAGCGCCGGAAGCGGAGCCGCGAACAGCGCGCCGAGCGAAGCCACGTCCTCGGCCGGCCCACCCCCGGACGCGGATGCCGCCATATCCCGGGCCACCCGTGCGGGGACCTCGCCGAAGAGCCGGGTCACGGCCATGCAGAGGTCCGACTTGCTCGCGAACACCTCGTGCCGGACGGCCCGGTCACCCTCCTGCCGGTACGCCAATTCCCACAGCGCCTCCGAACGCCCGTCGGCCAACAGGTACGTGTGCCAGTGCGTCTCCCGCCACAGCCCCGCCGAGGGGCTGTGGTGCGTGGTGGACAGCGAGGAGCTGTGAGCGAGTGCCGTACCGAGGCGCTCGACCAAGTGGTCCGGCAGGTCGAAGGAGTTGAGGGCGCGGCCCAGGAGTCGATCGAGGTGCGCCTCGGTTGTCTCGTACGGATCGCTCAAGGTGGGTCTCCAGGCCGTCGCAGCTTGTCACTCAGTGGAAGCTCAACGTAACCCCTGGCTCTGACATCACGTCCGGGGTTCGGTAAAACGTCCGGGAAGCATCGGGGGTTCCCGCCACCCCTTCAGGTCAACTTGCGTACGAATAGGCATGATTGGCCCCGTTCTGGGGCATGGCGCGCGACCATGGGTCACATGGCAACGAACACAGTGGGCGTCCCGCGGCAGCAGGGTCGCCCCGACACCCGACGCGAGGACCGACCCGACGCTCCCGGAAGGGGGTTGGCGTGGCTGCTCGTGCTCACGGGGGCCGCCGGCGTGCTGGCCTCCTGGGTCATCACCCTCGACAAGTTCCTCCTGCTGGAGGACCCGAACTTCAAGCCCGCCTGCAGCCTCAACCCCGTGGTCTCCTGCGGCAGCGTGATGAAGAGCGACCAGGCGGCGGCCTTCGGCTTCCCCAACCCCATGCTGGGTCTGGCGGCGTACGCGGTCGTGGTCTGCGTGGGCATGGGCCTGCTGGCCGGCGCCCACCACCGGGGCTGGTTCTGGCTCGGCCTGAACGCGGGCACCCTCTTCGGCACCGTCTTCTGCGGCTGGCTGATGGTCCAGTCCCTCTACGAGATCAACGCGCTCTGCCTGTGGTGCTGCCTCGCCTGGGTGGCGACGCTGCTGATGTTCTGGGCGGTCACCGCGTACACCGTCGCCGCGGGCATCCTTCCCGCGCCCGGCCCGGTGCGGACCTTCTTCACCGAGTTCGGCTGGGCCCCGCCCGCGTTGCACGTCGGCGTGATCGGCATGCTGATCCTGACCCGGTGGTGGGAGTTCTGGACGAGCTGACGGCCGATGACATGCGAGGGCCCCGGCAGCTGGTGGCTGCCGGGGCCCTCGTCACATCGCTCCACGGGCATCCACGGCCCGGACGTGAGGGGGAGCGGAGGTCAGCTGCCGAGGGAGGCGTTGCCGGACAGGACCGGGATGTTGTCCAGGATGTGGGAGAGCGGCTCGTCGCCCTTGGCCTGGGTGGAGTTCTCGGTGCACTGCTGGTTCTGCGGGTTGGACAGGACGTTGACGTCCTGAACACCGATGTTGAGCAGGGCGACCAGCGACTGGGCGTTGACCTTGGCCGGCAGGCCGATGCAGGGCTTGTTCAGGGTGCCCTGGACCAGGCCGAGCTGCGGGCTCAGGTCGCCGCTGGTCTTCTGGTTGCCGTAGATCTGCGAGGCACCGTTGCCGTTGACGGTGTTGACCCCGTTGTCGTTGCCGATGGCCATGGCCGGAGCCGCGGCGGCAGCGCCCGCGCCGATGGCAACGGCGGAGACCGCGGCGGCGGTCATGATCTTCTTGAGCATGATTGGTCCTTTTGTCGCACGAGTGCCCGCTAGTGGAGCGTCCTGATCAACTGCCCGGTGCCGGGTTGGTTCCGCTGCTTCACTCAAACGGCCCGCTTGGGGCGCGCTTTTCCCCAGCCAGGGTGAGACGGCTCCGGACGCGTGCGCGAAGGCCGTACGCAGCCCTCAGTGGGACGTGCCGGCGACCGCGTTCCGGTTGCGGAGCGTGCGAGGTGTTCGCACGGTGGGCAAGGAAGCGGATCGCTCGGGTCCGCATTCGTGCGACCACCAGAAGGAAGATTCATGCACCGCAAGAAGTCGTTCCGCGCCCGCGTCCTCGTCCCCTCTGCCCTCGCGGTCGCCATACTGTCCGGCGCGGTCGCCCCCGCGAGTGCCGCCGACGGCGGCGCGGGCGCGGCTCTCACGCGACGCGTGGAGGCGGTACAGGAACAGATCGAAGGCATCGAGGCCCGCGCGGCCGCAGGGCCGATCGACGATCTGCTCGCCACGCTCCGCACGACGCTGGAGGGGCTGCTGAAGTCCCTGGAGGGCCTGTTGCCGGCCGGGGTGAAGCTGCCGCCGATCCAACTGCCCACGCTGCCCACGCTGCCGGAGATCCCGACCGTCCCGCAGGTGCCGGTGGAGCTCCCCAAGCTCCCGGAGATCCCCGCCGTGCCGGCCGTGCCCGCCCTTCCCGCCGTCCCCGCCGTGCCCGCGGTGCCGGCCCTGCCCGCGGTGCCCGCCGTCCCCGCCCTGCCGGTGAACCTCGTGCCCGACATCCCGGAGATCCCCGACGTGCCGTAGCCCTCGTGGCGGTGGCGCGGGGCGGCCCGGAAGGGCGCAGGGGTGACGACCATTGAGCCGAACAGGTCTGATTCGGTGTCCACCCGTGTCGTTTGGGAACCAGAACCGTTTCGCTCGGTGTGAGCCCCGGGATCGGGGCAGGACGTCGAAGAGAAGGTGCACTTCCCATGAACTCTGCTGCCAAGAAGGCCGCCGTGGCCCTGGCCTCCGCTGGTCTCGCTGTGGCCGGTGCCGCGGGCGCCGCTTCCGCCGACTCCTCGGCCGAGGGCGCGGCCGTGGGTTCCCCCGGTGTCCTCTCGGGCAACCTGGCCCAGGTGCCGGTCCACATCCCGGTCAATGTCTGCGGCAACTCGGTCGACGTCATCGGCCTGCTGAACCCCGCGTTCGGCAACGTCTGCGTCAACGACTGACGTCAGTCGACCTCATGACTGTGGGCGCCCCGGCCTCGCCGGTGGCGCCCACGGTCATGTCCCGTCCGGTCGGATTCAGCGACCGCCGTTGAGGTCAACGCCGCCGAGCAGCGGGGAGGCCTGGGTGGCACCGTTCGCGAGCTTGAGGGTCTCGCCCGGCAGGTCGTTGCGGGCCTTGTTGACCGTCTGCACGGTGCCGACGACCTTGCCCAGGCTGTCGCCCTGCTCGGCCAGCGCCTCGTTGGGAAGGTTCTCGGTGGCGCCGGTGGTGGCCGTCAGCGCGTCACTCAGTCCCCCGGTCAGGCTCATGGGGGGCGCCGCGGCCGGGGTCCCGGCGGCGAAGGAGGGAGACGCGGCGCCGAGGAGGGCCAGGGAACCGGCGACGACAGCGGCGGCCTTCGTGAACTTCATTATCGAAATCCTTTTCCAGCGGCGACCGTCGCGCCGCTTTCGACCTGGCTAACGATTCCCTGCCGATACGGAAACGCGCGAGCGAACGCGGCAACGGCCGGACAATCCACCAGGGATTCTCCGGCCGTTATTTCTTCTGATTACCGGTGTTGTCGATCAGGCGATACGGGACCTTCGGTACAGAATGGCGCCGCCCAGGGTCAGAGCCGTGGCGAGGGCCGCCGCGGCGGCCTGTTGACCCGCTCCGGTGGCCGCGAGTTCCCGTACCGCGGCCGGCGCGGGGACGGCCACCATCGTCGGGAGGGCGGGGGCCTGAGCGGTGACCGGCGCGGGGGACGGCGCGGGCGCCGGTACCGGCGGCAGGTGGACGGGGAGGTCGCCTGCGGGAGCGGCCGGCGGCTGGTCCGCGGGGCGTACGACCTCCGGCGCGGGCGCGGGGGCCGGGTGCGTCACGGGCATGCTGCCGCGCGGCGGCCCGGTGACCTCGTCCTCGAACGACGGACCCGAGGTGGGCGCGGGGAGCGTCTTGGGCTGCTCCCACTCGGGCTCGGGCGCCGGGAGCGTCTTGGGCGCCTCCTGCACCGGGGCGGCCGTCTCGGGCATCGGAACCGGCTTGGGCAGCGGCTTCGGGGCCGGGTGCTCCGCGACGGGCCCGGGCAGCGGGTGCGGGTGCGGCAGCGGCCTCGGGGCCGGGGGCGCCGGGTGGGGCGCCGGGCCGGTCGGGTGCTCCGCCTGCGGGCGCGGCTCGGGGTTCGGGGGGCCGACCGGCGGGTGGTCGTCGCACTCCTCCTCCACGCTCCCGTGGCCGCCCTGGTGGCGGGGGCCCTGGTGGCGGGCCTCCTCGTGGCGGGGCGCCGCGTGCCGTGGTGCCGCGTGCTTCGGGGCCGCGTGTCGGGGTGCCTGCCTGCGGGGTTCCTCGTCCCGCTGCTGCGGCATCGCGTGCCGGCCGCCCTGACGTTCGTCGAGGTAGCGCTCGAACATCGCGGCGTGTTCGGGGCTGAGGTGGCGCTCGTAGTCGTGGGCGGCGTCGGAGCCGGTGGTGGTGGCGCAGGTGTTGCCCATCGAGGGGTTGAGTGCGGCACCCCCGTCCACGCTGTTGCCGCACACGTTCGGTGCGAAGGTGATCGGTACCGAGACGCTGTTGCCGGACAGCACCCCCGGTGAGTGCGAGGCCTCGGCCATCGCCCCGGGATGCGCGTGGGCCGCGCCGGTCGCGATCGACAGCAGGCTGGAGGCGGCCGCCGCCGTGAGCATCCCCTTGCCCAGCACCTTTCGGCTCAGTACCTGTCGCATGGGTCCTTCCCTGTCTACCGGCACGGTGGCCGGTGCTGGATCGAAGGAGGCCCCGGAGTGCACCGCCGTGCACTCCGAGGCCACCCCGAGGAGGTTCGCCCTCGCGGGCGCAGACGCTTCGTCAGGCGTTGACGCAGGTGTTGCCGAACGCGGGGTTCAGCAGGGCGATCACGTTGACGGTGTTGCCGCAGACGTTGACCGGGACGTGCACCGGAACCTGGATCAGGTTCCCGGAGGCGACACCGGGGGAGCCGATGGCCTGGCCCTCGGCGGCCGAGTCGGCCATGGCGGGGGAGGCGGCACCGGCGGCCATCAGCACGCCGGCGGCCAGCACCAGTGCCTTCTTGTACGTCATTTGTTTTCGATCCTTCCCGCAGAGGCGTATCCGCTGCACAAATAACAACGAGCGGGTCCGACAAAAGAAACCGCGAATTTTCCCGGGCCGTTCCGCATTTCACTCCGGCGCCCGCTCGTCGAAAGTCGTGCAGGGTGCGGAATTCGTGGGACGCATTTCCGGCCGTTCATGCCGATGCGAGTGCCCTCACACGCGGCGAGGCCGCCGCGACCCGAAGGGTGCGACGGCCTCGTTCCCCGGACCCGGCCGGGGGAATGCCCACGTACGGGGCGGCGGTCAGCTGCCGGCGGAGGCGTTGCCGGAGAGGACCGGGATGTTGCTGAGGATGTGCGACAGGGCCTCGTCGCCCTTGGCCTGGGTGGAGTTCTCGGTGCACTGCTGGTTCTGCGGGCTGGACAGGACCGGGATGTCCTGGACACCGACGTTGACCAGGGCCAGCACCGACTGCACGTTGGCCTTGGCCGGCAGGGCGATGCAGGGCTTGTTGAAGGAGCCCTGGATGAGCGCCATCTGCGGGCTCATGTTGCCGTACGTGGCCTGGTTGCCGTAGATCTGCGCCGAGTTGTTGCCGTTGGCGGTGTTGATGCCGCCGTCGTTGCCGATGGCCATGGCCGACGGGGCCATCGCGGCACCCAGGCCCACGACGGAGGCGGCAACCGCTGCGCCGGCTACAAGCTTCTTGATCATTGTCGTCCCTTTTTTGCAGGATTGCCCGGTACTGGAGCACCCGGATCAACGGTGCCGCCCCGGCTCGGGTTGCGTGTCTTCACTCGGATGCCGAAGTTTCGGGCGCCGCGGTTGACGTCGGGCGTTGACGCCGGTGGTGCCGGGCGAGGGGTGGTGCCGCGCGTGGGGCCGCTCGCCGGGGCGTCGTCCCCGGTGCTGCCGGTTCCCTTCCGGACCCCGGTTTTTCCTTTCGGTTCCGAGCGGTGGAGCAACCCCCATAACGACCCGCCCACTTTGAGGGTGCGTGTTATCGCCCAAAAGGCCGTACGAGCGAGTCCGGCGTGATTTCCCGCCTGATTTCTGACAAAGTTCACTCCTGTTTTGTCCCCTTGATCGAAAATGGAGACAGGGTCATGGGTTCCTCCCGCAGAATCCTCGGCGCGCTCGGTCTGCTGTCCTGCCTCACGCTTTCCACGAACGTTCCGGTGGCCGGTGCGACCGTCCTCGCCGGTCCCCGTTTCTCCGACGTCACGGTCAAGGAGCAGGCCCGGATCCCCTTCACGCAGCGTTACCAGGCCGTGCTGCACGGCGGGCTGGTCCGGGCCTCGAACTCCGGGATCAGCTGTCGCGAGCAGGAGAACCGGCAGGCCGAACCGTGTGCCGAGGTGCAGCGCGGCGCCGCGGGGGTCAACAGCGACTACGAGATGTTCTACAGCGAGGTCGACAAGGACCCCGACACCTACAACTCCACCCGGGCCGAGCTCAAGGTCCCGCAGGGCGCGAAGGTCGCGTACGCCCGGCTCTACTGGGGCGGGAACCTGCGGGTGGGCGAGCAGAAGCCGCCGGAGGACAACGGTCGCGTGCTGGTCGCCGAGCCGGGCGGCGCGTACAAGGAAGTCCTGGCGGACACCGTCATCGGGCACCGGAGCGACGCCGGCAGTGACGCCTACCAGGCCTCGGCCGACGTGACCCCGCTGGTCCGCAAGGGTGGCGCGGGGATGTGGACGGTGGCCCAGCTCAACATCGCGATGGGGCATTCGGCGGTGGGGGCCTGGGGTGGCTGGACGCTGGTCGTCGCCTACGAGCACCCGCGGGAGCCGCTGCACCGGGTCTCCGTCCACGACGGGTTCGACGGGCTGCTCCCGGGGGTCGGCGAGGCCGCCGGTCGGACGGTGGAGGTCGCCGGGCTGGATGCGCCGGCCGGGTCCGCCGGCAAGGCCGGGGTGGTCGCCTACGACGGGGACCGGGGGGTCCTCGGGGACTCACTGACGGTGACGGCGGACAGCGGTCGGCGCGTGAGCCTCAGTGATTCAGAAAATCCTTTTAATGATGTTATGAATTCCACGATCACGGAATTCGGACGTTCCTCGTTCGTGCGACAGCCCGAACATATGAATACCCTCGGATATGACGCGGACGTGTTCGATCTCGGTCCCGCCCTGTCCGGTGGTGCCCGCAGCCTGAGTTTCAAGTTCACGGGCGAAAGTCAGGGCCAATTCCTCGGTGTGCTCTTCGTTCAGACAGATGCGCGCCGCTGAACGTAGGAGATCACTCCACGTGTCGACCAACCGTTCGACAGCAGAATCGTCCCCAGCGGTACTCCGTACCGTCCTCCATCTCGTCCAACCCGTGGACGGCGGAGTCGCCCGGGTCGTCACCGACCTGGTCCGGGCGCAGGCCGCCGCCGGGTTGCGCGTCGTCGTCGGCTGCCCGCGCGGCGGCCGGCTCGGCGACGACGCGCACGACGCCGGCGCCGAGGTCCTCACCTGGCGCGCCTGGCGATCACCCGGGCCGGGGCTGCCCGCCGAGGTGCTCGGCGCCGCACGGCTGATCCGCCGCGTCCGCCCCGATCTGCTGCACGCCCACAGCGCCAAGGCCGGGTTGGTCGGGAGGCTGGCCGCGCGCGGCACCGTGGCGACCGTGTTCCAACCGCACGCGTGGTCCTTCGACGCCGTGGGCGGGGCCACCGCCGCGCTCGCGCTGCGCTGGGAGCGGTTCGGCGCCCGGTGGGCCGACCGGGTGCTCTGCGTCAGCGAGGCGGAACGCCGGGCCGGCGAGTCCGAGGGGATCACCGCCCGCTGGGCGGTCATCCGCAACGGCGTGGACACCGACCACTTCCGGCCCGGCGCCGCGGACCGCGACCTGGACCGGGCCGCCGCCCGCGCCGAACTCCCGCTGCCCGCCGAGTTCCGGGGCGACGCGCCGCTCGTCGTGTGCGTCGGCCGGCTCTGCCCGCAGAAGGGCCAGGACATCCTGCTCAAGGCCTGGCCGCAGGTGTCGGCGACCGTCCCGGGCGCCCGACTGGCCCTCGTCGGGGACGGCCCCGACACCGAACGGCTGCGCCTGGGAGCCCCGCCGGGCGTCCTCTTCGCGGGGGCCGCCTCCGACATCCGACCGTGGCTTCGGGCTGCCGATCTCGTTGTACTGCCGTCGCGGTGGGAAGGCATGGCGCTCGCCCCGCTCGAAGCCATGGCCTGCGGTCGCCCGGTCCTGGTCTCCGACGTCAGCGGTGCCCGGGAAAGTCTGCCGCCCGGCCAGGGGCGACGGTGCCTGGTGCCGCCGGAGGACCCGACGGCACTGGCCAAGGCCCTTTCCGGGCTGTTGGTCGAACCGCGGCTGCTCGCCGAACTCGGGGAGCGGGCCCGGGAGCACGCCCGGACCGACTTCGACGTACGGCGGACCACGGACGCGGTCACCGGCCTGTACCACGAACTGCTGGGCAGGCCCCGGCCCTTGAACCAGGAGCGCATCAGCCGATGACGATGGACAGCGCACCCGCCCGGCACACCGGGCAGGGCGGCACGGGGCCCGCCGGGAGCAGCGCCTTCGCGCCCGCGCCCCACACCCCAGCCCGCCGTTCCGTGACCGCCATCCACCCCCCGCGCGGGCCCCAGGTCGAACCGGCCAGGACCGCCGTCCGGCCGAGGCGCGTCCGCCCCCGCGACCGGGTCGTGCCATTGGTGGCCTCCGACGCGCTGGCCGCCGCGCTCACCGTTTCGGCCGTACCCGGACCGGGCCTTCCAACAGAGGCCGCCCTGCCCCTCGCGATCCTGCTCCTCGCGCTGCACGCGCAGGCCGGGCTGTACCGGCCGAGGCTCGCGCCCTCCGCGCTGTTCGAACTGCCCGCGCTCGCCGGTCGGGCCGTCGTCCTGTGGTGCGGGGCCGCCGCCGTCCTGGCCGCCTTCCACCCCCGACAGGCCATGGGCTGGAGCGTGCTGCTCGGCACCGTCGGCCTCCAGATCCTCCTGGCCTGCGCGGGCCGCGGCCTCGTGAACCGGATCCACCGGCGTGCCGCGCTGCGCTCGCCCGCCTCCGCGCTCGTCGTCGGTCCCGGCGCGGGCGTCGGGGCGGTCGCCACCGCCCTCCACGGCCGGCCCGAGTACGGACTGCGGCCCGTGGGGATCGCCGACACCGGCTCCGGGGACGGGGAGCACGCCACCCTGCCGGTGCTCGCCACCCACGAGGACGTCCGGCGCGCGGTCATCCAGAACTCCGTCCGGCACGCCGTCTTCACCCGCCCGCCGGAGGCCGACGAGCGCACCGCGTCACTGGTCCGGCTCTTCCACGACCACGGCTGCCGACTCTGGCTCGCCGACCCCGCCGGCACCGCCAAGGTCACCGGCATGCGGGTGGCGCAGCCCGCCGACCAGCTGTGGGGGTACGCCGTGCAACCGCTGCTGCCGCGCCCGTCCCGGCCGGTGGAGCGGTACGCGAAGCGGATCATCGACTCCTCGCTCGCCGCGCTCGCCCTGCTCTTCGCGGCGCCCGTGATGGCCGCCTGCGCCCTCGCCGTACGGCTCGTCGACGGTCCAGGTGTGATCTTCCGGCAGGAGCGGGTCGGGCTGTACGGACGGCCCTTCACCCTGCTGAAGTTCCGCACCCTGAGCGCCGATCCCCACGAGTCCGCCACCCGGTGGACGGTCGCGGGCGACCGTCGGATGAGTCCGGTCGGGTCCTTCCTGCGCAAGTCCTCGCTGGACGAGCTGCCGCAGCTGTGGAACGTCGTGCGCGGTGACATGAGCCTGGTCGGTCCGCGCCCCGAGCGGCCCTTCTTCGTCGCCAAGTTCAGCAGTGTGCACCCCGGATACGAGGCCCGCCACCGGATGCCCGTCGGGATCACCGGACTCGCGCAGATCAACGGACTGCGCGGGGACACCTCCATCGAGGACCGGGCCCGCTTCGACAACCACTACATCGACACCTGGTCGTTGTGGCAGGACCTGTGGATCCTCGCCCGCACCGCGGCCGGGTTCTTCCGATTCCGGCTGGGGGGCAGCTGAGCATGAGCCTTGCCGTATCGAGCCCCCGGGTACGCCCGGACGTCGGTGGGCCGCTGCGCCGGCACTGGCCGCTGCTGCCGCTCGCCGCGACCGTGCTCTTCCTCCTCGCCCCGCTGCCGGCGGGCGACGCCACCACCTCGGGCAAGGTCGGACCCGCCGACGCGGCCTCGCTGCTGCTCGTCCTCGTGTGCGCCGTCCAGGCGGTGCGCGGCCGGGTGCGGGCGCTGACCCCGCTGGGGGTGGTCGTCCTGGGGCTCCCCGCCGTGGGGCTCGCGGTGGCCACCGTCACCGCGGGGGACCCGTACGCTGCCCTGCCCGGGTTCGTGCGCTACCTCCAGGTCTTCGTGCTGGTCCCGGCGGCGATCGTGCTGCTGGTGCGGGACGCCCGCGAGTTCCGCCTGGCCGCCGCCTGCTTCGTGGTGCTGGCCCTGGTTCAGGGAGCGGTCGGCGTCGTGCAGTTCGCGACCCACACGGGCGCCTCGTACCAGGGCGAGGACATCCGCGCCGTGGGCACCTTCGGCCCCGGTGACGTCATGGGCATGGCCACGGTGGTCGCGTACGGGCTGATCGTCGCGACCGCCGTCGCACTGGCGCCGGGACTGCCCCGGCGGGTCCGGAGGGTGGCCGCCGGCTGCGCGCTCGCCCTGGTCCTGCCGTTGGTGCTGTCCTTCAGTCGGGGCGCGTGGATCGCCACCCTCGCCGCCGCCGTCCTCGTCATGGTGATCGCCGGGATCCGGCGGGCGCTCAAGGTACTGGCGGCGCTCGTCGCGCTCGGCGTGGTGCTCGTCGGCGGGCTCGGGGTCGGCTCCGAGATGGTCGCGGAACGACTGACCTCGATCACCCAGGTCTCCGACGCCCCCGACCAATCGGTCACCGACCGCTACACCATGTGGGCCGCCGCCGAGTCGATGTGGCGCGAGCGGCCCGCGGCCGGCGTCGGCCTCAAGGGCTTCCCGGCCAACCGCGACGGCCACTCCGGCCTGGCCCTGTCCGCGGGCAGCGACACCGCCGGCGCGGGTCAGGCCTTCATCAAGCAACCGCTGCTGTCCCCCCACAACATGTACCTGCTCGTGCTCAGCGAGCAGGGTCTGATCGGACTGACCGCGCTCGTCGGCGGCTGGGCGGCACTGCTGGTCGCGGGCGTCCGCCGGTGCGCCTCCCGCCGAGGGGCCCTGGACTGCGGGCTGATCGCCGTCGGGCTCCTGGCGTGGCAACTGACCGACTTCCTCTACGCGGACATCGGCGGGCCGTCCACCGTCCTGACCGGGGTGATCATCGGATTCGCCGCCTGGTGGGCGCTGTCCTCCCGGGGCGACCCGGAGGACGGGTTCGCGACCGGGGGCCGGACGGCCGCCCAGTGGCCGGCCGGCCGGTGACGGGCACCCCGCCCCGGCGGCCCGCGGTCGCGGCGACGGACCTCGCCGCGACCGCGGGCCGTCCGCCGCGGCCGGCGGAACCGGACGCCGCCCGCGGCGCCGGCGCCCACGGGGACCGGGGGCGCGTCATCGCCTCCGGCGGGCCCACGGTCGCGGGGGCGCCCGCCGCGGAATCCGAGGGCCCCGCCGCCGCCCGTGCGCGCGCCGGGCGGGGATCCGGATCCGGCGACCCCGGCGCACCCGCCCCCCTGGGCCGGTACCTCGCCAAGGCCGCCGCCGTCACCGCCGGCCTCACCGCCGCCGGGGCGGTGTTCGGACTCGTGCGCGACCAGACCATCGCCCACCTCTTCGGCGCCGGGCACGACAGCGACGCGTTCCTCATCGCCTGGACCGTCCCCGAGATGGCCTCGACGCTGCTCATCGAGGACGCCATGGCGCTGCTGATGGTGCCCGCCTTCAGCCACGCCCTGGCCCGACGGGCCGCCGACCGCGCCGGGCTCACCCGCAAGGAGGCCCGCGCGCAGGACCCCGTACGCCTGCTCGTGGCCGCGACCCTGCCGCGGCTGCTGGTGCTGCTGGCAGCGGTGGCCTCCGTACTGATCGTCGCCGCGCCGCTCGTCGTGGGCGTGCTCGCGCCCGGACTGCCCGATCCCGACCTGGCCGTCCAGTGCACCCGGCTGACCGCCCTCACCGTGATCACCTTCGGGATCGCCGGATACTTCAGCGCCGCGCTGCGGGCCCACAGATCCTTCCTGCCGCCCGCCGCGATCTACGTCTCCTACAACGTCGGGATCATCGGCGCCATGGTCGCCCTCCACGCACTGTGGGGAGTGCGGGCCGCCGCGGCCGGGGTCGCCCTCGGCGGGGCGCTGATGGTGCTCGTCCAACTGCCCGCGTTCATCCGGAACGTGGGCTTCGGACCGTCCCGGGCCAAGGGCGCCCCGCGCAGCCGGCGCGACCGGGACCGGCCCACGCTCCTCGCCTTCGGGCTGATCGCCCCCGTCATCTTCTTCGCCGTCTTCCGGCAGTCCCAGGTCCTGGTCGAACGGTTCCTGGCCGCCTCCCTCCCGTCCGGAGCCATCTCGCACCTGAACTACGCGCAGAAGGTCGCGCAGATGCCGATGGTGCTGTCCCTGATGATCTGCACGGTCACCTTCCCGGTTGTCGCCCAGGCCATGGCCGGCGGCGAACGCGAGAAGGCCCGGCGACGCGTCGAACGGGACCTGGCCCTGGCCTCCCTCGCCGTCCTCATGGGCACCGCCCTCGTCATCGGGTACGCGCCCCAGATCATCCAGGTCCTCTTCGAACGCGGCGCCTTCACCCACCGGGACACCCTCGCCACCGCCTCCGTGATGCGGGTCTACGGCCTCGGGCTCCTCGGCCACTGCCTCGTCGGAGCGCTGTCCCGGCCCTTCTTCTCGACCGCCCGGCCCACCTGGTTCCCGGCGCTCGCGATGGGCGCCGGACTGCTCGTCAACATCGTCTTCGGAGCCTTTGCCGTCGGCTGGTGGGGGACCTACGGGATCGCCGCCGCCAACGCCGCCGGCATCTCCACCACCGCCGCACTGCTCCTCACCGGACTCGGCTCCCGGATCGTCGCCATCCAGGTCCGCCGCGTCGCCGTCAGCATCGGCCGCCTCGCCGTCGCCGCCGTCGCCGCCTGCGCCACCGGCTGGATCGCCGGGCCGATGATCCCCGACCCGATGCTCAGCGCCGCACTCGGCTGCCTGCTGGTCCCGGCCATGTTCGGAGCCACCGGAATGGCCATGCGGGCACTGGAAGTCACCGTGCTCCCCGCCCAGATCGCCCAGCTCACCTCCCAGCTCACCCAGAGGTTCCGCAATGCCCGCTGACACCGACACGGAGCCCGCCGCCGTGGTGGTTCCCGCCCGCCGGACCGCATCGCCGTGGGTCCTCATGTACCACTCGGTCGCCGAGTTCACCGACCCCGCCGAGGACCCGTACGGCATCACCGTCACCCCGCGCGCACTGGAGGCCCAACTGCTCTGGCTGCGCTCCCGGGGCCTGCGCGGGGTGTCCGTGGGCGAACTGCTCCGGGCCCGCGCGGCCGGGCGCGGAGCCGGGCTCGTCGGACTCACCTTCGACGACGGGTACACCGACTTCCTCACCCGGGCACTGCCCCTGCTGGAGCGCCTCGACTTCACCTCCACGCTGTTCGTGCTGCCGGGACGGCTCGGGGTGGACAACGTGTGGGATCCGCTGGGCCCCCGCAAGTCCCTGCTCACCGCCGAGGGCATCCGCGAGGTCGCTGCCGCCGGGCAGGAGATCGGCTCGCACGGGCTGCTCCACCAGGACCTCACCGCCACCCCCGACGACGTGCTCCGGCAGGAACTGCGCGGCAGCCGCGACCTGCTGCGGGAGTTGACCGGGACGCTGCCCGAGGGGTTCTGCTACCCGTACGGACACCTCGACGCGCGGGTCGTGGACGCCACCCGGGCCGCCGGGTACGGCTACGCGTGCGCCATCGACCCCGGCCGGCTCGCCGGCCCGTACGCCCTGCCCCGCACGCACGTCAGCCAGGCCGACGGCGGGGCACGGCTGCGGATCAAGCGGCTGCGGCACCGGATGCGGGAACTGCGCAGGGGGGTGGCGGCGCGATGAACGCGACGGACGGGATGAAGTCGCTCAAGGTGCTGCACGTCATCACCGGCCTGGGCGTCGGCGGGGCCGAGCAGCAACTGCGCCTGCTGCTGCGCCACATGCCCATGCGGTGCGACGTGCTGACCCTGACCAACCCCGGCCCGGTGGCCGAGGGGCTGCGGGCCGACGGGGTACGGGTCGTCCACCTCGGGATGAACGGCAACCGGGACCTCGGCGCGCTGCCCCGGATGGTGCGCTTCATCCGGCGCGAGCGCTACGACCTGGTCCACACCCACCTGTACCGGGCCTGCCTGTACGGGCGGCTCGCGGCCCGGCTCGCGGGCGTGCGCACGACCGTGGCCACCGAACACTCCCTCGGCGGGAACGAGATCGAGGGACGGCGGCTCTCGCGCGGGGTCCGGGCCCTGTACCTGACCGGTGAACGCCTCGGCGCGGCGACGGTGGCCGTCTCCGACACCGTGGCGACACGGCTGGAGGGCTGGGGGGTGCCGGCCGCGCGCATCCACGTCGTACCGAACGGGATCGAGGCCTTCCGCTTCCGTTTCGACGAAGGCGTGCGCAGGACCACGCGGGCCCGGGCCGGGCTCCCGGAACGGGCCTTCGTGGTGGGCGGGGTCGGCCGGCTCGTGCCGGGCAAGCGGTTCGACGTGCTCGTACGGGCCGTGGCCGCCCTGCCCGGGGCCCACCTGCTGCTGGCCGGCGACGGGCCCGAGCGGGCCGCGCTGCGGCGGCTCGCCGCAGACCTCGGTGCACAGAGCCGGATCCACCTGCTCGGGGAACGGGACCCGCTCGGCGACAGCGCGGACGGGCGGACGCCCGGCATCCCCGCCCTGCTGGCCGCCATGGACGTCTTCGTGTCCCCGTCGCGGGAGGAGGCCTTCGGGCTCGCGGTCGTCGAGGCGCTCGCCGCCGGACTGCCCGTCCTGCACGTCACCTGCCCCGCCATCGACGACCTGCCCGCGACGCAGGCGCCCGGGGCGCGGCGGATCGGCACCGGGACGGAGGAGCTCGTCGCCGCGCTGCGCGGACACATGGAGGCGGGGTCCGGCCGGTTGCCGGCGCCGCCCGTGGTGCGGCGGTACGACATCGCGCGGAGCGCGGAGCGGTTGCTCTCGGTCTACGCCGGAGCACTGGGCGCGCCGCGCGAGGGGGACCGGGGCGCCGCTCCGGACGCCGGGGTGGAACGGCTCGGGGTCGGGGCGCCGGCCGCTCCCGGACGCGGGCCGGACCCACGGGGGGACGCCGCCCGGCCGGAGGCGGTCGTACGCACGCCCGGCCAGGGCGACGGCTGATCAGTCCTACCGCAGGGGCCCCGCTGCGGGGCCGAAGGAAGTTCCCTCCACTCAGGAAGCGAGCACGCACATGGCCGACATCGCCGACCAGAAGAAGCCCGAGCAGCAGAAGTCCGAGCAGCAGAAGTCCGACCAGAGGAAGTCCGACCAGAAGAAGGCCGAGCAGAGGAAGTCCGAGCAGAGGAGGTCCGACCACCGCTCCGCGAAGAAGGCGCGGACCCGGTTGCGGGCGCCCGCGTGGTGGCCGTTGCCCGTCTGCGCACTGCTGGGACTGGCCGCCGGCGGGGCGTACGGGGTGCTCAAGGCCCCCGAGTACGCCGCCACCAGCTACGTCGTCGCCGTCCCGGACGACACCACCGAGCCGGCCACTGCCCTCGGCTTCGCCCAGGCCTACGCCCGCATCGCCACCAGCAACTCCACCCTCGCCTACGCCCAGCCCCGCGCCGGCGTCAGCGCCCACCGGCTGCGGACCCAGGTGCGCGCCGAAACCTCCCCCGAGTCCCCGATGATCGCCATCACCGGTACCTCCAAGAGCCCGGCCGAGGCCGCCGACATCGCGAACGCGGTCGCCGACGCCCTGTCGCTGAGCAGCAACCAGGCCGCCAAGAACACCGGCGTGCAACTGCTCCTGTTCAACCAGGCCGTCGCGCCGACCGACCCGGCCTCGGCCTCCGCGCCGCTCAGCGGAGCCGTCGGACTCTGCGCGGGCGGGCTAGTCGGCGGCCTGTGGATGCTGGCCCGACCCGGGCGCCGGCGCGGCGACGAGGTCGTCACCGAGGGCGCCGAGAGCCCCGTGGCCGGCGAGTTCGCGACGCTGCCCGCGCAGGGCGAGCACACCACGGCCAAGGAGAAGGAGTCCGTGCGATGAGTTCGGGCTCCGCCGGGGGCCTGTCGGTGACGCTGTGTCGGGACCCCCGACAGTTCGCCGCGTTGGAAGAGCCGTGGAACCGGCTCGTCCGGGGCTGCCCCACCGCCACCCCCTTCCAGAGCCACGCCTGGCTGCACTCCTGGTGGCTGTCGTACGGGAAGGAGGGCCGGCTCCGGCTCGTCCTCGTGCGCCGCGGCGAGGAACTGGTCGGCGTCGCCGCGCTGATGCTCGTCCACCGGCCGCTGCCGCTGCTGGTGCCGCTGGGCGGTGGGATCACCGACTACTTCGACGTGCTCGTGGCCCCCGAGCACGCCGGGCAGGTCGTTCCCGCGCTGGCCCGCGGGCTGCACCGGGCCGCCCGGGGCGCGGTCGTCGACCTCCGCGAGGTGCGGCCCGGTGCGGTCGCCGAGGCGCTGTTCGACGAGTGGCCCGGGGCGCGGGCCAGACTCACCGACTCCACCTGCATGGAACTGCCCACGCTGCCCTTCGACGAGCTGGTCCGGCGCATGCCGTCCTCGGGTGCCCAGCGGGTACGGGCCAAGCTCCGCAAGACCGACGCGGCCGGCATCGAGGAGCACGACGTCACCGAACAGGAGGTGCCGCGTGCCGTGCGGACGCTGCTGCGGCTGCACGAGAAGCAGTGGCGGGGGCGCGGGGTGACCCCCGAACACCTCAAGCCGCGCTTCGCCGAGCACCTGACCCGGGCCGTCCGGCGGATGGTGCGCGTCGGGGAGGGCCGACTCACCGAGTTCCGGCTCGACGGGCACGTGGTCGCGGCCAACGTCACGCTGCTCTCGTCGGCCCTGAGCGGCGGGTACCTGTACGGGGCCGACCCGGACCTGCGCGAGCGCAAGGTGGACATCGCCACGCTGCTGCTGCGCCACGAGGCCGGCCGGGCCCTCGCGGAGGGGCGGCCGGTGGTGAGCTTCCTGCGCGGCAACGAACCGTACAAGAACCACTGGCGGCCCGAAACAGTGGTCAACCAGCGGTTCCTGCTGGCCACCAACGCGCTCGCGCCCCTGCTGCGACTGCACGAGTCGCAGGTGTCGGGGCGCGAGCGGGCGGTGGACGCGCTGCGCGAGGCACTGCCGGCCGCCAGGGACTGGCGGGCGCGGCTCAACGAACTGCGGGTGCGATGACGGGAGTCACGCGACCTCGCCCGGGCGGGCCCGTTCGCCTAGAAGGGCCAGAGCCAGCCCTTGCGCCAGTCGAGTTTGACGCAGACCGCCTGGTTGCCGACGAGCTTGGACAGCCACTCCCCGAAGTTGAGCGGCACGCACCACTGCGTGTTGTTGACGGGCTGCGTCGGCGTCGTCGGTTCGGCCGGCTTGGGCGTGGCGGCGGGTACGGACGGGCTCGGCGCCGCCGGGCTGGGTGCGACCGGGCTGGGGGCCGCGGGGGAGGGGACGGCCGGGGAGGGCTCCACGACGGGAACCTCCGGGGACGGGCTCACCGGCGCCTCGACGGAGGGCTCCGCGGACGGCTCGGCGGGGACGTCCACCGGCGGGACGACCGGCGGGACGACCGGCGGGACGACCGGCGGCACCGACGGCACCTGGGGGGTGGGGATCTGCGGGGTCGGCACCTGGGGGGTGGGGACGACCGGGGTCGGGACCACGGGCGTGGGGATCACCGGCGTCGGGATCACCGGCGTCGGGATGACCGGGCCGGGCTTCTGCGGGGTGAGGGCCTCCTTGAACACCTTCGAGGCCTGGGGGTTCTGCTTGCACTGCCAGACGCCGTGCGGGCAGTAGTCCGTGATGGTGTGATAGAGCGGTTTGTGCTGCTCGATCCACTTGAGCATGCGCCGCACGTACTCCGGATTGTCCCCGCGCCGGTACAGGCCCCACTCCGGGTACGAGATCCGCTTGCCGTGTGCCTTCGCGAAGTCCACGTGCTGTTGGAGGCCGTACGGCTGCGAGATCTGGTCGTCGAAGTCCTGCCCGGGGCCCTGGTCGTACGAGTCCATTCCGATGATGTCCACCACGTCGTCGCCCGGGTAGCACTTGGTCCAGCCGATCGCGTCGGTACCCCGGTTCGGTGCGAAGTCGAACGTGAACTTCTGGCCGGGCACGGACCGCATCGCGGCGACGGCGCGCTTCCAGTACCGCTTCCAGTTCTCCGGGTCGGGCCCGCAGCGGTGCGTGTACGTGGTGCCGTTCATCTCCCAGCCCAGGACGATGACGGTGTCCGGCACGCCCAGCTCCACCAGCCGTTCGGCCAGCCGCTTGAAGTGACGGTCGTACTCGCCCTGCGCGCCCGCCCTGATCAGCTGGGCCACCTGGCGGTCGGGAACCCGCTCCTCGTTGCGCTCCTGCATGGGCACGTTGAGGACGAACATCCGGTCGTCCTGCTCCTGGCGCCACTCGGCCCAGTCCGCGAGGAAACTCACGTTGCCCTCGATGCCGGCCCACCGGTCACCGGGGAGATAGGTGTGCCCGACCCGGATCTCCTTGCCGCCCAGCCAGTTCGACAGGTACGGGATCCGGGCCACCCCCGGCGGCCCGTAGTCGAGATACGCGCCCATGGCGATGTCGGAGCCCTTGGGTGCTTCCTCGTCGGGCGCCGCGAGCGCGGCGCCGGTGGCCAACAGTCCGGCCGTGACCGTGCCGACGCAGGTGCTCGCCAGTCGGCGGCGTGGTGTGGGCATGGCGTCTCCCGAGCTTCCCGAACCGGTGTGCTTGCCAACGACGTTAGGCATCACATCCGACGAATGGCCTGTCCGGTGACCGCTGCATAGGCCATTCGCAGGCGCACACCACCCCCGCTTGGTCCGACTAGGTGAAAGACACCGTTTTCATGCACGCGTTCGCCAACCATGTGCCCGCCGTTCTGCTCCGACTCGACCGCAACCCGTTCCACCACGGAACCCTCGGCGCCGTCAGATCCCTTGGGCGCAAGGGCGTGGAGGTCCATGTCGTCGTCGAGGCCGGGGGAGGCCCGGTGCGGCGCTCGCGGTATCTGCGCGCCGTGCATCCCGGGCCGGTCGGCGGGCTCGACCCCGAGACCCCGCAAGCCTTGCTGGACTGCCTGCTCACCGTGTCCGAGCGGATCGGGCGCCCCGCGGTGCTCGTCGCGATGGACGACCTCAGCGCCATCGCGGTCGCCAGGATCGCCCCGGCGCTCGACGAGCGGTACCGGATCCCCCATCAGCCGGACGGACTGCCCGCGCGGGTGGCCGACAAGGCCGAACTGTCGCGGCTGTGCGCGCGGTGGGACATCCCGCACCCGGAGACGGTGATCCCGGCGAGCGGGGCCGAGGCGTCCGAGGCCGCCTGGCGGTTGGGGCTGCCGGTGGTGGCGAAGTGGAGCCGGCCGTGGCTGCTTCCGGCGGGCGAGGGGCTGCGGAGCACCACGCTGCTGCACAGCGCGGCCGAGGCGCGACGCCTGTACGAACGCTCGGCGCGGGCGGGCAGCCGGCTGCTGCTCCAGCGGTTCCTGCCGGCCGGTCAGGACACCGACTGGTTCTTCCACGGGGCCTTCGCGCGGGGCGGGCATCCGCTGCTCGTGGGGTCCGGGCGCAAGGAACTGTCCTGGCCGGTACGGACGGGACTGACGGCCGTCGGCCGGTGGCTGCCGGACCCCGCGGTGGAGGAGGCGGGGCTGCGGATCGCCGAACGCCTCGGCTACCAGGGGATCCTGGACCTCGACTTCCGTCGTGACGAGCGGGGCTGCTTCCGGCTGGTGGACTTCAACCCGCGTCCCGGGGCCCAGTTCCGGCTGTTCACGGACACGGGCGGACTGGACGTGGTCCAGGCGATGTACCTGGACCTGACGGGGCAACGGGTACCGACCCCCTCGGGCGGGCCGGGCCGGGTGTTCGTCGCGGAGAACTACGCGCTGCTGGCGGCGGTGCGCGGACGCCGGCTGCCGCTCGCCCCGCGGCCGGCCCGGGGGCGGCGCCTCGTCCGCACCCGGCCCGGAACCCGGTCCCGGGGCCCGGCGCGGCCCCGGCCACCGGCGGCCCCCGGGACGGGGTCGTGATCCCGGACCCGGCGCGGCCGGACCGGCCCGGCCGGGCGGCGGAACACCGGGTGGGCCACGGCCCCGCGGCCCCGGGCCGGGGTGACGGCGCGGGGCCCGAGCCCGCCGCGACCGGGCCGGCCACCGCCGGGCCGGCGCGGGCCGCGCCGAGGGACCGGCGCGCCGAGGTGGAGGCGGCCTGGTTCGCCTCGGACGACGTGATGCCGTTCGTCGCGATGGTCACCGCCTTCCTGGGCCGGGGCTTCGGCAAGGGGGCCCGGGTCCTGCGCGGCTTCCCCGAGCAGGGCCGCCGTACCGCGCGGGCCGTGGTGCGCGCCCCCCGTCAACGCGGTCGGGAACAGGCGTCCGAGGGCGCCGGCGGACCCGCCGCGCGCCCCGCCCCGCCGGAGGCGGCCGAACCGGACGAGCTGGTGAGCCGGTGACACGCCTCATCCGGTGACCACCCCGCCCCGGGCGGGCCCGCCCGGGGCGGTCGGCCATGACAGTGGAGGGACAGCGATGACACGAATGGACGACCTCGTCGTGGTCGGCGCGGGGCCGTACGGGCTGTCGATCGCCGCGCACGCCGCGGCGGCCGGACTCCGCGTACGGGTGCTGGGGCGGCCCATGGCGTCCTGGCGGGACCACATGCCCGAGGGGATGTACCTGAAGTCGGAGCCCTGGTCATCCAACCTGTCCGCGCCCGGCGGACGGCACACCCTCGCCGACTACTGCGCCGGCCAGGGCGTGCGGGCCGAGCACGGCGGACCGCTTCCGATCGGCACCTTCAGCGCGTACGGGCTCTGGTTCGCCGGGAGGGCCGCGCCCGAGGTGGAGGAGGTGACGGTCACGGAGCTGACCCCGCAGGGGGGCGGCTTCCGGATCAGGACCGCGCAGGGGCCTCCGCTGTTCGCCCGTACCGTCGCCCTGGCGGTGGGGGTGATGCCCTTCGTGAACTTCCCCGCCGTACTGCGGGACCTGCCGCCCGCCCACTACTCGCACAGCAGCGGTCACCGCGACCTGGCACGCTTCGCCGGCCGGGAGGTCGCGGTGCTCGGGGCCGGGCAGGCGGCCCTGGAAACCGCGGCCCTGCTGGCGGAGGCCGGGGCGCGACCGTGTCTGGTGGCCCGGCGGCCCCGGCTGAACTGGAACACCGTCCCGCAGCCCCTGGAACGATCCCCGCTGCGGGCCCTGCGCGACCCGCACAGCGGACTGGGCACCGGATGGCGCAGTTGGGTGTGGTCGGAACTGCCGTGGGCGGTGCGCCGGCTGCCCGCGGCGACCCGGGAACGCATCGTCGCCACGGCGCTGGGGCCGGCCGGCGCCTGGTGGCTGCGGGACCGCTTCGAACAGCGGGTACCGGTGCTGCTCGGCCACCACCTGCACGGCGCGGTCGCGGAGGGCGACCGCACCCGACTCCAGCTGACCTCCGCGACCGGGGAGTCCGTCGTCCTGGACACCTCGCACGTCATCTCGGCCACCGGATTCGCCCCCGACCTGCGCCGACTGGAACTCCTCGACGTCGGGCTGCGGACCGCGCTGCGCACCGTGGGCGGCGGCGGAACGCCCGAGCTGAGCGCGGGCTTCGAGTCGTCGTGGCCCGGGCTGTTCTTCGCGGGTCTGCTGACGGCTCCCTCATTCGGCCCTTCCATGCGATTCGTGCACGGTGCGGGCTTCACGGCGGGGAGACTGGTGAAGGGAGTCCTGGGGAGGCTCGGCGCCCGGGGTCGACTGCCGGGTTCCGCCCCCGGCGACCGGCTCGACCGGGCCGCCGCCGGGTACCCCGAGACGTAGCCGCGGTGAGACGTGTACACGGTGAGAGGGGTCGCGATGGGCGCGGAGCGGACACAGGGCGGCCGTGGCTGGGTACGCATCCCCGCCAGCCGTGCGGAACAGCCGCCGGGCCGGCCCAAGGGCGGAACCTACGGCCCCGGTGACCAGTCGACGATCTACCTCTCCCTGCTGAAGCGCTGGCGAGAGGCCGGACGCACCCTTCCGGGGCATCCTGACGAAGAGTGGGAGCGGCTGATCTCCCAGCCGTGCTGGCCCGGCCGTTAGGTGGTGTGACGCGTGGCAGCGGCGGAGCGACCCGACAGACCCGCGCCGGACGGCGGCAGGCCCGTGACCGGAGCCGGGGAACGGCTCGCGCTGAACGGCATGGGCAGCTACGACTGGGACCTCGTGGCGGGGACCGTGTCGCTCGACGAGGCGGGCCTGGTCGTCTTCGACCTGGAGCCGGAGGAGTTCGACCACACCCCCGAGGGCCTGGGGCTGCGGATTCCGGCCGATGACAGCGCGCGGCTCGCGGACACCGTGGTCGGGGTGCTGGACAGCGGTGAGGAGACGTACGGCTCCTACTTCACGGTGCGCCGGCGCACCGGCCGCGACCAGTGGACCCACATCCAGGGGAGGGTGCTGCGCGCTCCCGACGGCCGGCCCCTGAGGATCGTCGGCATCGTCCGGGACGCGACGGCCGAACTGGCCCACCTCACGGTGCTGCGGAAGCTGGAGTCGGCCCGCGCCCAGCAGGCCACCATCGTGCAGCGGACCACCGAGGCCCTGTCGCGGGCCGTGACCGTGGACGACGTGACGGCCACCCTGACGGGCACGGGAGCCCTGGAACGGCTCGGCGCGGACGGGCTGGCCCTCGGGCTCGTCGAGAACGGCGCCATCAAGATCATCGCGTTGAGCGGGGAGTCCCTGGACATCCTCAACGAGCGCAGGTTCACCCGGCTGGACGGTTCGCTGCCGCTGTCGCAGGCGGTCCTCAGCCGCAAGGCCCGGTTCGTCACCTCGCTGGCCGAGCTTGCCGCCGAGTTCCCGATGTTCACGGACTACCTGAACCGGATCCACTACGACGCGGCCGCCTACCTGCCGCTGATCGCGCAGGCCAAGGCCATCGGCGGACTGGTCCTCTTCTACAAACGCCTCAGCGAGTTCAGCCCCGAGGAACGCAACCTCTGCCTGGGCCTGGCCGGCATCGTGGCCCAGTCGCTCCAACGGGCCCTGCTCTTCGACCAGGAACGGGAATTCGCCACCGGTCTCCAGGCATCGATGCTGCCGCGCCGGATCCCCGAGATCACCGGTGGCGAGATCGCGGTCCGCTACCACGCCGCCTGGAGCGGGCGCGAGGTCGGCGGCGACTGGTACGACGTGATCGCCCTGCCCCGCGACCGGGTCGGCATCGTCGTGGGCGACGTACAGGGCCACGACACCCACGCCGCCGCCATCATGGGCCAACTGCGGATCGCCCTGCGCGCCTACGCGGGGGAGGGGCACCCGCCGTCCACCGTGCTGGCCCGGGCCTCCCGCTTCCTCGCCGAACTCGACACCGAACGCTTCGCGACCTGCATGTACGCGCAGGTGGACCTGGAGACCGGAGGAGTACGGGCCGTCCGCGCGGGCCACCTCGGACCGCTGATCCGACACACGGACGGCCGAACGGGCTGGCCCAACGTTCGCGGCGGCCTGCCCCTGGGACTCGCCTCGATCTTCGAGCGGGAGGAGTTCCCCGAGACCCGACTGGACCTGGTGCCCGGCGAGACCCTCGTGCTGTGCACCGACGGGCTCGTGGAGGAACCGGGCACCGCCATCACCCAGGGCATGGAGGCACTGGCCCACGCCGTTCGCAGCGGCCCCCAGGAGGCCGGGGCGCTCGCCGACCACCTCTCCGACCGGCTCTGGGAGCGCTGGGGCTCAGGCGACGACGTGGCACTGCTGGTGCTGCGCCGGGCTCCCGACCCGGGCACGCACCGGGCGCCCCGCATCCACCAGTACATCCACCAGGCCGACCCCGAGGGCCTCTCGGAGGCCCGCTACGCCCTGCGGCAGGCCCTGCGCGACTGGGGCATGGCGGAACTCGCCGACGACGTGGAGCTGGCAGCGGGAGAACTGCTGGTCAACGCCCTGCTGCACACGGACGGCGGAGCGGTGTTGACCATGGAGGTGCTGCCGGAACCGGTGCGGCGGATCCGGCTGTGGGTCAAGGACCGCTCCAGCGTGTGGCCCCGCCGGCGCACCCCGGGGGAGTCGGCCACCACGGGACGCGGGCTGCTGCTGGTGGACGCGCTGGCCACGCACTGGGGGGTGGAGTCCCGGGGCGACGGAAAGGCCGTCTGGTGCGAGTTCGACGCCGGTGGCGCGCGGAGAGCCGTGGAGTGACCGGGCGGTCACCCCGAGTTGTGGCCTGCCGGAGGGGGCGCGATGATGCCGCCATGGAACGGATTCTGCTGTGCGCCGCCTGAACAGGGGCGCGATGACGGGCATCCTGGCCCTGCTCCTGCTGGCCGCCGGGGTGCCGAAGGCAGTGGACTGGACGACGGGGCGTCCGCACTCGGACCCCGGGTGTCAGACGGTGGCGTTCATGTCGATGACCGGTGTCGCGCCGGAGTGCCGTTGACGCCCAGATCCTTTCGCGGCCGACGACCGGGACTCCGGTCCCGGCTGGTGACGGCGGGGGCCCGGTAGCGGCCGTCGACGGCGAGGATCCGGTAGCGGCGGCTACCGGACCGGTCGGCGTCGGCGCCGGGATCACCGGTGGTCGAACACCTCGATGTTCTTGCCGTCCTCGGCGAGCGTGTCGATCGAACGCGGCATCAGCCCGGAGAAGTGGACCTCCTGAAGCTGCGCCACGGCCTCGGCGCGACCGGCGTGCAGGCCCGGCGTGAAGCGCACGGAGCCGCGCGCCTCCCAGCGGTGCCGCTCGCCGTCACAGCGGGCGTCGCCGGCGGCGACGGTGAGGCGCAGACCCTCCTGAACGACGGTCGCCTTGACCTGAACCGCCCCTCTGGGCGACGAGCCCTCGCAGAGGTAGGTACCGGAAAGGGTGACGGAGCCGTCCTCGGTGATGTGGGCGTAAGGCTGTACGGAAATCTCCTGGTTGAAAACAGTGGCGTTCGCCGGAGTGGTGAATACCGAGGCGGCGGCCAGCGCGGAGAGCGCCGCGAGAGAAATTCGGCGGCCGGACATGACCATTTTTCCTCCAGTGGGAAGCGGATGGCGGGATGCTGCCGGAAGCATTCTGCTGGCAGACGGCGGGCAACTCGCTCCCTGCGCCCGTGTCGGTGTGTGCAATTGCCCGCTCGGGCGCGTGAAACTGACCGGAATACGTCCCCGCCCCGAAGATCCCCGAAGGGATCCCGCATGCGTCAGCCCGCTTCCGTCCTCGCCGCAGCAGCCCTCCTGCCCCTCCTGCTCATGGGCGCCACCGCCTGCCAGAGCGTGCCCGAAGGGGCCGCCGTGGCCCCCGCGGCGGTCCCCGCCGTCCCCGTGGACGACGGGGCGCCGGGAGCCGCCGGCGACCCGGCCGCACCGGGCCCGGCGGCGGTGCGGGCGACCGCGAAGGATGCCCGTGTGGGTGACTCCGTACGGGTGCGGGGCCGCCAGGTGGGGCAGCACCTCCAGGTCGAGCTCAACGCGTTCGTGGACCCGGCCGTCAGTGTCGAGAAGAACTTCGCACCGACCGCCGGGAAGCGCTGGGTGGCCGCCTCCGTGTCGTTCGTCAACGTGGGGGGAGCCTCGTACGGGGCTCTCGGAAGCATGTGGGCGTACGACGGCGCGGGGCAGCGCCACCCCGTGGTGCCCACCGGTGAACTGACAACCGGCAAACCCCTCGTCTTCGATTCCCTGGAGGTCGGTGAGCGGGCCGAGGGATGGGTGGTGTTCGAAATCCCGGAAAGCGCGCGCATCGTGCGGCTCCAGTACCAGGACGCGAACATGCAGACGAATTCCGGAGGGGGATTCTGGGCCGTATAGCCCGCTCGGGTGAAAGGCCGCGAGGGGGTGGTCGGCAGGCCACTAAGGTGCGGCGCATGACTTCCACCCAAGCCGAAATTGACCGGTCCCAGCTCGGCACCCTTTCCGTGCTCGCCTGGATCGGTGACCCCTCCGAGGGGCACGACATCCCGTACCTCCTCGCCTACACCCTGGGCGACGGCCCGGGCGGCAAGGAAGCGGGCGAGGCTGCCGCCCGAGGTCTCCTGGAGGAGATCGGCCTGCCGATCGGGGACGTGGTCATGGACGGGACCCTCAAGGCGGCCACCTTCCCGGTGAAGATCCTGCTCGCCGACCACCAGATCGCGCTGACCCTGCCCGGGCTCAACGCCACCTGCACCGCCCCGCCGGAGTGGGTCGCCGCCGCCCACGAGAGCGGCCAGGCCTACTTCCTGTTCGCCACCCGCGCCTGGCCCGAGGCCGTTCCCGGGCAGCCCGTCTCCGCGGACGTGCTCCAGGCCTTCGCGGGCGACGAGGAAGTGCTGACCAGCAGCGCCCACTGCGTGCTCACGGTGCAGAGCCTGCGCGGCTGACACGGCCCCGGCGCCACCGCCCGCGCTCCGGCCGCCGGGCTCCCAGCCTGCCCGGTGGCCGGTCTGCCCGGCCGCTGCTCGCGGCAGCCGGTCCCGATGGCCCTCACCGATGGCCCTTACCGATGGCCCTTACCGGTGGCCGGTCCCGACAGCCGGTCGCGTCACGGCTGTTCGAAGGCGAAGCGGAGCGAACGCACCCGGTTGTCGAAGTTCGATCCCGCCAGATCCGGCAGGCCCACCGCGCGCAGCCCGACCGGCCGGGTCAGCAGCTCGCGGAAGAGCGACCTCATCTCCACCCGGGCCAGATGCGCGCCCAGGCAGAAGTGCGGACCACCACCCCCGAACCCCAGGTGCGGATTGGGCGAGCGGGTGATGTCGAAGGCGTCGGGGTCGGGGAAGACCGCCTCGTCGCGGTTGGCGGAGGCGTAGTACAGCACCACCTTGTCGCCCGGCGTGAACAGGTGCCCGCCGAGGGCGTGTTCGGCCACCACCGTGCGACGGAACTGGATGATCGGCGTCGAGTGGCGGATCATCTCGTCCACGGCGCCGTCCGCGTACGCCTCGAAGTCCGACAGCAGCAGATCGCGTTGGTCCGGGAAATCGGTCAGCAGCGTCAGCCCGTGCGTGATCGCGTTCCGGGTCGTCTCCACGCCGGCCACCATCAACAGCGAGAAGAACGCACCGAGCTGCCGGGCGCCCAGGGCCTGACCGTCCACGTTCGCACAGACCAGCGCCGAGATGAGGTCGTCGGTCGGATTCCTGCGCCGCTCCCGCCCGATGCCCGCGACCATCCGCTGCATCCGGGCCAGCGCGCGCAACCCGCGCCCCGGCATCCGCAGCCGGGCGGCGAGGCCCCGCTCCACGCCGATGTGTTCGGACGCGTGGTTGACCCGGTCCGCGATCTCGGCCCGGTAGGCCTCCGGGATGCCCATCATGTTGCAGATGACCTCCAGCGGCAGCCGGGAAGCCACCGCCGAGACGAACTCGTCGGGCCGCTCGTCCAGCACGTCGTCCACGATCCTGGCCGCCACCGCGTGGATGTCCTCCTCGGCCGCGGCCAACAGCCTCGGGGTGAAGGCCCGCTGCACGACCTTGCGCAACCGCGCGTGGTCGGGGCCGTCCAGGTTGACCATCGAGTCCCCGAACAACGCCCGTACCCAACGGGGCGGCTCCGGGGTCGTGACCCCGGGCGCGCTCGCGAACACCTTGGGCAGCCGGCTCGCCTCCTGCACGTCCGCGTGCCGCACCAGGGCCCAGTGGCCCCGATCCCGGCCCTCGGGCACGTACACCGGGGAATCGAGCGCCCGCAGCCGGGCGAAAGCCGCCAGCCGAGCCTGCGGGGGTGACTGCCAGAAGGCCGGATCGGCCAGCTCGGCCCCCGGTCGGTCTTCGTACCGCTGTGTCGGGACCGTCATGCCCGCACCTTCTTCCTTCTCGTCGGCAGCACGCCGAATCGCCCCCGACCGTCTTCACGCACCAGAACGCGCCCGCTCGGCCAAGGTCACGCCCGCGGCCACCGTGGCGGCCGCCACCAGACCGATCCACAGCACCGCGTGCTCGCCGGTCCAGGCGCACGCGAGAACGGCCAGGGCCGAGATCGGGAGCACCGCCTGCTGGGCCATGCCGCGCTTGAAGTGACGGGAGTGCAGGAACCACACGAAGAGCAGGAACAGCGCCGCCGGGACGGCCACCGCGAGGTTCGCCGCCAGGTCGGATACGTGCGCCTTGCCCACCGCCTGCTCGATCGCCACCTCGATGCCGGCGCCGATCGCCGCCGCCGACGCCAGGATCACGAAGTGCCCGTAACCCCACGGGATGGCATCGCGGTTGGTGCGCAGCCCCTCGTGCACGGGGACCGCGAAATAGATCCACCAGGCGGCGAAGACCAGCAGCAGACCTCCCGCCGCGATCGGCAGCAACTCGCCCAGTGCCTCGTGCTCGTCGATCGCCGACTGCACGGCGACCGTGCTGGCGGCGATGGTCTCGCCGAGCACGATGATCGTGAACAGGCCGTACCGCTCCGCGATGTGGTGCGGATGCCACGGCGTCTGGTGACCGTGCTCCGCGATGACCGGCACCGCCAACTCCGCCACCACCAGGACCAGGAACAGCCACTGCCGGGTGCTCTCGGGGGCCAGGAGCAGCGCCGTCCACCCCGCCTGGCAGATGAGCAGCCCCACCGCGTAGGTGATCGCGCAGCGGCGGGCCGGACCGCGCTCCCCGGCGGCAGCCCGCAGCCACTGGAAGGTCAGCGCGATGCGCATCACCAGATAGCCGATGACCGCGACGGTCCAGTCGTTGTCGTTGAAGGCGCGCGGGATCCCGGCCGAGTACACGAGCACCCCGGAGATCTGCACCAAGGTCGCGATCCGGTACGGGATGTCGTCGACGTCGTAGGCGGACGCGAACCAGGTGAAGTTCATCCAGGCCCACCACACCCCGAAGAACACGAAGAGGTAGCCGGTGATGCCGCTGCCCACGTGCCCCTCGGCCAGGGCGTGGACGAGTTGGCGGCCCGCCTGTGCCACGCCGACCACGAAGCAAAGGTCGAAGAAGAGCTCCAGGGGAGTCGCGGCACGGTGGCTCTCGTCCCGGCTCCGGGCGGTCATCGGTACGTACGTCATACGGCCCAGCACAGCAGCCGGTCGTGGGTCGGCAGGCGAGGCGCGCGGCCCGCGGCGTCCGCGTACCCCGGGCGGACTCGTCGGGGGACCTCGCGCGCCGGGGTTCGCCGGGCGGGGCTTCGATGTGCGGGGCCTCGGCGCCCCGCGCCTCGACGGGCGAGGCCTCGACGACCCGGCCCGGCCCCGGGCATCGCCGCCCACGGTTTCTTCCACATCCCCGGGGTGTTCGCGGCGATGGCGGTGATCAACGCGCTGCGGCTGTTCATCGGCTCCGACGCCACCTGCCTCGCCGTGTGCCGGCGGTTCTACGCCCGCAAGGGCGCGGAAGCCCCCGGCCGAGCGGGGCCGGAGGCGGGCGCCGGGGCGGCCGTACCCTGGAGCCATGAGCACCGCTCCCGACTCCGACCCGCAGGACGCACACCACGCGCCCGTGTCCGCGCCCGATCCCGCCGCCCCCGCGGCCAAGCCGAAGCCGAAGGCCAGGATCGACTTCGACGACCCGCTGGACCGGCAGTCCTCGGACGACACCGACCGGGGATGGGGCGAGCGCCCCCCCACCGGCGGAAGCGCGGCCGACCTGGCCCGCTTCCTCGACGAGAAGCCCCCGCACCACGTGTGAGCGGGCCGGCTCAGAGCGAGCCGTCGCGCCCCTGCCCGTAGCCGGGACCCTGCCCGTAACCGGAGCCCTGACCGTAGCCGGGGCCCTGGCCGTATCCCGGGCCCTGCGCGTAGCCCTGGCCCTGGGCCGGTCCGCGGCCGTCGACCGCGCCGGACACGGACGCCGTGCGCTGTGCCACCAGCGTGTCCCGGATCTCCTTGAGAACCACCAGCTCGGTGATCTCCATGGTCTCCTGCACGCCTTCCCTGGCCTTGCGGCGCTGCTCGACCTTGGCCAGGTACTTCGCCATCGGCAGCACCATCAGGAAGTAGACGACGGCCGCGGTGATCAGGAAGGTCAGCGTGGCGTTCAGTACGGAACCCCACTGGATGATCACGCCGGTGGGCTCGCCCTTGGCGTTGACCCCACAGTCCTTCAAGCACGAGGAGTAGACGTCCAGGTTCTGCGTGCCGACGGCACCGACCAGCGGGCTGATGATCCCCTTCACGATGGAGTTCACGATGTTCGTGAACGCCGCGCCGATGACCACGGCCACCGCGAGGTCGACCACGTTGCCGCGCATCAGGAAGGCCTTGAAGCCTGCCAGGACGCTCTCCTTCTTCGGTTCGCTCACCACTGAGCCTCTCTTCACATCTAAAGAACACGGAGCCAACGGTTCCGAAAGCTACGGCAGTCCGGGGCCGCCGTGTCCAATCGGTCCCCTCCCGGAGGGGACCTGCCTGGGCGCGTGTGCGATTCAGCACAGCGTCACCGCCAGGCGTGACACACTGCCCACCCCCACGAGGTCCCGCGCGGTATCCCGGGGCACGGACAGGACCACCAGCGCCCCGCCGTCCCCGACACCCTGCTCGGGCTCGGGCACTTCGGCAACTCGGGCCGCCACCGCCACCACCCGGGGCGGTCCCGCCCGCTCCGCGGCCACCACGTCCACCCGGTCCCCGGGACGCAACAGCCGCACGGTCGCCGCGTCCGCGATGCGCACGGGGGCCGACACCATCCGCACCACCGCGGGCGGTGGCTTCGCCTGGGGCGGCGCACCGCCCCGGGAGGCCCGCGCCTCCGTCCCGCCGACCGTCAACAGGGCCGCCACGACGGTCAGTCCGGCCGCTGCGGCCCGCCGTCGGCGTCGAAGGGCACGCCGCAGTCGGTCCCCGCCCCGCCCCACGCGGAGCGGCGGGAAGAGGGGGACGGGACGTGCGGGGGGACACGGGGAGGGGAGGGGAAGTCGGGAAGCAGTCCTGGACATGTTGAACACCGCCGAATCGCTCGTGCGCCGATGTCCGGGCCGACACCCGGACACCCCTCACGATCCACCGCCCCGCCCGTCTCCGCCCGGGCCTGTGGACGATCCCCAGGTTGTGGACAACCGCGCCACCCCCACGGGGGACCGCTCATGCGCACGGGCGCGCATGCTTCAGCCCGCGTTCGGGTTCCGGCAGGTCTCCGCGAATCCCTGGCTGGTCAGCCCGAAGGCGCTGTTGACGCGCGAGCGCCAGTTCTCCAGCGCGACCATCGCGGTGAGTTCCACGAAGGCGGCCTCGCCGAGACGGGCGATCAGCTCGGCGGCCAGTGCGTCCGTGACGGTCGGCTCGGTCTCGGTCATGGCCTCGGCGTACTCCATGACCAGCAGTTCCGGCTCGGTGAAGACGTCACGGGCCTCGCGCCACCGCGGCACGTTCCGGGCCTTCTCCGGGCACAGGCCCTTCTCGTGCC
Source organism: Streptomyces sp. CA-243310 (assembly GCF_050936775.1). Taxonomy (NCBI): domain Bacteria; kingdom Bacillati; phylum Actinomycetota; class Actinomycetes; order Kitasatosporales; family Streptomycetaceae; genus Streptomyces; species Streptomyces sp. CA-243310. The sequence continues at coordinate 3,085,514 of NZ_JBNJMF010000002.1, read as the reverse complement.
CCTCCCAGTAGCCGAAGTCCACGCACCACGAGCAGTTGACGCGGGCCGCCGCCGCCATCACGGCGAGGTGCTTCAACTGCCCTTCGAGGGACTGCCACTTCGCCACCTGCCGTTCGAGGCGGACGTACGCGAGGAGGACACGGGCGTTGTGCCCGTACGCGAGGCCGGGCGCGAGGACCTTGCCGTAGGTGCGGCGGGCGTACCGGGCGCCGAGGCGGTTGAGAAGGGTGCGGGGCGGGGTGAGCGAGATGCGCGGCACGGTGGTCGCCTCCTGTACGGGCCGGCCCCGATGGCCCGCCCTCCACAGCTCTGACCGGACAGCCCCGCGGAACGTGACACCGCGCCTCCCGGGAACCCCACCGCGTCCGCCGGAGCGTCCGCCCGGCGAATCCGTGCCCGGCGAACGCCGACGGTCCGCGTCCGCCGGAGCGTCGCCCACGAACGCCGACGATCCCCGCCCGGCGAACCCCCGCACCCGGACCTCTCCGGGACCGCCCCGGCCCCGGCCCCCGGCCGCGTCAGCCACGGCGTCCAAGGCGGCCACGGCCTCCTAGGCGGCGCGGACGCCCGCCACGTCGCCCGAGGCGCCCGAGGCGGCGACGTCGAACGTTCGCCACGTCGGCCCGCGTCGCCCAAGGCGGCTACGGCAGTTCGATGCCCAGGTCCCAGCCGTCGTGCGCGTGCGTGCACAGGCAGGCGCGGGACTCCGTCGGGGGCAGGGCCGCCACCGCGTCGAAGAGCACCTCGCGCAGGCGGCCGACGTTCTCGCCGAACACCTTGAGGACCTCGGTGTGGGACACGCCCTCGCCCGTCTCGGCGCCCGCGTCCAGGTCGGTGACCAGGGCCATGGAGGTGTAGCAGAGCCCCAGCTCACGGGCGAGGACCGCCTCCGGGTGGCCCGTCATGCCGACCACCGACCAGCCCGCGGCGGCGTGCCAGCGCGACTCGGCCCGCGTCGAGAACCGCGGCCCCTCGATGACGACCATGGTGCCGCCGTCCACGGGCTCCCAGTCCCGGCCGCGGGCCGCGGCCAGGGCCACGTCGCGACCGACGGGGCAGTAGGGGTCGGCGAAGGTGGTGTGCACGACGTTCGGGACGCTGCCGTCGGGCAGCGGCTCCCCGTCGAAGAAGGTCTGGGCGCGGGACTTCGTACGGTCGACCAGTTGGTCGGGAACGAGCAGCGTGCCCGGGCCGTACTCGGCCCGCAGGCCGCCCACCGCGCAGGGCCCGAGCACCTGGCGGACGCCGACCGAGCGCAGGGCCCACAGGTTCGCCCGGTAGTTGATCTTGTGCGGGGGCACGGTGTGGCTGCGTCCGTGGCGCGGCAGGAAGGCCACCGACCGGCCGGCCAGCTCGCCCAGGTACAGGGAGTCGCTGGGAGGCCCGTACGGGGTCTCGACCTGCACCTCCGTGACGTCCTCCAGGAAGGAGTAGAAGCCCGATCCGCCGATGACACCGATCTCTGCATTCGCCATGCGGTCAGCCTAACCGGGCATGCGTGAGGCCCCGCTGCCCGGAGAGGGCGGCGGGGCCTCACGAAAGACTGACGGGATCAGGCAGCCGAGGTGGAGCTGCCGGTTCCGGACGTCGAGGACGACGAGGCGGCCGGGGCGGCAGCCGTCGAGGTCGTGGACGACGTGGACGCCGGCTTCGAGGCAGGGGTGCTGCTCGACGACGAGCCGCGGCTGTCGTTCCGGTAGAAGCCGGAGCCCTTGAAGACGATGCCGACCGCGGAGAACACCTTCTTCAGGCGTCCGTCGCAGTTCGGGCACACGGTCAGTGCGTCATCGGTGAACTTCTGCACGGCCTCAAGGCCCTCACCGCACTCGGTGCACTGGTACTGGTAGGTCGGCACGAATTTCCTCCTGGCACTCTGACTCAATGAGTGCTAACGACGCTCCATGGTGACGTATTCCGGCCGATCAGTCCACCGTCCTCGGCGCGCGGTGACCCAGGCCACGCTCAGACGGTGGTCAGATCACGCTGCCGGCCCCGCCGGGCGGCGGTGCCCGTGACGTTCTCCTCGGCGGTCGCGGAAGCGGTCTCCGGGGTGGTGTCCGGGGCGGCCTCGGCGGCGTTTTCCGGGGCGTCGCCCGCGTCGGCCTCCGTGGCGCTCTCGTGGGTGGACGAGGCGTTCACGATCCGGCTCGGTGCCTGCGGCGCGAGCTTGGAGCGCAGGGCCAGCAGGGTGACCAGCGCGAGGGCGGTGGCCGCCAGCGGTACCAGGAAGCCGTACGAGGAACCGTGCGCGTCGGTCAGTCGGCCGGCGACGATCACCGCGATGGCCTGACCGAAGGCGACCGCGCCGGTGAGCCAGGTGAAGGCCTCGGTGCGGGCGTTCGCCGGGATCAGCGACTCGACCATGGTGTAACCGGTGATCAGGGCCGGGGCGATGCACAGTCCGACGAACAGGCCGAGTGCGGCCAGCAGGACCGTCGAGTCGGCGGTCCACAGCAGGGACGCGAAGGCGGTCAGGCCGATGTAGCCGAACAGCAGCCGGCGGCGCGGGCCGATCTTCCAGGCGATGGCGCCGCAGGCGATGCCGGCGATCATGTTGCCCGCGGCGAAGACGCCGTACAGGAGACCGTTGGCGCCGGGGTTGCCGATCTCGTTGGAGAAGGCGGCCAGGGAGACCTGCATGCCGCCGAAGACGGCGCCGATCCCGAGGAAGGCGACGATCAGGACGCGCAGGCCGGGGGAGGTCAGGGCCGAGACGCGCTTGGCCTCGCCGGTGGCCTGGACGTGTGCCGGGGGCTGGGTCCGGCGCTGCGCGGCGAACAGCAGCCCGCCGAGGAGGCTCAGGGCGGCCTCGGTGATCAGACCGGCGGCGGGGTGGATGCCGGTGCACAGGGCGGTCGCGAGGACCGGGCCGACGACGAAGGTGAACTCGTCGGTGACGGACTCGAACGCGGCGGCCGTCGGCAGCAGCGGGGAGCCCTCCAGCTTCGCGGCCCAGCGGGCCCGGACCATCGGGCCGACCTGCGGCACCGAGGCGCCGGCGGGGATCGCGGCGGCGGCGAGCGCCCAGAGCGGCGCGCCGGCCAGGGCCAGCGCGGCCAGGCCGGTCACGGCGGCGGAGTGGATCAGTACGACCGGCAGCAGTACGGCGCTCTGGCCGCGGCGGTCGGTGAGGTTGCCCATCACGGGGGCGCACAGCGCCATGGAGATGCCGGTGACGGCGGCGACGATGCCGGCGTTGGCGTAGGAGCCGGTGGTGTGCTGGACGAGCAGCAGGATGCTGATGGTCAGCATGCCGAACGGCAGTCGGGCGGCGAAGCCCGGAAGAAGGAAGCCGAGGGCGCCGGGAGTGCGCAGGAGCTGTCCGTAGCCGGGGCGGGCGGACGTGTCGGTCGTGACCGCGGATGTCACGGCCTGGCCTTTCCGCTGCCTGGTAGAACTCCCCGACTGCGGACGATGCATCACCTTGTGAGCGAATCGCACCCGTACATGTGGGAGCCCCGAGAGCTGTCCTCTTGCGCAGAACCGAGTGATACCTGGGCGCCCACTGCGGGAGGGTGCCACGGCCGCTTTGCGGTCGCGCCAGCTCTGCGTCAGGCAGAGTTGGTTCGATGTGGTGTGCCTTCATCGTACAGGGACATTCCCTATCACGCCCTGTGATTGCGACGACAGGCGATAGCTTCACCTGGGATTAACTGGAACTTCGCATTCCAGAACCCTTGAATATGGGGATTTGGAGGGGCATACTCCCCCGAAAATGGCCGAATTAGAACGTCGCTCTAATGCCGGTCGCGCGTGAAGCGTTCACTTCGGAGCCGCTCGAACGAACCCCCTCGCGCTCTCGTGTCGCATTCACGCGTGCCCCTCGCCCGTGCCGAGCCAGCCCGCGAGCTTGCCGCCCCGCGCCACCGCGCGCAGCCGCGCCTCCGCCGCGTCCCGCACCGGATCCGTGGCCACCACCAGCAGCTCGTCCCCGCGCCGCAGCACGGTGGAGGGCGCCGGTACGAAGCTCTTCGCGTCCCGGACCACCAGCGTCACCGAGGCCCCCGCCGGCAGGCGCAGTTCACTGACCTCCACGCCGTGCATCCGCGAGGCCGGCGGGATCGCGAAGGACAGCAGGTGTCCGCGCAGCTTCTCCAGCGGCGCCGACTCGATGCCCAGGTCGGCGGCGCTCTCGTCGGTGTCCCCGAGGTTCAGCTTGCGCGCGAGCCAGGGCAGGGTCGGCCCCTGCACCAGCGTGTAGACGACGACGAGCACGAAGACGATGTTGAAGACCCGATCGCTGCCCTCGATCCCGGAGACCATGGGGATGGTCGCCAGGATGATGGGCACGGCGCCGCGCAGGCCCGCCCACGACATCAGGGCCTGTTCCTGCCAGGGGAGGCGGAACGGCAGGAGGGAGACGAAGACCTCCAGCGGGCGCGCGACCATCGTCAGCACCAGCCCGATGATCACCGCGGGCCAGAAGTCGTGGATCAGTTCGTGCGGGGTGACCAGCAGGCCGAGCAGCACGAACATGCCGATCTGCGCGATCCAGCCGAGTCCGTCGGCGAACCCGCGGGTGGCGGGCCAGTGCGGCAGCTTCGCGTTCCCGAGCACCATGGCGGCGAGGTACACCGCGAGGAAGCCGGAGCCGTGCGCCATGGCGCCGGCCGCGTACGCGGTGATGGCGATGGCCATCACGGCGATCGGGTAGAGGCCCGAGGCGGGGAGCGCCACGTGCCGCAGTCCGTACGAGCCGAGGAAGCCGACCGCCAGGCCGATCGCGGCTCCGATCGCCAGCTCCAGCGCGATCTTCCCGATCAGCAGGTACCAGGGGTCCACGGGTCCGACGGTCGCGAAGGCGACGACCAGGATGACCACGGGTGCGTCGTTGAAGCCGGACTCCGCCTCCAGCACACCCGTGATCCGCGAGGGGAGCGGGACCTTGCGCAGTACGGAGAAGACGGCGGCGGCGTCCGTCGAGGAGACCACGGCGCCGATGAGGAGGGCCTGCCGCCATTCGAGCCCGACGAGGTAGTGCGCCCCGGCCGCGGTGACGCCGACGCTGATCGCGACGCCCACCAATGACAGTGAGATCGCTGCCGGCAAGGCCGGTTTGATCTCTTTCCACTTGGTGCCCAGACCACCCTCGGCGAGGATCACGACGAGCGCGGCATAGCCGATGACCTGGGTCAGTTCGGCGTTGTCGAAGACGACGTTGCCGATCCCGTCCTGGCCTATCGCGATGCCTATGCCGAGGTAGATGAGCAGGCTGGGGAGGCCGCTGCGTGAAGAGATGCGCACCGCCGCGACGGCGACGAGCAGCACGAGCGAGCAGACCAGCAGGAGCTCATTGAGCGTGTGGACAGTCAGCGGGCGGCCCTTTCCTCAGAGCGCCCGCGGATCGACGGATCGTTCCTCCCGGGGCGCGTCCGGCAAGTACTTCGTTACCTTACCTAATCTTTGACGATTCCTTGACGCGATAGTCACATTGTGAAACGCCGTGACGGCCCTGTCCTCAGCAGCTCGACCCCTGGCGGATCATCGGACCCGGTCCTGCGCCTATGGTTGCTCCCAGCACTCCCAGGACCACCCTGCCCCTCTAAGGACAGCGATGCCCGCCAACGAAACCGGCCCTTCCGTCAAGAAGAAGGGACGACGCGCACGTCTGATCGTGCTCGTCATGGTCCTGGCGCTCTTGGCGGGCCTCGGCTACGGGGCTTACTGGAGCGTCGACAGCGTGCGCGCCTCCTTCCCCCAGACCACCGGCTCCCTGAAGGTCCCCGGCCTGATCGGGACCGTCGACGTCAAGCGTGACGAGCACGGGATCCCGCAGCTCTACGCCGACAGCGACGAGGACCTCTTCCGCGCCCAGGGATTCGTCCACGCGCAGGACCGCTTCTGGGAGATGGACGTCCGCCGTCACATGACGTCCGGGCGACTCTCCGAGATGTTCGGCTCCGGCCAGGTCGAGACCGACGCCTTCCTGCGCACCCTCGGCTGGCGCCAGGTCGCGCAGGCCGAGTACGACACCAAGCTCTCACCGGAGACGAAGAAGTACCTCCAGGCCTACGCCGACGGTGTCAACACGTACCTGAAGGGGAAGTCCGGCAAGAGCCTGTCCGTCGAGCACGCCGCCCTCAAGCTCAGCGACGACTACGCGCCCGAGCAGTGGACCCCGGTCGACTCGGTGGCCTGGCTCAAGGCCATGGCCTGGGACCTGCGCGGCAACATGCAGGACGAGATCGACCGCTCGCTGATGTCGGGCAAGCTCTCGCCGCAGCAGATCAACGACCTCTACCCGGCGTACCCCTTCGACCGGAACAAGCCGATCGTCGAGGGCGGCGCGGTCACGGGCGGCAAGTACGTCCCGCAGGGGCAGTCGGGCAACGGCAACGGCAACGGCAACGGCGTGGGCTTCGGCTCGCAGGCCTCCGTGAACCCGGGCACCACCACCGGCCTCGCCGACGACACCACCGCCCAGGGCGCGAGCGTCGGCCTGCGCACCGGGCTGACCTCCCTCGCCAAGACCCTCGACGAGATCCCGGCCATCCTCGGCCCCAACGGCAGCGGCATCGGCTCCAACTCCTGGGTCATCGCCGGCAAGTACACGACCACCGGCAAGCCGCTGCTGGCGAACGACCCGCACCTCTCCCCGCAGCTGCCCTCGGTCTGGTACCAGATGGGCCTGCACTGCCGCGCGGCCTCGCCCCGGTGCCAGTACGACGTCGCCGGCTACACCTTCTCGGGCATGCCCGGCGTGGTCATCGGCCACAACGCCGACATCGCCTGGGGCATGACCAACCTCGGGGCGGACGTCACCGACCTCTACCTGGAGCAGGTCAAGCCCGAGGGCTACCTCTACGGCGACAAGATCGTCCCCTTCGTCACCCGCGAGGAGACGATCAAGATCGCCGGCGGCGGCGAGAAGAAGATCACGGTCCGCACCACGAACAACGGGCCGCTGGTCTCCGACCGCAGCGACGACCTCGCCGGCGTCGGCACCCGCGCCCCGGTGGCCGGCTCCGCCCCCGACCGCGGCGACGGCTACGCCGTCGCCCTGCGCTGGACGGCGCTGGACCCGGGCAAGTCGATGGACGCGGTCTTCAAGATCAACCGGGCCAAGGACTTCAACAGCTTCCGCGCCGCGGCCCGCGACTTCGAGGTCCCCTCGCAGAACCTGATCTACGCCGACAACAAGGGCGCCAACGGCAACATCGGCTACCAGGCCCCCGGCCGCGTACCGATCCGCACCACGGGCGACGGCCGCATGCCGGCTCCCGGCTGGGACCCGAAGTACGCCTGGAAGGGCGGCAAGGACGGCAACGCGGGCTACATCCCGCAGGACGAGATGCCGTGGGCCCTGAACCCGGCCCGCGGCTACATCGTCACCGCCAACCAGGCGGTCGTCGAGAGCGGCACCGGCGCGGGCAAGTACCCGCACGTGCTCACCACCGACTGGGGATACGGCGCCCGCAGCCAGCGGATCAACGACCTCATCGAGGCGAAGACCAAGGACAACGGCAAGATCTCCACCGATGACATGCGGACCATGCAGATGGACAACAGCAGCGAGATCGCCGCGCTGCTGACCCCGATGCTGGCCAAGATCCAGATCTCCGACCCGGACGTGCGCTCCGCGCAGAAGCTGCTGGACGGCTGGAACTACACCCAGGAGCCCGACTCGGCGGCGGCCGCGTACTTCAACGCGGTCTGGCGCAACATCCTCAAGCTGTCCTTCGGCGACAAGATGCCGAAGGAGCTGCGGGTCGAGGGCAGCTGCATGAACGTCCGCGCGGAGAGCACCGGCCCCGTCGACGACCTCGCCGAGACGGTCCGCGAGTGCGGTACGCGCGGCCCCGACTCGGCGCAGCCCGACGGCGGCGACCGCTGGTTCGAGGTGGTCCGGCGCCTGGTCAAGGACGAGAAGTCGGCCTGGTGGCAGGCGCCCGCCGCGCGCAACAAGCCGGCCACCAAGACCCGCGACGAGCTGTTCGCGCGGGCCATGAAGGACGCCCGCTGGGAGCTGACCGCCAAGCTCGGCAAGGACCAGTCCACCTGGAGCTGGGGCCGCATGCACCAGCTGACGCTGAAGAACCAGACCATCGGCACCGAGGGCCCGGGCTACCTGCAGTGGCTGCTGAACCGGGGCCCCTGGAACCTGGGCGGCGGCGAGGCCACCGTCAACGCCACCGGCTGGAACGCCTCCAGTGGCTACGGGGTGACCTGGGTGCCGTCGATGCGGATGGTCGTGAACCTCAACGACCTGGACAAGTCCCGCTGGATCAACCTGACCGGCGCCTCGGGGCACGCGTACCACTCCCACTACACCGACCAGACGACGATGTGGGCCAAGGGCGAGCTGCTGGAGTGGCCCTTCGGCAAGGCGGCCGTCGACAAGGCCACGGTCGACACGCTCACGCTGAAGCCCTGAGCGGCACGGCTCAGAAACGGATCACCCCCGACGGGGTGACCACCGCCTGAACGGGGTGGTCGTGCGGTTCCTCCGGGACCCGCGCGACCACCTCTTCGTCGTGGAGGAGCACGACGAGCGCGGGACGCGCCCCGGCCCGCTCCAGCCGTTCCAGCACCCGGTCGTACGAGCCTCCTCCGCGGCCCAGGCGCATGCCGCGCCGGTCCACGGCCAGCCCCGGCAGCAGGACGGCGTCGGCCCCGGTGACCGCGTCGGGGCCGAGCGGCGGCCCGGCCGGTTCCCACAGCCGCATCTTCCCCGGGTGCGCGGCCTCGGCGAGGCTGTCGGGGCCTTCGTACACCGCCCAGTCGAGGTCGTTGTCGGGGAGCAGCAGGGGCAGCAGGACCCGCTTGCCGGCGGCCCGGAGCGTGTCGAGCAGTTCCCTCGTGCCGGGCTCGCCGCCGACGGAGACGTAGGCGGCGACCGTGCGGGCGTCGGCGAGTTCGGGCAGTTCGAGGGCGGTGCGGGAGAGCGCGAGGGCCGCCGCGCGACGGGCCTCGGGGGACAGGGAGCGGCGGGCGGCGAGGAGTTCACGACGCAGAGTGGCCTTCTCGGCCACCGGGGTCGCCGGGTTTCGGGAGGGCTGTGACGGCTTCTCTACCACGGCTGACTCAACTATCCTTTCAAACCATCCGATAAGCGGTCTTATTTGTCGGAATCTGTCCTGGTGGTTCTACAGGACCCACTATCGTTCTGCCCATGACTCAGTCGCACCCCGTGATCAAGAAGGCCGTCATCCCGGCCGCGGGCCTCGGCACTCGGTTCCTTCCGGCGACCAAGGCGACCCCCAAGGAAATGCTTCCGGTCGTCGACAAGCCGGCGATCCAGTACGTCGTCGAGGAGGCCGTCTCCGCCGGCCTGGACGACGTACTCATGATCACAGGACGCAACAAGCGCGCCCTCGAAGACCATTTCGACCGGAACTACGAGCTGGAATCGGCCCTCATCGCCAAGGGTGACGACGACCGCCTCAAGAAGGTCCAGGAGTCCAGCGACCTCGCGACCATGCACTACGTGCGCCAGGGCGACCCGCGCGGACTCGGGCACGCCGTGCTCTGCGCCGAGCCCCACGTGGGCCGCGAGCCCTTCGCCGTCCTGCTCGGCGACGACCTCATCGACCCCCGCGACCCGCTGCTGCGCCGCATGGTCGACATCCACGCCGAGACCGGCGGCACCGTCGTCGCCCTCATGGAGGTCGACCCCGCCAGCGTCCACCTCTACGGCTGCGCCGCCGTCGCGCCGACCGAGGACCCCGACGTCGTACGGGTGACCGGACTCGTGGAGAAGCCGGACGCGGCGGACGCACCCAGCAATTACGCGGTCATCGGACGCTATGTCCTCAACCCGGCGATCTTCGGCATACTGCGGGAGACCGAGCCGGGCCGCGGCGGGGAGATCCAGCTCACCGACGCCCTGCAGAAGCTGGCCGCCGACGAGAGCGTGGGCGGCCCGGTGCACGGCGTGGTCTTCCGCGGCCGCCGCTACGACACCGGGGACCGCGGGGACTACCTGCGGGCCATCGTCCGTCTCGCGTGCGAGCGTGAGGACCTGGGCCCGGAGTTCCGCACCTGGCTTCACCGTTACGTCACGGAGGAGATGTAGCACCTTGACCAGTTCCGCACCGCAGGGCACCGATCACGACCGTCTGTGGTCGGTGGACGAGCACCTCGCGGACATCCTCGCCACCGTCCGGCCGTTGGAGCCCATCGAACTCCAACTGCTCGACGCCCAGGGCTGTGTCCTGGTCGAGGACGTCACCGTGCCCGTCGCCCTCCCGCCCTTCGACAACAGCTCGATGGACGGGTACGCCGTCCGCACGGCCGACGTCCAGGGCGCGAGCGAGGAGTTCCCCGCGGTGCTGACGGTCATCGGGGACGTCGCCGCGGGCAGCGGCGCGCTGCCCACAGTCGGCCCCGGACAGGCCGCCCGCATCATGACCGGCGCCCCGCTGCCGCCCGGCGCGGAAGCCGTCGTGCCGGTCGAGTGGACCGACGGCGGGACCGGCGGCGGCGCCGCGGTCGGCATGACCCCCGCCAGCTCCGCGCCCGAGGGCGCGGGCGGCGAGGTACGGGTCCACCGCTCCGCCGAGGCCCGGGCGCACGTCCGCTCGCGCGGCAGCGACGTACAGGCCGGAGACCTCGCCCTGGCCGCCGGCACGGTCCTCGGTCCGCCGCAGATCGCCCTGCTCGCGGCCATCGGGCGGGGCACGGTACGGGTCCGGCCGCGCCCCCGCGTGGTCGTCCTGTCCACCGGCAGCGAGCTGGTCCAGCCGGGCGAACCGCTGACCTCGGGCACCATCTACGACTCCAACAGCTTCGCGCTGGCCGCCGCCGCGCGGGACGCCGGGGCCATCGCCTACCGGGTCGGCGCGGTCGCCGACGACGCGGACACCCTGCGCTCCACCATCGAGGACCAGCTGGTCCGCGCCGACCTGCTGGTCACCACCGGCGGCGTCAGCGTCGGCGCGTACGACGTGGTCAAAGAGGCCCTGACCGCCGTGGCCGCCGGTGAGGACGACGTGGACGGCGGCGCCATCGACTTCCGCAGGCTCGCCATGCAGCCCGGCAAGCCCCAGGGCTTCGGCACCATCGGCCCCGACCACACACCGCTGCTGGCCCTGCCCGGCAACCCGGTCTCCTCCTACGTCTCCTTCGAGCTGTTCGTGCGCCCCGCCATCCGCACCCTGATGGGCCTGCCCGAGTCCGCCGTCAGCCGTCCGGTGGTACGGGCCGAACTCAAGGCCGACAAGGCCCTCGGTTCCCCGGCCGGCCGCCGGCAGTTCCTGCGCGGCGCGTACGACCCGCGGAGCGCGACGGTCAGCCCGGTCGGCGGATCGGGATCGCACCTGATCGCCGCGCTGGCGCACGCCGACTCGCTGATCGTCGTACCGGAGGACGTCACCTCGGTGGAGCCGGGGGCCGAGGTGGAAGTGGTCCTGCTCGGCTGAGGTGCCTCGGGTGCGGGTAGCGTGTTGCACCACACAGGCCCTTGCGGGGCCCGGAGCGGGAGCGGCACCAGATATGAGCACGCAGAGCAGGCTGACGCACATCGACGAGGCCGGCGCGGCCCGGATGGTGGACGTGTCGGCGAAGGACGTCACCACCCGGACGGCGCGAGCCAGCGGACGGGTCCTCGTCTCCCCCCGGGTCGTCGAACTGCTGCGGGGCGAGGGCGTGCCGAAGGGCGACGCCCTCGCCACCGCGCGGATCGCCGGGATCATGGGGGCGAAGAAGACCCCCGACCTGATCCCGCTCTGCCACCCGCTGGCCGTTTCGGGGGTGAAGGTGGACCTGAGGGTCGCCGACGACGCCGTCGAGATCCTCGCCACCGTGAAGACCACGGACCGCACGGGCGTCGAGATGGAGGCGCTCACCGCCGTCGCGGTCGCCGGACTCACCGTGATCGACATGGTCAAGGCCGTCGACAAGGGCGCCGTCATCACGGACGTCCGGGTGGAGGAGAAGACCGGCGGCAAGTCCGGCGACTGGACCCGCGCGTGAACGCCCCGCGCGGCGGCGAGGTCCACAGCCGGCTGAGCCACGTACCGCCGGTGGCCGGCGAGGCGTGGGCGGCACGGCCCGACGCCCCCGAGGCGCCGCCCGTGACCCGCGCGCTGGTGGTCACCGCCTCCAACCGCGCCTCGCAGGGCGTGTACGCCGACAAGGGCGGCCCGTTGCTGGCCGAGGCGCTGGGCGCGCTCGGCTTCGCCGTGGACGGCCCGCGGGTCGTCCCGGACGGCGACCCCGTCGAGCAGGCGCTGCGCGAGGGCGTGGCCGCCGGTTACGACGTCATCCTGACCACCGGCGGCACCGGCATCTCGCCGACCGACCGGACCCCCGACGCCACCGCGAAGGTCCTCGACTACGAGATCCCCGGGATTCCGCAGGCCATTCGCGCGGAGGGCCTGGCGAAGGTGCCGACCGCGGCGCTGTCCCGGGGGCTGGCGGGGGTCGCGGGCCACACGCTGATCGTGAACCTGCCCGGCTCCACCGGCGGGGTCCGCGACGGCCTCGCGGTGCTGTCCCGGATCCTGCCGCACGCCGTGGACCAGATCCGGGGTGGCGACCATCCGAGACCGTCGGGGAGCGAGAGCTGAACGGCCCTTCCTGGCCCGTGGTGTTGACGGACGGCGATGTCACGCTGCGGCCGATAAAACTGCGGGACCAGCGCGCCTGGCGCGAGGTCAACCGCCGCAACCGCGAATGGTTGCGGCCGTGGGAGGCCACGATCCCGCCGCCGGCGCCGTGGGGACCGGTGATCCACCGGCCGACGTACCGTCAAATGGTCCGCCATCTGCGGGCGGAGGCGAACGCGGGGCGCATGCTGCCGTTCGTCATCGAGTACCAGGGGCGTCTCGTCGGCCAGTTGACGGTCGCCGGGATCACCTGGGGCTCGATGTGCGCGGGCCACGTCGGCTATTGGGTGGACCGCGACGTGGCGGGGCGCGGGGTGATGCCGACGGCCGTCGCGCTCGCCGTGGACCACTGCTTCGCGAAGGTCGGCCTGCACCGCGTCGAGGTGTGCATCAGGCCGGAGAACGGGCCCAGTCGACGGGTCGTCGAGAAGCTCGGGTTCCGCGAGGAGGGCGTACGACCGCGCTACCTCCACATCGACGGGGCGTGGCGGGATCACCTGGTCTTCGCGCTCACGGTGGAGGAGCTGCCCGAGGGACTGCTGAGCCGTTGGCACCGGACGGCCGGACACCGCGGAGCCCCTCCGAAATAGTCGAATCGCAAACGCGTTCGAATTGCGCGCCGATTCGCCCATAACCTGATCCGAAGAATCACAAAAAAAGTCCGTGATATCAGCGAGATCGTGCGACACACCGGCTCAATTGGCTGATCCGCCGGCCCGCACCCCTCTACGGTGTGTGGTGTGAGCAGCAGCGGCCTCATCTACGCAGTCATTGTGGGGGCCTGGGCCGCCTACTTGGTGCCCATGTGGCTCCGGAGGCAGGACGAGCTGAACGAAGCCCGTCCGACGGAACGCTTCTCCACTGCCATCCGGCTGCTTTCCGGCCGGGCGGGAATGGAGCGCCGTTACGCCAAGGGGCTGCGCGAGCGCGGTGCCGAAGAGGTGGATCCCCAACCCCACGCGGACCCGGACGTGGCGACGGAGACGGTGAATTCCGTCGACGCCGACGCCCGGGTCCTCGACGTGCCTCCGACCAGGGCGGAGCCCAGATCGGCCGGCGCCGAACGGGCCGAGCGCGCCCGGCGGGAACAGCGCCTCCAGGTGCTCGCGCGCCGCAGGCGCACCACCGCGCTCCTCTTCCTGATCTTCACCCTCGGGGCGATCGTCGCCGCGGTGGGCGGACTGCGCTACCTGTGGGCGCCCGCCCTCCCGGCCCTGCTGCTGAGCACCTACATCGTGCACCTGCGGGTCCAGGAGCGGCGGCGCTACGAGTTCACGATGGATCGGCGGCGCGCCGAGGCCGCCGCCCGCCGGCTCCGCGAGAACCGCCCGCGCCGCCGCGAGGCGGAGTCCGCCGCCGGCACCGAACCGGACCCCTCTCCACCGGTCTCCCCGCAGGAGGCCGGTCGCCGCGCGCTGGTCGAACAGACCGACCACGCCGAGTGGGTGGACCAGCAGCGCGAACGCGAACGCGGCCCCGCCCGAGGTGACAGCTGGGAGCCCGTCCCCGTCCCGCTCCCGACGTACGTGACGGCCCCCGTGGCCCCGCGTGCCACCGGACCGGCGTCCCCGGACGGCTGGAGCGCCACCCGCTCCAGCACCGCCGAGCCGACGGAACCCCGGCTGCGCGCCCAGCCGGCCGTCCCGGCGCCGGCCTCCGAGCCGGAGCCGAAGATCCCCGTCACCCCGCGCCCGCGCGGCCGGGAGCGGGGCCGTACCCCGCTCTTCGACCAGTACGAGGGCGAGGACCGGCCGCGCGCCGCCAACGAGTGATCGGTGACCTGCGCGGACACCTCGGGAAACCGGTTTTGGAGCACCCGCGCGGGGATGCTAATGTTTCACACGTCGCAAGGGCCTGTGGCGCAGTCTGGTAGCGCACCTCGTTCGCATCGAGGGGGTCTGGGGTTCAAATCCCCACAGGTCCACAGACAAGAGATCCCGTCCGGTCGGAAGACCGGGCGGGATCTTTCTTTTGTCCGGGGGCCCGTTGGCACCCGCGCACCGGGGTCTCGACTCCGGTGCGGGAGGCGCGTCGTGGGGTGCGGTCAGGGGTTCAGCGGCTTCGTCATGCAGCGGCTGGAGTCGTGGAAGCGGTAGTGGCCGAACTTCTGCGACAGGGTGTAGCCCGACGAGCCGTAGAGGGCGATGGCCTCCGGCTGTTGGTCGCCCGTTTCGAGGACCATGCGGGTGCGACCCGCCGCCCGGGCGTCGTCCTCCAGCACGGCCAGGATGCGCCGGGCCAGACCGAGGCCGCGGGCCTCGGGGACCACGTACATCCGCTTGATCTCGGCGTCACCGTCCGAGTACCCCTCCTCGCCGTGATCCTGGCTGCGCCAGGCACCGCTGGCCACCGGGGTGTCCGAGGCGTCGTAGGCGAGGAGGTAGAGGCCGTTCGGCGGGACGAACATCGCCGGGTCGAGGAAGGTGGCGTCGCCCTCCCCCTCGTAGCGCTCCTGGTATTCGATCTGTACCCGGGCGTCGAGTTTCGCCGCGTCGGGGTGGTCGTAGGCGACGGTGCGCAGGGTTATCCCATGAGACATCCGAACATCGTACGGAACGCTCCCGCTAAGGTGCTGGGATGCTCACCGTGACCTCCGTGAATGTGAATGGGATCCGGGCCGCCGCGAAGAAGGGCTTCGTGGAATGGCTGGCGGGATCCGACGCCGACGTCGTGTGCCTCCAGGAGGTGCGGGCCGAGGAAGGGCAGATCCCGGTCGAGGCCCGGGAGCCGGAGGGCTGGCACACCGCGTTCGCGCCGGCCGCGGCCAAGGGGCGGGCCGGGGTCGCGGTGTACACGCGCAGGGCGCCCGAGGCGGTGCGGGTCGGATTCGGGAGCGACGAGTTCGACGCCGCCGGCCGCTACCTGGAGATCGACCTCCCCGGGGTGACGGTGGCCAGCCTGTACCTGCCGTCCGGCGAGGCGGGTACCGAGAAGCAGGACGAGAAGTACCGCTTCATGGCCGAGTTCCTCGATCATCTCGTCCGGCTCGGGGAGCGGGCCGCCGCCGACGGGCGCGAGGTCGTCGTCTGCGGCGACTGGAACATCTGCCACCGGGAAGCCGACCTCAAGAACTGGAAGA
This sequence comes from Streptomyces sp. CA-243310, assembly GCF_050936775.1. Taxonomy (NCBI): domain Bacteria; kingdom Bacillati; phylum Actinomycetota; class Actinomycetes; order Kitasatosporales; family Streptomycetaceae; genus Streptomyces; species Streptomyces sp. CA-243310. The sequence continues at coordinate 3,069,887 of NZ_JBNJMF010000002.1, read as the reverse complement.
CGAACCGCAAGAACGCGGGCTTCCTGCCCGAGGAGCGCGAGTGGCTCGGGAAGGTGTACGAGCAGGCCGGGTACGTCGACGTCGTGCGCGCGCTGCACCCGGACACCGAGGGTCCGTACTCGTGGTGGTCCTACCGGGGCCGGGCCTTCGACAACGACGCCGGCTGGCGGATCGACCTCCAGGTCGCCACCCCGGGACTGGCCGGCAAGGCCGTGAAGGCCTTCGTGGAGCGCGCGGAGACCCACCCCGAGCGCTGGTCCGACCACGCGCCGGTGACCGTCGTCTACGAACTCGGCGTCTGAGGGCGCTGCTCCCGCTGCTGGTGCAACCGGTCCATAGCCATCGTCAGCTCGGCCTCCACCACGCTCTTGGCCAGCGGGCGCAGGCGCGGGACGGCGTCGTCCGCGATGTGCGTGGATATGAGCTCGGTGAACAGGGCCGCCATGGCGTCCGCGTGCTCGCGGACCCGGCGGCCCGTCTCCAGCACCGCCGCGAGCGGAACGCCCTCGCGGACCAGCGCCGAGGAGACGTCCAGCAGGCGGCGACTGACGTGCACGATGGCGTCGCCGTCGGTGGCGAGGTAACCGAGGTCCAGTGAGGCCGCCAGGTTCTCCGGGGTGACCTCGCCCTCGAAGTAGTCGGCCAGGGCCTCGGGGGACATGCGCACCGGGGTCTCCTCGGACCAGCCGATGCCGAGCAGCTCCCCGAGCTGGCCGACGTCGCGCCCGTTCTCGAAGGCGGCCGTCAGCTCCGCGATGCCGCCGAGGGTGTGGCCGCGTTCCAGCAGGCCGGCGATGGTGCGCAGGCGGGCCAGGTGGTGATCGTCGTACCAGGCGATCCGGCCCTCGCGGCGGGGCGGCGGCAGCAGCTTGCGCTCCCGGTAGAAGCGCAGGGTGCGCACCGGGATGCCGGCCGCCTCGGCCAGCTCCTCCGTACGGTATTCGCGCACGGCACTCGGCACGATCGTCGTCCTTGCTTCCGTCTCGTTGTCGGCCACGTGCGCAGCCTAGGCGGTGTCCCGTCCGTCGGGCGGCGTCCCGCCGATCGGGCGTACCCCGGGCGTACCCGCAGTAACTTTCCGGGCGCGACCCCTACCCATGAGTACGAGGCTGCTCTACTCTCCCGATTGTGCCAGTGATTGCTGGCAGTGTTGCACTGGTGGTTGTGGCTGGGCTGGGCTGGGACTGCGGAAGCGGAGGCGGCGGGCATGGGTGGCAAGGGTGACGGCGTGGACGGGCGCGAGCACGTGAGGGTGGCGGTGATCGGGTCCGGGTTCGGCGGGCTCGGGGCCGCCGTACGACTGCGCCGCGAGGGGATCACGGACTTCGTCGTGCTGGAGCGCGCCGATTCCGTGGGCGGCACCTGGCGCGACAACGACTATCCGGGGTGCGCCTGCGACGTGCCCTCCCACCTCTACTCCTTCTCCTTCGCGCCCAACCCCGACTGGCCCCGGACCTTCTCGGGCCAGCCGCACATCCGGGCCTACCTGGAGCAGGTCGCCGACACGTTCGGGCTGCGACCGCACATCCGACTGAACTCCGAGGTCCGGCTGATGCGCTGGGACGCCGACGAGCTGAGGTGGGAGATCGAGACCCCGACCGGGAGCCTCACCGCCGACGTGGTGGTCTCCGCGACCGGGCCGCTGTCCGACCCGAAGATGCCCGAGATCCCCGGGCTCGCCGAGTTCCCCGGCAAGGTCTTCCACTCGGCCCGCTGGGACCACGACTACGACCTGCGCGGGAAGCGCGTCGCCATGATCGGTACCGGCGCCTCGGCCATCCAGATCGTGCCGGCCATCGCTCCCGACGTGGACCGCCTCACCCTCTTCCAACGCACCCCGCCGTGGGTGATGCCGCGCACCGACCGGGCCATCTCCGCCTTCGAGCGCCGGCTGCACCGGCAGTTGCCCTTCACCCAGGCCGCCCGGCGCAGGCTGCTGTGGGGGATCCGGGAACTCCAGGTCAGCGCCTTCACCAAGCGGCCGAACCAGCTCGGCCTGGTCGAGTCCCTGGCCAAGGCCAACATGGCGCGTTCGATCAAGGATCCGGGGTTGCGGGCCAAGCTGACGCCCTCGTACCGCATCGGCTGCAAGCGCATCCTGCTGTCCAGCGAGTACTACCCGGCACTGGCCCGGCCCAATGTCGATCTGGTCGCCTCCGGGCTCAAGGAGATCCGGGGCTCGGTTCTGGTCGCCGCCGACGGGACCGAGACCGAGGTGGACGCGATCGTCTTCGGCACCGGGTTCCACGTGACGGACATGCCGATCGCGGACCGGGTGGTCGGCACCGACGGCCAGACCCTCGCGGACGCGTGGAAGGACGGGATGAAGTCGTTGCGCGGTGCGACGGCCGCCGGCTTCCCCAACTGGATGACGATCATCGGACCGAACACCGGTCTCGGCAACAGCTCGATGATCCTGATGATCGAGTCGGCGCTGAACTACATGGCCGACTACCTGCGGCAGTTGGACACCCTGGGAGGCCGGACCGCGCTCGCGGCCAGGCCCTCCGCCGTGAACGCGTGGAACCGACAGGTGCAGTCGCGGATGGAACGCACCGTCTGGAACACCGGCGGCTGCACCAGCTGGTACCTGGACGCCAACGGGCTCAACACGACGGTCTGGCCGGGCACCACCGGCGCCTTCCGCCGCGAGACCCGCACCGTCGACCTCGCCGAGTACGAGGTCCTCCGCAAGGGCGGGGAGCCGCGGGCGGAGCGGGCCGCCGCAGGGGCCGCTTCGGGCGGCGCTCAGACCTTCCCGACCGCCGCCCCGACCTCCCTGATCGCCCCGATCGCGTCGGCCTCCCGCGCCGGCGGGGCCGAGGTGGACGCGCCCGGGGTCGCCGTGCGTGAGGCCGCACCCGCGGTGGCCGTCACGAGCGACGGGAGCGCCGCGTGAGCCGCCGTCCCGCCCACGTCACGTCCGGACCCTACGCGCCCCCGGTCGCCGGTCGGGAGCTCACCGCCGTCTCCGCCGACGGGGCCCGGCTGCACGTGGAGGTGCACGGCGACGCGGGCGCCCCGCCCGTGGTGCTGGCCCACGGCTGGACCTGCTCCACCGCTTTCTGGGCCGCCCAGACACGGGACCTGGCCCGCGACCACCGGGTCATCGCCTACGACCAGCGCGGCCACGGCCGCAGCCCCGTCGGGCTCCGGCACGGCACGACCGCCCTCGCCGACGACCTGGTGGCCGTACTGAAGGCCACCCTCGCGCCCGGCGAACGGGCCGTCGTCGCCGGGCACTCGATGGGCGGCATGACGATCATGGCCGCCGCCGGGCGGCCCGAGTTCACCGAACACGTCGCGGCCACCCTGCTGTGCAGCACCGGCAGTGGGGGGCTCGTCGCCGAGGCGCTGGTGCTGCCGATGCGTGCCGGACGCGTGCGGACCGGGATCACCAAGGCGGTGCTCGGCTCCCGCGCCCCGCTCGGGCCGGTCACGCCCGTCGCGAGCAAGGTGCTCAAGTACGCCACCATGGGGCCCGGTACCGCGCCCGACCGGGTCGAGGCCGTCGCCCGCATCGTGCACGGCTGCCCCGCGGCCGTCCGGTACGCCTGGTCCCAGGTCCTGGCCGACCTGGACCTGGGCGAGAACCTGGCCCGACTGACCGTGCCCACCGCGGTCCTCGCCGGTACCGGCGACCGTCTGACTCCGATCGCCCACGCCCGCCGCCTGGCCGCCGCGCTGCCCGACTGCCGCGGGCTCACCGAGCTGACCGGCATGGGACACATGACCCCGATCGAGGCCCCCGAGGCCGTCACCCGGGCCGTGCGAGAGCTGACCGCCCTGTACGCGGGAAGCGCTGGCCACCGGCAGGACCACGACACATCCCCGAAGGAGAAGACGCCGTGAGCGCTCGCAGGAGTCTGGAAGGTCAGGTCGCCGTCGTCACCGGCGCCGCCCGCGGGGTCGGTGAACTCCTCGCCCGCAAACTGTCCGCGCGCGGGGCGAAGGTGGCCCTGGTGGGTCTGGAGCCGGAGGCCCTCAAGGAGGTCTCCGAGCGGCTCCACACCGAGAGCGACCACTGGCACGCCGACGTCACCGACCACGAGGCGATGGCCCGGGTCGCGCAGGAGGTCAAGCAGCGGTTCGGCAAGGTGGACATCGTCGTCGCCAACGCGGGCGTCGCCGCCGGCGGGCCGTTCGTCGACTCCGACCCCGACGCGTGGCGCCGGGTGATCGAGGTCAACCTGATCGGCGGCGCCGTCACCGCCCGGGCCTTCCTGCCCGTGCTGATGGAGAGCCGCGGCTACTTCCTCCAGATCGCCTCGCTCGCCGCGATCACCCCGGCGCCGATGATGACGGCGTACTGCGCCTCCAAGTCCGGTGTCGAGGCGTTCGCGCACTGCCTGCGCGCCGAGGTCGGGTACAAGGGCGTCAAGGTCGGCGTCGGCTACCTCTCCTGGACCGACACCGACATGGTGCGCGGCGCCGACCGGGACGAGGTCATGCGGGAGTTGAGGCAGCGGCTGCCCTGGCCCTCGAACCGCACGTACCCGCTGGGGCCGGCCGTCGACCGGATCGTGGCCGGCATCGAGCGGCGTTCGCCGCACGTGTACGCGCAGTGGTGGCTGCGGGGCATGCAGGGCGTGCGCGGCTACCTGCCGGGCATCATCGCGACCGTCGGGCAGCGCGAGATGGCACGTTTCGAACCGAGGCTCGGCGGCGTCTCCAAGGGGCTCGTGGGGGCCGGCGGGGCCGCGGACGAGCAGGGGCGCAGCACGTCCCGCTGATCGCGCCGACGGTGGTCACGACGGGGCGGATCCCGACCGGATCCCGACGGGACTCCGACCGGACCTCGACCGTCAAGTGCCCGAAATGCGCACTTAACGACCGCGTGGAAGTCTGGGCGCATGTCTATCAGGGAGCAGTTCCAGGACAAGGCGAGAGAACTCGAACGCAGGGCCGCGAAGGCCCGGGAAGCGAGGGACGAGGCGAAGGACGCGCCGGGGGACCCGATGCCGACGGCGGTACGGGACCGGGCCGCCGGACCCGGTGACGCGTTCGACCGGCCCTTCGAGGAGTAGGCCGAGGGGCGGGTCGGGACGGGTGGGACGAGGACCGTGTGACGAGGACCGTGTGACGAGGGGCGGGACCGCGAGCGCGGTCCCGCCCCTTCGACGACCCGCCGCTACCGCGCCGAATCGGCCGGGCGCGGCGGCAACTTCGGGCGTCGCAGGTCCGGGGCGTCCGCGTAGCCCGGGGGTACCGCCGCCGGGTCCTGCTCCAGCAGTTCCAACGCCAGGTGCACCGCGTCGTCGAGTACCGCGTGCCGGCCCTCCGCCCAGTCGAGCGGCGTGCGCAGGATCGCCAGGTCGGGCTCGACGCCGTTGTTCTCCACCGACCAGCCGTACTCCGGGAACCAGGCCGCGTTCATCGGCACCGTGATCACCGTGCCGTCGCCCAGGACGTGCCGGCCGGTCATGCCGACCACCCCGCCCCAGGTGCGCTGGCCGACCACGGGGCCCAGCCCCAGCAGCTTGAACGCCGCCGTGATCATGTCCCCGTCGGAGGAGGTCGCCTCGTCGGCCAGGGCCACGATCGGGCCCCGGGGCGCGTTGGAGGCGTACGACACCGGCTGGGCGTTGCGCGTCAGGTCCCATCCGAGGATCGAGCGGGTCAGCTTCTCCACGACCAACTCGCTGATGTGACCGCCGGCGTTGCCGCGCACGTCCACGATCAGTGCGGGTCGGGACATCTCCATCCGCAGGTCCCGGTTGAACTGCGCCCAGCCCGAGCCGCCCATGTCGGGGATGTGGAGGTATCCGCACCGGCCGCCGCTGAGCTCGCGGACCACCGCCCGGCGTTTGGACACCCAGTCCTGGTAGCGCAGCGGCCGTTCGTCGATCAGGGGGACGACCGCGACGCGGCGCGCCCGACCCTCGCCGTCCTGCTCGAAGGTCAACTCGACGGTGGTGCCGCCCGCCGCGTCCAACAGCGGGTAGGGGCCGGTCACCGGGTCCACGGGGCGGCCGTCGATGTGCGTGAGCACGGCGCCCTCGCGGATGCCGGTGCCGGCCAGTGGGGAGCGGGCCTTGGAGTCCGAGGACTCGCCGGGCAGGATCCGTTTGATCATCCAGGCGCCGTCCCGGCACACCAGGTTGGCGCCGAGCAGGCCGATGGCCCGCTGGTAGTGGGGCGGGCCCTCGTTGCGGCGGGCGGGGGAGACGTACGCGTGCGAGGTGCCCAGTTCGCCGAGGACCTCGCGCATCAGGTCGGCGAACTCGTCGGGGGAGGCGACCCGTTCGACCAGGGACCGGTACTGGCGCAGCACCCCGTCCCAGTCGATGCCGCACATGTCGGGCTCCCAGAAGTAGGCGCGGATCAGCCGGCCGGCCTCCTCGTACGCCTGGCGCCATTCGGCCGCCGGGTCCACCTCGTGCAGGATGCGGCGCAGGTCGAGGTAGACGGTGGAGTCGCCGTCGCCCGACTCGGTCGAGGGGACGGCCCGCAGGTCTCCGTCGTCGTTGATCACCAGCCGGGTGCCGTCGCCGCTGACCGCGAACCAGTCCAGTCCGGAGGCGAGTTCGCTCTTGCGGGCCTTGGAGATGTCGTAGTGCTCCAGCGTCGGCTTGCCGCTGGTGTCGGAGGGGTTGGCGAAGGTCTCGCCGAGCGCCCCCGAGATCGGCCAGCGCAGCCACACCAGGCCGCCGCCGTTGACCGGGTACAGGGCCGAGTACTTCGACGCCGTGACGGGGAAGGGCGTGACCCGGCTCTCCAGGCCCTCCACTTCCACGGTCACCGAGCCGTCCCCGTCGCCGGACTCGCCCTCCACCGGGTCGAGTCCGCCCGCCGCGGGGCGGCCGTCGGGGGAGAAGGCGAACGGCGAGGGTGTCGCGGAGGACAGCGGCACCAGGTACGGGCGGCAGCCGAGCGGGAAGGACAGGTCGCCGGTGTGGACGTCGTACACCGGGTCGAAGCCGCGCCAGGACAGGAAGGCGAGGAACCGGCCGTCCCGGGTGAACACCGGGTTCTCGTCGTCGAAGCGGCCGTTGGTGACGTCCACGACCGTGCGGGTGCCGGGGCCGGCGATGCGGGCCATCTTGATCTGGCGCAGCGAGCGCCCGATGCCCGGGTGCGACCAGGTCAGCCAACAGCCGTCGGGGGAGAACGCGATGTCGGTGACGGGCCCGTTGATGGACCGGATCAGCTCGGTGACCTCCCCGTCGGACTCCTCGGTCGCGTCGATCAGCAGCAATCGGCCGTCGTTGGAGGCGACGGCGAGCCGCTCCCCGTCCGGGTCGGAGAGCAGTTCCAGTACGCGGCCCAGCCGGCCCGAGGCCAGCCGGCGGGGTTCGCGGTCGCCGGAGGCGCGGGGCAGGTAGGCGATCTCGATCGCGTCCTCGCCCTCCGCGTCGGTCACGTACGCCACCTGGCCGCCGCTGCCGAGCATCTCGGGCAGCCGGGCCCGTACGCCCGGGGTGTCGGCGATGGTGCGGGCCGGTCCGTCGCGGTGGGTGAGCCAGTACAGGCTGCCGCGCACGACGACGGCGCTGGCCCGGCCGGTCGCGTCGACGGAGAGCGAGTCGACGTGGTGGGCGGCCGGGATCTGATAACTGCGCCGGCCGGCGCGCGGGCCACCGAGGCGGACCTCCAGCTTGCGCGGGACGGCGTCCGGGGCGAGGGAGTCCACGAGCCAGAGGTCGCCCGCGCACTGGTAGACGACCCGGGTGCCGTCGCTGGAGGCGTGCCGGGCGTAGAACTCCGCGTGGTCGGTGTGGCGCCGCAGGTCGGTGCCGTCGGGGAGGCAGGAGTAGAGGTTGCCGATGCCCTCGTGATCGGAGAGGAAGGCGATCCGGCCGGCCACGAACATCGGCGAGTCGAGATGGCCCTCCACGTCCTCCAGCAGCCGCCGGCCGTGCAGCCAGAGCCGGCCGGTGGCGCCGCCGCGGTACCGCTTCCAGGCGGCGGGTTCGTGCGGGGGCTTGCCGGTGAGCAGCAGGGTTCGGCGCTCGCCGTTCGGTTCCTCGCGCACGGCGATGTCGGACACCGGGCCCCAGGGGAGCTTGCCGCCGGGGCTGCCGTCGGTGGGCAGGCTGTAGGCCCAGGAGTAGTACGAGAAGGGCTGGGCGTGCGAGGAGACGGCCAGGATGTCGCTGCGGCCGTCCTTGTCGGGCGGGGTCCAGCCGCAGACGCGGGTGTCGGTGGAGCCCCAGTGGCTGAGGCGGCGGGCCGGACCGCCGTCCACGGGCGCGAGGTGGATCTCGGGGTCGAGGCTGCGCCAGGTGGTGAAGGCGATGTGCCGGCCGTCGGGGGAGAACCGCGGGTGGCCGACCCGGGTCCGGTCGACGGTGATCCGCCAGGCCCGGCCGGCCGGGCCGTCGGGCGGGGCCAGGGGTGCCACCCAGAGGTCGTCCTCGGTGGCGAAACACAGCAGGTCGTCGTGCAGGTGCGGGAACCGGAGGTACGCGACGTCGTGACTCACCCCCCAATGCTTTCCGCGCAGGGGGGCCCTGGCAACTCGTACAGGTGATCCATGACACTCCCCGAAGCGAAACGGAACGGTTTCGTTTCGTTCGGGGGGAGGGTACTCTCGAAGGAGTACGAAACCGTTTCGTTCGGATGGGAGGGCCCGGGGATGCCCGAAGAGGTCGCGTCGCGGCGCAGCCGGATCACCCCCGAGCGGGAAGCCGAACTCCACGGGGCGGTCCTCGACCTCCTCCGCGAGGTCGGGTACGAGGCGCTGACCATGGACGCGGTCGCCGCCCGCACCAAGTCCAGCAAGGCCACCCTCTACCGCCAGTGGGGGAGCAAGCCCGAACTGGTGGCCAAGGCCCTGCGATGCACCCAGCCGGTCTCCCTCCGGGAGATCGACACGGGCAGCGTGCGCGGGGACTTCGCCCTGATGGTCGAGCACTCCGACGACGCGCAGATGGCCAAGGACACCGCGCTCATGCGGGGTCTGGCCCATGCCGTCCACGAGAGCCCGGAACTCCACCAGGCACTGCGCGACCTGCTCGTCGATCCCGAGATCAACGGGCTCCAGATGATGTTGCAGCGCGCGGTGGCCCGGGGCGAGATCGCCCCGGACTGTCCGGCGCTCGACTTCGTACCGCACATGCTCATCGGGGCGTTCATCGCGCTCCCTCTGATCGAGGACCGGTCGGTCGACCGGACGTTCCTCGGCCAGTTCCTGGATGCCGTGGTCTTCCCCGCCCTCGGCGTCTGAGTCCCCACGCACGACCCGTACCGCTGCTCCTGACACGCCGCTCTCGTCGTCGGGCCGGCTCACCACGCCCTGTCCCATCCCACGACTCGAACGGGAGAACCACCGACGTGGCCACCTTCCTCTACCGCCTCGGCAAGGGCGCCTTCCGGCGTCGGCGCCTCGTCGCCCTCGTCTGGGTGGCGCTGCTGTTCGTCGCCGGCTTCGGCGCGGCCTCGGCGTCCGCGCCCACCTCAGGCTCCTTCTCGATACCCGGCACCGAGGCCCAGAAGGCCTTCGACCTGCTGGAGCAGCGCTTCCCGGGCATGGCCGCCGACGGCGCCACCGCCCGTATCGTCGTCAAGGCGCCGGCCGGCGCGAAGGTCACCGACCCGGGTGCCAAGACCGAGGTCGAGAAGATCATCTCCGGCCTGCAGAAGGGCCCCGGCGCCGAGCAGATCGCCAAGATCGACGACCCCTACCAGGTCAAGGCCGTCAGCCAGGACGGTTCCACCGCCTACGTCAGCGTCAAGTACGACGTCAGCGGCATGGAGCTGAAGGACGACACCCGCGACGCCCTGAAGGTGTCCGGCAAGGCCGCCCAGGACGCCGGGCTCACCGTCGAGATCGGTGGCGACGCGCTGATGGCCGCGCCCGAGACGGGCTCCGGCGAGATCATCGGCATCGCCATCGCGGCGATCGTCCTGGTCATCACGTTCGGCTCGCTGATCGCGGCCGGACTGCCGCTGCTGACCGCGCTGATCGGCGTGGGCATCGGCGTCTCCAGCATCACGGCCCTCGCCAACGTGCTGGACCTCGGCTCCACCACCTCCACCCTCGCGATGATGATCGGCCTCGCCGTCGGCATCGACTACGCCCTCTTCATCGTCTCCCGCTACCGCGCGGAGCTCGCCGAGGGCCGCGAGCGCGACGAGGCCGCCGGCCGGGCCGCCGGAACCGCCGGCTCCGCCGTCGTCTTCGCCGGCCTGACCGTGGTCATCGCCCTGGTGGGCCTGGCCGTCGTCAACATCCCGATGCTGACCAAGATGGGCGTCGCGGCCGCCGGCACGGTGGTCATCGCGGTCCTCGTGGCCCTGACCCTGGTCCCGGCCATCCTGGGCTTCGCCGGCAAGAAGGTCCTGCCGGCCGGTGCCAAGAGCAAGCTGTTCGGCAAGGGCGGGGCGAAGGCCGAGGGCGCCGAGCCCAAGGCCAACGGCGGCACCCGCTGGGCCCGCTTCGTCCTGCGCCGCCCGATCATGGTGCTGCTGGTCGGTGTGATCGGCCTCGGCGTGATCGCCATCCCGGCGAGCAAGCTGGAGATGGGCCTGCCGGACGACGGCGCCCAGCCGGTCTCCACCACCCAGCGCAAGGCGTACGACCTGCTGTCCGACGGCTTCGGCCCCGGCTTCAACGGCCCGCTGATGATCGTCGTCGACGGCGACAAGGCGCTCGCCGACTCCACGGCCGACCGCATCAAGGGTCTGGAAGGGGTCGTGGCGGTCACCCCGCCGATGTTGAACAAGGACGGCGACGCGGCGATCATCAACGTGATCCCGAAGGACCGGCCCTCCTCGATCGAGACCGAGAACCTGGTCCACGAGATCCGTGACGGCAGCGGCGACGACGTCCTCGTCACCGGCGCCACCGCGATGAACATCGACTTCTCGCAGAAGATGAACGACGCGCTGCTGCCCTACCTGGCGCTCGTGGTCGGCCTCGCCTTCCTGCTGCTGATGCTGGTGTTCCGCTCGATCCTGGTCCCGCTCAAGGCGGCCCTCGGCTTCCTGCTGTCGGTCGTCGCGGCCCTCGGCGCGGTCGTCGCGGTCTTCCAGTGGGGCTGGCTCGGCTCGCTCTTCGGGGTGGAGCAGACCGGTCCGATCATGTCGATGATGCCGATCTTCATGGTGGGCGTGGTCTTCGGCCTGGCCATGGACTACGAGGTCTTCCTGGTCACCCGCATGCGGGAGGCGTACGTCCACGGCGAGCGTCCGGGCCAGGCCGTCGTGACCGGCTTCCAGTACAGCGCGCGGGTGGTCGTGGCCGCCGCCGTCATCATGATCGCCGTGTTCTCGGGCTTCATCGGAGCCAGTGAGCAGATGGTCAAGATGATCGGCTTCGGCCTGGCCGTCGCCGTCTTCTTCGACGCCTTCGTGGTCCGCATGGCGATCGTCCCGGCGGTACTGGCGCTGCTCGGCCACAAGGCCTGGTGGCTGCCGAAGTGGCTCGACCGGCTCCTGCCGAACGTGGACGTGGAGGGCGAGAGCCTGCGCAAGCACCTCGGCGACTCCGGCGACGCCTCGGACGGTCCGGACAAGGACCGCGAGCTGATCAACGCCTGACCGTCATCGCGGCAGAGGCCGGCCCCGCACCCGAAGCACCGGGTGCGGGGCCGGCCCCGTTCGCGCCCGCCGGTCGGACGGGTGCGGTGGCGTTGGGCCTAACGGGTGGCGTGCTCGCCGACCGGCGTCGCGGCGGGCGTCGCGGCGGGGGCGTACGTACGGCGCAGGAAGCGGCGCAGCGCGGAGAGGTCGAACTGGACCACGGCGACGCCCTCGGGGGAGTGGAACTCGACGATCGCCTGCACCCGGCCGCACGGCCAGACCCGTACGTCACCGGTCCCGGTCGGGGCGGTCAGGCCCGCCTCCAGGAGGGCGCGGGGGAAGACCCACTCGTTGTCCGTGCCCTCGGGGGACAGGTCGGCCGGGAAGACGATCCGTACGGCCAGCGGCTCGGCGGAGGTGAACCGCAGGAGGACCGGAATCGCCCGGTAGAGCGGATCGTCCGTGATCACACGGGCGCGGACGCGCTCCTCCACGGTGGTGGTCACCTCGGTCACGTGGGGACTATCGGCGGTCGCTGACATCGACACCGCTCCTACAAATCGGACCATATGCGTCTCTATTGCCCCAGCGTCGCACATTCCAACGAATCCGCGCGCCACTATTTGGGGCGCGTACGCTCTTGCCAACGGTTTGCAAGTGGGCACTATTCTTGAACGGTTAAAGACTTTGTCAGCGCAACACCGGCCCGAGCTCCCACGCACCCCACCGCCATGAGCCCCACCGCCGTGAGCCTTACCGCAGGAAGCGGAGCAGACACATGCATGTCCCCGACGGCTTCATCGACGCCCCCGTCTCCATAGCCGCGGGCGTCGCTGCCGCGGGCGCGGTGGCGGTCAGCCTCCGCGGCGCCCGCCGCGAGCTCGACGAGCGCACCGCACCGCTCGCCGGCCTGGTCGCCGCCTTCATCTTCGCCGTGCAGATGCTCAACTTCCCGGTGGCCGCCGGCACCAGCGGCCACCTCCTGGGAGGGGCCCTCGCCGCGATCCTCGTCGGCCCCTACACGGGCGTGCTCTGCGTCTCCGTGGTCCTGCTCATGCAGGGCATCCTCTTCGCCGACGGCGGTCTGACGGCCCTCGGCGTGAACATCACCGTCATGGGCGTCGTCACCGTCGTGATCGCCTACGCGATCTTCCGCGGCCTGGTGAAGGTGCTGCCGACCGGCCGGGCCTCGATCACCACCGCCGCCTTCGTCGGGGCCCTGCTCTCGGTGCCCGGCGCGGCCACCGCCTTCACCGCGATCTACGCCGTCGGAGGGACGACCGACATCCCGGTGGCCAAGGTGTTCACCGCGATGGTCGGCGTACACGTCCTCATCGGCATCGGCGAGGCCCTCATCACGGCCGCGACCGTGGGCGCCGTGCTGGCCGTCCGCCCCGACCTGGTCCACGGCGCGCGCGGGCTGGCCACGCCGCTGAAGCTGCGCGTCGACGGCGAACTCGTCGACGCCCCGAGCGCCGCCCCGGCGCCCGTCGCAGCCGCCCGTTCCACCAAGCCCGTGTGGATCACCGGCCTGGTCACCGCCCTCGTGCTGGCCGGTGTCGTGTCCTACTACGCCTCCGCCAGCCCCGACGGGCTGGAGAAGGTCGCCGCCGACAAGGGCATCGACGCCCACGTCGAGGAGCACGCCTCCGCGAACTCCCCCGTCGCCGACTACAGCGTCAAGGGCGTCGGCGACGCCCGACTGTCCGGCGGCCTCGCCGGGATCATCGGCGTCGGCGTGACCGTCGTCGTCGGCACCGGCATCTTCTGGGTGGTCCGACGCCGCCGCGCCGAGGACCTGACCGCCACCTCCACCGCCGTGCCCACCGCCTGACATGGGGGCCGGCCACACCCACAAGCTCTACCGGCACGGGCACTCGCCCCTCCACGCCCTGCCGCCGCACTGCAAGCTCGCCGCGACCTTCGCGTTCGTGCTGGTCGTCGTGTCCACACCGCGGGAGGCGATGTGGGCCTTCGGCCTGTACGCCCTCCTGCTCGCGGCGGTCACGGCCGTCGCACGGATCCCGGCCGGCTTCGTGCTGCGCCGGCTCCTGATCGAGGTGCCGTTCGTCGCCTTCGCCGTGCTCATGCCCTTCGTGGCGGAGGGCGAGCGGGTCGAGGTGCTCGGCATGTCGCTGAGCGTCTCCGGCCTGTGGGGCGCCTGGAACGTGCTCGCCAAGGGCACCCTCGGGGTGGCCGCCTCCGTCCTGCTCGCCTCGACGACCGAACTGCGGGCGCTGCTCCTCGGCCTCCAGCGGCTGAAACTGCCGCCACTGCTGGTCCAGATCGCCTCGTTCATGATCCGGTACGGCGACGTGATCGGCGGCGAACTCCGCCGGATGTCGATCGCCCGCCGCTCGCGCGGGTTCGAGGCGCGCGGGATCCGGCACTGGGGGGTGCTGGCCAAGACGGCCGGCGCGCTGTTCATCCGGTCCTACGAACGCGGCGAGCGGGTCTACCTCGCGATGGTCAGCCGCGGCTACTCCGGCTCCATGCCGGTGATCGACGACGTCGCGGCCACGCGCGCGCAGTGGGCGTACGCGGCCGTGCTCCCGCTGGCGGCGCTCGCCGTCTGTCTGATGGGGTGGACGCTGTGAACGCGATGGGTGGAGTGGACACCGTGAACGTGCCGGGTGGGACGGGCGCCGCGAACGTGATGCGTGGGCTGGACACCGTGAACGTGCCGGGTGGGACGGGCACCGCGAACGTGATGGGATGGACGCCGTGAACGCCCCCTCGACCCCCGCACCGGCCTCGCTGGACGTATCCGGCCTCGCCTACGCCTACCCGGACGGACACCAGGCCCTCTTCGGTGTGAACCTGACCGTCGGGCAGGGGGAACGCGTCGCCCTCCTCGGCCCCAACGGCGCGGGCAAGACCACGCTCGTCCTGCACCTCAACGGCATCCTGGCCGGAGGGGTCGGCACCGTGACGGTGGCCGGGCTGCCCGTGGAGAAGCGGAACTTCGCCGAGATCCGCCGCCGGGTCGGCATCGTCTTCCAGGACCCCGACGACCAGTTGTTCATGCCCACCGTGCGCGAGGACGTGGCCTTCGGCCCCGCCGCCGCCGGCATGCGGGGCGAGGAACTGGAGCAGCGGGTCCGGGAGGCGCTGGAACAGGTCGGCATGGCCTCCTTCGCGGACCGGCCGCCGCACCACCTGTCCTTCGGCCAACGCCGACGGGTGGCGGTGGCCACCGTACTGGCGATGCGGCCCGAGATCCTGGTCCTGGACGAGCCCTCCTCCAACCTCGACCCCGCCTCGCGGCGCGAGCTGGCCGACATCCTGCGCTCGCTGGACGTGACGGTGCTCATGGTCACGCACGACCTGCCGTACGCGCTCGAACTGTGCCCGCGCGCGGTGATCCTCAGCGACGGGGTCATCACCGCCGACGGGCGGACACAGGACCTGCTGTGCGACGAGGAACTGATGGGCGCCCACCGGCTGGAACTCCCCTTCGGCTTCGACCCGCGTTCGGTGACACCGCCCACGCCGGCGGCATAAGCGCCGGCGGTCGGTTGTTGGAACCGTCGTGGAGATCCAGGGTGAGGTGACGGAGGGCTTCGAGGCCGTCCGGGACGCGTTCGCGCGCAACTTCGAGGTGCTCGGGGACCGGGGCGCGGCCGTGGCCGTGTACCGCGACGGCCGCAAGGTCGTGGACCTGTGGGCCGGTACGAAGGACGTGGACGGCGGCGACACCCGGGGCACGGACGGCGCGTCCGCGGTCCATGCCCCGGAAGGCGCCGCGCCCTGGACCGCGGACACGGCGCAGGTCGTGCGCTCGGCCACCAAGGGCGTCGCCGCGGCCGTCCCGCTGCTTCTCCACCAGCGGGGGCTGCTGGACCTGGACGCGCCGGTCGGGGCCCACTGGCCGGAGTTCAAGGCGGGCGGCAAGGAGCGGACACGGGTCCGCGACCTGCTGGCACACCGTGCGGGCGTCCCGGCGCTGGACCGACCGTTGACGCCGGCCCAGGCGGCGGACGGCGAGAGCGGGCCGCGGGCCGTCGCCGAACAGACCGCCTTCTGGCAGCCCGGCACGGACCACGGCTACCACGCGCAGACGTACAGCTGGCTGCTGTCGGAACTGGTGCTCCGGGTGACCGGCACGTCGGTGGGGCAGTGGCTCGCGCGGGAGGTCACGGGGCCGCTGGGCCTGGACTTCTGGATCGGGCTGCCCGACGCCGAGGCGGGACGGGTCGGCAGGGTCGGACCGGTGGAGCCGCCGGCGTCGGCGGGAGCGCTGCGCACCCGGCCCCGCAGAAACGTTTCGGAGGCCTACGCCGACCCGCACTCGCCGACCCGGCGCGCCTTCGCGGCCATCGACCCCCTGCCCGACGAGAACGACCCCGCCTACCGGGCCGCCGAACTGCCCGCCTCGGCCGGCATCGGCACCGCCCGGGCCCTGGCCGGCTTCTACGCCGCGCTACTGGGCGACACCGAGGACGGAACCCGCCTCTTCACCCCCGAGACCGCGGCCCTGGCGTCCTCGGAACTCTCCTCGGGACCGGACCGGGTCCTCGTCGTCAACACCCGCTTCGGCCCCGGCTACATGCTGCACGGTCCGGCCTCCCCGCTGCTGTCCCCGGCCTCCTTCGGGCACCCGGGACGCGGCGGCTCGCTGGCCTTCGCCGACGCGGAGGCGGGCATCGGCTTCGGGTACGTCACCAATTCCCTGGCCAAGTCGGTCACCGCCGACCCCCGCGCGCAGTCCCTGGTCCGGGCGGTACGCGCGTCCCTCTGAGCGCGGTCCCGCCGGGCGCGCGGCCTCGCCGTGGGCGCGGGTCGGGGCGCGGGTGGGGGGCGCGCGTCGGGGCGCGCGTTCGCGCCTCGGGGCTCGCGGCTCGGGAACGTCCGTGCTCGCGGCTCGGGGGGACGCCCGTGCTCGGGGCTCGGGGGGACGCCCGTGCTCGGGGCTCGCGGACGTCCGTCAGGGTGGCGCCCGCGACGGTCACGAGCTGCTTCGGATCCATGCGGAACACCGTGTGCGGCGTCCCGGCCGCCGCCCACACGACGTCGTGGTCCAGCAGGGAGCGGTCCGCCAGGACCCGGGTACGGGAGCGGTGGCCGAAGGGCGGGACGCCGCCGATGGCGTACCCGGTCGTCTCCCGGACCAGAGCGGCGTCCGCCCGGGTGACCTTCGCCGCCCCCAGTTCCCTGCGCACGGCCTCCACGTCCACCCGGGACGACCCGTCCATCAGAACCAGTACCGGCACCCCGTCCGCCGCGAAGATCAGCGACTTCACGATCTGGCTGAGCTCGCAGCCGATCGCCGCCGCCGCGTCGGCGGCGGTACGGGTGCCGTCCGGGAAGGTCCGTACGGACAGGTCCGTCAGTCCCAGTTCGGCCAGGGCTTCCGCGAAGAGGGGGTGTGTGGTGGTCATGTCGCCACCCTGGGCCTCGGTGTCGTCCCGTCGCCGAGGTGCTTTCGAAGTCCCGCCCGGCTCGAACGGCGACCGCGACCCGCAGGGCGGGCCCGCGATCACCCCGGCCGGATCAGGAACGCAGGACCGCCGCCACGATCGGGCCCGCCGCGTCACCGCCGTGGCCACCGCCCTCGACCATCGCCGCCGCCGCCACGTCGTCGCTGAAGCCCGTGAACCAACTGTCCGGGCTCGCCGCGCCGTCCACCTCCGCCGAGCCGGTCTTCGCGCCCTTGTCGCCGCCGACCGAGGCCATCGCCTCGGCGCCGGTACCGCTGGTCGCCGTCAGCCGCATCATGGACACCAGTTGGCCGCGCACCGACGACTTCATCGTGCGCGCCGCCGTCGCGGTCGGCCGGCCGTCCAGCTCGGCGGAGACCAACAGCGGCTGGTGGAACCGGCCGCTGCGCGCCGTCGCCGTGATGGACGCGATGTTCAGCGGGTTCATGGTGATCTGGCCCTGCCCGATGTACTCGGCCGCCGACTCCGCGCCGGTCGTCACCGGGACCTTGCCGTCGAAGGACTTGATGCCCGTCTTCCAGTCCAGGCCGATGCCGAAGACCTCCGTGGCCTCCTTCGACAGCGCGGCGTCCTCGTCGACCTCCTTGATCTGCTTGATGAAGGCGGTGTTGCAGGACTTGGCGAAGCTCGTGGAGAAGTTCGTGCCCGCCGGCAGTTGGAAGTTGCTCAGATTGTGGAAGGAACGGCCGCCCCAGGAGACCGTCTTGTCGCACGGGGCGGGCCTGTCGGCGGCCACCTTGCCCCGGTCGAGCAGCATCGCCGCCGTGACGATCTTCATCGTCGATCCGGGTGCGCGCGTGCCCGTCATCGCCGCGTTGTAGCCGTCCTTGCGGTGGTTGGCGATGGCCAGGATGTGACCGTTGCTCGGCTTGACGGCCACCACCGAGGACTCCGGGTACTTGGCCACCGCCTGCTCCGCCGCCGCCTGCACCTTCGCGTCCAGGTACGTCTTGAGCGTGCTCGGCTCCCCCGCCACCAGGGTCAACAGCGTGCGTCGGCCGCCGCCGTCCTGCCCGGCGTCACCGTCCTGAGTGGGAGCCGTGGCCGGTTCGATCCACAGCTCCACTCCCGCCTTGCCGCCGGCCTTGCCGCCGTAGACCTCGCGCAGTTGGGCCAGTACGGGCCGCAGCGACGGGTACTTCTCCGGGGTCAGTTCCTGGTCGTTGCGGTCCACCAGCTTGACCGGGGGACTGGCCGGTGTGCCCGCGCGCAGACGCTCGCCGCGCTTGAGGTCCGGATGGATCACCGATGCCTGCCAGTCGACCAGGGCCTTCCCGGTACTGAGTCCGCGGACCACGGTGAGCCGGGACTCGTACGCGAGGGGCTTGGTCGTGCCCTCGTAGGTGACCTCGGCCTCGACCTTGAAGGGCACGGTCGTGCCGCTCGGGGTGCCGGGAGTGATCACCGCCTTGGACACGTAGGCCCTGGCCTTGAAGTCGGCGACCGCCGACAGTGCCTCGGACGCGTTGTTCGTCCAGTCGGCCGCCGCGCGCTCGTCCCCGGCCGCCCACGCGGTCAGGAAGCCCTTCGCGGCCTCGGAGGTCTCCTTCTCGGTGACCGGCCCCTCTCCCCTCGACGCGCCGGCCGCCGTCGTGCCGTCGGTCGTGTCGTCCTTGCCCCCGCCGGTGTCGCCGACCAGTGAGTACATGCCGTATCCGGCTCCGCCGATCATCGCGAGGAAAACCCCGCCGATGATGGCACCCTTCGCCGCCCCGTTCACTTGCGTCCCCTCCCCAGGAACCACGGTTCTCTGAACATGTTCAAGAACCCCTGGTGTGGACATTACGCTGAGCGAGCGCGTGTTGCGCGCGTTGTTACCGGACCGGAACGTGCCCCCCGTCACACGCCGAACGGGGCGCCCGGGCCGGAGCGTTGACGATGGGCGCGGCACCGGGCGCCTCGGCGGTGCCGGTGCGGGCGGCCGTCGGGTCGCCCGTCCGCCCGGCGCTCCGCCCCATGCGACGGGGCCCGGCCGGGCCGGATGCCGGTCCGGGAGTTCCATGGGGTTCTCCCGGTATGCCGGAATCGGCGAAAGTGCTGCAAAGCGACAGCCGAGCCGGATACCGTCCCAGCTCAGCAAGCCTGCTCCCCGCACGTGCGGGGATGGCCCCCAGGAACCAGGCCACGGTGCTGGTGTCCCCCGCTGCTCCCCGCACGTGCGGGGATGGCCCCTCGTGCGCGAAGTCCTCCAGCCAGACCCCGTTCTGCCCCCGCACGCCGCGGGGATGAGCCCCGCGACATGCCGAGGGCCCGGCACCTCCCGGTGCCGGGCCCGCGGATTGTGCTGCTAGACCCAGGTGTCCAGCCACATGCGGCCGCGCCAGGAGTCCATCGGGAGGGACTGGCCCGTGTAGATGGGCCAGAAGTAGATGAAGTTCCAGATGATCAGCAGGACGAGTACGCCCGCGCCGATCGCGCCGATCGCGCGGCGGCGTTCCGAGGAGCCCGCCGGGCCGAGCATCGCGCCGATCATCATCGCCACGGCCAGGCACAGGTACGGGACGAAGACCACCGCGTAGAAGAAGAAGATGGTCCGCTCCTGGTAGTTGAACCAGGGCAGCAGGCCGGCGGCCAGCGCGCACGTGATGGCGCCCGCCCGCCAGTCGCGGCGGAACAGCCACCGCCACAGGACGTACAGCAGCGCGAAGCAGCCGGCCCACCAGAGCAGGGGTGTGCCCAGGGCCAGTACCTCGCGGGCGCACTTGGCGGTCTCCGTGGCCGGGCAGCCGTCCGTGCCGGGTGCGGGGGACTCGTAGAAGTACGAGACGGGCCGGCCGAGCACGAGCCAGCTCCACGGGTTCGACTCGTAGGTGTGGCCCGAGGTCAGGCCCACGTGGAACTTGTAGACCTCGGTCTCGTAGTGCCACAGGCTCCGCAGCCATTCGGGCAGGAAGGACAGCGAGCTGTGTTGGTCGTTCTTGGCGGCCCAGTCGCGGAAGTAGCCGCCCTTGCCGTTGTCGGGGCTGAGGATCCAGCCCGTCCACGACGCCAGGTACACGCCGATGGCCACCGGCACCGTGGAGAGGAAGCCGGGCAGCGCGTCCTTGCGCAGCATCGCCGCGTACGGGGCGCCCGCGCCGGCGGTGCGGCGCGCGGCCGCGTCCCACAGCACGGTCAGGATCCCGAAGAAGGCCAGGATCACCAGGCCGTTCCACTTGGTGCCGAACGCCAGGCCCAGGCAGACGCCCGCCAGGATCCGGTACGGGCGCCAACCCAGCCGCAGTGTCTCCGCGACGGCGAGGTCGGGACGGGTGCGCCCGTCCTCGTCCACGGGGAGCGCCGCCGCGAGTTTCGCCCGGGCCTTGTCCCGGTCGACGACCAGCGCCCCGAAGGCGGCCAGGACGAAGAACATCAGCACCAGGTCGAGGAGGGCCGTGCGGCTCATCACCAGGTGCAGGCCGTCCACCGCCAGCAGCGCGCCCGCCAGGCAGCCCAGGAAGGTGGAGCGGAAGAGCCGGCGGCCGATCCGGCACAGCATCAGCACGGACAGCGTGCCGAGCACGGCGGTCATGAACCGCCAGCCGAACGGATCGAAGCCGAACATCCACTCGCCGATGCCGATCACCCATTTGCCGACCGGCGGGTGCACGACGTAGCCCGGGTCCAGCGGCAACGCCACCCCGTCCGGGTCGGACAGGATCGACTTGTCGATGTCCTTGGGCCAACTCGCCTCGTAGCCCTGCCGGATCGTGGCCCAGGCGTCCTTGGCGTAGTACGTCTCGTCGAATATCACCGCCTTGGGGCTGCCCAGGTGCACGAACCGCAGCACCCCGGCGACCAGGGCCACCAGCAGCGGTCCGACCCACGCCAGGACCCGCTGCCAGGTGACCGCCGCCGCGGCCGGCACGCCGAGCGCCGTCCACAACTGTGCGGAGGGGCGGGCGTACGGGGGCACGAGGCGGGTGCGGACGTCCGCGTCCGGGGTCCGCGGCGCGTAGCCGAAGCCCCGCAGACGGCGGAGCCAGACGGACGGCTCGGGCTCGGAGTCGCGTCCGTCCGAGGGGGCGGGCGGGGCCCCCGCGGGGCTGGGCGGCGGCGTCGCGGTACTGGTCACCGGGTCATCGTAGGGAACGCGTCCGCGGGAACCCCAGCGCCGGGGCGGCCCGGGGCGTGCCGGCTGGGGCTCCTGAGAGGATGGGCGGGTGACGACTGACCAGCCCCGCGGCGCCGATACCTCCCCTTCCACCGGTGTGCTCGTGCTCGCCGGCACCCCGATCGGCGATCTCGCCGACGCCCCTCCCCGGCTCGGGGCCGAGCTGGAGCGGGCCGACGTGGTCGCCGCCGAGGACACCCGGCGGCTGCGGAGGCTGACCCAGGGGCTCGGGGTGCACACCACCGGGCGCGTCCTGTCGTACTTCGAGGGCAACGAGTCCGCGCGCACACCCGAGCTGGTCGAGGCCCTGGAGGCCGGCAAGCGCGTGTTGTTGGTCACCGACGCCGGCATGCCCTCGGTGTCCGACCCCGGCTACCGGCTGGTCGCCGCCGCCGTGGAGAAGGACATCAAGGTCACCGCCGTGCCGGGGCCCTCCGCCGTGCTGACCGCGCTCGCCCTGTCCGGATTGCCCGTGGACCGGTTCTGCTTCGAGGGCTTCCTGCCGCGCAAGGCCGGCGAGCGCCTCGGCCGGTTGCGCGAGGTCGAGTCGGAGCGCCGCACCCTCGTCTACTTCGAGGCGCCCCACCGGCTCGACGACACCCTGGCCGCCATGGCCGAGGTCTTCGGCGCCGACCGGCGGGCCGCCGTCTGCCGCGAACTGACCAAGACGTACGAGGAGGTCAAGCGCGGCGGGCTCGGCGAGCTGGCGGAGTGGGCCGCCGAGGGCGTGCGCGGGGAGATCACGGTCGTCGTCGAGGGCGCCCCGGCCGCCGGCCCCGGCGACGTGGACGACGAGGAGCTGGTGCGCAGGGTGCGGGTGCGAGAGGAGGCGGGGGAGCGTCGCAAGGAGGCCATCGCCGCCGTCGCCGCCGAGGCGGGCGTACCCAAGCGGGACGTTTTCGACGCGGTCGTCGCGGCAAAGAACGCGGCACAAAAGGTGCCCGGAATCGGAAAAGACCGGGCCTGAAAAGCAAAGCTCAGGCCGTGTATCGGGCACTTTGGGCATGACTCGGCCAAAGGCCGTCCAACAGTCGACAGGGCCTGATGCGCTCCCGCCTCCAGAGGCGTCCACTGGCTATGCACCAGTGGAACAGAGGAGCTGGCATGACCGAGATCGCAGACACCCCGGTACCCGGACCCGTCGTCGCCGCCACCGTCGAATCCCCCGTCGTCCCCGCGCCCTTGAAGCGCGACGTCCCGACCGTGCACGAGGCGTACTCGTTCGCCTGCATGAAGTGCGGATACGGCTGGGAGCAGGGCTACGAGATAGAGCACCACGTCGACGCCGAGGGCCGGCCCGTCATCGTCTACACGGTGCAGGGCGAACGGGTCCCGTCCCCGCTCTCCAACCCGACGTGCGTGAACTGCGGCGGCCACGTGGTCCGCATCATGCGCGAGGGTCAGGTCAAGTCGGTGCTCGGCACGCTCGACCGGCTCTACCACCACCCCGTGGCGCCCGGCATCGCCGGACCCGTCCCGGCCGGGGCGAACACCCCGCGCACCCCCAAGCCCCGCAAGTCGCCCCGGGCGCACGCCGCCCCGGGGTCGGTGCCCGGGACCGAAGGGGAGGGGCGCCCGGGACTGCTGGCCCGGCTGACGCGGCGGTTCCGCCGGTCCTGAGCCCGCTCCCGCACGGGACGCGGGGAGGCGTCCCGGAGCCCCGGTCATAGGATCGGCCGTATGAGCCGTACCGCCAACGACGCACCGCCCCCGCCGCCCGAACCGCTGCGGGTGGCGGTCGCCGATTCCCACACCCACCTGGACATGCAGTCGGGCACCGTCGAGGAGGGCCTTGCCAAGGCCGCCTCGGTGGGCGTGACCACCGTCGTGCAGGTGGGCTGCGACGTGAAGGGCTCGCGCTGGGCCGCCGAGACCGCCGCCGCGTACGCGAACGTCCACGCGGCCGTCGCCCTCCACCCGAACGAGGCCCCCCGCATCGTTCACGGCGATCCGGACGGCTGGTCCCGGCAGGGAGCCCGGGCCGGCGGCGGCGACGGCGCCCTCGACGAGGCGCTCGCCGAGATCGAGGCCCTCGCGGCGCTCGACCACGTGAAGGCGGTCGGCGAGACCGGCCTCGACTTCTTCCGCACCGGCCCCGAGGGCATGGCGGCGCAGGAGCGCTCCTTCCGCGCCCACATCGAGATCGCCAAGCGCCGGGGCAAGGCCCTGGTCATCCACGACCGCGAGGCCCACGCCGACGTGCTGCGCATCCTGCGCGAGGAGGGCGCGCCCGAACGCACCGTCTTCCACTGCTACTCGGGGGACGCCGAGATGGCCCGCGAGTGCGCCGCCGCCGGCTACTACATGTCCTTCGCCGGCACCGTCACCTTCAAGAACGCCGCCCCGCTGCGCGAGGCCCTCGCCGTGGCCCCGCTGGAACTGGTGCTCGTGGAGACCGACGCCCCGTACCTCACCCCGGCGCCCTACCGCGGCCGACCCAACGCCCCGTACCTGATCCCGGTCACCGTGCGGGCCATGGCGGCCGTCCGGGGCCTCGACGAGGACGCCATGGCGACCGCCCTGGCCGCCAACACGGCGCGCGCCTTCGACTACGTCCCGCCGAGCCCCGGCGCCGCGCTCTGACAAGCGCGCCGCTCTGACGAACCCGTCGCTCTGACACACCCGTTCGCCTGACACGCTGCGTAACCGAACGACTTTGGTGCGTGACGGTCGTTCCCGTTAGGGTGCCCTGCCCGAACCAGCGGGGCCGGACCAGTGGAGCGAGCGTCGTGAGCGATACCCAGGGCAGTCACCGCCGTGGCGGCGGTCCCGTCGGTCCCGTCCCGGAGGCGTACCCGGCGCCCCCGACCCCGGCCGGGGCGGTGCCGGAGTCCTGGGATCCGGGGCCGTCGGGGCCGCCGGGGGCCGCGCGCGTCACGGAACGAGATCCCGAACCGGTGTGGCCCGAGCCGGCGCGACGCGCGCCCGGCGCGGATCCCGGCCCCGCCGACGCGGTGGCCCGCCCGGACGCCGCCACCCTCCCCGCGGTGCCCGTGTCCGGTGTGCCCGCGCCGAGGGCCGCGCGCCGCCGCAACCCCCGCGAGCCCGGGTGGTCCCGGGGGTACGACCCGGGCGCCGACACGCTCCTGTCGCCCCACGGGCCGCCGGTCGAGGAGCCCGCCGGCCCGGGACGCCGACGCCGCCCGGACACCGGGCCCGGGCTCGCCCCGACGGGGTACACCGGAGCCCCGGGCACCCTGGGGATCCCGGCGGCCCCCGGCTCGGGGCGGCGCCGGGGAGCGGTCGCCGCCCCCGAGGCACCGGAGGAGCCGGCCGCCGGCCGCCGCAGGCGACCGCTCCCCACCACCGTCCCCACCGGCGCGGGAACGGTGGGACAGGGTCCGGCGGGTGCGGGCCCGACCCCCACGCTCGTGGAGTCCGCCCCCGCCCGGTCCCGGTCCCGCCGCTCCACCGGCACCGCGGCCGACACCTGGCGGCGGATCGTCCCGCAGGCGCTCGTCGTCGCCTTCCTCGCCGGCGGCACCACCGCGTTCGTCGCCGCAGACAAATCGGTTCGGCTCACCGTCGACGGAGTCCCGAGGTCCCTGCACACCTTCGCCGACGGGGTCGATGAACTCCTCGCCGCGGAAGGCCTCGGAGTCGGCCCCCACGACCTCGTCGCCCCGGCCCGCGGCAGCGCCCTCGACGACGGCGAGGACGTCGTCGTCCGCTACGGGCGACCCCTGCGCCTCACCCTCGACGGCCAACGCAGCCAGGTGTGGACCACCTCCCGCACCGTCGAGGGCGCGCTGCGCCGGCTCGGCATCCGCGTCGAGGGCGCCCACCTCTCCGCCCCCCGCACCACCCCCGTGCCGCGCAGCGGCCTCACCCTCGACGTCCGTACGGAACGCGGCGTCACCTTCCTGGCCGACGGCCGCGAGACCACCGTCCGCACCAACGCCGCCACCGTCCAGGAGGCCCTCGACGAGGCCGGCATCAGCCTGCACGGCCAGGACAGCACCTCCGTCCCGCCGACCGACTTCCCGCGCGACGGCCAGATCGTGACCGTCCTGCGCATCACCGGTACCCGCGAGGTCCGCGAGGAGCGCATCCCGTACGAGATCGAGTGGGTCAGGGACGACGACCTGTTCGCCGGCACCGAGGTCGTCGAACGGGTCGGCCGGCCCGGGACCCGCCGGGTCACCTACGGCCTGCGCACCGTCAACGGGGTCCGCCGGCCGCCCCGCCGGCTCGCCGACGAGATCGTCCGCGCACCCGTCAACCGGCTCGTGAAGGTCGGCACGAAGGTCCTGCCCGACTCCGTCGCCGGGGCCGACGGCCTCGACTGGGGGGCGCTGGCCCGGTGCGAGTCCGGCGGCCGGCCGGACGCCACCGACCCGTCGGGGACCTACGGAGGGCTGTACCAGTTCGACGTACGGACCTGGCAGGCCCTCGGCGGCAGCGGACGCCCGCAGGACGCGCCGGGGACGGAGCAGACGTACCGGGCCAAGAAGCTCTACGTGCAGCGGGGGGCGACTCCGTGGCCCCACTGCGGCCGTAGGCTTTACCGGTGAGCACCGCAGAGCAGCAGCCCGAGAGCACGACCCCCGACGCCCTTCTCGGCCCGGCCGACATCCGGGAGCTGGCCGCCGTACTCGGCGTCCGGCCGACGAAGCAGAAGGGTCAGAACTTCGTCATCGACGCCAACACGGTCCGTCGGATCGTCCGCACCGCCGAGGTGCGCCCCGACGACGTGGTCGTCGAGGTCGGCCCGGGCCTGGGCTCGCTGACGCTCGCGCTGCTGGAGGCCGCCGACCGGGTCGTCGCCGTCGAGATCGACGACATCCTGGCCGCCGCCCTGCCCGCCACCATCGAGGCACGGATGCCGGCCCGCAAGGACCGCTTCTCCCTCGTGCACTCCGACGCGATGCTCGTCACCGAGCTGCCCGGTCCGGCGCCGACCGCGCTCGTCGCGAACCTGCCCTACAACGTGGCGGTCCCGGTGCTGTTGACCATGCTCGACCGGTTCCCGACCATCGAGCGGACCCTCGTCATGGTGCAGGCGGAGGTCGCCGACCGGCTCGCCGCCGAGCCCGGCAACAAGGTGTACGGAGTGCCCTCCGTCAAGGCCAACTGGTACGCCCACGTCAAGCGCGCGGGCTCCATCGGCCGCAAGGTCTTCTGGCCCGCGCCGAACGTCGACTCCGGACTCGTCTCGCTGGTCCGGCGCGCCGAACCGATCAAGACGACCGCCTCCAAGGCCGAGGTCTTCGCCGTCGTGGACGCCGCCTTCGCGCAGCGCCGCAAGACCCTGCGCGCCGCGCTGGCCGGCTGGGCCGGCTCGGCGGCGGGCGCCGAGGCCGCCCTGGTCGCCGCCGGCATCTCCCCGCAGGCCCGCGGGGAGTCCCTGACGGTCGAGGAGTTCGCGGCCATCGCCGAGAACAAGCCCGCCGCGCAGAGGCCCGCACTGTGAGCGAGCACGCGACCGAGTACCCGGCCGCGCGGGCGACCGACTCCCCGGCCGGGCCCGTCACCGTACGGGTCCCCGCGAAGGTCAACGTCCAACTGGCGGTCGGCGCCGCCCGACCCGACGGCTTCCACGACCTCGCCAACGTCTTCCTGGCCGTGTCCCTGTACGACGAGGTCACCGCGACCCCGGCCGCCGGGACCAAGGTGACCTGCGAGGGACCCGACGCCGACCAGGTGCCCCTGGACCGCACCAACCTCGCCGCACGCGCCGCCGAGATCCTGGCCGGGCGGGCCGGGCTCTCCCCGGACGTGCACCTGCACATCGCGAAGAACATCCCCGTCGCGGGCGGCATGGCCGGCGGCAGCGCCGACGGCGCCGCCGCCCTGGTGGCCTGCGACGCCCTCTGGGGCCTGAACACCCCGATGACCGAACTCCTCGACATCTGCGCGGAACTCGGCAGCGACGTGCCGTTCAGCCTGGTCGGCGGCGCCGCGCTGGGCACCGGACGGGGCGAGATCCTCACCCCCGTCCCCGCCGGCACCTTCCACTGGGTCTTCGCCGTCGCGGACGGCGGACTCTCCACCCCGGCCGTCTTCCGGGAGTTCGACCGGCTCGCCGCAGGCCGCGACGTCCCCGCCCCCCAGGCGTCCCCGGCACTGCTGGCCGCCCTGGCCTCCGGCGACCCCGACGCCCTCGCCCCCACCCTGGTCAACGACCTCCAGCCCGCCGCCCTGTCACTGCGCCCGCAGCTCGCGTCCGTCCTCGCCGCCGGCACCGGGGCCGGGGCGCTCGCCGCGCTGGTCTCCGGCTCCGGGCCCACGACGGCGTTCCTGGTCCGCGACCCCGAGGCGGCGGTCGAGGTCGCCGCCGTCCTCGACGCCTCCGGGCTCTGCCGCGCCACCCGCGTGGCCTCCTCCCCGGCCCCCGGCGCGACCCTGCTCTGACCGGCCCCGCCCCGCCGGCGCGGCCGTTCCCCGGCCCCGGCGGCGGGGCGGTACCCAGACCGGACATGAGTACCCGCACTCTGTCGGGGCCCCCGTGCGGCGGGCGACCGTGGCCCCATGACAGTCACCGCAAGCGAAATGGCCGCGGCCACGCCCGCCACTCGGGACCGGTACGTCGACCTGTTGCGGGTCGCCTCGCTCGCGACCGTGGTCCTCGGGCACTGGCTGATGGCCGCCGTCGGCCCCGACGGCATGGGGAACCTGCTCGGGGTCGTGCCCGACCTCCAGCCGCTCACCTGGGCGTTCCAGGTGATGCCCGTGTTCTTCTTCGTCGGCGGCTTCTCGCACGCCCTCTCGTACCGCTCCCTCACCCGCACGACGGACGGCCCGGTCTACGCCTCCTTCCTGCGCGCCCGGCTCCAGCGGCTGCTGCGCCCCACCCTCGTCTTCGTCGGCGTGTGGACCGCCTGCGCCCTCGTCGTGCAACTCGCCGGCGCCGACCGGGGGCCGCTCGCCGGCGCCGCGCTGCGGCTGGTGACGCAACCGCTGTGGTTCATCGGGATCTACCTCGCCATGGTCGCCTTCACCCCGCCGTTGCTGAAGCTGCACGAGCGCCGCGGCTGGGCCGCCTTCGCCGGCCTCGCCGGCGCCGCCGCCCTCACCGACGTGCTGCGCTTCGCGCTCGGCGTCCCCTACGTCGAGTTCCTGAACTTCGCCTTCGTCTGGCTCGCCGTGCACCAGCTCGGCTTCCTGCGCGCCGACGGGCGACTCACCCGCCCCGCCGTCCTCGCCGCCGCCGGCCTCGCGGGAGCCGCGCTCCTCGTCGCGTACGGGCCGTACCCGCTCTCCATGGTCGGGATGCCCGGCGAGAAGGTGTCCAACATGGCTCCGCCCACCCTGGCCCTGCTCTGCCACGGCATGTGGCTGGTCGGCGCCGTGCAGCTCCTCGCCCGGCCCGCCGCCGCCTGGGTGGCCCGGCCCCGCGTCTGGCGGGGCGTCGTCGCCGCCAACGGGATCGCCATGACCGCCTTCCTCTGGCACCTCACCGCCATGCTGGCCGTGTACGCCGCCCAGATCGGCCTCGGCCTCACGCTCCCCGAGCCCGCCGGCGCCGCCTGGTGGGCGCAGGTCCCCGTCCGCCTGCTCCTCGCCGCCGCGCTGACCGGCGTGCTCGTCGCCGCCTTCCGACGCTTCGAGGCGCCCGTGCGCGGCGGCGCCCGCCCCGGATCCGGGCCCCGCGCCGCCCTGGGGATCACCCTCTGCCTCCTCGGGATCCTCGGCCTGTCGACGACCGGCCTCGGGGGGCTGCTGGAGGGCCACAGCGCCACCCTGATCGCCCTTCCGGTCACCGCGCCCGCCGCCATCGCGATGGCGCTCGGCGGGTGGCTCCTGGTGGAACGGTCCGCCTCCCCCCGGAGGGTTAGGCTGAGGGGCTGATCCACACCCCTTCCCTGGAGCGCGTCTGATGGCCGTCAATCTGGTCAATGTCGAGGCAGTCGGCAAGGTGTACGGAACCCGTGCCCTGCTCGACGGCATCTCCCTCGGCGTGTCCGAGGGGGACCGGATCGGTGTCGTCGGCCGCAACGGCGACGGCAAGACCACCCTCATCCGGATGCTCGCCAAGCTGGAGGAACCCGACACCGGTCGGGTCACCCAGAACGGCGGACTGCGCATGGGCGTCCTCACCCAGCACGACTCGCTGGACCCCTCGGCCACCGTCCGGCACGAGATCATCGGGGACATGGCCGACCACGAGTGGGCCGGCAACGCCAAGATCCGCGACGTGCTGACCGGCCTCTTCGGCGGCCTGGACCTGCCCGGCTTCGGCCAGGGCCTGGACACCGTCATCGGCCCGCTCTCCGGCGGCGAGCGCCGGCGCATCGCCCTCGCCCAACTGCTCATCGCGGACCAGGACCTCCTCGTACTCGACGAGCCCACCAACCACCTCGACGTCGAGGGCATCTCCTGGCTGGCCCGCCACCTCCAGGAACGCCGCTCCGCACTCGTCTGCGTCACCCACGACCGGTGGTTCCTCGACCAGGTCTGCACCCGCATGTGGGACGTGCAGCGCGGCGACGTCCACGAGTACGAGGGCGGCTACAGCGACTACGTCTTCGCCCGCGCGGAGCGCGACCGCATCGCCGCCACCGAGGAGTCCAAGCGGCAGAACCTGATGCGCAAGGAGCTGGCCTGGCTGCGCCGCGGCGCCCCCGCCCGCACCTCCAAGCCCCGCTACCGCATCGAGGCCGCCAACGAGCTCATCGCCGACGTGCCGCCGCCGCGCGACACCTCCGAGCTGATGAAGTTCGCCAACGCACGCCTCGGCAAGACCGTGTTCGACCTGGAGGACGTCACCGTCCAGGCCGGGCCCAAGACGCTGCTCAAGCACCTGACCTGGCACCTCGGCCCCGGCGACCGCGTCGGCCTGGTCGGCGTCAACGGCGCCGGCAAGACCTCCCTGCTGCGCGCCCTCGCCGAGGCCGCCCGCACCCAGGGCGAGACCCAGCCCGCCGCCGGCACCGTCACCGTAGGCAAGACCGTCAGGCTCGCCTACCTCTCCCAGGAGGTCGGCGAACTCGACCCGTCGCTGCGCGTCCTGGAGGCGGTCCAGCGGGTCCGCGACCGTGTCGACCTCGGCAAGGGCCGCGAGATGACGGCGGGACAGCTCTGCGAGCAGTTCGGCTTCACCAAGGAGAAGCAGTGGACGCCCGTCGGCGACCTGTCCGGCGGTGAGCGGCGCCGGCTGCAGATCCTGCGCCTGCTGATGGACGAGCCCAACGTCCTCTTCCTCGACGAGCCCACCAACGACCTCGACATCGAGACCCTGACGCAGCTGGAGGACCTCCTCGACGGCTGGCCCGGCTCGATGATCGTGATCTCCCACGACCGGTTCTTCATCGAGCGCACCACCGACACGGTGATGGCCCTGCTCGGGGACGCGAGCCTGCGCATGCTGCCGCGCGGCCTCGACGAGTACCTGGAGCGCCGGAAGCGGATGATCGACGCCGCGGCCCCGGCGCCCGCCCCGGCCGCCGCGAAGTCGACGGCCTCCGGCGATTCCCGCGCGGCCAAGAAGGAACTCCAGAAGATCGAGCGGCAGCTCAACAAGATGTCGGACCGCGAGTCGAACCTGCACGCGCAGATCGCCGAGAACTCCACCGACTACGACAAGGTCGCCAAGCTCGACGCCGAGCTGCGCGAACTCATCTCCGAGCGGGACGATTTGGAGATGCGCTGGTTGGAACTCGCCGAAGACGCGTGATCGTCGTCTTCCAGCCACGCCGACCGGCCCGATAACGGCCGAGTCACAGGCCGGTCCGCCCTTGGGAACAGGGGCCGGACCGGCCCGGCACAAGAACGGTGTCAGTGATAGAAAGGGCATCCTCCACCCTCCCTGACCTCCTGACGCCGAAGGTATGCGCTGATGACCGAGCCGCCCCAGCCGCCGAACCAGCCACCCACACCTTCCGGTTACGGACACCTCCCGGGCCCGCCGCAGCCCGGCTACGGGTTCCCGCCCCAAGGCGCGAACCCGTACGCCCAACAGCCGCCGACCGTCCCGCAGCAACAGGCGCACCCCGGCTACGGATACCCGCCGCCCATGCCGCCCGGCCCGCCGCCGGGCGGCCCCGCGGGCCCCGGCGGGCAGCGCCGGCAGAAGCTGCTGATCGTCATCGCGGCGTCCGTCGCGGGCGTGCTCGTCCTCGGCACCGGCGCCTGGTTCGTCTTCGGCAAGGGGGACGACGAGGCCGGGAAGCCCGTCGCGCAGGCCTCGACGCCCGCCGACGCCAAGCCCTCCGTCTCGGCCTCCGTGGACAAGGGCGACGGCAGCGGCAACGGCAGCGGTGACCAGGAGGACCTCAACGCCGGCCGCAAGCAGGGCGAGGACAAGGTCCTCTGGCTCAAGAACAGCAAGGTGGACGGACCCGGGGCCGGCGTCGCGGCGAACGGTCAGTGGATCGTCGGCGACACCGTCGTCAAGAGCGTGTGGAAGTCCCTCACGGGCTTCGCCGTCGCGGACGGCAAGGAGAAGTGGACGCTGTCCTTCCCCACCGAACTGTGCGGCGTCACCCCCGACACCACCACCGACGGCAAGACCGTCGTCATGTTCAAGGACGGCGAGTCGGACAGGTCCATCTGCAACCAGATGCGACTGGTCGACCTCAAGACGGGCAAGGCGGGGTGGACGAAGGCGGTGCCCAAGGAGGGCCTGTTCGACATCATGACCAGCCCCACCCTGTCGATCACCGGGGACACCGTCGGCGTCAACCGGTCCACCACCGCGAGCGCCTTCAAGGTCAGCACCGGCGACAAGCTCTTCGGCAGCGCCCAGGCCGAGGGATGCAAGCCCGGGAGCTACATCGCCGGCAACAACAGGATGATCGCCATCGCGACCTGTTACGACGACGACCACACCGTCGAGGTCCACGACGCCGACCCGGTCACCGGCAAGGCGACCTGGAACTACCGACTTCCCAAGAACCACGACGTGACCAGCGTCTACTCGCTGGACCCGCTCGTCCTCGACATCAGCGACAAGGACAAGAAGGAACGCGCCATCGTGGTCCTCGGACCCGACGGGAAGCAGCGCACCAGCGTCACCGGCGAGGGCAGTTTCGCCAACAAGTGCGGGGGCAGCCTCTTCGGATCCGTCGAGGTGTGCCGCGGCGCCGTGGTCGACTCCAACACCCTCTACCTGCCGACCACCCCGGCCGCCGGCACGGGCAACGAACTCGTCGCCTTCGACCTCGGCACCGGCAAGGTGAAGTGGCGCGCCCCGGCCGGCGAGAAGCGGACCCTCACCCCCGTGAAGGCCGTGAACGGACAACTGGTCGCCTACCGCGCCGCGGAGCAGGACAAGGGCGGCGAGATCCTCACCTATCCCGCCGGCGGCGGCGAACCCGCCGCGACCCTGCGCAACCCGTCCGGGCCCGCGTCCGCTGTCGAGAACTCCTTCTACAACCCGAGGATCGACTACGTCGACGGACGTCTGTACATCTCCGTGACCCGCCTGCTCGCCAAGGGCAAGGACGAGAAGCTCCTGATGGTCTTCGGCAAGTGAACGAACCCACCGAGCCGCCCACCGAGCCCCCCACCGAGAGGCAATGGCACCCCATGAGCACCCCGCCGCCCCCCAACCGGCCGCCGTCCGGCGGCTTCGGCGCCCCGCAGGACCCCCCGCCCGGCGGGTTCTCCACCCCGCCACTGCCGTCCACCCCGCCGCCGGTCCCGCAGCAGCCGCCCGGCGCGCCCTCGTACGGCTACCCGCAACAGCCGCCCGGCGCACCCGCGTACGGCTACCCGCAGCAGCCCGGCGCCGGCACTCCGCCGCCCGCCTTCGGCCACCCCACCGCCCCCATGTACGCGGCCTCCGTCCCGTCCGGCGGCGCCCCCGGCGGCAACCGTGACCAGCGCAACCAGCTGATGATCGTCGGTGCGGCCCTGCTCGCCATCGTCCTCATCATCGGCGGCGGCTTCTGGTACGTCTCCGGCGACGACGGCGGCTCCACGCCCACCGCGAAGGGCGACCCGACCGGGAGCCCGGGCGACGACAAGGCGGCGGTCGGCGCGGGCGGCAAGGAGAAGGCCCCCGGCAACCCCAAGTCCAAGGTGCTGCTGAACCTGCCGAGCCCGACGCCGACCGACACCGTCCAGGTCCCGGGTTCCTGGATCACCGACACCACGTACGTCAAGTCGGACATCGGCAAGATCGTCGGCTACAACCTCGTCGACGGCGGCAAGAAGTGGGAGGTGCCCCTTCCCGGGGAGATCTGCGCCGCCACCCACCACGTCAGCGACAACAAGTCGGCCATCCTCTTCCGGCCCACCCAGCCGACGGCGGAGAGCAAGTACCCGCCCTGCACCCAGGTCGGCGTCATCGACCTGAACGCGGGCAAGCTCCTGTGGTCCGGCAACGTCAAGGGCGCCACCTCCGGCGACAGGCCCGCCTCCTTCGACGAGGTCACCCTCAGCGGCCAGACCGTCGCCGCCGGCGGAACCAACGGCGGTGCGGCCTGGAACCTCGCCGACGGCAAGTCCCTGTGGACCCCCAAGGTCGACGCCGAAGGCTGCTACGACTACGGCTACGCGGGCGGCGAGGCCCTCGCCGTCATGCGCAAGTGCGGCAGCGGCGCCGAGCGGAACCTGATCGCCCAGGCCCTCGACCCGGCCACCGGTGCTCCCACCTCCTCGTACAAGCTCTCCGAGGGCATCGAGTGGGCTTCCATCGTGTCCACGAAGCCCCTGATCGTCGGCGCCGACGTCGGCAAGACCGCCAAGAACGCCACCGGCGTCAGCGACCTCTTCGTCATCGACCCCAAGGGAGAGCTGAAGGCCCGCATCCCGCTGAACTCCGGCAACTTCGCCGGCAAGTGCGGCAGCACCGAGGTCGAGAAGTGCACCGGCATGCTCGTCGGCAACGGCAAGCTCTACCTGCCCTCCTACGAGCACCAGGGCCAGTCCTCCTACGGCCGCACCAACGAGCTGCTCTCCTTCGACCTGGAGACCGGCAAGCAGACCAGCGACCGCGCCGACGCGGGTGAGAAGTACCAGCTCTACCCGCTGCGCATGGACGGGTCGAACGTCATCGCCTACAAGGAGCCCCCGTACGACAAGGGCGGCCAGATCGTCAGCATCGACGGCACGACGATGAAGGAAACCCTCCTCATGGAGAACCCGGCGGACAAGGAGACCCAGCGCGCCGAGACCGGTGACTTCTCGCCGGAGTTCTCCGAGTACCGCTACCACGACGGGAAGCTCTTCATCTCGCGCCGATCGGTGAGCAAGCCGCGCTCCGGCGGCGACCCGGACTACCTGTTCGTGTCCTTCAGCGCGAGCTGATCCCGCCACCGCGACACCCCGAAGCCCCCGGAAGGTCCGCCCTTCCGGGGGCTTCTGCGCGGTAACGAGGACGCCCCGTCGAACAAGCGTGTAGCTTGCCGGGGCAGAGGAGCGGGGGAGGGTGCCCTCATGGGCGTACGGGTCATGGTGGTCGACGAGCACCGGCTGCTGGCCGAGGCGCTCGCCTCGGCCCTGAAACTGCGCGGCCACCGGGTGCTCGCCGCGGCCGCGCCGGCCGTCGGCGCGGCCGAACTGGTCATCAACCGGTCCCCGGAGGTCTGTCTCTTCGGCACCGCGGTCCCCGCCGAGCCCGGGGTCTTCGAGCCCGTCGTCCGCATCAAGCGGGAGCGCCCCCAGATCGCCGTCGTGGTCCTCGGACCGGTGCCGAGCCCGCGCGGGATCGCCGCCGCCTTCGCCGCCGGCGCCTGCGGATACGTACGCCACGACGAGCGCATCGAGGGCGTGGAACGGGCCCTCGCCAAGGCGCGGGCGGGGGAGGTCGCGATCTCGCCGCAGCTGCTCCAGGGAGCGTTCGGGGAGTTGCTCAACCCCGCCGCCCAACCCGACGACGAGGGAAGCCGATTGCTGCGGCTGCTCACCCCCCGCGAGATCGAGGTGCTCGTCCGGGTCGCGGAGGGCGAGGACACCCGGCTCATCGCGGCGGGCATGGCCATCGCGCCGAGCACCGCCCGCACGCACGTGCAGCGGGTGCTGATGAAACTGGGCGTGGGCTCCCGGTTGGAGGCCGCCGCGCTGGCCGCCCGTACCGGCCTGCTGGACCGGGCGGTCCCACCGGTGCGATCCATCTCCCCGCCCTTCGAACGCGATTGAGGGACGGGCGGCGCTTTCCCCTGAGCGCTCGGATCGGGTAAGCCGGGGGGCGGCACGTGTTCCCGCGTGCCTTCCCGGCGAGAGGCGACAGACGAGTGAGCAAGTACCTGGTCACAGGTGGAGCCGGATACGTGGGCAGCGTCGTGGCCGCCCACCTGCTGGAGGCGGGCCACGAGGTCACGATCCTCGACAACCTGTCCACCGGCTTCGGAGAGGGCGTCCCGGCGGGCGCCACCCTGATCAACGGGCGGATCCAGGACGCCGCCGAGTACCTGGACCCGTCCTTCGACGCCGTCCTGCACTTCGCGGCCTCCTCACAGGTCGCGGAATCCGTCGCCGACCCCGGCAAGTACTGGGACAACAACGTGGGCGGCACCCTCGCCCTGATGACCGCGATGCGCGACGCCGGCGTGCGCAGGCTGGTCTTCTCCTCCACCGCCGCCACCTACGGCGAGCCGGTCGACGGCCCGCTGACCGAGGCCTCCCTGACGGCTCCCGGCAATCCGTACGGCGCCTCGAAGCTGGCCGTCGACCACATGATCGCGGGCGAGTGCGTCGCCCACGGCCTCGCCGCGGTCTCACTGCGCTACTTCAACGTGGCGGGCGCCTACCGGGGGCTCGGCGAGCGCCACGACCCCGAGACCCACCTGATCCCGCTGGTCCTCCAGGTCGCCCTCGGCGAACGCGAGTCGATCGCGGTGTACGGCGAGGACTACCCGACCCCCGACGGCACCTGCGTACGCGACTACATCCACGTCGCGGACCTGGCCGAGGCCCATCTCGCGGCCCTGCGCGTCGCCACCGAGGGCGAGCACCTGATCTGCAACCTCGGCAACGGCAAGGGGTTCTCCGTCCGCGAGGTCGTCGACACCGTCCGCCGGGTCACCGGCCGCGAGGTCCCCGCGGTCGTCGCCCCGCGCCGCCCGGGCGACCCGGCGGTCCTGGTGGCCTCGGCGCGCACGGCCCGCGAGCGGCTGGGGTGGACCCCGACCCGCTCGGACCTCACCAACATCGTCACGGACGCCTGGAACTTCGCCCGCGCGCAGCGTTCCTGACCGACGACGGGTGACGGGTGACGGGTGACGGGTGACGGGCGACCGGCGACGGGTGACCCGCGACCGGCACCGCTCCCGTCCGTCCGCGTGGTCCACGCCCCTCGCGCCTTCCCGGCGCGGGGGGCGTGCGCGCGTGCGGGCGGGCGCCGTGTACGGGCGCTCCGCGCGGGCGCCCGGCGTGCGCGAGCGGGGTGGAACGCACCCCGTGCAACTGCCCGTGGCACGAGCCCGTGTGGAAAGCCGATTCCGAAGCGACCCGATGGTCGAAAACAAGCCACGGCCGGAGCTGTTCTGGACGACCCCGCCGGAAAATCGCTCGAAAAACTTCTGCTATTCGGCCAACCGCGAGACCGTGCCGGCCCTACGCTGAGCGTGACGCCGGTGGGGGCCGGTGTTGATTCAGGGGTCGAGACAAGTCGGGTACGACGTCCGGTCTGGGTAGTGCAGAGATGTCTCGGCGGCGGCCGCGGCGACTGCGGATCACCCGGTCCGGGCGCCGTACCCGCCGTCGTCCGTTCCCCGACCCTTGGGGGTTTTGTGGTTCGTATCCGGGTTCTCGTGGTCGACGATCACCGCATCTTCGCCGAATCTCTCGCAGCCGCGCTCGCGGCCGAGCCCGACGTGGACGTGTCCGCGGCGGGCAGCGGTCCGGCCGCCTCGCGCTGCCTCGAACGCGCGGCGGCCGAGGGCCGTCGCTTCGACGTCCTGCTGGTGGACGCCGACCTCGGCGCCGCCGTCGGAGCCGTGCCCACGCAGCGCGAACCGGGCTCCGGTCCGCCCGCGCCCGGGCCCGGCGCGGACGGCATCGCACTCGTCGCGAACGTCCGGGTGGCCCACCCGGGGGTGCGCACGGTGGTCCTCGCCGAGCGCGACGACCCCCGCCGGGCCGCGCTGGCGCTCCAGGCCGGGGCCTCCGGCTGGGTGGCGAAGGACTGCTCGCTGTCGCGGCTGCTGGCCGTGATCCGAGGGGTGCTCCGCGAGGAGACGCACCTGCCGCCGGCGCTGCTGACCGGAGTGCTCCGTGAGCTGACGGCGGCCCGCAAGCACCGCACGGACAGCGAACGCCTGGTGGAGTCCCTCACACCGCGCGAGCACGAGGTGCTGCGCTGCATGGTCGCCGGGCTGGGTCGCAAGGACGTGGCCGCGCGGCTGTTCCTGTCCCCGCACACCGTCCGCACCCACATGCAGAACGTGCTGGGCAAACTGGGGGTGCACTCCACGCTGGCGGCGGTGGCCCTGGCCCGGCGGGCAGGCGTGCGACCGGCCGAACTAGCCGGGGATGTTGTCGAACGGAGCGGTCAACCGGCGTAGCAGTCCGGCGAGGTCACCGCGCTGGCCCTGGGAGAGCTGGGCGAGGATCGCCCGCTCCTGGGCCAGCAGGCCGGCGAGCGACTGGTCCGCGCGGTCACGCCCCTCGGCGGTGAGCCGGACCAGGACGCCGCGCCGGTCGTTGGGGTCGGGCAGTCGCTCGACGAGGCCCTTCTTGGCGAGCCGGTCGATGCGGTTGGTCATGGTGCCCGAGGTGACGAGGGTCTGCGTCAGGAGCTGGCCGGGGGAGAGCTGGTAGGGCGCGCCCGCGCGCCGCAACGAGGTCAGTACGTCGAACTCCCACGGCTCCAGGCCGTGCTCGGAGAAGGCGAGCCTGCGGGCGCGATCGAGGTGACGCGCGAGCCTGCTCACGCGACTCAGGACCTCAAGCGGTTCCACGTCGAGGTCAGGGCGCTCTCGCCGCCATGCCGCGACCAGTCGATCGACCTCGTCCTCCATGTCGATCAGTGTAAGGGGTCTGTCGATGTGAAGTCTCTTCAGTTCGAGAATCTCAAGCCTGGATATCTTGCAACCATGTCTCTTGACGTCAAGATATAAATGGGGTGACGATGGGAAGGGAGGGGCCGGAACCGCTTCCGCTTCCGATCGCCCCACCCAGCAGGGAGGCTCACCCATGCATTCCGACACCGCGCCGGCCCGGACCCCCGCCCCCGGCTCCCCCTCCGCACCGACCTGGGATCCCCGGCAGTACCTGCGCCACGCCGGGCACCGCGCCCGGCCCTTCCTGGACCTGCTGAACCGCATACCCGAGCTGCCCACCCGCCCGGCCCGGATCGCCGACCTGGGCTGTGGCCCCGGCAACGTCACCGCACTGATCGCCGAACGCTGGCCCGAAGCCCGGATCACCGGCTTCGACCTCTCCCCGGAGATGCTCCGCCGCGCCGGCGAGGAGTACGCCGGTCCCACCATCGGCGGCGGCCGGCTCGACTTCCGCCACGGCGACCTCGCGCACTGGCTCCCCGAGGAGACGTACGACCTGATCGTCTCCAACGCCGCCCTCCAGTGGGTGCCCGGCCACCCGGGCTCCTTCGGCCCCTGGATCAACGGACTACGGCCCGGTGGCACCCTCGCCTTCCAGGTCCCCGGCAACTTCACGGCCCCCAGCCACCGCCTCCTCGCCGAACTCTGCGACACCCCGCGCTGGCGCGACCGCCTCGCCGGCCACGGCGCGCACTACGTCCATCTGCTGGAACCCGCCGAATATCTCGCCCGATTGATCGAACTCGGCTGCTCCGCCGACGTCTGGGAGACCACCTACCATCAGCTGCTGACCGGGACCGATCCGGTGCTCGACTGGGTCAAGGGCACCGCCCTGCGCCCCGTGCTCACCCGGCTCGGCGAGGACCGGGCCGCCGTGGACCTGTTCCTCGACGAATACCGCGAGGCGCTGCGCGAGGCCTACCCGCCCGGCCCGCAGGGCACCGTCTTCCCGTTCCGCCGCATCTTCGCCGTCGCCCGCAAGGAGGCCTGACCGTGCTCACCGCCGTCGACCACGTCCAACTCGCCGCACCACCCGGCGCCGAAGACCTGCTCCGGGCGTACTACTCCGACGCCCTCGGCATGTCCGAACTGCCCAAACCGCCCGTTCTCGCCGGCCGGGGCGGCTGCTGGTTCGCCGCCGGCGCCGTACAGCTCCACCTGGGTGTCGAGGAGGACTTCCGGCCCGCCCGCAAGGCCCACCCGGGACTGCGGGTCACCGACATCGAGGCGTACGCGCGCCGCCTGCGCGAGCACGGGGCCGAGGTCGTCTGGGACGACGACCTGCCCGGATACCGCCGCTTCTTCTCGACCGACCCCGTCGGCAACCGGCTCGAGTTCCTGGAACCGCACCACCCGGAACCCTGCCTGGAGGCCGCGGGCTGACCGCACGCCGATCCGACACGACGGCGCCCCGCCACCGGAGACCGGTGGCGGGGCGCCGTCGTGCACGGGTGTGCGCGGAGAAATCAGAGGAGTTCCGCGTACGTGTTCCAGCCGCCACCGAGACTGGTGCGGCCCTTGAAGGTGTTCAGGCCCTTCTCGCC
Source organism: Streptomyces sp. CA-243310 (assembly GCF_050936775.1). Lineage (NCBI taxonomy): Bacteria > Bacillati > Actinomycetota > Actinomycetes > Kitasatosporales > Streptomycetaceae > Streptomyces > Streptomyces sp. CA-243310. The sequence continues at coordinate 3,030,454 of NZ_JBNJMF010000002.1, read as the reverse complement.
GGTCGCCGAGTAGACGTAGGCGACACCGGCGGAGTCCACGCCCACCAGGTCCGTGCGGCCGTCACCGGTGACGTCGCCGGCCGCGGTGAGCTTGCCGAGGCCGTTCCAGCCGCTGCTGCCGATCTTGACGCGGTCCCCGAAGGGGGCGGCGGCGGTGCCGGTGCCCGGGTAGGCCCACAGGGCGCCGTCGGTGCCGCGGGCCAGCAGGTCCGCGCGACCGTCGCCGGTCACGTCGCCCGCGCCGATCAGCTTGTTGTAGATGCCCCAGCCGGCGCCGAGCTTCACGCGGTTCCCGAAGCCCTGGCCGTTGCCGCCCTTGCCCGGGTACAGCCACAGCACGTTGGACTTGTCCCGGGCGAGGAGGTCGCCGTAGCCGTCGCCGGTGAGGTCACCGACGCCCGCGAAGGCGTTGTAGATGTTCCAGCCGCCGCCGAGCGGGTAATCGCCGTCGTACATGTCGCCCTCGACGCGGTACAGCAGGTCCGCGCGGGACGACGTGGTCAGCGAGGAGGTCAGCGTGATGTCGACCACGGACAGCGGCCAACCACCGTCGCTGGAGATCTGCTCGCGAGGGGCGAACGAACCGTCGCCGTAGGTGCCGTAGCCGAACAGCGTGCCGCCGGCGGTGCGGCCCCACAGCTCGGCCTTGCCGTGCGCGGGGATGCCGCCCTGGCCGGCGAACAGGGCGACGGACCGCCAGCCCTTGCCCAGGTCATGGGGGTTGACGAGCGCCCCGTTCGCGTCGGCGGCGTACAGCCGGCTCTGGCCGCTCACGGTGCGGGCCAGCACAAGACCCTGACCGTTGCTGTCGTTGAGCGGGACGAGCTGGTTGAAGCCGTTCCAGCCGGTTCCGGTCTGCACGCTGTCGCCGAAGGGCGCCGTAGCGGAGCCGGTGCCCTTGTAGAAGTACATGACGCCGGTCGCCGTGGTGGCCACGACGTCGGTCTTGCCGTCGCCGTTGTAGTCCACGCCACCGATGAGCTGGGAGAACGCGCCCCAGCCGGCGCCGAGCAGGACCCGGTTGCCGAAGGGGGTGTCGTAGCCGGCCTTGCCCGTGCCCGGGTACAGGTACAGCTGGCCGTCCTTGGTGCGGGCCAGCAGGTCGGCGTTGCCGTCGCCGGTGAGGTCGCCGGCGCCGAACACCTTGTTGTAGATGTTCCAGCCGCCACCGCTCCACATGGCACCGCTGGTGCCCGAGGTGGAGTACGCCTCGGCGAGGGAGAGACGGCCGGTGACCGTCAGGCGCAGCAGCTCGGGCCGGCCGTTGTGGTCGAGGTCGCCGACCGGGATGAGGTCCTTGAAGTCCTCGGCGGAGTCCGTCTTCGAGACGTCGAACGTGGTGTCCGCCTCATTGGATCCCGAGGCCTTGAGGTAGGTGGTGTGGTTCAACCCTCGGTAGAGGATGTCGTCGGCGCCGTCGCCGTCCACGTCGAACAGGTTCCACGCGGCGCCGGCGGCGGCGTTCGCGCCGGCTGCCAGACGCTGCTTCTGCTGCTTCTGCTGCTTCTGCTGCGGGGCGGCCTTCGCCTTGCCCGTCGGCAGGTGCCCGGCGACGCGGTCGTCGGCGGCGACCTTCGGGGTCGTGGTGACGGGCTTCGGCAGTTCTGCCGCCGAGGCCGCGGAGGCCATCAGCATGCCCGTGGCGAGGGCGGTGGCGGTGCAGGCCGCAATGCGACCGGAGCGCGTGATGCGCATGAAAGACAAGAGGTCTCCCTGTATGAAAGCAGGCGAAACCGGGTCGAATGTACCCGCGCGGAGGCGCGCTGAAGCGCGTCGCATCGCACGTGAGGTCTCATTCCCCCCCGGGAAGTAACCGAACAGTACAGCCGGGGAGCGCACGGCAGTAGCCATTTGAGGCGCTGTTTTGATCACGTTCAGAACGCACGGTGCCCGGGCACCGGGGCCCGGGCACCACCCGCCGCGCGGCGGGGTCGATCAGCTCTTGCGATGGCCCACCAGTCGGGGCTTCGCCTCCAGGTTCTCCAGTCCGTGCCAGGACAGGTTCACCAGGTGCGCCGCGACCTCGGCCTTCTTCGGCTGCCGCGTCTCCAGCCACCACTGCCCGGTCAGCGCCACCATGCCCACCAGGGCCTGCGCGTACAGCGGCGCCAGCTTCGGATCGAAGCCCCGGGCCTTGAACTCCAACCCGAGGATGTCCTCCACCTGCGTGGCGATGTCGCTGATCAACGACGCGAACGTGCCCGTCGACTGCGCCACCGGCGAGTCCCGGACCAGGATCCGGAAACCGTCCGTGTAGTTCTCGATGTAGTCCAGCAGCGCGAACGCCGCCTGCTCCAGCAGCTCCCGCGGATGCCCGGCGGTCAGCGCCCCCTGCACCCCGTCCAGCAACTGGCGCATCTCCCGGTCCACGACGACCGCGTACAGGCCCTCCTTGCCGCCGAAGTGCTCGTACACCACCGGCTTGGACACCCCGGCCTTCGCCGCGATCTCCTCCACCGAGGTGCCCTCGAAGCCCTTCTCGGCGAACAGCGCACGGCCGATGTCCAGCAGTTGCTGACGTCGTTCGGCGCCCGTCATCCGGACCCGGCGGCCACGCCGGGGCTTGTCACTGCTGGAACTGCTGCCGTCGATCGCCACGTCACCCATCATGCCGCGTTCGAGGACTTTTCCTTGCGCCGGGCGTCGATGCGCGCCTCGGACGGCCACCGCACGTCAGAGGCCCAGCCCAACTGCTCGAACCAGCGGATCAGCCGGGCGCTGGAGTCCACCTGGCCGCGCAGCACACCGTGTCGGGCCGAGGTCGGATCGGCGTGGTGCAGGTTGTGCCAGGACTCGCCGCACGAGAGCACCGCCAGCCACCACACGTTGCCGCTGCGGTCCCGCGACTTGAACGGACGCTTGCCCACCGCGTGGCAGATCGAGTTGATCGACCACGTCACGTGGTGCAGCAGTGCGACGCGCACCAGCGAGCCCCAGAAGAACGCCGTGAACGCGCCCCACCAGGACATCGTCACCAGACCGCCGACCAGCGGCGGCAGGGCCAGCGAGAACATGGTCCAGAAGACGAAGTCGCGCGAGATCCGCCGGATCGCCGGATCCTTGATCAGGTCGGGCGCGTACTTCTGCTGGTCGGTCTGCTCCTCGTCGAAGAGCCAGCCGATGTGCGCCCACCACAGGCCCTTCATCAGCGCCGGCAGCGTCTCCCCGAACCGCCACGGCGAATGCGGGTCGCCCTCGTGGTCGGAGAACTTGTGGTGCTTGCGGTGGTCGGCCACCCAGCGCACCAGCGGACCCTCCACCGCCATCGACCCCATGATCGCCAGTGCGATCCGCAGCGGTCGCTTCGCCTTGAAGGAACCGTGCGTGAAGTAGCGGTGGAACCCGATGGTGATGCCGTGGCAGGCCAGGAAGTACATGAACACCATCAGGCCGACGTCCAGCCAGCTCACCCCCCAGCCCCAGGCCAGCGGAATCGCCGCCAGCAGGGCCACGAAGGGGACGGTGATGAACAGCAGCAGGGCGATCTGCTCGACGGACCGCTTGTTCTCGCCGCCGAGCGTCGCCGACGGTTCGGACGTATCGGAGGGCGCGGACGCGTCCTCGATCAGATCGGGACTGATGGTCACAGTGATCCCCTGGGGGGTGAGGGAGACGGCAGGTGCCCTTACAGGGCACCCTACGGACCCGTAAGTTACGGCATCGTAAGTATGGCAAAGGTCCCGTGCGGGGCAAGAGGACCACGGGCCGCCGGTCGGGTGGGACAAACCGCCGCTACCGTCCGGTACGCACGGCTCTGCCGGGGCACCGGCACGGGACACCTATCCTGGTCACGTCGGACAGCGCGGTCCGCACGGGCAACCCGAGCTGCGCACCAGCGGGGACACCCCCGGACGAGATCCGGGAGGCGCCGCGGCGCACGGCAGGGAGCCCACCGCCCAGTAGCGCTCGAACACTGCAAGGAGCCGCACCTGTGAGCAGTGCTGACCAGGCCCCCCAGGCCCCCGTCACCCAGGCCGACACCGACCGGGCCGAAACCGCGAACGCCGAGCTGCGCGCGGACATCCGCCGCCTCGGAGACCTCCTCGGGGAGACCCTCGTACGCCAGGAGGGTCAAGACCTCCTCGACCTCGTCGAACGCGTCCGCGCGCTCACCCGCACCGACGGCGAAGCCGCCGCCGAGCTGCTCGGGGACACCGACCTGGAGACCGCCGCCAAGCTGGTGCGCGCCTTCTCCACGTACTTCCACCTCGCCAACGTCACCGAGCAGGTGCACCGCGGCAAGGAACTGCGCGCCCACCGCGCCGCCGAGGGCGGGCTCCTCGCCCGCACCGCCGACATGCTCAAGGACGCCGACCCCGAACACCTGCGCGAGACGGTCAAGAACCTCAACGTCCGCCCCGTCTTCACCGCGCACCCCACCGAGGCGGCCCGCCGCAGCGTCCTCAACAAGCTGCGCCGCATCGCCGCTCTCCTGGAGGAGCCCGTCACCGGCGCGGGCGACCGCCGCCGCCACGACCTGCGGCTCGCCGAGAACATCGACCTCGTCTGGCAGACCGACGAGCTGCGCGTCGTGCGTCCCGAGCCCGCCGACGAGGCCCGCAACGCCATCTACTACCTCGACGAGCTGCACGCCGGCGCCGTCGGCGACGTCCTCGAGGACCTCGCCGCCGAGCTCCAGCGCGTCGGCGTCGAGATCCCGGCCGGCACCCGCCCGCTCACCTTCGGCACCTGGATCGGCGGCGACCGCGACGGCAACCCGAACGTCACCCCCGACGTCACCCGGGACGTGCTGATCCTCCAGCACGAGCACGGCATCACCGACGCCCTCGAACTCGTCGACTTCCTGCGCGGGCTCCTGTCCAACTCCATCCGCTACACCGGGGCCACCGAGGAACTCCTCGAATCCCTCCAGGCGGACCTGGAACGACTCCCCGAGATCAGCCCGCGCTACAAGCGGCTGAACGCCGAGGAGCCCTACCGACTCAAGGCCACCTGCATCCGGCAGAAGCTCGTCAACACCCGCGAGCGCCTCGCCAAGGGCACCGGCCACGAAGAGGGCCGCGACTACCTCGGCACCGCCGAGCTGCTCACGGACCTCACCCTCATCCAGACGTCCCTGCGCGAACACCGCGGCGCCCTGTTCGCCGACGGCCGCATGGACCGCACCATCCGCACCCTGGCCGCCTTCGGGCTCCAGCTCGCGACCATGGACGTGCGCGAGCACGCCGACGCGCACCACCACGCGCTCGGCCAGCTCTTCGACCGGCTCGGCGAGGAGTCCTGGCGCTACGCCGACATGCCGCGCGACTACCGCGGCAAGCTCCTCGCGAAGGAACTCCGCTCCCGCCGGCCGCTCGCGCCCACGCCGGCGCCGCTCGACGCCGCCGGACAGAAGACCCTCGGCGTGTTCGGCGCCATCAAGGACGCCTTCGAGAAGTTCGGCCCCGAGGTCATCGAGTCGTACATCATCTCGATGTGCCAGGGCGCCGACGACGTCTTCGCCGCCGCCGTCCTCGCCCGCGAGGCGGGCCTCATCGACCTCCACGCCGGCTGGGCCAAGATCGGCATCGTGCCGCTCCTGGAGACCACCGACGAGCTGAAGGCCGCCGACGTCATCCTCGACGCCATGCTCGCCGACCCCTCCTACCGGCGCCTCGTCTCCCTGCGCGGCGACGTCCAGGAGGTCATGCTCGGCTACTCCGACTCCAGCAAGTTCGGCGGCATCACCACCAGCCAGTGGGAGATCCACCGCGCCCAGCGCCGGCTGCGCGACGTCGCCCACCGCTACGGGGTCCGGCTGCGCCTGTTCCACGGCCGCGGCGGCACCGTCGGCCGCGGCGGCGGCCCCTCCCACGACGCGATCCTCGCCCAGCCCTGGGGCACCCTCGAAGGCGAGATCAAGGTCACCGAGCAGGGCGAGGTCATCTCCGACAAGTACCTCGTCCCGTCCCTGGCCCGCGAGAACCTGGAACTGACCGTCGCGGCCACCCTGCAGGCCTCCGCCCTGCACACCGCCCCGCGCCAGTCCGACGACGACCTCGCCCGCTGGGACGCGGCCATGGACACCGTGTCCGACGCCGCGCACGACGCCTACCGCGCGCTCGTCGAGGACCCCGACCTGCCGGCGTACTTCTTCGCCGCGACCCCCGTCGACCAGCTCGCCGACCTCCACCTCGGGTCCCGGCCCTCCCGCCGCCCCGACTCCGGAGCCGGCCTCGACGGGCTGCGCGCCATCCCGTGGGTGTTCGGCTGGACCCAGTCCCGCCAGATCGTGCCCGGCTGGTACGGCGTCGGCTCGGGTCTCAAGGCCCTCCGCGAGGCCGGCCAGGACATGGTCCTCAGCGAGATGGGAGAGCGGTGGCACTTCTTCCGCAACTTCCTGTCCAACGTCGAGATGACCCTGGCCAAGACCGACCTGCGGATCGCCCGGCACTACGTGGACACCCTCGTCCCCGACGAGCTGAAGCACGTCTTCGCCCGCATCGAGGCCGAGCACGAGCTGACCGTCCGTGAGGTCCTGCGCATCACGGGCGGCCAAGAGCTGCTGGACTCCCACCCGGTGCTCCAGCAGACCTTCGCCGTCCGCGACGCCTACCTGGACCCGATCTCCTACCTCCAGGTCTCCCTGCTGGCCCGCCAGCGTGCCGCGGCCGAGCGCGGCGAGGAAGCCGACCCGCTCCTCGCCCGGGCCCTGCTGCTCACCGTCAACGGAGTGGCCGCCGGTCTGCGCAACACCGGCTGACGCACCCCGCACACGCAGGAAGCCCCCGCCGATCCGGCGGGGGCTTCCTGCGTTCCTGTGTACGCGGACTCCGTCAGGAGTTGTAGGTGGACTGCGCGCGCTCCAGGCCCTCCTGGATCAGGCACTCCACCGCGTCCGCCGACCGGTCGACGAACCAGTCCAGTTCCTTGCGCTCCGTGGACGAGAAGTCCTTCAGCACGAAGTCCGCCACCTGCATCCGGCCCGGCGGCCGACCGATGCCGCAGCGCACCCGGTGGTAGTCCGGTCCCATCGCCTTCGTCATCGACTTCAGACCGTTGTGTCCGTTGTCCCCGCCGCCCAGCTTCAGGCGCAGCGTCGGATAGTCGATGTCCAACTCGTCGTGGACCGCGACGATCCGGTCCAGCGGAACCTTGTAGAAGTCGCGCAGCGCCGTCACCGGCCCGCCCGACAGGTTCATGAACGACATGGGCTTGGCCAGCACCACCCGACGGTTCGCCGGGCCGGGCGGGCCGATCCGGCCCTCGATGACCTGTGCCCGCGCCTTGTGCGCCTTGAACTTGCCGCGCATCCGCTCCGCCAACAGGTCCACGACCATGAACCCGATGTTGTGACGGTTGCCCGCGTACTCCGCCCCGGGGTTCCCGAGACCGACGATCAGCCAGGGGGCCGTGTCGTCCGACATCAAAAGCTCCTTAACGAAGACGACCGCCGTCCCGCTCCAGTGGAGCCGGACGGCGGTCGTTCAGCACGTGCCGAGAGGGGAGGGCGAGGCTCAGGCCTCGGTGGTCTCGGCGTCGGCGGCCGGCTCCTCGGCCTGCGGGGCGACGACCTGGAGGACGGCGATGTCGCCGTCGACGGCCAGGGTGGTGCCCTTCGGGAGGACCAGGTCCTTGGCGTGGATGGTGGCGCCGGCCTCGAGGCCCGCGATGGAGACGGTGACCTCGGTCGGGATGTGGGTGGCCTCGGCCTCGACGGAGATGGTGTTCTGGAGGGTCTCCAGCATGTTGCCGCCGGCGGCCAGCTCGCCCTCGGTGACGATCGCGACGTCGACGGTGACCTTCTCGCCCTTCTTGACGATCAGGAAGTCGACGTGGGAGATCGTGCGCTTCAGGGGGTGCTTCTGCACGGCCTTCGGGATGACCAGCTCGGTGCCGGCGTCGCCGAGGTCCAGGGAGAGCAGGACGTTCGGGGTGCGCAGCGCCAGCTGAAGGGCGTGGGCGTCGACGTTGACGTGCTTCGGGTCGGTGCCGTGGCCGTAGATGACGGCGGGGGTCAGGGCGTCGCGACGGGCCTGACGGGCAGAGCCCTTGCCGAAGGTGTCACGGAGCTGGGCGGAAAGCTTGACCTCGGACATGCTCACTCCTCGTGGGGTGACGGAATTGGACGACAGTCACCCGGCCGGAACGGCCTGCTACGAAGAGCGCGTCGATAACGGAGTGCCGGCACCCGTGTGAACAGGTACGGCCTCCCTCGCCGAGCAACTCGTGGAGTCTACCCGGCCGGGAGGCCGTACCCAAAAGGATCTACCGCGCAGCGGTGGGAGCGATTACTGCTGCTCCTCGAACAGGCTGGTGACCGAGCCGTCCTCGAAGACCTCGCGCACGGCGCGCGCGATCATCGGGGCGATCGACAGCACCGTGATCTTGTCGAGCTCCAGGTCCGACGGGTCGGGCAGGGTGTTCGTGAACACGAACTCGCTGACCTTGGAGTTCTTCAGGCGGTCGGCCGCGGGGCCGGACAGGATGCCGTGCGTGGCCGTCACGATGACGTCCTCCGCGCCGTGCGCGAACAGCGCGTCGGCGGCGGCGCAGATGGTGCCACCCGTGTCGATCATGTCGTCGACCAGGACGCAGACGCGGCCCTTGACCTCACCGACGACCTCGTGGACGGTCACCTGGTTGGCGACGTCCTTGTCGCGGCGCTTGTGCACGATGGCCAGCGGCGCGTCCAGGCGGTCGCACCAGCGGTCGGCCACGCGCACGCGGCCGGCGTCCGGGGAGACGATCGTGAGCTTGGTGCGGTCCACCTTGGCGCCGACGTAGTCCGCGAGGACGGTCAGGGCGGACAGGTGGTCGACCGGGCCGTCGAAGAAGCCCTGGATCTGGTCGGTGTGCAGGTCGACGGTCAGGATGCGGTCCGCACCCGCCGTCTTGAGCAGGTCCGCGACCAGGCGCGCCGAGATCGGCTCGCGTCCCTTGTGCTTCTTGTCCTGGCGGGCGTACCCGTAGGACGGGACGATCACGGTGATGGAGCGGGCCGACGCGCGCTTCAGCGCGTCGATCATGATCAACTGCTCCATGATCCACTTGTTGATCGGAGCCGTGTGGCTCTGGATCAGGAAGCAGTCCGCGCCACGAGCCGACTCCTGGAAGCGGACGTAGATCTCACCGTTCGCGAAGTCGAAAGCCTTGGTCGGCACGAGGCCGACACCCAGCTGGTGTGCGACCTCCTCGGCCAGCTCGGGGTGGGCGCGGCCGGAGAAGAGCATCAGCTTCTTCTCGCCGGTCGTCTTGATCCCGGTCACAGCACTGTCTCCTCAGACGTGTGGAAAGCTGCTCGCCCCCGTGCGCGTCCGTCCCGCACACGGTGAGCCAGCCGAATTGCGTGCACCTATCACGGTACGCCGTCCAGGGCGTACCTGTTTCCGGTCAGTTCACCTCAACGGCCGTCGGAGTCCTCCGCGGCCACCGACTGGGCCGCCGTCGCCGCGGCGCTCCCCGGACGCTTGCGGGCCACCCAGCCCTCGATATTCCGCTGCTGGCCACGGGCCACGGCCAGCGCGCCGGCCGGGACGTCCTTCGTGATCACCGAGCCGGCCGCCGTGTAGGCGCCGTCCCCGATGGTGATGGGCGCCACAAACATGTTGTCGGAGCCCGTCTTGCAGTGTGAACCGATGGTCGTGTGGTGCTTGTTCTCGCCGTCGTAGTTCACGAACACGCTGGCCGCGCCGATGTTCGTGTACTCGCCGATGGTCGCGTCGCCCACGTACGAGAGGTGCGGCACCTTGGTGCCCTCGCCGATGGTCGCGTTCTTCATCTCGACGTAGGTGCCGGCCTTGGCCTTCAGGCCGAGGTTCGTCCCCGGACGCAGGTACGCGAACGGGCCGACGGACGCCGACTCGCCGATCACGGCGGTGTCCGCCACCGTGTTGTCGACGCGGGCCCGGGGGCCGACCCGGGTGTCCTTCAGGCGGGTGTTGGGGCCGACCTCGGCGCCCTCCGCGACGTGCGTGTTCCCCAGGAGCTGCGTACCGGGGTGGATGACCGCGTCCTGCCCGAAGGTGACCGTGACGTCCACCAGCGTGCTCGCCGGGTCGACGACGGTCACGCCGGCCAGCATCGCGTTCTCCAGCAGGCGCGCGTTCAGCAGGGCCCGCGCCTGGGCGAGTTGCACCCGGTTGTTGATCCCGAGGATCTGACGGTGGTCGGCGCCGATCGCCGCGCCGACGCGGTGGCCGGCCTCGCGCAGGATGCCGAGGACGTCGGTGAGGTACTCCTCGCCCTGGCTGTTGTCCGTGCGGACCTTGCCCAGCGCGTCGCTCAGCAGGGCCCCGTCGAACGCGAAGACCCCCGAGTTGATCTCACGGATCGCGCGCTGCGCGTCGGTGGCGTCCTTGTGCTCGACGATCGCCGTGACGGCGCCGTCGGCGCCGCGGATGATGCGGCCGTAGCCGGTCGAGTCGGGCACCTCGGCGGTCAGCACGGTGACGGCGTTGCCGTCGGCCTCGTGCGTGGAGGTGAGTTCGGCGAGGGTCTCGCCGGTCAGCAGCGGGGTGTCGCCGCAGACGACGACCACGGTGCCGGCCTGTTCGCCGCCGAGTTCTTCGAGGGCCATCCGGACGGCGTGTCCGGTGCCGTTCTGCTCGTACTGGACGGCCGTGCGGACATCGGTGTCGATGTCGGCGAGGTGCGCGGTGACCTGCTCGCGTGCGTGGCCGACGACGACCACGAGGTGTGCGGGGTCGAGCTCGCGCGAGGCGGCGACGACGTGACCGACGAGCGAACGCCCGCTGATCTCGTGCAGAACCTTCGGTGTGGCCGACTTCATGCGGGTGCCTTCACCCGCTGCGAGTACGACGACGGCTGCCGGGCGGGTTGCGCTCACGGGGGTGCCCTTCGGCTTCGGGGGTGGACCCGTGAAGGATAGCCGGGGGCGGGAGGGCGGAAACGAAGCCGGGTCCCGACCGGAGGTCGGGACCCGCATGTGTGAAAGCTCCCCCGCCAGGACTCGAACCCGGACATAAGGCACCAAAAGCCTCAGTGCTGCCAATTACACCACAGGGGATCAATCGTGACTTGACCGGACATTACTCCCTGGTGGTCGAGTCGACGAGACCTACTATGCCGCACCACCACCCCTCATCGCGACGGTATGGATCGGTGCCTTGCGGTACGCGCGTCGCGCGACGCGCGTGAGGGGTGTCGCGCACTTCGGCCGCGGGAATTTCGCTCGCCTGCCGCCCGGGGCCCCTGCGTAGGCTGGACGGCATGACCAGTACGGGGGAAGAGCGGGACGGGATGGGGCGCGACGGCCCCTGGTGGTGGGAGAGGCGGCGGAGCGCCGCACTGGACGTGGGACTCGGCGTGGTGTCGGCCACCGAGTGCGCCGTCGAGGGGGTGTCCTTCGCCCACGAGGCCGGCATTCCCGTGGCCCTCGGGGTGCTGTTCGGGATCGTGGTGGGGGCCACGCTCGTGCTCCGGCGCAGGTGGCCCATCGCCGTGGTGCTGGTGGCCATCGCCGTGACGCCCGCCGCGATGGGGTTCCTCCTCGCGGTGGTGGGCCTGTACACGCTGGCCTCCTCCGACGTGCCCCGGCGGATCACCGCCACGCTCGCGTCGATGTCGCTGGCCGGGACGTTCGTCGTGATGTACATGCGGACGCGCGGGGACGTGGAGGCCGACGGGACGCTCGTGATCGTGCTGTCCGTGTTCGTGGCGGTGGCGCTGACCGTGCCGCCGGTGCTCCTCGGCCTCTACATCGGGGCGCGCCGCCGGTTGATGGAGAGCCTCCACGAGCGCGCGGACTCGCTGGAGCGGGAACTGTCGCTGTTGGCGGACCGGGCCGAGGAGCGGGCCGAGTGGGCCCGCACGGAGGAACGGACGCGGATCGCGCGGGAGATGCACGACGTGGTCGCCCACCGGGTGTCGCTGATGGTGGTGCACGCGGCGGCCCTGCAGGCGGTGGCCGTGAAGGACCCGGTGAAGGCCGTGCGGAACGCGGCCCTGGTGGGTGACATGGGACGGCAGGCGCTGACGGAACTGCGCGAGATGCTGGGCGTGCTGCGGGCCGAGTCACCGAAGCCGGCCAGCGCCTCCCTGGCGCCGGCGTGGGCGGGGATCTTCGAGGACGGGCCGTCGATCGGCGAGCTGGAGGCGCTGATCGGGCAGTCCCGCACGGCGGGGATGGTCGTCGAGCTGGACGTGCGGGGCGAGTGCCCCGGCTATCCGGCGGAGGTCGAACAGACCGCGTACCGGGTGGTGCAGGAGGCGTTGACCAACTGCCACAAGCACGCGCCGGGCGCGAAGGTCGTCGTACGGCTGGCCCACCGGGACGGCGAGGTGGCCATGCAGGTGGAGAACGGGCCGTGTGACGGCAAGGCCGCCGAACCGCGACTGCCGAGCGGCGGCAACGGCCTGGTGGGGATGCGGGAGCGGGTGCTCGGACTGGGCGGGGTGTTCGTCTCGGGGCCGACGGAGGACGGCGGCTTCAAGGTGTCGGCGGTCCTGCCGCGCGAGCGGTAGGAGGCGCCTTCCCGCAGACGTCCTTCGGAGGTCGGGGGCGGGCCCCGACCTCCGACCGGGTCAGCCCGTCGTGAGACGGACCGGCTGGAGACCCGTCAGGAGCAGGGCCAGGGCATCGTCGAGGCTCGCGCCGAGGAACCAGTCCCCGGTGTGGTCGATGCCGTAGACGCGGCCCTCGCGGTCGATGGCGAGGTGCGAGCCGCCGTCGGTCTCGGCGCCGAGCGGGCTCAGCTCCGTGGACAGGGCGCGCCCGAGGTCGCAGAAGGTGCGGGCCAGGTGGAGCCCGGTGAGCGGGTCCAGGCGCACGCGGGCGGGGGCTATCTGACGGCCGGGCCCGGGGCCGGCAACGGTCAGACCGCCGAACTCCGCCCAGGCCTCGACGGCCGCGGGGAAGACGGTGTGCCGGTGCCCGGCGGGGGTGGTGTGGTCGCGCAGGGCGTCGGCCCAGTACTCGGCCTGCTTGATGTCCCAGCGGCCCGGCTCCCAACCGGCGGTGCGCAACGCGGAGTCCACCGGCCCCGGGAAACGGGTGGCCGAGGAACGGTCGTAGGAGGCGGACGAGGGGGACGAGGTGCTCATGGCGGCTACTCGGAGTGGGTGAGGTCGACGGAACGTACGCCGAAGTGGGCGAGGAGGGCGTCGCAGGAGCGGCACGGGGGCGCGTAGGTCCCGTGGAGCGGGTCGCCGTCCTCGCGGATGCGACGGGCGGTGATCCTGGCCTGTTTCAGTGAACGGCGCGCCTCGCTCGCCGTCAGCGGTTTGCGGGACGCGCGCTTGCTGCGGGCGCCCTCGACGCCGGCGAGGTGGCGGGAGAGGAGCATCGCTTCCGGACATCGGCCGGTGAACCGTTCCCGCTGTCCGCTGGTGAGGGTGTCGAGGAAGTCCTGTACGAGCGGGTGCAGCACGGGTGGCTGGTCGGCCTTCCCGGCGGTGCCGGTGAGGGTTTCCCCGCGTACGGAGAGGGCGGCGGCGACGGTGGGGAGGATGCCGTCGCGCCGGAAGCGGAGCACGGGGACGGCGGGGCCGTCGGTGCTGCTCCAGCGCAGACGGGGATCGCCGGCGGGACCGGCTTCCGTCGGTTCCGTCCGGTCTGTGCGTGTTGCCGTGTTCTGCATGCTGCGTGTTCCCTCCCGTGGCGGCGGTGCGGGCCGCTGTCGCGCACGCCCCCGTGCTGCGGGGACAGCCTGTCAAATGTCCCCTGTGGTGGGGAAGCGGGGTCGAATATTCGTATCAATTCGGCTCTTCCCACCCCACGTGAGGGGGTGTGGCCGGCATGCTGCTTCGGCTGCGGGTGAGCCCCTTGCCGGAGCACATAGGCTGTGGTGAACCAGCCAGATCCAGCAGGGGGCTACCGCCATGACGACAGGTCGGCTCGGGCAGCAGGCCGCGCCACCCAACGCCGCTTACTCGGGGCAGGTCGTGCATTTCCCGGACCCGGTCCGGGCCGCTCGGCATCCCCACGGAGTACGGATCAGCGGGGACGGGCATCCCGATTTCTCGCCCTACGCGCGCGCCGCGGTGGAGATCGCCGAGCCGCCGGAGGGCTTCGGCGTGGACGAGCTGCGCCTGACGGACTACGTGTCCGCCAACGCGGCGATGCGGGGGGCGGGCCACGAGCTGTGGGACACCGTCGGCCCGGTGGCGACACCGCACGGATGGACCTGGCACCACGTGGCCGGGACGCGGCGGATGGAGCTGGTCCCCGTCGAGGTGAAGGCGCTGCTGCGGCACCACGCCGGACTGGCGACGGCGCCCGTGGACCACGAGAAGCGCGGCACGCGCCCCCTCCAGGAAGTGCGCCCGGCGCACCTGGGGCTGCCGAAGTCGGTGGTGTCGGTGTCCGAGCAGCAGGTGCAGGGCGTCGAGGAGGACCTCGGCTACCGGCTGCCGGAGGCGTACCGGGCGTTCCTGAAGGCGGCGGGCGGCTGCGCGCCGGTGGGCGCGGGCCTGGACGTGGACCTCGGGGTGCTGGTCGACCAGCCGTTCTTCACGGTGCGTGAGGAAGCGGCGGTCAACGACCTCGTCTACGTCAACAAGTGTCTGCGGGACCACCTGACGAAGGACTACCTGTGCGTGGCCTTCGCGCAGGGCGGGCTGCTCGCGGTGAAGGTGAAGGGCGAGGGGATCGGCTCCGTGTGGTTCTCCCCGTACGACGACGCGCGCGACCGGGACGGCTGGTCGGTGCAGGAGCGCGTGGAGCGGCTGTTGCTGCCGTGCGGTGCCGATTTCGACGCCTTTCTCGAACGCTTGGCGGGTAACCCGCCGGAGCTGGAGACGGTGGCCGGTCTGATGGTGGACGGCGGATTCGCTCGTTCGGTTCCGGTGGCGGGTTCCGCGCCGGTGGAGGGGTGACGGCGCGATGGTGACCTTCGCACAGGCGCAGGAACGCGCCGAGGAGTGGATCAACGGGGACGTGCCCGCGTACCAGCACCGCGAGGTGCGCGTGCGGGAGTTCGGGCTGGGCTTCGTGGTGTGGGCCGAGGACCGGGCGGCCGGTCCGGTGTCCGGCGGTGGCCGGCAGCGGCTGGTCATCGCCCGGGACAGCGGCGAGGCGACGCTGTGGCCGGGGCTGCCGGTGGGTGAGGTGATCCGGCGGTACGAGGAGGAGTACGGGGCCGCGACCGTTCCGGAGGGCTCGGAGGCCTCGGTCCCGCCGCCGCGGATCGACTCGGAACAGACCTCGTTCATGCTGAGTCCGCCCGAGTGGTTGCAGGAGGCGGCGGACCGTGCGGGGATCCCGCGGGCCCCCGCCGCGGACTCGCCGGACGCGGCCCTGTCGTCCGGTGCGGGACCGTCGTCCGACGAGGCCGCGGGTGTGGGTTCCGGTTCCGGGTCGGGGGCCGTTCCGGCGGAGCCCGCCGTCCCGGTCGGCGGCCCTTCCGTGCCCGCCGCCCCGGCGCCCGGCACGGCCGACGCCCCGGGTGACGTCGTACCGCTGCGGCGCGGCGGCGAGATTCCGTACGAGCCGACCGCCAACGACGGGTTCCCGATCGGCGCCACGCCGTGGGCCGGTACCGATGTGAACTCCGGCGCGGACGAGGGTTCCGTGCCCCTGCCGGCGACGGTGTTCGCGCCGCCGCTGTCCGGGTCGGACCGGGAGGACGCGCCGGCCGCGGCGGCCCCCGACGCGCAGACCCAGCTCATGGCCGGTGGCAGCCGGCTGCCGCGGACCGCGGTCGTGCCCGCCCTGGGGCACGGGCCGGACGCGGGCGACATCGCCGACGCGCCGACGAGCAAGGCCCAGCTCTCCCGGCCGGGGTCGGGCGCTTCCGTGAGCCCGCCCGGGCCGCCCGGTCCGCCCGGTGCGCCCGGAGCCTCCGCTCCGGGGCAGCCGCCCGTGCCGCCCCGGCCGCCGGGTGTGCCCGGTGGTGGGGTGGATCACGCGGCGACGATGCTCGCGGGTCCGGGTGTGGGTGCGGCGGGGCCCGGTGCGCCGACGCCTCCCGGTCCGCCCGGGGTTCCGGGTGCGCCCGGTGGTTCCGGTTTCGCCGGTCCTCCCGGTCGACCCGCTCCTTCCGGTGGCGGGATCGATCACGCCGCGACGATGTTGGCGGGCCCGTCCGTCGCGCAGCCGCCCGGTCCGCCGGGTGCGCCGGGTGCGCCCGGTGGTGGGGTGGATCACGCGGCGACGATGCTCGCGGGTCCGGGTGTGGGTCCGGCGGGTCCCGGTGCGCCGACGCCGCCGGGTCCGCCCGGTTCTCCTGGTGGCGGCATCGATCACGCCGCGACGATGTTGGCGGGCCCGTCCGTCGTGCAGCCGCCCAGGCCCCCCGGCGCGCCCGGGGCTCCCGGTACTCCCGCCGGCGGGACGCCGCACCACGCCGCGACGATGCTCGCCGGCCCCGGCGTGCCCCAGCCGCCCGGTCCGCCCGGCGCACCCGCCGCTCCGGTGCCGCAGCACATGGCACCGGCGCCGGCCGCGTCCGGCGCGCCCACCGTCGGCCCCGGCTACCAGGCCGTGCTGCGCTACCGCGCGCCCGACGGCTCCGAGCAGCAGCTGATCCGCCGCTCGGCGCCCGGCACCCCGCACCCCGAGTGGCAGATCCTGCACGAGCTGCGCGCCATGAACGTGCCGCCGCAGCAGGTACTGGAACTGCACACCGAGTTGGGGTCCTGTGAGCTGCCCGGCGGCTACTGCGCGCGGATGATCCGCGAGACCTGGCCCCAGGTCCGGATCACCAGCGTGGCCCCGTACGGGACGGATCACGCGAGCCGTCAGCAGGGCATGCGGCACCTGATCACCCACCAGAGCGAACTCCATCAGGTGGCGGACGGGCCGGCGCGTCCCGCGCCGGTACGCGCGCCGCTGCCGCAGGTCCCCCTCCAGCCGGCGATCCCGTTGGAGGCCATCGCGCAGGAGTTGGCGGGGGCGTTCGGTCCGCAGGGCGTGTTCCGCTTCGACCAGCGGGCCGTGTCCCGGCAGGGCGTGCCGGAGATCGTGGCGCAGACCCTGATGTGGTCGGGGCTGCCGGTGGACTTCGGCCCGTTCTTCTGGGCGCAGGCCGTGCCCGGTCAACCGGTGCCGACACTGGCCGAGTTGGCGGCGCAGCGACAGGTGCAACCGGCATCGGACGCGGGCTCGTACCTGGTCGTCGGAAGCGACTTCGGCAAGGCGCTCTGCGTGCAGTACGGGACGGCGCACATAGTGGCGGTCCCGGTGGAGGCCGGTCCGGGCGGTGCTCCGGTACCGCCGCAGTTCGTGAACTCCAGCCTGCCGCAATTCGTGCGGTCGCTGGCGATGTTGGGACACATGTGGCGGCTGCGGCAGCACCTGACGCCGGAGCAGGCGGGCCGCTGGACGGTCGATTTCCAGACGAATCTCGCGGGCCTCGACAGCGCGGCGCTGGCGTCGCCGGAGAGCTGGTGGTCGGTGCTGCTGGAACAGATGTGGGACGGACTCCTCTGACCCGCGGGTCCGTGTGAATGGCCGGGCCGGAACCCTCGAACGGGGTTCCGGCCCGGCCATTCCGGCTTCTGCTCGCAAATGACGCATCCTTGACAGGAATCCCCGCGAGAGAGGCGCTTCCAGGATGAGTGCACCCATGTCACCTCACGGTCCCCATGGTTTCGCGACCGTGCGCGGCCGCGGCTACCGGCCGGAAGAGGTGAACCGGTACCTCGTGCGCCTCTCGGCCGGCCGGGACGAGGCCTGGGAGCGAGTGGCACGGTTGACCGTCCTGGCCAAGCAGATGGAGGCGGAGGCGGAGCTGCTGCGCGAGCGGGTCGCCTCGCTCGCCCCCCAGACGTACGACGAGCTGAGCGAGCGGGCCCGGCGGATCCTGCTGCTCGCGCAGGAGGAGGCGGACTGCGTACGCGCCGACGCGCGCGCCGACGCGTTCACCACCCAGGGCGCCGCCGAGGCGCACGCGGACCGGGTGACCGAGCTGGCGCGACAGGACGCGGAAGCGGTACGGGAACAGACCGAGGTCCGGGCCCGACAGGGACTGCTGCGGGCGCGCCGGGAAGCCGACGACGCCCGGGCGGAGGCCCGGGACGACGCGTCGGCCTGGCGGTCGCAGGCGCACGCGACCCTGGTCGAGACGCGCCGCCGGTCGGACGAGCTGCTGGCGGAACGCGAGCAGGAACACGCGGACCGCCGGGATGCGGCCGAACGGGAACTGGCGGCGCGGGAAGCCGAAACGGAAGCCCGGCAGACGGAGTCGGAACGCCAGGCCGACGCGCGGTTGGCCGACGCGCGGCGGGCGTTCGCCGAAGCGGAGGAATCGGCGCGGCACGGACAGGAGGACGCCGAGGCCCGGGCGTCCGAGGTGCTGGCGCAGGCGCGGGTGCGGGAGGAACGGGTCGGGCGGGAGACGGAACGGATCCTGCGGGAGCACGGGGAGGCGCAGGACGAGATGCGGGCGCACATGAACCACGTGCGGGCCAGCCTGGCCGCGCTTACCGGGAGGGCGCCGGCCTGAGCCCTGGCCGGGCGGGGGGGGCGTGGTCGGGACGGGGTGGGGTGTCGTCCCGGACTGTGCGGTGCAGGCGCCCCGGGGCGGTGCGGCCCGTTCGACCTCGCCGGCCGGTCCCGCCGTCCCCGCCTCGCCGACGTTTGAGGCGCGAGGCGGAGCCCCGTCACGCTCGGCGGGGGCGGGGCCGCTTCGTGCGGTGGTGCGAGGCGGTCAGAGGGTGGGGAGGAAGGCCGCGATCAGGGGGGCGATGGTGGGGAGGTGGGTTTCGAGGGCGAAGTGGCCCGCGCCCTCGAAGACGTGCACCTCCGCGTCCGGCGCGTCCCGCAGGTACGCCTTGGCTCCCGCCGGGGTGAAGAAGGGGTCGCCCGCGCCCCAGAGGACCAGGACGGGGAGCCGCGCCGAGCGGAGCCACGCCTGCCAGGCGGGGTAGTGGGCGAAGTTCGACGCGTAGTCGAAGGCCAGGTCGGCCTGGGCGTCCGCGCGGCCGGGGCGGGCGAGGTGGTGGAGGTCCAGGGTCCAGGAGTCCGGGGAGATCGGCGCGGTGTCGGCGACCCCCGTCTCGTACTGGAAGCGGACGCCCTCCTCGGCGAAGAGTCCGCGGACCTTCTCCTCGTCGCCGGGGACCTCCCGGCGCAGGCCGGCGAACGCGCGGGCCGCGTCCGACAGTCCCTCCTCGTACGCGTTGCCGTTCTGCACGATGAGGCCCGTCACCCGCTCCGGTCGGCGTGCGGCGATCCGCAGGCCGACCGGGGCGCCGAAGTCGAAGACGTACAACGCGAAGCGGTCCAGGGCGAGGGCGTCGGTGAAGCCCTCGACGATGTCCGCGAGCCGGTCGAAGGAGTACGTGAACCCGTTCGGGGTCTCGGTCCGGCCGGAGCCGGGGTAATCGGGGGCGATGAGCCGGTACGGGGTGTCGGCCAGGGCGTCCATGAGGCGGGCGAACTGGTGGGAGGAGGTCGGGAAGCCGTGCAGGAGGAGCAGCACGGGGGCGTCGGCCGGGCCGCTCTCGCGGTAGGCGACGGTGACGCCGTCCACGTCGACGGTGCGGTGCTGGATCCGGGCCACGGTCATCACATGCCTCCTGGGGTGCTTGTTCCATTAGTCTCGGGGAGCGGGGCTAATGGGTCAAGGGGGTTGGGTACCATTAATGGCGTGACTGTGAACTTTCCGCTCATCGGCGAGCACCTCGCGCTCGACCTGCTGAACACCCGTCCCGCCGACGGAGACCTCATTGCCGAACCCGAGGGCCTGACCGGGTGGTTGGGCGAGGAGGCCGGGCGGCTGGGGCCGGTCGCCGGCGGGGTCGGGGAGGCCGAGGTGGCCGCGGTGGTCGCGGTACGGGAGGCGGCGCGGGCCGCGTTGGCCGCCGTACGGGGTGGTGAGAGGCCGCCGGTCGACGCGCTGCGCGTGCTGAACGCGGCCCTGGCGGGCGCCCCCGCCCACCGGGCGCTGGACTGGACCGCCGGATCGGGGCTGACGGCCGATCGCGTGCGCCCGACCGTCGATCCGGCGGCGCGCCTCGCGGCGGAACTCGCCGAGGGGGTGACGGAGCTGCTCACCGGGCCGCGGGTGGGGGAGGTGCGGGAGTGCGAGGGGCCGGAGTGCGTGCTGCTGTTCCTCCCGGCGCACCCGCGGCGGCGGTGGTGCGTGGCGGGCGCGTGCGGGAACCGGGCCCGGGTGGCCCGCTACTACGCGCGGCGTCGGGCCTGACCGGGGATCTCGGGGCGCGGGTGGCGGTAGGGGTCGCTCCTGAGGCCGTGTGAGGTCACCACCACGGTGAAGGTGGGCGCGGTCCCGTCCGGGAGGGGGGCCGTCAGGGTGGACGTCGTGGGGTCCAGGGTCGAGGGGACGGCCGTGTCGTCCACGCTCACCCGGGCGTCCTCGAAGCCGCCGCCCGACACCGTGAGGACGCCGTCGGCGAGCGCGACGTCGGTGATCACCGGGTTGGCCCGGGTGGCCATCTTGTTCACCAGGTAGGCGCCCGCCGGGGCGCCGGTCAGGGCCCAGATCTCCGAGGGGAGGCGGGGGAGCCCGCCGCCGACGTCCGACAGGAAGAACAGCACGACGTAGAGCATCGTGACCGCGCTGAGGGCGACGTACTGGAGGTCCATCAGGTCGGTCCGGCCGCTGTCGTTCGCGATGAGGTCGCGCAGGGGTCGTCGGCCGCCGGGTGTGGGCTTCGGGGCGGGTTTGGCCATGCTGCCGTTCTCCACGCGCACCCCGACGACGGCCTTCGCCGCGATGAGGGCCACGTACGGGCCGCCGAGGAGCGGCAGGTACACCGTGGTCAGCGAGGACAGCGGGCCGTGTTCGCCCTGGAACCAGTCGACGCCGCCGCCGGCCGTCAGTCCGTACGCGAGGATCGCCAGGAGCAGCCAGAGCAGGATCACCGTCCAGGCCAGGGCCAGGGTGGTGGAGGTGGAGAGCCGGCCGTCGCGCCCGGTGACGAAGCCGGGGTTGCGGCGCAGCCGCAGGGCGACGGGGCAGGTCAGGGCGGCCAGTAAGAGCAGGGCGAGGAGTGCGGAAGTCATGGTGTTCCCCCGGGTGGTGTCCGTGGGGAGAAACATGGCCCATCCGTTCGGGTCATGACAACCCGGGTCGGTCCTACCGCTGTTCGGGCAGGACCGGGAACTTCCGCGGCGCCACCAGGAGCAGCACCACCAGCGCCGCCACCGCGGCGGCCGTCGCGCCGAGGAAGACGTGGTCCACCGCGGCGTCCACGGCCTCCCTCAGGTAGTCGGCGGCGGCCGGCGGGAGCCGTCCCGGTCGGTCGAGTGCCTTCGACACGTCGTCCAGGTGGTCCGGCAGTCCCGCCACCGGGGCGTCCGCGAGCCGGGCGGCCATGGTGGCGTTGGCGACGGCCCCCGTCAGGGCCGCTCCCACGCTCTGGCCGACCTGCCGGGAGAACAGCACGGAGGCCGTCGTGGTGCCCCGCTCCGCCCAGCCGACGGTGGACTGCACCCCGACGATCAGCGGCAGTTGGAACAGGCCGAGGGCGCCGCCGAGCAGCAGCATGACCAGTGCGGGCTGCCACACCGAGCCCGGGTACGGGAGCAGCGTGAAGCCGAACAGGGCCACGGCGGCGATCCCCACCCCGAGGACGGCGCTGTCGCGGAAGCCGACGCGCCGGTAGACGTGTTGGGACAGGGCGGCGGTGAGGGGCCAGGTCAGGGTCATCGCCGAGGTGAGCAGCCCGGCGCCGACGGCTCCGAGGCCCAGCACGCTCTGGGCGTAGATCGGCAGGAACACCTGCGGGGCGACGATCAGCAGGCCGAGGGCGCCCATGGCGAGGTTGACGGCCGCGATGGTGCGGCGGCGCCAGACCCAGCCGGGCAGGATCGGTTCCGCGGCCCGGCGCTCCACCCGGACCACCACCGCGGCCAGGACCGCGCTCGCGCCGAACAGCCCCAGGGAGGGTGCCGACAGCCAGGGCCAGGCGACACCGCCCTGCACCAGGGCGTAGAGCAGCACTCCGCCGCAGGCGAAGACCCCGAGGGCGCCCGCCCAGTCGACGGGCCCCCGGCGGCCGGGCGGCCGTACGGGCTCGACGAGGTGGCGGGCGATGAACCACAGGGCCACGGCGGCGGGCGGCACGTTGACCAGGAAGATCCACCGCCAGTCGGCGTATGTGGCGATCAGGCCGCCGACGGCCGGGCCGGCCAGTGCGGACACGGCCCACACCGCGGACATCCGGGCCTGGATGCGGGGGCGTTCCCGGCCCGGATAGAGGTCGGCGGCGAGGGTCTGGACCGTCCCCTGGAGGGCGCCGCCGCCCAGGCCCTGGATGATCCGGAAGGCGATGAGGGCCGGCATGTTCCAGGCGAGCGCGCAGAGCACGGAGCCGACGAGGAACAGGGCCGTCCCGAAGATCAGCACGGGCTTGCGTCCGTGGGTGTCGGACAGCTTGCCGTAGACGGGGAGCGAGACGGTGGTGGCGAGGACGTACCCGGCGAAGATCCACGAGAACACGGCGAAGCCACCGAGGTCACCGACGATCTGGGGGACGGCCGTGGAGACGACGGCGGCGTCGAGGGCGACGAGGCTCATGGTCAGCATCAGCGAGACGACGACCACGGACTTCGGACGCCCCGGTGCGGGCGCGCCGGCCGCGGGGTCCTCTGTGGCGGAAACGATTCCTCCAATGATTCCGCCGCTGGTCCCGCCGCTGTTTCCCCCGGCGTTTCCCCCGGGCGGTCCGGTCGGCGGGACGACCGCCTCGGCCGGCCCCGAAGGTTCCTCTCCGAGGGGCGGTTCCGCTTTCTCCCCCATGCCCGTCGAACCCCCTTCACCGTGCACGCATCCGCGGGAACACCTTCTCACCGCGCGTGTTTCCGGCGGTATCCCTCACCTCGGGTCCATCGAAGGGTGCAGAACCCCTAGGGGTTCGTCAGCACAAGGACCCAGGGGCCGTTCGTCCCGCCGGAGGAGGTGGACGGTCCCGGTACGTCTTTAACTGGTTCACATGAGGCGAGGCCGTCGGGGGGTGGGGACAACCCCCCGACGGACACGGAGACGGGCACCAGTGCGCCCGAACGCCCCCGCGCCGGAGACTTCACGACGGCGGCACACGGATCACCGCGAGCCGCCGCCGCAGCGGACGCACGCACCGACGCGACGCACGCCGAGGAACGAACGAGGGGAAACACCGTGACAACGGCTATGACCGAAACCAGGCACGGGGGTACTGGAGGGCATGAAGCCGTCGCGGCCCGGGCACGCAAGGTCGTCAAGGCCTACGGCTCGGGAGAGACCCGCGTCGTCGCCCTCGACGCGGTGGACGTGGACATCCGGCGCGGACAGTTCACCGCGATCATGGGCCCGTCCGGCTCCGGCAAGTCCACGCTGATGCACTGCCTCGCCGGCCTGGACACGGTGACGAGCGGCGAGATCTTCCTCGACGACACCGAGATCACCGGCCTGAAGGACAAGAAGCTCACCCAGCTCCGCCGGGACCGGATCGGCTTCATCTTCCAGGCGTTCAACCTGCTGCCGACGCTCAACGCCCTGGAGAACATCACGCTCCCCATGGACATCGCGGGCCGCAAGCCCGACGCGGAGTGGCTGAACCGGGTCGTCGAGACGGTGGGCCTCGCGGGCCGCCTCAAGCACCGCCCCACCGAACTGTCCGGCGGCCAGCAGCAGCGCGTGGCGGTCGCCCGCGCCCTCGCCGCCCGCCCCCAGATCATCTTCGGCGACGAGCCGACCGGAAACCTGGACTCCCGGGCCGGCGCCGAGGTCCTCGGCTTCCTCCGCCAGTCGGTGGACGAGCTGGGCCAGACCATCGTCATGGTCACCCACGACCCCGTCGCCGCCTCCTACGCGGACCGCGTCATCTTCCTCGCCGACGGCCGGATCGTCGACGAGATGATCGACCCGACCGCCGACCAGGTCCTCGACCGCATGAAGGCCTTCGACGCACGCGGGCGGACCTCGTGACCGTCATGAAGACCGCGCGACGCAACTTCGTCGCGCACAAGGGAAGAATGGCACTCTCCGCCATCGCCGTCCTGCTGTCCGTGGCCTTCGTCTGCGGCACGCTGGTGTTCACGGACACCATGAACACCACCTTCGACAAGCTGTTCGCCGTCACCAACTCCGACGTCACGGTCAGCCCCAAGGGGGTCGCCGACGGCGAGGAGAACCCGGGCAGCGGCAAGCCGCGGACGCTGAACGGCTCGGTCGTCGACCGGGTCGAGAAGGCCCAGGGCGTGAAGTCCGCCGAGGGCGGCGTCCTGTCGATGTCCGTCACCGTCGTCAACACCAAGAACGAGAACCTGGGTTCGACCACCGGTGCCCCGACCATCGCGGGCAACTGGAGCGACAACGAACTCAAGTCGATGAAGATCACCTCCGGCAACGCCCCGCGCGGGCCGACCGAGTTGATGATCGACGCCGACACCGCCGAGAAGCACCACCTCGGCCTCGGTGACGAGATCCGCACCATCGCCGTCACCGGCGACAACCGGGCGAAGATCAGCGGCATCGCCGCCTTCACCGTCACCAACCCGGGCGCGACCGTCGTGTACTTCGACACGGCCACCGCCCAGACGTTCCTGCTCGGCTCCGCCGGCGCCTTCACGCACGTCAACGTCACCGCCAAGGAAGGGGTGAGCGACGAGCAGCTCAAGCAGAACGTCGCCGCCGCCGTCGGCGCCGACACGTACAAGCTCCAGACCGCCAAGGAAGCCGCGGACGCCAACCGCAAGGACGTCGGCTCCTTCCTCGACGTCATGAAGTACGTGATGCTCGGCTTCGCCGGGATCGCCTTCCTCGTCGGCATCTTCCTCATCTTCAACACCTTCTCCATGCTGGTCGCCCAGCGCACCCGGGAGATCGGCCTGATGCGCGCCATCGGCGCCGACCGCCGGCAGATCAACCGGTCCGTCCTCGTCGAGGCCTTCCTGCTCGGCGTCGTCGGCTCCGTCCTCGGCGTCGCCGCCGGAGTCGGCCTGGCCGTCGGCCTCATGAAGCTCATGGGTCAGATGGGCATGGACCTGTCCACCGACGACCTGACGGTCGCCTGGACCACCCCGGTCCTCGGCCTGGTCCTCGGCGTCGCCGTCACCGTCGTCGCCGCCTACATCCCCGGCCGCCGCGCCGGGAAGGTGTCCCCCATGGCCGCCCTGCGCGACGCGGGCACCCCGGGCGACAAGAAGGCCGGCCGGATCCGGGCCGCCCTCGGGCTGGTCCTCACCGGGCTCGGCGGCGCGTCCCTCTACCTCGCCGGCGTCGCCGAGGAAGCGGCCCCGGGATCCCTGTGGCTGGGCCTGGGTGTGGTCCTCACCCTCATCGGCTTCATCGTGATCGGCCCGCTCCTCGCGGGTGTCGTGGTCAGGGCGCTGTCCGCCCCGGTGCTGCGGCCCTTCGGATCGGTCGGCCGGCTCGCCGAGCGCAACGCGCTGCGCAACCCGCGCCGCACCGGCGCCACCGCCGCCGCGCTCATGATCGGCCTGGCCCTGGTCGCCTGCCTGTCGGTGGTCGGATCCTCGATGGTGGCCTCCGCCACCGACGAACTCGACAAGTCGGTCGGAGCGGACTACATCGTCAACTCCATGACCGGCCAGCCGGTCATGCCGCAGGCCGAGCAGGCACTGCGCGCCAACAAGAACCTCGATCACGTCACCGCCTACCGCGAGGTGCCCGCCAAGATCACGGCCCCCGACGGTTCCACGGTCACCGAGGGCCTGGGCGCCACCGACCCGTCGTACGCCAAGGACATCCGCCGCACGATGCGGGCCGGGGAACACGCCGACGCGTACGGTCCGAACGCGATGGCGGTCGGTTCGCTCTACGCCGACGAGCACAGCATCAAGCTCGGCGACACGCTGACGGTCGCCTTCACCGGCGGCAAGACCGTCAAGCTGAAGGTCGCCGCGATCACCGGCGACGAGGGCAACATCGACAAGGGCATGAAGTACGTGTCCACCGCCGTCGCCGAGGCCAACGTCCCGGCCGACCGGATGCCGCGCCCCTTCATGCTGCTGGCCAGTGCCAAGGCCGGTCAGGCCGACACCGCGTACGCCGAGGTCAAGGCGGGGCTCGCCGAGTACCCGCAGTACAAGGTGCTCAACCAGGCCGACTACAAGCAGTCGCTGAAGGACCAGGTCGGCCAGCTGCTGAACATGGTCTACGGGCTCCTCGCCCTCGCGATCATCGTCGCGGTCCTGGGCGTGGTGAACACCCTGGCCCTGTCGGTGGTCGAGCGGACCCGCGAGATCGGCCTGATGCGCGCCATCGGTCTCTCCCGCCGCCAGCTGCGCCGCATGATCCGCCTGGAGTCGGTGGTCATCGCCCTCTTCGGCGCCCTCCTCGGCCTCGGCCTGGGCATGGGTTGGGGCGCGACCGCGCAGCAACTCCTCGCCCTCCAGGGCCTGAAGGTCCTGGAGATCCCCTGGCCGACCATCCTCGGGGTGTTCGCCGCGTCGGCCCTGGTGGGCCTGTTCGCCGCACTGGTGCCGGCCTTCCGGGCCGGGCGGATGAACGTATTGAACGCAATCGCCACCGACTAGCTCGGGAGGCGGTTGTCACGGGGGTACGCCGGCCCCGGTCGTCCAGTCGGACGACCGGGGCCGGCGTCGTGCCAGGGGGGCGGGCCCGCCCCCTGGCGCCCGTCGTCACTCCCCGCGACGACGGCAATCCCCCGCGCGGTCGGGGGAGACGCGTCGTAGGCTGGGAACCCCCGGCCCGTTCACGTGTCGGGCCCTTCGCGTTGCCCCTCCACCGGACGGAAAGCCCTCCTCATGAGCCTGTACGGACTGCTCGACGCCGTCACCCGGGACCCCGCCCTCGCCGAGGCGGTCGCGGCGGCCGGGGACGGCAACCGGATGCACGTGGACCTGGTCGGCCCGGCCGCCGCGCGGCCCTTCGCGATTGCCGCGCTGGCCCGGCGTACCGAACGGACCGTGCTGGCGGTGACCGCCACCGGACGGGAGGCCGAGGACCTGGCCGCCACGCTGCGTTCCCTGCTGCCGCCGGACGAGGTGGCCGAGTACCCCTCCTGGGAGACGCTGCCCCACGAGCGGCTCTCCCCCCGCAGCGACACCGTGGGCCGCCGGCTCGCGGTGCTGCGCAGACTGACGCACCCCAGCAAGGACGACCCGGCCACCGGTCCCGTCTCCGTGGTGGTCGCGCCGATCCGCTCCGTGCTCCAGCCGCAGGTCAAGGGGCTGGGGGAACTGGTGCCGGTCAGCCTTCGGCAGGGGCAGTCCGTCGATCTGGGGGAGGTCGTCCAGGCGCTGGCCGCAGCCGCTTACGCGCGGGTCGAGCTGGTCGAGAAGCGCGGCGAGTTCGCCGTGCGCGGCGGCATCCTCGACGTGTTCCCGCCCACCGAGGAACACCCGCTGCGCGTGGAGTTCTGGGGCGACGACGTCGAGGAGATCCGCTACTTCAAGGTCGCGGACCAGCGGTCCCTGGAGATCGCCGATCACGGGCTGTGGGCCCCGCCCTGCCGTGAACTGCTGCTGACCGACGAGGTGCGGGGGCGGGCCGCCTCGCTCGCACAGGAGCACCCGGAGCTGGGGGAACTGCTGAACAAGATCGCCGAGGGGATCGCGGTCGAGGGCATGGAGTCCCTCGCGCCCGTCCTGGTCGACGACATGGAACTGCTGATCGACGTCCTGCCGGCCGGGTCGATGGCCGTCGTGTGCGACCCGGAGCGGGTACGGACCCGGGCCGCCGACCTCGTCGCCACCAGCCAGGAGTTCCTGATGGCCTCCTGGGCGGCCACCGCCGGCGGCGGACAGGCCCCGATCGACGTCGGCGCGGCCTCGCTGCGGGGCATCGCCGACGTCCGCGAGCACGCCCGCGCACTCGACATGATGTGGTGGTCGGTCTCCCCGTTCGCCGCCGACGACAGTGCCGACGGGGCCGACACCCTCAAGCTCGGGATGCACGGCCCGGAGGCCTACCGGGGCGACACCGCCCGCGCGCTCGCCGACACGAAGGGGTGGATCGCCGACGGCTGGCACACCGTGTACCTCACCGAGGGGCACGGCCCGGCCGCCCGCACCGTCGAGGTGCTCGGCGGCGAGGGCATCGCGGCCCGCCTGGAGGCGGACCTCGCGGTCCTGGAGCCGGGCATCGTGCACGTGACGTGCGGCTCCCTCGACAACGGCTTCGTCGACCCGGCGCTGAAGTTGGCCGTGCTCACCGAGACCGACCTGACCGGGCAGCGCACCGCCAGCAAGGACCTGGGGCGGATGCCGACCCGGCGCCGCAAGTCCGTCGACCCCCTGACCCTGGAGGTCGGGGACTACATCGTGCACGAGCAGCACGGCGTGGGCCGCTACATCGAGATGGTCCAGCGGACCGTGCAGGGCGCCACCCGCGAGTACCTGCTCGTCGAGTACGCGCCCGCCAAGCGCGGCCAGCCCGGCGACCGGCTGTACATCCCCACCGATCAGCTGGAGCAGGTCACCAAGTACGTCGGTGGCGAGGCCCCGACCCTGCACCGGCTCGGCGGCGCCGACTGGACCAAGACCAAGGCGCGCGCGAAGAAGGCGGTCAAGGAGATCGCCGCCGACCTGATCAAGCTCTACAGCGCGCGGATGGCGGCCCCCGGCCACACCTTCGGCCCGGACACCCCCTGGCAGCGGGAACTGGAGGACGCCTTCCCGTACGCGGAGACGCCCGACCAGCTCACCACCATCGCCGAGGTCAAGGAGGACATGGAGAAGTCCGTTCCCATGGACCGGCTGATCTGCGGCGACGTCGGTTACGGCAAGACCGAGATCGCCGTGCGGGCCGCCTTCAAGGCGGTGCAGGACGGCAAGCAGGTCGCCGTCCTCGTGCCCACCACGCTGCTGGTGCAGCAGCACTTCGGGACCTTCTCCGAGCGCTACAGCCAGTTCCCCGTCAAGGTGAAGGCGCTCTCCCGCTTCCAGAACGAGACCGAGTCGAAGGCCACCCTGGAGGGGCTGCGCGAGGGCTCGGTGGACATCGTCATCGGCACGCACCGACTGTTCTCGCAGGAGACGAAGTTCAAGGACCTGGGCCTGGTCATCGTCGACGAGGAGCAGCGGTTCGGCGTCGAGCACAAGGAGCAGCTGAAGAAGCTCCGCGCCAACGTGGACGTGCTGACCATGTCCGCGACCCCGATCCCGCGCACGCTGGAGATGGCGGTGACCGGCATCCGCGAGATGTCGACGATCACCACCCCGCCGGAGGAGCGCCACCCGGTGCTCACCTTCGTCGGCCCGTACGAGGAGAAGCAGATCGGCGCGGCCGTCCGTCGCGAGCTGCTGCGCGAGGGGCAGTGCTTCTACATCCACAACCGGGTCGAGTCCATCGACCGGGCCGCCGCGAAGCTGCGCGAGATCGTGCCCGAGGCGCGGATCGCGACGGCGCACGGGCAGATGTCGGAACAGGCCCTGGAACAGGTCGTGGTGGACTTCTGGGAGAAGAAGTTCGACGTCCTCGTCTCGACCACGATCGTCGAGTCGGGCATCGACATCTCCAACGCCAACACCCTGATCGTGGAGCGCGGCGACAACTTCGGTCTCTCCCAACTCCACCAGTTGCGCGGACGTGTGGGCCGCGGTCGCGAGCGCGGGTACGCGTACTTCCTGTACCCGCCGGAGAAGCCGCTGACGGAGACGGCGCACGAGCGGCTCGCGACGATCGCCCAGCACACCGAGATGGGCGCCGGCATGTACGTGGCCATGAAGGACCTGGAGATCCGCGGCGCGGGCAATCTGCTGGGCGGCGAGCAGTCCGGCCACATCGCGGGCGTCGGCTTCGACCTGTACATCCGCATGGTCGGCGAGGCCGTGGCCGACTACCGGGCCGCCATCGAGGGCGGTCCGGAGGAGGAGCCGCCGCTGGAGGTCAAGATCGAGCTGCCGGTCGACGCGCACGTCCCGCACGACTACGCGCCCGGTGAGCGGCTGCGCCTCCAGGCCTACCGGTCGATCGCCTCGGCGAACTCCGAGGCCGACGTCAAGGCGGTGCGGGAGGAACTCACCGACCGCTACGGCAAGCTGCCCGAGCCGGTGGAGAACCTGCTGCTGGTGGCCGGGCTGCGGATGCTCGCCCGTGCCTGCGGGGTCGGTGACATCACCCTCCAGGGTCCCAACATCCGCTTCGGGCCGGTGGAGTTGAGGGAGTCCCAGGAGTTGCGGCTCAAGCGGCTCTACCCGGGGGCGGTGCTCAAGCCGGCCGCCTCGCAGGTGCTGATTCCCCGGCCCAAGACGGCGAAGGTCGGCGGGAAGCCGTTGGTCGGGCGGGAACTGCTGGCCTGGACCGGCGAGTTCCTCGCCACGATCCTCGGCTCGTGACCCACGCGGGTGGCTCGTGACCCACACGCGGGTGCGGAACCGGCGGACCCGCCGGCTCCGCACCCGCGTCGGCGGACTACCTCGTCGGGTCGTCGTCCACGCCGAGGCGCTTCTCCGCCTCCTGCTGGGCCCGGTCGACCTGGTCGGCGTACTTCCCGCCGGTCTTCTCGTTGGCCTCTTCCTCGAGGTTGTCCGAGACGTCCTTGCCCTTGGTCTTGGCCTGATCCCTGAACCTGTCGAAGATCCCCATGCGTACGACCTCCTGATGGCATCCCCTTTGTGACGCTACGCGCGTTCCGCGCGCTTCGCCCGCCGGCGATCGGCCCCGGTGGTGGGTCCGGCGGGCGGCGCCCCGGCGCCGTCGTGCTGCGACCCTGCAACGGTTGCGGTCATCCCCTCACCCACTTCGGACAAGGCTGTATACGCTCAGTCCCGGAACTCATCTTTTCTTTATCCGCACGGCCCGTCAGGAGCAGCGATGCACGGCCCCGGCTACCCGCCGCAGCATGGCCACCCCGGCCCCCGTCCCAGCGACGGGAGCGTGGTGACGTTGCGCGTACTGTTCGCCGTGCTGCCCATCCTGACCTGCGGTTTCCTCGCGTGGGGCACGATGTTGCGGCTCGCGTTGGTCACGCGCAAGCCACGGGACTGGATGCTGCTCGGCCTCAGTTGCGTGCTCTTCGTCGTGTGGGTGGTCTTCATCGGCCTCGACAAGACCCCGGACACCAGCGGCTGGCAGAGCGACTTCGGCGCCGGCGGCACCCTCCTGACCGGTCTCGCCGTCACCGTGTACTTCCTCGTCGCGGACATCCGGCACCACGAGAACCGGAACGACGGCCGGGCGCAGGCGCCGTGGTACCCGGCGCCCGCGCCGTACACGCCGCCGCAGCAGCACCGGCCCGGCCAGGGCTACGGCTACCCGCAGGGTCAGACCTCCACCCCGGTCCCGAACCGGCCGGACGTCCCGCCGCAGGTGACGCCGCCGCCGCGGATCGGGCAGGTCCGCGCCGAACTCGACGAGCTGAGCGAACTCCTGCGCAACCGGCCGCCGCAGCCGAACGGGCCCCCGAGGCCCGGCGGCCCGTACCAGGACCCGAACCCGACCGCGACCCAGGACCCCCACCAGTGACCGACCGGCTCATCGGCGACCGCTATCAGCTCGCCGGCATCCTGGGCCAGGGCGGCATGGGTCAGGTCTGGACGGCGTACGACCGCCGGTTGGACCGGCGGGTGGCCGTCAAACTGCTGCGCCCCGACAAGGTCGCGGGGCCCGGCACCGTCGCCGAGGAGCTGCGCCGCCGCTTCGTGCGCGAATGCCGGGTCACGGCCCAGGTCGACCACCCCGGGCTGGTCACCGTGCACGACGCCGGCAACGACGGCGACGAGCTGTACCTGGTCATGGGGTACGTCGAGGGTTCCGACCTGTCCGACCACCTCACGGCACACGACCCCTACCCCTGGCCGTGGGCCGTCGCGGTGGTCGCGCAACTGTGCTCGGTGCTGTCCGCCGTCCATGCGGTGCCGATCGTCCACCGCGACCTCAAGCCCCGCAACGTGATGATCCGCCCCGACGGCACGGTTCTCGTACTCGACCTCGGCGTCGCCTCGGTGATGGACACCGACACCACCCGCCTCACCAGCACCGGGACTCCGATCGGCAGCCCCGCCTACATGGCACCCGAACAGGCCATGGGCGGCGCCGTCGGCCCGTACACCGATCTCTACGCCCTCGGCGTGCTGCTGTACGAACTCCTCAGCGGCAACGTGCCCTTCGCCGGCTCCACCGCCCTCGGAGTCCTGCACCGGCACCTGTACGAACCCCCGGTGCCGGTGCGCCGGCTGCGTCCCGAGGTGCCGCACGCCCTGGAGGCCGTGCTCCTGCACCTCCTCGCCAAGGACCCGCAGGACCGGCCCGGTTCCGCGCAGGAGGTGTACGAGGCCCTCACCCCGCTGCTGCCCAAGCACGGGGTCCCGACCGGCCACCTCGACCCGACCCGCCCGTTCCTGCGCCCGCAGGCCCCCTGGCCGGACCGGCCGACCGTGCCGGCCCGCCCGGACACGCCGCCCGCCCCGCCCCGGCCGGACATCCCGGGCGCCGTGGACGAGGCCCGCACCCTCCTGGACCAGGGGCGACTCACCCAGGCCGTGGACATCCTCGGCGGCATCCTCCCGGCGGCCGCCGCCGAGCACGGGGACCACTCGCCGGTGGTCCGCTCCCTGCGCAAGCAGTACGCGGCCACGCTGATGGACGACGGCCAGTACCGGCGCGCCCTGCCCGAACTGCGCCGCCTCGCCGACGAGTTCCCGCCCGGGGACACCCAGGCACTGCGCTTTCGCTACGACGCCGCCCAGTGCCTGGAACAGCTCGGCGAACCGGCCGCCGCCCTCGCCGAGTACCGCTCCCTGCTGCCACTGTTCGAGAACCACTACGCCAACCCGGACCCCGGCCTGCCCCTGGAGGTCCGCCGCCGGATAGCCCACCTGCTGCTCTCCCTCGGGGACCGGGCGGGCGCCCACGACACCCTGGTCCGCCTCCTCTTCGACGCGGACCGCGTGCACGGCCCGGGCCACCCCCTCCCGGTGGAGATCCGCCGCACCCTCCAGTGGCTGGGCCAGGTCCGCTGACCCCCGCGTCCGGGCCGTGCTCACACCCGGACGCCGAAGGCCTCCGCCCGATCGGACGGCGTACCGGCCGGGGCTGACGGACCCGGTCCGGACCGCCGCGCCCCACCGGCACCGCGCCGGAGTCGGCCGACCGGGACGAGCCGGGCGAGCAGGACCAGGAGGGCGACCGCCGCGACCGCCGCGCCCGAGGCCAGGCCCGGCGGGCGGAACGTACACGTCACCGAGCGGGTGTCGGGGCCCGCGGGGACGGCGACCAGACCCAGGTGCGCGCTCGCCGGACGGCCGTCGCAGGTCCAGCCCGCGATGGCCGGTGCCGACAGCACCACCGTGCCGGTCGTGCCCGGCCGCAGGGTGGCCCGCACCCCCGACGCGTCGACCCGGAGCGCGGTCGGCGCGCCGGCCCGCAGTGCGGCCACCGCCGTGTCCAACCGGGCCCGGTCCAGGCAGGCCAGCTCCCAACGGGCGGGCGCGGGCCGCTCGAAGACCAGCCGCGAGGCGGGCCCGTGCGCGACGCCCATCGGCTGGAGCGCGGCCCGGTTGCGCGGCGGACGGGCGTTCAGCCGGAACGCGGCGCCGTCCGCGAGCCGGGCGGTGCCGTTGTACTCCGGGGCCCACAGGAACGCCTCGGTGCCGGCGCGGCAGACGCCCGGCGTGAGCGGAGGCTCGTAGACCCGGGAGCCCAGCAGGAGTTCCTGGTTGGCGAAGGGGGAGGGCCCGTAGGCGAGCGGGGGGCCCGCCGGCCGGACCGTGACCAGCGGCGCGACCGTCGCCCGGCCGATCGTGCCGTCGGGCCGCAGCCTCGCCCCGACCGCGAAGACGGCGTCGGTCACCGGGTTGTCGAGGCTCTGGACGTTGCGGCCCCGCGAGGTCCAGCCCGCCCCGAGGGCGACCATCGTGCGGGTGAACACGTCCGGGGTGTGGCTGCTGTAGTACGCCCCGCCCTCGCCGCCGAGCAGCAGAGGATCGTTGCCCGTCAGCGCCGGGCGGCCCGCGTCGGTCCGGTACCCGGGCCACCCCTCGGCGCCCGCCAACGCCTCGGCGCGCGCCGTGTGCGCAGGCCCCCAGGACGGGTAGTCGTCCAGCCCGCCGAGCTTGCCCAGGTGCCCGTACGCGACGGTCGCCGCGGCCTGGCCCACCAGGACCGCGACCAGCAGCCCGGCCGCCGGGAGCGCGAGGCGCCGGGCGCGCATCGCCCACCACGCCCAGCCGGCCACCACCAGCCCGCCGCCGAACAGCGCGTACCCCCAGCCCGTCGCGAGGGCGCTGCCGGCCGCCCCGAGCACGGCCAGACAGAGCACCCCCGCGCCCGAGGCGAGCGCCCGCACCCCCGGCGGGCCGGCCGCGAGCCCGGTCCAGGCGGCGATGACCACGATCCCGGCGAGCACGAAGGTCTGCCGGTACGGGCTGCCGTTCGGGGTCGCGAAGGCGTGCCAGGCCAGGTGGGTCGGCGCCCACTGGAACGACAGCAGCACCACCACCACGAGCCCCGTCCAGCACAGTCGGGCCCGCGCCGGCACCACCCGGTGGAACGGCAGCGCCGCCACCAGCAGCAGCGTCCCGGTACCGACGAAGAGGGCGGGGGAGGAGAAGGAGTACGTGGCGGGCATCAGCCGCGCCAACAGGTCCCCGGTCGCCGCCGGCGCGAACTCCCGGGACCACCCCGGGTACGCCTGCCTCGAACTGAGGAACAGCGGCGCCAGCACCGGCGCGGCCAGCGCGACACCCAGGACGGTCGCCGTCGCGGCCCGCCCCAGCACCCGCGCCCGCCCGAGCCCGCGCCGACCGCCCGGCACCACGTCCCGGTCCTGCGCCAGCCGCACCACGAGCACCAGCGCGGCGCCCAGGGTCGCCATGTACGCGGTGTAGAAGTTCGCCGTCCAGCACAGGGCCACGACCAGGGCCGCAGCCCCGGGACGTCGGCCGCGCAGCGCCCATTCACCCGTCAGACACAGGAGCGGGAACGCGATCAGTCCGTCCAGCCACATCGGGTTGTACGCGGCCTCGATCACCGACCAGCCGCACAGCGCGTACGAGGCGCCGAGCAGTCCCGCCGCCCACCACGGTCCGCGCCGTTGCGTGCGCAGCAACCACGCCATCGCCGCGGCCGCGGCGGCCGTCTTGAGCACGGTGACCACGTACACGGCGAGGTCGATGTCCGCGCGCGGGAAGACCCCGACGAGCACCGCGAACGGGCTCGAAAGGTACGTCCCGAAGTCCGGCAGGAAGCTCGTCCCGTACCCGGACTGCCAGTTGAGGAGCAGGCCGCCCTCGGCGCGCCCGTGCAGCAGGTCCCACAGGTGCGCGTGGAAGGGCACGAACTGGTTGCCGAGGTCGTTGACGCTGCGGTGACGGGGCCCGTACGGGAAGACGCGCGCGACGGCGTCCCCGGCACACACGGCCACCGTCGTGATCAGGGCGGCGAGCGCCGAGCCGAACAGGCTGCGGCGCCGCGGGGAGCTGTGCGGTGTCGACATGGTGGGCCGACACTGGCAGACGCGCAGGACGCCCGGATGGCGCCGGGGTGACCGGCGCGCCAACACTCGCGCACCCCAACACGCTCGGAATCGTTGGTCGAACCAGTGGCTCGGATCACCGTGACTGCATAACATCGATCACCGCACGGCCCTTGTGCATCGACGCACAATCTCCCGGCCCTGGAGGCTCCTTTGCACCGTCGCACTGCGCTCTCCGTCTCCGCCGTCCTGCTCGCGGCGGCTCCCCTGCTGTCCGCCTGCTCGAACGAGACCCGCCCCGGCACGGCGGCCGTGGTCGGCGGCGAACGGATCACCACCTCAGCGCTCCAGGCCCAGGTGAACGACGTACGCGCCGCACAGAACCGGTCCACGACCCCCACGCCGGCCGAGCTGGTCGAGAGCTCGCCACGACTGGAGCGGACGAAACTGCGCGGGCTGATCAACAGTCGGATCCTCGACAAGATGGCCAAGGACGCCGGGATCACCGTCACCACGAAGGAGATCGAGGAGCAGCGCAAGCAGCTCGTCGAGAGCAGCGGCGGCCCGCAGAAGTTCCAGGCGGCCATCCTGCAGGAGGCGGTGACGGCCCCCGGCCAGATCGACCGCTTCATCACGGACCAGCTGCTCCTGTCCAAGCTCATGGAGAAGTACGGCAAGGACAAGCTCACCGCCCCCGCGTCGGCTGCCGCCGAGAAGCTGGGCATCGAGGTCAACCCGCGTTACGGCAGCTGGGACGCCGAGGGGATCCGGCTCGGCGACGGGACCACCCCGTGGATCATCCAGCGGACCCGCCCCGAGCAGGCCGTACCCGCCGGGACCTGAGTCGCCCGACCGGAGGTAGGTTCGGGGGGTGACTGAGCCCACGTCCCCCGAGCCCACCGGCCGCATCGTCCTGCTGACCACCAGCCACCGGGTCGCCCCGGGCCTGCTGTCCTGGAGCGCGTGGCAGACCCTGCACGCCGCGGACCGGGTGCTGTGCGCCGACCCCGACCACCCGCAGCTGCCGTACCTGCGCGAGGCGGGTGTCGAGGTGCTCCACGCGGTCCCCGACGCCCACGAACTCGTCGAGGCCTGCGCCGGCGGCGCCACCGTCGTGGTGCTGCCGAGCGGCGAGGGCGACCAGCGCCTCACCGACGGGCTCGCCCGGCTGGCCGGCTCCGGTCGGGTCGCCATGCCGGACCTGGAACTGCTGCCCGGGTCCTACGACCTGCCCGGCGCGCGGCTGCTCGACCTGGTGCAGGTAATGGACCGGGTGCGGCGGGAATGCCCCTGGACCTCGGCGCAGACCCACGAGGGCCTGGTGAAGTACGCCATCGAGGAGGCGTACGAGCTGGTCGAGGCGATCGAGGCCGGTGACCGGGACGAACTGCGCGAGGAGTTGGGCGACGTACTGCTCCAGGTGTTCTTCCACGCGCGGATCGCGCAGGAGCACGCCGACGAGCCGTTCTCCATCGACGACGTGGCCGGCGACCTGGTCGACAAGCTGATCCGCCGGCACCCGCACGTCTTCGGTGACGCGCGGGCCGAGACCCCCGAGGACGTCAACGCGCACTGGCAGGCCACCAAGGCGGTCGAGAAGCGGCGCGCGTCGGTCACGGACGGGGTCCCGGTCGCCCAGCCCGGCCTCGCTCTCGCGGCCAAGCTCGCCGGCCGGGCCCGGGCCGGCGGGATCGCGGTGGAACCGCCCCGGGGCGAGGGCGTCGGCTACGAGTTGCTGGAACTGGCGGCGCGCGCCGAGGCGGCGGGCGTCGACCCCGAGACCGCGCTGCGCGCTGCGGCCCGCGCCTACCGGGACGCGATCCGGGCGGCGGAGGCCGCCGACGCCTGACCCGTGGCGGGCGCCACGTGGACGACGTCCCCTACAGCGGTGCGCGCCCCGAGGGGTTGTGCCAGTGCGGGTCCGGCGGGCTCAGGAACCACTCCCCGAAGCCCACCGGGCGGGTCCGCGCGGAGCCGCCCGGTGGGATCGCGTCGTGGAAGATCCGGTCGGGTCGGGCGCCGAGTTCCTCCAGGAGGTACGCGGTCTCCTCGATGAACTGCGCCGGCCCGCCGAGGTAGACGTCCTGGTCCCGCCACAGGCCGCGGTGGCCGAGCGCGGTCGCCAGCCGGTCGGTGGCCTGGTTGCGGTGCTGTCCGGGGGCGGGCGTGAGGTAGGTGACGGCGAGCCGGCGGTGGGTGGCGGCGAACGCGTCGATGAACGGCCGGTCGTAGAGGTGCGCGGCGTCCCGGGCGACGACGAAGAGTCGTACGTCCTGGTCGGGAGGGTGCTCCGCGAGGTCCTCCAGCATGGCGCGGATCGGGGCCCAACCGGTGCCGGCGGCGATGAAGGTGACCGGGCGGTCCTCGCGGCGCAGCGTGAGCCGGCCACCGGGCGCGCCCAGTCGGAGCGTCTCCCCGGGCCGCACCTCGCGGACCAGCACGTGGGACAGCCGGCCCTCCTCGATCCGGCTGACGTGCAGGTCGACGGTGCCGTCGGGGCGGGGCGCGTTGGCCAGGGAGTACGTGCGCCAGGTGGTCGGGACGCGGGCGCTGCTCACGCTCACGTACTGACCGGGGAGATAGGGGAGGGGAAGGTCGGGGCGCAGGGTCAGTACGGCGACGTCCTGCCCGTACTGGAGGTGGCGGACGATCTCGGCGTCCCACCAGGGCGGGTCGGTGCTCTCGACGGCGCCGGCCGTCATCGCGTCGGCGATCACCTGGTAGGCCTCGGCCCAGGCCTTCTCCACCTCGGGCGTCCAGGTCTGGCCGGAGGTCTCGGCGAGCGCGGCGAGCAGGCTGGTGCCGACGGCCGCGTAGTGCTCGGGCCCGACGCGGAACTTGCGGTGGTCGCGGCCGAGGTCGCGGAGGTAGGGGACGAGGGTCTCGTTCTCCAGGTGGGTGACCACGTGGGTGAGGGCGGCGAAGAGCCGGTCCCGCTGGCGTTCCATGTCCGCCGGGGAGGAGGGGAAGAGCGGGCGGACCTCGGGGTGGTGCCAGAAGAGGTGCGAGTAGAAGTACTTGACGGCGTGCTCGGCCCGTCTCTCCACCACCGCGAAACTGCTCTTCAAGATCCTCACGTCCACAACAGCGAAAGTAGGAACGCCGGAGCGGGCGGGGTCAAGCCTTGGCGGATCTGCGGACAGCCGCGACGAAGCACCCATATGGGATGGTGTGCGGAGGCCGGGATACGGTCAGCGGGTGCATGAGCCGACCCCCGCGGAACCCGCCGACGAGACCTCCTCCCCCCAGGGCCCCACCCTGTTCGACTGGGAGTTCGCCACCGACCCGTACCCGGCGTACGCCTGGCTGCGCGAGCACTCCCCGGTGCACCGCACCAAGCTCCCGAGCGGCGTGGAGGCCTGGCTGGTGACCCGGTACGCGGACGCCCGCCAGGCCCTCGCGGACCAGCGCCTCAGCAAGAACCCGGCGCACCACGCGGAGCCGGCGCACGCCAAGGGCAAGACCGGCATCCCGGGGGAGCGCAAGGCGGAGCTGATGACGCACCTGCTGAACATCGACCCGCCGGACCACACCCGGCTGCGGCGGCTGGTGTCGAAGGCGTTCACCCCGCGCCGGGTCGCGGAGTTCGCCCCGCGCGTCCAGGAGCTCACCGACCACCTCATCGACGGGTTCGCCGCGAAGGGGGAGGCGGACCTCATCCACGAGTTCGCCTTCCCGCTCCCCATCTACGCCATCTGCGAGATGCTCGGCGTACCGCGCGAGGACCAGGACGACTTCCGGGACTGGGCCGGGATGATGATCCGGCACGGCGGCGGACCGCGCGGCGGGGTGGCCCGTTCCGTGAAGCGGATGCGGACCTACCTCGGGGAACTCATCCACCGCAAACGGGATGATCTGGGCAACGACCTGATCTCGGACCTGATCCGGGCCGGCGATCACGGCGACCACCTGACGGAGGCCGAGGCCACCGCGATGGCCTTCATCCTGCTCTTCGCCGGCTTCGAGACGACCGTGAACCTCATCGGGAACGGCGTCCACTCCCTCTTCATGAACCCGGAGCAGCGCGAGCGCCTCCAGACGTCCTTGGCCGCCGGCGAGAGCGGGCTGCTGGAAACCGGTGTCGAGGAGCTGTTGCGGTACGACGGGCCCGTGGAACTGGCGACCTGGCGGTTCGCCACCGAACCGCTGACCCTCGGCGGGCGGGACATCGCGGCCGGCGATCCGGTGCTGGTGGTCCTCGCGGCTGCGGACCGGGACCCCGCAAGGTTCGCAGAACCGGACACTCTGGACCTGTCCCGGAGTGACAATCAGCACCTCGGATACGGGCACGGCATCCACTACTGCCTCGGTGCGCCGCTCGCGCGCCTCGAAGGGCAGACGGCGCTCAAGAGTTTGCTGATGCGTCTGCCGGATCTGGAACTCGCCGTTCCACCTGCGGACCTGCGCTGGCGGGGCGGACTCATCATGCGTGGCCTGCGCACACTTCCGGTCCGCTTCACACCCCGAAACGACTGAGGCGCGACCGGAGCCGGCCTGACCGCGAGTCAGTTTCCGACCAAACTTGTTACTTGTATGCCAAGGCCGCTAGGTTCTGCCGTTACCCCGCCGTTATGCGAAAGGTACAGCCTCATGCGTTCCGGGAACGGCCGCCACAGACGCCCCAAGCAAATACCCGCACTCGTCGTCACCGCCGGAGTCGCCGGTTCCGCGCTGGCCCTGCCGCTGCTCGCGGCAACCAACGCGAGCGCCGCCGACGCCGGCACGTGGGACACGGTCGCCGAGTGCGAGAGCGGCGGTTCCTGGAGCGCCAACTACGGCAGCGGCGCCTACGGGGGGCTCCAGTTCACCCAGGAGCAGTGGAACGAGGCCGGCGGACTCGACTACGCGACGCGCCCCGACCTCGCCAGCCGCGCCCAGCAGATCGCCATCGCCGAGAAGGTGCTGGCCTCGCAGGGCCCCCAGGCGTGGCCGCTGTGCGCGTCCTCGGCCGGCCTGACGCGACAGGGGCCGTCGGCCGCGGTGGACCCCGGCCGGGTCGAGACACCCGCGCCGGTCGCGCCCACCCCCTCCCGCCCCGACTCCGCGGTGCCGAAGAGCGGTTCCACGCCGGCCACCGACTTCGGGGTGCCGACGCCCAGCGCGCCCACCCCGAGCCTGCCCACCCCGTCCGGCGCGCCCTCGTTCACGCTGCCCGACGTACCGCAGGGGCCCAACGCCGGACTGCCCGTCATGCCGGACCCGGACCCGACCCTTCCCACCGGCCCGGGCAACCAGCCGCCCGTCACCCCGACCGCCCCGGGCGGCACGACCACCCCGGTGGTCCCCTCGGACCCCGCCAGGGACCCGAACCCGGCCGACCCGTCCACCACGCCCTCGGCCCCGACCGGCACCCCGACGGGCACCCCGACCGACTCCGCGGCGGACGGCGGCGGCAAGCACCGCGGCCCGGCGGCGAACGAGGGCCCCGGAGCCGTTCCCAACACCGCGCCGGAGCCCGTCTACACGGTGAAGGCGGGCGACAGCCTGACCGCCATCGCGGACGCCAAGGGACTCAAGGGCGGTTGGACCAAGCTCTACGAGGCCAACGAGCAGGTCATCGGAGGGGACGCGGACCTCATCAAGCCCGGTCAGAACCTGGATCTAACCAAGTAATAGGGGCAGTTCGGGCACCCATTAAGATCCGAATGTCCGGTATCGGCAAGTGAGACATGCATCTCTTCCGCCCAACTGGCGTGTCCCGTATCGAAGCTGCTGCAAACCCCGCCCTCACCTGCGCAAACGTCCCTAAGCGGAACGCAAGTAGGGCCCTTTCCCCCCGATGTTGCTCGTTGAACATCGGGGGGAGACCTGTCTACCTTCTGAGTCGCTCGTCACCGCGAGCCTCTTCGACCGCATCGCCGAATCCTGCCGGCGGACGGAGAGAACAGTCGTCGCGCAAGCGCCGAAGGCAGGAGCGGGGGAACCAAGGTAGGCGCCGGAACGGGCCGTCGAGAGACGGCCGCGGACCGGCTGGGGGTTAAGACGCGCGCCAGTCGTGCGGCCGGGCAACTCACTCGCCCGAACCCGACAGCTCACCTCGTAGGCGTCGGTGAGGAGAAACTCCATGCTGCTTTCCGGCAAGGGCAAGCACCGTCGCGCCTCCAAGGCCGCCCGCATCGTCACGCTCGCCGGTGTCGCCG
This sequence comes from Streptomyces sp. CA-243310, assembly GCF_050936775.1. Taxonomy (NCBI): domain Bacteria; kingdom Bacillati; phylum Actinomycetota; class Actinomycetes; order Kitasatosporales; family Streptomycetaceae; genus Streptomyces; species Streptomyces sp. CA-243310. Next base: position 2,989,121 of record NZ_JBNJMF010000002.1, on the reverse strand, counting down.
GTGTCGCCGTCGCGGCGCCGCTGATGGCCGCGGGCTCCGCGTCCGCCGCCACCACCTCCGAGTGGGACAAGGTCGCCTCCTGCGAGTCCGGTGGCAACTGGTCCATCAACACGGGCAACGGCTACTACGGCGGCCTGCAGTTCTCGTCCGGCACCTGGGCCGCCTACGGCGGCAAGGCCTACGCCTCGCAGGCCAACCAGGCCTCCAAGTCGCAGCAGATAGCCGTCGCCGAGAAGGTTCTCAAGGGTCAGGGCAAGGGTGCCTGGCCGTCCTGTGGCGTGGGCCTGTCCAACGCCTCGTACGACGGTGGCGGCTCGGCCGAGACCCCCAAGCCGAAGAAGCAGCAGGCCGCTCCCAAGAAGCAGCAGGCCGCGCCGAAGGCGGAGACCAAGCGCTCCGAGGGCTCCACCACCACGCGCTCCGAGCGTTCCACGGCCGCCCCGGCGCCGCAGAAGGCCCCGAAGACGACCGCCGCCCCGAAGATCGGCAACGGCTCGTACGAGGTCAAGGCCGGCGACACCCTGGGCACCATCGCCGACGCGAACGGCGTCAAGGGCGGCTGGCAGAAGCTGCACGAGCTGAACAAGGACATCGTCCCGGACGCCGACCTGATCTACCCCGGGCAGAAGCTGAAGCTCAGCTGAACCCCCCGATGACCCCGCGTCAGTCCTGACGCAACCCCTGCCCGGCGCGTACCCCTCCACGCGCCGGGCGGTGGCGTGTCCGGGCCCGGTCGGCACCGATCCGGCGGACGATCAAGAGACGTATGTCCTGGAAGAAGGGTATTCGGGCCCTTTTTCGTCCCAGGACCCGGGCGGTCGGCCGGTCGAGTGGCCGGAGCCGGTTAGGCTCTAGTCGGCAAGGCCATCCCACGGCCTGACCCGCCACCGCACACCCAGCGTCACATCCCAGAAGGAGATGCTCGTGCCGTCCATCGACGTCGTCGTAGCCCGGGAAATCCTGGACTCCCGAGGCAACCCCACGGTCGAGGTCGAGGTTGGCCTCGACGATGGCAGCACCGGTCGTGCTGCAGTTCCGTCCGGCGCCTCCACCGGTGCATTCGAAGCCATCGAGCTGCGTGACGGTGACCCCAACCGTTACTTCGGCAAGGGTGTCGAGAAGGCCGTCCTCGCCGTCATCGAGCAGATCGGCCCGGAGCTCGTCGGCTACGACGCCACCGAGCAGCGCCTGATCGACCAGGCCATGTTCGACCTGGACGCCACCGACAACAAGGGCTCCCTCGGCGCCAACGCCATCCTCGGCGTGTCCCTCGCCGTCGCGCACGCCGCGTCCGAGGCCTCGGACCTGCCGCTCTTCCGCTACCTCGGCGGTCCGAACGCGCACCTGCTGCCCGTCCCGATGATGAACATCCTCAACGGTGGGTCGCACGCCGACTCCAACGTGGACATCCAGGAGTTCATGATCGCCCCGATCGGCGCGGAGTCCTTCTCCGAGGCGCTGCGCTGGGGTGCCGAGGTCTACCACACCCTCAAGAAGGTCCTGCACACCAAGGGCCTCTCCACCGGCCTGGGCGACGAGGGCGGCTTCGCCCCGAACCTGGAGTCGAACCGCGCCGCGCTGGACCTCATCGTCGAGGCCATCAAGCAGGCCGGCTACGTCCCCGGCAAGGACATCGCGCTCGCGCTCGACGTCGCCGCGTCCGAGTTCTACAAGGACGGCAAGTACGAGTTCGAGGGCCAGTCCCGCTCGGCCGCCGAGATGACCGAGTACTACGAGGAGCTCGTCTCCGCGTACCCGATGGTCTCCATCGAGGACCCGCTGTACGAGGACGACTGGGCCGGCTGGAAGACCCTCACCGACAAGCTGGGCTCCAAGGTCCAGATCGTCGGCGACGACCTCTTCGTCACCAACCCCGAGCGCCTGGCCCGCGGCATCGAGGAGGGCTCCGCGAACGCCCTGCTCGTCAAGGTCAACCAGATCGGTTCGCTGACCGAGACCCTCGACGCCGTCGAGATGGCCCAGCGCAACGGCTTCAAGTGCATGATGTCGCACCGCTCCGGCGAGACCGAGGACGTCACCATCGCCGACCTCGCCGTCGCCGTGAACTGCGGCCAGATCAAGACCGGCGCCCCGGCCCGCTCGGACCGCGTCGCCAAGTACAACCAGCTGCTGCGCATCGAGGAGATCCTCGACGACGCCGCGGTGTACGCGGGTCGCTCCGCCTTCCCGCGGTTCCGCTCCGCGAACCAGTAGGAACGGCGGGGGCTCACCACGCCCCGGCCTCCGTACGTCCCCGCACTCGGTCCCGTACCGTGTGCGGGGACGTATTGCGTAGCGCACACAGGGGAGGCGGGACCATGGCCGGGAACCGGGATCGGTTCTCCACCTTCTCGACCGCGACCAGGCTCAAGGCCCTCGGCGAACGGACCGCGGCGCACGTCTACCGCTCCCAGTCACGCCGTCAGGTCCGCCGCAGCCGGCTCACCGGCCGGGCCGCGCTCCTGGTGCTCGTGCTCTGTACCCTGGTCGTCGCCCTCGCGTACCCCATGCGCCAGTACGTGTCCCAGCGCTCCGAGATCGCGCAGCAACAGCGGAACGCCACCGACGCGCGCGAACGGCTGGAGAAGCTCCGCGACGAGAAGGCCCGCTGGCAGGACCCCGCCTACGCGGAACAGCAGGCGCGCAAGCACCTGCACTTCCTGCGCCCGGGGGAGATCGGCTACATCATGAACGACCCCGGCACCGAGGCCAAGGAAGACCGCCGCACCGGGCAGTCCGGCTCCGACCGGCCCTGGTACTCGAACGTCTGGGACGGCGTCGACAAGGCCGACCGCCCCGGCGACTGACCCCGACACGCCACGCCCGCGACACACCCGCACACGAACGAAGAGACTCATCCCAGGCATGCAGACGCCCCCGCCCCAGACCGACCGCACCGAGCCGACCGCCGCGGACATCGAGGCGTTCCAGCAGCAGCTCGGCCGCCCGCCGCGCGGGCTGCGCGCCATCGCGCACCGATGCCCCTGCGGGCAGCCGGATGTCGTCGAGACCGCGCCCCGACTCCCCGACGGCACCCCCTTCCCGACGCTGTTCTACCTGACCTGCCCGCGCGCCGCCGGTGCCATCGGCACGCTGGAGGCCAACGGCGTGATGAAGGAGATGCAGGCCCGGCTCGCCGACGACCCGGAACTGGCCGCCGCCTACCGGGCCGCGCACGAGGACTACATCACCCGCCGCGACGCCATCGAGGTCCTCCAGGGCTTCCCGAGCGCCGGCGGCATGCCGGACCGGGTCAAGTGCCTGCACGTGCTGGTGGGCCACTCGCTGGCCGCCGGCCCCGGCGTGAACCCGTTCGGCGACGAGGCCCTGGCGATGCTGCCCGAGTGGTGGGCCAAGGGCCCCTGCGTCACCCCGTGCGGGGAGAAGAAGGACGCGGACGCGTGAGCGCCACACGGGTCGCGGGCATCGACTGCGGCACGAACTCCATCCGCCTCCTCGTCGCCGACTGCGACCCGGCCACGGGCGAGTTCGTCGAGCTGGACCGCCGGATGACGATCGTCCGGCTGGGCCAGGGCGTGGACAAGACCGGCCGGCTGGCCCCGGAGGCGCTGGAGCGCACCTTCGCCGCGTGCCGCGAGTACGCCGCGGTCATCAAGGAACTGGGCGCCGAGCGGATCCGTTTCGTGGCGACGTCGGCCTCCCGCGACGCCGAGAACCGGGACGACTTCGTCCGGGGCGTCCTGGACATCCTGGGCGTGGAACCCGAGGTGATCACCGGGGAGCAGGAGGCCGAGTTCTCCTTCACCGGCGCCACCAAGGAGCTGACGGGCCGCACCGACATGGAGCGGCCGTTCCTGGTCGTCGACATCGGCGGCGGCTCCACCGAGTTCGTCGTGGGCACCGACCACGTCCGGGCGGCCCGCTCCGTGGACGTCGGCTGCGTCCGGATGACGGAACGCCACCTGGCGGTGGACGGGACCGTCACCGACCCGCCGACCGAGGAGCAGATCGCCGCCATACGGTCCGACATCGAGTCGGCCCTGGACCTGGCCGCCGAGACCGTGCCGCTGACCGAGGCCCGCACCCTGGTCGGCCTGGCCGGCTCGGTGACCACCGTCGCCGCCATCGCGCTGGGGCTGACGGAGTACGACTCGGCCGCCATCCACCACTCCCGGATCCCCTACGCGAAGGTGCGGGAGATCAGCGAGCGGATGCTGACGGCCACGCACGCCGAACGCGCCGCGATCCCGGTCATGCACCCGGGCCGGGTCGACGTGATCGGCGCCGGCGCCCTGGTCCTGCTGGCGATCATGGAGCGGATCGGGGCCGAGGAGGTCGTGGTCTCCGAACACGACATCCTCGACGGCATCGCGATCAAGACCGCGGAAGACGTCGAGGCCGACAAGCAGCGGACCTGACCCGGTGAACCACACGAGGGGGGGCGCTCCGGCCGGCCGGTCGGAGCACCCCCCCTCGTCGTCGGATGCCGCGGTGGACGTCACGGCGGTCGCCGACCTTGACGACGAGGGCGACGAGTTCGCGGCCTCGGCCTCCCGGGCGGGCCCGGTGTCGTACGCGTGGACGAATACTTCGCGCCGGCTCCTGGTCGAGGCCACGAATCACCCCCGAAGAAGGGGCTGTTGATTCCGTTTCCCCTCCCCCCGTTCGGCTGATGGGGGATCATATGGTGAATTGTTGAGGTGGGGGATGACCCGCCGCACCGCGGTCTGTCACGGCCGGGCGCGCGCGGCGGCGCGGCCTTCGGCACGACGTGCCGGTGAGGGGCCCCCACTCCACGTCTTCCATGGGGGTGGACATGCCCGTTGGGGCACTGGCGACGGCCTCCGTCGTCGCCACACAGCTCAACGAACTGGCGGCCAAGCCGGGGCTCGGCTCCCGTCGGGACGAGCTGAAGTCGCTGGCCGACGCCCTCCAGGGACTGGGTGACGGCGACATCGAACCCTGGACCGAACTCGACCTCCTCCAGGCCTACGCCCGGCCGGAGAGCGTGAGCGCCGCCCTGGCCGAGACACCGGAACACCGGGGCTGGGCCCTGCTGGAGGTCGCCATCGGCACCCTCGTGTTCCTGCCGCTGTTACTCACCTGGTTCGGCCTCAGCCGAGCCGCGGACGCCTACCGGACACTCATCGGCGAGGACCCGAAATCCGCCGCCCGCCCCTTCCTGCAACTGTGGCAGTCCGGCTTCGAGGGCCGGCTGGCCGACTGGTCCACCTTCGGACACGTCGCAGGATCCGCCACCGCCGTCATCCTCCTGCTGTGCCTGCTCGCCACCGTGCACGGGGTGCGCAGAACCCGTACGGAACACCGGGCCGACCAGGCGCGACGCACCGCCGACGAACTGCTCGCCCTCCTCGTCCCGCTGCTCACCCGGGCCCAGTTGCTGCTCAACGAACAACGCCTCTCCTCTCCCCGACGGTTCACGGCGGAGCTCACCGGGGCCGCCGCGAACCTCGGCAGGCTCGGCGACAACGCGGTGCGCGCCCACCAACAGCTCGGCGCGGTCGCGACCTCGCTCGCCACGTCGGTCGAGGCGGCGAGCACCCGGCTCGACGCCCTCGACTCGGCCGTGCTGCCGCTGGAGCGGGCCGTCGCCCGGGTCGAGGCCGCCGTACAGACGAACACCGGCGAGGTCGGTCGGGCCGTCGCCGCGCTCACCGACCCGCTGGAACAGCACACCTCCCGCCTGGAGACCGTGGTCAGCGGCAACGGGACCATGCTGCGCAAGGCGCTGGAGGACGTGCGCGAGGTCAACGGCGAGGTCCGCGACGCCCTCGGCGCAGCCGGTGAACGGGTCGAGGACTCGGTGACCACCCTGGCCGCCGCGCAGCGCTCGTTCACCACCGGCACCGAACTCGCCGCCGACGTCACGGCGCGGGTCCTGCACCGCCTCGGCGACGTCACGCAGGACACCGCGGAGGCCGTGGCCCTCGCACAGCGGGCGGTGCTGGGTCTGGAGGAGCAGACCGGCGCGCTGCGGCAGGCCGCCGAGCGGTTCGCCGAACTGGCCCGGGCGATGGCCGGGGCGGCGGACGTCTCCGCCGCGGCGGCCGAGGCCAGGACGCTCGTCGACACGCGGTTCGTCCACGACGCCCGGACCGGCCCCGCCCCCGTGCGCGCGCGGGCCGTCGGGGTGGACCTGGCCAAGGAGCACGACGCCCACGCGCACCCGCAGGACGATCCGACCCGGACGGCCCGACGATGAGGAGGCCGCCGCGGCCGCGGTTCAACCCGCTGACCCTCGCCGGCTGGTTGTTCGCCGACATGCTCCTGGTCCTGGCCATGGTCGCGATGGGCGACCGGGGCGACCCGGTGAAGGCGGCCGAGGCCTCCAGCGCCGGGAGCGGAGCCTCGCCCCGACCCGACGCGACACCCGGCGCGAGGCCGAGCCCCACTCCCTCGGGGCCCCGGTCCGTGGAACGGCGGGCGGTGACGTTCTCCTTCGACGCCGACTCCTCCGACACCGAGCGCATCGTGGGGCAACTGCGCGCCAGGACGAAGGCGCACGACGGCCGCACCGCGGCCTTCGTCCTGACCTTCGGCCGCAGCCCCCGGGTCGGCGACGGCGTGGACTACGCCCGCCACGTCAACGCCCTGCTGACGAAGGCCCGCCCCGCGATGTTCACGGGCGCCACCACCCGGGACTTCTTCGTCCAGGGATCCTCCGGCGACCACGCCGACATCGAGATCTACTTCTACACCTACTGACAGCCCTACTGACAGCCCGAGCCGTACACCCCTCGGAGGCGCGAGACCGTGCAGATCCTTCCCTTCTACCTGGTGTGCGACGAGTCCGGCTCGATGGCCGGCCCGTCGATCGACAGCATCAACCGCGCCCTGCCGGAACTCCACAAGGAGATCAGCAGGAACCCGGCGGTCGCGGACAAGACCAGGTTCTGCCTGATCGGGTTCTCCGACGACGCCACCGTCCTGCAGCCGCTGGCCGACCTCAGCGACCTGGACACGCTGCCCGCCCTGTCCGCGGGCGGATTCACCGCGTACGGGGAGGCGTTCCGCACGCTCCTGCGGTGCATCGAGAACGACGTCGCCCGGCTCAAGGCGCAGGGCCACGAGGTCTACCGGCCCGTCGCCTTCTTCCTCTCGGACGGCGGCCCCACCGACGAGGACTGGATGCAGGCGCACGAGGAGCTCAACGAGGCCCGTTACCGGCCGAACATCATCGCCTTCGGCATCGGGGAGGCCGACCGCGCCACGATCGGCCACGTCGCCAACTTCCGCGCCTTCATCCAGGACGACAAGACCGTCTCCCCGGCCGCCGCGCTGCGCGAGTTCGCGTCCAGCCTCACCCGGTCGATCGTACGGTCGGCCCGCAGCATCCCCGCCGGTGGCAACGGCGTGTTCAGCCTGGCCGTGGACGACACGGTGCCCGGCTTCTCCACCGTCTCCCTCGACAAGCTCTGAGGCCGGGCATGCGAGAGGAGACACCCGACCCCGCGCACGGCCCGAGGGGCGCGACGCACACCCGGTGGCCCGCCCCGGCCGCCTCCGTCGAACCCGAACCGTTGGAGCTGCCCCGCGAGGTGACCGCCGAGTCCGAGCCGGCCGCCGAGCGGCTCCACGCCCCGCAGCCCGTTCCCGCACCGCGGGAGCCCGCCCCCGCGGTGGTCCCCGAACTCGCCCCCGCGGCGGATGCCGGGCGGGCGCCCGCCGTGCTCGGCGACCCGCCGTTCAGCGGGCCCAAGCCCCCGCTCTACGCGCCCGGGCCCGGGGCGCCGGTCGGGGCCCGGGCGGACGTGGACGGCGCGGTCCTCCCGGACACCGTCGTCGACGGGGCGACCCACGGGTCGTTGACCGTTCGGGCCGCGTCCGTGCGGGGCGACTCCCACCGCTACCACGCGGAGCCCCGGCAGGACGCGGTGGTGGTGGTCCGGTTGGGAGGGCCGGACCCGGGCGAGGACGGCGGGGTGCTCCTGCTGGGCGTCGCGGACGGCGTCGGCTCGGCACCGCGCTCGCACCTCGGATCCCAGCTCGTGTGCCGCGAGATCGTCCGCTTCCTCGACGAGTACGCCGGGGAACTGGCGCGGTCCCTGCGCACGAGGAACGAGAAGGCCCTCACCGCCGTCGTGAACTCCGCCGTGGGCAGCGTCGCCGAGTCGCTGGTGCGGGCGGCCACCACCGCCGGCCACCGACCCGGCGACTACGCGACCACCCTGCGCGTGCTGCTCGTCCCGCTCGATCCCGCGGTGCGTCACCGGGCCGTTTTCACCGTCGGCGACGGCGGCGCGGCGCTCCTGCGGGACGGGACCTGGTACCTCGACGTGGTGGGCGCCGCGGACGGCGAGGGGTCCGGGATCATCGACACGCGCACGGCGGCCCTGCCCACCACGCGCGTCGCCGAGGCGCACCTCTTCGGTCCGGCCCTGCCGGGCGACGTGTTCGTCCTGTGCACGGACGGCCTGTCGACGCCGCTGGGGGGAGAGGAGGGGATGCGCGGCTTCCTCCGCGGGGCGTGGGGCGGGCCCCCGCCCGGACTGCCCGACTTCCTGTGGCAGCTCCAGTACCGGGTCAAGTCCTACGACGACGACCGCAGCGCCGTCTGCCTGTGGGAGGGGGACTCGTGAGCGTCATCGACGGCGCCGACGTGGCGCTGTCCTCGCTGGACCCGCTCGACAAGGTCGGTGACGGCGGTCAGGGCGAGGTGCGCACGCTGGCCGGTTGGCCCGGCCTGCTCTACAAGAGCTATCGGGAACCGCACCGCGTCGCGGGGGACTCGCTGACCGCGCTGGTCTCCGTACGGCTCGGGCTGCGGGCCGACGAGCGCGACCGGTTGGACGCGTCGACGGCCTGGCCGCTGTGCCGCGTCGTGGACGCCGGCCGGGTCACCGGGTTCCTGATGAACGAGGCGCCCGCCTCCATGCGGTGGGCGACGGGGGACGGCTCGACGAAGCTGACCGAACTGGCCTTCCTGCTGCGCCCGGGGAAGGCCGCCTGGCAGGGGGTCGTCCAGCCGTCGCCGGCCGAGCGATTGGCCCTCGTGGTCGCGCTCGTCGAACTCGTCGACCGGCTGCACGCGACGGGCCTCGTCTTCGGCGACCTGTCGGAGGCCAACGTGCTGTGGACGGTCCGCCCCGCGCCCGCCGTTCACCTCATCGACTGCGACGGCGCCCGCCTGGTGGGCGCCGAGCCGGTGCTCGCCCAGGCGGAGACGCCGGACTGGAACGACCCGCTGGCACCGGCCGGCGCGGCCACCGTGGACAGCGACCGCTACAAGGTCGCGCTGGCCGTCGGCCGGATCCTCGCGCGGGACGCGTACGCGGCTCCGGGCCGCCCGCTCGATCCGCTGCCCGGGGTGCTGGACGAACGCCGGGAGGAGACCGTGCGCGGGCTCTACGAGAAGGCGGCGGGCGGCCACGGGACCCGGCCGGACCTGGGGCAGTGGCGCATCGCGCTGGCCGGGCGGCGGCAGATCGCGTTGGAGGCGGGTCGGCCCCGCGAACGGCCGGTCCTCGACCCGCGCAAGTTCGACGGGCCGCGGAGACGGGGGAGCATCAGGCTTCGCGACTGAAGCTCCCCGCGACCCGCCCAACGGGCTGCTCCATCCGGCCGAGACCCTTCGAAAGGCAGCTTGGGGGGCCGAAAGTCCCTTCGCCCCGATCAGGTTCGTGAAGTTCTTCACAAGGAAAAAGGGCCCAGTGCGTCAAGGTGGGGGTCGTTCGGGCCCCTCAGGGGGTCCACAGGCCCGTTTCATGCGAGCGTTCGTGCGAATTGCGGCCGGCGGCGAGGGGGGTCGGTAGGTATCCACGAACCCGGTGGTCTACTCCGCTCGGAGGCCTTCAGGCCAGTTCAGGACTGGTGTACAACGTCTCCCGTTACACCGCGGTTCCCGTTTCCCGCCATGACCTGGGTCACGTGGGCGGCGCAGTGTAGCAGAGGGTGGGTAGCACCTTGTGAAGGGGCTCACGAGCGTCACCCCTGGGGGTGCTGGATACTCGTTCCATGAGCACCACGGAGCGTCCCAGGATCCTCGTTGTAGGAGGTGGGTACGTAGGCCTGTACGCAGCCAAGCGCATCATGAAGAAGATGCGCTACGGCGAGGCGACCGTCACGGTCGTCGACCCGCGCTCGTACATGACCTACCAGCCCTTCCTCCCTGAAGTGGCCGCAGGCAGCATCTCGCCTCGGCACGTCGTCGTCCCGCTGCGACGCGTGCTGCCCAAGGCAGAGGTCCTCACCGGCCGGGTCACGACCATCGACCAGGACCGCAAGGTCGCCGTCGTCACGCCGCTGGTCGGCGAGGCGTACGAGCTGCCCTTCGACTACCTGGTGATCGCGCTCGGCGCCGTCTCCCGCACCTTCCCGATCCCCGGCCTCGCCGAACAGGGCATCGGCATGAAGGGTGTCGAGGAGGGCATCGGTCTGCGCAACCACGTGCTGGAGCAGCTCGACAAGGCCGAGTCCACGACGGACGAGAACGTCCGCCGCAAGGCCCTCACCTTCGTCTTCGTCGGCGGCGGCTTCGCCGGTGCGGAGACCATCGGCGAGGTCGAGGACATGGCCCGCGACGCCGTGAAGTACTACACCACCATCAAGCGCGAGGACATGCGCTTCGTGCTGGTGGACGCGGCCGACAAGATCCTCCCCGAGGTCGGGCCGAAGCTCGGCACCTGGGGCAAGGAGCACCTCGAGTCCCGCGGCATCGAGATCTACCTGAACACCTCCATGGACTCCTGCGTGGACGGCCACGTGGTGCTGAAGAACGGCCTCGAGGTCGACTCCAACACCATCGTGTGGACCGCCGGCGTGAAGCCCAACCCGGCGCTCGCCCGCTTCGGCCTGCCGCTGGGCCCGCGCGGTCACGTGGACGCCGAGCCGACCCTCCAGGTCAAGGGCACGGACTACATCTGGACCGCCGGCGACAACGCCCAGGTTCCCGACATGGCCGCCCGCAAGGCCGGCGTCGAGAACGCCTGGTGCCCGCCGAACGCCCAGCACGCGCTGCGCCAGGCCAAGGTCCTCGGCGACAACGTCATCTCGGGCATGCGGGGCTTCCCGCAGAGCGAGTACTCGCACTCCAACAAGGGTGCGGTGGCGGGCCTCGGCCTCCACAAGGGCGTCGCGATGATCGTCATGGGCAAGATGAAGATCAAGCTCAAGGGCCGGCTGGCCTGGTACATGCACCGTGGCTACCACGGCATGGCCATGCCGACCTGGAACCGCAAGATCCGCGTCTTCGCCGACTGGACCCTCGCGATGTTCCTCAAGCGCGAGGTCGTCTCCCTCGGAGCCCTGGAGACCCCGCGCGAGGAGTTCTACGAGGCCGCCAAGCCGGCGCCGGCCCCGGCGGCCACCGCCGCACCGGCCGCCAAGGCCAAGGCCTCCTGACCCGGCGCGCTCCGGCAGGATCCTGAGCACGACCAGCACGTCCCCGAAGGGGCTGCCCGCCATCCGTGGTGCGGGCGGCCCCTTCGGCGTTCCCCCGGATTGTCCGGCGCCGGAAATGGGTAGGTCGTTCGGTCGAAACTTCCGGAGGTGCCCACCATGACCGACGCCGCGCCGCGGCTGGCCGCTCTTGCCGAGACCCTGCTGGGCACGCCCCTGCCCGTCCGCGTACGAGCCTGGGACGGGAGCGAGGCCGGTCCGCCGTCCGGGCCCATTCTGGTACTGGCCAACCGGCGCGCCCTGCGCCGCGTGCTGTGGAAGCCCGGGGAGCTCGGACTGGCCCGGGCCTGGGTCGCCGGCGACCTCACCGTCGACGGGGACCTCTTCGAACTGCTGGACCGCGTCGCCGGTCTCCTCTGGGAGGCGGACCCCGCGCCCGCCCGCCCCGCGGTGGAGCCCCTCGTGGGCCTCGGCAAGCTCGCCGCCCTGCGCCCCCACCTGCCCGCCCGGGCCGCCGCCGCCTCCGGCTCGGCCGCCCTGCTGCGCGACCCCGAGGCCCGGGCCGCCCTGCGCGAACTCCTCGCCCTGGCCCGGCCGTGGCCCGCGCCCGCCCCGCCGCCCGAGGAGGCCGTCCGACGCTCCGGGACCCGCCACACCAAGGGCCGCGACCGCGACGCCATCAGCCACCACTACGACGTCGGCAACGAGTTCTACGAGCGGGTGCTCGGCCCGTCGATGGTGTACTCCTGCGCCTACTGGAGACCCGGCGGCACCCTGGAGGAGGCCCAGCGGGACAAACTCGACCTGGTCTGCCGCAAGCTCGCCCTGGAGCCCGGACAGCGGCTGCTCGACGTCGGCTGCGGCTGGGGCTCCATGGCCCTGCACGCGGCCCGCGAGTACGACGTCCAGGTCACCGGCATCACCCTCTCGCGCGAGCAGGCCGCGTACGCCCGCAAGCGGGTCGCGGAGGAGGGCCTCGCCGACCGGATCGAGATCCGGATCCAGGACTACCGGGACGTCAAGGACGGCCCCTACGACGCCATTTCCTCGATCGGGATGGCCGAGCACGTCGGCGCCGAACGCTACCGCGAGTACGCCCGCACCCTGCACGCGCTGCTGCGCCCCGGCGGGCGACTGCTGAACCACCAGATCGCCCGCCCGCCGGAGCCCGACGAAGAGGCCTACCGCATCAACGAGTTCATCGACGCGTACGTGTTCCCCGACGGGGAGCTGTCCCCGGTCGGCGGCACCGTGGGCGAACTCGAACGCGCCGGCTTCGAGGTGCGCGACGTCGAGGCGCTGCGCGAGCACTACGCACTCACCCTGCGGGCCTGGGTCGCCCGCCTGGAGCGGCACTGGGACGAGGCCGTGCGCCTGACCTCGCCCGGCCGGGCCCGGGTGTGGCGGCTGTACATGGCGGCCTCCGCGCTCGGCTTCGAACACAACCGGCTCGGGGTCAACCAGGTGCTCGCCGTCCGGCCCGGACCGAGGGCCGAATCGGGACTGCCGCTGCGCGCCCGGGAGTGGGGCGCGCCGCAGGCCCCGTGAGCGGCGGACGACGACGAAGGGCCCCGCGACGGTGAACGTCGCGGGGCCCTTCGCCCTGTGGCCCGCCAAGGCCTCGGACCGCGGCCGGGCTACTCGGTCTTGATGGCGGTCAGCATGTTCAACCGGGCGGCGCTGCGGGCCGGCCACATGGCCGCCAGCACGCCCACCACGCCGGCGAGCAGGAGGAAGATGCCGATCCGGTCCCACGGGAGGACCAGCGCGTAGTCGGGCACCGTCTCGGTGAGGGTGGAGCCGACCGCCCAGGCGAGGAAGATGCCGATGGCCACACCGAGGAACGCGCCGAAGAGCGAGATGACCACGGCCTCCAGGCGGATCATGTTCTTCACGCGGCTGCGGTCCAGGCCGATCGCCCGCAGCATGCCGATCTCCTGCGTCCGCTCGAAGACGGACATGGCCAGGGTGTTGACCACGCCGAGCACCGAGACGATCAGCGCCATGCCGAGCAGGCCGTACATGACGTTCAGAGCGGTGTTGATCATGCCGCCCATCTCGTTGCGCATGTCCTGCTGGGTGGCGATGGAGATGGCCGGGTTGTTGCCGAGGGCGTCGAGGACGGCCTTCTCGCCGGCCTTCGACTCGCCGCCGACGGCGTTGACGTACACCTCGGGGATGTACGGGGTCTCGGTGTGCGGGCTGAGGATCTTCTCGTCGAGGACGTACGGGGAGAGCAGGCCCTCCAGGTCCTTGTAGACCGCGCCGACCTTCAGCGAACCCTTCTTGCCGTCGTCGTACACGACCTGGAGGGTGGAGCCGACCGTCAGCCCCTTCTCCTTCGCCGTCTTCTCGGCCACCGCCAGCTCGCCCTTGGCGAGGCTGTCCAGGGAGCCGGTGACCACGTCGATGTTGAGCAGGTCGCCGATGGCCTTCGGGTTGACGCCGGAGGCCGCCTTGAAGTCCTCGCCGATCTTCAGCGCGTCGGCCCGCTGCGGGGAGACCGCCTTGATGCCGGGCGCCTTGGCCAGGGCCTCGGCGACGGACGCGTCGAGGCTGCCGCCACCCATGGCCATGGAGACCTTGTAGTCGGCCTTCAGCTTGTCGGTGCTCATCCGGTCCACGGCCTTGCCCATGGTGATGCCGAGCACGGACAGGGTGGTGACCAGGGTGAGGCCGATGGCGAGGGAGGCCGCGGTGACGGCGGTGCGGCGCGGGTTGCGCACGGCGTTCTGCGCGGCCAGCTTGCCCGGTACGCCGAAGACCTTCTCCAGCAGCGGTCGCACGGCGGCGATCAGCGGCCGGGACAGCAGCGGGAGCAGCACGATCAGGCCGATGAGGATGAAGAAGGCACCGCCGCCGATGAGGTACCGGCCGTTCTCGCCGCTCACCGACACACCACCGAGGGTCATCGCGAAGCCGATGAGGCTCAGGACGCTGCCGCTGATGTTGCGCAGGAGCAGGGACTTGGCGTCGGCCGGCAGGTGGGCGCTGCCCATCGCGGCGACCGGGGGGATCCGACCGGTGCGCCACGCGGGGAACACGGCCGCCACCGTGGTGACGAACACGCCGATGACGAGCGCCGCGATGATCGTCGCCGGGGCGATGACCAGGTCACCGGCCGGGATCTTGGCGCCGATGGAGTCCATCAGGGACCGCATGCCGATCGCCAGGCCGACACCGGTGACCAGGCCGATCGCCGAGGAGATCACACCCACGACCAGGGCCTCGGTCAGCACCGAGCGCACGACCTGTCCGCGCTTGGCGCCGACGGCGCGCAGCAGGGCCAGTTCCTTGGTGCGCTGGGCGACCAGCATGGTGAAGGTGTTGTAGATCAGGAAGATGCCGACGAAGAGCGAGATCCCGGCGAACACGAGCAGCATCGTGCTCATGCCGCTCATCTGGGCCTTGATGTCCTTGGCCTGCTCCTTGGCGAGCTCGGCGCCGGTCCGGGCCCGGGTGTTCTTCTCGTCGAGCAGCGGCTTGATGTCGGCCAGCAGCTGGTCGGAGGAGGTGCCCGCCGCCGCGCTGACGGACAGCTCGTCGAAGAAGCCCGGCTTCAGGTACAGCTGCTGGGCGGTGGCGGTCTCGAAGAGGACGAGGCTGCCGCCGGCGTTGACCTGGCCGTCCTCGGTGGTGAAGACGCCGCCGAGGACGTACTCCTTCACCGGGCCGTTGGTGGCGACGCGGACCTTGTCCCCGACCTTGTACTTGCCCTTGGTCGCCGTCTCCTTGTCGAGGGCGACCTGGTTCGCGACGGTCGGACCGGAGCCTTCGACGAACGTGTAGGACGGGTCCTGGCCGCCCTTCGCCGGGGCGAAGTTGGAGCCCCGGTTGGCCCAGCCGTCGCCGATGAGCCTGCCGTTCTCGTCGCCGACGCCGGCGAAGCCGGAGACCCGGGCGGAGACGGTGTCGACGCCCTTGACGGCCTTGACCTTGTCGACGGTCTGCCGGCTGATGCCGGGATCGCCCTCGCGGACACCGTCCTGGTTGCGGCCCGCGCCCCACGAGGTCACGGAGACGGCGACTTTGTCGAAGCTCTTGGCGGACTGGCCCGAGAGGGCCTTGCCGAGGGTGTCGGTGAACACGAGCGTGCCGGACACGAAGGCGACGCCGAGGGTGACGGCGAGCACCGTCATCAGCAGTCTGGCCTTGTGCGCGAGCACGTTGCGCAGGGCGGTACGGAACATGGTGGAGGATCCAGGTGTCGGGGGCCGGCGGAGGACGTGCGGAGGGGAAGTCCCTCAGCTGGTGCGGCCCTTGGCGTCGAAGGCCTTCATGCGGTCGAGCACCCCGTCGGCGGACGGGTCGATCATCTCGTCGACGATCCGGCCGTCGGCGAGGAAGATGACGCGGTCCGCGTAGGAGGCGGCGACCGGGTCGTGGGTGACCATGACGACGGTCTGGCCCAGCTCGCGGACCGAGTTGCGCAGGAAGCCGAGGACCTCGGCGCCGGAACGCGAGTCCAGGTTTCCGGTCGGCTCGTCGCCGAAGATGATCTCGGGGCGGGAGGCCAGGGCGCGGGCGACCGCCACGCGCTGCTGCTGGCCGCCGGAGAGCTGGGTCGGGCGGTGCCCGAGCCGGTCGGAGAGACCGACCATGGAGATCACGGAGTCCAGCCACTGCTTGTCGGGCTTGCGGCCCGCGATGTCCATGGGGAGCGTGATGTTCTCCAGGGCGGTCAGCGTCGGCAGCAGGTTGAACGCCTGGAAGATGAAGCCGATCTTGTCCCGGCGCAGCTGCGTCAACTGCTTGTCCTTCAGGGAACCCAGCTCGACGTCGCCGATGCGCACGGAGCCGGCCGAGAAGGTGTCCAGACCGGCGACGCAGTGCATCAGCGTCGACTTGCCGGAGCCGGACGGGCCCATGATCGCGGTGAACTGGCCGGCGGCGAAGTCGACGGACACGTTGTCCAGCGCGACCACCTGGGTCTCGCCCTGGCCGTACACCTTGGACAGCTGGGTGGCGCGGGCGGCCACGGCCTGGGTGGTGTGCGGGGCGTAGTTCATGGTGGTCACGGGGACTCCTGTCGAGCAAGGGTGCTGCGGTGTGGCGGGACCCTTCCATCCTCGCCGCGCACCCCACCGCTCCGGATCAGCCGAGGTGCCCGTTCGTGGGCCCACTGGAGTCTGATCACCGGCCCGGGCTTCTCCTCCTCTGGTATGACAGGGGGCGGTCGCGGAGAGGGGCCGCGCCGGCGGTGCCGGGCACGCCCGGGGGTTGCCCCGGAACGTTTTCGGGTGCCCCGGGAGCCTTCCGGGGAGTTCCGGGGGCCGGTCGTCCGTCGACCGTCGCGTCGACCGTCGCGCCGGCCGTTCGGGGGCGCGGATCGGTCCGGGGTGGCGGACCGGTGGCGACCGGGTGGCGTGCGGCGGCGAAATCCCGTCATTCCCATCGCGGGGGTGATCGTCGTCGGGAAGGTGCCGACAACGCGTTATCGGGCCTGACGGTCCCTCAAGCGCCAATAAAATCAGACAACATCGGGCAGAAGCCCAGGTCGGGGCAGGGGCGTTCCGGATAGGGTCGACGCAGCGTTGAAGGCTTTTTCCACGGGGGCCGCCACGCCCTGCCCGGATGGTGGAATGCAGACACGGCGAGCTTAAACCTCGCTGGCCCTCGGGCCGTGCCGGTTCAAGTCCGGCTTCGGGCACGACCACGCTCTGTGCGGACGGGAAACACGCGAACGGCGGGGGTGCCCTGGGGGCGCCCCCGCCGTCGTCCTGTCGGGACGCGACCACGACCGACCGACGACCCTGCCCCACCCGGGTGTTCGGCCGTCCCGTGCCCGACTCCGCCCGCCACGGGCCCCGTTGACGGCCCTGCCCTCCGAGCGTGCCCCGACCCGTGCGCGCGCCCGCACCCGCCCGCCCGCCCGCCCGCCCGCGCCCGCCCGTTCGTCCGTCCCGGGCGCAGATCTCGCCCGACCGCCCCTCCCGCGGCGGTGGTCGGGCCTCCGCGGTCGAGGCGCCTCGACCGCGGGGCGGGTCGGTGAATGCGGGCCGTGGGTCGAGGTCCGGGAAAGCGCCCTTTCGGATGTGTCGGAATGCCCCGCGATTCGACGGGCCTCGAATGGCCGGGCGTTTCGGACCGGGGATATCGGGCGATACGCGGATCGCGCGGATCAAGGACGCGACGGCCCGGCGCCCGAGCCGCTCCGGAAGGGCGTCACGGCCGGTCCGCAGGGCATCGCAGGCCTTGCGGCCGTATGCTCCGACGTCCCGGTCGCCCCGCGCGGGCCGGGGTCCCGCTTGCCCTTTTTGGGCTCCTGTGAGAGGGGGAAAGATCCTCCTCCAGCAGTAGGGTGATTCCTTTGCTAGCGCATTACTCTTGTTGCTAAGGCTGCGCACGGTGGCCATGGAGGAGTGAGATGAGGAGCAGTAACCCGGTCTTCTCGCGACGGGGGTTCAGCCGCGACAACGGCGGCTACGCGGGCTTCGACGCGCAGCAGGCGCAGGCCGGGACCGCGACCAACCCGTACGCGACGAACCCTTACGCCACGGACCCCGCCACGGGGATGCCGCAGGCACCGGCGCGTTCCGGTGCGATGACCATCGACGACGTCGTGAGCCGTACGGCCATGACGCTCGGCGTGCTCACGCTCACCGCGACCATCGCCTGGCTCGCCCTGCCGGTCGACGCGGCCAACCTGAACAAGTCGTACGGCATCGCCATCGTCGCGATGCTCATCGCGTTCGGCCTGGCGCTCGTCCAGTCCTTCAAGCGCAAGGCCTCGCCGGCGATCATCCTCGCCTACGCGGCCTTCGAGGGTGTCTTCCTCGGCGTCATCAGCGCCGCGGTGAGCACCTACATCAGCTCCGGCGTGGTCATCCAGGCCGTGCTCGGCACGCTCTGCGTCTTCGCCGGCGTGCTGTTCGCGTACAAGATGCGCTGGATCCGCGTCACCCGCCGTTTCTACGGCTTCGTGATGGCGGCGGCCATGGGCTTCATGCTGCTCATGGTCGTCAACCTGCTCTTCTCGGTCTTCGCGGGCGGCAACGGTCTGGGCTTCCGCAGCGGCGGCCTCGGCATCCTGTTCGGCGTCATCGGCATCATCCTCGGCGCCTGCTTCCTCGCCCTCGACTTCAAGCAGGTCGAGGACGGCGTGACGTACGGCGCCCCGCGCGAGGAGGCGTGGCTGGCGGCCTTCGGCCTCACCACGACCCTGGTCTGGATCTACCTGGAGATGCTGCGGCTCTTCTCGATCCTCTCCGGCGACGACTAGTCGTACCGGCCACAGGCCCCCGGGCGGACGCCCACACGGCATCGGGAAGGCCCCGCGAGCACGATGCTCGCGGGGCCTTCCCGCGTACGCGTGGGGGATGCGGAGCCGGTCGGGGACTCGGGACGGTGACAGGGGCAGGGGCGGCGACGGTGACAGGGGTTCAGCCCAGTCTGCGGGCGGCCCTGCGCAGGTCGTACTCGTGGATGATCGCCTTGGCCTGGCCGTACGACAGTTCGTGCGCGCCGCGCAGCCAACTGACCTTCTCCTCGAACCGGACGAGGGAGGGACCGTCGTCCACGGCGCGGAGCCAGTCGGAGAGTTCACGACCGGTGGTCAAGGGGATTCTGTCGATCATGTTGCGGTGTGTCTGCTCGGAGAACTCTACGGACATGGGCGCCTCCGGAGGTATCGCCGTGTTCTCTTCACGACACCGTGCCTCAGCGTTCGCCCGTTGGCAATGGTGCCCGGGCGCCGCGTAAGGTCGGCCGGGTGCTCGATACCTCGCCCCTGACCCTCGTGGTCGAACGTTTCGCCGACCGGCTGCGGGCCGCACCGCAGAGCCGACTCCAGCGCGGCGCCGCCGCCGAGGCGCTGGAACTGGCCCGCGAGTTGGCCGTACGGGCCCAGCGGCTGGAGTCCGCCGCGAGCGCCGCGGGAGCGGGGGCGGCTCCGGCGCGTGTCGTTCCGGACGCGGGCCTCTTCGTCGTCGGGGACCAGGTGGCGGTCGCCGGACTGGACCTCGTGGAGGCGCTGCGCGCCACCACACCCGCCACCGACGACGCACCCGCCACCGACGACGCGAAGGCCCCGTCCGCGATGCTGGACGAGGCCGTGCGACTGGTGGAACAGGCGGAGATCAGAGCGATGCGATGACGCGGTCCGCGAGGATGTAGACGTTGCTGTCGGGATCCTCGGAGTCACCGCAGGAGAACGTCAGCGCGTAGGCGCCGGAGATCCCCGAGCCGCCCAGCAGGACCGGCGCGGTGCCCGAACGCAAGGCCTCGGAGAGGCGCTCGGCGGTTTCCCGGTGCCCCGGGGTCATGCAGAGCGTGGTGCCGTCCGTGAAGACGTACACGTCCAGGGTGCCCAGCGGGCCCGGACGGACGTCCGCGAGGGCCGTACGGGCCTCCGCGAGCTCCTCCAGGCGGTTCACCGTGCGCTCGTGGTCCGCTCCCGGGTGGGAGGCCTGCACGGGCACGAAGTCGGGGTGCGAGGGGTGGCGCCGACGGGCCGCCGCCAGCTCCGGGGAATCCTCCGGGTACTCGTCGAGGATCTCGTCGCCCAGGAGCGGCTCCAGGCCCACCATGTCCGCCTGCCGGGGCAGGAAGACCGGGTTCTCCTCGCCGAGCCCCGAAAGGCCGCCGAGCAGCGAGGGGGCGTCGGCGGCGTCACGGGCCTCCTGCGCGGCCCAGAAGGCCCGCGCCTCGGCCAGCTCGCGCTCGCGCTCCTCGGCGAGGGCTTCGGCCACGGCGGCTCGTATCTCCGCCGCGGGGGACTCCACGGCGCTGCGGGCATGCGGGACGGTCGCACCGTGCGGGTGCGACGACACGACGAGCTCGCCGCGCAGGGCCGTGACCTGCTTTCGCAGTCCGTGTACGGCGTGCAGCGCAGCGGCGCCCACGGCCGTGGCAGCGGCCGTGGTCAGCAGCAGGGCAAGAGACATGGCGCTCACTGACTAACTCCCGGTTGATTCGATCCCCCGACTTCCTACATCAGCTTGACCTCTGCTGGGAATGGCAGGCAGTGCATTACGTCATGAATTGGACAGGTCTTTGGGCCCTGTGGCCTCCAGTGGGTACCGTCTGACCTGCGCAAACGCCAAACCCCCGGGACAAAGGTCACATCCTGGGGGAGATTCGGTCACAGCTCGGCCGCGACGGGATTAGATTCGGCGTCAGTACGGCGGGCGCCAGGCGGCGGAAATCCTTACGGCGTCTGGGCGCCGAGCTTGATCAGGTGGGCGCCGGCCCGAAGCGGGAGCCTGCGACGCCGTCGCACAGCGTCCCGAGCCCACTACCGCACGGCCTGACCACTTTTCGCCCCCGCCCCGCGCCCCGGCGATCCGGACGGAGCGAAGGGCCCCCTCGACGCGAGGGGGCCCCTGTTTCGCCGGGTCGCCGCTCCGGCTCGGCTCAGTCGCTCGGCTCAGCCGCTCAGCTCAGTCGCTCGATCACCATGGCCATGCCCTGGCCGCCGCCCACGCACATCGTCTCCAGACCGAACTGCTTGTCGTGGAACTGCAGGCTGTTGATCAGGGTGCCGGTGATGCGGGCACCGGTCATCCCGAACGGGTGACCGACGGCGATGGCTCCGCCGTTGACGTTCAGCTTCTCCAGCGGGATCTCCAGGTCCCGGTAGGAGGGGATGACCTGGGCCGCGAAGGCCTCGTTGATCTCGAACAGGTCGATGTCGTCCACCGTCAGACCGGCCCGCTTCAGGGCCTGCTTCGACGCCTCGACCGGCCCGAGACCCATGATCTCGGGGGAGAGGCCGGTGACACCGGTGGAGACGATGCGGGCCAGCGGGGTCAGGCCCAGCTCGCGCGCCTTCGTGTCGCTCATGATGACCAGCGCCGCGGCGCCGTCGTTCAGCGGACAGCAGTTGGCGGCCGTGACCAGGCCGTCCGGGCGGAAGACGGGCTTCAGACCCTGGACGCCCTCCAGCGTGACCCCCGCACGCGGCCCGTCGTCGGTGGAGACGACCGTGCCGTCCGGGGTGGTGACCGGGGTGATCTCGCGGGCCCAGAAGCCGTTCTTGATGGCTTCCTCGGCCAGGTTCTGGGAACGGACGCCGAACTCGTCCATGTCCGCGCGGGTCACGCCCTTGACGCGGGCCAGGTTCTCGGCCGTCTGCCCCATCGAGATGTACGCGTCCGGAACCAGGCCGTCCGCGCGCGGGTCGCGCCAGGAGGCGCCCTCGCTCTGCGCGACCGCGGCGGTGCGGGCCTCCGCGTCGGCGAAGAACGGGTTGTGGGTGTCCGGCAGGCCGTCCGAGGAGCCCTTCACGAACCGGGAGACGGTCTCGACGCCCGCCGAGATGAACACGTCGCCCTCGCCCGCCTTGATGGCGTGCAGCGCCATCCGGGAGGTCTGGAGCGAGGAGGAGCAGTAGCGGGTGACCGTCAGGCCCGGCAGGTGGTCCATGCCCATCTGCACGGCCACGATGCGGCCCAGGTTGTGGCCCTGCTCGCCGCCCGGAAGGCCGCAGCCCAGCATCAGGTCGTCGATCTCGCGCGGGTCGAGCCCGGGGATCTTGGCCAGGGCGGCCTGGATGATCTGCGCCGTCAGGTCGTCCGGGCGGACGTCCTTGAGCGACCCCTTGCCGGCGCGCCCGATGGGGGAACGGGCGGTGGAAACGATGACGGCTTCGGGCATCGGGACTCCAAGGGGTGCGTTGCGGCTCGTGTCGGACCGCATGTGAAGTTACCGGCCCGTACGGTCGAGGTCACCGGCCTCGGCATGTGATGAGGGCCGCACTGCGCTCACGGCGGGTCCCGCGAGCCGGATCCGGACGCCGTGCACCCGGACCCCCGGGCCGATCGGCGGCCCGGCAAGATCCTGAAAGGGCGGCCTACGCGCCCGTCCGGCTGCCGGAGAGACCCGCCGGCGTCTCTCCCTCGCCCGGCTGGCCGATGTCCGGATCGGTCGGCACCCGCCGACGGCGCCGGTGCTTGAGCAGGGCCCACGGGCCCCGGGCCGCCGTGACCTCCGTGCCGGCCTCGCCCGCCGCGGCGGACGCCGCCTTCGCCACCGGCAGCATGTCCTCGTCGCGCGAGACGTCGAGGCGGTCGGACTCCGGCCACAGGCCCAGCGCCGCGCACAGCGTCGGCAGGACGGCCATCGCGGCGGTCGCGTACCCCTCCGCCGACGGGTGGTAGGAGTCCGGTCCGAACATCTCACGCGGGTTCGCCGCGAACTCGGGGCCCAGCAGGTCCCCCATGGAGACCGTACGGGCGCCCAGGGCGAGGACACCGATCGTCTGCGCGGCGGCCAACTGGCGCGAGACCCTCCGGGCCAGCATGCGCAGCGGCTGGTAGACGGGCTCGATCGTGCCCAGGTCGGGGCAGGTGCCCACGACGACCTCGGCCCCCGCCAGCCGCAGCCGACGGACGGCCGCAGTGAGCAGCCGGACCGACTGGGTGGGAGGCATCCGGCGCGTCACGTCGTTCGCACCGATCATGATCACGCAGACGTCCGGGGCCGGCGAGCCCGCCTCCACACCGTCGAGGAGGAGGCCCACCTGCCGGTCGAGGTCGTCCGACATCGCCCCCGACAGGGCCACGTTGCGCAGCTCCACCGGGCGCTCCGCCACCGCCGCCAGCCCCGACGCCAGCAGGGCGCCCGGGGTCTGGCGGGCCCGCCGCACCCCCAGCCCGGCCGCCGTGGAGTCGCCCAGCATGCCCATCCGCAGCGGCCCCGGGCTCATCTCGGGCCCGCCGAACTCGCTCCCGTACAGGCCGTCCGCACGCGGCGGATCCGGCAGCCCGGTGCCCACGGTCCGCTTCGCGAACTGCACCTCCGCCAACACCAAACCCACCGCGGCGGCCCCGACGAGCCCGAGCCCGCCCCCGCCGTACGCCGCGCCCGCCGCGATCCGGCGGGCCGTCCTCGCCCTGGACACCCTTCAAGCCACCTCGCTTCCGTGCCTGGCCTCGAAGACCTACCTGCCCCGTAGTGCCGGTCGGTCAATCCCTTTCCGCATACTCTGGCCGGACCTCCCGGAGAACCCGTGGAGTCCCCTCCTTGGAGAACATGGTGCAATTCCACGACTCGATGATCAGCCTCGTCGGCAACACCCCGCTGGTGAAGCTCAACCGTGTGACCGAAGGGCTTCAGGCGACCGTCCTGGCCAAGGTCGAGTACTTCAACCCCGGCGGATCGGTCAAGGACCGCATCGCCGTCCGGATGATCGAGGCCGCCGAGCAGAGCGGTGCCCTCAAGCCCGGTGGCACCATCGTGGAGCCGACCAGTGGCAACACCGGTGTAGGACTCGCCATCGTGGCCCAGCAGAAGGGCTACAAGTGCATCTTCGTCTGCCCTGACAAGGTGTCCATGGACAAGATCAACGTGATGCGTGCGTACGGCGCGGAGGTCGTGGTCTGCCCGACCGCCGTCGACCCCGAGCACCCGGACTCGTACTACAACGTGTCCGACCGCCTCGCGCGTGAGCCCGGCGCCTGGAAGCCCGACCAGTACAGCAACCCGAACAACCCCCGTTCGCACTACGAGACCACCGGCCCCGAGCTGTGGGACCAGACCGACGGGAAGATCACCCACTTCGTCGCGGGCGTCGGCACCGGCGGCACCATCTCCGGCACCGGCAACTACCTCAAGGAGGTCAGTGGCGGCCAGGTCAAGGTCATCGGCGCCGACCCCGAGGGCTCGGTCTACTCCGGCGGATCCGGCCGCCCCTACCTCGTCGAAGGCGTCGGCGAGGACTTCTGGCCGACCGCCTACGACCCGAACGTGACCGACGAGATCATCGCGGTGTCCGACAAGGACTCCTTCCAGATGACCCGCCGCCTCGCCAAGGAGGAGGGCCTCCTCGTCGGCGGCTCCTGCGGCATGGCGGTCGTCGCCGCGCTCCGCGCCGCCGAAGGCCTCGGCCCGGACGACGTCGTCGTCGTTCTGCTGCCCGACAGCGGCCGCGGCTACCTCAGCAAGATCTTCAGCGACGAGTGGATGGCCGGACACGGCTTCCTGGAGGAGGCGGGCCCCTCCGCCCGCATCGGCGAGGTCCTCAAGGACAAGGAGGGCGGCATCCCCTCCCTCGTCCACATGCACCCCGAGGAGACCGTCGGCGAGGCCATCGAGGTCCTGCGCGAATACGGCGTCTCGCAGATGCCGATCGTCAAGCCGGGCGCCGGTCACCCCGACGTCATGGCCGCCGAGGTCATCGGCTCCGTCGTCGAGAAGGAACTGCTGGCCGCGCTGTTCGCCCAGCGTGCCTCCCTCGGGGACCCGCTGGAGAAGCACATGAGCGCACCCCTGCCGCAGGTCGGATCCGGCGAACCCGTCTCCGAACTCATGGCCGTCCTCGGCGAGGCCGACGCGGCGATCGTGCTGGTCGAGGGCAAGCCCACCGGCGTCGTGAGCCGCCAGGACCTGCTCGCGTTCCTCGCCAAGGGCGCGAAGTAAGCCCGACGCGCAAACGGTACGGGCCCGACACGTGACGGCAGCACCGGCTTAACACGGCCCCGGCACAGTGGTGGTTGTCGGCGAGAACGCGAAACGCTCCTCGCCGGCCCACCGACTGGTGTCGGCGTGGCTCCGGAGCGGCTCCCGGACCGTGACGACGCCATGGACGCGGACGGCCCTGACCCGGCCCGTGTCCATCGCGGGGACCGCCGTCGTCCCGCCCCCGGGCAACCGGGGTGCGGCGGTCCCCGCGCTTATGTTTTTTCGGGTTCCCCGGCCGCGCCCCTTCGGCTCACTCGCCCTGGGGGCCGCGGCGCAGGGACTTCGTCGCGTGGACGAAGTTCACCGCCACGATGCCCGCCCACGCCACCAGCAGGCCCTTGAACCCGGTCTGGACGGCGGCGATGGCGGAGAGGGGGATCGCCAGCACCAGCGTGATGATGGCGAACCCGAAGCGTTCCGCGAAGTTGGTGTCCGGGGAGGTCGCACGGTGATCGCCGCGGGCCGACGCCAGGCGTTCCTCGGCCAGGCGCCGGCGGAGTTGGACGTCCACCTTCTCGACGAAGGAGTCCACCAGCGCGGACTCGTACTCGGGCCCCAGTTCCCGCCGCGCGTCCAGCGTCGCGTCGAGTTCCTTCTTCAGCTCTTGGCGTTCCATGCGCCCAGGCTAGGCAGCGCCGGGCGCCCCGGCACTGGGGCTGGCCCCCGTCTCGCGGAGCGGCCGGCGCTTGCCGTCCTGCATAACCGCATGCAGAGTGCTCGGTGACTGAATATTCACCGGGACGGGGACGGAGGGGGACGGGATGAGCGACAGCCCGGCCGCGCGGCTGCAGAAGCTCTTCGAGGGGCACCGGCTGACGCCGACGCAGCGGCGGATCGCGCACTGCATGGTGCGCGGGGCGGCGGAGGTGCCGTTCCTGTCGAGCGTGGAGCTGGCGGAACTGGCCGGAGTGAGCCAGCCGTCCGTGACCCGGTTCGCGGTGGCGCTCGGCTTCGACGGGTACCCGGCACTGCGCCGACACCTGCGCGAGGTGGCGCCCGTCGGGCAGGGCGAGGGCGGGAGCGCGGACGCGTACAACGAGTACCAGCAGGCGGTCCAGGGCGAGATCGAGAACCTGCGCCGGCTGTCGGCGATGCTCGCCGATCCCGCGCCGGTCGTGGAGGCGGGACGGCTGCTGGCGGGATCGACCCCGTTGCCGGTGCTCGGCCTGCGGGCCGCGTCCTCGCAGGCGCGCGGGTTCGCGTACTTCGCCGCCAAGGTCCACCCCGACGTACGGCTCCTCGACGAGGGCGGCTCCATGCTCGCCGACCGGATCGACGCGGCCGTGACCGCCGGGGCGTCGGCGCTGCTGTGCTTCGCGCTGCCCCGGCACCCGCGGGAGGTGGCGGACGCGCTCGAACACGGGCGGGCGGCCGGGCTGACCGTGGTGACGGTCGCCGACTCGGCGTTCGCCCCCGTGGCCCGCCACAGCGACCTGCTGATCCCGGCGCCGGTCGGAACCGGGCTGGCCTTCGACACGGCATGCGCTCCGATGCTGCTGGGTCGGGTGCTGCTGGAGGCGATGGCGGACGCGCTGCCGGACGCCCAGGCGCGCCTGGAGGCCTTCGACGCCCGGGCCGCGGCGCGCGGGCTGTTCGTGGAGTAGGCGGCGGGGAGCAGGCGCAGGAGCAGGCAGTGGAGTGGGGGCGCGCGGAGGGCGGGTCCGGGTCGCCGCTCAGCGGTAGTCGAGTTCGGCGAGCTCGTTGGCGAGGCGGTCGCGCAACACCGGGATGCGGCCCAGGGCGGGCAGCGCGGTGTTGCGCACGGCGCGCAGGACCGGGTTGCGGGTGGTCGCGACGCGGGTCATCCGGTCGGTGAAGGCCACCACCCGCAGGGCGACGGGGCGGCGCGTCGCCTCGTACGTGTCCAGCCGGCCGTTGGTGAGGGCCCGGCCGAGGGCGTGACCGTCCTGGATGCCGGTGTTCATGCCCTGCCCGCCGGCCGGGCTGTGCACGTGGGCGGCGTCCCCGGCGAGCAGCATCCGTCCGGCCCGGTAGCGGTCGGCGACCCGGTGGTGGACGCGGAACCGGGAGGACCACAGGACCCCGGTGACACGGGCCTGTCCGGGCGCGCGCTCGTCCAGGAGCGCCTGGACGAAGCCGAGGTCCGGTTCGGCCGGTGCCTTGTCCGCGGTGGCGACGATCCGGTAGCGCCGGCCGTCCTCGCCGGGCAGCGGGGCGACCACGGTCAGCCCGGCCGCGCCGAAGGTCAGCGAGACCTCCCGTCGGCCCGGCGTCCAGTCCATGGTGACGTCGGCGAGGGCGAAGGACTCCTCGTACGAGCTGCCGGTGAAGCCGATCCCGGCCGCCTCGCGGACGACGCTGTGCATGCCGTCGGCGCCCACGACGTGATCGGCGCGCAGGGTCTCGCCGGTCGCGGTGGTCAGGGTGACGCCGTGGTCGTCCTGGGTGAGGTCGGTGACCTGGTACGGGCGGTGGACCTCGCCGCCCAGTGCGTGCAGCCGGTCGAGCAGCACCGCCTCGGTCTCGTACTGGGGGACCATCAGCGCGTACGGGTGGGCGGTCCGCAGCCCGTCGAAGGGGATCGCGGTCAGGACGCGGGCGCCGTCGCGGATCCGGAACCGGGTGACGGGGATGCCGCGGCCGATCAGTTCGGCGGAGAGGGCGCCGGACGGGTCCAGCTCGTCGAGGACCTCCAGCGTGCGGGCGTGGACGACGGCCGCGCGGGAGGTGTTGGCCCCCTCGGCCTGCCGGTCGAGGAGCACGAAGTCGATGCCGGCCCGGGCGAGGGTGATGGCGAGCGCGAGGCCGGTGGGGCCGGCGCCGACGACGGCGATCTCGGTGCGGGCGGGGAGTGCGGGACGGGTCACGGGGTGCCTCCTCGGGTTGCCAACGGTTGTTGGCCAACGACTGTTGACTTCAGGGTGCGCCTGCTTCGGTGGCATGTCAACGATCGTTGGCCTACATTCGTTGACATGGCAGCACACGAGGTGGGGAGCAGGGGCGCGCAGACCAGGGCGACGATCCTGCGGGCGGCGCGCGAACGATTCGCCGCACAGGGGTACGAGCGCACGACGATCCGGGCCGTCGCCGCCGACGCCGGCATCGACCCGTCGATGGTCATGCGGTACTTCGGCAACAAGGAGAAACTGTTCGACGCGGCCCTGGCCGTGGACCTGCGGCTGCCGGACCTGGGCGCCGTGCCGGAGTCGGACCTGCCGCAGGCGCTGGTGCGCCACTTCGTCGAGCGGTGGGAAGGGGACCCGTCCGACGACGCGCTCCTGGTCCTGATGCGCTCGGCCGTCACCAACGAGCGGGCCGCGCAGCGAATGCGGGAGACGTTCGCCGGGCAGGTCGCGCCGGCGCTGGCCGCCGCGCTGGGCCCGGAGCGGGCGGCGCGGGTCGCCGGCCTGGTCGCCGCCCAACTGCTCGGGCTGGGGCTGGCCCGCTACCTGCTGAGGCTGCCGGGGGTGGTGTCGCTGAGCGCGGACGCGGTGGTCGCCGGGCTGACCCCGGCGGTGCGCGCGACGCTCGCCGCGTCGGACTGACCCCCGGACCCCCGCGGTTTCAGAGGAGGGCGTCCGGGTGCGCGCCGCCCGCCTCGGCGACGATCGCGGACAGCGGCTGCGCCGGGCGGACCGGGGTGAAACGGACCGCTCCGGCCGCCTCCACCGCGAAGCCGTGGATCGCCGGCCGGGGGAGGCTGTTGTAGCCGTGGTGGGCGGTGAAGAAGTACGCGCCGGTGTCCGGGACGGCGATCAGGTCATCCGGGGCCAGTTCCGGCAGCTCCCGGGCCGTGGCCAGCAGGTCTCCCGCGAAGCAGGCCGGGCCCGCGACGTCCTGGGGGACGGGGGTCCCGGTCTTCGGGAGGCCCTTCGCGTCGTACGGGAGGATCCGCAGCGGCCAGGCCGCCGGGGCGTAGACCGTGCGGGTGGCGACCTGGACCCCGGCGTGCGTGACGGCGATGGGCCGGCCGCCGGCCGTCTTCGTGTACTCGACCCGCGCCAGGACGAGCCCGTGCTTGGCGGTCAGGGAGCGGCCGAACTCGGTGACCAGGCCGTAGGCGCCCGAGAACAGGCCGGGCGCGGCGGACCGCAGGGCCGCCACGTACCGCGCGTACGTCGGGGTCTCGGCGTCCGAGGAGAAGTTCACCGGCAGACCGCCTCCGATGTCGAGCGTGTCGACCTGCCGGCGCCCGGCCGCCGCGTTGATCTCCTCGGCCAGGGCGTACAGCTCCCGCACCCCCTCCGCGATCAACGGCAGGGGCACGCCCTGGGAGCCCGAGTGGGTGTGCAGCCGGGTCAGCCACGGCCGGTCCGCGTACGCCCGCAGCAGCCACTCGCGCGCGCCCGGGTCGCGCAGCGGGACGCCGAACTTCGAGGTGGCGGTGGCCGTGGAGAGGGCGTCGATGGCGCCCGCGCCGGTCTGCGGGTTGATCCGCAGGCCGATCGGGGAGCGGGTGGGGGCCGCCGCGACCAGGGCGTCGATGCGGCGCAGCTCCTGCGGGTTGTCGGCGTTGACGGCGATGCCCAGGGCGAGGGCCTCGCGGAGTTCCACCGGGGTCTTGGCGGGGGAGTCCAGCACGGTGTGCTCGGGCGCGACCCCGGCCGCCCTGGCCAGGGCCAGCTCGCCGGGGCTCGCCACCTCGCAGCCGACCCCGACGGAGGACAGCAGCCGGAGCACGGGGACCAGGGGGCACGCCTTCACCGCGAAGGCGTGCAGGACGGGGGCGCCGGCCGGCAGGGCGTCGGCGAACGCGCGGGTCAGGGCGTCGGCCGACGCGCGGATCCCGGCGGTGTCCAGCAGGCAGACCAGCGGTTCCGTGGCGAGGAGACCCTGCCGGACGGCGGCCCGAACGGCCCGGTCCCGGCGGGTGGCGGCGCTCTGCGCGTGCGTGTCGGCGGCCATGTCCGCCATCCCATCATCCGAAGGGGCCGGCCGCAGCTGTTGACTGAATCTATTCAGGAAGGAAGGATGTGAATGGATTCACCTACACCGGAGGAGGCACCCGCCATGTCAGGACCCCGCCCCGTACGGGCCGCGCGAGGCACCGAACTCAGCACCCTGGGATGGCAGCAGGAGGCCGCCCTGCGGATGCTCCAGAACAACCTCGACCCCGAGGTCGCCGAGCACCCCGACAAGCTCGTCGTCTACGGCGGCACCGGCAAGGCCGCGCGCGACTGGCGCTCGTACGACGCCATGGTCCGCACCCTCCAGACCCTCAAGCAGGACGAGACGATGCTCGTCCAGTCCGGCCGCCCGGTCGGCGTGATGCAGACCCACGAGTGGGCGCCGCGCGTCCTGCTCGCCAACTCCAACCTGGTCGGCGACTGGGCCAACTGGGAGGAGTTCCGCCGCCTGGAGCACCTCGGCCTCACCATGTACGGCCAGATGACCGCCGGTTCCTGGATCTACATCGGCACCCAGGGCATCCTCCAGGGCACCTACGAGACCTTCGCCGCCGTCGCCGCCAAGCTGCATTCAACGGGTAAGGGAGGGGTCAACGGAACCCTGGCCGGGACGATCACCCTCACCGCCGGCCTCGGCGGCATGGGCGGCGCCCAGCCGCTGGCCGTCACCATGAACGACGGCGTCGCGATCTGCATCGACGTCGACCCGCGCGCCATCGACCGCCGCATCGAGCACCGCTACCTCGACGTCAAGGCCGACAACCTGCGCCACGCGCTCCAGCTGGCCGTCGAGGCCCGCGACGCCCGCAAGCCGCTCTCCATCGGCCTGCTCGGCAACGCGGCCGACCTGCTGCCGCAGATGCTCGCCGAAGGCGCCCCGATCGACATCGTGACGGACCAGACCTCCGCCCACGACCCGCTCGCCTACCTCCCCGTCGGCGTCGACTTCGACGACATGGCGGACTACGTGGCCAAGGACCCGGCGGGCTTCACCACCCGCGCCCGCGAGTCCATGGCCACGCACGTCGAGGCCATGGTCGGCTTCATGGACGCCGGCGCCGAGGTCTTCGACTACGGCAACTCCATCCGCGGCGAGGCCCAGCTGGCCGGCTACGACCGCGCCTTCGCCTTCCCCGGTTTCGTCCCCGCCTACATCCGCCCGCTGTTCTGCGAGGGCAAGGGCCCCTTCCGCTGGGCCGCCCTGTCCGGCGAGGCCTCGGACATCCACAAGACCGACAAGGCGCTGCTCGAACTCTTCCCGGAGAACGAGTCGCTGCACCGCTGGATCAAGATGGCCGGCGAACGCGTCCACTTCCAGGGCCTGCCCGCGCGCATCTGCTGGCTCGGCTACGGCGAGCGCGACAAGGCCGGCGAGCGCTTCAACGAGATGGTCGCCGACGGCACCCTGGCCGCCCCGCTGGTCATCGGCCGCGACCACCTCGACTGCGGTTCCGTGGCCTCCCCGTACCGCGAGACCGAGGCCATGCTCGACGGCTCCGACGCCATCGCGGACTGGCCGCTGCTCAACGCCATGGTCAACGTCGCCTCCGGCGCCTCCTGGGTCTCCATCCACCACGGCGGCGGCGTCGGCATGGGCCGCTCCATCCACGCCGGCCAGGTCACCGTCGCGGACGGCACGAAGCTCGCCGGCGAGAAGATCCGCCGCGTCCTGACCAACGACCCGGGCATGGGCGTCATCCGCCACGTCGACGCGGGCTACGACATCGCCGAGTCCGTGGCGGACGAGCGCGACGTGCGCATCCCGATGCGCGAGGGCGACGACGCGTGAGCGACCACCCCGCCGGGGCGACCTCGTTCCACTCCATGTGGGACGAGCTCGCCCCCATCGGCCGGCACGCCGACTCCGGCGGCTACCGCCGGCACGCCTGGACCGGCGCCGACGCCGACTGCCGCACCTGGTTCCAGGCCCAGGCCGAGGCCCGCGGCCTCACCTACGAGACCGACCGCAACGGCAACCAGTGGGCCTGGCTCGGCGACCCCCTCGCGGGGGACGCCGTCGTCACCGGCTCGCACCTGGACTCCGTCCCCGACGGCGGGGCCTTCGACGGCCCCCTCGGCGTGGTGTCCTCCTTCGCGGCCCTGGACGAACTCCGCGGGAGGGGAGCGGAGTTCTCCAGGCCCCTGGCCATCACCAACTTCGGTGACGAGGAAGGGGCCCGCTTCGGCCTCGCCTGCGTCGGCTCCCGCCTCGCGGCCGGGCAACTGACCAAGGAGAAGGCGTACGAACTCCGCGACGCGGACGGGATCACCCTGCCCCGCGCCATGGAGGCCGCCGGGTACGACCCCGAGACGATCGGCGCCGACCCCGAGCGCCTCGCCCGCATCGGGGCCTTCGTCGAACTCCACGTCGAACAGGGCCGGGCCCTCGACCTGTCCGGGGACCGCGTCGGCATCGCCTCCGCGATCTGGCCGCACGGCCGCTGGCGCTTCGACTTCCACGGCGAGGCCAACCACGCGGGCACCACCCGCCTCGTCGACCGCCGCGACCCGATGCTCACCTACGCGGCGACCGTGCTGGCCGCCCGCACCGAGGCGGCCCTCGCCGGAGCCGTCGCCACCTTCGGGAAGATCGCCGTCGAGCCCAACGGGGTCAACGCCATCCCCTCGCTGGTCCGCGGCTGGCTCGACTCGCGCGCCGCCGACCAGGCCACCCTCGACACGGTCGTCACCGCCATCGAGAAGGCCGCCCGCGAACGCGCCGACCAGGACGGCATCGACCTCGACATCGTCCGGGAGTCCTTCACCCCGGTCGTCGAGTTCGAACACGCCCTGCGCGACGAACTCGACCGGCTCCTCGGCGGATCCCTGCCCGTCCTCGGCACCGGCGCGGGACACGACGCGGGAATCCTCTCCGCCGCCGTCCCGACCGCGATGCTGTTCGTACGGAACCCGAGCGGCGTCTCCCACTCCCCGAAGGAGTTCGCCGCCGAGGACGACTGCGTGGCCGGAGTCCTGGCCCTCGCCGACGTACTGGAAGGACTCGCGTGCAGGTGACCGCGCACAAGACGTACTGGCTGGAACACGCCTGGCTCGGCACCCACGTCGAGCCGGGCGTCGCCCTGGACGTCACCGCCGACGGGCGGATCGGCGCCCTGCGCACCGACACCCCGACCCCGCCCCCCGGGACGGAGGTGCTGCGCGGGCTCACCGTCCCGGGCCTGGCCAACGCGCACTCCCACGCCTTCCACCGCGCCCTGCGGGGCACGGTCCAGGTCGGCAGCGGCACCTTCTGGACCTGGCGCGACTTCATGTACAAGGCCGCCCAGAACCTCACCCCCGACAGCTACTTCGCGCTGGCCCGCGCGGTGTACGCGGAGATGGCCCTGGCCGGCATCACCAACGTCGGCGAGTTCCACTACGTCCACCACGCGCCCGGCGGAGCCCCCTACGCCGACCCCAACGCGATGGGCGAGGCGCTGATCGAGGCCGCCGCCGCGGCCGGCATCCGCATCACCCTCCTCGACACCGCCTACCTCTCCTCGGGCTTCGGCAAGGCACCCGAACCACACCAGCGGCGGTTCTCCGACGGCACCGCCGACGCCTGGGCCGAACGGGTCACCGCACTCAAGCCCCGCGCGCACGCCCTGGTCGGCGCCGCGATCCACTCGGTGCGCGCGGTGCCCGCCGACCAACTGGCCACCGTCGCCCAATGGGCCGAGGAGCGACGGGCACCCCTGCACGTCCACCTCTCGGAGCAGACCGCCGAGAACGACGCCTGCCGGGCCGCCCACGGCCGCACCCCCACCCAACTGCTCTCCGACCACGGCGTGCTCGGCCCCCGCACCACCGGCGTCCACAACACCCACCTCACCGACACCGACATCGCCCTGCTCGGCGGAACCTCCACCGGCACCTGCATGTGCCCCACCACCGAACGCGACCTCGCCGACGGCATCGGCCCCGCGACCCGCCTCCAACACGCCGGCAGCCCCCTCTCCCTCGGCAGCGACAGCCACGCCGTGATCGACCTCCTCGAAGAGGCCCGCGCGATGGAGCTGAACGAGCGGCTGCGCAGCCGCACCCGCGGCCACTGGACGGCGCACGCCCTGCTCGCCGCCGCCACCGAGGACGGGCACGCCGCCCTGGGCCTGCCCGACGCGGGCCGGCTGGAGACGGGCGCCCTCGCGGACTTCACCACGATCGCCCTGGACTCCGTACGCACCGCCGGTCCGCTGCCCCGACTGGCGGCCGAGACCGCCGTGTTCGCCGCGTCCGCCGCCGACGTCCGCCACACCGTGGTGGGCGGCCGGCACATCGTCCGCGACGGCGCCCACGCCCTGATCCCGGACGTCCCGTCCGCCCTGGCCACATCCATCGCCGCCCTGCGCGGCTGACCCGGGCGCCTGCGGCGGGACCACACGCTCTGAGAGGAACCCCCGTGACCACGACCGTCATCACGAACATCGGCAGCCTCGTCACCAACGACCCCGCCCTCGGGGACGGCAGCCCCCTCGGCCTGATCGAGAACGCGGCCGTCGTCATCGAGGACGAGCGCGTCACCTGGGTCGGCCCCGCCGACCGGGCGCCCGCCGCGGACGAGGCGTTCGACGCGCACGGCCGTGCCGTCGTCCCCGGCTTCGTCGACTCCCACTCCCACCTGGTGTTCGCGGGCGACCGCACCGCCGAGTTCAACGCCCGGATGTCCGGGCGCGCCTACTCCGCGGGCGGCATCCGCACCACCGTCGCCGCGACCCGCGCCGCCACGGACGCGGCGCTCGAAGCCAACCTGCTGCGCCACCTCGACGAGGCCCGCCGCCAGGGAACCACCACCTTCGAGACCAAGTCCGGCTACGGCCTCACCGTCGCCGACGAGGCCCGCGCCCTGCGCATCGCCGCCGCGCACACCGAGGAGGTCACCTACCTCGGCGCGCACATCGTGTCCCCCGACTACGCCGACGACCCCGCCGGCTACGTGGACCTGGTCACCGGCGAGATGCTGACGGCCTGCGCCCCCCACGCCCGCTGGGTGGACGTGTTCTGCGAGAAGGGCGCCTTCGACGGCGACCAGGCCCGCGCGATCCTCACCGCGGGCGCCGCCGCCGGGCTGATCCCGCGCATCCACGCCAACCAGCTCTCCCACGGCCCCGGCGTCCAGCTCGCCGTCGAGCTGGAGGCGGCCTCCGCCGACCACTGCACCCACCTCACGGACGCCGACGTCGACGCCCTCGGCCAGGCCTCGGCCACCACCGTCGCCACCCTGCTGCCCGGCGCCGAGTTCTCCACCCGCGCCCAGTGGCCCGACGCCCGCCGGCTCCTGGACGCGGGCGCGACCGTGGCCCTGTCCACGGACTGCAACCCCGGTTCCTCCTACACGAGTTCGATGCCCTTCTGCATCGCGCTCGCCGTCCGGGACATGCGGATGACCCCCGACGAGGCGCTCTGGTCCGCCACCGCCGGCGGTGCCCGGGCCCTGCGCCGCACCGACATCGGCACACTCGCCCCCGGAGCCCGCGCCGACCTGGTCCTGTTGGACGCCCCCAGCCACGTCCACCTCGCCTACCGCCCCGGCGTCCCGCTGGTCGCCGCGGTCTGGCAGCGGGGGACCCGCGCCGTCTGACGCGAGCACGGGCCGCACGAGCACCACGGGCCCGCACCGGCACCCACCGGCTCGGCCCGCACCGGGCCGAGCCGGCCGAAACAGGTGCGTCCGACGCGCCGTCGAACCCCCGCCGACCGGCCGCCGATCCGGGCCCGTCCCGTGTCTTCCCTCCGCAAGGCCCCCGGCGTACCTTGAGCCACCAATCTGATGTGCCGTCAGTAACTTGTCGGACATCCACGGTTCACGGTTCGAGGGGAAGACGAAGGTGTCCCACCGCACACGCACCACCGCGCTCGCGCTGGCCTCCGCGCTGGCCGGATCGGCGGCCGTCCTGACGCTCGCGCCCCCGGCCCACGCCGACGTGGTCGACGTCGCCTACAACTGCGCCACACCCATCGGGGACAAGTCGGCCGTCTCGCCCATCGACATCAAGGCGGTCAGGGCCGGCGACGGCTACAAGCTGACGATGTCCTTCCAGAAGGGCGTCTCCTCCAGCCCCATCGAACTCGGCAAGGGCGCGATGAGCCCCGGCGCCGTCATCCTCGTCGGCGGCGCCGACAAGGACTCCGTCCCCGTCTCCGGCCCGCCCAACCCCGAGGCCGTGCCCGCCGACACCCCCATCAAGATCACCGACCTCTCGGGCACCTACACCCCCAAGAAGAGCGGCAAGGTCACCTTCACCGCCGGCGTGCTCACCATCAAGGCCATGGGCACCACCACCACCTGCACCCCCGGCAACAGCCCCAAGCCCTCCCTCGAACTGGACGTCACCGCCCCCGGCGGCGCCGCGGCCCCACCCCCCGCGTCCACGGCGGCGGGCGGCGACAGCCTCCCGCAGACCGGCCCCGCCGACTCCGCCCTCGCGCTCGGCACCCTCGGCGCGACCGTGCTGCTCTCCGGCGCCGCCGGCGTGCTCTGGCTGACCCGGCGCGGCCGGCAGGCCCGGTCCTGAACGGAGCGGCCCCGCCCATGCCCGCACCCCCCGCCCCCCGACGCCTCGATCCCACGCTCCGGCGCCTCGGGTCGGCGCTGCTCGCCGGCGCCGCGCTGCTCCTCGGCGCGCCCGCCGCCGTCGCCGACGAGCCCGGCTGGACCGCCGAACCGGCCGCCGGACGGTCCGCCGGCGCCGTACGCCCGTACTTCTACCTCGCCGGCCCCTCCGGCAGCGTGCTGGAGGACCGCCTCGCCCTGACCAACACCACCGACCGGGAACGCACCCTCACCCTGCGCGGCGCCGACGCCGACAACGCCGCCGACGGGGCCCTCGCCGTACGCCCCGCCCGCCGGTCCACCGACGCCGGCTCCTGGCTCAGCTTCGGAGCGAGCGCGACCGTGAGGATCCCGCCCCGCACCCGCGCCGTGGTCCCCTTCACCGTCTCCGTGCCCCCCGCGACCCCGCCGGGCGACCACCCCGCCGCCATCGTCGCCACCGAGGCCGGCCACGAGGTCGGCGTACGCGTCCACCTGCGCGTCGGCGGGCCCACCCTGGCCGCCCTCACCGTCGAGAACGTCTCCGTACGCGGCAAGGGCGCGGCGACGCGCGTCGCCTACACCCTCGTCAACCGGGGCAATGTGACCCTCGCCCCCGAACTCGCCCTCCACGCGCGCGGTCGCTTCGGCGAGGTCCCGGGGCGCGCCGCCCACGCCCTGCCGGTCGAACTGCTGCCCGGCCGGCGCGTCGAACTCACCGAACCCTGGCCCGGCGCACCGGTGTTCGACCAGGTCCGACTGACCCTCACCGTCACCGCCCCGGGCGGCACACGGGCCACGGCCGGCGCCTCCGAATGGTTCGTGCCCTGGGGTCTCGCCGGCCGGACGGGCCTCGGACTGCTCGTCCTCGGCGCGACCACCGCTGCCGCGCTGCTCCTCGTACGCACGCGACGGACGCCCCGGGGCGAGCCGCCGGCGCCGGCCGGGTCCGTACCGCGACCGAGGCAACCCACGCCGACGGAGCACGAGTTGACGGGAGCACCCAGGTGAGCGCCCAGGTGAGTGCCAAGGTGAGTGCCAAGGTCGGCGGGACGGGCGGCGGGGCGGCCGGAGCCCGCGTCGCCAGGGTGCCGGCGGCGTCGGCCCTCGTGGTCTCGGTCCTGGCCCTGGTGGCCCTGACCCTGTTCCCGGCGGCCCCGGCCGAGGCCGCGGAGGCCAAGCCGACGGTGGCGCTCTCCCTCCAGGAGGTCGCCAAGGGCACCGGGATCACGGTCACCGGCGCCGGCTGGCGGGCCAAGACCATGGTGATGCTGTTGGTCTGCGGACAGAACATGATCGGCGGCACCAACAGCTGCGCGAACGCCGACGGCGTCGCCGTCGCGGTGGCCGACGACGGACGGTTCACCGCCCGACTCCCCGTCGTGGAACCGCCCAAGCCCTGCCCCTGCGTCGTGAACGTGACGTCCGTCAACGGCGACCAGTCCACCGTCGCCGCACCGCTGAAGATCACCGACCACCCGGTGGCCGAACTGCCCACCGACTCCGGTACGGCCCGTCTCGCGGTACTGACGGGGGTCCGGCTGGAGGGCGACGACGGGGTCCTGACCTGGTTCGGCGCCCCGCCCACCCGGAAGTTCACCGTCGTCGTCGGAAACCTGGGCTCCGCACCCGTCACCGACCCGGTCTTCCAACTCGGGACCGCCCACGGGGTGTTCGCCCCGCTGTGGGAGGAGGCCCGGTGGAAGGGCACCGTCCCGCCCGGCGGCAAGGCGGAGATCCGCCTGGACACCACCCTTTCGGCGGGGGCCCACGGCGACTACACCGTCTCCCTCAAGTACGGGGACAAGGTCCTGGCCACGCAGCCGTGGGGCGTGGACCGCCCGTACGGGGTCCTGCTCTTCTGGGGCCTGCTCCTGCTGGTCGTCCCCGCCGCCGTCTTCCGCGTCGGCATGGCCGTCGTCGACCGGGTCCGACCCCGCGGGACCGCGACCGGCGGTCGCCACCGGGGCGCCAATGCGCTCGACGCGGCGGCGACGGCGGTGACGGCCCGACTGCCGCGCATCGCCGCCGGCCGCGGATCCCCGCCCGCGCCGCCCGCCGCCGACACCCCGGCGGCCTCCCTCCAGACGACCACGGCGGTCCTGCCGTGGTTCACCCCGGACAGCGCGCCGGGACCCCAGGCACCACCAGGCCCACCTGCCCCACAGGCGTCCGCACCGTCTGAGAACCGTCCGACAACGAAGGGACATTCGTGAAGACCCAACGGAGGGTGAGCGCGGCGGCTGTCGCGCTGCTGTTCGGCGGCGCGGGCATCCTGGCGGCGGCCGCCCCCGCCCAGGCGGCCGACGCCACGTTCAAGGTGAAGTGCGTACCGCCCGCCGGCGGCGGCGCCCCGGTGGAGGGAGAGACCACCGCCAAGATCAGCGCACCCGCGACGGCCAAGGTGGGCGACGAGGTCGACGTGTCGTGGGAGACGGTCAAGCCCGCCTCCAACAACACCGACCTGATGGTGATCCCCAAGGACTCCGTGGTGCCCACCGGCTGGTTCACGGTGAGCGGCGGCGGGGCCGAGCTGAAGGTCGTCGGGGAGAAGAAGAACCCGGAGATCCCGAAGAAGGCCCCGATGGTCATGTCGACCATGAAGGGCAAGCTCAAGCTGACCAAGGCGGGGAAGATCACCCTGACGCCCGGCCGGTACGAGGTCGCCGTCTCCTTCCCCTTCGGGACCTTCGTCACCAAGTGCGCCCCCGTGGGCACCGTGATGGGCGGGACCACCATCGACGTCTCCGCCGGCTCGACGGGCGGGACGACGGGCGGCGCCACCACAGGCGGCGCGACGACGGGCGGGGCGACGACGGGCGGTGCCACGACCGGGGGAGCGACGACCGGCGGTGCCACGACCGGCGGTGCGACCACCGGCGGCGCCACCACCGGCTCCACCACGGGCGGCAGCGGCGGTCAGACCGACTTCCCGGGCAAGGCCGTCGAGGTCGCCTTCGACTGCGGCCCGGTCGTCCCCGGCGGCATCAAGACCCCGGTCACCGTCAACGCCAAGAAGAACGGCGGCGCCTACGACCTGACGGTCAAGACCGCCAAGGGCGCCATGGCCGCGCCCATGGCCTTGCCCGCCGGCGCCCTCAAGCCCTCGATGAACGTCAAGCTCGGCGGCGCCGACAGCGGCACGGTCAAGGTCTCCGGCCCTGCCAACGCCGAGCCGATCCCCGACAAGGCCCCCGTCAGCCTCAGCGACATGACCGGCACCTACAAGCCGGGCAAGACCGGAAAGGTGACGTTGACCCCCGACCAACTGACCATCGACGTCACCATGGCACCGGGCTCCACGCCCATCAACGTGCCGTGCAAGGCCACCAGCAGCGCCGTCTCGCTGGAACTGGACACCACCGCCCAGGCCGGCGGATCCGGCTCACCGTCCTCCACCGGCGGCACGAGCGCGGGCACGCCCTCGGGTTCGGGCGGCCTCGCCGAGACCGGCGCGCAGGACGACGGCGGCATCAAGGCCCTGGCCCTGGTCGCCGGCACGGTGATCCTGCTCGGCGGGGCGGTCTTCACCTTCACCCCGTGGCGCCGCCTGCGCGGCACGAGGTAGCCGCGGGAGCCCACAGGAACACGGCGGTGCGCGTTTCGTTCCGAGAGGGCGGGGCGCGCACCGCTTTCGCGCACTGGGCACGGATCAAGCCAATGATGTCCGAGCCTGGCGTGTATCGAATTAATTTCTTGTGACGTGCCCGCTTGGTGGATAGTTTTCTCGATGTCGATCAGGTGCGGGTTTTGACCAGCCCGGGCTCTTCCGGATCGGCTTTGAATTCTCATCGGGGAACGGAAAATCGCATGAAGATGAAATATGCGGTTGCGACACTGGTCGCAGCCTCAGCCTTGACGGTGTTCGGCGCGCCGACGGCAGGCGCGGCTCCTGCCGGCGGGATCGACGGCGGCTGCAAGGCGACCGCTGACTTGGACCGTCTGGGTCGCCCGAACGTCACCTCCAACTGCTCCGGACGCTTCCCCTCTGGTGCGCAGCATCGCGCGAAGATCATCTGTGACACGGTGCAGGGCGTTCGCGAGCACGTGGTCCGTCGGACCTATTACAGTGGCTGGACCTCGACCGGCGGGGCGGCCAAGGTCGGATGCGGATTCAAGTCGTTCCTCGTCGGATTCAATTCCGAGGTGCGCGGCGCCTGAGGTGTCGGTAGCCGGGGTGATTGCGCTATCTCGGTTCCGGTGAAAGTCGTGATTACTCGGAACCCCGTGTGTGCGACTTCTGGCAGCGGAAAAGCGAAAAGGATCGGCCCGGCACGCCGAAAGGCGTGCCGGGCCGTTGCCCATGCGTCAGTGCGTCAGTGCACGCCACCCATGAGGGGCTGGACCTTCTTGCGATACATGTAGATCGCGATGCCGGCGAGGATGGCCAGCGCGCCCTGGCTGGCGAACCAGCCCTGGGTGTCCGTCGGTGCGCCGATCAGCTGGAGAAGGGCGATCGCGGAGTCACCGGCGGTCACCGCGAGGAAGAAGACGCCCATCATCTGGGAGGCGTACTTCTGCGGAGCCAGCTTGGTGGTCAGCGACAGCCCGACGGGGGAGAGGCACAGCTCGCCGACCGTCTGGACGAAGTAGACGCTCACCAGCCACATCGGGCTGACCTTGCCGTCGGCGGCCAAGCCCTGGGCCATCATCATGATGCCGAAGGAGACACCGATGGCGACCAGCGCGAAGGAGAACTTGGCGAGGGTGCTCGGCTCCTTGGAGCGTCGGTTCAGTGCCACCCAGACCCAGGCGAAGATCGGCGCCAGAGCCATCACGAACAGCGGGTTCAGCGACTGGAACCAGCTCTCAGGGAAGTCGAAGCCGAAGAGGCTGCTCTCGGTGTTGTTCTTGGCGAACAGCGAGAGGGTCGAACCGGTCTGGTCGTAGATCGCCCAGAAGATCGCGGCGGCCGCGAAGAACCAGACGTACGCCGACATGCGGGACCGTTCGACCTGCGACAGGTCCTTGTCGCGCTTGATGCGCAGGATCGCCCACGTCGGCAGGACGAGACCGGCGATGGTCAGCGGCCACAGGGCGTAGTTGATCGTGAAGATGCCGGCCAGGCCGATGATCGCGTAGGCGGCGGCGGCGACGCCCAGCCAGATCAGGCCCTTCTTGAGGACGGAGGACTTCTCCTCGGCACTCAGCGGGCTGGGTACCTGGTTCGAGACCGGGTTCAGGTAGCGGAAGCCGAAGAAGTAGCAGGCGAGGCCGAGGGCCATGCCGACACCGGCCATGGCGAAGCCGATGTGCCAGTTGACCTCCTGGCCGACCCAGCCGATGGTCAGCGGGGCGACGAAGGCACCGAGGTTGATGCCCATGTAGAAGATCGTGAAGCCACCGTCACGGCGCGGGTCGTTCTTGTCCGTGTACAGCTGGCCGACCATCGTCGAGATGTTGGCCTTCAGTACGCCGGAACCGGCGGCGATGAGCGCCAGACCGATGAAGAACGAGATGGTCGCCGGTACGGCCAGCAGGAAGTGGCCGACCATGATGACGACGCCGGCGACGGCGACGGCCTTGCGGGCACCCCAGAGACGGTCGCCCAGCCAGCCGCCCGGGAGGGCGAGCAGGTAGACCATCGCGTTGTAGACGGAGTAGATCGCGACCGCGGTCGCGTCGTTCATCCCGAGTCCACCGTCGGCCACGTTCGTGGCCAGGTAGAGCACGAGCAGAGCGCGCATGCCGTAGAAGCTGTAGCGCTCCCACATCTCGGTCATGAAGAGGAAGGCCAGGCCGGTGGGGTGGCCGAGGAAGGTCTTCTCGCCCGTACCGGGCAAGTCCTTCGTCAGGCTGGAAGCCATCGTCGATCCTTGTTCTGCTCGGGACGCGTGGCTTCGTGAGCTGAACGACGCCCGGTGGGGGGTGGCCGGCACCGGCGACGAATGTCCCACCCCACGCCCCGGGGTCTCGCCCTCCGGGATGCCGGGGGTGAAGGGTCAGTCGTCACCGGGATCCACGCCCTCCGCGCATCTCGCGCGCAGGGCCCGGCCCACAGGTCATTCACTGTCATCTGGGTCGGTCGAACCGACCAGAGCAGAAGTTGAGGATCTCGGTGCGCATTTCGGCACAAAGATCCCCGGAGTAGTGCATCAGGCGTCTCGCCACCATACGACACGACACTGAGGGATATGGAAGGACTTGAGAGATGGATCACAGGTTCGCAGGGAACCGTTCGGCCACATTCGAAGGCCGTAAGTCCGTCGTGTACCCAGATGGAGAGGGCTCTATCGGCGTGCCACTCCTTTGACCCCGTGCGGACTACCATCACCCACATGACGCGTGTACTGCTCGCCGAGGACGACGCATCCATCTCGGAACCCCTGGCCCGCGCCCTGCGCCGGGAGGGCTACGAGGTCGAGGTCCGGGAGGACGGCCCCACCGCCCTGGACGCGGGACTGCAGGGCGGCGTCGACCTCGTCGTCCTCGACCTCGGGCTGCCCGGAATGGACGGCCTGGAAGTGGCCCGACGGCTGCGGGCCGAGGGACACGGGTTCCCGATCCTCGTCCTGACCGCCCGCGCCGACGAGGTCGACACGGTCGTCGGCCTGGACGCCGGCGCCGACGACTACGTGACCAAGCCCTTCCGGCTCGCCGAACTGCTGGCCCGGGTACGGGCCCTGCTGCGCCGCGGCGCCACCGAGGCCTCCCAGCCGCCCGCCACCCACGGCGTGCGGATCGACGTCGAGTCGCACCGGGCCTGGATGGGCGAGGAGGAGCTCCAGCTCACCGCCAAGGAGTTCGACCTCCTGCGCGTCCTCGTCCGCGACGCCGGTCGGGTCGTCACCCGTGACCAGTTGATGCGCGAGGTGTGGGACACCACCTGGTGGTCCTCCACCAAGACCCTCGACATGCACATCTCCTGGCTGCGCAAGAAGCTGGGCGACGACGCGGCCAACCCCCGTTACATCGCCACCGTCCGGGGCGTCGGCTTCCGCTTCGAGAAGAGCTAGTACTTACTGAGTCATGCGCCGCCGCCTGATCAACTCCACGCTCGCCGTGGTGCTCGTCGTGATCGCCGTGTTCGGGGTCTCCCTGGTCATCGTCGAGACCCGGACCATCACCAGCAGCGCCCAGGACCGCATCGGGTCCGAGGCGCTGCGCCTGGTGGGCATCGTCGAGTCGAACGTCCTGGAGAACAAGCCGATCAACCCCGCGGCGCTCGCCGAGCAACTGGACGTCGGCAAGTACGCCCGCATCACCATCCCGGGGCAGGCGCCCGTCGAGGTCGGCGACCCCATCGACGAGAGCGTCATCCGGGGCACCGCCCACGGCGAGCAGGGCGAGGAGGTGGTCGTCGAGGCCACCCGCTCGACGGTCACCCGGGAGGTCGGGCGCACCCTGGCCGTGGTCGGCGCGGTGGCGCTGCTGGCGGTCGTGGCGGCCGTACTGCTCGCCGTGCGCCAGGCCAATCGGCTGGCCTCCCCGCTCACCGACCTCGCGGAGACGGCGGAACGGCTGGGGTCCGGGGACCCGCGGCCCCGCCACAAGCGGTACGGGGTTCCCGAGCTGGACCGGGTCGCGGACGTGCTGGACTCCAGCGCGGAGCGGATCGCGCGGATGCTGACGGCGGAGCGGCGGCTCGCCGCGGACGCCTCGCACCAGTTGCGGACGCCGCTGACGGCCCTGTCGATGCGGCTGGAGGAGATCACGGTCACCGACGACCTGGAGACCGTGCGGGACGAGGCGACCATCGCCCTCACCCAGGTGGAGCGGCTCACGGACGTGGTCGAGCGGCTGCTGACGAACTCGCGGGACCCGCGGACCGGCTCGGCGGTCCCGTTCGACCTGGACGAGGTCGTCAAACAGCAGGTCGAGGAGTGGCGGCCGGCGTACCGCAGTGCCGGGCGGGCCATCGTGCGCTCGGGCAAGACGGGCATGCGGGCCGTGGGCACGCCCGGCGCGGTCTCGCAGGTGCTGGCCACCCTCGTGGAGAACGCGCTCATGCACGGCGGCGGCACGGTCGCCCTGCGTACCCGGGTGACCGGCAACCAGGCGGTGCTGGAGGTCACGGACGAGGGCCCCGGCGTCCCGCCGGACCTCGGCAACCGGATCTTCGAGCGGGCCATCAGTGGCCGGAACTCCACCGGTATCGGCCTGGCCGTCGCGCGCGACCTCGCGGAGGCAGACGGCGGACGCCTGGAGCTGTTGCAGACCCAGCCGCCGGTGTTCGCGCTGTTCCTCAGCCGCACCGCGCCGGAGCGGGAGGAAGACCCCGAGCCGACGGTGCGCTGAGCCGGGCGGCGGGCCGCGGGCCTGCGGGACGATGGTGGCCCGACCGGGCACCGGGTGACCGGGCGACCGGGTGACCGGTCTACTGGGCGGCGGACTCGTGCGCCAAGGGGACGACCGGCGTGACCGGGACCGCCGGTGTGACCGCGACGGCCGGGGCGGCCGGGCCGTCCGGCTCGGACGCGTGGCGTTCCCGCTGCTCGACGACGGTCGAGACCGCCGGGGGGCGGCTCGCCGGCAGGGCCTTGAAGACCCAGGTGCGGTAGGACCAGAAGCGGAAGACGGTGGCGACGCCGATGCCGGCGAACTTGAAGACGTTCGTGGCCAGCCTGCCGTCCATGCCCAGGCCGTAGGTCCCGGCGTAGAGCACGCCGCTCTCGATGACCAGGCCGATCGCGCTGAAGAGGGCGAACAGGGGCAGCTCGCGGGTCGGGGGCCGGCTGCCGTCGC
Source organism: Streptomyces sp. CA-243310 (assembly GCF_050936775.1). NCBI lineage: Bacteria > Bacillati > Actinomycetota > Actinomycetes > Kitasatosporales > Streptomycetaceae > Streptomyces > Streptomyces sp. CA-243310. The sequence continues at coordinate 2,944,319 of NZ_JBNJMF010000002.1, read as the reverse complement.
CGCCCGACCGGTCCCGGTAGGTGAAGAAGCGGAAGCCGATGTAGTTCGTGCCGATGGCCACCACGATGGCTATCACGCTCGCCCGGACCACCTGGAGGTCGGTGGTCGCCCGCAACAGGTTGAAGACACCCAGGTTGACCAGGACACCGACTCCGCCGACGGCCCCGAATCTGGCGGCCTCCCGTGCCAGGCCGCGCAGGCGTTCGAGGGCGGATCCGTTCTTCGGCGTGCTCATGTGATCGGTCAGTCCCTGTTCGTCGTGTCCGCGGTATCCGTCGTGTCCGTGCTGTCCGTCGCCGTACCTGTCGCCATGTCCGCCCCCGGTGCGAGGGCGTCACCCGTTCTCGTCAACCCGTCCATGTTAAGTGTCGCCCCCGGAGCCCGCCCGTGCCTTCGCGTGCCTCGCGGCCCTTGCGGGGTCCGGCACGGGGTGTCCCGCGAGTCCGCGCCAGGGCTGCGTCCGGATGGCGCAATACCGACGGATACCCTGGAGAGGTGACGTTCCCGGTAGTCGGCATGGTCGGCGGCGGACAGCTCGCCCGCATGACCCACGAGGCGGGCATCCCCCTCGGCATCAGATTCAAGATCCTCAGTGACACCCCACAGGACTCGGCGGCCCAGGTCGTGAGCGACGTCGTCATCGGCGACCATCGCGACCTGGAGACGTTGCGCGCCTTCGCGCGCGGCTGTGACGTGATCACGTTCGACCACGAGCACGTACCCATCGAACACCTGCGGGCCCTGGAAGCGGACGGCATCCCCGTCCGCCCGGGGCCCGACGCGTTGGTGCACGCCGCGGACAAGGGGGTGATGCGCGCCCGCCTCGACGAGATCGGCGCGCCCAGCCCCCGCCACCGGATCGTGGCCGATCCGGCGGACGTGGTGGCCTTCGCGGACGAGGTCGGCGGCTTCCCCGTCATCCTCAAGACGGTGCGCGGCGGGTACGACGGCAAGGGCGTGTGGTTCGTGCGCACCCCCGAGGACGCGGCGGCGCCCTTCCACGCGGGTGTCCCGGTGCTCGCCGAGGAGAAGGTGGACTTCGTCCGCGAGCTCGCGGCGAACATCGTCCGCTCCCCGCACGGCCAGGCGGTGGCCTACCCGGTGGTCGAGTCCATCCAGGTCGACGGGGTCTGCGACACCGTGATCGCCCCCGCGCCGAACCTCTCCGAGGAGCTGGCGGGCGAGGCCCAGTCCCTGGCCCTGCGCATCGCCAAGGAACTCGGCGTGACCGGCCACCTGGCGGTGGAGCTGTTCGAGACCACCGACGGCCGGATCCTCGTCAACGAACTGGCCATGCGCCCGCACAACAGCGGCCACTGGACCCAGGACGGGGCGATCACCTCCCAGTTCGCCAACCACGTACGGGCGGTCCTGGACCTCCCGCTCGGCGACCCGCGCCCGCGGGCCCGCTGGACGGTCATGGCGAACGTGCTCGGCGGGGACTACCCGGACATGTACGCGGCGTACCTGCACTGCATGGCCCACGACCCCCAGCTGAAGATCCACATGTACGGCAAGGACGTGAAGCACGGCCGCAAGGTCGGCCACGTCAACACCTACGGCGACGACCTGGACGACGTGCTGGAGCGAGCACGTCACGCTGCCGGCTACCTCCGAGGGACGATCACCGCATGAGCACCTCTTCCACAGGCCCCGTCATCGGCATCGTCATGGGCTCGGACTCCGACTGGTCGGTCATGGAGGCCGCGGCCCAGACGCTGGACGAGTTCGAGATCCCGTACGAGGTCGACGTGGTCTCCGCCCACCGGATGCCGCGCGAGATGATCGCGTACGGCGAGCGGGCCGACGGCCGCGGCCTGAAGGCGATCATCGCGGGCGCGGGCGGCGCCGCCCACCTGCCCGGCATGCTCGCGTCCGTCACCCCGCTGCCGGTCATCGGCGTGCCGGTGCCGCTGAAGTACCTCGACGGCATGGACTCCCTGCTGTCGATCGTCCAGATGCCCGCCGGGGTTCCCGTCGCGACCGTCTCCGTCGCCGGGGCGCGCAACGCGGCCCTGCTGGCCGTCCGGATGCTCGCCGCCCACGACCCGGAGCTGCTGGCCCGCATGCGGGAGTTCCAGCAGGAGCTGAACGAGCAGGCCACCGAGAAGGGCAAGCGGCTGCGGGCCAAGGTCGCGGGCGCGGACTCCTTCGGATTCGGCAAGTGAGCGCCGCGCAGCGCCTGGGCGAGGCGCGTGAGCTGCTGGCCGAGCACCCGGTCGTCGACGGCCACAACGACCTGCCGTGGGCGCTGCGCGAGCAGGTCCGGTACGACCTCGATCGGCGGGACATCGCCGCCGACCAGTCGGGCCACCTGCACACCGACCTGCCCCGGCTGCGCGCCGGCGGCGTCGGCGCGCAGTTCTGGTCCGTGTACGTGCGCTCCGACTACGCGGGCGACGAAGCGGTCAGCGCCACCCTGGAGCAGATCGACCTCGTCGACCAGTTGCTCGCCCGTTACCCCGCCGACCTGGTGCGGGCCCTGACGGCCGACGACATGGAGGCGGCCCGCGCCGAGGGGCGGATCGCCTCCCTGATGGGCGCCGAGGGCGGGCACTCCATCAACAACTCGCTCGCCACCCTGCGCGCCCTGCACCGGCTGGGCGTGCGGTACATGACGCTCACGCACAACGACACCATCGACTGGGCGGACTCGGCGACCGACGAACCCCGGCACGGCGGGCTGAGCGGGTTCGGCCGCGAGGTCGTCCGCGAGATGAACCGCGTCGGCATGCTCGTGGACCTCTCGCACGTGGCCGCGACCACGATGCGCGACGCCCTCGCGGTCTCGACCGCGCCGGTGATCTTCTCGCACTCCTCGGCGCGGGCGATCTGCGACCACCCGCGCAACATCCCGGACGACGTGCTGGCACTGCTGCCCGCCAACGGCGGCGTGGCCATGGCCACCTTCGTGCCCAAGTTCATCCTCCCCGAGGCCGTCGCCTGGACCCTGGCCGCCGACGAGAACCTGCGGGCCCACGGGTTCCACCACCTCGACACCACACCCGAGGCGATGGCCCTGCACCGCGCCTTCGAGACGGAGCGCCCGCGCCCGGTGGCCACCGCCGCGACCGTCGCGGACCACCTGGACCACATGCGCGAGGTGGCGGGCGTCGACCACATCGGCATCGGCGGCGACTACGACGGCACGGCCTTCACCCCGGCCGGGCTGGACGACGTGACCGGCTACCCGAACCTGATCGCCGAGCTGCTGGCACGCGGCTGGTCGCACGCCGACCTGGCGAAGCTGACCTGGTCCAACGCCGTACGGGCGCTGCGCGACGCCGAAGCGGTGGCCCGCGAGCTGACCGCGGCGCGGGGACCGTCCAACGCGGTGCTCTTGCCGTAGCGGCGCGGGAGGGGACGGCGGGCCCGCCGTCCCCTCCCGGCCGATCACCGAGCTCTTGGATCGGCCGCGCGACACGTGGTCCACCTCACGCGCCGCACGGCACCGCGGGAACGCCCGGAGCGTCGCCGTCGCACCGTGCCGTCAGGCCCGGGGGCGGCCCATGGCGCGGTAGGTCCAGCCGGCGGCGCGCCAGCGATCGGGGTCCAGCGAGTTGCGGCCGTCCAGGACCAGCCGGTCGGAGACGACCTCGCCGAGCTCCGCCGGGTCGAGGTCGCGGAACTCGCGCCACTCGGTGAGGTGCAGCACGACCTCGGCGCCCCGGGCTGCCGCGAGCGCGGAGTCCGCGTAGCCCAGCGTGGGGAAGACGCGGCGGGCGTTGTCCATGCCCTTCGGGTCGTAGACGGTGACCTGGCCGCCCTGGAGGTGGATCTGCCCGGCCACGTTCAGCGCGGGCGAATCACGCACGTCGTCGGAGTCCGGCTTGAAGGTGGCGCCCAGCACCGCGACCCGCTTGCCGAGGAACGAACCGCCCACGGCGTCCCGGGCCAGTTCGACCATGTGGCCGCGCCGGCGCATGTTGATGGAGTCGACCTCCCGCAGGAAGGTCAGCGCCTGGTCCGCGCCCAGCTCGCCCGCCCGCGCCATGAAGGCCCGGATGTCCTTGGGCAGGCAGCCGCCGCCGAAGCCGATGCCCGCGCGCAGGAACTTCGAGCCGATCCGCTCGTCGTAACCGATGGCCTCCGCCAGCTTGACCACGTCACCGCCGGCCGCCTCGCACACCTCGGCCATCGCGTTGATGAAGGAGATCTTCGTCGCGAGGAAGGAGTTCGCGGCCGTCTTGACCAGCTCGGCCGTCGGGAAGTCGGTCACCACCAGCGGGGTGCCCTCCGCCATGGGCGTCGCGTACACCTCGCGCAGCAGCTTCTCCGCGCGCTCGCCCCGCACGCCGATGACGATGCGGTCCGGGTGCAGGGTGTCCCCGACGGCGAATCCCTCGCGCAGGAACTCGGGGTTCCAGGCCAGCTCGACCTCGTCGCCCGCCGGGGCGAGGGCGGCGAGCCGCTCGGCGAGCCGCTCGGCCGAACCGACCGGGACGGTGGACTTGCCGACCACCAGCGCCGGCCGGGTCAGGTGCGGGGCCAGCGAATCCATCGCGGAGTCCACGTAGCTCATGTCGCAGGCGTACTCGCCGTGCTTCTGCGGGGTGTTCACGCACACGAAGTGGACGTCGCCGAACGCGCCGACCTCCTCCCAGGAGGTGGTGAAGCGCAGCCGCCCCGTCGAGCCCGGCATCCCCTCGACGTGCGAGGCCAGCAGCTCCTCCAGCCCGGGTTCGTACATGGGGACGCGACCCGAGGCGAGCATCTCGATCTTCTCCGGGACCACGTCCAGCCCCAGGACCTCGAAGCCCAGCTCGGCCATCGCGGCGGCATGCGTGGCACCGAGGTAGCCGGTGCCGATCACAGTGATCTTGAGGGGCATGCGTTGCTCCAGGTGTGGCGGGCCTTTGCGGCCACCGAGCATAGGCCGGCTCGCGGACGGGGACGTTCCCGGGGAGTCGCGGCCCGTGCGGCACGCCGGCGGCCGGCGCCGGCGCGCTGTCACGCAGCTCACGTACGCGTTACATATCGCTGCCGGGACCCCGGACACTAAGATTTGGGTTACTTAACGGTAGTTAGCATCACTGATGCGTCACGCATCACCTTGGGGAGTGAGAGATCTTGGCGGGTTCTGCCGACTTCGACCTGTACCGCCCGGCCGAGGAGCACGACATGCTCCGCGAGTCGGTCCGCTCGCTCGCCGAGGCGAAGATCCTGCCGTTCGCGGCGGCGGTCGACGAGGAGTCCCGCTTCCCGCAGGAGGCCCTCGACGCCCTGGTCGCCAGCGACCTGCACGCCGTCCACGTACCCGAGACCTACGGCGGCGCCGGCGCCGACGCGCTCGCCACCGTCATCGTGATCGAGGAAGTGGCCCGCGTCTGCGCGTCCTCCTCCCTCATCCCGGCCGTCAACAAGCTCGGCTCGCTCCCGGTGATCCTCTCCGGTTCCGAGGAGCTCAAGGCCAAGTACCTCGGCCCGCTGGCCAAGGGCGACGCGATGTTCTCGTACGCCCTCTCGGAGCCCGACGCGGGCTCCGACGCCGCCGGCATGAAGACCCGCGCCGTGCGCGACGGGGACTTCTGGGTGCTCAACGGCGTGAAGCGCTGGATCACCAACGCGGGCGTCTCCGAGTACTACACGGTCATGGCCGTCACCGACCCGGAGAAGCGCTCCAAGGGCATCAGCGCCTTCGTCGTCGAGAAGGGCGACGAGGGAGTCTCCTTCGGCGCCCCGGAGAAGAAGCTCGGCATCAAGGGCTCCCCGACGCGCGAGGTCTACCTCGACAACGTCCGCATCCCCGCCGACCGCATGATCGGCGCCGAGGGCACCGGATTCGCCACCGCGATGAAGACCCTCGACCACACCCGCATCACGATCGCCGCGCAGGCGCTCGGCATCGCCCAGGGCGCCCTGGACTACGCCAAGGGCTACGTCCAGGAGCGCAAGCAGTTCGGCAAGCCGATCGGCGACTTCCAGGGCGTGCAGTTCATGCTCGCGGACATGGCGATGAAGATCGAGGCCGCCCGTCAGCTGACGTACTCGGCCGCCGCCCGCTCGGAGCGCGTCTCCGGCGGAGGCCCCCACGAGGACCTGACGTTCTTCGGCGCCGCGGCCAAGTGCTTCGCCTCCGACGTGGCCATGGAGGTCACGACCGACGCCGTCCAGCTCCTCGGCGGATACGGCTACACCCGTGACTACCCGGTGGAGCGCATGATGCGCGACGCGAAGATCACCCAGATCTACGAGGGCACGAACCAGGTCCAGCGGATCGTCATGGCCCGCAACCTGCCGTAACGACCGACGACGGCCCACTCGACGTCCACGACGGCCCCCGGCGCACCCGCGCCGGGCCGTCCGTGTCCCGGACGCACTCGGCGAGGTTCGGCTGCCGCGCGTTCCGCGGCATCGCACATCTTTCGTCGGGAGGGCCGGTGTGGGCCCGGGGAGTCGGCAGCCCACGGGTGGCGACCTGACCGGCGGGAGCATCCGCGACCTGCCCTGGGCGCGACATCGAGCCGGAGGCGGCCCCACCTGCCGTCTCCGGCCTTCGTCAGGCCCCCGATGGGCTAAATTTGTGCCCTCGTACGCCCGAATCGGTTGGGGAGACACAATGACGGAAGCGATCCTGCTTGTTGGCGGGCAGGGGACGCGTCTGCGCCCCGTGACGGTGAATACCCCCAAACCGATGGTGCCGGCCGCGGGTGTCCCGTTCCTCGCCCACCAGATAGCCAGGGCCGCGGCCGCCGGTGTCACGCACATCGTGATGGCCACCTGCTACCTCGCCGAGGTCTTCGAGCCCTACTTCGGCGACGGGTCCGACTTCGGCGTCAGCCTCGAGTACGTCGTCGAGGACGAGCCCCTGGGCACCGGCGGCGCCATCCGCAACGCCGCCCGACGCCTCACCGGCGGCCCGGACACCTCCGTCCTCGTCTTCAACGGCGACATCCTCACGGGCCTGGACATCGCCGGTCTCGTCGACTCCCACCGCGAGGCCGACGCCGACGTCACCCTGCACCTCGTGCGGGTCGAGGACCCCCGCGCCTTCGGCCTGGTGCCCACCGCCCCCGACGGGCGGGTGCTGGCCTTCACCGAGAAGCCGGAAACCCCCGAAGAGATCGTCACCGACCAGATCAACGCCGGTTGCTACGTCTTCCGCCGCAGCGTCATCGACTCCATTCCGGACGGCCGCGCGGTGTCCGTCGAGCGCGAGACCTTCCCCGGTCTGCTCACCTCCGGGGCGAAGCTCCACGGCGTCACCGAGGACACCTACTGGCTGGACCTCGGCAAGCCCGAGTCCTTCGTCCAGGCCTCCGCCGACCTCGTCCGCGGCATCGTCTCCTCCCCGGCCGTCCCCGGCCCCCGGGGCGAGTTCCTCGTCCTGCCGGGCGCCCAGGTGGCCGACGGGGCCAAGCTGTCGGGCGGTACGGTCGTCGGCGCCGGCGCCCGTGTCGCGTCGGGTGCGATCGTCCACGGCTCCATCCTGATGGACGGCGCGGTCATCGGTTCGGACACCCACGTGAGTGCCAGCCTGGTCGGCGCCGGAGCCTCGGTCGGCACGCGCACGGTGCTGGACGGCGCGGTCGTCGGAGACGGTGCGGTCGTCGGGGCCGACAACGAACTCCGCGCGGGAGCACGGGTGTGGTGCGAGGCCGAACTCCCCTCCGCCTCCGTGCGCTTCTCCTCCGACCGCTGACCGACGCCGGTGGGACCCCGGTGAGACGCCGGTGAGGAAGCCGGCGAGTCGACAGCCCCGGTGGGGACGGCCCGTGAGCCGACCCCAGCCAATCCAGCCAGCCAGCCAGCCAACCAACCCAGTGAGGCGACCCCGGTGACGGCCGAGCAGCAGACTTCCCGCGCGGCCGACGCCGCGGCCACGCGGCTCCCCGACGCGTGGGCGCGGACCCCGCTCACGGTGGTGATGCCCACCTACAACGAGGCGGGCAACCTGCCCGGCATGGTCGAGCTGCTGATGAGCCTCGACCAGCCGGGCCTGCGCCTGCTGGTCGTCGACGACTCGTCACCCGACGGCACGGGCAGGATCGCCGACGAGCTGACGGAGGGCTTCCTCACCGAGGACGGCAAGCCCCGCATGTCGGTCCTGCACCGCACCGCGAAGGACGGCCTCGGCCGCGCCTACGCCGCCGGCATGACCCGGGCGGTCGAGGAGGGCGCCGCGTACGTGCTCCAGATGGACGCCGACGGCTCCCACCCGGCCGCCAAGATCGCCGAGTTGCTCGGCGTGGCCCGCTCCACCGGCGCCGGCCTGGTCGTCGGCAGTCGGTACGTCCCCGGTGGCAGCCTCTCCGACGCCTGGGGCGCGCACCGCAAGCTGTTGTCCCGCTGGGCCAACGCCTACGCGAGCACCATCCTCGGCACCCGCGTCCGCGACATCACGGGCGGCTTCAACCTGTGGAGCGCCGACGCGTTGAAGGCGATCGACCTCGCGTCGATCGGCAGCGCCGGCTACAGCTTCCAGGTCGAGATGAAGTACCTCGCCCTGCGTCGCGGATTCCAGGTGGTGGAGGTTCCGATCCACTTCGAGGACCGCACCATCGGCGAGTCCAAGATGAACCTCGCCGTCCAACTGGAGTCCATCGCCATGCCGTGGATGCTCCGCGCCCGCTCCGGCGAGTAGCCGGGAGCGGACGCGGGCGGCGGGGGCGGTCCGGGAGCCCTCACGGCCAGGCCCCCGGAATCGTCGCCGCGATCAATCCACCTAGCGCGACTGGACGGTGACCTTCTCGTCCTTCTGGATCTGCTGGACGAGCTGCTTCACCTTGGCCTTGTCCCAGACCAGGTTGCCGCCGCGCTGTCCGGAGATCGGCATGTTCATCGACACGCCCTCGCCGCCGTTGACGCCCTTCATCGCGAAGAACATCTGGCCCATGTCCCACAGGGACATGTCCTTGTCCACGATCAGCGTCTCCAGACCGGCGCCCATCACCGGGTACAGCTGGAAGGGGTTGAGGACCGTGCTCGGAGTGGCGGCCTGACTCGCCAGCGACGACAGGAACTTCTGCTGGTTCTTCGTCCGCTGGAGGTCCGACTCGGCGAACGCGTACCGGGTGCGGACGAAGGCCAGCGACTGCTCTCCGTTGAGGGTCTGCTTGCCCGCCTTGAAGTCGGCCCCGGACTTCTCGTCCTTGAAGCCCTTCTCGATGTCGAGTTCCACGCCGCCCAGCGCGTCGACGATGTTCGCGAATCCGGCGAAGCCGATCTCGGCGTAGTGGTCGATGTGCAGACCGGTGTTGTACTCCACCGTCCGCACGAGCAGTTCCGGTCCGTCCTCGGCGTAGGCGGCGTTGAGCTTGACCCGCCGGCCCTGCCCCTTGAACGTCTTGCCGGACTGCGAGCCGACGAAGGAGGGGATCTCCACGTCCGAGTCGCGCGGCAGGGAGACCATGGTGTTCCCGCTGGAGCACTTCGCGAGGATCATCATGGAGTCCGTGCGCTTGCCCTCGGCGGAGCCCGTGTGGAGCTTCTTCTTCTCCTCGGCGGACATGCCCTCACGGCTGTCGGACCCGACGATGAGGTACGTCGTGCAGTCGCCCTCCTTCGGCCGCTCGATGACCTTGGACAGGTCGACCTCGCGGCGCACCTTGGAGTCGGCCCAGAAGTAGGTGCCGATGCCGGTGGCCAGCAGCGCGGAGACCAGGACGATCGCGCCGATCTTGATCTGTCGGGCGCGGTTCGGCGCCGGGCCGGGGGAGCGGCCCGGCCTGCCGGGGCCGGCCGGGGGCCGGCCGTCGTCGCCGCCGGGACCACCCGGGGCGCCCGCGGGTGCCCCGTAGACCTGGCCGGTGTTGTAGCCGCTGTCGTAGCCGTACCCGTCCGGGTTCTGTGCCTGCGGGGGCACCCCGTACGCGGGGGACTGCGCCGGCGGAGGGGGCGTGCCGGGGCGCCGCGTGGGCGGCGGCACCTGGGGCCGTGCGGGCTGCTGCCGCTGGATGTGCCGCATCCGCTGCGGACCCTCCGGTTGCGCCTGAGCGCCGCCGCGTCCGTACCCGTCGTCCCGGCGACCGCGGTCGTCGCGGTCGCCGGTCCACCCTTCTGGCCAGTCATTCATGCGGACAAGAATGCACGCCCCGGCGTGTCGCCCGACAGTCCGGGGCGCACTTCGTTCCGGTGCTGTTGCAGAGCTGATGCTTCCGATACCGCTTTAAGGTGTCCATATGACAGACACAGCGGGCGATACGGCGGGCGATGCGGCGGGCGAGCCTGCGGGCGAGCCTGAGGGAAAGCCCACATCGGCTTCCCGGACGACCCTCAGCCACATCATGACCGCGAACGACACCAACCTGCTCGGCACGGTGCACGGTGGCGTGATCATGAAACTGGTCGACGACGCCGCCGGCGCCGTGGCCGGCCGGCACTCCGGCGGTCCCGCCGTGACCGCCTCCATGGACGAGATGGCCTTCCTCGCGCCGGTACGCGTCGGGGACCTGGTCCACGTCCGGGCCCAGTGCAACTGGACCGGCCGCTCCTCCATGGAGATCGGCGTACGGGTCCTCGCGGAGCGGTGGAACGAGTCCACGCCCGCCACCCAGGTCGGCAGCGCCTACCTGGTCTTCGCGGCCGTCGACGCCGAGGGCAAGCCCCGCACCGTCCCGCCGGTGCTCCCGGAGACGGAACAGGACGAGCGCCGCTACCAGGAGGCGCAGATCCGGCGCACCCACCGGCTGGCCCGGCGGCAGGCCATCACGGAGCTGCGCGCGCGCCGCGCCGCCGAGGGCCTCGACGAGTGACGTCCGCCACCACCCGGGCGCGCTCCCGGGCGTGACCGCCCCCGGCGACCCGGGCGGCCGGGGCACCCCCGCCCCCGGCCTCCGGTGCTACTGGCCCGGCTTCGCGCAGACCACCTGGTCACCGGTGACCACCGCCGTCGCCCCGCCCTGGTACGGGTCCTCCGCCCGGACCGGCACCACCTTCTTGTAGTCCGCACCCGCGATCACCAGCACCGTCCGTCCCTGCCCGGCGACCGCCCGCAGTTCGCTCCCGGGCAGTGCGGTCGACACGGTGCGGGCCGAGCGGTCCCAGCGGGGGTCGTACGACACGACCGTGCGCTTGACCTCCCGGCTGGCGCCGTTGCCCGGGGCCCGGGTGGTGTCGAAGCCGGTGGCCCGCAGGCCCTCGTCGACCCGCCCGCCGAGCCCGTCGATCCGGGTTCCGTTCTCCACCTGGACCCGGATCTGCCCCGGTGGCACGTCCACCGCCACCGCGGGCTGCCGGGCGGGGCGACCCGGGCGGACGGGCTGCAGCGGCTGGTCCCGGCGCACCGAGTCGAAGAGCTTCGCCGCCTTCGCCTCGTCCCACTTCACGGTCGAGCCGATGCCCTTGACGCTGTACGAGGGGTCGCCGACCGGCACCGAGGCGAACTCCGAGGACGAGGGCGTGAACTCGCGCATCGCCTGCCCCAGGGCCAGCATCTGTTCCGAGCCGAACCCCTCGTCCGCCCGGACCGAGCCCAGCAGGGTCGAGCTGACCTCCTTGAACTTCACCGGGTTCAGCAGCACCCCGCCGCCGGTGGCCTGCTTGATCAGCGCGGCGACGAACCGCTGCTGGCGCTGCATCCGGCCCAGGTCGGAGGCGCCGTCCACATGGCGCGAGCGCACGTACTGCAGGGCCTGCCCGCCGGTCAGCCGGTGCGTGCCGGGCAGCAGGTCCAGGCCGGTGTTGGCGTCGCGCATGGTCTTCGCCGTACAGATGTCCACGCCGCCCATCGCGTCGACGGTCCTCATGAAGCTGGTGAAGTCGACCTCCAGGTAGTGGTCGATCTTCACCCGCGTCATGTTCTCGACGGTGCGGACGGTCAGGTTGGGGCCGCCCTCCGCGTAGGCCGCGTTGAGCTTCACCCCGTGCGCCTTGTGGGCCTGGCCGGTGGTCAGGTCCCGGTGGGCGGGGACCTCGGCGTAGCTGTCCCGGGGGAGGCTGATCACGCTGGCGCGTTCACGGTCGGCGGACAGGTGCACCAGCATGATCGTGTCGGTGCAGTGGCACGGGGCGCCGCCGAGGCGGTACTCCCGCTTCTCCTCCGGGGTGATCTTCTCCCGGCCGTCGGTGCCGACCAGCAGGAAGTTCACCCCGTGCCCGGCCTGGGGGCGGTTCTTCATGTCCTTGAACGGGTCGACCCGTTCGATCCCGGTGTCCAAGCCCGTCATCACGGCGTGTCCGACCGCCCCGGAGCCGAGCACCACGATCGACACCCCTGCCGCGAGCCGCACGCCCCACCGGGGCTTGTCCCTACGCCGGCGCGCCGGACCACCGCCACCGCGACGCGACGTGCGCTGCGACTGCCGTGGCCTGGCGGGACGGGTGGGGCGGTGCGGCTGGGGCACGGGGGACACCTCCGCGGGGACGACCGGAACGGCTGGGGCTGCCGGGGCTTGTGTGGTGAAAAGTCCGCCAAGTGGAGATAGGGACCGATTTGGCAGATCGTCAGAACAGTAGGCCCATACGATCAACATCTGTCCGTACCGCCCGTCCGCCGCGCACCCGGTTCCCCCGTACGCGGTAACGTGACACCGATACCCGACCTTGAAGGACCACATGCCCGCCCAGCAGCCCGCAGTCTCGGTGATCATGCCGGTGCTCGACGAGGAGCGCCATCTGCGCGACTCCGTCCGCCACATCCTCGGACAGGAGTACGCAGGCGAGATGGAGGTGGTGATCGCGCTCGGGCCGTCCAAGGACCGCACCGACGAGATCGCCGCCGAGCTCGTACGCGAGACCGCCTCCCACCCCCGAGCGCGCGTACACACCGTCCCGAACCCCACCGGCCGCACCCCCGCCGCCCTCAACGCCGCCATCAAGGCCTCGCGCCACCCCATCGTGGTGCGCGTCGACGGCCACGGCATGCTCTCCCCGAACTACATCGCCACCGCGGTCCGCCTCCTGGAGGAGACCGGCGCGCAGAACGTCGGCGGCATCATGCACGCCGAGGGCGAGAACGCCTGGGAGGACGCCGTCGCCGCGGCGATGACCTCGAAGATCGGCGTCGGGAACGCGGCGTTCCACACCGGCGGCGAGGCCGGCCCGGCCGAGACCGTCTACCTGGGCGTCTTCCGCCGGGAGGCCCTGGAACAGCAGGGCGGATACAACGAGGAGTTCATCCGCGCCCAGGACTGGGAGCTGAACTTCCGCATCCGCGAGGCCGGCGGGCTCATCTGGTTCTCGCCCGAGCTGAAGGTCCAGTACCGCCCGAGGCCCTCCGTGCGGGCCCTCGCCAAGCAGTACAAGGACTACGGGCGCTGGCGCCACGTCGTGGCCCGCTACCACTCGGGCTCCATCAACCTGCGCTACCTCGCCCCGCCGACGGCCGTCTGCGCCATCGCGGCCGGCGTGGTCGCCGGCGTGGCCGTCACGCCCTGGGCCTTCGTGGTCCCGGCGGGCTACCTCGCGGCGATCGTCGCGGGCTCCCTGCCGGCCGGCAAGGGGCTCTCGCTCAAGGCGCGGGCGCAGATCCCCGTCGCCCTCGCCACCATGCACATGTGCTGGGGCTTCGGCTTCCTGACCAGCCCGCGGGCCCTCGCGAACAAGGTCATCGCGAGCCGCCGCCCGTCGGTGCGCCGGGACACCACCGAAGTCTGAGCCGAACCGGCCCACCGGAACCCGAAAAGGGGTGACCCGGTCCCTCGCGGACCGGGTCACCCCTTTTCCGTGCCGCCGCCCCGCTCGCGCGGGGCGGCACGGTCTCACCAGCGGTACGGCTTGTACACGTCCATGCAGGCATCGCTGTCCGAGCCGTTGATCGCCTCGGCCGATTCCGGGACCGCCCCGGCCTCCGGCGGCGCCTGCCGCGGGTACGCGGCGCCCTCGCGCCAGTCGGCGCCCACGATCACGGTGATCCGCGACACCTCGGCCGACAGCTGGACCGACGTGTCGGGGACGCCCAGCGCGGCCGCGACGCTCCGCGCCTCGTCCGCCAGGTCCGCACTCGGGTAGCGGATCACGGTGGCCTTCTCCGGGGTGAGCCCGGACGCCGCCTTGGCGGCGGTGAAGCCCTTGCCCACCAGCGCCTGCGCGACGGCCGTGGCCCGCCCGTTGACCAGCGGCATGCCGGCGCCCGTGCCGTTGACCACGGACACGATGACCTTGTCGGGCGCGGTCACCGGAGCCTTCGAGGGCTCCTGGCCCGGCGAGGCCGGAGGCGACGCGGGACCGGACGGCTGCGCGCCCTCGGGGGCCTGCGGGGCGCCGTTCTTGTCGAAGGGCACGTCCTTGCGGACCATCGTCCACAGCTTGTCGGCGTCCGTCGGGTTCACGACCAGCCGGTCGACGTCCAGCGGGTCCTGGAGCGTGGGCATCGTCGTCATCGTGATGCGGTTGGTCGGGACGTTCTTGAGCTGCATCGCCAGGGAGCCCAGCTTCTTGACCGAGCCGATCTCCTCGGACACCTCCAACGCCTTGGTCGCCGCCTCGGCCAGCGCCGTGATCCGACCGACGTCGGTGAACGCGTTCTGCCCCTTCAACTCGCGCATCATCGAGTTCATGTACATGTGCTGCGCCTGGGCCCGGCCGAGGTCGCTGCTGAAGGCGTGCCGGGTGCGCAGCCACTGGAGCGCCTGCTCGCCCTTGACCTTCGTCTTGCCGGCCTTGAGCTTGAGGCCCGAGCCGCCGCCGGCGGTGGGCAGGGGCCGGTCCCAGACGTTGTTCTTCACGCAGACCTCGACGCCGCCGATCGCGTCGGCCATCTGCACCACACCGGAGAAGTCGATCGTCATCCAGTGGTCGATGTAGATGTTGGTCAGCTTCTCCCAGGTGGCGAGGGTGCAGCCCGGACCCCCGCGCCCGAGGGTCTCGTTGATCATCGCGTTGGTCTTCTTGAACTTCTCGCCGGTCTTCGGATCCGTGCACTCCGGTATGTCCACCCGGGTGTCACGCGGGACGCTGACCACCGAGGCGTGCTGCCGGTCGGCGGACACGTGCAGGAGCATCTGCACGTCGGCGAGCGGGGGAGCGCCGACGCTGTCGCGGTGGCCGCCGAGTTCGAGGTTCTCCGGCTTGTTCCGGCTGTCGGAACCGAGGAGCAGGATGTTCAGCGGGCGCTGCCCGTCGGCGTTCGCCTCGGATCTCTCCACGCCGCTCTCGCCGCTCAGCCGCTGGCCACTGCGGATGTTGCCGTCGAGGTGGCGGTAGTACAGGTAGCCGGCCGCGGCGGTCGCGAGGATCAGGAACGCCAGGACCGCGGCCACCCAGAACAGCACGCGCCGTCTGCGGCGCCGGACGGGGGACCGGTGGCCCGGGCCCCGGGAACCACCCGAGCCGGACCGGGGCGGGGGCACGCTGCCGCCCGAGGCTCCCGAACCGCCGGGTATGCCGCCGACGGCCTGGTCGGGCGCCCCCTCCCCACGCACGCTGCTGTGCCCCACGTGTACCCCCCCTATAGATCACTGCTGGTCGGTGTGATGCCGCCGGTGCCACCGACCGTCGCCACCCGCCTCGCGCGGCGGTGCGTGTCAGTCGGTACGTGTCCGTTTGTGTCCGTGCGCCGGCGAACGGCCGCCGATCGCGGCCGTTCGCCGGAGTGTGCCCCCGTGCCCGCGCCCTACTTGGCGCAGACCGCCTTGTCCGCCTCCACCCGCTGGAGACCCTCGGGCGCCTTCTGGGGCGCGGCCGCGGTCAACGGGGACCCCGCTTCCTTGAAGTCGGAACCGAGCGTGAGCTTCATCGGGGTCTTGTCCCCGGAGTTCGCCGTGCCCACCTTCAACGCCGAGGCGGACAGCCCCATCATGTCCGCCAACGCCCGCGCCTGGTCGGCCTGGTCGGGCGCGTACTCCAGCTGGGTGGTGGCCACCTTCGACGGGGCGTTGCCGCGATTGGCGGCCTTGTTCACGCCCTTGCTGTTCTGCAGCCAGTTCAGCGTGGTCTGCGCCGAACCGGAGGGGCCGCCACCGTTGAAGACGTCCACCCGGACGTCCCCGGCGGGCGAGCGGGCGCCCTGGAGCTGGGCGTCCTCCTTGGTCTTGGCCTCCTTGTCGGCGGCAGCCTTCGCCGCCTCGACCTCCGTGAGCGAGACGTCCCCCCGGATCATCTCCAACAGGGGTTTGGCGACCGAGCTGTTGAGCACGACCGTCGCCTTGCGGTTCGCCGGTTCGGCCGGGTTGTCGAGCACCGGCAAGGTGGTGAAGGTGATGTTCTTCAGGTCGATGTTCTTCAACTCGCCGGCCAGCGAGGTGAGTTGCTTGATGCCGCCGATGCCCTGGTCCACGCTCAGCGACTTGGTGGCCGCCTCCGCGAGGGAGAAGAACTTCTTCGGGCTGGTCAGCGTCTCCTTGGACTTCATCTCGCGCATCATCGAGCCGAGGAACTGCTGCTGCGTCTGGATGCGGTCCAGGTCGCTCTCGTTGCCGAAGGCGTGCCGGGTCCGTACGAAGGCCAGCGCCTGCTCGCCCTGCAAACGGTGTTCGCCCGCCTTGAGGTTGAGCTTGGAGTCCTTGTCGTTGACGTCCTTCTCCACGCACACCGGAACGCCGCCGACGGCCGTGCTCAGGTTCTTCACGGCGTTGAAGTCGACCATCATGAAGTGGTCGACCGGGATGCCGGTCAGGTTCTTGACCGTGCTCATCGTGCAACCCGGGTCGCGGCCCGACTGCCCCAGGCTGGTGTTGAAACGGGTGCCCTTCTCGGCGGGCACCTGCTTGACCGAACCGTCCGGCTGCTGCGCACTGCAGGCCGGGATGTCGGTGATCAGGTCGCGCGGGATGGACAACGCGGTCGCGTTGGAACGGTCCTTCGACACGTGGAAGAGGATCGTGGTGTCGGCGTGCCCGACGCTGCCCGAGTCCCCGTAGCCCTCGTTGCCCGCGCCGCTGCGCTTGTCGGTGCCGATGACCAGGATGTTGATCGCGCGGCCCTTGCTGAAGGTGCCCGAACTCGCGCCGGGGGTGTTGATGACGTTGATGTTGCCGTTCAGGTGCTGGTAGTAGAGGTACCCCGCCAGCGAGCCGCCGAGCAGCAGGAACGCCAGCGTGCCGCCGGTGATCGCGAGCCGCTTCTTGCGCTTGCTCGGGCCCCTGCCGCCGGCCTTGCGGGAACGCCCGCCGCGTCGACCGCCGGGCGGCCCGTCGCCGCGGCGCGGCTTCGGGACTCCGGGTGTCGCGGGGGTGCCTGTTCCCGGTGGGGCGGGACGGGTCGTACGGGATCTGCGGGGGGTGGCGACGGAAGGCTTCTGTTGCTGCGCAACGGAATCGCCCAGTCGCAGTTCGTAGTTGCCGGTGCGAGGGTTGAGAACCCACTGGTCTGCGGGGTCGATCTCGTCTGCCCGCCCACGGCTTTGCGCATCCACGGTTGCTCGAATCCTCCGTCGGTGCCTCGCGATGCGCCTCCCCCAAGGCGCACGGTCAACGTCCGGCTGCTGGTGCAAGGCCTCTTTGCTGGCCGGTGCACCGGATCGCTCACCCTATCCGGCCAGGTCAACCGCAAACCATGCCGGTGACGAATTCCACTCCCCTTATAACGCCGCAAATCGCCCAACCGGCCTGGTTCGGGGCCGGCCTTTGGGATTGCTTTACCGGCAGTTCGCGGCGTCCGCGGTGGTTCCCGTGAACGTGGGGACGGGTGAGGGGCCCGTGCCGGTTGCGCTGGGGCGGGGTTCGGGGGACGCCGTTCGGGTGTGCGAGGTGCGCTCGTTGCGCTCCCGCTCCTCCATCGGTGGCGGCGGAGTCACCTTCAGGGGCTTGTCCGCGCGCAGTTGTCCGAACAGTCGGCCGGCCTCGGGTTGTATCAGTTCGTCACGATTGGGATTGGAAGGATACGGTCGGCGCGGAACCGTGAGGAACGCTATGTGTTCGGTCGGTATGTTCCTTACGCCCCGCACGAGTTCGTACAGCCCCCGCAGTGACGCGAGCCCCGGGTCCGTGGTCACCGAGGACGTCGCCGCGTTCAGCACCGGGTAGAGCCGGGCCGGATTCAGCAGCACCCCGTTGCTCTGCACCTTGTTCACCAGCGAACCGAGGAACTGCTGCTGCCGCTCCATCCGGTCGGTGTCGCTGCCGTTGCCCAGGCTGTGGCGGGCCCGCACGAAACCGAGGGCCTGCTCGCCCCGGAGCAGATTCCGGCCGGCCGGCAGCCTCAGCTTGGCCTCCGTGTCGTTCACCGGCCGCCCGAGACAGACCTCCACCCCGCCGACGGCGTCCACCATCTGCTTGAAGCCGCTGAAGTCCACCACCATGTGGTGGTCGATCCGGATCCCGGTGAGCTTCTCGACCGTACGGATCGTGCAGGCGGCGCCGCCCCACTCGAACGCCCAGTTGAACTGCGCGAACTGTTCGCGGGTGCGTTGCCCGTCCCCCTTGAGGCAACTCGGCACGTCCGTCATCAGGTCCCGGGGGATCGAGACCGCCGCCGCGCTCTTCCGGTCGGCCGGCAGGTGCAGCAGGATCACGGTGTCCGAGCGCTGGGTGCCGCGATCCGGCCCGTACTTCGCGTTCCCCTTGCCGGAGCGCGAGTCCGAGCCGATCAGCAGGATGTTCTGGGAGCCGTTCGCGAGGTGCGTCGGGCGCTCCCGCTCGTACCGCTCCAGCTCGGCGGCGGCGGAGGTGTCCTCGGTGATGTTCCCGTCGAGCTTGTGGTAGATCCACCAGCCGCCGGCCGCCCCCGCGAGCACCAGCACGGCCACCCCCAGCCCGGCCCCGCGCAGCAGTCGGCGCCGGCGGCCGTGCGGGGGCTTCCTGGGCCCCCCGGCCGCGCCGGTGCCGCCCGGTATGCCTGCGCTGTCCGTCACTGGCGTTCCGTCCCCTCGCC
The DNA here is from genome assembly GCF_050936775.1 of Streptomyces sp. CA-243310. Taxonomy (NCBI): domain Bacteria; kingdom Bacillati; phylum Actinomycetota; class Actinomycetes; order Kitasatosporales; family Streptomycetaceae; genus Streptomyces; species Streptomyces sp. CA-243310. The sequence continues at coordinate 2,925,629 of NZ_JBNJMF010000002.1, read as the reverse complement.
GTACCGGGAGGCCGCACGGGTGGATGTGGCCTGAGCCGATCCTGCCCCCGACTCGCCGAGGCGGCCCGGGGGCGACCCCCTGTAAAGGGCCGAACGGGTGACAAATCGCTCGATGTGGTGAGGGTGCGGCCCGAGTGAGGGGGCCGCACCGCGTCGAGGGGCCCGGAAGGAGAGACGGGACCAGGGCGGCGCGGGAGGCTCAGACGGTGTGGGTGACCCGCTCGCTCTCCACCCGCTGCGCCAGCCCGTCAGGCGAGAGCCGGTCCAGGTTCCGGCACAGCACCACGGACCCGCCCGAGGCCAGCGGCGCGAAGAGACCGGCCGACAACCCCTCCCAGGTGTCGTGACCCAGACCGGACAGCACCCGGGAACCCTCTCCGAGCCCGAGCTTGACCGCGTCCTCTCGGGCGCGCGCGACGAGGGCCGCGTACGAGAGCTCCTCGCCGCCCACCACCAGCCCCGGACCGTCGGCGTCCACGGGCTGGAACGGGGCGAACCGGTCGCCCTGCCCCGGAACCTCCACCGCGTAGTCCGCGAACCCGGCGGGCGGCTGCGGGAACCTGCCGCCCAGCGGGCGCAGGGCGAGCGCGACCCGCTCCCCACCACACGCGGAGGCCTCCTCCAGCGTGTCGGGACCGGTCACGACGAGGTCCGCGGCGGCCGGATCCCCGCCCACCTCCGCGACCACCCCGACGGAGGCGCAGGCGAGCAGCCACACGGCGCCCTGCCAGTGCGCGGGAAGCAGCAGCGCGAGCCGATCGCCGGGCTCCGCGCCCAGGTCGCCCTGGAGAAGATTGGCGGTCTTGGCCACCCAATTGGCGAAGGTGGCGACGGACAATTCGACGCGCTCGCCCGTCGCGTCGTCGTAGAAGGTGACGAGCGGGCGGCCCGGATCGGCGGCGAGCGCGGATCGCAGCAGGTCGGCAGGGGTGCGGTCAGTGGCGTTCACCCGGCACAGGGTACGCGGCGCCCTCGTCCGTACGGCGGCCCCGGACTCCCTCGTACGGGGGAGGGGTATCGGCTTCGTGCCGGACGGGGCGTCAGTTCTCCGATGGCGCCGGGCGGTGAGTGCGCCGAGCATCCTTTCATGCGTGCATTCCTTGCTTCCTCGATCGGCGTCGCGACGGCCGCCGCGCTGGCCATGCCGCTCGCGCTTCCCACTCCCGCCCTGGCCACTCCCGCCCTGGCCACCCCCTCCGTCGGAGCGGTCGCCCCCGTGGACCCCGCGGGGTCCACCCAGTCACTGCGACTCGTCCCGCTGGGCCCGACCGCGGACCGCGCCACCGGCACCCCCGGCATGAGCACCGCCCCGCGCCTCCCCGAGGCACGGGGCCTGACCACTCGGGAGGTCAAGACGTTCTCGCTGGTCGGTGTCGTCTGGGACGACGCGAGCACCCAACTCCTGGGCCGGGTGCAGGTCCGCACCCGCTCCGTGAGGACGTCCGCCTGGTCCGACTGGCAGGACGTCGAGACCCACAACAGCGAACACGCCGCCGACCCCGACGCCGCGGAACGCGGATCCGGCCGCGTGCGCGGCAGCACCGCCCCCCTGTGGGTCGGCGAGTCCGACGGCATCGAGGTCCGCGTCCAGGCCGAGACCGGCGCCACCACCACCCGCGCCCCGTCCCGCCTCCCCTCCGGGATGCGGATCGAACTCGTCGACCCGGGCGTACGGACGCCGCCGCTCACCGTCGACGGGAAGAACGCCGGCCCGAAGGACGACGACCCGGACGAGGACCCCGAGGGCGACGACAAGGGCGAACCCGTCCTCCTCCCCGGCATGACCATGGAGATGGCCGAGTCCTCCTCCGCCAACGTCCCGCTCGCCCCGATCGGCGCCAACGAGATCACCGCACTCAACAAGGCCGACTCCACCGCCGACGCCGTCCTGGCCGACGAGTCCCTCGCCGCCGCGGGACGCCCGTACATCGGGCCGCGCCCCCGCATCGTCACCCGAAAGGGCTGGGGCGCGGACGAGGGCCTGCGCGAGAAGGGCTTCGTCTACACCAACACCGTCAAGGCCGCCTTCGTCCACCACACCGCCTCCGGCAACAACTACGCCTGCAAGGACGCGCCGGCGGTCCTGCGCAGCCTGTACCGCTACCACGTGGTCAGCAGTGGCTGGCGCGACATCGGCTACAACTTCGCCGTCGACAAGTGCGGCACCGTCTACGAGGGCCGGGCGGGCGGCGTCGCCAAGCCGGTGCTCGGGGCCCACACCATGGGCTTCAACACCGACAGCATGGGCATCGCGGTGATCGGCTCGTACACCTCCACGACCCCACCGGCCGCCTCGGTCAGCGCGGTCGCCCGGCTCACGGCCTGGAAGCTGGGCCTCTTCGGGGCGGACCCGCGGGCGAAGGCCACCCTGAAGTCGGGCGGCGGCAACCTGTACGCCAAGGGCCGCAACGTCAAGCTCAACGTCATCTCGGGCCACCGCGACGGCTTCGCCACGGAATGCCCGGGCCGCCTCCTCTACGGCCAACTCCCCCCGGCCCGCACCTCCGCGGCCAAACTCCAGGGCCGCTGACCCACCGGGGCCCGGCGGGGCCCGGCCATTCCAGCCTCGCCGGCGTTTGAGGCGCGGGGTCCGGGGCGGAGCCCCGAAAGCCCGGCGCAGCCGGGGCCGGGGAGACCGCGAACGGCCCGGCCCCGCCCCACCCCCCACCCGGCTACGCTCAAAGGCATGGCCGGCCGCTTCGACCCCCTCACCCGCACCGCGATCCGCGGCGGCCGCACCGACGTGCCCGCGGGCCGGGGCCACCCGGCGGGGGAGTCGACCGAAGCCCGGAGCCGGGTATGGGTCCCCGAGGGACCCGTCGACCTGGGGCTCACCCTCGGCCCCCTCCGGCGCGGCCCCGCCGACCCCACCTTCCGCACCACCCCCGACGGCTCGGTGTGGAAGACCAGCCGGACCCCCGACGGGCCCGCCACCCTCCGCGTCGCCGGCGCCGACGGCAAGGTCGGCGCCGAGGCCTGGGGGCCGGGCGCCGACTGGGTCCTGGACCGGCTGCCCGAACTCCTCGGCGCCGCCGACGACCCCGCCGCCTTCGTGCCCCGGCACCGGCTCGTGCACGCCAGCCACCGCCGTCGTCCCGGACTGCGCCTGACCCGGACCGGGCTGGTCCTGGAGTCGCTGATCCCCACCGTCCTGGAGCAGAAGGTCACCACCGACGAGGCCTACCGCGCCTGGCGCCGGCTGGTCCGCCGCCACGGCGAGCCCGCCCCCGGCCCGCGCCCGGACCTGTACGTGATGCCGACGGCCCGCGTCTGGGCCATGATCCCGTCCTGGGACTGGCACACGGCCGGCGTCGACTCGAAGCGTTCGGCCACCATCGTCCGCGCCGCCCGGGTCGCGAACCGGCTGGAGGAGGCCGTCGCCATGGACCTCGCCGCGGCGACCCGACGGCTGGAGGCCGTACCCGGCATCGGCCCGTGGACCTCCGCCGAGACCCTCCAGCGCAGCAACGGCGCCGCCGACGCGGTCACCACCGGGGACCTCCACCTGCCGGGCATCGTCGGGTACGCCCTCGCCGGGGACCGGGACGCGGACGACGCGGCCATGCTGGAGCTCCTCGCCCCGTACGAGGGTCAGCGGCATCGCGCGGCCCGCCTCATCCTGCTGGCCGGCCGCGTCCCGCCCCGCCGCACGCCGAAGATGCCGCGCACGGACATCGGCCGCCTCTGACCCCACACCCGGGGCAGGGCACCACACCCGGGGCAGGGCACCACACCCGGGGCAGGCGCCTCGCCCCGGGTACGAGAAAGGGGCCGCAGGTTGCCCCGCGACCCCTTCTCGACACCACATCCGCACCGGACCCGGCGCCTCCTCAGCGCACTTCGACGAACGCGGAGGCCGACCGCGCCGGCCGCTCCGCCGCGGCCGCCGCGGCGTGGCCCACGGCCACCGCCCCCATCGGGTCCCAGTCCTCCGGGAGCGCCAGTACCTTGCGCACCACGTCCCGGCAGAACATCGTCGAGGACACCCACGCCGAGCCCAGCCGTTCCCCGGCCAGCGCGACCAGGAAGTTCTGGACGCCCGCGCCCATCGCGACCACGAACATCTCCCGCTCCGCCGCGTCCCGCCGCGCGTGCCCGTAGTCGTGCGCCCCGTCCATGACCAGGCACGGCACGACCAGGTACGGGGCGTTGCGGAGCACGTCGCCGCGCCGCACCCGTTTCGCGACGGACTCCTCGGACCTGCCGTCCCGCCGCAGGTCGTCGATCCAGGCGTCCCTCATCGCGTCCAGGAGTTCCAGCCGCGCGGCGGCGGACTCCAGCAGGACGAACCGCCACGGCGTCGTGTGGTGCGGGGCCGGGGCCGTCACGGCCGCCGCCACCGCCCGGCGGACCGCGCCCGGGTCCACCGCCTCGTCCGTGAAGGCCCGTACGGTGCGCCGCTGCGTCACGGCTTCGCGTACCGCCTCGGAGGTCCCCAGCCGGAACATGTCGTCGGCGGGCGGGCGCACCAGGTCGGCCGCCGAGTACCCCTCGCCCAGTACGTGCGACAGCCCGCGCACGAGGGCCACGGGAAGGCCCGAGGCCTTGCCCTTGACCAGGTCGCCGGCCGCGGCCAGTTCGTCCGCCGTGGCCACTATCGTCGCGCTCAGCGGGTTCCCGTGACCGTCCACGCCACCGCGCAGGTCGTCCAGCACCCGCACGCCGGCCGAGCCGATCGCCACGTCGGTCAGCCCGGAGCGCCAGGGCCGCCCGAAGGTGTCCGTCACGATCACGCCGACGTCCACCGAGAGCGCGGCCCGCAGCCCCTCGCGGATCGCGGACGCCGAGGCGTCCGGGTCCTCGGGGAGCAGCAGCACCGTGCCCGGGGCGGTGTTCGAGGCGTCCACGCCGGCCGCCGCCATCACCAGTCCGCGGCGGTCCTCGACGATCCGCAGGGTGCCCCGGCGGGCGACCACGCGCACGGTCTCCGCGTCGATGGCGTCCTCGCGGGAATCGGCCCGGACGATCCGGCCCTCCGCCTTGGACACGATCTTCGAGGTGACCAGCAGGACGTCCCCGTCGCGCAGCCCCGGTTCGGCCGCCGCGATCAGCGCGGCCAGGTCGTCGCCCGGGGCGACCTCGGGGATCCCGGGGACGGCCCGCACCTCGTAGGAGGGAACGGTCACCGGGAGGCCTCCGCCAGCTCCAACGCCGCCCGGGCCATCGCCGCGGTGGCGTCGAGGTCGGTCATCATCAGCGGCACCGCCCGGCAGGTGATGCCGGCGGCCTCGACCTCCGCGACGGACGCGGCGTCGGCGGTGTCCACCAGCCAGCCGTCGAGCAGGCCGGTGCCGTAGTGCAGGGCGACGGCCGCGGCGGTGGACTCGACGCCCACGGCGGCCAGCACCTTGTCGGCCATCCCGCGCACGGGGGCGCCCCCGACGATGGGGGAGAGGCCCACGACGGGGGCCGAGGCGGCGGCCACCGCCTCCCGGATGCCGGGCACGGCGAGGATGGTCCCGACGGAGACCACCGGGTTGGACGGCGGGAAGACGATGACGTCGGCGGCGGCGATGGCCTCCAGGACACCGGGCGCGGGTTTCGCCTGCTCGGCGCCCACGGGTACGACGGCCTCCGCGTCCACCGCGGCGCGCATCTTGACCCAGTACTCCTGGAAGTGGATGACGCGGCGTTCGCCGGAGCCGGGCTCGGTGATGGCGACGTGGGTCTCGACCCGGTCGTCGGACATGGGCAGCAGCCGGACCCCGGGCTGCCAGCGGTCACAGAGGGCCTCGGTGACGGCGCTGAGCGGGTAGCCCGCGCCGATCATCTGGGTACGGACGATGTGGGTCGCGAAGTCGCGGTCGCCGAGGCCGAACCAGGTGGGTCCGACCCCGTACGCCGCGAGTTCCTCCTTGACGGTGAAGGACTCGTCGGTGCGTCCCCAACCCTGGTCCTCGTTGATGCCACCGCCGAGGGTGTACATCACGGTGTCCAGGTCGGGGCACACCTTCAGCCCGAACAGGTGAATGTCGTCACCGGTGTTGCCGATGACCGTGATCTCCGCCTCGGGAACCGCCGACTTGAGTCCGCGGAGGAAACGGGCGCCGCCGATGCCGCCGGCCAGAACAACAATGCGCATGCGGACAGTCTGTCAGCCGCGGGCCGCCCGTCGAGGGGCGGTGGTCGGGTGACGGGCGGGACGGGTCGGGCGTCCGTCGATCAGACGGAGAGTGCCTCCGGCCTGGCCGGGGAGCAGCTGTGCATCGGCATCTCGGTGAGGCCGGGGAAGTAGACGTGCAGGCTGACCGCCCCGTCGAGGGAGTCGTTGACGACCTCGTGGGCGTAGCCGGGGGCGAAGACGCGCTGGGAGCCGGCGGGCAGGGTCAGCGGGCCGCGCGGGGCGTGCTCGGTGAGTTCGCCGTCCAGGACGGTCAGGACGCCGGAGGAGCCGCCGTGGTCGTGCCGGCCGCTGCCCTGTCCGGGGACCCAGCTGAGCAGCCACACCTCGTAGCCGGGGCCGGTGCGCAGTCGGTGGTACCAGCGGGTGGTGGCGTCGTACTGGACCAGGTGTTCCCACTCGGCGCGGTTCTCGGCGATGGAACGGGCGAGGCCCACGAACTCGGCGACGGTGGTCGGGTGCTCGCGCGCCGGCTGGAGGAGGTGCTGTACGGAGAGGATGTCGCCGGCGATCTGGAGGTCGCTCTCGACCATGGGCGTCGCGGCGGCGGGAACGGCGGGGGCCGCGGCGGTGGGGTGCGGGGCGGTGGTGCTGTTCATCGGGGGAGTCCTCGACGGATGTCAGTCGTGCTGGCGGTTGCTGTGGGGAGCCGGTGCTCAGGGGAGCCGTGGCTCCGGTGGCATCAACAGCTGCAACAGCAACAGCGAACCTGGGCAGCGCGCAGGAACCCACGAATGGGGGTCCGGGTGGCGGCTGCGGGCGCTGACATGCGTACAAGGAGAACCGGCGAGGGGTCGGACTGTCAACCCAATGTCTGGTTTGAGGCAAAAGTTTCACCTCATCCGGTTACTGCGTCCGGAGAAAGGTTTGTGCAGTAGGGGCCGGGGCATGTGCCGCCCCGAGAGTCGTGTCAATCGCAATTCAAACCAACCGACGCCACTCGTGACCTGACTGTGATCCGCGCCGCATCTCGGGACGGATCGCAACCGCGTCACGCGGTGTCACGTCGGCTACGGGTGAGGGCGGGGTGCCGTTTCGGGCGTCGCTTTCAGGCCAGTGGCATGTGTCACGATTTTTGGCGATATGAACACTTACTGCATACGCTTGGTTCCGCAGAGTGAATAAGGGGCCCAATAGCAGATCTCGGCTTGACTGCGCTGGAGCCCCCCACTTGTAATTTCACTCGTGTCGTTACGTAGCGATCAGTGACGGCAACACCACGGGGACGCACAGACAGAGCGAGGGGCGCACATGACCGAGCTGTTTCAGGAACTGCTGGTCGAGGAGGCGGACGAGGAGCTCGGATGGCAGGAGCGCGCACTCTGCGCCCAGACCGACCCCGAGTCCTTCTTTCCCGAGAAGGGCGGCTCCACCCGCGAAGCCAAGAAGGTCTGCCTCGCCTGCGAGGTCCGCTCCGAATGCCTTGAATACGCCCTCGCGAACGACGAACGCTTCGGCATCTGGGGCGGTTTGTCCGAGCGTGAGCGCCGTCGCCTGAAGAAGGCGGCGGTCTGAGGCGCACCGCGCGCCGGCTGCCCGGCGCCGACGGCACCACGCACCTCATATCCGCCGGCACACCGGCCGCCGACCCTCCCGAAGACCGGCCCGCAGTACGATCCACCCGCGGATCCGCCCCGTCCGGAACCGCGCGCCGAACCGCAGGACGAACAGAGCAAACGGTCCGCCTCCCGCACCTTCCCCGCAGGAGGCGGACCGCTGTGTTCCGAGCCGTTAGTGTGGGGCGCTGTCCAGCAGCCTCCGAGGGCACACCACCCCCGGACCCCCGGCCGGAGGGCCCGTACCGCGATGTCCCTGCACAGCAACTCGTCGGCCTCCCACCAGGGCGCCGCCACCCCCGAGTTCCCCCGGCACGTCGTCACCGCGGTCCTCGTCGCCCATGACGGCGCGCGTTGGCTCCCCCGCGCCCTCGCCGGACTCCTCGGCCAGGAACGCCCCGCGCAGAACCACGTCGCCGCCGACACCGGCAGCGCCGACGAATCCGCGCGACTGCTGACCGAGGCCCTCGGCGCCGACCGGGTCCTGCACCTGGCCCGCCGCACCGGATTCGGCACCGCCGTCGACGAGGCCGTCCGCAGCGCCGGCGTACCGACCCCCGACGACCTTCCCTACCTCAAGCGCCCCAGCGGCTGGGACCCCGTCAGCCGCACCTGGCGGGACGACGCGTACGACCTCCCCGAACTCCCCCACGGCGAACCGGTGCAGTGGCTCTGGCTGCTCCACGACGACTGCGCCCCCGAACCCGACGCCCTCGCCGAACTGCTGCGCGTCGCCGAGGAGAACCCCGACGCCGCCGTCATCGGCCCCAAACTGCGCGGCTGGTACGACAAGAAGCAGCTCCTCGAAGCCGGCGTCACCATCGCCCGCGGCGGTCGCCGCTGGACCGGACTCGACCGCCGCGAACAGGACCAGGGCCAGCACGACCAGATCCGCCCCGTCCTGTCCGTCTCCACCGCGGGCATGCTCGTACGCCGAGACGTCTACGACGCCCTCGGCGGCTTCGACCGCAGGCTCCCGCTCATGCGCGACGACGTCGACCTGTGCTGGCGCGTGCAGAGCGCCGGCCACACCGTCCTCGTCGCCCCCGACGCCGTCATGCGGCACGCCGAGGCCGCCGCCCGCGAACGCCGCACCGTCGACTGCGCCGGCCGCTCCGCCGTCGGGGCCCACCGCGTCGACAAGGCCGGCGCCGTCTACACCGTGCTCACCAACAGCTCCGGCCGCGCCCTGCCGTACGTCCTGCTGCGGCTGCTCGTCGGCACCCTGCTGCGCACCCTCGGCTACCTCGTCGGCAAGGCCCCCGGCCAAGCCGTCGACGAGTTCACCGGACTCCTCGCCACCCTGCTCCGCCCCGGCCGGATCCTCGCCGCCCGCAAGGCCCGCCGCGGCGCCGTCGTCCCCGCCAAGGAACTGCGCCCGCTCTTCCCGCCGCCCGGCGCCACCCTGCGCGCCAACGTCGAACAACTCGCCGGGTACTTCGGCGCCGACCGCGACAGCGACTCCGCCGGCGTCAGCAGACACGGCGGAGCCATCGAATCCGGCCCCGGCGGCGACGACGCCGACTACCTGGAGATCGAACAGTTCGCCCGGCTCAAGCGGGTCGCCCGCAACCCGGCCCCCGTCCTCTTCGCCCTGCTCCTGCTCGTCTCCCTCGTCGCCTGCCGCTCCCTGCTCTTCGGCGGCTCCCTCATGGGCGGCGCCCTGCTCCCCGCCCCCGACCGGGGCCTCGACCTCTGGCGCGCCTACACCACCGACTGGCAGCCCGTCGGCCTCGGCACCACCACCGGGGCCCCGCCCTACCTCGCCGTGCTCGGCGCCGTCGCCGGCCTGCTGTTCGGCTCCACCCAGGCCGCCCTGACCCTGCTGCTCGTCTGCTCGGTCCCGCTCGCCGGCCTCACCGCCTACTTCGCGTCCCGGCCGCTCGTCACATCCCGGCTCCTGCGCGCCTGGGCCGCCGTCGCCTACGCCTTCCTCCCCGCCGTCACCGGCGCCCTGGCCGGCGGCCTCCTCGGCACCGCCGTCCTCGCCGTCCTGCTCCCGCTCATCGCCCGCGCCGCCGTCGCCGCCTTCGGCCTGGGCGGACCCGAGGCCGAAGGCAACCGGCGGGCGCTGTGGACGTACACCCTGCTGCTGACTCTGGCCACCGCCTTCACCCCCGTCGTGTGGCCGCTCGCCCTCGTCCTCGGCACCGCCGCGCTCATCACCCGCCGCGCGCGCTGGAAGACGTACGGCCCCCGCCTCCTCGCCAACCTCGGCGTACCCCTCCTCGTGCTCGCCCCCTGGTCCCTGGGCCTGCTCACCCACCCGACCCGCTTCCTGCGCGAGGCCGGACTGCCCTACGGGGCCCGCGCCGGCGCCCTCGACCTGCTCGGCATCAGCCCCGGCGGGCCCGGCGCCGGCGGCGGGCTGCTCCTGATCGGCGTCCTGCTCGCCGCGCTCGCCGCCCTGCTGCGCGCCGACCGCCGCTTCGCCGTCCGCCTCGCCTGGGCCACGGCCCTGACCGGGCTGCTCCTCGCGGTCCTCCTCAACCGCGACACCTGGGCCGGCCCCGCCACCCTCGTCTACGGCATCGGGCTCCTCGCGGCCGCCCTGCTCGGCGCCGACGGCGCCAAACACCGGGTCGCCGCCAGCAGCTTCGGCTGGCGCCAACCGCTCGCCGCGCTCATCGGACTCGCCGCGGCCGTCGGCCCGCCGCTCGCCGCCGCCGGCTGGATGTTCTCCGGCGCCGAGGGCCCGCTGACCCGCCGCGACCCCGCCCAGGTCCCGGCCGCCGCCGCCTACCTCAGCGGCGACACCAACCAGACCCGCACCCTCGTCCTCACCGGCGACTCGCCCGCCACCGTCTCCTACAGCCTGGTCCGCGGCTCCGGCGCCCGCCTCGGCGACGCCGAACTCCTCGCCGGCGCCGGCTCCGAACCCCGCCTCGCCAAGGTCGTCTCCAGCCTGGTCTCCGGCTCCGGCGCCGACCAGTCCGCCCAGCTCGACGACTTCGCCGTCCGCTACGTCGTCCTCCAACCCGGCGCGCCCGCCCACTTCCGCCAGGTACTCGACGCCACCCCGGGCCTCAAGGCCGTCCAGGACGACGACGTCGCCTCCTGGGAGGTCGAACGGGCCCCGGCCCGCGCCGTCATCGTCCCCGGCCGCCAGGGCCAGGCCCCCGTCGCCATCGAAGCCGGGCCCGTCGAGGTCCACACCACCATCCCGGCCGGCGAGGAGGGCCGCGTCCTGCGCATCGCCGACCGGGCCGACCCGGGCTGGCAGGCCACCGTCGACGGCAAGCCGCTCAAGGCCAAGACGGTCGACGGCTGGGCCCAGGGCTTCGAACTGCCCGCCGGCGAAGGCCGCCTGGACCTCGTCCACGAGGACGCCGCCGGCCGCGACGCCTGGCACTGGGCCCAGGGCCTGCTCGCGCTGGTCCTGCTCGTGATGGCCCTGCCGGGCCGCCCCGCCCGGCTCGACGACGACCTCCCCGAGGAGGACGCCGCCATCCCCGCCCAGGCCGACGCCGCCGGGGAAGGCCGACGCGCCCGCCGCCTGCGCGCGGAGGCCGAGGCCGAACAGCGACCCACGACCCCCACGGCCGCCGTCGCCGACCCGTACGCGCAGATCCCCGCGCAACAGGCCTACGGCGAGGAGCAGTACGCGTACCAGGACTACCCGTACGAGCAGCAGCAGGCCCCGCAGGAGCCCTCGTCGCAGCAGTACGCCGAGCCGTACCCGTACCCGCCCCAGGACCCCTACCCGCAACAACAGCAGTACCCGTACCAGTACGAGCCGTACGAGAACACCTACGGACAGCACGAACCGCGTCCGGACGGGAGCCCCCAGCAGTGAAGCAGCGCGCACCCCTGACGCTCGCGGCGGTGGCCGCCGCGCTGGCCGCCGTCACCGGCATCGCCTCGCTCACCGCGCCCGCCGCCCCCGCCGCCGAGGGCGCCGCGGGCGCCTCCCGGATGCCCGTGGAACGGTCCGTGCTGACGTGCCCGGCACCCAGCACCTCGGACATCGCGGAGACCACCTACACCTCGATCACCCCCGGCAAGCCGGGCGCCCCCGGCACGGCCCGCCTCCTCACCAGGGACGGCAAGCCCGTCGTACAGCCCAAGGAGCCGGGCAAGCCCGCCGGAGCCGCCGCCTCGGGCGCCGAGGCACCCCCGCTGACCGGCTTCGCCGACGGGGCCATGGCCCCCGGCTGGACCGCCCAACAGACCACCAAGGTCGCGGTGGGCCAGTCCCGAGGCCTCCTCGGCGTCGCCTGCACCCCGCCCGGCACCGACTTCTGGTTCCCCGCCCTCAGCAGCGCCAAGGGCCGCCTCGACTCCATCCACCTGACCAACCCCGACGACACCGAGGCCACCGTCCAGGTGAAGCTGTACGGACCGGACGGCCTGCTCAAGGACAAGCCCGGCAGCCCCGAACGGCTCCCCTACAAGGTCGACCCCCGCGCCAGCGCCAAGGTGATGCTGTCCGACTTCCTCCCGGGCACCCAGCTCACCGACCTCACCGCCCGCGTCACCGTCGTCACCGGCCGGGTCGGCGCCACCGCCCAGATCGCCGAGGAGGGAGTCGGCGTCGACTGGCTGCCGGCGTCCACCGGACCCGCGGGCAGCCTCGTCCTGCCGGGCATCCCGGCGGACGCCACCTCCGTCCGGCTCGTCGCCTTCGCCCCCGGCGAGGACGACGCCGACCTCAACCTCCGACTGGCCGGCCCCGGCGGCTCCATCAGCCCGGCCGGCAACGAACAACTGCACGTCAAGGCCGGCATGACGGCGAGCGTGGACCTCAAGGACGTCACCCGCGGCGAGGTGGGCTCCCTCCACCTGACCCCCGCGGACCCGAAGAAGGCCACCCCGATCGTCGCGGCCGTCCGCGTGGTCCGCGGCACCGGGGCCAAGCAGGAGCTGGGCTTCCTCCCGGCGACCGCCCCCGTGGGCGCACGGGCCACCGTCGCGGACAACCGGCTCGACGACAAGGCGACCCTGCTCGCCCTCACCGCCGCGGGCAGCGGTGACGCGAAGGTCCGCGTCACCGCCTCCCCGGGCACCGACGGCGGCGAACCCACCGTCAAGGAAGTCACCGTCAAGGCGGGAACCACCCTGGCCGTTTCCCCGCCGCCGACCCCCACCGGCGCGAAAGGCGCCTACGCCCTGACGCTGGAAACCCTGTCCGGGGGCCCCGTGTACGCCTCCCGCACGCTGACCCTGCCGCAGGACGGCATCCCCATGTTCACCATCCAGCCCTTCGGCGACGACCTCTCCACGGTCTCGGTCCCCAAGGCCGTCGAGGACCTCTCGATCCTCACCAGGTGAACCGCCGCGGGGCTCCGCCGGCACCCGGCGGAGCCCCGCGGCGCACGCGCCGGCGAAGCCGTCAGTCCTGCTGCCCGTAGCGCGGATCCACGATCTCCGGCGAGAGCCCCAACAGCTCCGCCACCTGCTCCACCACGATCTCGTGCACCAGCACGGCCTTCTCGTCGCGCCCCTTCGCCCGGATCTCCACCGGCCGCCGGAACACCACGATCCGGGCCGGTCGCCCGTCCCGGGCCTCCACCAGCCCGCCGAGCGGCACCGCCTCGTCGTTCCAACCACCGTCCGCGCCACCCGGCGGCCCCGGCACGTCCGCGACCACGAACTCCACCTCGGCGAGCTGCGTCCAGCGCCGCTCCAACCGCTCCACGGAATCCCGTACGAGATCGCCGAACAGCTCCGCCCGGCTCGCCGACAGCGGCACCTGAGGTGGCGCCACCGGCCCGCGCATCCCCCGCCCGTGGCGGTCGCGCCGCCGGGGCCTCGGCTCGTGGGGGGTCCCTTCGGGACTCGTGGGAATCGGGGGCTTCAGCGGGCTGTCCGTCACCCTCGCAGGGTAGCCGTCACCCTGCCCCCCGGCAGGGCCTCCCGACGGCCGCGGCCCCATGTCGCACCGCGAGCAATCCGGCCGGGGCCGGGGCCCGTTCAGGGCGACACGGGGACGTACCCGGTGGGGGAGTCGTCGCGGCCCGGTCAAGAGTGCGGTACCGTCCAACGTCGTGAGCCTTGTACGTCGCTGTTCGCGCACCGCGTGCGGCCGCCCTGCCGTCGCCACACTGACGTACGTCTACGCCGACTCGACCGCAGTTCTCGGCCCGCTCGCCACCTATGCCGAACCCCACTGTTACGACCTGTGCGCCGAGCACTCCGAACGCCTGACCGCCCCCCGGGGCTGGGACGTGGTGCGCCTGACCGACGGTTCGGCCCCCTCCCGCCCCAGCGGCGACGACCTCGAAGCCCTGGCCAACGCCGTGCGCGAGGCGGGCCGCCCGCACGACCGCGCCGCCCAGGCGGGCGGCCCCGGACCCGGCGCCCCCACCCCCGGCGAGACCCGGCGAGGACACCTGCGCGTCCTGCGCTCGCCCGACTCCTGACCCCGCCGCTCCCCCCTCGGCTCGTCCGAAGGAGCGATCCGGGCACAGGGTAGGTTTGCCCCACCGCACGGATCCTTCAGGGGGGCAGGCAGTGGCCGCAGATCTTTCGAACATCGTCAAGGCGTACGACGTGCGCGGCGTCGTGCCCGACGAGTGGGACGAGTCGCTGGCCGAACTGTTCGGCGCCGCCTTCGTCGAGGTCACCGGCGCCACCGCCATCGTGGTCGGCCACGACATGCGCCCCTCCTCGCCCGGCCTCTCCGGCGCCTTCGCCCGCGGCGCGGCCGCCCGCGGCGTGGACGTCACCCTGATCGGACTGTGCTCCACCGACCAGCTGTACTACGCCTCCGGCACGCTGGACCTGCCCGGCGCGATGTTCACCGCCTCGCACAACCCGGCCCGGTACAACGGCATCAAGCTCTGCCGCGCCGGCGCCGCCCCCGTGGGCCAGGACACCGGCCTCGCCACCATCCGCGAACTCGCCGAGAAGTGGACCGACGAAGGCGCCCCCGCCGTCCCCGCCGGCACCGTCCCCGGCACCATCACCGAGCAGGACACCCTCACCGGGTACGCCGACCACCTCAAGGCCCTGGTCGACCTCACGGCCGTCCGCCCCCTCAAGGTCGTCGTCGACGCGGGCAACGGCATGGGCGGACACACCGTCCCCACCGTCTTCGAGGGCCTCCCGCTGGACCTCGTCCCCATGTACTTCGAACTCGACGGGACCTTCCCCAACCACGAGGCGAACCCCCTCGACCCGAAGAACCTCGTCGACCTCCAGGCCCGCGTGCTCGCCGAGGGCGCCGACCTCGGACTCGCCTTCGACGGCGACGCCGACCGCTGCTTCGTCGTCGACGAGCGCGGCCAGGGCGTCTCCCCCTCCGCCGTCACCGCCCTCGTCGCCGCCCGCGAACTGGCCCGCAACGGCGGCGCCGGCGTCGTCATCCACAACCTGATCACCTCCTGGTCCGTCCCCGAGGTCGTCAAGGAACACGGCGGCACCCCCGTCCGCACCCGCGTCGGACACTCCTTCATCAAGCAGGAGATGGCCACCTCGGGCGCCATCTTCGGCGGCGAGCACTCCGCGCACTACTACTTCAAGGACTTCTGGAACGCGGACACCGGCATGCTCGCCGCGCTCCACGTCCTCGCGGCCCTCGGCGGCCAGCCCGGCACCCTCTCCGACCTGGTCTCCTCCTACGACCGCTACGCCGGCTCCGGCGAGATCAACTCGACCGTCGCCGACCAGGCCGGCCGCACCGCCCTCGTCCGCAAGACCTACGGCTCCCGGGACGACGTCACCATCGACGAACTCGACGGCCTGACCGTGACCACCGCCGACTGGTGGTTCAACCTGCGCCCGTCCAACACGGAACCGCTGCTGCGCCTGAACGTCGAGGCCCGCGACACCGCGACCCTCGAAAAGATCCGCGACGAGGTCCTCGCGCTCGTCCGCGCGTAGGCACCGGACCACAAGCGCCTCGCAGTACCGGGCCGGGCCGCGTCACACGCGGCCCGGCGGTACGCTGACCTCGCCCAATCCGCATGTTCGAAGGGAAGCGCCCCATGCCGCTCGAAGCCGGCCTCCTGCAGATCCTCGCCTGTCCCGCCTGCCACTCGCCCCTCGACGACAGGTCGGCCGACGAGAACACCCCCGAGCTGATCTGCACCGGCCAGGACTGCGGCCTCGCGTACCCGGTCCGTGACGGCATTCCGGTCCTCCTCGTGGACGAGGCCCGCCGCCCCGCCTGACCCGCCCGCGCAGACGCTGAGACCGGTTCCGTCCCCCGGGGCCCCCGCCCCCGGGTCCGTCCACACACGGCCGGAGGCCGCCATGCTCGACGAGTCACTCCTCGACGACCCGGACGCCCTGGTCCGAGCCGACCGCCGGGGCCTGTTGCGCGGCGCCGCCGACGCCGGAGCCAGGGTCCGCACCGCCGCCCGGCACGCCGCCGAGGCCGGCCTGGCCGACCTGCGGCCCGACGGCCGCCCCCGCGCCGTGCTCATCGCGGGCTCCGGCACCGC
The DNA here is from genome assembly GCF_050936775.1 of Streptomyces sp. CA-243310. Classification (NCBI taxonomy): domain Bacteria; kingdom Bacillati; phylum Actinomycetota; class Actinomycetes; order Kitasatosporales; family Streptomycetaceae; genus Streptomyces; species Streptomyces sp. CA-243310. Next base: position 2,909,565 of record NZ_JBNJMF010000002.1, on the reverse strand, counting down.
CGCAACCGGCGTCGCCGACCTGCTCGGAGCCCTCGCCGGCGCGTCCGCGCCCGTCGTCCGCCTGGACCCCACCGGCGTCGCCCACGCCTCCGGCGCCCTGCGCTGGGCGCTGCCCGGCTGGGCCGGACCGGTCGACCTGCTGCTCATCGCCACCACCGACGGAACCGAGCCCGGGCTGGGCCTCCTCGCCGAGCAGGCCTACCGCCGCGGCTGCACCGTCGTCGCCGTCGCCCCCGAACGCTCCCCGCTGACCGAGTCCGTCGACGGCGCCCACGGAGTGCTCGTACCGATGGCCGGCGCCCCGTACCAGGAGTACGACGAATCCGCCGCGGCCGGCCCCGGCGCCCTGTGGGCCCTGCTCACCCCGCTGCTCGTCCTCCTCGACAAGGTCGGACTCGTCACCGCGGCCCCCGCCACCCTCCAGCTCGTCGCCGACCGGCTCGACCGCACCGCGGAGCGCTGCGGACCGGCCATCGTCACCTACTCCAACCCGGCCAAGACCCTCGCCTCCGAACTCGCCGAATCCCTCCCGCTCGTCTGGAGCGAAGGCCTCGGAGCCGGCCCGGCCGGACGCCGGTTCGCCGCGACCCTCGCCGAACTCGCCGGCAGGCCCGCCCTCGCCGCCGAACTCCCCGAGGCGCTGCCCGCACACGGCCTGCTCCTCGCCGGGGCCTTCGCCGCCGGCGCCGACCCCGACGACTTCTTCCGCGACCGCGTCGACGAACCCCAGGCCCTGCGCGCCCGCGTCGTCCTGCTGCGCGACCGACCCACCGGCGGCCTCAGCGCCGCACCCGCCGCCCGCGAGCTCGCCCTCGGCCACGACACGGCCATCAGCGAACTCGAACCGGAGGAGGGAACCGAGTTGGAACAGCTCGCCGAACTCCTCGCCATCACCGACTTCGCCACCGCCTACCTGGCGTTGGCGTCAGGGGGACACCGCTGAGGCACACCCGTGCCCGCCCGCCCAGCCCCCATCAAGACCCAGGAAGACGACGATGGACCGTCTGACGAACACCATCCGCCCCTACGCCTGGGGATCGACCACCGCGATCCCCGCCCTCCTGGGGGTCGAGCCCACCGGTGAACCCCAGGCCGAGATGTGGATGGGCGCCCACCCCGGCGCCCCGTCCCGCCTCGATCGCGGAGCCGGCGAGGTCAGCCTCTCGGACGTCATCGCCGCCGACCCCGAGCGCGAGCTGGGCGCCGCCACCGTCGCCAGGTTCGGCCCCCGACTCCCCTTCCTGCTCAAACTCCTCGCCGCCGGGGCCCCGCTCTCCCTCCAGGTCCACCCCGACCTGGAACAGGCCAGGGCCGGCTTCGCGGACGAGGAACGCCGGGGCGTCCCGATCGACGCGGGCCACCGCAACTACAAGGACGCCAACCACAAGCCCGAGATGATCTGCGCCCTCACCCCCTTCGAAGGCCTGTGCGGCTTCCGCGCCCCGCTGGAGACCGCGGAACTCCTCGCCGGCCTGGGGGTCGACTCCCTCAAGCCGTACGTCGACCTGCTGCACGCCCACCCCGAAGAGGCCGCGCTGCGCGAGGTCCTCACCGCCGTCCTCACCGCCGACCGCACGGAGATGGCCCGCACCGTCACCGAGGCCGCCACCGCCGCCGCGCGCCTCGGCGGCCCCTACGCCCCGTACGCGGCACTCGTCCACGACTACCCGGGGGACCCCGGCGTCATCGCGGCCATGCTGCTCAACCACGTACGACTGCAACCCGGCGAGGCCATGTTCCTCGGCGCCGGCGTCCCGCACGCCTACATCGACGGACTCGGCGTCGAGCTGCTCGCCAACTCCGACAACGTGCTGCGCGCGGGCCTCACCCCCAAGCACGTCGACGTGCCCGAGCTGCTGAAGATCGTCGACTTCGCGTCCGGCGACCCCGCGGTGCAGCGCCCCGAAGGCGGCGCCGAGGAGGTCTACGAGACCCCCATCGACGAGTTCCGGCTCTCCCGCTTCCTCCTCGCCCCCGGCGGCGCCCCGCAGCTCCTCCCCGACCGCACCCCGCAGATCCTGCTCTGCACCGCCGGCGCCCCGCAGGCCGGCGAACTGACCCTGGCCCCCGGCCAGTCCGCCTTCGTCCCCGCGGGCGAGAGGGCCGAACTGTCCGGGAGCGGGACCGTCTTCCGCGCCACCGTCGTGGTCTGACGTACGGTCCCTACCGGCGGCTGCGACAATATGCGGCCGTAGCGCGGCGCCCCGGCCCAGGGGCGCCACATCGAGGAAGGGACACCCAGCACCCATGAGCGCGTCGGGCGGTACCAAGGCGATCGTGGCGGCACTCGCCGCCAACCTCGCCATCGCTGTAGCCAAGTTCGTGGCCTATGTCTTCAGCGGCTCGTCGTCGATGCTCGCGGAGAGCGTGCACTCGCTCGCGGACTCCGGCAACCAGGGGCTGCTGCTCCTCGGCGGCAAGAAGGCCAAGCGCGAGGCCACGCCGCAGCACCCCTTCGGGTACGGGCGCGAGCGCTACATCTACGCCTTCCTGGTGTCCATCGTGCTGTTCACCGTCGGTGGCATGTTCGCCATCTACGAGGGCATCGAGAAGATCAACCACCCGCACCCGATCGAGCAGTGGTACTGGCCGATCGGCGTCCTCGTCTTCGCGATCATCGCGGAGTCCTTCTCCTTCCGCACCGCCATCAAGGAGTCGAACGAGATCCGCGGCTCGCTCACCTGGGGCCAGTTCATCAAGCGCGCCAAGGCCCCCGAGCTGCCCGTCGTCCTCCTCGAAGACTTCGGCGCGCTCATCGGTCTGGTCCTCGCCCTCGGCGGCGTCGGTCTGGCCCTGGCCACCGGCGACGGCGTGTGGGACGGCATCGGCACCCTCTGCATCGGCGTCCTGCTGATCGTCATCGCCATCGTGCTCGCCGCCGAGACCAAGTCGCTGCTGCTGGGCGAGGCCGCCGGCACCGAGGACGTCGACAAGATCACGGCCGCCCTGGTCGACGGCGACGTGGTCACCGGCGTCATCCACATGCGCACCCTGCACCTCGGCCCCGAGGAGCTGCTCGTCGCCGCGAAGATCGCCGTCCGACACGACGACACCGCGACCGAGGTGGCCAACGCCATCAACGAGGCCGAGGCCCGCATCCGCGCCGCGGTCCCGATCGCCCGGGTGATCTACCTGGAGCCGGACATCTACAACGCCGAGGCCGCGGCGGCCGGGGCCAACCCCGCGGCCACCCCCGGCGGCGATCCCGCCCACTGACGCACCCGAGAACGCACGAAGGCCCCCGCCGCCCAACGGCCGCGGGGGCCTTCGCCCGTCCCGCCCCGGCTACGCGATCTCGCGCAGCACCGCGAGGACGGCCGGCCCGTCCGGTGCACCCTGCAGTCGGTCCCGGAAGTCGACGTCCATCAGCTTGCGCGACAACAGGGCCAGGATCCGCAGGTGTTCGTCACCGGCCGCCGCCTCCGGCACCGAGATCATGAAGACCAGGCGGGCCTTCGTCCCGTCCGGCGAACCCCACTCGACGCCCTCGTCGGACCGGGCGAAGCCCACCGTCGGCCGGGATACCGCGTCCGTCTTGGCGTGCGGGATCGCGATCGACTCGCCGAGCCCCGTCGTCCCCCGCGCCTCCCGGGCGAGCGCGACCCGTACCAACTCCTCCACGTCACGGACGTTGCCGGTGGCCGCGAGCATCTCCGCCATCTCCCGGATCGCCGCCTCCTTGGTTTCCGCGACCAGCTCCGTCTTCACGGTCCGCGCGGTCACATACCCGGAGAGCACCTCCGTCCCACCGTCGTCCGCACCGTCGTCCGCGCCGGCAGAAGCCCCCGCCACGACCGTCGCGTTCGCCTCCGCGGCAGCGGTCCCGGCATCGCCGGTCCGAGGGGCCGGGACCGCCCCCTCGACCGCGCCCGCCGCACCCGCGCCCACCCCGACGAGCACCGGCTCGGGCACCGGCCCCGGCACGGGCCGGGCGACGGAACGACTCCGCCGCTCCTTGAGCCCGATCAGCGCGTTGGTCGTCAGCGCGGTGACCACGACACCCGCCGCGATGGCGACGAAGAACATCGCGAGCCCGCTCACCGCGCCGAACAGCGCGACGATCGGCCCGCCGTGCGGCACCGAGTTCTCGACCCCGGCCATCCCCGCGACGGCGCCGGCCACCGCGCCACCGAGCATGTTCGCCGGGATCACCTGCGCCGGGCGCGCGGCGGCGAACGGGATGGCCCCCTCGGATATGCCGAAGAAGCCCATGAAGAGGGCGGCGATGCCCGTCTCCCGCTCCTGATCGCCGTAGAGCCTGCGCCGCAGCAGCGTGGCCAGGCCCTGACCGAGCGGCATGACCGGGATGGCGGCGGCGGCCATGCCCATCACGGCGTTGTTCGTGCCGATGAGACCCACGGCGACGAGGAAGGCCGTCTTGTTGACCGGACCGCCCATGTCGAAGGCGATCATCAGGCCGATGAGGACGCCGAGAACGATCGCGCTGGAGCCGGTCATCCCGTTCAGCCAGTCGGTCAGGTGCGTGAACACCCAGGAGATCGGCCGCCCGATCACGTAGATGTAGAGCAGACCGAGGGCCAGCGTCGAGACGATCGGGATCACGATGATCGGCATGATCGGCCGGACGAACCTCGGGACCCTGACCTTCTTGATCCAGATCACCAGGTAGCCGGCGAGGAAGCCCGTCGCGATGGCGCCGAGGAACCCCGCGTTCGCCTCCGCCCCGTAGACGGTCGTGGCCTCCGCGGCCAGGAAACCGCCGAGCATGCCCGGGACCAGCGCAGGCCGGTCACCCAGCGCGTAGGCGATGTACCCGGAGAAGATCGGCAACATCAGCTTGAAACCGAGGCCGCCGAGGGCGTTCACGTAGAACCAGAACGACCCCTCGTCGAAGGTGATGCCCTTCGCGGACGAGTGGCCGCCGAGCGCGATCGAGACGGCGAGCAGCAGACCGCCCACCACCACGAAGGGGATCATGTGCGAGACGCCGTTCATCAGCGCCTTGTACGCGGCGCTGCGCTCGTTGTCGCCGCCCCCGGAGTTCTCCGACGACGTCGCCCCCGACTGCACCGGCGCGCTCCACACCCGCTCGATCAGCTCCTCGGGCCGGTGGATCCCGTCCGCCACCCCCGTCGACAGGACCCGCTTGCCCGCGAACCGCGTGCGATCCACCTCCTTGTCGGCGGCGATGATGACCCCGTCCGCCTCCCTGACATCGTTGTCATCGAGTACGTTCTCCGCCCCGATGGACCCCTGGGTCTCCACCTTGATGTCGATGCCGAGCCGCTCCGCGGCCTGCTGGAGCTTCTCCGCCGCCATGTAGGTGTGCGCGATCCCCGTGGGGCACGCGGTCACGGCGAGCAGCCTCGGGCGCCCGCCCCCGCTCGCGCCCCCGCCACCGGGAGGGCCTGCCGGACTGGTCACTGAGATCTCCTTCGTGCCGTAGGTCCTGCGGGATCGCACTCACGACCCGATCCCACCGCATCCTTCTACACGCGCGGGCCGACCAAAAGACCGAAAGGCCCTCGACCCCTCCGCCGGACGGCCCGAATCCGCCGGGCACTTCTTCTCCGGCCCGCTGGGGCTCACCGGGCCGGTCGGTGTAGATTCGTCATCAGTGTCAGGCGTCGCTGCTGATGGCGGTCGGGCGGTCCTCATGACCGGCCGAGGGGAGAGAGGGCCCTCGACGGACTGTGCTCGGTGCACGGGTCCGCCCATGCACGGCTCAGCCGTACCCACCCTCTCGAACCATGAGGAGCAGCACCCATGGACTTCAAGGTCGCAGACCTCTCCCTTGCCGCGTTCGGCCGCAAGGAGATCACCCTGGCCGAGCACGAGATGCCCGGCCTGATGTCGATCCGCGCCGAGTACGCCGAGGCCCAGCCGCTGGCCGGCGCCCGCGTCACCGGCTCCCTGCACATGACCGTGCAGACCGCCGTCCTCATCGAGACCCTCGTCGCCCTCGGCGCCGACGTCCGCTGGGCCTCCTGCAACATCTTCTCCACCCAGGACCACGCGGCCGCCGCCATCGCCGTCGGCCCGAACGGCACCCCGGAGAACCCGCAGGGCGTACCCGTCTTCGCCTGGAAGGGCGAGACGCTGGAGGAGTACTGGTGGTGCACGGAGCAGGCGCTGACCTGGCCGAACACCCCCACGGGCGGCCCGAACATGATCCTCGACGACGGTGGTGACGCCACCCTCCTCGTCCACAAGGGCGTCGAGTTCGAGAAGGCCGGCGCGGCCCCGGACCCGTCGACGGCGGACTCCGAGGAGTACGCCCACATCCTCACCCTCCTCAACCGCACCCTCGGCGAGGCCCCGCAGAAGTGGACGCAGCTCGCGTCCGAGATCCGCGGCGTGACCGAGGAGACCACCACCGGCGTCCACCGCCTGTACGAGATGATGGCCGAGGGCTCCCTGCTCTTCCCGGCGATCAACGTGAACGACGCCGTCACCAAGTCGAAGTTCGACAACAAGTACGGCTGCCGCCACTCCCTCATCGACGGCATCAACCGCGCCACCGACGTCCTCATCGGCGGCAAGGTCGCGGTCGTCTTCGGCTACGGCGACGTCGGCAAGGGCTGCGCCGAGTCGCTGCGCGGCCAGGGCGCCCGCGTCATCGTCACCGAGATCGACCCGATCTGCGCCCTCCAGGCGGCCATGGACGGCTACCAGGTCGCGACCCTGGACGACGTCGTGGAGACGGCCGACATCTTCATCACGACCACGGGCAACAAGGACATCATCATGGCCTCGGACATGGCCAAGATGAAGCACCAGGCCATCGTCGGCAACATCGGCCACTTCGACAACGAGATCGACATGGCCGGCCTGGCCAAGATCGACGGCATCGTCAAGGACGAGGTCAAGCCCCAGGTCCACACCTGGAAGTTCCCCGACGGCAAGGTCCTGATCGTCCTCTCCGAGGGCCGTCTGCTGAACCTCGGCAACGCGACCGGCCACCCCTCCTTCGTCATGTCGAACTCCTTCGCGGACCAGACCCTGGCCCAGATCGAGCTCTTCACGAAGCAGGCGGAGTACCCCACCGACGTCTACGTGCTCCCCAAGCACCTCGACGAGAAGGTGGCCCGCCTCCACCTCGACGCCCTCGGCGTCCGCCTCACCACCCTGCGCCCCGAGCAGGCCGCCTACATCGGCGTCAAGGTCGAAGGCCCGTACAAGGCCGACCACTACCGCTACTGATCCCCGACGGATCCGCGGCACGGCACCACAGGCAGGCCCCCGGCACCACGCCGGGGGCCTGCCCCCGTCCCCGCCCCAAGGCCCCCGACCACCCAGGCCCCTGCGGCCGTCCGAGAATTGGGACCCGATGCCCCGCGGCCGCTACTCGCTCCACGACCCGCACGACCACACGCCCCTCGGCGAGGAGCACTTCCACTGCGCGCCCGGCCCCTCCGGATGGCGCTACGTCGCCCAGCGCACCTCCCCGAACGGCGATCACGCCGGCTCGGTGGACCTGGCCGTCGACGAGATCGGCCGCCCCATCCGGCTGGAGGTCAACGCCTCCGGCTGGCAGGTCCGCGGCGCCGCCATCGACGGCGTCACCTGGGTCCGTACCGACCCCGCCGGCGCGGAGGCCACCGAGGGCAACGTCCGGGCGCCCGGATTCACCGGCACCTCACCGGCCTTCCTCGTCGCGACGACCCGCCTGCTGCGCCTGACCCCGGGCGATCCCGCCACCCGCGTGCGACTTCTGGCCCTCACCGACCCGGTCCTCGCCGCCCGCACGGTCGACCAGGCCTGGGAGCTCACCGGACGCGAGGAACACCCCACCGACAGCGGCCCGCTCGCCGTGGACGCGTACCGCGTCACGGCCCTGGACACCGGCGAGGTGCACACCGTGCACATCGCCGGCGACGTCGTCCTCTCCGCCCCCGGCATCGAACTCGAACACCTGGAGACCCCGCCCTCGACGTTCGAGGACCCCGCCCCGTAGCCCCTCGCGGTCACAACCTCACGCGGGCGGCGCGAACCCGGTCCCGCCGCGCGGCGGGACGACGGGGGAGCCCTGCGCCGGAGCGACCACCGCGGGGTGGACGGGCGGCGCGACCGGCGGCGCCGTCACCACCGGCGCCGGCACCGCGGGCATCGCGCCGTACGGCACGGGGGCCGGCGCGGCCTGCGCTCCGTAAGCGGCCGGCTGCGGAGCCGCCCCGAAAGCCCGTGCCGCGTCCCGCGACTGCCGCTCGTGCACCACCGCCATCAGGAACGCGGCGGCCGGCACCCCCGCCGGCGGCGGGGTCCCGGTACGCGCCACGACCTCGTCCGCGAGCTTCGCCGCCATCGCGGCGCCCGTGTGCGGGTCCAGCTGGTTCATACGCGTCAGGTACTGCCTGATCGTCAGCCACAGTCCGTCCGGTACGGCCGACAGGTCCAGTCCCGTGAACCGCCCCGCCAGCCACGGCGGCGGCGGAGGCACCGGCATGACCCGCGCTCCGGGCACCCGCTCCCGGACCACGAGCGTCCCCGCGAACACGTCACCGAGCCGTCGCCCCCGCGACGACACCAGCGAGGCGATGCACGCCACGCTCCCGAAGGTGATCAGCAACTCCACGACGCCCATCGCCCCGCGCACCAGCGCGTGCCGGAACCGGATGGGCCCGCCGTCCTCCCGCACCACACGCAGCCCCAGCGCCAACTTCCCGAGCGAGCGTCCGTGGGTGAGCGTCTCCACGGCGATCGGGACACCGACCAGCACCAGCAGGAACATGCCCACCGACACGGCGGCCTGGGCCGCGCCGTCCAGCGAGGCCGTCGCGAACACGACGCCGATCGAGACGAGCAGGTACCCGGCGCCGTAGACGAGCACGTCGAGACAGATCGCCAGCGCCCGGCTCGGCAGTCTCGCCGGCCTCAACCCCAGGACGACCGCGTCCCCCGTCACCAGATCGCTCACTGATGCGCACCCTTCATCCGCCCTGACCCGCCCCTGTTTCCCCCAGTCTGCCAAGCTGACCACAGGAGAAGTAAGCCGTCACGGCTGGGCTGGGGCAGGGGAGCGGTAAACGGAATGGATGTCGACGTCTTCGTGGCGGCCCACCAGGCGCAATGGGCGCGTCTGGAACAACTCCTCGGCCGGGGCCGTCGGCTCACCGGCGAGGAGGCGGACGAACTCGTCTCGCTCTACCAGCGCACCTCCACCCACCTGTCCCTGATCCAGTCGAGCGCCCCGGACCCGATGCTCATCGGCCGTCTCACGCAGCTCGTCGCCCGCGCCCGCGCCACCGTCACCGGCGCCCGCCGCGCCGGCTGGCGCGACGCCGCCCGCTTCTTCACGGCCGGATTCCCGGCCGCCGTCTACCGCAGCCGCCGCTGGTGGATCCCCACGGCCGTGCTCTCGATAGCCGTCGGCGTCCTGCTCGGGTGGTGGATAGCCACCAACCCCGAGGCACAGAGCGTCATCGCCGCACCGGACGACCTGAGGCGACTCACCGAGCCGGGCGGCGAGTACGAGACGTACTACTCCAGCCATCCCGCGGCCTCCTTCGCCGCCAAGGTCTGGACGAACAACGCACAGGCGGCCGCGATGTGCCTGGTCCTGGGCGCGTTCCTGGGGCTGCCGGTTCTCTGGATCCTGTTCCTGAACATGGCCAACCTCGGAGTCGGCATCGGTCTGATGGCGTCCGCCGGTCGCCTCGACGTCTTCCTCGGCCTGATCCTTCCGCACGGCCTGCTCGAACTGACCGCGGTCTTCGTCGCCGCCGGCATGGGCCTGCGCCTGGGGTGGACGGTCATCGACCCGGGCCCCCGCACCCGCCGCGCCGCCCTCGCCGAACAGGGCAGAGCCGCCCTCGGCATGGCCATCGGCCTGGCCTTCATCCTCTTCATCTCCGGCCTCATCGAGGGCTTCGTCACCCCCTCCGGCCTCCCCACCTGGGCCCGCATCACCATCGGCGTCGCCGCCGAGGCGGCCTTCCTGGTCTACGTCTACGTCCTGGGCGGCCGCGCCGCCCGAGCCGGCGACGTGGGTGACGTCGAGGAAGCCGACCAGACGGCGACGCTCCCCACCGCGGCCTGATGTGCGGACGAGCCGGCCGAGCTGCTAGTCTCCTCGTCGTCCCGCAAACACCGTTGACACGGTCGCAGCGGGGAGGTAGATTCGAACGGTTGCCTCGAACTGGACAAGTTCGGCAGCGATGGTTTAACGTCTCTCTCGCCCCCAGGAATTGAATTCCAAGTGGGCACAATCGACTCTTCTTCCAGAAAGTCTGAAGCCGGGAAATCCGGTGGAAAACTTCTGATAGAGTCGGACTCGCCGGAAAGGGAAACGCGAAAGCGAAGAACTGGAAAGCGAAACCCGCTTCGACCGGGAATCGGACACGAAAGAGTCTGATAGAGTCGGAAACGAAGGAAGCGCCCGGAGGAAAGCCCGAGAGGGTGAGTACAAAGGAAGCGTCCGTTCCTTGAGAACTCAACAGCGTGCCAAAAATCAACGCCAAAAGTTGATACCCCGTCCATTTCGGTGGATGAGGTTCCTTTGAAAAAGACCTGTGAGGTCGCAATCTTCGGGTTGTGGTGCTTGCAGGCGATTACACAGCGAGGACGCAGTGGTCGATCGGTCTTATTCCGACATGATCGGCCCGCTCTAAGTGCGTGTGCACCCGATTACGGGTAAACATTCATGGAGAGTTTGATCCTGGCTCAGGACGAACGCTGGCGGCGTGCTTAACACATGCAAGTCGAACGATGAAGCCCTTCGGGGTGGATTAGTGGCGAACGGGTGAGTAACACGTGGGCAATCTGCCCTTCACTCTGGGACAAGCCCTGGAAACGGGGTCTAATACCGGATAATACTCCTGCCTGCATGGGTGGGGGTTAAAAGCTCCGGCGGTGAAGGATGAGCCCGCGGCCTATCAGCTTGTTGGTGGGGTAATGGCCCACCAAGGCGACGACGGGTAGCCGGCCTGAGAGGGCGACCGGCCACACTGGGACTGAGACACGGCCCAGACTCCTACGGGAGGCAGCAGTGGGGAATATTGCACAATGGGCGAAAGCCTGATGCAGCGACGCCGCGTGAGGGATGACGGCCTTCGGGTTGTAAACCTCTTTCAGCAGGGAAGAAGCGAAAGTGACGGTACCTGCAGAAGAAGCGCCGGCTAACTACGTGCCAGCAGCCGCGGTAATACGTAGGGCGCAAGCGTTGTCCGGAATTATTGGGCGTAAAGAGCTCGTAGGCGGCTTGTCACGTCGGATGTGAAAGCCCGAGGCTTAACCTCGGGTCTGCATTCGATACGGGCTAGCTAGAGTGTGGTAGGGGAGATCGGAATTCCTGGTGTAGCGGTGAAATGCGCAGATATCAGGAGGAACACCGGTGGCGAAGGCGGATCTCTGGGCCATTACTGACGCTGAGGAGCGAAAGCGTGGGGAGCGAACAGGATTAGATACCCTGGTAGTCCACGCCGTAAACGTTGGGAACTAGGTGTTGGCGACATTCCACGTCGTCGGTGCCGCAGCTAACGCATTAAGTTCCCCGCCTGGGGAGTACGGCCGCAAGGCTAAAACTCAAAGGAATTGACGGGGGCCCGCACAAGCAGCGGAGCATGTGGCTTAATTCGACGCAACGCGAAGAACCTTACCAAGGCTTGACATATACCGGAAAGCATTAGAGATAGTGCCCCCCTTGTGGTCGGTATACAGGTGGTGCATGGCTGTCGTCAGCTCGTGTCGTGAGATGTTGGGTTAAGTCCCGCAACGAGCGCAACCCTTGTCCTGTGTTGCCAGCATGCCCTTCGGGGTGATGGGGACTCACAGGAGACCGCCGGGGTCAACTCGGAGGAAGGTGGGGACGACGTCAAGTCATCATGCCCCTTATGTCTTGGGCTGCACACGTGCTACAATGGCCGGTACAATGAGCTGCGATACCGTGAGGTGGAGCGAATCTCAAAAAGCCGGTCTCAGTTCGGATTGGGGTCTGCAACTCGACCCCATGAAGTCGGAGTTGCTAGTAATCGCAGATCAGCATTGCTGCGGTGAATACGTTCCCGGGCCTTGTACACACCGCCCGTCACGTCACGAAAGTCGGTAACACCCGAAGCCGGTGGCCCAACCCGTAAGGGAGGGAGCTGTCGAAGGTGGGACTGGCGATTGGGACGAAGTCGTAACAAGGTAGCCGTACCGGAAGGTGCGGCTGGATCACCTCCTTTCTAAGGAGCACAGTACCGATTGCAGACAAATGTTCTGCACGGTCAGCTCATGGGTGGAACGTTGATTATTTGGCACGGTCTTCCAGATGGATCACGAGTACTGCTTCGGCGTGGAAAGTGACTCACTGACGGAGGGTCGTGCCTGGCACGTTGTTGGGTATCTGAGGGTACGGCCGTAAGGTTGTATCTTCGCGATGCCGGCCCCAGTGAACTCGCCAGCTTGTCTGGTGGGGTGATGGGTGACTGGTCGTTGCTTGAGAACTACACAGTGGACGCGAGCATCTGTGGCCAAGTTTTTAAGGGCACACGGTGGATGCCTTGGCACCAGGAACCGATGAAGGACGTGAGAGGCCGCGATAGGCCCCGGGGAGCTGCCAACTGAGCTTTGATCCGGGGGTGTCCGAATGGGGAAACCCGGCAGTCGTCATGGGCTGTCACCCACTGCTGAACACATAGGCAGTGTGGAGGGAACGAGGGGAAGTGAAACATCTCAGTACCCTCAGGAAGAGAAAACAACCGTGATTCCGGGAGTAGTGGCGAGCGAAACCGGATGAGGCCAAACCGTATGCGTGTGATACCCGGCAGGGGTTGCGCATGCGGGGTTGTGGGAATTCTTTTGATCGGTCTGCCGGCCGGTCGGCGAGTCAGAAACCGTTGATGTAGTCGAAGGACATGCGAAAGGTCCGGCGTAGAGGGTAAGACCCCCGTAGACGAAACATCAGCGGCTTGCTTAAGAATCTCCCAAGTAGCACGGGGCCCGAGAAATCCCGTGTGAATCTGGCGGGACCACCCGCTAAGCCTAAATATTCCCTGGTGACCGATAGCGGATAGTACCGTGAGGGAATGGTGAAAAGTACCGCGGGAGCGGAGTGAAATAGTACCTGAAACCGTGTGCCTACAAGCCGTGGGAGCGTCGCTGTATGTGCTTGCACATACAGTCGTGACTGCGTGCCTTTTGAAGAATGAGCCTGCGAGTTAGCGGTGTGTAGCGAGGTTAACCCGTGTGGGGAAGCCGTAGCGAAAGCGAGTCCGAATAGGGCGATTGAGTTGCACGCTCTAGACCCGAAGCGGAGTGATCTAGCCATGGGCAGGTTGAAGCGGAGGTAAGACTTCGTGGAGGACCGAACCCACCAGGGTTGAAAACCTGGGGGATGACCTGTGGTTAGGGGTGAAAGGCCAATCAAACTCCGTGATAGCTGGTTCTCCCCGAAATGCATTTAGGTGCAGCGTCGTGTGTTTCTTGCCGGAGGTAGAGCACTGGATAGGCGATGGGCCCTACCGGGTTACTGACCTTAGCCAAACTCCGAATGCCGGTAAGTGAGAGCACGGCAGTGAGACTGTGGGGGATAAGCTCCATGGTCGAGAGGGAAACAGCCCAGAGCATCGACTAAGGCCCCCAAGCGTACGCTAAGTGGGAAAGGATGTGGAGTCGCAGAGACAACCAGGAGGTTGGCTTAGAAGCAGCCACCCTTGAAAGAGTGCGTAATAGCTCACTGGTCAAGTGATTCCGCGCCGACAATGTAGCGGGGCTCAAGCGTACCGCCGAAGTCGTGTCATTTCAGCAATAGGGCCAACGCCCGCTGGGATGGGTAGGGGAGCGTCGTGTGCCGGGTGAAGCAGCAGCGGAAGCTAGTTGTGGACGGTTCACGAGTGAGAATGCAGGCATGAGTAGCGATACACACGTGAGAAACGTGTGCGCCGATTGACTAAGGGTTCCTGGGTCAAGCTGATCTGCCCAGGGTAAGTCGGGACCTAAGGCGAGGCCGACAGGCGTAGTCGATGGACAACCGGTTGATATTCCGGTACCCGCTTTGAAACGCCCAATATCGAATCCTCTAATGCTAAGGCCGTGAAGCCGTTCCGGACCCTTCGGGGAAAGGAAAGTGGTGGAGCCGCCGATCCAAGGTGGTAGTAGGTAAGCGATGGGGTGACGCAGGAAGGTAGTCCAACCCGGGCGGTGGTAGTCCCGGGGTAAGGGTGTAGGCCGAGGGGTAGGCAAATCCGTCCCTCATTAAGGCTGAGACCTGATGCCGAGCCGATTGTGGTGAAGTGGATGATCCTATGCTGTCGAGAAAAGCCTCTAGCGAGTTTCATGGCGGCCCGTACCCTAAACCGACTCAGGTGGTCAGGTAGAGAATACCGAGGCGTTCGGGTGAACTATGGTTAAGGAACTCGGCAAAATGCCCCCGTAACTTCGGGAGAAGGGGGGCCATCACTGGTGATCGGATTTACTCCGTGAGCTGGGGGTGGCCGCAGAGACCAGCGAGAAGCGACTGTTTACTAAAAACACAGGTCCGTGCGAAGCCGTAAGGCGATGTATACGGACTGACGCCTGCCCGGTGCTGGAACGTTAAGGGGACCGGTTAGTGCGCTTTCGGGCGTGCGAAGCTGAGAACTTAAGCGCCAGTAAACGGCGGTGGTAACTATAACCATCCTAAGGTAGCGAAATTCCTTGTCGGGTAAGTTCCGACCTGCACGAATGGCGTAACGACTTCTCGACTGTCTCAACCATAGGCCCGGTGAAATTGCACTACGAGTAAAGATGCTCGTTTCGCGCAGCAGGACGGAAAGACCCCGGGACCTTTACTATAGTTTGATATTGGTGTTCGGTTCGGCTTGTGTAGGATAGGTGGGAGACTTTGAAGCAGCCACGCCAGTGGTTGTGGAGTCGCCGTTGAAATACCACTCTGGTCGTGCTGGATGTCTAACCTCGGTCCGTGATCCGGATCAGGGACAGTGTCTGATGGGTAGTTTAACTGGGGCGGTTGCCTCCCAAAGAGTAACGGAGGCGCCCAAAGGTTCCCTCAGCCTGGTTGGCAATCAGGTGTTGAGTGTAAGTGCACAAGGGAGCTTGACTGTGAGACCGACGGGTCGAGCAGGGACGAAAGTCGGGACTAGTGATCCGGCGGTGGCTTGTGGAAGCGCCGTCGCTCAACGGATAAAAGGTACCCCGGGGATAACAGGCTGATCTTCCCCAAGAGTCCATATCGACGGGATGGTTTGGCACCTCGATGTCGGCTCGTCGCATCCTGGGGCTGGAGTCGGTCCCAAGGGTTGGGCTGTTCGCCCATTAAAGCGGTACGCGAGCTGGGTTTAGAACGTCGTGAGACAGTTCGGTCCCTATCCGCTGTGCGCGTAGGAATATTGAGAAGGGCTGTCCCTAGTACGAGAGGACCGGGACGGACGAACCTCTGGTGTGCCAGTTGTCCTGCCAAGGGCATGGCTGGTTGGCTACGTTCGGGAGGGATAACCGCTGAAAGCATCTAAGCGGGAAGCCTGCTTCGAGATGAGTATTCCCACCTCCTTGAGAGGGTAAGGCTCCCAGTAGACGACTGGGTTGATAGGCCAGATGTGGAAGCCCGGTAACGGGTGGAGCTGACTGGTACTAATAGGCCGAGGGCTTGTCCTCAGTTGCTCGCGTCCACTGTGTTAGTTCTGAAGTAACGAACTGTGTTCATATCCGGTTGGTTAACTTCATAGTGTTTCGGTGGTCATAGCGTTAGGGAAACGCCCGGTTTACATTCCGAACCCGGAAGCTAAGCCTTTCAGCGCCGATGGTACTGCAGGGGGGACCCTGTGGGAGAGTAGGACGCCGCCGAACAATCATTGTGGGAAAGCCCCGCACCCTTCAGGGTGCGGGGCTTTTCTGCGTTCCGGACCCATTACGGTTCAGGGCATCCCGCGGAGACGGACCGTCAGGTCCGCGAACGCGGAACGGATCGCGTCGGGATTCTCGATCCACGGGAAGTGGCCGGCGCCCTCGATGACGCGGTGATGGGTCTCCGGGCCGTTGAAAGCCGGCTCTTCCCGCCACAGGTGCTGGTCGACGACGCGGTCCTCCGCGCCGCTCACGATCAGCGTCGGAAGGCCGCGGGGTGCCCAGCGAGCCTCGTACGCGTCGTCGAAATGCTGGTCGGCCCAGGCCGTCGCCGCGTGGTTGTACGGGAGACCGGCCAGCAGGGAGCGGCCCTCCGCGAGGGAATCCGGCGTGAAGTTCCACGGGGCGGCGGCCAAGGTCAGGGCCCGCAGTGACGCGTCCGTGGGATGACGGGCGTGCGCGGTCGCCGCGGCGGCGGCTTCGGGGCACGGGTGAGTGTCCGCGTACGCGGCGAAGGAGTCGCGCCATCCGGCGTGCGGTGCGCTGTCGACGAGGGCCAGGCCGGCCAGGTGCGGAGCGAGTGCCGGTACGGACAGCAGGAACATGCCGCCGGTGGAATGGCCGACCACGACCACGTCGGAGAGGGCCTCCGCCGCCTCGACGAGAACATCCGGCCAGCGCGCGTACGGATCGCGGGGGACGGCCGGCAGGCCCCGGTTGGATCCGTCACCGGGCAGATCGAGTAGCCAGGCCGTTCCCGGGACCTCGGCCGCGCGCACCAGACCGAGCAGGGACTCGGACCCCAGGCCGGGCCCGCCGGGAACGAACAGCCAGTTCCACCGGCCGGGCCGATGCGAGGCCCGGCGCAGCCTGACACCCGACGGGGTCCACCACTGCGTCGATCGTTGCATCATGCAGCCCACCGTAGGGGCTACAGACGACCGGCGGCCTTGAGGGCGAGATAGGCGTCGGCGAGGGCCGGCGCCAGGTGGTCCGGGGCGGCGTCGACGACGTGGACCCCGTGGCGGGTCAACTGGTCCGCCGTGCGCTCGCGTTGAGAGCGGGTCTGGGTGCCGGCAGCGGCCTCGTACACGGCGTCGATACTGCCGCGGGCCGTGGACATCTCCGCCACCCGGGGATCGGCGACCGAGGCCAGGATGACGGTGTGGCGCTGGGTCAGCTGCGACAGCAGGGGGAGGAGACCCTCCTCGATCGGGGCTGCGTCCAGCGTGGTCAGCAGGACCACCAGGGAACGGCGCGGGGCGCTGCGCAGGACCGTGGACACCAGGGAACGCGCATCGGTCTCGACCAGCTCCGCCTCCAGGGTCGCCATGGCGTTGACGAAGGCGGGCAGGGTGTCGGCGGCCGAGCGGCCCTGGACCTGGGCGCGCGGCCGGCGGTCGTGGGCCAGCAGGTCCACACGGTCGCCGGCCCGGACGGCCAGGGCCGTCAGGAGGAGCGCCGCGTCCAACGCCGAGTCCAGGCGGGGGGCGTCGCCGACGCGGCCCGCCGCCGTGCGGCCGGTGTCCACGCAGATCAGGATGTGCCGGTCGCGCTCGGGGCGCCACGTACGGACGGCGACCTTGTTCTGGCGGGCCGTGGCCCGCCAGTCGATGCTGCGGGTGTCGTCGCCCGGGACGTAGTCGCGGAGGCTGTCGAACTCGGTGCCCTCGCCGCGCGTGAGGACGCTGGTACGGCCGTCCAGTTCGCGCAGGCGGGCCAGCCGGGACGGGAGGTGCTTGCGGCTGGCGAACGGGGGCAGGACCCGGACCGTCCACGGGACGGTGTGGGTGCCCTGGCGGGCCAGGAGACCCAGGGGACCGTACGAACGGATGGTGACGCGGTCGGCCCGGCGGTCGCCGCGGCGGGTGGGGAACAGGCGGGTGGTCAGCCGACGCCGCTCACCCGCGGGGATCGACACGGTGTGGCGGGACGCGGCGCCCTCCGTGCCCGGGCGCCAACTGCTCGGGGGCCAGGCGTCGCGGACCCGGGCGCGGAGCCTTCGGGTGCCCGGGTTGGTGACGGTGAGGTGGACGTCGGCATGTTCGCCGAGGCGGACCGAGGTGTCGCCGGAGCGGGCCAGGCCGAGGGTGCGGACGGGTACCGCGAGGGCGTAGTCGACCGCGCAGGCCAGGGCCAGGGGGCCGTTGACCGCCAGCATCCCCGTCCAACCCGGTTCGAGGAGGCCGACGGGGATGCTGCCGAGTGCCGCGAGCAGGGCGGCGCGTCCGGTGAGGGCCATCAGCGCGGGACGGGGACGTGGGACAGGATCGCGGTGATGACGGCGTCGGCCGTGACGCCTTCCATCTCGGCCTCCGGGCGCAGTTGGACGCGGTGGCGGAGCGTGGGCAGGGCGAGGGCCTTCACGTCGTCGGGCGTCACGTAGTCACGGCCCACCAGCCAGGCCCAGGCGCGGGCCGTCGCCAGCAGGGCGGTCGCGCCGCGCGGGGAGACACCGAGGGTCAGCGACGGCGATTCGCGGGTGGCACGGCAGATGTCGACGACGTACGCGGCGATCTCCGGGGAGACGGTGGTCGTCTCGACGGCCTTGCGGGCGGTTTCGAGTTCTGCGGGGCCGGCGACGGCGCGCAGGCCGGCGGCGTGCAGGTCGCGCGGGTCGAAGCCGGCGGCGTGCCGGGTCAGGACGCCGATCTCGTCCTCGCGGGAGGGCAGCGGGACGGTCAACTTGAGGAGGAACCGGTCCAGTTGCGCTTCCGGAAGGGGGTACGTGCCCTCGTACTCGACCGGGTTCATCGTCGCGGCGACGAGGAACGGCTCGGGCAGCTTGCGGGGCACGCCGTCGACGGTGACCTGACGTTCCTCCATCGCCTCGAGGAGGGACGACTGGGTCTTCGGGGGTGTGCGGTTGATCTCGTCGGCGAGGAGGAGGTTCGTGAAGACCGGGCCGTTCTGGAACGAGAACTCGGCGGTGCGGGCGTCGTAGACCAGCGAGCCCGTGACGTCACTGGGCATCAGGTCAGGGGTGAACTGGACGCGCTTGGTGTCGAGTTCGAGGGACGCGGCGAGGGCGCGGACCAGGAGGGTCTTCGCGACGCCGGGCACGCCTTCGAGGAGGACGTGACCCCGGCACAGGAGCGCGACGACGAGACCGGTGACGGCGGAGTCCTGGCCGACCACGGCCTTTCCGATCTCGGTGCGGAGCGCTTCCAGTGAGGAACGGGCGCTGTCCGTGGTGGCCGTCATGAGGAGCGGACCTCTCTTTCGAGGGCGTCGAGGTGGTCGGCGAGCGCGACGAGTGCCGCGTCGTCGGCGGGTGTGGTGCCGAAGAGAAGGGTGGTGAGGTCGTGGGCGCCGTCCGCGGAGAGGCGGGCGGACACGGCCGGGACCAGGGCGGCGGGTTCGTGGGCCTGGACGGTCGGTACGCCGACCAGCGCGGCGAGACGTTCGCGGGAGGCGGTGCGCAGCACGGTGGCGGCGCGGTCGCGGGCTCCCGACAGGCGGTAGAGGCGGGCGCGGCCCTCGGTGGCCTCGGAGGCGCGGACGGCGACGGGCAGCTTCTCGGTGACGAGGGGGCCGAGTCGGCGGGCGCGCCAGAGGGCGGCGAGCACGGCGGCCACGAAGAGTTGGAGCAGGGCCCAGCCCCAGCCGGCCGGGATGAGGTCGAAGAGGGACTTCTCCTCGGCGGGGTGCTCGGCGGCGCCGCTCTGGTCGGCGAGGCCGGGCAGGTACCAGACGAGTTCCGTTCGGGAGCCGAGGAGTTGCAGGGCCAGGGAGGCGTTGCCCTGCCGGGCGAGTTCCTGGTTGAGCAGGATCGACTCGGAGCCGAGGAGGACGGTGTCGCCTCCCCTGGTGGTGGCGGGGAGGACGAGGAGGGTGGGGTGGCCGTCGCTGGGGTAACAGGCGACGGCCCCCGGGAGGTCGGTGGTGTAGCGGAGGCTGTCGCCGGTGGCGGCGCGGCCCGCCGACACGGCGGCCGGCAGGGAACAACCGGGGTCGAGGTTCTCCTCGCCGGCGTACGAGGCGGTGCGTACTCCGGGGGCCAGGTCGGCGAGGCTGCGGTCGCCGGCGCCGAGCAGGACCGTGCGGCCTCCGGAGAGGTCCATGGCGGAACGCAGGCTGCCGCGCGGGGTGTCGCCGAGCACGTCCGGGTCGGTGACCAGGAGGGTGGTGTCGGGGCCGGCCGCGGCGGCGGCCTCGGCGACGGTGGTCACGACGCGGGTGGTGACGCCGCGTTGCCTGAGGAGTTCGGCGACGGCGCGGCTGCCGTACGGGTCGGCCGAGCGGGGGTCGAGGTAGCCGTGGCGTTCCTCGGACTGGAGGGCGGCCAGGGTGACGGCGCCGACGAGCAGGAGACCGATGGCGATCAGGAAGCCGCGGGCGCGTACCCACCACAGGGCGCCGCCGGTGGCCGCGCCGCCCGACGGGGTGCGGGGGGCGTCGGTGGCGGGGTCGCCGGTCGGGTGCGGGGCGGTGGTGCCGGTCATGCCGTGGGTCCCGTCAGGAGCGGCTTGGCGCGTTCCAGGGTGAGGTCGAGGGTGCGCAGGCGGTCGTAGACGTCGGGATCGCCGGTGCGCCCGCCGTAGGTGACGTCGTCGAAGGCGCGGGCCGCCGCGCGGAGGTCGTCGCCGTGTCCGGGCAGGGAGACGGCGGCCTCGGTGGCCGCCTCGTCGGCGGTGCGGCCGGGGCGCGGGTCGAGGAGGGTGCGTTCCTCCAGGGAGCGGACGACGGCCCGCATGCGTTCCTGGACGGCCTCGGTCCAGCGGCCCGCGGCGGCGTGGGCGTCGGCGCTCGCGCGGTGGTCGGCGGCGCTGCGCAGGCCGTCGTCGAAGAGGAGCCCCGGGCCCGCCGCGGTGCGGCGGGGGGAGCCGAGGCGCCACCACAGGGCGGCCACGGCCAGGGCGACCAGGACGAGGACGGCGAGCAGGCCGAAGCCGCCTCCGGGGGTCGCCCCGGAGGCGGAGTCGAGGAAGTCGCCCAGCCACTCCCAGAGCCGGTCGAAGGCGCGCTGGACCAGGCCCGGGTCGTTGCGGTGGTAGGCCGGCTTGGACAGCTCGCGTTCGGCGGCCTCGCGGGCGGCGTCGCGCGGTGTCGTCAGCGGTGGTGTCTCGGCTCCGGGCAGCAGGGCCGCGGCGCCGATGGTGATGAGTCCCCCCGTGCCCATCGGTCCGTCAGCCCCCGTGGCCCGGGGCGGCGCCCGGGTGCGGGTCGGTGGCGGTGTCGACTCCCGCGGCCCGGGCGAGGTCCAGGTCGAGGGCCTCGCGGCGGATGCGCTGGTCGACGTAGAGCAGGACGGTGACGCCGGCCTGGATCGGCATGGTGATCGTCTGCGCGATGATCAGGGCGACTCCGCCGAAGATCAGGAAGCCCCAGGACTGGGAGGCCGAGCCGTCCATCACGCTGTCGAGGCCGTTGCCGAAGCCGAAGATGCCGATCATCGAGAGCGGGTAGTAGATGATCCCCGTGATGATCCCCGTGATGATGCCGGTCAGCAGGGTGATGCCGAAGATGCGCCACCAGGAGCCCTTGACCAGCTTCCAGGAGCGGGCGATGGCCTTGAAGACGGTGCTCTTCTCCAGCATCAGCGCGGGCGAGGACAGGCTGAGGGCGACGCCCAGCCACACGACGATCGGAGCCACCACGAGCAGCGTCAGGAACGCCAGGCCGACGCTCTCGAGGAGGATCGCGGGCACGACCAGCACGGCGGCGGCGGCGATCAGCGCGAGGCCCACCAGCAGCGTGAGTCCGATCAGGCGCGGCAGTTGCGAACGGGATTCGCGCCAGGCGCCGGCGACGCTGGAGGGTTGGCCGAGGACCGCCCGACTGAAGACCATCGTGAGCATGGCCGTGGCCAGGATCGTGCCGAGGATCTGGACGAGGTAGGTGGCGCCCGTCAGCGCGACGTATCCGGCGACGTCACCGGCGGACAGGTCGATCGCCGAACCGCGGCCCGGGTACGTCTCCAGGTCCGCCATGACGTACTTCTGCACGAGCGTGCCGAAGACCTGGACGATCACGGCCACGAACAGGGTGATCGGCAGGACCGAGCGCCAGTGGCTGCGCATGGTGCTGACGGCGCCGTCGAGGATCTCGCCGAGGCCGAGGGGGCGCAGCGGGATGACACCGGGCTTGGCGGCGGCCGGCGGGCCCCAGGGGGCTCCGGGGTGGCCGTACGGGCCGTACTGGTTGCCGTACTGACCGCCGTAGGGGGATCCGTACGGGGGGCCGCCCTGGGCGCCGGGTTGTTGGCCGGGGGATCCCCAGCCGGGGCCCTGCTGCGGCTGTGGGGCCTGCGTGGGGGCCGGTGCCTCGGTGCCGGGGTTCGACCACTGGCCGGGCGGCGGCTGGGCGGCGGACCAGCGGGGGTCGTCGGAGGGCTGTGCGGGCGGCTGCGTGCCGCCGGCGCCCTCGCTGCCGGAGCCCTGGCTCCCCTGGCCGTCCCGACCACTGCGGTCGTCGGAAGGGGAGGATCCGGGCGTGGCCCAGCCCGGAGAGTCGTTCATGTCGCTCCTTCACGTGCGTCGGCTGCGGCGGGGGCGCTGGTTTGGCTGCCATCGTGCCACGTGGGAACGTCGGACGGACCGGCCCTCCCCCGGAATCCGAGCCGCTCGCGCCTTCAATTGTCGCTCGGATCCGGGGCAGACTGGTCGCCCTGATCACCACGCAGGTCCGAGGGGCGATTTCCAGCCCTTTTGGCTGTGGGACAGCTCACCGCCGGGTAACGATTAGCTAATGGGATGATGTCAAGCATGAAGGGACGAGTCCTTGTCGTCGACGACGACACCGCGCTGGCCGAGATGCTCGGCATTGTGCTGCGTGGAGAAGGTTTTGAGCCGTCGTTCGTAGCTGACGGTGACAAGGCGCTGGCTGCCTTTCGGGAGGCGAAGCCGGATCTGGTCCTGCTCGACCTGATGCTGCCCGGACGGGACGGCATAGAGGTCTGCAGGTTGATCCGGGCGGAGTCGGGAGTGCCGATCGTCATGCTCACGGCCAAGAGCGACACGGTCGATGTGGTGGTGGGCCTCGAATCCGGGGCCGACGACTACATCGTCAAGCCGTTCAAGCCGAAGGAGCTGGTGGCCCGCATCCGAGCCCGCCTGCGCCGGTCGGAGGAGCCCGCGCCCGAGCAGCTGACCATCGGTGACCTGGTCATCGACGTGGCCGGCCACTCGGTCAAACGCGACGGTGCGTCCATCGCCCTGACCCCGCTCGAGTTCGACCTGCTGGTCGCCCTCGCGCGCAAGCCCTGGCAGGTGTTCACCCGTGAGGTGCTGCTGGAGCAGGTCTGGGGATACCGGCACGCCGCGGACACCCGGTTGGTCAACGTGCACGTACAGCGACTGCGCTCCAAGGTCGAGAAGGACCCGGAGCGGCCCGAGATCGTCGTGACCGTGCGCGGCGTCGGATACAAGGCCGGGCCGAGCTGACATGAAGGCCGGCATGCCCCGGGGAGGCTCCCGCAGGGGGGTCCTGCGGGGCGGCCGGCTGCTCCACGACGGAGCACCCGGCGGCCCTGTGCTGCGGCTGTTCGTGCACCTCGCACGACGGCCGCTGCTTCCGGCTGTCCGGATCTGGCGGCGCAACATCCAACTCCGGGTGGTCGCGGCCACCCTCCTGATGTCGCTCGCGGTGGTCCTCGCCCTCGGTTTCGTCGTCATCGCGCAGGTCAGCAAGGGGCTCCTCGACGCCAAGGAGGAGGCCGCCCAGAGCCAGGCCGCGGGAGGCTTCGCGGTCGCACAGGAGAAGGCCAACACGCCGTTCGCGGCGGACGGGCCCGACGCCAACGACAACAAGGTCGGACGTGACGCCAGCACCTGGATGAACTCCCTCGTCAAGCAGCTGGCCAGTGGTGGCCAGACCGCCTTCGAGGTCGCCGCGCTCGGCGCCGGCACCGGCGAGGAGAGCGGGCCCGGGCCGGGAGCCCAGGGAGTCAAGGGCGCCCGCGCCTCCGGCAACGTCGATCCGACGGCCAGCGTCCCGGCCTCGCTGCGGCGGGCCGTCAATCACGCCACCGGCACGTTCAAGACGTTCTCGCAGATCCGCTACACCGCCGGCGCCGAGGAGAAGGCGCCCGAGCCCGCGCTGGTCATCGGCAAACGGCTGACCGACATCAACGGGGCCCCGTACGACCTGTACTACCTCTTCCCGCTGACCCAGGAAGAGGAGTCCCTCAACCTGATCAAGGTCACGATCGCCACCGCCGGGGTGTTCGTCGTCGTGCTGCTCGGGGCCATCGCCTGGCTCGTCGTGCGGCAGGTCGTGAACCCCGTGCGGATGGCCGCCGGGATCGCGGAGCGGCTCTCCGCCGGGCGGCTCCAGGAACGCATGAAGGTCACCGGCGAGGACGACATCGCCCGATTGGGCGAGGCCTTCAACAAGATGGCCCAGAACCTCCACACGAAGATCCAGCAGCTGGAGGACCTCTCCCGGATGCAGCGCCGGTTCGTCTCGGACGTCTCGCACGAGCTGCGGACCCCGCTCACGACCGTACGCATGGCCGCCGACGTCATCCACGACGCGCGCGTCGACTTCGACCCCGTCACCGCGCGCTCCGCCGAACTCCTCGCCGGACAGCTCGACCGGTTCGAGTCGCTGCTCGCCGACCTGCTGGAGATCAGCCGCTTCGACGCGGGCGCCGCCGCGCTGGAGGCGGAACCCATCGACCTGCGCGACGTCGTCCGCCGGGTCATCGACGGCGCCGAACCGCTCGCCGAGCACAAGGGCAGCCGGATCCGCGTCCTCGGCGACACCCAGCCCGTCATAGCCGAAGCCGACTCGCGGCGCGTCGAGCGGGTGCTGCGCAACCTCGTCGTCAACGCCGTGGAGCACGGTGAGGGCCGCGACGTGGTGGTGCGGCTCGCGTCCGCGGGCGGGGCCGTCGCCATCGCCGTACGGGACTACGGCGTCGGGCTCAAGCCGGGCGAGGCCACCCGCGTCTTCAACCGCTTCTGGCGGGCCGACCCGGCCCGCGCCCGCACCACCGGCGGGACGGGCCTCGGCCTGTCCATCGCCGTCGAGGACGCCCGGCTGCACGGCGGCTGGCTCCAGGCCTGGGGCGAACCCGGCGGCGGCTCGCAGTTCCGCCTCACCCTGCCCAGGACCGCCGACGAACCGCTGCGCGGATCCCCGATCCCGCTGGAGCCGGAGGACTCGCGGTCCAACCGGGCCAGGGCCGCCGCCGAGGCCGCCGGCCGGGGCGACGCCCGCGGCGACGGCGACGGGCGTCGGCAGGGGGGTCCGGGTGCCTCCACCGCCGAGCGTTCCGCGATACCGCCGCGCTCGGCCGTCGCCGGAGCCGTGCCCGTGCCCGCGGACCCCACGGCGCTGCCCGGCAACGGAGCGCGCGTCGTCGCCCGGCCGGTCGACCAGGCAACCCAGGAGGATGGATCCGGTGGACGCTGAGCGTGAGCCCGCGGGCGTACGGGGGCCGCGGCGGGGCACCGCCCGGGCCGGCGTCGCCGTCGGCGCGGTCGGTTTGCTGCTGGCCGGTTGCGCCTCCATGCCCGACCGGGGCGAGGTCCGCGAGGTGCGGGCCTCGCAGGGCGTCGACTCCCAGGTACGGGTCTTCGGTGTGCCGCCGGCCGACAAGGCCAGCCCGACCGACATCGTCGACGGCTTCCTGGAGGCGATGACCAGCGACGATCCGCAGCTGGAGACCGCCCGCAAGTACCTCACCGACGACGCGGCGAAGAACTGGAAGCCCGGCTCGACCGTCACCGTGCTCTCCGCCGGCCTCGACCGGTTCCCCGTCCAGGGCGACAAGGAATCCGAGGGGCACCGCTGGAAGGTCACCGGCAAGAAGCTGGCGACCGTGGACGAGCGCAGCGCGTACCAGCCGGAGACCGGGGGCGGCCGGTACGAGGAGTACCTCCAGCTGGTCAAGTTCAAGGACCAGTGGCGGATCGCGACGCCGCCCAGCACCCTCGTGCTCAGCGAGTCCGACTTCCAGCGCATCTACAAGCCCGTCAACAAGTACTACTTCGGCGACGGGACGCTGGTCAACGACCCGGTGTACGTGCGCCAGCGCAGCGATCCCGACTCGCGGATGGACCCGACCACCCAGACCGTGCAGTCGTTGCTCGCCGGTCCGTCCAAGTGGCTCGGACCGGTCGTCACCACCAGCTTCCTGACCGGGACGGAACTGGCCCCGGGCACCAAGTCCCTTTCCCTGGACGGTCAGAACACGCTGCGCGTGCCGCTCAAGCTCGACAACAAGGCCGCGCACGTCCCGCAGTCGCAGTGCCAGAAGATGGCCACCCAACTCCTGTACACCATCAAGGACCTGACGGCCTCCCGGCTGGACCGGGTCGAACTCCAGCGCGCCGACGGCAAGACCACGCTGTGCTGGGTGACGCGCGCCTCCGCCGCGCCGCTGGCCAACCGGGTGCCGAGCCAGGTGCACCAGTACTACGTCGACAAGGACTCCCGACTCGTCCGGATGTCGCTCAACGTGGCCGCGGAGGAGCAGCAGCCGCAGGAGAAGCCCGAGTCGGTGCCCGGACCGTTGGCCACCGCGGCCGCGTTCAAGGTAGGCACCGCCGCCGTCACCTACGACGAGAAGCGGGCCGCGGTCGTCTCCGAGGACGGACATGGGCTGTACGTGGTCAACATGACGACCGCCGGTCCGATGCCGCAGGCGCTGCTGAACAGCAAGGGCAGCCTGTCCGCGCCGAGTTGGGACGCGCACGGCGACCTGTGGGTCGCGGACCTCGATCCGCAGAACCAGGGGCTGTGGCGGGTGCCCGGCGGTACCGGCGCCCCGCAGAAGGTGGATGTCGCGGGCCTGGGCGACGGGAGGATCACCGGGCTGAAGGCCTCCCCGGACGGGGTGCGGATCGCGCTGCTCGTCCAGAAGGGCGGCGACCGCAAGAACCTGTACGTCGGTCGGATCGAGCGGCCCGAGCGCAAGGGCGACGCCTCGCCGGTGTCGGTGCGCGAACTGCGCCCGGCGGCACCGCAGATGGCGGACGTGATGGCGATGAGCTGGGCGCCGCGCGGCAGGCTGCTGGTCGTGGGCAAGGAGAACGGCGGGATCACGCAGGCCCGCTACATGCTCGCCGACGGCTCGATGGTGGCGGCGAGCCTGCCCGGAGCGGCCGGTCTGACCGGGATCGGGGCGTACGAGGACGAGGCGCAGCCCGTGGTGGCCTCCTCCGACGAGGACGGCATCGTGTGGCTGCCGCCGGGTGCGCAGTGGCGCACGGTGGCGGCGGGCGGCCGGGCCCCGGTCTATCCGGGCTGATCCCGCCGGTCCCGCTCGCCCGGTGGTTGTCCACAGGGGTGGCGGCCGGCCGGGACGCGCCGGCAGGGTCGCGGTGTGCGGGGACCTCGGGTGCGGGAGTGGTGGCGGGAGCTGGCCGGGCTGGTCCTGCCGGTGGACTGCGCCGGTTGCGGGGTCTCGCGCGTCCTGGTGTGTCCGGACTGCCTGGAGGCGCTCGGCGGGGCCGCGGCGGGTCGGGTACGGCCGTCGCCGGCGCCCCCGGGGCTGCCCGGGGTGCACGCGGGCGCGGTGTACGCGGACGCCGTCCGCGAGGTCGTGCTGGCCCACAAGGAGCGGGGAGCGCTGCCCCTGGCCGGCCCGCTCGGGACCGCCCTCGCGGCCGCCGTGCTGTCGCTGCCGGGCGGGTCCGGCCGCGGGGCGGCGGCGCCGGCGGGCGAGGTGGCCCTGGTGCCCGTGCCCTCCGGGCGGCACCGGACGCGGGCGCGCGGGCACGATCCCGCGCGCAGGATCGCGCTGGCCGCGTCGGCCGGTCTGCGCGGGAAGGGGGTTCCCGCGCGCGTGGTGCCCGTACTGGGGCTGCGCCGGCGGGTGGCGGACCAGACGGACCTCGGGGCGCGGGAACGCCGGGAGAACGTCGCCGGCGCCCTCGTGGCGGGTCCGGCCGGCGTGCGGTCGGCGGCCGGGGCGCGGATCGTGGTGGTGGACGACCTGATCACGACCGGGGCGACGCTCGCGGAGGCGGTCCGGGCACTGCGGGCGGGCGGTCTGCGGGTGGCGGGCGCCGCGGTGGTGGCGGCTCCTGCGGACTCCTTCGTTCCGGCGGAGTCTTTCGTTCGGATTCGGTCGACAACCCGTGTGGGACGAAAAACTTGCGAATAGTTCAGGAACTGCCGGGGAAGGCGCATCGTTGCAGGTAGTAAGAGGGAAGCACCACCTGAACGGAGGTAGGTTCCGGTAGCGGGTGCCGACAACCGGCATTGAGGGATATGTTCGGTTGTGAGGAACTGGCGATCCTTGGGCCCCATGCCATCGGAGCACCAGTCCGCCCGTTTTCGGGATCTTTTTGGGATCTTCGGTCAGAGGGTGTCCCTCTACTCCGAAGTCGGTGGGATGTAGATCTTGCCGATGGGGGAGGAGGAGGTGAAAGTCGCCAAGTCCGAGGCTCCGGTGAACACCGGGGTCTGGTGCGAAAGGGAGACGCTTCGCCCCAGGTGGCGGAGCTATCCGGGAACGGAGTTCTGCGTGGACATCGTCGTCAAGGGCCGCAAGACCGAAGTGCCCGAGCGGTTCCGCAAGCACGTGGCAGAGAAGCTGAATCCCGAGCGGATCCAGAAGCTCGACGCCAAGGTGATCAGCTTGGACGTCGAGGTGTCCAAGGAGCACAACCCGCGGCAGGCAGACCGTTCCGACCGCGTGGAGATCACCCTGCACTCGCGGGGCCCCGTCATTCGGGCGGAAGCCGCAGCCGCCGACGCGTACGCGGCGCTGGACCTGGCTCAGGACAAGCTGGAGGCCCGGCTGCGCAAGCAGCACGACAAGCGGTACACCCGCCGCGGCAACGGCCGGCTGTCCGCGGCCGAGGTCGCCGACGTCGTGCCGGGCGTCGCGCAGCTCGACGGCAACGGCGAACTCGTCGTGGACGAGGCGACCGACGGAGTGCCGACCACCAAGGTCGGACCCCTCGACGTGCAGGGCGAAGGCCCGCTGATCGTCCGGGAGAAGACCCACTCGGCCTCGCCGATGTCGCTGGACCAGGCTCTGTACGAGATGGAGCTGGTGGGTCACGACTTCTATCTGTTCGTCGACTCCGAGACCAAGCTGCCCAGCGTCGTCTACCGGCGCCACGCCTACGACTACGGCGTCATCCACGTCAACCCGGACGGTGCCTCCAGTGCGGAGGAGCCGCGTGGCGGCGCGGGTGGGTCGCTCGGCGGCTGAATCACTCGACCCTGCCCTCGTGGGACGCCGGCGGGCGTCCCGCGGGGGCACCCGTACGGCTCGTATGAGCCGGCCGGGTCCTCGTCGGGCCCCCTCCCGGTGCCGCGGGCATGGAATCATGTCGAGCAGTCAAGCGGCGGCCGACCCCGTCGGGTTGGACCGGCGGCTCAGCACATGCAGGGGGAGGAACGATGGCGGACAGCTTCGGGCCGGTGCGCGGTGACGACGGCGCGGGCTGTCGTGGGGCGGAGCGGGGCGCCCGCGGTGACGGAGTCGCCGGTTCCGGTGAATCCGGTGACGCGGCCCGGGAACCCATTCGGGTGCTCGTGGTGGACGACCACGCACTCTTCCGGCGCGGGCTGGAGATCGTCCTCGCGCAGGAGGAGGACATCCAGGTCGTCGGCGAGGCCGGTGACGGTGCGGAGGCGGTGGACAAGGCCGCCGACCTGTTGCCGGACATCGTGCTGATGGACGTGCGGATGCCCCGGCGCGGCGGGATCGAGGCGTGTACGTCGATCAAGGAGGTCGCCCCCTCCGCCAAGATCATCATGCTGACGATCAGCGACGAGGAGGCCGATCTCTACGACGCCATCAAGGCGGGCGCCACGGGATACCTCCTCAAGGAGATCTCCACGGACGAGGTGGCCACGGCCATTCGGGCCGTGGCGGACGGCCAGTCGCAGATCAGTCCCTCGATGGCGTCGAAGCTGCTGACCGAGTTCAAGTCGATGATCCAGCGGACGGACGAGCGGCGGCTCGTGCCGGCGCCGAGGCTGACGGACCGGGAGCTGGAGGTCCTGAAGCTGGTCGCCACGGGGATGAACAACCGCGACATCGCGAAGGAACTGTTCATCTCGGAGAACACCGTGAAGAACCACGTGCGGAACATCCTGGAGAAGCTGCAACTGCACTCCAGGATGGAGGCCGTGGTGTACGCGATGCGGGAGAAGATCCTGGAGATCCGCTAGCCGGTCGTTCCGCCGGCCGGTCGTGCGGGCGGGTCCCCGCGGGCCCGCCTCAAAGGGCGGCCAGTTCCGCCGTGACGGCCGCCGCTTCGGCCGGAGTGCCGGCGCGCTCGACGCGCACCGTGTCGCAGCCGACCCAGGAGGCCGCCTCGCGCAGTGCCTCGGCCATGGGACGGGCGGCCGAGGGATCGGTCAGGGAGAGCTGCCGAGCCACCAGCGCGGTGCCCTCCCGGGCGGGGTCCACCCGGCCCCGGAGCTGCCCGCCGGCCAGCAGCGGCATGGCGAAGTACCCGTGTATCCGCTTGGGTTTGGGTACGTACGCCTCCAGGCGGTGCGTGAACCCGAAGATCCGCTCGGTGCGCGGTCGGTCCCAGACCAGGGAGTCGAACGGCGAGAGCAGCGTCGTGCGGTGGCGACCCCGGGGCGTCGTCCCCAGCGCGGCCGGGTCGGCCCAGGCCGGCTTGGACCAGCCCGCCACCTCCACCGGTACCAGACCCGACTCCTCGACCACCGCGTCGAACTGGGCTCCCGCCAGGCGGTGGTAGTCCGCGATGTCCGCGCGGGTCCCGACGCCCAGCGACCGGCCGGCCAGCGCCACCAGCCGACGCAGGCACTCGTGGTCGTCGAGGTCGTCGTGGAGCAGGGCGTCCGGGACGGCCCGCTCGGGCAGGTCGTACACGCGTTTCCAGCCACGTCGCTCGGCGCAGACCACCTCGCCCGTGTCGAGCAGCCACTCCACGGCGATCTTGGTCTCGGACCACTCGAACCACTCGCCGCCGTTCTTGGCGCCGCCCAGTTCGGTGGAGGTGAGCGGGCCCTCGGCCCGGAGCCGGTCCAGCACCGTCCTGGTCGAGCGCTCCTTGTCCTCCAGGACGTGCCAGCGGTGGCCGCGCGCCCGCCGGGCGCGACGGCGGAACGCGAAGTGCGGCCACTCCTCGATCGGGAGGATGCAGGCGGCGTGCGACCAGTACTCGAAGGCGTGCCGGTCCGACCAGTAGGCCGCCTCCACGGCGGGCCGGCCGACCGCGCCCAGGCGCGCGTACGGGATCAGCTCGTGCGAACGCGCCAAGACGGAGATCGTGTCCAACTGCACCGCGCCCAGGTGGCGCAGGACGCCCCGGACACCGCCCCGGCGGTCGGGCGCGCCCAGGAAACCCTGCGCGCGCAGCGCGATCCGGCGGGCCTCGTCGGCGGAAAGGGACACGGTCGGCGGTGGCACGGTCGTCATGCCCGCACCCTAGGCGGTGCCACCGACATCACGGCCGCGCAGCCCTTCGGCCCCACGACCCCGCGCCCTCGGGCCGTCACGCCGAGGGCGACGGGAGGTAGGCGAGCGGCGACGGCAGGCCGAGGTCCCCGGGGAGCAGGGCGCCGATCCAGCAGTCCCGTACGGTGTCGCCCCTGACCAGGCCGGCGCGCAGGAGGCCCTCGAAGCGGAAACCGGCCTTCTCCGCGACGGCGCGCGAGCCCGCGTTGCCGACCTCGGCCCGCCACTCCAGGCGGGGCGCGCCCAATTCGGTGAAGGCCCAGCGGGCGACGGCGCCCAGGGCCTCGGTCATGTAGCCGTTGCCGCGGTGCTCCTTGGTCGCCCAGAAGCCGATCTCGTGGCCGTTCTCCCCGTCCACCACGCGCACGTGCACGCCGATGGCCGCGACGAGCGGGCCGTCCGCGCCGAGGCGCACGGCGAAGCCGTACCCGCTGCCCTCGCGCCAGCCCGTCGGGCAGATCTCGCCCACGAAGGTGTCGGCGTGCACCCGCTCGTACGGCGAGGGGACGAGGGTCCACCGCTGTACGTCGGGGTCCTGGGCGGCCGCGAAGACCTCGTCGGCGTCGGCGGGGACGAAGGGACGCAGGTGCAGGCGCGCGGTGGTCAGTGTCGTGGGCTCCATGAACGGATTCTGGTCCGGGTGCGATCGACAGGCCAACAGTTTTCGTCGACACCGGCACCTTCGGTGCCCCCCGTACGTTCTCATTCCGGGCACCCGTGCCCCACGGATAGTGCGGACCTCCCGACGCGACCGTGTCCTCGCTTACGATGGCCGTTGCGGTGGGGCCCACCCTCCGTGCCCGCGCACGAACCAGTGCCAGGCCCGACCGGCAAGGAGACAAACCTCGGTGTCCGTCTTCAACAAGCTCATGCGTGCAGGCGAAGGCAAGATCCTGCGCAAACTGCACCGCATCGCGGACCAGGTCAACTCCATCGAAGAGGACTTCGTCAACCTCTCCGACGCCGAGTTGCGGGCCCTCACGGACGAGTACAAGCAGCGGTACCAGGACGGCGAGAGCCTGGACGACCTGCTGCCCGAGGCCTTCGCGACCACGCGCGAGGCCGCCAAGCGCGTCCTCGGTCAGCGGCACTACGACGTCCAGATCATGGGCGGCGCGGCGCTGCACCTCGGCTACGTCGCCGAGATGAAGACCGGTGAGGGCAAGACCCTGGTCGGCACCCTTCCCGCGTACCTGAACGCGCTGTCCGGCAAGGGCGTCCACCTGATCACGGTGAACGACTACCTCGCCGAGCGCGACTCGGAGCT
Organism: Streptomyces sp. CA-243310; assembly: GCF_050936775.1. Classification (NCBI taxonomy): domain Bacteria; kingdom Bacillati; phylum Actinomycetota; class Actinomycetes; order Kitasatosporales; family Streptomycetaceae; genus Streptomyces; species Streptomyces sp. CA-243310. The sequence continues at coordinate 2,877,226 of NZ_JBNJMF010000002.1, read as the reverse complement.
GATGGGCCGGGTGCACAAGTTCCTCGGCCTCGACGTCGGCTGCATCCTGGCGAACATGTCGCCGGCCCAGCGCCGCGAGCAGTACAGCGCCGACATCACCTACGGCACGAACAACGAGTTCGGCTTCGACTACCTGCGCGACAACATGGCGTGGTCGCAGGACGAGCTGGTCCAGCGCGGCCACAACTTCGCCGTGGTCGACGAGGTCGACTCCATCCTCGTCGACGAGGCCCGTACGCCGCTGATCATCTCCGGCCCGGCCGACCAGGCGACGAAGTGGTACGCCGACTTCGCGAAGCTCGTCACCCGCCTCACCAAGGGCGAGGCGGGTCAGCCCCTCAAGGGCATCGAGGAGACCGGCGACTACGAGGTCGACGAGAAGAAGCGCACGGTCGCCATCCACGAGGCCGGTGTCGCGAAGGTCGAGGACTGGCTCGGCATCGAGAACCTCTACGAGTCGGTGAACACCCCGCTCGTCGGCTACCTGAACAACGCCATCAAGGCCAAGGAACTCTTCAAGAACGACAAGGACTACGTCGTCATCGACGGCGAAGTCATGATCGTCGACGAGCACACGGGCCGCATTCTCGCCGGTCGCCGCTACAACGAGGGCATGCACCAGGCGATCGAGGCGAAGGAAGGGGTGGACATCAAGGACGAGAACCAGACCCTCGCCACGATCACCCTGCAGAACTTCTTCCGCCTCTACTCGAAGCTGTCGGGCATGACCGGTACGGCCATGACCGAGGCCGCCGAGTTCCACCAGATCTACAAGCTCGGTGTCGTCCCGATCCCGACCAACCGCGACATGGTCCGCAAGGACCAGGCGGACCTGATCTACCGCACCGAGGTCGCGAAGTTCGCCGCCGTCGTCGACGACATCGCGGAGAAGCACGAGAAGGGCCAGCCGATCCTCGTCGGCACGACGTCGGTCGAGAAGTCCGAGTACCTCTCGCAGCAGCTCTCCAAGCGCGGCATCCCGCACGAGGTGCTGAACGCCAAGCAGCACGAGCGCGAGGCCTCGATCGTCGCGCAGGCCGGTCGCCGCGGCGCCGTCACCGTCGCCACGAACATGGCCGGTCGCGGTACCGACATCAAGCTCGGCGGCAACCCGGACGACCTCGCCGAGGCCGAGCTGCGCCAGCGCGGGCTCGACCCGGAGGAGCACATCGAGGAGTGGGCGCACGCCTTGCCCGAGGCGCTCACCCGCGCGGAAGCGGCCGTGAAGGCCGAGTTCGAGGAGGTCAAGGACCTCGGCGGGCTGTACGTCCTGGGCACCGAGCGGCACGAGTCGCGCCGCATCGACAACCAGCTGCGCGGTCGTTCCGGCCGTCAGGGCGACCCGGGCGAGTCCCGCTTCTACCTGTCGCTGGGCGACGACCTGATGCGCCTGTTCAAGGCGCAGATGGTCGAGCGGGTCATGGCGATGGCCAACGTGCCGGACGACGTCCCGATCGAGAACAAGATGGTGACGCGCGCCATCGCGTCGGCCCAGTCGCAGGTCGAGACCCAGAACTTCGAGACGCGCAAGAACGTCCTGAAGTACGACGAGGTCCTCAACAGCCAGCGCGAGGTCATCTACAGCGAGCGCCGTCGCGTCCTCGAGGGCGAGGACCTGCAGGAGCAGGTGCGCTTCATGATGGACGACACCATCGACGCGTACATCGCGGCCGAGACGGTCGAGGGCTTCGCCGAGGAATGGGACCTGGAGCGGCTGTGGGGCGCCTTCCGGCAGCTCTACCCGGTGAAGGTCACCGTCGAGGAGCTGGAGGAGGCCGCCGGGGACCGCGCCGGCATCACCGCCGAGTTCATCGCCGAGTCCGTCAAGGACGACATCCACGAGCAGTACGAGACGCGCGAGAAGACGCTCGGCTCCGACATCATGCGTGAGCTGGAGCGGCGCGTGGTGCTGTCCGTCCTGGACCGCAAGTGGCGTGAGCACCTGTACGAGATGGACTACCTGCAGGAGGGCATCGGCCTGCGCGCGATGGCCCAGAAGGACCCGCTGGTCGAGTACCAGCGCGAGGGCTTCGACATGTTCAACGCCATGCAGGAAGGCATCAAGGAGGAGTCCGTCGGCTACCTGTTCAACCTGGAGGTCCAGGTCGAGCAGCAGGTCGAGGAGCTTCCCGTGCAGGACGCCGGCCCGTCCCTGGCCAAGCCGGAGATCCGGGCCAAGGGCCTGGACGCGCCGCAGCGGCCGGACCGGCTGCACTTCTCCGCCCCGTCGGTGGACGGGGAGGGCGGGGTCGTCGAGGGCGACTTCGAGAGCGAGGGCGGCGGTGACGGCGACGGCATGACGCGGGCGGAGCGGCGCAAGGCGCAGAAGGCCGCCGGCGGTCGGCGGCGCAAGAAGTAGCCCCGCCGGGCCGGTGGCCTGCCGGCCTGTTGGCCCGGCGGCCCGTCGGCCCGTCGGCCCGTCGGCCCGTCGGGATGAGTGGCCTCGCCGGGGTCGGACACCGTTGTACGGGTGTCCGGCCCCGGCGGTGTTGTGTCCGGGGGCGGGGCGTGCGGGGGCCGGTGCGGGGGCCGTGCGGCGCCGTTGCGCGGAGCGGCCCCGGCTGCGCCGGGCTTTCGGGGCTCCGCCCCGGACCCCGCGCCTCAAACGCCGGCGAGGCTGGAAATGGCGCCGGGCGGGACTGGATGTGGCGCCGGGCGGGACTGGAAATAGCGCCGGGCGGGGCTGGAAATGGCGCAGGGCGGGGCTGGATGTGGCGCCGGGCGGGGCTGGATGTGGCCGGGGTTCGGGGTCAGGGGCGGGGGCCTTGGATTTCGATTGCCGCGCAGCGCCAGCGGAGGTCCGGGCCCTGTTCCAGGCGGAAGGCCATGGCCGAGACGCGGTCGCCGGTGGCGATGCGGGCGAAGGCCTCGATGACCCCGGGGCCGGGGTGGAAGCGGCCGCAGTGGCGCAGGACCGGGAGGAGCCGGTCGCGGAGGGGGCCCGCGGGGGCCAGGGTGACGAGTTGCTCGTACGCCGGGCCGACGGTGTGGCCCAACAGCGAGTGGACGGGACGACGGCCGCTGAGGACCGCCAGGAGGCGTTCGGCGAACCAGTCGTGCGGGCCCCGCGCCGTGCGGGGGCGCCCGGGGTGGCGCTGGTCGTGGCGGCCGGGAGGGCGGGTGGTGGTCCTCGTCCTGGTCATGGTGGTCGTCCCCGGGGAGTGCGGGCCCGGCACCTGCGGTACCGGGCGGTAACTTGGTCGGGTCACTTGTACGGGCCGCCGAACACGCTCCGCAACGGGTCCCGGCGCTCGCCCCGGACCCCGGCCGTCTTCACCTATCCGGGTGGGCGACCCGGGGCCGCCGCCCCGTCACCGGGCCTCCCGAGGGCGCCGGGTGGACGCGCCGCGCCCCGCCCCCGCCACCCCGAAGGGGGACCGCCGCCGTCACCGGACGCGGTGGCGCGACCGTCCTGGGCACCCGTTGTGAGGGGGCAGCGGTGAACGGGCGGTCCGGTCGTATCCTGAGGGCGTTCCCGACTACCGAAAGCAGCCGGCCATGCGCGTGTACGTCCCCCTGACCGTCCCCGGGCTCGCCGAGGTGCACGAGGCGGGCGAGCTGGGTCCCGCCCCGCTGCGCGCCTACGCGGTCACCCCCGGCCTGCGTGAGTGGTACGTGTCCGACGACATCGAGGAGCTGGAGTACGCGGCCCTCGGCCGCGCCGCCCTCGCCTCCCTGCGGATGATCGCCGCCGACGCGGACGCCCCCCGCAGGCGGGTCGTCGTGGCCTTCGACGTCGACGACCGGGCCGCCACCGTCGCGCCCGGGAACGACGAGGCCGCCCTCGGGCAGGTGTCGCTGGGGAGCTCCGTACGGCTCTCCGTGGCCGCTGCCGTGCACGTGGACGCCGATGGCGCGCTGGAGGACGTCACGGCCGCCGTCGGGGCCGTCGAGGCGGCCGACGCGGGCGACGACGACGCACTGTCGCTGGTGGACGGCGCCGAGGACCACGAGCTGCTGTGGTTCGGGGTGCAGGAGATTCCGGGGTTGCTGAAGTGAGCGACGTGAGCGCGACGACGCGTCGTGGTCCGCACCTCGTGTGGGACTGGAACGGGACGCTGCTCCACGACATCGACGCCGTGATCCTCGCGACCAACGCCTCCTTCGCGGAGTTCGGCTTCGCGCCGATCACCCTGGAGACGTACCGCGAGCTGTACGTGGTGCCGGTCCCGAAGTTCTACGAGCGACTGATGGGCAGGATGCCCACCGAGGCGGAGTGGCTCGTCATGGACGAGACCTTCCACCGGCACTACTGGTCCTCCGCCGAGACCGCCGGGCTCGCCGAGGGCGCCCTGGAACTGCTCCGGGGCTGGCAGGGAGCCGGGTCGACGCAGTCCCTGCTGTCCCTCGCGCCCCACGACAAGCTGGTGCCGCTGGTCCGGACGCACGGCATAGACACGCACTTCCTCCGCGTCGACGGGCGCACGGGACCCTCGCACACCACCAAGGCGGGCCATCTCGTACGCCATATGGCCGCCATGGAGGCGGCGGGTGTGACGGCCGACCGTACGGTCCTCATCGGAGACGCCGTGGACGACGCCCTCGCGGCCGCCCACGTGGGCGCGCGGGCCGTGCTGTACACCGGGGGCTCGCACAGCCGCAGCAGCCTCGAATCAGCCGGCGTGCCCGTCGTGGACACACTGGCCGAGGCCGTCGCCACAGCTCGCGAGATGGCCGAATAAACACGTGACACGGGAGTCGGACGGCGGCGTGCACGTGTGGCGGAGCGCGTCGCTGTCCAGAGTGTCAAAGTTCCACCCCCGGATTTGTACACATACAGCTCATGACGAGCACGGGGTGGGTGGGGATAGCCTGGTACCCGTGATCAGCGCGATAGTCCTCGGGGGCACTGAAGCCCCCGGCACGCGCCCGGCGCACGAACGTGCCCGGGCCTTCGCTGATCTCCGCTGCCGGAACCACGTGCCGATCTTGGCCGATTCGCTTCCGGTGGCCTTTCTCGACGACATGGCGTCGATCCCGAACGGACATCCCGCCTCGCGGCCCGCGTCGTGCCGCCGCCATGTCATTCCTTCCTTCACCTACGTCACGCAATGGCGCGCGACAGGAGCAAGAGGACATGCAGACCAAGCTGGACGAAGCAAAGGCCGAGCTGCTTTCACGGGCGGCCCGGGTAGCTGAGAACAGCCCGGCCGGGGGGCTACTTCCGTCTGGGTCCGAGCAAGGGGAGCGGCCCGACCGGGGCACGACGCTGTCCTACCTCCAGCGCTACTACCTGCACACCGCGCCGGAGGACCTCGCCGACCGGGACCCGGTCGACGTGTTCGGCGCGGCGCTCTCGCACTACCGGCTCGCGGAGAAGCGCCCCCAGGGCACCGCGAACGTCCGCGTGCACACGCCCACGGTCGAGGAGAACGGCTGGACCTCCAGCCACTCGGTCGTCGAGGTGGTCACCGACGACATGCCGTTCCTCGTGGACAGCGTCACCAACGAGCTGTCCCGCCAGGGACGCGGCATCCACGTCGTGATCCACCCGCAGGTCGTCGTGCGGCGTGACGTCACCGGCAAGCTGATCGAGATCCTCGGCCCCGACTGCGACGCGCACGGACCCAAGACCGACCGCCCCCACGACTCCCTCGTGGAGTCCTGGATCCACGTCGAGATCGACCGCGAGACCGACCGGGCGGACCTCAAGCAGATCACCGCCGACCTGCTGCGCGTCCTGTCCGACGTCCGCGAGTCCGTCGAGGACTGGGAGAAGATGCGCGACGCGGCCCTGCGCATCGCGGAGGAACTCCCGAACGAGCCCACCGCGCCCGACCTGCGCGAATACGAGCTCGAAGAGGCCCGCGAGCTGCTGCGCTGGCTCGCCGACGACCACTTCACCTTCCTCGGCTACCGCGAGTACAACCTGGTCGACGGGGACTCCCTCTCCGCCGTGGCCGGCACCGGCCTCGGCATCCTGCGCTCCGACCCGCTGCACAGCGGCAAGGAGGACGGCCACCCCGTCTCGCCGTCCTTCAACCGGCTGCCGGCCGACGCGCGCGCCAAGGCCCGCGAGCACCGCCTGCTCGTCCTCACCAAGGCCAACAGCCGCTCCACCGTGCACCGCCCCTCGTACCTCGACTACGTCGGCGTGAAGAAGTTCGACGCCGACGGCAACGTCGTCGGCGAGCGCCGGTTCCTCGGCCTGTTCTCCTCCGCCGCGTACACCGAGTCCGTGCGCCGGGTCCCCGTCATCCGACGCAAGGTCGTCGAGGTCCTCGACGGAGCCGGCTTCGCGCCGTCCAGCCACGACGGGCGCGACCTGCTCCAGATCCTGGAGACCTACCCGCGCGACGAGCTGTTCCAGACGCCCGTCGACCAGCTCCGGGCCATCGTCACCTCCGTCCTGTACCTCCAGGAGCGCCGCCGGCTGCGGCTGTACCTGCGCCAGGACGAGTACGGGCGCTACTACTCCGCGCTCGTCTACCTGCCGCGCGACCGGTACACCACCGGCGTGCGGCTGCGCCTGATCGACATCCTCAAGGAGGAGCTCGACGGCACCAGCGTCGACTTCACCGCCTGGAACACCGAATCGATCCTCTCCCGCATCCACTTCGTCGTCCGCGTCCCGCAGGGCAAGGAACTGCCCGTCCTGACCGACGCCGACGTGGACCGCATCGAGGCCCGCCTGGTCGAGGCGGCCCGCTCCTGGGCCGACGGCTTCGGCGAGGCGCTCATCGCGGAGACCGGCGAGGAGCGCGCCGCCGAACTGCTGCGCCGCTACGGGGGCTCCTTCCCCGAGGGCTACAAGGCCGACCACTCGCCGCGCTCCGCCGTCGCCGACCTGGTCCGCCTGGAGCGCCTGTCCGCCGGGGACAGCGACTTCGACCTCTCGCTGTACGAGCCCGTCGGCGCGGGCCCCGGCGAACGCCGTTTCAAGATCTACCGCCAGGGCGAGCAGGTCTCCCTGTCCGCGGTGCTGCCGGTCCTCCAGCGCCTCGGCGTCGAGGTCACCGACGAGCGGCCGTACGAGCTGCGGTGCAGCGACCGGACGAACGCGTGGATCTACGACTTCGGCCTGCGGATGCCCGTCCACTCCGGGAACGGCGACGCCCACCTCGGCGACGACGCCCGCGAGCGCTTCCAGGACGCCTTCGCGGCGGTCTGGCAGGGCGAGGCGGAGAACGACAACTTCAACACCCTGGTGCTCAGCGCCGGGCTGACCTGGCGGCAGGCCGTGGTGCTGCGCGCGTACGCGAAGTACCTGCGCCAGGCCGTCTCGCCCTTCAGCCAGGACTACATGGAGGACACCCTCCGCAACAACGTCCACACCACCCGGCTGCTGGTCTCGCTGTTCGAGGCCCGGATGTCGCCCGGCCGCCAGGCCGCGGGCACCGAGCTGATCGACGCGATGCTGGAGGAACTCGACGGGGCCCTGGACCAGGTCGCCTCCCTCGACGAGGACCGCATCCTGCGCTCGTTCCTCACCCTCATCAAGGCGACGCTGCGCACGAACTTCTTCCAGTTGAACGACGCGGGCGAGCAGCACGCCTACGTGTCGATGAAGTTCGACCCGCAGGCCATCCCGGACCTGCCGGCGCCCCGTCCGGCGTTCGAGATCTGGGTGTACTCCCCGCGAGTCGAGGGCGTCCACCTGCGCTTCGGCAAGGTCGCCCGAGGCGGCCTGCGCTGGTCCGACCGGCGTGAGGACTTCCGTACGGAGGTCCTCGGCCTGGTCAAGGCGCAGATGGTCAAGAACACCGTGATCGTGCCGGTCGGCGCCAAGGGCGGCTTCGTCGCCAAGAACCTGCCCGACCCGTCGGTGGACCGCGACGCGTGGCTCGCCGAGGGCATCGCCTCGTACAAGATCTTCATCTCGGCGCTGCTCGACATCACCGACAACATGGTCGCCGGCGAGGTCGTGCCGCCCAAGGGCGTGGTCCGCCACGACGAGGACGACACCTACCTCGTCGTCGCCGCGGACAAGGGCACCGCGACCTTCTCCGACATCGCCAACGGGGTCGCCGAGGCCTACGGCTTCTGGCTGGGCGACGCCTTCGCCTCGGGCGGCTCGGCCGGCTACGACCACAAGGGCATGGGCATCACCGCCCGCGGCGCCTGGGAGTCCGTGAAGCGGCACTTCCGCGAGCTGGGGCACGACACCCAGACCCAGGACTTCACGGTCGTCGGCGTCGGTGACATGTCCGGTGACGTGTTCGGCAACGGGATGCTGCTCTCCGAGCACATCCGCCTGGTCGCCGCCTTCGACCACCGGCACATCTTCATCGACCCGAACCCGGACGCGGCCGTCTCCTACGCCGAGCGCCGGCGCCTGTTCGACCTGCCGCGGTCCTCGTGGGCCGACTACAAGACCGAGCTGCTGTCCGCGGGCGGCGGCATCCACCCCCGCACCGCCAAGGCCATCCCGGTCAACGCGCAGGTCCGCGCGGCCCTCGGCATCGAGGCGGGCATCACCAAGATGACCCCGGCCGACCTGATGCAGGCCATCCTCCAGGCCCCCGTGGACCTGCTGTGGAACGGCGGCATCGGCACGTACGTCAAGGCGACCGCCGAGACGCACGCCGACGTCGGCGACAAGGCCAACGACGCGATCCGCGTCAACGGTTCGGACGTCCGCGCGCAGGTCATCGGCGAGGGCGGCAACCTGGGTCTGACCCAGCTCGGCCGCATCGAGTTCGCCCGCACCGGAGCCGGCGGCGAGGGCGGCAAGATCAACACCGACGCCATCGACAACAGCGCCGGCGTGGACACCTCCGACCACGAGGTGAACATCAAGATCCTGCTGAACGCGGTCGTCACGGACGGCGACATGACCGTCAAGCAGCGCAACAAGCTGCTGGCCGAGATGACCGACGAGGTCGGCCGCCTGGTGCTGCGCAACAACTACGCGCAGAACACCGCCCTGGCCAACGGCGCCGCCCAGGCGCCCAGCCTGCTCCACGCCCAGCAGCGCTTCATGCGCCGCCTGGAGCGGGACGGGCTGCTCAACCGCGGGCTGGAGTTCCTGCCCACGGACCGGCAGATCCGCGAGCTGCTGAGCAACGGCAAGGGGCTGACCCAGCCCGAGCTGGCCGTCCTCTTCGCCTACACGAAGATCACGGTCGCGGACGAGCTGATCGCCACCGGGCTGCCGGACGACCCGTACCTGCGCCGACTGCTCCACGCGTACTTCCCGGGCGCCCTGCTCGCGAAGTTCCCGGAGCAGATCGACGCGCACGCGCTGCGCCGGGAGATCATCACCACGCTGCTGGTCAACGACACCGTCAACACCGGTGGTTCGACCTTCCTGCACCGTCTGCGGGAGGAGACCGGCGCGTCCACGGAGGAGATCGTCCGGGCGCAGCTCTCGGCCCGCGAGATCTTCGGCATGGCCGGGGTGTGGGACGACGTCGAGGCCCTCGACAACAAGGTCGCCGCCGACGTCCAGACCCGGGTGCGGCTGCACTCGCGGCGCCTGGTCGAGCGCGGTACCCGTTGGCTGCTGAACAACCGGCCGCAGCCGCTGGAGATCACCGAGACCATCGAGCTGTTCCGCGAGCGGGTGGCGCGGGTCTGGGACGAGCTGCCGAGGCTGGTGCGCGGCGCGGACCTGGAGTGGTACCGGTCGATCATGGACGAGCTGGTCGGTGAGGGTGTGCCGGAGGAGCTGGCGGCGAAGGTGGCCGGCTTCTCGTCCGCCTTCCCGACGCTCGACATCGTCGCCATCGCGGACCGTACGGGCGTCGACCCGCTGGACGTCGCGGAGGTCTACTACGACCTCGCGGACCGGCTGGACATCACCCAGCTGATGGACCGGATCATCGAGCTGCCGCGGTCCGACCGCTGGCAGTCGATGGCCCGCGCCTCCATCCGCGAGGACCTGTTCGCGGCGCACGCGGCCCTGACCGCCGACGTGTTGGCGGTGGGCAACGGCGAGTCGACTCCCGAGGAGCGCTTCAAGGCGTGGGAGGAGAAGAACGCGGCGATCATCGGGCGTGCGCGGACGACCCTGGAGGAGATCCGGGGCTCGGACGACTTCGACCTGGCGAACCTGTCCGTCGCGATGCGGACCATGCGCTCCCTGCTGCGGACGCACGTCTAGACGCATGCGTGAAAGGGGCGCCCGGACCGGTTCTCACCGGCCCGGGCGCCCCTTCGGCGTCGGTGCGCCCGCTTCCGGCGCCGGGGTGGGATCACTTCGTCCGGGTGAAGGCCTCGTACGCGTCGCAGACCTCGGCGGACGGGCCGTCCATGCGCAGCACGCCCGATTCCAGCCAGATGGCCCGGTCGCAGGTGGCGCGGATCGTGCCGATGCCGTGGCTGACGAGGAAGACGGTGCCGGCGCGCTCGCGCAGTTCCTCGATGCGGGCCTGACTGCGGCGCTGGAACCCGGCGTCTCCGGTGGCCAGGGCCTCGTCGATCATCAGCACGTCGTGGTCCTTGGCGGCGGCGATGGAGAACCGCAGCCGGGCGCCCATGCCGGAGGAGTAGGTGCGCATCGGCAGGGAGATGAAGTCGTCCCGTTCGTTGATCCCGGAGAAGTCGACGATGTCCTGGTAGCACTCGCGGATCCGCCGGCGGGTCATGCCCATCGCGAGGCCGCCGAGGATGACGTTCCGTTCGCCGGTCAGGTCGTTCATCAGGGCGGCGTTCACCCCGAGCAGGGAGGGCTGCCCGTGGGAGTAGACGGCGCCGCTCGTCACGGGCTGGAGGCCGGCGATGGCCTTGAGCAGGGTGGACTTTCCCGAGCCGTTGGTGCCGATGAGGCCGATGGCCTCCCCCCGGTACGCGGTGAAGTTGACACCCCGGACGGCGTGCACCTCTCGGACGGCGGGGACGGGCCGGCGGGAGAGGAGCCGGCCGAGGGCGGCGCTCGCGCCGCCCTTGGGGCCGGCGGCGCCGTGGACCTTGTAGACGACGTGGACGTCGTCGGCGATGACGGTCGGGACGCGGGTGTCGGGAGCAGGGGCTCCGGGGGTGGGGGTGGTGCTGGTCGGGATCGAGAGGTCAGCCACGGCCGTACTCCTCCTCTGCCTTCCAGAAGTAGACGAACCCGCCGACGCCGGCGAGCAGGGCCCAGCCGATCGCGAGGGGCCAGACGTGGGGCGGGAGCGACGCGGCCTTGAAGCCGTCGATCAGGGCGAAGCGCACGAGGTCGATGTAGAGGGCGGCGGGGTTGAGTTTCAGGGCCGTCTCGATCCAGTGCGGCAGGTCGTCCTTGCCGAGCATCTGGTCGATGGACCACATCACGCCCGAGGAGTACATCCACGTGCGCAGGACGAACGGCATCAGCTGGCTGACGTCCGGGTTCTTGGCGCCGACGCGGGCCATGACCAGGGCGCAGCCGGTGCAGAAGACGGCCATCAGGACGAGGGCGGGCACGGCCAGGAGCCAGGCCGGGCCGGGGGTCTGCCCGAAGGCCAGGAGCAGCACGACCAGCGCGCCCATGGTGACGAGGAGCTGCTGGAAGAGCTGGACGACGGTGGAGACGGGCAGGCTCGCGCGCGGGAAGTGCAGGGCGCGGACCAGGCCGAGGTTGCCGTGCACGGCGCGGGTGCCGGCGTTGACGGAACTTCCGATGAAGTCCCAGACGAAGACGCCGGTGAGCAGGAACGGCACGTAGTCGGGCACGCCGTGGCGGGCCTTCATCACGATGCCGAAGACGAGGTAGTAGACGGCCGCGTTCAGCAGGGGGGTCACGAGGTGCCAGACCTGCCCGAGTCGGGCCGTGCTGTACGTGGCGTGCATCCGGGCGGTGGCGTGGGCCGTCACGAAGTGGCGCCGACCCCAGAGCTGCGCGACGTAGCGGGGGAGGGAGGGGCGGGCGCCGCTCACGGTCAGGCCGTGGGCCGCCGCCAGCTCCGCCGGCGAGGGGGCGTGGTGGGTCACGGGGGTCGAGGTCACGGGGGTCGCTTTCGACGGGGCGCGCTGTCCACGGGGTGCGCTTTCGACGGGGTGCGCTTTCGAAGGGTCGGACTCGGGCGACAACGGAACGGGCCCGTATCGTCGCTACGGCGAGGTTAGGGCGCTGGACGTCGGAACGCAACCGTATCGTCGTGACGTGTGGGTGCCGGTGTGCGCGGCTATGCTCTCCGCATGACCACCGAGCCCGCCGCCGCCCCCGCCCGCCGGGCCCCCGCCGGGGCCGCCGTACTGCGCGAGGACGTGACCGAGGCGATCCGGGCGGCCGTGCTGGCGGAACTCGCGTCGGTCGGCTTCGCCCGGATGTCCATCGAGGCCGTCGCCCGCCGGGCCGGCGTCGGCAAGACCGCCGTCTACCGGCGGTGGAAGTCCAAGCTGCACCTGGTCCTGGACCTCGTCGGGGCCTTCGCCGGCGACGGGCTGCCCGCGCCGGCGACGGGCTCGCTGTACGGCGACGTACGAGCCCTGCTGGAGGTCATGTCCCACCTGCTGAGCCACCCGGTCGCCTCCGCCGTGATCCCCGACCTGCTCGTCGAGGCGGCACGGAACCCGGAGCTCGCGGACGCCGTGCGCGGAGCCCTCCTCGAAGGGGAGCGGCGGATGGCCGAGGGGATCGTCTCCGAGGCCGTCGCACGGGGCGAACTGGCCGCCGGAACCGACCCGTCGAGGGCCCTCGACCTGGCGATCGGGCCGCTGTACTGGCGCCAGGTCGTCGTACGCGAACCCGTGGCGGGACCGTACCTCGACGCACTGGCCCGCTCGGTCGTCGCCGGCCTCACCGCCTAGCCTCCGTCGCCCCTACGGCCACGGGCCCGCCACGAGGTGGGCCGGCGCGGATTCCGGGGGCGGTGCGGGAGCCGCCGGGGCGGGCCGGCGGTCCTCCGGGGGGCGCGATCGGCGGGGTCGGTGCGCACCGGCCCGGGAAGACGCGGCGCACGACCCGCTCGGCGGCGTGGCCGGCGTCGTGGGAGCGGAAGCGCGAGCGGACGGCCGCCCTCGGTCGGGCCGACCGGGCGCCCCGCCAGTGGCCGGTCGCGAAGATGTCCACCCGCTCGTCCTCGGTGCGGGCGATGGCGCCCGGCGGACAGGCCCGCAGGTCGATGTACGTGCCGCGCGCGGCCTCGTACGCCTCCCCGTCCTCGGCGTGGATCACGATCGGCCGCCCCGGCGCCCTGCCCGCCCGCCACCCGCGCCGACGCTCGCACCGGTCCGGTGATCGCGCACCGGTCACTTGATCGCCCCGGCCATCACCCCCGAGACGAACTGCCGCTGGAAGGCGAAGAAGACCACCAGCGGCACCAGCATCGACAGGAACGCGCCGGGCGCCAGCACGTCGATGTTGTTCCCGAACTGGCGCACCTGCTGCTGGAGCGCCACCGTGATCGGCGGGTTCGCCGAGTCCGCGAAGACCAGCGCCACCAGCATGTCGTTCCACACCCACAGGAACTGGAAGATCCCGAGCGAGGCGATGGCCGGACCGCCGAGCGGCAGCACCACCCGCGCGAACAGCCGCAGTTCACCCGCCCCGTCGAGACGGGCCGCCTCCAACAGCTCGCGCGGGATCTCCGCGAAGAAGTTCCGCAACAGGAACACCGCGAACGGCAGCCCGAAGGCCGTGTGGAACAGCACCACCCCCGCCGTCGTCTCGAACAGGCCGATGGAACCGAAGAGTTCCGACACCGGGATCAGGGCCACCTGGACGGGCACCACCAACAGCCCCACCACGATCAGGAACAACCAGTCCCGGCCCGGGAACTCCAGCCAGGCGAAGGCGTATCCGGCGAACGCGCCCAACACGAGGACGAGCAGCGTCGCAGGAACGGCGATGGCGACGGTGCTCAGCAGCGAGCCGGTGATCGTGTCGTCGGCCAACAGCCGCTGGTAGTTGTCGGCGGTCAGCCGCGACGGCGCGCTCAGCGCCTGCCACCAGCCGCCCTCGTTGAGGCCGGTCGGGGAGAGGAAGGAGGAGATCAGCAGCCCGAGGGTGGGCACCAGCCAGAACAGGCCGGCGAGGATCAGGAAGACCCGCAGCACCCCGCCGGCCGCGCGGGAGGCGAGGGACTGTGCGCTCATCGGCGGGCCTCCCGGCGCATCCGGCGAATGTTGTAGAGCATCACCGGCACCACCAGCACCAACAGCAGCACGGCGATGGCGCTGCCCAGCCCCGGGTCGGCGTTCGTGCCGAAAGAGGTGCGGTACAGCTGGAACGCGAGCACGTTCGCGTCGTCCTGGACCGCGCCCGGCGCGATCACGAAGACCAGGTCGAAGACCTTCATCACGTTGATGACCAGCGTGACCAGGACCACCGCCAGGACGGGCGCCAACAGCGGCACGGTGATCCGCCGGAACACCTGCCACTCGCTCGCCCCGTCCACCCGCGCCGCCTCCAGCAGCTCACGCGGTACGGACGCCAACCCGGCCCCGATCAACACCATCGCGAAACCGGCCCACATCCACACGTACGCGCCGATGATCGCCGGGGTCACCAGCGCCGGACCCAGCCACTGGACCCCCGCGTACGCCTCCCGGAAGTTCGAGGCGGGCAGCCGCAGCAGCGCCCCGTCGGCCCGCTCGGACAGGGTGAACGTGCCATCGGCGCGGGCCGACGCCGAGTCGACCACCGCGCCGTCCTTCACCGCCTCGATCCGCATCCCCGCGAACGCCGACTCGGTCGGGTCCACCGCGTTCGTCCGACCGCCCCCGCCCCGGGTGAAGTCCTGCCAGGCGGTGCCGGTGACCTTGCCGGGCTCGGCGGCGGCGGGCCGCGCGGCACGGGTGCCCTCGGGCAGCGCCTCCGGGGCCACGCCGACCAGCGGGAGCAGCGCGGGCACGCCCGCCCGTACGGGATCACGCGTCACGTACCCGCCCCCGTCGGCCGGTGCCAGCGGGGAGTCCCGGCCCGGGCGGGCCTTCGGGAACGCCGAGGCCTCCGCGAAGGTGTCGTGCACCCCCACCCACACCGCGTTGGCCACGCCCCGGTCGGGATCGTGGTCGTACACGAGCCGGAAGATGATGCCCGCCGCCAGCATCGAGATCGCCATCGGCATGAACACGAGCAGCTTGAACGCCGTCCCCCAGCGGACCCGTTCGGTGAGCACCGCGAAGATCAGCCCGAGGGCGGTCGCGGTCGTGGGGGCCAGCACCACCCAGATCGCGGTGTTCTTCAGGGCGGTGCGGATCGTGTCGTCGTTCAGGATCTCCCGGTAGTTGCCGCCGCCCACGAAGGTGTCGCCGGAGCGGTCGAAGAAACTGCGGTAGACCGAATAGCCGATCGGGTGCACGACGAGCGCGCCGAGCAGCAGCAGGGCCGGGAGGAGGAACGCCGCCGCGATCAGCCGGCGGCGTCGGGCTTCCGCGGAACCCCTGCGCCCGGTGCCGCCCGGGGCGGCGACGGCCCCGGCCGCGGTGGCGACTTTGGTGGCCACCGGTCAGTTCCCGTACGCCTTGGCCGCGTCACTCTCCAGTTTGGCCTGGGCGCCCGCCACGTCCGCCGGGTTCGCCAGGAAGTCCTGGAGGTGCTTCCACTCGCCCGCGCCCGGGGTGCCGCCGAAGGCCGCCGGAGCCTGGTCCGACAGGTCGAAGCGGAAGTCGTCGCCGGCCGCGATCAGCGCCTTCGCGATGTCCCGCTGGATGGCGTTCGGGTAGGCGGCCGGGTTCACCGACTTGTTCGGGGAGACGAAACCGCCCTCGCGGGCCTGGATCTCCGCGGCGTCCGCCGAGGCCAGGAACGTCAACAGCGCCTGCGCGCCCTTCGAGGGCTTCAACGCGACCGCCACGTCACCACCCGAGACCACCGGGGCCTTGTCGCCGACCGCCGGGAAGGGGAACACCAGGGCGTCCTCGCCGACCTTCGCCTCGGTCTGCGCGATGTTCACCGCCACGAAGTCGCCCTCGAAGACCATCGCCGCCGCCGGCCGGTCGCCACCGGTGAAGGTCTGCGTCACCGACTTCGGGAACTCCGTGGACAGGGCCCCGCTCGGTCCGCCCGCCAGGAAGTCCTTGCGGCCGAACAGCTCGCCGAGGGTCGTCAGCGCCCGCTTGACGCTGTCGTCCGTCCACTTGATCTCGTGCTTCGCCAGCTTGTCGTACATGTCCGGGCCGGCCTGGGAGAGGTAGACGTTCTCGAACCAGTCCGTCAGCGTCCAGCCGTCCGCACCGGCCACCGACACCGCCGGGGTGCCGGAGGCGGACAGCGTGTCGGCCGCCGTCAGCAGGTCCTTCCAGGTCTTCGGGGGCTGCACGCCCGCCGCCTCGAAGGCCTTGGCGTTGTACCAGATCAGCGACTTGTTGGCCGCCTTGTAATACACGCCGTACTGGGCGCCGTCGACCGCTCCGAGCTTCTTCCACCCGTTCGAGTAGTTCTTGTCCAGCTGGGCCTTGGCCTCCGGACCCACCGGCTGCGCCCACTTCTTCTCCACCGCGGACACCAGCGCTCCGACCTGCGGGAGCAGGGCCACGTCCGGCGGGGCGCCGCCCGCGATCTTCGTACCGAGGAAGGTGACGATCGGGTCCTGCGCCGGGACGAACGTCACCGTGGCGCCGGTCCGCTTCTCGAACTCCTTCAACACCTTCGTGAAGTTGGCCTGTTCCGGACCCGTCCAGACCGCCGCGACCTCCAGCTTCTCCCCGGCCAGCCGAGGTAATTCCACCCGGGGCCCGGTCGGCGCCTCGCCGGACGACGGCGTCTCTTCCTTCTTGTCCGCGCCGCCGCACCCGGTGAGGGCGAGCGCGCCCGCCGCGATCAACGCGGCCCACGCGCGGCTCCTCGTACGGCTTCTGAGGTACTTCCTGCGGCTCTTCGTGCGGCTGGTTCCCTGCTGACTGCGCATGGTTCTGCCCCCGATGCCCGTCCGGCGCTGATGGTGTGTCCCGTGCCACAAGGTCTACGCCGACCCGCGCACCCCCGCAATACCGCGTCGGGGCGTGCGAGGGCCGGGAACCGGCGTGCGCCGGCGGCCGGAAGGGCCCGCCGCGCGCGGTGCCGGCGGGGCGGACGGGTGCCTACGGGGCGGCCGGGAACCGCACCGGCGTCGCCGAGACCAGGCGCGACGCCCGCTCCAGGGCGCTGGCCAACAGCGCCAGGTCGGTGGGCCCGTTGCCCAGCTCGCGGACCGGGCGCCGGGCCGGCGGATCACCCATACGCTCCCACTCCACCGGGACCACGGTCGGCCTCGACGTCGCCGTCCGCGGGATCCGACCGGTGACCCGGCCGCCCTGGAACGGAACCACCCGACCGTCCGCGTACCGGAGCACACCGCGTCCGGGACCGGGCTGGTCCGGGGCGTCCAGCTCGACCCGCAGCCGGGCGAGGCGGGACAGTTCGGTGTCGGCCGTGCGGTCCGGGCGGGCGGTGGTGGCGACCAGGTGCACCCCGAGCCGGGCACCCTCGCGGGCCACCCCCTCCAGGATCCGGACCACCGAACCGGCGGCGGGACGCCCCGTGCTGCCGAGTCCCGGCGCGACCAGCGCGTCGAAGTCGTCGACCAGCAGCACCAGTCGGGGCAGCGGCCCCGGACCGGACACCGGATCGGTACGGGCGGCGGCGGAACGCAGCCGCAGGGTCCCCGAACGCTGCGAGTCGAGGTCGCCGCTCAGCTCGCCGGGAGTGGGCCGGCGGGGCGCGACCATCCGGTCGGACACCTCCCGCCGGGCGTGCCACTCGCTGAACGGCACCCCGTCCAACAACTCGTGCCGGCGCTTCAGCTCGGCGCCCAGCGCCTGCGCGAACTCCCGCATCCGCAGTGGGTCCGAGGCCACGAGATGCGCCGAGACGTGCGGCAACTCGGTGCAGGGCAGCAGCCCGTCACCCCGCTCGCCGCCGGCGCCGTCGAGCAGGACGAGCCCCAGCCGGTCGGGGCGGGCCGCGGCGGCGAGGGAGGCGGCCACCGAGCGCAGCAGCTCGGTCCGGCCGCTGCCGGCGGGCCCCTCGATCAACAGGTGGGGGCCGTCGTGGACCAGCTCGGCCCCGACCGCACCGCGCCGGCCGGTACCGAGCACCACCTCGGCGAGCCCGCCGACACCCTGGCCCTGCTCCGTGCCGGCCGCCCACCGGGCCATCAGGGACGCCGGGGTGGCCCGCGCCAGACCCAGCTCGTCCAGGAGCCGCGCCGTCTGCGGCAACGAGGCGGTCGCCGGCCGCTGGGCCTCGGTGGCCGTGGACTCCGCGCGCAACGGGGCGAGGGCGCGGGCGAACCGCTCCGCCCACGCCGCGGACACGGCGTCGGCCACGGCGGTCGTGCCGGGCGGGACGGGTCTGCCGCCGACGACCGCGAAGGTCCGTACGGCGGTGGCGACATCACCGCTGAGCAGGGCGACCGCCCCGCAGTCCCGGAACGCGGGGGAGCCCGAGCAGGCCGTCTCGTACGTGTCGGAGACCGGGCTCGCCGGCGTCGCGGCCGGTGCCTCCGCGAGGGCCAGTACATGGATTCCGGCGGCGGGCCCGTGCGAGGCCAGACGTCCGGTGACGTCGCGCAGCGGCCCCGCGCCGGGGTCGCCGTCCAGGACGAGGAGCGTGTACGGGCCCTCGTACGTGCTCGCGACCCGGCGCACCGCGTCCGGCCCGGCGGTCGCCCAACCGGCGCCGAGCGGACTCTCGTCGAGCCGGCGGGTCAGCTCGCCGGCGCGGGCGACGGCCTGATCGCGGTCGAACGCGAGGAGCAGCCGGCAGTCCTGGCCGTGGGCGGGGCGCACGTGCGGGAGCCAGCCGAGCCAGCCCCAGTCGGCGCGCCGCTCCTGGAGGCCCCGGCCGCGACCCGCGCAGACCAGCACGATCTCCAGCCGGCCCGGCGCGTGCAGTCCGGCGAGTTGGGCGATCACGGACCGGGCCACGCCGGTGAGGCGGGCCCGCGGACCGGCGATTCCCAGCGCCCCGGCCTCGCGGAGTTCGACCCGGCTGCCGGCGCCGAGACCGACGTCGAGGGCGCCCGGCGGGCGGGACCAGAGCCGCCCCGTGGGCCCGAGGGCGGCGAGGAGCAGGGTGGCGGGGTCGTCGGCGGAGGGGCGCGCGGTCGGCGCCGGCTCGGCCTCGGCGGCCGGCTCGGCGATGTCCTCGCCCCGCACCCACTTGCGCGCCCACGCCCCGATCCCGCGCCGCCGGGGTTCGAACGCGGGGGTGGCGCCCTGCCCACCGCCGGTCGCGTCGGAGTCGGAGTCGGGGAGATCGGGTGTGTGCCCGGGGCCGGGGAACGGGGCCGGGTGGTGGTCCGGGTGGCGGGCCGGCGTCCGCGCCCCCGCGTACGGAGTGCTCACACCGTCCGGGCCCGCGCCGTCGGGGCCGATCCCGATCCCGGCGTCGGTCCCGGTGCCGGGACCGCCCGCGACGCCCGAGGTTCCCGGCAGGGACAGGTGACCCTCCAGGTCCGGCACCACGGGCAGCGCCGGCGCCGTGCCCCGGGCCGCCAGCCGGAGGGTCGATTCGCCGATCCGCAGCAATGCTCCTGGCACCAGTGGCACCGTCCGCCCTCCGACGGGGGCGCCGTCCAGGGTCGTGCCGTTCGTGGAGCCGAGGTCGGCGACGGCCACCCGCCCGTCCGACATCACCGTCACCGCGCAGTGCAGCCGCGACACGTCGGGGTCGTCCAGCGGCACGTCCGCGTCGGCCGAGCGTCCGATCCGTACCGCCCCGGGGTGCAGCAGGTGCACCCCGCCCGCGTCCGGACCGGCGACCACGTGGAGCTGGGGGGCGGCCGGTCCGTCCTCGGGCAGCGCGGGCAACCCGTCCGGAGCGGGCGCGTGCAGGACCAGGACGGCCCCGTCCACCAGGGGGGGCTCGCCCAGGATCCGCCGCTGGAGGTCGAGCCGCTCCGTACCGGCGTACAGCACGACGGTGCCCCCGGTGTCGGGTCCGCCCACGGTCGCCGCGAGGCCGGAGGCGACGGCGGCCAGCGCGGTCCCGAGGGGCGCGGTGACGAGCACGTCGCAGCCGACGGGCGCGCCGGAGGTCTGGTGGCCGCTGCGCGACCCGAGGACGGTCAGCCGGATCTGCATCGCCGTCAGCGGTCCCTTCTGCGCGGTGCGCAGTGCACGGTGCGTGCGCCCGGCAGGGGAACGGCGGGACGTGCCGGCCCGATGACCCCCCACCCGGCACGGACGCGTCGTCCGGTCAGGTATGCCGGAAGGAGGGGCTCCCGTCCCCGCCGTTCCGTACGGGTGCATCCTCGCACCTGTCGCGGACAACACGCCCGGCACCCGGCAACAAATGATCTTGATCGATCGTGACCCGAACCACTCGTCGCTCACATACGGACAAGCGAGTCGACGAAAGCCAAGCAAAATCGCCTCCGGCATACCCGGTAAAACTCACTCTTCGTACATATGTACGGCAACCAACCTTCGATGCCCGGCGTCTTCATCCGGGACACCCCCTAGAGTGGGCCGGAAAACCCACGGCGGAAACAGCCGAAACCAGACGACAGTCAGACGACAGCAGGGGAGCGCGAGACGTGCGGCCAGTCGGCAGCAAATACCTGCTCGAGGAGCCGCTCGGGCGCGGCGCCACGGGCACCGTCTGGCGCGCCCGCCAGCGGGAGACCGCCGGTGCGGAGGCCGCCGTCGCCGGGCAGCCCGGCGAGACCGTGGCCATCAAGGTCCTCAAGGAGGAGCTGGCCCAGGACCCGGACATCGTGATGCGCTTCCTTCGCGAACGCTCCGTCCTGCTGCGCCTGACCCACCCCAACATCGTCCGCACGCGCGACCTCGTCGTCGAGGGCGACCTGCTGGCCCTGGTCATGGACCTGATCGACGGCCCGGACCTGCACCGCTACCTCCGCGAGAACGGCCCCTTCAGCCCCGTCGCCGCGAGCCTGCTGACCGCCCAGATCGCGGACGCGCTCGCCGCCAGCCACGCCGACGGCGTGGTCCACCGGGACCTGAAGCCCGCCAACGTCCTGCTGGACGAACGCGGCGGCCAGATGAAGCCGATGCTCACCGACTTCGGCATCGCGCGCCTCGCCGACTCCCCGGGCCTGACCCGCACCCACGAGTTCGTCGGCACCCCCTCCTACGTGGCCCCCGAGTCCGCCGAGGGCCGCCCCCAGACCTCCGCCGTCGACATCTACGGCGCCGGCATCCTGCTCTACGAGCTGGTCACCGGCCGCCCGCCGTTCGCCGGCGGCACCGCACTCGAA
Organism: Streptomyces sp. CA-243310; assembly: GCF_050936775.1. Taxonomy (NCBI): domain Bacteria; kingdom Bacillati; phylum Actinomycetota; class Actinomycetes; order Kitasatosporales; family Streptomycetaceae; genus Streptomyces; species Streptomyces sp. CA-243310. The sequence goes on along the minus strand of NZ_JBNJMF010000002.1, from coordinate 2,856,236 downwards.
GTGCTCCACCGCCACCTCAGCGAGGACCCGCAGCGCCCCGCGAACCTGCCCGAGCCGCTCTGGACGGTCATAGAGCGCTGCCTGCGCAAGGAGCCCGGTGAACGCCCGAGCGCCGAGAGCCTGGCGCGCGGTCTGCGCGTGGTCGCCTCCGGCATCGGAGTGCACTCCTCGCCCGCCGAGGTGGAGGCCGCGCTCGGCGTCGCCGCGCTGCTGGCCCCCGACCCCTCGCCCGCCCCGGTCCCCGCGACCCCCGGCGTCGCGGACGCCACCCAGGCGCTCCCCGGCGGCGCCGGCTCCCCGATGGGCGGATACGACCCGAACGGCATGACCAGCGTCCTGCCGCCGGTCGGCGCGGCCGACGCCACCTCCGTGCTGCCCGCCACCGGGGCGGGCGGTGCGGACCCGACGTCCGTCATGCCGCCCGTACAGGACGGGGTGCACCCCTGGCAGTCGCAGATGCGGGCCGCCCGCGACCGCAACGAGCAGACGCAGATGCAGTACCTCGACCCGAGCGAGGACCCGCTGCGCCGCCGCCCGCAGCGCCAGGCGCCCCCGCCGCCCCAGCAGCGACCCCAACAGCAGCCGTACCACCAGGGCCCGCCGCCGCAGCAGTACCGGCAGCCGCCCGCGCATCAGCCCCAGTACCAGCAGCCGCCGCAGCAGCAGCCGTACCGTCAGGGCCCGCCGCCGCAGCAGTACCAGCAGCCGCAGCAGCACCAGCCGGCCCACCAGCCGCAGTACCAGCAGCCGCCCCAGCAGCAGCCGCAGTACCAGCAGCCCACCCGGCCCCAGGGTCCGCCGCCCCGGCAGCAGGCCCCGCGTGAACCCCGCGAGCCGCGTCGCCGCAGTGCCAACCCGGTCCGGATCCCCGGCCTGGGCTGCCTCAAGGGCTGCGTCGTCATGATCCTGCTGTTCTTCGTGGCGGGCTGGCTGGTCTGGGAACTCACCCCGCTCCAGGAGTGGGTCGGCACCGGACGCGGCTGGTGGGACCAGGTGTGGACGTGGGGCTCGGACGCGGTCGACTGGGTCACCACCATCGGCGACTCCGCCGGCGGCTCCGGCGGATCCACCCCCTGACGGCCTGCTGACGGTCCACCAGGAGGCGTTCGGGACACCCCCGCGGCACCGACTTCGTGGATTTGTCGACTTCTGGGACGTGATTTCGCCCGCAGAAGTGAAGGTCGCCGCGATGCGGGGCGTTCAACGCCCACCCGGCCGCGTAGCTTTGGTGCGTAGGCCAGCCGCTGAGGGAGCAGTCGTGGCACGGAAGATCGGCAGCCGGTACACCGCGCACCAGATCCTTGGGCGCGGCAGCGCGGGCACGGTGTGGCTGGGCGAGGGGCCGGAAGGCCCCGTCGCCGTCAAACTGCTGCGCGAGGACCTCGCGTCCGACCAGGAGCTGGTCGGACGGTTCGTCCAGGAGCGCAGCGCGCTGCTCGGCCTGGAACACCCCCACGTCGTGTCCGTCCGCGACCTCGTCGTCGACGGCAACGACCTCGCCCTCGTCATGGACCTCGTCCGCGGCACGGACCTGCGGACGCGGCTCGACCGCGAACGACGGCTCGCCCCCGAGTCGGCCGTGGCCATCGTCGCCGACGTCGCTGACGCGCTGGCGGCGGCGCACGCGGCGGGCGTCGTGCACCGCGACGTCAAGCCGGAGAACGTCCTGCTCGACATGCAGGGCCCGCTCGGCCCCGGAGGCGCCCACCCGGCGCTGCTGACCGACTTCGGCGTCGCGAAGCTGATCGACTCGCCGCGCCGCAGCACCGGAGGCCGCGCCTCGGCGCCCACCACCCGGATCATCGGCACGCCCGACTACCTGGCCCCCGAGATCGTGGAGGGCCTGCCGCCGCGCGCGGCCGTCGACATCTACGCACTGGCCACGGTGCTGTACGAGCTGCTCGCGGGGTTCACTCCGTTCGGCGGCGGGCACCCCGGGGCGGTGCTGCGCCGACACGTGACCGAGACCGTCGTACCGCTGCCCGGCATCCCGGAAGAGCTGTGGCAGCTCATGGTGCAGTGCCTCGCCAAGGCGCCGGCCTCGCGGCTGCGGGCCTCGGAACTCTCGACCCGGCTGCGGGACCTGCTGCCGATGCTGGCCGGCATCCCGCCCCTGGACGTGGACGAGCCGGACGAGGCCGACACGGAACCGGAACAGACCGAGGAGAAGTCCGCGGACCCGGTACGACGGCGGGGCGTGGTGCCGCTGGTCCCCGGCTCGGCGACGGACTCCAACCGGGACACGCACACCTCGATGCGGGTGCCCGGCCCGGACGAGCTGGCCGGGGGCGCGCTGGGCACCGCCCGCGTCCCGCGCCCCGCGGGCGGCCACCGGCCCGGCTCCGCCCGGCACCGGGCCGAGACGGTCCGCAAGCGCCGGCTCGTGCTGTCCGCCTCGGCGGTGGCCCTGGTGGCGGCGGTCGGGCTGGGCACCTGGCTCGCCGTGTCCGACGGGGACGCCGCCCCCGCACCGCAGGACACCAGGCAGTCGGGCACGGCGGTCCCGTAGCGGGGCCCACGACCGGGCCGGCCGGGCCCCGGACGCGGGCGGGCCGGGTCGGCACGCGTCGTCCGCCGGACCCGGCCGCACCGCGGCCCGCGCACGGCTACGCCGAGACCAGCTCCGGGTGCCAGCGTCGGGCCACGGTCGGGTGGGCCCGTACCCACCCCTTCAGCTCGTTGCGGCCGTACTCGGCGTGCAGCGGGTTCGACGCGTCGTGGGCCACGCCCGGCGCCTCGCTCAGGTACGCGCCGGGGACGGTCTCCACCACCGCGTCCAGCCGCGGGTTGTAGAAGAACGGCACCGAGAAGCGCTCCTGCGCCCCCGGCGGGCTCACCACCCGGTGGTCGGTGGCCCGCAGGTAGCCCTCCGTCGCTATCTCCAGCAGCTCGCCCAGGTTGACCACGAAGGCCCCCGGGATCGGCGGGATGTCGACGTAGCGCCCGTCCCGCACGACCTGCAGCCCGCCCACCGAGTCCTGGAGCAGCAGCGTCAGGAAGCCGTAGTCCTTGTGCGCGCCCACGCCCTGGTCCGCGCCGGTCGGGGCGGACCCGGGATAGCGGATCAGCTTCGTGTGCAGGTGGGGTCGGTCGGCGAAGGCCGCGTCGAAGAAGTCCGCGGGGGCGCCGATCGAGGTCAGCAGCTCCCGCAGCAGGCGGTGCGCCACCGCGGCGAGGCGGGACTGCCAGTCCAGGACGGTCGTGCGGAGTTCCGGCAGGGCCGCCGGCCACTGGTTCGGGCCCTCCAGCCACAGGAAGGCCGGGTCGTCCGGGCCGACCGCCGGCGCCGGCCGCTCGGCGCCCACGTCCAACTGGTCCCGCCAGTCGGAGGCGCCGCCGGTCAGCTCGTGCCCGATCCGGGTGTAGCCGCGGAAGTGCGGGGAGTTGAGGTTGCTCACGGCCAGCCGATCGGCCTCCGGGAGCGCGAAGAAGGCTCTGGTCAGGTCGAGGATGCGGGCGGTTTCCGACGCGCTGATCCCGTGCCCTGTCAGATACAGGAAACCGGTGTCCCGGGCGGCCGCGTGCAGCTGCCGCAGGAAGTCCTCGCGCTCGGCGGGGTCGTCGGCCCGGGACAGGTCGATGACGGCGAGGGAGGTCGTGAGGGAGGTGGTGCCAGAGTCGGCACGGGAGGAGGAGGAAGGGTGCGCGGACGGCATGACGGCTCCGTTTCGGATGTCACGGGGTCCTGTTCCCCTGAGATGGCGGGGCAGCGGGTGGGACGGGCCGTCGGCAGGGGTGGCGCCGGGGCCGGGTGTCCGCGTACAGGACCGAAGTCGGATCGGGGTGGATCAGGCTCGTGCGAGGTCCGGCGGCAGACAGCTCGTGGTGGTGACACGCATGTGGTCCACATGGCGGCGCTTCACGAGGGGGACGGTCATATGCTGAGCGTACGCCCGTGCGAGCGCATATCCGTACGGGCCGAGCCGGCCTGGCCGGAGAGTGCCGTCCCGCGACCGGCTACGCTGGACCCGTGGCAGTCGTCGATGTTTCCGAAGAGCTGAAGTCCCTCTCCTCGACCATGGGGTCGATCGAGGCCGTCCTGGACCTCGACAAGCTGAGGGCAGATATCGCCGTGCTCGAGGAGCAGGCCGCCGCGCCGTCCCTGTGGGACGACCCGGAAGCCGCCCAGAAGATCACGAGCAAGCTTTCGCACCTCCAGGCCGAGGTCCGCAAGACCGAGACCCTCCGTGGCCGCATCGACGACCTCTCCGTGCTCTTCGAGCTCGCCCAGGAGATGGACGACGCGGACACCCTCGCCGAGGCGGAGACCGAGCTGGTCTCCGTGCGCAAGGCGCTGGACGAGATGGAGGTCCGGACCCTGCTCTCCGGCGAGTACGCCGAGCGCGAGGCCCTGGTCAACATCCGCGCCGAGGCCGGCGGCGTCGACGCCTCCGACTTCGCCGAGCGCCTCCAGCGCATGTACCTGCGCTGGGCCGAGCGCCACGGCTACCCGACCGAGATCTACGAGACCTCCTACGCGGAGGAGGCCGGCATCAAGTCGACCACCTTCGTCGTCAAGGCCCCGTACGCCTACGGAACCCTCTCCGTCGAGCAGGGCACCCACCGCCTCGTCCGGATCTCGCCCTTCGACAACCAGGGCCGCCGCCAGACCTCCTTCGCGGGCGTCGAGGTGCTTCCGGTCGTCGAGACCAGCGACCACGTCGAGATCGACGAGGCCGAGCTGCGCGTCGACGTGTACCGCGCCTCCGGCCCCGGCGGCCAGGGCGTCAACACGACCGACTCGGCCGTGCGCATCACGCACCTCCCGACCGGCATCGTGGTCTCCTGCCAGAACGAGCGCTCGCAGATCCAGAACAAGGCCAGCGCGATGAACGTGCTCCAGGCCAAGCTGCTGGAGCGGCGCCGCCAGGAGGAGAAGGACAAGATGGACGCCCTCAAGGACGGTGGAAGCTCCTGGGGCAACCAGATGCGCTCCTACGTCCTGCACCCGTACCAGATGGTCAAGGACCTGCGGACGGAGTTCGAGGTCGGCAACCCGCAGGCGGTGCTCGACGGCGAGATCGACGGCTTCCTGGAGGCCGGGATCCGCTGGCGCAAGCAGCAGGAACAGACCGCTTAAGACGGGCTCGGGGGCGCGCCGGAGAGCGCCGGACCCTCGACGGCCGGTATGTGTGAACGTGGAAGGGCCCGGGCACCCCAAGGTGTCCGGGCCCTTCCACGTACGTGCGATCGGGACGCGACGGAAGAACTGCGCGCTCGGGACCACGCGGTCTGGTCCTACGCGCTCTGGGCCACCAGCGCCAGAGCTGCCACCAGCACCACCAGAAGCGCGATGAGCGCCATGGGATTCAGGCCGGCGAAGGGGCTCTCCTGCTGGAGGCGCTCCCGGTTCGCCCGGCACACAGGGCAGCGTCCCTGGTTGACGGGTGCTGCGCAGTTCGCGCACACGAGCCGGTCATATGTCATGCGCTCCTCCTCTCGTCCCCTGGTACAACGGCAAGGGGGACGGGTCCGTTCCCCCTACCACTGTGCCGGCTTCCACGACATTCGGCGCGGCCCGTCCGGGCCATCGCGAGCGGGCCACCCCGGTACGCGGGACATATCGGGCAAGTCCGGATGCCGGGTCCACACCTCGCGCCCGTTCGCGTATGGTCACGCTCACCTACTCCCGGCGACCGTGGTGCACCCGTGATCCGATTCGACAGTGTCTCCAAGTCCTACCCGAAGCAGAGCCGCCCCGCACTCAGAGATGTCTCGCTGGACATCGCGAAGGGCGAGTTCGTCTTCCTGGTCGGCTCCTCCGGCTCCGGCAAGTCCACGTTCCTGCGGCTGGTGCTGCGCGAGGAGCGGGCGAGCCACGGCCAGGTCCACGTCCTGGGCAAGGACCTCGCCAAGCTCTCCAACTGGAAGGTCCCGCACATGCGGCGCCAGCTGGGGACCGTCTTCCAGGACTTCCGGCTCCTCCCCAACAAGACGGTGGCCGAGAACGTCGCCTTCGCGCAGGAGGTCATCGGCAAGCCGCGCGGCGAGATCCGCAAGGCCGTTCCGCAGGTCCTGGAGCTGGTGGGACTGGGGGGCAAGGAGGGCCGGATGCCCGGCGAGCTCTCCGGCGGCGAGCAGCAGCGCGTGGCCATCGCCCGCGCCTTCGTCAACCGCCCCGCCCTGCTGATCGCGGACGAGCCGACCGGCAACCTCGACCCGCAGACCTCCGTCGGCATCATGAAGCTGCTGGACCGGATCAACCGGACCGGCACCACCGTGATCATGGCGACGCACGACCAGCAGATCGTGGACCAGATGCGCAAGCGCGTCATCGAACTCGAACAGGGCCGTCTCGTGCGCGACCAGTCGCGCGGCGTCTACGGCTACCAGCACTGAAAGGACGCCATGCGCGCCCAGTTCGTCATGTCGGAGATCGGCGTCGGTCTCCGTCGCAATCTCACCATGACCTTCGCGGTCATCATCTCCGTGGCCCTGTCGCTGGCCCTGTTCGGTGGCTCCCTGCTCATGCGTGACCAGGTCAGCGCGATGAAGGGGTACTGGTACGGCAAGGTCAACGTCACGGTCTACCTCTGCAACAAGAGCGACGCCAAGGACGCCACCGACGCCGCCAGGGCCGCCGAGACGCCCGCCGCGGACCCGGCGAAGCCCGACGCGAACAAGCCCGCCCCTGCCAAGGGCAACGCCGGGCCGGAGCGGGTCAAGCAGCCCTGTGAGAAGGGCGCGGTCACCGACGAGCAGAAGAAGCAGATCGAGACCGATCTGAAGAAGATCGACCTCGTCCAGAACGTCGTGTACGAGTCGTCCGACGAGGCGTTCAAGCACTACAAGGAGCGGTACGGGGATACCGCGCTGGCCTCGGTCGTCACCCCGGACCAGATGCCCGACTCCTTCCGGGTCAAGCTGAAGAACCCGGAACAGTACGGGGTCATCACCAGCGCCTTCTCGGGGCGTGAGGGCGTTCAGTCGGTCCAGGACCAGAACCGTGAGGTCGAGAGCCTCTTCAGCCTGCTCGGCTCCCTCAACTGGGCCGCGCTCGGCATCATGTTGATCATGCTGATCGTGGCGTTGCTGCTGATCGTCAACACGGTGCGCGTCTCCGCGTTCAGCCGTCGGCGGGAAACCGGCATCATGCGGCTGGTGGGCGCGTCCAGCTTCTACATCCAGGTGCCGTTCATCATGGAGGCGGCCGTCGCCGGCCTCATCGGCGCCGTGCTGGCCTGCGGGATGCTCGGCGCCGGCCAGTACTTCGTGATCGACCACGGCGTGACGCTCCGCGACAAGCTGGAGTTGATCAACTTCATCGGCTGGGACTCCGTCCTCACCAAGCTGCCGCTGGTGCTCGCCATCGGGCTGTTGATGCCCTCCTTGGCGGCGTTCATCGCGTTGCGCAAGTACCTGAAGGTGTGACAAGCGCCCCGTGTGCGGTCCGGTCAACCCACCGTGCCGCCGCGGGGCTTGTCCTAGACTCGGCGCCATGCCGGGCCCACCCCCTCTCTGTCGCCGGCCCCGCGACCTGCGTCGCGGGGCCGCTTTGACGTTGGCTTTCCTCGCGGCCGTCGGTACCGCAGCGGGCACCGGCTGCTGGGACCGGGCCGACGCCGTGGACACGGCGGGCGTTCTGGTGGTCCGTACGCACGGCAAGGCCGCGGGCGCGCCCGCGGCGGGCACCGCCGACCGGGACGCCGTCGCCCGCGCCGCCGCGGAGGCCGCGGCCGAGGGCAAGTCCGGCAAGAAGGCCGCCCAGGACGTCGTGAGCCGCAGCGGCGACCGCTGGGGCATGGTCTACGACCAGAACGAGTACGCGGCCTTCGCCGAGGACCTGGACGGCCGCTGGACCGGTGTCGGGCTCTGGGCCGAGCGCCGCGCCGACGGCCGGATCGAGGTGGACCGGGTCCAGCCCGGCAGCCCCGCCTCCCGGGCCGGGCTGCGGGCCGGCGACCGGCTGCTGAGCGTGGACGGCGGGGGTGTCACGGGCCGATCGGTCGCCGACGTGGTGGCCCTCCTGCGCGGCGAGGCCGGCACCCCGGTCGTGCTGGGCCTCAGCCGGGCCGGCGCCGACTTCACCGAGACCGTCCGCCGGCAGCAACTGCGCGTCGAGCCGGTGACGGTACGCCGCCTCGCGGACGGTGTCACCGTCATCAAGGTCGCCTCGTTCACCCGGGGTTCGGGGGAGCGGGTGCGGGACGCCGTCCGCGCGGCCCCGCCGGGCGCCGGCCTGATGCTGGACCTGCGCGGGAACCCGGGCGGGCTGGTCGCCGAGGCGGTGACCGCGGCCTCCGCGTTCCTCGACGGCGGCCTGGTGGCGACGTACGACGTACGGGGCTCCGAGCGGGCCCTGTACGCGCAGCCGGGCGGGGACACCGCACGGCCGCTGGTGGCGCTGGTCGACGGCGGCACGATGAGCGCGGCCGAACTGCTCGCGGGCGCCCTCCAGGACCGGGGCCGCGCGGTGACGGTCGGCAGCCGCACCTTCGGCAAGGGCTCGGTGCAGATGCCGACGGAGCTTCCGGACGGTTCGGTGGCGGAGCTGACGGTCGGCACGTACCGCACGCCGGCGGGCCGCAGCCTCGACGGCAGCGGCATCGACCCGGACCTGTCGGCGGCCGCGGGGACCGAGGAGCGGGCCCGCAAGGTATTGGGTGGCCTTCGGGTGGGTCCGTAGTGCGAAAATGACCGCACTATGGCTAAGGAAAAAGGGCGCAAGCTGATCGCCCAGAACAAGAAGGCGCGGCACGACTACACGATCCTCGACACCTACGAGTGCGGTCTCGTGCTCACGGGTACCGAGGTCAAGTCCCTGCGTCAGGGTCGGGCGTCGCTGGTGGACGGCTTCGTGTCGATGGAGGGCAACGAGGCCTGGCTGTACAACGTGCACGTGCCGGAGTACAGCCAGGGCACGTGGACCAACCACAGCTCGCGGCGCAAGCGCAAGCTCCTGATGCACCGGGAGGAGATCGACAAGCTGGACTCGAAGTCGTCGGAGTCGGGTCACACGATCGTGCCCCTGTCCCTGTACTTCAAGGACGGCCGCGCGAAGGTCGAGATCGCGCTGGCCAAGGGCAAGAAGGAGTACGACAAGCGACAGACCCTGCGGGAGAAGCAGGACACCCGTGAGACGAACCGCGCCGTGGCGGCCGTCCGACGCAAGCAGCGGGGCACGGTTTAATCACCTGGCATCCCGAGGTCCACTTCGCGTACGATGGCGTCAGCGCCTCCCGCTCGCGGGTGGGGTCACTTGATAAAAAAACATGGGGATGATCGGTTTCGACAGCGGATGTCGATGTAGGGGAAGCGAGCCGAGGAAGCGGCAATGATCTCGTAAACCATATGTCGCAAACAATAATCGCCAACTCCAAGAGCGATAACTCCCGCTTCACCCTCGCTGCCTAATAACAGTGAGCTGAAGCCTCTGTGAGGAGCGTCAGCCCGGAAGTGGTCCCGGTCCGGATCCTGGCGTCAACTAGGGATCTAAACCTCTAGCCCCGGTCACGGGGGTTTGAGGGAAATCAAACAGTGACTGAGCCCGTCGGAGACTTGTCCGTGTGATCTCCGGGGCTGAGAAAAGCGCAGCGGAATGCGCTCGGAGAAGCCCTGCTTCTGCACCGTTGGACGCGGGTTCGATTCCCGCCATCTCCACCACCCCATGTGGGCAAAGGCCCCGCAGCTTCGGCTGCGGGGCCTTTGTCATGCCCGGGGGTCGGGGTCTGGTCCGTGCGAGGGTCCGGCGGGGATCCGGGCGGGGCCCGTGCGAGGGCCGGATCGGGTCAGGCCTGCGCGGTGGGGCGGACGACGATCTCGCCGATGTCGATGCCGTCGGGCTGCTCGATCGCGTAGCCGATGGCGGAGGCGACGGCCGAGGGCGGCATGGCGATCTCGTCGCGCTGCCGGATCATCGCCGCCGCGACCTCGGCGCCGGCCCCCTTGCCGATGCCCTCGGTGTGGGTGAAGCCGGGCGAGACGAGGGTCACGCGCAGGTCGGGGCCCGCCTCCTGGCGCAGCCCCTCGGTGAGCACCTTCACCGCCGTCTTGGTGGCCGCGTAGACGGCCTGGGGCGACTTGACGACGTGGGCCGCGGTGGAGCCGACGTTGACGAACTGGCCCGAGCGCTGTCGGCGGAAGACGGGCAGGGCCGCCCCGATGCCGTTGAGCAGCCCCGTGACGTGGGTGGAGACCATGGCGTCCCAGTCGTCCTGGCGCAGGTCGTCGAACGGCGAGACGGCCATCGTGCCCGCGTTGGAGACGAGGACGTCGAGCCGCCCGAACCGGTCGACGGCCGTGTCCGTCAGCCGCCCCAGGTCCTCGCGGCGCGTGACGTCGACGACCACGCCGACGGCGCTGCCGCCGTTGGCGGTGATGCGCTCGACGACCGCGGTCAGCCGGTCCTTCCGGCGACCGCCGAGCACGAGCCGGGCGCCCCTCTCGGCGAGGTGGATCGCGGTCGCCTCGCCGATGCCGCTGCCGGCGCCCGTGATCGCGACGACCTTGTCTCGAATACCCGACATGATCAGCTTCCTTACGTGGGTGCGCGCCGGTGGGCGTGGTGACCTACAGTGCAAGTGGGGATGTCCCCACTTGCTTCAAGCTAAGTGGGGGACTCCCCACTTGGCAAGTCGAAGACGCCCGGGAAGGGCGCGAGAGGGGACGGCGAGCGCTGATGACCGACGGAGCGGACCGACCGTCACGGGCCGACGCGCCCCCGTTGCGGGCCGACGCGCCCCCGTTGCGGGCCGACGCGCGGCGCAACAGGGAGCGGATCCTCACCGCCGCCGTGCGCGTGTTCACCACGCAGGGGCTGGACGCGCGGATGGAACACATCGCCAAGGAGGCGGGTGTGGGCAGCGCGACGCTGTACCGCAACTTCCCCACCCGGGAGGTCCTGGTCGAGGCGGTCTACCGCAACGAGGTGGCCCAACTGTGCGACGCGGCCCCCGCGCTGCTCGCGCGGGAGTCGCCCGCCGAGGCCCTGCGCGCGTGGACCCGGCTCTTCCTCGACTACGTCACCGCCAAGTACGGGATGATCGACGCGCTGCGCGCCATCGCCGCGACCGGGGGCAACCCCTACGGCCACAGCCGGGAGATGATCCGGGGCGCCGTCGCCTCGCTCTTGGACGCGTGTGTGGCCGCCGGGGTGATCCGTACCGACATCGGGCCGGCCGACGTCGCCGCCGCCCTCGAAGGCATCGCCCTCACCTCGGCGGGCGCCGAGCACCGCGAGCAGGCCGAGCGGCTGCTCGACCTCACCCTGGACGGCCTCACGGTCCGCCGCTGAGGCCGCGTCACCCGGTACGGGCACCGGCTGCGCGGGAGGTGAGGCCCAGCAGGAGCGCGGTCAGGGCCGCCGCGGCCGGCAGGGCGTAGGCGGAGGTGGTGCCGAGGTGTTCGACGACGGCGCCGGCCGCGGCGGAGCCCGCGGCGATGCCCGCGAGGATCGCGGTGACGGCGAGGGTCATGCCCTCGTTGAGGCGTCCCTCGGGCGTGCGGCGGTGGACCTCGGACATCGCCGTCACCATCGTCGGGGCCGTGGCCGCGCCCGCCAGGAGCAGGGCCAGGGCCAGCGGGACGAGCGAACCGCCGGCCGCCGCCGCCCAGGGCAGGGCCATCGCCGCGCACAGGGCGACCAGGCAGACGCGCAGGCCGCGGGGGCGCCGGGTGCCGTAGAGGAGCCCGGCGGCGCAGGAGCCGGCGGCCTGGAGGGCGAGGACGGGTCCCGCGGCGGCGCCGAGGCCGTGGGCGTCGAGGTGGGCGATCGAGGTGACCTCCATCGAGCCGAAGATCGCACCGGTGGCGGCGAAGAGGCCGAGGAGCGGCAGCAGGGCGGGCAGCGGTGACGAGGAGGGGGCCGGCCGGACCCCGGTGGGCGGCGGCTCGGTGGCGCGTTGCGCGGTGAAGACCAGCATGCCGACGAGGAGCAGGGACGCGGCGGTGAGGGTCCCTGCCTCCGGGAAGACGAGCGTGCACAGCGACGCGGCGGCGACCGGCCCGAGCAGGTAGCAGAGTTCGTCGGCGGCCTGCTCGAAGGACATCGCCGTGTGGTGGTCGGCCGGGGCGTCGCGCAGCAGCAGGGTCCAGCGGGCCCGGGACATGCCGCCGATGTTGGGGGTGGTGGCCGTCGCCGCGTACGAGGCGAACAGGGTCCAGGTCGGGGCTTGCGTACGGACGCACGCGATCAGGCAGAGCGAGCCGAGGACCGCGATCAGGGTGGCGGGGACGGCGACGCGGGCCTGTCCGAAGCGGTCGACGAGCCGGGCGGTCCACGGCGCGACGAGCGCGGCGGCGGCCAGGCCGGTGGCGGTGACCGCGCCGGCGAGGGCGTACGAGCCGCGCTGGCCGGCGATCATCATCACCGCGCTGATCCCGAACATGCCCATGGGCAGCCGGGCGATGAGGTTCCCGGCGGTGAAGGCGCGGGTGCCGGGTCGGGCGAAGAGGCGGCGGTAGGGGCCGCCCCGGGGCGTGCGGGTGCGCGGGCGCGGGGGCGGCGGGCCGGTCAGGACGAGGGTGGAGCCGGTGACGGTCATCAGGGTCGGGGCGGGCATGGCTCAAGGCTGCGGGCCGGTCCCCGGCCGGGTCCAACACCTGTTCACGGCCGATTCACCGCTTTCCGTTGTTAGTGTCCGGGGGTGAACTCCCGTGATGTGGACCCCCGCCTGCTGCGCGGCTTCGTGGCCGTGGCCGAGGAACTGCACTTCTCCCGCGCCGCCGCCCGCCTGTACGTCGCCCAGCAGGCCCTCAGCAGGGACGTCCGCCGGCTGGAGGAGGCCCTGGGCACGGCGCTGTTCACCCGCACGACCCGCGCCGTGGAACTGACCGCCGACGGGCAGCGGCTGCTGCCGCTCGCGCACAAGGTGCTGGCCGCCCACACCGAACTGGCCGCCGCCTTCGCGGAACCCGGGCCCCTGCTCGTGGACCTGAACACCGACGGCCCCAGCTCCGGGCGCAGCGTGCTGGACCGGGCCCGCGCGCTGGCCCCCGGCTGCGAGCTGATGGCCCGCTTCGAGAGCGGGCTGACCCATGCCGCGGCGGAGATCGCGGCGGGCCGCCTCGACGTGTCCTTCGGCTACGCGCACGGCCTGGAACCGGCGTCGCGCGCCCGCCTCGCCCACACCCTCGTCCGGTACGAGCCGCTCGCCGTGCTGCTGCCCGACGGGCACCCGCTGGCGGAGCTCGACCGGGTGCCGCTGGCGGCCCTGGCCGGGGAGAGCGTGTACGCGGGGGCCGGCAACCCGCGGACCGTGGAGTGGACCCGGCTGGCACGGGAACTGTTCGAGGGCCGCGGGATCGCGTTGGCGCCGCCCGCGCCGGTCGCCGTCGGCAAGGAGGAGTTCGGCCGGGTGATGGCCAAGACCCGCAACCCGGTCCTGGTCACGGTGGACTTCGCCGACATGCCCGGCAGCGCGAAACGCCCGCTGGTCGCGCCCGTCCCGCTGTCCCCGCTGTCGATGGTGTGGCGCAAGGGGCTGCGACACCCGGGCCTGGACGCCCTCCTGCGGGCGGCCGCCGAACTGGCCGCCGAGCGGGGGTGGCTGGAGGTACCGGCCGGGAGCCTGCTGCCGGCGGCGCTCACAGGCGGCCCCGACGCCGGGTGAGTGCAAGGTATCCCCCCGGTCATCGGGCGGGGACCCGGGCCGAAACGCGCGCTTCCTACGGTCGTCATCACGGACGCGACAGCTGTGGAGGCGTGTGATGACCGGTACGACCGCACCGCGCAAGGGGGGCCGCTGGATCGAGCGGTGGGATCCCGAGGACGAGGTCTTCTGGCGGCAGACCGGGGAGCGGGTGGCCCGACGCAACCTCCTCTACTCGGTGCTCTCCGAGCACATCGGGTTCTCCGTCTGGTCGCTGTGGTCCGTGATGGTGCTCTTCATGGGCCCCGCGTACGGAATCGACCCGGCCGGGAAGTTCTTCCTCATCGCCACCGCCACGGCCGTCGGCGCCCTCGTCCGGATCCCCTACACCTTCGCCGTCGCCCGGTTCGGCGGTCGCAACTGGACCGTGATCAGCGCCCTGCTGCTGCTCGCGCCGACCGTGGCCGCCCTCGTCGTCATGGAGCCCGGCACCTCCTACGGCACCTTCCTCGCCGTCGCCGCCCTGACCGGCGTGGGCGGGGGCAACTTCGCCTCCTCCATGACCAACATCAACGCGTTCTTCCCGCTGCGGAAGAAGGGCTGGGCGCTCGGACTGAACGCGGGCGGCGGCAACATCGGCGTGCCCGTCGTGCAGCTCGCGGCCCTGCTCGTCATCGGGACCGCGGGCGCCGGCCACCCCCGGCTGCTGCTCGCGGTCTACGTCCCGCTGATCGTGATCGCCGCCGCGCTGGCCTTCGTACGCATGGACAACCTGGCGCCGGTGCGCAGCGACGTGGGCGCCGTCCGCGACGCGGCCCGGGACCCGCACACGTGGATCATGGCCTTCCTGTACATCGGCTCCTTCGGCTCCTTCATCGGCTACGGCTTCGCCTTCGGGCTGGTGCTCCAGACCCAGTTCGGGCGCACCCCGCTCCAGGCCGCCTCGCTGACCTTCATCGGGCCGCTGCTCGGCTCCCTCGTCCGACCGGTGGGCGGGGCGCTCGCCGACCGGCTCGGCGGCGCCCGCATCACCCTGGCCGCCTTCGTGGCGATGGCGCTCGCGACCTCGGTGGTGATCCTGGCCTCCGTACGGGAGTCGCTCCCGGTGTTCCTGGTGGGCTTCGTGGCGCTGTTCGCGCTGAGCGGCCTCGGCAACGGCTCCACGTACAAGATGATCCCCGGCATCTTCCAGGCGAAGGCCCTGGCACAGGGCCTGGGCGCCGAGGAGGCCGCCGCCCGCGGACGGCGGTTGTCCGGGGCCGCGATGGGGCTGATCGGCGCCGTGGGGGCCCTCGGAGGCCTCGGCATCAACCTGGTGTTCCGGGAGGCGTTCGCCCGCTCCGGGTCCGGCACGGCCGCCTTCGTGACCTTCCTCGGCTTCTACGCGGTGTGCTGCGCGGTGACCTGGGCGGTATACCTTCGCCGCCCGACCGCCACACCCGTCACCGGACCGCAGGCACCGGCGAAACCGCAGCTCACCTCGGTGTAACGCTGGTTAACGGCGACGAAATACGACGGAACCGAGCCTGACACGGCGACTTGGCAGGCTCGGCACCGTTACGCGCGCACCTCTCGGGCAAGGCAGGACACCACCATGGACGCTTCGGACACCGGCCCGCTCGCCGGCTTCACCGTCGGGGTCACCGCCGCCCGGCGGGCCGACGACCTGATCGCCCTGCTGCGCCGGCGCGGGGCCTGCGTGCTGCACGCACCCGCCCTGCGGATCGTTCCGCTCGCCGACGACGGGGAACTCCTCGCCGCCACCAAGGAACTGATCCACCGCACACCGGACGCGGTGGTGGCCACCACCGCCATCGGATTCCGCGGCTGGATCGAGGCCGCCGACGGATGGGGGATCGGCGAGGAACTCCTCGACCGGCTGCGGTCCGCCGAACTGCTCGCGCGCGGGCCGAAGGTGAAGGGCGCCGTACGGGCCGCCGGGCTGGTGGAGGCCTGGTCGCCCGCCTCCGAGTCCCTCGCCGAGGTACTGGACCGGCTGCTCGCCCAGGGGGTGGCAGGACGCCGCATCGCCCTCCAGCTGCACGGCGAACCGCTGCCCGGCTTCGTCGAGTCCCTGCGGGCGGGCGGCGCCGAGGTCGTGGTGGTGCCCGTCTACCGCTGGATGCCGCCCCGGGACCCGGCGCCGCTCGACCGGCTGCTGGACGCGGTGGCCGCCGGCGGCCTGGACGCCGTCGCCTTCACCTCGGCGCCGGCCGTCGTCTCGATGCTGTCCCGCGCGGACCACCTGGGGATGCGCGAGGCGGTCCTCGCGGGGCTGCGCGGCGACGTTCTCTCGGCGTGCGTGGGGCCGGTGACCGCGCTCCCGCTCCAGGCCGAGGGGGTGGTCACGGTACAGCCGGAACGCTTCCGGCTGGGGCCGCTGGTCCAAGTGCTCTGCCAGGAACTGCCGGCGCGGGCCCGGGTGCTGCCGGTCGCCGGGCACCGCCTGGAGATCCGCGGCCACGCGGTGCTGGTCGACGCCGAACTGCGGCCGGTGCCGCCGGCCGGGATGGCCCTCCTCGGGGCGCTGGTCCGACGGCCGGGGTGGGTCGTGGGCCGGGCGGACCTGCTGCGGGCACTGCCGGGCGCCGGGCGGGACGAACACGCCGTGGAGACGGCGATGGCCCGATTGCGGGTGGCGTTGGGGGCGCCGAGGCTGATCCAGACGGTGGTCAAGCGCGGGTACCGGCTGTCCCTGGACGCGGCCGGCGACTGCGGTGCGTCTCCGGCGGGATGAGGGGAACCGGCCGGGGGGTGTCGGGGGCGGGAGGGTCCGGGTTAGCGTGCCGTCGTGATGAGTGACGGAGTGCAGATGCGGGGCGTCCGGATCGAGGACGCCGCCGGCCTGGCCGACGTACTGCGGCGCAACCGCACCTACATGGCGCCCTTCGAGCCGTACCGCGACGAGCGGTTCTACACCGAGGCCGGCCAGCGCGACCGGATCGCCGGCCTGCTCGCGGAGCGGGACGGCGGACGCACCGTGCCGTTGGTCCTCGTCGCCGGGGACGTCCCCGTCGGCGGGATCAACCTCGGCTCCATCGCCCTCGGGCCGCTGCGCAGCGGCGGCGTCGGCTACTGGATCGACGAGGCCTGGGCCGGGAAGGGACTGGCCACCGCCGCCGTCGAGGAGGTCTGCCGGATCGCCCGCGACGAGCTGGGCCTGCACCGGGTCGAGGCGGGCACGCTCGTCGACAACCTGGCCTCGCAGCGGGTGTTGGCGAAGACCGGCTTCGAGCAGTACGGCCTCGCCCCCCGGTTCCTCCACATCGACGGAGCCTGGCGCGACCACCGTCTCTTCCAACGGATCCTGCACGACGAGCCGCCCGCCCTCTAGCCGCTTCGGCGGTGTGCGGGCACTCTGGGGAGGCGGCCCACGGCAACCGAGGCGGTGACCGGTATGTGGTTCGACTCCGGGAGGGTCTGCCTGGACCTGCTGGCCACCTTCGACGCCCCTCGGCACGCCGAGGGAATCCTCGACGGCGACGAGCTGCGCCTGTGGCTCGTCGGGGCCGGGCTGGTGCCCGACCGGACGCCGCTGGGCCGGCTGGGGCCCGACTGGGTGGAGGCCTTCCGGGCCTTGCGCGCCGACGTGGAGAGCCTCGTACGGGCCGAACTGGCCGGCGCCGGGCCCGACGAGGGGGCGCTCGCCCGGGTCAACGCGGCGGCCGCCGGTCCACCCCCGGGACTGTGTGCCGTTCGGGACCAGGAGGGCCGACTCGTACGGGAGTTGTGCGGGGGAGTGGAGTGCCCGGGGCTGCTGGCGGCGGTGGCCCGCGACGCCGTCGAACTGCTGACCGACCCCGGAGACCGGGCGCTGCTGCGGGCCTGCGAGGGCGAGGGCTGCGCCCGGGTCTACCTCGACACCTCGCGGGGCCACCGGCGCCGCTGGTGCTCCAGCGAGTTGTGCGGGAACCGCGAACGCGTCGCCCGGCACCGGCG
The DNA here is from genome assembly GCF_050936775.1 of Streptomyces sp. CA-243310. Taxonomy (NCBI): domain Bacteria; kingdom Bacillati; phylum Actinomycetota; class Actinomycetes; order Kitasatosporales; family Streptomycetaceae; genus Streptomyces; species Streptomyces sp. CA-243310. The sequence goes on along the minus strand of NZ_JBNJMF010000002.1, from coordinate 2,838,768 downwards.
GCGGGTGCTCGCCGCCGGATCCGCCTGAGCGGTCCGCCGGCCGTCCGCCGGCCGGTCTTCGCCGCCCTCCGGACAGGGCCGTTCGTGTGATCCGCGGACGGTCCCGGAACGGGCGTGCGGACAAGGCCCTGGTTCGCGTACGGTTGACGGTCGCCCATGCACGTCAGAAAGGGGCCTTGGTGGCCGCGCAGAATGCCGCTGTCGACAGCACGGCGGATTCCGTCCGCGATCGGGAGATCGCGGTCGAGCAGACGCATCTCGATCACGTGTACCGACGCCTTGAGGAGAAGATCCACGAGGCGGAGTTCCTGATGAACGACGCCGCCAAACGCGGGCAGGTCGGCACGCCCGGCGCGCTCGCCGAGCGCGACGCGCAGGTCTTTCGCGCCGGGATCCACCTCAACCGCCTCAACAACGAGTTCGAGGACTTCCTCTTCGGCCGGATCGACCTCGTCCTCGGCAAGGACGGGGAACGCGGCCCGGACGGCGCGTACACCTCCGTCGAGCCGGCCGACGACGCGATTCGCGCCGATCTCACCGCCGACATCGCGGAGACCCTGCACATCGGGCGGATCGGTGTCCTCGACTCCGACTACGCGCCGCTCGTCATCGACTGGCGGGCGCCGGCGGCCGCGCCGTTCTACCGCTCGACGCCGAAGGAACCCGGCCGCGTCGTGCGCCGCCGGGTGATCCGCTCCAAGGGCCGCAAGGTGCTCGGCGTCGAGGACGACCTGATGCGCCCCGAGGTCACCGCCTCGCTCGACGGCGAGGAACTGCCCGCCATCGGCGACGGCGCCCTGATGGCGGCGCTCGGGCGGGCCCGTACGCACTCCATGCGGGACATCGTCTCGTCCATCCAGGCCGAGCAGGACCTGGTCATCCGGGCCCCCGCCGCCTCCGTCGCGGAGGTCGCCGGCGGCCCCGGCACCGGGAAGACGGCCGTGGCCCTGCACCGGGCCGCCTACCTGCTCTACCAGGACCGGCGGCGCTACTCCGGCGGCATCCTGATCGTCTCCCCGACCCCGCTGCTCGTCGCCTACACCGAGGGCGTGCTGCCCTCGCTCGGCGAGGAGGGGCAGGTCGCCATCAGGGCACTCGGCTCGCTCGTCGACGGGGCCGAGGCGACCACGTACGACGATCCGGCCGTGGCCCGCGTCAAGGGCTCCTCCCGGATGCTCAAGGTGCTGCGCAAGGCCGTACGGGGCGCCCTCGAACTCGGCGACGCCCCCGAGCGGCTGCGCGTGGTGGCCTTCGGCCGGCGCCAGGAGCTGGAGGCCGACGAACTGGAGCGGATCCGGCAGAACGCCCTCGGCGGCACCGCGCCGGTGAACCTGCTGCGCCCGCGCGCCCGCAAGCTGCTGCTGGACGCCCTGTACGCGAAGTCCGGTGCGAACGGCCGGCACAGCGACCCGGAACTCGCCGCCGAGCTGCGGTCCGCCTTCGACGAGGACATCTCGACGGAGGACGCCTTCATCGACTTCCTGAACGCCTGGTGGCCCGAGCTGACCCCGCGCGGGGTGCTGGCCTCGATGGCCGACGAACGCAGGCTCGGACGCTGGTCGCGCCGGGACCTGAACCCCCGCGAGGCGCGCCGGTTGGCCCGCTCGCTGCGCCGGGTCGGTCCGGACGGCAAGGGTCCGCTGTCGGTGCACGACGTCGCGCTGCTCGACGAGCTCCAGCAACTGCTCGGGGCGCCCGCGCGACCCAAGCGGAAGCGCGAGCTGAACCCGCTGGACCAGCTGAGCGGGCTGGAGGAGTTGATGCCGACCCGCGAGGAGACCCAGTGGGAGCGGGCCGAGCGGCTCGCGGCGGAGCGCACCGAGTACGCGCACGTCATCGTCGACGAGGCGCAGGACCTGACGCCGATGCAGTGGCGGATGGTGGGCCGCCGGGGCCGGCACGGCACCTGGACGGTCGTCGGCGACCCGGCGCAGTCCTCCTGGACGGATCCGCAGGAGGCGGCGGCGGCCCGCGACGAGGCCCTGGGGTCCCGGCCGCGCCGACGCTTCACGCTGACCGTGAACTACCGCAACCCCGCCGAGGTCGCCGAGGTGGCCGCCCGGGTGCTGAAACTGGCCATGCCGGGGATGGAACCGCCGACCGCGGTGCGCTCGACGGGGCTGGAGCCCCGCTTCACGGCCGCCCCGGGCGATCTGGGCGAGAGCGTCCGGGAAGAGACCCGACGGCTGCTGGAACAGGTGGACGGCACGGTGGGCGTGGTCGTGGCCATGGACCGGCGGGCGGAGGCGGCCGGATGGCTGGCCGACCTGGGCGAACGCGCGGTCGCGCTGGGCAGCCTGGAGGCGAAGGGGCTGGAGTACGACGCCACCGTCGTGGTGTCCCCGGCCGAGATCGCGGACGAGTCCGAGGCGGGGCTGAGGGTGCTGTACGTGGCCCTGACGCGCGCCACGCAGCAGCTGACGGTGGTCTCGGCCGAGCGCGACACCCCCGACGGGGTCGGCGTCCCGACGTTGCTGCGTCCGTAGGACCCGTCGTCGGGTCTCGTCCGGCCCGCGGGCCGGACGAGACCCGAGTCCCGGTGGGCGTGCCCGCAGGGGCGATGGGCCGTTTGGCCCGCGACCAGGGGTGTGGTCCAAGAGTCAAGTGCCTGGAGGGGGGTCGCTTCCGGCGATCCTTTGTTAGCCTGGGTACGGCACCGACTCGATCCAAGCCCCCGGGCCCAACCTTCGTCGCTCAGAGCGACCACTTGCCGCGAGGCGAGCATGGCGGGTCGGTGTCATCTACGTGAAGAACAGGTCTGCCCCGGCACTTCGGTGCCGGGGCAGACCTGTTTTGCGTGGCCGGAAACCCTTCCCGGAGTCCTGCATATCTCGTATGGTGGAAGTGTCTTTCCGAAATTTGTAGCTGGTTACCTTTTACCGGCTGGTAGGTGGGACGATCGGACAAGAGGTCCCGCCGCACCCGCCGTGCGCCGGGGCCCTGTGTACAGAAAAACCAGGGACAGAAGAGGAACACGGCCATGGCAACGGCGCCCAGCGTCTCGTACTCGATGACGGTCCGCCTGGAAGTGCCCGCGAGCGGTACCGCGGTCTCCCAGCTGACCACCGCCGTGGAGTCTTCCGGAGGATCCGTCACCGGCCTCGACGTGACCGCATCGGGTCACGAGAAGCTCCGTATCGACGTCACCATCGCCGCGACCTCCACCGCGCACGCCGACGAGATCGTCGAGAAGCTGCGCGGGATCGAGGGCGTCAGCCTGGGCAAGGTCTCCGACCGAACCTTCCTGATGCACCTCGGCGGCAAGATCGAGATGGCGTCCAAGCACCCCATCCGCAACCGTGACGACCTGTCGATGATCTACACCCCGGGCGTGGCCCGCGTGTGCATGGCCATCGCCGAGAACCCCGAGGACGCGCGGCGCCTCACCATCAAGCGCAACTCCGTCGCAGTCGTGACGGACGGCTCCGCAGTGCTGGGCCTGGGCAACATCGGCCCCATGGCCGCGCTGCCCGTCATGGAGGGCAAGGCGGCCCTCTTCAAGCGGTTCGCCGGCATCGACGCGTGGCCGATCTGCCTCGACACCCAGGACACCGACGCGATCGTCGAGATCGTCAAGGCCATCGCTCCCGGCTTCGCGGGCATCAACCTGGAGGACATCTCCGCGCCGCGCTGCTTCGAGATCGAGGCCCGCCTGCGCGAGGCCCTCGACATCCCCGTCTTCCACGACGACCAGCACGGCACCGCCATCGTCGTCCTGGCCGCCCTCACCAACGCACTGCGCGTGGTGGGCAAGGCAGTTGGCGACGTCAAGGTCGTCATGTCGGGCGCCGGCGCGGCCGGTACGGCCATCCTCAAGCTGCTCCTCGCGGCGGGTGTGAAGAACGCCGTCAGCGCCGACATCCACGGTGTCGTGCACGCCGGGCGCCCCGACCTCGTCGACGCGGCGGTCGACTCCCCGCTGCGTTGGATCGCGGACAACACCAACCCCGAGGGCTACACGGGCACCCTGAAGGAGGCCGTGGTCGGAGCCGACGTCTTCATCGGCGTCTCCGCCCCGAACGTCCTGAACGGCGACGACGTGGCGGCCATGGCGGAGGGCGCCATCGTGTTCGCGCTCGCGAACCCGGACCCCGAGGTCGACCCCGCGGTCGCCCGTCAGACGGCCGCCGTCGTGGCCACCGGACGGTCCGACTTCCCCAACCAGATCAACAACGTCCTGGTCTTCCCGGGCGTCTTCCGCGGCCTGCTGGACGCCCAGTCCCGCACCGTGAACACGGACATGATGCTGGCCGCCGCGAGCGCGCTCGCGGACGTGGTCGGCGAGGACGAGCTGAACGCGAACTACATCATCCCGTCCGTCTTCAACGACAAGGTCGCGGGCGCGGTCGCCGGAGCGGTCCGCAAGGCCGCCTCCGGGGCGTGAACACGGCTGTGACGGCCCTCACGGCCCCCTGATACCGGCGCGTCGCGAGATGCGGGCCCGCCCGGCCACCTCTAGGGTTGCGGGGATGCCGGCGTGGCCCGCGGTCCGCATCCACCCGAACCATCGGATGCGGACGGAGCGTCACCGCGGCGTGACAGTGGCGCTTTTCGTGTGACCCTGGCGGGTGCCGGATTGGCTTTCCCGCCGCTGGTGGGGGCAGGATGCGTAACCGGGCGAGAGGGTCTGACGTTCAGACCCGGGTCCGGGGACTGTCCTAGGGCCCTGGCAGCATCGGCTTCGATCTCACGCCTCTAAGGCACGTTGAACACGGGAGTACAACATGAACCGCAGTGAGCTGGTGGCCGCTCTGTCCGAGCGCGCCGAGGTGACCCGCAAGGACGCCGACGCCGTTCTGGCCGCGCTCGCCGAGACCGTCGGCGAGATCGTCGCCAAGGGCGACGAGAAGGTCACCATCCCCGGCTTCCTGACCTTCGAGCGCACCCACCGTGCCGCTCGCACCGCGCGCAACCCGCAGACCGGCGACCCCATCCAGATCCCGGCCGGCTACAGCGTGAAGGTCTCCGCGGGCTCCAAGCTCAAGGAAGCCGCCAAGGGCAAGTAGTCCCGCCCTTGTGCCGAGGGCCGCACCGGCCCTCGGGACGGCAGCAGTGAACACGAAAGCCGAAGGGCGGCCACCCCACCGGGGTGGCCGCCCTTCGGCCTGTCCAGGGCCCCCTGAGGGGCCCTGGGGCGCTTCTGTCAGACGAGGTCGCCGTTGGGCAGCTCGACCTTGGCTCCCAGCTCCATGAGCTTCTCCATGAAGTTCTCGTAGCCGCGGTTGATCAGGTCGATGCCGTGGACGCGCGAGGTGCCCTCGGCGGCCAGCGCCGCGATCAGGTACGAGAACCCGCCGCGCAGGTCGGGGATGACCAGATCGGCGCCCTGCAGCTTGGTGGGGCCGGAGACGACCGCCGAGTGCAGGAAGTTGCGCTGGCCGAAACGGCACGCCGAACCGCCCAGGCACTCGCGGTACAGCTGGATGTGAGCACCCATCTGGTTCAGCGCCGAGGTGAAACCGAGCCGGGACTCGTAGACCGTCTCGTGGACGATCGACAGGCCCGAGGCCTGCGTCAGGGCCACGACCAGGGGCTGCTGCCAGTCGGTCTGGAAGCCCGGGTGGACGTCGGTCTCCAGCGCGATGGCCTTCAGCGGGCCGCCCGGGTGCCAGAAGCGGATGCCCTCGTCGTCGATCTCGAAGGCACCGCCGACCCGCCGGAAGGTGTTCAGGAACGTCATCATCGAGCGCTGCTGCGCTCCGCGGACGTAGATGTTGCCGCGGGTCGCCAGGGCCGCGGAAGCCCACGAGGCGGCCTCCAGGCGGTCCGGGAGCGCCTTGTGGTTGTAGCCGGTGAGCTCGTCCACGCCGGTGATCCGGATGGTCCGGTCGGTGTCGACGGAGATGATCGCGCCCATCTTCTGCAGCACGCAGATGAGGTCTTCGATCTCGGGCTCGACGGCCGCGTTGCTCAGTTCGGTGACGCCCTCGGCGAGGACGGCCGTCAGCAGCACCTGCTCGGTCGAACCGACGGACGGGTACGGCAGCCGGATCTTGCAACCGCGCAGACGCTGCGGGGCCTCCAGGTACTGGCCGCCCTCGCGCTTCTCGATGGTCGCGCCGAACTGGCGGAGCACGTCGAAGTGGAAGTCGATCGGCCGGCCGCCGATGTCACAGCCACCGAGGCCGGGGATGAAGGCGTGGCCGAGACGGTGCAGCAGCGGACCGCAGAACAGGATCGGGATCCGGGAGGACCCCGCGTGGGCGTCGATGTCGGCGACGTTCGCGCTCTCGACGTACGTGGGGTCGAGGACCAGTTCGCCCGGCTCCTCGCCGGGGCGGACGGTCACGCCGTGGAGCTGGAGCAGACCGCGCACGACCCGGACGTCACGGATGTCGGGAACGTTGCGCAGTCGGCTGGGGGTGCTGCCGAGCAGAGCGGCCACCATGGCCTTCGGCACGAGGTTCTTCGCGCCGCGGACACGGATCTCGCCCTCGAGCGGGGTACCGCCGTGGACAAGCAGGACATCGTCAGTGCCGGTCATGGATCTCGCGTTCCGGAGTGGGGTGGGCGGGGGGCCAGTGAAAAGGGTAAGGGTCGCCACCCCCTTGTTTGTATGGCTGACGCGGCCGTAGGACTGTCATGAATTCGGCACAACACACTCTGTTGCCGCATCGTGGCGGAGTGTCGCGTTCCGGGTCGGTTCGGGAAGCGCGCCCCCGTCCGCCGCCGTGCGCCCTGAGCTGCGCGTGATCCGATGAGTCCGCCGGCTCCCCCCGAAGGGCGAATGTGCGAGATCATGTCGGCATGACCGAGGTGTCCTCCCTCACAGGGCGGTTGCTCGTGGCCACCCCCGCCCTCGCGGACCCGAATTTCGACCGCGCGGTGGTGCTGCTGCTCGACCACGACGAGCAGGGTTCGCTCGGCGTCGTCCTCAACCGGCCCACGCCGGTGGGCGTCGTCGACATCCTGCTGCCCTGGGCGCCGCTGGCCGGCGCCCCCGGGGTGGTGTTCCAGGGCGGGCCGGTGGGCCTGGACTCGGCCCTCGGCATCGCCGTGATCCCCGGCGAGGAGGGGCCGCTGGGGTGGCGTCGGGTGCACGGGGCGATCGGGTTGGTCGACCTGGAGGCCCCGCCCGAGTTGTTGGCCGCCGCCCTCGGTGGCCTGCGCATCTTCGCGGGCTACTCCGGATGGGGACCCGGCCAACTGGAGGACGAGCTGGGCGGCGGGGCCTGGTACGTGGTGGACTCCGAGCCGGGCGACATCTCCTTCCCGGACCCCGAACGGCTGTGGAGGGCGGTGCTCCGCCGCCAGCGCAGCGAGCTGGCGATGATCGCCACCTATCCGGACGACCCGTCGCTCAACTGAGCCGCGCGGGGGTCGGTACCCTGGCTTTCATGAGCACTCTTGAGCCCGAGCGCGGGACTGGTACGGGGACCCTCGTAGAGCCGACGCCGCAGGTGTCCCACGGCGACGGCGACCACGAGCGCTTCGCCCACTACGTCCAGAAGGACAAGATCATGGAGAGCGCGCTCGGCGGTACGCCCGTCGTCGCCCTCTGCGGCAAGGTCTGGGTCCCGGGACGGGACCCGAAGAAGTACCCCGTCTGTCCCATGTGCAAGGAGATCTACGAATCCATGGGCGCCGGCGGCGACAAGGACAAGGGCGGCAAGGACAAGTAGTCCGGGCCGTTCGTCCCGAACCACGCAGGACCGAGGTCCCCGGTCGCGCCACCGTGCGCCGGGGACCTTTTGCGCGCTCGGCAGGAAAGCTAGGGTCGGCCGGGCAAGCGCCATGTGGAACGCGCGTTGCGCATGACGCAACGGCATGTTCGTGGAGGTCCCGCCCGTGCCCGACCTGATTCCGGAGCCGCGGTACGCGCGCTTCACGACCGCCGACGAGTGCGAGCTGACCGACCCGGTGCTCGTGGCGCCCCCGGGCACGGAGGGCGCCGCCCGCCGACTGCGCGCCGAACTGGGCGCGGCCACCGGCTGGGAACTGCCCGCGCCGGTCGCGGGCGCGGCGCACGCCGGTCGCACGGTGATCCGGCTCGCGCTGCGCCCCGAGATCGCCGGAGCCGGCGCCGAGTCGTACGAGGTGCACGTCACCCGCGACCTGGTCCTCCTCGAAGGCGGCGACCCGGCGGGCCTCCACTGGGCGGTGCAGACGCTGCGCCAGTTGCTCGGCCCCGACGCGTACCGACGCGCGCCCGCCGCGCCCGACCGCGCCTGGCGGCTGCCGGTCGGCGACCTCGCCGACGGCCCCCGGTTCGGCTGGCGCGGCCTGATGCTCGACGTCGCCCGGCACTTCATGCCCAAGGACGGGGTGCTGCGCTACATCGACCTGCTCGCCGCCCACAAGCTGAACGTGCTGCACCTGCACCTGACGGACGACCAGGGCTGGCGCGTCGAGATCAAGCGGTACCCCCGGCTCACCGAGGTCGGCGCCTGGCGGTCGCGCAGCCGCTGGGGGCACCGGGCGTCACCGCTGTGGAACGAGACCCCGCACGGCGGCTTCTACACCCAGGACGACATCCGCGAGATCGTCGCGTACGCCGCCGAGCGGCACGTGCGGGTCGTCCCCGAGATCGACGTGCCCGGCCATTCGCAGGCCGCCATCGCCGCGTACCCCGAACTGGGGAACACCGACGTCGTGGACACCGCCGCGCTCGGGGTCTGGGACGACTGGGGGGTCTGTGAGAACGTACTGGCCCCCACCGAGGCCGTACTGCGGTTCTACGAGGGCGTCTTCGAGGAACTGCTGGAACTGTTCCCGGCGGAGGTCTCGCCCTTCGTGCACGTGGGCGGCGACGAATGCCCCAAGGCGCAGTGGCGCGCCTCCCGGGCCGCGCGGGCCAGGATCCGGGAACTGGGCGTGGACGGGGAGGACGGGCTCCAGGCCTGGTTCATCCGGCACTTCGACGGCTGGCTCGCCGAGCGCGGCCGACGGCTGATCGGCTGGGACGAGATCCTGGAGGGCGGACTGGCGCCGGGCGCGGCGGTGTCCTCCTGGCGCGGGTACGCGGGCGGCATCGCCGCCGCCGAGGCCGGCCACGACGTGGTGATGTGCCCCGAGCAGCAGGTGTACCTGGACCACCGTCAGGCGCCGGGCGAGGACGAGCCGATGCCGATCGGCTACGTCCGCTCGCTCGCCGACGTGTACCGGTTCGAGCCGGTACCGCCGAAGTTGTCGCCGGAGGCGGCGGCCCACGTGCTGGGCGCGCAGGCCAACATGTGGACCGAGGTGACGGAGAACCAGAGCCGGGTCGACTACCAGGTGTTCCCGCGCCTGGCCGCGTTCGCCGAGGTGGTCTGGTCGCGCCTTCCGAAGCCCGCGGAACGGGACTGGGCGGGGTTCGAGGCGCGCATGACGACGCACTACGCGCGGCTGGACGCCCTCGGGGTCGACTACCGGCCGCCCGGCGGCCCGTTGCCCCGGCAGCGACGCCCCGGGGTGCTCGGGCGCCCGATCGACGGCGAGCCCCCGATCGTGTGACTCAGGCAACCGACGCAGCGTTTGAAGTCCTTTGGAACTCTTTCCCGATTTAGGTCGATACGGACACAAGTGCGCGGTGCCGGCGGGCCGGACCCCGGCATCGCGCGTCCGGCCGACCCTCGCGCCGGCCGGTGCGGAACATGTGCCAGAGTTGCCACGTCCCGGCGGTGAGGACGTACCGTACGGCGGACAGGCGTGAGCGCCGGGACCGGGACATCGGGAAGGGGCAGCCGGGTTGACCACGCACGCACCGCACTCACCGCATTCATCTCAGGGGCCTCAGGGCCCCCGGGCGGCGCAGTCCGTGACGCTGCCGACCTCGCTCGACGAGGCCGTGGCGGCGCTCACCGCCATGCCCGCGGCCGTGCCCGTCGCCGGCGGCACCGACCTGATGGCTGCCGTCAACACCGGACTGCTGCGACCCGCCGCGCTGGTCGGCCTCGGCCGGATCAACGAGATCCGCGGCTGGCAGTACCAGGACGGCCACGCGCTGCTCGGCGCCGGCCTCACCCACGCCCGGATGGGCAGGCCCGACTTCGCCGCCCTGATCCCCGCGCTGGCCGCCGCCGCCCGCGCCGCCGGACCGCCGCAGATCCGCAACGCGGGCACCCTCGGCGGGAACATCGCCACGGCCGCCCCCACGGGCGACGCCCTGCCCGTCCTGGCGGCGCTGGAGGCGGTGCTGATCATCGTCGGCCCGCCCGCCCTCGGCGACTCCGGGGTGTCCCGGCGGGAGATCCCGGTCTCCCACCTGCTGGCCGGCCGCGAGATGCTCCGCCCGGGCGAACTGATCGGTTTCGTACGGGTTCCCCTGCTGCACGCGCCGCAGGTGTTCCTGAAGGCCACGGGACGTACGGGCCCCGGGCGCGCGGTAGCCTCCGCGGGGCTCGTGCTGGACCCCGCGCGCCGCGGAGTGCGCTGCGCCATCGGCGCGGTCGCCCCGATGCCCCTGAGGCCGCTGGAGGCCGAACAGTGGGTGGCCTCGTTGATCGACTGGGACGGGGACCGCAGCCTGGCCCCCGAGGCGCTGGAGGCCTTCGGCGAGTACGTCGCCGCGGCCTGCGTGCCCGACCAGGGAGAACCGGTGGCTGCCGGAGTGCTGCACCTGCGGCGGACGGTGGCCGTGCTGGCACGGAGGGCCCTGGGGAGGGCACTGAGCACATGAGTGAGAACGAGAACGTGAGCGGAACGACCGGGAGCACCGGGCACGCGCAGGCCGGCTGGGGCTGGGAACCGGTGCCGCACGGCGGCGAAATGGACTCCGAAGCCACGGCCTTCGTGAAACTGCCGCAGGAGATGCTGGACGCGCTCGACAACCGGGAGCCGCTGGCGGCCCCCGGGCACGGGTACGTGCCGCCGCCGATGATCGTGCCCCTGGGCTCCGGCTCGGCCGACCCCTCGGCCACCGGGACCTGGACGATGCCGGTCCAGTGGCCCGAGGCGGGAACGGGCGCGACGGGCCAGGACGGCTCCGTACACGGTTCCGCGCCGGGTTCCGCGGCCGGCCAGGCGCCCGCGCGGGGCCCGATCCCGGCCTCGATCCCGCTGCCCCCGTCCGTGGCCGCCGTCTTCGGCGCGACCGGCCGGGACCAGGCGCCGGCGGATCCCGCCGAGACGCCCGGAAACCCCGACCCCGCCGACACCGCCGAGTGGCGGTTCCCCGACGCGACGCAGTCCGGCGACGGCCGCGACACCGGCCAGTGGACGCTGCCCGGCGGTCCGCCCGCCGCCGACTGGAGCCAGGCCCCGGCGACCCTGCCGGGCGGCGCGGCCGCCCCCTGGGCGACGCCCGTGTACGACGCCTCGCTGAGCTCGGGGATGCTCCCGGGCACCTTCCAGGGCGAGGACGGGGGAGCCGCACGGCACGGCGGCCCCGTCGGCGGCCCTCCCGGTCGCGGCCCCAGGGTGCTGGGCGGCCCCGGCGTGGGCACCCCGCTCCCCGACCCCGAGCCGGTCACCCATCCGGCCCCGGACATCGACGCCGCCCACGGCCCGGCACAGACGCCGGTCGAGGGCGAACGACCGCGCCCCGCGGGCACGGAGGCCGGCCCGGGCGACGGACACGGATTCACCCGGACGGACCGGCCCGCCGGCGGGCCGTCGCCCACCGACGGGCGCGGTTTCGCGGTGGACGCCGCTGGTCTTGCCACGGACGGGCGCGGTTTCGTCGTGGATGACCGCGATGGTCTCGCCACGGATGGACGCGGTTTCGCGGTGGACGCCGCTGGTCTTGCCACGGACGGGCGCGGTTTCGTCGTGGATGACCGCGATGGTCTCGCCACCGACGGGCGCGGTTTCGCGGTGGATGCCGGTGGTCTTGCCACCGACGGGCGCGGGCTGGACGTGGTCGGGCCGGAGTCCGAGCCCGGGGAGGGGCGCGTGGACGCCCCGGCCGGGCCGGAGGCCACCGACGGGCACGGGCTCGTGTTCATCGAGCCCGAGCAGGAGTCCGCCGGTGGTCGCGCCGAAGCCACCGCGCCGGGCGTGCCGGTCGAGGGCGCCCCGGACAGCGCCGTGGCACCGCCGGACGCGGGCGACCCCGCCGGTGTTCCGCTCGGGGAGACGACGTACGAGGAAGAGAACGCGGGGGCCGACGCCCATCACGAGCACCCGCTGGCTTCCTACGTCCTGCGCGTCAACGGGGCCGACCGTCCCGTCACCGGCGCCTGGATCGGCGAGTCGCTGCTGTACGTGCTGCGTGAGCGGCTCGGCCTCGCCGGAGCCAAGGACGGCTGCTCGCAGGGCGAGTGCGGGGCCTGCGCCGTGCAGGTGGACGGCCGGCTCGTCGCGTCCTGCCTGGTGCCCGCCGCGACGGCCGCGTCCAGCGAGGTCCGGACGGTCGAGGGGCTCGCCACGGACGGGGAACTCTCCGACGTACAGGAAGCGTTGTGCAGGTCGGGCGGGGTGCAGTGCGGGTTCTGCATCCCCGGCATGGCCATGACCATCCATGACCTGCTGGAAGGCAACCACGCGCCGAGCGAGCTGGAGACGCGCCAGGCGCTCTGCGGCAACCTCTGCCGCTGCTCCGGCTACAAGGGCGTCATCGAGGCCGTCCGCGAGGTCGTCTCCGAGCGCGAGGCGACCGCCGCCGGCGGGACCGGTACCGGCTCCGGAAACGGCCCCGGTACCGGCTCCGCATCCGGTACCGGCTCCGGCTCGGAGACGCGCATTCCGCACCAGGCGTCGCCCGGCGAGGGCGGCATCCACTCCAACGGAGGCACGGCGTGAGCGGGCAGGACGCGGCCACCGCGACGAGCACGGCCACCGTGACGACGGCCCCCGGCCCCGGAGCGGAGGAGGGGCAGGAACCGCTGCGCGGGATCGGAGCCTCCGTCCCGTCCGCCGACGCCCGGGCCAAGACCGGCGGCACGTACCCCTACGCCGCCGACCTGTGGGCCGAAGGCCTGCTGTGGGCGGCCATACTGCGCTCCCCGCACGCCCACGCCCGCATCCTCTCCGTCGACACCACGGCCGCCGCCGCCATGCCGGGCGTCCGCGCCGTCGTCACCCACGCCGACGTCCCCGGCGCCACCACCCACGGCCGCCGCATCGCCGACCGGCCCGTCTTCGCACACGACATCGTCCGCCACCACGGCGAACCCATCGCCGCCGTGGCCGCCGACCACCCCGACACCGCCCGCCTCGCGGCCGCCGCCATCACCGTCGAGTACGAACCGCTCGACGCGATCACCGACCCCGAGCAGGCCTTCGGCGCCCCCGCCCTGCACCCCGACGGCAACCTGATCCGGCACATCCCGCTGCGCTACGGCGACCCGGACGCGACCGGCGAGGTCGTCGTCGAGGGCCTGTACCTCATCGGCCGCCAGGACCCGGCGCCCATCGGCGCCGAGGCCGGACTCGCCGTACCGCGCCCCGACGGCGGCGTGGAGATCTACACCGCCTCCACCGACCCGCACACCGACCGCGACCTGGCCGCCGCCTGCTTCGGGCTGGAGCCCGACCGGGTACGGATCGTCGTCACCGGAGTCCCCGGCGCGACCGCCGACCGCGAGGACCCCGCTTTCCAACTGCCGCTCGGCCTGCTGGCCCTGCGCACCGGCTGCCCCGTCAAACTGGCCGCCACGCGTGAGGAGTCCTTCCTCGGCCACGCCCACCGACACCCGACGCTCCTGCGCTACCGCCACCACGCGGACGCGGAGGGCCGGCTGGTCAAGGTCGAGGCGCAGATCCTGATGGACGCGGGCGCGTACGCCGACTCGTCCTCGGAATCGCTGGCCGCCGCCGTGGCCTTCGCGTGCGGCCCGTACGTCGTCCCGCACGCCTTCGTCGAAGGCTGGGTGGTGCGCACGAACAACCCGCCGTCGGGCCACGTGCGCGGCGAGGGCGCCATGCAGGTGTGCGCCGCCTACGAAGGCCAGATGGACAAGCTCGCGGCCGCCCTCGGCATCGACGGCGCCGAGCTGCGCATGCGCAACGTCCTGGCCACCGGCGACCTCCTGCCCACCGGCCAGACGGTCACCTGCCCCGCGCCGGTCGCCGAACTCCTGCGCGCGGTACGCGACCACCCGCTGCCGTCCCTCCCGAAGGACACCCCCGAGGACGAGTGGCTGCTGCCCGGCGGCCCGGAAGGCGCCGGCGAACCGGGCGCGGTCCGGCGCGGCGTCGGGTACGGCGTCGGCATGGTCCACATGCTCGGCGCCGAGGGCACCGACGAGGTCTCCACCGCCACCGTGAAGGTCGTGGACGGCGCGGCCACCGTCATCTGTGCGGCCGTCGACACCGGCCAGGGCTTCACCACGCTCGCCCGACAGATCGTCCAGGAGGTCCTCGGCGTCGACGAGGTCGTGACGGCCCCCGTCGACACCGACCAGCCGCCGGCCGGGCCCGCCGCGCACGGGCGACACACGTGGGTGTCGGGCGGCGCCGTGGAACGCGCGGCGAAGATGGTCCGTACCCAACTCCTCCAGCCGATGGCGCACAAGTTGGGCATGTCCACCGAACTCCTCCAGATCACGGACGGCCGGATCACGTCGTACGACGGAGCGTTCTCCACCACCGTCGCCGAGGCGATAGAGGGCAAGGAACTCTGGGCCACGGCCCAGTGCCGCCCCCACCCCACCGAACCCCTCGACGCCGACGGCCAGGGCGACGCCTTCGTCGGGCTCGCGTTCTGCGCGATCCGGGCGGTGGTGGACGTGGACGTCGAGCTGGGCTCCGTACGCGTCGTCGAACTCGCGGTCGCCCAGGACGTCGGCCGCATCCTCAACCCCCGCCAGCTCGAAGCCCGCATCGAGGCGGGCGTCACCCAGGGCGTGGGCGCGGCCCTGACGGAGAACCTCCGCTCGGTCGCGGGAGTCATCCGCCACCCCGACCTCACGGGTTACGCCCTGCCCACCGCGCTGGACGCCCCGGCGATCCGCATCGTCAAACTCGTCGAGGAACGCGACGTGGTGGCCCCCTTCGGAGCCAAGGCGGCGAGCGCCGTCCCCGTGGTGACCACCCCGGCGGCCGTGGCCTCGGCCGTCCGATCCGCCACCGGACGCCCGGTCAACAGGCTCCCGATCCGGCCATCCGCGGCGGTGGCGGCACCCAACTCCTGACCGCACGAAGCCCATTGCACGTGCAACCCCGGGGTTGGGGCTGTCGACGCCGGTCGCTAGAGTGACCGACGAGACTGCGCACGTGCGCGTGTGAGCGGGAGCGAACGGGGACGGGGAGCGGTGCCGACACCGCTCCCGCGGGGACAACGGGGAGTCGGGGAGACCGTCGTGGCATTGGATTACGGGCAGGGTGTGCCGGGACCGTACATCGGAGGACCCCCGCCGACGGCGGCGATGCGCATCGAGTACGAGACGCTGAACGGCTACAAGAACCTGGTCGACGACCTTCTCGAAAGGCTCGACGGCTCGGCGGCGGCGGACAAGAAGCTGGCCGACGGGACGCTGCCGGCCGGCGTGCTGGGGGAAGGGTTCCCGGCGGCCGCCCAGCTGCAGACCGCCTACACGACGGTGCACGAACAACTGGTGAACCTGTCGCGGGGGCTGGCGGCCCAGATCGAGGGCCTGGGCATCGCGATCCGAACGGCGGGCAAGGGCTTCGCGGGCATCGACGAGGAGACCCGCCGCCGGATGGCCGCGATCTCGGCGCAGGCGCACGAGGACTACGTCGCGGAACGGGACCCGCTGTACAAGGCACCGACGACGGGTGGCAAGGACTATCCGGGAGGGGGGAACTGATGCCGGGCTTCGGGGACTACACGCTCGAACAACTGATGGCGATGGTCGCGGACTTCAGCCCCGAGACGGTGGGGGAGCGGGGCACGGCGTTGGTCAAAGCCGCTGCGGACATCAAGTCGATCGGGGAGATCCTGAAGTCGCACAAGGTGTCCGGCTGGGAGGGCGAGGCCTCGACGGCCTTCCAGGACTGGGTGAGCCAGGCGGGCAGCGCGACGCTCCGCCTGAGCGAATACAGCGCCACCGGCGGCAAGTACATGGTGGAGGCCGGGCAGACCATGCGCGAGGTTCGGAAGGCCATGCCGAAGCGCGACGAAGTCGACCCGGAATTGGCCAATGTCGCGGCGGCCAAGGAATTCCACAACGACCCGGACGCGCAGCCGGTCGGTCGGGCGTCCTGGCGAAAGCTGGAGCTGCATCGCATGCGCGCCGTTCAGCAGTTGGAGAAGCTGACCACCTCGTACCAGCAGTCGGCGTACCAGATGAACGCGGCGGAGATCCCGACGTTCCCGCCGCCGCCGGCGAACTTTGTTCCTCGGGGTGTTGACGGTGTAGGGATCTATGGGGATTCAGGTGGCGGCTCCGGGGCTGGCGTGGCGGGAAGCTCGGCATACGGGACGCCGGGCCGTTCCGTCGCATCCTCGGAAGAACCCGGCGGCGTCGTTGTGGAACGGCCACAGTCCAATGGCAGCGTGAGCGCACCTTTGCTGCCAGGGCCGGGGAACAACCTGGTGTCATCTGCTCCTGAACGGAATGTCAATCTGGACCTCAATAACGTCGGGACTCTGCCGGACAAGACCCTGCCGACGGCCCCAGGGGGAACCGGGCCGGTGGGGCCCGGGGGAATCAATGTCACCCCCGCTCCGGCGATCCCGCCTGCGCCGTTTCCACCGGCCAGCGGCCTGGCGAAGCCCGGCGGTGGCCTTGGCCCCGTGAGGGGCGGGATGTTTCCCAGCGCGGGCGGTCTCACGGGCAAAGCCGGCGCTGTTGCAGGGCTGCCCACGCGTGATGCGGGCATCTTCGGCGGTCGGCCGATCTCTGGCGGTGGCCCCAGCGCGGGTATCCCGCGCGGCACGGTCATCGGCGCGGAAGGTGGCCAGACGGCCGGACGCGGCATGATGGGCGGCGGCATGGGTGGCGGCGCCGGAGGGCCTCACGGCGCATCAGGCGGATCTGTGGTCGGTCGCCGACTCGCCACAGAGCCCGGCGGTGTCGTCGGTGGGCGCCCACCAGCATCGGGCGGTCGCTCAGCGACCGGTGGTCAATCGTTCACGCAAGGTGGCTCCGGACTCGTGCGGGGCGCGGCCGGAGCCGGGCCGGTCGGCTCGATGGGGCATGGTGGCGCGGGTACTCAAAACCCAGGCAAGCGGCGTGACGGGCAGGGGGGCGAACGCCCCGACTATCTGACCGAGGACGAAGAGACCTGGCAGGGCGACCGTCGTGTTGTGCCGCCGGTCGTCGACTGAGCGGAACGGACGTTGCACGGGATGCGCATGCGTAAGGCGACCTCGGTTTTCGTGGGCCTGCTGTTGGCCGGGGTCGCTGCGGCCCCGGCCCATGCAGGCACCATTCGACAGGATCAGTGGCACCTCGATGTCATGAAGGCCAACGACATCTGGAAAGTGAGTACGGGCAAGGGAGTCACGGTTGCCGTCATTGACTCAGGGGTTGAGCCGCTGCCTGAGTTGGAAGGACAAGTTCTTCCCGGGAAGGACTTCGCACCGGAAAGCCTTGAGGGTGACGAGCGCACCGACTATGAAAGTCACGGCACGACTATGGCTGCCCTTATCGCGGCCACGGGTAAACGCCCAAATGGTGAAGGCGCTTTTGGACTTGCTCCTGGGGCCAAGATCCTTCCCATTCGTGTTCCGCACGAGGAGGATTTGAGTAGCCCTTCGTGGACCGCCGCAATCCGGTATGCCGCAGACTCGGATGCCAAAATTATCAACATCTCGTTGGCTACTCCCAAGGAGGATCCGGCGCGGATCGATGCGGTGAAGTACGCACTCGCCAAGGGTAAATTGATCTTTGCTGGCGTGGGGAATTATGGACATTCGACCAACGAGGTCCTCTACCCCGCCGCGACCCCGGGGGTGGTAGGAGTGGGCGCCGTGGATGTCAGGGGCGTCGCAACCAAAGAGTCCGAGCGCGGCCCCCAAGTGGACCTTTCCGCGCCTGGCATTGACATCGTCACCGGGTGCGCGGAAAAAACAGGGGTCTGTAAGAACCACGGCACCAGTGATGCCACCGCGCTCGCGTCGGCGTCGGCCGCACTCGTGTGGTCGGTGCATCCCGACTGGACCAACAATCAGGTGCTCCGGGTCCTGCTGAACACGGCGGGGAAGCCCGTCGATGGCGCAGAGCGCAATGACGGTATCGGCTACGGCGTCGTCCGCCCGCGGATTGCCGTGCCGACGCCCGGTGATCCCGGGCCGGCCGATGTGTATCCGTTGCCGGATCTCGCGGGTGCCGGGGCCGGCAAGGCGCCTTCCGGGGTGCCGGGTGCGAAGGCTTCCGAGTCGGCGAAGCCCGCGCCTGTTCCTCGGGCCGACGCGGGGGAGTCCGGCGGGGGGTTTCCGTGGCTCGCGTTGGGGTTGGGGGCTTGTGTGCTCATCGGCGGGGCCGTCGCGGCTGTCGTCGTGCGGCGCGCCAGGCATTGACGGGGTTGGCGGGGGTGGTGGGGGAGCACCGGCGGTTCTTGCGCGGGGCGGGTCCGGTGCTGGCCGGTCTGCTGTTGGCCGGGGTCGCTGCAACCCCGGCTCATGCGGAGACCATTCGCGAGAAGCAGTGGCACCTCGACGCCATGAAAGCGGATGAAATCTGGAAGATCAGTACCGGAAAGGGGGTGACGGTCGCTGTCATCGACAGCGGGGTGGATGACATCCCGGAACTTGAAGGTCAGGTCATTCCCGGAAAGAATCTCGCGACATCAAACGCTGGTGATGAGCGTACCGACCTGGAAGTGCACGGTACGACGATGGCTGCGTTGATCGCAGCGTCCGGAAAGCATCCAAGCGGTGACGGCGCCTTCGGCCTTGCGCCGGGTGCCAAGATTCTTCCCATCCGCGTACCGCACGAGTTCAACGCGACAGCACCCACATGGACCGAAGCGATCCGGTACGCGGCAGACTCAGAGGCCAAAATCATCAGCATATCGTTGGGTGCGGAACGAGATGATCCGGAGCGAGCTGAAGCAGTGAAGTACGCCTTGGCCAAGGGAAAATTGATCTTTGCCTCGGTTGGTAATGACGGAGATTCAACCAACCGTGCCGAGTTCCCGTCCGCGACGCCCGGTGTGGTGGGCATTGGTGCTGTGGATCCCAACGGTGCTGCAACGAAAGAATCGCAACACAACGCCTTTGTGGATCTTTCGGCGCCCGGCGTCGACATTGTCACGGCGTGCGGTGGCAAGACGGGACTCTGCAAGAACCACGGCACCAGCGACGCCACCGCCCTGGCTTCCGCGTCTGCCGCGCTGATCTGGTCCGCCCACCCCGACTGGACCAACAACCAGGTGCTCCGGGTCCTGCTCAACACTGCCGGGAAGCCCAAGGACGGTGTCGAGCGAAACGACTACGTCGGCTACGGCGTCGTCCGCCCGCGGATTGCCGTGCCGACGCCCGGTGATCCCGGGCCGGCCGATGTGTATCCGTTGCCGGATCTCGCGGGTGCCGGGGCCGGCAAGGCGCCTTCCGGGGTGCCGGGTGCGAAGGCTTCCGAGTCGGCGGAGCCCGCGCCTGTTCCTCGGGCCGACGCGGGGGAGTCCGGCGGGGGGCTTCCGTGGCTCGCGTTGGGGTTGGGGGCTTGTGTGCTCATCGGCGGGGCCGTCGCGGCTGTCGTCGTGCGGCGCGCCAGGCGTTGACGGGGTTGGTGGGGTTGGTGGGGGAGCACCGGCGGTTCTTGCGCGGGGCGGGTCCGGTGCTGGCCGGTCTGCTGTTGGTCGGGACTGCCGGGGCGCCGGCTCATGCGGAGACCATTCGCGAGAAGCAGTGGCACCTCACCGTGATGAAGGCGGCCGAGTTCTGGAAGGTCGGCACGGGCAAGGGCGTCACGGTGGCTGTCATCGACAGTGGTGTGGGACACGTGCCCGAGCTGGAGGGCCAGGTGCTGCCCGGTGTGGACCTCGCCGGGGGCAAGGTCGAGGGGGACGAGCGTACGGACCAGGACGGGCACGGTACGTCCATGGCCACGATCATCGCCGGTACGGGCCAGGCCTCCGGGGGCGAGGGGCTGTCCGGGGTCGCTCCGGGGGTGAGGATCCTGCCGATCAGGGTGCCTCGGGAGGACGCGCCGGGGGAGTCGTCCTGGGCGGCGGCGATCCGGCGCGCGGCCGACTCGGAGGCGAAGGTCGTCAACATCTCCATGTCCACGCCGACGGCCGACCCGGCGCGGGACGAGGCGGTGAAGTACGCCCTGTCCAAGGGCAAGTTGGTCTTCGCGGCCGTGGGCGAGGGGGAGATCACCGGTTCGAGCCGGGCCGCCATCGAGGCCAAGAAGCCGGGCGAACTTCGCTATCCGGCGGCCACTCCCGGTGTGGTGGGGGTCACCGCCGCCGATCAGGGCGGTAAGCCGACCGCGGAGTCGCTGACGGGACCCCAGGTCGACATGGCCGCGCCGGGCGTCGACATCCTCACGTCCTGCCGGGGCAAGGCGGGGTACTGCAAGAGCCACGGGACCGGTGAGGCCACCGCCGTCGCCTCCGCGTCTGCCGCCCTGCTCTGGTCCGCCCACCCCGACTGGACCAACAACCAGGTGCTCCGGGTCCTGCTCAATACCGCCGGCGCTCCCGTGGACGGTGCGGTGCGCAACGACGGGATCGGGTACGGGGTGGCCCGCCCCCGGATCGCGATGTCCACTCCGGGTTCCCCCGGACCGGCAGGCGTGTACCCGCTGCCCGATTTCGTCGCCGCGGCCGCGGCGATGTCGGCCGGTGACGATGGGCCGTCGGAGGAGTCGGGGCCGGACGAGGCGTCCGGGTTCCGCGCCATGGTGGGGTGGGTCGGGCTCGGCTTGGTAGGCGTGCTGATCGTCGGCGGGGCCGTCACCACCGTGCTCCGGCGGCGCGAGGGAAGCTGATCCGGCGCAGGAGCGGTGCCCGACCATGACGAAGGGCCGCCGGGGAACCAGGTTCCCGGGCAGCCCTTCGCATCCGAAGCCGTGACCGGAATCGAACCGGCGTAACTCGCTTTGCAGGCGAGTCCCTCAACCACTCGGGCACACGGCTGTGTGGTGGTGACGAGTACGACCGTACGAGGCGCCCCGCGGCGGTGGAAGGGGTGCGCGGGGGCCGCAATGTGACTGCCATGTCCCGTTCACAGTCCGGGGAGTCGTCGTCACGGCGTAGCGCCCGCATCGGGGGCGACGTGCGGGTGACCGCTGTCGGGCGGGGCCGGGCGCGAACAGCCCCTTGAGCGACCCCGCACCGCGACGTGTCGCGTCAGCCGGCCCTATTCGAACGTCCGCACGCGATCGGAGATCGCTTCGGCCCCCGTCCCCCGCCCCCGCCCCCTCTGGCCCCGAAGCGCTGGACAGGCGGTGCTTCGACGACTCGACCTAGGCCCGGAGGCGGAGTCGGGGATCGGTCGAATTGACAGGGACGAAGCAGAGGTATGGACCTTACGCTGGTGCGATGAGCGCATTGGAACCCCGTGTCCCCGAGACCGCCGCACCGGTCCCGTCCGAGCCCTCGGAGTCTCCGGGTGGGATCCTCGGGGCCGCGTACCGGACGCTCAGCATCGGCATCATCTCCGTCGTGTTCCTCATCGCCTTCGAGGCGACCGCCGTCGGTACGGCCATGCCGGTCGCCGCGCGGGAGCTGAACGGGATCGGTCTCTACGCCTTCGCCTTCTCCTCCTACTTCACGACGAGCCTGTTCGGCATGGTGCTGTCCGGGCAGTGGGCCGACCGGCAGGGGCCGCTGCGCCCCCTCGCCCTCGGGATCGGGGCGTTCGCCGGCGGGCTGGTGCTGTCGGGGACGGCCGCCGGGATGTGGGTGTTCCTGCTCGGGCGGGCGGTGCAGGGCTTCGGTGGCGGGCTGGTGATCGTCGCCCTGTACGTGGTCGTCAGCCGGGCCTACGACGAGCGGCTGCGCCCCGCGATCATGGCCGCCTTCGCCGCGAGCTGGGTGGTTCCCTCGATCGTGGGCCCGCTGGCCGCCGGCACGGTGACCGAGCACCTCGGATGGCGCTGGGTGTTCCTCGCGATTCCCGCGCTGGTCGTCGTACCGCTGGTCGTGGCGATACCGGCGATCCGCCGGACCGCGTCCGGGCCCGTGAGCGGCGGGGAGCCGGTGGCTTTCGACCGGCGGCGGATCCGGCTCGCCCTCGGGATCTCGGCGGGTGCGGGGCTGCTCCAGTACGCCGCCCAGGACCTGCGGTGGCTTTCGGTCGTACCGGCCGTCGCGGGTGCGGCGCTGCTGGTTCCGGCGGCGCGGGGGCTGCTGCCGCGCGGAACGTACCTGGCCCGGCGCGGGCTGCCGTCGGTGGTGCTGCTGCGGGGGGTGGCGGCGGGTTCGTTCATCGCGGCCGAGAGTTTCGTGCCGCTGATGCTGGTCACGCAGCGGGGGCTGAGCCCGACGCTGGCCGGGTTCTCGCTGGCGCTCGGCGGTCTCACCTGGGCGGGCGGTTCCTGGATCCAGTCGAAGGGTCGGATGGCGCCGTACCGGGAGCGACTGATGGTCGCCGGGATGGTGCTGGTGACGTTCGCCATCGCGGCCGCCCCGACGGTGTTGTTGACGTGGGTGCCGGTGTGGACGCTGGCGGTGGCCTGGGCGGTCGGATGCCTCGGGATGGGGCTGGTGATCGGCTCGACGAGCGTGCTGTTGCTGGAGCTGTCGGCGCCGCGGGAGGCCGGGGCGAACTCCGCCGCGCTGCAGATCTCCGACGCGCTGGCCAACGTGGTGCTGCTGGCGGCCGGCGGGGCGGCGTTCGCCGCGCTGGGCGGGGGAACGGTGGGGGCCGCGCACGCGGTGACCTCCGGTGGGTCGTCCTCGCATCCGGGGGCGTTCGTGGTGGTCTTCCTGCCGATGGCGTGCGTGGCGCTGGTGGGGGCGTGGGTGGCGACCCGACTGCACGCCGCCCCGGCCCCGGCGGCTGCGCCGGCGGCGGCGGGGCGTAAATGACGGGGACGTGCGGGAACGGCGCGGATACGCTCCGGGAGTGAACGAGCCGAACGAGCCGAACGAGCCGAACGGCCGCCGTGACGAGGACGGCCGCCGTGACGAGGACGGGCCGAGCGAGCTGCTGCTCCGGCTCTCCGACGTCGAGCGCGCGGAGCTGGACGACCTCGCCGACGCCACCGGGAACGCCCCCGAGGCGCTCGCGCGGGAAGCCGTACGGCAACTCCTCGCGCGGGAGCGGACCCGCGTCGGGGACGAGGCCCGGCGGCTGGCCTCACGGCACGCCGCGCTGCTGAAGCGGCTCGGCGAATGAGCGCGAACCGGAGCGGGGACGCCCCGGCCGACCGGATCTCGCACCACGGCCCCGACCACGGCCCGGACCACGGCCCGGACCACGGCCCGGACCAGAGCCCGCACCAGGACCCGGACCAAGGCCCCCAGCAAGGCCCGGACGTGCGTCATCTGACCCTCGCCGAGGTGCTCGACCTCGCCCGCCTGGCGTGCCCCGTCGAGCTGCGTGCGCCCGCGCTGCTGGAGTCGGCGGTGCACCGGCCGAGGGCCCGGATGTTCGGCACCCCGGCGTACTCGGACCGGTACGAGCAGGCCGCCGCGCTGCTGCACGGGATCGCCTCGAACCATCCCCTGGTGGACGGCAACAAGCGCACCGCCTGGCTGTCGGCCGCGACCTTCCTGGCCCTGAACGGCGTGGATCTCGCGGGAGTTGACCAGGACGTGGCGTACGCGTTGGTGATCGACGTGGCCTCCGGGAACGAGGGCGACGTCGGGCGCATCGCGGAGCGGCTGAGACGGATGTGATGCTCGCCGCACCCGCCGAGGTCACGGGCCTGTCCCTCCGCGAGGGGCGGGCCCGTGCCGGTAGGGTGGCCCGGTTGTCCTACGTACGACTGCTTCCCGCCCGTACCAGATACACCGAGAGCACGAACCGGAGACCGTGACTACTACCGCCTCCCACCACCTCTCACCCGCCTTCCCCGGCCGCGCGCCGTGGGGTACCGCCAGCAAGCTGCGCGCCTGGCAAGAGGGTGCGCTGAACCGGTACCTGGAGACCCAGCCGCGCGATTTCCTCGCGGTCGCGACCCCCGGCGCCGGCAAGACGACCTTCGCGCTGACCCTCGCGTCCTGGCTGCTGCACCACCACGTGGTGCAGCAGGTGACCGTGGTCGCGCCGACCGAACACCTGAAGAAGCAGTGGGCCGAGGCCGCCGCCCGGATAGGCATCCGGCTGGACCCCGAGTACTCGGCCGGCCCGCTGAGCAAGGACTACCACGGCATCGCCGTGACGTACGCGGGCGTCGGCGTCAAGCCGATGCTGCACCGCAACCGGTGCGAACAGCGCAAGACCCTGGTGATCCTCGACGAGATCCACCACGCCGGCGACTCGAAGTCCTGGGGCGAGGCCTGCCTGGAGGCCTTCGACCCGGCGACCCGGCGGCTCACGCTGACCGGTACGCCCTTCCGGTCCGACACCAACCCGATCCCCTTCGTGACGTACGAGGAGGGGAACGACGGGATCCGCCGATCGTCCGCCGACTACACGTACGGCTACGGGAACGCGCTCGGCGACGGCGTCGTCCGCCCCGTGATCTTCCTGTCCTACAGCGGCAACATGCGCTGGCGCACCAAGGCCGGCGACGAGATCGCCGCCCGGCTCGGCGAGCCGATGACCAAGGACGCCATCTCGCAGGCCTGGCGCACGGCCCTCGACGCGCGCGGCGACTGGATGCCGAACGTCCTGCGCGCCGCCGATCAGCGGCTGACCGAGGTCCGCAAGGGCATTCCGGACGCGGGCGGTCTGGTCATCGCCTCCGACCAGGACTCGGCGCGCTCCTACGCGAAGTTGATCAGGGAGATCACCGGCACGAAGGCGACCGTCGTCCTGTCCGACGACACGGGCGCGTCGAAGCGGATCGACGACTTCAGCGCGAACGACGACCGCTGGATGGTCGCGGTCCGCATGGTGTCCGAGGGCGTCGACGTTCCGCGCCTCGCGGTGGGCGTTTATGCCACCACCATTTCGACTCCTTTGTTCTTTGCGCAGGCAGTCGGGCGATTTGTACGTTCGCGCAGGCGCGGCGAGACCGCGTCCGTGTTTCTTCCGACCATTCCGTATCTCCTCGGTTTCGCCAACGAGATGGAAGTCGAGCGGGACCACGTCCTCGACAAGCCGAAGAAGCAGGGCGAGGAAGACCCGTACGCCGAGTCCGAGAAGGAAATGGACGAGGCGAACAAACTGGAGGACGAGGACACCGGCGACGAGGAGCAGATGTCCTTCGAGGCGCTGGAGTCCGACGCCGTCTTCGACCGGGTGCTGTACGACGGCGCCGAGTTCGGGATGCAGGCGCATCCCGGCAGCGAGGAGGAGCAGGACTACCTGGGCATCCCCGGGTTGCTGGAGCCGGACCAGGTGCAGATGCTGCTCCAGAAGCGGCAGTCGCGGCAGATCGCCCACAGCCGGCGCAAGCCGGACTCCGAGGCGGACCTGCTGGAGCTGCCGGCGGACCGCCGCCCCGTGGTTTCGCACAAGGAGCTGCTGGAACTGCGCAAGTCGCTGAACACGATGGTGGGCGCGTACGTCCACCAGAGCGGCAAGCCGCACGGGGTGATCCACACGGAGCTGCGTCGGGTGTGCGGTGGCCCGCCGAGCGCGGAGGCGACGGCGGGTCAGCTGCGGGAGCGCATCAAGAAGGTCCAGGAGTGGGCCACCCGGATGCGGTGACGCAGTCGCCCGCGCGAGGGTACGAGGACGGGGTCCGCGAGGGTACGAGGACGGGGTCCGTGCGTCGATGCGCACGGACCCCGTCGTCGTTTCGGCGGAACCGGAGCTGTCCGTTCGAAATGCGAATGCGCGCCGGGGAAGATGCGGGGAAGATGCCGGGGAAGATTACGAATTGACACACCCGCTCGAACAAATGGGTACAAGCGGGCAGTAGGCGCCCGGATTCTGGACGAGCCCTTCCGCTCAGCGAACCTGCTGGATACTGTCCCCGCATCGAACGCCCCGTGGCAGCGCCGCCGCGGGAGCGCAGCCGGTGCCATGGCCGCTACCGGCGGCCTCTCCGTGCGTCGCCGAGGGACCGGCAGCGCTTCACCCCGTGAGAGTCACCGCCGCCCACCTAAAGAGGGAGAGGCGTCGTGACTGCGGAAACCTCCCAGACTCTCGACCGAGGGCTCCGGGTCCTCAAGCTGCTCGCCGACACCGACCACGGTCTGACCGTCACGGAGCTGTCCAACCGCCTCGGTGTGAACCGCACCGTGGTCTACCGCCTGCTCGCCACGCTCGAACAGCACGCCCTGGTCCGCCGGGACCTCGGCGGCCGGGCGCGGGTCGGACTCGGCGTGCTGCGCCTCGGTCGTCAGGTACACCCCCTCGTGCGCGAGGCGGCCCTGCCCGCACTGCGGTCCCTCGCCGAGGACATAGGGGCCACCGCGCACCTGACCCTCGTGGACGGCAGCGAGGCGCTCGCCGTCGCCGTCGTCGAGCCGACCTGGACCGACTACCACGTCGCCTACCGGGCCGGTTTCCGTCACCCGCTGGACCGCGGGGCGGCCGGCCGGGCCATCCTGGCCGCCCGTCAGGGCACGCTCATCGAACCCGGGTACACGCTGACCCACGGCGAACTCGAAGCGGGCGCCAGCGGCGCTGCCGCGCCCCTGGTCGGCATCACCGGCCTGGAGGGCAGCGTCGGGGTCGTCATGCTGGCCGACGCCGTGCCCGAGCGGGTCGGCCCGCGCGTGGTGGACGCCGCCCGCGAGGTCGCCGACGCCCTGCGCTGATCCGACCGAACGCCCGCGACCCCGTACGGGGTCTCGCGCATCCCCGGCAGGGGGAGGGCGGGCTCTCCCGTGCGTGCCGGCGTGCCGGGTCACGCGGGAGGGCGCGACCGGGCCCGATAGATTGGCCGGGTGCTCTCACGCCTCACACGTCTGCCGCGTCCCGCCGCCCTGGCGCTCTGCGCCCTGCCCCTGGTCGGGTTGCTGGCCGTGGCGGCCCTCGCGCCGCTGCCCTTCGTGATCGCCCAGCCCGGGCTCACGGCCGACGTGCTCGGCTCCCGTGACGGCAAGCCCGTCATCGCCGTCACGGGCGCGCCCACCCGGGACACCGAGGGGCAGCTCCGGATGACCACGATCCAGGCCACCGGCCCCTCCACGACGGTGCGCCTGCCCGAGCTGGTCGACCACTGGTTCGACACCACGCGGGCGGTCATGCCCAAGGACGCGGTGTATCCCTCGGGCGGGAGCGACGAGGAGATCGAAGAGCACAATCTGGAGGAAATGACCAAGTCGCAGTCGACGGCCTCCGCCGCCGCGCTCGGCTATCTCCACAAGGATCCGAAGGACGTGAAGGTCACGCTCAACCTCGCCGACGTCGGCGGCCCGAGCGCGGGTCTCCTGTTCTCCCTCGGCATCATCGACAAGCTCGACGGCGACGGGAGCGGCGGCGATCTCACCGGCGGCCGGAACATCGCCGGCACGGGCACCATCAGCCCGAGCGGCGCGGTGGGCGCGGTGGGCGGGGTGGCGTTGAAGACGCAGGCCGCCAAGCGGGACGGGGCGAGCGTGTTCCTCGTGCCGAAGGCGGAGTGTTCCGACGCCCTGTCCGAACTCCCCGAGGGGCTTCGGCTGATCCCCGTCACCTCGCTGACGGATGCGGTGAGCTCCCTTCGGGCGCTGAACAAGGGGCAGCCGGTTCCGTCCTGCTGACGCCCTGCGCGGGCACGGCCAGGTCGATCGCGTCGGTCGTCCCGGTCGCGTCCGTCGCCCCGGTCCTCCCGACCCGGTCCGGCCGGTCGTTGAGGCCGCCCCAGGCGGGGAACACCAACGGGCCGAGCGTGGCGAGCAGATAGACCCCGGCGAAGGCCAGCAGGGCCGGACCGGCCCCGAACCCGTCGACGAGCAGGCCCGCCGCGAGGCCGCCCAGCGGCATCGTCAACTCGCAGCCCGCCGTGGTCACCCCGGACACCCGGCTGCGCAGCGCGTCCGGGACCCTCTCCATCATCACCGTGGTCAGGATCGGGTTCAGCATGCCCGCGCCCAGCCCCGCGAGGGCCATCGTCACCGCGAGCGGCAGCGGGGTGTCGGTGAAGGCGGCCACGGCGAACCGGGGCGCCCCGCACAGCAGGAAGGCCACCGCGAAGACCGTCCGAGGCCGGTACCGCTCGCCCCACGCCACGTAGAGCAGGGCGCCCAGCAGTGCGAAACCGCCGAACACGGACACCATCAGGCCGAGGGCGGTGGGCCCGCCCAGCGCATCGCGGCCGTGTACGGGCAGCAGTACCGAGGACCAGCCCTGGTCCAGGCCGTTGGTCACCATCACCATCAGGGTGATGCCCGTCAGCAGCCGTGAACGGGTCAGGAAGGCCCACCCCTCGGCGAGTTCGGCCCGGTAGGCCGCGAACGACACCTTCTCGGTGGTGCGTTGTGGATCGGCGGCGGGCACCCCGCGCAGGAAGGCGGCCACGAGCAGCGCCGACACGGCGAAGCTGGCCGCGTCCAGGAGCAGTACGGTCTCGGCCCCGAAGGCGGTGACGAGCAGGCCGGCCACCGCGGCCCCGACCATCCGGGCGCCGCGCGAGACGGCGTCGTACAGGCCGGCCACCTTGCCGACGGTGGTTCCGGCGTGCTCGGCGAGGTGGGGGATCAGGACGTAGCGCGCGGTCAGCCCGGGGGTGTGGACGAGGCCGCCGATCGCCATGAGGGCGCACAGCGTCCAGAACTCCAGCAGCCCCGCGTGGTGCAGCAGCGGGATCACGCCGATCGACAGTGCGCAGATCAGGTCGGAGGCCGCCGAGATGCGGCGGCGCCCGATGCGGTCGATGACCGGGCCGCCGACGAGCGCGGCGACGATGACGGGCAGGGTGGCGCAGAAGGCGACGATCCCGGCCCGGCCGGCGCTGCCCGTGCTCTGCAGGACGAACCACGGGACGGCGATGAGGGTGAGGGAACTTCCGGCCATGGAGATGGTGTTGGCGGCCAGTACGGCCACGAAGGGGCGGCGGCTCACGAGGCGCCGCGCACCACGCGGGAGTGGACGTGGGCGGGCTGCATGAGCCGGATGCCGGCGGCGACCAGGGCCTCCCCGAGCCGATTGCGCAGTGCGGGCAGTGCGGGCAGTGCGGGCAGTACGGGCTCGGGGGCGACCGGGGCGGCGTGGCGCGCGAGGTGCCAGGCGGCGGCCTCGGCCGCCAGTTCGGCGGTGCGGCCGGCGTGGAGCGCGGTGTGCAGTGCGGTGTGGGCGAAGGCGTGCATGGCAGGACTCCTTCTGCGGGTCCTCGCGGGCGGCGAGGAGGCGGCGGCTACTCGGTGTGGTGGGGGAAGGCGTGCGTGTGGAAACGGACCGTCTCCGTGCCCTCCGCCGGCGGCAGATCGCGGTAGCTGTTGATCAGGTCGTGAAGCTTGTGGATGAGTTCGAGGGACTGCCCGGCCGTCAGCCGCAGCGTGAAGTCGCTGAGGTCCGAGCCCGCGCGCCAGTCCTGGGGCCAGCTCGACGCCTCGTTCATCCAGGTGGCGAGTTCCTGCGCGTGCATCTTCGCGATCTCGGACAGGAAGACGTCCGCGGCGACCCGCGTCTCCGGGTCGCCGGAGTGGATCAGCGACTCGTCGAAGCCCGTGCCGTCGTGGGAGGCCCGCCACCACCGCTCGCGGCCCTTGCCGTGCTCGGGCGCGTCCTCGACGAACCCGTACGCGGCGAGTTGCCGCAGGTGGTAGCTGGTGGCTCCGCTGGACTCGCCCAGGCGTTCGGCGAGTCGGGAGGCCGTGGCCGGGCCGTGCAGGCGCAGGGCGCCCAACAGGCGGATGCGCAGCGGGTGGGCGAGGCCGCGCAGGGAGTGCGCGTCGAGCATGCGGACCTGCGGCTCGACCGGCTCGACGGGTTCGACGGGTTCGATGGGCTCCGGGTTCAGGGCGTTCTTCTCGGGCATGGCTCCACGATAGAGTTGCAAAGACTCTTATGCAAGGGTTTCTTTGCAACTCTCTCTTTGGAACTCGCGCCCGGGAGCCGGCCTCCCGTCGCCGCCGGCTTCAGCCCTCCTTGATGAACCCCTCCCTCGCCAGCCAGTCCTTCGCCACCGCGTGCGGATCCTGGCCCTCCACGTCCACCTTGGCGTTCAACTCCCGCGCCACCTCGGTCGTCAGGCGCTGCGTCACCGGCGCCAACAGGTTCGCGATCACCGGGTGCTCGGCGAACGTCTTGGCGTTGATCGCCGGCGCCGCGTTGTAGTTGGGGAAGAAGCGCTTGTCGTCCTCCATGATGTCCAGGTCCATGGCCTTGATCCGGCCGTCCGTGGTGAACGCCTCGCCCAGCAGGCAGGAATCGGACTTGGAGACCTGGGTGTAGATGATCCCGGCGTCCATCTTCTGAATGTTGCCGGGGGGGATCCGCATCCCGTACGCCTTCGCCATGCCGGGGAGTCCGTCCTCGCGCGAGGCGAACTCGTTCTCCACGCACAGGGTCACCGCCGACGGGTCCTTGCGGGCCAGCGCCGCCACGTCCGACATCGTCCGCAGCTTGTACTTCGCGTTGTTCTTCTTGCTGATGGCCAGGGTGTAGGTGTTGTTGAGCGTGGCCGGCGGCAGCCACACCACCCCGTTGCGCAGGTCCGCCCTGCGCACCGCGTCCCACTGGCCGCGCGGGTCGTCGATGGGCTCGGTGTTCCCCAGGTAGGTGATCCAGGCCGTGCCCGTGTACTCGTACATGGCGTCCGCGTCGCCCTGGCGGACGGCCTCGCGCGCGCTGATCGAGCCGGGCAGGTTGGTGCGGTCCAACACCTCCGCACCTGCCGCCTTGAAGACGAGGCCGAGGATCTGCCCGAGGATGATGTTCTCGCTGAAGTTCTTCGAGGTCACCGTGAGGGAGGCGCCCGCCAGGGGCTCGCCCCGACCGACCGAGCCGGGCTGGACGTCGTCCACCATCGGGGACCCGCTCTTGAGCCCGCAGCCGGCCAGCGCCAGCAGGGCGGCTCCCGCGAGCGCCGCGGTTCGTACGCGGAAGGTACGCATCTACGCCTCCAGGCCGTGCGGCGTCAGGACCGTCTCCACGAGGGAGGCCAGCCAGTCCACGAACAGCGCCAGGACCACCGTCAGCACCGATCCCACGATCAGCACCGGCATGCGCTGTGTCTGGATCCCGGAGGTGATCAGGTCGCCCAGGCCCCCGCCGCCGCCGAAGGTCGCCAGCGTCGCGGTGCCGACGTTGAGCACGAGGGCGGTCCGCACGCCGGCCAGGATCAGCGGGACGGCCAGCGGCAGTTCCACCTTGCGCAGGGTGCCCGTCGACGACATGCCGATCCCGTGCGCGGCCTCCACCAGCAGCGGGTCGATGGCCCGGAGCCCGGCCACGGTGTTCGACAGCACCGGCAGGACGGCGTACGCGACCATCCCGATGATCGCGGTCGACGGCCCGATGCCCAGCCAGATCACCAGCAGGGCCAGCAGGCCGATGGCGGGGGTGGCCTGGCCGATGTTGGCGAGGCCGGTCACGAACGGCGAGGCGCGGCGCAGTCCGCCGCGGGTGAGGGCGATGCCGAGGGGGATCGCGATGATGAGCACCCAGAAGGTGGAGATGGCCGTGAGCTGGATGTGCTGCCACAGCCGGAGCCGGACGTTGCCGCCGCCGAGCGAGTTCCGCTCGATGGCGTCGAGCGGGATGTTGGTGATCCACAGGTACAGGGCCAGGACCACCAGGGCCAGGACGACGGGCGGAACCACCAGTCGGCGCCAACCGATCCGGCGGAGCGGACCCGGCGGCGGGGGCGTGGGGGGCCGGTCGAGGTCGTCCGCGAGTTCGTCGCGGAACGGGAGGCCCTTGACCTCGTGCTCGCCGGGGGGCCGTTCGCCCGGGGGCCGCTGCGGGGAGGCGGTGGTCATGAGGTGCCCGCACCGCCCTCCAGCTCCTGCTCCGTCCGGTGGTGGCGCAGGTCCTCCAGATCGTGCGCGTGCTCGGCTGCGGCGAGCCGGTCGGCCTCCAGCATCTCGTGCACCGAGTTCATGAGGGTCTCCATGTCCACGACCCCGATGTACTCGCCGCGCCGCCCGGTGACCGCGACCCGCCCGCCGCTGTCCGTGAGGACCGCCTCCAGGGCGTCGTGCAGGGTCGCGTCCCGGGTTACGGTGTCGTGGACCAACTGCCCGGCCCGTGCCAGCGACCCCTTGGCGCGCATCAGGTCGCCGCGCCGCAGCCACTTGTACGGGCGACCGCCCCGGTCGAGCATCAGCAGTTCGTTGTGCCGGCCGCCGCGCAGCGTACTGAAGATCAGCTGGAGCGGGTCGTCGACCGACACCGTGGGGAAGTCGGCGATCCCCACGTCCCGCACGCGGGTGAGGTTGAGCCGTTTGAGGGCCGCGCCCGCGCCGACGAAACCGGAGACGAAGTCGTCGGTCGGGTTGGTGAGGATGGCTTCCGGGGTGTCGAACTGGGCGATGTGCGACCGCTCGCGCAGGACCGCGATCCGGTCCCCGAGCTTGATGGCCTCGTCGAAGTCGTGGGTGACGAACACGATCGTCTTGTGCAGCTCGTGCTGGAGCCGGATCAGCTCGTCCTGGAGGTGGTCCCGGGTGATCGGGTCGACGGCGCCGAAGGGCTCGTCCATGAGCAGCACCGGCGGGTCCGCGGCCAGCGCCCGGGCGACGCCCACGCGCTGTTGCTGGCCGCCGGAGAGCTGGCGGGGGTAGCGGCCGTGGAACTCGCGGGGGTCCAGGCCCACCAGGTCGAGCATCTCCTCGACCCGGTCCTTGACCTTCGACGTGGACCAGCCGGTCATCTTCGGCACCAGGGCGATGTTCTCCGCGACCGTCATGTGCGGGAAGAGGCCGGAGGACTGGATCGCGTACCCGATCTTGCGGCGCAGCTTGACCGGGTCCATGTCGGTGACGTCCTCGTCGCCGATCCGGATCCGGCCGGAGGAGGGCTCGATCAACCGGTTGATCATCTTGAGGGTGGTGGACTTCCCGCAGCCGGAGGGGCCGACGAAGACGACCGTCTCGCCCGCCTTGATGTCCATCGACACGTCGTCCACGGCCGGAGTGGGGTTGCCCGGGTAGCGCTTGGTGAGGTTCTCCAGCCGAATGGTCGCGCCGGAGGTCGCTGCCTTCGGGCTCGGGGTCGGCTCGGACGTCGGCTCAGACACGGATGCCCCTCGGGATGGTGAGACGGCCGAGCAGGACGTAGGCGGCGTCGAAGAGGAGGGCCAGGATGACGATGCCGATCGTCCCGGCCAGGACCTGGTTGAGGGCGTTGGCGCTGCCGAGCGAGGCGATCCCGCGGAAGATCTCGTTGCCGAGGCCGGGACCGGAGGCGTACGCGGCGATGGCGGCGATGCCCATCAGCATCTGGGTGGACACCCGGATGCCGGTCAGGATCGGCGGCCAGGCCAGCGGCAGCTCCACCCTCAGCAGCCGGGCGGACCGGGACATCCCGATGCCCGTGGCCGCGTCGACCAGCGTCGGGTCGACCCCGCGCAGGCCCACGATCGAGTTCCGGACGATGGGCAGCAGCCCGTACAGGGTCAGGGAGATCACCGCGGGTGCCACGCCGAGGCCCACGATCGGGATCAGCAGACCGATCATGGCCAGCGAGGGGACCGTCAGGATCGTGGCGGTGGAGGTGATGGCGAGACTGCCGCCCCAGCCGCTGCGGTAGGTGAGCACGCCGATGGCGATGCCCAGGGCCGTCGCGATCACCATGCACTGGAAGACGAGGCTGACCTGCTGGAAGGCGTCGACGAGGAGTTGCTGCCGTCGGCTGGACAGGTAACTCCAGAAGCTCACGTCGCCTCACCTCGCCCGTCTGTCCGGGGATCAGTCGTCGCCGGCTGCCTGCTCGACCAGCGGGATGATCCGCAAAGGCACGGGGTTCTCCATGACGATCGCCGTGGAGGCCCGCACGATCCCATCGAACGCGACGACCCGGTCGATCACCCGTTGAAGGTCCGCGTTGGAGCGGGCCACGAGCCGGCACAGCATGTCCCCGTGACCGGTGGTGGTGTGCAGCTCCAGCACCTCCGGAACGCCGGTCAAGTGGGCGCGCACGTCGGCCCCTTGGCCCTGTTTGATCTCCAGCGTGGCGAACGCGGTGACCGGGTAGCCGAGGGCCGTCGGATCGACCTGCGGACCGAACCCGCGGATCACTCCATTCGACTGAAGCCGGTCCAGCCGCGCCTGCGCCGTGCCGCGCGCGACCCCCAGCCGGCGCGAGGCCTCCAGCACCCCGATCCGCGGTTCGCGGGCGAGCAGGACGATGAGACGCCCGTCGAGTTCGTCGATCCCCATGGCTGCCTCCAGGTCGGCCGGCGGGTGGTCATACTGCACAGATCTTTCAGCCATCCTCCGGCCGGATCGAGCATTCTGTACAGAGAAAATCGAAACTATTGCGCAGCTTGTGGATCGGCGGGACTCTGCGCTCATGACTGAGTCTCTGGCGAACCTCGAAACCGAAACCACCCCGCACACCGCACGTGAGGCCGACCCCTTCCCGGTGAAGGGCATGGACGCGATCGTCTTCGCCGTGGGCAACGCCAAGCAGGCCGCGCACTACTACTCCACCGCGTTCGGCATGAAGCTCGTGGCGTACTCCGGACCGGAGAACGGCACCCGCGAGACCGCCTCCTACGTGCTCACCAACGGTGGCGCGCGCTTCGTGCTGACCTCGGTCATCAAGGCGAGCACCGACCACGGCCGCTTCCTCGCCGAACACGTCGCCGACCACGGCGACGGCGTGATCGACCTCGCGATCGAGGTCCCGGACGCGCGCGCCGCGTACGCCTACGCCGTCGAGCACGGCGCCCGCGGCCTGGACGAGCCGTACGAGGTCAAGGACGAGCACGGCACCGTCGTCCTCGCCGCCATCGCGACCTACGGCCAGACCCGCCACACGCTGGTGGAGCGCAAGGACTACACCGGCCCCTACCTGCCGGGCTACGAGGCCGCCGCGCCGCTCGTCGCCCCGCCGGCCAAGCGGACCTTCCAGGCCGTCGACCACTGCGTGGGCAACGTCGAGCTGGGCCGGATGAACGAGTGGGTGGCGTTCTACAACAAGGTCATGGGCTTCACGAACATGAAGGAGTTCGTGGGCGACGACATCGCGACCGAGTACTCGGCCCTGATGTCGAAGGTGGTCGCTGACGGCACCCTCAAGGTGAAGTTCCCGATCAACGAGCCCGCCATCGCGAAGAAGAAGTCGCAGATCGACGAGTACCTGGAGTTCTACGGCGGCGCGGGCGTCCAGCACATCGCGCTCGCCTCGAACGACATCGTGGCGACCGTCCGCACCATGCGCGCCGCGGGCGTCGCGTTCCTCGACACCCCGGACTCGTACTACGACACCCTCGGCGACTGGGCCGGCGAGACCCGGGTGCCCGTCGAGACCCTGCGCGAGCTGAAGATCCTCGTCGACCGCGACGAGGACGGCTACCTGCTCCAGATCTTCACCAAGCCGGTCCAGGACAAGCCGACCGTCTTCTTCGAGATCATCGAGCGGCACGGCTCGATGGGCTTCGGCAAGGGCAACTTCAAGGCCCTCTTCGAGGCGATCGAGCGCGAGCAGGAGAAGCGCGGCAACCTGTAGGACGTCCGGAACGCGAACCGCCGGCCCGCGAGGGCGGGCCGGCGGTCTCCGTCCTCCGCGTTCGTCAGTCCTGCTCCGGCCTCGGTTCCTGCTCCTGCTCCGCGGCGGGGGAGTCCGGCCGGGCGGCTTCCGGTGTCCGCTCCGGCTGCGCCTGCTCGGCCTTCGCCTGCGAGGCCTTCGGGGCGGGCGTCGCCTCCGGCTTCGTCTCGGGCTTCGGCTTCGCCGGCTGCGACTTCGGTTTCGCGGGCGCGGGCTTCGGCTTGTTCGGCTTCGGCAGCTCCGGCTCCACCCACGGGGTGCGCGGCTGGAGGTTCTCCGGGCCGCCCTGCGGCGGCTGCCCCACCGACTCCAGCGCCTCCTTCGCCAGCGGCGAGCGCACCGGGGAGAACCGCGGATTGGTCCGCATCGCCTCCTGGAGGTGCCGCCGCGCGGCCGCCTCGTCGCCCAGACCCCGCTCGATCACGGCCCGGTGGTAGGCGAACTCCGCGTTCCGCAGACCCGGTTCCGTCGCCTTCTTCGCGTACTCCAGGGCCGCGGTGTCATCGCCCGCCTTGTGCAGGGCCCACCCCAGTGCGTCGGCCACCTGCATGCTCTTGTTCGACGACCACTCCTGCGACAGGCGCCGCACCGCCGCCGACGGGTCGCCGTGGTCGGCCTCGTACAGACCCAGCACCACCGACTCGTCGACGCCGTGCGTCCCGCCCCGCTTCGTCATCGTGCCCAGCGCGTCGTACAGCACCCGCGCCTCGTCGGCCCGCCCCAGCGACTCCAACAGCTCGCCCAGCTCCAACGCCAGCTGCGGCACCGGCGTGCGGCCCAGCGCCAGCCGGTAGTCCCGCACCGCCTCGCCGCCCCGGCCCAGCGCCGCCAGCGCCCGCCCCCGGCCACCGAGCGCCTCCGCCCGCGCCGGGTCCGTCCGTAGCGCCGCCTCGTACTGGCCCAGTGCCTCCGCCGCGTCGCCCCGCTCCCACAGCAGCTCCCCGAGCCGGAACAGCACGTACGCCTTCTCCGCCGGGGTCTTCGCCGCACCACCCGCGTGCTCCAACGCCACCACCGCGTCCTCGCGCCAACCGCGGTCCCGGTACACCTGGGAGGCCCGCAGGTTCGAGGCCAGCCCCGAGTGGAGCTCCTCCAGCCGCTCCAGCGCCTTCTGCGCGGCCTTGTAGTCGCCCAGGCCCGTGTACGCGTCCACGAGCACCGGGTACGCCGTCCACCGCCGCGGCGCCTGCGCCCGCACCAGCTCGCCCCACTTCTTGCCGGTCCCGAAGTCCCGGCGCGCGTTGGCGAGCGAGCCCATGCCCGTCATGGCGTCGAAGTTGCCCTGCTCGGCGGGCCGCAGTTCCAGCGACCGCTTGAGTGCCTTCTCCGACCTCGGGTACCAGGCCGTGTCGGCCGTGCGCCGACCCTGCTCCAGGTACGCGGACCCCAGGACGGCCCAGGAGGCCACGTCGTCCGGATGCCTGGTGACCTGCTTCTCCCGGTCCGCGACCAGCGCCGTCAGGTCCACCGCCGCCGCCGGGGTGCCCAGGCCGACCGCGGACGCGGCCCGCTCGCTGGGCCCCGGGGGGCGGGCGTCGTCACCGGTCCGGGCCGGTCGGATCAGCAGGGCCCCGGCGATCAGGACCACGGCGACCGCGGCCGCCACGAGTGTCTTGCGGCCGGTGAAGGTCACGGGCGGCGCGGGCTGCTGCGCTTCCTCGTCGATACGGTCCATGTGCTCACTGTGCGTCAATATGAAGAGTTCGCGGAGGTGTCCGAAGAGGGTCGCGGCCGTGTTCACACCGATGGCCCCGGGTGCCACGCTGGCCTCATGGACGAAGACCTCTCCACCCGACTCCGTACCCGCCTCCTCGAAGGCCTCCCCCCGGAAGCGCTCCTCACCGACCCCCAGGTCACCGCCTCCTACAGCACGGACATGGCGAGCTTCTGCGCCGCCGGCACCCCGGCCGCCGTCGTCCTGCCCCGGACCGTGGAACAGGTGCGGCACGTCCTGCGCACCGCCACCGAACTACGGGTCCCCGTGGTGCCCCAGGGCGCCCGCACGGGCCTGTCCGGGGCCGCCAACGCCTCCGAGGGCTGCATCGTGCTCTCCCTGGTCAAGATGGACCGGATCCTGGAGATCTCCACCGTCGACCGGATCGCCGTGGTCGAGCCGGGCGTCGTCAACGCCGTCCTGTCCCGCGCCGTCGCCGAACACGGGCTGTACTACCCGCCCGACCCCTCCAGCTGGGAACAGTGCACCATCGGGGGCAACATCGGCACCGCCTCCGGCGGCCTGTGCTGCGTCAAGTACGGGGTCACCGCCGAGTACGTGCTGGGCCTCGACGTGGTGCTGGCCGACGGGCGACTGCTGCGCACGGGCCGGCGCACCGCCAAGGGCGTCGCCGGCTACGACCTCACCCGACTCTTCGTCGGCTCCGAGGGCAGCCTCGGCGTCGTGGTCCAGGCCGTCCTCGCGCTGCGCCCCGCGCCGCCCCGGCAGCTCGCGCTCGCCGCCGAGTTCCCCTCGGCCGCCGCGGCGTGCGCGGCCGTCTGCGCCGTCATGGAGGCCGGGCTGACGCCCTCGCTGCTGGAACTCATGGACCGCACGACCGTCCGCGCCGTCAACGCCCTCGGCAGGATGGGCCTGCCCGAGACCACCGAGGCACTGCTGCTGGCCGCCTTCGACACCCCGCACGCCGTCGAGGACCTCGCCGCGGTGGGGAAGCTGTGCACCGCCGCCGGGGCGACCGCCGTCGTGCCCGCGGAGGACGAGGCGGAGTCGGAACTGCTCCTCCAGGCCCGCCGCATGTCGTTGACCGCCCTGGAGACCCTGCGGCCCGCCACGATGATCGACGACGTGTGCGTGCCCCGCTCGCGGCTCGCCGAGATGCTGGACGGCACGGCCGAGATCGCCCGGTCGCACGATCTGCTGATCGGGGTCTGCGCGCACGCGGGCGACGGCAACACCCACCCGGTGGTCTGCTTCGACCCCGCCGACGAGGACGAGGCCGGGCGGGCCCGCGCGTCCTTCGACGCGATCATGGCCCTCGGTCTGGAACTGGGCGGGACGATCACCGGGGAGCACGGGGTCGGCGTCCTGAAGAAGGAGTGGCTCGCCCGGGAGCTCGGGCCGGTGGGCCTGGAGGTCCAGCGCGGGATCAAGCAGGCCTTCGACCCGCTGGGCCTGCTCAACCCCGGCAAGCTCTTCTGACCCGTCCGCCGGCCGGTCCGGGCATTGGCGCGGTCCGACGGGGGCGGGCCGGGCGTCACAGGTCCCCGTCCGTCGACTCGTCCGAGGGCCACGGGTCGCGCAGCCACAGGTCGTCGGCGGGCGTGGGGGTGAGCAGCTCGGCCAGTGCCGCGTCCAGGCCGAGCCGCTCCGCCTCGCAGCCGGGCGGCACCTCGCGCAGGGTCCGCTCCAGCCAGGCGGAGACCGCGCCCGCCGGCGCCTCCAGCAGCGCGTCCCCGTCGGGGGAACTCAGCGCCATGCACAACACGGCCTTGTTGTCGATCTTCGTGGGCCAGATCCGGACGTCTCCGTGCCCGCTCGGACGGAACACCCCCTCGACGAGCAGCTCCCGCGCGAAGGTCCAGTTGACCGGGGTGTGCGAGCCGGTGTGGAAGACGACGTGCACGGCGAACGGGTCGTCCGTCAGGTAGAGAAGCCTGGCGGGGACGGGGATGCTGCGCTCCGGGGACAGGACCAGCTTCAGTTCCAACTCGCGCTCGATGACGGGGTGGTGCATGGCGGCCTCACTTCGGTGCGGTTCGACGCTTTCGGTGTGCAGGGCCGGGAGGTACCCCACACCCGCAGAGAGGCGCCGGGGGCCCGGCCATGACGCGACTTCCGGGATCACGTCGCAGATTGGCCGAAACATGACGCCTGACCGAAAACGTTCGGGAGGAGTGACGTTCGCTCGAAGGCTTGGATTCTCCCGTTACCGGACCTGTCGGGCCGGGGTTCTTGGCTATGGTCCTGCCCTGCACAAGCCTCAAGCCACGATCGGAGTTGGGGACATTGACGGCCTCCCCTGGTGACGGCGAGCACGCGGCCCGAGAGGGCTACTACCCGGATCCGTCCATCCCCGGGTTCGTCCGGTACTGGAACGGCTCCTCCTGGGTGCCCGGCACGAGCCGTCCCGCCCCCGCCCGTCCCGCCCCCGCGGCCGAGACGGGTCCCGTGTTCCTGGACCAGACCTCCGTGACCGAGGCGCTGCCCGAACCGCCCCACCCCCGGCCCCGCCCCGAACCGCTGCCCGAACAGGCGTCGCCACCGGTGGCCGACGCGGCCGGGTGGCAGGCCGATCCCGCGCACCAGGCCGGCTTCGGAGGCCCGCGCGACGTCCGGGTGTCCTGGGGCAACCGCGAGGAGGACCCGCACGAGTACGGGCCCGCGGCGGCGTCGGCCCGGCCGTCCGCCGTCGCCGCGGCCGAGCGGTTGCCCGCCCAGGCGTCCGCGGAGGGAGTGGGCATCCTGTCGGCCCGGTCGCCGGCGGCGGCCCGGGTCGCGCCGGCCCCTCCGCCCGCGATCGAGCCCGAGCCCGCGCCCGAGCCCGCGCCCGAGCCGCAGCCCGTGCCCGCGCCCGTGCCCGCTCCGGCCGCCGTCCGGCCGGCCGTCCCCGAGACCGCATGGCCCGCCGCCCCCGGGGGCGGGGGACCCGGTTCGGGGCTCACCTCGTCCTGGCCCGAGGCCACCCCGGACGCCGCGGCCCCCCGTCCGCCCGAGGCGGGGATCGCGGCGGCCCGGCGGTCCCGGGTGACCCCGAGGCCCTCCTCGGCCCCCGAAACCCCCGTCAGGGGCGCCGGCGAGGCCACACGGGTCGCACCCCCGGCCGCCCGGGACGCGGCGAGCCCGGCACCCGCCGTCACCTCGACGCCCGCACCCGCCCCGGCGCCCGCACCCGCACCCGCCTCGACGCCGGCCCCGACGCCCGCCCCGACCCCGGCCCCGACGCCCGCCCCGTCCCCGACGCCCGCCCCTGCCCCCGCCCCGGCCGCCCCGCGCGGCACGGACCGGGCGGTCTTCGAGCGGATGGCGCAACGAGCCGTACGCCCGTCCGGGTTGGGGCGCCGGCTGCTGGCCCGCGTCCTGGACTCGCTGGTGTACGCCGGAGTCGCGGCGGGCGCCGCCGTGCCGTTCGTGCCGGCCGTCACGGCCCACGTCGAGGCCAAGGTGCAGGCGGCGCGTGAGACCGGCCGCGCCACCACCGTCTGGCTGCTCGACGGCACCGTCGGCGGGTACCTGGCCCTCGTCCTGGCCGCCGTCCTGCTCTTCGGGGTCTTCTACGAGGCGCTG
This sequence comes from Streptomyces sp. CA-243310, assembly GCF_050936775.1. Lineage (NCBI taxonomy): Bacteria > Bacillati > Actinomycetota > Actinomycetes > Kitasatosporales > Streptomycetaceae > Streptomyces > Streptomyces sp. CA-243310. The sequence goes on along the minus strand of NZ_JBNJMF010000002.1, from coordinate 2,798,167 downwards.
CCCACCGCCCGCTGGGGCCGGACCCCCGGCAAGAAGCTGTGCGGGGTCCGGGTGCTGGCCGTCGCCACCCTGCGCCCGCCCACCGTCGGCGCGGCCCTGCGCCGCTGGCTGGTGTGCGCGCTCCTCGGGCTCCCGGGCGGCCTGCGGTGTCTGGGCGACCGTCCCCGCAGACAGGCCTGGCACGACAAGGCGGCGAAGACGTACGTGGCCCGATAGACGCTGCCGTCGAGTCTCGCCCGGCCCTCGGCGCAGCGTCGACGGCAGGACCTCGGACGGCTCCTCCACGTCCCCGACCGGCGCCCGCGCGGGGCCGGTACCCCGAACGGACGCCGTCCCGTTGCGGGGCCGCCGCGCCCGGGTTCGACTCGGGCCATGAGCACCGACCAGCCGCCGCCGGGCCCGCCGCCCGAGGACGACCCGTTCCTCAAGAAGCCGCAGGAACCGACGCCTCCGTCGGGCGGGTCACCGTACGGATCGCCGCCGCCGCCCTCCGGTGGCGGGTACCCGCCACCCTCCGGACCGGGCGGCCCCGGCGCCGGCGGGGGCCCGCCCCCGCAGCCCCCGTACGGAGGCGGCCCCGGCGGTGGCGGCTACCCGCCCCCACCGCCCCCCTACGGAGGTGGTCCCGGAGGCGGCGACCCGTACGGCATGCCGGATCCGCTCGCCGGGATGCCCCCGCTCGCCGACTTCGGCAAGCGGCTCGGCGCCCGTGTCATCGACCTGCTCATCGTCACGGTCCCGCTGTTCCTGATCCAACTGCCCTTCGGGAACCGCCGCTACATGGTCGACACGGACAAGGGCGAGGACGTCACCGAGGTCATCACCAAGTCCTACGGCGGCAGCGGTCTGATCTGGACGCTCATCGCGATCATCGCGTACGTCGGCTACGACTGGTGGTTCACCAAGAAGAACGGCCAGACCATCGGCAAGAAGACGCTGGGCCTGCGCGTCGCCATGCTCAACGACGGCTCCGTGCCCGCCTCCAACGCGTCCCTGTCCCGCGCGGCGGTGCTCTGGATCCCGACGCTGGTCTGCTGCTTCTGCCTCTGGCCGATCGCCCTCGTCATCTCGATGCTCGTCGACAAGCCGTACAAGCAGGCCCTGCACGACAAGGTGGCCAAGACCGTGGTGGTCCGCTCGGGCTGAGACGCCCGGGACCGCGAGGTCCCGCCACGTACACCGCCGCGCGGGCGGTCGTCCCTCCGGGGAACGGCCGCCCGCGCGGCCGTGTCCGCCCGGGCCCGGGCGCCGAAGTGGCCGCCGGGCGAGTCTTCGACGACGGAGCCCGACGACAGGGCCTAGTGGTGCACGGGGTGTTCGGCAGCGGCCGCCCGGGGCTCAGGCACCCGGGCGGCCGCAGTCTCGTCCGCGGTGACCGCGGAGGCGTCCCCGGGCCGGCCGGCGGCGTGCCGGCCGCGGCGGCGGGGGATCGGCACGGTGAGGGCCACGAGCAGACCGAGGCCGAGGGCGGCGGCGGAGATGACCGCGACGCCGATGCCCGTGCTCGTCTGCGAGAGCAGCAGCATGGCGATCGTCGACACGACGACGGTGGCGGAACCGTAGGCGAGTTGTGCGGCAGTCGGACGCGGCATGGCGATTTCCGTCCTCAAGGGGGGAGGGGGAGTCGGCTCAACTCGGTCGCGCGTCAAGAGACTCTACGAGGGTGGATGCCCGAGGGGAACTGTCGGTAAGCGTCGCCTCACGCGGACGGGGTCCCGTACCGGTGCACGGGGGGCGCACGGGGTCATTCCGCGTTCATCCTCAAGGGCGCCCCAAGGGGGCGAAGCGCGCCCTTCGCCCCTCTATGGCCGGGGAACGTCCGAATAGCGGAACTCCCTGACCGCATAGTGCAGTTGTAAGGAACAAGTCAAGGTCTGTCTTTTCTTGAGACTCTCCGGTCAAATGTCGTCACTTGAGACGCGCGCCGCGCGGAACCCCCCGCTCCTATGGAGACGTTCCGACCTACGTTGCGGCCGCGGGAGGGGAACGACATCAAGTGACCAGCAACTCCGCCAGAAGGTTCGCGCTGCGTACCGTCGCCATCGCCGTGACGATGGGGGCCACCGCGGCCACCGGCGCCTTCTTCACCGCCGCCCAGGCGGTCGACAAGCGGGACGCCCCCGCCGTCGACCGTCAGGACCCGTCCGCTCCCGCCAAGGAGCAGGTCAAGCACGACCTCGAAGGACCGTTCAGCAAGCAGCAGGCGCAGGCGCGCGAGGCAGCCCTCGACCAGGTGCTGTCCGGCAAGAAGAACGTCGAGCAGCGCGGCGCCTCCAAGGTCGTCAAGCTGGACGACAAGAAGTACGTCGAGCTGGGCCGCGAGAAGACCGACAAGATCTTCACGATCCTCGTCGAGTTCGGCGACCAGGTCGACAGCACGACCATGTTCGACCCGGACGGCCCGGGCGGCCCCAAGCCGCCCGCGCCCAAGTACGGCGGCACCCCCGGTCCGCTGCACAACCAGATCGCCCAGCCCGACCGCAAGCTGGACAACAGCACGGCCTGGCAGAAGGACTACAGCCAGAAGCACTTCCAGGACCTGTACTTCGGTACCGGTTCCGGCAAGAACTCGCTGAAGACCTACTACGAGAAGACCTCCTCGGGCCGTTACTCGGTCGACGGTCAGGTCGCCGACTGGGTCAAGATCCCGTACAACGAGGCCCGTTACGGCTCGAACTACTGCGGTCAGACCAACTGCGCCAACGTCTGGGACACCGTCAAGGACGGCGTGACCGCCTGGGCCGACGCGCAGAAGAAGGCCGGCAAGACCGACGCCCAGATCAAGGCCCAGCTGGCGCAGTACGACCAGTGGGACCGCAACGACTTCGACGGCGACGGCAACTTCAACGAGCCCGACGGCTACATCGACCACTTCCAGATCGTCCACGCGGGCGAGGACGAGTCGGCCGGCGGCGGCGTGCAGGGCACCAACGCCCTGTGGGCGCACCGCTGGTACGCCTACGGTACGGACGCCGGCAAGACCGGTCCGGCGAACAACAAGGCCGGCGGTACCCAGATCGGCAGCACCGGCATCTGGGTCGGCGACTACACGATGCAGCCCGAGAACGGCGGCCTCGGCGTCTTCGCGCACGAGTACGGCCACGACCTGGGTCTGCCGGACCTCTACGACACCTCCGGTGGCGGCGAGAACGGCGTCGGCTTCTGGTCCCTGATGTCGGCGGGCTCCTGGCTCGGCGCGGGCAAGGAGTCCATAGGCGACCTCCCGGGCGACATGACCGCCTGGGACAAGCTCCAGCTGGGCTGGCTGAACTACGACGAGGCGAAGGCCGCGACGAAGTCCACCCACAAGCTGGGCGTCTCCGCGTACAACACCAAGGACAAGCAGGCGCTGGTCGTCGAGCTGCCGAAGAAGAAGGTCAAGACCGAGATCGTCGCTCCCGCCGAGGGTTCCTCGCAGTGGTGGAGCAACATGGGTGACGACCTCAAGAACACCCTGACCCGCTCGGTCGACCTGACCGGCAAGAAGTCCGCGGCCCTCTCCCTCAAGGGCTGGTGGGACATCGAGGCGGAGTACGACTTCCTGTACACCGAGGTGTCCACGGACGGCGGCGCCAACTGGACCGCCCTCGCCGGCACCGCCAACGGCACGGCCATCCCGGTCGACGCCGGCGGCAACCCCTCGCTGACCGGTGCCTCGGGTGCCTGGCAGAACCTGAACTACCCGCTGGACGCCTACGCGGGCAAGAAGGTCGACGTCCGCTTCCGCTACCAGACGGACGGCGGCGCGGGCGGCAAGGGCTTCACCGCCGACGCCGTCAACATCACCGCGGACGGCGCCACGCTGTTCACCGACGGCGCCGAGAACGGCGACAACGGCTGGACCGGCAAGGGCTTCTCGCGGGTCGGCGCCGACTTCACCAAGGAGTACGCGCAGTACTACCTGGCGGAGAACCGTCGCTACGTGTCCTCGGACGCCACGCTGAAGGTCGGTCCGTACAACTTCGGTTCGGCCGCCCGTCCCAAGTGGGTCGAGCACTACCCGTACCAGGACGGCCTGCTCATCTGGCAGTGGGACACCTCGCAGAAGGACAACAACACCAGCCAGCACCCGGGCCAGGGTCTGATCCTTCCGATCGACGCCAACGCCAAGCCCATGAAGTGGGCCGACGGCACGCTGCTGCGGAACAAGATCCAGCCGTACGACGCGCCGTTCAGCGCCTACTCGACGGACGCGTTCACGCTGCACAAGGCGGACCAGGAGCTCTTCATCAAGCCGAAGGCCGCCAACATGGTCTTCGACGACCACAAGGGCAAGTACTACTACGACGAGAACCCGACCGGTTCGGTGAAGGTCACTGACACCAACACCAAGATCAAGATCGCCAAGGAGACCTACGACGGTCTCCAGATGACGATCGAGGTCGGCCCCGCCGCCAAGTAGTTCGGTAAAGCCGCAGGTCAAAACATGATCGGCCGTCGCCCCCTAGCGGGCGGCGGCCGATCGCGTTTAGATGCGGGGGCCGAGTTTCTTATTGACGGGGGAGCTGAAGATCATGCCCGGTGGAGGTTTCGTCAGATTGCCAGGCGGCAGCGTGGTGGTCGCGCTCACGCTGCCGAGGCCGTCCGGTGAGGGCGGAAATGTCCGCGTGCTGGTGCACGCCGCGAACCGGGCCCGCGCCCTGACCAGGCTGCGGAACCTCGGCATGCGGGCCGTCTACCTGCGGGGCAACGACCAGGCCCCGACCCCGGACGAGGTGACCGCCGTCCTGCACCACCCCGACGGCCTGCTGTGGCGCAACGCCCCCGACCGGGCGCAGGAGCTCTGGCACCCGATACGAGCCCTCCTGGGCGGGTAGACCGGGCCGCGGGTCGTCCCGGGGCACCCGGGCAGGGTCGCGCGGACGGGCCTCAGGCCGTCTCGCGCGGGTCCTGCCGGACCCGGGCCGCCTGGCCGCCCACCAGGGTCACGCCGGCCGCGTGGAGCTCCTCCAGGGCCCGCGCGGCGGTGTGCGGGGACACGGCGGCCGTCAGGTCCAGCAGCACGCTGGTGGCGAAGCCGGCCCGGACCGCGTCGAGGGCGGTGGCCCGGACACAGTGGTCGGTGGCGATGCCGACGACGTCGACCTCGGTGACGTGCCGCTCCCGCAGCCACTCGGCGAGGCCCGCGCCGTTCTCGTCCTGCCCCTCGAACCCGCTGTACGCGGCCTCGTACGCCCCCTTGTCGAAGACGGCGGCGACGGCGCCGGACGCCACGGCCGGGGCGAAGTTCGGGTGGAACCCGACGCCCTCGGTGCCCGCGACGCAGTGCACGGGCCAGGAGGTCTCGTAGTCCGGCTCGGCCGGCGGGCGGGCGAAGTGCGACCCGGGGTCGACGTGGTGGTCGCGGGTGGCCACGACGTGCCGGTAGCCGGGCGTGGCCTGACCGATCAGCTCGGTGATCGCGGCGGCGACATCGGCCCCGCCGGTGACCGCGAGGCTGCCGCCCTCGCAGAAGTCGTTCTGTACGTCGACGACGATCAGTGCGCGGTGCATGTCGCGTGTCCTTAGGTCGATGTGATGTGCCGGTGCGCGTGGCTCTTCCCCCGCCCCACGCCTTCCCGAACCTGGGCCGTGAACGCGGCCGGGGCGCGGTCGGCGGGGCGGGGAGCGCCCCCGCGGGGCCGGCCCACCCCTCCCGTCGGGCCGGCTACGCGTACTCGGTCGGGATCACGGCCTCGCCGCGCGACAGCTGCGTCGCGGACAGCGGAAGCCGGCCCAGCACCGCCCGGTGCCGGTCCCGCACCGCCTCCAGCGGTTCGCGAGCCACCACCTCGCCGCCCTTGACCAGCTGGACGAGCAACTGCCGGTCGGCCAGCGCCGCCGGCACCGGGCCGGTGCCCAGGACCTCGGCCTCGGCCACGCCGTCGGCGTCCGTGCGACGGGCCGCCCACTTGCGGCCCCCGACCGACGTCTTGCCGCCCGTGGACTTCTTCGCCACGGGCACCAGCGCCGCCTTCGGGTCCGCGGACGTCGCCCGCGCCACCAGCTTGTAGACCATCGAGCACGTCGGGTGCCCGCTGCCGGTCACCAGCTGCGTCCCGACGCCGTAGGCGTCCACCGGAGCCGCCGCCAGCGAGGCGATGGCGTACTCGTCCAGGTCCGAGGTGACCACGATCCTCGTCGAGGTCGCCCCCAGCTCGTCGAGCTGCTGCCGCACCCGGTGGGCGACCAGCAGCAGGTCGCCGGAGTCGATGCGCACCGCGCCGAGCCCGGTGCCGGCGACCTCCACGGCCGTCCGCACCGCCTCCGCGACGTCGTACGTGTCCACCAGCAGCGTGGTCCCGCTGCCCAGCGAGGCCACCTGTGCGGTGAAGGCGTCCCGCTCGTTGTCGTGCACCAGCGTGAAGGCGTGGGCGCTCGTGCCGACGGTGGGAATGCCGTAGCGGAAGCCGGCCGCAAGGTCCGAGGTGGAGGTGAAACCGCCGACGTAGGCGGCGCGCGAGGCCGCCACCGCCGCCAGTTCGTGCGTGCGCCGCGCGCCCATCTCGATGAGCGGCCGGTCACCGGCCGCCGAGGACATCCGGGAGGCGGCGGCGGCGATGGCCGAGTCGTGGTTGAGGATCGAGAGGATCACCGTCTCCAGCAGCACGCACTCGGCGAAGCTGCCCTCCACCCGCAGTACCGGAGAGCCGGGGAAGTAGACCTCGCCCTCCGGGTAGCCCCAGATGTCGCCGGAGAAGCGGTACGAGGCCAGCCAGTCCAGGGTGCGCATGTCGACGACGGCCCGCTCGCGCAGGAACTCCAGCACGGCGGCGTCGAAGCGGAAGTTCTCCACCGCGTCCAGTACCCGTCCGGTGCCCGCCACGACTCCGTAGCGACGCCCCTCGGGCAGCCGTCGGGTGAAGACCTCGAAGACCGAACGCCGGTCGGCGGCGCCGTTGGCCAGGGCGGCCTGCAACATGGTGAGCTCGTAATGGTCCGTGAAGAGCGCTGTCGACGGCACGTCCACCGGCAGGCCCAGGTCCGCAGGGTTCATGTCACGGATGCTAGCGCACATCTCGTCAGAGTGACGAGATGTAGGGGCCCGTTTGTGCGACGGGCCGGTCGCAGTGGCAGCATGGGACAAGTGAGTGTTGCTCCCGTAGAGATCGAACGCACCGAATCGGCCGAAGAGACCTTCGCGGTCCCCGAACCCGACGTCCCCTGGGTGACCCTGGTGCACAACGACCCGGTCAACCTCATGAGCTACGTGACGTACGTGTTCCAGGCGTACTTCGGCTATCCCAAGGACAAGGCGACCAAGCTGATGCTCGACGTCCACCGCAAGGGACGGGCCGTCGTCTCCAGCGGCACCCGCGAGGAGATGGAACGCGACGTGCAGGCCATGCACGGCTACGGCCTGTGGGCGACGCTCTCCCAGGAGCGCAACTGATGAGCGGCGCGTTCGAACCCGTGAAGGACGGCGAGGGCGCCGCCGTCGCGCTGGAGGAGATCGAGATCTCCATCCTGCGCTCCCTGGCCGTGCAACTGCTGGAGCTGATCGGCCCGGGCGAACCCGAACCGGCCGCCGACGCCGACCCGCTGGCCCTGCTCTTCGCCTCCGACGGCCCCACCGAGCCGCCGTCCGACCCGGCGCTGGCCCGGCTCTTCCCCGACGCGTACGGAGGCCCGGGCGCGAGGGAAGGGGCCGTGGATCCCGCCGAGCTGACCGCGCGGTCCGCGGAGTTCCGCCGCTTCACCGAGAACGACCTGCGCACCCGCAAGCGGGAGGACGCGCTGGCCGTCGTGCGCAGCCTGGACCGACTCACCCCGGCCGGCGACGGCGCGGCGGTGCTGGAGCTGACCGGGGAGCTGCGGCTGCGCTGGCTGGGCGCGCTCAACGACCTGCGGCTGACCATCGCGGCCCGTCTGGACATCACGGAGGACGACGAGAGCGCCGTGCTGTTCCGGCTGCCGGACGACGATCCGCGCAAGCCGATGGTGATGGCGTACCTCTGGCTGGGCGGCCTCCAGGAGACGCTCATCGAGACCCTCTGAGGCGCCGAGCCGTTCGCTCAGCGGACGCTCAAATCCGGATAACGATCAGATCACCGCGATGCGGTGATCTGATCGCTTTGGGGGCCCTGTGTCCCGATTTTTTTATGCCCCGCGTCACATTTCTGCCGCTCCGGCACCCATAAGCCCGTGATAAATCTTCACGACCGCCGACGGGGCGCCACCCATGTCCCCCGGCTCGCTTGAACCGGCTGATCGCCGGCGTGCAACTCCATCCGTATCCGGGGGGATCGAGGACCCGATCCGCAGCCTTTCGAAGGCGCGGGTCGGCGTGGAGAAAGGCGCACCAAGACATGACCTCTGTGCAGGTCGAGCACGACAAGACGCCCGGCGAGGGCACCGGGGCCGAGGGCGGCGAGGGTTACCACCGCGCACTCGGCGCCCGCCAGATCCAGATGATCGCGATCGGCGGGGCCATCGGCACCGGCCTGTTCCTGGGAGCGGGCAAGGCCATCTCCAAGGCCGGCCCCAGCCTGATCCTGGCCTACGCCATCGCGGGCCTGGTCATCTTCTTCATCATGCGGGCCCTGGGCGAGCTGCTCATGTACCGCCCGGTGTCCGGGTCGTTCTCGGACTACGCCCGCGAGTTCCTCGGCCCCTTCTGGGGCTACGTGACCGGCTGGACGTACTGGCTGTTCTGGGTGGTCACCGGCATCACCGAGGTCACCGCGGCCGCGCAGTACATGTCGTACTGGACCCATGACAGCTTCCCGCAATGGGCGTACGCGCTGATCTTCACGGTCATCCTCTACGGCGCCAACCTGATCTCCGTGAAGCTCTTCGGTGAGCTGGAGTTCTGGTTCTCCATGGTCAAGGTCACCGCCATCGTCGGCATGATCCTGATCTGCGCCGGCATCCTCACCATCGGCTTCTCCGACGCCGCCGACACGGCGACCGTCACGAACCTGTGGAACGACGGCGGCTTCTTCCCCAAGGGCATCGGCGGCACGCTGATGACCCTGCAGATCGTCATGTTCGCCTTCCTCGCGGTCGAGCTGGTCGGCGTCACCGCCGGCGAGTCCAAGAACCCCGAGAAGACCCTGCCCAAGGCCATCAACACCGTGCCGTGGCGCATCGCCGTCTTCTACGTCGGCGCGCTGATCATGATCCTGTCGGTCGTCCCGTGGCACGAGTTCCAGCCCGGTGTCAGCCCCTTCGTGGCCGCCTTCGAGAAGATGGGCCTCGGCGTCGGCGCCGCCATCGTCAACTTCGTCGTGCTGACCGCCGCGCTGTCGTCCTGCAACTCGGGCATGTACTCCACCGGCCGCATGCTGCGCGACCTCGCGCTCAACGGCCAGGGCCCGAAGTTCTTCGCGAAGCTCACCAAGAGCGGCACCCCGCTCGTCGGCACCACCTTCTCCGCGGCCCTGATGCTGGTCGGCGTCTGGATCAACTACGTGGCCCCGGGCAAGGCCTTCGACTACGTCGTCTCCTTCGCCACCATCTCGGGCATGTGGGCCTGGATCATGATCCTGGTCTGCCAGATCCGCTACCGCGCCAAGGCGGACCGCGGCCTGCTGCCGCAGTCCCCGTTCCGGGCGCCCGGAGCCCCGTACACGAGCTGGTTCGCGCTGCTCTTCATCGGCATGGTCATCGTGATGATGGGCGCCGACAAGGACGCGCGGGTCTCCCTGTACTGCGCCCCGCTGTGGGGTCTGATCCTGGGTGTCTCCTACCTGGTCATGAAGTCCCGCAACCCGTCGGGCGCGGCCTTCGACAAGAGCGCCGGGTCCGCCCCGGCCGACGAGGTCTCGAAGGGCGCGTAGCCCCTCCGGCGGCCCTCCGGGGCCGCCGCCCGCCCCGCGGGTCCCGGCCGCCTGTCACGGCCGGGAACCGCGCCGGCCCCGCCGATCCGGGGCTTGTGTCCGCCATTCGGGCCCGCTCGTACCACGCCTCGGTACGAGCGGGCCCGTCTGCTTATCCTGTCGCTCATGCTGACCCTCACCCAGACGCTGTACGACCGGATCGTGGAGCACGCCCGCAAGGACCACCCCGACGAGGCGTGCGGGATCGTGGCCGGCCCGGCGGGCACCGGCCGCCCGGAGCGGTTCATCCCGATGCTGAACGCGGCCCGGTCGCCCACGTTCTACGAGTTCGACTCCAAGGACCTGCTCAAGCTCTACCGCGAACTCGACGACCGCGACGAGGAACCCGCGATCGTCTACCACTCGCACACCGCGACCGAGGCCTACCCCTCGCGCACCGACGTCACCTACGCCAACGAGCCCGGAGCGCACTACGTGCTGGTCTCGACGGCCGACCAGGACGGGCTCGGGGAGTTCCAGTTCCGCTCGTACCGGATCGTCGACGGGGTGATCTCGGAGGAGGAAGTGCGGGTCGTCGAGACCTACTGACCAGTATGTGAGCGGTATCGGTCCACGATGCGGGATCACACTCCAAACGGGGGACCGGGAATCGTTAACATGACCGCATGGTTTCCCACGACGTGAGCATCGAGACGCCCGGCAGGCTGCTGCTCGTGGCGCGGCTGCACGTCGACCTGTGCCGCCTCGCAAGCGCCATCTGTCCTGCTGCCTGAGCACCACAGCCCTGCCGCGCTGGGCCCCCACGCGCGTTCCCACTCTTCACGCTTAGACGACACTGGAGCCTGCCATGGCCATCGAGGTCCGCATCCCCACCATCCTCCGCACCTACACCGACGGCGAGAAGGCCGTCACCGGTGAGGGCGGCACCCTGGCCGACCTGTTCTCGGACCTGGAGACCCGCCACAAGGGCATCCGGGAGCGCATCGTCGACGAGTCCAAGGGCGGCGAACTGCGCCGCTTCGTGAACGTCTACCTCAACGACGAGGACGTCCGCTTCCTCGCGGGGATCTCCACCGAGCTCAAGGACGGCGACAACGTCACCATCCTCCCGGCCGTGGCGGGAGGATCTGCCGCGGCGCAGCCGCGTCCGGCCGGGGTGGTGGTCGGGCGACGGGCGGGATCCAAGTAATGCGTTACGACTCCCCGCTCGCGGCCGTGGGCAACACGCCGCTGGTCCGGCTGCCCCGGCTCTCGCCCTCCGCCGACGTGCGGATCTGGGCGAAGCTGGAGGACCGGAACCCGACCGGCTCGATCAAGGACCGCCCCGCGCTCCACATGGTCGAGCAGGCCGAGAAGGACGGGCGGCTGTTCCCGGGCTGCACCATCCTGGAGCCCACCTCCGGCAACACGGGCATCTCGCTCGCCATGGCCGCGAAGCTCAAGGGCTACCGGATCGTGTGCGTCATGCCCGAGAACACCTCGCAGGAGCGCCGCGACCTCCTTCGGATGTGGGGAGCCGAGATCATCCCGTCCCCTGCGGCGGGCGGTTCGAACACCGCCGTGCGGGTGGCGAAGGAACTGGCGGCCGAGCACCCCGACTGGGTGATGCTCTACCAGTACGGGAACCCGGACAACGCGGGCGCCCACTACGCCACGACCGGACCGGAGATCCTCGCCGACCTCCCGTCGATCACCCACTTCGTCGCCGGCCTCGGTACCACCGGCACCCTGATGGGCGTCGGCCGCTACCTGCGCGAGCACGTGCCCGGCGTCAGGATCGTCGCCGCGGAACCCCGCTACGACGACCTGGTCTACGGGCTGCGCAACCTCGACGAGGGCTTCGTCCCCGAGCTGTACGACGCCTCGGTGCTCACCACCCGCTTCTCGGTCGGCTCGGCCGACGCGGTCACCCGCACCCGGGAACTCCTGCGCGAGGAGGGCATCTTCGCGGGCGTCTCCACGGGCGCCGCCCTGCACGCGGCGATCGGCGTGGGCCGCAAGGCGGTCGCGGCCGGGGAGAGCGCCGACATCGTCTTCGTGGTCGCGGACGGCGGCTGGAAGTACCTGTCCACCGGCGTCTACACGGCCGAGACGACCGAGGAGGCCATCGAGGTCCTCCAGGGTCAGCTCTGGGCCTGAGCCCGACCGCACCGTCCGAGCCCGGCCCGGCCCCGCCCCGCGGGGACGGGCCCGGCCCGGTCGGGTCAGCCCGCCCGGAGCAGCTCCGCCAGGACCGCCGCGTGGCTCGACCCCGGGTCCCTCACCGCCGTCAGCAGCGTCACCGGTCCCGCCGCGACCAGCGCCCGCAGCCGGTCCAGCTCCGCCACCGCCTCCGGCGCCGTCAGTTCCGCCTCGTAGCGGGCCCGGAACTCCGCCGCCGTCCCCGCGCCCGCGTGGAACCACTTCCGCAGCTCCGTCGACGGGGTCACCGCCTTCGGCCACTCGTCCACGGCGGCCGCCGCCTTCGACACCCCGCGCGGCCAGAGCCGGTCCACGAGGACCCGTACGCCGTCCGCCCCCGGATCGGGGGCATCGTGGACACGCCGCACCCGCACCGTCGACACCGTCATCCCGCTCCTCCGCCGAGTCCCTTGACCTCGTCCCACACCGTCGGGTCCACCACGCCCGACCGGCGCGCGAACTCCCACAGGGACACCTCCTGCGGCCGGTCCGCCTCCAGGAAGCTCTTGCGGCCCTGGGCCCCGACCACCCCCGGCGGCAACGGGATCACCCCCGCGCGCCGGTCGTCGTACTTACGGGTGATCCACGCGACCCGCGCCCGCCCGGCCCGTACGGACAACACCAGGCACGGTCGCCCGTCCGTCAGGGTCCACAGTTCACCCGGCCGCACCCGGGGCGGCGGCCCGGGACCGTGCGGCGTCGCACGGCCCCGCCCGACCCACCGGCCCGGCCCGGGGACCAGCACCAGCACGACCACGGCGACGGCCGCGGCCACGGCGGGCCACCAGGACGTGTCCATGTTCCGACCGTAGTCTCGCGACGGCCCCCCGGCACGGCAGCCGTGGCAACGTCCGTACCCGCCGTCGCTCCCCCGGGTGACAGCACAGGTGATTCGCCCCACAACGGCCCGCCGCGGAGGAGCGACCGGACGTTTCGCGCCTTACGCTCGACCCACGCACGGCCCGCATTCCGTCCACGGACCGTCCACGGAGGTTCACGCTCCATGAAGCTCACCGTCGTCGGCTGCTCGGGGTCGTTCCCGTCCGCGGAATCGGCCTGTTCGAGCTACCTCGTCGAGGCCGACGGTTTCCGGCTGCTCCTCGACATGGGCAACGGTTCCCTCGGCGCGCTCCAGCGCCACTGCGGCCTCTACGACCTCGACGCGATCTTCCTGAGCCACCTGCACGCCGACCACTGCATCGACATGTGCGCGTACTTCGTCGCCCGCTACTACCGGCACGAGGGCGGTCGCTGCGGAACGATCCCCGTCTACGGACCCGAGGGCACCGAACAGCGGCTCACCACGGCGTACGAGGACGTGCCCGACGCGAACTCGATGAGCGAGGTCTTCGACTTCCGCACCCTGAAGTCCGGCAGCTTCGAGATCGGCCCGTTCCAGGTCCGCACCGAGAAGGTCTGCCACCCCGTGGACTCGTACGCCATCCGCGTCGAGCACGAGGGCCGCTCCCTCACCTACTCCGGGGACACCGGGACCTGCGCCGAGCTGGGCCTGTTGGCCGAGGGCGCCGACCTGTTCCTGTGCGAGGCCTCCTTCACGCACGGCAAGGAGGACATCCCGGACCTCCACCTCAACGGCCGCGAGGCCGGCGAGTACGCGCGCGGCGGCAAGGTCGGCCGGCTCGTCCTGACCCACGTGCCACCGTGGACGGACGCCGAGCAGAACCTCGCCGACGCCCGCGCGGTCTACGACGGCCGGGTCGATCTGGCGCACCCGGGCGCCGTCTACGAGGTCTGACGCACCGGCGTCGTCCCGCGCCCATCCCGCACGTACGACGAAGCCCCCGCCCTCCCTTCCGGGAGTGCGGGGGCCTTTCGTGCGTGCGGGGTGGTGTGGCGCGGGGCCTACTTGGCCTCGGCCTTCTCCATCTCCGCGATCTCCTCGTCGGACTCACGGCCCGGCGTCGGAAGGTTGAACCTGGTGATCGCGAAGCGGAAGACCACGTAGTAGATCGCCGCGAAGACGAGCCCGATCGGGATGATCATCCAGGGGCTGCTCGCCTTGTTCCAGCCGAGACCGAGGTCGATCAGGCCGGCGGAGAAGGTGAAGCCCGCGTGGACCCCGAGCGCCCAGGTGACGGCCATGGAGATGGCGGTCAGCACGGCGTGGATCGCGTACAGCAGCGGTGCGATGAACATGAACGAGAACTCGATGGGCTCGGTGACACCCGTGACGAACGAGGTGAGGGCGAGCGAGACCATCATGCCGGTGACGGCCTTGCGGCGTTCCGGACGGGCGGTGTGCGCGATGGCGAGGGCCGCTGCGGGGAGACCGAACATCATGATCGGGAAGAAGCCCGTCATGAACAGACCGGCCTCCGGGTCACCGGCGAAGAAGCGGTTCAGGTCGCCGTGCACGACCTCACCGGCGGCGTTGGTGAAGTCGCCGATCTGGAACCAGGCGACCGTGTTCACGAACTGGTGCATGCCGATCGGGATCAGTCCGCGGTTGATCAGGCCGAAGAGACCCGCACCGCCGGCGCCCAAGCCGGTCATCCACTCGCCGAAGTTGGAGATGACCTCGCCGATCGGCTCCCAGACCAGGCCGAAGAACACGCCCGCGAGGACGCCGACGAAGGCCATGATGATCGGGACGAGGCGACGGCCGTTGAAGAAGCCGAGCCAGTCCACCAGCTTGGTGCGGTGGAAGCGCTGCCACAGGATCGCGGCGAGCAGACCCATGATGATGCCGCCGAGCACACCCGGGTTGTTGTACGTCGCGGCGACGTCCACACCCTTGTTCTCGGTGGTGTTGACGATGGCCTCGGTCACCGGGAAGGCGGTGAGCACGTTCTTGTAGACCAGGAAGCCGACGAGCGCGGCGAGCGCCGTGGAGCCGTCCGACTTCTTGGCGAAGCCGATGGCCACGCCGATGCAGAAGAGCAGGGGCAGGTTGGAGAAGACGGCGTCACCGGCGGTGGCGAACACCGTGGCGACCTTGCCCCAGCCGAGGCCGTCCTTGCCGAAGACGTCGGGCTGGCCGAGGCGCAGCAGGATGCCCGCGGCCGGCAGGACGGCGATGGGCAGCTGGAGGCTGCGGCCGACCTTCTGGAGACCCTGGATCAGGCCGGCGCTCCGCTTCTTGGCGGGGGGCGCCGCGGCGTCAGTAGCCGTACTCATAACTTCCTCCGGGGAGCAAGGCGCCGCCAGGGGGGTGGACCAAGAGGGACGGCGACGTCTCGAAAAAGGGGGACACGCCGCCGGGGGAAGCGGGCGTGGTCTACACCAATGCGTGGTGTAGACCAGTTGTAGCACGGTGAGGGTTAGATAAGGAACCTTCGTTTTCCTGTGGTCTGGGTCACGTTCCTCATCGGGTGCCGCGCACGGTCGGCGGGACGATCAAGGCCGTCGCCGGGGCGCGGCAGAAGCCCCCGGATCGTGATCCGGGGGCTTCTGCCGCGCGGTTGAGCCCGAACGACGATGATATGGGCTGATTGGGCAATCCCTCGCCCGGCCGCGTCCGGGCCGAGCCCCGGGCCGCCGCTACGCCTTGGTGTTGTCCGCCTCCATCGCCTCGATCTCCTCGTCCGTCTCCCGACCCGGCGTCGGGATGTCGAACCGCGTGATCGCGAAACGGAACACCGCGTAGTAGACGGCCGCGAATCCCAGGCCGATCGGGATGATCAGCCAGGGCTTCGTGGCGAGCCCCCAGTTGATGACGTAGTCGATCAGGCCGGCCGAGAAGCTGAAGCCGTCGTGGACGCCGAGCGCCCACGTCACCGCCATCGAGACGCCCGTCAGCAGCGCGTGGATCACGTAGAGCAGCGGCGCCACGAACAGGAACGAGTACTCCAGCGGTTCCGTGATGCCGGTGACGAAGGACGTCAGGGCCACGGACAGCATCAGGCCGCCGACCTCCTTGCGGCGCGCAGGCTTCGCGCAGTGCGTGATGGCCAGCGCCGCCGCCGGGAGCGCGAACATCATGATCGGGAAGAAGCCGGAGAGGAACTGTCCGGCGTTCGGGTCGCCGGCCAGGAACATGGCGATGTCACCGTGGACCACCTGCCCGTCCGGCTTGGTGTAACTGCCGAACTGGAACCACACCGGCACGTTCAGGAACTGGTGCAGGCCGATCACCAGCAGTGCGCGGTTCGCGACGCCGAAGATGCCCGCGCCCCAGGAGCCCAGCCCCACCAGCCAGTCGGAGAAGCTCTCCAGCGCGTCACCGATCGGCGGCCAGATCCACAGGCAGATGACGGCGAACCCGATCCCGACGAACGCCATGATGATCGGGACCAGGCGACGGCCGTTGAAGAAGCCCAACCAGTCGACCAGCTTCACCCGGTGGTAGCGCTGCCAGAACCAGGCCGACAACAGGCCCATCACGATGCCGCCGAAGACCCCCGGGTTCTGGAAGGTGTACTCGGCGAACGCGCCGTCCGCCCCCAGGCAGCCGCCCCCGATGTCGCGGGTCCCCTCCGGGCAGGGCTGGGGGAAGGCGCGCAGCACGCTCCGGTAGACGAGGAAGCCGACGACCGCGGCCAGCGCGGTCGAACCGTCCGCCTTCTTGGCCATGCCGATCGCGACGCCGATGCAGAAGAGGATGGGCAGGCCCAGGTCGGCGTTGAGCAGGGAGCCGCCCGCGCTCGCCATGACCCTCGCCACGTCGTTCCAGCCGAGGCCCTCGGCGCCGAAGACGTCGGGTTGGCCGAGACGGTTGAGGATGCCCGCGGCGGGCAGCACGGCGATGGGCAGCTGGAGGCTGCGCCCCATCTTCTGCAGCCCCTGGAACAGGCCGTTCCACCACTGTTGTGGCGGCACTGCCGCCGCACTGCTCGTGCTCATCGGCGTCCTCCCTGACCGGCCCGTTTTGGCACTCGCGCCACGTGCGGCACACTGGTGTAGACCACTTGTGACGCGATGGCATTCAACCCGCCCGGAGGGCGGGTTGATGCTGATCGTCATCATTCGGCAGATGCCGGGCACGCGCTCGTGTAGATGGGCCAACCGTGAGTTACCGTGACGAAGCGGAGCTTCGGGTGGGCAGTCAGGCATCCGGCCGCCGAGACTCGTTCTTCGAAACACTCAGGGAGAAACAGATGGCCACCAAGGCTGAGAAGATCGTCGCCGGGCTCGGCGGTATCGACAACATCGAAGAGGTCGAGGGCTGCATCACCCGCCTGCGCACCGAGGTCAAGGACCCGGGCCTGGTCAACGAGGCCGCGCTGAAGGCCGCCGGCGCCCACGGCGTCGTCAAGATGGGCACCGCGATCCAGGTCGTCATCGGCACCGACGCCGACCCGATCGCCGCCGACATCGAAGACATGATGTGAGCTGAGCCCACCCGCTCGGCACCCTCGCGCGCGCACCCCGCGCCCGTAGGGCAGGACCCCGTACCGGACCCACCCGGACGGGGTCTTCTCGTACCCCGGCACCGACTAGGCTCGCCCCCATGTCTCGCATCGACGGCCGCACGCCCGAACAGCTCCGCCCGGTCACCATCGAACGCGGATGGAGCAAGCACGCAGAGGGCTCCGTCCTCATCTCCTTCGGCGACACGAAGGTCTTCTGCACCGCTTCCTTCACCGAGGGCGTCCCGCGCTGGCGCAAGGGCAGCGGCGAGGGCTGGGTCACCTCCGAGTACTCGATGCTGCCCCGCTCCACCAACACCCGCGGCGACCGCGAGTCCGTCCGCGGCAAGATCGGCGGGCGCACCCACGAGATCTCCCGCCTGATCGGCCGCTCGCTGCGCGCCGTCATCGACTACAAGGCCCTCGGCGAGAACACGATCGTCCTCGACTGCGACGTCCTCCAGGCCGACGGCGGCACCCGCACCGCCGCCATCACCGGCGCCTACGTCGCCCTCGCCGACGCCGTGGCCTGGGGCCAGAAGAAGAAGCTGATCAAGGCCGGCCGCAAGCCCCTCGTCGGCACCGTGGCCGCCGTCAGCGTCGGCATCGTCGACGGCGAACCCCTCCTCGACCTCTGCTACGAGGAGGACGTCCGCGCCGAGACCGACATGAACGTCGTCTGCACCGGCGACGGCCGCTTCGTCGAGGTCCAGGGCACCGCCGAGGGCGAGCCCTTCGACCGCAAGGAACTGAACGCCCTCCTCGACCTCGCCGCCGGCGGCTGCGCCGACCTCCAGGCCCTCCAGCTCGGCGCCCTGGAGCTCCAGGCCCCCTGACGGCAACCGCCGGGCCTCGCCCGGCGTCTACGCGGATACGCGGTACGGGCGCACGGTGTCACCACCGTGCGCCCGTCCACGTATCCACGTATCCGCGCATCCGGGCATCCGCGCACCGCGGACCCGGGCATCCACGACTCCCGGGGGGACCCGCATGAAGCTCTCGCCCAAGCCGAAGCACCGCATAGCCGCCGTCGCCCTCGCGGCCGCCCTCGCCGTGCCGGCGCTCGCCTCCTGCGACGCCATCTCCACCGCGATGGACTGCGCCAGCACCGCCGTGGCCATCGCGGACAGCGCCAACGACCTCCAGCAGGCCGTCTCGCAGGCCGGCAACAGTCCGCAGGACGCGCAGAACGCGCTCAACACCATCGACACCAACCTGAAGAAGATCGGCGACCAGACCGACAACGCCGACCTGGGCAAGGCCATCGACTCGATGACCACCGCCGTGAAGAACGTCCGCACCTCCATCGAGGGCGGCAACGTCAACCCCGACATCCAGCCGGTCGCCGACGCCGCCTCGGAGATCTCCAAGGTCTGCACTCCCGGCTGACCCGTCGCCGGGCGCCGCCGGGCGGCGCGGGATAATCGGCGCATGACGACCTCGCCGCGCCTGATCCTCGCCACCCGCAACGCGGGCAAGATCTCCGAACTCCACGCCATCCTGTCCGACGCCGGCCTGCCGCACGAGCTGGTCGGCGCGGACGCGTACCCGGAGATCCCCGACGTCAAGGAAACCGGCGTCACCTTCGCCGAGAACGCCCTGCTCAAGGCGCACGCCCTCGCCCGGGCCACCGGCCTGCCGGCCGTGGCCGACGACTCCGGCCTCTGCGTGGACGTCCTGAACGGCGCCCCCGGCATCTTCTCCGCCCGGTGGGCCGGCACCCACGGCGACGACCAGGCCAACCTGGACCTGCTCCTCGCCCAGATCGGGGACATCGCCGACGAGCACCGCGGCGCCCACTTCGCCTGCGCCGCCGCCCTCGCCCTCCCGGACGGAACCGAACGCGTCGTCGAGGGCCGGCTCCTGGGCACCCTGCGCCACACCCCGGCAGGCGCCGGCGGCTTCGGCTACGACCCGATCCTCCAGCCCTCGGGCGACACCCGCACCTGCGCGGAACTCTCCGCGGCGGAGAAGAACGCCATCTCCCACCGGGGTCAGGCCTTCCGGGCGCTGGTCCCGGTGATCCGCGAACTGCTCGGATAGCACGAAGGGCCTGTGAATCGCGTTTCGATTCACAGGCCCTCATGGGTGCGGCGGAAGGGATTCGAACCCTCAAGCCGTTTCACGGGCCACAGATCCTAAGTCTGCTGCGTCGCCGTTGCGCCACCGCCGCCGGCCGCCTGCCATGATAGCGGGCAGTCGGAAGCCCCGGCCGACAGGATCGGTCGAGCCCGCGGCGGCGGTCCCACCGGCACCATGTGTCGGTGGTCGCGCGGCAGTTGGGGTGCGTCGGCCGCAGCCCCCCCCGTGTCGGATCAGATGCCCAGATCCTTGATGATCTTGGCCACGTGGCCGGTGGCCTTGACGTTGTAGAAGGCCCGCTCGACCTTGCCGTCCTCGTCCACGACCACCGTCGAGCGGATGACCCCGGTGACCGTCTTGCCGTACAGCTTCTTCTCGCCGAAGGCCCCGTACGCCGCCAGGACCTCCTTCGAGGGGTCGCCGACCAGGGTCACCTTCAGGTTCTCCTGCTCGCGGAACTTCGCCAGCTTCTCCGGCTTGTCGGGGGAGACGCCGATGACGTCGTAACCCGCCTGGGCCAATACGGCCAGATTGTCCGTGAAGTCGCACGCCTGCTTGGTGCAGCCCGGGGTCAGGGCGGCCGGATAGAAGTACACGATGACCTTGCGGCCCTTGTGGGAGGCAAGCGAGACCTCGTTGCCGTCCGCGTCGGGCAGGGTGAAGGCGGGGGCGGTGTCGCCCGGCTCAAGTCGCTCGCTCATGTCAGGAGTCTCCTCGGGAGGGGATCGGTACGGTCCGAGACTAAGCTGACAGACTGTTCAGGGTGGGCTACGCCCCCTTCACGACCGACCACGACGACGGAGGCAGCGCGGTGCCGGAAGCCAGGACCCCCGCACAGGAAGCCAGGACCCCCGCACAGATCGAGGCGGACATCGTCCGCCGCCGGGAGCAGCTCGCCGAGACGCTCGACGAGATCGGTGTGCGCGTGCACCCGAAGACGATCGTCGGGGACGCCAAGGCCAAGGTGGTCGGCGTCGTCGACCACACCGCCGGCCGTGCCGTCGTCGCCGCGAACCGTCTGGTGACGGACGTGAAGGGCGGTCTGCGGCACGACGACGGAGCGCCGCGCCTCGAACGGATCGTGCCGGTCGCGCTGTTCGCGGTCGGTGTCGTCGGTCTGGTGGTGCTGGCCGTGCGCCGCAAGCGCTGATGGCCCGCCGGCGTACACCGGGCGCACGGGCGGGTAGGTTCGGGGCGTGAGCGACGACACCACCACCCACGACAAGCTGCCCATCCGCATGCTGCACGACCGCGTGCTCGTGCGATCCGACTCTCCCGAGGGCGAGCGGCGCTCGGGCGGCGGCATCCTGATCCCGGCGACGGCCGCGGTGGGCAAGCGGCTCGCCTGGGCCGAGGTGGTCGCGGTCGGACAGAACGTCCGGGGCGTGGAGCCCGGCGACCGGGTGCTGTACGACCCCGAGGACCGGGCCGAGGTCGAGGTGCGCGGGGCGACGTACGTGCTGATGCGCGAGCGGGACCTGCACGCGGTGGCCGCGGAGCGGCTCGAGGGCGCCGAGGACTCCACCGGGCTGTACCTGTAGGAGCGCCGCGGGCGTGGCGAAGGGCTGGTGGCCGAGGTCACCGGCCCTTTTCGTCGTCCTTTGCTACGGTGGGAAGGAACCCCGACGAGACGCGCCGTACCGGGTGGCCTTGGCTGTACGACAAGACGACGCACCCCGTTCGCTCTCGTTCCGGAGGTGCCTGTCATGGCCTGGGTTCTGCTCGTCGTCGCCGGTCTGCTCGAAGTCGGCTGGTCGATCGGCATGAAGTTCACCGAGGGATTCACCCGACTCTGGCCCAGCGTGTTCACGGGCGCCGGGATCGTCGCCAGCATGGTGCTGCTGTCCTACGCCGCCAAGACCCTGCCGATCGGCACGGCCTACGGGGTCTGGGTGGGCATCGGTGCGGCCGGCGCGGCGGTGCTGGGGATGGCGGTGTTGGGTGAGCCCGTCACCGCCGCCCGGATCTTCTTCATCTGCCTGCTGTTGGTGGCCGTCGTGGGCCTGAAGGCGACCTCCGGTCACTGACCGGGTGCCGCCCCGCCGCGCGCCTCGGGCCGGCGCGCGTCACTCCAGGTAGTCCGCCGGGGGACGGCGGCCCCGGAGCGGTCCGCCCGGGCCCTGGCCCGGGGGCCGGTCGCCCTGGCCGTCGCCCCCGGCGCTCTGGCCGCCCTGGGTCTGGCCACCACCGGTGTCGCCGCCGGTGGTCCGGCCGGCGGTGGCCTGTCCGCCGTTGCTCTGGCCGCCCTGGGTGTCGCCCTCGGTACTCTGCCCGCCGTCGGTGTCACCGCCCGTGTTCCGTCCGCCGTCGGTCTGCCCCTGGTCGCCGCCCCGGCCCCCGTCCTGCCCCTGTGCCTGTCCCTGCGTCTGTCCCTGGTCACGGCCGCCCCGGTCCCCGCCGTCGCTCGGCCGGGCGGGCCGGCTCGGCGGTACGGGCGCGGCGGGGGTCCGGCTGCCCGGGCTCTGCGGCCGGCTCGGCTCGACGGGCGGCTCCGGGGGCGGGGCCGCGCCCTCCTGGAGTTCGAGGTCGAAGTCGACCGGGTCCGTGGTCTCCAGGGCCGTCTTGGTGTACGCCGCCCAGATGCGCGCGGGATACCCGCCGCCGCCGATGCGGGTCTCGCCGAGCGCCCCGTACAGGGACTCCGGCCTGCCCGTGTCGGGGTCCTGGCCCATCATCGAGACCACCGTGACCAGGTCCGGGGTGTACGCGGCGAACCAGGCGGCGCGGTCCAGTTCGGCGGTGCCGGTCTTGCCGGCCGCCGGCCGGCCGGCGGCGAGGGCGGCCGTGCCGGTGCCGTTGTCCACCACGCTGACCAGCATCGAGGTGGTGGTGTCGGCCGATTCGCGGCTGACGGCCTGCTGCGGGGCGCGGTCGGGGAGGCGGACGGTGTCGCCGCCCTTGCTGATCTTCTCCAGGAAGGTGTACGGGGTGCGGCGGCCGTGGTCGGCGAGCGTCGCGTAGGCCTGGGTCATGTCCAGGACGCTGGCCTGGATGGTGCCGAGCGCCATCGCCGGGCCGGGATCCCAGTTCGGCGTGTTCGCGGGGATGCCGAGGGCGACCGCGGTCTTCCTGACCTTGGCGGTGCCGACGTCGACGACCATCTGGGCGAACACGGTGTTGACGGAGAGGTCGGTGGCGGTGGTCACGGTGATGTCCCCGTACGACAACTGCCCTTCGTTCTCCGGTGCGTAGACCAGCCGGGTACCGACGACCCGGCGCTTGTTGTCGCCGTTGTAGACGGTGTTCGGGGTGATGGGGCGGCCGTCCTGGGTGCGGGAGTCGTTCTCGACGGCGGCGGCGAACACGAACGGTTTGAAGGTGGAGGCCACCTGGTAGTCGTGCCGGGTCGCGTTGTTCACGTACTGGCGGGTGTAGTCGATGCCGCCGTACATGGCGACGACCTTGCCGGTGGCGGGGTCGATGGAGACCCCGCCGGCCCGCACGACGCGGTCGGCCTTGCGCTTCACCGGGTCGAGTCTGGCGACCATCTCGGTGTCGACGGCGGCGACGAAGGCGTTCTGGCGGCGCCTGTCGATGGTCGTGGCGATCCGGTAGCCCCCCTCGGCGAGGGTCTTGTCGTCGAGGATCCCGCGATCGACGATGTAGTCCTTGACGGCTTCGACGAGGTAGCCGCGCTGCCCGGACAGCCCCGCCGCCGGGCGGAGTTTGCCGGGTTCGGGGAACCGGGCCGCCGCCCGTTCGGCCGGGGTCATCCAGCCCTTCTTCACCATGCCGTCGAGGACGTAGTTCCAGCGGGCGACGGCGCGACCGCGGCTCTGCGGGTGGGCGACGACGTCGAAGGCGCTGGGGGAGTTGAGGAGGGTGGCGAGGTAGGCGCCCTCGGTGGTGCCGAGGGTACCGACGTCCTTGCCGTAGTAGGCCTGGGCGGCGGCCTGGATGCCGTAGGCGTTGCGGCCGAAGTAACTGGAGTTCAGATAGCCCTCCAGGATGTAGTCCTTCGACTTCTCACGGCCGAGTTTGATCGCGATGAAGAACTCCTTGGCCTTCCGCTTCACCGTCTGTTCCTGGCCCAGGTAGTAGTTCTTGACGTACTGCTGGGTGATGGTCGAGCCGGACTGCCTGCCCTTGCCGGTGAGCGTGTTCCACGCGGCGCGGAGCATCGCCTTGGGATCCACCGCCCGTTCGGAGTGGAAGTCCCGGTCCTCGGCGGCCAGTACGGCCTCCTGGACCGTGAGCGGGACCTGGGAGAGCGCGACGTTGACCCGGTCGACCTCGCCGTCACGGGCGAGCGGGGAGCCGTCGGCGTAGAGGTAGACGTTGGACTGGGCGGTGGCGGCGGCGTTGGCGGGCGGGATGCGGACCAGGAGGTAGCCGGCGACCAGGGCGCCGCCGACCAGCAGGGCGATCAGCAGGACGCCGCCCAGGAGCATGCGCCAGGTGGGGAGAACCCGGCGCCAACCGGTCCGCCCGCGCCTGCCCTTGCCGGGCTTCGGGCCCGTGTTCGCGGCGGGGTGCGCGGCGGTCCGCGCGCCGCCGTCCTCGTCCCGGGGCGTGCCCCCGGGGCCACGCCCGAGGTTCGGGGCCGGTTGCGGTTCGTCGGGGGAGTCCGGGTCGCGAGGAGTCCAGCCCGGGGGTGGTGACTGGTCGCTCATCTCCTGGGCTCCTCGCGGCCGCCGTGCCAAATGTCCACATCTGTCCCTCATGGTGTCTACCTGATGGCCGGTGATTCCGCGCCGGACGGGCATAAATCGGTCGCGTGGATCGCCCCTCCGCACTAAGCTCGCGCGCTTTGGCCGACACAGGAACGACGTGGGAAACGGAGGGATACGGTGCGTCAGAGAGCTGCTCTCTACACGGCCGTCGCGGCCGGCGGATTCCGGCGCTACGCCACCTACGGGACGGCGACCGCGGCCGGGGTGTTCACCAACACCGTGTTCGGTTTCATCGTCGCGTACACGTACATGGCGCTCTGGGACGAGCGCCCCGGCCTCGGCGGGTACGACCAGGCCGAGGCCCTCACCTTCGTCTGGGTCAGCCAGTCGCTGCTGGCGGCCGGGGCGCTCATCGGGGGCGGGTTCCAGGAGGAGATCCAGGAGCGGGTCCGCACGGGGGACATCGCCGTGGACCTGTACCGCCCGGCGGACCTCCAGATGTGGTGGCTCGCCTCCGACCTGGGCCGGGCCGCCTTCCAACTGCTGGGGCGCGGGGTGCTGCCGATCGTGGCCGGCGCGCTCGCGTTCCGGCTGGCGCTGCCGACCGACCCGTGGCGCTGGGCGCTCTTCGCGGTGTCCGTGACGCTCGGACTGGTGGTCGGCTTCGGGGTGCGCTACCTGCTCGGGCTGGCGGCCTTCTGGCTGATGGACGGGGCCGGGATCAATCTGATGGCGACCGTCGTGTCGATCTTCTGCTCGGGGATGCTGCTGCCGCTGACGATCTTCCCCGGCGCCTTCGGGGAGTTCGTCCGCGCCCTGCCGTGGGCGGCGATGCTCCAGGTGCCGATGGACGTGTTGATGGGCAAGCACTCCGGGGCCGGGGGCGCCGCCGGGGCGCTCGGGTTCCAGGTGTTCTGGGCGGCCGTCCTGCTGGGGCTGGGTCGCCTGCTCCAGTCGGCGGCGACGCGCAAGGTGGTGGTCCAGGGTGGCTGAGGCGACGCTGGAGCGGTCGCCGGTCGGACTGTCGGACCTCCCGCGACGCGGTCGGGTGCGGGAGGGGCTGCGCGGCTACGGGCTGATCGCCGCGATGTGGATCCGCTCGACGATGACGTACCGGACGTCGTTCCTGCTGTCCACCTTCGGGAACGCGGTGATCACCCTGCTCGACTTCGTGGCGATCTCCATCATGTTCTCGCACGTGGACGTGCTGGGCGGCTTCACCCTGCCCGAGGTCGCCCTGCTGTACGGATCCTGCTCGGCCTCCCTGGGCCTCGCGGACCTGCTGCTGGGCAACACCGACCGGATCGGTGTCCGGATCCGGGACGGCTCGCTCGACACGATGCTGGTGCGGCCGGTGCCGGTGCTCGCGCAGGTGGCGGCGGACCGGTTCGCGTTGCGACGGGTGGGGCGGATCGCCCAGGGACTGGGTGTCCTGACCTGGGCGCTCTGGACCCTGGGCCCCCAGGTGGCGTGGACGCCCGGGAAGGTGCTGCTGGTACCGGTGATGATCACCGCCGGGGCGGCGATCTTCGGGGCGGTGATGGTGGCCGGGGCGGCGTTCCAGTTCGTCGCGGGCGACGCGGCGGAGGTGCAGAACTCCTTCACCTACGGCGGCTGCACGATGCTCCAGTACCCGCCGACCGTCTTCGCGAAGGACCTGCTGCGCGGGGTGACCTTCATCGTGCCGCTGGCCTTCGTCAACTGGCTGCCCGCACTGCACGTGCTGGGACGGCCCGATCCGCTGGGCCTGCCGGGATGGGTGGCCTACCTGAGCCCCCTGGTGGCCTTCGTGGTGTTCCTGCCCGCGTCGCTGGCGTGGCGCGCGGGAGTTCGTTCGTACCGCAGCACGGGGAGTTGAGGCAGGGATGGCAGCGGACACGTTGATCTCGCTGGACGGGGTCGAGAAGGTCTTCGACGTACGACGCCGCGTGGGCCTGGTGCGTCGGGAGAAACGCCGGGTCAGGGCCGTGGACGGGATCAGCTTCGAGGTCGCGCGCGGCGAGGTCGTCGGCTACATCGGGCCGAACGGCGCCGGCAAGTCCACCACGATCAAGATGCTGACGGGGATCCTCACCCCGAGCGCCGGCCGGCTCCGCGTGGCCGGCATCGACCCGGCGCGGGAGCGGATGCGGCTCGCGCACCGGATCGGGGTGGTCTTCGGGCAGCGCACCACGCTCTGGTGGGACCTGCCGCTGAAGGACTCCTACGGGCTGATGCGGCGGATGTACCGGATCCCGGCGGCGCGGTTCAAGGAGAACCTGGAACGCTGCGTGGACCGGTTGGACCTGGCCGAACTGCTCGACGTACCGGTACGCCAACTGTCCTTGGGGCAGCGGATGCGCGGGGACATCGCGGCGGCGCTGCTGCACGATCCGGACGTGCTGTACCTGGACGAGCCGACGATCGGGCTCGACGTGGTGAGCAAGGCGAGGGTGCGCGGGTTCCTGCGGCAACTGAACGAGGAGCTGGGCACGACGATCCTGCTGACCACGCACGACCTCCAGGACATCGAGCAGCTCTGCGAGCGGGTGATGGTCATCGATCACGGGCGGTTGATGTACGACGGCCCGCTGGGCGGGTTGCACACGTCGGTGGCCGGCGGGGCGGGCGAGCGGACGCTGGTGGTGGACCTGGAACGGGAGGTCCCGCCGATCGAGGTGGTCGGGGCGCGGGTGGTGCGGGTGGACGGGCCCCGGCAGTGGCTGGCGTTCCCCGCGCAGGCGTCGGCGGCGCCGCTGGTGGCGGCGGTGGCGGCGCAGTACCCGCTGGTGGACCTGTCGGTGCGCGAGCCGGACATCGAGGACGTGATCGCACGGATGTACGCCGGCCGGGGGTGACGCCTCGGGCAGGGGGGCGCACGGCGCGGGTCGGGGGCGCGCGGCGCGGGTCCGGGGCGACTCGGGGTAAAGCCCGGGTGCGGCGGGCCCCTCGGGCCATACAACTCGCCGGGATCACTGCATAGGCTGGGCCACATGAGTGACGATCGGTCGGAGAGGCCGTTGCCGGAGCTGAGGGCGTCCGATGCCGACCGGGACCGGGTGGTGGAGCGCCTGCGGGACGCCGTCGCCGAGGGCCGGCTGGACATGGAGGAGTTCGAGGAGAGGCTGGAGGCGGCGTACGCGTCCCGTACCTACGGTGAGTTGGAACCGCTGACGCGCGACCTGCCCGCCGCGCCGGGAGCCGTGGCCCCGTTGGCGTCCGGGCAGCCCGCGCCCGCGGGTTCCGGTGTCGCGTGGCCCGCGCGGATCGGCGGCTCGGGCACCTCCGCCACTGCCGTCGCCGTGATGTCCGGGTTCCAGCGCAAGGGGCACTGGACGGTGCCCGCCCGCTTCAACGCGGTGGCGTTCTGGGGCGGCGGCGAGCTGGACCTGCGGGAGGCGAACTTCGCCGAGCGCGAGGTGGTGATCACCTGCGTCGCCGTCATGGGCGGGATCCAGATCACCGTGCCGCCGGGCGTGGAGGTGGACGTTCGGGGCATCGGGGTGATGGGCGCCTTCGATCAGCGCCCGAGCTCCGAGCGTGCGGAACCGGGGGCTCCGCGGGTGGTCGTGAACGGCTTCGCCTTCTGGGGCGGGGTCGAGATCAAGGTCAAGCCCCCGAAGACACCCAAGCAGGCCCGCGGCGGGCGGCCCCGCAAGGAGCTGTAGGCCGTCTCGCGGATCGTGCCGGGGACGTTCGCCCGGATCGCCGACGGTCCCCCCTCGGGGGGATCGGTACGGCGCGCCGGGAACTCCTCGGGCCTCCCGGGAGTCGGATGCTATGCAGACAAAACCGGCCACCGGGGGAAGGCAGGAGCACGTGGAAGACGTGGACAACCGCGACAGGGCACACACCGGCGCCGCGGCGCCGGCCGCACCACCCGCCCGAGGCGCGTTCGTGTTCAACGCGGCGGACGAGGAGCGGCAGCGCGGCGTACGCCGGATGAAGGCCACCGCCACCGGCCTGCTGGTCCTGGTGGCACTGGTCTACGTGCTCGCCACATGGGCGGAGCACAGGGGCGCGGGCGCCTGGGCCGGGTACGTGGCGGCGGCGGCCGAGGCGGGCATGGTCGGCGCGCTCGCCGACTGGTTCGCGGTCACCGCGCTGTTCCGGCGACCGCTGGGCCTGCCCATCCCGCACACCGCGATCATCCCGACGAAGAAGGACCAGCTCGGCGTCTCCCTCGGGGAGTTCGTCGGGGAGAACTTCCTCTCCGCGGAAGTGGTGCGGGCCCGCCTCGGTGCGCTCGGGATCGGCGGCCGGCTCGGATCCTGGCTGGCGGAGCCCGCCCACGCCGACCGGGTCACGGCGGAGTTGGCCACCGCGCTGCGCGGGGCCCTGACCGTCCTGCGCGACGCCGACGTCCAGGCCGTCGTCGGCGAGGCGATCACCAGACGGGCCGAGAGTGCCGAGATCGCGCCCGGCATCGGCAAGATGCTGGAGCGGGTCGTCGCGGACGGCGGGCACCACCGCGGTGTCGACCTGATCTGTGTCAAGGCGCACGACTGGCTCGTGCTGCACGGGGACTCGGTCATGGACGCGGTCCAGGGCGGTGCCCCCGGCTGGACCCCCCGGTTCGTCGACCGCAAGATCGGCGACCGGGTGTACAAGGAACTGCTGCGCTTCGTCACCGAGATGCGGGACATGCCCGAGCACCCGGCGCGGGGCGCGGTGGACCGGTTCCTGAAGGACTTCGCGGTCGACCTGCAATCGGACACCGACACCCGGGCACGGGTCGAGCGGCTCAAGAACGAGGTCCTGTCACGGGGCGAGGTGCAGGACGTGATCGCCTCGGCCTGGACCGCGATCCGGTCGATGATCCTCTCGGCGGCGGAGGACGAGCAGAGCGAACTGCGCCTGCGGGTGCGGTCCTCGCTGATGTCCCTGGGTGCGCGGCTGGCCACGGACGGCCGGCTCCAGGCCAAGCTGGAGGGCTGGATCGAGGGCGCGCTGGTGTACGTGGTCACCACCTACCGGACGGAGATCACCTCGTTGATCACCGACACGGTGGCGGGATGGGACGCGGAGCACACCTCGCGGAAGATCGAGGCGCACATCGGGCGCGACCTCCAGTTCATCCGGATCAACGGCACGGTCGTCGGCGCGTTGGCGGGGCTGCTCATCTACTCGGTGTCGAAGGCCTTCGGGGCGTAGGGCCGCCTCCCTCGGGTCTCGTCGTTGCCGGGGCCGTCGCCGTAGCCGTCATGGGCCCGGCCCCGGCGGCGGGATCCCGGGGGAGCGGCTCAGCCCCGGTCGGCCACGACCCAGGCGGCGGCCGCGACCACGCCCGCCGCGCCGAAGACGGCCGGCCAGGCGCCGACCTTCCTGGCGAGGGGGTGGGAGCCCGCGAAACCGGCCACGTACAGCGCCCCGAGTCCGGCCGCGGCGGGCGCGCCGGCCCGCCGGTGCCAGCCCCGGCCGGCGGCGATCCCGGCCGCGCCGAGGACGACCCCGCCCAGGGGGCGCTTCCCGGTCCACCGGGCCACGGCGTAGCCGCCCACCAGTCCTGCCGCCGCCACCAACGAGGTCGGTACCCGCTCCATGTGTCCCACTCCCTCTGCGCGTTCTGACGTAGTCGACCCGCACGGTCCGGCGGTCCGGCGGGCCGGGGAACCATGCGTACGGTTGTCCGACGAGGCTAACGCGAGCGCCTGGCCATCCGACGGGCACCCAGTGCCCCGCACACCATCGCGATCCCGCCGATCACCGAGTCCGGCACCGCGGCCTGCACCGAAGGCGGCAGCAACGCCACGCACCCGAGCACGAGGAGGAAGGCCAGGGCGCATCCGCCGGCCGCTCGAAACAGTCTGTCCACGGCTGGACAACGCGCCGTCCGGTTTCCCGACACGGAGACCGGGGAGGGGATTTGTCGCACACTCTCCTGATCCGCGTGATGCCCGTCCCGGCAACCCGAAGCGCATAAGTTCGCTCTCCCAAGACAAACGGGAAATTCCCCACCACAGTCCTCGGGCGTCCGTGCCCGCGGGACCCGCCACCCCACCGCCCCACCCTCGACATCAGGAGCCCGGACATCGTGATCTGCTACGGACAGGCCGTCCTCGACCTCGCGGACGAACTGGTCGACGCCTACGCCGACGTCTTCTCCGCCCCGCCGTGGAACGAGGATGAAGAAACCATTCGCCTGTTCGCGGCCCGGCTGCCGGCCGACGCCCGGCGCCGTGGTTTCCGTACCGCCCTCGCCCAGTCCGCGACCGGCATCGACGGCTTCGCCACCGGCTGGCTCACCCCGAACGCCTTCCCCAAGAACCGCGCGTACGCCCAGGTCGCCGCCCAGCTCGGCCCGGCCCGGGTCAAGGAACTCCTCACCGGCGCACTGGAGATAGACGAACTCGCCGTACGCCCCCACGCGCGCGGCCGCGGCACCGGCCGCGACCTGCTCACCGAGATCACGGCCGACGCCCCCGACCGGCGCGCCTGGCTGCTGACCTCCCGGCTCGCCCACGACACCGTGGCCACGTACCGGCGCCTGGGCTGGCACGAGGTCACCGCGCTGCCCGGCACCGAGACCGGCGTCGTCGTCTTCCTGGCCCCGGACCACCCGAACCGCTGATCCCGACCTGCCCCGGGGGTGGGCCGCACCGCCACCGGGCAGGTCCGCCCCATGACCACCACGCAGCGGACCCGCCCGACCCCGCCGAACCATCCGACCCGCTTGACCCGCCCGGCTGACGGCGCCGGCACGTCCCGGCCCACCCGGCACCGGTACGACCTGGCCACCCGCCGGCAGCTCCTCGCCGCCGGCGTCCCCGCCGGGACGATCACCTCCCGGAGCCGGCCGGGAGGCCCCTGGCAGCGGCTGCTGCCCCGCGTCCACCTGCTCCGGACCGGCCCACCGGACCGACGGCAACGCGCCCTCGCCGCCGTGATGTACGCCGCCGAGCCCACCGCGGACCCGCTCACGGGAGACACGGCCGCCCTCACCGGCGGCGCGGCCCTCGCCCTCCTCGGCGTCCGCGACGCCCCGGACACCCCCGTCGACGTCCTGATCCGTGCCCCGCGCCGGGTCGCGGCCACCGGCGGGGTCCGCCCGCTCCCCACCGCCCGGTGGCCGCGCACCATCGCCGTCCACGGCGTTCCGAGCACCCGCCCCGTGCGCGCCGCCGCCGACTTCGCGGCCCGCGCCGCGGACCCCGACCTCATCCGTTCCGTCCTGGCCCACGTCGTCCAGGCCGGCTGGTGCCACCCGGGGGACCTGCACGCCGAACTCCGCTCGGCCCGCCTCCTGGCCCGCCCGGCCGTCCGCGCGGCGGCCGAGGAACTCCTGGTGGGCGTCCGCTCGGTCGCCGAGGCGCGGGCCCGCGAGGCCCTGGCCGCCGGCGACCTCCCCACCCCCCTGTGGAACGCCCGTCTCCACACCCCCGAAGGGGCCTTCCTGGCCTCCCCGGACGCCTACTGGCCCGACGAGGGCGTGGCCCTGGAAGTCGACTCGGTCGAGTACCACTTCACCCGCGACGCCTGGCAGGCCACCCTCCGGCGCCGACTGCGCCTGGAGGCCCACGGCGTCCTGGTCGTCAGCGCCACCCCGTCGATGGTGCGCGACACCCCGGCGGAGGTCCTGGCGGCCCTGCGCGTCCTGCTCGCGCTCCGAGGTGGGCCCCGCCCGACGCGACCGACGGTCGTGGCCCGGGGCCACGTCCAACGGGAGTTGCCCGTGGCACCACAATGAAGGGGTGGAAGCCCTGGAGAGCACTCCCGAGGTCCGCGCTCGCATGAGCCGGCAGAAGAGCAAGGACACCAGGATCGAGGTGGCCCTGCGGAAGGCCCTGCACGCCTCGGGACTGCGGTTCCGCGTCCACGGCCGCCCCGTGAAGGGGGTGCGCAGGGAGGCCGACATCGTCTTCGGTCCGGCGCGCGTCGCGGTCTTCGTGGACGGCTGCTTCTGGCACGGCTGCCCGGACCACGCGACCTGGCCCCGGCGCAACGCGGAGTTCTGGCGGGCGAAGATCGAGGGCAATCGGGCCCGGGACCAGGACACCGACGCGCGGCTCGCGGAGGCGGGCTGGCTGGCCGTCCGGGTGTGGGAACACGAGCCGCCGGCCGAGTCGGCGGTCCGGGTCGCCGAGGTGGTGGCGCGCCGGAAGGCGGAACGTGCCGCTCGCGCCGCCGCTCGTACGGCCGCCCGCGCCGAGGCCGCCCGTACGGCCGTCGGCGGTGTCCGTACCGTCGCCGGTGACGTCCCCGCCGCCGCCGATGGGGCCCCCGAAGCCGCCGGTGGGGCCCCTGCCGAGGACGAGGGGTCGGCCGCCGGGTGACCTCAGGTCACATGTGACGGGCGAGGAAGGTGTGGATGGCCCCGGCCAGCGCGGTGCCGAGTCCGACGGGCACGGCGTTGCCGATCTGACGGGCGATCTGGATCTTCGTCCCGTACCACTTGAAGTCCTCGGGGAACCCCTGGATGAGGGCGGCCTCGTAGTGGGTGATGGGCCGGTCCGCGGTCGGGTGGAGGTACCGGCCCTTCTCGGGCTTGTAGAACTCGGTGCGGATGGTGACCGAGGGCGTGTGCGCCCGCAATCGCCCCATCACGTCCCCGGAACCCGAGTCGTGGTTGTCCCAGCTCTCCGTGGAGAGGTAGAACTCGGGCCCCTTGAGGCGCTTGTAGTCCGGCCCCTCGGTGGACAGGCGGATGTTCCCCGACCGGTCGACGCGGTAGTGGACGCCCCGGAGGTGCTTGCGGTTGCCGTTCTCGGGGATCGCCTTGTACCTGGCGCGCGAGAGGTCTTCCGGGCTGCGGCCGAAGTGCAGGTCCGTGGTGAGGTGGTGACCCTGTACGCCGGTCACGAGGGCGGGTTCGCCGTCGCGCGGATCCGGCATCCGGTCGAGGAGGTTCCGCTTCGCCGACCGTGCGAAGACCGTCGAGACCGGTTCCCAGCGCGGCAGCGCCGGCGGGGCGTCGGCCTCGTCCGTGTGGCCGTGCTTCGCGTGCGTCGGTTCGGGGTGCGTCAACGTCTCGCCCAGGTCCTTGCGCGTGCAGATGACGATCACGCGCCGGCGGGCCTGCGGTACTCCGTAGTCGGCGGCGTTCAACAGCGCGGGCACCACGGTGTAGTCGTAGAGCGGGTGACCCGGGGTCTGCGAGGCCGTCCGCAGGTCCTCGAACTGCGGGGACTTCAGGAACCGGTCGACGTTCTCGATCACGAAGACCTTGGGGTGGACCCGGGCCACGACCCGGACGTACTCCTGCCACAACTCGTTGCGGGGGTCGTCCGGGTTCTGCTTGCCCAGTCCGGAGAACCCCTGGCAGGGCGGGCCGCCCATGATCACGTCGACCTCGCCCTTGAACGGGGTGGGGTCGAAGCCCGCGATGTCGCCGGGGTACACGTGCGCCCCGCCGAAGTTGGCCGCGTACGTGGACGCGGCGGCGGGGTCGAACTCGACGGCCGCCACCGAGGTGAAGGGGTTCACGCCCGAAGGAGGGGTGTAATGGGAGAAACCAGCAGAAAAGCCGCCCGCCCCGGCGAAGAGGTCCATGACCCGGATCTGGCCAGGCCGGGACGGCTGGGGCTGCTTTCTGGTCATGGGGGGCAAGTGTAGTCGCGGGGCATCGCCTCGAAGGCCCGTCGGGCGAGCCCCGCCCGGGGGCCTATTCGCCGTGGCACTCCGCGTACGGCTTGCCCGAGGCGCACCAGCAGGACTCCGTCCGCGGCGGGGGCCACGGGGTGGCCTTGCCGCGGGCGGCGAGGGTGGTGGCGAACTCCACGAGCAGGCTCGGAGAGGCCGGGGAGGTCTTCTCCGAGGCCGCGAAGGCCTCGTACGCGGGCACGCTCGCGGTGACGATTCCGAGGTTGGTGGTTCCCGAGGCGGCCAGGGCGCGCAGGGAGGTCTCGATGTCCCGCAGGTGGGCCTCGTGCGAGGGGTACTCGGCGGCGAGGGTCGGATAGCTGGTCAGGAGCTCGGCCAGTTCCCGCTGCGGCCAGTGCAGGATGGCCACCGGGAAGGGGCGGGAGAGGGCGGCCCGCCGGTCACCCAGCTCGGCGCGCAGGCGGGCGATCTCGGCGCGGAGTTCGGCCGGGTCGTCGGAGCCCAGGGCCCAGATGCGCTTCGGGTCGTGGAGCTCGTCCAGCGGGATCGGCCCGATGTGGCGGGTGTCGGCGACCATGTCCCAGTCGTCGTGCGGAAGGCCGAGGAGGCGGCGGACCCGGTGTCGGCCGGTGATGAGGGCGGTGGTGGCCCGGGTCAGGGGCGCGCTGTCCGAAATGAGGAGGTTCGCGGCTTCGGTGAAGCACTCCTCCGAGGCGGTCAACTCGTCGTGGGCCTCCAGGGCTTCGGCGATGACCTCCCAGGGGGCCGGATCGACCGGAGCCGCGGCACGGATGCCCTGGATGAGGGCGCGAGCCTCGGCCTCGTGACCGTACTCCCACAGGTTCGCGGCCTGGAGGGCCTTCACGAGGTGCGGGTTGGCCGGTTCACCGGCGAGGAGTTGGTCGTAGAGCGTGCTCGCCCGGTCGCGTGCGTCGGCCAGTTCGAGGTGGGCCGCGGCCTGGAGGAGCAG
The DNA here is from genome assembly GCF_050936775.1 of Streptomyces sp. CA-243310. NCBI lineage: Bacteria > Bacillati > Actinomycetota > Actinomycetes > Kitasatosporales > Streptomycetaceae > Streptomyces > Streptomyces sp. CA-243310. The sequence continues at coordinate 2,763,732 of NZ_JBNJMF010000002.1, read as the reverse complement.
GGGCTCCTGGTCCTCGGGGTAGCGGGTCGCCGTGCGGATCAGGCGCTCGGCTTCGGCGATGTGCTCGGCAGGCGTGTCGGGGCGCATGGTTCACACCGTACTGGCCATGGTCAGTTGACGGGGGAGGACTTAGGGTGCGGCCCGTGCGGGATCACATACCGGTGGTGGTGCAGGGGAGCGGCCGGCGGGCGCGCCGGGCCGGTCTCGCGGGGGCGCTGTGGGCGACCGCCGAGCTGATCGTCACGGCCGGCGTGGTGGTGTTGTTGCTGGTGGTGCACCAGGTGTGGTGGACGAACCGGCAGGCCCTCGCCGCCGCGCGGGACGAGGTCCACGCCCTGGAACGGTCCTGGGCCGAAGAACCGGCCGGACGTCCGGCCCCCACCCCCGCCCCCTCGTCCACGGCCGAGGGGGCGACGCCGACTCCCGAGGACGCCCCGGAACCCGCCCCGGAGCCGCCGGACGACCCGGGGACGGGTGCGGAAGGGGGCCGGGCCCCGGCCCCGGCGGGTCCTCCGCGGCGCACGCCCCCGGCCGCGCCGTCGAGCCGCAGCTGCGGGAAGGCGCGTACGCGATCCTGCGCATCCCGCGCCTGGGCGTCGTGGTGCCCGTGGCGCAGGGGATCGACAAGCGGGCCGTGCTGGACAAGGGGTACGCCGGGCACTACCCCGGTACGGCCGCTCCCGGCGCGCGGGGAAACCTCGCGCTGGCCGGACACCGGAACACCCACGGGGAGCCCTTCCGGTACATCAACCGGCTGCGCGCGGGGGACGAGCTGATCGTCGACGTGCGGGGCGAGCGGTACACGTACGTCGTGGGGAAGGTCCTGGCGCAGACCACCGAACGGGACACCGGGGTGATCGCCCCCGTGCCCCGCAGCGCGGTCCGACCCGATCAGGGTTACACCGAGCCGGGCGCCTACATCACGTTGACGACCTGTACGCCCGAGTACACGTCCCGGTACCGGCTGGTGGTGTGGGGGACCCTGAGGCGCTGAGCGGAGGAGCGGTCCGACGCGCGACCCGGTGCCGGCGCTCGATCCGCTGCCGGGCGAGTCCCGCTGCCGGGGAGTCCCGGTGTCGGGCAGTCCCGGTGTCGGGGGGATTCGGGCGGAGGCCGGGACCGTTGTCGGCGCGGGCGGTTATCATCGGGGCGAGCAGCAGGTCTCGTACGCGAGTTCGTGAGAGGAGGCGGTCCACGTGACCGGACGACCCGTCGGTCGTTCCACCGGCCGCCTCGGCGCGCGCCTCTCCACCCTCCTGTCCTCCGTGGTGTTCTCGCGGGGATCGCAGCTGGTGATGACCCTGCTGCTGCTCGGCGGGTTCCTCGGGCTGCTGCTCGGGGAGAACGGCCTGGCCGCCGCGGTGGTCGCGCTCGCCGCCGCCGTCGCCGTGGGCGCCGCGGCCCTGGCCGCCAGCCTCGTGCGGCCCGTCCCGCCCCACCGCATACGCACCGCCATCCGCGACCGCGAGCACCGTACGGCGTTCCTGCCGCAACGCGATCCCGACGCCTCCGGCCGATCACGGCCCAGGGCACCCGGCCGCCTCGTCCCGACGGCCGCGTAGGGGCGCGCAGATCGCCTTGTCCCACCACTGATCACTGCTGTGCCCCTCGCGGGTCGTCACGCCGAAATGCACCTCTTTCGACGTTCGACGAGACCCTTCGGAGGGCCCGCGTGTCCGTTTTCACTCATCTTGTTGCCCAGCTGGGCCGGCTCCTGGAGCCGGTGCTGGCCGAGTCCGCGACCGCCGCCGCGATCGTGCTGTTCACCGTGCTGGTACGGCTCGCCCTGCACCCGCTCAGCCGGGCCGCCTTCCGGGGCGCGACCCCGATGGCCGGGTGCCTGCCGATGCTGCTGCAACTGCCGGTGTTCTTCGTGATGTACCAGGCCTTCTCCTCGGCCGAGGTGGGCGGGGCGGCCAACGAACTGCTGGGGCACCGGCTGTTCGCCGCGCCGCTCGGGGGCCGGTGGACGGACGCCCTGGGCGAGGGCGGCGTGTTCGGGGCGCCGGGCCTGGTGTTCCTCGGACTGTTCGCGGCGATCGGGGTGGTGGCCGCCTGGAGTGCGGTTCGGGGGCGGCGGGCCGCCGCGGCCGCGCCGCCGGTCCCGGTCGCCCTGCCCGTCGGCGCCAAGGGGAAGGGCAACGCCCACGCGAAGGCCGGTGCCAAGGCGAGTGCGTCGGCCGCCGCGACCGGACTCCCGCAGGTCACGGCCGAACAGCAGGCGATGATGCGCAAGCTCGGCGGCGTACTGCCCCTGCTGTCCTTCGGAACGCTGATCACCGCCGCCGTGGTCCCGCTGGCCGCCGGGCTGTACCTGCTGACCACCACCGCGTGGACCGTCGCCGAACGCGCCTGGCTCCAGCACCGCAAGGAGCGGCAGGGCGACGGAGCACAGCGTTCCAGTCTGTGAACAGGGTCTTGCGGATCGGTCATCCATCTTGGAGGATCAACCAATCCTCCGATGGCCGCAACCCATCGGCCGGCCCGTGCACGCCCATGGGCCGACCACCCACGACCACGGGAGAATGCCCATGAAGCTGCTGCGTGTCGGACCGGTCGGGTCGGAGCGCCCCGCGCTGCTCGACCGGGACGGGACCCTGCGGGACCTGTCCGGCCTGATCACGGATGTGGACGGCGCCCTGCTGGCCGACGACTCCGTGCTGTCCCGGGTGCGGGAAGCGGCGGCGTCCGGGGAACTGCCGGTGCTCGACGCCGAAGGGCTCCGGGTCGGGTCGCCGATCGGCCGCATCGGCAAGATCGTGGGCATCGGCCTGAACTACTTCGCTCACGCGACCGAGGTCGGCGCGGAACCCCCGGCCGAGCCGATCCTGTTCCTCAAGGCCGCGGACACCGTGGTCGGCCCGCACGACACGGTGCTGATCCCGCGCGGCAGCGTGAAGACCGACTGGGAGGCGGAACTCGGCGTCGTCATCGGCGCCACCGCCCGATACCTGGACTCCGCAGCGGAGGGCCTGGCCCACGTCGGCGGGTACACGCTGGTGAACGACGTCTCCGAGCGCGAGTTCCAGATCGAGCGCGGCGGCACCTGGGACAAGGGCAAGAACTGCGAGACCTTCACCCCGCTCGGCCCCTGGCTGGTGACGGCCGACGAGATCGCCGACCCGCAGCGGTTGGACGTGCGGCTGTGGGTCAACGACGTCCTGCGGCAGGACGGCAACACGGCGGACCAGATCTTCCCCGTCGGTGAGGTCGTGCGGTACCTGAGCCGCTTCATGACGCTGTACCCGGGCGACGTCATCGTCACCGGCACGCCGGCCGGCGTGGCCATGGGGCAGCCGGAACCGAAGCCGTACCTGCGGGCGGGCGACGTCGTGGAGCTGGAGATCGAGGGCCTCGGTCGGCAGCGCCAGCAGTTCAAGGGCGCGTAGGCGCTCTTCGGAAGGGCCCGGCCGACCGGTCGGGCACACGGGGGGAGGGGCGGGCGCCGGCCGGCGGCCCGCCCCTGCCGGTCGGCGCGTCCCGTCACCGCGCAGGGGGCGCCACTCGGTCCGTCACCGTTCCAGGGACACCGTCACGCCCTCGTCCGAGGACCGGCGGGCCGCCTCCAGGACGGCCAGGCAGTCGGCCGCCTCCCGGGCGGTGACCGGGGCGGGGCCGCCCGTGCGAAGGGCCTCCTCGACCGCCGCGTAGTACGCCGGGTAGTCGCCGTGTTCCGTCGGCACCGGGATCCCGCTGCCGGTCAGCGGGGACTCGCCGGAGCCCAGCCGCCCCCACAGGTACGGTTCCTCCTCGCCCCACAGCACTCCCTCGGCCGTGCTCGGCCGCAGGCCCTCGCGCAGCGCGGCCTCCTGCGGGTCGAGGCCGTACTTCACGTAGCCCGCGCGTGAGCCGAGGACCCGGAACCGGGGCCCCAACTGCGCGGTGGTCGCGCTGACGTACAGGTGGGAGCGGACCCCGCCCGCGTGGGTGATCGCGATGAACGTGTCGTCGTCGGCCTCCGCGTCCCGGCGGCGCACGTCGGCCTCCGCGTAGACGCGCACGGCCGGACCGAACAGCACCAGCGCCTGGTCGACCACGTGGCTGCCGAGGTCGTACAGCAGGCCGCCGAGCTCCTCGGGCCTGCCGGACTCCCGCCAGCCGCCCTTGAGCTGCGGGCGCCACCGCTCGAACCGGGACTCGAAGCGCTGCACCTCGCCGAGTTCCCCGTCCGCGATCAGCCGGCGCACGGTGAGGAAGTCGTTGTCCCAGCGGCGGTTCTGGAAGACGGACAGGAAGGTGCCGGTCCTGTCGGCGAGGGCGGCGAGTTCGCGTGCCTCGGCCGCGGTCGCGGCGAGCGGCTTGTCCACGACCGTCGGGACGCCGGCGGTGAGGGCGGCCGTGGCGAGCGGGACGTGCGTCTTGTTGGGGGCGGCGATCACGACCAGGTCGACGGGCGGGGTGCCGTCGTCGCCGGACCAGAGCGCGTCGGGGGACTCCGCGATCCGGATGCCCGGGTGGGCGTCACGGGCCTGGGCCTGACGGTCCGGGTCGGAGGTGACGACGGTGTCGAGGACGAGCCCCTCGGTGGCGGACACCAGCGGAGCGTGGAAGACGGAACCGGCGAGTCCGTAGCCGATGAGTCCGACGCGGAGCGGGGAGGTGGCGTTCATGGGCATACTTTGGCAACAGTGTTGCCTAAGTGCAAGGAGAGTCGGCAGGGTGAACCGGGGCAATCAGCCCAATGAGGGCAACGAGGCAAGCCGGGGCGGCGCCAACCTGCCGGCGTTGCGCGGTCACAACGAGGCGCTGCTGCTGGACCTGTTGCGCGGAGCCGGACCGGCCGGACTCGGGCGCACCGAACTCGCCGCCCGCACCGGCCTCACCCCCCAGGCCGTCAGCAAGATCACGGTGCGGCTGGTCGTGGACGGACTGGTCGCGGAGGCCGGGCGCGGCGCCTCGACCGGCGGCAAGCCGCGCACCCTGCTGCGGCTGGTCCCCGACGCCCGGCACGCGATCGGGGTGCACCTGGACCGCGACGAACTGCGCGCCGTACGGGTCGACCTCGCGGGCGGCGTCGTCGAGCGCTCGCACGGCCCCCTCGACTTCGGGGCCGGGCCCTCGGCGGCGGTGGAGGAGGTGGCGCGCGCGATCGGGCGCCTCTGCGGTGGCGCCGGGGCGCCGCCTCTGCTCGGCGTGGGGGTCGCCGCCCCGGGCCCGCTCGACTGGCGCACCGGGGTGTTCGGCCCGGTGACGGGGTTCCCCGAATGGGAGGGGTTCGCGCTGCGGGCGGCCCTGGCGGAGCGGCTGGGGCCGCAGTCGCCGGTGGTCGTGGACAAGGACACCAACGCCGGGGTGGCGGTGACCGGCCCCGATCCGGGCGGCGCCGTGTACCTGCACGTCGGGACCGGCCTGGGCGCGGGGCTGCGGCTGGCCGGCGAGGTGTACCGGGGTGCGCGCTCGGCGGCCGGCGAGTTCGGCCACCAGGTGCTGGAACTGGACGGGCCGCCCTGCCGGTGCGGGGGGCGGGGGTGCGTGGAGGCGCTCTGTCTGGGCGCGGTGGAGCGCGGCGACCTCGCCGAGGCGGCGCGGATCCTGGGCGAGGGCGCCGCGAACGTGGTGGCGCTGCTGGACGTGGAACGGGTCCTGCTGGGCGGGCGCGTGGTGGACGCCGCCCCGGAGGTGTTCCTGGCCGGGGTGCGGGCCGCGCTGGCCGGGCGCAAGGCGATCCCCGCGCCGGTCGTCGCGGTGGCGGCGGGCGGTGTCGCGGAGGGCGCGGCGGAGCTGGTGCTGGGGCCGTATTTCGGTCGGGGACTGGGTCGGTGGACGGATCGCCGGGGCCGGGGTTGACCTCGTGGGCTGATCGGGGGTAAACCGGGACGGACCGGGCGCGGCGGTCCGCTCGGGGTCTCGCGCGCGTGGAAAGGTGCGAGCAGGGCCGGGGTGATTGTCGTCTGGTCCGATCATCGTCCCCGTCCGGCGAGCTGCGAAGGTCTTCCATGCGAACGCGCAAAGCCCTTGCCCTCCCCGCCGCGTTTTCCGCCCCGCTCCAGGCCGCACTGCCGGCCGTACGCCCGGCCGTGCTCTCGGTCTGCCTCTCCGCCGCCCTCCTCGTCGCCCTCGCACCGGGCGCCTCCGCCGACGTCGGCAACGGCGGCGGAGCCCGCCCCGCGCCCGCGCTGCCCTCCCGGGTGCAGGCCACCTGCGGGGACGGCAAGAGCACCGCCTTTCCCATCGGGGCCCGGATCCGCGGCGGCCCGGCCGTCTACCGGACCGGCGGCGACGCGCAGTCCTGGTACCTGGACCTGACCAACACCACCGGCGACCGGTGCACCGCCATCCACCCCGTGATCGTCTTCACCGACAAGGCGCGCGCCCTGCGCCCCGCCGATCTCCGGATGGAGTTCGACGCCCCCGGCGGCCCCCACCCCGTCACCCTGGAGCACACCGACCGCGACGAGATCATCGCCGTCTTCGACGGCGGGGACGCCTTCTCCGGGTTCTCCGTCGGCGCCGGGGGCTCCCTCACCGTCAAGGTGCAGCTGGCCTTCGCGCCCGACGCCCCGCTCGGCGAGGTGGTCGCCGACGCGGCGCTCGTCCAGCGCAAGGCCGACGACGGGGACTGGGTCGGCGAGGCCGGCGGGTACCGGTTCTTCGTCGAGGGGGCCGAGGACTCCGTCGAAGGGGGCGCCCTCGCGCACACCGGCCCCCGGGAATGGGTGTACGCCGCCGGTTCCGCGGTCGCCCTCGCCACCGGCGGCGGTCTCCTGCTCGGGGCCCGGCGGCTGCGCGCGCGGGCCGCGCGCTGATCGTCGTACACCTGGTCCACGTAGAGTCCCAGGGTGGAAGAACACGCCCGGTACCAGCCGCACCGCCCCGGCCTGCCCGTGCGCTCGGGGATCCCCGAGCACGGCCGCATCCCCAAGTACTACGCGGTCAAGGCCCGCATCTCCCTGCTCGTGGAGGAGTTGGGGGAGGGCGGGTCGCTGCCCACGGAACGTGATCTCGCCGAGCAGTACGAGGTGTCGCGGGAGACGGTGCGCCAGGCCCTGCGCGAGTTGCTGTTGGAGGGGCGCCTGCGGCGCTCGGGGCGCGGCACGGTCGTCGCCGGGCCCAAGCTGGAGCAGCCGCTCTCCCTCGCGAGCTACACCGAGGGCGTGCGCCGTCAGGGCCGCCGTCCCGGCCGCAACCTGATCGGCCTGGAGCGGTTCCCCTGCCCGGCCGAACTGTGCCGCGGCATCGGTGCCGAGGTCGGCGAGCCGGTCTGGCACCTGGAACGCGTCCTGCTGGCGGACGACGAGCGGGTGGGCCTGGAGAGCACGTACATCCGGGTCGCGCGGGCGCCCCGGTTGGACAGCGACTTCAAGCCGGACTCCTCCTTCTACGGATACCTCGGCGACCACCTCGGGATCACGTTCGGGGGCGCCGACGAGAAGCTGGAGACGGTACTCGCGACACCGCGCGAAGCCCTGCTGATCGGCACCCCGCCGGCCCTTCCGATGCTGCTCATCCACCGTTTCTCGCAGGATCAGGGGGGCGCCCCCCTGGAGCGGGTGCGTTCGCTCTACCGTGGTGACAGGTTCAGCTTCACGACGAGGCTTCGGCCCGAGTAGCGGAGCGCCATCCACCAACAATCACCTTCAAAGGGGCAAAATGTCATCACAGAATGGTAACGGGTCTAGTCCAAGCGTCGAGGGTTGTTCACCACCGCGTCACCGGCCGGACCTTCGCGGGACACGGCCCACACCCACCGTGGACGGCGTGAGAGTCATAGTCGTAGGAGGCGGCGTGGTCGGCACCATGCACGCCTGGCAAGCAGTCGAACGCGGCCACGAGGTCGTCCAGATCGAGCGGGAAGCGGAGGCCCGGGGAGCGTCCCTGCGTAATTTCGGCCAGATCTGGGTCAGCGGACGAGCCGGCGGCGAGGAGCTCGACACCGCCCTGCGGGCCCGCGAGCTGTGGGAGCGCATCGGCGCGGAGGTGCCCGGCCTGGGCTTCCGCGCCATCGGCTCCCTCACCCCCGTACGAGGCGCCCGCGAGTACGCCGTGGCGGAGGCGGCCGCGGCCCGGCCCGATGCCGCCGCCCGCGGCTACGAGTTGGTAGACGCCGCCGCGGCCCGGAAGATCAACCCGGCACTGCGCGGCGAGTTCGACGCCGCCCTCTGGTGCGAACGGGACGCGGCCGTCGAACCGCGCACCGCTCAACTGCACCTGCGGGAGGCCCTGCGCGCCACGGGCCGGTACACCTTCCTCCCCGGGCGCGAGGTCCGCGAGGTCGTCGGACCCGGCGCCGTCCGCGACGACCACGGCGACGTCCACCGCGGCGACGCGGTGATCCTCGCCACCGGCGCCTGGCTGAGCGGCCTGGTCCGCGAGCTGGAACCCGACCTCCCCGTGCGCCGGGTCCGGCTGCAGATGATGCAGACCGCCCCGCTCGGCGAGCCGCTGACCACGTCGGTCGCCGACGCGGACAGCTTCCGCTACTACCCGGCCTACCGCAGCGACGCCCTGGACGCCCTCAACGCCGAGCAGGCGCAGGCGCCCGTCGCGGCCGAGCACCGGATGCAGCTCTTGATGGTCCAGCGCCGGGACGGCGGACTGACCATCGGCGACACCCACGAGTACGAGCACCCCTTCGCGTTCGACACCCTCGAAGACCCCTACGAACACCTCACCGAGGTCGTGGAGTCCCTCCTGGGCCGCCCCCTGCCGAAGATCCGGCACCGCTGGGCGGGCGTGTACGCGCAGTGCACCGACACCACCCGCGTCGTCCACCGCAAGCAGGTGAGCGACGGCGTCTGGCTGGTGACCGGACCGGGCGGGCGCGGCATGACCTGCTCACCCGCCATAGCCGAGACCACCGCGAACGAACTGGGCTGGTAACCACCGTGAACACCGAATCCACAGGCACCGTGAACACCGAATCCGCAAGCACCGTGAAGAGCACGGGCGACACGACCACCACCGACCACGCGACCACCCCCGGCGGGCTGATCGTCCTCGACATGGCCGGCACCACCGTCGCCGACGGCGGCCTCGTCGAGCGGGCCTTCGGGCGCGCCGCCGAGCGCCTCGGCGTCGAGCCCGGCACCGCCGACCACGCCGCGAAGCTCCAGTACGTCCGCGACACCATGGGCGAGTCGAAGATCTCCGTCTTCCGTCACCTGTTCGGCAGCGAGGACCTCGCCCGACAGGCCAACGCCACCTTCGAGGAGGCCTACGCGGAACTCGTCGACGGAGGCCTCGTCAGCCCGATCCCCGGCGCCCGCGAGACCATCGAGAAGCTGCGCGGCGACGGCCGCACCGTCGTCCTGACCACCGGCTTCGCCCGCGTCACCCAGGACGCCATCCTGGACGCCCTCGGCTGGCGCGACCTCGCCGACCTCACCCTGTGCCCCGCCGACGCGGGCGGTCGCGGCCGGCCCTACCCGGACATGGTGCTGGCCGCGTTCCTGCGCACCGGCGCGGTGGCCGACGTACGCGAGACGGTCGTCGCCGGCGACACGGCGTACGACATGCTCAGCGGTCGGCGCGCCGGCGCCGGGATCGTGGCGGGCGTCCTCACCGGCGCCCACGACCGCCGGGCCCTCGACGAGCACGGCGCGACCCACGTCCTCGGCTCGATCGCCGAACTCCCCGCACTGTTGGCCCGCGAGTCCGGCACGTGAGCGGGATCCGCTTCGAGTCCGTCTCGGTCGCCTACGACGGCACCACCGTGCTGGACTCCCTGGACCTGACGATCGAGCAGGGCGAGGTCATGGCCCTGCTCGGTCCGTCGGGATCGGGCAAGACCACGGCGCTGCGGGCGGTCGCCGGCTTCGTACGGCCCTTCGCGGGCCGGGTGTGGATCGGGGACCGGGACGTCACCGCCCTCCCGCCGCACAAGCGCGGCATCGGCATGGTCGTCCAGCAGTACGCGCTCTTCCCGCACCTGCGCGTCGAGGACAACGTCGCGTTCGGACTCAAGGCGCGCAAGACGCCCAGGGCCGAGATACCCGGCCGCGTCGCGCAGGCCCTGGAGATGACCGGGATGGCCGCCTACGCCAAGCGCCACCCCCGCGAACTCTCCGGCGGACAGCAGCAGCGCGTGGCCATCGCCCGCGCGCTCGCCATCCGCCCCGGCGTGCTCCTCCTCGACGAGCCGCTGTCCGCACTGGACGCCCAACTGCGCTCCGGGATGCTCGCCGAACTGGCCCGACTGCACCGCGAACTCCCCGACGTGTCGATCCTGTACGTCACGCACGACCAGATCGAGGCCCTGACCCTGGCCGACCGGATCGCCGTCATGGACAAGGCCCGGCTCCGGGACTGCGGCACCCCGCGGCAGCTGTACCGCTCGCCGCGCACCGAGTTCACGGCCTCCTTCGTCGGCAACGCCAATCTCCTCCCGGTGACGGTCGCCGACACCGGCGCCGTCTTCGAGGGGCACGCCCTGGTACTGGACCGGGGCCGGGCCGCGCCCGGCGCCGGCGCCACCCTGTGCGTACGCCCCCACCTGATCGGCCTCGGCGCGGGCCCCAACGCCCTGAACGGCACCATCACCGAGGTGCAGTGGCGCGGCTCGACGCACCGCCTGTACGTGAACGTCGCGGGCCACCGGGTCAAGGCGGACCTGCCCGAACTGCGCGAGACCCCGGCGCTGGGCGACCGGGTGACCCTGCACTTCGAGCCCCGGGACGCGGTGTTGCTGTCGGCGGGGGTGTCGGATGGCTGAGGTCGCGGACCCGCGATCGGCCCCCGCCGGGCCGGCCCGCACGGCCGGCCCGGCGGGGGGCGCCGACGCCCCGCCCGGCGCCCGGCCCGACACCCCGGCCACTGCCGCCGGCCGCCCCACCGCCCCCGCCCCGGGCACCGGACCCGGACCCGCCGCACCCGCCGCACGTGGCGTCCCGCGCTGGGTGTGGAGCCTGCCCCCGGTGGTCGTCCTCGCGCTGGTCTTCCTCTACCCGATCACCCTCGTCGTCCGGCAGTCCTTCACGCCCGACAACGGCGGCGGCGCCTTCGACGCGTACTCGACCGTCTTCGCCTCCACCGCCTTCCGCGAGGCCCTCGGCACCACCGTCTGGCTGGCCGTCGGCGCCACCGTCGGATGTCTCGTCCTCGGCTTCGCGCTGGCCCTCGTCATCGCCTTCGTGCCCTTCCCGGGAGCGCGGGCCGTCTCCCGGTTCATCGATGTCTTCCTCTCCTTCCCCTCCTTCCTCATCACCCTCGCCCTCCTCTTCATCTACGGCACGGTCGGCATGGCCAACGGGATCTGGACCGACGTCCTCGGCGTCGCGGACGGACCCTTCCACTTCCTGGCCACGCCCTGGGGCGTCCTCCTCGCGGAGATCACCTACTTCACCCCGTTCGTCATGCGCCCCCTGCTCGCCGCCTTCTCCCAACTGGACACCGCCCAACTGGAGGTGGCCTCCTCGCTCGGTGCCGGGCCCGCCCGGATCGTCCGCCGGGTGATCCTCCCCGAGGCGCTGCCGGCCCTCGCCGCCGGCGGCAGCCTGGTCCTCGTCATGTGCCTCAACGAGTTCGGGATCGTCCTTTTCACCGGAGCCAAGGGCGTCACCACGCTCCCGATGCTCGTCTACGGCAAGGCGATCCTGGAATCCGACTACCCGGCCGCCTGCGTCGTCGCCGTCGTCAACATCGCGATCTCCGTCGGCCTGTTCGGCCTCTACCGGGTGGTGAGCAAGCGTGCTGGTGCATAGCAGGACCGGCCGCTGGGCCGCCTGGAGCCTCTTCGGCCTCCTCTTCCTCCCCCTCTTCGCGCTGCCGCTGCTCGTCGTGGTGGCCGCCTCCCTCGCCACCCACTGGTCCGGCGCCTTCCCCTCCGGCCCGACCACCGCGAACTACGCCTCCGCCGTCCGGGGTGAATCCCTCCAGGCCCTCACCACGTCCCTGGTCACCGCCCTCGTGGCGAGCCTGCTCGCCCTCACCGTGGGCGGCTGGGCGGCGCTGGCCGCCGCCGGCCTGAAGAGGCGCGGGAAGCGTTTCCTGGACGCCCTGTTCATGCTGCCGGTCGCCGTGCCGTCGGTGGTGGTGGGCCTCGCGGTCCTCGTCGCCTTCAGCCGGCCGCCCCTGCTCCTCAACGGGACGAGCACCATCGTCGTCCTGGCGCACACCGTCCTCGTCACGGCGTTCGCCCACCAGTCGGTCTCCGCCGCGATCGTGCGGCTCGACCCCGCCTACGAGCAGGCCGCCGCCTCCCTGGGGGCAACTCCCGCCCGGGTGCTGTGGCGGATCAGGATCCCCCTGCTGCTGCCCTCCCTGACCGCCGCCGCAGGGCTCTGCTTCGCCCTGTCCATGGGTGAGTTGAGCGCCACGATGATGCTCTACCCGCCGGACTGGATGCCCCTGCCGGTCCGCGTCTTCACCGCCACCGACCGGGGTTCGCTCTTCGGCGGATCGGCCGTCGCGGTGGTCCTGATGGCCGCCACCCTGCTGGTGCTCCTGGCCGTCTCCCGCATCCGCACCAAGGCGTCCTACCGCTGACCCACCCCGGTCGCGCCCGCACCCCACCCCTCGCCGCCCCACCCCGCACCGCCGAACCCCTGCCGACTCCCTTTCCCGTAAGGAAGCCCCATGCCCGGCAAGCGCAACAGTCGTCACACCCCCCTTCGCACCGCCGCCGCCGTCACCGGCAGCCTCGCCCTCGCCGCCGGCCTGACCGCCTGCGGCGGATCGGGCGCCGCCGACTCCAAGGCCGGCGAGAAGGTCGTCACCGTCTACAGCGCCGACGGCCTCAAGGGGGAGAAGGGCGACGGCTGGTACGACGAGGTCTTCGCCCGGTTCACCAAGGAGACCGGGATCAAGGTCGAGTACGTCGAGGGCGGCTCGGGCGAGATGGTGCAGCGCGCCGTCCGCGAGAAGACCAACACCCAGGCGGACGTCCTGGTCACCCTGCCGCCCTTCATCCAACAGGCCGACGGGAAGGGCCTCCTCCAGGCCTACGCGCCCCGCGGCTCCGAGAAGGTCAACGGCGCCGACAAGGCCACCGACGGCAAATGGACGTCGATCGTCAACAACTACTTCGGATTCGTCTACAACAAGAAGGAGTTGCCCCAGGCCCCCAGGACCTGGGAAGAGCTGCTGGACGCCAAGTACAAGGGCAGAATTCAGTACTCCACCCCGGGCGTCGCGGGCGACGGCACCGCCGTGCTCGTCAAGTCGATGCACGACTTCGGCGGCAAGGAGCCGGCGATGGAGTACCTCAAGAAGCTCCAGGCCAACAACGTCGGCCCGTCCTCCTCCACCAGCAAGCTCGCCCCGAAGACCGACAAGGGGGAGCTGCTCGTCGCCAACGGCGACGTGCAGATGAACTTCGCGCAGGCCAAGTCCATGCCGAACCTCGGCATCTGGTTCCCCGCCAAGGAGGGCGGCAAGCCCACCACCTTCTCCCTGCCGTACGCGGCCGGCCTGGTCGACAAGGCCCCGCACACCGAGAACGGCCGCAAGCTCCTGGACTTCCTGCTCGGCGAGGAGGCCCAGAAGCTGGTCAGCGAGGTCGGGGGCGGCTTCCCCGCGCGCACCGACGTCAAGCCGACCGACGCCAACGCCGTCCAACTCACCCGGCTGATGACGGGCGTCGAGATCTTCGAGCCCGACTGGGCGGACATCGACCGGAACCTCAAGGCCCACGTGGACGCGTGGAAGTCGGCAACCGGAAGCTGACCGGTTGCCTCCCGGCCACCTGCGGCAGGGAGAGTGTCGGTGAGATAACGGGTCTGGACCGGGGAGCCCGCACCTCGGTCCGGACCCGTCGCGCGTCCACCCACGCCCGTCCCACGAACACTCCCGGAGGAGCACGTGTCCCCTGCCCTGCCGCCGCGCCGCGTCCTGACGGTCGCCGCCACCGCCGCCACCCTGCTGGCCACCGCCCTCGGAGCCCACCCCGCCGGCGCCGTCGAAGCCGCCACCGCCGACAAGGTGCTCGTCATCGGTCTCGACGGCGTGGTCCTCGACCGCGTCAAGGCCGCCGACGCGCCCCACCTCAACGGCCTGATGGCCCAGGGCCTGACGGCCAAGAGCACCCTCTACGCGAACCCGATGGCCGCCACCTCCTCCGGCCCCGGCTGGTCAAGCATCGCCACCGGCGTCTGGCCCGACAAGCACGGCGTGAAGGACAACTCCTTCACCGGCAAGAACTACACGGCGTACCCGGACTTCCTGACCCGCGTCGAGAACGCCAAGCCGGCCCTCAACACCTACGCCGCCGCCGACTGGGAGCCCATCACCTCCACCGACCAGAACGGCCCGATCTTCTCCTCCAAGGTCGACAAGCGGCTCTCCCTCAAGGGCGACCGCGACGGCTACGGCAGCGAGGACCCCAAGATCGCCGCCGCGGCCGCCGCCGAACTGCGCGACCAGAACCCGGACGCCGCCTTCGTCTACCTCGGCGAGGTCGACCACGCGGGCCACACCTCCGGCGCGGCGAGCCAGGAGTACCTGAACGCCATCGCCCGCGTCGACGCCCTCGTCGGCACCCTCCTCACCGCCGTCGAGAACCGCCCCACCCGCGACCGGGAGAACTGGACGGTCCTGGTCACCACCGACCACGGCCACACCGACGGCGGCGGCCACGGCGGCTCCACGATGGCGGAGCGCGGCACCTTCGTCATCGCCAAGGGCGCCGGGATCCCCGCCGGTTCGGTACGCACCGACGTACGGCTCGTCGACGTCGCCGCGACCGCGCTCGCCCGGCTCGGCGTCGGTGGCGCCGCCCTCGACGGGGCCCCGCTGGACGCCCCCGACAACGATCCCTTCGACACCCTGCGCCCCAACCTCGGGGCCCGCGTGGACGAGACGGGCATCCCGGCCGGCGTGAAGGGCTTCACGCACACCCCTCCCGCCGGCTGGGCCGTGGACAACTCGCGGATGGGCACGGGCGGTGTCGCCGAGTGGGCCGGTTGGGCCTTCGCGACCGACGAGTTCTGGAGCCAGTCACAGCGCGACCAGTGGCGAGAGCTGAACGTCCGCTCCCGCGACGTGTTCGCCGTGGCGGACTCCGACGAGTGGGACGACAAGAGCCACACCGGCACCTTCGACTCCACCCTGGTCACCCCCAAGTGGCCGGTCACCGGCGGCTCCACGAGGACGCTGACCTACCGGAGCCACTACCGCCACGAGGCCGGGCAGACCGCCCAGGTCCTCGTCTCGTACAACGGCGGCGCCCCGACCGTGGTCAAGACGCACACGGCCGACGCCCTCGCCAAGACCGAGAACCTGAGCCTGCGGGTGCCCGCCGGCGCCACCGACGTCCAGGTCCGCTTCCGCTACAGCGGTACCAACAACTGGTTCTGGGCCGTGGACGACGTCACCCTCGGCTGAGCCGCCCCGAGGGGGCCGATGTCCGGGCCGTGGACGGGCCCCGCGTCTGCGGCCCGTGCCGGATAGGGTGGTAGAGACCAGAGGCCCCCGAGGTCAGAGGCCCCGCAGAGCGGAGAACAGTCCCGTGGCAGAGCGCAAGCCGATCGAATCCTGGCTCACCGACATGGACGGGGTCCTCATCCACGAGGGCACCCCGATCCCCGGCGCGGATGCCTTCATCAAGCGGCTGCGCGAGTCCGGCAAGCCCTTCCTGGTGCTGACCAACAACTCCATCTACACCCCGCGCGATCTCCAGGCCCGCCTCAACCGCATGGGTCTCCAGGTGCCCGTCGAGAACATCTGGACCTCCGCGCTCGCCACCGCCAAGTTCCTCGACGACCAGCGTCCGGGCGGCACGGCGTACGTCATCGGCGAGGCCGGGCTGACCACCGCCCTGCACGACATCGGCTACATCCTCACGGACCACGAGCCGGACTACGTGGTGCTGGGCGAGACCCGCACGTACAGCTTCGAGGCGATGACCAAGGCCGTCCGGCTGATCAACGCCGGCGCCCGCTTCATCTGTACCAACCCCGACGAGACCGGCCCGTCCACCGAGGGCCCGCTGCCCGCCACCGGCGCGGTCGCCGCGCTGATCACCAAGGCGACCGGCAAGCAGCCGTACTTCGCCGGCAAGCCCAACCCGCTGATGATGCGGACCGGCCTCAACGCCATCGGCGCGCACTCCGAGAGCAGCGCGATGATCGGCGACCGGATGGACACCGACGTCCTGGCCGGACTGGAGGCGGGCATGCAGACCTTCCTGGTGCTGACCGGTCTCACCTCGGTCGAGGACACCGAGAAGTACCCCTACCGCCCGACGAAGACGGTCGACTCGATCGCCGACCTGGTCGATCTCGTCTGACACCGGATCACCGACGTGTGAACGCGCACGGCTGACACGTACGGCGCGTACGGCTGACACGTACGGGCCAAGCGGGCGCCGCTCCGGATGCGGAGCGGCGCGCCGCGCGTGAGGCTCCTTGTCGAGGAGGTTCACCATGCGCAGTGCTCTGATCGCTTTCCGTGCCACCGGGGTGGCCGTCGCCCTGACGGCCCTCACCGCCGTGGCCGCGCCCACCGTCGTCGCCGAGGACTGGGACCGGGACAGGGATCGGGACCGCGGCAGCGTCTCGGTCCGGCCGGATCCCGCCGAACCGGGGGACCGGGTCAAGTTGGAGGTCCGCGGCTGTGCGTGCGACTGGGCCTCCGCCACGTCGTCCGTGTTCGCCTGGGAGGCCAGGCTGTCCCCGGGGCACGGCGACCGCAAGGTCCTGGTGGGCGACGCGACCATCGCGCACCACGCCGAGCCCGGATGGCACGAGATCCGGGTCAAGTGCGAGGGCCGGGAGGTCCGCGGCTCCCTCCGGATCCACCGTGACCGCCCGAACCCGCACCACTCGCCGGTCTGGCCCGTCCACGCGGGCGGCGGTGGCATGGCCGCCGAGCTGGCCGCGTCCACGAAGATCGCCAAGGAACGGGAACAGGCCCGGGCCGCGGAGGGCGCGCAGGCGACCGTGACCGCGAAGAAGAGCCACGACGCCGACGGCCCGGGTCTGCCGCACACGGTGATCGGCGCCGTCCTGGCCGCCGCCGCGACGCTGGCCGTCGCCGGCCGGGCCCTGACCCTGCGCCGTCGCCGCAGCGGCGAGTGACGGTCCGCCTCCGGTGACCGGGGAGCCGAGGAGCTCCGGCGGATCCCGTGTGCTCACCGTCGCCGCGTGGTCGGTGCTGGTGTGCGGCCTGTGGCTGTGGGGTCGCGAGATCACCGGGGTTCCGCCCTCGCCCGTCGGTCAGGCGGGCGGGGTGCTGGTCCCGGGGCTGCCGGCGGCGCACGCCCCGCTGACCGGGGCCCTGCCCGCGCGGGTCGACGTGCCCGCCATGGGCATTCAGGCGCCGGTGATCTTCCGCAGGCTCGACGCGCAGGGCGCGATCGAGCCGCCGCCGTACGAGAGCCCGGGCACGGTGGGCTGGTGGAGCGGCGGCACCCTGCCGGGCGCGGCCGGCACCGCGTTGATGGTCGGCCACGTGGACACCAAGTCCAAGCCCGCGGTGTTCTTCGGTCTGAGCACCGCCGAGCCGGGCGGCAAGGTCCGGGTCCACCGGGCGGACGGCTCGGTCGCGGAGTTCACGATCGAGGACGTGAAGGTCTACGAGCGCGCGGGCTTCGACCCGGCCAAGGCGTACGGCCCGCGGATCAAGGGGCGGGCCGAACTGCGACTGGTGACGTGCGGGGGCACGTACGACAAGGCCGCCAAGCAGTACACGGCCAATGTGGTGGTTTCCGCCTACCTGACGGGCGTCGGCGCCCGGACCGGAACGGCGGTGTAGGCAGGCGGCGCGGGCAGGGCCGGACGAGCGAACGAAGAAACCCCCCGAGGCTTTCGCCTCGGGGGGTTTCTTCTCGTCTGTGCGCCGCCAGGGACTCGAACCCCGGACCCGCTGATTAAGAGTCAGCTGCTCTAACCAACTGAGCTAGCGGCGCTTGGTGACAGGCAAAACTCTACCCCACCTCCGGACGTGCTCGTGACCAGCCGCGCCCGTGTTGTCCGATTAACCCATGTTTAAGGGGTTTGTCGTGCACGATATGTCTGGGCCGAGCCGAATCTGATGCCCCGCCAGATGCGTGCCCGGACACCGGACCAGTGGACGAGCAGGGGAGTGGACGGAACCGCATGACGATGCAGCCGCCGGTGCATGTGCAGATGCCGCAGATGCCCATGCCGGTCTTCGAGGAGTACGAGCCCGCGGGCGACTGCGTCTGCCTCGGGTGCGCGCAGCGCCGTCGCGCCCTCGCCCGCGCGCGGGCCATACCGCTTCGCGACGGCGGCCACCGCGCCGCCCGCGGCGCGCGCCGGGCGCTGGTGCTCGCCACCGCGGCCGGCGTGGTCCTGGGCGGTGGCGGCTCCGCCGCGCTCGCCGCCTCCGCCGCGGCGCCGGGCCTCGGCCCGGTACGGCTCGACGGCCCCGATCCGGGCTCCCCGCAAGGCGGCCGATCCCCGTTGCACGGGCCGAAGGGCACGCCCGCCAAGCCCGGCGGCCTGCCCGGTGCCCCGTCGGCGGTGCGGCGCATCGACCGGACGACGATCATCAACCGGGCGAAGCTGTGGTTGGACGCCAAGGTCCCCTACAGCATGTCCGAGTACTGGTCGGACGGCTACCGGCAGGACTGCTCGGGCTACGTGTCGATGGCCTGGAACCTCGGCACCAACGAGTGGACCGGCAGCCTCGACACCTTCGCCACCCGGATCACGAAGGAGGAGCTGCTGCCGGGCGACATGCTCCTCTTCCACAATCCGGCGGACCCCAACAACGGCTCGCACGTCGTCCTCTTCGGCGGCTGGGTCGACGGGACGCGGACGCACTACGTCGCCTACGAGCAGACCCGCCCGTACACCCGCAAGCAGGCCACCCCGTACGGGTACTGGGCCAACGCGACGAAGTACCTCCCCTACCGCTTCAACGGGGTCACGGGAGGCGTCCCCGGCAGCACGCCCACGCCTCCCGTGACGCCCGTCGAACTGCCGTCGACCGGGTCCCCGCCGGCCGTGTCGTCTACCTTCCCCGGTGCCTCGAAGTTCGGGCCGGGCGCGAACAACGAGTACGTGACCCAGCTCGGCCGGTTGCTGATCGAACGCGGCGGCGCACGGTTCTACCCCAACGGCCCCGGCCCGGTGTGGTCCGACGAGGACCGTCTGGCCACCCAGGCGTTCCAGCGGGCGCAGGGATGGACCGGCGCGGACGCCGACGGCATTCCCGGCGCCCACACCTGGCGGCTGCTGGCCCTGAGGCAGGGCAAGAGCATTCCACCGGCGGCATCGACCACGCCGACCACGCCCACCAAGCCGACCACGCCCACCAAGCCGACCACGCCGACCACGCCCACGAAGCCGACGACACCGGTCGGTCAGGCGGGGCCGGGCGGGGTCCCCGC
This sequence comes from Streptomyces sp. CA-243310, assembly GCF_050936775.1. Lineage (NCBI taxonomy): Bacteria > Bacillati > Actinomycetota > Actinomycetes > Kitasatosporales > Streptomycetaceae > Streptomyces > Streptomyces sp. CA-243310. Next base: position 2,744,501 of record NZ_JBNJMF010000002.1, on the reverse strand, counting down.
CTACCCGGGGAAGGCCTTCTTCCGCCCGGGCCAGTCCCACGCGTCCATCACCGCCCTCGGTCGCCGACTGGTGCAGAAGGGCTTCGGCAAGCACTACACGTCCGGCCCGGGCCCCCTCTGGAGCGAGGCCGACCGCCGCAACGTCGAGGCCTTCCAGCGCGCCCAGGGCTGGCGCGGCGCCTCGGCCGACGGCTACCCGGGCCCGGAAACCTGGCGCCGGCTGTTCGCATGACGGAGGCAACGATGTACCCCACCCGCACCACGTCCACGACGGGGAACTTCCCCGTTCCTCCGGTCCCGGACGGTTCCCGGCCCCTCGCCGCCGGCGCCTGCGCGGGCCCCGCCGCCGGGGACGCCGCGATCCGCCCCGACGCGCCGGCGCCCGCCCCGGCCCCCCGCCCGGGGCGCTGGACCACCACCCCGGCCCCGGCGGTGCCCCCGGCCCCGGCGGTGCCCCCGGCCCCGGCGGTGCCCCCGGCCCCGGCGGTGCCCCCGGCCCCGGCGGTGCCCCCGGCCCCGGCGGTGCCCCCGGCCCCGGCGGTGCCCCCGGCCCCGGCGGTGCCCCCGGCCCCGACCCCGGTCGCGGCCGAGTCGCTCGCGACCCCCGCCCCGGCCCGCCCCGCGTGGGCGCCCGAGGTCCCGCCGGAACCCCGTGGGGGAGGGACGACCGACGGCGCGGCGTCCCGGCACCCGGGCGACCTGCCCGCCCCGGCCCGACACCCGTGGGCCCCGCACCCCGGCACCCCGACCCCGCCGGTCGACGCCGCGCCCCGGGCCGTGACCGCCGTCCCCGCGCCCGGCGCCGCCGGCCGCGCGGACGACACCCCCGCGTACGTCTCGGCGCCCCGCCCCCACCCGGCGCACGCCGCCGACCGGCCGGCCGACGACGGGCACGTCCGGGCGGCCGTGCCCGAGCCGATGCTCCCGACGCCGCACCCGGCGTTCGCGCGGCCGGCGTTCGCCCACGCGGGTCCGCCCGAGGCGGCGGACCCGGGCGCGGGGGAGCCGTACCCCCGCCACGCCCGGTCGGAGCCCGTGGCGGCCCCGCTGCTCGTGCCGGAGTACCGCGGCTCGGTCCCCGTCGAGCCGGAGCGCGGCCCCCTGCGCTCCGGCGCGCCGGAGCCGGCGGCGTACCCGACATCCCCCCAGGAGCGTCCCGCCGACGCTCCGGACACCGCCCCGCCGGCGTGGCCCGCCCACGCGGAGTCGGCGACCCCGTACCCGCAGCCGCCCCGGGACGACACGGCGGACCGTGCGCCCCGGCCCGAGTCCGACCACGTCTCCCCGGCCGAGGGGCCTGCCGGGGAGGTCCCGGACGCGTGGACGCACCCGGACGCGGTGCCGGCCGCGCGCGCCGAGGTGGACGCCCCGTCGGACGCCCCGCAGCCCCGGCCCGGGACGGACCGCCGGCCCGCCCCGGCCCCCGAGACCGGACCCCGGCCCCCGGCCGCTCCCGCCCCGGCCGGCCACCCGCAGGACGAGCTCTGGCCGCCCGCCGAACCCGTCGTGCGCACGGTTCCCGGACCGGACGCGGCCGGCGTCGCGGCGGACGGCGTCGCCGATCTCGTCGCCCGGGCCGTGGCCAGAGGCATGGCGGACGCCGACGAGGACGACACCCGGGACCTCCCCCGCTTCCGTCCCGCCCAGGGGGCCTCGGCCACCGCGGTGCCCGTGCACCTGCCCTTCCTCGGGCAGACGCCCACCGGGCCCCCCGTTCCGGCCGGGGACCCGGCCGCACGGCGGTCCGGGCACGCGGCACCCGCACCCCGACCCGCGGCCGGCCGTCGTGTCCCCCGGGGCGACGACCGGCTCCGCGAACACCGCGGACCCGTACTGCCCGGCTGGATCGCCGTCGCCGTCGGCGGCCTCGCGCTGGCGGGCTGCTCGGCGGTGCTCTGGCGGGCCGGCGCCGTTCCCGACGCCCTCGCCGCCGGCTTCGGCGCGGCCCCGCGCGCCTACCAGGGGCTGCGCGCGACCCACTGGCCCCCGCTCGCCTTCCTCGGCATCGTCACGCTCCTCGCGCTCGGCGGGCTCGGCCGCGCCAAGGCCGGCCACGCCTGGGTGCTGACCCTCTTCGGCAGCTACCGGGGCACGGTCCGGCGTACCGGCCTCACCTGGGTCAGCCCCCTGCTGCTGCGCCGGCGGGTGGACGTACGGCTGCGCCACTGGCGCAGCGACCCCATGCCCGCGGTGGACTCGGGGGGCCTCGCCCTCCAGGTGGTCGTGCAGGTCGTCTGGCAGGTCAAGGACACGGCCCGCGCCACCCTCGCCGTCGGGGACCACACGGAGTACCTGGCCGAGCAGGTCGAGTCGGCCATGGCCCGGGTGCTGTCCCAACTGCCGGCCGACGCCTTCCACGACGACGCCCCGACGCTGCGCGACGCCGAGGCGGTCGGTGACGCGCTGACCCGCATGCTGGCGGCCGAGACCGAGGCCGTCGGCGTGGAGGTGTTCTCCGCCCAGCCCACCCGGATCGAGTACGCCCCGGAGGTGGCGGAGGCCATGCGGCGCCGGCGGATCGCGGCGATCGACGCCCGGCACCGGGACGCCGTGCTGTCCTCGGTCGTCGACGCGGTCGACGACACGGTCCACCGGCTCACGTCACGGGGGATCGTCGAGCTGGACGACTACGAGCGCAAGGCCCTGGTGAAGGACCTCACCGTGGCCTTCTACACCGGCCGCTCCGACCAGTAGCGGCGATCGGCGGCCGAGGAACGGCAGGAGACGGCGGCGACGCGGGAGGAGACGGCGAGCGGCGCGGGAGAACGGGTGGCCGGGAACGACCGGACCACCCGTTCTCCCATTGGTATAGACATGGCCAACTCTCGTCAATAGTCTGGGACTTGGTCTAGACCTGGAAACCATCCCCACGCGTGCGCACGCTCTCGTCAGACTCCCCCCACGTCCAAGGAGCATCATGCGTTCCTTCCGCATGCCCAAACGAGCCGGCGTCACGGCCCTCGGTCTCGGCCTCGTCGCCGGTGCCACCCTCCTCGGCACCCCCACTGCCAGCAGCCACGGATACACCGACACCCCCATCAGTCGCCAGAAGCTCTGTGCCAACAAGACCGTCTCCAACTGCGGCCAGATCCAGTGGGAACCCCAGAGCGCCGAGGGCTTCAAGGGCTTCCCGGCCGCCGGACCGGCCGACGGGAAGATCTGCGCGGCCGGCAACGCCCAGTTCGCCGAGCTCGACGACCCGCGCGGCGGGACCTGGCCCGCCACCCGCGTCAACAGCGGCCAGAGCTACGGCTTCCGGTGGCAGTTCACCGCCAACCACTCCACCACCGACTTCAAGTACTACGTCACCAAGAACGGCTGGGACCCCACCAAGCCGCTCACCCGGGCCGCCCTCGATCCCCAGCCCTTCCTCGCGGTCGCCTACAACGGCGCCCGCCCCGCCATGACCACCGTCCACCAGGGCGCCATGCCGAGCGGGAAGACCGGTCGGCACATGATCCTGGCGGTCTGGACCGTCAACGACACCCCGATGGCCTTCTACTCCTGCTCCGACGTTCAATTCTGACGCAACGTCAGCTAACCTCCGGCGGCATGCGGACGACGACCACACCCGACACCGTCGCGGAGCTCATCGCGCGCCAATGGGGCGACCACCGGCCCGGGCTGAAGCACGAGCACGCCGTCCTCAGCCGCCACCGGACCGCCCAGGAGGCCGCCGCGCGCGCCGCGCTGCTCGTCGACCTCCTGCCGCCGGAGGCCGAGCCGCACCTGGGAGTGCTGCTCGACAACACCCCGGAGTTCCCGTTCTGGCTCGGCGCGGCGGCCCTCGCCGGGGCCGCCGTCGCCGGGATCAACCCGACCCGGCGCGGCCCCGAACTGGCCCGCGACATCCTGCACACCGACTGCCGGATCCTCGTCACCGAGCGCGCCCACCTGCCGCTGCTGCGCGGCCTCGACCTGCCGGGCGTACGGATCCTCGTGACCGACACCGAGGAGTACGCGCGACTGCTGGCGCCCTACGCGGGAGCCGAGCCGGGGGAGGCCGTGCTCTCCGGCGGCCCCACCCCCGCCTCCCGGATGCTCCTCTACTTCACCTCCGGCTCCACCGGCGCCCCCAAGGCCGCCCTCTGCACCCAGGGCCGACTGGCCGCCGCCGGAACCGCGCTGGCCCGCCAGTTCTCGGTCACCCCCGACGACGTCCACTACGTCTGCATGCCGCTCTTCCACGGCAACGCGGTCATCGCCGACTGGCTGCCGGCGCTGGCCGGCGGCGCGTCCGTGGCCCTGCGGCGGCGCTTCTCGGCCTCCCGGTTCCTGGACGACGTACGGGCCCACGGCGCCACCTACTTCACCTACGTCGGCCGGGCGATCCAATACCTCCTGGCCACCGAGCCCCGCCCCGACGACCGCGCGCACACCCTGCGGCTCGGCTTCGGCACCGAGGCCGGCGCGGTGGACGCCGCCCGCTTCACCGAGCGGTTCGGGGTCCGCCTGGTCGAGGGCTACGGGGCCACCGAGGGCGGCGCGTCCGTGGTCCGCACCCCCGACACCCCGCCGGCGGCGCTGGGCCGGTCCGGCGCCGGGGACGACCTCGCGGTCGTCGACCCGCAGACGGGCAGGGAATGCCCGGCGGCCGTCCTCGACGACTCGGGCCGCCTCCTCAACGGCCGCGAGGCCATCGGGGAACTCGTCAACCGCGGCTGCGGCCTCTTCGAGGGCTACTGGCGCAACCCCGACGCCGAGGCGGCGCGCACCCGTGACGGCTGGTACTGGACGGGCGACCTCTTCTTCCGCGACGCCGCCGGATTCCTCTACTTCGCGGGCCGCACCGACGACCGGCTGCGGGTCGACAGCGAGAACCTCGCCTCGGCCGTCATCGAGAACATCCTCGCCCGATGGCAGGACGCGGCGGCCGTGGCGGTCTACGCCGTACCGGACGAGGTCGCGGGCGACCAGGTGATGGCGGCCGTCGCCCTCCGCCCGGGGGCCACGTTCTCCCCGTCGGCGTTCGCCGCCTTCCTCGCCGCGCAGCCCGACCTGGGCACGAAGATGCCGCCGCGCTACGTCCGGGTGGTCCCCGAGATGCCGACGACGGCGACGAACAAGGTCCACCGCGTGGCCCTGCGCCGCGCCGGCTTCCGCTGCCCGGACCCGGTCTGGTGGTCCCCGCCGGGCGAACCGGGATACCGGCCCCTGGACGCGGAGGCCCTGGCCGCCCTGCTGTCGTCCTACGAGGCCCAGGGCCGGGCCGATCTCCTGGACCGCTGACCCGCCCCCTCGGGGGGTGTGGCCCGTGCCACCCCCCGACCCGCCACAGGGGCCCGTGGGGCCCGTACCCCGGGGCCGACGTGAGCCCGGGGTCCTCGCGGACCTCACGGGTAATGGTTTTGAGCACCCCCGGGGACCGGGTAGTATTTTCTCTGTCAGGCGCCGCTAGCTCAGTTGGTTAGAGCAGCTGACTCTTAATCAGCGGGTCCGGGGTTCGAGTCCCTGGCGGCGCACTTGTACTTCGGGCGGTTTCCGGTTCACCGGGAACCGCCCGAAGTGGTTTCCGGGCCCCGGCGCACGGGCCCGGAGCGGCCCTCGGGGCGTTCGGGGTGTTCGTCCCCGGGTGTGCGGCCCGTCAGAGCGTGAGCGACAGCAGGAGCGGCGCGGCCTTCCGGTTCAGCGTCTCCGCCGCGGCCCGCAGCCGGTGCGCGTGCTCGACCGGCATCGACAGGGCCAGGCAGCCCACCGAGGCGCCGGCGGTGATCGGCACCGCCGCGCAGACGGTGCCCACGGCGTACTCCTGGAGGTCCAGCACGGGCACGGTGGCGGGCTGGCTGTCCAGCCTGGAGAACAGCACGCGCTCGCTCACGATCGTCTTCGAGGTCAGTCGGGCGATCTTGTGCCGGGACAGGTGGTCCCGTCGACCGTTCTGGTCGAGCTGGGTCAGCAGGCACTTGCCGACCGCGCTGGCGTGCGCCGCCGAGCGGAAGTCGACCCACTCGTGCACCTTGGGGGTGCGCGGACTGTCCGCGAACTGGGTGATGCGGACCTCGCCGTCGACGTAGCGGCTGATGTAGACCGCCGCTCCGACCGAGTCCCGCAGCCGGTCGAGGGTGTCCTGGAGCTTGTCCTGGAGGGCTTGCTGCCGGTCGACGCCGGAGCCGAGGAGGACGAGGGAGTCCCCTATGGCGTAGGCGCCGTCGGAGACCTGGAGCACGTACCCCTCCCGGCGCAGCATCAACAGCATCGGGGACAGGTGGACCGAGGGCAGGCCTGTCTCACGCGCTATCTGCGCGTCGGTCACACCGCCGGTGTGCCGTGCGATCGTTTCGAGTACGCGAAGGGCGTACTGCACCGAATGGAACGGCGCGGTCGGCTCGGGCTTCAGCGCCACGGTTTTCCCCCTACCAGGTTGTTACCGCTTGCTCCCCCACGATAGCCATCAAGAGGCTTGTGTGGAGCGCCTGTTGAAGAGATTGATGGCTCAATCAAGTCCCTCTGCCTGGATCTACTCGTCTGGCATATGCCGCAGGCATGGCCGGCTCGGCGGTCCGTCGGGAATGCCCCGGCCCCCGCGATGGTTCGAATTCCTCGTACGGACATGCAGGAAGCCGCGAGGGCCGCACGGGACGGGAGCGACGATGAGTGACGCCGGGAACGAGGGAATCAGGGCAGCCGGGACGGGAGGCGCGGCGGATCCGATCCGGGGGACCGTGCGGGGGAACGCTCCGGTCCCGCTCTCGGTGCTGGACCTCGTCACCGTCGGGGCCGGCAGCACCGCCCACGCGTCGCTGCGCACCAGCGTGGCGATCTCCCGGCTGGCCGAATCCCGGGGGTTCCACCGGCACTGGGTGGCCGAACACCACTCCATGCCCGGCGTGGCCAGCTCCTCCCCGGCGGTGATCCTCGCCCACCTCGCCGCCCACACCTCCCGGATACGGCTCGGCTCGGGCGGGGTCATGCTGCCCAACCACGTCCCGTTGGCCGTCGCCGAGCAGTTCGGCACCCTGGAGGCCTTCGCCCCGGGCCGGATCGACCTCGGGCTGGGGCGCGCACCCGGCACGGACCCCCGTACCGCGGCCGCGCTGCGCGGAGCCGGGCGGGCGGACGACGCCGCCGACGGGTTCCCCCGACAGCTGGGGGAACTGATCCGCTTCCTCGACGACGACTTCCCCGACGGACACCCCTACGCCCGGGTGCACGCCGTACCCGGCCCCGTGCAGGGCCCCGCCGGTCGACCGCCGATCTGGTTGCTCGGCTCCTCCGGCTTCAGCGCCCGCCTCGCCGGCGAGCTCGGCCTGCCCTTCGCGTACGCCCACCACTTCTCGGCGGCCGGCACGATTCCCGCGCTGGACCTGTACCGGCAGAGCTTCCGGCCCTCGGCCGTGCTCGACACCCCCTACGCCCTGATCGGCGCCGCGGCCCTGGCCGCCGACACCGACGAGGAGGCGCGGGCGCAGGTGCTCACGGGCGCGCTGTCGATGCTGCGGTTGCGCGGCGGGCGGCCCGGTCTGGTCCCGACGCCCGAGGAGGCGGCCGCGTACCCCTTCTCGCCGTTGGAGCGGGAGTTCGTGGACGGTTGGCTCGCGAACATCGTCCACGGCACCCCCGACGAGGTCCGCGAGGGGCTCGACGACCTCGTGAAGCGGACGGGTGCGGACGAGCTGATGCTGACCGCCAACGCCCACGGCGGGGAGGCCAGGTTGCGCTCCTACGGGCTCATCGCAGATGCGTACGGCATGCCGACGGAGGACTCGAACTCCGCCTGAGCGCACAAGAACGGGGTTTGGCTGGTTTGTTGCCAAAACCTTGCCCGCACATGGCTTAGTGCAGCCTTAAACCGCTCGTCACCCGGGGTGGCGAGCGGTTTCGCGTATGCCCTCAGGTCTCTGACAAGGCCTTTTGGCGCCTGACTGGTCTAGTCCTTCTTTGGTCCAAACCATTGACTGAGGGCCGGGGTGATCGCTATCACTTCTCTCACCTGAAGCCGATGCTCCCCCCCTCCCACCCCCCGGAGTCAGTTCATGCACATCCGTAAACCCCTCGTCGCGGCCGCCGCCACGGCCGCGCTGGCAGCCGGTGCGCTGGCCGGCTTCGCGGGCCTCGGCACCGCCCAGGCCGCGGGCTCCGCCGGCACGGCGAGCGCCGGCGGCGTGAAGATCGCGTACTACGACCAGTGGAGCGTGTACGGGAACGCCTTCTACCCGAAGCACCTCGACACCCGCGGCATCGCCGGCAAGCTGGACGTGATCAACTACTCGTTCGGCAACATCCACCCCACCAACCTCACCTGCTTCGAGGCGAACAAGGCGGCGGGCGACGACAACAACCCCAACGCCGGTGACGGCGCGGGCGACTCGTACGCGGACTACCAGAAGTCCTTCAGCGCGGCCGACAGCGTCAGCGGGGTCGCCGACAAGTGGGACCAGCCGATCGTCGGCGTCTTCAACCAGTTCAAGCAGTTGAAGGCCAAGTACCCGCACCTGAAGATCAACATCTCGCTGGGCGGCTGGACCTACTCGAAGTACTTCAGCGACGCGGCCAAGACCGACGCCTCCCGCAAGAAGCTCGTGACGTCCTGCATCGACCAGTACATCAAGGGCAACCTGCCGGTCGAAGGCGGCTACGGCGGCCAGGGCGTCGCGGCCGGCATCTTCGACGGCATCGACATCGACTGGGAGTACCCCGGTTCCTCCGGCGGGCACCTGGGCAACCACTACGCCCCCGAGGACAAGCAGAACTTCACGCTCCTGCTCAAGGAGTTCCGCAGCCAGCTCGACGCCTACGGCGCGGCCAACGGCGGCAAGAAGTACCTGCTGACCTCCGCCCTCCCGGCCGGCCAGGACAAGATCAAGTACATCGAGACGGACAAGATCGGCGCGTACCTCGACTACGCGAACATCATGACGTACGACATGCACGGCGCCTGGGACAGCGACGGCCCCACGTACCACCAGTCCCCGCTGTACTCCCCGGCCGGCGACCCGACCGACCCGATCGCCCCGGGCACCCAGAAGTACAGCATCGACAACGCCATCGACTCCTGGATCGACGGCAACCCGGCCTACGGCATCACCGGCGGCTTCCCCGCCAACAAGCTGACCCTGGGCTACGAGTTCTACTACCGCGGCTGGAGGGGCGTCCCCGCCGGGGCGAACAACGGCCTCGCCCAGTCCGCGACCGGCGCCTCCGGCGCCCGGCCCACCAGCCAGCAGGCCGGCATCGCCAACTACAAGGAACTCGGCGGCCTCGTCGACAACCCGGCGAACACCTTCTGGGACGACCAGGCCAAGGCCTCGTACTTCTACAAGGACGGCGAGTTCTTCACCGGCCTCAACCAGAAGTCCATCCAGGCCCGGGTCGACTACGGCAAGCAGCGCGGCCTGGCCGGCGCGATGATGTACTCCCTCCTCGGGCTGGACAACAACACCACGCTGCTGAACCAGATCTCGGACGCCCTCGGCGGCACCACCCAGCCGCCGACCACCCCGCCGACCACGCCTCCGACCACTCCGCCCACGACCCCGCCGACCACGCCCCCCACCACGCCTCCGACGACGCCGCCCACCGGCTGCGGCTCGGTCCCGGCGTACGTCGCGGGCACGGTCTACACCGGCGGCACCGAGGTCTCCCACAACGGTCACAAGTGGAAGGCCCAGTGGTGGACGCAGAACGAGGTGCCCGGCTCCACCGGTGAATGGGGTGTCTGGAAGGACCTCGGCGCCTGCTGATCCCCCCACCCCGCGCCGAGCGCCGGCCACCCCCGCCCCCTCCCGGGGCGGGGGTGGCCGTGTTCGCGCACCGGCGCGTCGGGAACAACCCCCGACCGGTGTCGGGTTGACTCCGGACATGACTGCCACGCCCTTCGAACCGCGCGCGCTGCTCGCGGGGAGCCGACTCGGTGTCCTCGCCACGATCAAGTCGAGCGGCCTCCCCCAACTCTCCCCCGTCATGCCCTTCTACGACCGCGAGTCGGGCCTGCTGCACGTCTCGATGACCGAGGGGCGGGCCAAGACGGCGAACCTGCGCCGCGACCCGCGGGCCGCCCTGGAGGTCACCGCCCCCGACGGCCGCTCCTGGGCCACCGCCGAGGGACCCGTGACGCTCGTCGGCCCGGGTGCCGACCCGCACGGCCCCGAGGTCGACGCGCTGGTGGACTACTACCGCCTCGCCGCCGGCGAGCACCCGGACTGGGAGGAGTACCGGTCGGTGATGGTGTCCGACCGCAGGGTGCTGATGACGATGACGGTCGAGCGCGTGTACGGCGAGAAGCTCGGCTGAACCGCGCGGGCCTCACCGGCGCCGAACACCGCGGGCCTCACCGGCGCCACTTCGACGACAGGACCTACGCCCCGGGGCGCGAGCCGATCATCTCGGCGATCCGTTCCGGGGCCACGGCGCGCGAGTACAGCCAGCCCTGGCCCGTGTCGCAGCCCACGCGGCGCAGGCGCGCCGCCTGACCGGCGGTCTCCACGCACTCGGCGGTGACCGTCAGCCCCAGCCGGTGGGCGAGTTGCACGAGCGCCTCCACGATGGTCTCGTCGGCCGGATTCGGGTGCGAGCCCTCCTCGTAGCGGAACCCGCGGACGAAGGAGCCGTCCAACTTCAGCACCGACACCGGCAACCGGCTCAGGTAGGCCAGGTTCGAGTACCCGGTGCCGAAGTCGTCGATGGCGATCCGCACACCCATGTCGCTCAGCGCCTGGAGCGCCTGCAACGGCCGGCCCGCCGAGCCCATCACCGCCGACTCCGTCAGCTCCAACTGGAGCAGCTGCGGGGCCAGTCCGGTCTCGGCGAGGATCTCCGCGACATCGCCGACCAGGTCCGAGTCCCACACCTGGCGCACCGCGACATTGACGGAGACGAACACCGGTGTGTCACTGGGCTGTTCGATCTGCCAGCGGCGCGCCTGCCGGCAGGCGGTCCGCAACACCCACTGCCCCAACGGGACGATGGAGCCGTCCTCTTCGGCGATCCCGATGAACCGATTCGGCGTCAACATGCCGAACTGCGGGTGGTTCCAGCGCACCAGGGCCTCCACCCCGCGCACCGTCCCGCTCTCCAGGTCCACCAGCGGCTGGTACTCCAGGCGGAACTCGTCCCGCTCCACGGCCGGTCGCAGCGTCGACGACAGGGCCTGCCGGGTCATGCGGTGAGCGTTGCGCTCCGGGTCGAAGAGGGTCCAGCGGGCCTTGCCGTCCGCCTTCGCCCAGTACAGGGTCGTGTCGGCGGCCTGCATCAGCCCCGTCGCGGAGGTCCCTGCCGTAGCCCGCTCCACCACGCCGATCGACGCGGAGACCGACAGCCGTTGCCCGGCCAGGTCGAACGGCTCCTGCACGGCGTTCAACACGCTCCGCGCCAGGTCCGCGAGTTGCTCGGTACCGGTGGAGTCCTCGACGAGCAGGGCGAACTCGTCGCCGCCGAGCCGGGCCACCAGGTGCCCGCTCGTGCGCCCGTACCCGGACTGGTCGGCGCACTGCGTCAGCCGGGCCGCCACGGCCGCCAGCAGCCGGTCCCCGACCCGGTGGCCCAGGGTGTCGTTGACGGCCTTGAACCCGTCGAGGTCCAGGTAGCACAGCCCGATCCGGCCCGTGCCGCCGTCCTCGTACGAGGAGTGCTCCAGGGCGGCGGAGAGCCGTTCGAAGAAGAGCGTCCGGTTGGGGAGTCGGGTCACCGGGTCGTGCATCTGGAGGTGGCGCAGCCGGGCCTGGAGGTCGCGCCGGTCGCTGATGTCGGCGACCGACAGGAGGACGTCTCCGCTTCCGGGGACCGGCCCGAGGGTGACCTCGGTCCACAGCGAGTGTCCGTCGGGGTGTTTGAGGCGGCGGGTGCAGCGCAGTCGGGCCTGCCGGCCGCGGAGCACCTCCTGGTAGGCCTGCCAGGTGCGGGCCTCCGCGGCGAGGTCCACCAGGTCGGCGGCGGATCTTTCGACGAGCGCGAGCGGTTCGGCGCCCAGCAGCGCGGCGAGTGCCTCGTTGGCGACGACGACGTGACCGCTGCGGTCGACGACGGCCATCGCGAGGTGGGCCGCGTTGAAGGCGGCCTGGTAGTCGCGTGCCCCGGACGTGCGCGGGGACCGCGGGGCCGACGTGGTGGCCGCCGCGGGTTCGGTCGACATGCCGGGCACGGCCGGCACTGCCGGGTGACGCTCCGTGGTGGCCGATCGGATGCGGTCGGCCGCCGAACCGGTTCCCTCTGAGGTTCCGCTCACCGTTGGCTCCCGCAGTGCTCGTGAGTGTCCGTGCAGGAAAGTGTGCCGATCATAGAGGCTGCCGGACGGCCCTATCCAGCGGCGTCGCCGTACGGAGGGCGGTGGTTCGCGATGATGACGGATCGTCGGCCGATCGACGCGTGATCGTTCCTGCGCGGCTGTGAACGCCCGGGGGCCGCAGCTGATCTCCCGTGATCGGTCGTGACGTTCTGTAGGCGCGGCCGTGAAGTCCGGGGGTCACCGACTTGACGTATTGCTCACTCGTGTGGGGCAGCGGAACAGGGCATTCATAAGACAATCGCCTCAAGGTGGATGGAAAGGTACGAATCCACCACCGGAGGTCGATGTGCCGCGACAGCAGACACCCGGGGGAGTGGACCGCTCCCGCATCCGAAGTACGGCGGCCGTCGTCACTTCCATGGCGGCGCTCGCCGCGATGTCGCTCGTCGCCACCCCCGCAGCCGCCGCTTCCGGCGCCGGTCCCTGCGCACTGACCCGTACGGCGGCGCACCACTCCCTCGGGCTGGACACCTGGAACGGCGCGTACCCCCGGCCCGAGCGCACCCTGAACGCGGTCATGGTCTTCCTGTCCTTCCCCGACCATCGCACCGCCGTCACGCCCGAGCAGCTGACCGGCGACTACTTCCCCGCCACCAGCGAGTTCTTCCAGCGGGCCTCCTACGGGCGCTTCCGGCTGGTCCCGCACCCCCAGAAGCAGTGGGTCCGCATGCCCAAGCCGTCCACCGCGTACGGCATACGGCGCGACTGGGCTCCCGAGGACCGGGCCGCGTACCTGCGCGACGCCGTCGCCACCGCCGACCCCGCGGTGGACTTCAGCCGGTACGACGTCGTGTACTTCGTCGCCGACCCGGACGCGCCCGGAGTGGATTCGGACGCCACCAAGGTCGTCAACTTCGACCGGCCCATCCGGGCGGACGGCACGGATCTGCGGCGGATCGTCACCGTCTTCGAACAGCACCCGCCGGACCGCAACGTCCTCGCCCACGAGACCGGGCACGTCTTCGACCTGCCCGACCTCTACCACCGGCCGTCCGACGGCAAGGGCGACTGGGACACGTACGTCGGAGACTGGGACGTCATGGGCAGCCAGTTCGGGATGGCCCCGGACCTGTTCGCCTGGCACAAGTGGAAGCTGGGCTGGCTGAGCCCCTCCCAGGTCGACTGCGTGCGCTCCGGCTCCTCGCTGCACACCCTGCAACCGCTCGCGGAGGGCGTGCCCAACGGAGGTACCGGCGGCACCCGGCTGGCCGTGGTCCGCACCGGCCCCGGCAGTGCGATTGCCATCGAGGCCCGGGGCTCCGCCGGCAACGACGGGGACACCTGCACCGAGGGCGTCCTGGTCTACCGGGTCCGCAACGAGCCCGCCTCGGGCGGCGGCCCGATCGAGGTGCTGGACGGGCATCCGGGCACCGAGGCCTGCTGGGACCGGTCCGTGTACCCGCCGCTGGCGGACGCCCCGCTGGAGGTCGGCGAGACGTTCACGGTGCCGGGGGAACGGATCCGCATCGAGGTGGCGGACCGGACCCAGTCCGGCGCGTACACCGTGAAGATCACCACGTAGCCGCGCGGGTCCCGGTCCCGGGGACTCGCGGGCACGAAAAAGGCCCCCACTCGCGTGGGGGCCTTTCTCCGTCTGTGCGCCGCCAGGGACTCGAACCCCGGACCCGCTGATTAAGAGTCAGCTGCTCTAACCAACTGAGCTAGCGGCGCTTGGTGACGAGCTAGACATTAGCATCAGGATCGGCCGAACCAAAAATCGATACTTGCAGGCGGGCGGCGTGCAGGAAGGCCCAGAGCAGCGAATCGGCGCCCGGCAGCCAGGGCCGCCGGGAGTCCGGGGCCACCAGCCAGCGGGACGGCCCCGGAGAGGGCGCCAGCGGGGGCACGGTGACCGCGTCGCCGCGGCCGTGACAGAGCGGGGCGGCCGTGGCCCCGCCCCACTCCTCCCAGGCGAGCAGCGCCGGCAGCCGCTGGGCGGTGCCCGGCGCGGCGAAGAGCAGGGTCCGGCCGCGGTGCACGGCGGCGGGCCCGGAGCCGGGCCCCTCGGCCCACAGCAGGTCGAGCATGCGGCGTCCGAGCACGAGCGGGACGTTGACGACGTCGAAGGCGGTCCCGCAGGGCAGCGCGGCCGGAGCGGCGGGCCGCGCCCGCCACGCGGCGAGCGTGTCGTGGGGCAGGGCGCACGCGGAGGCGAGCCAGGCCGCGCCCTCGGAGGTGACGAGGGTCGCGGACGCGGGGGCGGTGCGGACTTCGCGGGCGGCGCAGCCGGTCAGAGTCGTCATGCCCCCAGGTCTACCGGGGGTAGTGCGACCAATCCGGGGAGTTACCGGAATCCGGGACAGGGGCGACCGGTCGGGAGTATGGTGCGCCCCGCATATGCCAGATGTGACGTGCGCCGCACCCGGATCGGATGCGGCGCACGGGTCGGCCCACTCCGGGCCACAGGGCCTAGGGGCCGTCCGGGTGGCCGTCCCGCAGCAGGGTCTCGCCGAACTCGATCATCTTGACCGCGTAGTCCTCGGTCCACTCCGCCTGCTCCGCGATGGCCGCTGCGGGCAGCCGGTCGAACCGGCGCGGGTCCGCCAGCTGCGCCGCGGCGACGGCCTGGAACTCCACCGCGCGCTCCTGGGCCGCCCGGAAGGCCAGCGTCAGCTCCGTCGCACGGGCCAGCAGCTCCTGCGGGTCGTCTATCGACTCCAGGTCGAAGAAGTGCTCCGGGTCCGTTGCCACCTCGGAAGGCTCGAAGAGCAGCGGCGCGGGCCGCAACCTCCGCTCGGTGCGCTCGGGCTCTGCCATGCGTGTCCTCCTGCTGCGCGTACGTCGTCCCTTCCGGGCCACCCTCCATTGTCCAACGTCGCGCAAGAGTGCACCCGGGGTGTCACACGCCCGCCGGCTCCTTCGCGAGCGCCGCGATGTCGTCGAACACGCCGGTGAGCTCCTCCGCGAGCCCCTCCGGAGCCGCGAATCCCTCGTCCGTGACCAGCGCGTTGATGCCGGGGACGGCCGCCGAACGCTCGGTGGGCAGCATGCCCAGACGGGTCAGGACCGGGCGCAGCATCTCGGCGGCGGGCGCTCCGCCGGTCGGGCCCGCGCTGTAGCTGACGATGCCGACCGGCTTGCCCCGCCACTCGCGGTAGAGGAAGTCGATGGCGTTCTTGAAGGGGGCGGTGTAGCCGCCGTTGTACATCGGCAGGACGAACAGCACGGCGTCGGACGCGTCGATCAGCGCGCTCCACGCCAGCGTGTGCGGATGGGTGTAGATGCCGCTGGAGGCGTACTCCGGCTCGTCCAGGAAGGGCAGCGCGATCTCGGCGAGATCGATCGGGGTGACCTCGAACGCGCCGTGCTCGCGGGCCCGGCCGACGACCCACTCGGCGAGCGGGCGCCCCGAGGAGGTGGGGCGGGTCGCGGCGTAGATGACGTGCAGACGGGTCATGGGGTGTTCGTTCCTTCGGCTGTCGGTGCGGTGCGTCGAAGGGCAGTCTGGTGGGTGACGTGGCCCCCGGCAAAGCCGCGGACGGATGACGGGCCCGCCGGGTGGGTGCGGCCCCACCGATGACGTCGGCGCCCGAACTCCCGCCTCAGGGACGCCAGGCCACCCGATGCTCCGACAGGTGCGCCAGCACCGAGTGGTTGGCCTCCCAGCCGTCCGGGAACTTCACCGTCACCCCCAGCTGTACCGGCTCCGAGGACGGATGGTCGTCCAGCAGTTCCGCTATGCCCGCCCGGGCCACCACCACACAGGCGTGCCGGTGCCGGGACGCCAGCACGCACAGCCGCCCCGTCTCCAGGTGGAACGCGGTCGCGTCCGGCCGCCCCGACAGCGGGTGGAGCACCACCGTCAGGTCGAACTCCCGTCCCTGGAGCCGGTTCGCGGTGTCCACCGTCACTCCCGGCACGCCCAGCGCCGTCAACGCCGCCCGCACGGCGGCGGCCTGGTCCCGGTGGGCGGTGCCCACCGCGATCCGGTCGGCGGTCAACGGCGCGGGGCCCGCGGACTGTTCGTCCTCCGTCACCGCACCCCGGTCCAGTGCCCGGCGCACCACCAGGGCCACCGCCCGCACCGCCTCCGGGTCGGTCCGCGGCGTGTGCCGCGCGGGCAGCTCCAGCAGGCCCCAGCCCGACTCCGCGGCCTCGTCCAACACCCGGTCCGGCCCCGAACCGTCCGAGGCGACCGCGTACGACAGCCGCCGCTCACCGGGGCCGGTGCCGCTGCGGAACCGGTTGTACGGGTAGAACGCCCGCGACACCAGCGGAGCGGCCGACGCGGGCAGCCGCCAGGACACCGGCAGCCGGTGCTGCGGCAGGTGCGGGTTGTGGGCCAGCAGGGTGGACACCGCCGAGGCGGAGGGGTCGTAGGACAACCCGGCCCACTGCTCCGCGCCGACCACGCTGAACGGGTCGAGCTGCCCGGGGTCGCCCACGAACAGCGCCCGCTCGAACAGCCCGGCCACGGCCAACAGCGCGTCCGAACGCATCTGGTACGCCTCGTCCACGATGGCGTGCTCCCACGGCTCCGTGTCCTTCACGTACGCCCACTTCGCCGCCGTCGAGATGGTGATCGGCAGCTCGGCGAGGTCGGCCGGCTTCGCCGACAGGGTCACCGAGGGCAGCTCGCGCAGCGCCGGGTCGTAGGCGTCGCCGTCGCTGCTGTGCAGCCGGCCGACCTTCAGCCCCGGATCCTTGCCGTGCAACCGGAACACCAGGTCGTCGACCTGCGCGTTCGTCTGTGCGACCACCATCAGCCGGCGCCCGGCGGCGGCCAGCTCCCGGGCGGCCCGGACCACCAGCGTGGACTTGCCGGCGCCCGGCGGGGAGTCGACGACGACGCCCCGCTCCGCGCCGTGCAGGGTGTCGTGCAGGATGGCGGCGGTCGCCCGGTCGGCGGCCGCTCCCGGATCGAAGCTCACAACAGGTCCTCGGCGGTCACGGGATCGGGCGCGGGCAGGTGCGGTCGGTCGGCGCTCAGGTGCGCCGGCGGTCCTCCGTGCGTCCACGGGGTCTTCTCCGGCTCGGGCAGCCTGGGGCCGCCGCGCGCGTCGTGCTCGAACAGCGTCCAGCAGAGCCGGTCGCCCTTCTCGGGCACCGATCCGGGGGTGGGTTCCCTGCCGCCGCCCATCTTGTCGAGCAGCCGCAGCACGATCCGCCCCGCCTCCTCGAACCGCACGAACTCGGCCGCCTGCGGGCGTCCGTCGAGCGAACGGAACACCTTCCCGCCCCCGCCGTCCGCCAACTGCGGCCGGTCCTCGGTGTCCACCGTCACCAGCGGGCGCGGGCGCGGCCGCTTGGCCTGCGTCCACTCCATGACCACCTCGGTGACCTCGCCGGCGAACGCCTCCCCGGACAGCCGCCGACCCGCCATCACCAGGGGGTCGTCCAGCGCCTCCTGGGCGTCGAGACGGACCTGCTCGGTCTCGCGCGTGGCCAGCTTCTGGGCGGCCGTCACCGCGTCGTCGCGGCGCGGCTGCGGGGGCTCGCCCGCCCGGACCCGGTCGCGGTGCCCGGTGTACGACCAGCGGTCGCGGGTCCAGCGCTCCTCGGTCCGTTCCCCGGCGGGCAGTGCGCGCACCAGTTCCAGCGCCCGCCACACCGCCGCCCAGGTGGGGCGGGTCTGGTCCGCGACGAGTTCCCGGACCGCCTGCTCGGCCCGCTCGACGGCGGCCGGATCGCCCGAGGCGCGCGCCGCGTCGTAGCGGGCCATCGCCGGGGCCAGCAGCCGGTTGTCGAAGGCGGGGTCGGTGGCCGGTCCGGCGGGCGGCACCAGCAGCCCGCCCCGCGGGTCCCGGGCCACCTCGGCGCGCAGGGCCGCCTCCGCGCCGGATTCCCCCTCCGGCGGTGCGATCCAGGCGAGCAGGGCGCCCAGGTGCTGGTCCTCCAGGTTGCTCTGGCCCGTCGCCCAGTGCCGACCGAGCAGGTCCGTCGCCGACAACAGCATCGAGGAACCGGGCACCCGCGCCCGCTCCCCGAGGTGCGTGAACCAGCGCCCCAGCAGCGGCACCCGGGCCGGCGCCGGGTACGGGTTCTCCGGGTCCTCCTCGGCCGTCCGCCGGAACCGCATCGACCGACCGAGGAGCCGTACGTACTCCACGCCCGCCCGGCTGGGCACGATCAGTTGGGGGGCGTCCAGGCACAGCTCGGCGGCGACCTTGTTCTTGGCGCCCGTCTCGGGATCGGTCTCGTTGCGCTCCACCAGCTCGACGTCGTCCGCGTACCCGTCCACGTACGGCAGGACCAGGTCGGCCAGCTCCGCGAGGAAGGTCCAGCGCAGGTCGCGGTCGCGCGGCTGCGGGACCACGAGCAGCGTCGGTTCCGCCGGGTCGGTGCCGACCAGGGCGCCCAGCGGCGCCCCGGCCTCGCCGGCGGTGGTCAGGGGCACGACGACCAGCGGGCGCGCGCCCAGGTGCCGGTGCCGCACGGTCGCCAGTGCCTGGGCCCGGCCCGCCCGGACCGCCTCCAGGCGCGCGAGGGTGTTCAGCAGGGGCATGCGGTCGCCTCCGGGGACGTCCGGGCGGGGACGAGGGCGAGGGCCTCGGCGCGCAGCCGGGCGGCCCGGTGCAGCGCCGCCGCGATCGGGTCCTCGGCGGGGCCCGCCCCCGAGGCCGCCGCGAGGGCCGCCTCCACGGTGGTCAGACCGCCCAGTTCGCCCCTCAGGGACCGGCCGAGCGCGGTCACCTCGTCTGCGTCGCGGGCCCGCTCCCGGCAGTGGAAGGCCAGCTCGCAGGCGGCCAGGCACTCGGGGGCGTACGCGGCGCCGACGGCGGACACCGACTCGGTCAGCTCCTCGGCCGGCCGGGCGGGATCGAAGCAGGTCCCCTCCGGCAGTGCGGCGGCCAGGTCCTCGACGCGGGTCAGCCGCTCCAACTGACGTCGGGTCACCGCGCGTTCGCGCCGCACGTCGACGAGCGCCGCGGTGGGCAGGTTGGAGAAGTCCTTGGGGCAGACCAGCACGACCGAGTGACCCACGGTGGAGCCGGGGAGCTTCTCCGCGGTCTTCTCCAGGGCCAGCACGTACACGGCGGCCTGCCGTGCGGCGGCGCCCACCTTCGCGGCGTCGGCGCCCCCGTCGATCATCGGGAACGACTTGATCTCCACGACGGTCCACTGGCCGTCGGGGTGCACGACGACGGCGTCCGGCTCCAGGTACGCGGGCGTGCCCGCCACCTCCAGGGCCAGCATCGGGTGGTCGAGCAGCGTCCAGGTCCCGGCGGCCGTGGCCTCGCGCAGGGCCAGCGCCGTGCGGGCGGCGCGTCCCTCGGGGCCGGCGGCGGTGAGATCGGGCACCGGGGTGGCCGGGCCGGGGGGCTCGCTCCCGGCGCCGAGCCGTTCGTGGACCAGGCGCAGGAGTTCGGCCCCGCCGTCGCCCTTGACCTTGGCTTCGAAGGAGTTGCCGCGGACTATGGCGAACTGGGACTGACCGAAGGGGGCGGGCGAGCCGAGGGCCTGCGCGAGGGCAGTCTTGTCCACCCCGGCGCCGTCGAGCAGGGCCCGTCTGCCGCAGCCCGGGTTGGCGGCGAGCGCGGCCAGCGCCCGGGCGTCGAGCGGGCGGGGCGGCACGGCGGGGCCGCGCAGGTCAGCGAGCCGCTGCCGCAGTGTCGTCGTCTGCGGTGTTCTCTGCGGAGGGCCGCCGGTCGGGTAGGAGCTCACGGGCGGAAGTGTCCCATCCGCCACTGACAATCGTGGTCTTACGCCGGAAACCGGCTGTTCCCGAGCGGAACCGGCGGGCCAGGAGCAGGCCCAGGCCCATCACGGCGGCCCCGGCGACGGCGTCCAGGAAGTAGTGGTTGGCCGTGCCCATGACCATCAGCGCGGTGGCTGCCGGGTAGGCGATCCCCAGGGCCCGTGCGAGGGGGTGCCGGGCGTGGGTCCACAGCAGCACCCCGCACCACAGGGCCCAGCCGACGTGCAGGCTCGGCATCGCCGCGTACTGGTTGGTGAAGGACCCGAGCCCGCGCGGGGCGCCGGCCTCCCCGCCCCACCAGCCGTACGCGCTGTACCGGGCCATCGTGTCCGTGAACCCGTGCGCGGCGTCGAGCAGCCGGGGCGGGCAGGTGGGCATCAGGGCGAAGCCGATCAGCCCGAGCAGGGTGGAGACCACCAGCCAGGTGCGGGCGGACCGGTAGTGCGCGGGCCGTCGGCGGTGGAGCCAGAGCAGGACGGCCGGGGTGACGAGGTAGTGGAGCGAGGCGTAGCCGAAATCGGCGGGCACGCCCCACCAGGGGGATCCGGAGAACAGGCGGTTCAGCGGGCGCTCGAAGTCGATCCGCAGCACTTCCTCGACGCGCAGGACGCCGAGGCCGTTCCCGACGGCGAGGTCCGTGTCGCCCCGGGCGAGGAGCCGGCCGGCGGAGTACGCGCCGTAGAGGAGTCCGAGGAGGAGCAGTTCCGTCCACCATCGAGGGGGCCGCCGCCTGTCAGTCATGAGGTGTAGGACGCTTGTGCGACCGGGGGAGTTGCCCGGTGCGCAGGTGATGGATGATGGACGGACGACGGAACCGCCTCGAAAGCGGGCCGATCCGTACACATCGACATGTACCGGGAGAAATTCACATGGCCCCCCGCATCCTGCTGGCCCGCCACGGCCAGACGGCGTGGTCGCAGCTTGGCAAGCACACCGGGCGCACCGACGTGCCCCTGCTGGAGGAGGGCCGGCGGGGCGCGAAGCTGCTCGGAGAGCGGCTGGCGCGCGAACCGTGGGCGGGCCTGCCCGGCCTGGAGGTGCGCACCAGCCCCCTGGTCCGCGCGAGCGAGAGCTGCGACCTGGCCGGCTTCGGGGCCCGCGCCGAGCCCTGGGACACCCTGATGGAGTGGGACTACGGCGACTACGAGGGCATGACCCCGGCCGAGATCCAGGCGATCCGCCCCGGCTGGCTGATCTGGCGCGACGGGGTCCCCGGCGGCGAGTCCGTCGCGGACGTCGCGGCCCGTGCCGACGAGGTCGTCGCCTGGGCCCGCTCGGCCGAACGCGACGTCCTCGTCTTCGCCCACGGCCACGTCCTGCGCACCCTCGCCGCCCGCTGGCTCGGCTTCGAGGCCTCCTTCGGCGCCCGGATCCGGCTGGAACCCACCTCCCTGTCGGTGCTGGGCTGGGCGTACGGCGAGCCCGCGCTGGAACGCTGGAACGACACCGGCCACCTGGACGGCTGACCGTCACCGACGAAGCGCCCGGCGCGACCGGACCCGACCGGGGTCCCGCTCGCGTCAGGCCGTCGCGTGGCGGGCCAGGAAGGCGCCGACCCGCGGTGAACGCTGTTGCGGTACCAGCGTCTCGGCCGTCCCCGCCAGTATCGACCTGACCCGGGTCGACTGGACCTCGGAGAGCAGGTCCAGCACCCGGGAGCCCGCCCAGGCGGCCTCGTCGGGCGCGCCCGCGTGGGCCAGGTTGTCGGCCAGCTCGGCGGTGTAGAGGGCCACGTTCCGGGCGAAATGCGGGTCTTGGAGGTCCGCCGCCCGACGGGCGTGCCGGGCCGCGCGCGCGTGCTCCCCGAGCGCCGCCCAACACCGGGACTCCAAGGACTCCAACTCGGCCTCCCCGAAGAACGACATCCACTCGGGGTCCGCGCCCGCGGCGCCCCGCGAGAACTCCGTGTGCGCCCGGGTCAGCGCCTCCTCGCAGGCCCTGCGGTCGTCCAGCCCCGCCCATCCGCCCGCCTCCCGCAGGGCCAGCAGCGACAGCAGCCGGGGCGAGCCCAGCGCGCGGGCCGCGCGCCGACCCGCCTGGGCCGCCCGCACCGACTCGCGCGGCCGCCCGCAGTCCCGGGCCAGGAACGCCATGTTGCTGAAGGCGTGCGCCTCCAGGGCCGAGTCGCCGGACACCCGGGCCGTCGCCAGGGCCTCCGCGTAGTGCGAGCGGGCGTCCTCGAAGCGGCCCGAGTCGTGCGCCAGCCACCCCACGGACACCGCCAACTCGCCCGCCCCCGAGTGCAGTCGGTCCTCGATGGACTGCCGGGAGGCCCCGGCGTCCAGCAACGCGTAGGCCGTGCGCAGGGGTTCGGCCGCCCGCCGGTACAGGGCGTCGGCGCCGTGCCGGTCGTCCAGCAGACGGATCTGACGCACGGCCTCCTCGACCGCGGCGGCCTCGGACTCGCCGGCCCGGGAGGGGGCCCGGCGGGAGTCCCCGAGCTGGGTGAGGCCGAGCGTCGCGACCGCCACGGTCGCGGAGCCGCCCGCCATGAACGCGCGACGCAGCACGTCGCTCTCCTTGGAACGGTGGATGAGGTGGGGGACGGAGGGGGGTGTCGGGGCGACGCGCTGCGCGGAGCGCCCGCGCACCGCCTCGCGCGGGGAGAATCCGAGGTCGGCCAGGGTGCGACCGGGGAACATGTGGAGGAAGACGCGCTCGTAGGCGTAGTTGGGACAGCGGATCTCGCCGGACTCCACCCGCCCGATGTAGCGGGCGTCGCAGGAAACCGTTTCGCCGATCTCCCGTGCGGCCCGGCGGACCGAGGCCGCGAACTCGGCCGGGGAACGCGCTCCGCGCAATCGCCGGAAGGAGGAGTTGGGTGAGTGGGGGGACGCCGCCATGGACGTGGCCTCTCTGGACTTCGGGCTTTCCTCAGACTGTGCCCGGCGCGCACGAAGGTACCGCCGGAGAAGGACCGTTCATGCGGTGTTTGGCTACAAAACGGATATCTCACCCGCGATCCGCCATGAACTGCCATCCTTTGCGGCATCGTTGCGCCGCACCCGTTGACGTCCCGCCGCGTTGAACCCATGCGCAGTGGCTCGTACGCGGATCTGAGGAGGGGTTCCCTTGGTGGAGGGCGGCATGGAGAGCATCGGAACGAACACCGCGCCCGAGCCGCGGGCGGTCGGGACGCTGGGCACCCTCGACGCGCCGGACCCGGCCGAGGCACCCGACCTGGTGACCGTACCCACCCGGCAGGGACTGGAGGCGGTCGACATCATCCGTCGCGCCACCCACCACACCGCCCCCGGCGTCGGCCCGGTCCTGCACGACGGCTCCGGCGCCACCCTCGGCTTCCTCGTCCCGCCCGGCACCGCCGACGCCTGGGACCTGCCCGGCAGCGCCTGCACGCAGACCAACGGACGCGGCCTGCGCATCGGCGACGCCGAGGTCTGCGCCTCGCCCACCGTTGACGGCGGCGGCTGGCTGCTGCCCCCCGAGGCCGTCGGACCCGTCACCGACCCCGACGTGCTGCGCGCGGCGCTCGGCGAGGCCGCCCGACTGATCGAGGCGGCCGACAACTGCCGCTGATGCCCTGACCGGCGATAATGGGCGCATGGCAGGGAAGAGCAAGGGCAGCGGGCGCAGGGGTGCCGTGGAGCCGGTCGTCGGGCAGGTGGACGGCGGCCTCGCGGAGTTGACGCCCGATCGAGAGCGCGCGGGCGCCTGGACCCTGCTGATCGACGGGGCCCCGCAGTCACACGTCGACCTCGCCGACCCCGGATACCTGGACTTCGCGTACCAGCGCCGGATCGGCCACCTCATCGACCTCGTCGCGCCCGCCCGGCAGCCCCTGAACGTGCTGCACCTGGGCGGCGGCGCCTTCACCCTGGCCCGCTACACCGCGGCGAGCCGCCCCCGCTCCACCCAGCAGGTGGTGGAGATCGACGCCGGCCTGGTGGCCTTCGTGCGGGAACACCTTCCGCTCGACCCGCAGGCACGGGTCCGGGTGCGGGCCGTGGACGCGCGGGTGGGCCTCGCCAAGGTGCCCGACGGCTGGGCCGACCTCGTCATCGCGGACGTGTTCGGCGGCGCCCGCACCCCGGCCCACCTGACGAGCGCCGAGTTCCTCGACGAGGTACGCCGCGCCCTGGCGCCCGGCGGCTGGTACGTGGCCAACCTCGCCGACGGCCCGCCGCTGGCACACCTGAAGGGCCAGATCGCCACCGCCGCCACCCGGTTCGCGGAACTCGCCCTGGCCGCCGACCCCGTGGTGTGGCGGGGCAAACGCTTCGGCAACGCCGTACTCGTGGCCGCCGACCGGGAGCTGCCGGTCGCGGAGTTCACCCGGCGCGTGGCCACCGATCCCCACCCGGGGCGGGTGGAGCACGGTCGGGCGCTGGCGGACTTCGCGGGCGGCGCGGCCCCGGTGACCGACGCCTCGGCGGTGGCCTCGCCGGAACCCCCGCCGTCGGTGTTCCGCTAGGTCCCGTCCTCCGTGTCTAGACCCCGTCGTCCGCATCCCGCCGGGCCAGTTCGCGCAGGTGCCGCTTGTCCGTTTTGCCGCGGTCCGTCAGGGGGAGCGCCGGCAGCCAGAACACCGCCGTCGGGCGGTGGTCCCGCGCCAGCTCCCGCTCCACCAGCGCGCACGCCGCGTCGGCCGCCTCCCCGGACGGGTCCGCACCGGCGGCCGGCACCAGGAAGGCGCACACCTCCTCGCCGGTGACCTCGTGGAACCGGCCCACCACCGCGGCCTCCGCCACCGAGGGATGCCGGGTCAGCGCCGCCTCCACCGGCCCGCAGTAGATGTTCTCCCCGTCCACCATCACCACGTCCTTGACCCGGTCGTCGAGGTACAGGTACCCGTCCGCGTCGAAGTGACCGAGGTCCCCGGTGCGCAGCCAGCCGTCACGCAGCACCTCCGCCGTCTGCTCGGGCCGCTTCCAGTAGCCGGCCATGACCGTCGCGGACCGCACCCACACCTCGCCCGTGTCGCCGTCCGCGCACGCGCTCCCGTCCGCCGCACGGATCCGCGCCGTCACCCCCGGCACGGGCCGGCCCACCGAGCCGAGGAGTTCGGGGCGGTCGAGGGCCGCCGCCTCGTGGTCGGCCGCGGTGAGCCGGCAGATCACCCCCGACTCGTTCATCCCGTACCCCTGCCGCCACTCCTTGCCGGCCCCCCAGCCGGTCAGCGCCCGACGCAGCCGCTCCGGATGGACGGGCGCGTCGCCGTACGAGACCTGTGCCAGGCCGGGCACCCCGGCGGCGGTCACGGGGTCGTCCAGCAGCCGGTAGACCATCGAGGTCGTCAGGTACGTGGACACGGGCCCCAGCCGGCGGCAGGCCTCGGCGAACCCCCTCGTGTCGAAGGGGCCGAGGACCTCGCTGCGGCCACCCGCCCGCAACTGTTCCAGACACCGGCCCCCGGACCGCTGGGCCAGCGAGGTCACCGACAGGTAGACCCGTTCGGCACTCCGGCCGCGATCGGCCTTGCGGGCCGCCATCGCCCCGAACGTGGAGGCCACCCCCTTCGGGCGGCCCGTCGTACCGCCCGTGTACGTCACCCGGGCCACGTCCTGCTCGCGGGCCCCCACCGCCACCGGCGTCGCGTCCAGGGAGCGGGCCGACTCCAGCAGCGCGGCCACGGCCACCAGGGCGACCCCGGTGTCCGGGACCGGGGTGTCGTGGACCACCAGCGCCGGTTCGCAGTCCCGCAGCAGGAACTCCAGGCCGTGGGTGGCCGGTCCGACGACGACCTGGGTCAGCCGGGCACCCAGCAGGTGCGCCGCCAACCGTACGAGCAACTGCTCGGGCGGGTTGCCGGCCGTCACGCAGGCCAGTCCCGAGCCCCGGCCGACGCCGAGCCCGGACAGGGCGCCGGCCAGCCGGTACGCCTCGGCCAGCACCTCGTCGAAGGTCAGCAGCCAGGACGGGCCGGCGCCGAGCGCGGGTTCGCCCGCGTGCCGCTCGCACGCCTCGATCAGGTCCGTGACGTACCGCGCGCCACCCATGTCCGCCGCCCCTCCCTCGTCACCACCGGTCGCTGCCGACGGTAGCCGAGGGGGTCGCGCGGACCCCCGGCCGGCTCAGGGATCCACGATCTCCACGCGCGGGGCCGTGTCGTGCCAGGTGCAGAACACCGACACCTCGCGGCCCTCCTTGGTGAAGGTGACCCGGATCCAGAAGTCCTGCTTCCACACCTGCATGCGCCAACCGGCCGCCGGGGTGGCCGACACCAACTCGGCCGAGGACTTCCCGATGTCGAAGGCCACCCGACCGCCGGACACCGAATACCCCTTCACGTCGTCCCCGCCGGACCCGCCGTCCGGCTGCCGGTACGGGCGCGGGCTCGGCGACGCGGACGGCGGCTTCGACTTCCCCGCGGACGGCACGGCCGACGGTGACGGGGCCGAGGACGAGGCGGAGGGCGAAGGGGACGCGGGCGGCGGAGCGGGGGAGGACGGCGGATCCGCGTGGTGCGTCGAGGAGGACAACGGCACCGCGGTCAGCGGGACCGCGAGCGGAGGATCGTAGGCGGTGCCGGACATGACGGTGTGCACGCCCCACCACGACAGCGTCACCGCCGCCGCCGTGGACAGCGTCCACGCCATGGCATGTACAAGTCCTCTCAGCATCACGGCACATACTGCACCACCCGTCACAGAGACGGCCCGGCGCCTCCCGGCATCCCCCGAATGGACTACGGTGCCGCCATGGCAAGTGTGCTCGTGGTCGAGGACGACCAGTTCGTACGTTCCGCCCTCATCCGGCACCTGACCGAGGCCTCCCACACCGTGCGGAGCGTCGGCACGGCCCTGGAGGCGCTGCGCGAGGTCGCGCACCACCGCTTCGACGTGGTCATCCTCGACCTCGGACTGCCCGACCTGGACGGGGCCGAGGCCCTGAAGATGCTGCGCGGCATCACCGACGTCCCCGTCATCATCGCGACGGCCCGCGACGACGAGGCCGAGATCGTCCGGCTGCTCAACGACGGCGCCGACGACTACCTCACCAAGCCGTTCTCCGTCGAACACCTCTCCGCCCGGATGGCTGCCGTCCTGCGCCGCTCCCGCGCCGCCGCCGGCGTGGAACCGCCCTCGCGGGTCCTGCGGGTCGGCGGACTGGCCATCGACCCGCTGCGCCGACAGGCCGAACTCGACGGGACCGTCCTCGACCTCACCCGCCGGGAGTTCGACCTGCTGGCCTTCCTCGCCGGCCGGCCCGGCGTGGTCGTGTCCCGACGCGAATTGCTCGCCGAGGTGTGGCAGCAGTCGTACGGGGACGACCAGACCATCGACGTCCACCTGTCCTGGCTGCGCCGCAAACTCGGCGAGACCGCCGCCAGCCCCCGCTACCTGCACACCCTGCGGGGTGTGGGCGTCAAACTGGAGCCGCCGGCGTGAGATGGGCGCTGGTCAAGGTGTGCCTGGCGGTCACGGCCATGGTGGTCGTGGCCTTCGCCGTACCCCTCGGGCTCGTGGTCCAGGAAATGGCCAGTGACCGGGCCTTCTCCAACGCCGAACGACAGGCCGCCACCATGGGGCCCACCCTCTCCATCACCACCGACCCCGTCCAACTGCGCAAGGCCGTGGAGTCCACGCAGATGGGCGCCGCCGGACGGATGGCCGTCCACGTGCCCGCGATCGGCGACGACGCCCCCGTCGACATCGGTGACGGCTGGGCCGGGGAACACGCCGTCACCCAGACCCGCAAGATGGGCCGCGCGACCACCGCCAAGGTGTCCGGAGGCGGCTCCGCGCTCCTCCAGCCCACCGCACTCGGATCCGGGGACATCGCCGTGATCGAGATCCACGTCCCGGAGAGCGAGGTCAGCAACGGGGTCGCGACCGCCTGGATGGTCCTCGCGGGCGTCGGACTCGCCCTGATCGTGGGCTCGGTGGCCGTCGCGGACCGACTCGGCGCCCGCCTCGTGCGACCCGCCGAGAGGCTCGCCGACGCCGCCCACCAACTGGGCGAGGGGCGGCTCGGGGCACGCGTACCGGAGGACGGCCCCAAGGAACTCCGCTCGGCGGCCGTCGCGTTCAACTCCATGGCGGACCAGGTCGTGGAACTCCTCGCCAACGAGCGGGAACTCGCCGCCGACCTCTCGCACCGGCTCCGCACCCCGCTCACCGTGCTGCGGCTCAACGCGGCCTCCCTCGGGAACGGCCCGGCCGCCGACCACACCCGGGCGGCGGTGGAGCAACTGGAACGCGAGGTGGACACGATCATCCGTACCGCCCGCGAACAGCGCTCCCCCCACACCTCGGTGGGCGCGGGCTGCGACGCCTCCGAGGTGATCCGCGACCGCATGGACTTCTGGTCGGCGCTCGCCGAGGACGAGGGGCGCGAGGTCCGGCTGGCGGGCGTGGACCGCACCGTACGGATCCCCGTCGCCAGGGCCGAACTCGTGGCGGCCCTGGACGCCATGCTGGGCAACGTCTTCCGGCACACGCCCGAGAACACCCCCTTCGCGGTGGACGTCCACGACGCCGGCGACGCCGTCATCGTGCTCGTCTCGGACGCGGGACCGGGCATCGACGACCCGGACGCGGCCCTGCGTCGCGGCAACGACGGTGGCCGCGACGGTTCGACCGGCCTGGGCCTGGACATCGTGCGCCGGGTCGCGGAGTCCACCGGCGGCGACGTCCGGCTGGGGCGCTCGGTGCTCGGCGGGACCGAGGTACGGGTGTGGATCGCGCTGGACGGCCGGGCGCGGGGCGAGGCACGACGCAGCCGGCGCAAACGACGGGGCGACTGACGGCGGGGCGAGGGGCGAGGGCTGACGACGGTCGAGGGGCGAGGGCGTCGCAGGGGTCGGGTCGGTTCAGGTCGGTTCGGGTCACGGTCGGTCCGGGGCGGTCCGGGGTGGGGTCGGGTTGGGCCGGTCGGGGGCGGGCGAGGCCGTGTGCGGGCGGTCCGGGGCGCGCCTGGCGGCCCGTGCGCCGGCGGGCCGGTACGGTCCCACGGCACGGTTCGCGGCGCCGGCCGCCACGAACCACTCACCCCGCACGACAACGGCACCCGGATCGGACGTGAGCATGCGCTACGCAGTGCTGGGCACGGGCACGGTCGGCCGCACCATCGCCGGCCGCCTGCTCGACCTGGGCCACGAAGTGGTTATCGGAACCCGTGTCCCCGAGGCCACCCGCCAACGCACCGAGTTCGCCGACGGGCGCCTCCCGGTGGCGACCTTCGCGCAGGCCGCGCGCGAAGGCGAGACGCTGATCAACGCCACGAACGGGCTGGCGAGCGTCGCCGCGCTGCGGGAGGCGGGCGCGGCGGACCTGGACGGCCGCATCCTGATCGACGTCGCGAACCCGCTGGACTTCGCGGAGGGATTCCCGCCCCGACTGGACGTGGTCAACGACGACAGCCTGGGGGAGATGCTCCAGCGGGCGTTCCCCGGACTCCGGGTGGTGAAGACGCTCAACACGATGAACTGCCGGATCATGGTCGACCCGGCGCGTGTCCCCGGGGACCACCAGGTGTTCCTTTCCGGGGAGGACCCGGACGCGAAGCGGGCCGCGCGGGAACTGCTCCACTCCTTCGGCTGGCCGGACGCCCGCATCCTGGACCTCGGCGGCATCGAGACGGCCCGCGGCACGGAGATGCTGCTGCCGCTGTGGCTGCGCCTGATGGGCACCTTGGGACACGCGGACTTCAACTTCCGCGTCGAGACGGCCGAGGCGGGGCCGGGCGGACCGGCCTGAGGCGGTGCGGCCGGCGGGGCGTGGCGTCGGCGCCGGCGTCGGCGTCGGTCGGTGCGGTGCGGTGCGGTGCGGTGCGGGTTCGGCGCGGGCGCCGGTGTCGGTCCGGTGCGGGTGTCCGTGCCGGTGACGGTGTCGGCGCCGGGCGCCCCGATCCCGTCGCGCGTGTTGATGAGCATGAGCGTGCCGACGGGGCCCAGCGCTGCGGGCAGCCGGGCCAGGAAGGCGTGGACGGGAAGGGCGCCGCCGCCGAAACACACCGCGGAAGCCGCTCGGAGCGGCTGTGGATCGGGACACGGGCATCCTCCATCCGCACGCCGCCCCTCCCGTGCCTCCGGCGCGCGTCGTGCCCGTCGATCCGGGACGACAGGACCTGGCGACGGAACCACCGCTTCGGAACCCCGTGTCCGACGGGCGGACCTTCGCGTGGGGCGGACCTTCGCGTTCGGGGGCCTTTGCATGGGGCAGCCGGGTGCCGGGCGGGGGTGCCGGGTGGGGCGGGGCGGCTGGTGGCCGTGTTCGCGAGCCGGCCCGGGATCAGTCGGCGGTGTCGAGCCGCTCGGCCTCGACGCGCCCCACCTCGGCCGCGCGGTGGAGGTAGTCGGCGATGACGGCGAGTTCGCCGTCCGAGTAGTCCCGCAGCGCGGTGCCGAAGGCCCGGTCGGGGGCCTCCCAGGCGGCGCCGATCCGCCGCCGGGCCTCGGGTGCCAGGGAGACGAGGGAACGGCGGCGGTCGTGGGGGTCGGCGTGTCGTTCCACCAGGCCCGCCTTGACCATCCGGTCGACCAGACGCGTGGCGGATCCGGAGGTCAGACCGGTGAGTCGGGCGACGTGGCCGGTGCTGACCGGCTCCGTCTCGTTCGCGAGGAGACGCAGGCACTGCGTGTCGGTGGGGTGCAGGCCGAGGTGGTCGGCCATGGCCTGGTGGAGGCGTGCGTGATCGGTGTGGTGCCGGTCGCTCTCGATGAGGATCCGCGCGAGGAGTTCCGCGCGGGTCCATTCCTTACCCGAACGAGGGGAATCGGTTGACATCGGCTTCTCCGTGCTTCAAATTTAACTGCGTGACGCAGGGAATGTGTCACACAGAATCTGTGTCAGAGGCTCATTCTAGGGGGGTGCCCGCCATGTCGCAGTCCGTCGTGCCGCAGTCCGTCGTGCCGGTAACAGTCATGAAGGTGTTCGTCCTGACGTGGTCCGTCGCGTCGAGGTCCGTCGCGTGGATCCTCGCCGCCGGTCGTCGTTCGGCAGGAGAGTGGTGGAGGGTGTGGTGGGAGGGGCCGGGCCAAGAACGCCGGTCGACCGGGCATCATGCGGCCGGGCACAGGGTGACCGGTGGGCGACATCCGACGCCCCGGGAGCGGGCGGCGCGGGACGGTCCGACCAGGAAGGCCCTCCGAAGAACGGCCGGTCAGGGCACCGCGTGAGCGGAGACAGGGACCCGCGCCCGCCACACGCGGCCCACGCCCGCGCCGCAGGGGCACCCGGCGAGGCGTATGTATATTCGGAGAATTCCCCGGACGGTCCGGGAACCAGGGGGCGGAGGTGAACGCATGGCTCCGCGCGCGGGTCTGACGGCCGAGCGGGTCACCCGGGCCGCAGCGGACCTGGCCGACGAGGTCGGCTTCGACAAGGTGACCGTGTCGGCCCTCGCCCGGAACTTCGGGGTGAAGGACGCCAGCCTCTACTCCCACGTCCGCAACCTCCAGGACCTGCGGATCAGGGTGGCCGTGCTGGCGGCCGGCGAGATCGCGGACCTGATCGGCGCGGCGGTGGCCGGGCGTTCGGGCCGGGACGCGCTCGCCGCCTTCGCCGACGCCTACCGCGACTTCGCCCTGCGCCACCCCGGCCGGTACGCGGCCACCCAGATCCAGCTCCCCCCGGAGCGGGGCGCCGCGTCCGCCGGCCACCGCCGCTTCATCGACCTCACCTACGGGGTGCTGCGCGCCTACGGCCTGGCCGAACCCGATCTGACCGACGCCGTCCGCCTGCTGCGGAGCACCTTCCACGGGTACAGCGGCCTGGAGGCCGGTGGCGGTTTCGGCCACCCCCGGGACGTCGGCGCGTCCTGGGAGCGGATCATCGACGTGCTGCACGTCGCCCTGGAGAACTGGCCCCCGGCCGGGGGCTGAGCGCGAGTCACCGCAGGACGCCACTCCTGGCCAGGTCGGCGTACCAGAGGGCACTGGAGCGCGGGGTGCGGACCTGGGTCTCGTAGTCGACGTGGACGATGCCGAACCGTTTGCCGTAGCCGTGGCTCCACTCGAAGTTGTCCATCAACGACCAGAGGAAGTAGCCCTCCACGGGCGCCCCGTCGGCCAGTGCTCCGTGGATCGCCGCGAGATGCCCGCGCAGGTAGTCGATGCGCAGCGGATCATGCAGGTCGGGGCCGTACGCGGCGCCGTTCTCGGTGACGAGGAGTGGCAGGCCCGGTGCCTCGCCGGCGAACCGGGACAACAGCTCGCGCAGCCCGGTCGGATCGATCGACCAGTTCATGTCGGTCCGCTCGCCCGGAGGCTGGTGGAAGGCCACGGACTCCGAACCGGGCCAGGGCGAGTGCTCGCTGTCGCCGTGCCCGTCGGCGCGCGGGCCGCCGGGGGCCGCCGAGACCACGGCCGGGGTGTAGTAGTTCACCCCGAGGAAGCCGAGGGGCTGGTGGATCAGCGCCTCGTCGCCCGGCCGGACGAAGGACCAGTCGGTCAGCGCGGCCGTGTCGACCCGAAGGTCGTCGGGGTAGGCGCCGTGCAGCAGCGGACCGGTGAAGACGCGGTTCGCGAGGGCGTCGATGCGCCGGACGGCGTCCAGGTCGGCCCCCGAGTCGGTCAGGGGACGCACCGCGCTCGGGTTGAGGGCGATGCCGACCCGCGCCGAGGACGGCAGGACGGAGGCCAGCGCCGACGCGGCCAACCCGTGCGCCAGGTTGAGGTGGTGCGCGGCACGCAGCGAATCGGCGGGCGAGGTGCGCCCCGGCGCGTGGACCCCCGAGGCGTAGCCGAGGAACGCGCTGCACCAGGGCTCGTTGAGGGTGGTCCAGCGCCCCACCCGGTCCCCGAGGGTCTTCGCGACCGTCTCCGCGTACGAGGCGAAGGCGTACGCGGTCTCCCGTTCCGGCCAGCCGCCCGCGTCCTCCCACTCCTGCGGCAGGTCCCAGTGGTACAGCGTCGGGCACGGCTCGATCCCGTGCGCGAGCAACTCGTCGACGAGCGCGTCGTAGAAGCCGAGCCCGCCGGACAGCACCCGGGGCCATGACACCGAGAACCGGTACGCCCCCAGTCCCAGCCCGGCCATCAGCCGGACGTCCTCGCGCCACAACCGGTGGTGATCGGCGGCCACGTCTCCCGTGTCGCCGCCGTGCACCTTCCCCGGCGTACGGCAGAAGGTGTCCCAGATCGACGGCCCGCGCAGCTCGGCCGCGCCCTCGATCTGGAAGGCGGCCGTGGCCGCGCCCCACAGGAACCCGTCGGGGAACCGCATCTCGCTCGTCCCGCTCGTCCCGCTCATCCCGATCAACCCTTCACCGCTCCCTGCATGATGCCGCCGACGATCTGGCGGCCGAAGACGAGGAACACCAGCAGCAGCGGGAGCGTGCCCAGCAGCGCACCCGCCATGATCACGGACTGGTCGGGGATGTAACCCCGGCCCAGGCCCGTCAGGGCCACCTGCACCGTCGGGCTGCCGTTCTGCGTCAGCGCGACGATCGGCCAGAAGAAGTCGTTCCAGGCCATGACGAAGGTCAGCATCCCCAGCACCGCCATCGCCGGCCGCGCCGCCGGGAACACCACGTGCCACACGACGCGCCACGAGCTCGCCCCGTCGGTCCGCGCCGCCTCCACCAGTTCGAACGGCAGCGCGTGCACCAGGTACTGCCGCATGAAGAACACCCCGAAGGCACCCACCAGGGCCGGCAGCACCACCGCCTGGAGCCGGTCCGTCCAGGACAGCTCGGCGATCAACATGTACAGCGGGACCACGCTCAACTGCGGCGGCACCAGCATCGTCGCGACGACCAGCGCCATCAGCGGCCGACGCCCCCGGAACCGCAGTTTCGCGAAGGCGAAGCCGGCCAGCGTGGAGAAGAGCACGGTGCCGGCGGTGATCGTGCCCGCCACGATCACCGTGTTCAGCAGGGCGGTGCCCATGTTCGCGTCGGTCCAGGCGACCGACAGGTTGTGGCCCAGGTTCCCGCCGAACCAGAACGGCGGCGGGGTCTGCGCGAGCCGGGTGTTGTTCCGGGACGCCGCGATTGCCGTCCACACCAGTGGGAAGAGGGAGCCGAGGGTGAAGACCCCGAGGACGACGTACGTCGGCTTCCCCGCGCGCAGCGATCTCATCGGGACACCCTTCGCAGCAGCCGGGCGAGGCCCGCGATCAGCAGCAGGATCAGGAACATCGCCCACGCGATGGCGGAGGCCCGCCCCAGGTGCAGGTTCACCCAGCCCTGCTCGTACAGGTACAGCCCCAGCGTCTGGAACTGGTGGTCAGAGCCGCCCGTGGCACCCGCTCCGCCGTTGAACAGCAGCGGTTCGCCGAAGAGTTGGGTGGCCCCGATGGTCGACACGACACAGGTGAAGAAGATCGTCGGTCGCAGCGAGGGCACCGTGACGTGGACGAACTGCTGCCACCGCGAGGCCCCGTCCAACTCCGCCGACTCGTAGAGGTCGGCGGAGACGGCCTGCATGGCCGCCAGGTAGATCAGCGCGTTGTAGCCCGTCCACCGCCACACCACGATCGTGGACACCGCCACCTGGGAGGCGAACGAGCCGTTCTGCCAGTCCACCGGCCCGAAACCGACCGTCGACAGCACCCAGTTGACCATCCCGTAGTCCCGGCCGAAGAGCAGCACGAAGACCAGCGTGGCCGCGGCCACCGACGTCGCGTACGGGGTCAGCACCGCGACCCGGAAGAAGGCCGAGCCGCGCATCTTGTAGTTCAGCAGGTGCGCCAGGCCCAGCGCGATCGTCAACTGCGGCACCGTCGACAACAGTCCGATGGTGAAGGTGTTGCGCAGCGCGTTCCAGAAGAACGCGTCGTCCCACAGCCGGGTGAAGTTCCGCAGCCCCACCCAGGTCATCGCGTCCGGGTCCGTCAACTCCACCTGGTGCAGCGCCGCCCAGCCCGTGTAGAGCAGGGGGAACAGCCCGAACGCCGCGAAGAAGAGGAAGAAGGGCGCCACGAAGCCGTACGGACTCCAGCGCAGGTCCCATCGGTAGCGGCGGGAGCGCCACAGTTGGCGCCGGTCGCCCCCCTCCGCCGCCGGCCGTTCACTGCCGGCGGCGGAGGGGGCGAGAACAGCCGTCTCGTCCGTCACCGGAACCTCACTGCTCCAGGGCGTTGTCGATCGCCTTCACCGCGGCGTCCCAGCCCTCCTGCGGGGTGCGGCCCTTCTGGTCGACCTGGAGCATCCCGATGTCCGCCAGGTTCTGCGCGATGACCAGGTCCTTCGGGCCGATCACCGTCACCGGCACCCCCTCGGCGGCCCGCGCGAAGATCTCCCCGATCGGGGCGCCGCCGAAGTACGCGTGCTTCGCGCCCGACACCGCCGGCAGGCCGTAGGCGGCGCTCGCGCTCGGGAAGCTGCCGCGCTTCTCGAACAGCTTCGCCTGCTGCGCCGGAGCCGTCAGCCAGGCCGCCAGCTTCGCCGCCTCCTCGGCCTTCTTGCCCGCCTTCGGCACCACCAGGAACGAACCGCCCCAGTTGCTCGGCTTCGGGGCCTGCGCCACGTCCCACTTGTCCTTGCCCGCCGGACCCGCCTTGTCCTGGATGTAGCCGAGCATCCACGCCGGGCAGGACACGGTGGCGAAGTTCCCGTTGGAGAAGCCCTGGTCCCATGCCGGGGTGAACTGCTGGAGCTTCGCGCTCAACCCCTCGACGGCGAAGGAGGCCGCCAGGTCGAAGGCACCGCGCACCGCGGGGTTCGTCTTGTAGGCGACCTTGCCCTGCGCGTCGTAGAACCGCTCCGCGCTGCTGCCCGTCACCGCCGCCATCACGCCCGAGGCGGAGTCCACGAAGGCCTTGCCCGTCCCGGCCTTCGCCTTGTAGGCCTTGCCCGCCTCCAGGTACTTGTTCCAGTCGCCCGCCCACAGCGCGCCGACCGCGGCCCGGTCGGTGGGCAGCCCGGCCGCCGCGAAGAGGTCCTTGCGATAGCAGATGCCCTGCGGGCCTATGTCGGTGCCGAGGGCGACCGTGGCCCCGTTCTTCGCGGTGCCCTGGGCCCACTTCCACGGCAGATAGGCGCCCTTGTCGACGCCGGGCGCCTTCGCGAGGTCGACCAGCTTGTCCGCCTGGGTCGCGGTGACCTCCGCGATGTTGTTGACCTCCACGGCCTGGATGTCGGCGAGTCCGCTGCCGGTGCCCAGGTGGGTCAGGAGCTGCGGGTAGTAGTTCTCGTTGCGCTCGATGGAGGTCTGCTCGATCCTGACCCCCGGGTTCTGCGCCATGTACTCGTCGTACAGGCCCGCCTCCTGGAGCCCGAAGGCACCGAAGACCCCGACCGTGAGGGTGGTCTTCGCCTTGCCGCCGGTGGGGCCGCCCTGGGCGGGTCCCTCGCCGGGGTCCTGCGAGCACCCCGCGAGGAGCAGCGCCGTCGCGCCCATCGCACCGACCGCGGTCACAAGTCTTCTTCGGGCTCGCATCAGGATCCTCCCTGGGGGATGGAACGTGCCGGGTGTCGTGTGCCACAGTGTGGGAGCGCTCCCACCATCGTCAAGAGGCAGTCAACGGGTAGATTCACCAGCCGGGAGGAAGCCATGAACGGGCACGGGCGCAGCGGGGGACGGCCGACGCTGGAGGAGGTCGCGGTCCGGGCCGGGGTCGGACGCGGCACGGTCTCCCGGGTGATCAACGGATCCTCCAAGGTCAGCGAGCACACCAGGGTCGCCGTCGAGGCCGCCGTCGCCGAACTCGGCTACGTGCCCAATCGCGCCGCCCGGGCCCTCGCCGCCAACCGCACCGACGCCATCGCCCTCGTCATCCCCGAGCCCGAGGCCCGCTTCTTCGCCGAGCCGTACTTCTCCGACGTGGTGCGCGGAGTCGGCGCCACCCTCGCCGAGACCGACGTGCAACTGGTGCTCACCCTCGCCGGCAGCGAGCGGGAACGCCGCCGGCTGGCCCAGTACCTGTCCGGGCACCGCGTCGACGGGGTGCTGCTGGTCTCCGTGCACGCCGGGGACCCGCTCCCGGAGCTGCTCGCCGAACTCGGCATCCCCGCGGTGATCAGCGGACGCCGCTCGGCCGACGAGGCGCTGCCCAGTGTGGACTCCGACAACCTCGCCGGAGCCGCCGAGGCCGTACGCCACCTCCTCGGCCGGGGCCGGCGCGTGATCGCCACCGTCACCGGACCCCTCGACGTGTACGGCGCCCAGTGCCGCCTCGACGGCTACCGGCAGGCCCTCCAGGCGGCCGGGCACCCGGTCGACGAGGCGCTGATCGCGGTCGGGGACTTCACCGAGGAGGGCGGCGGTAGGGCCGTGCGCGAGCTGCTGGATCGGCGACCGGACCTCGACGCCGTGTTCGCCGCCTCCGACGTCATGGCGGCGGGCGCCCGCCGCGAGCTGCGGGCCGCCGGGCGCCGCATCCCCGCGGACGTGGCGCTGGTCGGCTTCGACGACTCGGTGGTGGCCCGCCACATGGACCCGCCGCTCACCAGCGTGCGCCAGCCGATCGAGGAGATGGGCCGCACCATGGCGAGGGTCCTGCTGGAGCGGATCGCGGGCGAGTCGGGGGAGACGGCGGTCGTCCTGCCGACGGAGCTGGTGGTCCGGGAATCCTCCTGAGCACGCGAAAGGCCCCGGCCCGCTCGCGCGGGACGGGGCCTTTCCACAGGGTGAGTGACGGGACTTGAACCCGCGGCCACCTGGACCACAACCAGGTGCTCTACCAACTGAGCTACACCCACCATGTCCGGTCGGAAAACCGACCGGCCGAAGAAAAGCGTACAGGGTCCGGGAGGGTGCTCGCTCCCCCCTTTCCCCGCCGCCCGCCTCCGGAGGGTGCTACGCGCCGCCCACCACGTGCCTGGCGGCGATGGTGCGGGCCGTGTCCGAGTCGGGTCCGGGCTGCGGCACGAAGACCGCCTCGCGGTAGTAGCGCAGCTCGGCGATGGACTCCTTGATGTCCGCGAGCGCCCGGTGGTTCCCGTTCTTCGGCGGGCTGTTGAAGTACGCCCGCGGGTACCAGCGGCGGGCCAACTCCTTGACCGAGGACACGTCCACGATCCGGTAATGCATGTAGCTCTCCAGCGCGGCCATGTCGCGCAGCAGGAAGCCGCGGTCGGTGCCGACCGAGTTTCCGCAGAGCGGAGCCTTGCGGGGCTCCTTGACGTGTTCCCGTACGTACGCCAGGACCTGTGCCTCGGCGTCCGCGAGCGTGGTCCCGCCGGCCAGCTCGTCGAGCAGGCCGGACGAGGTGTGCATCTCGCGCACCACGTCGGGCATGGTCTCCAGGGAAGCGTCCGGCGGGCGGATCACGATGTCCACGCCTTCGCCGAGCACGTTGAGCTCCGAGTCGGTGACCAGTGCGGCCACCTCGATAAGTGCGTCGTCCGTCAACGAGAGCCCGGTCATCTCGCAGTCGATCCACACCATGCGATCGTTCATGCGCCCACCTTATGCGCTCTTCGCCGGTTCGGGCCGGGCCCGTACGCACCCAAAGGTCCCGCTCGTCGGGGACGGCCGACGAGCGGGACCTTCGTTGTCATGGCGTACGGGGCTACGCGTGCTCGCGCAGCACCCGGTTCGGCGCGTACAGCTCCGTCACCGACTGACCGGCCGCGGCCAGGGCCGCCGCCGCCCGCTGGGGCTGCGGAGTGCGCTGGTGCGGAAGCGGGCCTTCCGAGATCTGCGTCACCTGCGACACGTCGGCCTGCGGCCTGCGTGCCCGGTACGCGGACCGGTAGGCGGCCGGGGAGGACCCCAGCTGCCGGCGGAAGTGACCGCGCAGCGCGACGGGCGAACGGAACCCGCAGCGCCCGGCGACCTCGTCGACCGAATAGTCGGAGGTCTCCAGCAGCCGCTGTGCCTGGAGCACCCGCTGGGTGATCAGCCACTGGAGCGGAGCGCTGCCGGTGAGCGAACGGAACCGCCGGTCGAAGGTGCGCCTGCTCATGTAGGCGCGGGCGGCCAGCGTCTCCACGTCGAACTGCTCGTGGAGGTGTTCCAGCGCCCAGGCGACGACCTCGGCCAGCGGATCCGCGCCGATCTCTTCCGGAAGTGACCGGTCGAGGTAGCGTTCCTGGCCACCCGTGCGGCGCGGCGGCACGACGAGCCGGCGGGCCAGAGCCCCGGCCGCCTCGCTGCCGTGATCCGTGCGCACGATGTGCAGGCACAGGTCGATTCCGGCCGCGGTGCCCGCGGACGTCAGTACGTCGCCGTCGTCGACGAACAGCTCGCGCGGGTCGACGTGGACGGACGGGTACCGCTTGGCCAGCGTCGGCGCGTACATCCAGTGCGTCGTCGCGGGCCGACCGTCGAGCAGACCGGCGGCGGCGAGCACGAAGGCCCCCGTGCACAGTCCGACGATCCGGGCACCTTCCTCGTGCGCCAGACGCAGTGCGTCGAGCGCCTCCGGCGGCGGCGGTGAAGTGATGGAGCGCCAGGCCGGAACGACGACGGTGCCTGCCCGGGCAATCGCCTCCAACCCGTACGGCGCGGTCAGTTCGAGTCCGCCGGTGGTCCGCAGCGGACCGTCCTCACCGGCGCACACGAGCAGTCGATAGCGTGGAACTCCCGCGTCCTGCCGGTCGATGCCGAACACGGAGAGTGGAATGGAACTCTCGAAGATCGGGCCGCCGCTGAACAGCAGCACGGCGACGATCTCTCTGCGGCGACGCCCCGCGAGCTTCCGGCCCGCGTCCGCGACGACGGCGGTGGAATCCTGGCTCATGGCGCTAGGAGTTGTCTTCAAATGTCACGCCCACATCAGGAGCGAGGCGAGGGTGACGGCTGCCTGGTAGGACTCGGCGGTCTTGTCGTAGCGGGTCGCGATGCCGCGCCACTGCTTGAGGCGGTTGAAGCACCGTTCTACGACGTTGCGCCGCTTGTAGAGCTGTTTGTCGAACGTCGGCGGGCGCCCGCCCCGGCTGCCGCGCCGGAGCCGGTTGCGGACCTGGTCGGCTCGCTCGGGAATCGTGTGGCCGATGCCGCGGCGCCGCAGCCAGGTGCGGATGGCCCGGGAGCTGTAGGCCTTGTCGCCCAGCACGTGGACGGGCCGCACTCGGGGGCGGCCCGGGCCGATGCGGGGCACCCGGATCGCCTCCATCACGGTGGTGAACTGGGTGCAGTCGTTGATGTTGCCGCCCGTGACCACGGAGGCGAGCGGACGACCGTAGGCATCGCAGGCCAGGTGAATCTTGCTGGTCAGACCACCTCGGGAGCGTCCGAGGCCGGGACTGCGGAGCCCCCTTTTCGGGCCCCGGCGGCATGCTGGTGGGCTCGCACGACGGTCGAGTCGACCGACACCAGCCAGTCGATGTCGCCGGCCGCATCCGCCCGGGCCTGCGCGGCCCGGAGCATCCGCTCGAAGGTGCCGTCCAGAGCCCACCGGCGAAACCGGGTATGCAGCGTGGCCCACGGGCCATACCGCTCAGGCACATCCCGCCAGGCCGTGCCCGTCCGGAACTTCCACACGATCCCGTTCAGCACGGTCCGGTCGTCCAACCGCTTCCGCCCGAGCAAGGACTCAGGCAGCAGCGGCCGGACGAACTCCCACTCCTCATCAGACAGTTCATGGCGACGTATCACCCAACCATGATCCACCACTCAAGATCTTTTGAAGACACGACCTAAGCCCCCCTTGGGTGTCGCGACTCCTTGGTCTGGTCGCACCTGCACGTTTCCCCTCGGCCTTGCACGTGGATCCCCCGCCGTAAATACATGATCGAATCTACTGCGTCCCGTGGTGTCGGCGTGACAAGTTCAGCACGCAGCGCTATGTCGACTTGGCAACTTGGCGAAAAGCATTCGATCAGTAAGGGTTCCACTCCGCTACCCGTGCGGGAAGCGCAGAGTCCGGCCATGGCCAGTACCCATAGGGTCACGAGCCCCCCGGAGCTCTGTCGTCGCTGGTGATGGGGGGGTTGGGGGGACATTCCGGCAAGGGGGGCGACCTGCCGGGAAGTTGGCTGAAAACAGGCGGGTGTGTACGTGCGAATCGGTCAGCCGAGAGGGGAGATGCCCCCGGAACCGTGGCGGCCGCGGTGTGAACCGGCCCCGCCGCGCGAGTGCCGGCCGCGCCGGCTGGGCGCGAACGGCTCCTCGGCGAGCACCCGGGCCGCGGACCGCTTCGCCTTCTCGGAGTGCCGCAACAGCACCCGGCAGGCGGCGGTGACGACGGCGAGACCCAGGGTCGCGACGGCCGCCCCGCCGAAGGAGGTTCCGTAGACGACCAGGACCACGGGGACGAGCAGGCAGCTGAAGGCGGCCCAGCGCACCACGTCACCCGCGGGGTCGTCCTGCGGGGGTCGGGTGCGACGCACGGAAGAGTGAAGGGGAAGGGGCGCGAGGTGCGGTGTCGCGTCGCCGGAGCGCGCGCCGGAGCGGGCGCCGGAACGCGGCGACGTGCCGGGCGGGACGGGACGCGTCGGCGGAGCGGGCTGGACGGGGTGGACCGGACGGCCGGGCACGGCGTACTCCCTGCGGGCTCTTCCTGGACGGTCGGACGTCTGTCCAACGGCGTACGGAGGGGCTCGGTCACTGCGCGCACGGGTGGTGCCCGCCCCGCTCGTCACTGACTGTAGGGGCCAGCCGACATTGCCAACGCGCCGTCGCTCCGGCATGCTCCCTGGGACGCTCTCCAAGGGCGGCATGCCCTGTGCAGTACAGGAGTGTCGCCGTACCCTGGAGGGTATGGGCTTGGGAAGATGCTTCCCGGACAGAGCTCCGTCACACTGCGTCGCCGATTTCGCCCCTGTCGCTTCCCCCGAGGACCCTTCGCCGAGACACCATGGCCGGTCACGAATTCTCCGAACCCGCGGACCGCAAGCGCAAACCCCTCGCCGACTCCGCGTCGGCCGACCTGCGCGCGGTGGAACAGACACGTCTGCCCTGCGACCCGGCCTTCCGGCACGGCGTCGTGGTGGGCTTCGACGGCTCGACCTCCAGTGAGCGAGCCCTCGCGTACGCCATCGGGATGGCCCGACGCTCCGGATCCGGCCTGATCATCGTGCATGTGGCCAACCGGCTGCCCACCACGGTGTGGGCCGGCTGCGAGCCCCCCGTCTTCGTGGACGTCCCCGACCATCGCACCGAGGTCCTGGGGCTGGAGCTGGCCTGCGCGGACTATCTGTCCGAGGTGCCCTGGATCCTGGTCGAGCGGGGCGGGGACATCTGCCACGAGCTGGAGGAGGTCGGCCGGGAGTACTCGGCGGACGCCATCGTGGTCGGCTCCACGCACGGCATCGTGGGCCGGATCTTCGGCTCGGTGGCGGGCCGACTGGCCAAGCGGGCACAGCGACCGGTTGTTGTCATTCCGTGACCCTCTGTACGCCGTTCGTGCGGTTGTGAACCCTCATGTAAAGGGTAGATAAATGCTGCTGGGACGCAGCAAACAACTGCAGATCGAAGGGAGCCCGCCGTGGACAACGGTGTCTCTGCGGGAAGCACGGCCTCTACTTCGACCCTCGGGCACATTGCCCTGGGTCTCACCCTTCTCGCGTTCGGTATCGGCCACACCGGCATCATCGACGGAGTGACCGCCGCGAACTCGGTGTCGCTCGCCACCTACGTCGGCGGTCTCGCCCTGTTCGTCCTCGGGATCCTCGAGTTCCGGGGCGGCGACGGCTTCAACGGCACCGCGTTCGCGGGGCTCGGTGCCTTCTGGTTCACCTGGGCCGCGGGGGCCGACGGAAAGGTTTCGGCAGATGCGGCCGGAGCGTTCCTCGTCCTGTTCGCCCTGCTCGTCCTGACCTTGACGGTGGGGGCTGCGGGCGGACTGTTCGGGCAGGGCGTGTACGCCCTGTTCACCCTCTCCCTGCTGCTCCTCGCGGTGGGGGCCTTCGCCGACAGCGGTCTGCTCGCCAAGATCGCCGGCTGGGTGGCGGCGGTCGCCGGGCTCCTGGCCTGGTACGGGGCCACGGCCGCGCTGGCGCACTGGCCGGTGGCGCTCGGCAGCAGGGCCCGCGGGGACGCGGTCCCCGCGAGCTGATCCGTTCGGCGCGGGAACGCAGGGAAATGCGGAAGGCCCCCGGGGGATCATGTCCCCCGGGGGCCTTCCGCGCGTGCGGCCACTCGACCGCGCTACTGCTCGACGGTGATCGACTACTCGACGGTGACCGACTTGGCCAGGTTGCGCGGCTTGTCGATGTCCCGGCCCAGGGCCAGGGCGGTGTGGTACGCCAGGAGCTGGAGCGGGATGCCCATCAGGATCGGGTCGAGCTCGTCCTCGTTCTTGGGCACGAGGATCGTGTGGTCGGCCTTCTCCTGCTCGCGGTGGGCGACCGCGAGGATGCGGCCGCTGCGGGCCTTGATCTCCTCCAGCGCCGCGCGGTTCTTCTCCAGCAGGTCGTCGTCCGGGACGATCGCGACCGTCGGCATCGCCGGCTCGATGAGCGCGAGCGGGCCGTGCTTGAGCTCGGAGGCCGGGTAGGCCTCGGCGTGGATGTAGGAGATCTCCTTGAGCTTCAGGGAGGCCTCCAGGGCCACCGGGTAACCGCGCACCCGGCCGATGAACATCATCGACTTGGCGTCGGCGTACTCGGCCGCCAGCTTCTTGATGTCCTCCTCGCCTTCGAGGATCTCCTGGATCTGCGCGGGCAGCTTGCGCAGGCCCTCGATGATCCGCTTGCCGTCGGTGACCGACAGGTCCCGGATCCGGCCGAGGTGCACGGCGAGCAGCGCGAAGGCCACGACCGTGTTGGTGAAGCACTTGGTGGAGACGACGCAGACCTCGGGGCCGGCGTGCACGTACACGCCGCCGTCGGCCTCGCGGGCGATGGCGGAGCCGACCACGTTCACGACGCCGAGGACGCGGGCGCCCTTGCGCTTGAGCTCCTGGACGGCCGCGAGGACGTCGTAGGTCTCGCCGGACTGGGAGACCGCGATGTAGAGGGTGTCGGGGTCCACGACCGGGTTGCGGTAGCGGAACTCGGAGGCCGGCTCGGCGTCGGCGGGGATGCGGGCCAGGCCCTCGATGAGACCGGCGCCGATCAGACCCGCGTGGTACGAGGTGCCGCAGCCCAGGATCTTGACCCGGCGAATGCCGCGCGCCTCGCGCGGGTCCAGGTTCAGGCCGCCCAGGTGCACGGTGTTGAAGCGGTCGTCGATCCGGCCGCGCAGGACGCGGTCGACCGCGTCGGACTGCTCGGAGATCTCCTTGTGCATGTAGGTGTCGTGACCGCCCATGTCGTACGAGGCGGCCTCCCACTCCACGGTCTCGGGCGTGGCGGTGGTCGTCGTGCCGGAGGTGGTGTACGTGCGGAAGTCGTCGGCCTTGAGGGTGGCCATCTCGCCGTCGTCGAGGGTGACGATCTGGCGGGTGTGGGCGACCAGCGCGGCGACGTCCGAGGCGACGAACATCTCCTTCTCGCCGATGCCGAGGACGACCGGGGAGCCGTTGCGGGCCACGACGATGCGGTCCGGGAAGTCGGCGTGCATGACGGCGATGCCGTACGTGCCCTCGATGACCTTGACGGCCTCGCGGACCTTCTCCTCCAGGGTGTCCGCCGCGGAGCGGGCGACGAGGTGCACGATGACCTCGGTGTCGGTCTCCGAGAGGAAGACGACGCCCTCGGACTCCAGCTTGGCGCGCAGCTCGGAGGCGTTGTCCACGATGCCGTTGTGGACGACCGCGACCTTGTTGTCGGCGTCC
Organism: Streptomyces sp. CA-243310; assembly: GCF_050936775.1. Classification (NCBI taxonomy): domain Bacteria; kingdom Bacillati; phylum Actinomycetota; class Actinomycetes; order Kitasatosporales; family Streptomycetaceae; genus Streptomyces; species Streptomyces sp. CA-243310. Next base: position 2,700,190 of record NZ_JBNJMF010000002.1, on the reverse strand, counting down.
AGGTGCGGGTGCGAGTTGATGTCGCTCGGGGCGCCGTGGGTGGCCCAGCGGGTGTGGGCGATGCCGGTGGTGCCGGCGAAGCGCTTGGGGACCCGGGACTCCAGCTCGCGGACCCGACCCTTGGCCTTGACGACCTTCAGGGCCGCGGACTTCGGGCTGTTGACGACGATGCCGGCGGAGTCGTAACCCCGGTACTCCAGCCGCTGGAGGCCTTCCAGCAGCAGCGGTGCCACGTCACGCTTGCCGATGTAACCCACGATTCCGCACATACGGTCTTGCCCCTCCTGAAGTCCTGAACGAGTGCTCCGGTCGTCTCCGCGCGTCCGTCCGCGCGGTCACCGGTCAGCCGTAGACGATGCGGCGCAGTTGCCGGAGCGAAAGCTCCGGCGGCGCCACGGCGCGGTGCGGCAGTTCGGCCGCGATCCGCTCGAAGATCTCCGTGTTGACCGCGCCACCGGACTGCAGTTCACGGTGGCGGCGGCGGACGAATTCCTCCGTCGTCTCGTCGAAGTAGGCGAGCACGTCGAGTACCACCCGGGCCGCCTCGCCCCGCTGGAGCGAGGTGCTGCGCACCAGGTGGTCGACGAGGTCGTCATGTGACGGGCGGCGGTCGAGCACCCGTAGATACTCGCGGGATGCGGGCCGGAATGCAAAGATCCTGCCCGAATTCGGGCAGAATCGAGCTGGTCTGGACCAGGAGAATGGGTAATTCCGGTCCTGGTCGGTCAGAAACGGCGCAAAATCGCCGCTTTCGCCGTCGAGAACTCCTCGGCCGTGAGGATGCCCGACGTGTGCAGCTCCCCGAGCTCGCGCAGTCGACGCAACAGGGCGTCGTGGTCCGCGCCGTCCGCCGGGAGCGCGGCCGGAGCCGGAGCCGCGGCCGGGGCCGGGGTCGGGGTCGGGTGCGGCAGGCGGGCCGCCACGGCCGCCGCGACCAGCGCGGTCGCCAGTTCCTTGCGGCCCATGCCGAACAACTCCACCGCGTACGGGTCGTACTTGGGGGACGGCGGCGCCTGCGCCCCCGCCAGGGTGAACCGCAGTACGCCGTTGGAGAGCCCCCGCGACGGGGTCCACTCCACCGCCCGGACGTCTGCGACCCGGAACTGCCGGGCGCCGGCCGACTGCTTGGCCTCCTCCGTCGCCCAGTTCCAGTCCAGGGTGATCCGGTCGCCGTCGAAGGACACCGTGCCGTCGCCCCCGCTCGCGCTGATCGGCACCGCCGGACCGGGCAGCAGGTAGCGGTCGCTGGGGCCGGGGTCGACCTGGTCCAGCAGCAGCGCGTTGCGGATCTCGTCGACGAAGTACTCCGCCACTCCGGTGCGGTCCGACTCCACGGTCAGCCTGTAGGGGTCCGAGGTCTCCGGCAGCCGCCCGCCCGTCACCTGGATCAGGGGGTCGGCGCCGTCACGCGGACGCAACCGCAACCGGCCCGACTTGCGCCCCGGTTCGTAGGAGATGCCGCCGATCGCGCCCAGCGGCACGAGCAGTTCCCCGAGGGCCTGCCGCAGCGGGCCGACCTCCTTGTCGCGGCCCGGCACGATGCGCACCGCGTCCCCGTCGAAGGTCCAGGTGCCGTCCTTCTGGATGATTTCCGCCATCCCGCGATTCTCGCATCGGCGTGTCGTGCCTGATTGGCCTATACCTGAGGTCATGAGAGTCCTGCGACGCACGCTCGGTGCCCTCCTCGCCCTCGGCGCGGCGGCCGTTTCCTGCACCGCCGCCCACGGCGACGACTCCCGGCCCGGGGGCGTGCGTGCCACCGCGTCCACGCCCTACGAGCGGCTGCTGCCCGCGCCCGTGTCCGCGCGGGCCGAGGGCGCCGGGTACGCGTTCGGGGCGGGCACGGTGATCCGTACCGCCCCCGGCACCGGCGCGGAGGTGCGGCAGGTCGGGGAGCTGCTCGCCGGGCAACTGCGCGCGGCGGCCGGCCTGCCGCTGCCCTTGGTGGCCGGGGCGGAGGGGGACGGGATCAGGCTGCGGCTCGACCGGGCCGCCGGCGCGCTCGGCGAGGAGGGCTACCGACTGGAGGCCGGCCCGACCGGGGTCACGCTCACCGCGCGCACCCCCGAGGGGCTGTTCCACGCGGGGCAGACCCTGCGGCAACTGGTGCCGGCGCGGGGCGCGGGAACGGTGCCGGGCGGGACGGTGCAGGACACGCCTCGGTTCGCGTACCGGGGAGCCATGGTCGACATCGCCCGCCACTTCTTCCCGGTGGAGCAGGTGAAGCGGTACGTGGACCAGCTCGCCCAGTACAAGGTCAACACCCTGCACCTGCACCTGACCGACGACCAGGGCTGGCGGCTCGCGAGCGACTCCTGGCCGCGGCTCGCCGAGTACGGAGGCGGCAGCGAGGTCGGCGGCGGCCCGGGCGGCCACTGGACGAAGGACGAGTACCGGGAACTGGTCGCGTACGCGGCCCGACGGTACGTGGACGTCGTCCCCGAGATCGACATGCCGGGACACGTCAACGCGGCGCAGGCCTCCTACGCCGAGCTGAACTGCGACGGCAAGGCGCGCGAGCGGTACACCGGGATCAAGGTGGGCTTCAGTTCGCTGTGCGTGGGCGGCGAGCGGACGTACGCGTTCATCGACGAGGTGCTCGGCGAGCTCGCGGAGATGACCCCGGGCCCCTACCTGCACATCGGCGGGGACGAGGCGCACTCGACGCCGGCGGCGGACTACGCGGCCTTCATGGACCGGGCGCAGGCGGTCGTCGGCAGGCACGGCAAGACGGTGGTGGCCTGGCACCAGCTGGCCTCGGCGCGACCGGCGGCGGGCGCGGTGCTCCAGTACTGGGGACACGACCGGACGTCGGCGGCCGAGAAGGCGGGCGTGGCGGCGGCGGCGAAGGCCGGCCACCCGGTGATCCTCTCCCCGGCGGACCGCGTCTACCTCGACATGAAGTACGACAAGGCGACGAAGCCGGGGTTGGCGTGGGCCGGGTACGTGCCGGTGCGGCGGGCCTACTCCTGGGACCCCGGTGCCTACCTGCCCGGGGTCCCGGAGTCGGCGGTGCTGGGTGTGGAGGCGCCGCTGTGGACCGAGACGGTCGCCACCCGGCAGGACTGGGAGCAACTGGCGTTCCCCAGGGTGCTGGGGCTGGCCGAGCTGGGCTGGTCGCCGGCGGCGGCACTGGACTGGGACCGCTACCGCGAGCGGCTGGCGGCCCAGGGCCCGCGGCTGGACGCGCAGGGCATCGGCTACTTCCGGGCGCCGGACGTTCCCTGGACCCGGTGACCCGGTGACCCGGTGACCCGGTGACCCGGTGACGCGGCGAACGGGGCGAACGGGGCGGTCGGGCGCAAGGGCGCGGGCGGGCTTCCGAGGGACCGTATCGGAAGCCCGCCCGCGGGTCGTCACCGTCGGGCGAAGGGCGCGACGGGGTTCTTGAGGTTGCCGATCAGCTGGAGGGCCGCCGACGGGTCGGCGAGGTCGACCATCTGCTTGTTGTTGCGCAGCTGGAGACGGTTGAGGCAGGACAGCTGGAACTCCTGCGCGAACAGGTCGTAGCGCTCGAAGCGCTCCGCCAGCTGGGGCATGGACTCCTGGTAGTCGTGGCCGCAGTCCGCGACGGCCTTCCAGAAGGTGTCCTCCTCGCAGATGCCCTCCGTGACCAGGATCGAGCCCAGGAAGCGGAAGAAGCAGTCGAAGACGTCCGTGAAGACGGACAGCAGCTTCATGTCCTCCGGGATGTCCGCCCGGACCCGCTCGACCGCGGGAGGCAGGACCGCGTCCGCGTCCATGACCACGATCTCCTCGGCGATGTCCTTGAAGATCGCCCGCTTCACCACGCCGCCCTCGATGACGAGGATGGTGTTCTCGCCGTGCGGCATGTAGGCGAGGTCGTACTGGTAGAAGCAGTGCAGCAGCGGAACCAGGTACGCCTTCAGGTACGAGCGCAGCCACTCGGTCGGGGTGAGGCCCGACTCCGCGATCAGCGCGCCGACGAAGGACTTGCCCTCGGCGTCGACGTGCAGGAGCGAGGCCATCGTGGCGAGCCGCTCGTCGCCCTTCAGCGAACCGACCGGGGACTCGCGCCACAGCGCGGCCAGCATCTTGCGGTACGGGGAGTACCGGTCGGTCGCCCGCTCGTACTGGCGGTGGTGGTAACCGATCGCCGCGCGCTCACGGATGATCGAGAAGTCCACCGACCGCAGGACCTCGTCCGACTCGATCAGCTGGTGCAGCCAGTCGTTGATCGCCGGAGTGGCCTCCATGTACGTGGCCGACAGGCCGCGCATGAAGCCCATGTTGAGGACGGAGATGGCCGTCTTGACGTAGTGCTTCTCCGGCGCGCTCCGGTTGAAGAACGTGCGGATCGACTGCTGCGCCAGGTAGGCGTCCTCGCCCTCGCCCAGCAGCACGAGGCGGCGGTTGGCGATCTCGGCGGCGAAGGTGACCGTGGTCTTGTTCCACCACTGCCAGGGGTGCACCGGGAAGAGGTGGTAGTCCGCCAGGTCCAGGCCCAGTTCCGACATGCGGGCGGCGAAGCCCTCGACGGCCCGCTCACCGAGCTCCTCGCGCATGAAGGAGTCGTGGTCCAGGCCGGCGCCCGCCGTGAAGGTCGAGACGTCCTTGTGGGCGGCCGCCCACACCAGGTGGACCGGGCTCGCCGTCTCCGGGGCGTACGAGAGGTACTCGTGCACGCCGAAACCGAGGCGGCCGTTGTTGGCGACGAAGCAGGGGTGGCCCTCGGTCATGCCCGTCTCGATGTCCTGGAAGGAGGACTTCGCGAGGACGTCGGAGGACACCTGCGGCTTGGTGTACTTGAAGCCGGTGCCGGCCAGGGTGGAGGAGATCTCCTCCAGGTACACCGGCAGGACCTCGGCGCTCAGGCCCAGGGTCTCGCGCAGCTCGATGTGGAAGTCGATGGCGTCCAGGGGGACCTCGGCCCCGTCCCGGTGCCGGGTGATGGAGGACTCCTCGACCGCCCAGTGGTCCAGGGCGTGCAGGGCGGACGCGAAGCGGTACTCGACCGAGCCGTCGTCGCTGCGGACCGCGTAGCGGTCGTCGCCCAGCGGTTCGGGGGTCAGCAGCCGCTCGTGGGAGAACTCGGCGAGGGCCTTGCGGACCAGGGCGCGGTTGGCGCGGGCCCACAGCTCGGGGGAGAGGTGGGAGACGGCGTCGGCGAGGCTCATATGGATGCTCCGTCGCGGCCGGTGGCCGCCTCGAACTGTTCGCGGGTGCAGAAGCTCAGCAGGGCTTCCTTCTCCGGCTTGGTGACGGGGCGCTCGGCCACGAAGCCGACCGCCTCGTTCAGGGCGTGCACGGCGGTGTTGGCCACATCGGGCTCGACGACGACGCGCAGGGTCCGCGGGTCCGCGAACACGGCCGCCATGACGGTGGTGATCACCGCGCGGGTGAAGCCGTGCAGGGGGGTGTCGCTGGGCGCGACGAGGAAATGCATGCCGACGTCGCCGGGGAGGGCGTCGTACAGGCCGACGAGCTCCAGCTCGGACGGGTCGTACGTCTCCATGAGGAACGCCGGGCGGCCCTCGTGGAGGCCGATGTAGGCCTGGTGGTGCTCGGCGGCGGCGATCCGCATGTACTCGCGCTCGACGTCCGGCAGCGAGGCGTCCTGCATCATCCAGAACGAGGCCTTGGGGTGGGTCACCCAGCCGTGCAGGAGCTCCGCGTCGGCGAAGGGGTCGAGCGGCCGGACCGAGAACTCGCCCAGGGCGGGGTCGGTACGGGTGAAGAGGAGTTCGGTGGTGCTCATGCGAAGGGGCCTTCCGGGGCTGCGAACTGCTGGAACGCGATGGACTTCTCGACCTTGTAGTACTCGCGGCCGAGGAGCTCTCCGATGATGTACGCGTTCCTGTACGCGGCCATGCCCAGGTCGGGCGAGGTGATGGAGTGGTTGTGGACCGTTCCGTTCTGGAGGAACACGTCGTGGCCGGTGACGTCGATGCTGTAGTTGCGGGCGGCGTCGGGGCGGCCGTGGCCGTCGAAGTTCAGCCGGTCGCGCACCGGGGCGAGGAACTCCGGCAGGCTGTACTTGTAGCCCGTGGCCAGGATCAGGCCCTCGGAGGCGAGCGAGAAGTCGCGCTCCTGTTCCTCCTGGCGCAGCCCCAGGGTGTAGGTGCCCGTGGTGGTGTCGTACGCGGCGGAGTTCAGCGAGGTGTTGGTCAGCAGCGTGGTCGGGACCTCGCCCGGCATGCTGATCTTCTTCTGGTAGAGCAGGTCGAAGATGGCGTTGATGAGTTCGCCGTCGATGCCCTTGAAGAGGTTCTTCTGCTGGGTCTCCAGCCGGTACCGGGTCTCCTCCGGGAGCGCGTGGAAGTAGTCCACGTACTCGGGGGAGGTCATCTCCAGCGTCAGCTTCGTGTACTCCAGCGGGAAGAACCGCGGGGAGCGGGTGACCCAGTTGAGCTGGTAGCCGTGGACGTCGATCTCGGCGAGGAGGTCGTGGTAGATCTCCGCGGCGCTCTGGCCGGAACCGACCAGGGTGATCGACTTCTTCTTCTGCAGCTCCGCCTTGTTGTACATGTAGGCGGAGTTGTGGGAGAAGTCCCCGCCCAGGTTCGCGCAGGCCTGGGGGACGAACGGCGGGGTGCCGGTGCCCAGGACCAGCCGCTTGGCGAGGTGGGTCTCGCCCTTGTCCGTGTGGACCTCGTACAGGCCGGCCTGCTCGTCGTAGGTGACCTCGGTGACGGAGGTGGAGAACGCGACGTTGTCGAGGCGGTCGGCGGCCCACCGGCAGTAGTCGTTGTACTCGGCCCGCAGCGGGTAGAAGTTCTCCCGGATGTAGAACGTGTACAGCCGGTCCTTGTCCTTCAGGTAGTTCAGGAAGGAGAAGGGCGAGGTCGGGTCGGCCAGGGTCACCAGGTCCGACATGAACGGCGTCTGCAGGTGCGCGCCGTCCAGGAACATCCCGGCGTGCCACTCGAAGTGCGGCTTCGTCTCGATGAACAGGCCGTCGAGCTCGTCGATCGGCGCGGTCAGGCAGGCGAGTCCCAGGTTGAAGGGGCCGAGGCCGATACCGATGAAATCGAGGGGCCGGCGGGTATCACGAGGCGTGGACAAGGGATTCTCCCAGGTACTGCTCGGCGTGGGACGCGAGGAGGTCGAGGACGGCGCTGATGTCGGCCGTCGTGGTCTGCGGGTTGAGGAGGGTGAACTTCAAGTACTGGCGGCCGTCCACCTTGGTGCCGGCGACGACGGCCTCACCGGAGGCGAACAGGGCCTTGCGGGCGTGCAGGTTGGCCTCGTCGACGAGGTCGGCGCGGACGTCGCCCTCGGGGACGTAGCGGAAGACCAGCGTGGAGATCTGCGGCTTGACGACGACCTCGTAGCGCGGGTCGGCGTCGATGATGTCCCAGCCCTCGGCGGCCAGCGAGACGACCTCGTCGAAGAGCGAGCCGAGACCGTCGGCGCCCATGACGCGCAGGGTCATCCACAGCTTGAGGGCGTCGAAGCGGCGCGTGGTCTGGATGGACTTGTCCACCTGGTTCGGGATCCGCTCCTCCGCCATCCGGCGGGGGTTGAGGTAGTCCGCGTGGTACGTGGCGTGCTTGAGCGTGTCCCGGTCCCGGACCAGCACCGCGCTGGAACTCACGGGCTGGAAGAACGACTTGTGGTAGTCGACGGTGACCGAGTCGGCGCGCTCGATGCCGTCGAGGAGGTGCCGGCGGGTCGGCGAGATCAGCAGCCCGCAGCCGTAGGCGGCGTCCACGTGCATCCACGCGGAGTACTGCCCGGCCAGGCGGGCGATCTCGTGGAGCGGGTCGATGGACCCGAAGTCGGTGGTGCCGGCGGTGGCGACGACGGCCATCGGGAAGAGGCCCTCGCGCTCGCACTCCTCCAGCTCCAGGGCGAGCAGCGAGGTGTCCATGCGGCGGTTCCGGTCGACCGGGACGGAGACGACGGCCTCGTAGCCGAGTCCGAGCATGGCCGCCGACTTCTTCACGCTGAAGTGGCTGGCCTCGGAGCTGAAGATGCGCAGCTTGGGCAGGACCTCGGCCTTGCTCAGTGCCCGACCCTCGTTCAGCGCCTGCTTCATGACCAGGCGGCAGGCCTCGTCGCGGGCCAGGAGCAGCGCGTGGAAGTTGGACTGGCTGCCGCCGGAGGTGAAGACGCCGTCCGCGCCCTCGCCGAGGCCGATGCGGCGCGCGGTCCAGTCGATCAGGCGGCGCTCGATGAGGGTGCCGCCGATGGACTGGTCCCAGGTGTCGAGGGAGGAGTTGACGGCGGAGAGGATCGCCTCGCCGAGCACGGCCGGGATCACGACCGGGCAGTTGAGGTGGCCGAGGTAGCGCGGGTGGTGGAAGTACACCGCGTCCCGGAGGTAGACCTCTTCGAGTTCGTCCAGCACGGCGGCCGGGTCCTCGAGGGGCTTGTCGAGGTCGATCGCGTCGATGACCGGGGCGAGTTCGTCGACGGATATGCCGGTGTGGGGCCGTTCCGTGGTCGCGATCTTCGCGGCGACGCGTTCGACGCCTTCGGTGACGGTACGCCGGTAGAGGTCTGCGGTCGTCTCGTTCAGCAGATGCGAACGCATCAACTTTCCTCCGGGCAGGGGAAGAGGGGGGAGTGGGGAGAAGTCTTAGGTTAGCCTAGCCTAAGTTTCAGACCAAATAGAGAGGGGCCCCGGCCGGAGGCCGAGACCCATCTCTCAATGTCCGCGCGGAGCGCTGGAGTTGTGCGTGGGGGACCGAGGGTCCGCGAGGGCTACAGGGTCGCGGTGGCGTCCTCGCTGGGAGCCTGGCCCGCGTAGGCCTCGGCGAGCAGCTCTTCCTCGCTCGCGCCGAGGCGCCAGTAGCCGATGAAGCGCACCGCGCGCCGATCGATGGAACGTTCCTGCACGAGGTGGCGGCGGACCGCGCGGATCGTTCCCGCCTCGCCCGCGATCCAGGCGTACGGGGCCTGTCCGGAGGGCAGTTCGGCCGCGCGGATCGCATCCACGAGCCGGCCCGCGCGCTCGCGCCCCAGGGCGGGGTCGCGGACGATCCAGGTGATGTCCGCGTCGGCGGGGGCCACCAGGTCGAGTCGGTCGTCCTCGTGCGGGACCTCGAACCAGGCCTTCACCGGCGTGCCGGCGGGCAGTCGTTCGAGGATCGCGGAGGCGGCGGGCAGCGCGGTCTCGTCCGCGTACAGCAGGATCGCGTCCGCGGTGGCGGGTGGCTGGAACCGCACGGACTTGTTCTCCGCGACGGCCGGCCCGATCAGCATGACCCGGCGGCCGGCGACGGCCCGCCCGGCCCAGCGGGACGCGGGGGAGGAGTCGCCGTGGAGCACGAAGTCGATGTCGACCTCGTCCACGCCCTCGGGCGTGCGGCGCTGCTCGCGCACGGTGTACGAGCGCATCACCGGGCGTTCGGCCTCGGGGAGCGCCCGCCAGGCGGCGAACCAGGTGTCCTCGTCCGTGGAGGGCAGCACGGTGTGCTCGGCGCCCCCGGCCGGGAGGAAGAGCGACAGGCTCTGGTCGTACCCGCCGGAGCGGAACCGCGAGAGGGACTCGCCGCCGAACGTGACGCGCAGGAACGAGTGGCCGAGACGGCGCGTGCGGAGCACCTCGAGTTCGAAGAACCGGAAGTGGGCCACGGCCGGGGCCGCGTCGGATGCGGTGACGGTCATGCGGTGAGTCCCTCCTGGGGGTGTGTGCGGCGCCGGTCGGGGCGCCGGGGATCAGCCGGTGGGTCAGCTGACCTTCTTGGCGCCCTGGATGGACTTCGCCAGGTCCTCCAGCAGCTGGGCGCACTTCTCGTAGGAGAAGATCGGCTCGGTCACGCGCGGGGTGATCTGACCGGCCTTGACGGCGGGCATCTCGGCCCAGGTCGGCTTGGCCGCGAGGTCCTTCGGCTGCAGGGTGCCGGTGCGGTTGTCGAGCAGGATGACGTCGGCCTTGTACTTGCCGGCGTTCTCCCAGCTGAGGCTCTCGAAGAAGCCGCCCTCGTCCAGCTTCTCCGGGGTGACGAACTCGACGCCGAGCGACTCGAAGTACTTCAGGTCGGCGGAGGTCTTCGGGGTGGAGGCGTAGAACAGGTCGGCGGCGCCGGAACCGACGAGCACCTTGATGCCCGGGTTCGCCTTGGTGGCCTCGCGGAGCTTGGCGGATGCGGCCTCGAAGCGGGCCTTGGCGTCCACGGTCTTCTTGGCGTTCATGTCGGCGCCGAGGGCCTTGGCGAGGTCCGCGGTGCGGGCCAGCGCCTTGTCCATGCTGACGTCGCCGCCGACCTTGATCGCGGCGGCCGGGGCCAGCTTCATGATCTTGTCCTTGGAGGCCTCCGGGACGTACCAGTACGAGCCGTCCCAGGAGTTGGTGACCAGCAGGTCGGGCTGGAGGGCCGCGTACTTCTCGACGTTGAACTCGTCGTAGACGTTGCCGAGGATCTCGACCTTGGATATGTCCATCGAGCCGGCCTGGACGTCGGGCTTGCCGTCGGCGGTCTTGGTCGGGCCGAAGACGCCCTTGACGTTCACGCCGTAGTCGTAGAGCGCGGCGGCGGTGCCGGTGAAGGCGACGATGTTCTTCGGGGCGGCCTTCGTGGAGACGTCCTTGCCGAGGTCGTCCTTGAAGGTCCAGGGGCCCGAGGCCGCAGCGGTCTTGTCCGCGTCGCCGGCCCCGTCCTTCGCCTTGTCGGTGCCGCCGCACGCGGAGAGCGCCGCGACGAGGCTCAGGGCACCGCCGGCCGCGATGAGACCGCGGCGGGTGAGGAGGGAGGATCGGGACTTGGGCATGTCGGTGTCCGCTTTCGTGCGTGCCGGGCGGCCACTGGGCCGTTCGAAGGGAAGGTTAGCCTAACCTTGGCCGAAAACGGTAAGGGGGCCCTTAGTTTCTCGGGCCCCCTCGTGTGAGCTGTCGCACGACCGACCTGTCGGTCGGCCACCGGTCAGCCGGCGAAGCCCAGTTCGCGGGCGATCAGCATGCGCTGCACCTCGCTGGTGCCCTCGCCGATCTCCAGGATCTTGGAGTCCCGCCACATGCGGGCCACCGGGTACTCGTTCATGAACCCGTAGCCCCCGTGGATCTGCGTGGCCTCACGGGCGTTGTCGACGGCGACCGTGGAGGAGTACAGCTTGGCGATGGCCGCCTCCTTCTTGAACGGCTCGCCGGCCACCAGCCGCGAGGCGGCGTCCCGCCAGCCGACACGGGCCATGTGGGCGCGCATCTCCATGTCCGCCAGCTTGAACTGGATGGCCTGGTTGTCGCCGATGGGCCGGCCGAAGGCCTTGCGTTCCTTGGCGTACTTCACCGACTCGTCGACACAGCCCTGGGCCAGGCCCGTGGCGAGTGCGGAGATGGCGATGCGGCCCTCGTCGAGGATCCGCAGGAACTGGGCGTAGCCGCGGCCCTCCTGGCCGACCAGGTTGGCCAGGGGCACCCGCACGTCCTGGAACGACAGCTCACGGGTGTCGGACGAGTTCCAGCCGACCTTGGAGTACGGGGCCGCCACCGTGAAGCCGGGCGTGCCGGACGGCACGATGATCGAGGAGATCTCGGGCCGACCGTCCGCCTTGCGCCCGGTCACCGCGGTGACCGTGACCAACCCGGTGATGTCCGTACCGGAGTTGGTGATGAAGCACTTCGAGCCGTTGATCACCCACTCGTCACCGTCCTTGACGGCCGTCGTACGGGTGCCGCCCGCGTCCGAGCCGCCGTCCGGCTCGGTCAGACCGAAGGCACCCAGCACCTCGCCGGAGCACATCCTCGGCAGCCACTCCCGCTTCTGCTCCTCGGTGCCGAACAGGTGGATCGGCATGGCGCCGAGCGAGACGCCGGCCTCCAGGGTGATGGCGACCGAGGAGTCGACGCGGGCCAGCTCCTCCAGGGCGATGCCGAGGGCGAGGTAGTCGCCGCCCATGCCGCCGTACTCCTCCGGGAAGGGCAGGCCGAACAGGCCCATGCGGCCCATCTCGCGGACGATCTCGTACGGGAACTCGTGCCGCTCGTACAGGTCGCCGATCTTGGGGGCGACGACGTCGTGCGCGAAGGCCTCGACGGTGCGGCGGAGTTCCTCGTGCTCGGGGGTGAGCCGGTGGTCGAGGGACATGTCTTCGTTACTCCTTGTGGGAGAGGGCGCGGACGGTACGGGAGGGGCTGGGGCGCCCCAACCGCTCGGCCATCCACACGCTCGTGGCGGTGAGGGCGGCCAGGTCGACCCCGGTCTCGATGCCGAGGCCGTCGAGCATCCACACGAGGTCCTCGGTGGCCAGGTTGCCGGTGGCGCTCTTCGCGTACGGGCAGCCGCCGAGGCCGCCGGCGGAGGCGTCGACCGTGGTCACGCCGCGTCGGAGCGCGGCGAGGGTGTTGGAGAGGGCCTGGCCGTAGGTGTCGTGGAAGTGGACACCGATCCGGCCGGTCTCCACGCCCACCTCGTCGAGCCCGTCGAGGAGGGCCCCGACATGGCCCGGGGTGGCGACGCCGATGGTGTCGCCGAGACTCAGTTCGTCGCAGCCGAGGTCCAGCAGGGCCTTGGCCACGGAGACCACCTGCGGGACGGGCACGGCGCCCTCCCAGGGGTCGCCGAAGCACATGGAGAGGTACCCGCGCACATGGGCGCCCCGCTCCTTCGCCCGGGCCACCACGGGCTCGAACATGGCCAGGGACTCGGCGACGGTCCGGTTGAGGTTGCGGGCCGCGAAGGTCTCCGTCGCGGAACCGAACACCGCGATCCGATCGGCCCCCAGGGCGAGCGCGCGGTCCAGGCCGCGCTCGTTGGGGACGAGGACGGGCAGGTCGGCGGACACGTCGGAGAGCAGCGGGAAGAGCTGTTCCGCGTCGGCGAGCTGGGGCACCCACTTGGGGTGGACGAAGCTGGTGGCCTCGATGGTGGTGAGGCCGGCCGCGGCGAGCCGGTGGACGAACTCGGCCTTCACCTCGGTCGGTACGGACGTCTTCTCGTTCTGCAGTCCGTCGCGGGCACCCACCTCGTGGATGCGGACGCGGGTCGGCAGCCCGGGATCGGGGACCGTCATGGGCAGGCCGTTCACTCGGCGCCCTCCTCTTCCTCCGGGGCGACCACGGCCAGGATCTGGTCCATGGCGACGGTGGTGCCGGGCGTCACGTCGAGTTCGGTGACCGTGCCGGCGTGCGGGGCGGAGATGACGTGCTCCATCTTCATCGCCTCCACCACGAGCAGGCTCTGACCGGCCGCCACCCGGTCCCCGACGGCCACCTTCACGACGGTGACGGTGCCGGGCATCGGGGCGGCCAACGTGCCCGCGCCGCCGTGGCCGCGCCCGGTGAGCGCCGCGGCGACGGGGTCGTGGCGCTGGAGGTGCCAGGAGTCGCCGTCGCGGCCGAGCCAGGTGCCCTCCGGGGAGGCGGCGTGGCTGAAGCGGTGGGTGACGCCGTCGAGTTCCACCGTGACCGTGTCGGGGGTCCGGGCCACGATCCGGCCGCGGACCGCTGTACCGGAGCTCGCGGGGAGGATCTCCGTGTCGCGGCCGGCCGGGCGGGTGCGGACCTCCACCGGGTCCTGCCCAGGGAGGCGCAGGTGGTGGACCGTCCAGGCGGGGCTGCCGCCCAGGCGCCAGCCGTCGGCGGCGTCGAACGGGTCCACCCACCCTCCCGGCCGCGCCGGCGCGGGCTCCTCGGCGAGCAGTGCCGCCGCCGCGTACACCTCGTCCGGGATTCCCTCCGGGAGCAGTGCCGCGAGGTCGCGCTCGACCAGCCCGGTGTCGAGGTCGCCCGACACCACGTCGGGGTGCGCCAGCAGCCGCCGCAGGAAACCGGCGTTGGTCTGGACGCCCAGGATCACGGTGTCCGCGAGGGCCCCCCGCAGCAACCGCAGGGCGCTCGCGCGGTCCGGCCCGTACGCGATGACCTTGGACAGCATCGGGTCGTAGGCGGAACCCACCGGCACGCCGGCCGTCAGACCGGAGTCGGTGCGCACCGCCCCGCCGGACGGTTCCGACAGGGCCAGGACCGTACCGCCCGAGGGCAGGAACCCGCGGGCCGGGTCCTCGGCGCAGACGCGGGCCTCGATGGCGTGGCCGGTCAGGGTCACGTCCTCCTGCCCGAACCCGAGGGGGGCTCCCGCCGCGACCCGCAGTTGCTGTTCGACCAGGTCCAGGCCGGTGATCAGTTCCGTCACCGGGTGTTCCACCTGGAGACGGGTGTTCATCTCCATGAAGTAGTACGAGGACGGGTCGCCGCCCGGCACGATGAACTCCACGGTGCCCGCGCCGACGTACCCGCAGGAACGGGCCGCCTCCACGGCCGCCGCGCCCATCGACGCCCGCAGCTGAGGCGTCAGCAGGACCGACGGGGCCTCCTCGACGACCTTCTGGTGGCGCCGCTGGAGCGAGCACTCCCGCTCGCCCAGGTGCACCACGTTGCCGTGCGCGTCCGCCAGCACCTGGATCTCGATGTGCCGCGGCCGGTCCACCCAGCGCTCGACGAGCAGGGTGTCGTCACCGAAGGAGGACCGGGCCTCGCGCCGCGCCGCGGCGATCTCCTCGCCGAGCAGCTCCGCGTCGCGGACCAGCCGCATGCCCTTGCCGCCGCCGCCCGCGGAGGGCTTCAGCAGCACCGGCATGCCGATCTTCTCGGAGGCGGAGACCAGTTCGGCGTCGGTGAGACCGCTGCCGGAGGAGCCGGGGACGACGGGCACGCCCGCCTCCTTCACCGTCTCCTTCGCCCGGATCTTGTCGCCCATCAGGGAGATCGCGCTCGCCGGGGGCCCGATGAAGGCCAGCCCGGCCTCCGCGCAGGCCGCCGCGAAGGCGGCGTTCTCCGCGAGGAAGCCGTACCCGGGGTGGACCGCCTCGGCGCCGGTGCGGCGGGCCGCGTCCAGGAGCCGCTCCACCGACAGGTAGCTCTCGGCGGCGGCCTCCGGACCGATCCGGACGGCCGTGTCGGCCTCCCGCACGTGGCGGGCGTCCGCGTCGGCGTCGCTGAAGACGGCCACGGAGCGGATGCCGAGCTCCCGCAGGGTGCGGATGACCCGGACCGCGATCTCGCCGCGGTTCGCGACCAGAACAGTGCTGAACATCGAAGAGGTCCTCACGTCACATGCGGAAGATGCCGAAAGCGGAGTCGCCCAAGGGGGCGTTCGCGCACGCGGTCAGGGCCAGCCCGAGCACCTGTCGGGTCTCCATCGGGTCGATGACCCCGTCGTCCCAGAGGCGGGCGGTGGCGTAGTAGGCGTTGCCCTGTTCCTCGTACTGCGCGCGGACCGGGGCCTTGAAGGCCTCCTCGTCCTCGGCCGGCCAGTCCTGGCCCGCGCCCTCGATCTGGTCCCGCTTGACGGTGGCCAGCACGGAGGCCGCCTGCTCGCCGCCCATCACCGAGATCTTCGCGTTCGGCCACATCCACAGGAAGCGCGGCGAGTAGGCCCGGCCGCACATCGAGTAGTTGCCCGCCCCGTAGGAACCGCCGACGACCACCGTCAGCTTCGGGACCCGGGCGCACGCCACGGCCGTCACCATCTTGGCGCCGTGCTTGGCGATGCCGCCCGCCTCGTAGTCCCGGCCGACCATGAACCCCGAGATGTTCTGGAGGAAGAGGAGCGGGATCCCGCGCTGGTCGCACAGCTCGATGAAGTGCGCGCCCTTCTGGGCGGACTCGGAGAAGAGGATGCCGTTGTTGGCGATGATGCCGACCGGGTGCCCGTGGATCCGGGCGAAACCGGTGACCAGCGTCTGCCCGAACTCCGCCTTGAACTCCTGGAAGCGGGACCCGTCCACGACCCGGGCGATGACCTCGCGGGCGTCGTAGGGGGTGCGGGAGTCGACCGGCACCGCGCCGTACAGGCCGTACGGGTCCACCTTCGGCTCCTCGGGAGCCTCCACCGACCAGGGCAGGGCCGCGCGGTCGGGCAGCGTCGCCACGATGTTCCGTACGATCCGCAGCGCGTGCGCGTCGTCCTCCGCGAGGTGGTCGGTCACGCCCGAGGTGCGGGAGTGGACCTCGCCGCCGCCCAGTTCCTCGGCCGTGACGACCTCGCCCGTCGCGGCCTTCACCAGCGGCGGGCCACCGAGGAAGATCGTGCCCTGGCCGCGCACGATGACGGCCTCGTCGCTCATGGCCGGGACGTACGCCCCGCCGGCGGTGCAGGAACCGAGCACGGCCGCGATCTGCGGGATGCCGGCCCCGGACATGCGGGCCTGGTTGTAGAAGATGCGGCCGAAGTGCTCCCGGTCGGGGAAGACCTCGTCCTGCATGGGCAGGAAGGCGCCGCCGGAGTCGACCAGGTAGAGGCAGGGGAGACGATTCTCCAGAGCCACCTCCTGGGCGCGGAGGTGCTTCTTGACGGTCATCGGGTAGTAGGTGCCGCCCTTGACGGTGGCGTCGTTCGCGACGATGACGCACTCGCGGCCACTGACCCGGCCGATGCCCGCGATGACCCCGGCCGCCGGGGCCGCGCCCCCGTACATGCCCTCGGCGGCCAGCGGGGCCAGCTCCAGGAAGGGCGATCCGGGGTCGAGGAGGGCGTCCACGCGGTCGCGGGGAAGCAGCTTCCCGCGGGCGGTGTGGCGGGCGCGGGCCCGCTCCCCGCCGCCCAGGCGGGCCGCCTCCAGCCGGGCGCGCAGGCCCTCGGCGAGTTCGCGGTGGGCGGCCTCGTTGGTCCGCCAGGCCTCGGACGCCGGGTCCGCGGCGCTCGTCAGCACTGGTGCCTGCTGCATCGGTCGAGCTCCCTTGCTCGGTGCACGCGGTTAATGGTCGTTAACGCGTATGGGCCTTAGGTTAACGAGCGCTAACGGCCCTGTCTAGAATGGTTTCCCATGAGCACCAGAGCGGCCGCCCCGACCCGTCGCGAGCAGATCCTCAGTGAGGCCGCTCGTCTCTTCGCCGAGCGCGGCTTCCACGGCGTCGGAGTGGACGAGATAGGGGCCGCGGTGGGCATCAGCGGCCCCGGCCTGTACCGGCACTTCGCCGGCAAGGACGCCATGCTCGCCGAACTGCTCGTCGGGATCAGCGAGCGGCTGCTCACGGGCGGCCGGCGGCGCGCCGAGGAGGCGGCCGGCGACCCGACGGCGCTGCTGGCCTCCCTCGTGGAGGGCCACATCGACTTCGCGCTCGACGACCGGGCGCTGATCACCCTGCACGACCGGGAGCTGGACCGGCTGCGGGAGGCCGACCGCAAGCTCGTACGACAGTTGCAGCGCCAGTACGTCGAGCTGTGGGTACAGGTCGTGCGCGAGCTGCACCCCGAGGTGGGGGAGGCGCAGGTACGGGTCTCCGTGCACGCGGTCTTCGGCCTGCTGAACTCCACTCCGCACCTGGCGGCGCTGGGCCGGGAGGCCACCGAGTCCCTGCTGCGGCGGCTCGCCAACGGCGCCTTCGGGGCGCTGTCGGGGTGACGCCCGGCGTCCGCGGGTCGAAATGGTTCCGGCGCGTGACGGCGCGCGACGGCAGAATGGGCCGTATGCCGAAGCCGATAGAGACGCCCGCCCAGTCCTCTCAAGCGCCGAGCCGAGCCGAACTCGTCGACCACCTGGTCCGCACGCGGATCGCGGGTGACGTCGCCACCCCGCGCGAGAACAACCTGTCCCACTACCGCAAGCTCGCCAACGGCGACCGCCACTACTGGCTGGGCCTTGAACTCGGCGACCGCTGGGCCGACGAGCAGGACGTGCTCGCCGTGATGGCGGAACGCTGTGGAGTGGTCGACGACGCGACCCACCGCCACGGCCAGGACACCATCGACCCGGAACTGACGGTCGCCGCCCTGGACCGGCTCGCGGCCCGACTGCGCAAGGCCGCCCTGGACCGGCAGAGCGTCCTGCTGGCCACCGGGCACCCCGGCGGCCTGCTGGACGTCCACCGGGCGACCGGCGAGGCCCTGCGGGCGGCCGGTTGCGAGATCGTGGTCATCCCGCGCGGGCTGGTCGCGGACGAGTGCTCCGTATGGCAGTTCGCCGACGTCGCCGTGCTGGAGCGGGGTGCGACCCTGTGGCACACCCACTCGCCGGAGCCCATGGCCGCGATCCTGGACGGGCTGGCGGCCGAGAACCGCCCCCAGCCGGACCTGGTCCTGGCCGACCACGGCTGGGCGGGCTGCGCGGCGCAGCGGGGCCTGGACGCGGTGGGCTACGCGGACTGCAACGACCCCGCCCTGTTCCTCGCCGAGGCGGAGGGCACCCTCCAGATCGCGATCCCGCTCGACGACCACGTCCGGGACCCGCGCCACTACGACCCGATGGTGGCCTACCTGCTGGACGCCGCGGGCCTGGCCTGAGGATCGCCGACGCCAGCCGGGGCGTGCGCCCCGGCCGACGGGTCCGGCCGGGAGGGCCGCGTCGCGGCCGTGGTCACTTGACCCAGCCGGCGGTGAAGTCCTGGACGGCCGAGCCGTCGAGGTCGGCCAGCTTGATGCCCACGAAGTCCCGCGCCCAGTCGGAGGTCTGCACCCGGAACGGCATCCGCTCCGCGGTCAGCGCCTCGACGACGGGAGCGGCGGCCTCGGCCGAGGTCTGGGCGTTGTCGAAGGCCTGTGAGGTGCGCCCGAGGTAGGCCTGGAGCGCGGGGGCGTACGGTCCGGCCTCGGTGAGCAGGGCCGGTACGTCGATTCCGATGGTGGCGACGAACTCGCTGGCGACGGCGCCCGGTTCGACGACGGCCACCTGGACGCCGGTGGTCGCGACGACCGGGGCGAGCGACTCCATGAAGCCCTCGACGGCGAACTTGGCCGCGCAGTAGGCCTCGTTGAACGGCTGGCCGATCATGCCGCCGACGCTCGTCACCGTGATGACCCGGCCGCCCGAGGCGCGCAGGTGGGGGAGCGCCGCCCGGGTGACCTCGACGACGCCGAAGTAGTTGACCTCCATCGCGGCCCGGACCGGCTCCATGCCGTGCTGTTCGATCGTGCCGACGAACCCGGCGCCCGCGTTGTTCACCACGGCGTCGAGTCGTCCGTGTTCGGCGACGATCTCCGCCACGCAGCGGGCCACGGAGTCGGCGTCCGTCACGTCGAGCGGCTTGACCTGGATCAGGTCGGAGACGCCGGCTTCGGCGGCCGCCTCCAGCAGGGCGTCGGCGCGGCCGGTGTTGCGCATGGTGGCGACGGTGTGCAGGCCCGCGCGGGCGGCGGCGACCGCGGCGGCCAGGCCGATGCCGGTCGAGGTGCCGGTGATGAGGACGACCTTGGGGCCGGTGGGGGTGGGGGTGACGGACATGGGGGGTCTCCTGAGAATCGATGCTTTTCTGTGCGTGCACACACACATTAGCCGTGTGTGCGTGTGCACGCAATTAGGTAGGCTCCTCGGCATGGCGCACAACGAGCTCTCCATGGGTGGACTCACCCCCCGCGACCACGCCTTCTACGGCCTGGTCTGGGCCGGCACCACCCTCACCGCCCGGGTCGACCAGGCCCTCACCCGGCGGCACGACCTGCCGCTCTCGTGGTTCGAGGTGATGCTGTGGCTCCACGCCCAGGAGGAGCCGGTCGCCTCCTCCGAGCTGGGGGCCAGGACCCTGCTCAGCCGCAGCCAGGTCTCCCGGGTCGCCGACTCGCTCCAGGCGCGCGGCCTCGTCGAGCGGATACCCTCCCCGACCGACGCGCGCTCCGTGCGGATCGCCCTGACCGACGCGGGCCGGCGCGCCTTCCGGGAGGCCGACGCCACCCGCCGCGAGGCCCTCGCCGAGGTCTTCGACGGCCGGCTCGACGACGCGGACATCGCCGCGCTCGGCGCGATCTGGGCCAAGCTCAAGGCGTAGGCCCTCCGGGCCGTCCCTTCCGTTCCGACCGGCAACGGCGCCCGGACCGGCAACGGCGCCCCGAGGGGCGGGCGTTGTCAGTGTCGGCGCCTACGGTCGCCCCATGACCAAGACGCCGAACCCGCTGTCCGTGTTGGCCGCCGACCCGCAAGGCCGTTCCCTGGGGCTCGCGTTGCCGCCCGGCACGCTGATCGACGGGCCCGGCCGACGGTTCGCGCGCCGATCCCCGTCGGTGTGGGTCTCCGACGACCCCGTGGGCCCCGGAGCGCTCGCCGTCCACCGCGGCCCGGCACGGGCGGCCGGCCTCCAGGCGCTGCTGTTCCAGGACCGCCGCGGCCTGGAGGACTGGTGGACCCGCGGTGAGCTGCGGCCCCGCGAGATGTCCGACCCCGACGACCACCACGTGGAGCCGGTCCTGCGCGCGTACTGGGCGGGGGTGGTCCCCGACCCCGAGGAGGGAGCCGAGGGCGCGGAGCTGATCGCGCCCTTCGGTCGGGAGTGGCCGGGGCTCGCCCAGCCCGGGGTCCCGGACGGCGACCCGGAGGAACAGGCCGTCGCCCGGGCCGACGAGCTGATCCGGGAGGGCGTCCTGCCGAGCCCCCGACTCGCCCTGATACCGGCGGCCCGGGGAGCGGACGCGCCCACGGCGATGGGGTGGCGCGGCCCGCTGAACCACGAGAACGACACGGTTCGCGTCAGCACCGTCCTGCGCTCCTGGGAAGACCGTTACGGCGCCCGCGTCCTCGCCCTCGGCTTCGACGAGCTCCACCTCTCGGTGGCCGCCCCGCCCGCGACGCGGGCCGCCGCCCTCCCGGTCGCCGCCGAGCACTTCGCCTTCTGCCCCGACAACGTCTGGCAGGGCTCCGGCAGCGTGCACGCCTACGCGGACGAGGCCGTCGTCGGCGCGCGGACCTGGGGATTCTGGTGGGACTGAGCAAACGGGGGCCGGCCCCGGTCCCGCTCGCCCGCGGGCTCAGCCGCGCGGGACGCGCACCACGCCCTCCTGGATGACGGTGACGGCCAGCCGCCCGTCCTGGGTCCAGATGCGGGCCTGCCCCAGACCCCGGCCGGCGGCGGCCGAGGGGGACTCCTGGTCGTACAGCAGCCACTCGTCGGCGCGGAACGGCCGGTGGAACCACATCGCGTGGTCCAGCGAGGCGCCCACCACGTCACCGACGGCCCAGCCGCCCCGGCCGTGCGCGAGCAGCACCGAGTCGAGCAGGGTCATGTCGGAGACGTACGTGGCCAGGCAGGTGTGCAGCAGGGCGTCGTCGCTCTCCAGCTTCCCGGCGGTACGGAACCACACCTGCGAGCGCGGCTCGACCGGCTGCCCGACACTGCCCCACGGAGGGGTCGTCGCGTACCGCAGGTCCACCGCGCCCCGTGCCTCGATCAGCCGCTCCACCGTGTCCGGGTCGCGGAAGATCCCCCGGTACGCGGGCAGGGCCTCGGCGGCGGTGGGCAGGGTCTCGGGATCGGGGGCGTCCGGCATCGCCGTCTGGTGGTCCAGCCCCTCCTCGTACGTCTGGAAGGACGCGGAGAGGTGGAAGATCGGCTGGCCGTGCTGGACCGCCACCACCCGGCGGGTGGTGAAGGAGCGCCCGTCGCGGATCCGGTCCACCGAGTACACGATGGGCGCGCCGGGGTCGCCGGCGCGCAGGAAGTACGAGTGCAGCGAATGCGCGGTGCGGTCCCCGGGCACGGTCCGACCGGCCGCGACCAGCGCCTGGGCCGCGACCTGTCCGCCGAAGACGCGCGGTACCAGCGCCGAACGGCTGGTACCGCGGAAGATGTTCTCCTCGATCTGCTCCAGGTCGAGCAGATCGAGGAGCGTCGTCAGAGCCTCGTTCATGGGGGAAGGGTAGGTCCCGCGCGGGTCCGGAATCCCTTACAGGCCCATGGACTTGGCGATGATGGACTTCATGACCTCGCTGGTGCCGCCGTAGATGCGGTTCACGCGGTTGTCGGCGTACAGGCGGGCGATCGGGTACTCGTTCATGTAGCCGTAACCGCCGTGCAGCTGGAGGCACTTGTCGATGACGCGGTGCGCGACCTCGGTCGTGAAGAGCTTCGCGGACGCGGCCTCGGCGGCCGTCAGCTCACCGGCGTCCAGGGCCTCCAGGGCGCGGTCGGCGACGGCCTCGGCCGCGTCCACCTCGGCCTGGCAGGAGGCCAGTTCGAACTTGGTGTTCTGGAAGTGGGCGACCGGCTTGCCGAAGACGGTGCGGTCCGTCACGTACTGCTGGGCGAACCGGACGGCGGCCTTGGCCTGGGCGTACGCGCCGAAGGCGATGCCCCAGCGCTCGGAGGGAAGGTTCGCGCCGAGGTAGTGGAAGCCCTTGTTCTCCTCGCCCATCAGGTCCTCGACCGGGACCTTCACGTCGACGAACGCCAGCTCGGCGGTGTCGGACGTGCGCAGGCCCAGCTTGTCGAGCTTGCGGCCGATCGAGTAGCCCGCGGACTTGGTGTCCACGGCGAAGAGGGAGATGCCGAAGCGGCGGTCGTCCTCGCGCGGGGAGGAGGTGCGGGCGCAGACGATCACCCGGTCGGCGTGCACGCCACCCGTGATGAAGGTCTTGGAGCCGTTGAGGACGTAGTGCGTACCGTCCTCGGAGAGCTTGGCGGTGGTCTTCATGCCCGCGACGTCGGAGCCGGTGCCCGGCTCGGTCATCGCCAGCGCCCACATCTCCTCGCCGGTGACGAACTTCGGCAGGAAGCGCTTCTTCTGCTCGTCGTCGGCCAGCATCTTGATGTAGGGCAGGGCGAGCAGCACGTGCACGCCGGAGCCGCCGAAGTTGACGCCCGCGCGGGAGGTCTCCTCGTAGAGGACGGCCTCGAACTTGTGGGTGTCCAGGCCCGCGCCACCGAACTCCTCGGGCACGTTGATGCCGAAGATGCCCAGCTCACCGAGCTTGTAGTAGAAGTCGCGGGGCGCCTGACCGGCCTGGAACCAGTCGTCGTAGACCGGCACGACCTCGGTCTCGATGAAGTCCCGGATGGTCTCGCGGAACGCCTCGTGGTCCTCGTTGAAAACGGTACGGCGCACGGCCGGACTCCCTTCGTCGCGGCGGTCCGCCGCTTATGTCTAAGCGCTTGCTCATACAAAGTTACCGGCGAGTTGTCCATCCGTCCAGAGAGAGGCGCGGCACACGGCGCGCAGCGCCCGGCACGGGGTCTGCCGGGCGCTGCGCGCGGACGGTCGACGGGGGATCGGAAGGGGGGTGCGTGGGGTTCGGTCCCACCCCGCGTCGCCGTCGGGGGGTCCGGGGTCGGGGTCGGGTGGTCGGGCGGGTCAGGAGTAGTGGCACACGGTGACCCAGCCGCCCTGGACGCCGGCGCCGCTCCTCGCGCCGCAGCCCATCCTGCTGTAGCCGGGCTGGACCATGTTGTAGTAGTGGCCCCAGTCCGCGTACGAGTCGCTATTGGTGTCGTGGTCGGGCCCCGCGGCGTCGTAGGCGCCCTTCTCGGAGGCCCACTGACCGACGGCTCCGTCCGGTCCGACGCTCGATATGTTCTCGGCGACGTTCAACGAGCTGTGGTTCAGCCGGTCGCCCGCGGAGGACTTCGGGTTGTCGGCCCATCCCTGGGCCTGGTTCGCGAGACCGCCGTCCCAGCTCAGGGGCGGCTGACCGTTCTGTTGGCGGATGCTGTTGGTCTCGGCGAGCATGGCCTGCTGCTCGGCCGGGCCGACCGCCGACGGGAGGCCCGCGGAGGCGGCGACGGTCGCCGATGCGGCCGTCGCCGGCAGTAGGCCTCCGGCCAGCAGGGCCGCCGCGGCGACGGCCGCGGCGCGGCGGTGTGTCCGGGTGTGGTGCATGGCGACCTCCTGGTCGCACGGGGGCATGCGGGAAGTCCGGCGCACGAGGGGGCGGTCCCGGGATCGGGCCGCACGGCCGGCTCGGGGCGATGGCGTCAACTGGCCATCGGCGAGGCGAGATCCGGTCGACGGCCCCCGCCGCCTCCGGTGAGTCCAGCGTAGGTCCGGGTCCTGCGTGCGGCGACCGGAGCCGTGGTGGCCCCGTCGCCGCGCGGGCAGCCGGTGGGCGGGCCGTCGGTGGGCGCGTCCCCGGGATCACAACTTCCCTGAGCCCGCGCTCACTTCGCGACCGCCGGTCCGGTCGGGGCCGTCAGTCCCGGGGGTCGGGCGGTGGAGAACCCGCCGGGGGCACGGCGGCCCAGCGCAGGGCGAACCACAACTCCATCCGCACGTCCGCGTCGTCGGGGTCCCGCTCCAACAGCGCCGCGCAGCGGGCGATGCGTTGGCGGACCGTGTTGCGGTGCACGCCCAGAGCCGCCGCGGTCCGGTCCCAGCTTCCGTGATGGGCCAGCCAGCCGCGCAGGGTCTCCCGCAGCACGGGGCCCAGCGGCGCCAGCACCGCCTCGGCGTGCGCGCGGGCCTCGGCTTCGCCCACCAGCCCGGCCACACCGGTGTCCGCGTGGCGGGCCAGGGGCGCGCGGGCGCTCTCGGCGCGCTGGAGGGCGCGGGCGGCCTGAGCGTCGGCGGCGACCAGCGCCTCGGGCGCGGCCGGCGCGGGCGAACTCACGCCGAGCCGCCAGCCCGGCCGGGGGCCGGGATCACGCGGGGTGAGGAGGCGTACGAGGGTGCCCTCGGCGGCGTACAGAGGGGTGCCGAGCGCGGCGGCCAGGGCGGCGGGGTCGCCGCCGCCGCGGGCGTGCACCGCCGTCCACGGGCCGGGCCCGAGTGCCTGGGCGGGGGTGGCGCCGAGCAGCAGCCGGGTGAGGACGGCCGCCTCGCCGGACCCGCCGGGCCGGTCGGCGGTGAGCAGGGTCAGCAGCACGGCGGCGATCGACGCGATCGTCTGGTCGCCCGGCGCGCGCAGCGGGGTCGCCAGGGCGAGTACCGGCCCGGGGGGAGCCGGGACGGCCTGTGGCGCGGGGGAGCCGGGGTCGGCGGGGGGAGAGGGCGTGCCCGCGCCCGTCGGGTCGGGGGCGGCGCCGGGTGGGCGGCGTCCCAGGGTGTACACCGACAGGTGCCAGCCGGCCGCCCGGTCGGTGGCGGTGGCCGGGCCGGGCGCGCCGACGTGGCGCGCCAGGGCCGCCAACGCCTCCCGGGCCGGCTCGGGGACCGGCCGTCCGGCGGAGCGGTCCGGCCCGCCCGGGGTGACCAGGGCCGCGTGCCCGGACACGGCGGTGGCCAGCCGGGCCAGGACCGCCGGGACCGGATCGGGGCGCGAAGCCGCCGCCGCCAGGGACTGCTGGGCCTCGGCGACCCGGCGCAGCTCGGCCGTACGGGCCTGCGCCATCAGCCGCCAGACGGTACGGGCCACCGCCGTGAACGGGGTGCCCGGCGGGACCTCCACGAGCGGCAGCCCGAGCGCGACGCAGGCGGCCGTCAGCTCCCGCGGCACGGTCCCGTGCACGGGGGTGACACCGAAGCCGAGCGCGGCCACCCCGGCCCGTACGAGCCGCTCGACGTACCGGAGCGCGCTCGCCGCGCCCCGGTCCGCCCCGACCGGCGCCCCGTCGCCCGCCGTCCGCGCCCCGCCGCCCGCTCCCCTCCCCGTGCCCGGCCCGTCGTCCCGGCCCAGCCAGGCGCCCGCCGTCAGCAGCAGTTCCCCGCCGAGCAGGTACGGGGACGGGTCGGGCATCTCCGAGGCGTGGACGGCGTGTACGGAGGCCGTGGGCGTGGCGGGGGCCGAGAGGGTCGAGGGGGTCGTTGCCCCGCCGCCGCCCGGCGCGAGCGAGCGCAGCCCCAGCTCCCGGTCCGCGAGCAGGGCCCCCAGCTCCACGCCGGGGGTGGGCGGCTGCTGCTCCTGCGCCATGCGCGGCATGGATACTCCGTACACATCGAGGGGACTCAATGGATGAAACGTACACTTCGAGACCCCGGGATGTCCGTTTACGCTCGAAGGACCGCACACCCCCTCCGGAAGGCACCCCCTGATGAGCACGCAGCCGCGCGGACCCGTCGACTCCTCCCGCATCCCGCGCTACGCGGGCCCCGCGACCTTCGCCCGGCTGCCCCGCCTCGACGAGGTCGGCTCGGCCGACGTGGCCGTCGTCGGCGTGCCCTTCGACTCCGGTGTCTCCTACCGCCCGGGCGCCCGCTTCGGCGGCAACGCCATCCGCGAGGCCTCGCGCCTGCTGCGCCCGTACAACCCGGCGCAGGACGCCTCCCCGTTCGCGCTCGCCCAGGTCGCCGACGCCGGCGACATCGCCGTGAACCCCTTCAACATCAACGAGGCCGTCGACCAGGTCGAGGCCGCCGCCGACGAACTGCTCGGCGCCGGCTCCCGCCTGATGACCCTCGGCGGCGACCACACCATCGCCCTCCCGCTGCTCCGCTCGGTCGCCAAGAAGCACGGCCCGGTCGCGCTGCTCCACTTCGACGCGCACCTCGACACCTGGGACACCTACTTCGGCGCCGAGTACACGCACGGCACCCCGTTCCGCCGCGCCGTCGAGGAGGGCATCCTCGACACCGAGGCGCTCTCGCACGTCGGCACCCGCGGCCCGCTGTACGGCAAGCAGGACCTGACCGACGACGCCAAGATGGGCTTCGGCATCGTGACCTCCGCCGACGTCTACCGGCGCGGCGCCGACGAGGTCGCCGACCAGCTCCGCCAGCGCATCGGGGACCGCCCCCTGTACATCTCCATCGACATCGACGTGCTGGACCCGGCGCACGCCCCCGGCACCGGCACCCCGGAGGCGGGCGGCATGACCTCCCGCGAGCTGCTGGAGATCATCCGCGGACTGTCCTCCTGCAATCTCGTTTCCGCCGACGTGGTCGAGGTCGCCCCGGCGTACGATCACGCCGAGATCACCTCGGTCGCGGCCTCGCACACCGCGTACGAGCTGACCACGATCATGTCGCGACAGATCGCGCAGGCGAAGGGCAAGTAAGCGAAGTGACGCACGACCACGACCTGGTACTCCGTCCCACCGAAGCCCAGAAGGCGGCGGCCCTCGCGCCGCCCCCGGGGCGGACGGGCGGGGACCTGGTCGTGGAGACGTTGCGTTCGCTCGGCGCCACCACCGTGTTCGGGCTGCCGGGGCAGCACGCCCTGGCGATGTTCGACGCGGTGGGACGGTCCGATCTGCGGCTGGTCGGGCTGCGGGTCGAGAACAACGCGGCCTTCGCCGCCGACGCGTACGGCCGGCTGACCGGCGAGGCCGTCCCGCTGCTGCTGTCCACCGGGCCGGGCGCCCTGACCGCCCTGCCCGCCCTCGCGGAGGCCGCGGCGGCCTCCGCCCCCGTCCTCGCCCTCTCCTCCCAGGTCCCGACCGCGGGCCTCGGCGGGGGCCGGCGCGGGCACCTGCACGAACTGCGGGACCAGGCCGCGTCGTTCCGCGAGGTCGTGAAGTCCGTCCACATCGCCCGCACCCCCTCCCAGATCCCCTCGGTCGTCGCCGAGGCCTGGGAGTCGGCGCTGACCGCCCCGCACGGGCCCGTCTGGGTGGAGATCCCGGAGGACGTACTGCGTGCCGAGACCCTGATCCCGCAGGTCACGGGCGTGGACGCGACCCCGCACGAGCTCGCCCCGCGCCCGGAACTCACCGCCGTGGCCGCGCACTGGCTGGAGAACGCCGAACGCCCGGTGATCATCGCGGGCGGCGGGGTCGTGCGCTCCGACGCGGCCGGCAAGCTCAAGCAGCTCGCGGAACGCCTGAACGCACCGGTCGTCACCACCTTCGGCGGCAAGGGCGCCTTCCCGTGGACGCACCCGCTGTCCCTCCAGTCCTGGCTGGAGGACCGCCACATGACGGACTTCCTGGAGGACGCGGACGTCCTGCTCGTCGTGGGCTCGGGGCTCGGCGAACTCTCCTCGAACTACCACACCTTCTTCCCCGAGGGGCGGGTCGTCCAGATCGAGGCGGACCTCGGGAAGCTGGAGTCCAACCACGCGGGCCTGGGCATCCACGCCGACGCCCGACTCGCCCTCCAGGCCCTCCTGGAGACGGTGTCCGAGCGCCCGGACCCGACGGCGCCGGAGCGTGTGCGCCTGGTCCTGTCCGCCATCGCGGCCCGCCTCGCGGAGCAGGACCTGACCCTGGAACAGCAGCTCCTGACGTCGATCCGCGCCGCCCTGCCCGCCCGTTCCCCGTCCTTCTGGGACATGACGATCCTGTCCTACTGGGCCTGGTCCGCCTTCGACGCCAAGCACCCCAACACCATGCACTCGGCCCAGGGCGCGGGCGGCCTCGGCTACGCCTTCCCGGCGGCCCTCGGCGCCTGCGTCGCCGAACCGGGCACCCCGGTCCTGGCCGTCTCGGGCGACGGCGGCGCGATGTACTCGCTCGCGGAGCTGGCCACCGCCAGACAGCACGACCTCGACGTCACCTGGCTGATCGTGGACGACGGCGGCTACGGCATCCTGCGCGAGTACATGACCTCCGCCTTCGAGGGCCGCTCGACGGGCACCGAACTCACCCGCCCCGACTTCGTCGCCCTGGCCGCCTCCTTCGGCGTCCCGGCGGCCACCACCACTGAGGAGACCCTCCGCGAGGACCTCGCCAAGAGCCTCGCCGCCCCCGGCCCGTCGGTCCTGGTCCTCCCGACGGCCCTGCGGATGTTCGCGCCGACGCACCTCTAGAGCCCCGACCAGAGGTTCGGCCAGAGGTCCGGCCAGAGCCGCGGCCAGAGGTTCGGCCAGAGGTCCGGCCAGAGCCCCGGCACGGGTCGTACACGATTCGTACACGGGTTCCCCACGCTTCTTCCGCCCTGTGGGGGCACCCGGTGGCGACTGGGTAGGCTGCCCGAGATCCAACGCAGCGGACCCGGCACGCAGGGGCCGGCACGCGGGGGATCCAACACGCAGCGGCCCGGGGGGCCGAGTCGGAACACGCGGGGGGAACAGTGTCGTTCGAGCAGGAGTGGAACGGTGGCGGGCAGGGCGCGCCCGAAGGCCCGTCCCCGAGGATGAGGCTGAACCAACTCGCCGCCGATCCGGGCGGATCCACCACGCCGGGCATCCCCGGCACCCTCGCGACGGCCCCTCCCGCGAAGAAGAAGGCGGCCAACACCATCGAGAACGTCCTGCAGCCCGGTACGAAGAAGGCGGCGGACGCGGCCGACGAACCGACGAAGACCGCCGTCAAGGCCTTCACCGGCTGGGACACGGCAGCGGGCCTGACGAAGGCGCACACGCACTGGGACGACCAGGTGAAGCGCCTGATGGCCAGGCTCAATTCGGAGAAGACGGCGCTGCGCGGGGCCTCGAACCTGTTCACCGGCAACGACCAGCTGACGGGCCGCAGCTTCCAGCCGGGGCAGTCCAAGGTCGCGGGACTCTAGGGGACTTGGCATGCCGAGCTATTCCGAGATCGTACAGACGGACCTCTCCGCGCTGACCACGGCCGCCGACGGCTGGAAAGCCATGGCGACCCAGTTCAAGACCATGGAGGACGTCTACAAGGACGAGGTCCAGAGCGTGTCCGCCGGCAACGGCTGGATGGGCTCCAGCGCGCAGACCGCCGCCACCAACGCGGGCTTGACGCGAGGGGAGTTCGCCTCCGCGCAGAAGGAGGCGCTGGCCATGGAGTCGCTGCTCCGTGACGCGCACAGCCGGTTCACGGACCTCAAGGGCCGGGTGAAGTCCGCCGTCGCGGACGCCGAGACCGCCGGCATGAAGGTCTCGGACCAGGGCATCGCGAGCTACGACTTCGGCAAGGTCGACGCGGCCACCGCGAAGGCGATCCGCCACGACCCGGACCTCCCGGAGATCGAGCGGTCCTGGACGCGCGGGATAGGCGACGCGGTCAGGGCGGTCACGGAGTTCGACGCCGACGTCAAGACCGCCCTGCTGAACGCCTCGGGCGCCGACGGAACCGCGATGTTCGGCTTCAACTCCAAGCCGGTCGGCGACGTCGAGGCCGTGGAGGCCCTCGCGCTCACCTCGAAGGTCCGCGACGGCAAGGCCTCCCCGGAGGAACTGCGGCACTACAACGAGATCCTCAAGCAGAACGGCGACGACAAGCACTTCAGCGAGGCGTACCTGCACGCCCTCGGCGCGAAGGACACCCTGCACCTCGCCGACCAGATGAACCTGGCGTCCAACGACCGCGGGGCGTCGGCGGCCGACAAGAAGCTCTACGAGTCGATCAACGCCGGCCTCGCCTCGACGGTCGCCTCCGGCACGAAGGACCCCGGGAGCTACGCGTACAAGCCGTTCGTCGACGGGCTCAAGGAGCACGGCGCCGAGCTGGTGGCCGACGGCGCGCGGCCGACGTACGGGTACCAGTCGCTGGTCACCCTCATGGCCAACGGCGACGGCTACGGCAAGCAGTTCCTCAACGACCTCGGCGACGGCATGATCGAGGCCGAGAAGTCGAAGCCGCACATGTACGACCACGCCTACGATTCCCAGCGCCCCAACCTGGTCTCCGACCCGCTGGACGGTCTCCTGGGCATCATGGCCAAGGACCCGGACTCGGCGACGTACTTCCTCGACCCCGACGCGGCCGGCAACAAGAACGAGCACCTGAAGTACCTGCTCAAGGACCGCGACATGCCGGACCCCTGGTTCTCGACCGGCGTCGGCCAGCCGATGGGGATGCACGGCGACAAGACGGCGGGCCTCGGCGCGGCCATCCAGGCGGCGGCCACCGGCCACGTCGACGGCGAGAAGCTGGGCCCGCCCGGCCCCCACACCGAGGGCCAGGCCCGGGTCATGCACAACGCCGTCCGCCTCCTCGACGACGAGATGGGCGGCGACGAGTTCCCCAAGGACCTGGAGGGCCTGCAACAGCCGATGGCGAAAGCACTGGTCGACTACGTCGCCGACACGCACCTCATCCTGGGTGGTCAGGAATCCGATCTGGGGATGGTCAGCGGCAGCGACTCGATCCACGGGTCGGGTGACAAGGCCCAGATCGCAGTCGGCCAGGGCAGCCTGATCCGCGTGATGCGCGGCATCGCGGACGACGGCCCGGCCTACGCCCTGATGGTCGAGGCCGAGCGGGCGTATTCGGCGGAACAGCTCGCCACCGCCGCGCCGTACAAGGGCGACATGCACGGTGTGAGCGCGGACTGGGACAACCGTGCCCACGGCATCGGCGTGGCCAACGGCGCGCTCAACGGCATCGGTGCCGATGTCTACAAGGACAGGGAAGACGACAAGGTCCAGTGGGCAGAGGGCACGTCGGAACACACGGCTGCGGTCGCCAACGGGCTCATCGGCGAGATCCCGGTCGTGAGCACGGTCGGTGGTTCACTGATCGACTCACTGAAGTACGAGTGGGTCGAAGGCATCAAGGACGAGGCCGAGGGGCAGAGCAAGCAGGATTCCAGCAAGAACTACGGTGCGGGCCAACAGGGAACCAACGAATTGTTCGATGTGTGGGGACGTGATCGGAACATCACCGGCGATTCCGCGTTCGGTCACGCGAAGAACGAGGCGGGCGAGGGCTTCACCTCGGGACGGGAGGCTGCTCGTGCACACCTCAAGCCGTGACGTGATCAAGGCTCTCGGGCGCTCGACGGCCGCGCTCGTCTGCGTACTGGCGCTGGCGTCGTGTACCTCGGGCGACTCCGGGGCGGAGGCGGCGAATCCGTGTGGGACCAGCGCCTCTTCGGACGAAGAGGCGCTCGTGCGGAAGATCCTTGCCACCGAGGACTTCGAGACGAAGGCCTACAAGTCCACGAGTGCTCTCGTGGACAAGGTGAAATGGGCGGTACAGCACATGCGGCCGGGGAAGGACTCGTACTTCACCGCCGCATGCCGGTACGAGGTGGATGACGGGCAGCGTGGCGCCTATGCGATCTTCTCGTTCGGCTGGTCCCCCCGGGCGACCTCCGACGTGCCCGTTTCGCCCGGCAGTGCTTCCTACGCATGGAACGGTACGGGCGGCGTGGCGAGCGACAGCGGGGCCACGTTGCTCGTCCAGTGCGACCTTCCCGGCGAACTCGGTGCGCAGTCGCGGAACGTGCGGCTCTCGGCCGACGCCATGTTCTCCTTCCGCCCGTCCCGGCCGGTCGCGGACCAGGCTGCCAAGGATCAGCGGATGACCCTCACGTACCTCATGACCCGCCGCGTCACCGAGGCCCTCGGCTGCGAGAACAAGCCGCTGGAGAAGCCCCCCGTGGTGAAGCGGCTCCCTACCCCTTGACCGGGATCTCGGCCCATACGGCCTTGCCGATTCCATGGGCCCGGGGGTACTGCCCCCACCGCACTGCCAGTGCCGCCACGATCGCGAGCCCCCGGCCGCGCTCGTCCGACTCGTCGGCGGTCCGGGGTGCGAGGACGGCGGCCGGCCCCGCATCGGACACCTCCACCCGGACCACGTCGCCGTACCGCGCGAGCCGGACTCCGATGTCCCTGCCGTGCGGCGCGTGGGCGTGGCGTACGGCGTTGGTGACCAGCTCGGAGAGCAGCAGCTCGGCGGTGTCGGCTGCTGCTCCGGCCACGTTCCACCCCTCGAACAGCTCCCGCAGCAGGGCTCGTGCCCTCCCGGGGGCGCGGGCGCCGCGTGGCAGGATCCAGAGTTCCTGAGCCGCAGGGGGCTGGTTCATCTCCACCTCACATATCTAGATAGGTATGGAGTGAAGCGCTCACTGAGTGATGCCGTCAAGAGATGTCTAGATATGTTCGAGCCTGGCGGATATGGGGCGAAGGTGCACGTCCGTGACCAGTGGGCCCTCTAGGCTGCGTGGCGTGATCAGGGAGGGGCTCATGCCGAGAAAGGCCGCCGGGCGGCAACCGAAATACCAGAGCATGGCCGCCGCTCTGAAGGACGCCATCGCCTCGGGCGAGTACGGCCCCGGAGACCGGTTGCCCGGAGAAAGCGATCTGATGGTCACCTACGGGGTCGCCCGGATGACCGCACGGCAGGCGCTCGGAGTGCTTCAGGCGGAGGGTCTGGCCGAGGCGCGCAAGGGTGCCGGGGTGTTCGTGCGCCACTTCCGGGTCGTCATCAGGCGTCGCGGAATCCAGCGGCTGTCCGTCGAGGTCTGGGGTGCGGGCGGATCCATCTGGGACGCGGATGCCAAGGGGCGTGACCCCGAGGTCGAGTTCATCGGGGTCAAGGAGGAACCGGCCTCGGGCACGATGGCCGTCGCACTCGGCGTCGCCGCCGGCGCGCCCACGTGCGTCCGTCGGCGGAGATTCCTGCTCGACGGGAAGCCCGTCATGCTCGCGACCTCCCACCTGGATGCCGCACTCGTCACCGGGACGCCCATTACCGAGCCCGACTCGGGAGAGGGCGGCATCTACGCCCGCCTGGCCGACCTCGGCCACGCTCCGGCCCGGTTCCGCGAGGAGGTCCGGTCGCGCATGCCCGGCCCCGAGGAGGTCGCCGCGCTGCGGCTCGGGACGGGTACTCCCGTCGTCCTGGTCGTCCGTACCGCCTTCGCCGCCGACGGTCGGGTCGTCGAGGTCAACGAGATGGTCCTCGACTCCTCCGCGTACGTGCTGGAGTACGCCTTCGACGCCTAGGCCCCATACGCCCCTCCCACCCCGCTCCCACCCGCCTCGTCCCACGGTCGGGTGCCGCTCGCGTGCCGTCCCCGTACGGCAGTGCGATTGTTGCGGCGGGATGAAATCCGCCGGTCGGCGCGTTGGGTGAGCGGCGGGAACGAAACAACGGGGAGGCATCACGTGGCGGCGGCGCAGACGGCGACAGGGGAGATACAGGGCTGGGGCAGGAGGCTGGCCGCCTACACCTGGCGGTACCGGCTCAATGTGCTGCTCGCGCTCGGGTCCTCGCTGGGCGGCATGGCCGTCATGGCGCTCGTGCCACTGGTGACCAAGATCATCCTCGACGACGTCATAGGTGACAAGAGTCGGCCCATGGGCCCGTGGGCGGGGATGCTCATAGGCGCGGCCGCGCTCGTGTACGTGATGACGTACATACGCAGGTACTACGGCGGCCGGCTCGCGCTCGATGTGCAGCACGACCTGCGCACCGACATGTACGACTCGATCGCCCGCCTCGACGGCCGTCGCCAGGACGAGCTGTCGACCGGCCAGGTCATCGGTCGCGCCACCAGCGACCTCCAGCTCATCCAGGGCCTGCTGTTCATGCTGCCCATGACCATCGGGAACTTCCTGCTCTTCGGGATATCCCTGGGGATCATGCTGTGGCTGTCGCCGCTGCTGACCCTGGTCGCCCTGCTCATGGCCCCCGTGCTGTGGTTCATCGCCAAGCGCAGCCGCAGGAAGCTCTTCCCCGCCACCTGGTACGCGCAGGCCCAGGCCGCCGCGGTCGCCGGTGTCGTCGACGGGGCCGTGACCGGCGTCCGCGTCGTCAAGGGCTTCGGGCAGGAGGAGCAGGAGACCGGCAAGCTCCGCGAAGCCGGCCGCAGGCTGTTCGGCGGACGGATGCGGGCCATCCGGCTCAACTCGCGCTACACCCCGGCCCTCCAGGCCGTGCCCGCCCTCGGGCAGGTCGCCATCCTGGCCCTCGGCGGCTGGATGGCCACCAAGGGGCAGGTCACCCTCGGTACCTTCGTCGCCTTCTCCACCTACCTCGCGCAGCTCGTCGGCCCCGTCCGCATGCTCGCCATGGTCCTCACCGTCGGCCAGCAGGCCCGCGCCGGCGCCGAGCGGGTCTTCGAGCTGATCGACACCGAACCCGTGATCCGCGAGGGGGAGCGGGAGCTGCCGGCCGACGCGCCCGCCACCGTGGAGTTCGAGGACGTCGTCTTCGGCTACGACCCGGCGCGCCCCGTGCTCGACGGGTTCTCGCTCGCCATCCGGGAGGGCGAGACCGTCGCGCTCGTCGGCGCCTCGGGAAGCGGCAAGTCCACCGTCTCGCTGCTGCTGCCGCGCTTCTACGACGCCGACCGCGGCGCCATCCGGGTCGGGGGGCACGACGTGCGCGACCTGACGTACGGCTCGCTGCGCGGCGCGATCGGGCTGGTGCCCGAGGACTCGTTCCTCTTCTCCGACACCCTCCGCGCCAACATCTCCTACGGGCGCCCCGACGCCACCGACGCGCAGATCGAGGCGGCGGCCCTGGCCGCGCAGGCCGACGGGTTCATCCGCGACCTGCCCGCCGGGTACGAGACCACGGTCGGTGAACAGGGCCTCACCCTCTCCGGCGGCCAGCGCCAGCGCGTCGCGCTCGCCCGCGCCATCCTGACCGACCCCCGGCTGCTGCTCCTCGACGACGCGACGTCCGCCGTCGACGCCCGCGTCGAGCACGAGATCCACGAGGCGCTGCGGGCCGTGATGGCCGGTCGTACGACCCTGCTCATCGCCCACCGCCGGTCCACGCTCGCGCTGGCCGACCGGATCGCGGTACTGGATCGGGGTCGGCTCTCCGACATCGGCACGCACGAGGAGCTGGAGAGCCGCTCGCCCCTCTACCGCAGGCTGCTGACCGATCCCGAGGCCCTCGGCGCCGGTTCCCCGCGCGTCCGCGAGACGCCCGCGATGACCGAGTTCGAACGCGACATCGAGTGCGGTGTCGACCGGGACGTCGAGCGGAACGTCGAGCGGAACGTCGAGCGCGACATCGAGCGCGACATCGACCGGGACATCGAGATCGAGGCGGAGATCGACTCGGAGCCCGTGAACGCCAAGCGCCGGGTCGCCGGCGGGATCACCCCCGAACTCTGGCAGCGCCAGGACGACGCCAAGGCGGCGGCCGGACCCGCCGCGAGCACGGGCCTGCGGGCCCCCGGAGCCGGGCATTCCATGGCCGGGGCGGTCGCGGGGATGCCCGCGACCCCCGAGTTGCTCGCGCAGGTGGCCGCGCTGCCGCCGGCCGACGACCTGCCCGCAGTGGACGAGACCCGGGCCGCGTCGGCCGAGGAGAGCTACGGCCTGCGCCGACTGCTCCGCGGCTTCTGGGCGCCGCTCGCCATCAGCCTCGGCCTGGTCGCGCTCGACGCGGGCGCGGGCCTGCTGCTGCCGATCCTGATCCGGCACGGCATCGACCAGGGCGTCGAGCAGGCCGCCCTGGGCGCGGTGTGGGTGGCCTCCGGGCTGGCCCTCCTGGTGGTCATCGGGCAGTGGGCCGCGCAGTTCTCCGAGACCCGCATGACGGGGCGCACCGGCGAGCGCGTGCTGTACGCCCTGCGCGTCAAGATCTTCGCCCAGCTCCAGCGCCTCGGCCTCGACTACTACGAGCGCGAGCTGACCGGCAAGATCATGACGCGGATGACCACCGACGTCGACGCCCTGTCCACGTTCCTCCAGACCGGGCTCGTCACCGCCGTCGTGTCCGTCTTCACCTTCCTCGGCATCCTGGTGGCCCTCCTCGTCCTCGACGTCGAGCTGGCCCTGATCGTCTTCGCCACCCTGCCCGTGCTGGTCGTCGGCACGATCGTGTTCCGTCGCAAGTCGGTCGCCGCGTACGAGCTGGCACGCGACCGGGTCAGCAGCGTCAACGCCGACCTCCAGGAGTCCGTGGCGGGGCTCCGCATCGTCCAGGCGTTCCGGCGCGAGCACGACGGTGCGGCCCGGTTCGCCGAGCGCAGCGACGCGTACCGCCAGGCCCGGGTGCGCGGCCAGTGGCTGATATCGGTCTACTTCCCGTTCGTGCAACTGCTGTCCTCGGGCGCCGCCGCGGCCGTGCTGATCGCCGGCGCGGGCCGGGTGGAGGCGGCCACGCTCACCACCGGCGCCCTCGTCGCCTACCTGCTCTACATCGACCTGTTCTTCGCCCCCGTCCAGCAGCTCTCCCAGGTGTTCGACGGGTACCAGCAGGCCACCGTCTCCCTGGGCCGGATCCAGGACCTGCTGCGCGAGCCCACCACCACCCCGCGTCCGGCGGATCCTCGCGCGCTGCCCCGGCTTCGGGGCGAGGTCGCCTTCGAGGACGTCCACTTCGCCTACGGCGCCGCCGAGGAGCGGGGGGCGAAGGGCGACGCGTTGGCCGGGATCACCCTGCGGATACCCGCCGGGCAGACCGTCGCCTTCGTGGGCGAGACCGGGGCGGGCAAGTCCACGCTGGTCAAGCTCGTGGCCCGGTTCTACGACCCGACCGGCGGCCGGGTCACCGCGGACGGCGTGGACCTGCGGGAGCTCGACCTGACGGAGTACCGCCACCGGCTCGGGGTCGTCCCCCAGGAGTCGTACCTCTTCCCGGGTACGGTCCGCGACGCCATCGCCTACGGGCGGGCCGAGGCGAGCGACGCCGACGTGGAGGCGGCGGCCCGCGCGGTCGGCGCCCACGACATGATCGCCACCCTCGACGGCGGCTACCTGCACACCGTCGCGGAACGGGGCCGCAACCTGTCGGCCGGTCAGCGCCAGCTGATCGCCCTGGCCCGCGCCGAACTCGTCGACCCGGACGTGCTGCTGCTCGACGAGGCCACCGCCGCCCTCGACCTGGCCACCGAGGCACAGGTCAACCTGGCCACGGAACGGCTCGCCGGCAAGCGCACCACGCTCGTCGTGGCACACCGGTTGACCACGGCCGCCCGCGCCGACCGGGTCGTCGTCATGGACCGGGGCCGCGTCGTGGAGGACGGCACGCACGGTGAACTCCTCGCGCGGGGCGGCCGGTACGCCGAGCTGTGGCGGACCTTCGCGGGGGAGGACGAGCGGGCCGCGGCCTGACCCCCCGTCCGCTCCCCGACACCCGATCCGCGTCCTGTCACAGCCGCCGGCACCGCGCCGCCGCCAACGCCGGCGGCGCGGTGCCGGCGCCTCTACAGCCGTCCCCGCGCGCCCTGTTCGGGCATGGACCTGCCCCTTCGGGGTGCCCTTGTGGGGTGCAACCATCCGGGGGGTCCGCGCGTCGTACGTACGTGCGTGCGCACGACGTGCGCCGGATCGGGGGACCAGCGTGATGCAGAGGCGAAGCAGGCGCGGCCGGACACGGACCGTGACCTTCGGGGTGTTCGGGGCGGCACTGTGGCTGGGTGTCACAGGGGTCATCGCGGCGCCCCCGGCGCAGGCGGCGACCACCGGGTGCGGGGGGCGGCTGGTGAGGACGCTGCCCTTCTCGACGGGCGAGGTGCGGGTCTACAAGAGCCGTACCCAGGCCTGCGCGATCACGGTCGCCTCGCGGCCGGGCGAGCGCCGGGAGATGGCGGTGAGCATCCAGCCGCGCGGCGGTGTGCCGGTGCGCGACGCGGGCCGATTCACCAGGTACGCGGGCCCCGTCACCGTCGGCGCGATCAACCGCTGCGTGTTCGTCAAGGGCAGCGTGGCCGCCGGATCGACCTCTTCCGGCTGGATCCTGTGCTGATCGTGGCTTGATCACGACTTTGCGGCCGATCGATCCAACCGGGTCTGTTCAGCGGCGTGTCGACCCCGCTAGGTTCACGGCGACCGAAGTGAACTCAAGGGGAGGGTGCATGCGCAAGACGCTCGGATGGCTGCTGTCGCTCGTGGTGCTCATCGGCACCATGGGCGCGGCCGGTGTCACGGCTCAGGCGGCCACCGCCGCGGGGCCGACCGCCGCCACGGACATCAAGGACCGGATCCTCGGCATCCCGGGGATGAGTCTGATCGAGGAGAAGCCGTACCCCGGGTACCGCTTCTTCGTACTCAACTACGAGCAGCCGGTCGACCACCGGAACCCGTCGAAGGGCACCTTCAAGCAGCGCCTCACCCTGCTGCACAAGGACACGTCCCGGCCCACGGTCTTCTTCACCTCCGGCTACAACGTCAACACCAACCCGCGCCGGAGCGAGCCGACGACCATCGTCGACGGCAACCAGGTGTCCCTGGAGTATCGATTCTTCACGCCCTCCCGGCCCGAGCCGGCCAACTGGGGCAACCTGGACATCTGGCAGGCCGCCAGCGACCAGCACCGCATCTTCACCGCCTTCAAGAAGATCTACAGCAAGAACTGGATCGCCACGGGCGGCAGCAAGGGCGGCATGACGGCGACGTACTACGAGCGCTTCTACCCGCGTGACATGGACGGTGTCGTCGCGTACGTCGCGCCGAACGACGTCAACAACAAGGAGGACTCGGCGTACGACCGGTTCTTCAACAAGGTCGGCACCAAGGAGTGCCGCGACAAGCTGAACAACGTGCAGCGCGAGGCGCTGATCCGCCGCGTTCCGCTGGAGGCCAAGTACGCGACCGCCGCCACCGAGAACGGCTGGACCTTCACCACCGTCGGGAACCTCGACAAGGCCTACGAGGCCGTCGTGCTCGACTACAGCTGGGCGTTCTGGCAGTACAGCCTGCTGGCCGACTGCGCCGCGATCCCGACCGCCGCGACCGCGTCCGACCAGGAGATCTGGGACACGATCGACGCGATCTCGGGCTTCTCGGCCTACGCCGACCAGGGCCTTGAGACGTACACGCCGTACTACTACCAGGCGGGTACCCAGCTCGGTTCGCCCGACATCAAGCAGCCGCACCTCAAGGGCCTGAGCCGCTACGGCTACCAGCCGCCGCGCAACTTCGTGCCCCGCGACATCCCGATGACCTTCCAGCCGGGGGCCATGACGGACGTGGACCGCTGGGTGCGCGACAACGCGAACCAGATGCTGTTCGTGTACGGGCAGAACGACCCGTGGGGCGCCGAGCCCTTCCACCTCGGGTACAAGGTCAAGGACAGCTACGTGATGATCGCGCCGGGCGCCAACCACGGGGCGAACGTCGCGCAGCTCCAGGAGGGCGAGAAGGCCCTCGCGACCGCGCGGATCCTGAAGTGGGCCGGGGTGGCCCCGGCCGCCGCGCTCACCGACTCGGCGAAGGCGAAGCCGCTGGCCTCGCCGGACGCGCGGCTCGACCAGCGGGACCTGGAGCGCGAGCCGCAGCTGCGGCCGTAACCCTCCCGCAGGGGTTCGGGGCCGCGGGCCGGCGTACGGGGACCTACTCGTACGCAAGCCCGTGGCCCAGCGGGTAGCGGCCCGGCACCGGGACCGGGAGACGGCCCTCGGGCCGCCGCCGGCCGGTGATCACCCGGGCCGCCGCCCGCATCTCCACGTCCGTCCAGCAGTACGTCGCCACCTCCGCCGCGCACGTCGGCAGCCGGGCCGGGTCGTACGGGTTGCGGATCGCCACCACGACCACGGGGACCCCGGACGCGAGCAGTTCCGTCACCAGGGCGCGCTGCGGGCTCTCGCCCTCCGGGACGTTGTACGTGCACACGAGGACGGCCGCGTGGCCCGGAGCCGCCGCGACCGCGCGGCCCGGGGGCACCGCCGACGCCCGGCAGCCCAGGGCGGTCAGCTCCCGCGCCAGTACCTCCGTGGGAGGTCCGGTGGTACCCGAGGGGGACACCGGGTCCGTCCCCGTCACCAACAGCCGCGGCGCGAGAGCCGGGTCCAGGGGCAGCAACCGCAGGGGATTGGCCAGCAGGGTCGTCGTACCGGCCGCGATCTCGTCGGCGGCGGCCAGGTGCGCGGGCGTGCCGACGGCGGCGTCCACCGCACGGGCCGAGGTGTAGGGGTCCTCGAACAACCCGCGTCGGGCCTTCAGTTCCAGGATCCGCAGGACCGATTCCTCGATGCGGGCCTCCGTCAGCTCGCCCGACTCCACGGCCGCGAGCACGCTGCGGTGCGCGAGCGCGAGGTCCGGCGGGTTCAGCAGCTGATCGCAGCCCGCCTTCAGCGCCAGTACCGGGACCCGGTCGTCCCCGTACTTCTGGCGGACCCCGGCCATGTCGAGGGCGTCGGTGACCACCACCCCCCGGAAGCCGAGGCGTTCGCGCAGGATGCCGGTCACGATCGGCCGGGAGAGCGTCGCCGGGTCCAGCGACGGGTCGAGCGCGGGGAAGACGATGTGCGCCGTCATGACGACGTCCACTCCCGCCTCGACGGCCGCGCGGAACGGGGGTTCGTCCAGCTCCTCCCAGACGGCGCGGGTGTGCCGCATCACCGGGAGCCCGACGTGGCTGTCCGTCTCGGTGTCGCCGTGGCCGGGGAAGTGCTTCGCCGCGGCGGCCACCCCCGCCCCCTGGTAGCCGCGGACCTGTGCGGCGACCAGGGCCGCCACCGCGCGCGGGTCGGAGCCGAAGGACCGTACGCCGATCACCGGGTTGGCCGGGTTGACGTTCACGTCGGCCACCGGCGCGTAGTCCTGCCGGATGCCCATCGCGGCCAGTTCCACGCCCGCGATCCGCGCCGCCCGGCGGGCCCGCGCGGCCGAACCCCCCGCGCCCAGCGCCATCGCCCCCGGCAGCAGGGTCGCCGGCCTGCCGATCCGGGTGACGGCGCCGTGCTCCTGGTCGGTGGAGAGCAGCAGCGGCACGCCCGCCCCGGTGGCCGCCGCCGCCCGCTGGAGACCGTTGGACAGGTCGGCGATCTGGTGCGGGGCCCGGGTGTTGTGGGCCCAGGCGAAGTAGACGATCCCGCCGAGGTGGTAGCGGGCGACGAGTTCGGCGGCGGTGCGCACCCC
Source organism: Streptomyces sp. CA-243310 (assembly GCF_050936775.1). NCBI lineage: Bacteria > Bacillati > Actinomycetota > Actinomycetes > Kitasatosporales > Streptomycetaceae > Streptomyces > Streptomyces sp. CA-243310. Next base: position 2,659,366 of record NZ_JBNJMF010000002.1, on the reverse strand, counting down.
GAAGAGCGTCAGGTTCTGCTCGGCGTCCGCCGGATCCGGGTCGGTCGCCGAATGCCCGTACACCCGGGACACGAAGAGTTGGCCGACCTTCTCGGCCAGGCTCATCCCGGCCGTCGACCGGCGCAGCGCGGCCCGGTCGGGCCGATGACTCCAGGGCCCGCCCGGGGTCCGCCCCGGGGCGCGTGGGTCGTCCGGGGCGTGGTGGGCGCCCGAGGCCGCGGAGGCGGCCCCGGCGGCCGTGACGGCGGCAAGGGCGGCCGCGGCGAGCAGGGACCGGCGGGAGGCGTGGTGTGACACCCGCCGGACGCTACTGCCGGGGCGCGCCGGGGGAGTCCCGGACACTCGCGGAGTCCCCCGGACGGGGTGCGGCCGGCGCGGCCGGCGCCGCCTCGCGCGTCAGGGCCCGGTCTCCGGCCCCGGGGCCGCCGCGACCCAGTGTTCCCGGAGCGTGCGCACCGTCTCGGTGATGGCCGGGCGTCGGGCGGCCCCGGTCCGCCACAGGGCGTACAGCCTGCGCACCGGACCCGGTTCGAGCCGGACGGCCACCGCCCCCGGCGGCAACGCGCCGGTGCCCAGGCGCGGTACGACGGCCACGCCCAGTCCGGCGGCGACCAACGCCACGATGGTGTGGTTCTCCTCGGCGACGTGCGCGATGTCCGGCTCGAACCCGGCGGTGCGCAGCGTCCGGGTCAACCAGTCGTGGCAGACCCGCCCCGGCGGCTGGCACACCCACCGCTGGCCGCCCAGGTCCGCCCGCCGGATCACGGCCCGCGCGGTGAACGGGTGCCCCGCCGGCACCACCAGCCGGCAGGGGTCGTCCCCGATGACCGCCTGCTCGACGCCCTCGGGGGCCGGCAGTGGGGCGATGTCCCAGTCGTGCGCCACCGCCAGGTCGGTGACCCCGCGGGCCACCAGGTCCACCGAGAGGTGGGGGTCCACCTCCGTGAGGCGGACGTCCAGGGCCGGATGCCGGGCGGCCAGGTCGGCCAGCACCGCCGGCAGCAGGCCGCGCGCCGCCGAGGCGAAGGCGGCCACCGTCAGCAGCCCGCTCGGCTGCCCTCGCCGCTCCTCCAACGTGGTCTCGGCGCGTTCCACGATCGCCAGCAACTCCCGCGCGGTGTCGGCGAGATGCCGGGCCTCCTCGGTGAGGGCGACCCCGCGACCGCGCCGTTCCAGCAGTGTGGTGCGGGTCTCCCGTTCCAGCTTGGCGATCTGCTGGGAGACGGCCGAGGGGGTGTAGCCGAGTGCCGCCGCCGCGCCCGCGACCGAACCGTGGACGGAGACGGCGTGCAGGGCGCGCAGCCGAGCCAGATCGAGCATGGGCCCAGGATAGACCCGGGAGCCCGACCATTCGTAAGCGATGCTTCATCCATCCCGGAAGAGATCCGCGCTGGTGCTACATGGTCCGGAGGCTGATGCTCGGACCATGCGTCCCGTACACACCGCACTCGCCGTTCTCGTCGCCGCCGTCTGGGGCTTCAACTTCGTCGTCATCGAGATCGGACTCGGCCACTTCCCGCCCCTGCTGCTCTCCGCCCTGCGCTTCCTCGTCGCCGCGCTGCCCGCCGTGTTCCTCGTCGGCCGGCCCAAGGTCGCCTGGAAGTGGGTCGTCGGCGTCGGAGTGGCCCTCGGCATCGCCAAGTTCGGCCTCCTGTTCACCGGCATGGCCGCCGGGATGCCGGCCGGCCTCTCCTCCCTGGTCCTCCAGGTCCAGGCCGTCTTCACCGCCGTCCTCGCCACCGTCGTGCTGCGCGAGCGGCCCGGCCGGGTACGGCTGATCGGCATGGTCGTCGCGCTCGCCGGGATCGGCGTCGCCGCCGCCGACGGGGGCGCCTCCGGGCCGGTGCTCGGCTTCGTCCTGGTCGTCGCGGCCGCCGCCTGCTGGGGCGTGTCCAACGTGCTGACCCGCAAGGCCGCCCCGCCCGACGCGCTGAACTTCATGGTCTGGGTGTGCACCGTCCCGGTGCTGCCGCTGCTCGCGCTCTCGCTGCTGCTGGAGGGACCCGAGCGGGACCTGGCCGCGCTGCGGGCCCTGGACTGGTCCGGGGTGGCCGTCATCGGTTACGTCGCCTGGGTGTCGACGGTGTTCGGCTTCGGCGCCTGGGGCCACCTGCTGCGCCGCTACCCGGCCTCCTCGGTGGCGCCGTTCTCGCTGCTGGTACCCGTGTTCGGGATGTCCTCGGCCGCGCTGGTCCTCGGCGAGTCCGTCTCCGGCCTGCGCTGGTTGGCCGCCGTGCTCCTCGTCGGCGGGGTCGGCCTGACCTCCCTGGCGCCCGCACGGGCGAAGCCCCGTACGGCCGCCGTCGCGCCCCTCGGCGCGGTGGGAGCTACCGGAGCGGCAGCCGCCAGTCCTGCCCCGTGAGCGCGACCCCGTACGAGCGGTGCGGCCGTTCGGCGACCAGGGTGAATCCGGCCCGCCGGTAGACGGAACGGGCCGACTCCAGGACGTCGTTCGTCCACAGCACCAGCTCGCGGTAGCCGACCGAGCGGGCGAAGGAGACGACGGTGTCGACGAGGAGGGCTCCGACGCCGTGACCGCGCGCCTTCGGCTCGACCAGCAGCAGCCGCAGGCGCGCGGCGCCGGGCTGTCCGTCTTCGCGTACGCACATCACCGAGCCGACCGGCTCGCCGTTCAGCTCGGCGATCCAGACGCGCTCCAGATGGGGGTCGTGGTCCTCGGCGAACCGTGCGACGACCCCGGCCACCAGGCCCTCGAACTCCTGGTTCCAGCCGTACTCGGCGGCGTACAGGGCGCCATGCCGCGACACGATCCACCCCAACTCGCCGGGGACCGGCTCCCGTAGCCGAACCCGCGCGGAAGAGTGGTCACCAGGGGGCTCCATGGCGCCCGAGGATAGCGCGCGGAGCGGGCCGGGGGCACCGGGCCCGCCCCCGCGGGGACGGCCCGGCGCACGCGGCGCGCGGCTGCTCCGGACGGGTGGCCGCCCCGGGACCTACTTCTTGCCGCCATCCAGGATCTGCCCCAACACGTCACCGAGGCCACCGCCCGGCGCCGGCCCGGAACCCGCTCCCGCGGAACCCGGCGCCGCGCCGGGGGCCGCGCCCGTGCCCTTGTCGGCCGCCCGCTTGGCGAAGACCGCCAACACCACCGGGATCAGCAGCTCGATGACCCGGGCGACGGTGGGCGCGGGGATGCCGGTCTTCTTCGACACCGCGTTGGCCACCGGCTTGCTCACCTTGGCGAGGACGCCGGCCATCAGCCCGCCGCCCAGCAGCCCGCCGCCGAGCGTGGCCACGCCCTGCAACGGCGGTTCGGCCACCTCCGCGACGGCCTGGCGGACCTCGTCGCCGTCGTGGTCGTCGGCCTCGACCTTCTGCTGGAGGTCACCGGTCATCGCGCCGACCGTGGTCGCGATCGTGTCGCGCGCGCCGGCCGCGTCGGTGCCGAGGAGGCCCGCGATCTCGGTGAGCCTGTCGTCGTCGAGCTCATGGAGCACGTCGTCCTGGAAAGAGGGTTCGCTCATGCCTGAAACGCTACGTCTGAGGTGATTGCGTGGCATCTCGGATCGCACTCGCGTACGGCTCGGGTAATGGAGAGGCAAAGACGTGGATCGCCGTGCAACCCCCGATGGGTGTGGCGGGTCGTATGGTGCGTCGGGACTTTCGGGAGGGGATCCGGGGGGATCGGGAAGTCCGACGAGGGAGGGGTAACCGTGAGGGGGTCCGGCCGGAAGGTCGGACCCCCTTCTGGTCGCCCGGCACCCGGTTCTCCACAGGCCCGCCGCGCCGTCGGTGGCGCCCGGTAGCTTCAGGGCATGACTACCACCAGCGGAGCGGTGCAACCGGCAGTGGTCGAGGGGGTGCTGGAGCGCATCACCTACGCCAACGAGGAGAGCGGCTACACCGTCGCCCGCGTCGACACGGGACGCGGTTCCGGCGACCTCCTCACCGTCGTCGGATCGCTCCTCGGGGCGCAGCCCGGCGAATCCCTGCGCATGGAGGGCCGCTGGGGCTCCCACCCCCAGTACGGCAGGCAGTTCAGCGTCGAGAACTACTCCACCATCCTTCCCGCCACCATCCAGGGCATCCGGCGCTACCTCGGCTCCGGCCTCATCAAGGGCATCGGACCGAAGATCGCCGACCGGATCGTGGAGCACTTCGGCCTCGACACCCTGGACGTCATCGAGGAAGCGCCCAAGCGGCTCATCGAGGTCCCCGGGCTCGGCCCCAAGCGGACGAAGCTGATCGGCGCCGCCTGGGAGGAGCAGAAGGCCATCAAGGAGGTCATGGTCTTCCTCCAGGGAGTCGGCGTCTCCACCTCCATCGCGGTGCGCATCTACAAGAAGTACGGCGACGCCTCCATCTCCGTCGTGCGCAACCAGCCCTACCGGCTCGCCGCCGACGTCTGGGGCATCGGCTTCCTGACCGCCGACCGCATCGCCCAGGCCGTCGGCATCCCCCACGACAGCCCCGAGCGGGTCAAGGCCGGGCTCCAGTACGCCCTGTCCCAGTCCACCGACCAGGGCCACTGCTTCCTCCCCGAGGAACGGCTGATCGCCGACGGGGTCAAACTCCTCCAGGTGGACACCGGGCTGGTCATCGACTGCCTCGCCGAACTGGCCGCCGACCCCGAGGGGGTGGTCCGCGAGCCCGTGCCCGACCCCCAGGGCGGCCCGCCCCTCACCGCGGTCTACCTGGTCCCCTTCCACCGGGCCGAACTGTCCCTGGTCGGCCAGGTCCGCCGGCTCCTGCACGCCGAGGAGGACCGGATGCCGGGCTTCCGCGACGTGGACTGGGAGAAGGCCCTGGACTGGCTGGCGGGCCGCACCGGGGCCAAGCTCGCCCCCGAACAGCGCGAGGCGGTCCAACTCGCCCTCACCCGCAGGGTCGCCGTCCTCACCGGCGGCCCCGGCTGCGGCAAGTCCTTCACCGTCCGCTCGATCGTGGAACTGGCCCGCGCCAAGAAGGCCAAGGTGCTGCTCGCCGCGCCCACCGGCCGCGCCGCGAAACGCCTCTCGGAACTCACCGGGGCCGAGGCCTCCACCGTGCACCGGCTGCTGGAGCTGAAACCCGGCGGGGACGCGGCGTACGACCGGGAGCGCCCGCTGGACGCCGATCTCGTCGTGGTGGACGAGGCCTCGATGCTGGACCTGCTGCTCGCCAACAAACTGGTCAAGGCCGTCGCTCCCGGCGCGCACCTGCTGTTGGTCGGAGACGTGGACCAGCTCCCCTCGGTCGGCGCCGGGGAAGTGCTCCGCGACCTGCTCGCCGAGGGCGGCCCGGTGCCCGCCGTACGGCTGACCCGGATCTTCCGGCAGGCGCAGCAGTCGGGCGTCGTCACCAACGCGCACCGGATCAACACCGGCGTACAGCCCCTCACCGACGGCCTGCCGGACTTCTTCCTCTTCCCCGAGGAGGACACCGAGGAGGCGGGCCGGCTCACCGTGGACGTCGCCGCACGTCGCATTCCGGCCAAGTTCGGCCTCGATCCGCGCCGGGACATCCAGGTCCTCGCGCCCATGCACCGGGGCCCGGCCGGCGCCGGGAACCTCAACGCCCTGCTGCAACAGGCCATCACGCCGGCCCGCCCCGACCTGCCCGAGAAGAGGTTCGGCGGCCGGGTCTTCCGGGTGGGCGACAAGGTCACCCAGATCCGGAACAACTACGAGAAGGGCGCCAACGGTGTCTTCAACGGCACGGTGGGCGTGGTCACCGCCCTCGACCTGGACGAACAGAAACTGACGGTGCGCACGGAGGAGGACGAGGAGGTCGGCTACGAGTTCTCCGAACTCGACGAGCTGGCCCACGCGTACGCCGTCACCATCCACCGTTCCCAGGGGAGTGAATATCCGGCGGTCGTGATCCCGGTCACCACCGGGGCTTGGATGATGCTCCAGCGCAATCTGCTCTACACGGCGGTGACCAGGGCGAAGAAACTGGTCGTCCTGGTCGGGTCACGGAAGGCCCTCGGCCAGGCGGTGCGTACGGTTTCCGCAGGCAGGAGGTACACGGCGGTGGCGCCCAGGCTGTCCGGCCGGATACCGGTGGGAAACATCACCTAAATGATCGATCATTTGGGGTTCCCGCCGCAGTCCGGAGCGGGCAGGATGAGCAGGTTGGCGGCACTCAGTGCCGCCAAAGCCACCAAAGGCCGACCCCGAGTGCACTCTCCTGCGCCAAATGGGGGAAGGTAGAGGCAGTCAGGGCACCTCGAAGAAGAGGCACTACGTCGGTGAGGGATGACGTGAGCGACAACTCTGTAGTACTCCGGTACGCGGACGGTGAATACACCTACCCGGTGGTCGAGAGCACCGTCGGTGACCAGGGCTTCGACATCTCGAAGCTGCGGGCCCAGACCGGGCTCGTCACCTTGGACAGTGGCTACGGCAACACCGCCGCCTACAAGTCCGCGATTACCTACCTCGACGGCGAGCAGGGAATCCTGCGTTATCGCGGCTACCCGATCGAGCAGCTGGCCGAGCGTTCGACCTTCATCGAGGTCGCGTACCTGCTGATCAACGGGGAGCTGCCGACCGTCGACCAGCTCGCGTCGTTCCGCAACGAGATCACCCAGCACACGCTGCTCCACGAGGACGTCAAGCGGTTCTACGACGGCTTCCCGCGCGACGCGCACCCGATGGCGATGCTGTCCTCCGTGGTCAGCGCGCTGTCGACGTTCTACCAGGACAGCCACAACCCGTTCGACGAGAAGCAGCGCCACCTCTCGACGATCCGGCTGCTGGCCAAGCTCCCGACGATCGCCGCGTACGCGTACAAGAAGTCGGTCGGCCACCCCGTGGTCTACCCGCGCAACGACCTCGGCTACGTCGAGAACTTCCTGCGCATGACCTTCTCCGTGCCGGCCCAGGAGTACGACCTGGACCCGGTCGTGGTGTCGGCGCTCGACAAGCTGCTGATCCTGCACGCGGACCACGAGCAGAACTGTTCGACGTCCACCGTGCGTCTGGTCGGCTCCTCGCAGGCGAACATGTTCGCCTCGATCTCCGCCGGCATCTCGGCCCTGTGGGGTCCGCTGCACGGTGGCGCCAACCAGTCCGTTCTGGAGATGCTGGAAGGCATCAAGAACGACGGCGGCGACGTCGACGCCTTCATCCGCAAGGTGAAGAACAAGGAAGACGGCGTCCGCCTCATGGGCTTCGGGCACCGCGTCTACAAGAGCTTCGACCCCCGGGCGAAGATCATCAAGGCGGCGGCCCACGATGTCCTCTCGGCGCTCGGCAAGAGCGACGAACTGCTCGACATCGCGCTCAAGCTGGAAGAGCACGCGCTGGCCGACGAGTACTTCGTCGAGCGCAACCTCTACCCGAACGTGGACTTCTACACCGGCCTGATCTACCGGGCCATGGGCTTCCCGACCGAGATGTTCACCGTGCTCTTCGCGATCGGCCGGCTTCCCGGCTGGATCGCCCAGTGGCACGAGATGATCAAGGAGCCCGGCTCCCGCATCGGCCGTCCGCGCCAGATCTACACCGGCGAGGTCCTGCGCGACTTCGTTCCGGTCGAGGCCCGCTGACCCGAGGTCAAGAGCCGCGCGAACGCGTACGAAAAGCGCCCCGCCGTCGATCCCCCCACGGGTCGACGGTCGGGGCGCTTTCCTTTCCCCGGAACGGATTCCCCCCACGGGACCCGAGCCGAGGTGTCGGCGAGGAGCGCCGCGTCGGGGCACTCCAATGGGGCTTTTGCCGGGACCCGTACGGGTCGGGAGGGCCGCTCAAAGCTCCCCGTTGAGCACGCGTCCCGGCCGGCTGATGCCTCGGGACGTCCCCCAAGACCTCCCGCGAACGTCCCCCAAGACGTTCCTGGCACCGCCCCATTAGACCCGTGCAACCGCCCGATGGTTACGTTCGAATCACTGTGATCTGCGTCTCCCGTGAAGGAGATGTGCGCACGGTGCGAAGGCGATCCCCTATCGGAACGACCGCAACCGGAGGCTGTTGGTCACCACGAACACCGAAGAGAAGGCCATCGCCGCACCGGCGATCATGGGGTTGAGCAGGCCGGCCGCCGCCAGCGGCAGCGCCGCCACGTTGTATCCGAAGGCCCAGAACAGGTTGCCCTTGATGGTGGCCAGGGTCCTGCGCGACAGTCGGATCGCGTCCGCCGCCACCCGCAGGTCGCCGCGTACGAGCGTCAGGTCGCTCGCCTCGATGGCCGCGTCGGTGCCGGTGCCCATCGCCAGCCCCAGGTCGGCCCGGGCCAGTGCGGCGGCGTCGTTGACCCCGTCGCCCACCACGGCGACCGTACGGCCCTGCTCCTGAAGCCGCCGGACCACGTCCACCTTGTCCTGTGGGAGCACTTCGGCGATCACCTCGTCGATGCCCACCTCGGCCGCCACCGCCTCGGCCACGGCCTTGTTGTCGCCGGTCAACAGGATCGGCGTGAGGCCGAGCGCGCGCAGTCGGGCGACCGCCTCGGCGCTGGTGTCCTTCACGGCGTCGGCCACGGTCAACACCCCGCGCGCCGTCCCGTCCCAGGCGACCAGCACCGCCGTGGCGCCCGCCGCCTCGGCCGCGGCCCTGGCCCCGGCCAGCGACTCCGGCAGGGTGACCCCCCGCTCGGTCAGCAGCCGCTCCCGGCCCACCAGTACGGCGTGTCCGTCCACCACGCCCCGTACGCCGAGCCCCGCCAGGTTCTCGAAACCCTCCGGGACCGGCAGGGATCCGACCCGCCGCGCCGCGCCGTCGGCCAGGGCGCGGGCGATCGGGTGCTCGGAGGCGTGCTCCAACGAACCGGCCAGGCGCAGCACTTCCTCCTCGGTGGTGCCCTCGGCGGCGTGCACGCCGGACAGGGTCATCCGGCCGGTGGTGACCGTTCCGGTCTTGTCGAGGACGACGGTGTCCACCCGGCGGGTGGACTCCAGGACCTCGGGCCCCTTGATCAGGATGCCGAGCTGGGCCCCGCGCCCGGTGCCGACCATCAGGGCGGTCGGGGTGGCCAGGCCGAGCGCGCACGGGCAGGCGATGATCAGGACGGCCACGGCGGCGCCGAATGCGGCCGTCGGGTCGTCGGTGACGAGCAGCCAGGTCACCCAGGTGCCGAGGGCGAGCAGCAGGACGATCGGCACGAAGATCCCGGAGACCCGGTCGGCCAGTCGTTGTACCTCGGCCTTGCCGTTCTGCGCGTCCTCGACCAGCTTCGCCATGCGGGAGAGCTGGGTGTCGGAGCCGATCCGGCCGGCCTCGACGACCAGGCGCCCGGAGGCGTTGACGGTTGCGCCGGTGACGGCGTCGCCGACCCCGACGTCCACGGGCACGGACTCGCCGGTCAGCATCGAGGCGTCCACGGCGGAGGCGCCCTCGACGACGGTGCCGTCGGTGGCGATCTTCTCGCCGGGTCGGACGACGAACCGGTCGCCCACCACGAGCGCGGCCACCGGGATCCGCACCTCGGTGCCCCCGCGCAGCACGGCCACGTCCTTGGCGCCGAGTTCGAGCAGGGCCCGCAGGGCCGCGCCCGCCTTCCGCTTCGAGCGGGCCTCCAGATAGCGGCCGAGCAGGATGAAGGAGACGACCCCGGCCGCGACCTCCAGATAGATCGCGGAGGAGCCGTCCGTGCGCGAGATGGTGACGTCGAAGCCGTGACGCATCCCCGGCATGCCCGCGTGCCCGAAGAACAGGGCCCACAGCGACCAGGCGAAGGCGGCCAGGGTGCCGACCGAGACCAGGGTGTCCATGGTGGCCGCGCCGTGCCGGGCGTTGGTCCAGGCGGCCTTGTGGAAGGGGAAGCCGCCCCACACGACCACGGGGGCTGCCAGGGTGAGCGAGAGCCACTGCCAGTTGTCGAACTGCAGGGCGGGGATCATGGCGAGCAGCACCACGGGCAGGGACAGGGCGACGGACACCAGGAGTCGTTGGCGCAGGGCCGACAGCTCGGGGTCGGGTGCGGCCCGCCCGGTGGATCGCGTCTCCGTCGGGGCGGCCGTCGGAGCCGGCTCCGGGGGCGGGGGCTCCTCGGCGGTGTACCCGGTTCTGACCACCGTCGCGATCAGGTCGGCCACCCGTACGTCACCCGCGTACGAGACCTTCGCCTTCTCGGTGGCGTAGTTCACCGTTGCGGTGACCCCGTCCATCCGGTTCAGCTTCTTCTCGATGCGGGCCGCGCAGGAGGCGCAGGTCATGCCGCCGATGGTCAGTTCGGTCTCGGTGGTGTCGGCCGCTGTCGCGGGTCCGTCGTGCACTGTGCTGCCGCTCATGTCCGGCTCCGGGGGGGAGGGCCGGGTCGTACGGGTCCGGTATGAGTCGGCCGGTACGACCCGGCGGGTGTTGCCGAGGGAGGTGTGGGGCTCAGGCCTGGCCGGCGAGCTCGTAGCCGGCCTCGTCCACGGCGGCGCGCACGGCATCCTCGTCGAGGGGGGCGGTCGAGATCACCGTGACCTCGCCGGTGGCGGCGACGGCCTTGACCGAGGTCACGCCCGGCAGGGTGGTGAGTTCGCCGGTCACCGCGCCCTCGCAGTGCCCGCAGGTCATGCCGGTCACCCGGTAGACGGTGGTGGTCTGGGTGTCCGTCTCGGCGCTCATGTCGTTCTCCTCGTCGGGGGCGTGTGCGGTCGCCGGAAGCGGCGGTGTGTACTCCACCGTGCTCCCGTCACTTCGAGACTATACCCCTAGGGGGTATTGACGCGAGTGTTCTCGACCTCCGTCGACCGTTTCAATCCTCGCGCCGCCCCCGGTTGCCCGGGCGCCGGGCCACCCAGGCGCGGATGGTGTCGGCGTGCCAGTAGGGCTTGCCGCCCTCCACGTGGTCCGGGGCCGGGAGCAGTCCGTGCTTGCGGTAGGAGCGCACGGTGTCCGGCTGGACCCGGATGTGCGCGGCGATCTCCTTGTACGACCACAGCTGCCGGTCGCTCATCGACGACACCTCCTTGTCCACGCCGCGGGGCCGGCCGGGCGGCCGTCGGGGGAGCCGGCGCGTGGACAGTGACGATCACTCGGGTTGTGCCCGAAGAACGACGGCGAGTGAGCGAGGGGGAGGGGCTGTCGCGCCCCTGTGACGGAAAACCCGCGAAATGCGGATATGCGTGACACAAGGGCGACCTCCGTGACAGACATGACACAGGGGTCGAGTGGGATGAAATGACCGGTCGACGGTGTGGGGCCGGCGGTGCGGCGGGGGCCGACGGTGCGCGGTCAGCGGTACAGCGGGGGCCGTTCCACCAACTCCACCGGCGTCCGCACCCCGCCGCGCGCCGCGGCGAGCCCCGCCTCGGACACCGCGGCCGCCGCGTACCCGTCCCACGCGTCGGGCCCGGCGATGCCGCCCCGCGCGGCAGCCGCCACCCACCGCCGCATCTGCCGGTCGTACGCGTCGGCGAACCGGGTGGTGAAGTCCTGGGTGATCTCCCCGCCCCACCGGCCGGCCGACTCGACGACCATCGCGTGGCCGTCACCGATCCGGGCACTGCCGGACTCGCCGACCGCCTCGCACCGGACCTGATAGCCGAAACCGCAGTTGACGAAGATCTCCACGTCCACGATCGCGCCACCGGACGTCTCGAACAGCACGAAACGCGGGTCGCTCAGCCCGGACGGGGCGGCCGACGACGGGGTGGGGGACAGGACGGTCACCGCCGTGACCTCCTGGCCCAGCAGCCAGCGGGCCGCGTCCACCTCGTGCACCACGGAATCGCTGATCAGCATGTCGCTGGTGAAGAAGGACGGCGAGGCGGCGTTGCGGTGCCGGCAGTGCAGGAACAACGGTCGCCCGATCCCGCCCGCGTCCAGCAGCTCCTTCAGACGCTCGTACTCGGCGTCGTGGCGCCGCATGAAACCGACCTGGACCAGCCTGCGGCCCAACCGCTGCTCCGCCTCCATGATCCGCAGCGCGCCGGCCGGATCGGGGGTCAGCGGCTTCTCGCACAGCACCGGCAGCCCCTGTCGCAGGGCGTGCAGGATCGCCTCCTCGTGCGCCGGGCCGGGGGAGGCGATCAGTACGGCGTCCACACCGGGCGCGGCCATCGCGGCCTCCGGGTCGGTGTGCGCGCTCGCGCCGGCCAGGCCGCCCGCGACCTCCTTGACGCGGTCGCCGTCCGGGTCCGCCACCGCCACCACGCGGGCCCCACCGACCGTCCGGCCGATGCGACGGACGTGGTCGGCGCCCATCCTTCCGGTGCCGATCACGGCGATGCCGAGCGAGTCGGTCATGTCACGTCCTCTCAAAGGGTCAGCGCGCGCCACAGGAGCGCAGGTGGGAGCGGGTCCGGCGGGCGATCGGCAGCGGCCGGTCCGGCGAACACGGGTACATGTCCTGCTCGACGATCGCGAACAGGTCCACACCGAGGGCCTGCGCCGCCGCCAGCACCGGTTCCAGCGCGGGCACCCCCGACGGCGGCTCGCACATCACCCCGCGGGCGACGGCCGGCCCGAAGGGCAACCCCTGCGCCACGACCTCGGCGAGGACCGCCGGATCCACCTGCTTCAGATGCAGGTAGCCGATCCGCTCCCCGAAGGTCTCCACGGCCCGGACGCTGTCCCCGCCGCAGTACGCGTAGTGCCCCGTGTCCAGGCAGAGGGACACCAGCGCGGGATCCGTCGCGTCGAGGAACCGGGCGACGTTCTCCGGGGTGTCGATGTGCGTGTCGGCGTGCGGGTGGACGACGATCCGCAACCCGTACCGGTCCTGGACCTCCCGCCCCAGCCGCTCCGTCTGGGCGGCCAGATCACGCCATTGACCGGGCGTCAGCGTGCGGTCCTCCAGCACCTCGCCGGTCTTGTCGTCGCGCCAGAACGAGGGGATGACGACGAGGTGGGCCGCGCCCATGTCCCGGGTGAGCGCCGCGATCCGCGACACGTGCTCCCAGGTCTCCTCCCAGACGGCGGGGCCGTGATGGAGTCCGGTGAAGACGGTGCCCGCGGACACCCGCAGGCCGCGCCGGGCGGTCTCGTCGGCGAGACGGACGGGATCGGTGGGCAGGTAGCCGTACGGGCCGAGTTCGATCCACTCGTACCCGGCGTCCGCGACCTCGTCGAGGAAGCGGTCCCAGGGAGTCTGCCGGGGATCCTCGGGGAACCAGACACCCCAGGAGTCCGGAGCCGAACCGACACGGATACGGGTCAACGTGGGCGGGGAGGACGTCATGGCGGCCACCTTAGGGTGCGAGGCTCGACGGGACGGGGAAGAAGAGGTTCGGGGGAAAGAGGAGACGTGACGGACGTGCCGGTGAACGCCGCGGAGGGGTCCGCGTTCGACCTGATCACGATGGGCCGGATCGGGGTGGATCTCTACCCGCTGAGAACGGGGGTACCGCTCGCCGAGGTCGACGCCTTCGGCAAGTTCCTCGGCGGCTCCCCGAGCAACGTCGCCGTGGCGGCGGCCCGGTTGGGGCGGCGGGTGGCGGTGATCACCCGCACCGGCGCGGACCCGTTCGGGGCGTACCTGCGGGCCGAGCTGCGGGGGTTCGGCGTGGACGACCGCTGGGCGACCGAGGTGGCCGCGTACCCGACGCCCGTCACCTTCTGCGAGATCTTCCCGCCCGACCACTTCCCGCTGTACTTCTACCGGCTCCCCAAGGCCCCCGACCTGGAGATCGCACCCGACGAGGTGGACGTGGAGGCCGTACGGGCGGCCCGGGTGTTCTGGATGACGGGGACGGGCCTGAGCGCGGAGCCGAGCCGGAGCGCGACCCTCGCGGCGCTGGAGGCCCGCTCGAAGTCCGGGACGACCGTCTTCGACCTGGACTGGCGGCCGATGCTGTGGGAGGGGGATCCGGGGCCCTGGTACGAACGCGCCCTGGCCCTGGCGACCGTGGCCGTCGGGAACACCGCGGAGTGCGAGGTCGCCACCGGCGAGAGCGAGCCGTACGCCGCCGCCCGGGCGCTGCTGGCGGCCGGCGTGGAACTGGCCGTCGTCAAGCGCGGCCCCGCCGGCGTCCTGGCCGTCCACCGGGACGGGACGACCGTCGAGCTGCCGCCGGTGGCCGTCGAGGTGGTGAACGGCCTCGGCGCGGGCGACGCGTTCGGCGGCGCGCTGTGCCACGGGCTGCTCGCCGGGTGGAAGCTGGAGCAGGTGCTGCGGTACGCGAACGCGGCCGGGGCCATCGTGGCCTCCCGGCTGGCCTGCTCCACGGCCATGCCGTACGCCGAAGAGGTCGAGGAGGTGCTGGGGTCGTGGCGGTGACCGTGTCGAAAGACATGAGGCTGACCGCGCTGCGGGTGGTGGAACTCGCCCCGGGCGAGACGCACCCGCACGCGTGCGGTGACCACGAGTGGATCGTCCTCCCGCTGGCGGGAGGGTGCGTGGTGCGGTGCACCGAGCCCGCGGGCGCCGGCCCCGCGACGGAACGGGTCTTCGAACTGCGCGGGCGCCCCGACGTGTTCCGCGCGGTCACCGACTTCGCGTACCTGCCCCGCGGCGGCCACGCCTCGATCGAATCCGCCGACGGGGGCCGCTTCGCCCTCGTCGGGGCGCGCTGCGAGAGGACGCTGCCCGCCCGGTACGGGCCCGCCCGCGAGGTTCCCGTGGAACTCCGGGGCGCCGGCACCTGCTCCCGCCAGGTCAACAACTTCGCCGCCGCCGACGTCTTCGAGTGCGACCGGCTCATCGCCGTCGAGGTCCTCACCCCCGGCGGGAACTGGTCCTCGTACCCGCCCCACAAGCACGACGAGCACCGGCCCGGCCGGGAGTCCCGGCTGGAGGAGATCTACTACTTCGAGATCGCCCCGCACGACGACGTCCCAGGCCTCGGCTACCAGCGTGTCTCCCCCTCGCCGGCCGGGAAGACCGACATCCTCACCGAGGTGAGGACCGGAGACGCCGTGCTCATCCCCGACGGCTGGCACGGGCCGTCCATCGCGGCGCCCGGGCACGACATGTACTACCTGAACGTGATGGCCGGCCCCGACCGGACCAGGGAGTGGCTGATCAGCGACCACCCCGACCACGGCTGGATCCGGGACACCTGGGCCGGCCAGGACATCGACCCCCGGCTGCCGTTCCACCGCGCGCAGGACGCCGGATGACCGGGCCCGCCCGCCACCGAGGGGAGGACGCCCCATGACCACCAGGCTGACCGTCGCCCAGGCCCTGCTGCGGTTCCTGTCCGCCCAGTACACCGAGCGGGACGGCCGCCGCCGGCGGCTGATCGCCGCGACCTGGGGGATCTTCGGACACGGGAACGTCGCCGGGATCGGGCAGGCACTGCTGGAGAGCGGACCGGAGCGGATGCCGTTCCTCCAGGGCCGCAACGAACAGGCCATGGTGCACGCCGCCGTCGGCTACGCCCGCCAGAGCGGACGCCTGTCCACCCACGCCGTGACCACCTCCATCGGGCCCGGCGCGACCAACCTCGTCACCGGGGCGGCTCTGGCCACCGTCAACCGGCTCCCGGTGCTCCTCCTGCCCGGCGACACCTTCGCCACCCGGCCCGCCGACCCCGTGCTCCAGCAGCTGGAGGTCCCCTGGGCCGGGGACGTCTCCGTCAACGACACCCTGCGGCCCGTGTCCCGCCACTTCGACCGGATCAGCCGCCCCGAGGCCCTGATCCCCGCCGCCCTCCAGGCCGTACGGGTGCTCACCGACCCCGTGCAGACCGGCGCCGTGACCCTCGCCCTGCCGCAGGACGTACAGGCCGAGGCGTACGACTGGCCCGAGGAGTTCTTCGCCGAACGGGTGTGGCGGGTGCGCCGGCCCCGGCCCGACCGGGACGAACTCGCCGAGGCCGCCGAGGCCGTACGGGGCGCCGCCCGCCCCCTGCTCGTGGCCGGCGGCGGGATCCGGCACAGCGCCGCCGGGGCGGCCCTCGCGGAGTTCGCCGACGCCACCGGGATCCCCGTCGCCGTCACCCAGGCCGGCAAGGGCTCCCTCGCGCACGACCACCCGGCCGGTGTGGGCGCCATCGGGCACACCGGCACGGCCACCGCCGACGCCCTCGCCCGGGAAGCCGACCTCGTGATCGCCGCGGGAACCCGGCTGACCGACTTCACCACCGCCTCCGGGACCCTGTTCCGCGACCCCGGGGTCCGCTTCCTCGGGCTGAACCTCGACCCGTACGACGCCCACAAACTCGCCGCGAAAGCGCTGGTCTGCGACGCCCGGACCGGCCTGGAGGAACTCCGGGAAGCCGTCGCCGGGTACCGCGTGGACCCCGCCTACGAGGCGGCCTACCAGGACGGCGCCCGGCAGTGGGAGCGGCTCGTCGACCGGGCGTGGCAGACCCCCGACGAGAACGCCGTCCCCACCCAGGCCCAGGCGCTGGGCCTGCTCGACTCCCTCGTCGACGCCTCCGACATCCTGATCAACGCCGCCGGCTCGCTCCCCGGCGACCTGCACCGACTGTGGCGGCCCCGGTCCGCCGACCAGTACCACGTCGAGTACGGCTACTCCTGCATGGGCTACGAGATCCCGGCCGCGATCGGCGTGGCCCTCGCGGCGCCCGGCCGCCCGGTGTGGGCGCTCGTCGGTGACGGCACGTACCTGATGAACCCGACCGAACTCGTCACGGCGGTGCAGGAGGGAATCCCGATCAAGGTGGTGATCCTCGACAACCACGGCTACGCGTCGATCGGCGGACTGTCGCAGGCGGTGGGCGGCGAGGGCTTCGGGACCGCGTACCGCTTCCGGGGGCCGGACGGCGCGTACGACGGCGAGCCCCTGCCGGTGGACCTCGCACAGAACGCGGCCTCCCTCGGGATGGTGGTGATCTCCGCCCGCACCATCGGTGACCTGCGAAAAGCTCTCGCGGAGGCACGGGGGAGCGACCGCCCCACATGTGTCTACGCGCAGACCCGAACACCCGACACTGTGTCGGGCCCACCCCCGCCACAGGCGTGGTGGGATGTTCCCGTGGCCGAGACCGCGACCCGATCGTCGGCGGCCCCGGCCCGTGAAGAGTACGACCGGCAAGCCGCGCAGCGACGTCGCCATCTGTGAAGGAGCAAGGCATGAAGACCGTCAACCACTGGATCGGTGGCAAGACCGTCGAGGGCGCGTCGGGCAACCACGGCCCGGTCACCGACCCGGCCACCGGCGAGGTCACCACCCGGGTCGCGCTCGCGTCGAGCGCCGAGGTCGACGCGGCGGTCGCCGTCGCGAAGGAGGCCTTCCTGTCCTGGGGCCAGTCCTCGCTGGCCGCCCGGACCAAGGTGCTGTTCGCCTACCGCGCCCTCCTGGACGCCAACCGCGACGCCATCGCCGAGCTGATCACCGCCGAGCACGGCAAGGTGCACTCGGACGCCCTCGGTGAGGTGGCCCGAGGCCTGGAGATCGTCGAGCTGGCCTGCGGGATCACCACGCAGCTCAAGGGCGAGCTGTCCACGTCGGTGTCCAACCGGGTGGACGTCTCCTCGATCCGCCAGCCCATCGGCGTGGTCGCCGGCATCACCCCGTTCAACTTCCCGGCGATGGTGCCGATGTGGATGTTCCCGTTGGCCGTGGCCTGCGGCAACACCTTCATCCTCAAGCCCAGCGAGAAGGACCCGTCGGCGTCCAACAAGCTGGCCGAGCTGGCCACCGAGGCCGGCCTGCCGGCGGGCGTGCTGAACGTGGTCCACGGAGACAAGGTCGCCGTCGACGCGCTGCTCGCCCACCCCGACATCGCGGCCGTGTCCTTCGTCGGCTCCACCCCGATCGCCCGACACATCCACACCACCGCCTCCGCCAACGGCAAGCGCGTCCAGGCCCTCGGCGGCGCCAAGAACCACATGCTGGTGCTGCCCGACGCCGACCTCGACGCCGCCGCCGACGCGGCCGTCTCCGCCGCCTACGGCTCGGCCGGCGAGCGCTGCATGGCGATCTCCGCCGTCGTCGCCGTCGGTTCCATCGCCGACGAGCTGGTGGAGAAGATCCGCGAGCGCGCCGAGAAGATCAAGATCGGCCCCGGCAACGACCCCACCTCCGAGATGGGCCCGCTGATCACCGCCGCCCACCGCGACAAGGTCGCCTCGTACGTCAAGGGCGCGGCCGCGCAGGGCGCCGACGTGGTCCTCGACGGCACCGGCTACACGGTCGAGGGCAACGAGAACGGCCACTGGATCGGCCTGTCGCTGCTCGACAACGTCAAGACCGACTCCGACGCCTACCGCGACGAGATCTTCGGCCCGGTGCTGTGCGTCCTGCGCACGGAGACCTACGAGGAGGGCGTCGCCCTCATCAACGCCTCGCCGTTCGGCAACGGCACCGCGATCTTCACCCGCGACGGCGGCGCCGCCCGCCGCTTCCAGCTGGAGATCCAGGCGGGCATGGTCGGCGTGAACGTCCCGATCCCGGTGCCGGTGGGCTACCACTCGTTCGGCGGCTGGAAGGACTCCCTCTTCGGGGACCACCACATCTACGGCAACGACGGCATCCACTTCTACACCCGCGGCAAGGTCGTCACCACCCGCTGGCCGGACCCGTCCGACGCCCCGGCGGGCGTCGACCTGGGCTTCCCCCGCAACCACTGACCGCCCGGCGCGAGACGACGACCCCGGCCCACCCCTCACGGGCCGGGGTCGTCGGCGTGCGCCGTCGGGGGGCGCCGCGGCGCCCCGGTCAGGGTCTGAGCAGCGGCCAGACGTCCGTGGGGGCCGTGGGGCTCCAGACCACGTCGGCGTGGCCGAGGCCCGGGACGGTGGTGAACGCGACCCGGGTGTTGCCGCACGCGCGGATCACGTCGGCTCCCCGGGACTCGTCGCCGCGCCCCAGTTCCGCGTTGACCCACACCACATCGGCCCGGATGCGGTCCCAGGCGATCCGGTACGTGGCCTCGTCGCCCGCCCAGATCGCGGCGAGGTCCCGCATCAGGGCCGTCGGGATCAGCCCGCTGCCCAGGGCGGCCGTGGCCGCGTGCCAGGTGGTCAGCGGAGTGTGGGTGAGGGCGAACCGGTCCTCGGCGGGGGTCGCGCCGAAGACGTACTCGCCGGCGGCGTGACCCCGCCGGTGGATCCAGTTCGCCTCGCCGGGCAGGTCGGCGGTGCGGATCAGCGCGAAGTGGGCCAGCCCGGCGTTGGTGAAGCGCAGGTCCGGATCCGGCGGCCAGGGGACGGGGGAGGGGGAGTGCGGGTCGGCCACCGCCCGCGCGACGAGGGCGGCCAGGCCGGGATCGCTCGCGTGCGTGCCGCCCGCGACCAGGTCCGCGTACACGTCCCGGGTTCTCGCCGCCCGCGCCGCCGGGTCGCCGGTGTAGGGGCCGGTGGTGTCCAGGACGAGGACCCGGCGCAGCCGCGGCGACGGGTCGTGCGAGGCGGCGTCGAGGGCCAGGGCTCCTCCGGCGGAGTGGCCGGCGTACTGGTAGGGCAGGCGCAGTACGGCGTCCAGCGCGGCGACGACACCGGCGAGGTCGCGGCGGTGCGCCGCGAGCCCCCGGTCGGCGGTGACGTCGGCGACGCCGCCGGCGGCGTCCTCGCGCGGGGTGACCCCCACGATCAACAGCCCCTGACGGCGCAGGTGGTGGGCGAGGCCGCCGCCGGCGTGGCCGTCGGGGGTGAAGTAGTCGGCGGTGAAGTTCAGGCCGCCGCCCGGCAGGAGGTACACGATGCCGTGCGGCACCCGCGTGGTGTCCGCGAGCACCTCGACCGTGACCGGGGCCGGGCCGCCGTCGTGGAGCGGGAGGGTGAGGCGGATCCAACCGTCGCCGGGGAGGTAGACGGCGGTGCCCGTGCCCAGGGCGCGTTCGACGCGGGTCAGCAGGCCGGCGCCCTTCACCGCCGCCCCGGCCTCGTGCGCCACGGCGGTGATGCGGGGGGTGGGCGTCGCCCGCACCGGGCCGGCCCGCACCGGGCCCACCTGCGCACGGCCGGCCCGCACCGGGTCGACCCGCACCCGGCCGGCCCGCACCGGGTCGGCCCGCGCGTCGTCCGCGTACGGCCCGTCGGGCCGGGGCTCGCTGTGCTCTCGTCCCATCGCAAGTGCCTCCCCCTTGCCGGCGGCGGCCGAATGCCGTCGCCGTCAACTGGGGACACCCTCGCCGGTCAGGGCGTCCGCGCCAAGTGCGGTACGTCTTCCACTTGTTGCGGCCCCGCGTTCCTCCTGCGGCGCAGCGTCGCGAAGGCGATTCCGGCGACCGTCAACAGCAGCGCGATGCCTGCGGCGAGCCACGGTACGGCGAGGAAGTCCGTCTCGGACTCCGAGGCGAGATCCGGGTAGGCGCTCGCCCCCGCCGCCACCTTGACCGTCACCCAGTCCAACTGTGGCGAGTCCGCCCACGGTTCGGTGAGCTCGATCCGCTGTCCGGGCAGGAGCACGAGCCTCGGCTCGCGGGCCGGCCGGTCCAGCACGTTCCGCCCGAACAGCCCCTCGGCGGAGATCCTCACCTTCGGCTCCACGACCACGTTGCCCCGGTTGACCAGCGCGTACGAGACGGTCGCGCGGGCGTCATGGAACCAGGGCAGCAGCGGCGCGCCCCGGCTGACCCGCACGTCCTCCACGCTCAGGCCGGGGGTCAGCGGTCCCGGTACCCGGAAGTACAGGCGGGCGCCGACCGAGCGCTTCACCCCGACCTGCACCTTGCCGTCCGCCCGGACGCCCTCCACCGCCGTGTTCAGCGCGACTATCCCGCCGACGTGATCGCCCGGGGTCGCGTCCTCGGGGACCTTCACGGTGAACGGGATGTCCTCGCGGCCCTTCGGCGGGACGGTGACGGTACCGGCGGCTCCGGTCGACAGCGCCGTCCAGGTGCCCACGTCCTTCGGCTTCGACTCGACCGGCAACAGTGCGAACGCGCCGCCCACCAGGGTGTTCACGGCGTCGGTCGCGAAGACCTGGAAGGTCAGCTCCCGGTCGGAGGAGTTCACGATCGTCACGCTGTCGCGGACGGCGCTCCCGGCCGCGCCCTGGTGGAAGAAGTACGCCCGGTCCGTCATCGCGGCACCGGCGGGCGGCGTCGGGAACACCCCCCACGTGCCGTTGTCGGCGGCCGAGGCCGAGGCGGCGGGGAGGAGGCCCACGACCGGCAGGAGCAGGCCGAGGAGCAGGCCGAGGAGCAGGCCGAGGAGCAGGCCGGGGCGCAGGCCGTGCAGAGGGCGGAGGGGGTGACCGGGCTGCGGCCTGCGGGGCGTACCGGACGGGGAGGGGCGGGTGCGCATGGGCGGGTCTCCAGACGGGACGGTCGCGGTGGGCGGCCGGGACGACCGGCGGGTGGGGAAACCGGGGAAGGCGCTGGGGGAAACCGGGAAGGCGCTGGGGGAAACCGGGAAGGTGTGGGGAAACCGGGAAGGTGGTGCGGCGCCGGGGAGCGCCGCACCACCCTGGGCCGGTCCCGATCAGGGGATCGAGAACCGGTTCCGATCAGGAGATCGAGAAGGTGACGACCGACTGGTAGGTGTCGGCGAACATGAACGACGGGAGCTGGATCATCCCGGCGCCACCGACCGCGAACTCACCGCCGGTCAACTCGTCCCCGCCGGCGGCCTGGGAGGCCACCTGCATCGGGGTGTCCGTGATCGCCCCGGGCGTACCCGCGGTGCACGTGCTCGGGCTGTCCGGGTTGGTGACGGTGCAGGACGGCTGGATGCCGATCTGCGCCTTCGGCATGGAGTGCCCGGTCGTGGCGTTCAGGAACGGCGTACGGGTCGCCGTGACGTCCCAGCCGAGCGAGCCGCCGCGGAAGTCCTGGACGGTCGCGGCGTTGAACACGCCGACCACCGACTGGGGCTTGCCGTTGATGGTGACCGAACCGAAGTCAACGGCCGGTTGACCGTCCTTCGGGCCGAGGGCCAGCGGCCCCGGCAGCACCTCGACGTCCACGGGGTTCTTCACGCCCGCCTGGTCCTCCAGGAACACGAAGGACTTGTACGGGGTGATCGCGCCGTCGATCCTGAGGGCGTCGGCCTTCTTGGTGACGGTGACGTTGCAGGTGGCGGCGCCCGAAGAGTCCGCAGAACCCGTACCGGTGTCACCGGTCGCCACGCCCGCCAGCAGGGCGGAGCAGGTGACCGCGCCGGCCGGGAAGTTGGCGCCCGTGACGACGACGGCGGTGCCCGCCTTGCCGCTGTTGGGCGTCACCTTGGTGGTGATCGGATCCTTCGGGAGGGCCTCGACCGCGACCGAACCGAGCGAGGCGCTCGGACGGGGCGCGGGGGTGCAGGTCGTGGTGAAGACCGACCCGCTGAGGTCGGCGTCGGTCACGGCCAGGTCGAGTTTGACGTCGACCGAGGTGCCCTCGGTCCCGTCCGGGATCCTGATGGTTCCGGAGAACGCCTTCGGGTCCAGCGGCTGTCCCGCCACGACGCTGACGGTCTCGGGCGGGCTGGTGACCACCTGGGTGGTCGTGCCCACCTTGAGGGTGATCTTGGAGGTGTTCACCGTCGTGACGGAGAAGCCCGGGATCAGCGGGCTCGCGCCCGGGTCGATGGTGATCGGGACGACGTCGCCGGCCTTGGCGCCGTCCGGCAGGGTGACCGTGAAGTTCTGGTTGCCGGAACCGTCGGGCTGCGGCGCCGGAGCGTCGCAGTTCTCGAACACCGCTGTGGTCTTGGTCGCGGCCTGCGCCGTCCCCGCCAGACCCACGACGCCACCCGTCAGGGCCAGGGACAGTGCGCCCGCCCCGGCCAGAACTCTTCGTCGGAACGTTGTACTCACTGGGTCGCGACTCCTTCGTCAGACGAACCCCTCCCCCCACCCGCTGTGTGGGGAGGCCGAGCCGGTGCGGAGGCCGACATTGACGCGTCGCCGTGATGAGAAGTCAATGGCTTGCTTTCCCCCGAAGCACACACAAATTGATGTCCCATCAGAACAGGTCTGACGGGATATCAGGTACCGACCGGTCGGTGGGCCTGGCGGAAGGTCGCCGGGAGGTCGCCGGGAGGTGTGGGTGGGGCGGTCGGGTCTCCCGGACGGTGGGTGTCAGCGGTCGATCGGAGTGTGCAGCAGCAGGTTCGCGGTCCCCGCCGGGAGGCCGGTGATCCGGTCCCTCCCGGCATCCCGCAGCAGGGCGGAAGTGACCTCCTCGGGGGTCTTCGCCGTCCCGCCGGCCAGGATCAACGCGGCGACCCCCGCCACGTGCGGGGCCGCCATGGAGGTGCCGGTGGCGCGCGCGAGGGCGGTGGTGGAGCCCTTCCAGGCGGACACGACGGACACGCCCGGCGCGAAGAGGTCCACGCACCGGCCGTGGCCGGAGAACGCGGCCCTGCGGTCGCCGGCGTCGGTGGCGCCCACAGTGACGGCCTGCGGGACCCGCGAAGGAGATCCGTCGCAGGCGTCCTCGGCGGAGTTGCCGGCGGCCACCGTGAAGGTGACCCCGGCGGCCACCGCTCGGACGATCGCCGCGTCCAGGGCGTGACTGCGGGCGCCCCCCATGCTCATGTTGGCCACCGCGGGCGTCCTGCCGCGGACGGCGTCCCGCACCGTCCAGTCCAGGCCGCGCAGCATGTCCGACAGGCGGCCGTCGCCCCTGCAGTCGGCCACCTTCACGGCCACGAGGGACACCCCCTTCGCGACCCCGTACGTGGCCCCGCCGATGGTGCCCGCCACGTGCGAGCCGTGCCCGTTGCAGTCGGTCGCCGTCTCGCCCCGCACCGCGTTGTGGCCGAAGCGGGCGCGCCCGCCGAACTCCTGGTGCGCCGTGTTGATCCCGGTGTCCAGGACGTACGCCGTGACGCCCGCCGCCTTCGTCCCGTACGTGTACGAGGCGTCGAGCGGGAGATCGCTCTGGTCGATCCGGTCCAGGGTCCAGGGCGCCTGCGGCTGTGTGTCGTCGACGTGGAACAGGGCGTCCGGTTCGACCGACGCCACCCGGGGATCGGCGGCCAGGGCGGCGGCGCGGGAGGCGGTCGTGCGCAGGGCGAACCCGTTCAGCGCGGTGTCGTAGACGGCCCGCACCTCGTCACCGGAGTCCGCCGCCTCGGCGGCGAGGGCGCGGGCGGCGGCGGGGGCGCGCGTGCTGTCCTTGAGGACCACGACGTAGGGGGCGAGGGGGGCTGCGGCGGCGGTCTCGCCGGCGGGCGCGGTCGACAGGGCGGCCGTCGCCATGAGGGCGGCGGCCGGGAGCAGCGCGGTGAATGCGGTCATGCGGCCGATGCTCGGCGAGGCGCGGGTCGGGCGCGCGGAGGGTGCGCCGAGTGGGCGCACGACACGCCGCCGCACGGACGACGCGGAGCCCCGGGCGGGCCGGCCGTCGGGGCGCGAGGACGGGCGGACCGGCCGTCGGGGCGCGGTGCCGGGAAGTGCGTCCTCCACCCCGAGACCATGGCGGCGGGCACGCCGTCCACCTACGCGACGAGCGTCAGCGTCCGGGCACGACCAGGAGACGAGCCGACCGGTCCGCGCGGGCAGGTCCGTCGAAAGGCCCCTCGGCGGACCGCGGTTCCGCGGTGGTGAGAGCGCGGCGAATGTCCATGACGGCCACCCCGCGGCGTGCGTCCCGCGGGACCGCTCAACGCCCGGACACGGCCAGGGCCGCGGCGTAGCCCGTCGGGGCCGGCAGGTCGCGCAGGGTCCAGCCCGTCACCGGGGCGGGGGTGGGGCCCGAGCCGACGTACGGATCGGTCAGCCCGAGGGCCAGGCCCGTACCGGTGGCCTTGAGGTAGGCCTCCTTGCGGGACCACAACCGGGCCATCGGTACGCGCCGTTCCGCTTCCGGGAGCGCGACGAGTTCCGCCGTCTCCGCCGGGTGCAGGGTCCCGAGGACGTCGGCCACCGCCTGCCCGCTCGGTACGCCCTCCACGTCGACGCCCACCGGCGCCCCGGCGAAGGCCAGGTACGCCAGGTCCCCGCTGTGGGACAGCGAGAAGTGCACCGCGCCCCCCGCCACCGCGGGCCGGCCGTGCGGGCCGCCGCAGCACGGGCAGTCCTCGCGGACCAGCGTGACCTTCTCCGGCGCCAGCCCCAGGTAGCCGCCGAGCAGCGCGCGAAGCCCCAGGTGCGAGGCGATGTAGCGGTGCCGGTCGCCGGGGCGCAGCAGCCGGCCCGCACGGTCCTGTTCGCCGGCGTCGAGCACCGCCGACGCCTCGGCGACCGCGTGGCCGCCGACCACGTCGCGCGTGGTGTCCAGGGCCCACACGGCCACGGTCGCGCCCGCGGGGAGCGCGCCGAGTCGCGGCGCTTCACCGCCGAGTTGATTCACTTCCTCGGTCACCTGATCAGGGTAGACGAGCCGCCCGCCGCCCCGGACGGCCTCGTCCCGGATTCGTCGTACCGCAGATCGGGGGAACACCGTGCCCGGTGCCGTGTTCACGCCGGAAGGCGACCGGATCCGGTGGGCCGAACCGCCCGGTGCGGAACCGGCCCCGTGTGTACCTGCGCGGCTCGGCGCTCCTGCGGGACGAGCCGTCCGGGGCGTGAGCTTCCAGGCGTGCAGGGCGTTGGCTGCGTCCTCGACGGTGGGCTGGAAGGTGAAGAGCTGATCGAGGCCGACGATGCGGAAGACGTTCGTCAGCTCGGGACTCAGCCCGACGACGAGCAGGGTGGCGTCGACCTCGCGCGCACGGTGATGGGCGCCCACGAGCACGGTGATGCCGGTGGAGTCGTAGTAGGTGAGCGGGAGACGTCGATCAGCACGGGGACGTCGGGACCGAAGGGCGTCTCCCGGATGACCCGGGTGAGTTCCGGTGCGGTGTGGTGGTCGAGTTCGCCGACGACCACCAGCACGGCGGCCCCGCGTTCCGGTGGACGACGTACCCGGTCCCCGTCATGTCGCCTCTCACACCGCCTCGTCGACCGTGCCTCCTCGTGCGAGGTGCCGCTGTCCTGTTCCACGGATCACGTCAACGAGCCCCTACGGACGGCCCGGTGGCCGGGCGGGTGTCCCACGGTCCCGGCGGCCATGACGCGGAGGGGACGGGAGCGCGACACCGGCGGGCCACGCCCGGGCATCGGCTGCCGTGGACGAAGGGGTGGCCAGTGACACGTTCCGAGCCGCTGCGGCGGCAGGGAGTCAGGACGGCAGGCGGTACGCGGCGGATCGTGGACGCCCCCACGCAGTCAGCCCCCTACGCCGTCAGGCCCCCACGCCGTCACCCACCCGCGCCGTCAGCCCCCGGCCCGCACCGCGTGGACGTTCGACGGGGCGCCGTCCCGCGACTCGACACCCGGCGACCGGGTCCCGTCGGTCCAGGCGTAGACCTTCTTCCCGCGCACCGCGACCTGGTACTGGTGCACGCCTCGGCACTCGGTGCGCTCGTCCCGGCGGGTGTCGCCCGGCCACCACCGGGCAGCCAGATGAGGGTTGCGCACGGCCTTGGGGGCGCCCGTGGCGCACTGCGGGCCGTCCAGCGGGGTCTCGCCCAGTGTGAACCGGATCAGCCGGGCCTCACCGGTGGTGCGTGCCTGTATGCGTATGTCGGTGGCGTCCTGCGGTATCCAGCCGGGCAGCGAGAACGTCCGCCCCTCTCGGGTCGGCGCGTCCGCCACGGTCGCGAAACGCTTGCTCTTCTCCTTGAACACGCGGTCGTTGAGGGTGTCGGTGACCGGGTTGGGCGGGAGGTTCGGCAGCGCGAAAGCGGCAGTGGCGAGGGCTCCCACGGTGGCGGCGGCGATGACGAGAGGGCGGCGTTTCATGGTCACGAGTGTTCCTGCCCGGAGGCGTCGCGCGCGTCCCTCCCCAGGACGAACCGGGAGTCTGCCGGAAGTCTGACAAGGCCTCATACCTGAGAGCGGCTCGACCGCCCTCACCAGGCACGAAGCCCGCCCCTGCACGATCCCGGAGCGACCGCCTAGGCTGGATGGCAGGAGCAGTTCGTCGTACAGGGATCCCCGCGGGCGAGGGTCCTCGTGTCCGAGGAGGAACCGTGACCGAGCGCAAGCCGACGGGCGTCAGCATCGAGTCCTGGGTGGACCGGCAGATCCGGGAGGCCGCCGAGCGGGGCGAATTCGAGAGCCTGCCGGGCTACGGGAAGCCGCTGGCCTCGCTCGACGCCCCCTACGACGAACTCTGGTGGATCAAGGGCAAGCTGCACCGCGAGGGCTTCTCCCCGCTTCCCCCCTCGCTCGCGCTGCGCAAGGAGGCCGAGGACGCGAAGGAGGCGGTCCGGGCGGCACGGTCCGAACGACAGGTGCGGGACGTCCTCACGGTGATCAACGAGAAGATCGGCAAGGCCCTGCGCATGCCGCCGCCCGGGCCGCCCCTCAACCTCGGCACCTTCGACATCGAGGCCGAGGTCGCGACGTGGCGCGCGGACCGCGAGGCCACCGAGGACCGCCGGAACCCCGAGCCCCCCGAGAGTCCCCGGGCACCCCGGAGCCCCCGCCCCTGATCCCGGAGCCCCGCCCGGCCCCTGAGCCGCGAACCCCGCCCCTCAACCGGGTCGGCGCGACTCCTGCCCGCCCAGCGCGGCACGCGCCTCGGACCGCACCTGCCGCACCAGGTGTCCCAGCTCCGCTTCCGACGCCGAGTCCAGGTCCACGAACGCCGTGAGCCGCAGCAGCCGCGTCAGGCTCTCCCGGAGCACGGTGCGCGAGGACACGGTGCCCGAGGCGGCGGCGTGCGAGGCGGCGGCGTGCGAGGCCGTGCCCGTGGCCGCCCCGTCCTCCCGATGGGTCCGGACGACGGCCCGCACCAGCGCGGGAGACCCGGCGAGCGCGGAGCGTCGCGCCATGATCTGGTCGAGATCCGCCTCGCCGAGCACGTCCAGCAGGTGGTACGGGTCGTCCGCCGCGTCGTCGCGGAGCACGTGCGCGCGGGTCCACAGACGGGCGAGCGCGTGCCGGGTGAGGTCGGTGCCCTTGAAGCGGTCGGCCACGTACCGGTTGCCCGCGTCCGCCGGCCACCGCCAGACGCACACGTCCGGGAGGAGCACGAGCGCGAGGAACGCCCACACCTGCCGTTGCGCGGCCTCGCCGGGCACCATCCGGCACCCCTCCCGCAGCACCTGCGCCACCTCGCGGTCGAAAGCGGTGCGCCGCGCCGCGGACGGGGCGGCCGGGAAGCCCTGCTCACGCGCCACGCGCAGCACGGACCCCCGGAGTCGGTCGAGTTCGTCGCGCGTGACCCGTCGCCCGCCCGTGGCCGCGTACACGGCCCGCGAGGAGTGGTTGTCGACCATGGACGCGTGCCCGCCCGCCGGTACCTCGTGGAGCATGCGGAACCGCCGCTCCGTCTCCCCGGGCAGCAGGCGCGGGTAGAGCAGGCTCATGACGCGGTTCCCGGTGTCGCCCACGATGCGGCTCACGACGTGGCCTCCCGGTCCGTGAGGAACCGGACACCGCAGTGGACGTCGGCGCGGAACCGCGAGGGGTCCCTGCGCCGGTCGTCCCGGAGCCGTTTGATCGCCTGCTCGGCGGACTCGGTCGGCCGTGACAGGTAGGTCCGCACCAGGGCGCGCACGAGCCCCGCCATCGTCAGGTCACCGTCCGGGTCGTCGGACGGCGTCTCGTCGACGAACGCGTCGTCGTCCAGTGCCCGTCCCACCAGGTCGGTCACGATGTCGGCCTCCAACATGCTCCACAGCATTCCCGAGAGCTCGTTCCGCGAGGCCTCCATGGCCTGCTTGACCGCGGGATTGTCCTCGTTGAGGAGGACGAGCAGACTGCCCATGGCGGCCTGCTGCCAGTCCCCGCCGTCCATGCTCACGTACCAGGCCGAGCCTGCCGGGAGCCCGGCTTCCGCGAAGGACACCGGCGCGATCGGCAGCAGCCCGGCGCCGCCCTCCAGGTGGACGCGTACCTGGTCGCTCCACAGGATGGATCCGCGGCGGGCCGCCACGAACGGTTCCGCGGTCGGCAGGTCGCCGGCGAGGACGACGAGGGTCTCCACGGTCAGGAAACCGCCCAACTCGGAGCTGTCGAGCGAGAACAGCACCTCACAGGTCGTCCGGGCCTCGTGCGGCGGAAGGTCCCGCGTGAAGGCGGACGTGCGGAGCAGCGACGTGGACGGCCAATGGCGCACGGACAGGCGCAGCGGCGCGTCGGACGGCAGTCCGCAGTCGCCGCGCAGCTCGGTGAGGTCGATCTCGACCAGCCGGGCCAGCGTGAGGTCCGAGGCGTAGTCCCAGGCGGGCAGCGCGGCGGGCACGGGGTCGCCGGCGGTGTCGCCCAGCCGCCACGGCGCGGCGTGGATCCGGTCGAGGGGCCTGCGGTAGGGCCAGACGCGCACGCTCATGCCCGACCCACCACGTTGATGTCGACGAGCACGTCGGCGACGGCGGTGACGATCAGATCGACCTCCGTCGCGTCGCCGGCGTGGTAGAACACCTCGCCGGCCACGAGGGAGCCGTCCGACGGCAGGCGCCAGCCGTGCACCTCGGGAGGTGTCACCCCCGTCGGGGAGGCGCCCTCCGCCACACCGTCACCGGTGAGTACGCGCACCGTGCCCTCCACCCGGTCGGGTCCGTGGACCCGTACCCGTTGCACCACGTACGGCCTTCCGTCGATCACCTCGAAGCGCGGTCCGGCGATCAGGCTCGGCCGGCGGACACCGGACCGCCCGCCACCCGTGGCCGCACCGCCCGGGGCCGTACCTCCACCCGGAGCCGCGCCGCCGCCGTCGGCGACGACGCGACCGTGCCCGTCCGACCCCGGCGCGACCGTGAAGCCCGCCGGATCGACGCCCGCGGGTTGCCCGCCGGGGCCGGCCGCGTTCCCGCCGGTTCGCGCCGTGCCCGGATGCGCGCCGGACAGCGGTACCGCGCTGCCCGTTCCGCCCGGACCCGCCAGCAGGTGGCCCAGGCGCTGGGCCACGGACCCCATGGCGTAGCTGCCGACCTTGACGGCCTTGCGCGCCTGGGCGCCGCTCAGCCGGTCGCACTGCTCCTTCAACCGGCGGCCCGCCGTCCGTACGAACGTCGCCTCGCGGCCCTGCAACTGCTGGTACTCCCACGCGTCGTGGGTCGGCGGCTCCGCCCGGGCGAACGTCTCGTCGAGTTCGGCACGGACCCTGAAGACCGCCGCGTAGCCGGCGTCCGGATTCGACCGCTCGGGCCCGGGGAGGTAGCGGACCACGAGTTCCGGTCCGCGCAGCAGACAGACGTGCCGGGGCGCGCCCTCGATGCCCAGATCACGCGCCGCCGGGGACGTCACGAGGGCGCCGAACGTGAAGGCGTGGGCGAAGCGGCCCAGCTCCTTGTACGGCTTGCCGCACGCCAACACCGGACCCGTGCCGTCCGCGACCTGCCGGTACGCGCCCGCGAAGAAGGCCAGGGCCGCGTCGGAGCCCTCGTCGGGCACCGGGACGTCCACCCCGTTCGCCGTGACCGTGACGCTCATGCGCCGGTCCCGGTCGCCGAGCAGGATGGGCCACAGGTTCCAGGCCGCGGCGTCGGCGAGGTAGGTGCCCGCCTCGGCCACGGACAGCTCGGGCGTGGTGTCCGAGTCCGGCAGCGTGGGGTCCGTGAGATCGGGGTCGACCACCACGAGCGTCGTGCCCGTCTCCTCGCCGGCGAACCCGGGTATCCCCAACTCGCGCGCCGCGGCGTCCGCGCGGGTGTCCGTCAGCGGTTCGCAGTGCTCCGCCTCCGGGAGCCCCCACCAGTGCCGGCCGGTGTACCGCGTCTCCCCGTCCCAGAACGACTCGCGGATCGCGACGCCGATGAAACGCGAACGCACCCGGCCGTCGTCGTCCCGGAACCGGGTGTAGGCGAGGACGCATCCGACCTTCGACATGCGGAACAGGGCGCTCTTGCCGTAACCGAACGTGCCCCCGCTCGCCGAGCGGGTGCCTCCGTCCCGGTCCCCGCTGTTCAGGACGAACCGCGCCCACTCCCGCCGCGCGGTCTTCCCCGCGTCGGAGCGCGTCGGGCCGGCGAGGCCCAGCGTGCCCCGGTCGGATATCGCGAGGTAGCGCAGGGACTTCGCCTGGGCGAGCGGGCGGAACATGCCGTCCGAGCGCCCGCTCCTCGACGATCCGCCGGCGAACAGGCGGCGCCAGGCCGCGCCGTGGCCGGCGCCGACCGTGGCCAGGTCGAGCCTGAAACGCACGACGCCCTGATCGGGCAGGCGGGCGTCCCAGGAGTTCTGGGCCGCCTCGCGCACGAGCAGCGTCAGCCGGGACAGGCCGGGGCTGCCCAGTTGGCTCAGCAGACCGCCCGCCGTGATGCCGCCGTCGGCCCGGAAGGGCTGCGCGTACCAGCCCGCCTCGGTCACAGGTCGGCCCCCAGCCGCTTCAGGACGCGCTCCGGCTCGGCGGTGTGCGTGACGGTGTTCAGGTCGATCCGGTACTCCACGCTCCGAACCCCGGTGGGCGCGGACCCGCCCACGAAGCCGCCGGGGACGATGCGGGGGAAGTCCCCGGACACGTCGTACCAGCGTTGTTCCGCGGTGAGGAACCGGACCCGGTCGATCGTGGACTCCTCGCCCCGGGGCAGCCCGAGCGCCGTCAGCCGCGTCTCGAAGGCCCCGAGATCGTCGATCCGGTCGCGGCACGCCGCGAGCAGGTCCGGTACCGAGCGCGCCCCGGGCGCCGTCGACTCGGTGACGCGCGACCACGCCAGCGTGAGGGTGCCCTCCGGCGGGGTGTCCAACTGGTCCACGCCGTGGACGTGGACGACGCGCCCCTCGGCGGCGACGCTGCCCTTCACCTCGATGGCGTGGTGGGCGCCCCGGAAGTCCTGAGGGCAGCCGAGCGGACCCAGCCAGGCCCGGACGGCCTGCGGGTTCACGTCCAGCAGGGTTTCCAGGACACGGAGTTCGGCGAAGAGCCCGGCCAGCCGCGGCACGGTCCACCCGGTGGAGACCCCCGCCAGCAGCAGCCTCCAGGCGTGCAGCGTACGGACGATGAGCGAGGGCGCCTGATCCGGTCGGGCGAGGATCAGCCCGGCGAGGTCCGCGACCAGCCCGGTGAACGTCCCGGCGAGGTCACGCCTGAGGCAGGCGATGTCCGCGTAACGCACCGGGAGGCCGTCGTCGTGCGACAGCGTCCGCGTGGTGAGGCGGACACCGGCGCTGCGCACGTCGTCCTCCACCCCGGCCGAGGGCCCGATCGGCACCAGCAGGTGACGCAGCCCCTCGCCGTCGAGGCCCAGGCGCAGCGCGCCGTGGGAGGTGTCGATCTCCAGCTTCGCCGTGATCACCGTGCGGGCGCGCCCGGGTTCGTGGAACGCGGCGCGTCCCGGCACCGATCCGTCGGACGCCGAACGCGGGGCGGCGCCGGGCACCCCGCCGAAGGCGGCCGTTCCCGCCGCCCGCCGGTCGAGCAGGCTCCACTGCGACTCGAACAGCTCGCGCAGTCGGACGGTCGCGGCGGACCACGGACGCGCGGTCACGCGGCGCCCTCGGGGCCGCCGTCGAGGTCCTGTTCGAGCACCGAGATGTCCTCGTCCTCGTCCTCGCCCGCGGTGGGGAACACGCGCGAGAGGTCGGCCTGGAGGTAGTCGTACTCGACGCCGAGGTCCACTCCGCCGGTCGGCTTCGGGAAGACCAGGGCGGCGCCCCAGACGATGTCGCCCGGCGCGTCCAGCGGGGCCCGACCGGCCACCGCCCGCTCCTGTCCGATCGCGCCGCGCACCGGCACCGGGGCCTTGGCGTCGATCGGGTACAGCAGGATCAGCCCGCGCTCGGGCTGTTGGGAGGTCCGCAGCCGCTGGAGCAGGCTGCGGTTGACCTCCTCCCCCTCCGGGACGTCGAGGTCCAGTGCCTCGTCCCGGGAACCGGTCAAGGTCTTGATGTCGGCGACCGGATCGGCCACGCCGAGGTCCAGTCGGGTACGGACCACGGGATCCACCGCGCCGCCGTGGGGCAACCCGACGACACCGCCGCCGGTGACGGGCCGCTTCCCGATGACCCCCACGTTCCAGCTGACCAGGCCGCCGGCCTTGCTCCGCTTGCCTATGTACCCGCCGAGCAGGTCGCGGGCGGCGTCGAGGGACTTGGGATGGAACCTGTACGCCTCGACGAACGCGAGGACGTGTTCCACGGGGATGCCGCGCCACAGGGCCCGACCGGCCCCCGTCCTCGCGTCGAGGCCGCCCTCACGGTGCGCGGCGGCCAACAGCCCCGACACCGCGGCCTCGTTGTCCGCGTGCCACCGCTCGTCCTCGACGGTCTTCTCGCAGGGGAAGTAGCGGGTCTCGACGAGTTGACCGCCGTAGGAGGCGGCGCCGCGCACGGCCCCCTTGGACTTCGCCGGAGAGGTCACCTTCATCTTCGGGTGGGACCTGATGCGCACCGCCATCTCCAGCGGAGTGAGGTGCTCGGTGATGTACCGGTCGATCTCGACCCGCATCTCCGCCTCGACCGTCGCGAGATGCGTGAACCAACGACGCGTCTCGGCGGGCATGAAGACGCGCGGGAGGTCCTCGTAGCCGGGGCGGTAGCCGAACCAGCGCCCCATCTGGAGCAGCGTGTCGTAGACGTTGGACGAGCGCACGAAGAAGCTCACGACGAGCCCCTCCAGGGTGAGTCCCCGGGAGAGCGTGTTCCCGCCGACGGCAATGACGCTGACGGGCCCTGAGTCGTAGTCGAGACGATCCGTGCTGCGGTAGTGGTCCATGACGATGCGCGTTCCGGAGACCACCGGCTCCAGCGCGTCGCGCACGGCCGCGAAGTCGAGCGGCGGGCTCCCGTCCTGCGGCGTCACGCGCCGCGATTCCTCGTCCCAGAGCCCGTGGAACTCCCCGACGACGGCCGGGTCGTCCTCCCGGATGCCACGAGCCGCCTCGTCGCGCAGCGCCTGGAGCACCGGCTGGTACGAGTCGTGGACGCGGGTGTCGGAATGCGCGTGGATCAGCATCGACGAGTGTCGGTCACCCTGCCCGCGCACGTGCCGCGCGGCGGTGGCCAGCCAGAACCAGAGGACGGCGCGGCGGAGCGAGGAGGCCTCCTCGGGGGCGAAGTCGGCGATCGCGGACCGCTTCGCCGGCCGCAGGAGGGCGAGTTCGTCGTCGGGGATCGTCCGGATCATGTCGAGCCCGCCGGGAACCTCGGCCGGGTCCTCCAGGTCCAGGGGATTGCGGCCGAAGAGGGTCTCCGGCCCCTGGTAGTCGTCGCCGCGGGGCAGGCTGAGGATGAAGTCGCGCGGGTAGAAGTCCTCCTCGTCCACCGGGTCGACGAGGAGGTTGGCGAACGGCGTCGCCGTGTAGCCGACGTAACAGACCTTGGGAATCCGGCCGATGACGTCGCGGATGAGCGGATTGATCCTGCGCGTGGCGATGGTCGCCTGGTCCGCCTCGTCGTCGATGATCAGCGTCGGGCAGTTGACGAGTTGCTCGCGCGCCTGCTCCAGCCAGTCCCGCAGCTTCTTCAGGACCGGCCCGTTCTTCTTGACCACCAGCAGCAGGCACTGGTCCTTGGACGCCAGGAAGGACTGGGCGTTCGGCGGCGGCTGGAAGTCGTGTTCCGCCTTGGTGATCTGATGCCAGAGCGGCGGGTTGAGATCCACCAGGTCGCGGATCAGTCGGGTCTGGGTCTGCCGGCGCAGCGAGTTCGTGACGCCGGACAGGACGATGAACATGCGGTAGCCGCGGTCCGCCGCCTTGCAACAGACCGCCGTGAAGTTGCTGGTCTTGCCCGACTGCACGTGGCCGAGGACCAGGCCGCGGGAACGGAAGGTGGGGGTGGCCGGATGGTCGAGCATGGCGACGACGCGATCGGAGGCCGCGTCGATCTTCCGGACCTCGTCCGGGTCGAGCTGGCGCCTCAGACGCTTCTCGAACGCGGGCCAGTTCCGGTCCTCGGCACGCGGCCCCGCGTACCAGCGGACCGCGTTCTCCCGCCCCACGGCCAGCGGTTCGCGCAGGGTGGCGATCTCGGTGGTGGCGGCCTCGTGGCGGCGCACCATCTCGTCGATCACATCCCGCGGTACGAGGAAGTCGCGCAACTGCTGTGTCGCCTCGTGCGGGAGCATCCCGTCGAGCATGCTCTGATAACGCGACCAGGCCGCGTCCATCTGCGGGTTCCCCACCCATGCCTCACAAGTGATTCAGAGTCGATCAGGTGCCTGTCGGCGCGTGTCGGTGTGTGTCGGAGTGTTCGGGTCTGGTCGCCACGAGGATTCGCCCAGGATCACCCCGGCGATCGGTGCTGCCGACAGTGATCGATCCGCCGAAGAACCTCATGTCGAACGACGTTCTCGGGGCGGTCGGGATGATCGGGGCGGTCGGGACGGGCGGAGGTCGTACGCCCGATCGCCGGGTCGCGAGAGGTGACCGGGGGCGGTCGCGGGGATGGCGCGTACACGGCTCCCGGCCTCCGGTGCTGGTGTCTGTGTGCCTGTGTGTTGCTGTGTCTGTGTGGCCGGTGATACGAAAGTAGCCCATGCCGGACGTGTCCGGCCGGCGGTTTCGAGCCGCGGATCGCCGGCCGGTTCGGTGTCCGGTCCGCTGTCGGTCCGGTCGGGGCTCAGTCGGCGACGTCGACGCCGTAGGTCCGTGCGAGGGCCGCCAGGCCGTGGTCGTAACCCTGGCCGACGGCGCGGAAGCGCCAGAGCGGGCCGCGGCGGTAGATCTCCGCGAGGACCATGGTGCGTTCGGTCGTGGCGGCGTCCACCGTGACCTGCGCCAGGGGCATCGCGCCCGTGCCCGATGCCACGGTGACCTGGACGGCGCCGACCTCGCCGAAGGCGGGCGCGCCGTCGATCGCGGCGCAGACGACGACCCGGCGGGCGGCCGGCGGCATCGCGGCGAGGTCGACGCCGATCGTCTGCTCGGTCGGCCCGTCGCTGAGCAGCCGTACGGCTCCGTTCGGGTTCTCCGGGGCTCCGTAGAAGACGAAGTCCTCGTCGCAGGAGACCTGTTCGTCCTCGTCGACGACGAAGGCGACCACGTCGATCTCGCAACGCGTCTGCTGGGCCCAGGAAGCGCCCACGTCCCAGCGGAACTCCGTCTCCGTACGGGGAAGGTCGATCACCCCGCCCCGCGGCAGGACCAGCGGGGACCGGACCCGCTCGTCGCCGGCGGGGGAGCAGGCGGGGGAGGCGTCGCGGGGGGCGTCGGGGGCCGTTCCGGGCGCGGTGAGCCAGTCCGCGTCGTGGGTCGGGATCAGCAGGGAGGTGATCCGGGCCATGCGCCGGTCGGTCTCGGCGCCCGGGAGGAGCACGACGTCCGTGACGCTCGCGGAGAGATTGACGGCGGCGGACCCGCCCAGTTCGACGATGCGGCCCCGGGCCCGCGAGGAGGCCGGATGTGTCCCGCCCAGGACGAGGACGCGCCGGCCGCCCAACGGCGCCGGCCCGGCGGGGGTCTCGGCCCGGTGTGGGGGCGTGGCGTGAGGTGTGGGCGGCGTGGACGCGTCGGCGGGCGCGGGCCGCGCGGCCGGCGTCGCCTGGTTCGGGATCGCGGCCGTCACCGTGCCCGTCGCCGGTTCCGCGGCCGTCCCCGCCGTGACCGTCCCCGTCCCGCTCGCCGCCACCGGTTCCGCGGCCGTCGGCTTCTCGTGCGGGGTTCCCGGCCGTACGTCGTCCAACAGCCGCAGGAAGGCGCGCTCGTCGACGACCGGGACGCCCTCCGTGATCGCCCGCCGGGCCTTGGTGGACCCCGAGGTGGTGTCGTTGGTGACCAGGAGGCTGGTGTGTCGACTGACGGAGCCCATCACGTTCAGGCCGGCGGCGACGGACCGCGCCACGAGGTCGGCGCGCGCGATGTCCGTGTCACCCGTGACGGCGATCTTCATCCCCTGGACCAGGGGACCGCCCGCGGCCGGCCTCCCGGGATTGCGGTACGCACACGGCGCCTTGGGCGCCTTCGGCGCGAACCGGGGGTCCTGCCGGGGCGGGCAGGGGACCAGCGGCAACGACAGGTCCAGCCGGGCCGCCTCCTTCAGGGTGGCGCGCAGGATTCCGGCGAGGACCCGGGTGTCGTCCAGCGCGTCGTGCGCCCGGGTCTGCTTCACGCCGTAGTGGGCGGCCAACGTGCCGAGCCGCAGGTCCGGGGTCGGCGGGTCCACGCGCCGGTTCAGCGCCAGGGTGCACAGCCGCCGCGCCACGGGAAGGTGCACCCCGGCGCGCGCGAACTCGTGCGCCAGGAAGTCGTAGTCGAACTGGGCGTTGTGGGCCACCAGGACGCGGCCTTGGAGCAGTTCCGC
Source organism: Streptomyces sp. CA-243310 (assembly GCF_050936775.1). NCBI lineage: Bacteria > Bacillati > Actinomycetota > Actinomycetes > Kitasatosporales > Streptomycetaceae > Streptomyces > Streptomyces sp. CA-243310. The sequence goes on along the minus strand of NZ_JBNJMF010000002.1, from coordinate 2,622,592 downwards.
GATCCGCCCCGCGACCTGCCCGAAAGTGGGCTGCCCGCGCAGCCGCTCGGCGGTCAGTCCGTGGACGTGGACGGGGCCGGGGTCGCAGCCCGGGTCGAGCAGGGTCGAGAACTCGCCCGTCTGTCGGCCGTCGGGGCCGAGCGTCACCACCGCCACCGAGAGCACCCGATGCCGTCGTGGCGTCAACCCGGAGGTCTCCACGTCCACCAACGCCCAGTCGAAGGCGTATTCGTGCGGATCGGACACGTCGGGGGCGGTGGTCGAGACGAGACTCATGACGGACAGGATGATCCGACATTCGTTCCGCCTTCAACCGGAATGCCGATTTGTCCCCTCTCGGGTCGCCGTGGTCGTCTGCGTCGAAGCCGAGGCCAAACGGCGTGGCGCGGCGCGGCACCGTGACGAGATCAGACAGGGCATGGTCATCCAGTAGGGTGGTCGGCCATTTCCCAGGTCAGCCCCGCCGCGTACCTTCCTCTCTTGGCCAGGGCGCTGCAACGCCTGAGCTACGACACCAGCGTCGGCAAGTGGCATCCGTCCTCGCTCCCGCTGTGCGAGGAGGCGGTGGCCGCTGCGCGGTCCATCGACCCGGCCGAGACTGCCCGGGCCAATGTTCTGTACCGGGCCCTCGACTCGTGCCAGAGACAGCTGTACATGGCGGGCCGACGCGCAGAAGGACTTGCCATGCGCGCCGAGATGCTCGCCATTGGCCGTGCGCAGGCCGAAGCGACCGGAAACTCCGCGGTCCAAGGGCTGGAGAACTGGGCTGCCGGCCTTTCCGAGGAAGGCCGGTACGCCGAGGCTGCCGATGCCATGACCGAGTTGGTCACCGCGATCCTGTCCCACGGGCCCCGAAGCGGGGCTCTCGCCTGGTCACTCCTCGAGTGGATCGCCGCTCTCCATGACGCCGGCCGGTTCGGCGAAGCACTCGCCGCGTTCGAGACACTCGTCGGCATGGAAGCGGCCGAAGCCGCGAACGACAGCGGCCCGACGGCCTGCCATCTCCACTCGCTCATCGGGTACGCACGGATGCTCGACGCCCACGGCCGAGGCGAGCAGGCGGCCCACGTGCGGCAGGATGCGCTCGCCCTGCCGGCGGAGTTGGCGGACACCGGTGAGCGCAATTCCCGGAGTGGCGACCAGGCGTCGTTCCGGGCGGTGCTGCTGACCATGTCCGGCGCCGACAGCGATCGGCCCGCGTCCGATGGACCGCGTCCGCCTTCGGGGGCCGTGGTCATGCGGTGGTCGCCCGACACCAAGCAGCGCTACTTCGACAGCCGTCATGCCCTCCGTGACGAGGTGGACGCCCTTGCTCCGCGAGCCACCAAGGATCCGGACCGACATCTGGCCGAACTGGTTCGCCTGCATCGGGTCCTCACTGTCCGCTCCGTCGTCTACTGGAAGCACCGCACCCACCTGTTCGTGGAGCGGGTGGGCTCCCTGTTCGACGACGGAGTGGGCCTGGCCCGTCGACTGTCTCAGCACGACCCGGTGGAGGGGCCACGAACACCGGCGAGGATCCTGATCGACCGATCGACCTTCCACGCCGCCGCCGGCGAGTTCAGGCCCGCCCTCGATGACTTCCGCCAAGCCCTGGGCTACCTGGGGGAGGCCAACTGACCCGAGCCGGCCAACGTCCACCCCAGGACTCGTGCACACCAGCAGCTCGCGCCGGCCGGAGAGAGATCGGCCATTCCGCAACTTCCAATGGCCCGGGTTGCCAGTGCGGTTCCGCATGTGCGCTGCTCCGATTCGGTGAATCGTGACGGGGCGGAGCCTCGGGCGATGACCGCGACAGGATCGCGAACGCGATGGCCGCCGCGACCGGCGCGCCACCCAGGGCCTCCCCGGGCTTTCCCCGCCCGTGCGGGGTTCGAGCGGCTCTCCGCGAGGGAGCGTTCACCACCGGGCGACAGGCCGAAGCGCCCGACGGTATACGGGCCGATGTGCCCCTGACCTGCACGAAAGCCCTCCCGTGGGGGAGGGCTTCGAGGGGTGGAGAGGTGGTGCCCCCGGCAGGACTCGAACCTGCGGCCAAGTGCTTAGAAGGCACCTGCTCTATCCACTGAGCTACGGGGGCCGAAAGGTGGCCGTGGTGGCCTGGAGGCCCAAGGTGTTGGTGGGACGGTGGGCCTTGCCGGGTCAAGGATAGGGCTCCAGTCACCTTGTCCCGGTTGCTTCACCCGCGTGCCACGATGTGGAGGTTCGGTGAAGCGGTCCCGATAATCGCAGGCAGGTGCGATTTTCGCACCGCTTTTGCGCCGCGTCGCCCCGGGTGTTGTGCACTCGTTATGCCTGCGTCCCGCTCGTCCGTCGTGTCCCGGGATGTCTCTCCCGGGTGGCGGTCGGCGCGCAGAGGACGTATAAGCTTCAAAAATGGTCCTTAATTGGGCATTCTTCGCATGTGGTGACCTTGGATGTTCGGCCTCAGCTGCTCGATGCCCTGTCCGCCCTGCGCGACCGGGTCGCGTCCGTGCGTCTGCCGCTGCCCCTGCCCGGCGCTCCGCGCGCCCGCCAGACCAGAGCCGAGCTGCTCGCGCAGCTCGACGACTACCTCGTTCCCCGGCTGAAGGCGCCGGAGGCGCCGCTGCTCGCCGTCGTCGGCGGGTCCACCGGGGCCGGCAAGTCCACCCTCGTCAACTCCCTCGTGGGCAGGCAGGTCAGCGAAGCCGGGGTGCTGCGTCCCACGACACGAACCCCGGTCCTTGTCTGCCATCCGGATGATCATCACTGGTTCGCCGGGATGCGCGTCCTGCCCGACCTGATGCGGGTCTGGGTGCCCCACGAGGAGGACGAGTCCCCTCCCGCGACCAGGAAGCCCCGCCGCGGGAACACCCACGCCACCCGCGAACTGCGGATCGAGACCGTCTCGACCCTGCCGCGCGGGCTCGCCATCCTCGACGCCCCCGACATCGACTCCCTCGTCGTCGAGAACCGCACCCTCGCCTCCGACCTCATCTGCGCCGCGGACGTCTGGGTGATGGTCACCACCGCCTCGCGGTACGCCGACGCCGTCCCCTGGCACCTGCTGCGCACCGCCAAGCAGTACAAGGCCACCCTGGTCACGGTGCTCGACCGGGTGCCGCACCAGGTGCTCGCCGACGTCTCCCGGCAGTACGGGGCCCTGCTCACCCGGGCCGGGCTCGGCGACGTGCCCCGGTTCACGGTGCCCGAGCTGCCCGAGTCCACCGGCGGGGGCGGGTTGCTGCCGGCCAGCGCCGTCGCGCCGCTCTTCGCGTGGCTCAGCCACCACGCCCAGGACCCCGCCGCCCGGCAGTACGCCGTCGGGCGGACCGCGCTGGGCGCGCTGGACTCCCTCGCACGCCGGATGCCGGAACTCGCGTCCGCGGTGGCCGCCCAGCACGCCGCCGCCGTACGGCTGACATCGGCCGTCACGGACGCGTACCGCCGCGAGGGCAAGCGGGTGCGCACTCGGCTCGACAAGGGCGCGGTCCTGGCCGGCGACGCGCTGACCAGATGGCGCGGCTACCCCCTCGACACCAGCGCGGACGAACTGCTCGACTCCCTCGCCGAGTCGCTCGCCGCGCTGCTCCAGTGCGCCGTGGCCGCCGCGGACGAGCGGATCGCGGAGGCCTGGCGGCGCGAACCGGCGGCAGCCGCGGTCCCGCTGCCAGCGCCCGACCGTGAGGCGGCGGAACGTATCGGCATGGCCGTACGGCGCTGGCGGCGCGTCCTGGAGGAACTCGCCGAGGAGGAGGTCGCACGGCTCGACAAGCAGCCCGCGCCCGACCCCGACGGCGTCGCGGCCCTGCTGGTCGCTGCCCTCCTCGGCGGCAAGCGGGCCCGCCCGGCGGGCGAGAAGCTCGCCGAGCGGATCGGCGTACAGGCCGCCGTACGGCTGCGGGACCGCGGCGGCGAACTGGTCGGCGAACACCTGGACCAGGTGTTGCGTGCCGAACGCGACCGCCGCCTCGCCCCCCTGGAAGCCCTCGAAGTGACCCCGGAACCACAGGCCGAGCTGATCGCCGCGTTGTCCGTACTGCAGAAGGAGAGGTGACACGGTGACCGCCTTGACCGACCGCACCGACGACCGCTGGGACGACGGACTCATCGCGCGCTCGCGCCCCCGGGTCGCCGACGACGACTGGCCCGGGGCCGACAACGAGGAGGGCGACGACGCGCTCGTACGGGCCGTCTCCGGCGCCGGCAGCGACGGCGGCAAGGTGGCCGCGCCCCCGCTCAGCCCCGAGGCGCAGGCCCTGCGCACCCGCCTCGAAGCACTGCGCCAGCTCATCGGGCTGTCCAGGACCCGGATCCTCGACGGCAAGACCCTCGTCGAAGCCGGCAGGATCCTCGACGAGGCCGCGGCGCGGCGCGGGCTCTCGGCCCAGCACACGGTCGTCGCGATTGCCGGCGCCACCGGAAGCGGCAAGTCCACCCTCTTCAATTCACTCGCCGGGGTACAGATCTCCGAGACGGGTCTGCGCCGGCCGACCACGGCGGCGCCCATCGCGTGCAGTTGGTCGGACGGCGCGGCGGGCCTGCTGGACCGGCTGGAGATCCCGGGCCGGCTGCGGCGCCGGCCGCGTGAGACCTCGGAGGCCGAGGCGCTGCGGGGGATGGTCCTCGTGGACCTCCCGGACCTGGACTCGGCCGTCGGCGCCCACCGGGACCACGTGGACCGGGTGCTGGCGCTGGTCGACGCGGTGGTGTGGGTGGTGGACCCGGAGAAGTACGCGGACGCCGTCCTCCACGAGAAGTACCTGCGCCCCCTGGCCGGGCACGCCGAGGTGACGTTCGTCGTGCTCAACCAGGTGGACCGGCTGCCCGGCGAGTCGGCCGACCTCGTCCTGGACGACCTGCGACGGCTGCTGGACGACGACGGGATCGCCCTCGGCGAACACGGCGAACCCGGGGCGACCGTCCTCGGGCTCTCCGCCCTGACGGGTGAGGGGGTCGGGGAACTGCGCGAACTCCTCGGACAGTTCACCCAGGAGAAGGGCGCCGCCACCCGGCGGATCTCCGCCGACGTCGACCGGGCCGCGCTGCACCTCAGGCCCCTGTACGTCGCCGACGGGCACCCGGGACCCGAGATCGGGGAGGTGGCGCGCGCCGAGTTCGAGGACCGTCTCGCCGAGGCCGTCGGCGCGTACGCGGCCGGTCTCGCCGCCGAACGGGCCTGGCGGCGCAACGCCGGCAAGGCCTGCGGGACGCCGTGGCTGCGGCTGTGGCGCTGGTACGAGAGCCGGCGCGCCCCGCGCTCCCTGGCGGGTCTGGCCGCCCTCGCCGCGATCGGGCGGGCCCCGACGGCGACGGAGTTCCCCGTCGAGGAGGAGGTCACCGCCCGCCAGCGGGTGGAGCAGGCCGTACGGACGGTCGCGGACGAGGCGGTCATCGGGCTGCCCGACCCCTGGGCCCAGGCGGTCCGCGAGACCGCGGTGCGCGGCGCCGACCGGCTGCCCGAGGCTCTCGACGAGATCGCGGTGACCGTGGGCACGGCGGTCACCGTGCCCCACGTCAAACCGCCGCGCCCCGGCTGGTGGCCCGCCGCGGTGCTGGCCCAGGCCGCGATGTCCCTGCTCCAGATCTACGGCGGCCTGTGGCTGGTCGGGCAGATCGCCGGGGTCCTGCCACCGCACCTGATGCCACCGGTGCTGCTGATGGTGGCCGGCATCGTCGGCGGGCCGCTGGTCGAATGGGCCTGCTCGATCGCCGCCCGGGGCCCGGCCCGCAGGTACGGCCAGGACGCGGAACGCCGGTTGCGGCAGGCGGCGGCAGGGTGTGGGCGGGCCCGGGTGCTGGAGCCCGTCGCGGCCGAGCTGCTGCGCTACCGGGAGGTGCGCGAGCAGTACGCGACGGTGGCGAGGTTTTCCACAACCCGCCAGTAGTCCACAGGCCGGAACGGGATCCGGGTCGTCGGGCCAGCATGGACGTACCTCGGGCGGACGGTCCGCACGGGTGTGACATGCGGGGGAGGCGACCGGGATGAACGACACCCTGGTGACGCTGGTGGGACACGTGGCGACGCGGATCGACTTCAAGGAGACGCCGACCGGCCCGTCGGCCAGGTTCCGATTCGCCGTGACACCGCGGTACTTCGACCGGCGGACGGACACCTGGTCCGACGGTTCGACCAGCTTCTTCACCGTCTGGGCACGACGAACCCTCGCGTTGAACCTGGCGAGTTCCGTGTCCGTCGGCGAACCCCTCGTGGTGCACGGAAGGCTGCGGGTCCGAGACGATCCACCCGACGGGGACGGGGCGCGGTGGTTCTCCGCGGACATCGAGGCCGTCACCATCGGACACGACCTCAATCGGGGGACGGCGGCCTTCCGGCGCGTGGTCAAAACGGACGCCCCGCTGATGGCGCCTCAGAAGGCGGCGGTGGTCTGAGTGTTCGAGGCGGTTAGGATTCCCCGGTACTCACGGGCATCCGGGTCCTCGGCATCCGGGTCCTCGGCCCGAAGGGGAAGACTGTGTCGATCGCTGTTCCCGCATCCTCCGTTCCCGATCCCGCCATCGCCGCAACCGTCACCGGCCCCGCCGCCGTTCCCGGACGGGGCTCCACGCGCCGGTCGTTGGCGGCGGTGGCGCTGCTGGCCGCGGCCCTGGCCACCACGCCCGGCGCCGCGGTCGCGGCGGACTCCGAGCCCACACCGGGCCGGCCCCCGGAGGGTGCGAGCGCCGTGCTGGACGGCCTGAAGACCTACGGGCAGGCCGTCCTGCGCACCGGCGACGGAGCCGTACGGCAGGTCCCGGCCGGACTGCACGAGATGCGCGTGGACGGCGGCGGCATGCTCCAGACCTACGGGGTCGGCGTCGCCGGCTACGCGCAGCCCGAGGCCCGGTACACCGAGAGCGGCTGGAACGGCAGCCCCCTCGAAGGCAAGGACGGCGCGGGCCGGATCCGCTGGGTGCTGGAACACTCCTACCCGCAGCTCAACGACCTGGCGGAGCTCTCCAAGACGGCCGGCGCCGCCCCCCTCACAGCGGCGAGCGCCGCCGCCGGGACACAGGTGGCGATCTGGCGGCTGGCGGACGGGGCACAGGTGGAAGCCACCGACCCGGCGGCGGAACAACTCGCCGACTACCTCCAGCGGGAGGCGGGCCGGATGGCGGAACCGCCGCCCTCGCTGGCACTGGACCCCGGCGAGGTGTCGGGTCCGGTGACGGGGGCCGTCGGCAGCCGGCTCGGCCCGGTCACGGTGCGCACCGGGGCTCAGAGCGTGACGGTCACCCCCGACCCGGCGGCCCTGGCCATGGGCGTGCGGGTGGTCGACGAGCAGGGGCGGCCGTTGACCGCCGCCGCCGACGGCACCCGGCTGTACTTCGAGGTGCCGCCCGGCACGGCCGACGGGCTCGCCTCGGTCGTCGTGCAGGGGTCCACGAAGGTCCCCGTCGGACGGCTCTTCGCCAACGGCGTCCCGAACCAGGCGCAGATCGTGGCGGGTTCCAGCGAATCCGTGACCACCGCCACCGCGACGGCCCTCTGGCCGGCGCCCGAACCGGTGCCGATGGGCGCCGTGTCCGGTACGGCCCTACCGTCGGTCGGCTCCGAGCCCACGACCGAGAGCGAGGACTCCCCGTCCGGCGAACGCCTCGCGACCAGTGGCAGCTCGGCGGCCACCCCGGTGATCGCCTCCCTCGCGGTGGGCCTGGTGGTGCTGGGCGGCATGGTCGTCCTGCTGCTGCGCAAGCGGCCGCTGGAGGGCGAGCAGGACGAGGGCTAGGTCCTGTCGTCGAAGTGGCGCCGGTAGGGCCCGCGGTATCGGGCGCCGCGGGCCAGGCGAGACTTCGACGACAGGGTCTGGCAGGGGCCGGGTCTCGCCTGCCCCGCTCGACGGAGAGGGGCGCCCCGCGACGTGGCCCGGGTGGCGGGTGGGGTTGGTTCCGGATCCGTGGCGCGGGGTAGGCGCTGAAAATGGCTGAACAGGAATTGACCTGGCAGGGGTCGGTCGCGCGATGGGACCGGCAGTTGTTCGACGCGGTGGCCCGCAGGCACTGGCCCGGGGCCGACCGGGTGCTGCCGAGGTTGGGTCGGGCCGCGAACCACGGCGTCCTGTGGGGCGGGACCGCCGCCGCGCTCGCCGCCTTCGGATCGGCCCGGACCCGCAAGGCCGCCCTGCGGGGAGTCACCTCCCTCGCGCTGGCCTCGGCGACGATCAACACCGTCGGCAAGTGGTCCGTACGACGGAGTCGCCCCGTGCTGGAAGGGGTGCCCGCCGCCCGGCAGCTGCGCACCCAGCCGCAGACCACCTCCTTCCCCTCCGGGCACTCGGCCTCGGCGTTCGCCTTCACCGCCGGGCTGGCGCTGGAGGCGCCGGGGTGGGGGCTCGCGCTGGCCCCGGTCGCCGCGTCGGTCGCGTTCTCCCGCGTCTACACCGGGGTGCACTACCCGTCCGACGTGGTGGCGGGCGCGGCGCTCGGGGTGGCCGCCGGGTTCCTCGTACGACGGCTCGCGCGTGACGCGCAGGAGGCCCGGGTCGTACCGGGTGACGAACGGCCGGACGCCGGGGCGCCCGCGCTGCCGGACGGGGACGGCCTGACGGTCGTGATCAACTCCGGGTCGGGCACCGCCGCCTTCGCCGGGCTCGACGTCCTCAAGCGCCGGCTCCCGAAGGCGGAGCTGGTCCAGTGCGAGAGCACCGAGCTGGAGTCGGAACTGGCCGCGGCGGCCTCCCGGGCCCAGGTGCTCGGCGTCTGTGGCGGCGACGGCACCATCAACGCGGCGGCCACCGCCGCTCTGCGCGCCGGGGTGCCGCTCGCGGTGTTCCCCGGCGGCACCCTGAACCACTTCGCCCTCGACCTCGGGCTCGCCGGAGCCGAGGACACCTGTCGGGCAGTGGCCGACGGGCACGCGGTCCGTGTCGGCGTCGGACGTTTCACCCCCGGCCCGCGGCGACACCCCGACCCCGCCACAGGGGCGGAGGCCGTCCCCGAGTCCGATGTCGAGCCCGGGCGCGAGGAGTCGGGGTACTTCCTGAACAACTTCAGCATCGGCGCCTACCCCGAGCTGCTGCGGCACCGGCTGCGGTGGGCGCCCCGGATCGGCAGCGGCCCGGCCGCGCTGCTGGCGGCGTGGCGGGTGCTGCGGGCCGAGCGGCCCGTACGGCTGAGCCTCGCCGGGCGCCCGCGCAGCGTCTGGCTGCTGTTCGCCGGCAACGGGACGTACCACGGCAGCGGCCCCACGCCCCGGCGCCGCGACAACCTGGGCGAGGGCCTCCTCGACGTACGGCTCGTCTTCGGCGGCGGTCGTCCCGGCCCGCGACTGTTGGCCGCGGCCTTCACCGGGCCCCTCAGCCGCTCCCCGGTCCACACCGCCACCCGCCTGCGGAGCCTGCGAATCTCGGACGTGCCGCCCGGCACCCCCCTCGCCTACGACGGCGAGTACGCCAAGGCCCCCACCGCCTTCGTGCTCGACGAGCTGCCGGAGGCCCTCACCGTCTACCGCCCGCGCTGACGCCCCGGAGCGACGACCACACCCGCGGCCCGCCCCCGCCCTGGCCGCCCACAAGCACGGCGTCATCGCTCCTGGTCCGGACCGCCGGCGAGCACGGTCAAAACCGTGCAACCAATCCGCTGACCTGCCACGCGGCGAGCATCCGTTCGCCCATTCAGTCATATTCGGTGACTAATGTCCGATAGTGCGGCGGTGCGTGAAGTTCTGCCCTGTATCGGGTGATGTGCTGCGCCGGACATCGGTTCGGCGACGCGACTGCGCGTCGCCCGTGCATCACGAGGAGCTGGATGTGTTGAGCCGGAAGCAGAGCGGGCTCCTGGGTGCGGTCGGAGCAGTGGCCGCAGCGGCCCTGGCGGCCTCGCTGGCATCCCCCGTGCACGCAGCGGACAGGGAGAAGGGGACGCCGGTCCCCTGCTCGGTTCCGGCGCTGGTGAGCGCCATCGACACGGCCAACGCCGCGACGGGCGAGGTCCCGCTGCGGCTGGCGCCCCACTGCGTGTACACCCTCAACTCCGCGAACACGGGGGAGACGGGGCTCCCGGTCGTCACCGGGCGGGTGCGGATCGAGGGGCGCGGCGCCGTGATCAGCCGCGGTCCCGCGGCCTCCGGCCTGTTCCGTCTGTTCGAGGTGGCGAACGGTGGCCGGCTCACCCTGTCGGGGCTGACCCTGAACGGCGGAAGCACCAGCGGCAACGGCGGGGGCATCGCCGTGCGCGCCGGAGGCGAACTGAGGGCCTCTGACGTCACGGTGCGGCAGAACCGCAGCGACAGCAACGGCGGCGGGATCGAAGTCGAGTCGGGCGCCACGGCAACCCTGAAGGACAGTCGGGTGCGCAACAATGTGGCGCGCCTGCAGGCCGGTGGCATCAACGCCAACGGCACCGTCTCGCTCCTGCGCAGCAGCGTCGCCGAGAACGAATCGACCGCGAGCTACGGCGGCGGCATCAACATCGACGCCCCGAACGCCCGACTCACCGTCCGCAAGAGCAGCGTCAGCCACAACCGGGCAGCCCTGGGATCCGGAGGCTTCGACCTGGACAACGGAATCGTGGAGATTCGGGACAGCGAGGTCACCGGCAACGAGGCGGCCACCAGCGCCGGCGGCATCTACCACGAAGCCCAGAGCCTGATCATCGACTCCTCACGGATCACGAGGAACTCCGCGGTGCTGGGATCGGGCGGCATCGAGGCCTTCCAGGGGTTGACCGTCACCAACTCCAAGATCACCCACAACCGGGTCACCGAAGTGCAGCCCGGCGACGGGTTCGGAGGCGGCGGCGTCACCCTCTACGTCGGCAACGCCACCTTCATCAAGACCGAGATCACCGACAACACCGTCACGGCTCGGGACGGCCGGGGCGGCGGCGTCTACATCCTCGGATCGAACACCTTGAACGTGAAGTTCGAACGCTCCTTGATCGCGCGCAACGCCGCCATCGGGGACTCCGCCTTCGCCGGCGGCATCTCCCAGGAGGGTGGCGCCCAGGTCACGCTCAGGAACACCCCGGTCACGGCCAACCGCTCCACCAACACCCCCGGCGGCGTGTGGACCGACACGCAGTTCGTCACCGTCGAGAACTCTCCCATCAGGAACAACGTCCCGGCCAACTGCACGGGCAGCCCCGTCATCGTCACCGGCTGCACCGCGACCGCGCTCACGACCCCCGCGCCGTCGTTCACCTACCCCGGACCCCGGCCGCGCCCGACCAAGCCCTGACCCCGCACGACCGCGTCACACCCCCGTGAACCGCGAGGCCCGCCGCCCCACGCAGCGGGCCTCGCGTGGAGCCGTAGCGCAGCCGGTCATGGAACGACCGGTCGCTGCACAGCGAAAGGAAGCTCAGCATGAGCAGCACCACCCGGCGCCTCCGCGCCGCCGTCGTCCTGGCGGCCGCAGCCGGTCTGGCCGGTCAGATCCTCGCCGTCGCGCCCGTCGCGGAGGCCGCGGCCGAGCCGCGGCCCCACTACCCCGCATCGAATCCGAAGCCGGTCAAGCCGGTCCAGTTCCCCCACGGGCTGGCGGAGTTCACCAAAGACAGCACTTTCACCGTGCCCCGCGGGGTGCGTTCCATCTTCGTCCAGGCATGGGGCGCGGGCGGCGGCGCGGGCGGCGGTGGCGGCGGCGCGTCGAGGGAGCTGACCGCGACCGGTGGCGGCGCGGGCGGCGGTGGCGGCGGCGGCTTCGTCTGGTGCGCGGTGTCCGTGAAGCCCGGGCAGACCTACACCGTCGACCTCGGCACCGGTGGCACCAGTGGCACCGGCGGCGCAGGCGGCATTGGCCGCGAGGGACCGGGTCGCACCGGCGTGTCGGGAACCGCGGGCACCAGGACGACCTTCAGCAACAGCAACGGCAACGTGCGGGTCAACGCTGGTGGTGGTGGCGGCGGCGTGGGCGGCGGTGGCGGCGACGAGGTTGGTGGCGCCGGTGGCGCCGGTGGCGCCGGTGGCAGCGCAGAGTGCGCGGGCGCCAGCGTGATCCGGGTCGGAGACGACGGCGGGGCGGGTACCAAGGGTGCCGATGGCGGCCCCCAGGCCCCCGGCGGAGCCGGGGGCCCGGGCGGAGACACGGCGGACGGCATCGTCGATCCGCCGCTGAACGCGGGTGAGGGCGGGGACGGTGGCGCCGGCGGCGGCGCGGGCCTGGCCGGCGACCCCGGGATCACGGGTGGCGTCGGCGGGTCCGGCTACCTCGTCGTCTGGTGGTAACACCCGTTCGCGCTCAATCGTGCGGCGATGCCCGCGCAACTCCCGCACAGCAGTCCCTCACCCTCGGCCCGGTGATGCTTCACTAGCTCAAGCAGCGGCATCGGGTAGCTGCATGGACGAGGCCACCCGCCCGCGCCGGGGTGGCCTCTTCGTCGCTCGGCTGTCCCGAGTGGGCGCACAGCATCCGCAGAGCCTCGGCCGAGGGACTGCTTTGACCTGCGGTGATGCTCTCCATTGGGGGTGCCCGTTTCTACTGGGGACTCCACCACCCAGTAGCCGTCCAGGTGCGGGGTGTCGTGTTCGTCGGGCACTTGCCTGGGTGCCGCCAGGGGGGGCGGCCTTCCCGCCCCTGTCTTGTCGCTTGCCTTGTCGCTTGTCGCCTCAAGGCCCAGAAGGCTGTATTTCCCCTACTGCGGAGACGTGAATCGGGGCGGAGCACCTGGAGGGCCGTGCTCTTCCTGCCTGTCTGCCGGCTCGTCGCCGGGGCCGGGCCGGGCAGTCTGTGGGCCTTGAGAGGGGCCCCAATCCCCACCAACGACGATCAACGTTGGCCAGGGTGTGAGACGAGGCTCCCGCCCTCGCCCCGGCGCAGGGGGGCCTGACCTACCCATTCGCCCGTAGCTATGGACGACTGGCAAGATGGGGTGTTTCTGGCGAACTTGGGGCCGTGGAGGGTCTCTGACCTGCGTAGGAACCACCGATCGGGGGCCGCCCCGGGGCTGTGGGCCGTCTGCGGGCCGTCAGGCTGCCTCGGGGGCGCTCTGGGGGCCGCCGAAGACCGACGAAACGGCTGCGCGCGTTCGTTGCTCGCTGCTCGGCATCAGGTGCGTATAGATCCGCAGAGTGAAGCCGGGGTCGGAGTGGCCGAGGTACACACTCAGCGCCTTGATGCTCTCGCCGCTGTCCAGGAGCATTGACGCGTAGAAGTGCCTCAGGGCGTGCATGCCATCGTCCGGGGCGGCAGCGTACCGCTTGCCCCGCTCTCGGGGCGGGATGACGCCAGCGGACGCCAACGCGGGCTTCCACACGTGGTCATCAAAATAGCTACGCCAGATGGCATGGCCCACGACACTCGTGAAGACCAGCCGTCGGGCCACCAAGGGCCCGTCGGGGGTCTTCCAAGGCAACCTCACCTCGACCGGCGGGAAACGCTCCATGTGGGCACTCAGAGCTGCGGCGGTCACCGGGCTCAACGGTACGTCCCGGAGCTTGCCTCGCTTCGGTGGTGCGAACACGAGCTTTCCGCCAACGCGCTTGACCTGCTGCCGGACGTAGAGCCACCCAGACGAAGCGTCGATGTTCTCTCGGTCCAGGCCGAGAATCTCACCCTGACGCAGGCCACAGCCACCCCCGACATCCACCGTCGCGGCGAATCGGTCAGGCAGTCCGGCCCGGACTGCCAACACGCGCTTCTCGGACCACGGCTGAACCAGCCGCGGTTCAGGCTCCGGCGCCTTGACCGACTGGGCGTGGCAGGGGTTCGACCGGATCACGCCGTCGTCCTTGGCCGCATTGAACAAGGAGGACACCGAGTCGTAGATGGCGCGTCGGTACGTTGCGTTGGGCAGGGACGTCGTGAGGTCGCTCAACCACGTGCGCACGTGCGCCGGCTGGAACGACCCCATGGGGCGAGTGCCCAGGTGGGGGACGGCGTGAAGGCGAATCCGCCTCTTCACCGCCTCCTGACTGACGATGTCCGTCGTCAAGCCACCGAGCCACTTCTCGGCGTACTCGCGGAACGTGATCCGTCCGGCCTTCGGGTCGAAGAACTGCCCTGCATCCATGTCGGCCTGGATCCGGGTGAGCCACTTCTCGGCCTTGGTCTTCTGCCGGTCCGCGAAGCTCTGTGACTGCTCGGTGCCGTCAGGGCCGACGTACCGGGCGCGGTAGCGCATGCCGGTGCCGTAGCGGTCGGTCTTGACCCGGCGGGTTTTGCCGTCGGGCCCGACTTCGGTCTTGTACCAGCGGTCTTGGATGTGGCCTGCCACGTCATGTGCCTTTCCGGGCATACGGAGGAGGCGGGCCTGGGTGGGCCCGCCCTCGGTGGTGGTGGGGGGTCAGGCTGCGACGCTGATGTCCGCCTGCATCTGCTCTGCGATCCAGCTATGCACCGAGCCCGGGTCGTAGCGGACATGCTTGCCGACGCGGAATCCGGGCGGGCCGGTGCGCTTCTTGCGCCACTGGTAGACGGTCTCCAGCGGGACGTCGAACAGGGCGGCGATGTCATCGGGGGTGAGGTAGCGGTCGGGGAGTCCGCCGCGCAGGGTGGCGCGGGGGTCGCTGTGGGCGGGCATGGCTCCTCCAGCGGATTCGGTTGTCGGGGTAGTGCGAATCTGTCCGAGGTCCGGATTTCTGCGTCACCGGCGTCAGGTGCGTCACTTGGTCTTCTGACCTGCGGTTTTGGGTGACATAGGACGTGGTCTTGTGTCACCGCTCTCCGTCACCCGTGTCACCGGGTGACGGAGAGCGGTGACGTGGGTGACGCGTGATGACGCGGCGTTGGCTGTCTGCGTCACCGGTGTTTGTGCAGGTGGCGGGCCACTTGGGGCCGGTGGTGTCGCGGGTGACGCAGCGTCTCTTCTCTTAGGAAAAAGAGAGGGGTTTCTGTTTGTGGCGGGGTGCGTTTTAGAACGCGAAGAAGGAGCCGCTGCGCGGCACGTCCCTCGGGCGGCGGCAAGGCCGCCGGAACAGCAAGAGGAGCACGTCCCGCCTGGTGCGGGGTGCTCCTCTTGCTTGTGCCAGGACCAATCGTGCTGGTTCGTTAGAAGGTGGCCTGCTGCGCGTTGGGCGACGGCGGGGCGGGGCGGGTCATCTCGATGTAGCGGGCGGTTTTGGTGCGGCCCCAGTCGACGAGGACGCCGCGGGCGGCGAGGGTGGGTTGGAGCCGCTTGAGGCGGTCGGAGAAGACCTTGCCCGTCGTGGGCCAGCCCTTGGGGAGCGGGCGGAAGTCGTCGCCGGTGTAGAGCTGGGTGAGGGCGTGCAGCCACTCCGTGGATGTCATCTGCACTTCCGTGCCCGGGTCGAGGGTGGCGGCGTGCTTGAGGACGGTTTGGGCGAGGAGGTCGCCCTCGATGACGTCGTCGTTGAGGTCGTCGAGGCTGGCCCGGTAGGCGGTCAGCGAGCTGAGGCCGGTCGCCGCGTCGAGCTGTGCGCACAAGTGGGCGAAGTCGGCCATGCGCAGGTCGGAGGGGATGTCGGCCTTGGTGGACCGCACCTTGACGGTGAGGTCGAGGAGGGAGCCGAGGATGACGGGCAGTGCTGGTGCGTACTCCGCCCACAGCTCCGCTTCCGTGCGGCGCACCTGGGGGCGTACCAGGCGAAGCGGGAGGAGACGTTCGGCAAGGTCGGGACGGATCACGCCGACGTCAATGCCGGTCAGCAACAGGGGGCGCCGGTAGCGGGAGCGCACGACGTCCCCGTCGGTGAACAACGCGCGCTTGATGCTCTCGGCGCCGGTCACGATGCAGCACATCAGGTCGGACAGGTCCGGGGGCAGGTGGGAGAGGTTGTCCAGGGCGGTGACCCATCCGGCGGCCACGGCCGTGATCAGGTTTTCTTCGTCTTTCGGGGCCCTGCGCAGGTCACCGGTCATGCCTTCGATGATCCGCACCAGCATCCGTCCGGCGGTGGACTTGCCGGCGCCCTGGGGGCCGGTGAGGAACGGGGCGGGGACGGGCACGACCGGTTCCAGGCAGCCGATCAGCCAGGCGATGGCCAGGCACTCGCTTTCGGCGTTGGCGAAGTTGCACAGCCGCAGTAGGGCGTCGATGCCCTTCCCGTCGGTTTCCTTGGCGGGCAAGGGGAGTTCGCCGGTGAGCTGGGTACGGCGCCAGCACACCTCTCGCGGGTCGGGGATGCGGATGTCCCAGCCGGTGGGGTGGATGCGGACGGACTGGCCGTCGTCGCGGCCCAGGTCGAGCCATGTTGCGCCGTCGAATCCCGGGGCGACCCGGATGTGGGTCGGCTGGACGTCCTGGCTGAGGGCGAGTGCTTCGATCAAGTCGAGTGCCTCCTTGAGAGCGGTGCCGTTGAACACGCCGTGGCCGTCGTGGAAGAGACCGACCATGAGTTCTTGGCGGTGGCTTCCGGTCGTGCCCTGGGAGCGGATGGGGCGGGCGACGGGGTGGCCGTTCTTCTGCGCGTAGACGGTGCCTTCGGTGGTGCGGAAGTACCGGAAGTGGTCTCGTGCGTAGTCGGTGATGATCTGGCGTGCCGGGTTCTTGTCGTCGTCGGCCACGGTCACAGCCCCAATGCAGTGCGGGCGTTGCCCCAGGCGTCCTCACAGTGCCGCGGGGATTCGCCCTTGGCCTGCGCGGCGGTGAACAGGCGCCCGGTGTGGGTCTCGGTCAGGCATCCGCACCGTCCATGGGCGGACAGCACGGCGAGGAACGTGCGGTACACGGTCTTGTGGATCGCCTCACGGGCCGCGGTGATGCGCTGCTCCGCCATCGCGATCCCCCGCTCCAGGTAGGCGGGCGAGCGGTGCGGGCACTCCCCGCCCCCGGCCGGCGCGGGCAGGCTGACGGGACGGGCCCGCCTGGCGGTGGGTTCCTTCACCGCGAGGGCGCGCACGACGTCCGGGAGCACGGCCATGGTTCCGGTGCCGGGGCCGCGCCACCGGGCATAGGACATCGTGGACTTCAGGTCGACCCCGGGGCGTACACCGTTCGCCGACTGCATGGCGCCCCGGTAGATCCAGTGCTGCCCGCGGGTCGTTTCCACCACCGTGGTGGGCGGCAGGTTCTGGCGGGCCCAGGCCACGGCGTCCGGGTTGTCGAGGTCCACGACCGTGAGACTCGCGCCGCCCGGGTGGTACGCGACCGCTTCCGCCTGGCGCCAGGCGGTCGCCCACGCCCGGGAGGTGAGGACGTCCGGGTCGGTGGTTGCGGCGGCCCATCCGTGGCAGGGGCGGGGGCAGTGGCAGGGGCCGGCGGCCTTCATGTGGGGCCGGTCCCCGCACGCCGAGCGGGTACAGGTGGGGCAGTTCCCGAACGGGAGCTTGCCTTGGCGCAGGGGTAGTGCGGGCAGGCCGAGGTCGGCGAGCCAGAGGGCGGTTTGCAGGTTGGGGGGTAAGGCCAGTCGGCCGGGGCCTCGCGGGAAGTCGGTGGTGTGGGTCATGCTGGTCTCTCCAGTTCTTGAGCGTGCTGGATGAGAGCGGCCCCAGTTCATTGGCGTGAGAGGGGCCGCTTTCGGCATGTCGGGCGGTCAGAAGCCGTTGTGCGCGGCGGGGCCGGGGCACTCGTAGCCGGGGCAGTCGCACCCGTGGCATTCGGCGCATTCCTCGGTGTCGCAGTCGTCGCACGAGTGGTGGCCGGGGCAGTTGTACTGGCAGCACTCGTCGCAGTAGGTGTCGTCCATCGGTGCTCCTGGTTCGGTGGATGGGAGCGGGATGCGGAATCCCTGCCGGTGTCCGGGCAGGGAGGCTTGGGCACCCCCTGGCGGGGGGCGTGTGGAGGGGTTTCGGGGGTCTGACCTGCGGTGCCTCCCTGTCTCCCTGACAGATCATTTCTGCAGGTCAAGCCGAGGGAGGGGGGTCAGGGAGGCGGTCAGGGACTTCTCCCTGCCTCCCTGACCGTTCGAGGTGCGACTCCCTCTACTCGGCGACGGAAGCGGAACCGGTGTCGGGGCGGCCGGCAAGGACGCGGGCCACGCGGTCGCGGCCGATGACCATGCGCCCGTCGGACTTGTAGGGTTCGGCGCCGGTGCCGTCGAGAACGCGCTTGAGGTCGAGGAAGGACCAGCCGCCGTACGCGTCCTCGTTCAGCGCGGCCAACCGCTTCAGCACGTCCTGCGTCAGGACGCGGGGGCCGTCGCCGAGCACGGTGAGGATGTCCGCGAGCGGGTCGATCGCCGGGCCGCGGGCGACCGTGTGGGCGGTGGTGACTCCGTCGCGCAGGGCCTTGGCACGGTCGGCGACCGCGGTGGCCTGGTCGGTGTCGATGTAGTGGGTGCGGACGGTGATGGAGGCTTGGCCGGCGGGGATGGTGATGCCGTCCGATGCGACGACCACGGTGCCCTTGTCGAGGCCCTGCCGGAGCAGGTGCGGCGCGGCGCCGCCGTCGACGGCCTTGTCACCCAACGCCATGCGGGCCTGTGACTCGGTGCCGAGCACGAGGGACACGCGGGTGTGGGCGCCTTCCCGGACCAGCTTGGGAAGGTTCTGGTCGGTGGGGTCCTGCGTGCCCTCCCACAGCACGACGTCCACGGCCCGCCCCTGGTTGTGGATCTTCCGGACCGCCATGAAGTAGCGGGACGTTGCTTTGGAGCCGCCGTAGGGGCGCTTGTCGTCGCCGACGGCCGGGCACATGAACGCGACCTGCGCCTCATCCACGATGCCGACCAGCGGCGGGAACACGGTGCCGGGCGGGGCCTGGATCCGGCGTTCCATCTCGGCGACCAGGCCTTCGACCATCTCGGTCGCCTCGATCACGTGCTCATCGGTCGGACCTTGGATCAAGGTGGTGGCCAGGCCGTCGAACATGCCCCAGTCGCCGACGCCCTTGAGGTCGGCGATCCGGAACTCCACCGTGCGATCGAGGGCGAGCCACAAAGCGAGTGCGCGCAGGGCGGCGGTCTTGCCCTGGTTGGAGAGGCCGGTGATGAGGACCATGCGCTGGTACAGGCTCATCCTCGCCGCGTCGCCGCGCAGGTCCTGACCCCAGGGGGCCTTGCCGGTCTTGTAGTTCGCGGTGGCAGTCTGGTCGGTGACCAGCGGGGACGGCCCGATCGGCTCGTCCAACGCCCCGGAATCGGCGATCCACAGCCGGACGGTGCGGGCCGCGGTCGGGAGGGTGATGAACACCTCGTGTTCGTGGCGGGCGAGGTTCTCGGCGAGCTTGCGCCGGCGCCCTTGGACTTCGGCGGTCGAGACGCCGGAGGGGAGAGTGACGTCGACTTCCACGCCGCATCCCGCGATCCGGATCGGCCCGAGCATCCCGGCGCCCGCGTCCCCCATCTCCTTGATCGCACCCCGAAGCGGTCCGATGCCCAGATCCCGCAGGGCGGTGACGACGATCGACGGAGTGATCGGGGCGCCGGCGTCGTCGCGCTGCTGGGCGGGGAGCGCCCACTGGGGCGCGGTCTGCCGTTGACGCCCGACGCCCCACAGGGCCAGTAAGGCCAGCCAAGGCCCGATGGTGACGGCCGGCCCCCACACGACGGTGCCGATGTGGACGATCCAGCGAATCGCCTCGATCACCGCCGAGATCGGGGCGACCACGTCGGCGATGTTCTTGTTGGCGATGGCCAGCACGATCCCCAACGCCAGCAGACCACCCACGGTGAGGCCGGTCCCGAACAGCGCGCTCCGCGCAGCGTCCTGGGGTGCCTTGAGAAGGTCCATGCGGCGGTGGTGGCGGGCGGCGCGGAAGCGGGTGAGGCGGTCTTCCCACTCCTTTGCCTCCTCCCAGTTCCCCGCCGCCTCAGCCGCCCGAATCATGCGCTCGTACCGGGATCCGGTGCGGCCGTCCCAGGTCCGCTTGGCCGTGATCCGGGTCCCGCCGATCACGTACATGCCGTGCCGAGCCACCAAACGGGCCGCGGTACGGGTCCGCTCATGCGTGACGATCGTGCGCAGGCCTCGGGCGGTGCGCTTCCACACCCGAACCGGCCGCACCGTCCCGACGGCGACCGGGGTCGGGATCGCGTCGGTGGAGGTGGTGGGCTCTTTGAACAGGGGGACGACGTTGTCGGTCATGCTGTGAACTCCTGCTCTCGCCGAAAGGCGGGTGGGTAGGGACCGGGGCGGCCGACATTCTTTGGCGAGAGGGACGGCCGCCCCGGGGCACTACTTGTTGATGCGGGCCTTGCGCGCGGCCTTCTCGGCCGCCTTCGCGTCCAGCGCCTGGCGCTCTTCACGCTCGCGGGCGCCGTCGATGATCCGATCGACCTTCTTCTCCAGGTCGCCCTGGTAGACGGTCTGGCTCGCGATGCCGCGCTTGGCCATGCGGGCCGCGTACCAGGCGATCTGTGCGGTTTCCTTCGCGGTGAACTTCGGGTCCTTCGCCATCACGGAACTCCTTCCGGGTACCGGGCTGTCCGGCTCCCCTCACCACCCGCCGTCTGGCGGGTGGGTCGGGCAGCCGTCAGTGACGGCGCGGGAGCAGGATCCGGATCACGAGGGCGGCTTCCACGGCGAGGAAGGCCGTCCATCCGATCTCACGGCCCCAGCTGCGGGACATCCACAGCAGGGCCATACCGAGGGCGAGGCCGACGAGGACGATGAGCACGTAGCGGCTTGCGGTCGTGAGCATGCGAGCACTCCTCAGGGGGAGACGTCGGGGCGGGGTTCAGCCGCGCTTGCGGCGGGCTTTGCGCATGTTCTTGGCGGCCTGTGTTCCGGCCTCGCCACCGACCGCCTTGACGACGGTGTGGACGCCCCAGCCGAGGACCAGGGCGAGGAAGGCCAGGAACGCGATGTTCGCGGCCATGGCGGTCAGCGCGGCGACCAGCAGCGGGCCGAAGTACACGCCGGCCGCGACCGTTCCGGCGCCGACGCCGGACCCGAGCGCCAGGCGCTGAACGGTCCGGTCGGGGGCGGCCTGGTGGATGTGCTGGTGCACGACCTGCGGGCCGGCCTGGAAGGTGGCGGGCATCTGGTCGGCGTAGACGTGGCGGCCGTCGGGGAGTTGGACGACACGGGCGGGTTCGGGCAGGTGATTCACGAGCGTCTCCCTTCGAGAAGGCTCATGCGGCCACGGCCGCAATGTCGGGGCGGACGAGGGCGTGCAGTGCGGCGGTGGCCTGCTGGGGGACGACCCCGTTCCCCAGGGCCTTGAGCTGGGCGGTGCGCGTCAGCCCGGGGACGTCGGTGACGTGGCCTTCAGGCAGGCCCATCAACCACTCGACCAGCAGGGGACTCAGGCGTCCCACAGGGTCAGTTGGCCGGGGAGCGGGACGATCGAGGACGCCTTCCCACCTGCGGATCGCGGGACCGTAACCGCCCCAGTCAGGGTCGGGTTCCCCCGCCCGTACGTCGCCGATCGCCGTTCGCTGTCCGCGGCTGTCGGTGTCGGTGTCGGGAGCAGGTTGACGATCACTTCGTTGAGCGGTCGGGCGTTGCGGTCCATCAGGTTGGACTTGCCCGAGCGTCCGTCCCGCGCCGCCGGCGTCGGCAGCAGCCGCACCGTGGTCCGCAGGTCCAAGCCGCCCGTGCCGTGCGTCCCCGCCCCGTTGGTGTCCGACGTTCGCGGGGTCGGCAGCAGTGGCCACGACGAACAGCCGGTTGCGTTGGTGGGGTGCGCCGACGTCGGATGCGCGAACACACGTCCACCGTGCATCGAACCCGAGGGCGGCAAGGTCGGCGAGGACATCGGCGAATCCGAGGGAAAGGTGCCCTGCGACGTTCTCAAAGACCGCGTGGCGGGGTCGAAGAACGCCAAGGGCACGGGCGATTTGGGGCCAGATGTGCCGGTCATCGGCGACTCCCTTGCGCTTCCCGGCGGAACTGAACGGCTGACACGGATAGCCCCCGCACACGACGTCGACCGGCTCGACCTGCCGCCAGTCGACCGCGGTCAGGTCTCCCAGGTTCGGGACCTGCGGGTGGTGGTGGGCGAGGATGCGGGAGGCGCCGGGGTCGTTGTCCGACACCCACGCGGGAGACCCGCCGAACACGTTGTGGACGGCCATGTCGAGACCGCCGTAACCGGTACACAGCGAGCCGATCCGCAGGTTCATCCGGCCACCGCCGCGGCGGCATCCCGCTCACGTTCGGCCTTCAGCGTCTCCCGCACGATGCGGGCCTTCGCCGGCGACGTGCGCAGGGCCTTGCGGATCCCTTCGCCGGTCAGCTTCTCGACCGGCCACGACTCCGTCAGACTCCGCGCCTCAGCCAGCAACTCGACTTCGCTGCGGACCGGTCGGGTCGATCGGGCGACCGCGGGAACTCGACCGGTCGCCCGACGCGGACGCGTCGACTCGACCGCCACCGCCACCAGCGGACGCACCTCGATCGACTCCTCCGGGACGTTGGGGGAAGAGTCCACCTCCCCCGCTGGCTCGGGCTGGACGGCGGGAGATTCGGCCTGTTCAGAGGTAGACCGATATACGGTGATCTGGGTGGATTCTTGCTTGTCCACCTCGATCGCCGGGCGGTGGTGGAGGACCTTGGCGACGAGGTCGGAGCCGAAGTAGATCGACCCGACCGGAAGCGACGTCGCCAGCAGCACGAGAGCCCAGTTCGTCAGGTTCCCCTCGGCCAGTCGACTCCAGCCGATCGACTCGGCATGCAGCTCCGGCAGGAGCCCGTGAACGTAGTTCAGGACCAGTGACGCCAGGGTGTATCCGGCAAGGACCCGCAAGGCGAACTTGCGAGCCTCATTGGTCAGCACGAGGGCGGCCACGAGGGCGAGGGCCATCAGGCCGTCGACCACGAACGGGTACAGGGTCGCCGCCATGTTGTCGGCGCCGATGGCCTTCGCGATGTCACGCAAGGCGTTCCAGGAAACCCGGAACGCCATGGCGACCACGACGACCAGCGCGAGAACAAGGGCGATCTTCGCTTTGCGGTTCATGCCGCGTCACCGGAGGACGGGAGGTGAGCGGCCCGGTTCTCCAGCGCGGCCCACTCGGCCAGCACGCGCCGGCGGGCCCTGCGCAGTCGCTGACGGTCGACCTCGGTGGGCGTGCGGTCCAGCGTCACGATCTGCGCGTCCAAGAGGTCGCGTTCCGCCAAGATCAGCGGCAACTCCTGCTCGATCGCGTTCAGCTCCGCGTCCGAGGGCTCTAGGTCGGCCGGTAGGACCGTAACGTGCTTCTGACGTGCAACGATGTGATTCATGAGTCGTGTTCTCCCTAGCAGGTGGACGGCTCGAAGCGGCTCCGGTGTTCCAGCACCGGAGCCGCACTACGTTGAGGGGGAAGGTCAGGCGGGGCGCGGGTAGTGGCTGACGCTCGGCTGGGTGTGGGCCGGGTCGGTGTCGCAGTCGGCGGCCCAGCCCTGGTGCGTCCAGCAGGTCTTGCGGTCGTCGCCGTGCATGCCAGCGTCCTCCAGCTCGTTATCACGCTGGATCGCCGCGGCGAGCTTCTTGTTCATCACGCAAACCCCTTACGGGGCCGGACACTCCGGCTCCCCTCAGCCCTGCCCGTACGACGCCAGAGGCGCCGGACGGGCAGGGGAGGCAACCGGCCGCAGCGCGACGCTGCGGGTTGAACTCTTGAGATGTCTCCTTCGGGAGCGCGCTCCCGTGTAGGCGTACGGAGACGTGGCCTTTCGGCCTCAAGCCCTCCGGTTGACCAGGGATCCGGGACCCTCGCCCCGCTTTCGCGGGCCTCGATGCCTTGAGCAGCGCCTTTTCGGGCGGAGCTCTCCCGTTCGAGCCTGACTTACTTGGCTAGCCCGGTCGGCATGGGATTAACGTAGCCAGCATGGCTAGCCATGTCAACATCTGGCTATCCAAGCTGCTCAAATAGTCAGGTTGGCCGTAGCATCGGGGCATGACCTTTGCGCTTGAACCCCTGGACCCGGACGACGACCGGCCGCCGTACGAACAGGTGGCGCGCAGCCTGGGGGCCGCGATCAGAACGAGGAAGCTCGCCCCTGGGGAGAAGCTGCCGTCGCACAAGATGCTGACGGATCACTTCGGCTTTGCCCGGGCCACGATTCAGCGGGCGCTGCGGGACCTGGAAGACGAAGGGCTGGTCGTGTCCCGCAAGGGGAGCGGCGTGTTCGTGCGCAGCCGCACCGAACGACCAGCCGGCCTGCGGCCCTATGTCGAGCAAGCTTTCGCGAGCAAGAACGTCACGATCGATTTCGCGGGATTCTCCAGCGAGACCCTGCACGGCGCGCTTCAAGAGCCGCTGGACAAGATCCGCGTCGGGCGGCTCACGCCGACCAGCATCCGTATCCGGATCCTGGTGCCTGACATGGACGTGCCGCAGGCGGCCCCGGTCCGGCGCGAGGACTGCGCCGACGATGCCCGGCTGCGCAGCCGGATGCACGACATCATGGTCGGTTACACCCGCAGCATCTCCGACGCCATAGGCGAGCTGAGTCACCTTGGCCTGGTCCAGGAGAGCAACGTCAGCGTCCGCGTGCACAGCGGTACGCAGTTCTTCAAGCTCTATGTGATCAACAATGAGGACGCGTTCTTCGGGTACTACCCGATCCGGCCGAACAAGGTCGTTGCGCAAGGTGAGGTCATCGAAATCTTCGATCTTGTAGGCAAGGACACGATCTTGTTCCACCACTCTATGAACGATGGTGACTCGTCGAGCGGCGCGCAGCAGGTGGAGCAGGCCCGTATGTGGTTCGACAGCATCTGGGAAACGATCGCGAGGGACGCTGATGCAGCCATCCTCTGAGGCTCTGTTTGACGTGCTCAGCGCTTCCCGTGCGGTCCTCTTCGACTTTGATGGCCCCATCTGCGACGTGTTCCGTGGACTGTCAGCGCCCAGCGTTGCGGAGGAGTTGGCGGAACTTGTCGCCCAGCAGGCCCCTCACCTCGGGGAGCGGGCACGCGCAACGGATGACCCCATGGAAGTGCACCGGATCTCCGAGGAGGGCGGCACCGCGCTACTCGGGGCAGTGGAGGAGGCTCTCGCTGCCGCGGAGCTCAGGGCGGTCAAGGCTGCCGGGGCGCCGGTGGAGGGAGCTGTGCAGGCGCTTCACGCAGCAGGCGATGCGAAACGCCGCGTCGCCGTGGTCAGCAACAATTCTGCTGCCTGCGTGATCGAATTTCTGACAATCAACGGCCTCGCGGATGTCGTGGCCGAGGTCGTCGGGCGGCCCAGCCTTCGGCCGCGCCTCATGAAGCCGGCACCGTATCCGCTTCTCGCCGCCGCGAACGCCCTGGGTGTCGATCCCACTGAGGCTGTCCTCGTGGGGGATGCGGTGACCGATGTTGAGGCGGCCAAGGCTGCTGGTGCACGAAGTATCGGTTTTGCCAACAAACCACTGAAGTGGTCGGCACTCGCGGATGCCGGGGCCGACGCCATCGTCTCGGACATGCAAGCTGTGGCGGATGTCCTGATTAACCTGGGATTTTCGGATCGCCGGGCCTAGGTGCGCCTCATGCAAGATTGGATGCTGGGCCCCAATCTAACCGGCGGCGAATATATTCCTGGGGTGCGCGCTCATGCACTCGGATTATCTTGGGCTTCATTTGGGGTGAGAGGGGGTCCTGTAATCATAGCTTGCACGAGAGATTCCGTGATTCGTGCACGCTGTTCTGACGTAAGGCCTGAATCCGCCATCAATCGCTCAGCTGCCAGGTAGCGAGAGAATTCGAGCGGCTGGTCAAAGTAGGCTCGGAGGTGGCCAGCTGAGGTCTCTTGAGACTTGACGAAGGTCTGACTCACGTATCCTGCAAGGGCTGCTGAAACCGTGCCAAGCGCGCCAGCGACAACGGCACCTGCGGTACTGTCAGCCATTACTCCGGCGACCGCGAACCCAACCAATAGAATGAAGCCAGTAGTCATGGCTATCTGGGCGTTTCGAAAAGATTTCGCCGCTTGCCCAAGTGCAATTCCGTGGTAG
Source organism: Streptomyces sp. CA-243310 (assembly GCF_050936775.1). Classification (NCBI taxonomy): domain Bacteria; kingdom Bacillati; phylum Actinomycetota; class Actinomycetes; order Kitasatosporales; family Streptomycetaceae; genus Streptomyces; species Streptomyces sp. CA-243310. Next base: position 2,596,988 of record NZ_JBNJMF010000002.1, on the reverse strand, counting down.
TGGTCAAGTCGTCTGTGGGTCACGGACCAGAGATCTGAAAGTGCCAGGCGGGCCTGTTCGGTGCTAGCTTCGCCTGCGGTGCTTGCGTCCAGCGTTCGGAGACCTTCTTCGAGGGTCTCTTCTGCTTGCCGGACGCGATCACGAGTCCCATCGGCGCCGCTCGGTTCGTTTCGAGGGCGGGCGATTTGAGCTACCGCCCAAGCGAATAGGCAGCCGACGCCAACGATTAGCGATCCTGGAATTACGTCGACTGGTTCCTTTCCTCGCAGTGTGCTCACCATGAATAGTGTTTCTGTGATCAAGGCGGCCGCGATGGTGGCAGGCCATATGCCGCGCCGGGCGTACCAGGCTGACTTCGCCCCTCGTCGATGTGGCTCTACATGCCGTGAGGCAACTTCGTTTGTGCCCTCTTCGGTTCTCACTATCAACTGATCCTCGTGAAGGATCGGGACTTGTTCGGTGGCCGTGACCCGGATTACTCCAAGGTACTTTCCGTGAATCGGCACGCAATCGGCGCTGATTTCTGGGTGCGGCTTCAGGTGCAGCAAGGAGTAATTCACTAGGCGCTGAAATAGTCCCGGTTCCACTCCGATCATCTCAGGGATGCTCTCGCCAGTTCGTGGGGCGCCAACCCCCACGATGATCACACCCCCGCGGGTGTTCGCGAAGGCGGATATGATTCGACCCAATTTCGAGGGCGGGACCCTGGCGGATTTAAATTCGAGTTCTATCCCCTCTGGCTGGGTGAGTAGATCCTCGATCTCTTCGGGTGTCAGCATGAACGCAGAGCGTAGTGGTGTTCTCGTGCAAGGGCAGGGAGAACTGTCACATCCGTGCAGCGGAGATGCCCTCGCGTTTTGGAAACGGTCAACTCGGGCGAGTTGTCCGGGCCGATCAGCGACTCGTCCCTCGCGATGCAACACGCTTACCGCCGGTTGGCCGGCCGCTCCGGGTCGTTTGGGGAAGAGTGACTGCGATCAGGCGTGTCCGAAGGGGTCCCACCTGAGTGAACCCGGACATTCTCGGACGCTCCTGGGCCGTCCCTGGGCCGTCGGGGGTGGCCCAGGGACGGCCACTGGCGACCAGTGACGACCACGACCCTGCGTGTCGCGTGGCGTGGGAGCGCAGCTCAGGGGCCCCGACCATACGCGTTTCCCCCGACGTGTGGACGCCTGGCAAGATGGGGTGTATCTGCCCACCCATCGATCTGCCGGACGGTTTCTCTTGGCTGAGTTCATCTACACCATGCGCAAGACGCGCAAGGCGCACGGCGACAAGGTGATTCTTGATGACGTCACCCTGAACTTCCTGCCCGGCGCGAAGATCGGTGTGGTCGGCCCGAACGGCGCCGGTAAGTCCACCGTTCTGAAGATCATGGCGGGCCTGGAGCAGCCGTCCAACGGCGAGGCGTACCTCTCGCCCGGCTTCACCGTCGGCATCCTGATGCAGGAGCCCAAGCTCGACGAGTCGAAGACCGTCCTGGAGAACGTCCAGGACGGCGCAGCCGACACCATGAAGAAGCTGCACCGCTTCAACGAGGTCGCCGAGCTGATGGCGACCGACTACACGGACGCGCTCCTCGACGAGATGGGCAAGCTCCAGGAAGACCTGGACCACTCCAACGCCTGGGACCTCGACGCCCAGCTGGAGCAGGCCATGGACGCCCTGGGCTGCCCGCCCGGCGACTGGCCCGTCACCAACCTCTCCGGTGGCGAGAAGCGCCGCGTGGCGCTGTGCAAGCTGCTGATCGAGGCCCCGGACCTGCTCCTTCTCGACGAGCCCACCAACCACCTCGACGCCGAGTCGGTGAACTGGCTGGAGCAGCACCTTTCGCAGTACAAGGGTTGCGTCATCGCCGTGACCCACGACCGGTACTTCCTGAACAACGTCGCCGAGTGGATCCTCGAACTCGACCGCGGCCGCGCCATCGCCTACGAGGGCAACTACTCCACCTACCTGGAGAAGAAGGCCACCCGCCTCAAGGTCGAGGGCCGCAAGGACGAGAAGCGCCAGAAGCGCCTCAAGGAAGAGCTGGAGTGGGTCCGCTCCAACGCCAAGGGCCGTCAGACCAAGTCCAAGGCCCGTCTCGCCCGCTACGAGGAGATGGCGGCCGAAGCGGACAAGATGCGCAAGCTGGACTTCGAGGAGATCCAGATCCCGCCGGGCCCGCGTCTGGGTTCGATCGTGGTCGAGGTCAACAACCTCTCCAAGGCCTTCGGTGACAAGGTCCTCATCGACGACCTGTCGTTCACGCTGCCCCGCAACGGCATCGTCGGCATCATCGGCCCCAACGGCGCCGGCAAGACCACGCTGTTCAAGATGATCCAGGGCCTGGAGACGCCGGACTCCGGCGCCATCAAGGTCGGCGACACCGTCAAGATCAGCTACGTCGACCAGAGCCGCGCCAACATCGACCCGAAGAAGACCCTCTGGGCCGTCGTGTCGGACGAGCTGGACTACATCAACGTGGGCCAGGTCGAGATGCCGTCCCGCGCGTACGTCAGCGCCTTCGGCTTCAAGGGCCCGGACCAGCAGAAGCCCGCGGGCGTCCTGTCCGGTGGTGAGCGCAACCGTCTCAACCTGGCGCTGACGCTCAAGGAGGGCGGCAACCTGCTGCTCCTCGACGAGCCCACCAACGACCTCGACGTCGAGACCCTGTCCTCGCTGGAGAACGCGCTCCTCGAATTCCCGGGCGCGGCCGTGGTCATCTCCCACGACCGCTGGTTCCTGGACCGGGTCGCGACCCACATCCTCGCCTACGAGGGTGACTCCAAGTGGTACTGGTTCGAGGGCAACTTCGAGTCGTACGAGAAGAACAAGGTCGAGCGTCTCGGTGCGGACGCGACCCGTCCGCACCGCGCCACCTACAAGAAGCTGACCCGAGGCTGAGGTCGAGGACCATGGCCAGACACCACTACAGGTGCCCCCTCCGCTGGGCGGACATGGACGCCTTCGGGCACGTCAACAACGTCGTCTTCCTCCGCTACCTGGAGGAGGCGCGCATCGACTTCATGTTCCGCCTGGCGCCCGGGGAGGGCAGTGAGTCCTTCACGGGCGGGTCCGTCGTGGCCCGTCACGAGATCGACTACAAGCTGCCCCTCGTGCACCGGCACGAGCCGGTGCTGATCGAGTCCTGGGTGACCCGGATAGGCGCCGCGTCCCTGACCATCCGCTACGAGGTCAAGGACGAGGCGACCGACTCCACGCCCGAGACGGTCTACGTGCGCGCCGAGACCGTGGTCGTCCCGTACGACCTCGCCGCGGCCCGTCCCCGCCGCATCACGGCCGAGGAGCGGAGCTTCCTGGAGGAGTACCTGGACGAGCCCCGCGACGGCAAGCGCGCCAAGGGCTCGGAAGGGCGCATCGCGGCATGAACGACCGGTTGCACTGCGCCGACTCCGGGGAGGCGGCGGACCTCGCCGCCTTCCTGGGCCGGCTGGTGCACTACGACCGCGCCGCCGCGGTCCGCCTGCAGGCGCGGGCGGGCGGCGGCGCGCTCGCCGTTTTCGGGCGTCCGCCGTCCTTCGAGGTACTGGCCGTCCGCACGGTGCGCCTCGCCGGGCCCGTCGGGACGCCCCTGGACCTGACGGTGTCCGCCGGTGAGCTGCTGGAATCGGTGGACGAGGACGCCGCGAGCATCGTCGTGCCCGACCCGGTCACCGGGCCGCCCTGGGCGGGCGTACTGCCTCCGCGCGGCGGCTGGGAGTCGGTGGCGGGCCTGCCGGGCCCCGAGGCGATGCGGGCCGTCGTGGCGGGCGCCGTCGCCGAGTTCCGGGCCCGGGACGAGGCCCTGCCCCCGCAGCACCGCACCCGGTCCGAGCGCGACCGCATCGGCCGCGAGATCTGGTCCCGCACGCTGGGGGACACCGAACTTCCGCTGCGCGCCGTGCACGCCGCGCAGTCCCTGGGCTTCCTGCGGCCGGTACGGGCCTCCGTGCCCGCCGGTCCCGCCGGGCCGCCCGCGGCCCCCGCACCGGTGGCGCTGCTGGCATCGGGGGGATGGCTGCGGCTGCGCACCCCCTACGGGTCCGTCGCCATGCGCCGTCCCGGCGGGACCGGGGGCCTCGGCGCCCTGCTGGTCCGGCCCGTCTGACGCCGCCGCACAGGTTCCGGTCGGCCTTCCGCTTTCCGCCTCACACGGTCGCGGTCGGCCTCGCGTCAGGCCTCCGCCGCAGGCTCGCGGTCGGCCGCCTCAGCCCGCCGTGTTGATCATCGATGCGGCCGCGTACGTCAGGTACCGCCACAGCTGCGCCTCGTGCTCCGGCGCCAGGCCCAGCTCGTCCACCGCCACCCGCATGTGAGCCAGCCACGCGTCGTGCGCGGCCGCGTCCACCTGGAACGGCGCGTGCCGCATCCGCAGGCGCGGGTGGCCGCGGTTCTCGCTGTAGGTGTTCGGACCGCCCCAGTACTGAATGAGGAACAGCGCGAACCGTTCCTCGGCCGGGCCCAGGTCCTCCTCCGGGTACATCGGGCGCAGCAGCGGGTCTTCCGCGACACCCTGGTAGAACCGGTGGACCAGGCGCCGGAAGGTGGCCTCGCCGCCCACCAGCTCGTAGAAGGTCTGCTCCTGGACCGTGCCCTGCGGATCGTCATTCACCAGACCATCGTCTCAGACGACCGGACCGAGGACCGGGGACCTAGGACCCTCCCCGCCGAGCCCGGCACCCCGCTCGCCACGCCGCGACGCGCGGGGACGCGCCCGACCACCGTTCGCCTTCGTCCCCGCCGGGCAGCACAGTGGAGACATGGGCGCAGACACCGAAGCACGCGACCTGCGCGAGACCGCGCACGCGGCCCAGGTCAAGGAGCTGATCGCGGCCGGGGCCTTGGACGACCCCGACTGGCGGGAGGCCTTCGCGGCGGTGCCCCGGCACGTCTTCGTCCCGTACTTCTGGACCGGTCGTGGAGCCGGACACGAGCGGCTCTGGGCCGAGGACCCGGACCCGGGGCGGCGCGCCCGCTGGCTGCGCGGCGTGTACACGGACACCCCGCTCGCCACCCGGCTGCGCGACGGCGAGCTGGTGTCCTCCAGCAGCCAGCCCTCCCTGATGGCGAGGATGCTGGAGGCGCTGGAGGTCCGGGACGGGAACAACGTGCTGGAGATCGGCGCGGGCACCGGCTACAACGCGGCCCTGCTCTGCCACCGGCTCGGCGAGGACCTGGTCACCACGGTGGACCTGGACGAGGAGATCACCGAGTCGGCGCGCGCGCACCTGGCGCGGCTCGGCCTGCACCCCACCGTCGTCACCGGCGACGGGGCACGCGGCTGCCCCTCCCGCGCCCCCTTCGACCGGATCCTGGTCACCTGCACGCTGCCGCTGATCCCGCACACCTGGCCGGCCCAGTGCCGGCCCGGGGCGCGCATCCTGGCCCCGCTGTCGACCGGGCTGATCGCGCTCACCGTCCGGGACGCGGACTTCGCGGAGGGCCGGTTCCTGCACACCTCCGCGTACTTCGTGCCGCTGCGCGGGGCGGGCGCGGCCCCGCACGCCCCCTCCCTGCCCCGGCACGGCCTCCCGTACGAGCTGGTGGACAACGAGCGGTTCCAGTTCCTGCTGATCCTGACCGAGGGCGCCCTGCACCCCCGGGAGGCCCTTGACCTGTGGCGTCGCGAGGGCCGCCCGGCGCGCGAGCGGTTCGGCGTCACGCTCACCCCGGAAGGGCAGTGGTCGTGGCTCGACGACCCCCAGGGCCCGTACGTGTGGCCGCTGGGGGAGGTCGGGACGACCGCCTAACCCCGACGGACGGTGATCGTGGTCCAGGCGCCCACGTGGACCTGGTCGCCGTCGCCGAGGGGGATCGGGACGTACGGCTGGATCGGTTCCTCACCGCCGTTGATGGTGGTGCCGTTGGTGGAGTTCTGGTCCACCACCGCCCAATTCCCGTCCGGCTGTTGGACGAGCACCGCGTGCTGGTGGGAGACGCCCGGGTCCTCGGGGGGCACCGAGAGGTCGATGTTCGGGGACTCGCCCGAGGAGGCGCGCCGCCGGCCGATGGTGATCTGACCGCCGGAGAGCGCGAGATGCTGCTCGGGCGAGTACGCGGGCATGTTCAACCCGGCCGCCTCGGGGCCGCTGCGCTGCATCATCGCCATGAAGTACGAGCGGTCGGGGCCGATCGTCGCGCTCCAGGCGCCGCCCAGGGACGGGGCTTGGTTCTGGGATCCGTAGTGCTGCTGCTGGTGATGCTGCTGCGCCTGATGCTGCGGGACCTGCTGTTGCTGATGCTGTGCGTGCTGCTGGTACTCCTGCTGCGCATGCTGCCCCTGCGACTGCTGTGCCTGCGGAGACTGCTGGTACTCCTGCTGCGGCGGAGGCTGCTGCTGATAGTGCGGCTGCTGGTACTCCTGCTGGAGGGGTTGCTGCACGGGCTGCTGCTGGTGCGACTGCTGCTGGTGCGAGGGCTGTTGGTGTCCCTGCTGCCCGTGTCCCTGCCGGCCGTGTCCCTGCTGCTCGTGCGAGGGGGGCGGCAGCAGCCAGTCGTCCTCGCGCTGGAGCGGCTCGGCCGGCCGGTTGACCCGGGACGGCCGCGAGCCCTGGTAGTCGAAGTGGTCCTGCGAGAAGGTCGGCGGGGCCTGCGGCGGCGGGGGCGGCGGGGTGCCCACGCTCCCGGTGCCCGCGGCCGGGCCCGACTCCTGGGCGAGCGGCGTGTACGAAGTCGCCGAACGCGTCAGGAAGTTGTACCGGCACTCCTCGCAGAACGGGGCCATGGCCTCGCGCGGCGTCCGGCACTGCGGGCACAGCTCCGCCTGCGCGGTCGGCTCACCGGCCGTGGGAGGGTAGCCGTAGCCGTAGGAAGGCGCCGCGGGGGCGCTCGTGGCGGCAGCCATGCGGTGGCCGCAGACCTCGCACCAGTCCTCGGAGGCGGACTGGTGCCCGTTCGGGCAGGTCGGCATGGCTACGCTTCCCCCTTCTCCCTGCGTCATCGCTGCAGGTCTCTTCTCAGGTCTTCTTCACTCGGACGGTCTGCGTCGAACGCGTTTCAAGGGTCATCTCGTCGGCATCGGCGACCTTCGCTTTCAGCCGCACAGTACCTGCCGCCGCATCCACGACATCCACCACCTTCGCCAGCAGTTTGGCAGTGTCCGCGTTGCCGGACGCGCTCGCCAGTTGTACCGCGCGTCCGAGTTTGGCCGTCGCACCATCGACATCACCCAGTTTGCGGGCTTCCAAACCTTGTTGGATGGCCTGGGCCAGCTCCGCCTGCCCGGTGTAGTGCGCCACCTGCGGACTGATCGCCGTGGAAGCGACGAGGTCGTCGGTCCACACCGCCCGCACCAGACCCTGGGCGAGGACGGTCGGCGCCCCGCCCGCCGTGTCCGGCACGATCAGCGTCGCGCGGGCCGCCAGCATCTCCTGCCCGACGGCCGCGCCCGGGACCCGGACGCACACGTGGTACTCGCGGGACTCGTCGCCCCACGAACCCGTCGGGTAGTCGCCGGCCCGAGGGCCGGCCTCGGTACGGCGGTCGGTCAGGTCCTGGACGGTCGGCGCGACCTGCTTCACGTACTGGATCTCCACGCCGACCGGGGTCCACAGGCGCAGGGCGACGTCCGCGACCTCCTTGCCCATGGCGTTCTCCATCATGCGCGTGAAGTCCTCGGTGAGGTGCGCGGGATCGGCGACGATGTCGGCGCTGCCGAGCAGCGCGCTCGCGATGCCGGTCACCTCCTTCACCTCCCAGTCGGTGCCCACACCGCGCGCGTCGCAGGTGAAGCGACCCGCGCAGGCTTCGAGGGTGGCGCGCAACACGGCCGGTTCCTCGTGCTCGTTGCGCCCGTCGGTGAGCAGGATCCCGTGCCGGATCGTGGCCCGGGACTGCCGCAGCAGCCCGTCGGCCAGCCGCAGCCAGGTCCCGATGGCGGTGCCGCCGCCCGAACCGAGGCCGCGCAGCGACTCCTTGGCCTGCGCGCGGGTCACCGCGTCGGCCGTGGCCAGCCGCCCCTGACCGGGATAGACCTCCTTGGCCACGTGCGTGCCGGCGATCACCGCGAAGCTGGTGCCGTCGCGCAGGGTGTCGATCGCGGCGGCCGTGGCCTCGCGGGCACCGCGCATCTTGTCCGGCGGGTACTCCATGGACCCGGAACAGTCCACCATGATCACGACCGCGGCCCCGCCGGGAGCGGGGACGGCGGCCCGGGTGGCGGTGGCCCCGCCGCTGGAGGTGACCGTGACGATGGCGTGGACGTCGCGGCCGCCCTCCGGAAGGAACTCGTTCTGGTACACCTCCACGCTGAAGCGCGGGGCGCTCGGCTTGGCGAAGTTCGCCATCGATGGGACTCCCTCGGAGGATCGGTCGAAGATCAGGCCTGCGCGCGCGGATCCGCTTCCGCTCGCGGTTCCGGTCGTGCCGCCGGCGGTGCGTCCGGCAGGGCCGAGAACGGCACGACGGCCACGGTGACGTTGTCGTGGCCGCCCCCGTCGAGGGCGTGTCCCACCAGCACCTGTGCGCTGTGCAGCGGCCGGACCGCCGCGTCCCGCGGCAGGATCCGGGCCAGATCCCTGGCGGACTCGGCGTAGTTCCACAGCCCGTCGGTGCAGACCACGACCACACCCGGGTGGTCGGGCTTGAAACTGGCGGTGTGCGGTTCGAGGTCGTACGCGTCCGCGCCGAGCCAGCCGGTGATGGCGTGGGCACGGGCGTCGGCGTACGCCTCGGCCTCGCCCATCAGGCCGGCCGCGACCATCTGGGCCGCCCAGGAGTCGTCCTCGGTGAGCCGCCGGGGGAGCGCGGCCCGGTCGTCGGGAACCCAGTACGCGCGGCTGTCGCCGACCCAGCCGATGGTGAGCAGGCCACCGCTGACGACGGCGCCGACCAGGGTGCAGGCGGGGGCGTTCTGGGCGCCGGGCACCTCCGGGGCCAGTGCGTTCACCGCGGCGGCAGCGGCCAGGATCGCCTCGTGCATGGCCTCCACGGGGTGCGCGCCCCGGGGGAGCGCCTCCAGCAGCGCCTCGTTGGCGGCGCCGGCGGCGGCGGCCGAGGCCTCGTCGGGGCGGCTGGCGGAGGAGACACCGTCACAGACGATCGCCACGGTGGCCGCGGAACCGTCGGGAAGCGCCGTCGCGGCCACCGCGAAGGAGTCCTCGTTGCGGTGGTGGCGCAGCCCGCGGTCGCTGACCGCGGCGACGCTGCCGAGCTCCTCCTCCAGGTGGTCGCGCTCGCGGGGCTGGGCGTGGCCGCAGTGCTCGCAGTACCCGTCGGTGTCCACCCGGCCGGCGCGGCAGGCCACGCAGGTCTTGCCGGCGTCGCCCCCTGAGGGGCCGACGGGAGCGCCCGCGCCCGAGACGGCGGCGGGCGCCGGGACGGGCGGGTCGTACCGCTCGCCCGCGTCGCCGAAGCCGTGCGGGGCGGGACCGGCCGGTGCCTCGTGGCCCGGGTCGGATGCCCCGCCCTGGTGTCCGACGGGGGGCTCGGGGTGCCCGGCGGGCGGTTCGGCGGCCCCCCAGGGAGCGCCCTCGGGGGGCGCGGCGGCGACGCCGTACGACGCGCCGCGACCGTCCGAAGGGCCCTGCGCGGCGGCGTGGCTCGGTTGTTGCTCCGGGGACGAGCCGTACGGAGCCCCACCCGGGGCCCACGGTGCGTCGGGAGTCGACTGGGCCGGTGCGCCGGTCCAGCCGGCCGGGTCCCCGACGAGGGTCGGGGCGGCGCCCGCGACGCTGCCCCAGCCCGGCGCGGGCGCGCCGGCCGGATACCCGGCGGCGCCGCGACCCGCGCCGGCGTTGCCCGGCGGCGGTTCGGGCGCGTTGATCGGGAGGGTCGGGTCGGGATCCGCAGACGCGGTTGGGGAAGAGAGGGCGTATCCGCACACGCCGCAGAAACGGTCCCCCTCTTCCAGGGGCTCAGCGCAGCTGGGGCAGCCCGACGGCCGATGCATCGACATCAATCACACCCACGTCCGGGGACGGAAACGGTTTGCCCGCTCCACCAGTTCGATCCTCTCCTCGCCCCGCTGCGCCAGCCGAGCGAGGACGCGGTACGAGCGCTCCAAGCCGAAGCGCAGCCCCCGCTCGTCCAGTTGACTGCCGAGCAACGAGGTCCGACCGGGGTCTGCACCCCGGCCACCCGACAGTACCCAGTCCAGCGCCGACCCCAGAACCTCGGTCGACAGCCGTTCGTGCCGTTCGGCGTCGAGCCCGAACCGCGCCAACGCCTCGACCTGCGCGGCAGCCGCCGTCAGGTCGGGCAGCAGCGCCTCCTCAGGGGAGCGGTCGCGCAGGCGTGCCCGTACGGCCGCCACCCGGGCGGCGGTGTGGTGGATCGACGTCTCCGGCACGGATTCCAGGGTGCGTACCGCCCCGGCCCGGTCGCCGGCGGCCAACTGGACCCGGGCCAACCCGAAGGCCGCGCTGACGAAACCGGGATCGGTGATCCACACCAGCCGGTAGTACTCGGCGGCGTTGTCCAACTGGCCCAGGACCTCCGCGCACAGACCCAGGGCCAGCTTCGGCGCCGGCTCGCCCGGGGGAAGGCGTCGTAGATCGCGTCGAAGGACAGGGCGGCGGTCTCGTCGTCCCCGATCGCCAGTGAGGCGATGCCGCGCGTCCACACCACCCGCCAGTCGTCCGGATGCCGCACTTCCAGTTCGAGCAGGGCCTGTCCGGCCACGGCCAACTCGCCCAGTTCGAGCCGGGCCCGCAGCTCTCGCAGCCGCAACTCGGCCGAGTCGGCGGGCGCCGCACCCAGCGCGCCGAGCAGGTCGGCGGGAGCGGAGGCGAGCAGACCGGTCAGGAACCCGGCGTTGGGGTCGGCCGGGTCCACCAACGGCACCGGCAGGGCCAGCGCCGCGCTGCGGGTGTCCAGGGTCGCGAGGCCGACGCCGGCGTGCAGCGGCCCGTGGGCCTGCCGGGGCGCCGGCGCGGACAGGAGGGTCGGGCCGGGGGCGGGCGCGACCGGGGCGACCGCCTGCCGGGGCAGGAGCGGCGCCGCGGCCGACACGTGCGTGGCGGTGGTCCCCAGGGCGGCCGCCGGGGCCGCGGGAGCGCCCCCGGCGAACACGGGCGCCACCGGCCCGGACCCCATCGGTACCGACCCCATCGGTACCGGTCCCGTCGGCGCGGCCACCGGCGCGGGCGGTGCGGCGGCGACCGGCACCGGCGCGGTCCGCGCGGATCGCCCGGCGCGGCCCTTCGACGCGGTGGAGCGCGCCCCCAGCCGGGACACCTCCGCCCCCGCCTCGTCCGCGAACAACCGGTTGTCGGGGACGTGCAGTTCCGGCCCGAACAGGGTGGACAACTGAGGCCGGGGCCTGCCCGTCTGCAACGCCACGACCTCGCGCAGCACCCCGGTCAGCTGATCCGCCATCTCCTGCGCGGAGGCGAACCGCCGACCGGGATCGGGGTCGGTGGCCCGTACCAGCAGCCGGTAGAAGGACTCGTACCGCCCGAAGACCTCGATGTGCTCGGGATCGGGCAGGGAGTCCACGAACACGTTCGTGTAGCCCTGGAAGTCGAAGGTCAGCACGGCCAGCGTGCGCGCCACCGTGTACAGGTCGGAGGCCACCGACGGGCCCGTCTCCGCGACCTCCGGGGCCTGGTAGCCCACCGTGCCGTAGATGGCCGACTCGTCGTCGTCCATCCGGCGGACCGCGCCCATGTCGATGAGCTTCAGCTGGTCCTGCTGCTGGATCGCGTTGTCGACCTTGAAGTCGCAGTACAGGAGGTTCCTGCTGTGCAGGTGGCCGAGCGCCTCCAGCGCCTCGATCCCGTACGCGCAGGCCTGTTCCACCGGCAGCGGATCGCGTCTGCCGTCCGGCCGGCGGCGCTCGTTGGCGATCTCCTTCAGCGACTTGCCGCCGACGTACTCCATGACGATGTACCCGTCCAGCGAACCCGTCCGCTGGTCCAGGTGCTCCACGAAGTTGTAGATCCGCACGATGTTGGAGTGCTCGATCTCCGCGAGGAAGCGCCGCTCGGAGATCGCCGCCTCCATCGCGTCCTGGTCGCCGGTGTCCAGCAGGCCCTTCAGGACGACCCAGCGGTCCGACACCGCCCGGTCCACCGCCAGGTACACCCAGCCGAGACCGCCGTGCGCGAGACAGCCCGCGACCTCGTACTGGCCGCGCACCACGTCGCCGGCGCGCAGCTTGGGCACGAAGGAGTACGGGTGACCGCACTTGGTGCAGAACCCTTCCGTCCGGCCCGGCCGCTCGCCGCGCGCGCGGCCCACCGGGGCCCCGCAGTCCGAGCGGGAGCAGAACCGCTTGCGCTCCGGGACCTCCGGGTTCTCCAGCACCGCCGCCGAGGGATCCGGACGGGGCACCTCCGGTACGTTCACCAGCCCGGCCCCGAGCCTGCCGCGTCCGGAGACCGAGGGCGCCGAGCCCGAACTGCGCACCGAAACCGAGCGGGTGGAGGCGGCCCCCGACAAGGACCGCGACAGCCGCCCGGACACCGAACGCCGCGAGGAAGAGGACCGGGAGGACCGGGAGGAGCGCGCGGACGCCGAGGAGCCCGAACGCTCCGAGCCCCGAGAGCCCGCGGACCCCCGCGAGTCACCGTGGCGCGCCGCGCTCGTCATCCCCGTCGGCGGCGAGACCAGCTCCTCCGCGCCCGCCGCGACGGAGCCGATCGGCGCCAGCCCGCAGGTGTCGCAGTACAACTCGCCGCCACCCATGTCCTCGTACGCCCCCGGGCAGCCGGGGCGACCGCACGCGGTTCCGCTCGGGCTCATGCGTCATCCTTCCCCGGCCGGTGGGGCCAGTGTTCATCGGGCCGGTCCGCGGGTGGCGGCGGCGGTGCGTACGGCGGCGGCGGTGGGGCGTACGGGGGCGGCGGCGGGGCCGAGGATTCGGCCGCCGCCCACTGGTAGCGCAGCACGGCCTCCTCGGCGGCCCGCAGATCGCAGGGAGCGCTCCACAACATCCGCCGGGCCGTGTCGTACCGCTCGATGAGCAGCGGATCCTCCGCCATCCCGAGCCGGGCCGCCACCTTCGCCTTGTACGCGTCCAGCCGGCCGCGCAGCTCCGCCCGCACCGCGAGCGGGGCCGTCACGGCGGTCAACGACTCACGCGCCCTGCGCAGTTCCTCGTCGGCCCGTTCCTCCAGCGACTCCAGCAGGGGCGACAACCGGTGCCACTGCGACTGCCGCCGGTACTCGGCCGCCGCGGCCAACTGCTCCTGCAGGGCGGTCGGCGGCCCGCTGACCGCGGGCACCTCCGACGCCGCGATCTTCGCCAGCACCTCGCCGCGCGCCGTCCGGGCCTCGGCCAGCGTCCGGTCGGCCCGCGAGAGCACGTCCCGCAGGCTGATCAGCCGCTGCTCGGAGTCCTGCCGCACGTCGAGGACCGCCTCGATCTCCCGGCGTACGTCGTCCAGGGCGCGGGCCGCCCGGTCGTAGCGCCCGGTGTCCGGACGGCCGCCGCCCGGGGCGGAACTCCCCGCGGCGGCCGACCAGAACGCCAGCGGATCCGCGATCACCCGCGCGCGCAGCTCCGTCAGCTCCGCGGTGATCTCCTCCAGGTCGTCCCCCGAAGGGTGCTCGCCCGGCCGGATGCCCACCGAGCGCGCCAGGGAACGCGTCCGGTGCAGCTCGGCGGCGAGCAGGTCGATCCGCGCGGGCAGCGCCGACCAGACCGCGTCGGCGGCGACCACCACGTCCAGGGACGACGCGTACAACCCGTTCATCCGGGCCACCAGCTCCGCCAGCGAGAGCCGCTCGGCGAGCGCGGCGCCCTCCACCCCGGCGCCGGCGATCAGCACGCCCGGCCCGCGCAGCCGCTCCGTCAACTCGACCAGGTCCTCGCGGCTCGGCCGGCGGCGCCGTTCGCGGATCTCCCGGGCGGCGCGCAGTGCCCCGCTGTAGGCGTCGAAGAGCGTCCACAACCGGGTGATCGCCGCGTCGGCGGCGGTCCACCGCTCCTTCGTGACCCCGGTGAGCGCGGCGCCCTCCAGCAGTCGCCGCCCGGAGTGGTCCTGGAGGGCCAGCAGGGAGGTCTCGATTGCCTCGTGTTCCGCGCCGAGACGGCTCAGCGCGCGGTCCACGTCGTCCCCGTCCATGACCGCCGGAGCCTCCTGCGGACGACCCGGTCCGACCACACCGCTCATGTAGGGCTCTGCCTCCGTCACGGGCCTCAGCCGTCCCGGTACTTGGGCGCGGGCGGGGCGGTCACCTTGGGCAGCACGGCCTCAAGGTGCTTGCGGTAGGACTGCATCCAGGGGCTGCCGTCGCCGCCCGCGCGGTAGTCCTCCAGCACCTTGTTGACCCGGCGCACCAGATCGGAGGCGTCCTTGTTCATCGCGATGCCGTAGAACTCCCGGGTGAACGGGGAACCGACCAGCTGCACCGACGGGTCCTGCGCGGCCTGGCCGGCGGCCAGGGCGTTGTCCGTGATGATGCCGTCCACCTCGCCGAGCTGGAGGCGCACCAGGCAGTCCAGCTGGTTCGACACGGACACGGACCGCGACCCGTACGACCGGGACTTGAGCGCGGCCTCGGCGGTGGAACCGGTCGCCGTGCAGATCCGGCGGCCGTTCAGGGAGGTGTCGTACCCGGTGATCGGCGAACCCTTGGGAGCCAGGACCTGCTGACCGGCCTCGAAGTACGCCGTCGAGAAGGCGACGTCCTCCAGCCGCTTGCAGTTGATCGTCATGGTCCGCACGACGACGTCGACGCGGTTCTCCTGGAGGGCCGGCACGCGCTGGCTGGTGGGGATGGCCCGGTAGATCACCGCGTTCTCGTCGCCAAGGATGTCCTTGGCGATGGCCTTCACCAGCGCGATGTCGAAACCGTCGAGGTGGCCGTCGGGATTGCGGTAGCCCCATTTGAAGCTGTTCTGGTCGACGCCCGCGACGAGCTTGCCCGCCTGCCGGATCCGCTCGATGGTCGGGCCGTCGACGCCGGACGGGCGCAGGCTGGCCTCCGGGTCCTGGCAGGTGTCGGTCGGGCCCGCCGGCGCGATGGCCATCGTGGCGGGTGGGCGGGCCGAGCCGGAACCGCCGGTGTCCGGCGTGGCGTGGGCCAGCGGCAGCAGCACGGCGACGGCCGTCACCGCGCAGGCGGCGGCCATGGCGCTGACCCCGCCCCAGCCGCGCAGGCGGCGCGTCACCCGCCGCAGGCCGCCCGCCCCGGGGACGCCGTCGGCGCCGGTCAGGCCGCCCGCCCCGGCCTCGCCGTCCGCGCCGTGCCCCTGGTCGCGCCCCGCTCGTATCCGCATCGATCTCACCTGTACTCCGAAAGCCTGCGACCGATGCCGAGCAGTGCCGCCGCCGCGCCGACGACCGCCAGGGCCGCCGCTCCCGTCGTCAGCCCGCCCAGCGCCCCGAGTCCGCCCCGGGCCGCCCGAGTGAATTCCTGCTGCTCGTGGACCACGGCCTGCTCCAGGGAGGCGTCCACGGTGTCGAAGGAGGCCCCGCTGCTGTCCTTGTGGTCCTTGTCGCCGACCACCTGGACCAGCGCGAGGTCGTAGTCGCCCCGCATGTCGCTCTCCCGGGCCGACGCGTGCCGCTGCTTCCACTGCGTCACACCGGCGACGGCCTTGGAGACCGGTTCCTCGCCGCTGTCGTCGTCGGCCAGCCGCAGCGCCGCCGACAGCCGAACGTCCAGTTCCTTCATGTTCTTCGCGTAGTCCACGTCGTACTTGTCGGACTTCTTGTCCTCGGCCAGCACCGCGCCCCGCGCGACCAGCGTCAGGTTCTCGTTGGCCCGCGCCTGGAGGGAGGCGATCCGCGCGTCGTTGAGGACCCTGAGGGACTCCTGCCCGTCCGACCGGGCCTCGCTCAGCCCCGACCGCGCGACCGTGGTCCCGACGACGAGCCACAGGAGCACCACGACCGAGGCGGCCGTCGCCGCGACGAGGCCGTGGTTGAAGACCCGGTTGGTGCGCCGGTAGTGGCGTCGCTGCGCCCATGCCAGGGCGCCGATGCCGAGCAGACCCGCGCCGATCGAGGCGAGCGGCCAGGAGCGGGCGTCGTCGTAGTCCGTGTAGAGGCGACCCGTCTCCGCCTCGTAGAGCCGTTGGGCCGCCGGCAACAGAACGGTGCTCATGCGCTCGTTGGCGTACCGCAGGTAGGCGCCGCCGAGCGGCAGTCCCTGCCGGTTCGTGGCCCGGGCCTGTTCGATCAGCCCGGTGTAGCGGGGCAACTCCTCGCCGAGGAGCGCCATCTCCTTGCGGGACTCCCCGCCGGCGCCGGTGTTGGCCGCCGCGTTCACCAGCAGTCGGGAGGCGTTGGCGATGTCCTTCTCGTACCTCTGGCGGACCTCGCGGGGTTCCTGGGCGCCGGCGAGGAAGCCGCTGGAGGAGGCCGTGTCCGCGTCCGCGAGCGAGCGGTAGATGTTCGCCGCGTCCGCGCTGAGCGGCTGACTGTGGCCCACCACGTCGTCGGCGGCGGTGGCCCGGTCGGAGATCTCCCACACGGTGACCGCGCCGAACAGCACGACCAGGGCGGCCAGCACGGCCCCGATGATCCGCAGCCGGCCCGGTTCGGTGGTCGCGGCCTCGCGCAGCAGGTCCACGCCCTCGGCCCAGGCCGTTCCCCGCCCGGGCGGTTCCGGCGTTCCCGCGGGCGGCCCGGCGGGCGGTGCGGAGACACCGCCGCCGGGCGCGGGCGCGCGTGATGTGATGGCCACCGTGACCTCCCCCTCGGTCCTGAATTTCCCCCAGCCACCGCTGGAAGGTACCCCCGTCGCAGCAGTATGGACGTAGTGGAGGTCAACCACAGCACCCGGTGTCGGCTCTCGGGTGATACGTCCCGAGCCCGCCCCCGGAGTCGTCGCCGGGCCCCCCGCCGCGCCGCTCCCGCCACCCCTTCACCGTGTATACGTCCACACGACCGCCACGGTTCCAGACGGGACGCCCCCCGGGGCCGGTTCACCCGAAATGGGCACGGAGTTTTTCACGGGCCCCGGCAGGCGCGCCCAGCGCGTCCAGCCCCAGCAGCCCCGCCCCCAGCACCGGCGGAGCCACGATCACCGACATCCGGGCCAGCGGGGCCCGTTCGGCGAGCCCCGCCTCGATCCGCCCGTTGAGCCGCGGATGCCCGGCCGCGAGCACACTGCCGCCCAGTACGACGGGAGCCTCCTCGCCCAGCAGGTCGAGGCGCGCCAACGCCACCGAGGCCATCGCCACCACCTCGTCCGCCTGCCGGTCCACGATCGCCGCCGCGACCGGATCGCCCGCGGCGGCCACCGCGAACAGCACCGGAACCAGTTCGTGCGTCCGCGTCCGGGGCGCCCCGCCCAGGTGCAGGGCCTCGATCAGCTCGTACATGGAGCCCAGCCCGAAGTGCCCGGGCAGGGCCCGCGCCAGCTCCGTCGGACCGCCCCGGCCGTCCTCGGCCCGGGCCGCCCACCACAGGGCCTCCTCGGCGAGGCCGCCCCCGCCGCCCCAGTCGCCGGAGATCCGGCCGACCGCCGGGAACCGCGCGGTCCGCCCGTCGGGCAGCATCCCCACGCAGTTGATGCCGGCCCCGCACACCACCGCGACCCCGCGCGGCGGCCCGCCGTCCGGGAGTCCCGCCCGCAGGATGGCGAAGGTGTCGTTGCGCACCTCGGTCGCCGCGCCCCAGCCGCGCGCGGCGAGCGCGTCCGCCAGTCGGCGTTCCTCGACCGGCAGGTCGGCGTTGGCCAGGCAGGCCGAGACCTGTGCGGCGTACGGGGCGCCCGGCCGCAGCCGGGGCAGCCCGGCGGCCTCGGCGGCCTCCGCGACGGCCCGACCGAGCACGTCCACGGCCGGTTCGACCCCCACCCGGGGTGGTTGGAAGCCCCCCGACCGTCCGGTGCCGAGGACCGTGCCGTCCACGCCGATCAGCGCCACGTCTGTCTTGCTGTTGCCCGCGTCGACGGCCAGGACCGCCGCCGGGCCGGGCCGGCTCACGCCCATGCCAGGTGCTCCTTGTTGTGCGCGAGCAGCCGGTCGGTCAGCCCCTCGGCGAGGTCGAACTGTCCTACCAGGGGGTGTGCGAGCAGCGCACGGAAGACCCGTTCGCGTCCTCCGTGCAGGGCCGCGTCCAGCGCGAGGTCCTCGTACGCCGTGACGTGCGAGATCAGCCCGGCGTACAGCGGGTCCGGGCGCGACACGGCCAGCGGCACCGGCCCCGAGCCGTCGACGCGGGCCTGTACCTCGATGACCGCGTCGTCCGCGAGGAACGGCAGGGTCCCGTTGTTGCGGGTGTTGACCACCTGCACGGACGGGCCGCCGCCGCCCAGCAGCGCCGCCGCCAGGTCCACGGCCGCCTCCGAGTAGAAGGCCCCGCCCCGCTTGGCCAGCAGCGCCGGCTTCTCGTCCAGCGCCGGGTCCGCGTACAGCGCCAGCAGTTCCTTCTCCATCGCGGCGACCTCGGCGGCCCGCGAGGGCTTCTCGCCCAGCTCCCGGACCACCTCGTCGTGGGCGTAGAAGTAGCGCAGGTAGTACGAGGGGACCACGCCGAGCCGGTCCAGCACCGCGCGCGGCAGGCGCAGGTCGGCGGCGACGGCGTCCCCGTGCTCGGCGAGCAGCCCCGGCAGCACGTCCGTGCCCTCGGGACCGCCGAGGCGTACGGCGGTCTCCCAGGTCAGGTGGTTGAGCCCGACGTGGTCGAGGTGGATCTCGGCGGGGGCCACGTCCAGCAGCGCCGCGAACTTCCGCTGGAAGCCGATGGCGACGTTGCACAGCCCGACCGCCTTGTGCCCGGACTTCAACAGGGCGCGCGTGACGATGCCGACCGGGTTGGTGAAGTCGATGATCCAGGCGTCCGGGTTGGCGCGCCGCACCCGCTCGGCGATGTCGAGGACCACCGGGACCGTGCGCAGCGCCTTGGCGAGCCCGCCCGCGCCGGTCGTCTCCTGGCCGACGCAGCCGCACTCCAGCGGCCAGGTCTCGTCCCGGAGACGGGCGGCCTGGCCGCCGATCCGCAGTTGGATCAGCACCGCGTCGGCGTCGGCCACGCCCGCGTCGAGGTCGGAGGTGGTGGTGATCAGCCCCGGGTGGTCCTGGCGGGCGAAGATGCGCCGGGCGAGAGCGCCGATCAGCTCCAGCCGTTCGGCGGCCGGGTCGATCAGGACCAGTTCGCGGACGGGGAGGGTGTCGCGCAGCCGCGCGAAGCCGTCGATCAGCTCGGGGGTGTAGGTGGAACCGCCGCCCACCACTGCGAGTTTCATCGTGTCTAGCCCTTCACTCCGGTCAGGGTGACTCCCTCGACGAACGCCTTCTGGGCGAGGAAGAAGAGGACGATCACCGGGGCCATGACCAGTACGGTCGCGGCCATGGTCAGGTTCCAGTTGGTGTGGTGCGCGCCCTTGAAGGACTCCAGGCCGTAACTGAGCGTCCAGGCGGCCGGATTGTCGGAGGCGTAGATCTGGGGGCCGAAGTAGTCGTTCCATGCGTAGAAGAACTGGAACAGGGCGACGGCCGCGATCCCCGGTCTGGCCATCGGCAGGACCACGCGCAGCAGTGTCCGCACCTCGCCGCAGCCGTCGACGCGGGCCGCGTCCAGGTACTCGTCGGGGATGGTCAACAGGAACTGGCGGAGCAGGAAGATCGAGAAGGCGTCGCCGAACGCCATCGGGACGATCAGCGGCCACAGGGTCCCGGACAGGTCCAACTGCTTGGCCCAGAAGAGGTACATGGGGATGACCACCACCTGCGGCGGCAGCATCATCATGGCGATCACGAGCAGCAGCGACAGTCGCCGGCCGCGGAAGCGGAACTTGGCGAGCGCGTAGGCGACGGGCACCGAGGACACCACGGTCAGCAGTGTGCCGAGTCCGGCGTACAACAGCGTGTTGCGCCACCAGGTCAGGAATCCCGGGGTGTTCCAGACCTGGACGTAGTTGTCCCACTCCCAGGTGCGCGGCCACAGGTCGCGGGTCAGCGCCTGCTGGTCGCTCATCAGCGAGGTGAGGAAGAGGAAGACGAAGGGGAGGACGAAGAACAGGGCGGCGGCCACGCCCAGGGAGTGCACCGCGACCCAGTGCAGCAGCGGCTTGCGGCCCCGGGGGAGCACGGTCGAGTCGGCCATGTCAGTCACCGGATCCGATCAGTCCGCCACGGCGGCGCATGAGGAGCGCGGTGAAGGCCATGGAGAGGGCGAAGAGGACCAGCGCGACCACGGACGCGCTCCCGTAGTCGAAGCGCTGGAAGCCGACGTTGTAGACGACCTGCGGCAGCGTCAGCGTGGACCGGTCGGGGTAGCCCGGTTCGAACTGCTGCCCCGAGCCGCCGATGACGCCCGCCGCGACCTTCCCGGCCACCAGCGGCTGGGTGTAGTACTGCATGGCCTGGATGACCCCGGTGACCACCGCGAACAGGATGATCGGCGAGATGTTCGGCAGGGTGATGTGTCGGAACCGGGCCCAGGCACCGGCCCCGTCCAGTTCGGCGGCCTCGTACTGCTCCCTCGGTACGTCGAGCAGTGCGGCCATGAAGATCACCATCAGGTCGCCCACGCCCCACACGGCGAGCACGGTCAGCGCGGGCTTGGACCAGTCGGCGTCGGTGAACCAGCCGGGCGTGGGCAGCCCCACCGAGTCCAGCAGCACGTTGGCCGGCCCGGTCCCCGGGTTGAGCAGGAAGACGAAGGCCAGGGTCGCGGCCACCGGCGGGGCCAGGTAGGGCAGGTAGAACAGGGTCCGGAAGATCCCTGCGCCCGTCTTGATCCGCGTGATGAGCAGGCCGACGCCGAGGCCGAAGACGACCCGGCAGCTCACCATCACCACGACCAGCCAGAGCGTGTTGCGCATCGCGGGCCAGAACAGCGGATAGTCCGAGAACACGTACGCCCAGTTGTCGAGGCCGTTGAAGACGGGCGGACGGAAGCCGTCGTACCGGGTGAAGGAGAAGTACACGGTGGACAGCAACGGGTAGGCGAAGAACACCGCGAACCCGATCAGCCAGGGCGACATGAAGGCGGCGGTGCGCAGTCGCGCCCCGCGGCGCTTCGCCCGCAAGGTGTGCGTGGCCATCGGGGCTACTTGGCCTTCGCGATGTCGGTGTCGATCTGCCGGTCGGTCGCGGCGAGACCGGCCGCGATGTCGGGCACGTCGCCCTTCTCGACCCGGTACGCGAACTCCTGGAAGGTCAGTTGGTAGGTGCCGCCGTCGGCCTGGGCCGGCGTGGTGCCCGACCGGGGGTGCCGGGCGATGTCGATGAAGGTCCGGAACTCGGGGGTCACCCGGAGCCGCGGGGACTCCAGCGCGGCCAGCGTGGAGGGCACGTTGTGGATGGCGTTGGCGAAGTCCACCACCGCGTCGGTGTCGGTGGTCATGTACTTCACCAGTTCCCAGGCGGCGTTCTGCTTCCTGCTCGCCGCGGAGATGCCCATCACGGTGCCGGAGACGTAGCCCTTGCCGTACTCCGCGAGGCGGTCGTCCGGGACGGGCAGCGGCGCCGTCCCGATCTCGAACGTCACCCCGGCCTCCTTGGCCATCGCGGGGCGCCACTCGCCGTCGACCTGCATGGCGACCTGGCCCCGGTGGAAGGGGTGTTCGGCGCTCCACTCGTCACCGAAGGTGCTGCGGAAGCGCTCCAGCCTCTCGTACCCGCCCAGCTTGGCGACCAGGTCCTTCTGTGCGGTCAGCATCTGCGCGAAGCCCGGGTCCTGGGCCAGGTTCGACTTGCCCCGCGCGTCGAACCAGCTCGGGCTCCACTGCGCGGCCAGCCGCATGGGGGTGGTCTCGTAGCCGTGGAAGGTCGGCATGACGCCGACCCGGTCGTAGGTGTCCCCGCGGGCCACCGTCAGCTTCCGCGCGACCTCGACGAACTCGCTCCACGTCTTGGGGGGTGCGGTGATCCCGGCGGCGGCGAAGGCGGTCTTGTTGTAGACGAGGCCGTACGCGTCGTTCAGCAGCGGCAGGGTGCACTGGTTGTCGTTGAAGCGGGTGTACTCCAGCAGGGTCTTGGGGAAGACCTTCGTCTTGTCGATGCCCGACGTGGCGAGGAAGGGGTTCAGGTCCGCGAAGGCGCCGGAGTTGCAGAACTTGCCGACGCTGTCGGTGGTGAAGGAGGAGACCACGTCGGGGGCCTTCTCCCCGCCCGCGCGCAACGCCTGGTTGATCTTGTCGTCGGTCATGTTGCCCGTGATCCGGACCTTGATGTTGGGGTGCGCCCGCCGGAAGCGGCCGACGTTGTCCTCGATGGCCTTCACCTCGCCGGGCGCGGACCAGCCGTGCCAGAAGTTGAGCGTGACCTCGGCCTTCGGGTCGTCCGCGGCGGCGGATCCGCCCTGGCCCGTACAGGCGGCCGCGAGTACGGATATCGCCGCGAGGAGGGCGGCTGAGAGGGTCGGTCGTCCGGTTCTGGGCATGGCGGGGCTCGCTCTCTGCGTGAGGGAACTTCCGTGAGGGGTGCCGTGGTGGTGCGGGAGGGGGTGTCAGCTCAGGGGCTGCTGAAGGGGCCGACGGGAGGTGTCGAAGACCTCGCCGCGGGTCGCGGCCAAGGCGCTCTCCAACGCGCCCCGCAGAACGGGCCGCTCGCGCACCTCGCCGGCGACCAGGCGGGGGCGGGAGGGGGCCAGTTCGGCGAGTTCGGTCTCCAGCAGGGCGTGCAGCGGTGCGCCGCCCGCGCCGATCAGGGCCCCCGACAGGACCACGATCTCCGGGTCGAGCACGGAGACCAGCGAGGCCAGGCCCGTCGCGAGGACGGTGGCGTACGAGCGGAGGAAGCCCAGGTGCACGCCCTCGGGCTCGGCGGCGGCGCGCTCCAACAGCGCGACGCCGACGGCGACCTCCGGGCCGGTCGGGACCTCGATGCCCAGCTCGGCGGCGAGCCGGGGCAGCACCTGTACGCCCGCCAGTTCCTGGTAGCCGCCGGTGTTGGCGCGGGCGACCTGCCGGACCAGGGGGTGTCCGGGCACGGGGAGGAAGCCGACCTCGCCGGCGCCGCCCGTCCAACCGCGGTGCAGACGGCCGCCGAGCACCAGGGCGGCGCCCAGGCCCTCCTCGTTCCACAGCAGGACGAAGTCCTCGTGGCCGCGGGCGGCGCCGAGCCGCTGTTCGGCGACGGCGGCCAGGTTCACGTCGTTCTCGTACTCGACGGGCATGGGCAGCGCCGCCGCCAGCTCGTCGAGGAGGGTGGGGGAGTGCCAGCCGGGGAGGTGGCTGGCGTACCGCAGCCGGCCGGTCTGCGGGTCGAACGCGCCCGGGGTGGCGATGACGAGGCGGTGCAGGTCGCAGCGCTGGAGCCCGGCGGCCTTGACGGCCTCGCCGAGCGCCTCGGTGACCTGGTCGACGGCGCCGGTGCCCTCGGAGTGGGGGAGCTCGAAGCTGCCGACCACCGCGCCGGTCAGATCGGCCACGGCCGCGACGATCCGTCCGGGGGTGACGTCCAGTCCGCCGACGTGGGCGGCCCGGGCGTTGAGCGTGTACAGCTGGGCGCTCGGGCCGGGGCGGCCTCCGTCGGTGCCGGTGGCCACGACCAGCCCGGCCTCCTCCAGTCGGGCCAGCAGTTGGGAGGCGGTCGGCTTGGACAGCCCGGTCAGCCGGCCGATCCGGGTCCGCGACAGGGGGCCGTGCGTCAGCAGCAGCTCCAGGGCGGCGCGGTCGTTCATGGCGCGCAACAGGCTGGGCGTACCGGGGGTGGCGGCGGGCATGGAGCGTCTCTCCCTCACCGAGATGAACTGTTAGGTAAGTTTCCTATCACCGTTCGAGCCCTGTCAATGGCGCCGCCCCGCAGGATGTGACCTGCGGGGCGGCGAAAGCGTTCGATGCGGCGGCTACTTGGTGATCCGGGGATTGCCGGGCGCGCTCGGTCCGGGAATCGGGGTGGTGGCCAGTGCCTGGGGGGACATCGGGTTCGACATCGCCGACGGCGCCGCCACGGAGGCCGACGGGTCGGCGGCGTCCTCGGCGTCCTCCGGGTCCGGCAGCCCGCCGATGATCCGGATGCCCGCCGCGTCGAAGGCCTCCTTGATCCGCCAGCGCAGCTCGCGCTCCACGGCGAACTGCTGACCGGGCATCGTCTTCGCCGACACCTTCACCGTCATCGAGGCCAGCAGGACCTCGTCCAGACCCAGCACCTCCACCGGACCCCACAGGCGCTCGTCCCACGGGGACTCCTTCGCCATGGTGTCCGCGACCTCCTGGACCACCTCGCGCAGGTGGGAGAGTCGCTCGGTCGGCTTGACCTGCACGTCCACGCCCGCCGTGGCCCAGCCCTGGCTGAGGTTGCCGATCCGCTTGATCTCGCCGTTGCGGACGTACCAGATCTCGCCGTTGTCCCCGCGCAGCTTCGTCACGCGCAGCCCGACCTCGATGACCTCGCCGGAGGCCACCCCCGCGTCGATCTTGTCGCCGACGCCGTACTGGTCCTCGAGGATCATGAACACGCCGGACAGGAAGTCCGTCACCAGGTTCCGCGCACCGAAACCGATCGCCACACCGGCCACACCGGCACTCGCCAGCAGCGGCGCGAGATCGATCTTCAGCTCGGCGAGCACCATCAGCACCGCCGTGCCGAGGATCAGGAACGAGGCCACCGACCGCAGCACCGAACCGATCGCCTCGGACCGCTGACGCCGGCGCTCCGCGTTGACCAACAACCCGCCCAGCGTCGTCCCCTCGACGGCTGCCGCACCCCGGTTCATCCGGGATATGAGCTTGGTCAGCGACTTGCGGATCACCGAGCGCAGCGCGAACGCGATCACCATGATGAAGACGATCCGCAGCCCCATGGCCAGCCAATCGGCCCAGTTCTGCTCTATGAAGTCCGCGGCGTTCGTGACGCTCTCCGCGGCGTCGTCGGTGGTCGCTGCCAGCGGTAGCAGGGTGGCGGGCGAGGGCACGGCGGGAACCTCCAGGCATAGCGGTCTGTCCGCGAGAGGTTTGTGCGGGCAGACCAACCACACTAACGGGGCACTCGCCCGACCTTGTTGTCGTCGTGGAGGGAGAGACCAGACTCACCCGGCGAGAGGGCGGGTGTGGTTGAAAACACCCCGGACCCGTTACGGGCGCGTGGTGGCGCTTCGACCTGCCATAAGGGGAGACTGGAGAGCAGATCGTCCCGGCGCGAGCCACGCGCCGCCGGCGTACAAGGAGGCAGTCCGTGCCGCACGTCCTGGTCCTCAATGCGTCGTACGAGCCGCTCGGCGTCGTACCGCTCCGCCGCGCGCTCGTCCTCGTCCTGGAGAACAAGGCAGTCTCCCTCGAGGAATCCGGCGCCTTTCTGCACAGCGCGACGAGAGCCGTCCCCGCTCCCAGCGTGGTCCGGCTCAAGCGCTTCGTGCGGGTCCCCTACCGGGGGCCCGTTCCGCTCACCCGCCGCGCGCTCTTCGCCCGAGACGGCGGACGCTGCATGTACTGCGGGGCCGTCGCCACCAGCGTCGACCACGTCATCCCGCGCAGCCGGGGTGGGCAGCACGCGTGGGACAACGTCGTCGCCGCGTGCCGACGCTGCAACCACGTCAAGGCGGACCGCCACCTGCTGGAGCTCGGCTGGCGGCTGCGGCACCAGCCCGCACCGCCGTCGGGCCTCGCCTGGCGGATCATCGGCACCGGCCACCGGGACCCGCGGTGGATGCCGTACCTCCAGCCGTACGGGGCCGACGACGCCCTCGATCGGATCGGGATCGGGGTGACGGCGACGGCCGCCGCGTCCTAGCCTCCCGGCGGGTCACGGGGACGACCGCGCCGCGCCTCAAACGCCGGCGAGGCTGGTTTGCGCGGCCGGGGTCCCGCCGGTCAGGGGGTTACCGCTCGGGCCGTGGCCGACCAGAGGCTGCAACCGAAGCGCGTCGCGCGCTTGTCGCACGTGACGCGGACGAACCGGGTCCCCGGCGCGTCCAGGTGGACGGTGTCCGTGCCTCCCCGGGAGGTGACGGACGCCGCCGTGCGCCAGGTGACCCCGTCCGCGGAGGTCTGGACCCGGAACGCGGAGGCATGCGCGTCCTGCCAGCGCAGCGTCAGCAGGCCGATCCGGGCGGGGGCGGCCAGCTCGGCCTGCCACCACGCCCCGTCCACCGCCGGGGACGACCACCGGGTGGTGTCGGCCCCGTCCAGGACCGCCGAGGCGGGGAAGGCCGGGGTCTCGTCGCCGGACGAGGAGGCCTTCGCGCCCCGCAGCAGGTCCGGGCCGCCCGTGCGGGGCACCGCCCGGACCGTCAGGGTGTGTGACTGACCGGCGAAGGTCACCGGGACGGAGTAGACCCCCGCCGGGGTGCCGGCCGCGACGGTGACCTCCAGCGGGACGCTGATCCGGGTTCCGCGGGGGGCCTTCACCTCGCCCGGGACGCGGACCGCGATCCCCGGCGGCGGGGCCGCCGACAGCGGGCCCCGGACCTCGCCGGGCCGCAGGGCGGACAGCTCCGCGGACACCCGCAGCGGGGCGCCGCCTATCTCCACGTCCGCCCGCCCGCCGCCGGCCAGCTCGAAGCGCGCCGCGGGCCCGTCCCCGAGCCAGGGCACCACGTGGTGCACGGCGGGGGAGGCCCCGGGCCAGACCAGCCGTACGGCGTCGGCCCGCAGACCTCGCAGGTCGGCCTGGGTCCATCCGGAGGCGCCCGCGTCGGCGACCTTGCGCCAGCCCTCGCCCGGTACGTGTGCCTCCACCGTGGCGAGCGTCCCGGGCGCGAGCGGGTCCGTCATCACGGTGACCGCCGACACGGGGCGTACGCCGTCCAGCCGGACGGTCCACGCGTCGGCGTCCCGCGACAGCGTGCCGACGGTCCGCGACGCTCCCGTCCAGCTGTCCGCCTCGGCGGTCGCCTTCGTGAGGAACGCGTCCAGTACGACCGTGTCCACCCGGGCGTCCCCGGCCTCCGCGAGCCCGGCGCGGGCCTGCGCCAGGGCGCGCGAGGCCTTCCAGGCCGCCGCGCCGTCCCCCCGGGCCTGGGCCCGGAGCATGTCCACGGCCAGTTCGCCGGCCGTTCCGTACTCCGACAGCCGCTCCAGCCACGGCCCGGCCTCGCCGGTGAGGCCGGGCAGCCGGGAGGGGGCCTCCCGCAGCACGGTGAAGGCCGTGCGCAGCCGTTCGCCGGCCGCCCGGTCGCCCGTGGCGCGGGCCCGCCAGAACTCCTCGACGAGCGGCCTCAGGTACGCGGACTCCTCCTGCTTGAGTCCCGACGAGGCGGTGTTCCCGGCGAGGGCGGCCAGCGCCTTGCGGGCCCGGGGGTCCGGGCCCGCGAGATCGCGCACCGCCGCCGCCCACGATTCGCCCGCCCGGTAGCCGCGCGGGTTCCACGCGTAGTCCGCCGCCGTGAACACGGGGATGCGCGACAGGGTGCCCTGCGGCATCGCGTTGAGCATCAGCCCCGCCGAGGCGCCGGCCACCACCGGGTCCCGACCCGCGTACGGGCCGAGGAAGATCCGGCCCGGATCCCAGTCGTTGACCGGGTAGTTGTCCATGGTGACCAGCGCGTGCTGTCCGAAGGCCGCCCGGGCCCCGGCCAGTTCCCTGCCGGTGATGGTGCGGGGCACCACCCCGACACCCGTCCAGGCGACCTCCACGCGCGCGTCCAACGCGCCGCCGAGCGCGCTCCGGTAGCCGGTGGAACCGTCCTGGAAGTACTCGGTCGGCAGCAGCGACAGCGCGGGCGCCCCCGGGTAGCGGGCGGCGAGGTGCGCGGACAGCTCGTTGGCGACCTCGGCGTGCGCCTTCGCGGCGGCGGCCGGGCCCCTTCCGTACCGTTCGCGGTCCTCCAGGCAGCCCCACTCCGTGTAGCTGACGTCCTGGAACTGGAGCTGGAACGCCCGGAAACCGAGGTCCCACATGGCGTCCACCTTGCGGGTGAGCGCCGCCCGCTCGGCCGCGGAGGACAGGCACATCGACTGGCCGGGGGTCACCGCCCAGGCGAGGACCACCCGGTTGGCGCGGGCCCGCTCGGCGAGGGCCCGGAACTCGGCCTGCCGCTCGCGCGGGTAGTCCTCGCGCCACCGCGTGGTGCGGTACGTGTCGTCGCCGGGCGCCAGCAACAGCCGGTTCTGCTTGGTGCGTCCCATGAAGTCGAGCTGGGCGAGCCGTTGCTCCCGGGTCCAGGGGTCCCCGTAGAAGCCCTCGGTGACACCGCGCACGGGAGCCGTCGGCCAGTCCCGTACGCGCACCCCGGGGGCCTTCGTGGTGCCCGTCGGGAGGAGTTGACGCAGCGTCTGCGCCGCGTTGAAGAGCCCGTCGTCGCCCACGCCGGCGAGCGCGACGGTGTTCCGGTCGCCGACCCTGCCCACCGCGATGCGGTAGCCGCCGGTCGGCAGGTCCCCGGCCTCGGCCGCACCCAGCGCCCGGAGTGCGGCGAGGGCGTCGGGGCCCTGGAGGCGTACGACGAGGCCGTGTTCGGGCAGCGCGTCCCCGGGGGCCCGTTCGTGCAGGGTCCGCACGCCGGCCCCGCGCAGGGTGGTCCGGACGATCTCGGCGGCGTACGGGTCGGCGTCGGGCGCCGCCACCAGCACGGCCTCGGTGCCCACCGGCACCGCGTGCGCCGGATCGGCCCTCATCGACTGCGGGCGCGGCCACACGGCCGGCCCGTCGGCGGCGGTCCGCGGCGCGTCGGAGCCCGGATCGAGGACCGGGCCGGGCGACCCACCGGACGAGGCGGCAGCGGCGCCGTTCGCCGCGGCGGTGCCCGCCCCCGGCTTCGACGCGGGAGTGTCGGGCGTGTCGGGCGCGGAGGGTGAGGCGGACATCACCAAAGGCCCGGAAGCGGTGGCTCCGCCCAAGAGCGTCCCCATGACGGCGATCACCGCCGCCGTGGCCCGCTTCTTGCCCCTGAGCTGCACGGAGCCTCCCCGTCCCGAGTCGTCCCCTGCTCGTACGAACGAGCCAGAGCCCACCATTCGCACGGTGCGAGTGTCAATGTGGAGGGGGGATCTGGAGCGGATTCGCCAGGAATGCGCGGCCGTCGACTGGGTAGGGCTGCGTTGGTCCGCTCTGTTCCGACACGCGTGCCACGAGGGTGTCCCCCCGGGCACGTTCCACCGAACCCGCACGAAGGAGTGCTCAGATGAACGTCCGGACCAACCGCACCATCCACACCGCCCGCAAAACCTCCGCCCTTCCCGTCGCCCCGCTCGCCCACCTGCCGACCCAGGCCGGACTGCCGGACGCGCCGCTGACCAGCGAGCCCCCGCTCGCCGACTCCGCGCACGCGCCGCTGACCAGCGAGCCGCCCCTCACCGCCGAGGCCCCGCTGACCAGCGAGCCGACCACACCCGCCGCGGCCGCGGCCGCGGGCAACTAGACAGGGACTTGACCATGGACGATCTCGCCCGGCTCGCGGAACTGCACGGCATCGCCACCAGCTACCAGCCCGCCGCCGAGGTAACCGTCCAGGTCCCGCACGCCACCATCACGACGGTGCTGGCGCGCCTCGGGGTGCCCGCCGACACGCCCGAGGAGATCAGGGCCGCCGTCGCGGAAGCCGCCCTGGAGGCCGCCGTGCGGCCCCTGCCCCGCACGGTGGTGCACTGGCGGGGGGAGCCCCTGCCGGCCGTGCCGCCGGGGAGCCGGGTGTTGCTGGAGGACGGCGGGGAGGCCCCGTGGGGCCCCGACCTGCCGCTCGGCGTGCACCGGGTCACGGCCGAGGCGCCCGAGGGCCGCACCGCCGAGGCCACGCTGATCGTGGCCCCCGACCGGGCCCCGGCCGCGCCCGACCGGACGACCCACGGGCTGCTCGTCCAGCTCTACTCGCTGCTGTCCGAGCGCTCCTGGGGCATGGGAGACCTCGGCGACCTGGCCGACCTCGCCCGCTGGGCGGGCCGTACCCACGGCGTCGGTTTCATCCAGGTCAACCCGCTGCACGCGGCCGTTCCCGGGACGCCGACCGACCCGTCCCCGTACCGGCCCTCCACCCGCCGCTTCCCGGACCCGGTCCACCTGCGGATCGAGGACGTCCCCGAGTACGCCGACTGCCCCGACCGGGAGGCCCTGGACGACCTCGCCGCACGCGGCGCCGAGCTGCGCCGCGCGGTCCTGGAGAAGGGCGAGCTCATCGACCGGGACGCGGTGTGGGACCTCAAGCGACGGGCCCTGGAGCTGCTGTACGCCGTCCCGCGCACGGCCGGTCGCGCCGCTGCCTACGCCGCGTTCCGCACCGGGCAGGGGGACCCGCTGGACCGGCACGCGGCCTGGTGCGCCGGGCACGCCGGGGAGGAACCGCGGGAGCGGGCCGACTTCCACCGCTGGCTGGTCTGGCTGACGGTCGAGCAGCTCGCCGCCGCCCAGAGCGCCGCCCGGGAGGCGGGCATGGCGGTCGGCATCGTGCACGACCTGGCGGTCGGTGTGCACCCGCAGGGCTCGGACGTCGCCGGACCGCGCCACTACGCCGAGGACATCTCCGTGGGCGCCCCGCCGGACGCCTTCAACGCGCGGGGCCAGGACTGGGGGCTGCCGCCCTGGCGGCCAGACGCGCTGGCCGCCGCCGGGTACGCGCCCTTCCGGGACCTGCTGCGCGGGGTGTTCCGGTACGCGGGCGCGCTGCGCATCGACCACGTCATGGGCCTTTTCCGGCTCTGGTGGATCCCCCGGGGCACCCCGCCGGCGGAGGGCACCTACGTCTCCCACGACGGGGAGGCGATGCTGGCGATCCTGGTCCTGGAGGCCCACCGGGCCGGGGCGCTGGTCGTCGGCGAGGACCTCGGGACGGTGGAGCCGCGGGTTCGCGACGCCCTGGCCCGGCGCGGGGTGCTCGGCACCTCGGTGTCGTGGTTCGAGCGCGACTGGGCGGGCGGCGGAGCTCCGCTGGAGCCCGGGGAGTGGCGGGCGGACTGCCTGGCGACGGCCACGACGCACGATCTGCCGCCCACCGCCGCGAAGCTGGCCGGCGCCCACGTCGAACTGCGCGACCGGCTCGGTCTGCTCGCCCGCCCGCTGGAGGTGGAACGGGCCGAGGACGAGGCCGACACCGCCGAGTGGCTGGCCGTACTGGACCGGCTCGGGCTGGAGACGAAGGACGAGGAGTCCGCCGTGCGGGCCCTGTACGGCTTCCTGCTGCGCACGCCCGCCCGGCTGGTCGGCGTGTGGCTGCCGGACGCGGTGGGGGACCGGCGGCCACAGAACGTGCCGGGGACCTGGGACCAGTACCCCAACTGGCGGCTGCCGATCGCCGACGGGTCGGGGCGGCCGTTGACGCTGGAGGCACTGACGGCCTCATCACGGGCGAACGCCCTGTTGAGCGCGGTGCGCGAGGGCGTGCGGACCCGTACGGCACCCCCGGGCGCGCGCTCCGTTTAGGTGTTCGCTACTTTTGCACCGTGGACAAGAAGAACGCACTGCGCGCCGGCGCCGTCACGGCCGGAACGACGCTGATGATGCTGCTGATGACGTCTCCCGCCCTCGCGCTGACCCGCGACGACGGCGACGACCCGGCTCCGCCCCTGAGCATCGCCGAGACGCTCGGCCTGTTCGTGGCCACGCCGATCGTGCTGTTCCTGGTCATCGCGGGCCTCGTCATGGTGGGCGACAAGTCGCGCAAGCAGCAGCCCACGGACTGACGTCCGTTCACGTGACCGCCCCCGCGCGGGGTGGTCACCCCTCATGACTTCCGGGGCGCCGGGGGTCCGTACGCCGACGCGTGTCGGCCGTGTCACGGACCCCCGGCGCCCCGTCGTGTTCCCGGGGGCCCCGGCCGGTGACGTGCGCGGGGGCCCGGGGGCAGGCCCTCACGGGGTCCCGGCGAGCAACTTCCTGAGCAGGCCGGTGAGGACCTCGGCCTCCTGCGGGTCGAGCCCGGTGAGCGCGGCGCGCTGTACCTCCAGGCCCGCGGTGACGGCCTCGTCGATGAGCGTCAGACCCCGGTCGGTGATGGTCACGTGGAGCCCGCGCCGGTCGTGCGGATCGGGGCTGCGGGTCAGCAGTCCGGCCTTCTCCAGCTTGTCCAGACGCCCGGTCATGCCGCCCGTGGTGAGCATCAGCGTCGAGGACAACTGCCGGGGCGAGAGGGTGTACGGGATTCCGGATCGCCTCAGGGTGGCGACGACGTCGAACTCCCCGCGGGAGATCCCGTAGCGGTTGTAGGTCCGCTCCATCTCGTCGCCCATGGCCTTGGCGATCCGGTAGATCCGGCCGAAGACGGCCATGGGTGCGGTGTCGAGATCCGGTCGTACGGCGTACCACTGGGCGGTGATCGCGTCGACGGCGTCCTTGTTCTCCTCGGTCATGGGCGCAGTATCCGGCTTCCGTTTGATTGAACGCAAGAAAGTTGCTTGACGGAAAGTAGCTTAGCGCTAAGCTACTGCCAAGCGATCTAATGGGGGAGTGGTTCACATGGGCGAGGGCAGCGCGGGGCGGCGGGCGGGGGAACGGGTGGAGGGCGAGCGGTCCCTGCTCCTCGGAGTGGGGGTCAGCGCGATCGGGATCGGCATGTACGTCCCCTTCTCGCTCGTCTTCTTCCACCACGTCACGGGCCTGTCCTTCGCCGTCGTCGGCGTCGTGCTCACCGTGACCGGCCTGGCCGGACTCGCCGTCATGCCCCTGGCCGGCACCGCCGTCGACCGGTTCGGGGCGCGGAGGGTCAACCTGCTCCTCTACGCGGTCCGGGCCCTCGGCTTCGCGCTCTACCCGCTCGCCGACACCCTCCCCGCCTTCGCCGCCGTCGCCCTGGTCACCGCCCTCGCGGACCGGTCGTTCCCCGTCGTCCAGCAGTCCCTGATCGGTGAGGTGGCCCGCGGCTCCTCCCGCGACCGGCTCCAGGCATCCATCCGGGCCCTGCAGAACGCCGGCATGGGAGCCGGCGCGCTGATCGTCTCGGGCGTGCTGGCGGTGTGGGGCACCGCCGGATTCACCCACACCGCCTGGGGAAACGCGGTCGCCTTCGCGCTCGCCGGCCTGCTCGTGGCCCGCGTGAAGCCGGTGCGAGACGCCGCGACCGGTGCCGTGACCGGTGCCACGACCCCTGCCGCGGCCGGATCGGCAGGGCTGCCGTCCGCCGGCTACCGCATGGTGCTGGCCGACCGCCCCTTCCTCGGTCTGACCGCCGTCAACTTCCTGACCGCGCTCGGCTATTCGGCGCTGTCCGTGCTCTTCCCGCTCTACATCGCCACCTGGCTGAACGGTCCCGACTCCCTCACCGGGGCCGCCTTCACCGTCAACACCGCCCTGTGCGCCGGCGCCGGCGTCCTGATCGCGGGCCTGGTCCGCCGCTCCGGAGCCCGCCGGACCCGCTCCGCGGCGCTCGGCGCCCTGCTCTTCGCCGCCGCGTTCGTGGGCCAGATCGTGCTCGGCACCGTACGGCCCGGACGGACCGCGACCCTGATCGCCCTGCTGGTCATCGTGGTCGTCTACACGGTCGGGGAGCTGGTCCACAGCCCGTCGGGCGGCGCCCTGTCGGTGTCGGCCGCGCCCGAGTCCGTGCGGGGCCGCTACCTCGCCACCTACCAGCTGTCCTACTCCCTGGCCTCGGCCCTGGCCCCGTCCCTGTTCACCGCCCTGCTCTCGGTCGACGGCCGGCTCCCCTGGGCCGTCCTGACCGTGGCCGCCCTCGGCGCCGCACTGGCCCTGACCCGGCTGGAGCGCCGACTCCCGGCGGAGGCCGTGTACGCGACGCCCCCGGCCGCGACCGCGACGGTGACCCCGACGCCCGCGCCCGCGACGGTGACCCCGACGCCCGCGACGGCCGGCGCCCCGAACCCGCGCGAGAGCGTCGCCGGCGCCGCCTGAGCCGCGCCCCAGTACCGCTCCCTTGTCTTCTCCCATCCGTCCGAGGAGCTTTCGTGAACCGCTTCGCCACCGTCGCCCTGACCGCCCTGGCCCCCGTCTCCTGGGGTTCCACCTACGCCGTCGCCACCGAACTGCTGCCGCCGGACCGGCCCCTGTTCACCGGGGTCATGCGGGCCCTGCCCGCCGGACTGCTGCTCGTCGCCCTGTCCCGGACCCTCCCCAAGGGCGAGTGGTGGTGGAAGTCGGCGGTCCTGGGCACCCTCAACATCGGCGCCTTCTTCCCGCTGCTCTTCCTCTCCGCCTACCGGCTGCCGGGCGGCGTCGCCGCCGTACTCGGCGCCGCCGGACCGCTGTTCGTCGTCGGGCTCGCCGCGCTGGTCCTGGGGGAGCGGGCGCGGCTGAGGACCGTGCTCGCCGCCGTCGTCGCCGCGTTCGGGGTGGGCATGGTCGTCCTGACGGCGCAGGCCCGGCTGGACCTCGTCGGGATCATCGCCGGAGTGGTCTCCTCCGCCTCGATGGCCGCCGGCACCGTGATGACCAAGCGCTGGGGGCGCCCCGAGGGCGTCGGCCCGCTGGCCGTGACCGGCTGGCAGCTCACCGCCGGCGGCCTGTTCATCATCCCGATCGCCGCCCTCGTGGAGGGGGCGCCGCCCGCCCTCGACGGCGAGGCCCTCCTCGGCTACGGCTACATGATGCTGATCAACACCGGGATCGCGTACTGGCTCTGGTTCCGCGGCATCGGCAAGCTGACCGCCACCTCCGTCACCCTGCTCGGCCCGCTGTCCCCGCTCACCGCCGCCGTCATCGGCTGGGCCGCCCTCGGTCAGGCGCTGACCCCGGTACAGGTGCTGGGCATGGCCATCGCCTTCGGCGCGACCGTGGCGGGACAGCTCGCGCAGCGGACGCCCAAGGCGCCCGCACCGGCGGACGAGGCCGAGGTGGTCCCCGTGGAACCGTTCAGCCCTGCTGAAAAGACCGATCGAAATGTTTCGATGGACCTGGGCAATGGCGGGATGCGACGGTAGACCACGCACCGCACCCCATGCTCAGGAGGAGACACCCAGTGGCCGTCACGGACCGCGCGCACACCGCTTCGCCGACCGGGCAGCCCGGGCAGCCCGGGCAGCCCGGCCGGCCCGGACAGTCCGGGAAGCACGAGCGGTCCGAGCGGCCCGGAGAAGCCGGTACGAAGGGGGCCGCCGGACTCGGCGTCGCGCTCGCGCTGGTCGCGACGGTCGTCTGGTCCGGCAGCTTCGTCGCCACCCGCGGCATGGCCGACACCGTGCCCCCGGTCCAGGCGGTCTTCTGGCGCTGGGTCATCGCCGCGGTCGCCGTCGCCCCCTTCGCCGCCCGCCAGGCCTGGGCCCAGCGGGCCCTGCTCCGCGCACACCTCGGCTACGTGTGCCTGGCCACCCTCTTCGGCGTCACCCTGTACAACACCCTCGTGCACCAGGCCGGACTGACCACCTCCGCCTCCAACATGGGCATGATCATGGCCGCTTCGCCGGTCATCATGGCCCTGTACGCCCGCCTGGGCGGCGAACGACTCGGAGCCCGCCGCGTCTTCGGCATGCTGCTCGCCGCACTCGGGGTGCTGCTCCTCGTCGGGGACGGCTCGCTCGGCTTCGAGTTCACCGCCGGCGACCTGTGGATGTTCGGCGCCGCCCTGTCCTTCGCCACCTACAGCGCCCTGCTCAAGCGCAGGCCCGCCGAACTGGGCGGACTCGCCTTCCTGCTCGCGACCTTCGTGCTCGGCGCGCTGATGTTGGCGCCGGCGTACGCCGTGTCCCTGTCCGTCCAGGGCGGCTTCGCCCTCACCCCCGCCGCCGCGGGCATGCTGTTCTACGTCGGCGTGATGTCCTCCGCCGTCGCCTTCTTCGCCTGGAACAAGGCCGTCGCGGTCATCGGCGCCGCCCGCGCCGGCGTCGTGTACTACCTCCAGCCCGTCTGCGTCGCCGGCCTCGGACTGCTGCTGCTGGGCGAACGGACCGGACCCGCCCAACTCCTCTGCATGGCGCTGATCCTGGGCGGCGTGGCCCTCGGTGCCCGGCGGTAGGTTCGGGCCCATGATCGAGTGGGACATCAAGAAGCTGCGGATCCTGCGGACCCTGGCCGACCGGGGCACCGTGACCGCGACGGCCGAGGCGCTGCACATGACGCCCTCGGCCGTTTCGCAGCAGCTGACCAACCTCGCCCGGCAGTTGGGCGTTCCCCTGCTGGAGGCCCAGGGGCGCAGGGTGCGGCTCACCGACGCCGCGCACCTGGTCCTGCGGCACGCCGAGGCCGTGTTCGCCCAGCTCGAACGAGCCGACGCCGAACTGGCCGGCTACCTGTCGGGGGACGCGGGCGAGGTCCGGATCGGCGCCTTCTCCACCGCCGTGCCCGTCCTCGTCGTCCCGGCCGTCGCCGCCCTGCGCCGGACCCACCCCGGCGTGGAGGTACGCGTCCGGGAGACCGAGGCCGCCGAATCGTACGAGCTGCTGTCCACCGGCGCCGTCGACCTGGCCCTCTCCCTCGCGGCCCACGCCCCGACGGCCCGCGACCCCCGTTTCACCCGGGTCACGCTGCTGGAGGACCCGCTGGACGTGGCCCTGCCCCCCGACCACCCGCTGGTGGCCGCGCCGGCCGTGCGACTGGCCGACCTGTCCGGGGACCGGTGGATCTACGGGGGCAGCGGGCCCTGGTCGGAGATCACCCGCCACGCGTGCGAGGCCGCCGGGTTCGTCCCCGAACAGGCCCACTCCGCGTCGGGTTGGACGGCCATCCTCGCCATGGTCGAGGCCGGCATGGGCGTGGCGCTCGTCCCGCGCATGGTGACGGGCCGCGCCTCCGGCGTCGCCGTCCGGGTCCTCGCCCACGACCGGCCGACCCGGCACGTGGTCGCGGCCCTGAGACGCGGCTCCGCGTCGGCGCCGGCGCTGGCCCACGTACTGGCCGCGCTCAGAGCCGTCCCGGCGTCCTGAGGCCGCGGCGCCCACGGGCGAGGGGCGCCCCCGGTACGCGTGTCGCGCACCGGGGACGCCCCTCGTCGTCGGGCCCGCGGCGTCAGCCCGCGGCGGCGGCGTCCGCCGCCTGTGCCTTCAGCGCCCGCTCGACACCCGAGCGGGACTCCGACACCAGTCGGCGCAGACCCGCGCCCGGGTCGGCCGAGGCCAGCCAGGCGTCCGTCGCCCTCAGGGTCTCCTCGGAGACCTGGAGCGCCGGGTACAGACCCACCGCGATCTGCTGGGCGATCTCGTGGCTCCGGGTGTCCCAGACCTCCTTGACCACCGCGAAGTACTTCCCGGTGTACGGGGCGAGCAGCTCACGCTGATCGGTCTGCACGAAGCCGCCGATCACCGCCTCCTGCACCGCGTTGGGCAGCGAGTCGCCCTCGACGACCGAGGCCCACGCCTGCGCCTTGGCCTCCGCCGTCGGACGCGCCGCCCGGGCGGTGGCCGCGTGGCGCTCGCCCGCCGCGGTGGCGTCCCGCCCCAGCTCGGCCGCGATGGCCGGCTCGTCGAGCACGCCGGTGGCGACCAGGCGTTCCAGGAACGCCCACCGCAGATCGGTGTCGACGGCCAGGCCCTCGATCTCCGCGGAGCCGTCCAGCAGCGCCGACAGGTACGTCAGCTGTCCCTCGGTCCGGGCCGTCGCCGCGAAGGCACGGGCCCAGGCCAGCTGGTGGTCACTGCCCGGCGCTGCCGCGCGCAGGTGCTCCAGCGCGGCCGCGGTCCAGTCGGCCAGGCCCTGCTCCCGCCACGACGGGTCGGCGTACAGGTCGATGGCCAGCTTCACCTGGCGGTGCAGCGACTGCACCACACCGATGTCCGACTCCTTGCCGATGCCCGACAGCACCAGCGCCAGGTAGTCGCGGGTGGCCAGTTCGCCGTCCCGCGTCATGTCCCACGCCGAGGCCCAGCACAGCGCGCGCGGCAGCGACTCGGTGAAGTCGCCCAGGTGCGCGGTGACGTTGGCCAGCGAGATCTCGTCCAGGCGGACCTTCGCGTAGGACAGGTCGTCGTCGTTGAGCAGCACCACGGTCGGGCGGGCGCGGCCCACCAGCTCGGGCACCGCCGTCAGCTCGCCGTCGATGTCCAGCTCGATCCGGTCCGAGCGGACCAGCAGGCCGTCGCGCAGGTCGTACAGGCCGACCGCGATCCGGTGCGGGCGCAGCACCGGATCGCCCTTGGCGCCGGCGGGCAGCGCGGGCGCCTCCTGGCGCACGGCGAAGGAGGTGATGACGCCCTGCGCGTCGGTCTCGACCTCCGGACGCAGGATGTTGATGCCGGCGGTCTCCAGCCACGCCTTCGACCAGGCCGTCAGGTCACGGCCGGAGGTCTCCTCCAGCGCGCCCAGCAGGTCGGACAGGCGCGTGTTCCCGAACGCGTGCGCCTTGAAGTACGCCTGCACGCCCTTGAAGAAGGCGTCCATGCCGACGTAGGCGACGAGCTGCTTGAGCACCGAGGCGCCCTTGGCGTACGTGATCCCGTCGAAGTTGACGAGCACGTCGTCCAGGTCACGGATGTCCGCCATGATCGGGTGTGTGGAAGGCAGCTGGTCCTGCCGGTACGCCCAGGTCTTCATGGAGTTCGCGAACGTGGTCCACGCGTGCGGCCACTTCGAGCCCTCGGCGTACGCCTGGCAGGCGATCGAGGTGTACGTCGCGAACGACTCGTTCAGCCACAGGTCGTTCCACCACTCCATGGTGACCAGGTCGCCGAACCACATGTGCGCCAGCTCGTGCAGGATGGTCTCGGCGCGCACCTCGTACGCCGCGTCCGTCACCTTAGAGCGGAAGACGTACTGGTCGCGGATGGTGACCGCGCCCGCGTTCTCCATGGCGCCCGCGTTGAACTCCGGCACGAAGAGCTGGTCGTACTTCGCGAAGGGGTAGTCGTACGCGAACTTCTCCTGGAACCAGTCGAAGCCCTGCCGGGTCACGTCGAAGATCGCGTCCGCGTCGAGGAACTCGGCGAGCGAGGGACGGCAGTAGATGCCGAGCGGCACCGACTGCCCGTCCGGCCCCTCGTACGAGCTGTGGACGGCGTGGTACGGCCCGACGATCAGCGCGGTGATGTACGAGGAGATCCGCGGGGTCGGCTCGAAGCGCCAGACGTTGTCCTTGACGTCCGCGGCTTCCGCCCCCTCGGGAACGTCCCGCGGGGAGTTCGAGATGACCGTCCAGCCCTCCGGGGCCGTCACGGTGAACCGGAACGTCGCCTTCAGGTCGGGCTGCTCGAAGCTGGCGAAGACCCGCCGCGCGTCCGGCACCTCGAACTGGGTGTACAGGTAGGCCTGCTGGTCGACCGGGTCGACGAAGCGGTGGAGGCCCTCACCGGTGTTGGTGTAGGCGCAGTCCGCGACGACACGGAGCTCGTTGGCCCCGGCGACGAGGTGGTCCAGCGCGATCCGGGAGTCCCGGAAGACCGCGGCCACGTCCAGTGTCCTGCCGTTCAGCACGACCTCGTGCACGGCCGGCGCGACCAGGTCGATGAAGGTCTCGGCGCCCGCCTCGGCGGAGTCGAACCGCACGGTGGTCACGGAGGGGTAGGTACCGCCCTCCTGCGCACCGCTGAGATCGAGTTCGATCTCGTACGAGTCGACGGTCAGCAGCTTCGCTCGCTGCTGGGCCTCTTCACGGGTCAGGTTCGTGCCAGGCACGCGTTCATCTCCTTCGATGGTCGTTGCCCCGCCATCCTTCCACGCGGGCGGCGCAACCGCCCCGGACTCATCCACGGGCGAACGCCGCACCCCCGTTCCGAGGGTTTCGTCCCGAGACGGCACCGCGCCCCACCGGAGGAATCCGATGGGGCGCGGTGAGAGGGAGCACCGGGGCGTCGCCCGCGATGGGGGGACCCGACCGATCAGAGCAGGTCGGTGAACTGGTTCCAGCCCGAGCCCAGGGCGGTCCGGGGCTCGAAGGCGGCATCCGGGACGGCCGCGGCGAGACCGCTCGCCGTGTACAGCCACAGCTTGCCCTGGGAGTCGCGGGCGACGAGGTCGGAGAGACCGTCGGCGTTCAGGTCGCCGGGGGAGACGATCGCGGTCATGTCCTTCCAACCGCTGCCGACCTGGACCGGCTGCGCGAACGGCACGGCCGTGTCGTGGGTGCCCTGGTACAGCCACAGGCGACCGTCGGTGCCGCGCCCGACCAGGTCGGGGATGCCGTCGCCGGTCATGTCGCCGGCCCCGGTGATCCGGTCCAGGGAGTTCCAGCTGCTGCCGACCTTGAGGCGGTTGTAGAAGCCGGTGCCGGTGCCGCGACCCGGGTACAGGTACAGGTCGCCGCCCTTCTCACGGGCCAGCAGGTCGCCGCGGCCGTCCCCGGTCAGGTCGCCGACGCCGATGACGGTGTTGTAGATGCCCCAGCCGGAACCCAGGTTCACGTCACCGGAGTGGTGCAGGGCCCACAGCTGACCACCAGCGGTGATCTTGAGGACGTTGCCGTCCGGGTTGTTGCCGAGCGCCGAGGCGTGGATCAGGGTGTCGGTGCTGCTCGGCGGCCGGCTGAAGTCGTAGTGGCCGATCGGCCCCTCGAAGCCGTTGAGGCCGCTGGAGCGGTACGCCGACATGGAGCCGCCGGCGTCACGGGCGATCAGGCTCTTCTTGCCGTACGCGCCGTTCGGGGAGTCGTCACCGGCGAAGCCGAGGAAGTGCGGGAACCCCGGGAGGTAGTTGCCCGTCTGGGACAGCTTGCCGTTGCCCAGGCTCGTGTAGACGAGGGCGCCGCCGTCGTTCATGCGGGCCAGGAGCCGGACGTTGCCGTCCTTGTCGCCCTGGGCGAGGACCTGGTCGAACTGCTGCCAGCCGTGGCCGATCGGAACGGCCTCACCGAACGGGGCGTCGGTCTTGCCGGTGGAGGGCTTGAAGTACAGCAGGCCGTCCGAGCCCCGCATGATCAGGTCGGCCAGGCCGTCCTTGTCGAAGTCGTAGCCCGTGACGAGGTTGAAGAGGTTCCAGTGGTCGCCCTTGACCTCGATCGGGTCCGCGTACGGGCTGGTCGTGTCCGCCTTGCCGGTGCCCGGGTACAGGAAGAGCTGCCCCTTGGTCGTACGGGCCAGCAGGTCCGGGTGGCCGTCGCCGTTCAGGTCGCCCGCGCCCGCCACCTTGTTGAACACGTGCCAGCCGCCGGACGCCCAGCCGGTCGGCGTGGAGCCCTGCGTGGTCGCGGTGTGCAGCTGGATGACGCCCTGGGTGTTGATGGTCAGGAGCTCGGGGCTCCCGTTCCCGTCGAGGTCGCCGACCGGCACGACCTCCTTGTGCTCGTCGACGTTCTTGATCTCCCCGGTGATCGGGAACGCGGTGGTGGCGCCGGAGTCGTAGCGCACCGACCAGCCGCCCCACACGTTGCGCAGGAGGAAGTCGTCCTTGCCGTTCCCGTCGATGTCCAGGCGCGGGGAGACGGCCGCGGCGGCCTTGCCGGTGGTCTTGGCGGCGGCCTTGGCCTTCGGGGCCGCGACGGCGCCGCCCGGCTGCGGGACGGCCTGCGCGGCGGCGGTCGGCTTGCCGGGGACGACCGGCGGCTCGGAGGCGAAGGCCTGCCCGGCGGTGATCATGCCGGTGGCCAGGGCGAGGGCGGTGCAGGTGAGCACGCGGAAGCGGCGAGAGGTGGTGCGGGCGTTCATGAAGTTGTCCCCCAGGACTGCTGACTCGACCTCCCCCCCTGGGAGGCAAGATGAAATGTAGATCATGCAAAGCCGCTGGTGGAAGGGGGTTCTGGGGGGCGGGTGGGGCTGCGGCGGCGCGGTGACGGCCCTGTGACGGCGCGGTGACAATCGGGTCGGGAAGGGGTCGTTCCGACACGCCGGCGGACGCCCCGGCCGACACGACGCGGGGGCGGACACGACGCCGGCCCGTCCCACCGAGGCGGTGGGGCGGGCCGGCGTCGTACGGCGGGGCGGGCGGATCAGCCGCGCAGTTCCTCGGCGACCAGCTCCGCGATCTGGACGGCGTTCAGCGCCGCGCCCTTGCGGAGGTTGTCGTTCGAGAGGAACAGCGCCAGGCCGTTCTCGGCCGTCTCGTCGGTGCGGATGCGACCCACGTACGAGGCGTCCTTGCCGGCGGCCTGGAGCGGGGTCGGGATCTCGGAGAGCTCGACGCCCGGGGCGTCCGCCAG
Organism: Streptomyces sp. CA-243310; assembly: GCF_050936775.1. NCBI lineage: Bacteria > Bacillati > Actinomycetota > Actinomycetes > Kitasatosporales > Streptomycetaceae > Streptomyces > Streptomyces sp. CA-243310. The sequence continues at coordinate 2,555,403 of NZ_JBNJMF010000002.1, read as the reverse complement.
CAGCTCGTGGGCGCGCTCGACGCTCAGCGGTCGCGCGAAGCGGACGTTGACCTGGAGCGAGTGGCCGGAGAAGACCGGCACGCGCACGCAGGTGCCCGAGACCTTGAGATCCGGGAGTTCGAGGATCTTGCGGGACTCGTTGCGGAGCTTCTGCTCCTCGTCGGTCTCGAAGGAACCGTCGTCGACGATCGAGCCCGCGAGCGGCAGCACGTTGAAGGCGATCGGACGCTTGTAGACGCCCGGCTCGGGGAAGGTCACGGCCTCGCCGTCGTGCACCAGCGCGGTGGCCTCGCCCGCGACGGCCTTGACCTGGCCGTCGAGCTCCGCGACGCCCGCGACGCCCGAGCCGGAGACTGCCTGGTAGGTGGTGGCGATCAGCGCGATCAGACCGGCCTCGTCGTGCAGGGGGCGCAGCACGGGCATGGCCGCCATGGTGGTGCAGTTCGGGTTCGCGATGATGCCCTTGGGACGGTTCTTGATCGCGTGCGGGTTGACCTCGGAGACGACGAGGGGGACCTCGGGGTCCTTGCGCCAGGCGGAGGAGTTGTCGATCACGACGGCGCCCTGGGAGGCGACCTTCTCGGCGAGGGCCTTGGAGGTGGCGCCGCCGGCGGAGAAGAGCACGATGTCCAGGCCCGAGTAGTCGGCCGTGGAGGCGTCCTCGATGGTGATCTCGCGGCCCTCCCACTCCAGCGTCGAGCCCGCCGAACGGGCCGAGGCGAACAGCCGCAGCTCGTCCACCGGGAACTTGCGCTCGGCGAGGATGCCGCGCATGACTCCGCCGACCTGTCCGGTGGCTCCGACGATTCCGACCCTCACGGTGACTCCTTTTGGTACGTACGACGCGGGCGCGCGTGAAGCCATCATGCGTTCGACCCCACGAGCCTTGTCCAATCCATTGTCCGAGGTGCGGACGGTGTCCTGAACGTGAACGCCCGTGACGACTCCGCGGCGGGAGTGTCGCCCCACCCCGTGAGGGCCGTTTACCCAGCTCAGAGACGATTAGCGCCCGATCGGGCCATGACCGTCATCCGGACACGGCGCATCGGACGTCGAAACGAAGGAGGGGGCGGTGCTCGTCAGAGCACCGCCCCCTGTTCTTCAGGGTCCTACGGGGTTACGGCAGGACCTTCTCGATCTGCACGCTGCCGGTGCCGGCGGCGGTGCCGCGGGCGTTGAGCAGCTTGACCTGGCCGAAGAACTGACGGCCCTCGGGGGCCGCGCTGTTGACCAGGACGTTCGCCGAGACCTGCGCGGTGGCGCCGGTGGCGAGGTTCACCGCGGCGGCCTCGTCGACCTGGACGGAGCCCAGGGCGGCCGAGAAGAACACGTCGCGGTAGTCGTACGTGGTGGTACCGGCCGGGATCGCGTAGCCGATGACCTTCACGGAGTAGGTGCCGGCGGCCGGGTTGACCAGGCTCACGGCCTCCTCGGAGTCGCCGTCGGCGGAGGTGCCGACCTTGACGCCGTCCTTGTAGACCTCGAGGTCGAGGTCCGCACCGGTGTCGGAGACCTTGCCGATCGCGACGTCGAGGCGGGAGACGCCCTCGCCGATCGTGACCTCGCTGGTCTGGGTCTCACCGTTGGCGATGGTCGGCTTGGCGACCTTCGCGGAACCGAGCGGGCCGCCCTGGAGCTTGCCGGCGGAGATGGCCGCGGCCTCGTTCTTGACGCTCAGCTGGACCGGCGCCGGGGTGCCCTGCTTGACCTCGGGCAGCACCTTGACGGCCGGGTCGAAGACCGCGCCGAGGACGGAGACGTCGAGCTTGTACGGGTTGTCGAGCAGCGGCGACGTGCGGCGCGACTCGACCTCGATCTCCCAGACACCGGGCTGCGGCTCGGCGTACGAGCGCAGGTCGGGGCGGCAGGTGTTCGCCGGGTTGTTGTAGTTCGGGTAGCACTGGGTCGTCGCGCTGTCCTCGACGCCCGTGCCGTACGGGTGGATCGAGATGAAGCGCGTCTGGCTGCCGTCCTTCAGACCGCCCAGGGCGACCTCAAGGGTCTTGGCGCCCTGCGGGACCGTCACGAAGTACGACTTGTGGCTGTTGCGCTGCACCGACGAGGTGTCCGACATCGTGAACGACGGCTTCGTCAGCGGGGTGGAGGCGACGACCGTGGCGAGGATCTGCTTGTCGATGCCCTCGGTGGTCGGGTCGTCGAGCTGCAGGATGCCGCTGTGGACGCCGGCCGACTTGGCGTTGGCCTCGACCTTGATGGTGACGGGCTTGTTCAGCGGCAGCGTGACGTAGTCGTAGCCGCCGATGACCTTGAAGGTCCCGTCGTTGTTGCGCCAGGTCAGGTCGTGCCGGGTGCCGTACTTGACGCCCGTGGTGCGGGTGACGACGACGTCGTAGACCTTCTTCTGGCCGACCTTCAGGCCGCCCTCGCGGTCGTAGAGGCCGGTGCCGAAGCCCGGGGTCTTCAGGAACTGGTCGATCGCGGTGTCGACCGGGGCCTTGACCGTGAACTCCTCGGCCTTGGCGTTGCGCTGGATGGACTCCCACGCGCCGACGATGTCGATCAGACCGGAGCCCTGGGCGTGTGCCGGGACGTCGGCGATCTTCTTCGCGGTGCTGGTGAGCGCCACCCGCAGGCTCGCCGGGGTCAGCGCGATGTGCTGCTGCTTGGCGGCCGAGATCAGCAGGGCGCTGGCGCCCGTCGCCTGCGGCGAGGACATCGAGGTGCCCTGGAGCATGGAGTAGCCGGCCGGCAGGGTGTAGCCCGCCTCGGCCACCGGCGAACCGGGCAGCCAGGTCTGGGTGGTGTTGATGGCCGCGCCGGGGGCGGTGATGGTCGGCGTGAAGCCGCCGTCCTCACGCGGACCGCGCGAGGAGAACGGGAACATGTTGTACTTCTTGCTCACGCCGGAGCCGTAGTTGGCCGCCCAGGTGTCCTTGGAGACGGCGGCACCCACGGAGATGACCTTGTCCGCGAGACCGGGGTCGCCGATGGTGTTGACACCGGGGCCCTCGTTGCCCGCCGAGATGACGAGCTGGACACCGTAGGTGTCGATGAGGTTCTTGTAGAGCTCGGAGCGCGCGTTGTTGCCGTCGTTCAGCGCCGGCAGGCCGCCGATCGACATGTTGACGATGTCCACGCCGCGGTTGACGACGAGGTCGATCATGCCCTCGGTCAGCGCGATGTTGGTGCAGCCGCCCGACCAGGAGCAGGCGCGCGAGGAGACGAGCTTGGCGCCGGGCGCCTCGCCGTTCATCTTGCCGCCGAAGAGGCTGTTGGCGGCGGTGATGCCGGCGACGTGCGTGCCGTGCTCGGACTCGATGATGCCGACGTTGACGAAGTCGGCCTTCTTGCCGACCCAGTCACCGCCCAGCGGGTCCATCGGGACGTCCTTGCGGATCTCGATCACGAACGGGATGCGCTCGGCGACGTCGGTCGCCGGGTTGTCCGTGCCGAAGTAGCCGATCTGGTAGCCGTCCTTGTACGGCTTCATCGGCTCGTTGTTCGTGAAGTCGCCGTCCTGGTCGGTGTCGACGCGGACGGTCCCGGCGACCGGGTCGTAGAGCAGGCCGAACCGGTCGGTGGTGTCGCCGTCGCGGTTGACGTCGCCCTTGGCGTCGCCGGTCGCGGTGATCGACTCGCTGAAGCGGCTCCACTGGAAGTTGCCCGCGGGGGCCTTCCAGCTCTGGCCGCCGGCGGTGAAGCTGCCGCCGGAGGGGGTGACCGGGGTGATCTGGGCGCGCCAGGTGGCGTCGTTGTCCGTGATCGGGTCGGTCGCGGTGACCCAGTCGACGATCTTGCGCTCGCCGGTGGTGGTCTTCTGCAGGGCCGGGTGGCCGAGGTCGACACCCGAGTCCATGATGCCGATGGTCACGCCGCGGCCGTCGGCCTGCGGGTTCTTCTTGACGAAGTCGACCGCGCCGGTCTCGAAGGACGGGTTGTACGGGTTCTTCGCGGGGGTGTCCTTGCCCGGCCCCGGGTAGGTCTCGGCCGCGGTCTTCTTGGCCTTGCCGGTGTCCTTGCCCGCGTCGGGACGCGGGTCCGGGAGCTGGATCTCGTGCCGCAGGTCGATGCCGTGCACCGAGGACAGCTTGCCGGCCGCCTTCAGCGCGGCCTCGGCCTTGTCGGTCGGCAGCGTGGCGCGTACGTAGCCCAGCTTGTCGTACGTCCGGCCCACCGAGGCGCCCTGGACGGCGTCGAGCTGCTGTGCGACCTGCTTGGTCTCGCCCGGAGCGGTCGCGACCATGACGGTGACGTTCTTGTCACCCTTGGCCTTGGCCTCCTGGAGCAGTTCGGCGTCGGCCGAACCGAGCTTCTGGTCCGCGGACTTGACCGGCGCGGAGGAGCCGGGGTCAGTGGCTCCCGTCGCGGCGAAGACGGGAACGGCTCCGGTCGCGCAGAGCGCGGCCACCAGGCCTGCGGCGGCCGCGACGCGGGCGACGCGTCTGGCGCCGGGTATGGCCCCGGGCGTGGAGCTGGGGGATTCGAGGGTCATCAGCATCCCTGGCTAAGTGAAAGATACGGTCCGGATTTCGGTGCCGGATGACCGGTCAGCTTTGCGCAAGTGACAGCTGTTTGGGGAGTGTTGTCATTGACCGAGACCTGACATGGCGGACTCCCGCCGGCGCGGGGAACCCGCCAAGGGCCCCGGACCGGGGCATAGCAGGACGCATCGCAGGGGTCGGAGAGTGGATTTATCGACTTACCGGTCGCATGTCGGCATCACGGTGGACTTCAGCCGCGGGGCAGGTGTGACAACTTTCTGGCGTTCAGCGCTCGCGCGTGCGCGCGTTGTGTCGCGGGTCCTCGACGCGGTCGTCGCACGCCGTCGAGCACCACCGTCGGGTGCCGTCGCGCGAGCCGTCGAGGAAGTGCGTCCCGCACGTCGGCGAGGCGCACACACGGATCCGATCCGGGGCGGTGGCCGTCAGGTCGAGGTGGCCGCGGACGGCGGTCCAGGCCGGGCCCCAGGTCGGGTCGGCGAACTCGGCGCGCTCGCCCGTGCCTTCGGCGGTGAGGGTGATCCGGATCCGACCGTGCTCCAACACGGCGTCGAGCAGGGCCCGCGCGCTCGCGTCGGCCGGATCCGCGACGGCCCGCGCCAGGGCCTCGCGGGCGGTCAGCAGGTGGACGAGGGTCGAGGCGTCGGCCCGGAAGCGTTCGGCCAGACCGACGCTCCCCAACCAGACCGCGAGCCCTTGCACCCGGGTCAGCCCGGCGGCGCCCGCGAAGAGGTCGACGGGTTCCCCGTCCTCGATCCATCGGGTGTTCAGCAGGTCGAGCGACACCGGCTCGCCGGTCATCGGGCGCGGGTCCGCGCCGGTCCCTGTCGCCATGCCCCCGCCTCCCGCCGCCCCTCGCCAACCCTGCGAGGGTACGTGACCGCTCCGCCCCGCCGGTGGTTCCGCGTCCGGGGCCCGGGCGCTCGGGCGCTCCGCGCTCACCGGGGAAGGACGACCAGGTAGGCCGCGGGCTCGCGGTCTCCCGATGCCGTCAGGGCCGTCCGTACCACCGAGGCCTGCTGCTCGGGCCAGTCGCGGAGCTTGCGGGGGGTGAGGTGCAGGACGGTCACCCCGAGCCGCTCCAGCGTCTCGCGCTTGCGGGCGCACTCCGACCACTCCTCGTCCTGATCCTGGCGCGGGGCGCGGGTGTCGATCTCGATGGCGACGGCCTGCTCGGGCCAGTACGCGTCGACCCCGCCGAGGTGCGGGCCGCCGGGCAGTCGCAGGTCCACGTTCCAGACGGGCTCGGGGAGGCCGTGGCCCCGAACGAGCTGGTACAGCCGGTCCTCGGCGATGGCCCGGCCCTCGGCGAGCAGGGATTCGACGGCGTCGACGACGTGGGGCCGGTTCAGCAGCCGGGCCACGGTCAGCTCCCGGACGACGGCGGCCGGTTCGCAGTGCCCGCCGCGCACCGCCTCGCTCAGCAGCCGGCGCACGACCCCGGCGTCGGAGATCCGGGCGACGGCGTCGGCGACGGCCCGGGCGACGGGGGCCAGGGGGATGCCGGACACCTCCTGTGACCGGGGCGGGGTGTGGGTCCGCAGGATCCGCACGTCGCCGGTGGAGCGCAGCCGGCGGGTGCCGGGCACGAGGACGTCGATGTGCGGGAGTCCGGCGAGCGGGGGAGCGGCGGTGAACCGGTACAGGGCCAGGGCCGCCATGCCGGTGATCATGGCCTCGCCGGCGCCGCGGCGGCCCGCGTAGAGCAGCGCCGCGTGCAGCCGCTCCTCGCTGGTCGCCGCGCCCGGGTGGAGCAGGAACACCCCGGGCAGGATCTGCCGCCAGGGCCGCCCGGCGGCGTCGGAGGCGCTGACGCCGTGCTCGCGGAGCTGCGCGAGGGTGAGCACGCGGGGACGGCTGCCGGTGAGGTGGGCGAGGGGGAGGGGCGCGTTGTGGTTCATGTGCCGGAGGTTCCCGCACGGCGGGGGCCCGCTAACCCTTGTTACAGTCCCGTCGACAAATCGGGACAACACCGCACTAAAGTACGGGCGTTCGACTGCCGATAGCGCCGTTCGCCCCGGGGCCGTTCACCTGCGCGGACCCGGCGCGTCGGCCCGAGGCCGCCGTCCGACCGCCGTCCGACCGCCGCCCGGCCCCCGAGCTGCCCGCGCCCGCCTCGCGTACGAGGCGGGCGCGGGCTCCGGGACGCCGCGGGGTCTAAGCCGTCGCCGCCGCCGCGTCACAGGCCTGGGCGCGCAGGGCACGGGCCAGGTCGTCGCGGGACTCCAGAACCAGTCGGCGCAGCGCCGGCGGGGCCGACTCGTGTGCGGCCAGCCACGCGTCGGTGGCGTCGACCGTGCTCTGCGAGTCCTGGAGGGACGGGTACATCCCCTTCACCACGTGCATGCCGATCTGGATCGAACGGTCGGCCCACACCCGCTCGATGACCTCGAAGTAGCGGCCCACGTACGGGGCCAACAGCCCCCGCTGCGAGGACTGCTGGGAACCGGAGATGGTCGCCTCGACCAGTGCGTTCGACAGCGCGTCGGACTCCACGACCGCGGCCCACGCCTGGTCCTTGACCGCGGCCGACGGGCGCGCCGCCAGGCACCGGACCTGGTGCCGCTTGCCCGACGCCGTGTCGTCGCGGGCGAGTTCCGCGGTCAGGGCCGCCTCGTCCACCGCCCCGTGTGTCGCCAGCGGCAGCAGGAAGTCCCAGCGCAGCTCCTGGTCCACGTCCAGCCCGTCGATCCGCGCCGAACCGTCCATCAGCCCCAGCAGCAACTGGAAGTCGCCCTCGGTCGCCGCGCTCGCCGCGAAGAACCGGGCCCACGTCAACTGGGACTCGGAGCCCGGCTCGGCCATCCGCAGTTCCTGGAGCGCGACCGCCGACAGCACCCGGCCGCCCTGCTCGCGCCACGGCGCCGCCGCGTAGTGGGAGACCGCCGACAGCGCCTGCGCGTGCAGTTGCTGGAGCACGCCGACGTCCGTCTCGCGCCCCGCGTGCGCCAGCACCAGGGACACGAAGTCCCGGGCCGGCATCAGCCCGTCGCGGGTCAGGTTCCACAGCGCCGACCAGCACAGGGCCCGCGCCAGCGGGTCGGTCAGGCTGCCCAGGTGCGAGCGCAGGGTGGACAGCGAGCGCTCGTCGAAGCGGATCTTGCAGTAGGTGAGGTCCTCGTCGTTGACCAGCACCAGGTCGGGCCGCTCCTGCCCGGCGAGTTCGGCCACGGCCGTCCGCGCGCCCGCCACGTCCGTCTCGGCGCGCGCGAAGCGCACCAGGGCGCCGTCCTCGATCCGGTACAGGCCCACCGCGACCCGGTGCGGACGGAGTTCGTCGCCCTCCTGCACCACCGCGAGTTCGGTGATCCGGCCGCCCGCGTCGTGGGTCACCACCGGCGTCAGCGCGTTCACTCCGGCCGTCTGGAGCCAGGCCCGCGACCACTCGCCCATGTCCCGCCCGGAGACCTCGCCGAGCACCGACAGCAGGTCGTCCAGGGTGGTGTTCCCGTACGCGTTCGCCTTGAAGTAGCGCCGCGCGCCCTCCAGGAACGCCTCCCGGCCGACGTACGCCACGAGCTGCTTGAGGACCGCCGCGCCCTTGGCGTAGGTGATCCCGTCGAAGTTGAGCTTCGCGTCCTCCAGGTCACGGATGTCGGCCGTGATCGGATGCGTGGACGGCAGCTGGTCGGCCCGGTAGGCCCACGCCTTGCGGTTGTTGGCGAAGGTCACCCACGCCTGGTCGAAGCGGGTGGCCTCGACGAGCGCGAAGGAGCCCATGAAGTCCGCGAAGGACTCCTTGAGCCACAGGTCGTCCCACCACTTCATCGTGACGAGGTCGCCGAACCACATGTGCGCCATCTCGTGCAGGATGACGTTCGCGCGGCGTTCGTACGAGGCCTGCGTGACCTTCCCGCGGAAGATGTACTCCTCCCGGAAGGTCACCATCCCCGGGTTCTCCATCGCGCCGAGGTTGTACTCGGGCACGAAGGCCTGGTCGTACTTCCCGAAGGGGTACGGGTAGTCGAACAGCTCGTGGAAGAGGTCGAAGCCCTGCTTGGTGACCAGGAAGACGTCGTCCGCGTCGAAGTGCTTCGCGAGCCCCTTGCGGCACATCGCGCCGAGCGGGATCGTCAGGTCCCCGCGCGTGTAGGTGTCCGTCACGTAGTGGTACGGACCGGCGACCACGCAGGTGATGTACGTGGAGATCGGCGCGGTCTCGGCGAACCGGCGGGTCGGCCCCTCGCGGGACTCCTCGACGCCGTTGCTCCACACCTGCCAGCCCTCGGGCGCGGTCACCTCGAAGCGGTACGGGGCCTTCAGGTCGGGCTGCTCGAAGTTCGCGTACACCCGCCGGGCGTCCGCCGGCTCGTACTGGGTGTAGAGGTAGACCTCGCCGTCCTCGGGGTCGACGAAGCGGTGCATGCCCTCGCCGGTCCGGCTGTACGCGCAGTTCGCGTCCACGACCAGGACGTTCTCGGGGGCCAGCGTGTCCAGTGCGATCCGGGAGCCGTCGAAGACGGCGGCGGTGTCCAGCCCGGTCCCGTTCAGGGTCACGGCGTTCACCGACGGGGCGATCAGGTCCACGAACGTGGTGGCGCCGGCGGTGGCCCGGAAGCGGATCGTCGTCACCGAGCGGAAGGTCCGGGGGCCCTCGGCCGGCTCGGCCTCGTCCACCGCCGACCGCAGGTCCAGGACCACCTCGTACCCGTCGACGGACAACAGCGCGGCCCGTTCGCGGGCCTCGTCACGGGACAGATTCTCTCCGGGCACGTGCACTCCTTCGTGCGTGATCGTCGTCTTCCGTCGAATCCTCGCACGGGGGGAATGCGGGGGGTCCCGGTCTGGTTGGCGAGGGGGAACACGACCAGAGACGCCTTATGTGACTTGAGGAGAGACATGCCCGACACGCAGGTGCGCGAGAAGACCCCGGTCGATTTCTGGTTCGACCCGCTCTGCCCCTGGGCCTGGATGACGTCCCGCTGGATGCTCGAAGTCGAGAAGGTGCGCGACGTCGAGGTCCGCTGGCACGTGATGAGCCTCGGCGTGCTCAACGAGAACAAGCTGGACGAGCTGCCCGAGTCCTACCGCAAGCTCCTCGGCCCCGAGGCCTGGATCCCGGTCCGCGTGGTCATAGCGGCGCAGCAGAAGCACGGCTCCGAGCTGACCGGCAAGCTCTACACGGCGCTCGGCACCCGTATCCACAACGAGGGCCGCGGCAACACCCCCGAGGTGATCGCCGAGGCGCTGGCCGAGGTCGGTCTCCCGGTGGAGCTGGCCGCGTACGGAACCTCCGACGAGTACGACGAGGCCCTGCGCGAGTCGCACAACGAGGGCATCAACCGGGTCGGCCAGGAGGTCGGCACCCCGGTGATCTCGGTGCCCGGCGACAACGGCAAGGACGTCGCCTTCTTCGGTCCCGTCGTCACGCCCGCCCCGCGCGGAGAGGACGCCGCCCGCCTGTGGGACGGCACCCTGCTCGTCGCCTCCACCCCGGGCTTCTTCGAGATCAAGCGGACCCGCGACAAGGGCCCGTCCTTCGAGTAGTCCCGAGAGCGGTACCCGGCCGGTCCGCCGGCCCGACACCACGAAAAGCCCCCGCGAGTCACGTCCTCGCGGGGGCTTTCCGTTGGACACGCCCGTACGTGAAGGTTGAGAAGACGATCACGAGGCGGACGGGACGGTGGCGCGCCGATCAGCCCTTGGCGGGGATCAGCAGCGGGGTGTTGGCCTTGGCGTCGGCGTAGCGCTTGGAGACGTCCTGCCAGTTGACGACGTTCCACATGGCCTCGATGAAGTCCACCTTCTGGTTCTTGTACTGAAGGTAGAAGGCGTGCTCCCAGGCATCGAAGACGAGCACCGGCACGGAGGCCTGGCCGACGTTGCCCTGGTGGTCGTAGACCTGCTCGACGATCAGACGGCCGCTGATGGGCTCGTACGCCAGCACGCCCCAGCCGGAGCCCTGCGTGGCGGACGCGGCGAAGGTCAGCTGCTTCTTGAACTTCGCGAAGGAGCCGAACGATTCGGTGATCGCGTCGGTCAGGTCGCCCAGGCCGTCGGCCGCGGTCGGCTCGCCGCCGCCCTCGCCGGTCTTGGGGCTGGCCATGTTGTGCCAGTAGATGCTGTGGAGGATGTGGCCGGAGAGGTGGAACGCGAGGTTCTTCTCGAGCCCGTTCAGCGCGCCCCAGTTCTCCTTGTCGCGCGCCTCCGCCAGCTGCTCCAGCGTGTTGTTGGCCCCGGTCACGTAGGCCGCGTGGTGCTTGTCGTGGTGCAGCTCGACGATCTGCGGGTTGATCACCGGCTCCAGCGCCGCGTAGTCGTACGGAAGCTCAGGAAGCGTGTAGATGGCCATGCGTGTATCCGGTCCCCTCAGCGTGCCAACCGCTCATGGTGCGACAGTTATTGCAATCAATGCGCAACTGCACGCTAGCAGTATCTATTCCTGACGACGAGTAAGGGTTGCCTCTCTTGTCAAGACCGCCGGAACGTCGAAGGCCGGGCCCGTGCGATCGCACGGGCCCGGCCTTCGACCAGGGGTGGAGCGGGGGTGGAACGGCGGTGGAGGAGCGGTGGAGCGGGAGGGTGTCGGAGGGTCAGACCGCTTCGCGCGACCCGGCCCGACGCTGCATCACGTATCCGGTGACGGCGAGGGCGACGGTCAGTCCGCCGGTGAACAGGACCTGGACCCGGGTGTCGTCACCGCGGACCATCAACGCCAGCACGCCGACGACCCCGGCGAGCGCCACCCAGGTCAGATACGGGAAGCCCCACATCCGCACGACCAGCCTCTCGGGGGCCTCCCGCTCCAACCGGCGGCGCAGCACGAACTGGGAGACGGCGATGAAGCCCCAGACCACCAGGATCACGCCGCCGACCATGTTGAGCAGCCAGGCGAACAGGGTGTCCGGGTACCAGTAGGACAGCAGCACGGTGACGAAGCCGAAGCCCGAGGAGGCGAGCACCGCGCGCCGCGGCACGCCGCCGGAGACCTTGCCGAGCGCCTTGGGGCCCTGTCCGCGGGCGACCAGCGAGTAGGCCATGCGGGAGGAGCCGTAGATGTTGGCGTTCATCGCGGAGAGCAGCGCGATGAGGATGACCACGTTCATGATCTCGCCGGCCGCGGGGATGCCCAGGTGGTCCAGGGTCGCGGCGTACGGTCCGTCCTCGGGCACCGCCGGGTCGTTCCACGGCAGCAGGGTGACGATGACCAGCATCGAGCCGACGTAGACGATCGCGATCCGCCACATGGTGGTCTTCACGGCCCTGGCGACGCCCTTGACGGGGTTCTCCGACTCGGCCGCCGCGATGGTCACCGTCTCCAGGCCGCCGTACGCGACGACCGAGGCGAGCAGGCCGACCAGCAGTCCGTCCATGCCGTTGGGCAGGAAGCCGCCGTCGTGGAGCAGGTTCGCGGAACCGGGGGAGGAGGTCCCGGGCAGCAGACCCAGGACGGCGAGCACGCCCAGACCCAGGAACAGCGCGATGGCGCCGATCTTGAGGGCGGCGAACCAGAACTCGAACTCGCCGAAGTTGGAGACCGCCGCCAGGTTGGACCCGCAGAAGAGCGCCATGAACGCCAGCACCCACATCCACGAGGGGGTGCCCGGGAACCAGCCCGTCATGATGTGCGCCGCGCCGATCGCCTCGATGGCCACGCCCACGCACAGCAGGGTCCAGAACATCCAGCCGGCCGTGAATCCGGCCCACGGGCCGATGGCGCGGTCGGCGTGCACGGAGAAGGAGCCGGAGGCGGGGTTGGCGGCGGACATCTCGCCGAGCATCCGCATCACGAACATCACGAGGATCCCGGACGCGGCGTACGCGATCACGATCGACGGGCCCGCGGCGGCGATGCCGGCCCCGGAGCCCACGAAGAGCCCGGCGCCGATGACCCCACCGAGGGCGATCATCGAGAGGTGGCGCTGCTTGAGGCCGTTGCCGAGGGGGGAGGACCCCGGTTCGGTCGGCGGGGACGGCCGGTCGGACGGGTTCAGGGTGCTCTGACTCATGGGGGTGGTGCCTTGTCCGGTGCGGGGACGGGAGGGCGCCCAGTGTGCCGATCGTCCGATAACCGGACGTTCGCCGTCCAGCATGCGGACGCCCGCCTCACGGGACGTGATCACCCCCGCGCGGAGACGGAACAGGCCCGGGACACCGGTCCCGGGCCTGTTCCGCGTACGGCGTCGAGGGGGCTCAGGCCCGCCGGGCCCGCAGCTCCCGCACTCCCGCCACGACCAGCACCGCGGCGGCCGCGCCCGTCGACCACAGCAACTGCGGTCGCGCCGAGTCGTCGAACAGCATCAGGACCAGCACCACGGCCATCCCGACCAGCGCCGCCCACGTCAGGTACGGGAACAGCCACATCCGCAGCGTCAGCCGCTCCGGCATCTCACGCTCCAGCACGCGCCGCAGCCGCAACTGCGAGACCGCGATCAGCGCCCACACGAACAGCAGCACCGCGCCGACCGCGTTGAGCATGTAGAGGAAGACCGTGTCGGGCCACAGCAGGTTCAGCACCACCGAGACGAACCCGAACGCCACCGAGGCGAACACCGCGCGCCGCGGCACCCCGCCGCCCGAGACCCGCAGCAGCCCCCTGGGCGCCTCGCCCCGTTCGGCCAGCGAGAACACCATCCGCGAGGACCCGTACAGGTTGGCGTTGAGGGCCGAGAGCAGCGCCACGAAGACCACGATGTTCATGATCTGACCGGCCGCCGGGATGCCGATCGAGTCCAGGACGGCCACGTACGGGCTCTGCCCCGGCTCCAGCGAATCCCACGGCAACAGGGTCACGATGACCACCATCGAGCCGACGTAGAAGAAGAGGATGCGCCACACCGCGCTGCGCACCGCGCGGGCGACCGAGCGGGCCGGGTCGTCGGACTCGGCCGCGGCGATGGTGACGACCTCCAGGCCGCCGAAGGCGAAGACCACGGCGAGCATGCCGGCGACCACGCCGCCCATCCCCTGGGGGAAGAAGCCGCCGTGGCCGGTCAGGTTGGCCGCGCCGATCGGGTCCGTGTCGGGCAGCAGCCCGAAGACGGCGAGGGTGCCCAGGATCAGGAAGAGGACGATCGCGCCGACCTTCAGTGCGGCGAACCAGAACTCGAACTCGCCGAAGTTCTTCACGGCGGCCAGGTTGCTCACGGTGAAGACCACCATGAAGATCAACACCCAGATCCACTGGTCGACCGACGGCACCCAGCCGTTGGCGATCTTCGCGGCCCCGGTGGCCTCCACGGCGAGCACCACGACCAGCAGGAACCAGTACAGCCAGCCGGCGGAGAAGCCGGCCCACCGCCCCAGGGCCTTCTCCGCGTACACGGAGAAGGATCCGGAGGCGGGCATCGCGGCCGACATCTCGCCGAGCATCCGCATCACGAGCATCGCGAGGACGCCCGCGAGCAGGTACGAGCAGATGATCGCGGGGCCGGCGATGCCGATGCCGGCGCCGGAGCCGACGAAGAGCCCGGCGCCGATGACGCCGCCGAGGCCCAGCATGGTCAGGTGGCGCTGCTTCAGGCTGTGGCTGAGGGGTTCGGAAGGGAGCTCACCCGTGGTGGCGGGCGGGTCGGGCAGGAGGTCGCGCATGAGGAGTGCTCGTACTCTCGTTCGGCCTGGCGGCGGTGGGGGCTCCGCGACTGGTTGGAGGGAACCTACAGTCTCGCTGGAGGCCGTCCATCCGCGCAAAACGGACGTGCGGGCGGTAGTTGCTCGTGATGCGGATCACTTCAACTGGGGTGTGACCCGGGCTCTTTGTGTACTCCCCACCAAACCGGGGAGTACGGCTTTGTCCCGGCCGGCGGTGGGGCGGAGCCCTGCTCCGGACTAACGTCGGTGATCGTCCCGTCACCACCACCCCCGGAGCCTCCCGATGAGCACCGCTTCCGTCTCCTTCCGACCCGGCGCCGTCCTCGCCGACCTGCTGCCCGCGAGCCGCGTCCGCGACATCGCGCTCGTCGTCGGCGGCGCCGCGCTCACCGGCATCGCCGCGCAGATCGCCGTGCCCGTCCCCGGCTCCCCGGTCCCGGTCACCGGCCAGACCTTCGCGGCCCTGCTGGTCGGCACCGCGTTCGGCGCGCGCCGCGGCTTCCTCGCGCTGGCCCTGTACGCGCTCCTGGGCATGGCGGGCCTGCCGTGGTTCGCGAACGGCACCTCCGGCGCCGGCGGCGCCTCCTTCGGCTACGTGCTCGGCATGCTGCTGGCCGCCACCGTCGTGGGCGCCCTCGCGCGGCGCGGCGCCGACCGCTCGGTCGCGCGCACGGCGGGCACGATGGTGCTCGGGTCCGCGCTCATCTACGCCGTCGGCGTGCCCTACCTGGCGCTGTCCACCGGGATGTCCCTCGGCGCGGCCGTCGCGGCGGGCCTGACCCCGTTCCTGCTCGGTGACGCCCTCAAGGCCGCGCTGGCCATGGGCGCCCTGCCGGCCGCCTGGAAGCTGGCCGGCCGCCGCGGCTGATCCCGCACGCGTCGACCACGACGCAGCCCCCGGACCGCGAGCGGCGGTCCGGGGGCTGCTGTCGTTCACGTGCGGGCAGGTGCTCAGACGCCCGCGATGGCCTTGCGGCGCTTGTCGCGCACCACGCCGATGACCAGCACGACGGCCGCCACCAGCAGCGACAGCAGGACGACCTCGCGGTTGTCCTTGTCGTAGACCATGTAGGCCAGGACGAAGGTGATCATGGCCGCGGTGGCCCAGGTGAGGTACGGGAAGAGCCACATCTTGACCGTGAGCTTCTCCGGGGCCTCGCGCTCCAGGATCTTGCGCATGCGCAGCTGGGTCAGGCAGATGACCAGCCACACGAAGAGGGCGATGGCGCCCGAGGAGTTCAGCAGGAAGCTGAAGACCGTGTCCTTGAAGGCGTAGTTGAAGTAGACGGCGGCGAAGCCGAACACCACGGAGCCCAGGATCGCGGCCGTCGGGACGCCCCGCTTGTTGACCTTGGCGAAGACCTTCGGGGCGTCACCGCGCTCGCCCAGCGAGAACGCCATGCGGGAGGCGGTGTACAGGCCCGAGTTCAGGCAGGACAGCACGGCGGTCAGCACGATCACGTTCATGATCTGGCCGGCGTGGGCGATGCCGATGGAGTCCAGGGCGGCCACGTAGGAGCCCTTTTCGACGATCGACTTGTCGTTCCACGGCAGCAGGGTCAGGACGATGAAGATCGAGCCCAGGTAGAAGATGCCGATGCGCCAGATCACCGAGTTGGTGGCCTTGGTGACCGCGCGGCGCGGGTCCTCGGACTCGCCGGCGGCCAGGGTGACGATCTCGCTGCCCATGAAGGAGAAGACGACCATCAGCACACCGGTGAGGATCGAGCCCCAGCCGTTGGGCATGAATCCGCCCGCGTCGGTGAGGTGCGCGAATCCGGCGCCGGGGTTGTCCGAGCCCGGCAGCACGCCGAAGACGGCCAGCATGCCGATGATCACGAACGCGCCGATGGCGACGACCTTGATGCCCGCGAACCAGAACTCGAACTCGCCGTACGAGGCGACCGAGCCGAGGTTGGTGACGGTCAGGACCGCCATGACGATCAGAGCCCAGGCCCACTGCGGGACGGCCGGGACCCAGCCTTCGAGGATCACCGCGCCGGCGGTGGCCTCCACGGCCAGCACGACGACCCAGAAGAACCAGTACAGCCAGCCGATGGAGAATCCGGCCCAGCGGCCGAGCGCACGGTCGGCGTAAGCGGAGAACGAGCCCGAGTTCGGGCTGGCGGCGGCCATCTCGCCGAGCATCCGCATCACGAAGACGACCATGGCGCCGACGAGTGCGTACGAGACGAGGATGGCGGGACCGGCCTTGGCGATGCCGCCGCCGGAGCCGACGAAAAGACCGGCGCCGATGACGCCGCCAATGGCGATCATGGACAGGTGGCGGTTCTTGAGACCGGCCTTCAGACCGTCGGAGGGCTTGGCGTCGCCGGGGGTGCCGGAGGGGTCGCCTGCCTTCTGAAGGGTCGTCGTGGAGCTCATGGACGATTCCTTAGGTTCTCGGGTTGCGAGCCCCGGCATTCAAACCTGAGTTACCTCCAATACGGAAGAGTTTCTTCCGATGGTTGCCTTGGGCACTGGGTCCGGGACGAAGGTCCCGGCCCGTCCCGTCTGGGTTCTTTGGGTTTATTTGAGCTTGAGACGTGATTTACGCGACACCCGCTGCGAGCCGCGGGCCCGGCTCGTGCCACACTCGACCCATGCGCGTGTACCTCGGATCCGACCATGCCGGCTTTGAGCTCAAGAACCACCTGGTGGACTGGCTCAAGAACAACGGCCACGAGCCCGTCGACTGCGGGCCCCACATCTACGACGCGGTGGACGACTACCCGCCCTTCTGCCTGCGGGCCGCGGAGCGGACCGCAACGGACGGCGAGAGCCTCGGCATCGTGATCGGCGGCTCCGGCAACGGCGAGCAGATCGCCGCGAACAAGGTCAAGGGCGTCCGCGCGATCCTCGCCTGGAGCGTGGAGACCGCCAAGCTCGGCCGTGAGCACAACAACGCCAACGTGATCTCCGTCGGCGGTCGGATGCATACCCAGGACGAGGCCGTCAGCTTCATCGAGGCCTTCCTGGCGACCCCGTACTCCGGCGAGGAGCGCCACACCCGCCGCATCGACATGCTCTCCGCCTACGAGCTGACCGGCGAGCTGCCCCCGATCCCGGCCCACCACCCGCAGGCCTGACACCCCGAACCGCCGCGCCGCCGGAAGCCCCGGTGGCGCGGCGGTTTCGTGTCGCCGTCCGGCCGCTCGGCGCCGCCGCGGTGCGTCCGCCCGGCCGCCCGGCGGTCGTGTCGCCCCGCGGTCGTGTCGTCCCGCCGTCGTGTCGTCCCGCCGTCGTGTCGTCCCGTCGTCGTGTCTCAAGGAGCAGCGCCGTGCCCGAGGGGCATACGATCCACCGCCTCGCCCAGGACCACACCGAGCGCTTCGCCGCCCGCCCGGTCCGGGTCAGCAGCCCGCAGGGCCGGTTCGCCGAGAGCGCCGCACTGCTCGACGGCCGCGAGCTGGAGAGCGCCGAGGCGCACGGCAAGCACCTCTTCCTGGAACTCGGGGACGCCTGGATCCACATCCACCTCGGCCTCTTCGGCAAGCTCGGCTTCGGCCCCGCCCCGGCCCCGCCCGCCACGGACACCGTGCGGCTGCGCCTGCTGAACGCGGACCACTGGGCCGACCTGCGCGGCCCCACCGCCTGCGCGCTGATCGGCGACGGCGAGAAGAAGGCGATACACGACCGGCTCGGCCCCGACCCGCTGCGCCCGGACGACGACCCCGACCGGGCCTGGGCGCGGATCTCCCGCTCCCGCACCACCGTGGCGGCCCTCCTCATGGACCAGAAGGTGATCGCGGGCGTCGGCAACGTCTACCGCGCCGAGGTCCTCTTCCGGCACGGGATCGACCCGTACCGCCTCGGCAGGGACCTCGCCCGCCGCGAATGGGACGCGATCTGGGCCGACCTGGTCCTGCTGATGCGCGAGGGCGTACGGAACAACCGGATCGACACCGTCCGTGACGAACACCTGCCCGAGGCCATGGGGCGCCCGCCCAGGGTGGACGACCACGGCGGCGAGGTGTACGTCTACCGGAGGGCGAACATGCCCTGTCACATCTGCGGGGGCGAGATCCGCACCGCCGATCTCGCCGCCCGCAACCTCTTCTGGTGCCCCGACTGCCAGACGCGCTAGCCGTGTCGTCCCGGCACCGGCCACCGGAACCCGCGCCGCGCTGGAACCCGTGCCGCTAGAACCCGTGCGGCAGCCATGGGGCGACATCGCCCCGGAAGGCGCGCGAGGCCTCCGCCAGGGCGCCCGGGCGCAGCTCGCGGACCCGTCCGGCGGCGGCCAGCGAGCCCAGCGTGATTCCGCCCAGGTAGGCGGACCCGAGCTCCCGGACGGACAGCTCCAGCTCGGCCGGCTCGGCCGTCCGCACGCAGGACGCACCGCCCTTGCCGTCGACGGTCAGCCGCCACCGCCCCTCGTTCCACGGGCAGAACGCGTCCTCCACCTCCAGGACCACGTCCAGCGGCGCCCCGTACGCCCGCGCCTCCAGCGCCGCGCTGACGTCCACGAGCCGCACGTGCAGCGCGTCGCGCGGGAACGGCCGGGACCGTCGGATGTCGCTGACCAGGTGCAGCACCGGATCGTCGACCGGCCGCCTGGTCGCCCGTACGGAAGAGGTCAGGTCGATCTCGAAGAGGTAGCGCCACAGCGCGGCCGTGGCCGCCGGATCCAGCGCGTCCAGGTCGGCCAGGTCGACACGGCCCTCGGCGCCGGTCAGCTCCCAACCGGGCTTCACCCGATAGCGGGCGTACCCGACCACCTCACCGTCCGGGCGCCGTGCCACCACGCACTTCAGCGGAGACGCCCCGTCCCGCATGCTCTGCGGGTCCAACAGCGCCTGCCGCTCCCAGCCCGGCTGCCGGGCCGGCATCCCGGGCCGCCGGGAGACCAGCTCGGCGTACACCCGCTCGCAGTCGGGCAGCGCCTTCTCCGGGTCCGCGAGCCGCAGCACCACCTCGTCCGTGCCCGGCGGCACGGCGAGCCGCACCCGGACCGTGTCGATGTCGACGGCCAGGCCGTACGCACCGGTGCCGTAGCCGAAGCGCCCGTAGATGGCCGGTTCCGAGGCCGTCAGCACGGCGAGCGCCTCACCACCCGCCCGGATGTCGTCCAATTGGCGGCGCATCATCGACGTCAACACCCCGCGCCGACGGTGCGTCGGCGCCACACCCACCATGGTCACCCCGGCCGCCGGCACCACCGAGCCGCCGGGTACGGAGAGTCGGAAGCTGAACGCGCCGGCCGAACCCACGCAGGTCTCGCCGTCCCAGACGCCGAGCGAACGCTCGGCCTCCGTCAGAGACTTGTACAGTTCCCGCTCCGCCGGGGATTCGGGCACACCTCCGAACGCCAGTTCCAAATGGTCGTACCAGGCATCCCACTCATCAGCCTTCAATACGCGCGTCTCAAGAGCCATATGGCCATCCTTACCAGGGCATTCCGTCCCAGTCGAAATGATTTCGACCGGCGATGTGTCCCAGGTCCGGGGGTACCCCTGCGCACGCACAGCCAGGATGGATAGGGTCCCGATGCAATGGCCGGAGCACGTGTGGAGACGCTCATGGCCCGGACACGCATGCTGTGGCACCGGGCCCGCACCACCCTGCGCAAATCGGCGGTCGACTACTTCCGCGGCGACGGCTCGGACTGGCTCGCCTTCGGCGGCCTGCTCCTGACCATTCCCGCGATTGCCTGCGGCACGCTGATGATGCCCGTCTGGTTCTCGCCGGCCGCGCTGGTCCTGCCCATCGTGGCCGGCGGCCTGCTGCTGAGACCCGCCAGCCTGCTCGCGCTCTACGCCGCCTCCGCGGCCGCCCTGATCGTCGAGGCCCTGGTCCTCGGCCCGTACACACAGGGCCCCGCCCGGGTCACCCCGGGCACCGTGCTCGTCGTCGCCGCCTGCGGGTTCTTCGGCCTGGTCATCGCCCAGTTCCGCAGTCGCGTAGGAGTGCCCTGGCGGCGCGGCGGCACCATGCTCTTCGACCTGCGCGAACGGATCCGGGTCCAGAGCAAACTGCCCTCCCTGCCACCCGGCTGGCACCGCGAGATGGCCCTGCGCCCGGCCGGCGGCCAGTCCTTCTCCGGCGACTTCGTCGTCGCCGCCCGCACCAACGGCGGTCGCACCCTGGAGATCGTCCTGACCGACGTCTCCGGCAAGGGCATGGAAGCCGGCTCCCGCGCCCTCCTGCTGTCCGGCGCGTTCGGCGGCCTCCTCGGCGCCCTCCCGCCCCACGGCTTCCTGCCCGCCGCCAACGGCTACCTCCTGCGCCAGGACTGGGAGGAGGGCTTCGCCACCTCCATCCACCTCGTCCTGGACCTGGAGAGCGGCGACTACGAACTGCTGTCCGCCGGCCACCTCCCCGCCCTCCAACTCTCCGCGGGCACCGGCCGCTGGCAGGAGGTCTCCGGCGAGGGCCCGCTCCTCGGCGTCTACGACGGGGCCGAGTTCGAGCCCGCCCGCGGCAACCTCCGGCGCGGCGACGTCCTCATGCTCTTCACCGACGGCCTCGTCGAGACCGCCGACCGCGACATCAGCGAGGGCATCGACCGCCTCACCGGCGAAGCCGACCGGTACGTCGCCGCGGGCTGGGAGGGCGCGGCCTGGCACCTCATCGAGAAGGTCGCCAAGGACGTCAACGACGACCGCGCCCTGCTGCTCATCCGCCGCTCCATGTGACCCGGTGGTGGGGTTTACCCCACCACCGACCCGCCTGGTTCCGCCATGGTCCGCACCCCCGCGTGCTCCGTAGCGTCGGAACCACGATCAGGACCTGATCGGCGGACACGGACGGACGGGCACACCATGGGGATCCTGCGGAACAAGCGGCGGCGCGAGGAGCGGGAGCCCGCGGACTCCCGGTACGGATCCCCGTCCCCGGCACGCGCCCCGTACGACACCCCGTCCCCGACCGCCGCCGTCGAACTGCGCGGCGTGCGGCGACGCTACGGGCGCGGCACCGGCGCCGTGCACGCCCTGCGCGGCATCGACCTCAGCCTGCCGCGCGGCAGCTTCACCGCCGTCATGGGCCCGTCCGGCTCCGGCAAGTCCACCTTCCTCCAGTGCGCCGCCGGCCTCGACCTGCCCACCGAGGGCTCCGTCCGCCTCGGCGGCACCGAGATCACCGGCATGAACGAGAACCAACTGACCGAACTGCGCCGCAGCCGCCTCGGTTTCGTCTTCCAGGCCTTCAACCTGCTGCCCTCCCTGACCGTCGAACAGAACGTCCTGCTCCCGACGCGCCTCGCCGGCGGCGGATCCGCACGCCAGGGCCGGGCCCACGCCGCCGAACTGCTCGCCCGCGTCGGCCTGGAGGGCAAGGGCCACCGCCGCCCCACCGAACTCTCCGGCGGTCAACAGCAGCGCGTGGCCATCGCCCGCGCCCTCGTCACCCGCCCCGACGTGATCTTCGCCGACGAGCCCACCGGCGCCCTCGACACCACCACCGCCGGCGAGGTCCTCGACCTGCTGCGCTCCGCCGTCGACGCCCTCGGCGCCACCGTCGTCATGGTCACCCACGACCCCGTCGCCGCCACCCACGCCGACCAGGTGCTCTTCCTGGCCGACGGCCTCATCGCGGACCGGCTGCCGCGCACCGACGCCACCACCATCGCCGCCCGGATGCGCACCCTCGCCACCCGCCCCGCCCTCGCGGGAGCGGCTGCCTGATGCCCACCCCGAACGGACTGGCCCGCGCCGCCCTGCGGTTTCGCCCCGCGGCGTTCGCCGGCACCTTCATCGCCCTCCTCCTGACCGTCGCCATCGTGTCCGCCTGCGGGATCCTGCTGGAGAGCGGACTGCGGGCGAGCGTCCCGCCCACCCGCTACGCCCGAGCCCCCGTCGTGGTCGCCGCCGACCAGCAGGTCCACCTGCGGGCGGGCGCCGGCGAGGGCACCTACGAGGTCACCGCCGCCGTCCCCGAACGGGCCCGCGTCGACGCAGCCCTGCTGGAGCGGCTCACCCCGCTCGGCCGGACCGTCCCCGACGTGAGCTTCCCCGTACGGGACGCCGCCGGGGCCACCCTCGACGCGTCCGGCTGGGGCTCCACCGCCTTCACCGGCGAGCACCTCGCCGCGGGCCGGGCCCCGACCCGCCCCGGAGAGGTCGCCCTCGGCACGGCCGGCCCCGACCGGATACGCCTGGACACCCCCGCGGGCCCCCGGGAGTTCCGCGTCGTCGGACGCGCCGACCGGCCCGGAGCCTGGTTCTCCGACACCGAGGCCCGCGCCCTGTCCGGCCACCCCGACGCGCTCGACGCCATCGTGCTCCTCGACGCGGACCCGCAGGCCGACACCCCGGCGGTGCGCGCCGCCGTCGGGAACCGCGCCCAGGTCCTCACCGGCCCCGCCCGCGTCATGGACCCGCGGCTGGACGGCGCCAAGGCGCTGCTGTCCGGCCTCGGCGGCTCCTTCGGCGGCGTCGCCACGCTCGTCGCCGTCTTCACCGCAGCAGGCACCGTCGCGCTCTCCGTCGGCCAACGCTCCCGCGAGTTCGCCCTGCTGCGGGCCATCGGCGCCACCCCCCGCCAGATCCGACGCACCGTCGCCACCGAGGCCCTGCTCATCGCACCCGTCGCCGGCGCGCTCGGCTGCGTACCCGGCATCGCCCTGGCCTCCTGGTGGTTCGGGCAACTCCAGGCGAAGGGCGCCATCCCCGACACCGTCGAACTGTCCGTGTCCTGGATCCCCCCGCTGTCCGCCGTCGGCATCGGCCTCGCCACCGCCCTGCTCGCCGGCTGGGCCGCCGCCCGCCGACCCGCCCGGATCCGGCCCGGACAGGCACTCGCCGCAGCCGCCGTCGAGCGCCTGCGCCCCGGCTGGATCCGCACCCCGCTCGGCCTCGCCGCCCTCGCCGGCGGGATCGTCTGCGCGGGCCTGGCCGCCGGGAACACCGGCGAGGACGCCGCCAACGCCTCCCTCGGCGTGGTCATGCTCTTCATGCTCGCCGTCGCCCTGCTCGGCCCGCTCGTCGCCCGCGCCTGCGCGGCCGTGTTCGGCCTCCCGCTGCGCGCCACCGGACCCGCCGGCCGCCTGGCCGCCGCCAACTCCCGTACCAACGCCCGCAGGCTCGCCTCCGCGATCACCCCCATCGTGCTCGCCATGGCCTTCTCCTCGACCCTGGTCTTCCTGCACACCAGCGAGGACCGGGCCACCCGCCGACAACAGGAGGCAGGGCTGATCGCCGACCACGTCGTCACCGACCCGCGCTCCACCGACGGCGGCATCGCCGTCACCCGGACCTCCGTCCTCGCCGTGACGGGCTCCGGCGCCGACCGATGGCTCCAGTCCGCCACCGCCCAGGGCGTCTCCGGCGACCCGACCCCCGTCCAGGACCTGGGCGTACGCTCCGGCTCCCTCGCCCGCCTGCGCCCCGGAACCGTCGCCGTCGACCGCACCCTCGCCGACTCCGCGCACGCCTCGGTGGGCGACCGCATCGACCTGCGGCTCCCCGACGGCACCCCGACCCGCCCCGAGATCACCGCCGTCTACACCCGCGGCCTCGGATTCGCGCAGGTCACCCTCCCCGCCGCGGACCTCGCCGGGCACACCACCTCCGGCCGCCCCACCGAACTCCTCGTCCGCGGTCCCGTACCGGCCGACGCCGGTCCGGCGCTCCCCGCGGCCCGATGGACCGCCGCCCAGAACCTCGACCGCGCCCTCAACGCCTGGGCCAACACCACCATGGCCGCCGTACTCGGCGGCTTCGCGGCCGTCGCCGCCGCCAACACCCTCGTGATGACCGTCCTCGACCGCCGCCACGAACTGCGCATGCTGCGCCTCGTCGGCTCCACCCGCCGGCAGGTCCTGCGCATGCTCCGCTGGGAGGCCCTGCTGATCACCGGCGCGGGCATCGCCCTCGGCTCCGCCATCGCCCTGGTCACCCTGATCCCGCTGACCAAGGCCGTCACCGGTGAGGCCCCGTACGTCCCACCCCTGGTCTACGCGTCCTTCGCGGCGTCCGCGCTGCTCCTGGGCCTCACCGCCACGGCCCTCCCCGGCCGTCTCCTCACCCGCCGCCCGTCGCCGACGACCTGACCCGCGGTCCGGGGGAGGGGACACGACCCGGGCCCAGGGGGCGGGCCAATCCCACCCGATTGGCCCGCCACCGCGGCCCCGCGACGACCTAACGTGCCCCCATGCACCACACGCTCGCCGCCGACCTCGCCCGCCTCCCGGACCTCCTCGACGCCACCCGCCGGGCCGCCGTCGAGGCCCTCGCCGACCTGGACGCGCGTCCCGTCGTACCCCCGCGCCCCGCGACGGACCCGCACCCCGAACCCCTCCCCGTCCAGGGCGCCGGCGCCGCCGCCGCCCTGGACGCCTTCCAACACCGCTGGGCGCCCCTCCTGTCGGCCTCCGCCGGCCCCCGCTACCTCGGCTTCGTCACCGGCGGCGCCACCCCCGCCGCCCTCGCCGGCGACTGGCTGACCGCCGCCCACGACCAGAACTCCAACTCCGCCCTCGACGGCGCCGGCCAAGACCTGGAACGCGAGACCGTCTCCTGGCTCCGCGAGCTGTTCGGCCTCTCCGACGCCCATACCGGCACCTTCCTCAGCGGCGCCACGATGTCCAACACCACCGGCCTCGCCATCGCCCGCGAATGGCTCGGCGAGCGGCGCGGGATCTCCGTCTCCGAGGACGGCGCGGCAGCGCTCGGCCCCGTCCGCGTCCTCTCCGGCGCCCCGCACTCCTCCATCGCCAAGGCCCTCTCCGTCCTCGGCCTCGGCCGCAACGCCCTGGTGCCCGTCCCCACCCTCCCCGGCCGGGAGGCCGTCGACCCCGCCGCCCTGGACCGGGCCCTCGCCGACACCCCCGGCCCGGCCGTCGTCGTCGCCAACGCCGGCACCGTCAACACCGTCGACTTCGACGACCTCCGCGCCATCGCCGCCCTGCGCGAACGCCACGACTTCTGGCTCCACACCGACGCCGCCTTCGGCGCCTTCGCCGCCCTCTCCCCGGAACACGCCCACCTCGTCGACGGGCTCGACGCCTCGGACTCGGTCTGCGTCGACCTGCACAAGTGGCTGAACGTCCCCTACGACAGCGCCGTCCAGTTCACCCGCCGCCGCGACCTCCAGGCCCGCGTCTTCCAGAACGCCGCCGCCTACCTCGGACCGCTCGGCGAACACCCCGACCTGGTCCACCTCACCCCGGAGAACTCCCGCCGACTGCGCGCCCTCGCCGCCTGGTTCACGCTCCACGCCTACGGCCGCGAGGGCCACCGGGAGATCGTCGAACGCGACATCGCCTGCGCCCGCTCCCTGGCCGCGGAACTCGCCGAGGACCCCGCCCTGCGCATCCTGGCCCCGGTCCGCCTCAACGTCGTCTGCCTCACCCTCGCCGAGGCCCCCACCGCGTCCCGCCTGACGGCCCTGCGCGAAGCCGTCCGGACGGAGGTCTTCCTCACCCCCACCGTCTACGCGGGAACCCCCGCCCTGCGCGCGGCGTTCTCCAACTGGCGTACCACGCAGGCTGACGTACGCCGAGCCGCACAGGCTCTCCGCACGGCGGCAAGGGAACTCACATGACCGATCGCGCCCTGACCCTCATCGAGGTCGAGGCCCTCGCCCGCGCGGCGCACGAGGGCCAGACCGACAAGGCCGGCCGCCCCTACGCCGAGCACCTCGCGGCCGTCGCCGAAGGCGTCCGCCTACGCGGAGGCACCGCCGAACAACAGGCGGCGGCCTGGCTCCACGACGCGATCGAGGACGACGCCCTCACCCCGGCCTGGCTGGAATCGGCCGCCCTGCCCACCCCGGTCAAGGACATGGTCCTCGCCCTCACCAAGACCCCGGGCGAACCGGTCGAGGCGTACGCCGCCCGCATCCTCGCCACCCCGGGCGCCCTCCTGATCAAGGAAGCCGACCTGGCGCACAACGCCGACCCGGTACGCCTGTCCGTACTCGACGCCCCCACCCGCGACCGCCTGTCGGCCAAGTACGCGCACGTGCGCGCGCTCCTCGGCCTCACCACCCCGTGACCCCCGCGCCGCGCCCGAAACACGCGACCCACACATCCCATTGACGGCAAAGTCACCATGCCCATTCGTCACGGGACGGATAGTCAGGCCCCGTTGGTGGGAGGATGGTGCATGTGGGGGCATGGGCCCCAGGCCGACCAGGGGACGACCGAAGGTGTGATCAGTAGTGGCCATTTCGCTGTCAGTGGTGGTTCTGTTGGCGATCATCCTGGTGATCCTGATCCGCGGCAAGCACATGAAGGCCGGCCCCGCGATCATCGCGGTCCTCTTCGGCTTCTTCCTGGCGTCCAGCTCCATCGCCCCGGACGTCAACCGCTTCCTCAACTCCCTGGCGGACACGATCGCCGGCATCAAACTCTGAACCCGGGTCGCGCAATCCGAACGAGCCGGCGCACCACGGGTGCGCCGGCTCGTTCGTGACCCCCTGATCCTCCGACGCCCCGGCCCGTCACAAGGTTTCGACCGTCGCGGAGTTGACGATGACCTCGGCCGGACGCCTGTCCCTCGGACCGAGGAGGGGGATCCTCCCGCGTGGGCAGTCTCCGGCTTTGACCACGGCCGGGAGTGTCAGGTATTCCCGCTCGGGCGGATCGCCCCCGTTCAGCCCGGTCACCTGAATCGCGGTTCGGATGCTCATGCCCTCCCCCAAGAGGTCCTCTCCAGGGGACGCTCCCGCCCGCCCCGCCGACTTCGGCTCCGGGCGGGCCTTCCCGGGAACGACGAAGGGCCAGGTCGAGGAAACATCCTCTGACCTGGCCCTTTTCGCTTCAGAGCGGGTGACGGGAATCGAACCCGCGTAGCTAGTTTGGAAGACTAGGGCTCTACCATTGAGCTACACCCGCAAGACGTGCGACGCAGGTCCGGGGACCGCGGCACGGACAGCATCCTAGCGGGTCGTGGCGGGGGATCGCACACCGCTTTCCGGGGTGGCGTCGCGTTCGGTGTCGGTCCGCGGCCGCGTGCGTGTTTCGGTCCGCGGCCACGCGCGCGTACGCCTCTGTGGGAAACGCGCGCGTCGGAGGGTCTCCGGGCATGTACCCTACGTGTCGCACCGACGGGGTGTGGCGCAGCTTGGTAGCGCGTCCGCTTTGGGAGCGGAAGGTCGTCGGTTCGAATCCGGCCACCCCGACCAGCCAGCCTTACCCGCACGATGATCGCGTTGTGGGCTGATTGCCGCTTGCGGTTACTATGCAAGCTGCGTGCCCGTGTGTCCGATGCCGGGCCGAATCCGCTGAACCGCTGAATCACAGCGTGACGGCAGAACCCCCAGCAGTCAGCCACAAGGAGACCGAACCGTGAAGAGCGCCGTGGAGACCCTGAACCCGACTCGGGTTCGGCTCACTGTTGAGGTGCCCTTCGAGGAGCTCAAGGACAGCCTCGACGCGGCCTACAAGAAGATCAACCAGCAGGTCACGGTGAAGGGCTTCCGCAAGGGCAAGATCCCGGCCCGCGTCATCGACCAGCGCTTCGGCCGCGGTGCGGTGCTGGAGGAGGCCGTCAACGACGCCCTCCCGAAGTTCTACACCGAGGCCGTCAACGAGGCCGACCTGAACCCGCTGGGCCAGCCCGAGGTCGACATCAAGGAGCTGAAGGACGGCGAGCTGCTGTCCTTCACCGCCGAGGTGGACGTCCGCCCCGAGATCGAGATCCCGGACTTCGCCGGCATCGAGGTCGAGGTCGACGCGATCGACGTCTCCGACGAAGAGGTCGAGAAGGCCGTCGAGCAGCTGCGCGGTCGCTTCGCGTCCTCCAAGGACGTCGAGCGCGCGGCCGAGGACGGCGACGTCGTCACCATCGACCTTGAGGCCAAGGTCGACGGCGAGGTCCTCGAGGACGGCGTCGCCCAGGACGTCTCCTACACCATCGGCTCGGGCGAGCTTCTCGAAGGCATCGACGAGGCCGTCAAGGGCCTGGAGGCCGGTGGCGAGGCCACCTTCACCTCCCAGCTGAAGGGCGGCTCCGCCGAGGGCCAGGACGCCGAGGTCACCGTCAAGGTCACCAAGGTCTCCGCCCGTGAGCTGCCGGAGCTGGACGACGAGTTCGCGCAGATGGCGAGCGAGTTCGACACCCTCGACGAGCTCAAGGCGGACAGCCGTACCCGCCTGGAGAGCCAGAAGCAGTTCGACCAGGCCACCCAGGCCCAGGAGCGCGTGCTGGAGAAGTTCCTGGAGCTCGCGGAGATCCCCGTTCCCGAGAAGCTGCTCGCGGACGAGGTCCAGACCCGCAAGCACAACCTGGAGCACCACCAGCTCGGCCAGATGGGTCTGACCATCGAGAAGTTCCTGGAGATCCAGGGCAAGACGGTCGAGGAGTTCGAGGCCGAGACCGGCGAGCAGGCCGTCAAGGGCATCAAGACCCAGTTCCTGCTGGACGCCCTGGTCAACAAGGAGAAGCTGGGCGTGACCCAGGAGGAGCTCACCGAGCACCTCATGCGCCGCGCGCAGTCCTCCGGCATGTCCCCCGACCAGTTCGCCCAGGCGGTCGTCGAGGGTGGCCAGGTTCCGATGCTGGTCGGCGAGGTCGCTCGCGGCAAGGCCCTCGCGGTCGTCGTCGAGAAGGCCAAGGTCACCGACACCAACGGTGAGGTCGTCGACCTGTCCGACGAGGACGAGGACGAGGCCGCCGTCGAGGCGAACGCCGAGGTCGTCGAAGCCGACGCCGACGCGGATGCCGACGAGGCCAAGGCCGACGAGGCCAAGTAACACCTCGGGCGACGCCTCGCGCGGAGCCCGCCCCGCATTGGCGTGAAACATGCCCCGAAGGGCCCGGACGCAGCAGCGTGCGGGCCCTTCTGCGCTTGTCGGCGAGGGCTCTGACCTTGCGCTCCGAGCGAACAGTTCGGGAAGCGGGATGGCGTTGTCCCACCTGCGCGTTAGGGTCCATGAATACGAGGGCACGGGAGTACCCGAAGCCGGCGGACGTCGTCCGTACCGGTTGGTCCGCGCCCCAGAACGAGACGCTGAGACGGCATGTGGCCGTCGGAGACGAGCAGGTGGATACGTGACGAATCTGAAGCCTTACGCCGCGGGTGAGCCGTCCATCGGTGGCGGCCTCGGCGACCATGTCTACAACCGGCTGCTCGGCGAGCGCATCATCTTCCTCGGCCAGCAGGTAGACGACGACATCGCGAACAAGATCACGGCGCAGCTCCTGCTCCTGGCCGCCGAGCCGGAGAAGGACATCTTCCTGTACATCAACAGCCCCGGCGGCTCGGTGACGGCCGGCATGGCGGTCTACGACACCATGCAGTACATCCCCAACGACGTCGTCACCATCGGCATGGGCATGGCGGCCTCCATGGGCCAGTTCCTGCTGACCGGTGGCGCCAAGGGCAAGCGCTTCGCCCTGCCGAACACCGACATCCTGATGCACCAGGGTTCCGCCGGCATCGGTGGCACCGCGTCCGACATCAAGATCCAGGCCCAGTACCTGCTGCGCACCAAGCAGCGCATGGCCGAGATCACGGCGTTCCACTCGGGCCAGACTGTCGAGGCGATCATCCGCGACGGTGACCGCGACCGTTGGTTCACCTCCGAGGAGGCCAAGGAGTACGGCCTCATCGACGAGATCATCTCGGCCGCGTCCAACGTTCCGGGCGGCGGCGGCACCGGGGCCTGATCCCCGGCAAGCACCGTCAGTCCCCAGTCGACAGCCCGCAGAACGCCACCAGGATGGTGAACACCCAGATGCACATGAACAACCTCTCTCCCGCGAGCGGCCTTTACACCGGCGCTCAGGTGGACAACCGCTACGTCATCCCGCGCTTCGTCGAGCGCACCTCGCAGGGCGTGCGCGAGTACGACCCGTACGCGAAGCTCTTCGAGGAGCGCGTGATCTTCCTCGGCGTGCAGATCGACGACGCCTCCGCCAACGACGTGATGGCGCAGCTGCTGTGCCTGGAGTCGATGGACCCGGACCGCGACATCTCCATCTACATCAACAGCCCCGGTGGCTCCTTCACCGCGCTGACGGCGATCTACGACACCATGCAGTTCGTGAAGCCGGACATCCAGACGGTCTGCATGGGCCAGGCGGCCTCCGCCGCCGCGGTCCTGCTCGCCGCCGGCAGCCCCGGCAAGCGCATGGCCCTTCCGAACGCCCGTGTGCTGATCCACCAGCCCTCCGGCGGCACCGGTCGCGAGCAGCTCTCCGACCTGGAGATCGCGGCCAACGAGATCCTGCGCATGCGCGACCAGCTGGAGACCATGCTGGCCAAGCACTCGACGACGCCGCTGGAGAAGATCCGCGACGACATCGAGCGCGACAAGATCCTGACGGCCGAGGACGCCCTCGCGTACGGCCTGATCGACCAGATCGTTTCCACCCGCAAGAGCAACGCGGTCTGATCCTTGCCGCCAGTTGGCGTGGGCGTGTCGTCGGACGAGGCGATGTGAACCACGTCAAGGGGGCCCCGCAGGGGCCCCCCGGCAAGGTACCGTCGGATATGAGGCACCAGGAGCGCTGAACCAGGCGTCTCCCAGGCGAAGGGGAAGCACCTCGTGGCACGCATCGGTGACGGCGGCGACCTGCTCAAGTGCTCGTTCTGCGGAAAGAGCCAGAAGCAGGTGAAGAAGCTCATCGCAGGACCCGGTGTGTACATCTGCGACGAGTGCATCGACCTCTGCAACGAGATCATCGAAGAGGAACTCGCGGAGACCTCCGAGGTTCGGTGGGAGGAACTCCCCAAGCCCCGTGAGATCTACGAGTTCCTGGAGAGCTACGTCGTCGGCCAGGAGCCGGCGAAGAAGGCGCTCTCCGTCGCGGTCTACAACCACTACAAGCGGGTCCAGGCCGGCGAGAACGGCGGCGCGCAGGGCCGGGACGACGCGATCGAGCTCGCGAAGTCCAACATCCTGCTGCTGGGCCCGACGGGTTCCGGCAAGACGCTGCTGGCGCAGACGCTGGCCCGCATGCTCAACGTCCCGTTCGCCATCGCCGACGCGACGGCGCTGACGGAGGCCGGCTATGTCGGCGAGGACGTCGAGAACATCCTGCTCAAGCTGATCCAGGCCGCTGACTACGACGTCAAGAAGGCCGAGACCGGGATCATCTACATCGACGAGATCGACAAGGTCGCCCGCAAGAGCGAGAACCCGTCGATCACCCGCGATGTGAGCGGGGAGGGCGTGCAGCAGGCCCTCCTGAAGATCCTGGAAGGCACGACGGCCTCCGTCCCGCCGCAGGGCGGGCGCAAGCACCCGCACCAGGAGTTCATCCAGATCGACACGACGAACGTGCTGTTCATCGTGGGTGGCGCGTTCTCGGGTCTGGAGAAGATCATCGAGTCGCGCGCGGGCGCCAAGGGCATCGGCTTCGGGGCGACGATCCGCTCGAAGCGCGAGATCGAGGCGAGCGACCAGTTCCACGAGGTCATGCCGGAGGACCTGGTGAAGTTCGGGATGATCCCCGAGTTCATCGGCCGTCTGCCCGTGCTGACCTCCGTGCACAACCTGGACCGCGAGGCCCTGCTCCAGATCCTGATCGAGCCGCGCAACGCCCTGGTGAAGCAGTACCAGCGGCTGTTCGAACTCGACGGTGTCGAGCTGGACTTCGAGCGCGAGGCGCTGGAGGCCATCGCCGATCAGGCCATCCTCCGCCAGACGGGTGCGCGAGGCCTGCGCGCCATCATGGAAGAGGTCCTGATGTCGGTGATGTACGAGGTCCCGTCCCGCAAGGACGTGGCCCGAGTGGTCATCACCGCGGACGTGGTCCGCTCCAACGTCAACCCGACGCTGGTCCCGCGGATCGTCCCGAAGGACCAGGGCCCGCACGAGAAGTCGGCGTAGCCGCACGGCAGTCACGCGAAAAGGGGGCGCCCCGGCCGACCGGCCGGGGCGCCCCCTTTCGTCACGTCGTGTGACGCGTCCGGTTCACTTCTTGACGCGGGCGCTCTTGTACAGCTTGGCCGTGAAATCGGCGTTCTGTTCCAGCGTGTAGCCCGTCTTGCCCGTCAACACCGCACCGTTGTCGACCGCGC
Organism: Streptomyces sp. CA-243310; assembly: GCF_050936775.1. NCBI lineage: Bacteria > Bacillati > Actinomycetota > Actinomycetes > Kitasatosporales > Streptomycetaceae > Streptomyces > Streptomyces sp. CA-243310. The sequence goes on along the minus strand of NZ_JBNJMF010000002.1, from coordinate 2,523,496 downwards.
TGACGACGCCGAGGGTGCTGTAGTCGGCCCAGATGCACACCGGGAGCGTGAGTTCCTTCGGCCCGGGAGTCGTGGACTTGGTGGCCTTGATCTTCAGCTCCTGGCACTTCATGACCGCGCCCTTGAAACCGGACGGATTGATCTCCTTCGGGCTGCCGAGGAGTTCGGCCTCCACGTCGGAGCCGCCCTTGGCGATGCCGAGCTTCGCCAGGGCGAAGTACCCGTCCACGGACTTCTCCGGGTCGGCGATCTCGCCGTAGAAGCCCTGGAAGTCGACGGACTTGCCCGCCAGCGGGTTGGTCGGGTCACCGCCCTGGTAACCCATGCCCACCTGGGTGGGGTTCTTGACGCCCGCCGCCTCGACCTCCTTGCGGCTCTCGTCGGTGAACGGCTTCTGCTTGTACTTCGGGTTCTGCTTGAAGTCGTCCACGTTCGCCGGGGCGACCAGCTTGTAGCCCTTGGTGTCGTCCGACACCGCGCCCGCGCCGCCGCTGCCCAGGAAGTACCAGGCGCCGCCCGCGATGGCCGCCACCAGGACGACCGACAGGACGATCACGCCGGCCTTGGACTTCTTCGGCGGCTGCTGCGGCGGCATCCCGCCGTACGGAGGCTGCTGGGGCGGGATCCCCGGCTGCTGCGGGTAGCCGTAGCCCGGCTGCTGCGGGGGCTGCTGCGGGTAGCCGGGCTGCTGCGGGTACCCCTGGGGGGCGCCCGGCGGGGGCGGCTGCTGGGGGTAGCCGTAGCCGGGCTGCGGGGCAGGCTGCCCGTACGGGTTCGGCTGCTGCGGAGGCGGGCCTCCGTAGGGTCCGGGCTGCTGCGGCTGCCCGCCGCCGTACGGTCCCGGCTGGTTGTAACTCATGACCGCGTCCCCCTTTAGGAACTTCTTATGTTGCTCTCATCCTGACGGAAGCACGGGGGGTTCCGGCCGCCGGGGCCCCAGGCGTTACGGAACCACGACGCCGGCGCCGCCCCGATCGGCGACGTCGTCGGGGCGCGGGCCGGGCGACGGAATGGATTCGTGACTGGGGCGGGGGCGCCCGTATCCTGTGCCCCGTGACCGAGAACACGCAGACACCCAGCGCCCCCACCTCCGAACTGCCGACCCAGTACGCGCCGGCCGAGGTAGAGGGAGAGCTCTACGAGCGCTGGGTGGAGCGCGGTTACTTCACCGCCGATCCGGCGAGCGAGAAGCCCCCGTACACCATCGTCATCCCGCCGCCGAACGTCACCGGCTCGCTCCACCTGGGACACGCCTTCCAGCACACGCTCATGGACGCCCTCACCCGCCGCAAGCGGATGCAGGGTTACGAGGCGCTGTGGCTGCCGGGCATGGACCACGCCGGCATCGCCACCCAGAACAAGGTCGAGCAGCAGCTCGCCGAGGAGGGCAAGTCCCGCCACGACCTGGGCCGCGAGGAGTTCATCGAGCGCGTCTGGCAGTGGAAGGAAGAGTACGGCGGCAAGATCCTCGGCCAGATGCGTCGCCTCGGCGACGGCGTCGACTGGTCGCGTGAGCGCTTCACCATGGACGAGGGCCTGTCCAAGGCCGTCCAGACCATCTTCAAGAAGCTCTACGACGACGGTCTGATCTACCGCGCCGAGCGCATCATCAACTGGTGCCCCCGCTGTCTGACCGCCATCTCCGACATCGAGGTGGAGTACCAGGACGACGCGGGCGAGCTGGTCTCGATCCGCTACGGCGAGGGCGAGGACAGCCTCGTCGTCGCGACGACCCGCGCCGAGACGATGCTCGGTGACACCGCCGTGGCCGTCCACCCCGACGACGAGCGGTACAAGCACCTCGTCGGCACCCGGATCAAGCTTCCGCTGACCGACCGGACCATCCCGATCGTCGCCGACACGCACGTCGACCCGGAGTTCGGCACCGGCGCCGTCAAGGTGACGCCCGCGCACGACCCGAACGACTTCGCGATCGGGCAGCGCCACGACCTCGAATCCATGACGATCATGGACGAGCGGGGCGTCATCACCGTCCACGGTCCCTTCCAGGGCCTGGACCGCTTCGAGGCCCGTTCGGCCGTCGTCGGCGCACTGCGCGAGCAGGGCCGCATCGTCGCCGAGAAGCGCCCGTACCAGCACTCCGTGGGGCACTGCTCCCGCTGCCGCACCACCGTCGAGCCGCGCCTGTCCCTCCAGTGGTGGGTCGGCGTCAAGCCGCTCGCCACGGCGGCCGGTGACGCGGTCCGCGACGGCCGGGTCGCGATCCACCCGCGCGAGATGGAGAAGCGCTACTTCGACTGGGTCGACAACCTCAACGACTGGTGCATCTCGCGCCAGCTGTGGTGGGGCCACCGGATCCCGATCTGGTACGGCCCGGAGGGGCAGATCGTCTGCGTCGGACCGGACGACGAGATCCCGACCGGCGAGGGCTGGACGCAGGACACCGACGTCCTCGACACGTGGTTCTCCTCCGGCCTGTGGCCGTTCTCCACGCTCGGCTGGCCGGAGAAGACCCCGGACCTGAAGAAGTTCTACTCCACCGACGTCCTGGTCACCGGCCACGACATCATCTTCTTCTGGGTCGCCCGGATGATGATGTTCGGTCTGTACGCCATGGACGGCGAGGTCCCCTTCAAGACGATCGCGCTGACCGGCCTGGTCCGTGACGAGCGCGGCAAGAAGATGTCGAAGTCCTTCGGCAACGTGGTCGACCCGCTGGACTGGATGGACAAGTACGGCTCCGACGCCGTCCGCTTCACCCTCGCCAAGGGCGCCAACCCCGGCACCGACGTCCCGATCGGCGAGGACTGGGTCCAGGCGTCCCGGAACTTCGCCAACAAGATCTGGAACGCGACCCGCTTCGCGCTGATGAACGGCGCCACCGTCGAGGGCGAGCTGCCGGCCCCCGAGCAGATGTCGGCGACCGACCGCTGGATCCTGTCGCGGCTGAACAAGACCGTCGAGCAGGTGGACGCGTACTACGACGACTTCCAGTTCTCGAAGCTCAGCGAGGCGCTCTACCACTTCGCGTGGGACGAGGTCTTCGACTGGTACGTCGAGCTGTCGAAGACGACGTTCTTCGCGGGCGGCGAGGGCGCCAAGGTCTCCGGTCGCGTCCTCGGCGAGGTCCTCGACGTCACGCTGCGCCTGCTGCACCCGGTGGTCCCCTTCGTCACCGAGACCCTGTGGACCACGCTCACCGGCGGCGAGTCCCTCGTCATCGCCGACTGGCCCAAGGACAGCGGCTTCCGCGACGAGGCCGCCGAGCGCGAGATCGAGAACCTCCAGGCCGTCGTCACCGAGGTCCGCCGCTTCCGGGCCGACCAGGGCCTGCAGCCGGGCCAGAAGGTCCCGGCCCGCCTGGACCTGGCCGGTACCGAGCTGGCCGCGCACGAGGGTGCGATCCGGCAGCTGCTGCGCCTCCAGCCGGAAGGCGAGGACTTCAACGCCACCGCGACCCTGCCGGTCGCCGGCGCCACCGTCGCGCTCGACCTGTCGGGCACCATCGACGTGGCCGCCGAGCGCAAGCGGCTGTCGAAGGACCTGACCGCCGCGGAGAAGGAGAAGCAGCAGGCGGAGGGCAAGCTCGGCAACGAGGCCTTCCTGGCCAAGGCCCCCGACAACGTCGTGGACAAGATCAAGGGCCGGCTCGCCAAGGCCGAGTCGGACATCATCCGGATCCAGGCCCAGCTGGGGACGCTGCCGCCCGCGTAGCGGCCGGCAGGACGGGCCGAGGCCCCCACACCGTCGCGCGGCGTGGGGGCCTTCGCCGTACTCGGCCCCGCCACCCCGGTGGGGCCGACCGGCCCTGCCGGAAATCATCCCGAGTGCCACAAATCACTTCTTATGCCCCGTCATCTCATTCGATCGGGGCCGCTCACCACGGATGATGGGGGACATGCACGCCAAGCCCGTCGTCTCGGCGCTCCGCCAAGCCGTGGCCATCGGCCGCCGGCTCGGCGAGGGCTGGACCGGGTCTCCCCGGGCCATGGACGTCCTGACCGCCCTGAGCTGCCTCGCCCTGATGGCGTTGGACCTGCCGGGCCTGGCCGCCGCCGACAATTCGCTCAACGGCTGGATGGCCGCCGCCGTTCTCACCGCGGGCTGCGCGAGCCTGCTGGTACGGCGCCGCATGCCCTGGCTCGCATACCTCATCGCCCTGTTGTTCGTCGGATGGCTGCACGAGCTGACGCTGATCCAGTTCGCCCTGTACTCGGTCGGCCGCTACCGGGGCCGGCGGGCCGGAATCCTGGCCACCCTCGGCTACGTGGCCTTCGCGCTCGCGGTGTTCAGCATCCCGGGATGGCCCGAGCCGCGGGCGCAGAGCCTCAGCGCCTTCCTCGGCCTGGTCGTGCCGATCGGGGTGCTCGCCTCGGCCGTCGGGATCGCCGCGTACCGGCACGACCTGGTGCGGGAGCTCGACGTACGGCGGGCCGAGTCGGCCGTCTTCCGGGCCGTGCAGCAGGAGCGGACCTCCGTCGCCCGGGACGTGCACGACTTCGTCGGGCGGGAGCTGACCCTGCTGACCGTGCGCTCCGAGGTGCTGTCGACGCGGGCGCGCGAGACGACGTACGCGAAGGACTTCGAGGAGCTGGCCGACACCGCGCGCCGCGCCCACCTGGTGCTGAACGAGATCATCGTGCAGCGCGGCGGACCGTCCGCGACCCCCGGTGTCGAGGGCCTGGCGGCGCTGGCGCAGGAGAGCGGACGGGCCGGTTCACCGGTGCGCCTGGTGATGGATCCCGAGGTGCACGAGGTGTCGCCGCTGCGCCAGGCGGCGGTCTACCGGGTGGTGCAGGAATGCCTCACCAACGCGGCCAAGCACGCCCGGGGCGAGACGATCGACGTGTCGATCGAGGCCGCCGGCCCGCACCTGCGGATCGCCGTCATCAACAGCCTCCCCGAGCGCACCCCGACCCGCGCCCCCGTCTCGGCGGGCTCGGGCACGGCGAGCATGTCCGAACGCGTGCGCAGCCTCGGCGGAACCCTGAAGGCGAAGCGGACCGACGAGTCGTACGTGGTGATCGCCACGCTGCCGCGCGGATAGGCGTCGGTTCGCGGGGCGCGGAGCGACCGGTCAGGCCTTGGCGGGGGACAGCAGGCCGTTCAGGGTGTCGAGGTCCTCGACGCACTTGCCCGACCCCAGTGCCACGCAGTCCAGCGGGGCGTCCGCGACGAACACCGGGATGCCGGTCGCGGAGGCCATGCGCAGGTCCAGGCCCGGAAGCAGGGCGCCGCCGCCGGTGAGGACGATGCCGTGCTCCATCACGTCGCCGGACAGTTCCGGCGGGCACTCCTCCAGGGTGCCGCGCACGGCGGCGATGATCGCCTCGACCGGTTCGTCGAGGGCGGCCCGTACGTCGACGGCGGTCAGTTCCAGGGTCTTCGGCATTCCCCCGACCTTCTCGCGGCCCCGCACGGTGAAGGCGCGGGTCTCCGAGTCCGGCCGCTCCGGGACCGGCCAGGCCGAGCCGATGGCCACCTTGACGTCCTCGGCGGTGCGCTCGCCGATGAGCAGCCCGTGCTCCTTGCGGACGTGGTCCGTGATCGCCGCGTCCAGCCGGTCCCCGCCGACCCGCAGCGATCGGGAGGTGACGATGCCGCCGAGCGAGATGACGGCCACCTCGGTGGTTCCGCCGCCGATGTCCACCACCATGGAGCCGCGCGCCTCGGACACGGGCAGCCCGGCGCCGATCGCCGCCGCCATCGGCTCCTCGATCAGGTGCACGGTCTTGGCGCCGGCCCGGGTGGACGCGTGCACGATGGCCCGTCGTTCGACCGGGGTAACCCCGGACGGCACGCAGACCACCATGCGGGTGCGCGGCCGGCGGCCCGGGACGGCCTTGCGGACGAAGTGCCGGATCATCTCCTCGGCGGCCTCGTAGTCGCAGATCACCCCGCCCTGGAGGGGACGGATCGCGGTGATGGAACCGGGGGTGCGGCCGATGGTCTCCTTGGCCTCGGTCCCGACGGCCAGCGCGGTGGTCGTGCCGGCCTTCACGGCGACCACGGACGGCTCATTGAGGACGATGCCGTGGCCCCGGGCGTAGACGAGCGTGTTCGCGGTCCCCAGGTCGATCCCTATGTCGCGGCTGGAATTCGTCTTGTTGCTGCTGGCCTGCGGCATTTGTTCCCCTATCTCCTGCCCGCAAGGCTTGCATAACGATCCGGTCGCTTTGATCGCCGAAGGTCCCGAAGCGGCCGGGCCGAAAGTCCTGCGGGTCCTCGTCCGTAGACTGGCCCCGTGAGTGAGCAGCAGCCCGAGAGCCATGGCCCCGATGAACCGGGCCGCCCCTTCGACGGGATCGACGAGTTCGACCAGATCATCGCGGAGGAGTCCGACCGCGACCCCGACCTGGCGGTGATCGAGGCCGGCAGTCGCACCCTGCGCGCACACGGCGGAGCGCCGCTGGGCGACCAGGTGCCCGCCGTCCCCACCGACCCGGAGGCGGCCAAGGCGCTCCAGGAGGTGGAACAGGAGCTGGCCGGCCGCTGGGGCGAGACGAAGCTGGAGCCGTCCGTCTCGCGGATCGCCGCGCTCATGGACGTCCTCGGCGAGCCGCAGCGCGCGTACCCGTCCATCCATGTCACCGGCACCAACGGCAAGACCAGCACCGCACGCATGATCGAGGCCCTGCTGAACGCCTTCGAGCTGCGCACCGGCCGCTACACCAGCCCGCACGTGCAGTCCGTCACCGAGCGGATCAGCCTGGACGGGGCGCCGATCACCCCCGAGCGGTTCGTGGAGACCTACCACGACGTCAAGCCGTACGTGGAGATGGTCGACGCCGCCCAGGAGTACCGGCTGTCGTTCTTCGAGGTGCTCACCGGGATGGCCTACGCGGCCTTCGCGGACGCCCCCGTGGACGTGGCGGTCGTCGAGGTCGGCATGGGCGGCACCTGGGACGCCACCAACGTGATCGACGGCGTGGTCGCCGTGGTCACCCCGATCAGCCTCGACCACACCGACCGGCTCGGCTCCACCCCCGGCGAGATCGCGCAGGAGAAGGGCGGCGTCATCAAGCAGGACGCCACCGTCATCCTGGCGCAGCAGCCGGTCGACGCGGCGCAGGTGCTGCTGAAGAAGGCCGTCGAGGTCGACGCGACCGTGGCCCGCGAGGGCATGGAGTTCGGGGTCGTCTCCCGCGAGGTGGCGGTCGGCGGCCAGATGCTGACCCTGCGCGGCGTGGGCGGCGAGTACGACGGCATCTTCCTCCCGCTGTACGGCGCCCACATGGCGCACAACGCGGCCGTGGCGCTGGCGGCGGTCGAGGCCTTCTTCGGGGTCGGCGCGGAGCACGCGCGGGAGCTGGACACGGACACCGTGCGCAAGGCCTTCGCCTCGGTGACCTCGCCGGGCCGCATGGAGGTCGTCCGGCGCAGCCCCACCGTGGTCCTGGACGCGGCCCACAATCCGGCGGGGGCCCGGGTGACCGCCGAGGCCGTCACCGAGGCGTTCGGCTTCAGCCGACTGATCGGGGTCGTGGCCGCCAGCGAGGGCAAGGACGTCAGGGGGGTCCTGGAGGCCTTCGAGCCGATCTTCGCGGAGATCGTGGTCACGGAGAACTCCAGCCACCGGGCGATGTCGGCCGACGAACTGGCGGGCGTGGCGGTGGAGGTCTTCGGGGCCGACCGGGTGCAGGTGGAGCCGAGGCTGGACGACGCCCTGGAGGCGGCGATCACCCTGGCGGAGGAAGAGGCCGAATACGGCGGGGCCGGGGTCCTGGTGACCGGCTCGGTGATCACGGTGGGCGAGGCCCGCCTGCTGTTCAAGAGGGGCTGAGGGAATGCGCACGCTCTGCGCGAGCACGCTGATCGGCGAGTTCTTCGTGATCGGTTTCGCGGGCCTGGTGGCCATGAAGGACCCGGACCTGACCCAGGCGACCGTGTGGACGGTGTGCGGCGTCGCGATGCTGCTGTCGATCCTGCTGTGCGGGATGCTGTCGCGGCCCGGCGCGGTACAACTGGGATGGGCCCTCCAGGTGGGCCTGATCCTCAGCGGTTTCGTGGTGCCGACGATGTTCTTCCTCGGGGCGGTCTTCGCCGGGCTGTGGTGGTGCTCCGTGCACTACGGACGCCGCATCGACGACGTGAAGGCCCGTTGGGCCGCCGCCCATCCGGAGCACGAGGCGCAGGCCTGAGGTCACGGCTGCGTCACCCCCGGGCGGCCGGCACCCGGCGGGGGCGGTCCGGCCCCGGAGCACCTGTAGATTCGTCCCACCGCACCCGTTTGCCGCAAGGAGTTCCCACATGACCCAGCGCACGCTCGTCCTGCTCAAGCCCGACGCCGTCCGTCGTGGCCTGATCGGCGAGATCATCGGCCGCATCGAGCGGAAGGCCGGCTGGACCATTCCCGCGCTGGAGCTGCGCACGCTCGACCAGGAGACCCTGGAGGCGCACTACGGCGAGCACAAGGGCAAGCCGTTCTACGAGCCCCTCATGGGCTTCATGTCCGGTGGCCCGGTCGTCGCCCTCGTGGTCGAGGGCGAGCGCGTGATCGAGGGCGTCCGCGGCCTCGCCGGCCCGACCGACCCGATCGCCGCGGCGCCCGGCTCGATCCGCGGCGACTTCGGTTCCATCACCCGGGAGAACCTGATCCACGCCTCGGATTCCGAGGAGTCCGCGGAGCGCGAGCTGAAGCTGTTCTTCCCCGCGCTCTGAGGCGGTTCCCCCGTCAAGCGGAACGCTGTCATCGCAGTCTCCTCTGACGCGAGATCAGCCGAATAGCGCTCACGACCTGGGGCGACCGAAGTAATTTCGGTCGCCCTTCGGTATTACCGGCGCCGACGGGGAACGCATGTGCAGGACACGACGTCACCACTAAGGGGGCGGGTATCCGTTCCGGCGGGATTGCCGGAGTCCCGTCGCGCGATGTCCGTACGTGCGGCACTACGATGGGGCCTCCACCCACACACCCACCTCGCCGACCTGACAGCAGCCGCTATCAACTGGAAGGCCAGACGCTCCTCATGGGGAACAAGGGGAACACTATGTCGTTCATCGGCCGTGACATGGCGATCGACCTCGGGACCGCCAACACGCTGGTGTACGTGAGGGGCCGGGGGATCGTCCTGAACGAGCCGTCCGTGGTCGCCATCAACACGAACACCGGTGGCATCCTGGCGGTCGGCTCCGAGGCGAAGAAGATGATCGGCCGGACGCCCGGCAACATCGTCGCCGTCAGGCCCCTCAAGGACGGCGTCATCGCCGACTTCGAGATCACCGAGCGCATGCTCCGGTACTTCATCCTCAAGATCCACAAGCGCCGTTACCTGGCGCGTCCGCGCGTCGTGGTCTGCGTTCCCTCCGGCATCACCGGAGTGGAGCGCCGCGCCGTCATCGAGGCGTCCACGCAGGCCGGCGCCCGCCAGGTGCACATCATCGAAGAGCCCATGGCCGCCGCCATCGGCTCGGGCCTGCCCGTCCACGAGGCCACCGGCAACATGGTCGTGGACATCGGCGGCGGCACCACCGAGGTCGCCGTCATCTCCCTCGGCGGAATCGTCACGGCGCAGTCCATCCGGGTGGCCGGTGACGAACTGGACAACGCGATCATCCAGCACATCAAGAAGGAGTACTCGCTCCTCCTCGGTGAGCGCACCGCCGAACAGATCAAGATCACCATCGGTTCGGCGTACGACCTCGACAAGGACGAACACACCGAGATCCGCGGCAGGGACCTGGTGTCCGGGCTGCCGAAGACGGTCGTGATCTCGGCCGCCGAGGTCCGCAAGGCCATCGAGGAGCCGGTCAACGCCATCGTCGACGCGGTCAAGACGACGCTCGACAAGTGCCCGCCGGAACTCTCCGGCGACATCATGGACCGCGGCATCGTCCTGACCGGCGGCGGCGCGCTGCTGCGCGGCCTGGACGAGCGACTGCGCCGTGAGACCGGCATGCCGATCCACATCGCGGAGGATCCGCTCGACTCGGTCGCGCTGGGCTCCGGCAAGTGCGTGGAGGAGTTCGAAGCACTCCAGCAGGTCCTGGACGCCCAGCCCCGACGGTGATCGACTCCCCGTCCACGGGGCACGCGGAACACAAGGATCCGCCGTACGGGTGCTAGCGCGCCGGTGCGGCGGATCGTTGATATACAGGCAACAGTCCGGTGCGATCACAGCTGCACGTCGCACCGGAGCGGCTCTGCCGCACGGGTATCTACGAGGAAGGCACGGCCGCCGCACGTGAGGGACACACGAGAGAGCCGGCTGCTCCTGGTGCTTCTGATCGCCATCGCGTTCGCATTGATCACGGTGGACATCAGAGCGGGCGAGGAGTCACCGGTCGACGGTGCCCGACAGGCCGCCGCAGCGGTCTTCGGCCCCGTCGAGAAGGGCGTGGCGACGGCGGTGGATCCGGTCGCCCACGCCATAGGAGCCGTACGCGACTCCGGCGAGCGCCACAACAGGATCGCGACGCTGGAACGCGAGAACACCGCGCTCAAGGCCAAGCTCGGCAGTGACGACCAGAACCGCAGCCGCGTCCGCGAGCTCGACGAGATGCTCAAGCGTGCCGGCGCGGGACAGTACGGGATCAAGGGCGCCGAGGTCATCGCGATAGGAGCGGCCCAGGGCTTCTCCTGGACCGTCACCATCGACGCGGGCAGCAAGGACGGCATCGAGCGCGACATGACCGTCCTCAACGGGGAGGGCCTCGTCGGCCGGGTCTCCACCGTCGGCCCCGACACCGCCACCGTGGTCCTCGCCAACGACCCCGACTTCACCGTCGGCACCCGACTGGAGAAGACCGGCGAACTCGGCTTCGCCACCGGCCAGGGCGACCGTGCCCTGTCCGTGCAGATGCTCAACGGCAAGGCCAAGATCAACCCCGGCGACCGGCTCGTCACCTTCGGCTCGCGCGGCAACAAGCCGTTCGTGCCCGGCGTGCCGATCGGCGAGGTGGTCAAGGTGGACCCCTCCCGCGGAGACCTCACCCGTACCGTCTGGGTGCGCCCGTTCGTGGGCTTCTCACGCCTGGACATCGTCGGCGTCGTCGTGATGCCGCCGCGCGAGGACCCGCGCGACGCGGTCCTCCCGCCGAAGCCCGCGGCCCCCAAGCCCACCCCGACGGTCACCGTCACGGTCACCCCGTCCGCCAGTGTGCCCGGCAAGCCGGACGACGAGTAGGAGCTGACCGTCCATGCGTTTCAACCGGATCCTGCTCTCGGCCACGCTCGTGGTGGTCGCCCTCGTGGTCCAGGTCGCCGTTCTCGGCCGGCTCCAACTGCCCGGCGCGGTACCCGACCTGGTCCTCCTCACCGTCGTCGCCCTCGCCCTGGTGTACGGCCACCTCAGCGGAGCCGTCATCGGCTTCGGCGCCGGCCTGCTCGCCGACCTGGCGCCGCCCGCCGACCACGCCGCCGGCCGGTACGCGCTCGTGCTGTGCCTCATCGGCTACCTCGTCGGCCTGGCCCGACCCGACAACGGGCGGTTCCGCTCGGTCTGGGGGCCGATGCTGACCGTCGTCGCCGCCGCGATCGGCTCCACCCTGCTGTACGCGGGCGTCGGCGCCCTCGTCGGGGACACCGCCGCCCGCCACGTCGGCCTGGCCGGCCTGCTGTTCACGGCGACCCTGTACGACCTGCTGCTCGCGCCCTTCACCGTGCCGTTCATCATGGCGCTCGCCCGGCGCGCCGAGAACGACCCGATGGCCGTCGAGGCCGGTGGCGGCCCGCCCCAGGGCAAGGACGTCTCCTCCGGCTGGCTGGCCGGCGGCACGGGGCTGCGCATCGGCAGCCAGCGCGGTGGACTGCGCCTGAAGACCGCACGCGGACGCGCCAACCGGGCCGGCCGCATAAAGGGCGTCAAGGGTGTGAAGAGCGTCAAGAAACTGTGAGGGAGGAGAAGGCGTGAGCAACAACCCCGAGACCGGCCGCACCTCCCGGGTGCGGATCCGACTCGTCATCATCCAGGTGCTCGTCTTCTCCCTGCTCCTCACCCTCGGCGGGCGCCTCTGGTACCTCCAGATCCGCAACGGCGACGAGTACTACCACGAGGCGAAGAACAACCACGTCCAGCAGGTCGTCCAGCCGGCCGTGCGCGGTTCGATCCTCGACGCGCGCGGCGTCGCGCTCGCCGACAACGAGACCCGCCTGGTCGTCTCCGCCAGCCGCACCGAGCTGATGAAGATGAAGGACAAGGGCAAGGGGGTCCTCACCCGGCTCTCGGACGTACTGGACATGACACCGCAGGACGTCATGGACAAGGTCCGGCTCTGCGACTCGCGGACCCCCCAGCCCTGCTGGAACGGCTCCCCCTACCAGCCGATCCCGGTCACCAACAAGGCCACCACCCAGCAGGCCCTGCAAATCCGCGAGCGCCCCGAGGAGTTCCCCGGCATCACCGCCGAGCCCACCGCCGTCCGCCGCTACGCCGCCCCCGGCGGCGCCAACACCGGACAGGCGCTGGGCTACCTCTCCCCGGTCACCGACGGCGAGATCACCCGGGCGAAGGACACCAACTCGCCCTTCCTGCGCTCCGACCAGGTGGGCCGCTTCGGCCTGGAACGCACCTACGACAGGCCCCTGCGCGGCAAGTCCGGCGTGACCCGCTACGAGGTGGACAACCTGGGCCGGGTCATCGGCATGGCCCAGAACGATCCCGCGATCCCCGGCGCCAACCTCGTGACGAGCATCGACGCACGCGTCCAGGCCGTCGCCGAGTTCGAGCTGAACGCGGCCATGGTCGAGGCGCGCAAGCAGATCGACCGCAACACGGGCGTCCCCTACAAGGCCGACGCGGGCGCCATCGTCGTCCTGGAGTCCAAGACCGGCCGCGTCGTCGCCATGGCCTCCAACCCGTCCTACGACCCGAACGTCTGGGTCGGCGGGATCTCCGCCAAGGACTACGCGAAGCTGACCGCCAAGGACTCCAACGTCCCGCTGATGAACCGGGCGATCCAGGGCCAGGCCGCGCCGGGCTCCATCTTCAAGGTGATCCCGACCGCCGCCGCCGTCAACGCCGGGTACAAGTTCGACGGCGAGTACCCCTGCCCCAGCTCGTACTCCATCGGCGGACAGGTCTTCAAGAACTTCGAGTCCCAGGGCCACGGCTCCATCACCCTCGGCCGGGCACTGGAGGTCTCCTGCGACACCGTCTTCTACGCCCTCGGCCACCAACAGTGGCTGAAGGACGGCGGGCTCAAGCCGAAGAAGCGCCCGGCGGAGATCTTCTACAAGACCGCCCACCAGTTCGGGCTCGGCGCCGAGACCGGCGTGGACCTGCCGGGCGAGGAGAAGGGCCGGGTCCCCGACCGCCAGTGGAAGCAGCGGTTCTGGGCGGCCAACAAGGACATGTGGTGCAAGACGGGGAAGAAGGGCGGCACCTACGTCGAGCTGCTGTCCTACGAGAACTGCCTCGAAGGCAACCTGATGCGCGCCGGTGACGCCGTCAACTACTCCATCGGCCAGGGCGACACCCTCGTCACGCCGATCCAGATGGCCACCATCTACGCGGCCATCGCCAACGGCGGCACCATGTGGAACCCGACCATCGGCAAGGCCGTCATCAGCGCCGACGGCAAGCGGGTCGAGAAGATCCCGCCGCGCGCCCACGGCCGACTGCCGGTCACCCCGGAGACCCTCCGCAAGATGGACGGGGCCCTCGCGGGCGTCGCCACCGAGGGCACCGCCGCCTGGCGGTTCGGCGGCTGGCCGCAGAAGGAGATCCCGATGCACGCCAAGACCGGCACCGCCGAGGTCTACGGCAAGCAGACGACCTCCTGGTTCGCCACCTACACCTCGGACTTCACGATCGTCATGACGATCTCCCAGGGTGGTACCGGTTCCGGGGCGTCCGGCCCCGCCGTGCGCAACGTGTACAACGCCATCTACGGTCTGGACATGGCCGGCAAGCAGGACGTGAAGCGCGCCCTGTTGATCAAGCCGGAGGCGAACCTGCCGACCATCCAACCCGACGGATCCATCGACGCCCCCGCGGTCAGGCCCTACGTGCCCCCGTCCCCGGAGGAGGTGCCCGCCCTCGCCGGGCCGCCCGCACCGCCCGCAGCAAGGCAGGACTGATGCAGACCGCGAACAAGTTCTCCGTATCCCGGTACGCCCCGGAACGCGGAGCCATGGCCAAACTCACCGCCCGCGACTCGGTGGTGCGCCGGCTCGACTGGCCGATACTGCTCTGCGCGCTGGCGCTGTCCTTCATCGGCTCCATGCTGGTGTGGTCGGCGACCCGCAACCGGACCTCCCTGAACCAGGGGGACCCGTACTACTTCCTCTTCCGGCACGCCCTGAACACCGGCATCGGCCTGGTGCTGATGGTCGGCACGATCTGGCTCGGACACCGCACCCTGCGCGGCGCGGTCCCGGCCCTCTACGGGCTCTCGCTGCTGCTGATCATCGCCGTGCTCACCCCGCTCGGCGCGACCATCAACGGCGCGCACGCGTGGATCGTGATCGGCGGCGGATTCTCCCTCCAGCCCTCCGAGTTCGTCAAGATCACGATCATCCTGGTCATGGCGATGCTGCTGGCCACCCGGGTGGACGCGGGCGACCTCGCCCACCCCGACCACCGCACCGTCGTCAAGGCGCTGTGCCTGGCCGCCGCCCCGATGGGCATCGTCATGCTGATGCCCGACCTCGGCTCGGTCATGGTGATGGTCGTCATCGTGCTCGGCGTGCTGCTGGCCTCCGGCGCCTCCAACCGCTGGGTGCTGGGCCTCATCGGCGCGGGCGCCGGCGGGGCCATCCTGATCTGGCAGCTCGGCGTCCTCGACGAGTACCAGATCAACCGCTTCGCGGCCTTCGCCAACCCCGAACTCGACCCGGCCGGCGTCGGCTACAACACGAACCAGGCGCGCATCGCCATCGGCTCCGGCGGACTGACCGGCTCGGGCCTCTTCAAGGGCTCGCAGACCACCGGCCAGTTCGTGCCGGAGCAGCAGACCGACTTCGTGTTCACGGTCGCGGGGGAGGAGCTGGGCTTCCTCGGGGCCGGGCTGATCCTCGTCCTGCTGGGCATCATCCTGTGGCGGGCCTGCATCATCGCCCGCGAGACCACCGAGCTGTACGGGACGATCGTCTGCGCCGGGATCATCGCCTGGTTCGCCTTCCAGTCCTTCGAGAACATCGGGATGACGCTGGGGATCATGCCGGTCGCGGGACTGCCGCTGCCGTTCGTGTCCTACGGAGGCTCGTCGATGTTCGCCGTGTGGATCGCGGTGGGGCTGCTGCAATCGATCCGGGTGCAACGGCCGCTTTCGGCCTGATCACCCGGGCGGCGGGTTTGGCTCCTGCCGACCTTCTCGCCGCCGGCCGGGCGGGACTAGATTCGACGCATGGCCGAGACCAAGCGCGAGATCGAGCGGAAATTCGAGTTCACGCGAGCCGAAGCGGATCAGGGGAGCGGTTCGGGCTCCCCGGACCCGTCCGGTCCCCCCGGCCGGAAGCCGGCCCGGGAGGCCCGTCCCCGGGTACCGGACCTCACGGGCACCGCGGGCGTCGAGACCGTCTCCCCACAGGGAACCGTCGACCTCGACGCCGTCTACTGGGACACCCCCGACCAACGGCTCGCCGCCGACGGGCTGACCCTGCGCCGCCGCACCGGCGGCGCCGACGCCGGCTGGCACCTCAAGCTCCCCGTCTCCCCGGACGTCCGTGACGAGGTCCGGGCACCGCTCAGTGACACCGTCCCCGACCGGCTCGCCGAACTGGTCCGCTCCCGGGTACGCGACGGCCGTCTGGAGCCGCAGGTACGCCTGCGCTCCTCCCGCGAGGTCAGCCATCTGCTCGACGCCGACGGAGCCGTGCTCGCGGAACTGTCCACCGACACCGTCCGGGCCAGGCGGGGCAAGGCCAGGGCCACCTGGACCGAGGTGGAGGTGGAACTCGCCGACGGGGTGGACCCCGAACTGCTCGACGCCGTCGAACGGCGTTTGCGCGAAGGGGGCCTGCGGGTCTCCGACGCCCCCTCGAAACTGGCCCGGGCGCTCACGGAGACGGGCGGCGCGCCCCCCGCCCGACCCGAGACCGGGCCCGCCGAGGACACGGCCGGCGCGCAGGTGCTCCGGTACCTGCGCGAACAGCGCGACACCCTGGTCGCCCAGGACCCCGCCGTCCGCCGCGACCTGCCCGACTCCGTCCACCAGATGCGGGTCGCGATGCGGCGGATGCGCAGCGCCTTCAAGACGTACCGCAAGGTCCTCGACCGGGCGGCCACCGACCCGCTCGGGGAGGAACTGCGTCGGCTCGCCGCCGAACTCGGCGTCGCCCGCGACCAGGAGGTCATGGCCGAACGCCTCCTGACGCACCTCGGCCAACTCCCCGACACCCTGCGGCTCGGCCCGGTCCGAGGCCGGCTGCGCGTCTGGGACACCACCCGCGGCCACGCCGCCCGTCAACAGGCCCTCGCCGCACTCGACAGCGACCGGTACGTCGCCCTGCTGGACGCCCTCGACGCCCTGCTCGCCGACCCGCCCCTGCGCGAGGCCGCCGGGCATCCGGCGGCCGACGTCCTGCCCAAGGCGGTGACGCACGACTTCGACCGGCTCGCCGGCCGGGTCGAGACGGCACTCGACCTCGACCCGGGACACGACCGCGACCTGGCCCTGCACGCCGCCCGCAAGGCCGCCAAGCGGGCCCGCTACGCGGCGGACGCGGCCGTACCCGCCCTCGGCAAGCCCGCCGCACGCCTGTCCAAGGCCGCGAAGAAGGTCCAGACCCTCCTCGGTGACCACCAGGACGGCGTGGTCGCCCGCGAGGCCCTGCGCGCCCTCGCCGTCCAAGCGGCAACCGCGGGCGAGTCCGCCTTCACCTGGGGCCTGCTGTACGGCCACGAGGAAGCGCTGGCCGAGCGGAGCGAACGCCGGCTCCCGGAGGTCTGGCGCAAGGCGGCGGCCGTGCGGGAGCGGGTGGACCTCCGCGGATAGGTCCCGTCGCGGCCGGTGATCTCGGCGGCGGGTGGCTGCCGGGCATCGGGGTACGCTTGAGAGTCGCCCCCTGCCCGCTTCACGAAAGTCGCGTGATGTCCGAGTCGGTCTTCCCACAGCTCGAAGCTCTGCTCCCGCATGTGCAGAAGCCCATCCAGTACGTCGGTGGGGAGCTGAACTCCACCGTGAAGCCCTGGGACAGCACGGACGTCCGCTGGGCGCTCATGTACCCGGACGCGTACGAGGTCGGTCTGCCCAACCAGGGCGTCATGATCCTCTACGAGGTGCTGAACGAGCGCGAGGGCGTCCTCGCGGAGCGCACGTACAGCGTGTGGCCGGACCTCGAAGAGCTGATGCGCGAGCACAAGGTCCCGCAGTTCACCGTCGACTCCCACCGCCCCGTCGGTGACTTCGACGTCTTCGGGCTCTCCTTCTCCACCGAGCTCGGCTACACCAACATGCTCACGGCGCTGGACCTCGCGGGCATCCCGCTGGAGGCCCGCAACCGCACGATCGACCACCCCATCGTCCTCGCGGGCGGCCACGCGGCCTTCAACCCCGAGCCGATCGCGGAGTTCATCGACTGCGCCGTCATCGGCGACGGCGAGCAGGCCGTCCTCGACATGACCGAGATCATCCGCGCCTGGAAGGCCGAGGGCCGGCCCGGCGGACGCGAGGAGGTGCTGCTGCGCCTCGCCAAGACCGGCGGCGTCTACGTCCCCGGGTTCTACGACGTCGAGTACCTGCCCGACGGCCGTATCGGCCGCGTCGTCCCGAACCGCTCCGGCGTGCCGTGGCGCGTGTCCAAGCACACCGTCATGGACCTCGACGAGTGGCCCTACCCGAAGCAGCCGCTGGTACCGCTCGCCGAGACCGTCCACGAGCGGATGTCCGTGGAGATCTTCCGCGGCTGCACCCGCGGCTGCCGTTTCTGCCAGGCCGGCATGATCACGCGCCCCGTGCGGGAGCGAAGCATCACCGGCATCGGCGAGATGGTGGAGAAGGGCCTCAAGGCGACCGGTTTCGAGGAAGTCGGCCTGCTGTCGCTCTCCTCGGCCGACCACACCGAGATCGCCGACATCGCCAAGGGCCTGGCCGACCGCTACTCGGACGACAAGGTGGGCCTGTCCCTCCCGTCGACCCGCGTGGACGCCTTCAACGTGGACCTGGCCAACGAGCTGACCCGCAACGGTCGCCGCTCCGGCCTGACCTTCGCCCCCGAGGGCGGCTCCGAGCGCATGCGCAAGGTCATCAACAAGATGGTCTCGGAAGAGGACCTGATCCGCACCGTCGCCACCGCCTACGGCAACGGCTGGCGCCAGGTGAAGCTGTACTTCATGTGCGGCCTGCCGACCGAGACCGACGAGGACGTCCTCCAGATCGGCGACATGGCGGTCAACGTCATCGCCAAGGGCCGCGAGGTCTCCGGCCAGAACGACATCCGTTGCACGGTGTCGATCGGCGGGTTCGTGCCGAAGCCGCACACCCCCTTCCAGTGGGCGCCGCAGCTGAGCGCCGAGGAGACCGACGCCCGGCTCACCAAGCTCCGCGACAAGATCCGCGGGGACAAGAAGTACGGCCGCTCCATCGGCTTCCGCTACCACGACGGCAAGCCCGGCATCGTCGAGGGCCTGCTCTCCCGCGGCGACCGCCGCATCGGTGACGTCATCCGCGCCGTGTACGAGTCCGGCGGTCGCTTCGACGGCTGGCGCGAGCACTTCAGCTACGACCGCTGGATGCAGGCGGCCGAGAAGGCGCTGCCCGCGTACGGCGTGGACGTCGCCTGGTACACGACCCGTGAGCGCACCTACGAGGAGGTCCTGCCCTGGGACCACCTGGACTCCGGTCTCGACAAGGACTGGCTCTGGGAGGACTGGCAGGACGCCCTCGACGAGACCGAGGTCGAGGACTGCCGCTGGACCCCGTGCTTCGACTGCGGTGTCTGCCCGCAGCTCGACCTCGACATCCAGATCGGCCCCACCGGCAAGAAGCTGCTGCCGCTCACGGTCGTCAAGTGATCGTCCCGCGAAGGCCGTGATCCGACGGCCGTTGAAGACGGCCATCGGATGACGCGCCCGGTCACGTCCGGTAACACCTCGGTCTCGACAGGCCCCCACCCGCAACGGTGGGGGCCTGTCCCGTGTCCCTACCTGCATGGAACTCGACAAGGGGCGGCCGGTGAACGGCGGCGAGGGCTGCCTCGTCGGCGTCGTCCGCATCCCCGTGAAGATCGCGGCCGTGCTCGTCGTACTCCCCGTACGGGTGGTGTGGGACCTGCTCGTGGCGTTCGGGCGGACGCTGAACCGGCACCTGTTCGGCCCGATCGGCCGCGGCCTGTCCTGGTGCCACCGCACGGTCGTCCGCCCGGTGGCACGCGCCCTCGGCCTGGTCCTCACGACCCTGCTGAAGCTGGTGTTCGTGTGGCCCTGGGTGGGGCTGTGGCGGTACGTGCTGGTCCCGATCGGACGGGGCCTGGCCCTGCTCGGGAACGCGCTGACCACCCACGTCCTGGCCCCGCTCGGCGGCTCGCTGCTGCGGTACCTGCTCCGGCCCGCCGGACAGGGGATCTCCCGGCTGGCCCGAGCCGTGTACGCCCACCTGCTCACCCCCCTCGGCCGCGGGTCCGCCCGCCTCCTGTCGTTCCTGGGCAAGGTCCTGTTCGTATGGCCCTGGGTGGCCTCGTGGCGGTACGTCGTCGCCCCGATCGCGGTCGGCGCGTACCGGTACCTGCTCGCCCCGGTCGGGCGCGGGCTGTACGCGTACGTCCTCACCCCCCTCGGACACCTGCTGCGCGGAGCCTGGCACCTGGCCGGCCGGATCAGCCGCGCCCTCGGTCGCGGCCTGCTCCTCCTGTGGCGCGGGCTCGTGGTCCGGCCCGCCCGCTGGGCGCACCGGCGGATCGCCACCCCCGTCGGACACCTGGTCCGGGAGGTGTGGCGGACCTCCCGCACCGCGGTGCGGGAGGCGCGTGCCGAGGTGCGACGGGCGCTGTTCGGTACTCCTCCCCGGGAACCGGCGAGGTCACGGGCGCGTAGTGTGGGTAGTACGACAGCCGCAGGCAACACGCCCGCCCCCGAGATCTCCCTCCACAAAAGGCAGGGGTGAGCCGGCCGGTGGGGCGTGGCCGGCAGGCTCACCAGGCCTCAGGGCGACGCGCGAGCCGCGGAGCCCCGCACAAGGAGAAGAACCACTGGGCAAGCGCCAGCCCGAAGGCCCGCCTCCCGCACCGGTGGTGCAGCGCATCCGACTGCGCTACACCAAGCGCGGCCGCCTCCGGTTCACCAGCCACCGAGACTTCCAGCGTGCCTTCGAGCGGGCCCTGCGCCGTTCCGAGGTGCCCATGGCGTACTCGGCCGGCTTCACCCCCCACCCCCGGGTCTCCTACGCGAACGCCGCACCCACCGGCACCGGCAGCGAGGCCGAGTACCTGGAGATCGCCCTCGCGGCACCCCGCGACCCCGACAAGCTCCGGGTCCTGCTCGACGAATCGATGCCGGTCGGCCTCGACATCGTCGACGCGGTGGAGGCCAGGACGTCCGGGCTCGCCGAGCGACTGACCGCCTCCGTGTGGGAGCTGCGCCTGGACGGCGTCGAGCACGCGGACGCCGAACGGGCCGTGGCCGCCTTCCTCGCGGCCGACGCCGTCGAGGTCCAGCGCCGCACCAAGAACGGCATGCGGACCTTCGACACGCGCGGCGCCGTGGTCAGTCTCGAAGCACATCCGGCCCCGGCTGATAGGCCTCTGGACAATGCCTGTGCGATACTGCGGCTGGTTGTTCGGCATTTGACACCTGCCGTACGACCCGACGACGTCCTGTCCGGTCTCCGAGCTGTGGCCGACCTGGCGCCGCCGGTCCCCGCAGCGGTGACCAGGCTGGCGCAGGGGCTCTTCGACGAGGAGTCCGGCACGGTGACCGACCCGCTCGCGCCCGACCGCGAGGCTGTCACGGCCGCCCCACCCACGGGCGCCGTGGCCGCCGACGCGAAGGCGCCGGAAGGTCCCGCCGCGTAAGGAACGCCGTTGTCGCGCCGCCCTGGCACTCGGTAGCCACCTGGGCCGGGCAGCGCACACAGACCTGAAGACTTCCGCCAGGCCGTACGGACAACACGTACGGAACCGGCGGCCATGAAACTGAGCTCCCGTGTGGCGAACGCGCCCCGGAGGCCGGTTCCGCGCTCATTACGCGGAGCCGTGCCGGACCGGATGTCAGCCGCGGCGCCCGGGAGCGTGACGGGAGAACCGCCCGCAATGCTCAACAACGAAACGTCTGACAACAACAACACCGCCGGCAACGCCGACGGTGGAAGCCCCAGCGACAACCTGCCCCCGCGCAGGCGTCGCCGCGCCGCCTCCCGGCCCGCGGGCCCGCCCGGCGCCACCGCCGCCGAGGCCGTGACCGAAACCCCGGCCGCCGCCCCCGCCGAGGAGGCCGAGGAGACCGCCCCGGCCGCGGCCCCCGCGCCGCGTGCCCGTCGTCGGGCCACCCGCGCCGTCGCGGCTCCGGCCGCTCCCGCCGCCGAGGCCGCCGCCCCGGCGCCCGCGGCCGAGACCCCCGCGCCGGCCGTCGAGGCCCCGGCCGCTCCCGCCGTCGAGGAGCCCGCGGCCCCTGCGCGTGCCCGTCGCCGTGCCACCCGCGCCGTCACCGCCCCGGAGGCACCCGCCGCCGAGGTCGCCCTGGAAGAGCCCGCCGCCGTAGAGGACCCGGTCGCCCCTGCGCCGCGTTCCCGTCGTCGTGCCACCCGCGCCGTTGCGGCTCCGGCCGCTCCCGCCGCCGAGGCCGCCGCCCCGGCGCCCGCGGTCGAGACCCCCGCGCCGGCCGTCGAGGCCCCGGCCGCTCCCGCCGTCGAGGAGCCCGCGGCCCCTGCGCCGCGTGCCCGTCGCCGTGCCACCCGCGCCGTCACCGCCCCGTCCGCTCCGACGGCCGAGGCCGTCGTCGAGACCCCGGTCGAGGCGCCCGCCCCGGTCGAGGCCCCGGTCGTCGAGGAGCCCGCCGCCCCGGCGCCGCGTGCCCGTCGTCGGGCCACCCGCGCCGTTGCGGCTCCGGCCGCTCCCGCCGCCGAGGCCGCCGCCGAGGCGCCCGCCGTCGAGGCCCCCGCGCCGGCCGCCGAGGCCCCGGTCGCCTCCAAGGCCACCGTCACCGTCGCCGACGCCGTGGACTCCCCGAAGCGCGGCGGCCGTCGCCGCGCCACCCGCTCCGGAGCCGTCACCCCCGCCGCCCCCGCGCAGCCCGCCGCCGAGGCCGAGGCGTCCGCCGCGCCGGCCCAGTCCCGCGCCGGCCGTCGTGCGGCGCGCCCCGCCGTGGCCGTGTTCCAGGCCCCGGTGTTCGCCGAGCCGATGTTCCAGACCCCGGAGACCGCCGCCATGGCGGCCGCTGCCGCTGCCGCCGCCGGCCAGGTCGACGACGAAGAGGACGAGGACGACACGGAGGCCGTGGCCGAGGCCGTACAGGCCCCCGCCGCCCAGCCGGCCGGCCGTCGCCGTCGCCGCGGTCGCGGCGCCGCCGAGCCCGCGGCCCCGGCCGTCGAGTCCGCCCCCGTCTCCCTCGCCGACGTGGAGCTCCACGAGGCCGAGGAGACCGAGGCCGACTCCGCCGACCTCGACGAGGACGACAACGAGAACGACGGCGAGCGTCCCTCGCGCCGCCGCCGTCGTGGTGGCCGTCGCCGCCGTCGCGGCGAGGCCGCCGACCTCGACGAGTCCACCGACGAGGACACCGAGGCCGAGTCCGCCGACCAGGACAGCGAAGAGGAATCCGCCGAGGAGGACGACGAGTCCGACGAGGGCGCCCTCGGCTCCAGCTCCAGCCGCCGTCGCCGGCGTCGCCGCCGTCGCAGCGGTGACGGCGGTACCGACGCCGACGCCGCCGAGGACGACGGCGTACGCACCGTCGTCAAGGTCCGCGAACCGCGCCCCGCGCGCGAGCGCTCCGAGTCCGCCGCCGGTTCCGGCTCCACCTCCTCCGACGAGGTCCAGTCCATCAAGGGCTCGACCCGCCTGGAGGCGAAGAAGCAGCGCCGTCGCGAAGGCCGCGAGCAGGGCCGCCGCCGCGTGCCGATCATCACCGAGGCCGAGTTCCTGGCCCGTCGTGAGGCCGTCGAGCGCGTGATGGTCGTCCGCCAGGCCGGCGAGCGCACCCAGATCGGCGTCCTCGAGGACGACGTGCTCGTCGAGCACTACGTCAACAAGGAGGAGGCCACCTCCTACGTCGGCAACGTCTACCTGGGCAAGGTCCAGAACGTGCTGCCGTCGATGGAGGCCGCCTTCATCGACATCGGCAAGGGTCGCAACGCGGTCCTCTACGCCGGTGAGGTCAACTTCGAGGCGCTCGGCATGGCCCACGGCCCCCGCCGCATCGAGTCCGCCCTCAAGTCCGGCCAGTCGGTCCTGGTGCAGGTCACCAAGGACCCGATCGGCCACAAGGGCGCCCGCCTGACCAGCCAGGTCTCGCTGCCCGGCCGCTACCTCGTCTACGTGCCCGAGGGCTCGATGACCGGTATCAGCCGCAAGCTGCCCGACACCGAGCGCGCGCGTCTCAAGACCATCCTCAAGAAGATCGTCCCCGAGGACGCGGGCGTCATCGTGCGCACCGCCGCCGAGGGCGCGAGCGAGGACGAGCTGCGTCGTGACGTCGAGCGCCTCCAGGCCCAGTGGGAGGACATCCAGAAGAAGTCGAAGCAGATCTCGACCTCTTCGCCGAGCCTGCTGTACGGCGAGCCGGACATGACCGTCCGCGTCGTGCGCGACATCTTCAACGAGGACTTCTCGAAGGTCATCGTCAGCGGTGACACCGCCTGGGAGACCATCCACGGCTACGTGAACCACGTGGCCCCGGACCTGGCCGACCGGCTCTCGCGCTGGACCTCCGAGGTCGACGTCTTCGCGACGTACCGGATCGACGAGCAGCTCGCCAAGGCGCTCGACCGCAAGGTGTGGCTGCCCTCGGGCGGCTCCCTCGTGATCGACAAGACCGAGGCGATGATCGTCATCGACGTCAACACCGGCAAGTTCACCGGTCAGGGCGGCAACCTCGAAGAGACCGTCACCAGGAACAACCTGGAGGCGGCCGAGGAGATCGTGCGCCAGCTGCGGCTGCGCGACCTGGGCGGCATCGTCGTCATCGACTTCATCGACATGGTCCTGGAGTCCAACCGCGACCTGGTCCTGCGGCGCATGCTGGAGTGCCTGGGCCGCGACCGCACGAAGCACCAGGTGGCCGAGGTCACCTCGCTGGGCCTGGTCCAGATGACCCGCAAGCGGGTGGGCCAGGGCCTCCTGGAGTCCTTCTCCGAGACCTGCGTCCACTGCAACGGTCGCGGCGTCATCGTCCACATGGAGACCCCGACCGTGGTCGGCGGTGGCGGCAACGGCAAGCGCTCCAAGCGCCGCGGCGGCCGTGCCCAGGACCACGATCACGACGTCGAGTCGACCGACACCGGTGACGCCGAGGTCTACGAGACCGAGGAGGAACTGGCCGCCGAGGTCTCCGCGCCCCGCGCGCTGCCCGAGCCGGAGTTCGTCCCGGACGAGGAGCTGTACGGCAGCCGGGCCGAGGCGGAGGCCGCGGCCTCCGGCGTGAGCGGTCGACGCAACCGTCGCCGCGCGACCCGCAAGGCGACCGCCCCGGCGGGCGCCCCGCGCGGCGCGGTGGCCCCGGAGCGGGCCCCGGCCGCGGTGGCCGAGCCCGAGCCGGTCGTGGAGGCCGTCGCCGAGCCGGTGGCCGTCGTCGAGCCCGAGCCCGTCGCCCCGGTCGAGACCGAGGTCGTCGCGGAGCCCGTGGTCGAGGAGGCCCCCAAGGGCCGTACGCGTCGCCGTGCGACCCGCAAGGCCACCGCCCCGGCGGGTGCCCCCGCGGCCGCCGCCGTCGCGGAGCCGGAGCCGGTCGTGGAGGCCGTCGTCGAGCCCGTCGTCGAGCCCGAGCCCGAGCCGGTCGTCGAGACCCCGGCCGAGCCGGTGGCCGAACCCGTCGCGGACGCCGCTCCGGCCCGCCCGCGTCGCCGTGCCACCCGCAAGGCCACCGCACCCGCCGGTTCCCCGGCGGGCGCGGCCGAGGCGGCCGTCCTGGTCGTCGAGGCGGCTCCCGCGGCAGCCGAGTCGGAGCCCGAGGCGCCGGTCGAGGCCGACGCCGAGCCCGAGGCGCCGGTGAAGAAGAAGGCCGCCCGCAAGGCTCCGGCCAAGAAGGCGACCACCGCGGCGAAGAAGGCCCCGGCCAAGAAGGCGGCGGCCACCAAGACCGCCGCGAAGAAGACCGTCGCCAAGAAGGCCGCCACCCCGGCCAAGAAGGCGCCGGCGAAGCGGGCCACGAAGAAGACCGCGGCGGCGGAGCAGCAGGCGCTCCCGTCCGTCTCGGCTCCCACCGAGGCCTGATCCGCGTCACACCCGTGGGCCCCGCCGTTCGGCGGGGCCCACGGGCGTGCGGGGCCCGGTTTGACCCCCTGGAACCAGGCCCGTAACCTAGACCGTCGGCATGTCCTAGATGATTTTCCGTCTAGTGCGCGTCGCGCTCCTGAGCACCCTCCTCCTCCGTACGTCCGTGTACGCGCCTCGCGCGTGCGCGTCGCCGGGGAGAGGCCGCTCGTCCAATCCGGATCACCGTGGGCCTCGGCCCGCGTGAGCGGCTGGCTTCAGGAGCATCCGTCCCGAGTGAGAGAGAGATCCGCGTGTACGCCATCGTGCGCAGCGGTGGTCGCCAGCACAAGGTTGCTGTTGGTGACATCGTTGAGGTTGACAAGATTTCCACTGCCAAGGTTGGCGACACGGTCGAGCTCTCGACCCTGCTCGTTGTCGACGGCGACGCCGTGACCAGCGACCCGTGGGTGCTGGCCGGGATCAAGGTCCAGGCCGAGATCGTGGACCACCACAAGGGCGCCAAGATCGACATCCTGCGCTACAAGAACAAGACCGGCTACCGCCGTCGCCAGGGTCACCGCCAGCAGTACACGGCGATCAAGGTCACCGGTATCCCCACGGCTGCGAAGTAAGAGGGACTGAGACATGGCACACAAGAAGGGCGCATCTTCCACCCGGAACGGGCGCGATTCCAATGCTCAGCGGCTCGGCGTGAAGCGCTTCGGCGGTCAGGTCGTCTCCGCCGGCGAGATCCTCGTCCGCCAGCGCGGCACCCACTTCCACCCGGGCTCGGGTGTCGGTCGTGGTGGCGACGACACGCTGTTCGCGCTGCAGGCCGGTTCGGTCGAGTTCGGCACGCACCGTGGCCGCAAGGTCGTCAACATCGTTCCGGCCGCCTGATCCAGCTCCTGCTGCATCACACGCGTTCGTAACACCCCGAGGGCGGATCTCAACTCTTCCCGGCGGAAGCCGGGAAGAGAGGTCCGCCCTCGGCGCGTTGTCACATAGACACGTTTAATGGGCGGCAAGGCCTGCCCGGGACATTCCCGTATGTATCTGGAGGAACACCCATGACCACCTTCGTGGACCGCGTCGAGCTGCACGTCGCCGCGGGTAACGGGGGCCACGGCTGCGCCTCCGTTCACCGGGAGAAGTTCAAGCCGCTCGGCGGCCCCGACGGCGGAAACGGCGGCCGTGGCGGCGACGTCATCCTGGTGGTGGAGCAGGCGGTCACCACCCTGCTGGACTACCACCACAGCCCCCACCGCAAGGCCACCAACGGTCAGCCCGGCGCCGGCGACAACCGCTCCGGCAAGGACGGCCAGGACCTGATCCTGCCCGTGCCGGACGGCACCGTCGTCCTCGACAAGGAGGGCAACGTCCTCGCCGACCTCGTCGGCCAGGGCACCACCTACGTCGCCGGTGAGGGCGGGCGCGGCGGCCTCGGCAACGCGGCGCTCTCCTCGGCCCGCCGCAAGGCGCCCGGTTTCGCCCTCCTCGGCGTCCCCGGCACCACCGGTGATGTCGTCCTGGAGCTCAAGACCGTCGCCGACGTGGCGCTGGTCGGCTTCCCGAGCGCCGGCAAGTCCTCGCTGATCTCGGTCCTCTCCGCCGCCAAGCCGAAGATCGCGGACTACCCGTTCACCACCCTGGTCCCGAACCTGGGCGTCGTCACGGCCGGCTCGACGGTCTACACGATCGCCGACGTCCCGGGCCTGATCCCCGGCGCGAGCCAGGGCAAGGGCCTCGGCCTGGAGTTCCTGCGCCACGTCGAGCGCTGCTCGATCCTCGTGCACGTGCTCGACACCGCCACCCTGGAGTCCGACCGCGACCCGCTCGCCGACCTCGACGTCATCGAGGAAGAGCTGCGGATGTACGGCGGCGGACTGGAGAAGCGGCCCCGCCTCGTCGTCCTCAACAAGGTCGACATCCCGGACGGCCAGGACCTCGCCGACATGGTGCGCCCCGACCTGGAGGCGCGCGGTTACAAGGTCTTCGAGGTCTCCGCGGTGTCCCGTACGGGGCTCAAGGAGCTCTCGTACTTCCTCGCCGAGGTCATCGCCAAGGCCCGCTCCCGCAAGCCGAAGGAGGAGGCGACCCGCATCGTCATCCGTCCGAAGGCCGTCGACGACTCCGGCTTCACCGTCACCTACGACGAGGTCGAGGACGTCTACCAGGTGCGCGGCGAGAAGCCCGAGCGCTGGGTCCGCCAGACCGACTTCAACAACGACGAGGCCGTCGGCTACCTCGCGGACCGTCTCGCCCGCCTCGGTGTCGAGGAAGCGCTGAAGAAGGCCGGCGCCCGCGCCGGTGACGGCGTCGCCATCGGCTCCGACGAGAACTCCGTCGTCTTCGACTGGGAGCCGACCGTGATGGCCGGCGCCGAGATGCTGGGCCGCCGAGGCGAGGACCACCGCCTGGACGCACCGCGCCCGGCCACCACGCGCCGCAAGGACAAGGAAGCCAAGCGCGGCGACTCCGCCGAGCAGGAGTACGACGAGTTCCGTCCCTTCTAGGACATGTCCGGATCCTGACGGCGGCCCGCCGCCGTCAAGGGTCCGACGGGGGTCTTGAGGCGACCTTTACCCGGGTCGCCTAGGATCCAGCGGGTGACCAGCATCAATCCCGCAACCGTCTCCGTCGTGGTGATCGCGTACAACGACGCCGGGCTCGTGGGCGAGGCCGTCTCCTCGGCACTCGACCAGGGCCCGGTGGTCGACGAGATCATCGCGGTCAACGACGCCTCGTCCGACGACACCGGGCGGGTCCTGGACGAGCTGGCCGAGCGCCACCCCCGCCTGAAGGTCCTGCACCGCACGGAGAACAGCGGCGGTTGCGGGACCCCGCGCAACGACGGGATCGCGGCCGCGACCGCCCCGTACGTCCTCTTCCTCGACAGCGACGACGTCCTGCCGCCCGGCGCGGCCGACGCCCTCGTGCGGGCCGCCGAACGGCACCGCGCACCGGTGACGGTCGGCGCGTGCGTACGCCGCGAGCTGCCGCAACGTCAGGACGTGCCCTGGGTGCCGGGGCTGTACACCGCGGGCGACGTCATCGAGAGGCCCGCCGACCGGCCCGAACTGGTCCGCGACACCCTCTGCGTCAACAAGCTGTACGCGCGCGCCTTCCTCGACGAGCACGACATCCGCTTCCCCGACGGCCGCTTCGTCTACGAGGACTTCGTCTTCACCGCCCGCGTCCTGGCCGCCGCCCCCCGCGTCGCCGTGATCGACGACCTCGTCTACGTCTGGCACGTGCGCCGGTCCGCCGCCCAGGTGTCGATCTCCCTCGACCGCAAGGACGTCGCCAACTGGCTGTCCAGGATCGAGGCGCACCGCACCGCGGCCCGGATCCTCACCGCCTCCTCCCCGGCACTGGGCCACGCCTGCCAGGTCAAGTTCCTGGAGTACGACCTGCGCATGTACCTGCGCGAACTCGGCGACGACCCCGACTACCAGGCCGCCTGGTGGGCCGCGACGCGCGACTACCTCGACGGGTTCACGGACGCCGAGGTCGAGGCCGCAGGGCCGCACGCGCGCTGGATCGTACGACTGCTGCGGGCCACCCCGAAGCCGCCCGCCGACGTGGAGCGGCTGACGCGCTTCGCCGCCGAGCCCCCCCGCCTGCTGCCGCCGTACGCGAGCACCCCGGACGGGCTGCCCGTGTGGAGCGAGGAGCTGCCGGTGGAGCTGGACGGCATGGCGACGCTGCCGACCGGGGAACTCCCCGTCACCGTCGACGCCCGCCTGAGCGGAACCGCGGGCCTGCGGATCCGCGTCCACGACATGTACGGACGGCTCGCCGCCGCCGGGCCGCGCACCGCGTGGTTGGGCTTCCAGGCGCGCTCGGGCGGGGAACCGGTCCTCGGCGAACCCGTGGAACTGACCCCCGCGACCGACGGGGACGGCTGGACCGCCGAACTGCCGTTCCGGCTCACCGCGCTCGCGGAGGCCGGACGGCGACGCGGCGGACGCGGCATGCAGGCGTGGGGCGTGCAGATCGGAGTGCGGTGTGAGGACGGGAGCTCCCTCGTGATCCCGCCGCGCCCCCTCGACGACCTGCTGCGACGCCGGGCGCTGCCCAGCAGCCGGTACGGTGTTCTGCTGGCGCAGCCGTACCGCACCGCCGCGGGTTCACTGGGCGTGCGTCTCGCACCGGGCGCGTCCGGGGCCATGAGCCTCGTACGCAACCGCCTCGGCAGGGTCAGGGCAAGCCTTCGGTCGGGCTGACAGCAGGACACCGGTCGCAGACGGCCGGCGGAATCGGACAGGACTCGGGAGAACACGGCATGACTTTTCTGATCACCGGTGGCGCCGGATACATCGGCTCGCACGTCGTCCGCGCGATGAGGCTCGCGGGGGAGGAGGTCGTCGTCCTCGACGACCTGTCCACCGGCAACGAGAACCGGGTCCCGGACGGCGTCCCGCTGGTCATCGGCTCCGTGCTGGACCGGCCGCTCCTGGACAAGACCCTCGCCGAGCACCGGATCACCGGCGTGGTGCACCTCGCCGGCAAGAAGCAGGTCGGCGAGTCCGTCGAGAAGCCGCTGTACTACTACCACGAGAACGTGCAGGGCCTCACGGTGCTGCTCCAGGCCGTGGCCGAGGCCGGCATCCGCAACTTCCTCTTCTCCTCCTCCGCCTCCGTCTACGGCATGCCCGACGTGGACCTGGTCACCGAGGACACCCCCTGCCTGCCGCTGAGCCCGTACGGCGAGACCAAGCTCACCGGCGAGTGGCTCGTCCGCGCCGCCGGCAAGGCGCACGGCATCTCCACCGCCTGCCTGCGCTACTTCAACGTGGCGGGCGCCGCCACCCCCGAACTCGCCGACACCGGGGTCTTCAACCTGGTCCCGATGGTCTTCGAGCGCTACGAGGCCGGTGAGGGCGCCCGCATCTTCGGCGACGACTACCCGACCCCGGACGGCACCTGCATCCGCGACTACATCCACGTCGAGGACCTCGCGGACGCCCACGTGGTGGCGGCCCGCAGGCTCGCCGAGTGGGGCGCGCAGGGCGATTACAAGGACCTCACCGTCAACATCGGCCGCGGCGAGGGCGTCTCCGTCCGCGAGATGGTCGAGTTCCTGAACGCCGACACCGGCAACGACTTCGCGCCGGTGGTCACCCCGCGCCGCCCCGGTGACCCGGCGAAGGTGGTGGCCTCCGCCGACCGGATCGCCGCGGAGCTGGGCTGGAAGGCCCGCCACGACGTCCGCGAGATGATCGCCTCGGCGTGGGCGGGCTGGCAGGCGAACAAGGTGGCCGCGCAGCGCTAGCCGTCTCCCCGGGCATCGCCCCGGGCCCTGTCGTCCGCTTCGGACGTGCCACCGGCCCGCCGCCCCGATCACCCGGGCGGCGGGCCGGCGCGCGTTTCAGCGGGCCGGCGCGCGCACGATCCGGGAGACCGTCCGGCGGGCGTGCCGACCGAGCCGGCGGTGCAACGGCAGCGGTACCCGTACGGTGAGCGCCGCCCCGTCGGCCGACCGCACCGGCAGCTCCCGGCTGAACCCCCGGTCCCGTATCCGCAGCCTCACCTGCCACTCGCCCTCCGGCACCCCCCGCACCTCCGTGCGCACCCGCAGCCGACCGTCCGCATCGGTGCCGCCCACCGCCGGCGTGGTGAAGGGGGCCCGGCCCGGCGCGTGCAGCACGAAGTCCACCGGGGCGTCCGCAGGCCAGCCCGGTATGGTCGCCGTCGCCTCCAGGACCGGGGCGCCCACGACCCGTGCCGCGGCAGTGCCGCGCGCGTCGGCGGCCAGCGGTATCCGGGTGGCGCCCAGGTCCAGGTTCACGTGCTGGTGCGCCTCGGAGTGGAACACCGTCGCGGCCTGCGGCGGCTCCCCGGGCGTGCCGTGCACGATCCGGGGCACCGGGGCGGCGTCGTACTCGGCGGCCTTCGGTCTCGGCAGCCACGCCTCCTTGACGAGGGAGCCCGCCGCCACCGCGACCCGTACGGTCCAGATCCCGTCGTCGAGCCGCAGGCCCTCGGCGGCCCGGTTGACGTCCACCGCCGCCTCGTAACCACCCCGCGCGTCGGTCCGCGCCGCCGGTATCCGGATGGTGTGGCCCTGCCGCCGCAGCAGCAGCGCCACCTCCTGCTCCGCGGCCCCGCCCATGCCGTCGAGCCGGGCCGTCCCGCGCAGCCGCAGCACCGGACCGTCCCAGCTGTACGAGGCCAGCTCCTGCCGCAGCACCACCCGCGAGGTCAGGTCGTACAGCTCGTCGGGGAGACCGGCGCCGGGGGCCCGGAAGAACGGGTAGGCGGCGAAGGCGCGACCGCCCTCGATCACGGCGGGACCCAGACCGTCCACGGTGTCGGCGGTGACCACGGCGGTCAGCTCGCGGGTCCGACCCGCCTTGATCAGATGGGCGCGCATCCGCAGCCGGGGCGGCAGCGCGGCGCTGATCCGCTCGGTCAGGTAGGTCTCGACGAGCGGTTCGGCCGCCCGGAGCATCGCCTCGCGGCCCGCCTCGTCGCGGGCCAGG
Organism: Streptomyces sp. CA-243310; assembly: GCF_050936775.1. NCBI lineage: Bacteria > Bacillati > Actinomycetota > Actinomycetes > Kitasatosporales > Streptomycetaceae > Streptomyces > Streptomyces sp. CA-243310. Next base: position 2,491,822 of record NZ_JBNJMF010000002.1, on the reverse strand, counting down.
TACGGCTCGGCGAACATGCTCAGCACCTCGCCGTGGAAATGGCGCTCCATGAGCTTGTCCCGCACGGGACCGGCCGGCACGTGATCGGCCACCATCTCCAGGATCTCGCCGACGTAGGCCAGCTGCGCCACCCAGTCGACGTCCTGCTGCGTGGCGTTCGTGCCGTCGCCGCGGCCCTCCAGGTAGTAGCAGTCGTGATCGGCGACCACCGATATCCGGCGGGCGTGCAGCAGGGCGTGCGCGCCGAACGGGAGGTCCTCGCCGAGCAGCCGGCCCTCGGTGAACCGCAACCGGTGCGTGTCGACCAGGCTGCGGCGCCACAGCTTGTAGGCGGCGAGCGTCCAGTACACGGGGGAGTCGTGGAGCGAGACCTCGGCGCTGGTGGTGCGCAGGTCCACCGGGGCGGCCCGCCCGTTCACCCCGACGATCCGCCCGTACACCACGTCGGAGTCCTGCTCCTCGGCCATCCGGACCAGCCGCTCCAGGGCCTCCGGGCCCAGGTAGTCGTCCGAGTCGAGGAAGAACAGGTAGTCGCCGCCCGACGCGTCGATCCCGACGTTGCGCGGCTTCCCGGCGCCACCGGAGGCGGCCTGGTGGATCACGGTGGTGTTCGGGTGCCGGGCCGCCCAGGTGTCCAGCCAGTCACCGGAACCGTCGGTCGAGCCGTCGTCCACGGCGATGACCTCGATCCGGTCCGCCGTGAGGGTCTGGGCGGCCACCGAGTCGAAGCAGCGCCGCAGGTAGCGCCGGGTGTTGTGCACGGGTATGACGACGCTGACGCTCGCGCGGGAGCCCATGGGCGGTTCCTCGGATCGGGTGGACGACATCGGCCGCTCGGCGGCCTCTTGCCCCTCCGTCGAGGGTACGTGGACGGGCCACCACCGAAAAGGGTGATGGCCCGTCGTCCTGCTCCGCTGTTCCCGCTGTTCCCGCTCTGCCCGCAGGTCAGCGGTGCAGCAGCGTGAAGAGATCCTCCCAGCGCCTGCTGATCTCCTCCGTGGAGTACCGCTGGATGTCCTCGCGGGCCTGCTCGCCCATCCGGTCGCGCAGCTCGCGGTCGGACATCAGCGCGTCCAGGCGGCGGCCGAACTCACCGGTGTTCCCGGGCGGGGCGATGAGGCCGTTGACCCCGTCCGAGATGATCTCGTGGACGCCGGGGGCCACGTCGAAGGCGACGCAGGGCACCGCGGTCGCCATGGCCTCCATCAGGGCGAGGGGGAAGCCCTCACCGCGCGAGGACAGGGCGAACACCGCGCTGTCGCGCAACGCGCCGGGGACGTCGGAGGTGCGACCCATCCACTCCACCGAGGAGGAGATCCCCAGCCGGTCGCACTGCGCCTTGAGCGCCTCCTCCTCCGGACCGGAGCCGTAGAGCGTCAGCACCCACCCGGGGTGCTTCGGCGCCACCTCCGCCCAGGAGTCGAGGAGCATGTCCACGCCCTTCTCCTCGTGCAGCCGGCCGATGCTGACCACGCGCTCGGCGGTCCGCAGGGACGGCTCCTCGGGGAAGAACGGCAGCGGGTTCGGCATGGAGCCCACGTTGTCCATCCGCTGGCGGATCCACAGGTCCGCGTCCTCGCGGGTGAGGGCCAGCATCCGGTCCACGTTCTTGTAGAACCGCTTGACCCGCCCGAACCGGGAGGACCTGCGGCAGGTCTCGAAGGACTCGTGGCTCATGCCGACGAGCTTCAGACCGGAGGTGTCCGCCATGGCCACCCACTCCATCGCCCAGACCTGGCTCACGATGACCACGGCCCCCGGGCGGGCCGCCCGGAACAGCTCGGTCAGCTTCGCGGCCTGCGCGCGCATGCCCGCGTCGCGTGCGGCCCGGCGCCGGCGCTCGATGATGTCGAGCTTGCCCTTGAGGCCCCTGAGGGCCTTGATGGAGGGCGGGTGCACGTCGTACAGGGTGGTGGTGCGGTACGGCAGGTCCTCGCCCAGGTCGGCGCGCCGATCCTCGGGGGCCGGCACGACGCCCACCACGTGGACGGCGTGTCCGCGCTCCGAGAAGATCCGGGCCATCTGGTGGGACCAGCTGGTGATGCCGCCCAGCTCGTCCACGCTGTTGGAGACCAGGAAGATGTCCCGGGGCCGCCCGTCGTGCGTCCCGGACATCGCCGCCCCCGTCGTCGCGATCTCGGGGTTCGTCACGGTCGTCGTCTCGATCACCTCGGACATCAGCGGCTCCACCCGGAGAAGAACGTGTCGACGATCCGCTCGGCGGCGTTGCCCCGGTCGTACTCGCCGAACTCGGCCACGAAGCGCTTGCGGGCCTCGGCATGCGGGTCCTGCGCCGTGTCGAGGCTCTTCAGGACGTCGTGGAACTCCTCCTCGGTCCGGAACACCGGACCCGGAGCGTGCTCCACCAGGTCGAAGTAGGTGCCGCGCTCCTCGTGTACGTACGAGTCGTAGTCGTACGCGAAGAAGAGGATCGGCCGGTCCAGCAGCGCGTAGTCGAACATCACGGAGGAGTAGTCCGTGATCAGCGCGTCGGCCAGCTCCATCAGCGGCATCACGTCGTGCCGCGCGGACACGTCGATGACCTTGCCCTTGGCCGTCGGCGGCAGCACCACGTGGTTGAGGTAGTGCGCCCGGACGAGCAGCACGTACCGGTCGCCGAACTCCTCGGTGAACTTCTCCACGTCGAACGGCATCGGGAACGCGCCCGGCGTACGGAACGTCGGCGCGTACAGCAGGACCTTCTTGTCGGCGGGAATGCCGAGCTCGGCGGCCAGCGCACCGCGCTCGCGGCGCCCGTCCGGCGCGTCCTCGGCCTGCCGGGCCCGGACGAGCGCGTCGTTGCGCGGGTAACCCACCCGCAGCAGCTTCGATTCGCCGATCCGGAAGGCCTTCGCGAGGGTCCGCACGTCGTGCTCCGAGCGGCACACGAAGTGGTCGAAGCGGCTCAGGTGCCTCTCCTCCGCGGCCTGCTGCGCGTGCGTGGCCGCCTTCAGACCGGGCTGGTCGAAGCCCATCTTCTTGAGCGCGGACCCGTGCCAGGTCTGGATGTACGTGGTGTCGGGCCGCTTGGCGAGCTTCAGCGGGTAGCTCTGGTTGTCCACCCAGAACTCCGCCCGGGCCAACGCCTTCAGGTAGGGCAGCGACCAGCGGCGCACCAGATGGGCGTCCGCGGGGAAGTCCTTCGGGCTGCCCGCGTACGACCAGAACGCCTCGAACTCCAGGCCGCGGCTGCGCATCTCCTCGTAGATGGCGCGCGGGCTGTCGCTGTACTGCTTGCCGAGCATGCTCTCGAAGACGATGGTGCGCTTCTTCACCGGCAGCCGGCCGTAGACCTCGTGGAAGAGGCGCAGCTTGGTCTTCTCCGAGGTCAGCGTCTTGCGCAGCTCCTTGGCGCGGCGGTAGCCGGCCTTGGCCAGCTTGCCGGGCCTGCCGCGCACGGCGCTCTGGATCAGTTCCTCGATCCGCTCGTTGTCGTGCCGGGCGGAGACCAGCCGGAAGGCCAGGTGGCCCTTGGCCGTGGGCTGCGGCTCGATGTGGTCCGCGACCAGGCGGGTCAGGCGCGGCTTGACGGGCAGCAGACCGCTGCCGAGCTCGCTCTCGCCGATGGTCAGGCGCGTGTTGGTCTTCGCGCCGTCGACGTCCAGGATGACGCGGACGTCCCAGACGGAGTCGATGATGCCCAGCGGACGGAGCCTGGCACTGAGGTCGACGTCGGCTTCCCAGGAGATGACGCTGCCCTCGTTGCGCAGCGCCTTCACGGGGAAGTTGAACGTCTGCAGGCTGCGGCGGCGGGCCCGGAACTCGACCTGGCCCTTGATCTTCGCCTCGGGCCTGATGACACCCAGCGGGTTGGTGATGCGGCCCGCGAGCCGCACGGTGCCGTCGGCCTCCGCGTAGCGCGTCAGCTCGTTGCGCAGGAACAGTTCCCGGATCGGCTTCTGGTGGTAACCGAGGTCCGTGACGTCGAGCACGCTGCGGGCGAACTCGTCGTCGAGGTGCTCGGCGCACCAGTAGATCCGGCCGTCCTTCCTGGCGAGCGGGGAGGACACCTTGTTCCGGTGGGTCAGGGTGTCCACGGCGGGCAGCAGGTTGTCCCAGTCGCCCTGCTGGAGCAGGTAGGCGCAGATGGCCTGGATGGGCTGGACCCGGGTGTACGCCTCGCGGTCGAGGCCCTCCAGGTAGCCGCGGGAGAGCTCGGCGAACTCGCGCCGGTAGGACTCGTCGCGGAACGGCAGGTCACGCAGGTGCAGCACGAGGTCGTGCTTGAGGAACTTGACGTCCTTGGCCGTCTGCATCTCGGTCATGCCGCGCTCCGCCAGGAGGGCGTCGATCCGCCGGTGGATCTCCAACCGGTGGATGTAGTTGGTCATCTCGTGCCGGCGGTTGGTCACGGACTTGACCTTGGCCTGCGCGTAGACGTTCCAGAAGTACACCTGGTTCGGGATCAGGGTGATCTTCTTCGCGGCGAGGTAGGCCTCGGCGATGAACATCAGGTCCTCGTACAGCATCCCCTTCGGGAAGAGGAGGTTGTTGTCGAGGAGGAAGTCGCGGCGGTAGCACTTGTTCGTGGACAGCGTGTCCCACACGAACAGGTCCGGCAGCTCGCTGACCGAGTTCAGGGTGCGGGTGGTGCGGTACAGCCAGGCGTACCACTCGTCGCGCTTCTGGTTGCGGGTGTCCTTGTGGACCCGCACGCACAGCCCCGAGACGATGTCGGCGTCCGTCCGCTCGGCGGCCTCCAGCATGTTGCGGCAGGCGTTCACCTCGAGGATGTCGTCGCTGTCCAGGAACATGACGTAGCGGCCCTCGGCATGGCCGATGCCGATGTTGCGGGGCTCGCCGCCGGCGCCGCTGTTCTCGGGCAACTGGTAGGCACGCACCCGCCCCGGGTGCGCTGCTTCGAGTTCTTTGGCGACCTCGAAGGAACGGTCCTTGCTGCAGTCGTCCACGATCACGACTTCGACCCCGTGCAGGGTCTGGTCCAAAACCGACTGGACGGCTGTCGGCAGACGCTCTGCGTCGTTGTAGACGATGACGACCACGGAGACGTCAGGCACGTGCACCTCGATCCCTTTGTTCCATTGCGTTTATCCCGACAAAGCTACCGTGTGCGGCACTCGACTCGGGCAGCGCGGCTCGGCCGTGCATACTTCTCAAGAGGTGGTGGTGTCGAGTCAGTCGTCGACAATCACCCGTTCGGATCCGGCAGGAAGTGTTCATGACCAAGCTGTCCGTAGTTGTTCCTTGCTACAACGAAGAAGCCGTCATCGACCGCTTCGACGCAGAGATCCGCAGGGTTCTCGACGCCCTGCCCATCGAGTACGAGGTTTGCTACGTCGATGACGGTAGCCGGGACGGGACGCTGGAGAAACTCCGCAAGATCGCCGCGGAGTACGGGGACCAGACGCGCTACGTCTCCTTCAGCCGGAACTTCGGCAAGGAGTCGGGCATGCTCGCCGGGCTGCGCGAGGCCACCGGCGACGCCGTGGTGATCATGGACGCGGACCTCCAGCACCCGCCGGAACTCATCGCCACCATGCTCGAGCACTACCGGCAGGGACACGACCAGGTCATCGCGCGTCGCACCCGCGAGGGCGACAAGAAGGTCCGTTCCGCCCTCAGCCGCATGTACTACCGAGGCGTCAACCGCTGGGTGGACGTCGAGCTGACCGACGGGGTCGGGGACTTCCGGCTGCTCTCGCGCCCCGCCGTGGACGCCCTGCTCGCGCTCCCCGAGTACAACCGCTTCTCCAAGGGACTCTTCTCCTGGATCGGCTTCGACACGGTCCACTTCGACTACCGCAACGCCCAGCGCGAGGCCGGCGAGACGAAGTGGAAGTTCGGCGCCCTGCTGAACTACGGCATGGACGGGTTGATCTCCTTCAACAACCGTCCGCTCCGGATCGGGATCTGGCTCGGCGTGTCGTTGGTCGCACTCACCGGCCTCTACGCCCTGTGGACCACCGTGATGGCGATCACGTACGGGGTCGAGTCCCCGGGTTACGTCACGCTCGTGGCGCTCATCACAGGCCTGGGCGGCGTCCAGATGATCATGCTCGGGCTGATCGGCGAGTACATCGGCCGCATCTACTACGAGTCCAAGCGCCGCCCGCACTTCCTGGTCAAGGAAGCGCACGGCGCGGAGCGGGTGCCCGGCGTCTCCGAAGCCGTGATCTCGGAGCGCAGCCGCCGATGACTTCGAACGTCCCCGCCCCCGGTCACCCCCCGGTGACCGGGAGCACCCCGGCGCCCCGGAGCACCCGACGGGAACAGCTGGGGCAGATCATCCGCTTCGGCCTGGTGGGCGGCGTCAACACCGCGACCTTCTTCGGCATCTACCTGCTCCTGCACCCGTGGATGCCGTACTTCGCCGCGTACACGCTCGCCTTCCTGCTGTCGATGGTCGGCTCGTTCTTCATGAACACCTACTTCACCTACCGGACCCGGCCCACGTGGAAGAAGTTCGCGCTCTTCCCGCTGACGAACATCACCAACTACGTCATCCAGTCGGTCGGCCTGTTCGTCCTGGTGCAGTGGGCCGGCATGGACGACCGGATCGCCCCGCTCGTCGCGGCCGTCGTGGCCATCCCGTTCACCTTCCTGCTGTCCCGCAAGATCCTGGTCCCGGGCGCCGCTGCCGCGACGGAAGCCGAGCCGGCCCGCGGTTCGTCCACCCTCTGAAACCCGCGCGCGGCCCCGACGGGCCACCCCGTAGATTGAGTTCCCGGCACCTGCGGCAAGGCGCCGGGAACATCAGGCAAGGGGCAAGGGGACAGACGTGTCAGCGGCTAGGCAGAGCGTCGTGGACGCCCGCAGGATCGTGGTCAAGGTCGGCTCCTCCTCCCTGACCACCGCCACCGGCGGGCTCGACGCGGACCGGGTGGACGCCCTGGTCGACGTACTGGCCAAGGCCCGCAGCGGCGGCGAGAAGGAGATCGTCCTGGTCTCCTCCGGCGCCATCGCCGCCGGACTCTCCCCGCTGGGCCTGCGCCGCCGCCCCACCGACCTGGCCCGCCAGCAGGCCGCCGCCAGCGTCGGACAGGGCCTGCTCGTCGCCCGGTACACCGCGTCCTTCGCCCGCTACGGCATCCGCGTCGGCCAGGTCCTCCTGACCACCGACGACACCAGCCGGCGCGCGCACTACCGCAACGCCTACCGGACGCTGGACCAGCTCCTCGCCATGGGCGCGCTCCCGGTCGTCAACGAGAACGACACCGTCGCCACGGACGAGATCCGGTTCGGCGACAACGACCGGCTCGCCGCCCTGGTCGCCCACCTCGTCCGCGCCGACCTGCTCGTGCTGCTGTCCGACGTGGACGGCCTCTACGACGGCGACCCCTCGCTCCCCGGCACCACCCGCATCGACGAGGTGCGCGGCCCCGAGGACATCGAGCACGTCTCCATCGGCAGCGCCGGCAAGGCGGGCGTGGGCACCGGCGGCATGGTCACCAAGGTCGAGGCGGCCCGCATCGCGGCCGCCGCCGGCATCCCCGTCGTCCTCACCTCCGCCAGCCAGGCCACCGACGCCCTCGCGGGGCGCGGCACGGGCACCCTCTTCCACTCCACGGGCCGCCGCTCGGCGGACCGGCTGCTCTGGCTCCAACACGCCTCCACCCCCCAGGGGCACCTCGTACTGGACGACGGGGCGGTGCGCGCCGTCACCGAACGCGGCAGCTCCCTGCTGGCCGCCGGGATCGCCGGCGTCGAGGGCGACTTCGTCGCCGGGGACCCGGTCGAACTGCGCGCCACCGACGGCCGCGCCGTGGCCAGGGGGCTGGTCAACTTCGACGCCAAGGAACTCCCGCAGCTCCTCGGCCGCTCCACTCGCGAGCTCGCGCGGGAGCTCGGACCCGCGTACGAGCGGGAGGTCGTCCATCGTGACGATCTGGTCCTGCTGCAGGGCTGAGGTTCGGCAAAACCGCCGCGCGGCCGGCCGAGGACTGGTCAACTGTGTGGGGCGGACACGCGTAGCGCAGACAGGAGGCGGCTGGTGAGACGAGCGCTGACCAGCGTCGGCACCGGGGACGGTGACGGCGGCGTTGGCGGGGGCGGCAACGGGGACGGGCCGGACACCTCTCGCCTCTGGCACGTCACCCTGAGCGTCTCCGGCAAGCCGGCGCCGTTGTCCGAGGTCCGGCGCGGGCTGGAACAGCTCGCCCATGACCATCCCTTCCTGCTGACCAGCCGGTACGCCGACGACCACGCCGAGATCCGGTACTGGGAGGAAGCCCGCGACCTGCACGACGCGGCCGCCGTCGCCCTGCGGCTCTGGGGCGAGCACCGGTCCTCGGCGAAGCTCCCGCCCTGGGAGATCGTCGGCCTGGAGGTCATCGACCGCGCGACCTACCACCAACGCGTGGCGGAGGGCTACGGCCCGCCCCCGGCCCACCCGGTGGGCGTGCACCCCTACTGAGCGCGAGGACGTGCCCGGGGGCCCGTGAGACGGCCCCCGGGAGCCGCCCGCCCGCGGTGACCTGTCGCGCGGTGGACCGCCCCGCGGTGGGCCACCCCGCGGTGGGCCACCCCGCCGGGGGCCGTCTCGCGGGGTGAAATCCTCTCGGCCCCGTCCGGACCGGGGCATACCCTGGGCCGCATGACCTCGCTCGACGACGCCACCGCAGCCTCCCCCGTGATCGCCACCGCGCAAGCCGCCCGGACGGCCGCCGCAGCCATCGCCCCACTCCCGCGGTCCGCCAAGGACGCGGCCCTCCTGGCCATCGCGGACGCGCTGGAGGCCCGTACCGCGGAGATCGTCGAGGCCAACGCCCTCGACACCGACAAGGCCAGGGAGGCGGGCACGAGCGAGACCGTCATCGACCGTCTCACCCTGACCCCCGAGCGCGTCGCCGCCATCGCCTCCGACGTCCGCGACGTGGCCGCCCTCCCCGACCCCGTCGGCGAGGTCGTCCGCGGCTCCACCCTCCCCAACGGCATCGACCTCCGCCAGATCCGGGTACCGCTCGGCGTCGTCGGCATCATCTACGAGGCCCGCCCCAACGTCACCGTCGACGCCGCCGCACTCTGCCTCAAGTCCGGCAACGCCGTCCTGCTGCGCGGCAGTTCCTCCGCCTACGCCTCCAACAGCGCCCTCGTCACCATCCTCCGGGACGCCATCGAGTCCGCCGGACTGCCCGCCGACGCCATCCAACTCGTCCCCGGCGAGTCCCGCGACTCCGTCCGCGAGCTGATGCGCGCCCGCGGCCTCGTCGACGTGCTGATCCCGCGCGGCGGAGCCTCGCTCATCAAGACCGTCGTCGAGGAGTCCATCGTCCCGGTCATCGAGACCGGCACGGGCAACTGCCACGTCTACGTCGACGCCCAGGCAGACCTCGGCATGGCCGTGGACATCCTCGTCAACTCCAAGGCGCAGCGCCCCTCGGTCTGCAACTCCGCCGAGACCCTCCTCGTCCACCGGGACATCGCCGCCGCGTTCCTGCCGCTCGCCCTCGACGCCCTCGCGGACGCCGGAGTGACCGTCCACGGCGACGGCGAGATCCTCTCGTACGCCGAAGGGACCAAGGTCACCGCGCTGCCCGCCACCGACGAGGACTGGGCGGCCGAGTACCTCTCCTACGACATCGCCGCGGCCGTCGTGGACTCCCTCGACGACGCCGTCACGCACATCCGCCGTTGGACCTCGGGACACACCGAGGCGATCGTCACCACCTCGCAGGCCGCCGCGCGCCGCTTCACCCAACTGGTCGACTCGACCACCGTCGCGGTGAACGCCTCCACCCGCTTCACGGACGGTGGCCAGTTCGGCTTCGGCGCGGAGATCGGCATCTCCACGCAGAAGCTGCACGCCCGGGGCCCGATGGGCCTTCCGGAGCTCACCTCCACCAAGTACATCGTCACCGGCGACGGTCACGTCCGGTAGTCGTTCCGGGAACCCGGGGCGGCCGGAATTCGGCGGACACCCTGCCCAAAGCCGCCCCCCAGGTCTACGCTGGTCCCGTGCCGGACGACGTGGGGGGCAAGCCGTTCCCGGACGACGGGGAGCCCGACGACGACCGCGGAGGCGCGGATCAGCACTTCGCCTCCGTGGTGTTCGACGAGGCCTTCGTCCGGAGCGCCGAGATCCATGAACCGAGCGCGGCCGAGCGTCAGCGGGCCGCCGACCGGGCGCGTGCCGAGGCCGAGGCCGCACGCGTGGCGGGCGGCTGGACCACCGAGGACGAGCACGACGGCTACTCCTACGGCCACCCCGACGGGTACGGCCTCGACGAGCCCGGCTGGGAACACGGCCCCCACGGCCACGGTCACGGCTACGCGGAAGGCCCTTACGGGGTCTACGGCGGCAGCATGCGCCCCTACCGCGGCCGGGCACCCTGGCTGCGCCCCGTCGCCTGGGTGCTGGCCTTCGTGATGGGCCTCGGAATGATCGCGCTCGCCTTCAGCGCCGTGTACCGCAGCGCCTCAGGAGACGCGGACCACGCACCCGCCCCAGCCAGCACCCCGCAGCGCGAAGTCACCGGCGTCGGAGCGTTTACGTACCCCGTCGGCCGCCAACCCTGAAAGTACGCCCCGCTTGCGTTCACCGGATTCGGGGGCTTCTCTGAAGCGGGGACAGCGGGGAGAAGCGATGGCCGTTCCAGGAGACCCACCCAATGGCGCCCCCGACGGCATCGGCGAGGGCGATGACGAGTTCCGGTCGGACGAGTACCGGTCGGTCGTGTTCGACGAGGACTTCGTGCGGGCCGCCCGCCTCCAGGAGTACTCCGCCGAGGAACGCATGGGCGAGCACGCCCGGGCGGTCCGCAGCCGGTCCCTCTGGTCGGGAGGCGGCTCCTCGGGCCACCGCGACGGCACACCGGGCCGCGGCGCCCGGCAGGGCCTGCTGCTCGTGCTCCTCATCGCCACGGCCTTCGCCGCCGCCGTCTACATGGGCCTGCGCAACCCGTACGTGCCCGCGCCCGGCGCCACCGCGGAACAGCTCGCGGCCACCGTCGTCCCGCTCGCGCCGACCACCGTCGTGCCCGGCGGGAACCCGGCCGACCTGTTCGCGAAGAGCCCGGCGGCCGAGTACCGCATCGGAGCGGCCGGGATCACCCTGCCGGCCGTACGCCGCACCCACCATTTCAGCGAGAGCCAGATCGTCTCCGCGCTGTCCATCGCCAAGGACTACCTGGTGCAGTCGGCGCTGGACCCGGACGTGCTCGCCGGGACCGCCTCACGGCCCGTACGGGTGCTGCTCGACCCAGATCAGCTCGCTCAGTTCGACCGGAGCATGACCGCGCCCGTCGGCGACGGGCGGCACGCCGCCACAGGGTGGCTGGTGCGCTTCGATCCCACCGTCGCCGCCGTGGCCGACCCGAGGGTCCGGGTGAGCGGCGTCCTCGCCTACCAGGAGATCTCCGCCCAGGTGCTGGAGGTCACCACCGACCACACCTTCGTCTACGCCGTACGCTCCGCCGGCCGGCAGCCCTCGGCCGCCGACGGCGCCTCGCTCTTCACCGTCCGGCGGGAACTGCGGCTGCGGCTCGACCGCGAGGACCTCGTCGCACGCCGGGCGGAGCTGGCCTCCGCCTACGTGATGGCAGGCCCCCAGGACTGCGCCTCCGAGCCCGCGGCGTCCTTCCGGCCGCTGCTCGCAGGGGCCGGACCCACCACCGTCGGCCCGGCCGCGAGCGACCCGTACGCCACCGGCCACCCGCGGCGCACCGCCGGGCTCTGCGGGATCCTGGCGCCGCCCACGACCCCCCAGGCCCCTCCGCCGGCAGCCGTCGGCCCCGTCAGCCCCGTCAGCCCGGCTGTTCCGTAGCGCCGCCGGGGGAGCCCTTGCCCTCGCCGGCGCCCGCGGAACCGTTTGCCGCGCCGGCCCCGGTGAACTTGTCCCGGAGCTTGCCGCCCAGGTCGCCCGCGCCGCCGGCGAGGTCGCCGACCAGCTTCATCAGCGGGTCCTTGCTCGTGCGCACCGAGTCGGCGTAGTGCGAGGCGGACTGCCGGAAGGAGTCGCTCACCGAGGCGTCCTTGTCCTCGTCCCGCCTCGGGTAATGGCCGTCCATGATCCGCTGGTAGTCGCGGTTCTGCGACCACTTCTTCAACTCGGCCGCGCGGACCGTGGTGAAGGGGTGCGAACGCGGCAACACGTTGAGGATCTTCAGCACGGAGTCGCGCAGGTCCCCGCTCGACTCGTACTCCTCGGCCTGGGCCAGGAAGGCGTCCACGTTCATCTCGTGCAGGTGGTTGCCGCCCGCGATCTTCATGAGGCCGCGCATCGAGGCGTTGACGTCCTGGCCCACCAGCAGCCCGGCCCGGTCCGCCGACAGCTCGGACTTGCGGAACCATTCCCGCAGCGCGGTGACGAGCGCCATGATCGCCACGTTGCCCAGCGGGATCCACGCGACCTTCATCGCCAGACCCGTCAGGAACAGCAGCACCGTGCGGTAGACGGCGTGTCCGGACAGCGCGTGGCCCACCTCGTGGCCCACGACCGCCCGCATCTCCTCCTCGTCGAGGAGTTCGACGAGCCCCGTCGTGACGACGATGATCGGCTCGTCCAGCCCGATGCACATGGCGTTGGGCTTCGGGTCCTGCTGCACGTACATCTGCGGGACCTTCTCCAGGTCCAGGATGTAACAGGCGTCCCGCAGCATCCCGTGCAGGTGCGGGAACTGGGTCTCGCCCACCCGCACCGACTCCGACAGGAACAACAGCCGCAGGCTGCGCTCGGGCAGCAGCCCGCTCAGGGCCTTGAACACCGTGTCGAAGCCGCTCAGCTTGCGCAGCGCGACCAGCGCCGAGCGGTCCGCCGGATGTTCGTACGCCCGCGAGGAAATGCCGGGGAACCTCCTGCGGTTCCGCGCCGGCACCTTCTCGAAACCGGTGTCCGTCATCTTGCCCTCCCCCTTGTTCGGCCTGTCCGCTTCTGCGTCCATCCTCTCCAACGTCCGAGTCGGCGTGAGCGTGCCCAAGGGCCCCGCATACGATGTGAGGGAAGTCTCCGCCCGGTCCCCGACTCGATAGGTATCTGCCTGATGAGCCTCTCCACCACCGCCCACAACCTGGTCGTGCTCGCCTCGGAGGGCGGCGCCGAGCACGGCGGCAACCACGACAGCCTGAGCCCGTACCTGACCGGTGGCGGCGCGTTCGTGCTCCTGCTGCTGATGCTCTGGGTGACCACCCGCCTGAACCGCGACCGCTAGGCCCTGTGGCACGCGCTCGATCGAGGGTCCTCGCCGCCTCACCGGGCCAGTAGGCTCTGCGCTCATGGGAGAGCAGGAAATGCCTACCGGCCCGGTCAAGCGCCGGCTCGGCGTGATGGGTGGGACATTCGACCCGATCCACCACGGACACTTGGTCGCCGCCAGCGAGGTGGCCGCCCTCTTCCACCTCGACGAGGTGGTGTTCGTACCGACCGGTGAGCCGTGGCAGAAGTCGCAGCGGGCCGTGTCGCCCGCCGAGGACCGCTATCTGATGACGGTCATCGCGACGGCCTCCAACCCGCAGTTCTCGGTGAGCCGCATCGACATCGACCGCGGCGGCCCCACCTACACGATCGACACCCTGCGGGACCTCAAGGCGATCAACGACGACGCGGACCTGTTCTTCATCACCGGCGCCGACGCCCTCGCGCAGATCCTCACCTGGCGCAACGCCGACGAGTTGTTCGCGCTGTCGCACTTCATCGGCGTCACCCGTCCGGGTCATGTGCTCACCGACGACGGGCTGCCCGAGGGCGGTGTTTCCCTCGTGGAGGTCCCCGCACTGGCGATTTCGTCCACCGACTGTCGTGCGCGGGTGGCCAAGGGCGATCCTGTCTGGTATCTGGTGCCGGACGGTGTCGTGCGCTACATCGACAAGCGTGAGCTGTATCGGGGAGCCTGAGCTTCCGGTTTCGGAGAGAGGGGCCCGCGGTGAACGACCGACAGGATCCGTACGACCCGTACGCCGCCCAGGAGCAACAGCTCATCGGCTACGACGCGTACGGTCAGCCGGTGTACGGCCCGGTGCCCGCGCAGCCCGCCGACCAGGCGCCCCGGTACGAGCAGCAGCCGGGCGCCTCGTACGAGCAGCAGCACCAGCAGTACCAGGGGTACCAGCAGCCACAGCAGTACGGCTACGACCAGCAGACGTACGGGCAGCAGCAGTACCAGGAGCCGCAGCAGACCTCCCCGGGCGACCCGGGCCGGGAGTACACCCGGGAGTCGTACGGCCAGAACCCCGACCAGGGGTACGAGACCCCTCAGTCCCGGCAGCAGACCAGGCAGTGGATCCCGCAGCAGGGCGCCCCGCAGGCGCCCGCGGAACCCGAACCGGCCCCTGAGCACGCCACGTCCCGGATCCCCGAGCCGCGGCGGCCCGACGCCGGATCAGAGGGGGACCGGGACTACAACACCGGGATGTTCGCCTTCATCGACCAGCCGGACGAGGAGTCCGACGACGTCATCGACTGGCTCGCGTTCACCGAGAGCCGCACCGAGCGCCGCGAGGAGATCCGCCGCCGGGGCCGCAACCGGGTGGTCGCGCTGATCGTCGTGCTCGCCGTGTTCGTCGTCGGCGGCCTCGGCTACCTCTGGTACGCGGGCAAGATCCCCTTCCTCGACGGCCCCGGTGACAAGAAGGGCGCAGCGGCCGCCCCCGGCGCCCAGAAGCGCGACATGATCGTCGTCCACGTGCTCAACACCAAGAAGGGCGGCACCTCCACGGCGCTGCTCGTCGACAACGTCACCACCAAGCAGGGCGCCACCGTGCTGGTGCCCAACACCCTCGACGTCCCCCAGAACGACGGCACGGGCATCGCCCTCGGCAAGTCCGTCGAGGGCGGCGGCCTCGGCACCAAGGACGCGCTCGACTCGGTCCTCGGCACCCGCATCGGCGGCACCTGGCGCCTGGACACCCCCTTCCTGGAGCGCCTGGTCGAGCTGCTCGGGGGCATCGAGGTGGACACCGACACCGCGGTCCCGGCCGACGACAAGGCCAGGACACCGGCGGTGGGCAAGGGCCCCAAGCAGAGCCTCAACGGCGCGATGGCCGTGGCGTACGCCACCCACCGCGGCCAGGGCGAGCCGGAGGCCAGGCAGTTGGACCGGCTGGGCAAGGTGCTGTACGCGGTCCTGCGGAAGATCCCCGCCGACCCGAAGGCGGCGGCCACCACGGTCGAGAGCATGGGCCAGATCCTGGACCCGGCCCTCGACGCGCAGAACCTCGGCGGCCTGCTGTCGCGGATCGGTGAGCACGCCAAGGTGGGCGACTACCGCACCGACGTCCTCGGGGTGAAGCCGGACGGCGGCCTCAGCGACGAGGCCAACAAGAAGATCGTCAAAGAGGTCCTCGGCGGCTCCGCCACGGCCGCGCAGCCCGGCGCCACCCCCCGGGTGGGTCTCAGGGACGCCACCGGGAACGAGAAGACGCAGACCGCGGCGAAGGCGGCCCTGCTCAACGGCGGCTACACCTTCGTCGACGGCGGCAAGGCCGAGGACACGGCCGCGACCTCGCAGATCACCTACCAGGACGACGCCCAGCGGGAGCGGGCCGTCGAGGTGGCCAAGACGCTGGGGCTGCCGGAGACCGTCGTGAAGAAGGCCGAGAACGTGGTCAACGCGGACATCGTGGTGGTTCTGGGTCGGGACTACAAGGCGTCCTGAGGGTCCCGGATCCGGCCCGCACACGGCCCTGAACTGTGATTTCGCCCGCGCGGAACGTTCCGCGCGGGCGGGGTCGGCGGTACATGAGACCCTTGTAAGGATCTGCCCGCCAACCCGAAAGCATGGCCAGTGACCGCCACGGACCGCTCCATCGAGCTCATCACCGCCGCCGCCCAGGCCGCGGCCGACCGGCTCGCGCACGACATCATCGCGTACGACGTCAGCGACGTGCTGTCGATCACCGACGCCTTCCTGCTCGCCTCCGCGCCCAACGACCGCCAGGTCAAGTCGATCGTGGACGAGATCGAGGAGCAGCTGCTCAAGAAGCTCGGCGCCAAGCCGGTGCGCCGTGAAGGCGACCGCGACGCCCGCTGGATCCTGCTGGACTACGTCGACATCGTCGTCCACGTCCAGCACAGCGAGGAGCGCGTCTTCTACGCGCTGGAGCGTCTGTGGAAGGACTGCCCCGAGATCGAGCTCCCCGAGGACGCCAAGCTCACCATCGGCAAGGCCGAGGAGCACGCCAAGCTGCGCGAGGCGCAGGGCGACGACGAACTGGACGGTGATCTGTTCTGAGCGGGAACGACACGGGCACGACCGCATCGACCGGGACGGACACCTCGTCCGGCTCCGGTTCGGGCAGGACCGGCAGGAAGATCGTCCTCTGGCGACACGGTCAGACCGCCTGGAACCTGGAGCGTCGCTTCCAGGGCTCCACGGACATCGAGCTGACCGGGACCGGCGTGGCGCAGGCGCGCCGCGCCGCCCGACTGCTCGCCTCGCTGAAGCCGGACGCCATCGTGGCCTCCGACCTTCGGCGGGCCGCCGACACGGCCGCCGAACTCGCCGCCGTCACGGGGCTCGCGGTGGAGCACGACGAGGCGCTGCGCGAGACGTACGCCGGCGAGTGGCAGGGCCTCACGCACGACGAGATCCTCGCGAAGTACGGGGAGCAGTACGCGGCGTGGAAGCGCGGCGAGCCCGTCCGCCGCGGCGGCGGGGAACTGGAGACCGAGGTCGCCGACCGGGCCGCCCCGGTCGTGCTGAGCCACGCCGACCGGCTGCCGCAGGGCGGCACGCTGGTCGTGGTCAGCCACGGCGGCACCATCCGCACGACCATCGGCCGCCTGTTGGGCCTGGACTCGTACCACTGGGAGGGTCTCGGCGGGCTCTCCAACTGCTGCTGGTCGGTCCTCGGCGAGGGCGCGCGCGGCTGGCGTCTGATGGAGCACAACGCCGGCACGCTGCCGGAACCGGTGCTCGGCGACGACGACTGAGCGCTGCTCTCGGAGGCTTCCACCCGGATTTCACTTTCCGGCTGGTCACAGGCTAGAGTTCTTCTTGTTCGCAGCGCGGAACACCGGAAACGGGGGAAGCGTGGCGGAGAGCGGGGCTATAGCTCAGTTGGTAGAGCGCCTGCATGGCATGCAGGAGGTCAGGAGTTCAATTCTCCTTAGCTCCACAATCAGGATCCCGTCCCCAACAGGGGGCGGGATCCTTGCGTTTGTTCCTTTGGCGTCGGCTGACCTGGCCCGTACCGGCATGGCAGAATCGGACGGCCGGAGGGGGACACGACGGCCCGACGCGGGAGGGAGTCGCTGACGGATGGGTGCACACCGGCGGCGGTGCGACTGGTGCAACAACGGCACGCCGATCGTGCGGGACATGGACCCGGTCAATCCCGACTACCAGTACTGGTGCGAGGAATGCGCGCGGGCGCTGATCATAAAAGGCGACCCGATCGAGACCTACCGCGAGCTGGAAGGGGAACCGATCTATGGCCGCCTGCTCGATGAACACTGCACGCTCAAGCGGTTCTATCAATTCGCGAGAGCGTGACCCGCGCGGCAGACGTGAGCAGTAGGGCGCGAGTGACCGGCGAGGCATGCGAGGCCCCTGTGGGGTGCTTGGCCGGTACGGCCTGAACCTGTGACGGAGTGGATTATTTCGGACATGGCCCGAGGTCGCCGAAACCGATTTTTGGACCAGGGCCATGACCGTGTAATGTTTGGGACGTCGCCAAGGGGAACCGGCAAGGGAAACCAGAACGACAAGCACAACAAGGGGCTATAGCTCAGTTGGTAGAGCGCCTGCATGGCATGCAGGAGGTCAGGAGTTCAATTCTCCTTAGCTCCACAGTGAAGAGAAGCGGGCCACCCGGATCGGGTGGCCCGCTTCTCGTCGTGTCCGCACGGCGGAACGGCCGAGCGGCCCTGGGGGCCGCTGCGGTACCCTGACGCCATGCGTGCCGTACGCCTTCTGCTTACCGAGCCGCGCTGATCAGTCCCGACCCATCGAGCCCCACGGCGGATGCGGTCGGCATCGGCGCGGCGTCCCCTCCTGTGCGAGGGGCTTTTTCGTTTGGGCAGGCAGAGACGGCAGAGACGATCGATGGAGCTTCAGAAATCATGAGCGAGACGAACACCCCGGCCCCCGAGGCGGCCGAGGGGCACCGTTACACGGCTGCCATGGCCGCCGACATCGAGGCACGCTGGCAGGACGTATGGGACGCGGAAGGGACCTACGAGGCCCCCAACCCGACGGGTGACCTGGCCGGGGACCCCGCGGTCGTCGCGCGCCCCAAGAAGTTCATCATGGACATGTTCCCGTACCCGTCCGGCGCGGGGCTGCACGTCGGCCACCCGCTGGGGTACATCGCCACCGACGTCTTCGCCCGTCACCAGCGGATGACCGGCCACAACGTCCTGCACACCCTGGGCTTCGACGCCTTCGGCCTGCCGGCCGAGCAGTACGCCGTGCAGACCGGCACGCACCCGCGGGTGTCGACCGAGGCGAACATCGAGAACATGAAGGTCCAGCTGCGCCGGCTGGGTCTGGGACACGACCGGCGGCGCTCGTTCGCCACGATCGACCCGGACTACTACAAGTGGACCCAGTGGATCTTCCTGCAGATCTACAACTCCTGGTACGACACCGACGCGGCCAAGGCCCGCCCCATCGCCGAGCTGGTCGCCGCCTTCGAGGACGGCTCCCGTGAGGTTCCGGGCGGTCGCGCGTGGGCCGGGCTGACCGCGGGCGAGCGGGCCGACGTGCTGAACGGCTTCCGGCTGGCGTACGCCTCCGACGCGCCCGTGAACTGGTGCCCCGGGCTGGGCACCGTCCTGGCCAACGAGGAGGTCACGGCCGACGGTCGCTCCGAGCGCGGCAACTTCCCCGTCTTCAAGGCCAAGCTGAGCCAGTGGAACATGCGGATCACGGCGTACGCCGACCGCCTGCTGGACGACCTGGACGCGCTGGACTGGCCCGAGGCCATCAAGTTGCAGCAGCGGAACTGGATCGGCCGCAGCGAGGGCGCGCGCGTCGACTTCGCCGTCGGCGAGGACGCCGTCACGGTGTTCACCACGCGTCCCGACACGCTGTTCGGCGCCACCTACATGGTGCTGGCGCCCGAGCACGAGCTGGTCGAGAAGATCGTCCCGGCGGAGTGGCCCGAGGGCACCCGCCAGGTGTGGACCGGCGGCGCGACGAACCCCCGCGAGGCCGTCGACGCGTACCGCAAGCAGGCCGCGTCCAAGTCGGACGTCGAGCGACAGGCCGAGGCCAAGGACAAGACCGGTGTCTTCACCGGCGCGTTCGCGATCAACCCGGTCAGCGGCGCGAAGGTGCCGGTCTTCATCGCGGACTACGTGCTGATGGGCTACGGCACCGGCGCGATCATGGCCGTCCCGGCGCACGACACCCGCGACTTCGCGTTCGCGCAGGCCTTCGAGCTGCCGATGCGCTGCGTCGTGGAGCCCTCCGACGACCGCGACGCCGACCCGGCGGAGTGGGACGACGCGTTCGCCTCCTACGACGGCACGATCGTCAACTCGACCGGCGAGGGCATCACGCTGGACGGCCTGGGCGTCGTCGAGGCCAAGGCCGCGATCACCGAGTGGCTGACCGAACGCGGCGTCGGCGAGGGCACCGTCAACTTCCGCCTGCGCGACTGGCTGTTCAGCCGCCAGCGCTACTGGGGCGAGCCCTTCCCGATCGTCTACGACGAGGACGGCGTCGCGCACCCGCTGCCCGACTCGATGCTGCCCCTGGAACTGCCGGAGGTCGAGGACTACTCGCCGCGCACCTTCGAGCCGGACGACGCCGCCTCGAAGCCGGAGACCCCGCTGTCGCGCAACGAGGCGTGGGTCGACGTGGAACTGGACCTGGGCCGGGGCGAGGGCGTCAAGCGCTACCGCCGCGAGACCAACACCATGCCGAACTGGGCCGGCTCCTGCTGGTACGAGCTGCGGTACCTGGACCCGAACAACTCCGAGGCGCTGGTCGACCCGGCGATCGAGCAGTACTGGATGGGCCCGAGCGAGAACGCCCCGCACGGTGGTGTCGACCTGTACGTGGGCGGCGCCGAGCACGCGGTGCTGCACCTGCTGTACGCGCGCTTCTGGTCGAAGGTGCTGTTCGACCTGGGCCACGTCTCCTCGGTGGAGCCGTTCCACAAGCTCTTCAACCAGGGCATGATCCAGGCCTACGCCTACACCGACGCGCGCGGGGTGTACGTCCCGGCGGCCGAGGTCGAGGAGCGCGACGGCGGCTACTTCCACCAGGGACAGCCCGTCAAGCGTGAGCACGGCAAGATGGGCAAGTCCCTGAAGAACGCCGTCACGCCCGACGAGATCTGCGAGGAGTACGGCGCGGACACACTGCGCCTGTACGAGATGGCGATGGGCCCCCTGGACGTCTCCCGTCCGTGGGACACCCGCGCAGTCGTCGGCCAGTACCGCCTGCTGCAGCGCCTGTGGCGCAACGTGATCGACGAGGAGACCGGCGAGGTCACCGTCGTGGACGGCGAGCCCGGCGAGGACACCCTGCGGGTCCTGCACAAGGCGATCGACGGGGCCGGCGCCGACATGGCCGCGCTGCGCTTCAACACGGCCATCGCGAAGATCACCGAGCTGAACAACGCCCTGACGAAGGCCGGCCGGCCGCTGGAGCGCTCGGTCGCCGAGCGGCTGGTGCTCCTGGTCGCCCCGCTGGCGCCGCACATCGCCGAGGAGCTGTGGCACCGACTGGGCCACGGCGAGTCGGTCGTCCACCACGACTTCCCGGTGGCGGACCCGGCGTACGTCGTGGACGAGAGCGTGACGTGCGTCGTGCAGGTCAAGGGCAAGGTCAAGGCACGGCTGGAGGTGCCGCCGGCGATCTCCGAGGCGGACCTGGAGCAGCTGGCCCTGACCGACGAGGGCGTCGTCGCGGCGCTCGGCGGCGCGGAGATCCGCAAGGTGATCGTGCGGGCGCCGAAGCTGGTGAACATCGTCATCTGACGGGGTACCCCCTGATCCGACGGGGTCAGGGGCCGTCCGGCGGCCGTTCAGCGGTCATCCGGCACGGCTGGGGGTTCTCCCCTACGGGCAGGTTGGGGGTTCGATTGGAACCCCTGGCCTGCCCGTTGCGTTTACGGTGGAAGGGACGGAAAAAGCAGGGGAAAGGGAACCTCATGGAGCCGGGCTCAGTGCTCATCATCGTGGCCCTGTTGATGCTGTTCACCTTCCTGGGGCTGGGGGCGTGGGCCACCGTGAAGGTGATCGGGGCGGCGAAACGCGGCGTGGACCGGACGATCACCCAGGCCCGCCGGACCGTCGAGGACACCACCCTGAAGGCGAAGAGCCTGGGTCAGGTGGGGGTCCCGGGTGCGCTGGCCCAGCTGCGATTGGACCTGCGGACGTCGATGCGGGCCACCCAGCAGGCCCTGTACCGGGGAGCCCAGCAGGATCCCTCGCTGAAGGAGTCCATCGGCCTGTTCGAGCGACTGAGCGCGCACGGGTACGAGCTGGACGACGAGCTGAAGCGGCTGGAGCAGGAATCGGACCGCAAGCGGACCGCTGAACTCCTGCCCGACCTGCGGGAACGCACCGCGAAGATCATCGAGTCCGCCGACTCGCTGCGATGGGCCGCCCGCGACCGGGCGCGACGTTTCGCGCAGGACGACCTGTCCTCGCTGTCCGCGCAGATCGAGGTCGAGTCGGGCGCGCTGCGGGACTGGTCCCGTGAGTCGGTCGACGAGCTCGCGGAGGCCGCCGCGGCCTGGGACGCGGCGCAGGAGCGGTCCTCGGGCCCCACGGCGGCCCCGGGCGCCGGCCCGGCGCGGCCGGCGGCGCTGGACCCTTCCAAGCCGGCGCAGCGCCACCCGTGGCAGAAGACGGCCCGCCCGGAGCCCACCACCTGACACCCGCCGCGGGGGAGGTCACGCCGCGGGGAGGCCACGAGATCACGGGCCGGGGATCCCCCGCAGGGTCCTGACATGGGCCCCAGGCTGCCGGACGGGCTCCTGTGGCGGTAACCTCCGGCTCATGTCCCGCCATGTCGCGATCGTCACCGATTCCACGGCCTACCTGCCTCACCCGGCGATGGCGCGGCATGGGATCACCGCCGTGCCCCTGACCGTGGTGCTCGGCGACGAGGCCCTCGAAGAGGGCACCGAGATCTCGGCACGCAGCCTCGCCCTGGCCCTGCAGAAGCGCCGCTCGGTCACCACGTCCCGGCCCAGCCCGGAGGAGTTCTCCCGGGCCTACCGGGCGGCGGCGGACGCCGGCGCGGCCGGCATCGTCAGCCTGCACCTCTCCGCCGAGTTCTCCGGCACCTACGACGCCGCCGTGGTCGCCGCGAAGAACGCGCCGGTGCCCGTTCACGTCGTCGACACGGGCATGGTCGCGATGGCCCTCGGGTTCTGCGCGCTCGCGGCGGCGGAGGTCTCCGAGGCCGGGGGGTCCGCGGACGAGGCGGTGGCCGCCGCCGAGAAGCGGGCCGCGGACATGTCGGCGTACTTCTACGTCGACACCCTCGACTACCTCCGTCGCGGCGGACGCATCGGAGCGGCGCAGGCGCTCCTCGGCTCGGCCCTCGCGGTCAAGCCGCTGCTCACCCTGGACGGGGGGCGGATCGAGATGCTGGAGAAGGTACGGACCGCCTCCAAGGCCATCGCCCGGCTGGAGGAGCTCGCCGTCGAGCGGGCCGGCGCGGCCCGGGTGGACGTCGCGGTGCACCACCTGGCGGCGCCGGAGCGGGCCGAGAAGCTCGCGGAGCGGCTGCGGGAACGCATCCCCGGGCTGGTCGAGCTGCACGTCAGCGAGGTCGGAGCGGTGATCGGGGCGCACACCGGGCCGGGGTTGTTGGCGGCGGTCGTCGCGCCCCGCTGATCACCGGAACGGGTGGCCGAGTTTTCCACAACGGGTCGTTCATCCACCGGAATTGAAGGCTCCGAACGGGGATCGGGGCAGGCCCCTACCGTCGTGCCATGACGACTCGAACGCGTACGCGCACCCGTACTTCGCGGCCCGTGGGGGCCGCTGCCGCAGCCACCCGCGGACCTGGCCGAACGCACCGTGTCGGCGGTCGGTTCGGCGACGGTTTCGACGAAGCTTCCGGTGACCGCTTCGGCCGCCGTGCCGGTGGTGGGTTCGGTGGACGGGGCGGTGCCGGTTCCCGTGGTCGGGCGGCTCGTGTCGTCGGGCGCCGGCCACGACCGGATCCGTCTGCGGTGCGACGCAGGGCCGAGGCCATGCTGACGCCTCCGCCACCCGACGTGGCGCCCGTGGTGGTGAGATCGGATCCGGTGCCCGAACCGGTGGCGGATCCGGTGACGCATCCGGCGGCGCGCGTCGGGGAAGTGGCGACGGGCGACCCGGCGATGGGGCTCGCGGGCCGGGACGCGTGGTCGCTCGCGGTGCGGGAGCGGATGCCGGTGTGGCTACAGGCGCGCTGCGGGATGCAGCCGAGGACGGTGGCCGCCGTGGCGGTGGTCCTGGTCGGCGCCCTCGGGTTCGCCGCGCAGCAGTACTGGACGGCGAGGCCGGAGTCGGTGACGGCGCCCGCCGTGGTGGCTCCGGCCGCGGGCCCCTCCCCGGCGGCGACCCAAGCCCGGGTCGTGGTGGACGTCAGCGGCAAGGTCCGGGACCCGGGGGTGCGGCGGCTGCCCACGGGCTCGCGGGTCGAGGACGCCCTGGCCGCCGCCGGGGGAGTGCGGCCGGGCACGGACACCACCGGGCTGAACCGGGCCCGGGTGCTCGTGGACGGCGAGCAGGTCGTGGTGGGCGTCCCGGTGCAGCCGATGGCGGCAGGCGGCGCCGCTCCCGGTCAGGGCTCGGCTTCCGGGCGGGGGCCGTCAGGTTCAGGGCCCGGTTCCGCCCCGGGACCGCTGAGTCTCGCCGGCGCCACCGTCGAGCAACTGGACGGGCTGCCCGGGGTGGGGCCGGTGCTCGCGCAGCACATCATCGACTTCCGGACGGCGCGCGGCGGCTTCCGGTCCGTGGAGGAACTGCGACAGGTCGACGGCATCGGCGAACGACGCTTCTCCGAGCTGCGTGCGCTGGTGCGGCCGTGAACGGGGTCGAGCGGTCCGGCCCGACGGACCTGCGCCTCCTCGCGCCGGCGACGGCCACGTGGGTGGCCTCGGCCGTCGCACTGGGGACACCGGCCGGGTGGACCGCCGTCGGGGTGGGCCTCGCGGTGGCCGTCGCGGGCGCGCTGTTCCTCGCCGGTCACCGGCTGCCGGGGCCGTCGTGGGGGATCGGTACCGCCCTTGCCGCCGCCCTGCTGTGTGCGGCGGCCGGAGCCGGGGTGGCGGGGCTCCAGCGGGCCGAGGCGCGCGCCGGACCCGTCGAGGGCGCCGCTCGGGGGCACACCCGGGTCGCGGTGGAACTCACCGTCGAGTCGGACCCCCGTACCGTGCGCGGCGGAGGCGGGCCGCCCGCTGTGGCACTGGACGCGGTGGTGACCCGGATGACCGGCCCCGACGGAACGGCCACCAGGGTCGAGACCCCGGTACGGGTCCTGGCCGGGCACCCGGGTTGGGCCCGGCTGCAGCCCTCCACCCGGGTCGAGGCGGTGGGCCGGCTGGCGCCGGGCCGCGACGGGGAACGGGCCGTGGCACTGCTCCGTCTCTCCGGGGACACCCCGCCGCGGGTCAGCGGCGGGCCGGACGCCTCGCAGCGCGTCGCGGGGGCGCTGCGGGCCGGCCTGCGGGAGGCCACCGAGGGCCTGCCGCCCGACCCCAGGGCACTGCTGCCCGGGCTGGTGGTCGGGGACACCTCCCGGGTGCCTACCGATCTGCACGACGCCTTCCGGGCCACCGATCTGCTGCACCTGCTCGCCGTGTCGGGATCGAACCTGACCGTGGTGCTGTTCCTGCTCATCGGGCCCCCGGCCGGCGCGCAGCGCGCCGAACGCGGCGGACTGGCACCCCGGTTCGGGCTGTCGCTGCGGGCCACCGCCCTGTGCGGAGCGGCGCTCACGTCGGGCTTCGTGGTGGTGTGCCGGCCGGAGCCGAGCGTGCTGCGGGCCGCCGCCTGCGGGGCCGTCACCCTGCTGGCCCTCGCCACCGGGCGGCGCAGGTCGCTGGTCCCGGCCCTCGCCGCCGCCGTCCTGCTGCTGTTGCTCTACGACCCCTGGCTGGCCCGCAGCGTCGGCTTCCTGCTGTCCGTACTGGCCACGGGGGCGCTGCTCACCCTCGGCCCCCGGTGGAGCGAAGCCCTGCAACGGCGGGGGCTGCGGCCCAGGTTCGCCGACGCGGTGGGGGCCGCCGCGGCCGCCCAGGCGGTGTGCGCGCCGGTGGTCGTCGTGCTCACCGCCCGGGTGAGCCTGGTGGCGGTCCCGTGCAACCTGCTCGCCGAACTGGCGGCGGGACCGGCGACGGTGCTCGGCTTCGCGACGCTGGCGGTGGCCCCGCTGTGGATGCCCGCCGCCGAGTGGCTCGCCTGGTGTGCCGGGGTGCCCGCCGGGTGGATCGCCGCGGTGGCGCGGGCCGGGGCGCGACTGCCGGGGGCGGAACTGCCCTGGCCGGGCGGGTTGTCCGGTGGACTGCTGCTCGTCGCCGCGACGGCCGGCGTGCTGCTGCTCTGCGTCCGGTGGGGACGCCGGCGCGGGCTCTGCTCCGCCCTCGCCGTGCTGCTGCTCCTGGCCGTCCTGCGGCCGCCGCAGCTCACACGACCGTTCAAGGGCTGGCCTCCGCCCGACTGGACCTACGTACAGTGCGCCGTCGGCCAAGGGGACGCGGCCGTCCTCGCGGTGAGCCCGGGTACGGCCGTCGTGGTGGACGCGGGGCCGGATCCCGACCCCGTGGACGACTGCCTGCGCGAACTGGGTGTGAGCAGGATCCCATTGCTGCTGCTGACGCACTTCCACGCCGACCATGTGGGCGGAATCTCAGGAGTGCTGCGGGGGCGCACCGTCGGTGTGATCCAGACCACCGGCCTGGCGGAGCCGCATGCGCAGGCCGAGTCCGTTCGCCGAGCAGCCGCGGCGGCTCGGGTGCCCGTCGTGACCGCCGCCTCCGGGGAACACCGCCGGGCCGGAACGCTGGAGTGGCAGGTGCTGTGGCCGACGGCCGACGGCCCGGCGCCGGAGGGGCCGAACGACGCGAGCGTGGCCCTGCTCGCACGGACCTCCGGGCTGACCCTGCTCCTCCTGGGGGACCTGGAACCGCCCGCCCAGCAGGCCCTGTTGAGGAGCCATCCGGAACTGGGGCCGGTGGACGTCCTGAAGGTCGCCCACCACGGTTCGGCGCACCAGGACCCCGGACTCCAGGATCGGGTCAGGCCCAGGATCGCGATTGTTCCCGTCGGTACAAGAAACCGCTACGGGCACCCGGCGCCAGGTACGCTCGCGCGACTGCGGGCGATGGGCGCGACGGTGTTGCGCACCGATACCGACGGTTCGGTGGCGATCTCCGGAAGCGGCCCGCGGTTGCGGGCCTTTCCGTCCGGACGGCGGGGCAGGCGACGCGGGCATACCGGGCACACCCGTTCTGTTTGCCCACAACCCGGCAGCATGATCGAATGCGTCTTCGCCAGAACGGTACAAGTCCACACAGCACGGGGGTGCACCAACCATGTTCGGACGCCGACGGGGGATGGAGACGGCCGGAAGCGCCGGCTCCCTGACGACCGCCACACTCGCGCTCCCGCACACCGCGCGACTGTTGAGCTGTCGCGTTCTCGATACGGTCCACCAGCCCATCCGGCAAGCGAAGTTCGAGGTGACCGACCCGATCGGCCGACGCGTCGTCAGCGGCGAGACCGATCCGTACGGCGGGTTCACCGCGGCCATGCCCGAGGGGGAGTACCGGCTCTCGGTGACCGCCGAGGGCTACGCGCCGTTCCACGGCGCGACGCTGGTGGGGGATCCGCAGCCCGGCACCGCGGAGATCATCCTGGACGCCGTCGAGCCGCCCCTGCTGCCGGCGCCCGGCCACTGGGAACTCGACCCGACGCACTCGTCGATCGGATTCACGGCCCGGCACATCGGCTTCGCCCGGATCCACGGCCGGTTCAGCACCTTCGCCGGGGCCGTCCGGATCGCCGAGCGCATGGAGGACTCCTCCATGCGCGTGATCATCGACGCGGCGAGCATCGACACGGGCCTGCGGATGCGCGACGACCACCTGCGCTCAGCGGACTTCCTGGACGCGGCACGCCACCCCACGGTGGAGTTCTACAGCGAGCGCTTCATCCACCGCAGCGGCAGCCGTTGGGCGGTCGCGGGCGCGTTGACCCTGCACGGAGTGAGCCGCTCCGTGACCCTGGACACCCAGTACCTGGGACACGGCACGGGCCTGGAGGGCGAGCCGCGTGCCGCGTGCCGGGCCACCGCCGAACTCCAGCGCGAGGACTTCACCCTGAACTGGCAGTCGATGCTGGCGCACGGGATCGCGGCGATCGGTTCGAGCGTGGCAGTGGACCTGGACATCCAGATCGTGCACAAGGCGTAGGACCCGCCCGGCGAGGCTCAGGGAGCCTCCAGCCACCCGTCGTACTCGCCGGCGAACTCGTCCAGCGCGGACGCGTCGAGGCGTTCCCTCGGGTCCTCGACGACCACCAGCCACTGGGCGTCCTCCGCGTCGTCCTCGCCGGCGAGGGCGTCGCGGACCAGCTGGGGTTCCTCGGGCACGCCGAAGCGGTCGACGAGTTCGCGCGCCACCTCCTCGGCGGCGTCACGGTCGGGCAGGACGAGTACATGTCGCGCGTTCACCCGACCATTCTCGGGCACCGCGGAAGGGGGTACGGCGGGAGGGGGAGTGTCAGTGCGGCGTGGG
Organism: Streptomyces sp. CA-243310; assembly: GCF_050936775.1. Lineage (NCBI taxonomy): Bacteria > Bacillati > Actinomycetota > Actinomycetes > Kitasatosporales > Streptomycetaceae > Streptomyces > Streptomyces sp. CA-243310. Next base: position 2,464,231 of record NZ_JBNJMF010000002.1, on the reverse strand, counting down.
ATGCTGGAGGCGATGGCCACCAGGAAGAACTCCACCGACGATCCGCTCGCCCCGCTCACCCTCGCGGTGGGGCAGGAGGATCTGCTGCTCGACCGCGCGGTCCGGGAAGTGGTGATGGCGGCTCGTGCCGCCGATGCCGACACCGACGTGCGGGACCTCTCCTCCGAGCAGCTCCAGCCCGGCACGCTGGCCGAGCTGACCAGCCCCTCGCTGTTCTCCGAGCGCAAGGTCCTGGTCGTGCGGAACGCGCAGGACCTGTCCGCGGACACGGTGAAGGAGGTCAAGGCGTACCTCACGGCCCCGTACGAGGAGATCATCCTCGTCCTCCTCCACGCCGGCGGCGTCAAGGGCAAGGGGTTGCTGGACGCGGCACGCAAGGCGGGTGCCCGCGAGGTCGCCTGCCCGAAGATGACGAAGGCCGCGGACCGCCTGTCCTTCGTGCGGGGGGAGTTCCGGACACTGGGACGAGCGGCCACCCCCGAGGCCTGCCAGAACCTGGTCGACGCCATCGGCAGCGACCTGCGGGAGCTGGCGAGCGCCGCCGCGCAACTGTGCGCGGACGTCGAGGGCACCATCGACGAGGCCGTGGTCGGGCGCTACTACACCGGTCGCGCCGAGGCCTCCAGCTTCACGGTCGCCGACCGGGCGGTCGAGGGGCGTGCGGCCGAGGCCCTCGAAGCGCTGCGCTGGTCGCTGTCCACCGGAGTGGCGCCGGTACTGATCACCAGCGCCCTGGCGCAGGCGGTCCGAGCCATCGGCAAGCTCGCCTCCGCCCCGCGCGGGGCCCGCCCCGGGGACCTCGCCCGGGACCTGGGCATGCCGCCCTGGAAGATCGACCGGGTCAGGCAGCAGATGCGCGGCTGGTCGGCGGACGGCGTCTCGGACGCCCTGCGTGCGGTGGCCGCGGCCGACGCGGGCGTGAAGGGCGGTGGCGACGACCCGGAGTACGCGCTGGAGAAGGCGGTCGTGGCGGTGGCCCGGGCGGCCCGCCCGAACCGCCGGTAGCCTCCGGCGGGTTGCAGGTCCTGCGGCAGCCGCGGTTTCCGTTCCGGCGCCGTTCGTTCCCCGTGGACACCCCTCGCCTGTTTCGGCGGGATGGCGGGGTGCGGGAGTACGGGGGTGTCGGCGGACTGTGTGCGGCTCCGCGCCCTGTGGTGCGCGGGCCGGAGCTTCGCCTCGGCTGCGCGAGCGCGGCCGTGGGCTCAGGGCGGGTCGGTGGGGGCGGCTCGCGTCGGTCGTGAGGGCGGTCCCCCGAAGCGGTGGACGTAGCGCTTCTGCCAGGGCGTCTCGACGGCGCGAGGGTGATGGTTGCGACGGACGAACTCCACCGCTCGATCCGCCGGGACGCCGTCCAGCACCGCGATGCAGGCCAACGCCGTTCCCGTACGACCGCGGCCGCCCGCGCAGGCGAGTTCGACGCGGTCCGTGGCCGCGCGCTCCCAGGCCAGGGTGAGGAGTTCACGGGCGTGGGACCGGTCTGAGGGGAGCCGGAAGTCGGGCCAGCGCAGCCACTCGACCTCCCAGGCGACCTCGGGTGGTGGCGAGCCCAGCAGGTACACGGCGTACGTCGGTTCCTGACCGGCCGGGAGGGGCCGGCTGAGTCCGCGTCCCCGGACGAGCCGCCCCGAGGGGAGGCGCAGGACCCCCACGTCGGTCGAGTTCCAGGGCTCGGTCATCCGTCCAGGTTAGCCGGCGCCCGTTTGGTGCTCCACGGTGCGTGCGGCCGAGGGGCCCCGGGGCCCGGGTGAGACCCGGACCGACGTGCCGCGGGAGTTCCCCGCCGAGGTGCTCGCAGAGGTGCCCGCCGAGTTGCTCGCCGTGGCGGAGTGGGTCGCGCGGGACCCGCGCCTGCCGGTGTACGGCGCCAGGTCCCGCCCCGGGGAGGGCCGAACGGGCGCGGTCACCCGCAGGGGGTGCCGTCCGGCGGGGCAAGGGTCCTGCCCGGGCCGGCGGCGGAACCGCGCTGTGCCGGTTCTGCTCCGGCAGCGGTCGGCCGGCTCCGCGACCAGCGGTCTGCTCCCGAGCGGGCGGCCGGTCCGGCCCCGGTCGCGCGCCACGGCCCCGCCCTGGCGCCACGGACCCGGTTGCGCCACGGTCCCGCCCTCGCGCCACGGTCCCGCGCCGGCGTCTCGTCCCGAGCCGGCGGCCTGGTGATGGAGTCTCCCGATGTCGGCGGGCCCGCCCCTGGGTTCTGCGGTCCCGTACTGGCATCGGACCTGTTCGCGGGGCTGCGGTTCTGGTCCCGGGCCGCGGTCCGTCTCCTGCCGGCGATCCCGTTCGGTTTCGGGTCCCGCCCCGGGTCGGCCGCACACGGCTCTCGCGGCTCTCGCGGCTCTTGGCATCCGGCCGGCCCGGCCCGGCGCGGGCCCGGCCCGCCTTCGGTGTCAGGCAGAAGCCCCGGCCGGCCAGGGGCAGCGCCCCCCGACCCCGCCCTGGCAGCGCGCGCCCCGCACCCGCCACGGCTCGGCGGCCAGGCGCCTCGGCCCCGCCTTGACAGCGTGCCCCGCCCGGCCACGGGCAGCGCCCCCCGCACCCGCCACGGCTCGGCGGCCAGGCGCCCCGGCTCCGCCCTGGCAGCGCCCCCGGCCCCACCCCCGCAAAGGCGAAGGCCCCGGCGGCACCCTGGGGAAGGGTGGCCGTCGGGGCCTTCGGTGGTTCTGGTTGCGCCGCACCCGCGTGGCGAACGCTTCGCGTGCGGCGCGGAGTGCCGGTCAGGAGCGGGAGAGAGGGCCCGCTGCATTCCTACCCGGCGATCACATCAGGAGCTCAGCCCTGGAGGGAGGCAACCTTGATCGCCAGCGCCGACTTCTTGTTGGCGGCGGCGTTCTTGTGGATGACACCCTTCGAGACAGCCTTGTCGAGCGCACGCGAAGCGTCGCGGGAAGCCACGGTGGCCTTCTCGACGTCGCCCGCGGCCACGGCCTCGCGGGCCTTGCGGATCGCGGTCTTGAGCGAGGACTTGACGGCCTTGTTGCGCAGGCGCGCCTTCTCGTTCGTCTTGTTCCGCTTGATCTGGGACTTGATGTTCGCCACGAAAGAGCCTTTGCAGGTTCAGAGTTTGATCTTCGGATTGCGTCCCGAACGGCTTGAGGCCATACGAGACACAGCTGCTCAGGCTACCAGGCACGCTCCGGGCGGCCCAAACCGGGCGCATGCCCCCGTCCATGGGACCATGGAGCGTATATAGAGACGACTTCCCGACTACGACCCGAGAATCAGGACACTGCGTGCCCGCGATCCCCAGCCACGTGCCCGAGCCGAGCCGTACCGACCCGGCGCTGATCCGCAATTTCTGCATCATCGCGCACATCGACCACGGCAAGTCGACGCTCGCCGACCGGATGCTCCAGCTCACCGGCGTCGTCGACCAGCGGCAGATGCGCGCCCAGTACCTCGACCGCATGGACATCGAGCGTGAGCGCGGCATCACGATCAAGTCGCAGGCGGTCCGTCTGCCCTGGGCGCCCACCGAGGGCGAGGGCAAGGGCAACACGCACATCCTGAACATGATCGACACGCCGGGACACGTCGACTTCACCTACGAGGTCTCGCGCTCCCTGGCCGCCTGCGAGGGCACGGTCCTGCTCGTGGACGCCGCGCAGGGCATCGAGGCCCAGACCCTCGCCAACCTGTACCTGGCGATGGAGAAGGACCTCGCGATCGTCCCGGTGCTGAACAAGATCGACCTGCCGGCCGCCCAGCCGGAGAAGTTCGCGGAGGAGCTCGCGAACCTGGTCGGCTGCCAGCCCGAGGACGTGCTGCGGGTGTCCGCGAAGACCGGTCTCGGCGTGGAGGCGCTGCTCGACAAGATCGTCGCCACGGTTCCGGCCCCGGTCGGTCCCAAGGACGCCCCCGCCCGCGCGATGATCTTCGACTCGGTCTACGACTCGTACCGGGGCGTCGTCACCTACGTCCGTGTCGTGGACGGTCAGCTCAACAAGCGCGAGCGCATCCGGATGATGTCCACCGGCGCGACCCACGAGCTGTTGGAGATCGGTGTCTCCTCCCCGGAGATGACCCCCTCCGACGGCATCGGTGTCGGCGAGGTCGGCTACATCATCACCGGCGTGAAGGACGTCCGTCAGTCCAAGGTCGGTGACACCATCACCAGCCTGCACAACGGCGCGACCGAGGCCCTGGGCGGCTACAAGGACCCGCGTCCGATGGTCTTCTCGGGCCTGTACCCGCTCGACGGTTCGGACTACCCCGACCTGCGCGAGGCCCTCGACAAGCTCCAGCTCAACGACGCCGCGCTCGTCTACGAGCCGGAGACCTCGGCGGCGCTGGGCTTCGGCTTCCGCGTGGGCTTCCTCGGCCTGCTGCACCTGGACGTGGTCCGCGAGCGCCTGGAGCGCGAGTTCGGCCTCGACCTCATCGCCACCGCGCCCAACGTGATCTACCGGGTCGTCCTGGAGGACGGCAAGGAGGTCAACGTGACCAACCCGAGCGAGTTCCCCGAGGGCAAGATCTCGGACGTGTTCGAGCCGGTCGTGCGCGCCACCCTGCTCGCGCCCTCCGAGTTCATCGGCGCGATCATGGAGCTCTGCCAGCAGCGCCGCGGCACGCTCCTCGGGATGGACTACCTCTCCGAGGACCGGGTCGAGATCCGCTACACGCTGCCTCTCGCGGAGATCGTGTTCGACTTCTTCGACCAGTTGAAGTCCAAGACGCGCGGTTACGCCTCCCTCGACTACGAGCCCACCGGCGAGCAGGCCTCCGGGCTGGTCAAGGTCGACATCCTGCTGCACGGCGACAAGGTCGACGCCTTCTCCGCCGTCACGCACAAGGACGCCGCCTACGCCTACGGCGTGCGCCTCGTCGCGAAGCTGCGCGAGCTCATCCCGCGCCAGGCCTTCGAGATCCCGATCCAGGCGGCCGTCGGCTCCCGCGTCATCGCCCGCGAGACCATCCGCGCGATCCGCAAGGACGTCCTCGCCAAGTGCTACGGCGGTGACATCTCCCGTAAGCGGAAGCTGCTGGAGAAGCAGAAGGAAGGCAAGAAGCGGATGAAGATGGTCGGCTCCGTGGAGGTCCCGCAGGAGGCCTTCATCGCCGTCCTCTCCAGCGACGAGTCCGGCAAGAAGAAGTAGCGGACGCCGGACCGGTGTAAAGGGCAGGTCAAGAAGCGCGCCTGTCCCATGTCGTGAGAAACGGGCCCACATGCACCCGCATGGGGGCCCGTTTCGTTATGAAGCGGCTGCTTGCCGCCTCTTACGCGTCGGGCGGGCGGCCTCTAGTCTGATCACTGCTTGATGGTTACTCGCCAGTCACAAACTCGCCAGCCGTACGCGCAGGTCCCCACCCGCCCGTCCCAAGCGCCCCACGCCCACGCACTGCCGCGTGGACCGGTCCGGAGGATGTCGTGAGCGACACACAGACCTTGATCGAGAACCGCCCGCCCACCGTGGCGGCCCTCTTCCTTGAGCGCGTCGCGGCCACGCCGAACGCCGAGGCCTACCGCTATCCGGTCCCCGCGGCCGGCGGCTCGGGGGGCCCCGACGACTGGAAGTCGCTCAGTTGGGGGCAGGCGGCCGAGCGGGTGTTCGCCATCGCCGCCGGCCTCGCGGACCTCGGACTCCAGTCGGAGGACCGGGTCGCGCTCGCCTCCAACACCCGGGTCGAGTGGATCCTGGCCGACCTCGGCGTGATGTGCGCCGGCGCCGCGACCACCACGATCTACCCGAGCACCAACGGCGAGGAGTCGGCGTTCATCCTGGCCGACTCCGAGAGCCGGGTGCTGATCGCCGAGGACGCCAAGCAGCTGGCCAAGGCCCGCGCGCACCGCGCCGACCTGCCCCGCCTCGCCCACGTGGTGGTGCTGGACGCCGAGGACGCCGTCGCGCACGAGAGCGACCCCGAGGGCTGGGTGCTCTCCCTCGCCGACCTGGAGGCGCGCGGCAAGGAGTACCTTGCCAAGCACCCCGAGGCGGTCAGGGAGCGGATCGCGGCGATCACCGCCGACCAGCTCGCCACCCTGATCTACACCTCCGGCACCACCGGCCGCCCCAAGGGCGTGCGGCTGCCGCACGACAACTGGTCGTACATGGCCAAGGCCACCGTCGCGACCGGCATGATCAACTCGGACGACGTCCAGTACCTGTGGCTGCCGCTCGCGCACGTCTTCGGCAAGGTGCTGACCTCCGGCCAGATCGAGGTCGGCCACGTCACCGCCATCGACGGCCGGATCGACAAGATCATCGAGAACCTGCCGATCGTGCAGCCGACCTACATGGCCGCCGTTCCGCGCATCTTCGAGAAGGTCTACAACGGCGCCGCCGGCAAGGCGCGCGCCGCAGGCGGGGCCAAGTACAAGATCTTCAAGTGGGCGGCCGGCGTCGCCCGCGAGTACGCCAAGGTCAGCCAGGACAACTTCCGGCGCACCGGCAACGCCTCCGTCCCCTTCGGCCTCGCCACCCGCCACAAGGTCGCCGACGCGCTCGTCTACTCCAAGCTCCGCGACGCCTTCGGCGGAAAGCTGCGCGCCGCGATCTCCGGCTCCGCGGCCCTCGCCCCCGACATCGGCTACTTCTTCGCCGGCGCCGGCATCCACATCCTGGAGGGCTACGGCCTCACGGAGTCCAGCGCGGCCTCCTTCGTCAACCCCGGCGAGGCCTACCGCACCGGCACCGTCGGCAAGCCGCTCCCCGGCACCGAGGTCCGCATCGCCGACGACGGCGAGATCCTGCTGCGCGGCCCCGGCATCATGCAGGGCTACCACGGGCTGCCGGACAAGACCGCCGAGGTGCTGGAGGCCGACGGCTGGCTGCACACCGGCGACATCGGCGAGCTCTCCCCGGACGGCTTCCTGCGCATCACCGACCGCAAGAAGGACCTGATCAAGACCTCGGGCGGCAAGTACGTCGCCCCGGCCGAGATCGAGGGCCGGTTCAAGGCGATCTGCCCGTACGTCTCCAGCATCGTGGTGCACGGCGCCGACCGGAACTTCTGCTCCGCGCTGATCGCCCTGGACGGGCCCGCCATCCTGACCTGGGCGGCCGACCACGGCCTGGAGGGCAAGACGTACGCCGAGGTCGTGGCCGCGCCCGAGACGGTACGGCTCGTCGAGACCTACGTGCAGACCCTCAACGAGGGCCTCCAGCGCTGGCAGACGATCAAACAGTTCCGGCTGCTGCCCCGCGACCTCGACGTCGAGCACGGCGACCTCACCCCGAGCCTCAAGCTCAAGAGGCCGGTCGTGGAGCGCGAGTTCAAGTACCTCATCGACGAGATGTACGCGGGCTCGAACGAGGCGTGACCCCTGGCGGCCCGGGCCTCCGGGCCCTCCGCGGTCGCGGAGCGTAAACGACCTTCGGGCGGTGCGGGACAATGGGCTCATGCCTTCCGCACTGCCCGACGGTGAACCCATGCCCGAAGACGGCTCGCTGCCGTCGCACGCCCTGGCGGGCGCCGGCGAGCGGCCGCTCGGCTTCTACCTGCACGTCCCCTACTGCGCGACGCGCTGCGGGTACTGCGACTTCAACACCTACACGGCCACCGAGCTGCGGGGTACCGGCGGCGTGCTCGCCTCCCGTGAGAACTACGCCGACACCCTGATCGACGAGGTCAGGCTGGCGCGCAAGGTCCTCGGGGACGACCCGCGGGCCGTGCGCACCGTGTTCGTGGGCGGCGGCACGCCCACCCTGCTGCCCGCCGGGGACCTCGTGCGGATGCTCGCGGCGATCCGCGACGAGTTCGGGCTCGCCGAGGACGCCGAGATCACCACCGAGGCCAACCCGGAATCGGTGGACCCGCGGTACCTCGCGGAACTGCGCGCGGGCGGCTTCAACCGGGTCTCCTTCGGCATGCAGAGCGCCAAGCAGCACGTCCTGAAGGTGCTCGACCGCACCCACACGCCCGGGCGCCCCGAGGCGTGCGTGGCGGAGGCGCGGGCGGCCGGCTTCGAACACGTGAACCTCGACCTGATCTACGGCACTCCCGGCGAGTCCGACGAGGACTGGCGGGCCACGCTGGCGGCCGCGCTGGGGGCCGGTCCGGACCACGTCAGCGCCTACGCGCTGATCGTCGAGGAGGGCACGCAGCTGGCCCGACGGATCCGCCGCGGCGAGGTCCCGATGACGGACGACGACGTGCACGCCGACCGGTACCTGATCGCCGACTCGGTGATGGCCGAGGCCGGCTACTCCTGGTACGAGGTGTCGAACTGGGCCACCTCCGAGGCCGGGCGCTGCCTGCACAACGAGCTGTACTGGCGCGGCGCCGACTGGTGGGGGGCGGGCCCCGGCGCCCACTCGCACGTGGGCGGGGTGCGCTGGTGGAACGTGAAGCACCCCGGCGCCTACGCCGCGGCGCTGGCCGAGGGCCGCTCGCCGGGCGCTGGCCGGGAACTCCTGTCGGACGAGGACCGACGCGTCGAGCGGATCCTGCTGGAGCTGAGGCTCGTGGACGGCGTACCGCTGTCGCTGCTGGCCCCCGCGGGCCTGGCGGCGTCCCGACGCGCCCTGGCGGACGGACTGCTGGCCCCCGGCCCGTACGAGGCCGGGAGCGCCGTGCTGACCCTGCGGGGGCGGCTGCTGGCCGACGCGGTCGTCCGCGACCTGGTGGACTAGGGCCGGTCCTTTCGGATCCTGCCGCGCCCCGTCAGGCGGTGACGTGGTCGATCAGGTGCTCCACCGCGCCCAGCAGGGTCGGCTCCAGATCGCGGTACGAGGTCACCCTGGACAGGATGTGCTGCCAGGCGGCGCCCGTGTTCGGCGGCCAGCCCAGCGCCCGGCAGACGCCCGTCTTCCAGTCCTCCCCGCGCGGGATCACCGGCCAGGCCGCGATGCCCAGGGCGGACGGTTTCACCGCCTGCCAGACGTCCACGTAGGGATGGCCCACGATCAGGACGTGCGCAGAGGTCACCTCGGCGGCGATCCGCGACTCCTTCGAACCCGGCACCAGATGGTCCACCAGGACCCCCAACCGGGCGTCCGCGGCCGGCGCGAAGTCCGCCACGATCGTCGGCAGGTCGTCGATGCCCTCCAGGTACTCCACGACCACGCCCTCGATGCGCAGGTCGTCGCCCCAGACCCGCTCCACCAGCTCGGCGTCGTGGCGGCCCTCGACGTAGATCCGGCCCGCCCGGGCCACCCGGGCCCGGGCCCCGGGGACGGCGAGCGAGCCCGAGGCCGTACGGGCCGGGGCGGCCGGGGCGCGGGACGGGCGGGTCAGGGTGACCACCGCCCCGTCCAGCAGGAAGCCGCCGGGCTCCAGCGGGAAGACCCGCCGCTTGCCGAAGCGGTCCTCCAGGGTCACCGTGCCGGCCTCGCAGGCCACCACCGCGCCGCAGAAGTCCGTACCGGCCACCTCGACCACCAGGTCGCGGTCCGCCGGCACCTCGGGCACGGCCTTGGCGCGCTTCCACGGCGGGGTCAGGTCGGGGGAGTACTCACGCATTCGGCGACCGTACGAGAGAGCCCGGGCTCATGCCGTCGACACGCCGAACCTCGTTGCCAGTGTGTCGCGGTGCGCACGGACGAAGGCCGCGTCGACCACCGCTCCGTGACCCGGCACGTACAGTGCGTCGTCGCCGCCCAGCGAGAGCAGTCGGTCCAGGGCCGCCGGCCACTGGCCGGGCACCGCGTCCGATCCGGCCTGGGGTTCGCCCGACTCCTCGACCAGGTCCCCGCAGAAGACGACCTCCCGTTCGCCCGGCACGAAGACCGCCAGGTCGTGCTGGGAGTGCGCGGGCCCGAGGTTCGCGAGGAGCACCTGTACGGCGCCCAGGTCCAGCGTCCGTTCGCCCGACACCGGGTGCCCCGGCGCCACGACCAGGTCGGCGGCCTCCGCGGCCTCCGCCGCGTCCAGGCCCTGCGCGGTCGCGCTGTGCCGCAGCTCCTCGCGGCCGGTGGGCGTCGACAGCACCTTGTCCAGGCCGACCGCGCCGTGGAACTCGGCGCCCGTGAAGGCGGAGCCACCGAGTACGTGATCGAAATGTCCGTGCGTGAATGCGATATGGGTCACGTGCCGGCCGGTCAGCCGCTCCGCTTCGGCCCGCACCCGCGCACCCTCGCGCACGCACGAACCGGGGTCGACGAGGAGGACCGAATCGTCGCCCACCACCAGTCCCACGGTGCAGTCCCACACCGGCAGCCGACGCCGTCCGACCCGCCCGGTCAGCCGTTCCCAGCCCGCCTCTTCCCATTGCACGTCCATGCCGCGACGCTACCCTGACGGGCCGCCCTTGCCTCCCGCGTACCACCCGGCCGTACACTGACCGGGGGATCTCTGGCACTCGAATGTGCAGAGTGCCAACAAGGCCCGGGAACGGGACCGAACGAAGACCGAAGACGACCGACCGCATCCGGAGGTGTGCGCGATGCTCAGCGAACGCAGACTCGAGGTGTTGCGCGCCATCGTCCAGGACTACGTCGGGACGGAGGAGCCGGTCGGCTCCAAGGCGCTCACCGAGCGGCACCGGCTCGGCGTGTCGCCCGCCACCGTGCGCAACGACATGGCGCTGCTGGAGGACGAGGGCTACATCGCCCAACCCCACACCAGCGCCGGTCGGATCCCCACGGACAAGGGCTACCGGCTCTTCGTGGACAAGCTGGCGGGGGTCAAACCGCTGTCCACGCCGGAACGGCGGGCCATCCAGAACTTCCTCGACGGCGCCGTCGACCTCGACGACGTCGTGGGGCGCACCGTACGGCTGCTCGCCCAGCTCACCCGGCAGGTCGCCGTGGTGCAGTACCCGTCGCTGACCCGTTCCACCGTCCGGCACGTCGAGCTGCTGTCGTTGGCGCCCGCGCGCCTGATGCTCGTGTTGATCACGGACACCGGGCGGGTCGAGCAGCGGCTGGTCGACTGCCAGACGCCCTTCGGGGAGACCTCGCTCGCCGACCTGCGGGCGCGGCTCAACAGCCGGGTGGTCGGCCGTCGGTTCACCGACGTGCCGCCGCTGGTACAGGACCTTCCGGAGTCCTTCGAGACCGAGGACCGGGCGACGGTCAAGGCCGTCCTCGACACCCTTCTCGAAACGCTCGTGGAGGAGGCGGAGGAGCGGCTGATGATCGGCGGCACCGCCAACCTCACACGGTTCGGACATGACTTTCCCCTGACGATCAGGCCGGTGCTCGAAGCGCTGGAGGAGCAGGTCGTGCTCCTCAAGCTGCTGGGCGAGGCCAGTGAGTCGGGGATGGCCGTGAAGATCGGGCATGAGAATGCCTACGAGGGACTGAACTCCACGTCCGTCGTCTCGGTCGGCTACGGTTCGGGCGGCGAAGCAGTCGCCAAACTCGGCGTGGTCGGACCGACCCGCATGGACTACCCCGGAACGATGGGAGCGGTACGCGCAGTGGCACGTTACGTCGGACAGATCCTGGCGGAGTCGTAAGTGGCCACGGACTACTACGCCGTTCTCGGCGTGCGCCGCGACGCATCGCAGGACGAGATCAAGAAGGCCTTCCGTCGCCTCGCGCGCGAACTCCACCCGGACGTGAATCCGGACCCGAAGACGCAGGAGCGCTTCAAGGAGATCAACGCGGCCTACGAGGTGCTCTCGGACCCGCAGAAGAAGCAGGTCCACGACCTCGGCGGCGACCCGCTGTCCTCCTCGGGCGGCGGCGGCGCGGGCGGATTCGGGGCGGGTGGCTTCGGCAACTTCTCCGACATCATGGACGCCTTCTTCGGCCAGTCCCAGCAGCGCGGACCGCGCTCGCGGACCCGCCGCGGCCAGGACGCCATGATCCGCCTCGACCTGGAACTGGACGAGGCGGCCTTCGGGACGACCAAGGACATCCAGGTCGACACGGCCGTGGTCTGCACGACCTGCTCCGGTGAGGGCGCCGCCCCCGGCACCTCGGCGCAGACGTGTGACATGTGTCGCGGTCGCGGTGAGGTCTCGCAGGTCACCCGGTCCTTCCTGGGCCAGGTCATGACCTCGCGGCCCTGCCCGCAGTGTCAGGGCTTCGGCACCGTCGTCCCCACCCCGTGCCCCGAGTGCGCGGGCGACGGGCGGGTGCGGTCCCGCCGCAGCCTCACGGTCAAGATCCCCGCCGGTGTCGAGAACGGCACCCGCATCCAGCTCGCGGGCGAGGGCGAGGTCGGCCCCGGCGGCGGCCCCGCCGGCGACCTGTACGTGGAGATCCACGAGCTGCCCCACCCGACCTTCCAGCGGCGCGGGGACGACCTGCACTGCACGGTCACCCTCCCCATGACGGCGGCGGCCCTGGGCACCAAATGCCCGCTGGAGACGCTGGACGGCCTGGAGGAGATCGACATCCGGCCCGGCACCGGCTCCGGGCAGGCGATCCCGCTGCACGGGCGCGGCGTCACGCACCTGCGGGGCGGCGGGCGCGGTGACCTGATCGTCCACGTCGAGGTCACCACCCCCGGCAAGCTGGACGCCCAGCAGGAGGAGCTGCTGCGCCAGCTCGCGAAGCTGCGCGGCGAGGAGCGGCCGATGGGCCAGTTCGCGCCGGGCCAGCAGGGTCTGTTCAGTCGTCTGAAGGACGCGTTCAACGGCCGCTGACCGGCCGCCCGCGGTATCCCGCACGAGCCCGATCCGGGGAGGTCCCGGGTCGGGCTCGCTGCCGTGCGGGCCGGGGCGCGACGGTGGATCGGCCGGCCCGCCGACGCCGGGTCGACAGACTTTGGAAGCGGACCGGAAGCGGACTATGCCAGGCGAACGTGATGATTCGGCCCGGTGCGCCGGACGTGGCACGATGCAGTCCATGTCCTCCTCGCCGAACGGTCTCACCCCTTACCCGATCGTGCAGGCGCCCATGGCGGGCGGCGCCTCCTGTCCGCCGCTGGCCGCCGCCGTGTGCGAGGCGGGCGGGCTGGGCTTCCTGGCCGGCGGCTACAAGACCGCCGACGGGATGTACCAGGAGATCAAGCGGCTGCGCGCGCTCACCCGACGTCCGTTCGGCGTCAACCTCTTCATGCCGCAGACCGGCTACGTGGACCCGGCCGAGATCGAGACGTACCGGGGACAGCTCGCCGGCGAGGCCAACTGGTACGAGGTGTCGCTCGCCGAGGAGGACATCATCGGCACCTCCGACGACGGCTACGAGGCCAAGCTCGCCATCCTCGTCGAGGACCCCGTCCCCGTCGTCTCGTTCACCTTCGGCTGCCCGCCCGCGGCCGTCTGCGCCCGGCTGCGCGAGGTCGGCACGTACACCGTCGTCACGGTGACCTCGGTGGAGGAGGCGCGGGCCGCCGAGGCGGCGGGAGCCGACGCCGTCTGCGTCCAGGGCGTGGAGGCGGGCGGCCACCAGGGCACGCACCGCGACGACCCCGAGATCGACGGCACGGCCGGGGTCGGACTGCTCGTGCTGGTCGCCCGGGTGCGGGAGGCCGTGGCCCTCCCCATCATCGCGGCGGGCGGGCTGATGCGCGGCGCGCAGGTCGCGGCGGTGCTCGCGGCGGGCGCGGAGGCCGCCCAGCTCGGCACGGCCTTCCTGGCGTGTCCGGAGTCGGGGGCGCACCCCCTGCACAAGAAGGCGCTGACGAACCCGCTCTTCCCGCACACGGAACTCACCCGAGCCTTCTCCGGCCGGCCCGCGCGGGGCCTGGTCAACCGCTTCATGCGGGAACACGGCCCGTACGCCCCGGCCGCCTACCCGCAGGTCCACCACCTGACCTCGGGCCTGCGCAAGGCGGCGGCCGCCGCCGGGGACCCGCAGGGCATGGCCCTGTGGGCGGGCCAGGGCCACCGGCTGGCGCGGACGCTGCCGGCCGGGGAGCTGACGGAGGTGCTCGCGGCCGAACTGGCCGAGGCACAGCGCGCGTTGAAGGTGTTGCAGATGAGGAGAGCGTCATGACGGCCCCCGTGTTCGTGGTCGAAGAGGTCCCCGCGGGGCCGGAGTTCACCCTGGAGGGCGCCGAGGGTCGGCACGCGGTGTCGGTCAAGCGGCTCAACCCCGGCGAGGCGGTGGTCCTCACGGACGGCCGGGGCCGCTGGGCCGAGGCCGTCGTGAAGGCGGCCGAGGGCAAGGACCGGCTCGTCGTGTCCGTGTCCGGGGCCTTCGAGGAGCCGGCGCCCGCCGTCCGGATCACCGTCGTGCAGGCACTGCCGAAGGGCGACCGGGGCGAGGTCGCGGTGGAGACCATGACCGAGACCGGCGTCGACGCGATCGTCCCCTGGCAGGCCTCGCGCTGCATCACCCAGTGGCGCGGCGACCGGGGCGCCAAGTCCCTCGCCAAGTGGCGCAACACGGCCCGGGAGGCGGGCAAGCAGTCCCGCCGGGTGAGCTTCCCGGAGGTGGCCGAGGCCCTCTCCACCAAGCAGGTGGCGGCGCTGCTCGCCGAGGCCGATCTGGCCGTGGTCCTGCACGAGGACCGGGACGCGCCCTCCGGAGCCCTGGCGACGGCCGAACTGCCCTCGTCCGGGTCCGTCGTCGTGGTCGTCGGCCCCGAGGGCGGGGTCTCCCCGGAGGAACTCGCGGCCTTCGCGGAAGCCGGCGCCCTCCCGTACCGGCTGGGGCCCTCCGTGCTGCGCACCTCCACCGCCGGCACCGCCGCGGCCGCGGTCCTGCTGGCCCGCACGGGGCGTTGGGGCTGATCGGGCCGCGCCGGAAACCCCTGGCCGGGGCGGGGGCGCCGGCGGATACGATGCCGGGACCGATCACCTTCACGGGAGGCTCAGCAATGGCCGGGGAACCCCAGGCGGACTGCCTGTTCTGCAAGATCGTCGCGGGCGACATCCCGGCGACCGTCGTCCGGGAGACCGAGACGACCGTCGCCTTCCGGGACATCAGCCCGAAGGCGCCCACGCACGTGCTCGTCATCCCCAAGGTGCACTACCCCGACGCCGCCACCCTCGCGGCCGCCGAGCCGGGTGTCGCCGCCGACGTGCTGCGCGAGGCCGGTCGGGTCGCCGCGGACGAGAAGGTCGACGACCAGGGCTACCGCGTCGTCTTCAACACCGGCGCCGGCGCCGGGCAGACCGTCTTCCACGCGCACGCGCACGTCCTCGGTGGCCGCGGCCTCGAGTGGCCCCCCGGATAAGCCGTGTCCGTACGAGAGTTCGTGGTGCTGGGCACCGCCAGCCAGGTGCCCACCCGAAGCCGCAACCACAACGGCTACCTGCTGCGCTGGGACGGCGAGGGCATCCTCTTCGACCCGGGCGAGGGCACCCAGCGTCAGATGCTGCGCGCCGGGGTGGCCGCGCACGACATCAACCGGATCTGCGTCACCCACTTCCACGGTGACCACAGCCTCGGCCTGGCCGGGGTGATCCAGCGGATCAACCTCGACCGGGTCCCGCACCCGGTCACCGCGCACTACCCCGCCTCGGGGCAGAAGTTCTTCGACCGGCTCCGGTACGCCACCGCCTACCGCGAGACCGTCCCGCTCCGCGAGGAACCGGTGTCCGCCGACGGGACGTTGGCGCGCGAGTCCGCGTACGTCCTGGAGGCGCGACTGCTCTCGCACCCGGTGGAGGCCTTCGGCTACCGGCTCGTCGAGCAGGACGGGCGCCGCATGGTGCCGGGGCTGCTCGCGGAACGCGGGATCAAGGGCCCGGACGTGGGCCGGCTGCTGCGCGAGGGGGAGTTGAACGGCGTCACCCTGGACGACGTCAGCGAGCACAGGCCCGGGCAGCGGTTCGCCTTCGTCATGGACACCCGGCTCTGCGAGGGCGTGTACGCGCTCGCGGAGGGCTGCGACATGCTCGTCATCGAGTCGACCTTCCTCGACGAGGACGAGCGACTCGCCACCGACCACGGCCACCTGACCGCAGGTCAGGCCGCCCGGGTGGCACGCGACGCGGGCGTCCGGCACCTGGTGCTGACGCACTTCTCGCAGCGCTACTCCGACCCGACCGAGTTCGAGCGGCAGGCCCGCGAGGCCGGCTACGCGGGCGAACTGACGATCGCCGCCGACCTCGTACGGGTACCGGTGCCGAAGCGGAGTTAGACGGAGACCCGCCGGCCTGGCGCCCTGTCCTCGGTTCGGGCGCGGGCGCGCCGGGCCGCGGGGGAGAGCAGCAGCACCCTGCGGGGCAGCCGGCGCACGGGGCGCACCGAGATCTCGGCGACCTCCAGCTCCGGAGCGCCGACCCGGGGCACCGCGCCCGTCGGGGCGCCCGCGCTCGCGGCCAGCACGGCCGCCGGCGCGCCGCCGCGGCGCCGGACCGAGCCGGGCACCAACGGTCGACCGCCCGCGTGCAGCGCGACGGCGGTCATCGGCCAGGCCACCGCCACCAGCAGGGCGCCCAGGGTCAGGCCCATGGCGGGGAAGCCGACGGCCTCGGCGAGCAGGCTGCCGGTGACGGGCCCGCAGGCCACCCCGAGGGAGGAGGCGGAGCCGGCCAGCACCGCCCACCGGCCGCGCGGGTCCAGGGCCGCCGCCAGACCGATGACGTACGAGAGGACCACCGGGTAGAAGGCGTTCCAGAGGATCTCCCCGGCCGCGAAGCCGCCCAGGCCCCGAGCGGAGGTGGCCACCACCAGGCAGCAGGCGATCACCGCGGTCCCCGCGCCGATCGGGACGGCCCGGCCCCACCGGGAGCCGAGGGCGGAGGCGGCCGTGACACCGACCAGGCCCGCGCCCAACGCCGCGGCGAAGACCACGCCGAGGGTGACCTCGGACAGGCCCGCCTGCTCGGCGCCGATCCGGCCGCTGACCCCCCACAGCGAGTTCTGGGCGAGCGACCACAGCAGCAGGCCGCCCGCCAGGACCACCCCGGCGCGCGGGTAGGGGAGCCGCCCGGTGGTCCGTGCGGCGGGGCCGGGGGCGGCCGGGCCGCCGAGTCGGGAGGTCGCGGGCCAGACCGCCGCGGCGACCAGGGCGATGGCCGCGAAGGGCAGCCCGTGCCCGAGCAGGTCGCCGCCGAACCGGGGCAGCGTCAGGTAGAGCGCGCCCGCGGTCGCCGACACCGACAGCAGCCCGAGGGCGGAGGTGCGGTGCGGATCGCGCGTCCCGGCGATCCCGGAGGCGGCCACGGCGGTCGCCGTCCCGGAGCCGAAGCCGCCGATCACGGCGCCCACGACGACCAGGGGCAGGAGGGAGGTCGACGCCGCGGTGCCGTAGCCCGCGACGGCGAGCAGCAGTCCGAGCCGGGCCAGGGCGCGGGGCCCGTGGTGGGGGATGCGGGAGGCGAGGGTGAACCCGGCGCCGGCGGATCCGAGGAGGAGGGCCGAGCCGATCAGACCGGCCTGGGCGGGACTCAGCGGAAGGTACGCGTCGAGTCGACCGACCACGGTCGGGAGGAGGTAGGGCGCCGCGTATCCGGCTGTGAAAAGGGCCACCAGGGGCCAGGCGGCGGGGTGCGCGGACGAGGGCGCGGGGGAGGTGATCGACACGGGTGTTTCCGTTGCAGCGCAGCTGGAACCAGGGTTCCGGAGAGTGGGCGGTGCACCTGTTTATCAAGCGCTCGGCGGTCGACAGAAGAGCCACCAGGTGGTGATCTGCGTCACACTGGGGTTTGCGCCTGTCGAACCGGGGCAGGGGTGGCTGTTTTCCGCCTCAAGCCGACTTGCAGAAACGACTCTTCGCCACATCCACGAGACTTCGATCCGCACACGCACGAAACGGGGAGCACACCGTGACCAGTCGGGACAGCCGCACCAGCCGACCCATGACACTGGACCCGCTCGGTCCGGTGCGGGATCCCCAAGAACCGGGCTGCGACGTCTTCCTGACGGGGACGGTCTTCCTCGACATCATCTTCACCGGCCTCGACTCCGCGCCGGTCCGCGGCACGGAATCCTGGGCGCGCGGCATGGGCTCCAGCCCCGGCGGCGTCGCCAACATGGCCGCCGCGCTCGCCCGGCTCGGCCTGCGGACCTCGCTCGCCGCCGCCTTCGGGGACGACCACTACGGCGAGTACTGCTGGGACGCGCTCGAACAGGGCGAGGGCATCGACCTGTCGATGTCCCACACCCTCCCCGGCTGGCACAGCCCCGTCACCGTCTCGATGGCGTACGAGGGCGAGCGCACGATGGTCTCCCACGGCCACGAGGCCCCGCCCCCGGCGGGCCCCGACCCCTTCCCGCTGTGCCCGCCGCGCGCCCGCGCGGCCGTGGCCTCGCTGGCGCCGGGCCGGGGCGAGCCCTGGGTCGCCGAGGCCGCCCGGCAGGGCTCGTTGGTCTTCGCCGACGTGGGCTGGGACGAGAGCGGCCGGTGGGACCTGGGGGCGCTGGACGATCTGGAGCACTGCGAGGCCTTCCTGCCGAACGCGGGCGAGGCGATGCGCTACACCCGGACCGACTGCCCGCGCGCGGCGGCCCGGGCGCTGGCCGAGAAGGTGCCGCTGGCTGTGGTGACGATGGGCGCGGAGGGCTCGTACGCGGTCGACGGGCGGACCGGGGAGACGGCCGAGGTCCCGGCGATCGTCGTGGACGCGCTGGATCCCACGGGCGCCGGCGACGTGTACGTGGCGGGGTTCGTGACCGGCACCCTCGCGGAGTGGCCGCTCGTGGACCGGCTGGCCTTCGCGGGGCTGACGGCGGCCCTGTCGGTCCAGGAGTTCGGCGGCTCCCTGTCGGCCCCCGGATGGCCGGAGGTCGCGCACTGGTGGCAGACGGCCCCGGCCGAGCTGCGGGGCCGGTACGCCTTCCTGGAGGAGCTGGTCCCGTCCGGGACGACACCGGGACCGAGGCGCCGCGCGGTCCCCACGATCGGTTTCCGGCACCCCGTCTAGGCCCTGTCGTCGAAGTCTCGCCTGGCCCGCGGCGCCACTTCGACGACAGGACCCGGGCCCGGGGCGCGCCGCGCCCCGACAGGCCGGGACGCGTGCGGGAAAACCTCTCGGGGAAGCGGCGACGGAGACGTACGCTTGGTAGTCCGGAGGTCGACGACCCGAGCGACCCCTCAGTGGGAGGTATGCGCAGGCCACAGTGCCGGCCCATGACTCAGACACCGACAGCCCGCACCCCCGCGCCGGGCCAGGCGCGCGCCCACTTCACCGTTCCGGCCACCCATCCCATGGTGACCGTGCTCGGATCGGGCGACGCCCTGTTGCGCGTGATCGAGAAGGCCTTCCCGAAGGCCGACATCCATGTTCGGGGCAATCAGGTCAGCGCGATCGGCGACGCGGCGGAAGTCGCGCTGATCCAGCGCCTGTTCGACGAGATGATGCTGGTGCTGCGCACCGGGCAGTCGATGACGGAGGACGCAGTGGAACGTTCGATCGCCATGCTCAAGGCGAACGGCAACGGAAAGGGCGGCGCCGGGGACGAGACACCCGCCGAGGTGCTCACCCAGAACATCCTGTCCAGCCGCGGCCGGACCATCCGTCCCAAGACCCTCAACCAGAAGCGGTACGTGGACGCGATCGACAAGAACACGATCGTGTTCGGCATCGGTCCCGCGGGCACCGGCAAGACCTATCTGGCCATGGCCAAGGCGGTCCAGGCCCTGCAGTCGAAGCAGGTCAGCCGGATCATCCTGACCCGTCCCGCCGTCGAGGCGGGCGAGCGGCTCGGCTTCCTGCCGGGCACGCTGTTCGACAAGATCGACCCGTACCTGCGCCCGCTCTACGACGCGCTGCACGACATGATCGACCCGGATTCGATCCCGCGACTCATGGCGGCCGGGACCATCGAGGTGGCGCCCCTGGCGTACATGCGGGGCCGCACCCTGAACGAGGCGTTCGTGGTGCTCGACGAGGCGCAGAACACCACCACCGAGCAGATGAAGATGTTCCTCACCCGACTCGGCTTCGACTCGAAGATCGTCGTCACCGGTGACGTGACGCAGGTCGACCTCCCGGGCGGGGCCAAGAGCGGCCTGCGGCAGGTGCAGGACATCCTGGAAGGGGTGCCGGACATCCACTTCTCGCGGCTCACGTCCGAGGATGTCGTCCGGCACAAGCTGGTCGGCCGTATCGTCGACGCGTACGAGAAGTACGACGACAGCCGGGACCCCACGCAGTCCCGGAACGGCCACCAGCGGAAGTAGAACCCAGCGCACCATGTCGATCGACGTCAACAACGAGTCCGGAATCGAGGTCGACGAGCAGGCGATCCTCGACATCGCCCGCTACGCGCTCGCCCGGATGAGGATCCACCCGCTGTCCGAGCTGTCCGTCATCGTCGTCGACGAGGCGGCGATGGAGCAGCTCCACATCCAGTGGATGGACCTGCCCGGGCCCACCGACGTCATGTCCTTCCCGATGGACGAACTCCGTCCGCCGGCGAAGGACGACGAGGAGCCCCCGCAGGGGCTTCTCGGCGACATCGTCCTGTGCCCCGAAGTGGCCAAGCGGCAGGGCGAGGAAGCGCCGACGCGGCACTCCATGGACGAGGAGCTCGGGCTCCTGACGGTCCACGGGGTGCTGCACCTGCTCGGGTACGACCACGAGGAGCCGGACGAGAAGGCCGAGATGTTCGGCCTCCAGGCGGCCATCGTCGACGGCTGGCGCGGTGAGCGCGGCCTGACCGGTCCGTCACCCGCACCCACCGTCTCGTGAACGCCGCGCAACTCATCACCGGCGCCGTCCTGCTGGTCGTGGTCGCCTGGTTCGCGGCGTGCGCCGAGTCCGGGATCGCCCGCATCTCCGCCTTCCGGGCCGACCAGGCCGTACGGGAGGGGCGGCGCGGCAGCGCGAAGCTCCTCCAGGTCTCCGCCGACCCCACCCGCTACCTCAACGTCGCGCTGCTGGTGCGCGTGACCTGCGAGATGGCGGCGGGCGTGCTCGTCACCTACGTCTGCCTCGACGAGTTCGGCGACACCTGGACCGCGCTGCTCGTGGCCATCGGGGTCATGGTGCTGGTGTCGTTCGTCGCCGTGGGGGTGTCGCCGCGCACCATCGGCCGGCAGCACCCGCTGAACACGGCGACGGCGGCCGCGTACGTCCTCGTGCCGCTGGCCCGGGTGATGGGCCCGATCCCGCAGCTCCTCATCCTCATCGGCAACGCGCTCACGCCCGGGAAGGGCTTCCGCAAGGGGCCGTTCGCCTCCGAGGCCGAACTGCGGGCCATGGTCGACCTGGCGGAGAAGGAATCGCTGATCGAGGACGACGAGCGCCGGATGGTGCACCAGGTCTTCGAACTCGGGGACACCCTGGTGCGCGAGGTGATGGTGCCGCGCACGGACCTGGTCTGCATCGAGCGGTACAAGACGATCCGTCAGGCGACCACGCTGGCGCTGCGGTCCGGCTTCTCGCGCATCCCGGTGACCGGGGAGAACGAGGACGACATCGTCGGGATCGTCTACCTCAAGGACCTCGTCCGCAAGACGCACATCAGCCGCGAGTCGGAGTCCGACCTGGTGTCGACGGCGATGCGGCCGGCGGTGTTCGTGCCCGACACGAAGAACGCCGGTGACCTGCTGCGTGAGATGCAGTCGGTGCGCAACCACGTGGCCGTCGTCATCGACGAGTACGGCGGCACGGCCGGCATCGTGACCATCGAGGACATCCTGGAGGAGATCGTCGGCGAGATCACCGACGAGTACGACCGGGAGCTGCCGCCCGTCGAGGACCTGGGCGAGGACCGCTACCGGGTCACGGCCCGGCTCGACATCACCGACCTCGGCGAGCTGTTCGGCGTCGAGGCCTTCGACGACGAGGACGTGGAGACGGTCGGCGGACTGCTGGCGAAGGCGCTGGGCCGGGTGCCGATCACCGGTGCCTCGGCGATCGTGGACCTGCCCGAACCGGACGGGCGGCCCCTGCGGTTGACGGCCGAATCCCCGGCGGGACGGCGGAACAAGATCGTGACGGTGCTGGTGGAGCCGGTGGTCGCGGCGACCGGTGAGGGCGAGGAGGGCTCGGAGTGACCCCGGAGCAACTGCGCGCGTTCTGCCTGGACTTCAACGAGGCCGTGGAGGAGTTCCCCTTCACCCCCGAGACCTCGGTGTTCAAGGTGCTGGGAAAGGTGTTCGCGCTGTCGGCGCTGGGCGCCTCTCCGTTGAAGATCAACCTGAAGTGCGATCCGGACCTCGCGGTGCGGCTGCGGGCCGACCACGAGGCGATCGTGCCGGGTTGGCACATGAACAAGCGGCACTGGAACACGGTGACGGTGGGCGGGCTGCCGGATGCGATGGTCCGGGAGCTGGTGGAGGACTCGTACGACCTGGTGGTCGCCGGGCTTCCGAAGGTGGAGCGGCTGCGGCTCGACCGGCCGTGACGCGTGGCGGCCGTGACGCGTGCGGCCGACAGGTCTGATCCGGTGCGCCGGGAGGCCGGGGTGTCGGGGGCAACGGGGCGTTCGGGGCAGCGGGGCAGGGGCGAAGGTCACCTGCTTCCGGGGCCCATGGATCGTTGGTCGTTCTCGGCCGGTGCTTGGGTTTGGTGCATCCCGAGCAAGATCCGTCTGCCGGGCACCCCGCGTCCACGGGGGGCGAGGGGACGGAGGGGAGAGCGCCTCGGCGGGGTCGTCGCACGGCCCGTCGAGGCGCTCCTTATGCTTTCGCCCATGACCGAGAGCACCGGGAACACCGGGATCGACCCCGAGGACCAGAAGATCATCACGCTGGCGCGCAGCGCCCGTGCCCGCAACGGGGTGCCCGAGGGGGCGGCGGTCCGGGACGAGACGGGTCGTACGTACGTCGCCGGGACCGTGGACCTGGACTCCCTCAAGCTGAGCGCGCTCCAGACGGCCGTCGCCATGGCCGTGGCCAGCGGGGCGCGGTCCCTGGAGGCCGCGGCCGTGGTCAGCGCGGCCGATGCCCCGTCCGACGCCGATCGCGCCGCGGTCGGCGACCTCGGCGGCCCCGACACCCCGGTCCTCCTCGCGGCCCCGGACGGCACCCTCAGGTCCACGACCCCGGCCGGCTGACCGGCTCCGGAGCGTCCGCCGCGTCCCGACGTCCGCCGGGCCGGGCCGTGCCCGGTCGGCGGCACGGGGCGCTCAGGCCGTGGCGGCGGCCGTGGTCACGGCCGGCCGGCGGCGGATGACCATCGCCATCAGCGCGGCCATCGCGCACAGGCCGCCCGACGCGTACCAGACCAGGTCGTACGAGCCGAAGGCGTCGCGGGCCAGGCCGCTCAGGAAGGCCACCACGGCCGCGCCCACCTGATGCGAGGCCAGGACCCAGCCGAAGACGATCGCGCCGTCCTCCCCGAACCGCTCGCGGCACAGCGCGATGGTCGGCGGGACGGTGGCGACCCAGTCCAGGCCGTAGAAGATGATGAAGAAGATCATCGGCGGGTGGATGGACGGGGCCAGCAGCATCGGCAGGAACATCAGCGAGATCCCGCGCAGGGCGTAGTACACGGCCAGCAGGCGGCGCGCCTCGAAGCGGTCGGTGAACCAGCCCGAGGCGATCGTGCCGACCACGTCGAACACGCCGATCACCGCCAACAGCCCGGCGGCGGCCGTCACCGGCATGCCGTGGTCGTGGGCCGCCGGCACGAAGTGGGTCCGCACCAGGCCGTTCGTGGTGGCGCCGCAGATCGCGAAGGTGCCGGCCAGCAGCCAGAAGGGGCCGGTGCGGGCCGCCTTGAACAGCACCGTCAGCGCCCGGCGCGCGGCTCCGGGGACCGGGGCGGGCTTCTCCGCGTACGCGCCCCCGTACGGTGCGAGGCCCACGTCCGCCGGGTGGTCGCGCAGCAGCAGCCAGACGAACGGGACGACCACCAGCGCCGCGAGCGAGACCGTGACCGCCGCCGGCCGCCACCCGTGGTGCTCGACCAGCCAGGACAGCAGCGGCAGGAAGATCAGCTGACCGGACGCCCCGGCCGCGGTCAGGATGCCCGTGACGAGCCCGCGCCGGGCGATGAACCAGCGGTTGGTGACCGTCGCCGCGAAGGCCAGCGCCATCGAGCCGCTCCCCAGGCCCACCAGCACGCCCCAGAACAGGATCAGTTGCCAGGACTCGGTCATCCAGAGCGTGGCCACGGTGCCGCCGGATATGACCAGCAGGGCGACGGCGACCACCTTGCGGATGCCGAAACGGTCCATCAGGGCCGCCGCGAAGGGCGCGGTGAGCCCGTAGAGGGCGAGGTTCACCGAGACGGCGAGCCCGATCGTGCCGCGCGACCAGTCGAACTCCTCGTGCAACGGCTCGATGAGCAGGCCGGGCAGGGAGGCGGAGGCGGCGGCGCCGATGATCGTCACGAAGGCGACGGCCGCCGCGAACCAGGCGCGGTGCACGCGCCCCGTCTTCCGCGGGGCGGCGGGAGCGGGGGCGGCCGGCGTGGGGGCGGGTGTGGATGCGGGGGTGGAGGCTGTCTGCGTCACGCAGTCAGCTTCCGGCCCGCAGGCGTCGGCCGACAGTGGCCCGAACGACATGCTTCGCTACGATCGGGCCATGGAGTCCCGTGCGCACCGTGTCGTCGTACTCGCCCTCGCCGGTCTGCTGCCCTTCGAGCTGGGCATCCCGCACCGGATCTTCGGGTACGCCAAGGACCCGGCCGGGCGGCCCTTCTACGAGACCCTCACCTGCGCGCTCCGTCCCGGCCCCGTGGTCACGGACGCCGACTTCGCGGTCCACGTCGAGCACGGCCCGGAGCTGCTGGCCACCGCCGACACGGTGGTGGTGCCCGCCTCGTACGAGCTGGGGCCGGTGTACGAGGAGGGCCGGCTGACCGGGGCGCTCGGCGCGGCGCTCCGTCACATCCGACCCGGTACCCGGCTGGTCTCCATCTGCACGGGGGGCTACGTCCTCGCCGCCGCCGGGTACCTCGACGGCCGCCGGGCAACCACCCACTGGGCCTCCGCCGAGCACTTCCAGCGGCTCTTCCCGGCGGTGCGGGTCGACCCCGGCGTGCTCTACACGGACGACGGGGACGTGCTGACCTCCGCCGGGGTCGCCGCCGGCATCGACCTGTGCCTGCACATCGTGCGCCGCGACCACGGCGCGGCCGTGGCCAACGAGGTGGCCCGGCGGACCGTCGTACCGCCCCACCGCAACGGCGGGCAGGCGCAGTTCATCGAACGTCCGGTCCCCGAAACGCAGTCGGCCAGTACCACGGCGGCGCGCGCCCGGGTGCTCGACCGGTTGCACGAACCGATCCGGTTGAGCGACCTGGCCCGGCAGGAGTCCATGTCGGTGCGGACGTTCACACGCCGCTTCCGCGAGGAGTCCGGGGTCAGCCCGGGGGAGTGGATCGTCGGGCAGCGGGTGGAGCGCGCCCGGTGGCTGCTGGAGCGCACGGAACTGGCGATGGAACAGGTGGCGCGGGAGGTGGGCTTCGGGACGGCGCAGTCGCTGCGCAAGCACGTGCGGGCGGCGTTGGGGGTGAGCCCGACGGCGTACCGGCGCACGTTCCGGGCCTCGGGCGCCCCGGTGGGGTCGGCCGGGGCGGCCGGTCCGGGCGGGTCGGACACCCTCCCATCTTCTGATGGGTCATCAGTTGTTGCCGGTTCCGCGCATTGACTTCTCCCGCCGCCCGCTCGTGAATTGACCCCCTGCCGGGGCGACGGAACGCGGGCGGCGAACGCGGGGGGCGGACAGTGCGAGCAGGACGGACGGGACGGGTCGGGGCGCGCGACAGACGGTGGTCGGCCGCCTTCGCGGTGGGCGGCGTGGTGGTCCTGCTGGCCGCCACGACCGGCGGAGCGCCGGCCGCCGAGGGGGAGCCGCCGCCCCCGGGACAGGTGGAGTTCCCCACGCTCTGTCTCCCGCCCCAGGAGGCCGGGCTGCCGCCCGCCGAGGGGCCGACGACGGCCCGGATCAGCGTCGACGACCCCGCCCCGAAGGTCGGCGCCACCGTCACCGTGACGTACCGGATCATCGCGACCCCCGCCGTGAACCCCGTCGCGGGCGAACTTCCCGCCGACGCGGTGACCCCCACCGGGCGGATCGTGCTCGCGGGCGCGCAGAGCGGCGAGGTGACCGTGGTGGGCATTCGGCGCAACGACCCGGTGCCGGCGGGCGCGGCCCTGCCGGGCGTGACCATGACCGGGACCTTCACCGTCACCGCGCCCGGCGAGATCACCCTCGCCCCGGGCGGCTACAGCCTGCACACCGCTCACCCCGCGGACCTGGACACCCCGTGCACCGCGTCCGGACCCGCCCCCGTGTCCCAGCGCCTCACGGCCGCCCCCCTGCCGGAGGCCAACCTGCGCGCGCTCACGCTGGGGACGGCGTACGGGAAGCCGGGCGCGAGGGTCGCCGTCACCGGCTCCGGCTTCGCCCCGGGGGCGGCCGTCACGGTGGCGGGCCGCACCGGCGCCGCCGAGACCGCCGACCGGGTGGCCGCCGCCGCCGACGAGCGGGGCGTGGTCCGGGCCGAGCTGCCGGTCACCGACAAGGGGACGACGGGCGTGGTCGCGTACGAGGGCGCGGCCTGGTCGGCGCGGGGCGGATCGGGACCCGCCGCCTACACGGTGATCGGGGCCGCCTCGGTGATCGACGCCACCACGGTGATCGGGGCCGCCCCGCCCTCGCAGGGCACCCGGAGGGTCACGGCGGTCGTCGAGCCGGGCGTGCTGACGATGGCCCAGGCGGGGGAGTCCGTGACACTCGGGGCGGTCTCGTACGGGGACGGCGGGTCGGCGGGCGGCCGGATCGGCACCGTCACCGTCGAGGACGCGCGCGGCGGCCCGGCGGGCTGGTCGCTGGTCGGCAGGGTCACCGACTTCGCGGGACCGGGCGGGGTCCGGATCCCGGGCGCCTCCCTGACGTGGACCCCGCGGTGCGTCGCGGCGGCCGGGAGCCCGAGCGCCTGTCGGGCGGGCAGCGCGGGCACGGTCGGCCCGGAGGGGGCCGTGCTGGCCTCCACGGCGGACGGCGCGCCGGCGGGCGGGACCTTCACGGTGGACGCCGGGGTGGAACTGCGCGTCCCGCCCTACACCCCGCCGGGGTCGTACACGGCCGTCCTGACGCTGACCCTGTCGTGACGCGGTCGGTCGCCCGGTGGCGGCGACTCCCCGTCGCCCTCGTCGTCGCGGGCCTCGCCTGGCTCGCCGGCGCCGGACCGGCGACCGCCGCCGACAACGGCCGGTGGTCCGTGCTCCCCGCCGCCACCGCCGTCGGACAGCGCCCGTACTTCCACCTCGCCGCCGCCCCCGGCACGGTGGCCCGGGACACCGTCACCGTCGCCAACCGCACCGACCGCCCCCGCACCTTCCGGCTCTACGTCGCCGATGCCCACAACACGGCCCGCGACGGCGGCTTCGCGGTCCGCGGACCCGACGAGCCGCGCCGCGCCACCGCCGCGTGGACCGCGCTCGCGCGGGAGCGGGTGACCGTGCCGGCCCGGGGATCGGTCGACGTCGGATTCACCGTCACCGTCCCCGACCGGGCCGAGCCGGGGGACCACGCCGGCGCCGTCGTGGCCCTGGAGGACCGACCCGCCGGCGCGGGCTCCGGCATCGACGTGCGGAAGGCGGTCGCGGCCCGCCTCCATCTCCGGGTCACCGGGCCGACCGCGCCCGCCCTCGCCGTCCGGGACGTCCGGGTCGGAGGGAGCGACGGACGCGCCGAGGTCACGTACACGCTCCACAACCGGGGCAATGTCACCCTCCGCCCCCGCGCCGCCCTCACCGTTTCCGGGGCCTTCGGGCGCACCTTGTCGCAGCGGACCCTCACCGGCCTGCCGGCCGAGCTGCTGCCGGGGCAGGACGTGCGGCTGAGCAGCAGGTGGGACGGCCCGCCGACCCTGGAGTGGACCCGGCTGACGATCCGGGCACAGGCCGCGGGGGCCACCGCCGAGGGCGCCGTCGAGCATGCCGCGCACCCCCTCCTGACCACCTTCCTGGCGGGCGCTTCGACCGTCCTGGCGGTGGGCTGGTCGGCGCTGGGAGCCGCATCGGGGAGAATGGCCCGTATGAGCGATCGTTCCCCCGAGCCCACCGCCCCGCACCGCGCGGGCTTCGCATGCTTCGTCGGCCGCCCCAACGCGGGGAAGTCGACCCTGACCAACGCGCTCGTGGGCACCAAGGTCGCGATCACCTCCAACCGGCCGCAGACCACGCGCCACACGGTCCGCGGCATCGTGCACCGCCCGGACGCCCAGCTGGTGCTGGTCGACACCCCCGGCCTGCACAAGCCGCGCACCCTGCTCGGCGAGCGCCTCAACGACGTCGTCCGCTCCACCTGGTCCGAGGTCGACGTCATCGGCTTCTGCCTGCCGGCCGACCAGAAGCTCGGCCCCGGCGACAAGTTCATCGCGAAGGAACTCGCGGGGATCAAGAAGACCCCCAAGATCGCCATCGTGACGAAGACCGACCTGGTCGAGTCCAAGCAGCTCGCCGAACAGCTCCTGGCCATCCACCAGCTCGCCGCCGAGCTCGGCTTCGAGTGGGCCGAGATCGTCCCCGTCTCGGCCGTCGGGGACAGCCAGGTCCAGTTGCTGGCCGACCTGATCGCGCCGCTGCTGCCCGAGAGCCCGCCGCTGTACCCGGAGGGCGACCTCACCGACGAGCCCGAGATGGTGATGGTCGCGGAGCTGATCCGCGAGGCCGCGCTGGAAGGCGTACGGGACGAGCTCCCGCACTCCATCGCCGTCGTCGTCGAGGAGATGATCCCCCGGGAGAACCGCCCGGCGGACCGCCCGCTGCTGGACATCCACGCGAACGTCTACATCGAGCGGCCCAGCCAGAAGGGCATCATCATCGGCCCGAAGGGCTCCCGCCTGAAGGAGGTCGGGATGAAGTCGCGCAAGCACATCGAGGCGCTGCTCGGCACCCCGGTCTTCCTCGACCTGCACGTGAAGGTCGCCAAGGACTGGCAGCGCGACCCCAAGCAGCTCCGCAAGCTTGGCTTCTGACCTCGACCAGGACGAAAAGCACTAGGGCAGCCGGCGGACCTTCACCGCGTTGTCCAACCGGGTCCCGGGCCGGCCGTCAGGCCGGTTCTGGGCCCGTTCGTGTTCCTCGGCCAGCAGCACCTCCCAGGCGCCGTCCGGCAGCTCCAGGTCGGCGACGACCTCGGTGGGCGTCGGGAAGCGCACGCCCTCGACCGGCGGCTCCTGCCAGGGCGCCCAGCCCGCGTGGCCGACGATCAGCAGGACTCCGCCGGGGGCCACGGCGGCGGCGGCCCGGCGCAGGATCCGCTCGCGCGGGAACTCCCCGTACGAGTGCAGGAAGCAGGCGGAGACGAGGTCGTACTCGCCGGCCGGGAACGAGTGCGCGAAGTCGTGCCGCTGCCACTCCACCCGGTCGCCGACGCCGGCGTCCGCCGCGTGCGAGGCCGCGCGTTCCAGGGCCACCCCGGAGATGTCGCTCGCGGTCACCCGCCAGCCCCGCCGGGCCAGCCAGACGGTGTCGCCGCCTTCGCCGCAACCGAGGTCCAGGGCCCGGCCGGGGGCGAGGTCCCCCGCCTCGCGGACCAGGGCGGTGTTGGCCTCGCCGCTCCAGATCCGGTCGTTCTCCCGGTAGCGGCCGTCCCAGAACTCCTCGCCCGTGACACCGGGCTCGGGGGTGGGCGGCTGGGCGTGGGTGTGCGCGTGGTCGGACACGAGGACCTCGGTCTCTGCGGGAAGGGGCGCGGGCCAGGCCCCGACCGTCCGGGTGCCTGTGCCGCCGATGCTCCGCCCGGGCCCCCCGAAACGCCAAAGACTCTTGCCGTTTCGGCAACCGCCAGGCCGTCCGGCCGTCCGGGCGCCCGTCCGGGCAGCCGCCGCACCGCGCCCGACTCCCCGCCGGCCGGTCCGGAGGGCTACTCCGGGGGTGCCACGGGCTCCGCGATGAGGGCGGTGGCCATGCGGCGGAAGCCGATCCGGCCGTATATCCGGGCCACGTCCTCGTCTCCCGCCGACAGGAACACCGTCCGGACCCCGCTCGCGAGCGCCTGCTCGACCAGGGCCGCCGTCACCGCGAGGGCCAGGCCCTGCCGGCGCGCCGCCGGGAGGGTGCCGACGGCGACGACCTCCGCGACGTCGCCGACCGGGATGTACTGGCCCGAGCAGAGCACCACGCCGTCCCGTACGGCCGCGGCCATCCCCGTGCCGCCCGAGGCGAGCTGATCCGAGAGCCGCGCGCGGCGCGGTTCCACCGACGGATCCGTCAGCGCCGCCGCCAGTTCGGTCGTCCCGGCTTCGCCCAGCGCCGTGCCCGGGGCCGCGAACGCCAGCGCCGGCACCGTCACCGCCGCCGCCAGCAGCGGGTCGTCCGCGCCGAGGACCCGTACGTCCGGATGGGCCGGGGTCGGCCGCACGGACTCCAGCACCATCAGCGGATGCGAGCTGACGCGCAGTCCCGCCGCCTCCACCGAGGCCCGCAACGAGGGGCTGTTTTCGGCCACCCATTCGAAGGCCTCGGGTACCTTCAGCTCCCGTTGGCGGGCGAGCACCCGTTCCACGTCGGCCGCGGAAGCCTCGGGTCCGCCGAGCGAGGGGCGCGCGTAGTACGACCACCCCTCGCCCTCCCGCACGAACAGGGTGAGCGGCCCGAAGTCCTCGGCCCGGGCTCCGCCCACGCGCGGGACCGTGTCGTAAAACCGCTCAAGGGCGGAAAGAATCTCTGTGGTCATCCGCCAATCCAAGCAAAGCGCCTGCTCGAAGGCCTCCCAATTACCGCAGGACGACCGCAGGCGCCCGAGGGGTGGCCTACGCGCCCTCCTTCAGCACGCGCGAGATCAGATCGCGTTGGGCGTCCGACAGGTACGGCTCCGCGCAGGACACCGTCCGCCCGTCCACCGTGATCCGGTACGAGAAGCCGTCCCGCACCCGGTCCGGCCCGTGTCCCGGCGGCCCCGGCAGCAGGGCCTGCCGGGCCAGGTGCCGCCACTCGTCCTCGTCCGGCCGGCCCGAGGTGTCCACCTCGGCCCGGCGCTCGATGCCCGCGAAACCGCCCGTCCGCACCACCAGAATCCGCATGCCCGCCTTCTTACCCCGGATCGGCCGGCTACCCCAGGCCGACGGTCGACCACGCCTTCTGGAGCGCCTGGTGCTCGGGGCCGCCGTCCCCGTGGCGCGCGACGGCCGCAGCCGTCGACAGCCGGGCGAAGTCCGCGAACTCCGCGTCCGGGGCGAGTTCCCCGCCGGTGAGGGTGTCGTACCAGATCTGCCCGGCCCGCTCCCAGGCCTTGCCGCCCAGCTCGGTCGCCACGATGTAGAAGGCGTGGTTGGGGATGCCGGAGTTGATGTGCACGCCGCCGTTGTCGCTGTGCGTGCGGACGTAGTCGTCCATCGACGCCGGCTGCGGGTCCTTGCCCAGCTCGTCGTCGTCGTACGCCGTTCCGGGTGCCTTCATCGAGCGCAACGCGACGCCGCTGACCTGGGGGCCCAGCAGTCCCGCGCCGATCAGCCAGTCCGCCTGGTCCGCCGTCTGCTCCAGCGAGTACTGCTTGATCAGGGAGCCGAAGACGTCGGACATCGACTCGTTCAGGGCTCCCGACTGGCCCCGGTACTCCAGGTTGGCCGTGTACTGGGTGACGCCGTGGGTCAGCTCGTGGCCGATCACGTCCACCGACACCGTGAAGTCGAGGAAGAGGTCCCCGTCCCCGTCGCCGAAGACCATCTGGCGGCCGTCCCAGAAGGCGTTGTTGTAGTCCTCGTCGTAGTGCACGGTGGCGTCCAGGGGCAGCCCCGAGTCGTCGATCGAGCGCCTGCCGAAGCCCTTCAGGAAGAGGTCGTACGTGGCCCCCAGTCCCGCGTACGCGCGGTTCACGGTGGCGTCCCGCGTCGGGGCGTCACCCTCCCCGCGCACCTTGTTCCCGGGGAGCCGGGTGCGGTGCAGCGCGTCGTACACGGTGCGGCGCGGTGCGTCGGACACGGGCGCGCCGAGCGTCGGGGCGACGCCCCGGACGGTGGTGACCCGGCGCCGGGTGCGCAGCAGGGAGTCGCGTTCGAGGGTGCGCTGCGCGGCGTCGGCGCGACGGGTGTTCTCGGACCGGGCGATGCGGTCGAGGAGGTGGGGCGGGACCACCGTGCAGAAGACGGGGTGCGCGGGGTGGTGAGTGGCGTCCATGCGGGCAATGTGGCAGTACGTGATTGTCCTGTCACTAGCAGCGACCATGATTCATTCGGTTGTCTGAAAGCGCCCGCGCCACGTTGACGGATCGACCGGACCTGACGGCCGGGAAAGAGCTTTACCTCACAAACGGTGCAAAACGGACCACCCGGTCTTGCATACTGAAACAGGTCCTCGCATCACGGCGCGGCTCGGCTAGGCTCGGTCCATCATGCGTTTCGGGCTGCTTCTCCTTAGCTGCCGCGGCGAGGGTCTGTAGTCGTAGGCCGGCCCCCTCCCCGCGGAGTTTGGTGTTGCGGTTTTGCGACCGCCCGTCGGCCGTCCCAGCGAACTACACGCGGACACGCGAGGAGCCCTACGCCATGAGCCAGCAGCCTTTTGTCGGTCGCCCCACGCCCATCACGAACGCGACCCACACCCAGCGCCCCTCCGGGATGCCGGTGCACAAGTACGGCTTCTACGAGCAGGTCGAGATCCCGGACCGCACCTGGCCGAACGCCCGCGTCACCAAGGCCCCCCGCTGGCTGTCCACCGACCTGCGCGACGGCAACCAGTCGCTGATCGACCCGATGACCCCCGCCCGCAAGCGCGAGATGTTCGACCTGCTGGTGCGCATGGGATACAAGGAGATCGAGGTCGGCTTCCCGTCCTCCGGCGAGACCGACTTCAACTTCGTGCGCTCCATCATCGAAGAGGGCGCGGTCCCGGACGACGTCACCATCTCCGTACTGACCCAGGCCCGCGAGGACCTGATCGAGCGGACCGTGGAGTCCCTGGTCGGCGCCCGGCGCGCGACCGTCCACCTGTACAACGCGACCGCCCCCACCTTCCGCCGCGTGGTCTTCCGCGGCTCGAAGGAACAGATCAAGCAGATCGCCGTCGACGGCACCCGCCTGGTCATGGAGTACGCGGAGAAGCTGCTGGGCCCGGAGACCACCTTCGGTTACCAGTACAGCCCGGAGATCTTCACCGACACCGAGCTGGACTTCGCCCTGGAGGTCTGCGAGGCCGTCTGTGACGTCTGGCAGCCGGGCGAGGGTCGCGAGATCATCCTGAACCTGCCCGCCACCGTGGAGCGTTCGACGCCGTCCACGCACGCGGACCGCTTCGAGTGGATGGCCCGCAACCTGACCCGCCGCGAGCACATCTGCATCTCCGTGCACCCGCACAACGACCGCGGCACCGCCGTCGCCGCCGCCGAGCTGGCGCTGATGGCCGGCGCCGACCGCATCGAGGGCTGCCTGTTCGGGCAGGGCGAGCGCACCGGCAACGTCGACCTGATCACGCTGGGCATGAACCTGTTCTCCCAGGGCATCGACCCGCAGATCGACTTCTCGCAGATCGACGAGATCCGTCGCACCAGCGAGTACTGCAACCAGATGGAGGTCCACCCGCGCCACCCCTACGCGGGCGACCTGGTCTACACCGCCTTCTCCGGCTCCCACCAGGACGCCATCAAGAAGGGCTTCGACGCGATGGAGGCCGACGCGGCCGCCGCCGGCAAGACGGTCGACGACATCGAGTGGGCGGTCCCGTACCTGCCCATCGACCCCAAGGACGTCGGCCGCTCCTACGAGGCGGTCATCCGCGTCAACTCGCAGTCCGGCAAGGGCGGCATCGCCTACGTCCTGAAGAACGACCACAAGCTGGACCTGCCGCGCCGCATGCAGATCGAGTTCTCCCGGATCATCCAGGCCAAGACCGACGCCGAGGGCGGCGAGGTCACGCCGAAGGCGATCTGGGACGTGTTCTCGGACGAGTACCTGCCGAACCCGGAGAACCCGTGGGGACGCATCCAGCTGCGCTCCGGCTCGACCGCCACCGACAAGGACGGCACGGACACGCTGACCGTCGAGGCCGTCGTGGACGGCGTCGACGCCGTGCTGACCGGCACCGGCAACGGCCCGATCTCGGCCTTCTTCGACGCCCTGGCCGGCATCGGCATCGACGCCCGCCTGCTGGACTACACCGAGCACACGATGAGCGAGGGCGCCTCCGCCGTGGCCGCCTCGTACATCGAGTGCGCGATCGACGGCCGCGTCCTGTGGGGCATCGGCACCGACGCCAACACCACCCGCGCCTCCCTGAAGGCGGTCATCTCCGCCGTCAACCGCGCGGGCCGCTGACCCTCCCCGCCCCGTCCGCAACCCCGCCGCTCCACCCGGAGCGGCGGGGTTGCGCGCGTCCCGGCCGAGCGGGAGACGTCACCGCCGTGACCTCCGCGCCGCTCCGTCCGGATGGTGCGGGCGGCCACGGCGTTGACGCGGATCGCGCCCGCCGCGCGATCCCGCGCGAGCCGCCCCGCAGGGCCGACAACCCCTGCGCCGCCAGGCCAAACGCCGCCCGGGCGGGCCGGAATCGGGCAGACGGAGATCGGCCAAGTCCCGGATCCGGGGGATGTTGTCTTGTCACACGACTGACGCATCCTCACCGATGTGGCTAACATCACGCCAACCCGGGCGATGGTGCCAGGGGGTCCCGCCCGTGCCCGAAAGCCACGGGGGAGTTACGGAGGTGCGACGTGCTGCCAGCTCGGGATGGGGACGGCCGGAAGCTGACGGCCTGGGGCATCCGGACCACCTGGAGCACCGTGGGCGACGGGGAGTTCTACTGCCCCGACTGTGGGGGTGACCGCAACTACCGCCGCCGCACCGGCCGCCGCAGGTTCACCGTCCTCGGGATCCCGCTGCTGCCGCGCGGCCACGCCGGGCCCGTCGTCGAATGCCAGGCCTGCCGGGAGCGCTACGACGCCGACGTGCTGGACCACCTGACCACCACCCGCTTCTCGTCGATGCTCCGGGACGCGGTCCACACGGTGACCCTCGCCGTGCTGGCGGCGGGCGGAACCACCTCCCAGAGCACACTGGAGGCCGCCGTGTCGGCCGTACGGTCCGCCGGGTTCCAGGACTGCACCGAGGAGCAGTTGGAGTCCCTCGTGGACGCCCTGGCCGCCGACGAGGGCCGACTGGGTCTGTACGACGGCCCGGAGTGCCGGGGTGCCGCGCTGTCGATCGAACTCCACGAGACCCTGGAACCCCTGGCCCCGCACCTGGCCGGGCCGGGCCGTGCCTCGCTGCTGCTCCAGGGCGCGCGGATCGCCCTCGCCGACGGGCCGTACACCCCGGCCGAGCGCGAGGTGCTGGCCACCGTGGGCGCCGCGCTGCGGATGGAAACGGACGAGGTGGCACGGCTGCTGTCGGCGGTCCGGGCCCCGTAGCCCCACCCGCCGCACCCCGAACACCATGCGCCCCCGGCCACGCGAGGCCGGCGGCGACGCGCGCCCGGACACCGTGCGCCCCGCCCGCCCCGATCGCATCCGAAACCGGTCGCCGCGCCCCTCCTCGACGTAACGATCCGGCCTCGCGGGGCCGAACCGGAGCGCCGCGCGATCCGTGCCAAGGGAGGGAACCGGCCCCTCCGGGAGTGGGACGCCGGACCGCCCGATGGCTGGAACCATGCGCTCGGCTTTGCCGTGCCGAACCCCGGCGAAGGCGGTCCGCGCAGGTCATCGCCGCGGGCTTCGCGCGTGCGCAGTACCTGCGCGGTGCGTGCGCGGTACGGGATGCGGCCTTCGCGGTCCACCGGCCATAGCCGCCGCTCGCGTGTTCCCGCCAGTGGCGGAACCTCCAGATCGACGACCCCGAAACGTCAACACTTTGTAGAAGTCGACGATATCTGTGAGCGCCCCCACAGGCGTTCAATTCCGGTCACACGACGAGACGCCGCCGGTAACACAGCGGGGCTTCGATGCACGTGAATTCACTGACATCCCGGCGGACCAACGGGTTCGCGACCCACTCCGGCCAGGGATGACCAGATCTCCTCTCGTCACCTACCTATCGAAGGGCAAGGCAGAGATGGCACGTGTCGCCGCCCGGCTTTCCGCCAACGGAGAGCAGAGCTCGCACCCGGTCGACGAGGTGCTCCCCCTCCCCAAGCTGGCGCTGTACGGCTTCCAGCACGTACTCGCCTTCTACGCCGGTGCGGTGATCGTTCCGATCCTCGTCGGCAGCGCGCTCAAGCTCAGTCCCGAGCAACTGGTCTACCTGATCAACGCGGACCTCTTCACCTGCGGCATAGCCTCGATCATCCAGGCCTGGGGCATCGGGCGGATCGGTGCCCGACTGCCGATCATCCAGGGCGTCACCTTCACCGCCGTCTCCCCGATGATCGCCATCGGCCTGGGCGCGGGCGGTGGCACGGCGGCCCTGCTGGTGATCTACGGAGCCGTCATCACGGCCGGCATCGCCACCTTCGCCTTCGCCTGGATGCCCGCACGTGTCTTCCGCGTCGTGATGTCGCTCTTCCCGCCGGTGGTGACCGGCACGGTGATCACCATCCTCGGCATCGTCCTGCTCCCGGTCGCGCTCAAGGACGTGGTCGGTGGCGCCCCGCTCGTCGGCGACGGCGGGGACCCGAAGCAACTCGCCTACGCGGTCGGCACCATGCTCTTCGTCCTCGTGATGATGCGCCTCGGCCGCCCCTTCGTCTCCAGCATCGCGGTCCTGCTCGGCCTGGTCGGCGGCACGCTCGTCGCCTTCGCCCTCGGCGACGCCAAGTTCGCGGCCGTCGGCCAGTCCGACTGGATCGGCGTCACCACGCCCTTTCACTTCGGCGCCCCGAAGTTCGAGTGGTTCCCGATCCTCCTCATGCTGATCGTCATGCTGATCACGATGGTCGAGACGACCGGTGACACCTACGCGGTCGGCGAGATCGTCGGCAAGGACATCGACAGCGAGACCGTCGCCCGGGCGCTGCGGGCCGACGGCGCGGCCACCGCGATCGGCGGCCTGCTGAACTCCTTCCCGTACGTGGCCTTCGCCGAAAACGTCGGGCTGGTCCGCGTCACCAAGGTCAAGAGCCGGTTCGTGGTCGTCGCGGCGGGCGTGATCATGATCATTCTGGGTCTGCTGCCCAAGGCCGCGGCGGTCGTCGCCGCGATCCCGCCCGGTGTCCTCGGCGGCGCCGCCACCGTGATGTTCGGCATGGTCGCCCTCGCAGGCATCCAGACCCTCGGCAAGGTGGATCTCAAGGAGGAGAAGAACGCCCTGATTGTCGGCGTCGCCCTCGCCTTCGCGCTCTTCCCGGCGACCGTCCCGGCCTTCTTCGAGAAGCACATGAGCGTGGATCTCGCCTCGCTCCTCAACAGCGGTGTGACGCTCGGCGCCACGGCCGCGATCTTGATGAACCTGCTCTTCAACGGCCTGGGCAAGGGCGATCCGCACGCCGAGCCGCAGGCCGCCCCCGACGCCGCCCCGGAGGTCGTGCTGCCCGCCCAGGCGGACGCACCGGTCGCCCTGGCGGTCGCGCACAAGGCCGACGGGACGGACGGGACGGACAGGACGGACGGGACGGACCGCACGGACAAGGCGGCTGCGGGGGACCCGGCCGGCACGACGGACGGCGCGGCGA
This sequence comes from Streptomyces sp. CA-243310, assembly GCF_050936775.1. Lineage (NCBI taxonomy): Bacteria > Bacillati > Actinomycetota > Actinomycetes > Kitasatosporales > Streptomycetaceae > Streptomyces > Streptomyces sp. CA-243310. Next base: position 2,427,125 of record NZ_JBNJMF010000002.1, on the reverse strand, counting down.
CGCCCGCGGGCTGATCCTCCCGAGACGTGACGGCCCCGCGCCCGGACCCCGGTCCGGCGCGGGGTCTCGCCGTTCCCGCGCGGGTCCTCGTACAGGCGTCCCCGCCCGGGTCCCCGTACAGGCGACAATGGGGCCATGAGTCTGTTCCGCGACGACGGCATCGTGCTGCGCACCCAGAAGCTGGGTGAGGCGGACCGCATCATCACGCTCCTCACCCGGGGGCACGGCCGGGTGCGGGCCGTCGCCCGCGGCGTACGGCGGACGAAGTCGAAGTTCGGGGCCGGGCTGGAACCTTTCTCCCACGCCGACGTGCAGTTCTTCGCCCGGGGCAGCGAACTGATCGGCCGCAGCCTGCCGCTCTGCACCCAGACCGAGATCATCGCCCCGTACGGCAACGGCATCGTCACCGACTACGCCCGCTACACCGCCGGCACCGCGATGCTGGAGACCGCCGAACGCTTCGCCGAGAACGAGGGCGAACCGGCCGTGCAGCAGTACCTCCTCCTCGTCGGCGGACTGCGCACCCTCTCGCGCGGCGAACACGAACCCCACCTCATCCTCGACGCCTTCCTGCTGCGCTCCCTCGCCGTCAACGGTTACGCGCCCAGCTTCGACGACTGCGCGAAGTGCGGGATCCACGGCCCCAACCGGCACTTCTCCGTCGCCGCGGGCGGGGTGATATGCGGAGACTGCCGGGTACCCGGCAGCGTCGTACCCTCGTCTGAGGCCATCGCTCTGCTCAGCGCGCTGCTGACGGGCGACTGGGGTCACGCGGACGCCTGCGAGGCGCGTCACGTGCGGGAGGGCAGCGGGCTGGTCTCGGCCTATTTGCACTGGCATCTGGAGCGCGGGCTACGCTCCCTGCGATACGTCGAGAAATAGGAGCTGGACACATGGCACGACGCGGGATTCTGGGACGCTCTCGCCGGGAGTACAAGGTTCCCGAGCCGCACCCGTCCGGTGCGCGCCCGCCGAAGATCCCCGGCGAGCTGGTCCCGAACCACGTGGCCGTGGTCATGGACGGCAACGGCCGGTGGGCCAAGGAGCGCGGACTGCCGCGCACCGAGGGCCACAAGGTCGGCGAGGGCGTCGTCCTCGACGTGCTCAAGGGCTGCCTGGAGATGGGCGTCAAGAACCTCTCCCTCTACGCCTTCTCGACGGAGAACTGGAAGCGCTCGCCCGACGAGGTCCGCTTCCTCATGAACTTCAACCGCGACGTCATCCGCCGCCGCCGCGACGAGATGAACGAATTGGGCATCCGCATCCGCTGGGTCGGCCGCATGCCCAAGATGTGGAAGTCGGTCGTCCAGGAACTCCAGGTCGCCCAGGAGCAGACCGTCGACAACGACGCGATGACCCTGTACTTCTGCGTCAACTACGGCGGCCGCGCGGAGATCGCGGACGCGGCGCAGGCCATCGCCCGTGACGTCGCGGCCGGCCGGCTCGACCCGTCGAAGGTCAACGAGAAGACCTTCGCGAAGTACATGTACTACCCGGACATGCCCGACGTGGACCTCTTCCTGCGCCCGAGCGGCGAGCAGCGCACCTCCAACTACCTGCTCTGGCAGAGCGCGTACGCCGAGATGGTGTTCCAGGACGTGCTGTGGCCGGACTTCGACCGCCGGAACCTGTGGGCGGCCTGCCTGGAGTACGCCCAGCGCGACCGCCGCTTCGGCGGCGCCGTGCCGAACCAGGGAGAACCGGGCGCCTCCGCCTGACCGGCTGACGGCTCGACCGGCTGACGGATTGACCGGATCCCGCCGATAAGCTCCCTGTCATGGACACGGATACGGAGCCCTCGGCGCAGCCGGACGGGCAGGCGGTCGAGCTGGTCTACTCGATGACCAGGGCCGACATCGTGCAGGCCCTGCGCACGCGGGACTCCCACACGGCCTCGGGACGCCGCGCCAGGTGGGCTTTCCCCCTGGGCGGACTGATGGCCATGGGGCTCGGCGCCCTGACCCTGGCGGAGGGGGAGGGGGTCCTCGGCAGGCCCCTGTTCTTCTTCGCCGCCGGCGCGTTCCTGTGGGCCCTGGTGTTGTTCGCTCCGCGGCTCCAGGCACGGGCCTTCGGCGGGCTGCTGGACAAGACGGGGGAGGCCCGCGTCGTCGTCGACGCTTCCGGCGTGCACGTCAGGACTGCCGACACCCGGACGCACATCGGCTGGGCGGCCCAGCCGCGGTACACGGAGACGGACGGGATGTTCCTTCTGCTCAGCGACGACAAGCGGGCGGCGGCCATGACCATGCTGCCCAAGCGGGGCGCTCAGGATCCCGCCGACATCGACCGCCTGCGGGACGTGCTGGACCGGAACCTGCGCCGGATCTAGCCGGCCGCCGCGGCGCAGTCGGCGCAGGTGCCGAAGATCTCCACGGTGTGGGCGACGTTCACGTAGCCGTGCTCGGCCGCGATGGACTCCGCCCACTTCTCCACGGCCGGACCCTCCACCTCGACCGCCTTGCCGCACTTGCGGCAGACCAGGTGGTGGTGGTGATCGCCGGTGGAGCAGCGGCGGTAGACGGACTCGCCGTCGCTGGTGCGCAGCACGTCGACCTCACCCGCGTCGGCGAGCGACTGCAGGGTGCGGTACACGGTGGTCAGGCCCACGGAATCGCCGCGGTGCTTGAGCATGTCGTGGAGTTCCTGGGCGCTGCGGAACTCGTCCACCTCGTCCAGTGCCGCCGCCACGGCCGCCCGCTGCCGGGTGGATCGTCCTCGTACTGGCGCGGTATTCATCTCGCCAGGCGCAGTCGCCACCGGTTCCTCCTCGTTTCGGCCTCGGCCCATTGTGCCAGGCGGCCGAGACTCCTAGACCTTCACATCGTCGCGCGTACAGACCTCCTCGGCGCTCCGGGCGACCCTGGCCCGGCGCCGGGCCAGGGGGGTGGACAGGGCCGTCATCACCATGAAGACGGCGATGGCGAGCAGCACGATCATGGCGCCGGAGGGCGCCTCGACGTAGTACGTGGCGGCCGTGCCGGTCAGGGCGACGGTGACGCTGATGGCGATGGCCAGGCCCAGCGTCGTGGCGAAACCGCGGGTCATGCGCTGTGCGGCAGCGACCGGGATCACCATCATGGCGCTGACCAGGAGCAGGCCGACGATCCGCATCGCTACGGTGACGGTGACGGCCGCGGTGATCGCGATCAGCAGGTTCAGCGCGCGCACCGGCAGCCCGGTGACCCGGGCGAACTCCTCGTCCTGGCAGACGGCGAACAACTGCCGGCGCAGGCCGATCGTGACGGCGAGGACGAAGGCGGCCAGGATCACCATGGCGATGACGTCCTCGGACGCGACCGTGGTGATCGAACCGAACATCGACCCGAGCAGCATGGTCGTGGACCCGCCGCCCAAGTTGATGATCATGACTCCACCGGCCAGACCGCCGTAGAAGAGCATCGCGAGGGCGACGTCGCCGCTGGTCCGGCCGCGGGAGCGGATCAACTCCATGCCTACGGCGCCGACGACCGCGACGAGGGTGGCCATCCACACGGGACTCGTGTGCAGGACGAAGCCCAGCGCGACGCCGGTCATGGCGACGTGGCCGAGGCCGTCACCCATGACGGCCTGGCGGCGCTGGACGAGGTACGTGCCGATGGCGGGGGCGGTCAGTCCGACCAGACCGGCCGCGATCAGCGCCCGCACCATGAAGGGGTAGGTCAGGAGGTCCATCAGCTCAGCAGTCCCGTCCGGAGGGGCTCGGCGTCGTGCGCCGCGTGGGGGTGTACGTGGTCGTGGCCGGGGAGGGCGTGCTGGCCCACGGCCTCCGGGGGCGGTCCGTCGTGCATCACGCAGCCGTCGCGCAGGACGACGGCCCGGTCGATCAGCGGCTCCAGCGGGCCCAGCTCGTGCAGGACGAGGAGGATGGTCGTCCCGGCCTCCACCTGGTGCCGCAGGGCGTTCGCGAGGACCTCCTGGTTCGCCAGGTCCACGCCGGCCATCGGCTCGTCCATGATCAACAGTTCGGGTTCCACGGCGAGTGCCCGGGCTATGAGCACGCGCTGGTGCTGGCCGCCGGAGAGGGCGTTGATCGAGGCGTCGGCGTACGTGTCCATGTCGACGAGGGCCAGTGCCCGCTCGACGGCGGCCCGGTCGGCCTTGCGCAGCACCCCGAAGCGGGAGCGGGCCAGCCGGCCGGCGGAGACGATCTCCCGGACGGTGGCCGGGACGCCGGCGGCGGCCGTGGTGCGCTGCGGGACGTAGCCGATGCGTGACCACTGGCGGAAGCGCCTGAACTCGGTTCCGAAGAGGGACAGCTCGCCGTCGGTCAGCGGGACCTGGCCGACCACGGCGCGTACGGCCGTGGACTTCCCGGAGCCGTTGGCGCCGAGCAGGGCGACGACCTCACCGCGCCGGACGGTGAGGTCGATCCCGCGCAGCACGGGGCGCGAGCCGAGCGAGGCCGTGGCTCCGCGCAGGGATATGACGGGCTGGTCCGTTGTCTGACCCGACGTGGACTGCATGGCTCGCGCCTCCGTTGCTGCTGTCATCACTTGGCTCCGAGGGCCTTCTGGAGGTTCTTCAGGTTCGACCGCATGACCTCGAAGTAGTCAGCGCCCTGGGACTTGTCGGTGATTCCCTCGAGAGGGTCGAGGACGTCGGTCTTCAGGCCGGTGTCCTTCGCGAGGGCCTTGGCCGTCTTGTCGCCCGCCAGCGTCTCGAAGAACACGGTGGTCACCTTGTCCTTGGCCGCGACGCCCTGGAGGTCCTTCATGCGGGCCGGGCTGGGCTCGGACTCGGGGTCGATGCCGGAGATGCCCTCCTGGTCGAGCCCGTAGCGCTCGGCGAGGTAGCCGAAGGCGGCGTGGGTGGTGATGAAGGTCTTGGAGGCCGTGGTCCTCAGGCCGTCCTTGAACTCGGTGTCCAGGGAACCCAGTTCGGTGACCAGCGTCGCGGTGTTCTTCTCGTAGTCCGCCGCGTGCGCGGGGTCGGCCTTCCCCAGGGCCGCGCCGACGCCCTTGGCGATCTGCGCGTACTTGGCGGGGTCGAGCCATACGTGCGGGTCCTTGCCGGCGCCGCCGTGGTCGTGGTCGTGCCCCTCGCCCTCGGTCGCGTGATCGCCGCCCTCGGCCGCGTGGTCGTGGTCGTCGTGCCCGGAGGCGGCGTGCGCCTCCAGCTCGGTGAGGGCGCCGGCGTCGACGACGTTCTTCACGCCGGACTGGGCGACGGCCTTGTCCACGGCGGGTTGCAGCGTCTTGAGGTAGAGGATCACGTCGGATTCGCCGAGTCGGCCCGTCTGCTTGGGCGTGATCTCCAGATCGTGCGGTTCGACACCCGGCTTGGTCAGGGTGGTGACCGTCACGTGCTCCTTGCCTATCCGCTCGGCGAGGAACTGCATGGGGTAGAACGACGCCGTCACGGCGAGCTTGCCGTCCGTGTTCCCTCCGGCGGCACTGGCTCCGGAGCAGGCGGTGAGGGCCGTCGCGCCGAGGGCGACGGCGCCGGCGAGGGCTGCGGCGGGTATGAGGCGTCGTACGTTCATGACATCCATTTTCATCAAAGATGGAAACGATTGTCAAAAACCCTGGTGGGGGGAGCCCGCGCGGGCCGCCGGAGGGCCGGGCAAGGCCCTCCCGATTTGAAAGGGGGGGTGCGGGCGCCGGTAACCTAAAGGCTTCGCCGTTCGTCCTCGTAATGAAGAGAGCACCGTGGCCGCCGACAAGATCGAAACCATCGTCAGCCTGAGCAAGCGCCGTGGCTTCGTTTTCCCGTCCAGTGAGATCTACGGCGGCTCCAAGGCCGCCTGGGACTACGGCCCGCTCGGTGTCGAGCTGAAGGAGAACATCAAGCGCCAGTGGTGGAAGGCCATGGTCACCGGGCGTGAGGACATCGTCGGTATCGACTCCTCCGTGATTCTGGCTCCCGAGGTGTGGGTGGCCTCCGGCCACGTCGCCACCTTCTCGGACCCGCTGACCGAGTGCACCTCCTGCCACAAGCGCCACCGCGCGGACCACCTGGAGGAGGCGTACGAGGCCAAGCACGGCCGCGTGCCCGCCAACGGTCTTGCCGACATCAACTGCCCCAACTGCGGTGTGAAGGGCCAGTTCACCGAGCCCAAGCAGTTCTCGGGCATGCTGGAGACCCACCTGGGCCCGACCCAGGACACCGGCTCCAAGGCGTACCTGCGCCCGGAGACCGCCCAGGGCATCTTCACCAACTTCGCCCAGGTGCAGACGACTTCCCGCAAGAAGCCCCCCTTCGGCATCGCGCAGATGGGCAAGTCCTTCCGCAACGAGATCACCCCCGGCAACTTCATCTTCCGCACGCGCGAGTTCGAGCAGATGGAGATGGAGTTCTTCGTCAAGCCGGGCGAGGACGAGCAGTGGCAGGAGTACTGGATGCAGGAGCGGTGGAACTGGTACCGCGACCTCGGCATCCGCGAGGAGAACATCCGCTGGTACGACCACCCGAAGGACAAGCTGTCCCACTACTCGAAGCGCACCGCCGACATCGAGTACCGCTTCAACTTCGGTGGCAATGAGTTCTCCGAGCTCGAAGGCGTGGCCAACCGCACCGACTTCGACCTCAAGGCCCACTCGGCCGCCTCCGGCCAGGACCTGACGTACTTCGACCAGGAGGCCGGCGAGCGCTACACGCCGTACGTCATCGAGCCGGCGGCCGGTGTCAACCGCGCCATGCTCGCCTTCATGCTCGACGCGTTCAACGAGGACGAGGCCCCCAACGCCAAGGGCGTCATGGAGAAGCGCACCGTGATGCGCTTCGACCCGCGCCTGGCCCCGATCAAGGTCGCCGTCCTGCCGCTGTCCCGCAACGCGCAGCTGTCGCCGAAGGCCAAGGGCCTTGCCGCCGACCTGCGCAAGAACTGGAACATCGAGTTCGACGACGCGGGTGCCATCGGCCGTCGTTACCGTCGTCAGGACGAGATCGGTACGCCGTTCTGCGTCACCGTCGACTTCGACACCCTGGACGACAACGCGGTGACCGTGCGCGAGCGCGACACCATGAAGCAGGAGCGCGTTTCCCTGGACCAGATCCAGAGCTACCTGGGCAGCCGTCTGCTCGGCTGCTAGTCCGCGGTTGCCGGTCGGCGGCCTCGCCGTCACGGCTCGCCGGAATGCCGGTGGCCCGGTGCGCGACGCGCACCGGGCCACCGGCATTTTCCGTCTCCCTGCGGCGGGGGCCTCAGGCCTATGCGGTCCCGGCATGCTGCTCGGCCGAGGCCGTCTCCGCGGCCGCGGCCGAGGCCGTCTCCGCGGCGCGCCGTTCGCCCTCCGCCTGCGAACGCTTGCCGTAGAGGGCGGTCCAGACGCCCAGCAGGCCGAGCACCGTGTAGATCGTGACGGGGCTGAGGACCACCATCGTGTCCGTGTCCAGCGCGTAGGTCAGGGCGATGCGGACCCCGGCCTCGAGCAGGTAGACCACGCCCCACACCGTGGTCATCACGATCATGGTCCGGCGGAAGCCCTCGTACTGCCACAGGCCGTTCCACCAGGCCGTGCTCTCGGGAGTCCCGTCCGTGGCGAACTTGCGGCCGAAGTAGAACATCAGCGGCCTCGGTGCGAGAAGGGTGGCGAGGCAGAGCAACCCGAACAACCCCGTCACCCCCGAGTCCTTGATCAGCAGGGCCCGCGCCGAGTGCGCGCCGATCAGCGAGACGACCGCCGTGATCACCAGGAAGACCAGGGTGACGATCGCGAACTCGTCGACCTTGCGGCGCCAGGCCAGGTGGATGGCGCTGTCGAGGACGGGCCACGCGCTGCTGATCAGCAGCGCGTCGAACTCCCTCCAGCCGTGGTCGTGCAACTGGTTGTAGGTGATGATCGGCGCGACCACGTTGAGCCCGATGGTCAGAATCCAGCCGAGCGCCGCGGCGCCGCCCGACCGGGCGGGTGGTGCGGGGCGGGGGCCCTGCGGTGGTGGAGCGGACATGCTTCCCCCTGAGAAGTACCTGACGGTGTCTCGGGGAACGTAGGGCAGGGCCGCGTCCGGTGACAGGGGTCTCCGACTCAAATGATCACCAAGTCGAACGGAACCGCCTGCTCCGAATCAACGCCGCCCGGAGCGGGGGCAGTCGGACGGTCGTCGGTCCCCGGTCGTCCGTCCGCAGTCCGCGGCCGTCGATCCCCGGCCCGCGGCCGACGATCTGCGGTCGGGGTCCCGGGGGCGTCGGGTCAGGCGCGCAGACCCCGGGGTCAGGCGCGCAGACCCCGGATGACGAGCGAGGTGACCGCCTCGAACTCCGGGAGGATGGTCGGGGAGAGCCAGTCGGCGGCGTACTGCGGATCATGGAACCGGCCCGTGGCGTCGAAGACGGCCCGCGCCGCGGCCGGCACGTCGGGTGCGGCCAGCGTCCCGGCCTCGACCCCGTCGGCGATGATCCGGACCAACTGCTCGATCAGCTCGCTCAGGTGCCGGTCCACCACGCCGCTGTTCTCGGCGAGCAGCACGGTGTACGTCGCGAACAGCTCCGGGTCGGCGCCCGCCTTCTTGCGCTTGGCCTCGAAGAGGGCCTCCAACCACGCCTCCAGCCTGGAGGGTGCCGTCTCGGCGGGGGCCGAGGCGATCTCCTCCAGCATCGCGACGCTCTTGGCGAGCCAGCGGTCGGTGACCGCCTCGCGCAGCGCCGCCTTCGACGGGAAGTGGCGGTACACGCTGCCGTGACTGACGCCCAGCGCGCGCGCCACGTCCACCACGGTCGCCTTGGTGGGGCCGAAGCGACGCAACACGTCCTCGGTGGTTTCGAGGATGCGCTCCGGAGTCAGGGGTTCGGCAGCAGCAGGGGGCATGAGTACGACCGTACAGCTGGCTCAGTGCTCACTGTCGAGGTGGGCCATCTGGGCCTGCGGGTATCGATCGCCGGCCGCCGCCCCGGCCGGGACCGCCTCCTCGATGGCGGCGAGGTCGGCGGAGGTCAGCTCCACGTCGAGTGCGCCCAGTGCCTCGTCGAGGCGGTCCCGGCGGCGGGCGCCGACCAGCGGCACGATGTCCTCCCCGCGGGCCAGCACCCAGGCGATGGCGATCTGGGCGACACTCACGCCCTTGCTGTCGGCGACCTTGCGCAGGGCGTCCACCAGGTCGAGGTTCCGGTCGAGGTTGTCGCCCTGGAAGCGGGGGCTCATCCCGCGGAAGTCGCCGGGGGCCAGCGCCCGGTCGCGGCCGAAGTGGCCGCTGATCAGGCCTCGGGAGAGCACCCCGTACGCGGTGACTCCGATGCCCAGCTCGCGGGCGGTCGGCAGGATCTCCTCCTCGATGCCCCGCGAGATCAGCGAGTACTCGATCTGGAGGTCCGAGATCGGTGCGACGGAGGCTGCCCGGCGCAGGGTCTCCGCGCCGACCTCCGAGAGGCCGATGTGCCGCACGTGTCCGGCCTGGACGGCCTCGGCGATGGCACCGACCGTCTCCTCGATGGGGACGTCCGGGTCCACGCGGGCGATCCTGTAGACGTCGACGTGGTCCCGGCCGAGCCGCTGGAGGGAGTAGGCGAGGAAGTTCCGGACGGCGTCGGGCCGGCCGTCGTACCCGGCGAAGCCGCCCTCGACCGTGCGCAGCGCGCCGAACTTCACGCTCGTCAGCGCCTGCTCACGGGCCGCGGCGGGCGCGGTGCGCAGCGCCTCGTTGATCAGCAGTTCGTTGTGGCCCATGCCGTAGAAGTCGCCGGTGTCGAGCAGGGTGACGCCCGCGTCCAGGGCGGCGTGGATGGTCGCGATCGACTCGCTCCGGTCGGCCTCGCCGTACAGGGCGGACATGCCCATGCAGCCCAGCCCCAGCGGGAAGACGGAGGGGCCGGCGGTGCCGAGGCGGCGGGGGGTGCGAGGGGTATGGGGAGCGTTCTGGTGAGTGGTCATGAAAAGAGAATGGCATGACGAGTGACAGATTTCAATATCTGTCACTCGTCAGCATGAAGGGGTGCCGGATCCGGATCGAGGTGGGGTGGGGGTGGGTCAGGAGGCCAGGCGCAGCGCCAGCGCCGCCGCCGAGAGCAGCGTGAGGACGGCTGCCGGGGCGAGGTCGTAGTCCTTGACGCGCAGGTGGCTCACGACCGCGCCGATGAAGTAGAGGGTCACTCCGGCGGCGGCGGCCACGCCGAGGGGTGCCACCCACATGCCCACGACCAGCCCCACCGCACCGGCGGCCTTCAGTGCGGCCAGGGTCGGCAGCAGGGAGTCCGGCACCGCCACCTTTCGCATGTTCGCGAGGATCGTCTCGTTGCGCCGGAGGGTGAGGGTCGCCGACGCGGCGAGCGTGAGGGCGAGCAGGGCGGCGATGGCGACGTAGGCAATGAACATGATGAGCTCCAATGGTCGAGTATGTAAAACCATTGAATAGCATCAATGATCAGAAGATCGCAATCATTTCATGGGCGCTACGATGTGGGACATGACGGCAGCACAGGACGCCCCGAACCCGCCGCAGCGGCTGGGCCTGCTTCTCGCCTGGCACGGATCGGTCACCCAGACCCGCATGAAGAAGGCGCTCAGTGCGGCCGGGCTCACCCCCCGACACGCCATGACGCTCATGCACCTGGAGGGCGGCCCCGTCGGTCAGCGGGCGCTCGCGGCCCGGCTGGAGGTGGACCCGAGCGTGCTCGTCGGGATCCTGAACGACCTCGAGCGCGACGCTCTGGTCGAACGCCGCCGCGACCCGGCCGACCGCCGTCGCCACAACGTGGCCATCACGGCCGCCGGCTCGGCCGCCCTCGGCGAGACCAACGCGGCCCTCGACGCCGTCGAGCTGGGCCTGTTCTCCGGCCTGTCCGGGGCCGACCAGGAAACCCTGCGCGCGCTCCTGGCCCGGATCGACTCGCACGCCGACGACTTCGAGTGCGGGGAATAGGCCCCCGGAACCCCGCCGCGCGGCAGGGCCCGAAAGGGGCGGGCCAAGGGCTGTCCCGTCATCCCGGGCGGATCGGGGCACGCTTCCGGTTCCTTCCCGGGCGGATCGGGGCGCGCTTCCGGTTCCCGGGCGGATCGGCGCACGCTGCCGGTCCGGCCCCTCGCCGTGTCGCCGGAAGACCCGAATGCGCCCGGTACGAAAAAGCCCCTCCGCCTTGCGGCGCACCGCGTCCGACGCCGTGCGCCGATCCGCCAGGGGTGAGGGACGGCCCTCAGGAGACCCGTGCACCGATGTCGCGGCTCGGGGCCTCCAGGGTGCTCGCCGTGCGCAGGGCCGTCGCGCGGGCCCAGGGGCCGGTGGTCAGGAGGCCGACCGCGAGGACCGACGCACCGCAGAGCGTGATGATCCACCAGGCGGGCCGGGTCGCCTCCACGAAGCTCGCGCCGCCCGACGTGCCGGCCGCCAGGACCGCGCCGATCACGGCGACGCCGAGGGTGGCCCCGGTCTGTCGGCTGGTGGAGGCCACCGCCGCCGCCACGCCCGCCTGGGCGCGCGGCATCCCGGAGACGGCCGCGTTGGTGATCGGCACGTTGACCATCCCGAAGCCGAGGCCGAAGAGCACGTAGCCGGCGAACATCATCGGGGTCGAGGTCTCGGCGGAGAACGCCGCGAAGAGCAGGCCGCTCGCCGCCATCGTCACGCCGGCGATCACCAGCGGCAGCCGCGGCCCGGAGCGGGCCAGGAGCCGCCCGGACACGGGCGCGCAGAGGAAGGCCATCGCGGCCATCGGCAGCATGTACAGGCCCGCGCCGAGGGCGTCGAGCTCGAGCACGTCCTGGAGGTAGAGGGTGTTCAGGAAGAGGAACCCGGACATCGCGGCGAAGGCGCTCACCGCGATCACCGTCGCGCCGCTGAAGGGGGCGCTGCGGAAGAACCGGGGGTCGATCAGCGGCTCCGCCCGGCGGCTCTCGTGCAGCAGCAGCCACACCAGGGTGACCGCGGCGGTCAGCGCGCAGCCGATGACCAGCGGCGAGGTCCAGCCGGCGGCCGGGGCCTCGATGATCCCGTACGTCACCGAACCCAGCAGTGCCATGACGAGGAGCTGGCCCACCGGGTCCGGGCGGCGTGCGTGCTCGGCCCGGGACTCGGGGACGTAGCGCAGGGTCAGGACGAGGGCGAGCAATCCGATCGGAAGGTTGAGCCAGAAGATGGAGCGCCAGCCGACCGAGTCCACGAGCAGCCCGCCGATCAGGGGGCCGGCGGCCATGGAGATGCCGACGACGGCGCCCCACACGCCGATGGCGCGGGCTCGTTCCTTCGGGTCCGTGAAGGTGTTGGTGATGATCGACATGGCGACCGGGTTGAGCATCGAGCCGCCCACGGCCTGGAGCATGCGGAAGACGATGAGCCATTCCAGGCTCGGTGCGAGCGAGCACAGCAGGGAGCCCGCGGTGAAGAGCACCAGCCCGAGGGCGAAGATCCTGCGGCGCCCGAGCCGGTCCCCGGTGGACCCCGCCAGCATCAGCAGCGAGGCCAGCACGAGGGTGTAGGCGTCGATCGTCCACTGCATCCCTGCGACCGAGGCGTCCAGATCGTGCCGGATGGCGGGCAGGGCGACGTTGAGGACGGTGGTGTCGAGACTGACGATGAGCAGGCTCATGCAGCAGATCGCCAAGACGAGAGTGCGCCGCCCGGGGCTCAAGTCACGCATGCTGCCGATAGTACGACTAACTAACGACATGCGTGATGCGACAATGGGCGGATGACCACGCTTCCTCCGCCTCTCGCGATCGGCCCGCACACCGTGCAGCCCCCGGTGGTGCTCGCGCCGATGGCAGGCATCACCAATGCCCCGTTCCGTACCCTCTGCCGCGAGTTCTCGGGCGGCAAGGGGCTGTTCGTGAGCGAGATGATCACGACCCGCGCCCTGGTCGAGCGCAACGACAAGACCATGCAGCTGATCCACTTCGACGAGACCGAGAAACCTCGCTCGATTCAGCTGTACGGGGTGGACCCCGTCACGGTCGGCAAGGCCGTCCGCATGATCGTCGAAGAGGACCGGGCCGACCACATCGACCTCAACTTCGGCTGCCCCGTCCCCAAGGTCACCCGCAAGGGTGGCGGCTCCGCCCTCCCGTACAAGCGCAACCTGCTGCGCGCGATCCTGCGCGAGGCCGTCGCGGGAGCCGGGGACCTGCCCGTCACCATGAAGATGCGCAAGGGCATCAACGACGACCACCTCACCTACCTCGACGCCGGTCGGATCGCCGTCGAGGAGGGGGTGACCGCCATCGCCCTGCACGGGCGCACCACCGCCCAGCACTACGGCGGCACCGCCGACTGGGACGCCATCGCGCGGCTCAAGGAGCACGTGCCGGAGATCCCGGTGCTCGGCAACGGCGACATCTGGTGCGCCGAGGACGCGCTGCGCATGGTGCGGGAGACCGGCTGCGACGGCGTGGTCGTCGGGCGTGGCTGCCTGGGGCGGCCGTGGCTGTTCAACGACCTGGTGGCCGCCTTCGAGGGGCGCCCCGAGGACTTCCACAAGCCGACGCTGCGCGAGGTCGCGACCACCATGCTCCGGCACGCCCAGCTGCTGGGGGAGTGGATCGGCGACGAGACGCGCGGGGTGATCGACTTCCGTAAGCACGTGGCCTGGTACCTCAAGGGCTTCGCCGTCGGATCCGAGATGCGGGGCAGGCTCGCGGTCACGTCTTCCCTGGCCGAGCTGGGTGCTCATCTGAGCGAGCTGGATCTGGATCAAGGTTGGCCCGAGAGCGCCGACGGTCCGCGCGGCCGGACGTCCGGAAACAACCGGGTTGTCCTGCCCGAGGGCTGGTTGAACGATCCTTACGACTGCGCCGGCGTCGGCGAGGAAGCCGAGCTGGACACTTCCGGAGGCTGACAAATCGCCCTCCACGTCGCGTGATATACGCCACGCATGGGGCAGGTTTCGCTCAGATGAGCACGGAAGTCACGGGTAAGACTTTCAAAGGGTGGCACTGGGTGCCACCCTTTGTTCGTTCAACTCTTGAACGCAAATGTATCGATGATCGCTCATCCGAGCGTGATCAGGCCTCAATCGACCCCTCCGCCTTCGGGACTCGAACGCCCTTCGGGCTTTCGCATTACTCTTCGGTTACTTTCGAATGGCTGGCGCACGGGTGGTTACGGCCGCATGACGACCAAGTGGACGTACCCAGAAGCCTTCGATCTGGGTATGTTCCTGGCCGTCAGGGCAGCCACCGAGTCCTCGAGGAGTCGAGACCCGTGTCGGAAAACAAAGATCAGAAGCTCGTCTACGACTTCACCGAGGGCAACCGGGACCTCAAGGACCTTCTCGGCGGCAAGGGAGCCAACCTCGCCGAGATGACCAACCTCGGTCTGCCGGTCCCCCCCGGCTTCACCATCACCACCGAGGCCTGCAAGGTCTACCTCGAAAGCGGCGAGGCCCCGGCCGAGCTGCGCGACGAGGTCAGCGCGCACCTCGCCGCCCTCGAGGCGAAGATGGGCAAGAAGCTCGGTCAGTCGGACGACCCGCTGCTGGTCTCCGTGCGCTCCGGCGCGAAGTTCTCGATGCCCGGCATGATGGACACCGTCCTGAACATCGGTCTCTCCGACGACTCCGTGACCGGCCTCGCCTCCCAGTCCGGCGACGAGCGCTTCGCGTGGGACTCGTACCGCCGCCTCATCCAGATGTTCGGCAAGACCGTCCTGGGCGTCGAGGGCGAACTGTTCGAGGACGCGTTGGAGGCCGCCAAGGCCGCCAAGAAGGTCACCGTCGACACCGACCTCGACGCCGCCGACCTGAAGAAGCTCGTCAAGCAGTTCAAGAAGATCGTCTCGAGCGAGGCCGGCCGCGAGTTCCCGCAGGACCCCCGCGAGCAGATGGACCTCGCCGTCGAGGCGGTCTTCGACTCCTGGAACACCGACCGCGCCAAGCTCTACCGCCGCCAGGAGCGCATCCCCGGCGACCTGGGCACCGCGGTCAACATCTGCTCCATGGTCTTCGGCAACCTGGGCCCCGACTCCGGCACCGGCGTCGCCTTCACCCGCGACCCGGCCAGCGGCCACCAGGGCGTCTACGGCGACTACCTGCAGAACGCCCAGGGCGAGGACGTGGTCGCGGGCATCCGCAACACCGTCCCGCTGGCGGACCTGGAGGGCATCGACAAGGCCTCCTACGACCAGCTCATGACGATCATGGAGACGCTGGAGACCCACTACAAGGATCTCTGCGACATCGAGTTCACCATCGAGCGCGGCCAGCTGTGGATGCTCCAGACCCGCGTCGGCAAGCGCACCGCCGGCGCCGCCTTCCGCATCGCCACCCAGCTCGTGGACCAGGGCCTGATCGACGAGGCCGAGGCCCTCCAGCGCGTCACCGGCCACCAGCTGGCGCAGCTGATGTTCCCGCGCTTCGACGAGGACGCCAAGACCACCCTGCTGGGCCGCGGCATCGCCGCCTCCCCGGGCGCGGCCGTCGGCAAGGCCGTCTTCGACTCGTACACGGCCGTCAAGTGGTCCCGCTCGGGCGAGAAGGTCATCCTGATCCGCCGCGAGACCAACCC
Organism: Streptomyces sp. CA-243310; assembly: GCF_050936775.1. Taxonomy (NCBI): domain Bacteria; kingdom Bacillati; phylum Actinomycetota; class Actinomycetes; order Kitasatosporales; family Streptomycetaceae; genus Streptomyces; species Streptomyces sp. CA-243310. Next base: position 2,411,760 of record NZ_JBNJMF010000002.1, on the reverse strand, counting down.
GGACGACCTGGACGGCATGATCGCCTCCGAGGGCATCCTGACCTCGCGCGGCGGCAAGACCTCGCACGCCGCCGTCGTGGCCCGCGGCATGGGCAAGACCTGTGTCTGCGGTGCCGAGGAGCTCGACGTCGACACCAAGCGCCGTCGGATGACGGTCGGCGACACGGTCATCGAAGAGGGCGACGTCGTCTCCATCGACGGCTCCACCGGCAAGGTCTACCTCGGTGAGGTACCCGTCGTACCGTCCCCGGTCGTCGAGTACTTCGAGGGCCGCATGCACGCCGGCGCCGACGACGCCGACGAGCTGGTCGCCGCCGTGCACCGGATCATGGCCTACGCGGACCGCGTCCGCCGGCTGCGGGTGCGCGCCAACGCCGACAACGCCGAGGACGCGCTGCGCGCCCGTCGCTTCGGCGCCCAGGGCATCGGCCTGTGCCGCACCGAGCACATGTTCCTCGGCGAGCGCCGCGAACTGGTGGAGCGACTGATCCTCGCGGACACCGACGGCGAGCGCGAAGAGGCACTCAGTGCCCTGCTGCCGCTGCAGAAGAAGGACTTCGTCGAGCTGTTCGAGGCCATGGACGGCCTGCCCGTCACCGTCCGCCTCCTGGACCCGCCGCTGCACGAGTTCCTGCCCGACATCACCGAGCTGTCGGTCCGCGTCGCCCTCGCCGAGTCCCGCAAGGACGCCAACGAGAACGACCTGCGCCTGCTCCAGGCCGTCCACAAGCTGCACGAGCAGAACCCGATGCTGGGCCTGCGCGGTGTCCGCCTCGGCCTGGTCATCCCGGGTCTGTTCAAGATGCAGGTCCGGGCGATTGCCGAGGCCGCCGCCGAGCGCAAGAACGCCAAGGGCGACCCGCGCGCCGAGATCATGGTCCCGCTCGTCGGCACCGTGCAGGAACTGGAGATCGTCCGCGACGAGGCCGACCAGGTCATCGCCGAGGTCGAGGCCGCCACCGGCACCCACCTCAAGCTGAGCATCGGCACCATGATCGAGCTGCCCCGCGCCGCGCTGACCGCCGGTCAGATCGCCGAGGCCGCGCAGTTCTTCTCCTTCGGCACGAACGACCTGACCCAGACGGTGTGGGGCTTCTCCCGCGACGACGTCGAGGCCAGCTTCTTCACCGCCTACCTGGAGAAGGGCATCTTCGGGGTCTCGCCCTTCGAGACCATCGACAAGGACGGCGTGGGCGCGCTGGTCCGCAGCGCCGTCGAGGCCGGCCGGGCCACCCGCCCCGACCTCAAGCTCGGCGTCTGCGGCGAGCACGGCGGTGACCCCGAGTCGGTGCACTTCTTCCACGAGGTCGGCCTGGACTACGTCTCCTGCTCGCCGTTCCGGATCCCGGTGGCGCGCCTGGAAGCGGGCCGCGCTGCGGCCGAGTCCAAGGGCTCGGACAGCCGCTGAGTCCTCCCTGAGCCGGGTTCCGGAACGGCTCGGTCGGGCACGAACCCTTCCGAGTCGAACCGGTTCCCAAGGCCGCGCCCGTCCCCGGGATTCCTGACCACCGGGGCCGGGCGCGGCCTGCTTTCGCAGCACGCATATTCACCGGGCCTTTACGGCACCAGGCGGTGGACGGATCCCCACCCGTCCACCGCCTGCCGCCTATCCGCCGGACACGTCGGCGCTTCCCGGTGCGACCGACCGCCAGGCCCCGCAAAGCCCCCCACGGCCTTCACGGAGCGTTTCGGTCGCACTGGAGTGTGCCCGGCGGAGTACAGGATTTCGGTTGTCACGCCCCCGCCGAAAGGGGTTTCAACTGTGGCCGAAAGGGCGTGGTGACCACGTGTGACGGCATGCATACTCATGGGGCGGGGGGATTGCGGTTGCACAGGTGGGGGTTCGGTGCTTCGTATCCATTTCACGGGAGTGGACCTCGCACGCGTACGGATGGCAGCACGTCCCGATGCGTTGTGGGAAACGATTCTCAGTTTTCACCGTTTAAGGGACCGGCGCGATGCCCGGCTGTTCGGTGAATGGCGTACGGAAACCCGGAGCCGGTTGAATGGTGAAACAAGGCTCCTCGGCGCGCTGATACCGGGGCGCGGCTATTTCCCGGATTTCCTGACTCCGCTAGAGGGTCAGTACGGGTGGGACGTGGGCCTCGACGCGCTGCGCGGGATCCGTCCCGAACGCATGCGGCGGGAGCTGACGCTGCTGGGCACGGGAGCCGGCTTCGGGGCGGCGTTCGGCATGCCCTCGGGCGTGAGCGACGGCGCCGACACCCTGGTCCCGCGACGCCTGCGGGACTTCATGGACGGCGGGACCAAGCACCTGCCGAGGCTGCTGGCGGAGCTGCGCGGCTACCACCGGGCGGCCGTCGAGCCGTACTGGACGCACATCCAGGCGCAGATCGAGGCCGAGCGGGCCGCCCGGGGCCGGGACCTGCTGGACGGCGGCGCGGACGAGCTGCTGGCCTCGCTGCCGCCGATGCTGCGCTGGCGCGCCCCGGTCCTGGAGTGCGACTACCCCGTGGACCGGGACGTGCGGCTGCGGGGGCGCGGGCTGCTGCTCCAGCCGTCCTTCTTCTGCCGGCGCACGGCGGTGACCCTGCAGGACCCGGAACTGCCACCGGTGCTCGTCTACCCGGCGGCGGCCCAGCTCGCCTCGACGACGCCCGGGGGCGAGGTCACCCGGCCGGTGGAGGAGCACCGCCAGCGCACCCTGGGCAAGCTCGTCGGACACACCCGCTCGGTGGTGCTGCGGGCCATCGGTGACGGCGCCACCACGAGTGAGCTGGCCCGCCGGGCCGGGGTCTCCCTGGCCTCGGCGAGCCAGCACGCCTGTGTGATGCGCGAGGCGGGCCTGGTCACCACCCTGCGGCGGGGCAACGCCGTGCTGCACACGGTGACCCCGCTGGGCGCGGCCCTGCTCAAGGGCGGGGCCGTGGCGTCCTGAGACCCGGTGCGGCCGAACCGGCCGGGGTGAGGCCCGGCCGGTGGCCGCGGGGGTCCGGACCCGTGCGGGGCCCGGACTCCCGCGGCGCCGGAGTCCGCGGCGGGACCCGGGCCCTACACGCGGAAGGGGCCCGAGACCTCGTAGGTGATGCCGCCGGCGGAGCTGCCGCTCGTGCCGCGCTGACTGCTGAAGTACAGCCGGTTGCCCGCGGGGGAGAAGGCGGGGCCGGTGATCTCCGAGGAGGACTGGCCGGTGATCCTCAGGAACGGGGCCACCACCTCGTCCGGGGTGATCACGCAGATGTCCATGCTGCCGCCGTCCTCGGCGACGTACAGGTCCCCGTACGAGGACCCGGTGACGTTGTCCACGCCGGTCAGCGGGGCCGCCCCGCCGGGGACCAGCGAGTCGTCGTAGGTCAACTCGTAGGTGCCGGAGGCGAGGTTCAACCGCCAGACCCGGTTGTCGCCCTTGGTGGTGAACCAGACCGTGTCGTTCGCGTAGTGGCAGCCCTCGCCGCCGTTGAACTTCCTGGCGCCGGAGACCTGGCTGCGGGTGACGGTCGGGGAGCCGTCCGGGTCGGGGACGGTGGCCCAGGTGAAGGAGCCGGAGGTGGCGCTGCCGGCCTTCAGGACCTGGAGGGTGCCGGCGGAGAGGTTGCCCCAGGTGGTGGGGACGAAGCGGTAGAAGCAGCCGTTCGTCTCGTCCTCGGTCAGGTAGATCACCTTGCGGACGGGGTCGGCGGCGGCCGCCTCGTGCTTGAAGCGGCCCAGCGCGGGCCGTTGGACTGAGGCGTTGAGCCCGTACGGGTCGGTCTCGTACACGAAGCCGCGGTCGACCTCCTCGCAGGACAGCCAGGTGTTCCAGGGGGTCTTGCCGCCGGCGCAGTTCTGTCGGGTGCCGGAGAGGATCCGGTAGGCGCCGGTGACGGCGCCGGCGGCGTCGAACCGCACGGCGCTCGCGCCGCCACTCGGGTTGATCTCCGAGTTCGACACGTAGATCCAGCCGGTGCCGTCGGCGAAGCAGGCGCCGCCGTCGGGAGCCTGGTGCCAGGCGTACGAAGTGCCGCCGACGACCTGCCCGGAGCGGGCGACGACGCGGCTGGTGAAACCGGCGGGCAGCATGATGCCGTTGGCGTCGGCCGTGCCGAGCGCCCCGTAGGGTCCGGCGCCGGGCTGGGCGGGCGCGGCGTGGGCGGCCCCGCGCGTCAGCGTGCCGGCGAAGGCGGCGGCCGAGGAGCCGATGACGGCGCCGCGCAGGAAGGTACGACGTTCCACGGTCACTCCTGGGGGAGACGGGCCTCGGCGTCCGGGTGGGCGGCGAGGTCGCACGCGTCGAGGAACCTAGGGGTGTCGAGTTGACGTGATGTCAATTCCTCATGACGCGGGAGCGACCTGCGCGAGGTCAATCCCCCGACCGGGGCCTCCGGGGCCCGGCGCCGCCGCCGGCCGCGGGTCCGCTCGCGACGGCGCCCCGGGCGCCCGTCCGACCCTCGCCGCGTGCCCCGCACGAGAATCCCGGAAAGTTTTCGCCGGGACCGATGAGTTTCACCGCCCCCCGCGGTCTATCCCTCGAACGCAACGGAAACCGCTGCGGCACCCGCGAGAGAAGAGAGACCGAGATGTCCTCCACCATGATCTTCGTCAACCTGCCGGTCAAGGACCTCGACGCCAGCAAGGCCTTCTGGGGCAAGCTCGGCTACTCCTTCAACGCCCAGTTCAGCGACGAGAACTGCGCCTCGATGGTCATCAGCGACACGATCGTCGCGATGCTCCTCACCGAGGCCCGCTTCAAGGACTTCACCCACAAGGCCATCACCGACACCTCCACCAGCACCGAGGTGCTGCTGTGTCTGAACGCCGAGAGCCGTGCCGCCGTGGACGAACTGGTCGACGGGGCCCTCGGCGCGGGCGCCACCGAGCCGCGCGCCGCCCAGGACCACGGCGTCATGTACGGCCGGGCCTTCGAGGACCTCGACGGCCACACCTGGGAGATCATGTGGATGGACCCGGCGATGATCCAGGGCTGATCCTCAGACGGAGACCGTGACGGTCCCGGCCGACAGCGCGAACGCGGCGGACGGCGCGGCGGTCGCGGGCGCCTCGGAGGCCGTCGGCGTCGCAGGGGTCGCGGAGGTCGGGGTGGTCACGGAGGTCGCGGTGGTCCGCACCGGGTAGGTTCGGACCGCCACCTCCTCGTCGTCCAGGCAGCGCCCCGATTCCAGGTCGAAACGCTGCTTCAGCAGGGGCGACGCCACGAACGTCCTGCCCCGCGCGCACCCCACCAGCCCCCGCGACAGCACGTGCGCGCCGGTGAAGGGGTCCTGGTTGCCGATGGCGTACGGGCGCCCCGCGCGGTCGACGAACACCGCGGCCTGACTCCCGTCGGGCAGCAGCGCCGCGACGCCGCGCCCCGGCACGAGCGAGGACAGCTCGCACACGGCGAGCCAGCGATCGTCCAGCCTCAGTTCCACGTTCATCGGGTGCCTCCCACGGGCTCCAGGGTCAGGATCGCCAGGTCGGGCTTGACCTGGTCGCGTTCGGGTACGAAGCGCACCGTCGGGTCGGGGGCGCCGGGCGCGTTGACGAAGGACACGAACCGGCCCAGGCGCTCCGGGTCCTGGAGCGTCTCGGCCCATTCGTCGCGGTAGTGCGCGACGTGGTCGGCCATCAGGGCCTCCAGCTCCGCGCACAGCCCGAGCGAGTCGTGCACGACGACGTCCCGCAGGTGGTCGAGGCCGCCCTCCAGCCGCTCCAACCAGGTGGAGGTGCGCTCCAGTCGGTCGGCCGTGCGGATGTAGAACATCAGGAACCGGTCGATGAGCCGGACGAGTTCGGCGTCGGACAGGTCCTGGGCCAGCAGGTCGGCGTGGCGCGGGGTGGCCCCGCCGTTGCCGCCGACGTAGAGGTTCCAGCCGCTCGCGGTGGCGATGACCCCGAAGTCCTTGCTCTGGGCCTCCGCGCACTCGCGGGCGCAGCCGGACACCGCCGACTTCAGCTTGTGCGGGGCGCGCAGGCCCCGGTAGCGCAGCTCCAGGTCGATGGCCATCCGGACGCTGTCCTGCACCCCGTAGCGGCACCAGGTCTGCCCGACGCAGGACTTCACCGTCCGCAGGGCCTTGCCGTAGGCGTGCCCCGACTCGAAGCCGGCGTCCACCAGCCGCGCCCAGATCCGCGGGAGCTGGTCCACGCTCGCCCCGAAGAGGTCGATGCGCTGCCCGCCGGTGATCTTCGTGTAGAGGCCGAAGTCGCGGGCCACCTCGCCGATCACGATCAGCTTGTCGGGGGTGATCTCCCCGCCGGGGATGCGCGGGACGACCGAGTACGAGCCGTTGCGCTGGAGGTTCGCCAGGAAGTGGTCGTTGGTGTCCTGGAGGGCGGCCTGCTCCCCGTCGAGGACGTAGCCGCTCGCGCCGAGCGTCGGGGCCAGGGAGGCGATGATCGACCCGACGGTCGGCTTGCAGACCTCGCAGCCGTCGCCGCCCCGGGCGCCCTCGCGGCCGTGGGCGTCCAGGATCTCCCGGTACGAGGTCAGTCGGCGGGTGCGGACGATCTCGTACAACTCGGCCCGGCTGAAGGGGAAGCAGCCGCACAGTCCCTTGTCGGCGGCGGCCGGCAGCAGCTGTCCGATGACCTTGAGGCAACTGCCGCAGCCGGTGCCCGCCTTGGTGCACTTCTTGACCTCGGGCAGGTCGGCACAGGCGGTGATGGCCTGCTTCGTGACGTTGTGGCAGGAGCAGATCACCGCGCTGTCCGGGAGCGCCGACGGGCCGAGCGCGACGGGCGCGCCGGCCCCCGCCGGCAGCACCAACTGCTCGGGGGCGACGGGCGGCACGCTCCCGGTGAGCGGGCGCAGCAGCCCGTACGCGTCCGCGTCCCCGACCAGGACCCCGCCCAGCAGCACCCCGTCGGGGGCGACGACCAGCTTCTTGTAGACGCCGGACCGGGCGTCCGAGTAGACGACGTCGAGGCAGCCCGGGGTGGTGCCGTGCGCGTCACCGAAGGAGGCCACGTCCACGCCGAGCAGCTTGAGCTTGGTGGACAGGTCGGCGCCGGTGAACTCCTTCTCCCGGCCGAGCAGGTCGTCGGCGGCCGTCTCGGCCATCTCGTAGCCGGGGGCCACCAGTCCGTAGACCCGTCCGTCGGAGGCGAGCGCGCACTCGCCGATGGCGTAGACGCGCGGGTCGGAGGTGCGGCAGCGGGCGTCCACACCGATCCCGCCGCGCTCCCCGACGGTCAGCCCGCTGTCACGGGCGAGCTGGTCACGGGGGCGGACCCCGGCGGAGAAGACCACCAGTTCCGTGTCCACGGTGGATCCGTCGGACAGCCTCATGCCGGTGACCGAGCCGTCCTCGCCGGTGAGCACCTCCTGGGTGCCGACGCCGGTGTGCACCGTCAGCCCCATGTTCTCGATGGTGCGCAGCAGGGCCCCGCCGCCGCCGTCGTCCACCTGCGCGGGCATCAGGCGCGGGGCGAACTCCACGACGCGGGTGACCAGCCCCAGGCCCTGGAGGGCGCCCGCGGCCTCCAGCCCCAGGAGCCCGCCGCCGACGACCGCGCCCGCGGTACGGGTCCTCGCGTACTCCTCGATGGCCAGCAGGTCCTCGATGGTGCGGTACACGAAGCAGCCGGGGGCGTCGTTGCCGGGGACCGGCGGCACGAAGGGGAAGCTGCCGGTCGCCAGGACGAGCACGTCGTACGGGAACACCCGGCCCGAGCGGGACACCACGGTGCGGGCCTCGCGGTCGATGCGCTCGGCCGGGTCGCCGAGGTGCAGGTCGATCCCGTGCTCGGCCATGAACCCGTCCGGGACCATCGACAGGTCCTCTGCGGTGGTGCCGGAGAAGTACGAGGTCAGGTGGACCCGGTCGTAGGCGGGCCGGGGCTCCTCGCAGAGCACGGTGACGCGGTGCGTGGCCGTGGCCCCGCGTTCGGCGAGGGCCTCCAGGTAGCGCTGCCCGACCATGCCGTGGCCGATGAGCACGATGGCGGGGGTGGGCGTGGGCGTGGCTGCGGCCATGATCAGGAGCCTCCGTCGTCGGTGGGCGGGTCGGTGGGCAGGGGGGGGGGGGGGGGGGGGGGGGGGGGGGGGACGGGCCGCTGCGGACCACCGCCGTGCGCTGCCGCTCCGCCGTCATGGCACGAGCGTGCGCGGCTGCTGTTTCCCCGCCGCATCGCCGTTGTTACCCGGACGGAACGCGCACCTCAGCACCGGGTCCAAGGGCCGGTGAGGCGTTGTCGTGCTGTTCCTGATGGCCCGGGCGCCGGCCACCGCCCTGCCGTTCCGCTCCCGATCGGGCGCCGGCCCGCCAAAGCTCAACCTTTGCGCAAGTTTCCGACGATTGATGGTTCCTGCACCCATCCGTTGCCTAGGGTCGAGGCCGTGCCTGACATATCCACGACCATGATCGTCGTCCTCTGCGTGGCCGCCGCCGCGGCCGGCTGGATCGACGCGGTGGTGGGCGGCGGCGGCCTGCTGCTCCTGCCCGCCCTGCTGCTCGGCCTGCCGAACGCCCATCCCGCCACCGTGCTCGGTACGAACAAGGCCGTGGCCATCGTCGGCACCGCCGGCGCCGCCGTGACGTACGTGCGCAAGGCGCCGGTGAACGTGAAGCTCGCCGTCCGGATCGGCCTCGCCGCGCTCGTCGGGTCGATGGGGGGCGCCGCGCTGGCCGGCGGGATCAGCAAGGACGCGCTGCGGCCCCTGATCATGGGCGTGCTCGTCGTGGTCGCGGGCGTGGTCATCTTCAAGCCGGGCTTCGGCGCCGCCCCGTCCACCGCGCCCGTGAGTCGACACCGGGTCCTGCTGGCCATCGGTCTCGCGGGTCTCGGCATCGGCTTCTACGACGGCCTGATCGGCCCCGGCACCGGGACCTTCCTCGTGCTGGCCCTCACCGCGCTGCTCCATCTCGACCTGGTCACCGCCTCGGCCACCGCCAAGATCGTCAACTGCTGCACGAACGCCGGGGCGCTGGCGATGTTCGCGTACCAGGGCATGGTGCTGTGGCAACTCGCCGCCCTGATGGCCGCCTTCAACCTGGCCGGCGCCATGGTCGGGGCCCGGATGGCCCTCAGCAAGGGCAGCGGATTCGTCCGCGCCGTGCTGCTGACGGTGGTCGGGGCGCTGGTGGTGAAGCTCGGCATCGAGCAGTGGGGCTGACCGGCACCCCGGCGGGGCGTGGCGCGCGGGGATCGGGCGCAGCCGGCGTGGTGTCGGCACGCGGGCTCAGGCGAGGGCGGTGACCAGCAGGGCGAAGGCGGCGATGATGACGGCGACGCGGACGTAGTGGAAGCGGTCCCAGCGGTTCATCTGCTCCTTCCAGCCGGCGGGCCGGTTCTCGGTGGTCCACGTCTTGCTCTGGTTGTTGATCGGGACGAGCAGCAGGAGCGACATGACCACGCTGAGGATCAGCAGTGCGCCTGCGGTGACGACGAGTCCGGCGCCGTCGTGGTGCCGGCCGGTCGTGGCCCAGACCGCGACGAGGACGAGCGAGCCGATGTACCAGACCGGCATGACGGCTCCGAGCATCCGGGCGCCGTGGCTTCGGCCGCGTTGGTTGCTGTCGTCGGGGAGGGCGTTGAGGATCGGGTTGATGACGAAGGCGACGGAGAACTCCACTCCCACCATGAGGCCGACGATCACGGTGGTGACGATCTCGAGTGCGTTGAGCATGGCTGCTCCTCCTGGAATCTAGCGGTGCTAGGTGATGAGGCAACGCTAGTCCTGCTGACGCTTGATTGTCTAGCGGTGCTAGGATCGAATCATGTCGGTACAGGAACGCAAGGAGCGCGAACGAGCGGTCCGCGAGCGCCTCATCGTGACGACGGCCCGCGAACTCGCCGAACAGCAGGGCTGGGACGCGGTCACCACCCGCCGGCTCGCCGAGCGCATCGAGTACAGCCAGCCCGTCCTCTACAGCCACTTCCGCGGCAAGCGCGAGATCATCGGCGCCGTCGCCCTGGAGGGCGCCGCCGAGATGGCCGCGGCGCTGCGGGCCGCGGCCTCCGCCGCGGACGGCCCGCGCGCCCGGGTCGCCGCCCTCGCCCGCGCCCACCTCGACTTCGCCGAGCGCAATCCGGCGGTCTACGACGCCATGTTCCAACTCGACGGCGGCCTGGCGTTCGCCGACGAGGAGACCCCGGAGCCGCTGAAGGACGCCTTCGCGGCCCTGTCGGAGACCCTCGGCGAAGTGGCCGGGGAAGGCGTCCACCCGGCGCTGTTCACCGAGGTCTTCTGGGCGGCCCTGCACGGGCTGGCCACCCTGACCCGGGCGGGACGGCTGCCCCGGGGTGACGCCGAGCGCAGGGTCGATCTGCTGGTGGACCGGCTCGCCGTGGTCTGACGCGCCGTAGGGCCGCGCGGCACGGCTCCTCGGGCCCGCGCGCCCGCCCGCCCGCCCGTCCGTGCGGCGCGGCGCGGCGCGGCGGCGGGTCGATCGGCCCCGCGCCCCGACCGGGCACCCGCCCCGGACACCGCGGGCCCTACCGGCGCCACTTCGACGACCGGGTTAGTGGGTTCCCGTCAGGTGCGCGAAGACGACGACGTTGCCCCGGTAGCCCGTACGCGGCGAGAAGCCACCGCCGCAGGTGATCACCCGGAGTTCGGCGCGCGGCGAAGGCCCGTACACGCGGTCGTCGGGGAAGTCCTCGGCGTCGTACACCTCGACGGCGTGGACGGTGAACACCGCCGTGCGTCCGTCCGCGCGTGCCACCTCGATCGCCGCCCCGCGGTGCAGCGCGCCCAGGTGGTAGAAGACGGCGGGACCGGTGGCGTGGTCGACGTGACCGGCGACGACGGCCGTGCCGACGGCGCCCGGCGTGACGCCCTCCCGGTACCAGCCCGCGAGGTCGCGCCGGGCGGGCGGCGGCACCTGGAGGCTGCCGTCGCGCTCCAGGCCCAGACCGGTCAGCGGGGCGTCCACGCGGATGACGGGGATCCGGATCCGGATGGGCGGGGAGCCGGGCAGCGGATCGATGCTGCCGGGGTACGAGGCCTGGGCGCTCAACGTGTTCAGGGCCTCGGCGGGGGAGGGCAGCGGCGGTCCCGCGGTCTCGGCGGAGCCGCTGGAGACGAGCCAGACGCCGACGCACGCGGCCAGGGCGAGGAGCCCGCCGCGGCCGGCGGCGCGGGAGGTGTCCATGTCTGCCCCCTTGCGTTCGGCGTGCAGATCCTGTGGCTGATCCGTCGCCCGACCCCGCGAACGGGGGGACCTCGCGGGGCGGGCGACGGGGTGCGGTACCGGTCGGACCGCGGCCGAAGCCGCGGCGGGCCTCCGTCAGCTCTGCGTGCCGCTCGCCCGGCGACGCATGAGCCAGGTACCGCACACGGCGACCGCGGCCAGGACGGCCGCTCCCGCCGCGATCTTGGCGGGGTTGGCCGTGGCGGTCGTCCCGCCACCCACCCCGGTGTGGACGTGGCCCTGCGGGCCGCGTTCTGTGACGACCAGGTTGCCGGTGGCGAACTTGCCGTTCGCGCAGGTCACCCCGATGTCGTAGGTGCCGGGTCCGTGGTGGCGGGAGACCTGGAACTGCCCCACGACGACCTCCTTGTGGGTACCCGGGACCAGTTTGAATCGGCCGCCGCCCACGGTGGTGGCGTCGCCGTCGGCGCTGCCGGCGGGGCCGCACGCGTTCGTGTTCACGGTGACGGTGGCCCCGGCGACGGCGGACTTGGGCCACACCTCCAACGGGGCGAAGTCCCCCGCGATGAAGCCGGGCATGCCGAGGTCCGCGGCGGCGACCGCTCCGGCGACCGGGCCGGCGAAGGCGACGGCGGTCAGCGCGGTGGCGGTGAGCACGTGTGCGGTGCGTCGGCGCATGGGGACTCCTCGGGACGCGGGGTCGTGATTCCGAGGTAACCCGGGGTGGAGCCTTCGTGCCTGTCGATGAGGTGTCAGGTATGCCGGTCCTGCGATCGTTCTCGCAGGTCAAGAGCGGTGTTCGGGTCATCTGCGGCCCCCGGCCGGACGGGTGAACCGCGCCCCGCCCGCCCCCGGGCCCGAACCTCCGGACCGCCCCGCCGCCGGACCCTCAGGCGTCGGGGAGCGTGACCACCGCCGAGGCGCCGGCCGGGGGAGGGTTGGACAGGGTGACCGCGGCGCCGATCACCGCCGCCTGACCGAGCGCGATGGTCAGACCGAGCCCCGTGCCCTGGCCCCGCTCCGGCGTCCCCGTCAGGAACCGCCGGGGCCCCTCCCGCAGCACCTCCTCCGGGAAGCCGGGCCCCTGGTCCCGGACCGTCACCGTGTTCCCGGACACCGTGACCGAGATCGGGCCCGCGCCATGGCGCCGGGCATTGACCAGCAGGTTCGTCAGGATCCGCTCCAACCGGCGGGCGTCCGTGCGGACGGACCCGGCGGCCTCGCCCCCGACGATCTCCGCCGCCACCCCGGAGCGCCGCGTGATCGACACCGTCAGCGGCCCCAGTGGATGCTCCTCCAGGCGGGCCTCCTCCCGGTCCGCGTCCAGTCGTGCCACCTCCAGCAGGTCCTCCGTCAGGGTCCGCAGCGCCGCGACCCGGTCGCGCACCAGTTCCGTCGGCCGTCCGGGCGGCAGCAGTTCCGCGGCCGTGTGCAGGCCCGTCAGCGGAGTCCGCAGCTCGTGCGCCACGTCCGCCGTGAACCGGCGTTCCGCTTCCAGCCGTTGCTGGAGACTGGCGGCCATGGTGTCGACGGCCGCCGACAGTTCGGCCACCTCGTCGCGCGTGCCCGGCGTCCCCGTCGGGCCGATCCGCGCGTCCAGATCCCCCTCGCTGATCCGCCGGGCCGTCTCCGCCGCCGCCCGCAGGTCCCGGCTCATCCGGCTGGCGAGCAGCGCACCGCCGACCGCCGCCAGGGCCACGACACCCACCCCGTACGCCACCAACTGCGTGTCCAAATCGTTCAGTTCGGCCCGCTCGTGAGCCAGTGACCGTCGTACGGACAGCACGTGCTCCCCGCCCACCGGCCGGGCCGCCCACACCGTCGGGTGCTCCCCGCCCAGGTCGAGCCAGGTCGTGCGCCGACCCGCGAGGGCCGCCTCCCGAAGCCCCGGCGGCAGACCCGGACAGTCGATCCGCGCGTCGATCTCCCCGACCCTGCCGAAGTCGAGCCCGCCCGTCAGCTCGTACACCTGTCGTACCCGGACCAACTGGGCCACGGCGCCCGCCCGCGCGGCCTCCCCGACCTGACGGACCCGAGCGTCGTGGATCAACAGGCCGATGGTGACGGCGACGAGCGAGCACCCCACGGCCAACAGGGCAGCGATCTTCCAGCGCAGACCGAGTACCCCCGGCAGCCGCCGCACCCGCGCCCCGAGGCGCCTCACCGGCCCACCCGCCCGCGCTGCGCCCCCGAGGAGACCCCGGGGGCGGACGGCGCCCCGGACGTACCGCCGGAGCCGCACCCGCCGTAGCGGCGCTCCTCGCTGACGACCGTCATCCGCTGCCCGTCCCACTGGTAGCGGACGGCCTGCCGGCCGCCCGCGTCCGCCGCCGTGCGGGTCAGCAGGTCCCGGCCGAGGGACTCGACCGCCATCCGCCGGCCCGTCGCGAAGAGCACGGGAACGATCTTCCCGTCCTGCGCCGTGTACACGGTCAGCGCGGTGCGCCCCGAGTCCGTGTCGGCCGCGACGATCAGTTCGGGCTTCCCGTCGCCGGTCAGATCCAGGTACACGGGCGGTCGCAGGCCGGGCTCGCCGGGGCCGTCGATCCGGCCCCGGGTCGCGTAGTGCGCCATGTTCCGGTCCGCCCGCACGACGGCCGCGACGTCCACCCCCGCCAGACCGTTCGGGCCGAGGGCGGGGGCGTGCGGCAGCGGCGCCGGGGGCGTGCGTCCGTTGCCGGCCTCCGCGCCCGGGGAACGGGGGGAGTCGTCGCCCCAGGCCGGCCAGAGCGGTTCGGGTCGGGGCTGGATGGAAACCGGGGGCGCCGGCTCGCCCGCGGCGAGCCCGTCGGGCGAGGCACAGCCGCCCGCCACCGCGGCGAGGGCGCACAGCAGCAGGGCGGCGAGGGAGCGGTGGATCGATCGCGTCATGGAGGAGGACAGCCGTGGGGTGGGGGACGGGCGGAATCCGATGATGGACGGGGCCCGTCACGGGGACCGGGAGATTGTGTAACAGCGGTGCGTACGGTGGGATCGGGCGGGGGAAGTCGGGCCTTTCGGCCCGGGTCCGACCCCGCCGAACGTCCAGTGGAACCCGAAGGAGCACCCCGTGACATCGGTCGATCGGCCGGAATCGGCCGGATCACCCCTGCCGTTCTTCGTGTACGGCACCCTGCGCCCCGGCGAGGTCAACCACGACCTGTTCCTGCGGGGCCGGGTCGTCGCCGAGACGCCGGCCACGCTCCCGGACGCCGTCCTCTACGAAGGCCCCGGATATCCGTACGCCGTCGCGCGCCCCGGCGCCGCGATACGCGGCGAGCTGATCACCGCGGCCCCCGGCCGGTACGCGGAACTGCTGGTCGCGCTCGACCTGCTGGAGGAGTACGAGGGACCGGACCGGCCGGGCAACCTGTACGACCGGGTCGTCCGCGAGGCCCTGCTCCGGGACGGCACCCCGGTGCCCGCGTGGGTGTACCTGGCCTCCCCGCTGCTCGCCCGGGACCTGGCCGCCTCCGGCACCGAGATCCCCGGCGGCGACTGGCTCGGCCGCTGACCGGCCCCACCCGACCGAGGGGAGGGGAGGGGCGTCGCGGGGCTACAGCCCCTCGGCACCCCGGTTGCGCAGCCGCCGACCGTACTGCTGGAGCACCCACAGCTCCTCCTGGACCGCCGCGTGCTGCTCCGGCGGGGCCTGCGGGCTCAGGCGGGTCAGCGTGCCCTGGATCTCCAGGACCCGGCGGTCGACGGCGCGCAGGCGGACCTGCACCAGCTGGACCCCGGCGTAGATCTCGTCGACCGTCTTGGCGTGGATGGCCTCCACCGCCAGCTCCGTGACCATCGCGCGGACGGTGTCGTTCGGGGCGGCCTCGCGGACCCGGGCCAGGTAGTCGTCGGTGTCCTGGGAGGCGCCGCCGGCGTCCTGGATGGCCTGGCGGACCGCCGCGTAGGGAGGGGCCGTGAACTCGTCGATCCCGTACGCGTCGAACGCGGGGGAGACCAGGGCCGGTCGCTGGAGCGCCAGCTTGAGCAGCTCCCGCTCGGTGCGGTGGGCGGGGCTGCGCAGGTTCAGCGCGGGCCCGCCGCCGAACGCCGCCGGCGCGGTGGTGGGGGCGGCCTCCTCCCGGGGGCGGCCCCGACCCTGCTGCTGCGGCTGGTTGCCGCGCTCGCGCGCCCACCGCGCCAACTGGGCGACCCGCTTGACGACGAACTGCTCGTCGAGGATGCCGAGCATGCCGGCCAGTTGGACCGCGGACTCGTGCTGGATCGACAGGTCCTTGATGCTGGCGACGACCGGCGCCGCCTCGGCCAGCGCGGCAGCGCGCCCCGCCGGGTTCTCCAGGTTGTGTCGGGACACGATGTGCCGCAGGGCGAACTCGAACAGCGGGGTCCGGGCCTCCACCAGCCCCGACACGGCGGCGTCGCCCTGTGCCAGGCGCAGGTCGCAGGGGTCCATGCCGCCGGGGGCGACGGTGATCGAGGTCTCGGCCGCGAACTTCTGGTCGTCCTCGAAGGCGCGCAGCGCCGCCTTCTGGCCGGCGGCGTCGCCGTCGAAGGTGAAGATCACCTCGGCCGTGGCGTTGTCCATCAGCAGGCGCCGCAGGATCTTGATGTGGTCCCCGCCGAAGGCGGTGCCACAGGTCGCGATGGCCGTGGTGACCCCGGCCATGTGGCAGGCCATGACGTCGGTGTAGCCCTCGACGACCACGGCCCGGGAGGTCTTGGCGATCTCCTTCTTGGCCAGGTCGATGCCGTAGAGGACCTGGGACTTCTTGTAGATCGCGGTCTCGGGGGTGTTCAGGTACTTGGGGCCGTTGTCGTCGTCGCGCAGCTTGCGCGCGCCGAAGCCGACGACCTCGCCGCTGATGTCGCGGATCGGCCACATCAGCCGACCGCGGAACCGGTCGATGGGCTTGCCGCTGCGGCTGTCCTGGGCCAACCCGGAGGTGATCAGTTCCTTGTCGGTGAAGCCCTTGCCGCGCAGGAACCGGGTCAGGTGGTCCCAGCCGGCCGGGCTGTAGCCCACGCTGAAGTGCGTGGCGGCCGCCTGGTCGAAGCCGCGCTCCGCCAGGAACTTGCGGCCGATCTCGGCCTCGGCGCCGTCGAGCTGCTCCACGTAGAACTGCGCGGCGGCCTTGTGCGCCTCGACCAGGCGGATCCGCTCGCCGCGGCCGCTGGTGCCGGCGGTGTAGCCGCCCTCCTCGTACCGCAGGGTGATGCCGGCCTGGCCCGCGAGCCGTTCGACCGCCTCCGAGAAGGAGAGGTGGTCGATCTTCATGATGAAGTCGAGGGTGTCCCCGCCCGCCTGGCAGCCGAAGCAGTGGTACAGCCCCTTGCCGGGGCTGACCTGGAAGGACGGGGACTTCTCGTCATGGAAGGGGCAGAGGCCCTTGAGGTTGCCGCCGCCCGCGTTGCGGAGCTGGAGGTAGTCGGAGACCACGGCGTCGATCGGGACCGCGTCCCGTACCGCCTTCACGTCGTCGTCGTTGATCCGTCCTGCCACCCGTGAAGTCTACGGCCGGGCGACGGCAATCCCGTCAGGCCCCCTCCGCCACCACCAGGGAGGAAAGCGGAACCGAAGGATCCGAGAGCCTGCCCGGGTCCACCGGCGCCTTCGACCTGATCAGGGCCTGGATGTGCTCGGTGACGTCCCACACGTTCACGTTCATCCCGGCCAGCACCCGGCCGTCGGACAACCAGAACGCGATGAACTCCCGCTTCCCCACGTCCCCGCGGATCAGCACCTGGTCGTACCCGCCGGGCGGCGCGTACCCCGAGTACTCCAGGCCCACGTCGTACTGGTCGGAGAAGAAGTACGGCACCCGGTCGTAGGAGACCTCCTGCCCCAGCATCGCCCGCGCCGCGGCCGGACCGCCGTTGAGGGCGTTCGCCCAGTGCTCCACCCGCAGCCGGGCCCCGAGCACCGGGTGGTGCGCCGCCGCCACGTCCCCGACGGCGAACACGTCCGGGTCGGAGGTCCGCAGGGACGCGTCCACCGCGATCCCGCCGCCGTGCTCCCGGTCGACCAGGGCCAGCCCCGAGGTCTCGGCCAGCGCGGTGCGCGGCGCCGCGCCGATCGCCGAGAGCACCGCGTGCGCCGGGTGCTCCTCGCCGTCGTCGGTACGGGCGGCCAGCACCATCCCGTCGTGCCCGACGATCTCGGTGAGCCGGGAGCCGAAGTGGAAGCGGACCCCGTGCTCGGCGTGCAGGTCCGCGAAGAGCCGGCCGATCTCCGGGCCCAGCACCGCGTGCAGCGGGGTCGCCTCCGGCTCGACCACGGTCACCTCGGCGCCGTACCCGCGGGCCGCCGCCGCGACCTCCAGGCCGATCCAGCCCGCGCCCGCGATCAACAGGTGGCCGTTGTCCCGGCCCAGGCCGGCCAGGACGTTGCGCAGCCGCTCGGCGTGCGCGAGCCGCCGCAGGTGGTGCACGCCGGCGAGGCCGGTGCCCGGGATGTCGAGGCGGCGCGGCTCCGCACCGGTCGCCAGCAACAACCTGTCGTAGTGCAGCGCGGTGCCGTCGCCCAGCACCACCTTCTTCGCGTCCCGGTCGAGCTGCACCGCGGGCTGCCCCAGATGCAGCTCGATGTCCGAGCGCGCGTACCAGGACGGCTCGTGGACGAAGACGCTCTCGCGCTCCTCCTTGCCCGACAGGTAGCCCTTGGACAGCGGAGGCCGTTCGTAGGGATGCTCACGTTCGTCGCCGATGAGGATCACCCTGCCGGTGAACCCCTCGGTCCGCAGCGTCTCGGCCGCCTTCGCCCCGGCCAGTCCCGCGCCGACGATGACGAATGTTCGGTGTGCGTCGACCACCTGATGCCTCCTCATAACCTCTCCGCCACATGCGACCACATGCGAGCGTCCCGCACTGAGCCTGCCCCGTGAAGGGGGAATGGCCCGATCGGCTCACCCTTCGGTGCGTCAGGGCCTTCTGGTGAGACGGGCGTGAAGGGAGCGCGCGGACGCGTCGGTGAGACAGGCGATCTGGTCGACGACCGCGCGCTTGCGGGCCTTGTCGTCCGTCGCCGCGTCGAAGATCGCCCTGAACTGCGGTTCCAGGCCCTCGGGCGCGCGGGCGCTGAGCGCCTCCGCGAGTTCGGCCAGGACGACGCGTTGGTCGGCGCGGACCCGCTCCTGCTCGTCGCGCTGCATCACGTACAGGTCCGCGACCGCCTTCAGGACGGCGCATTCGTTGCGCGCCTCGCGCGGGACCACCAGTCCGGCGGAGTACCGGGTCAACCGGCCCGGCCCGTGGGCCTCCCGGGTCGCGGTCTCGGCGGCCGTGCAGAAACGGCCGATCAGTTGGCTGGTGGCGTCCTTCAACCGGGCCTGCGCGATGGCGGAACCGTCGTAGCCGTGCGGCCACCACTCCTGCTCCATGAGCCGGTCCAGGGCTTCGCGCAGTTCCTCGGGCGCGGTGTCGGCCGGCACGTAGCGACCGATGGCGACCCGCCAGATCGTGGCGCGTTCGGGCTCCGCGAAGAGCAGGTTCGGGTCGAGGTGGCCGGCGTGCAGGCCGTCCTCGAAGTCGTGGACGGAGTACGCCACGTCGTCCGCCCAGTCCATGACCTGGGCCTCGAAGCACTTGCGGTCGGCGGGCGCGCCACGGCGCAGCCACTCGAAGACGGGCAGGTCGTCCTCGTACGCGCCGAACTTGACCGAGCCCGGGTCGGTGGGGTGGTCACCGCGGGCCCAGGGGTACTTGGTGGCGGCGTCCAGGCAGGCCCGGGTGAGGTTCAGGCCGACGCTGACGAGTTCGCCCGACACGGCATCGGGCACGAACCGCTTGGGTTCCAGGCGGGTCAGCAGGCGCAGCGACTGGGCGTTGCCCTCGAAGCCGCCGCAGTCCTTCGCGAACTCGTTCAGCGCCTCCTCGCCGTTGTGGCCGAACGGCGGGTGGCCCATGTCGTGCGAGAGGCAGGACGCCTCGACCAGATCGGGATCGCAGCCGAGGGCCAGCCCGAGTTCCCGGCCGATCTGGGCGCACTCCAGCGAGTGCGTCAGCCGCGTACGAGGACTCGCGTCCCAGTCGTACGAGCGCGTGCCCGGGGTGACGACCTGCGTCTTGCCGGCGAGCCGGCGCAGCGCGGCGGAGTGCAGCACCCGGGCGCGGTCCCGCTGGAAGGCGGTCCGGCCGGGCCGTTTGTCGGGCTCGGCGGCCCAGCGCTCGGTGTCGGCCGGGTCGTACGGGTCGACGGGACGGGCGGGTGCGGTGGTGCCTTCCAAGCCTTCCATGGTCAGACGGTAACCGGAACCACCGTCAAGGCGGGCGATCCGACCGAACCCGCCTCCTACGCGACGGCCCGCTCCGACGGCCGTTCCCGACGGGCCAGGGCCTCCTCGTACCGCCGCACCACCAGGCGGGCCAGCGCCGGGTGCGCGCCCAGCGGCGCCGCGGCCGGTCCGGTCGCGGCGGCCGCGCTCGCGGTGGCGAACCGGCCGGGAGCGGTGAAGTACGAGGCGACGGCGACCCGGCGCCCGGTCCGGAGCGACAGGGCCCGCACGGCGTCGGGCACGCTCGGCGCGGCGGCCGAGGCGTGGCCCGGGACCACGGCGACCCCGCCGAGGCGCTCGGAGAGCAGGGCCGCGCCGAGGCGGACGTCGGCGGCGGCGTCCGGGTCGCGAGAACCGGCCGAGGCCAGCACGACGGGCGTGCCGGGGCTCCAGCCCGCCTCCAGCAGCCGCTCGAACAGGGCCTCGACCAGCAGCGGATGCGGACCGAGCGGCTCGGCGACCCGGGTCCGCAGATGGCCGGCCCGGGCGGCGGTCGCGGGCAGGTCCCGCTTGACGTGGTACCCCCGGCTGAGCAGCAGCGGCACCAGGACGGCCTCGCCGGTGGCGCGGTCGAGGGTGTCTTCGAGCAGGGGCCGGTTCAGCTCGACGTGCCCCAGCCGGACGTCGAGCCGGGGGCGGAGCTCACGGACCCGTTCGAGCAGGGCCTCGACGGTGGGCAGGGCACGAGGGTCGCGGCTGCCGTGGGCCACGGCGACGAGGGTGGGCTGCATGCGTGGACTCCGTGGTGCCGGGCCCCCGGGCCGTGCCGGGGGCGCAATCCGCTGAGCTGCGTGCCGAGCTGCGCGGTGATCCGCGTCAGCAGCTCCGCGGCGGTGGCGGGAGGGAGGGGGAGGGACTGGTACTCGGGAGGGTGCGCCGACTCCGTCATGAACCGATCCTGCGGGGCCGAGGTTGCCGGGGCGTTGCGCCGGGGTGACGGGTCTTTACCGGCTGCTCACCGGCGCCAGCGGGGCGCTGTGCTTTCCGCCCGGCGCCGGTGGGAGGCGCACGCCCGGGGCGGTCGTCGAAACCGCGCGCCCCGTCCCCGCGTCCTGAACAGCGACACATCCGAGGGCGTCACCGGGGGGAAAACATGCGCGGGATCGGGAAGAGGCTGCCGCTGCGCACCGTCAGGGCCCGGCGGCGGGCCGTGCAGGCCGTCATGGCCGGCTGCGTGCTGGCGCTCCTGCCCTCGGCCTGGACGCACGCCGCCGCCGCGCCGCGACTGCGGACCACGGCCGACGCGCCGGCGGCCGACGTGGCGGTGGTGTTCGGAGCCGGACTGTGGAACGGCAGACCCACCCCCTACCTGGCCGACCGGCTGGACGCGGCCGCCGAGTTGTACCGCGCCGGCAAGGTCAAGGTCGTCCTGGTCACCGGCGACAACAGTCGCAAGGAGTACGACGAGCCCGACGCGATGCGCACCTACCTCACCGGGCACGGGGTGCCGGACGACCGGGTCGTCAGCGACTACGCCGGCTTCGACACCTGGGACTCCTGTGTCCGCGCCAAGGAGATCTTCGGGGTGCACCGGGCGGTACTGATCAGCCAGGGCTTCCACATCCGACGGGCCGTCGCCCTGTGCCGGGCCGCGGGCGTGGACTCGTACGGGGTCGGGGTCGCCGACGTGCACGACTCCACCTGGTACTACGGCAGCACCCGCGAGGTCTTCGCGGCCGGCAAGGCGGCGCTGGACGCGACCCTGCGGCCCGCACCGCGCTTCCTGGGACCGAAGGAGGAGGGGGTGTCGCGGGCCCTGGCCGCTCTGGCAGACTGACGCGACCGCCGGCATATGCCGATTAGTCATATGCCGATCCGTCGTATGCGTCAGGGGCGTGGAACCGTGGCAGTCGTGGATCTGACCGGCAAGGTCGTCGTCGTCACCGGCGGAGCCCGAGGACTGGGCGCGGCCACCGCGCGGGCCGTCGTCGACGGCGGCGGCAAGGTGCTGATCACCGACGTGCTGGAGACGGAGGGCGCCGAGACCGCCGCCGAACTGGGCGACGCGGCCCGCTTCCGGAAGCACGACGTGACCAGCGAGGCCGACTGGACGGCGGCATTGGACCACGCGCTCGCCGAGTTCGGCCGCGTCGACGGACTGGTCAACAACGCCGGCGTGGCCACCGGCCGGTTCCTGGAACACGAGAGCGTCGAGCACTTCCGCCGGGTCGTCGACATCAACCTGGTCGGCACCTTCATCGGCATCAAGGCCGCGATCCCGCTGCTGCGCGCGAACGGCGGCGGCTCCATCGTCAATATCTCCTCCGCCGCCGGCCTCACCGGCCTCGCCCTGACCGCCGGCTACGGGGCCTCCAAGTGGGGCGTGCGCGGCCTGACGAAGATCGGCGCGGTCGAACTCGCCGAGGCACGGATCCGCGTCAACTCCGTACACCCCGGCATGACGCTCACCCCGATGACCGCCCCGGTCGGCATCGAGGCCGGCGACGGCAACTACCCCGGCGCCCCGATGGGCCGCGTCGGCGCCCCCGAGGAGATCGCCGCCGCCGTCGCCTTCCTGCTCTCCGACTCCGCCGGATACATGACGGGCGCCGAACTCGCCGTGGACGGCGGCTGGACGGCCGGCCCCACGGTGAAGCACCTGACCGGCCGGTGACCCCCGCCCTGCGGGGCACCGGCCGCAACGCCCCACCCCGCCGGCCGGCCCCCCTCACATCACGCGCCGCGCTCCGCGAACGTCACCCCCAGGGCCGCCGACAACCGGTCTCGGACATCCGTCCGATCCGCATCGGGATTCCCGCCAGGGGGTAACCATCGGTCACGCACCGGACTCAGAAAGTGCTCGCACGCCCCTCGTGGCGGCGATGTGTCGTACCCCACACTGAGGTGCGGTGCCCCCGTCCTCGGAGCCCTGGAGGTCGCCCCCGTGCAGACCCGGACCCTGACCGTGAACGTGAGTCACCCCGCTCGGGCCGACGAACCCGTCGAGGCGCAAGCCGAAGCCGTCGACGACGAGCCCGAGGTCTTGGAGCTGATCGAACCGGTGCCCGAGCAGCGCAGGCGCAGCGCGGACAGCGGGAGCGGGGCGGGACCCTCCGCCGACCTCTTCCGACAGTACCTGCGCGAGATAGGCAGGATCCCGCTGCTCACCGCAGCGGAGGAAGTGGACCTGGCGCGACGCGTCGAGGCCGGACTGTTCGCCGAGGAGAAGCTGGGCAACACCCCCGGCCTCGACCTCCAACTCACCCTCGACCTGGACAAGCTCGTCGTCATGGGACGGATGGCCAAACGCCGCCTCATCGAGTCCAACCTGCGCCTCGTCGTCTCCGTGGCCAAACGCTACGTGGGCCGCGGGCTCACCATGCTCGACCTGGTCCAGGAGGGGAACCTCGGGCTGATCCGGGCCGTCGAGAAGTTCGACTACGCCCGCGGCTACAAGTTCTCCACCTACGCCACCTGGTGGATCCGGCAGGCGATGTCCCGGGCCCTCGCCGACCAGGCCCGGACCATCCGCGTCCCCGTCCACGTCGTGGAACTGATCAACCGCGTCGTGCGCGTCCAGCGCCGCATGCTCCAGGAACGCGGGTACGAGCCCACCGCCGAAGAGGTCGCCGTCCACCTCGAACTGACCCCCGAGCGGGTCCTGGAGGTACTCCGTCTCGCGCAGGAGCCGGTCTCCCTGCACGCCCCCGTGGGTGAGGAGGACGACGTCGCCCTCGGGGACCTCATCGAGGACGGGGACGCCACCTCGCCCATGGAGTCGGCCGCCTTCTTCCTGCTCCGCGAGCACCTGGAAGCCGTGCTCTCGACCCTCGGCGAGCGCGAACGCAAGGTCGTCCAACTGCGCTACGGCCTGGCCGACGGCCGGCCGCGCACCCTGGAGGAGATCGGCCGGATCTTCGGCGTGACCCGCGAGCGGATCCGGCAGATCGAGTCCAAGACCCTCAACAAGCTGCGCGACCACGCCTTCGCCGACCAGCTCCGCGGCTATCTGGACTGACGCGCCCGTCCGTCCGGACCGCACGCGACCCGGACGGGCAAGCCCGGACAGGCCGAAGGGGTGCCCCCTCGACGAGGGCACCCCGAAACCACCGCGACGAGCCCGCCCGGTCAGTCGACCTCGGCCACCGCCTGCGCGAACTGCGCCGCGTACAGCCGCGCGTAGGCGCCGTCCGCCGCCAACAGCTCCTCGTGGGTGCCCTGCTCCACGATCGACCCGCTCTCCATCACCAGGATCACGTCCGCGTCGCGGATCGTGGACAGCCGGTGCGCGATGACGAAGGACGTACGGCCGTGCGCGAGACGCGCCATGGCCTTCTGGATGAGCACCTCGGTACGGGTGTCCACCGAACTGGTCGCCTCGTCGAGCACCAGGATCACCGGGTCCGACAGGAACGCCCGCGCGATGGTGATCAGCTGCTTCTCGCCCGCACTGACCCCCGCGCCCTCGTCGTCCAGCACCGTGTCGTAGCCGTCCGGCAGGGTGCGGATGAAACGGTCCGCGTGCGCCGCCCGCGCGGCCTCCTCGATCTCCGCGCGGGTCACCTCGCGCGAAGCGCCGTAGGCGATGTTCTCCGCGATGGTGCCGCCGAACAACCAGGTGTCCTGGAGCACCATGCCGATCCCGCTCCGCAGTTCCTCGCGGGTCATCTTCGCGATGTCCACGCCGTCCAGGGCGATCTCGCCGCCCGTGACCTCGTAGAACCGCATCAGCAGGTTGACCAGCGTGGTCTTGCCGGCGCCCGTCGGGCCGACGATCGCGACCGTGTGCCCCGGTTCGACCGTCAGCGACAGGTTCTCGATCAACGGCTTGTCCGGCTCGTAGCGGAAGGCGACCTTGTCCAGGGTGACCTGGCCGCGCAGCGACTCCGGACGCTCCGGGACCTCCGCGTCCGCCTCCTGCTCCTCGGCGTCGAGCAGCTCGTACACCCGCTCCGCCGAGGCCACACCGGACTGCACCAGGTTCGCCATGGAGGCGACCTGCGTCAGCGGCATCGAGAACTGGCGCGAGTACTGGATGAAGGCCTGCACGTCACCGATCGACAGGGTGCCCGAGGCCACCCGCAGACCGCCGACGACCGCGATCAGCACGTAGTTGACGTTCGAGATGAAGAACATCACCGGCTGCATGATGCCGCTGACCAACTGCGCCTTGAACGAGGCCTTGTACAGCTCCTCGTTCTCCGCGGCGAAGACCGCCGCGGACTCCTTCTGCCGCCCGAAGACCTTGACCAGGTTGTGCCCCGAGTACATCTCCTCGATGTGCGCGTTGAGCGTGCCCGTGGTCTTCCACTGCGCCACGAACTGCGGCTGCGACTTCTTGCCGATCTTCGCCGCGACGAAGATCGAGACCGGTACCGTCACCAGCGCGACCAGCGCCAGCAGCGGCGAGATCCAGAACATCATCGCCAGCACGCCGACGATCGTCAGCAGCGAGTTCAGCAACTGCCCCATCGTCTGCTGGAGGGTCTGCCCGATGTTGTCGATGTCGTTCGTCGCCCGGCTCAGCACCTCGCCGCGCTTCTGCTGGTCGAAGTACGACAGCGGCAGCCGCGACAGCTTCGCCTGGAGCTCCTCGCGCATCCGGTACACGGTGCCGTTCATGACGTGGTTCGACAGCCGCGTCGCCACCAGCATCAGCAGTCCCGCGAGGGTGAACACCACCAGCGCCCAGATCGCCACCACCCCGACGGCACCGAAGTCGATGCCCTGCCCCGGCGTGAAGGCGGTCCCGGACAGCATGTCCGCCGTGCCGTCCTGGCCCTTGGCGCGCAGGTCGTCCAGCGCCTGCTGCTTCGTGATCCCGGCCGGCATCTGCCGGCCGACGATCCCCGCGAACACCAGGTCGGTGGCATGACCCAGGATCTTCGGGCCGACCACCGTGAACGCGACGCTGCCGATGACGGCGACGACCATGCCCCACAGCTTGCCCCGGTCCTGCGCGAGCTGCCCCAGCAGCCGCTTGCCCGACCCCTTGAAGTCCATGGACCGCTGGGCCGGCCCCATCATCATTCGTCCTCCGGGCCCGCTCACGCCGCCTCCGCCTCCGTCAGCTGGGAGAGCACGATCTCCCGATAGGTCTCATTGCCGGCCATCAACTCGTGATGGCGTCCCTCGCCCACCACCCGGCCCTCGTCGAGGACGATGATCCGGTCGGCGTCACGGATCGTGGACACCCGCTGGGCGACGATGACCACGGTCGCGTTCTCCGTCTCGCGCGACAGCGCCGCGCGCAGCGCCGCGTCCGTCGCGTAGTCCAGCGCCGAGAAGGAGTCGTCGAACAGGTAGATCTCCGGACGCTGCACGAGCGTGCGGGCAATCGCCAACCGCTGCCGCTGACCGCCGGAGACATTGGTGCCGCCCTGGGCGACGGGCGCTTCGAGGCCCCCCTCCAGCGCGGACACGAAGTCCTTGGCCTGGGCCACCTCCAGCGCCTGCCACAGCTCCTCGTCCGTGGCGTCCGGCCGCCCGTAGCGCAGGTTGGAGGCCACGGTGCCGGAGAACAGGTACGGCTTCTGGGGCACCATGCCGACCGTCCTGGCCAGCAGCTCCGGATCCAGCCGGCGCACGTCCTCCCCGTCGACCAGCACCTCGCCGCCGGTCGCGTCGAACAGCCGGGGGACCAGCCCCAGCAGCGTGGACTTGCCGCTGCCCGTGGAGCCGATCACCGCCGTCGTCTCGCCGGGACGGGCCACCAGATCGACGCCGCGCAACACCGAGGCCTCGGCGCCGGGGTAGCGGAAGTCGGCGCCGCGCAGCTCCAACTGCCCGTGCCGCCGCAGCTCGCGCACCGGGTCGGTGGGCGGGACCACGCTGGACTCGGTGTCCAGGACCTCCTGGATGCGCTCGGCGCAGACCTCGGCGCGCGGCACCATCATGAACATGAAGGTGGCCATCATCACGGACATGACGATCTGCATCAGGTAGGCGAGGAACGCCGTCAACTGGCCGATCTCCATGCCGCCGCTGTCCACGCGCATCGCGCCGAACCAGATGACGGCGACGCTGGAGATGTTCACCACGACGATGACGACGGGGAACATCAGCGCGAGCAGCTTCCCCGAGGCCAGCGAGACTCCGGTGAGCTCGGCGTTCGCCTCCCGGAAGCGCTCCTTCTCGTACGCGTCGCGGACGAAGGCGCGGATCACGCGGTTGCCGGTGATCTGCTCGCGCAGCACCCGGTTCACGATGTCCAGGCGGGTCTGCATCTTCCGGAACAGCGGCCGCGTCTTGAAGACGATGGCGCCGACCGACAGGCCGAGGATCGGGACGACGGCGAGCAGGACCCCGGACAGCTTCACGTCGAGCGACAGCGCCATCGCGATGCCGCCGACGCACATGATCGGCGCCGAGACCATCAGCGTGAAGGTCATCAACGCCAGCATCTGGACCTGCTGGACGTCGTTCGTCGTACGGGTGATCAGGGACGGGGCGCCGAACTGGCCGAGCTCACGCGCGGAGAAGCTCTGCACGCGGTCGAAGACGGCGGCCCGGACGTCCCGGCCGAGCGCCGCGGCGGTGCGGGCGCCGTAGTAGACGGCCCCCATGTTGCAGGCGAGCTGGACGAGCGAGACACCGAGCATCAGCGCGCCGAAGCGCAGGATGTAACCGGTGTCACCGTTGACGACACCGTTGTCGATGATGTCGGCGTTGAGCGTGGGCAGGTAGAGGCTCGCACTGGTCTGCAGCAGTTGCAGCAGCACCAGCAGGGCGATGGGTTTCCGGTACGGACTCAGGTGGGTCCGCAGAAGTCGTATGAGCACGCGCAGGCTCCGGTCGGCAAGATCGAGGGGGTTCGCTCCATCTTCGGCCAATCGGGTGCCCGATCCCCACCGGTTTTCGCAAAGGCAGGTCAAAAGGACCAGACCGCCTCAGTCCCCTTGCGGGCGCCGTCCGGGGGCCCGCCCCGGGCCGGGCGACACTTCGGCGCCAGGGCCTAGAACGCCCCGGGGTGGATCTGCTCGCGCGTCGCGACGTACTGGCGGCGCACCGCCTGCCAGGCCGGGTAGTCCTCGTCCGGCTCGAAGACCTGCGCCGCCGGACCCGGCCAGACCGGCGGGGTGTGCGGGCCGAGGGTGCCCCGCGCCACACCGAGGGCCCACGCCGCCTGGCGGGCCGCACCCAGTGCCGCGTAGTCGGCCGGAGCCGGGACCACGATCTGCGTCCCGAACAGGCCCGGCGCCGCCGCCTGCACGGCGGGCAGCTCGGCCGCCGCGCCCAGCAGGAACACCCGACGGATCTCCACCCCGCGGTGCCGCAGGATGTCGAGGGCGTCGGCCAGACCGCACAGCATGCCCTCGAAGGCGGCCCGCGCCAGGTGCTCCGGCTTCATCGAGTCCCGCCGAAGACCGGACAGGGTGCCCGCGGCCTGCGGCAGGTTCGGCGTCCGCTCGCCCTCCAGGTACGGCAGCAGTACGAGGCCGTGCGCACCCGGAGTCGACTTCAGCGCCAGCGCGCTCAACCCCTCCAGGTCGGTGCCGAGCATGTCGGCGGTGCCGCGCAGGGCCCGTACGGCGTTGGAGACGTTCACCACCGGCAGGTGCATGCCGCCCGCGTCGGCGAGCGAGGTGATGAGGCCGCCCGGGTCGGGCAGCGCCTGGTGGTGCACGGCCATCACCGAGCCGGAGGCGCCCAGCGACACGACCGCGTCGCCCAGGCCGAGTCCCAGCCCGAGGGCGGCGGCCATGGTCTCGCCGGTCCCGGCGGATATCAGCAGCCCCTCGGGAGTGGTGCCGGCGGCGTCGGCCGGGCCGAGCACCTCGGGCAGCAGCGCCTGATGGCCCAGGGCCAGTTCGACGAGGTCGGGGCGGTAGGTGCCGGTGGCCGTCGACCAGTAGCCGGTGCCGGACGCGCCGCCCCGGTCGGTGGTGCGGCGGGCGGGCCGGCCCAGCAACTGCCAGACGAGCCAGTCGTGCGGGGACATCAGCACGGCCACCCGACGCGCCGCCTCGGGCTCGGTACGAGCCAGCCAGGCCAGCTTCGAGATCGGCTGCGCGGAGTGCGGGACGCAGCCCACGGCCTCGGCCCAGCCCCGACGACCGCCGAGCACCTCGATCAGATCGGCCGCGGCGACCTGCCCGCGCTTGTCGTTTCCGACCAGTGCCGGACGCACGAGGGCGCCCTGCGTGTCCAGGGCGAGCAGGCCGTGCTGCTGCGCGGAGACCCCTATGGCCTGGACCCCTTCGAGGAGACCGCCGCCGGCCGCCTCGCCGAGCGAGAGCAGCCACGCCTGGGGGTCCGTCTCGTGGGGGTTCGTACCCCCCGGTTCGCCCGTCGGCTGCGGGTGGGGCGCGTAGCCCTGGCGCAGCACGGCACCCGTGTCGGCGTCACAGACGACGATGCGAGTGAAGGTGGAAGAGCTGTCCAGCCCGGCGACTATCCCCATGCGGAGAATTCTGCCGCACGGACCGGCGGGCTCCGCCGTCGAGGAGGCCTCCCGGCCACGGGCCGCGGAGGCCTCCCGGCCGGCCTCAGGTGTTGCTGGTGCCCCAGTCGTCCTCGCCGCCGGCGCCGGTGCCCCGACCGCGCAGGTTCCGGACCCGCTCGGCGAACCCCTCCGGCACCGCGTCGCCGACCTTGTCGCTCACCGCGGCGAAGGCCTTGCCCGCGTACTGGCGACCGCTGTGACCGGCCGTCTCCGCGGCATTGCGGACCGCCGGGTTCTGCGTGATCTCGCGGGCCGACTTCTTCAGCTGCTCGTACCGCTCGCGCCCGGCCCGGGTCCCGAGCACGTACCCGAGGGCCAGTCCGACCGCGAACGTGACCTTGTACCGCATGCCTGTCACCCTTCGTCGTGTGGTGCCCGGCCTGCTGCCGATACCGATTGGCGGAGCACCCCCCTGCTTGCGCTAATCTATGACTCGCAACGGGCGCTCGCCCCCCGGCAAACGCCGGAGGTGGGCTGTTCGGTGCAACGCAGCAATCCCCTGTAGCTCAATTGGCAGAGCAGCCGACTGTTAATCGGCAGGTTACTGGTTCGAGTCCAGTCGGGGGAGCGCGGTCCCCTGTAGCTCAATTGGCAGAGCAGCCGACTGTTAATCGGCAGGTTACTGGTTCGAGTCCAGTCGGGGGAGCAAAGAAGAGGAGGGCCCGCGAGGGCCCTCTTTTTTTGCCCTGATTCCGGAACCGGGCAGCGCTCGGCGCGGTCTCTCTGGACAGCGAAGCCGATCATGCGAGGCATCCGAGGCAGGAGATCGTATGAGCGGCTATGCTGCGGCAGACGGCGCGCACACATGTACGCGCCACGCCGTAAAGGGGCGGTAGCTCAGCCGGTTAGAGCAGCGGACTCATAATCCGTCGGCCGTGGGTTCGAGTCCCACCCGCCCCACTGCGGGGCTGGTTCGCAGAAACGTTGCGACCAGCCACTTCGGTGCCTCGTCCAGCCTGCTGGGTCGGGGCACCCTGTCGTTTCCGGCCCCGTGCCGGCCGTACGGGCCCGCGCAGATCTTCCTGGATGCCCTCGGCGGGAGCACCGGACGGACGATGCCGCTCATCGTCATCGGTGCCCAACTCTTCTGCGGCACCCGCCCCCCCGTGGTGCTCAACCGGCCGGGCAGGCCGCGGCCGGGTCGTCGTGGGTGAGGGCGCAGACCATCTGCGCGCCGCGTCGGTGGTCGGGGTACGCCGCGAGCAGTTCGGACTTGAAGTCGTTCCACTGGCGGGCGATCTCGGCGGTGGCCCCGGTCGTGGCATGCCGGAAGTTGTCGCCCGTCCTCGAACGGGCGGACGCGGCGGTGTCCTTGTTCAGGGCACGGTTGTGGGCGACGCGGCCGTCGCAGTCGGGGGGCTTGACCCCGGTGGAGTCCATGTCGGG
Organism: Streptomyces sp. CA-243310; assembly: GCF_050936775.1. NCBI lineage: Bacteria > Bacillati > Actinomycetota > Actinomycetes > Kitasatosporales > Streptomycetaceae > Streptomyces > Streptomyces sp. CA-243310. The sequence goes on along the minus strand of NZ_JBNJMF010000002.1, from coordinate 2,381,743 downwards.
GTAGCAGCCGGTGGTGAGGTCCCGGGGGATCCGCTCGCGCGCCTCCCGGGTCCACTCGGCGTCCGTCATGGCGCTGTAGCGGCGGATGTCGAGGAACGGCGCGACGTCCGTGCGTCCCAGGCCGGGCGGGTTGTCCGGGCCGATCGGACCGGGGGCGGGTCGGTCGACCCAGTTGGAGTGCGAGTAGAAGTCCTCGATCTGGTGCCAGCCGCGGCCGAGCTGTTCGAGGACGGCGCACTTGGCCCGCCCGGGCTTCCCGTCCCACACGCAGGGGGCGGACAGGTCGCCCTGGTCCGCGCGCACCTTCCCGTCGGAGTCGACGAGGCCGTCGGCGGCCCGGACGGCGGCGCGGAAGCGGGCTACGGAGGTACGGACGCAGGCGAGGAGCTCGGTGGTGGCCTCGTCCCGGGTACGGGGGTAGTCGCGGGCGTAACGGGGTTCGAGGTGGTCGGCGTTGTCGCAGTGCAGGGGGCCGACGTCGAAGTAGGGGCGGTGGTCGTTGGCGTTGATCGCCCCGCTCCGCGCGTCGGCCATCGCGGTCAGGGTCACCGGCTCCCAGGGCAGGGCCGCCCGGGTGATGTCCTCGTGGTCGGGTCCGGTGAAGGCGTGGGCGGGTCCGCTCGGCACGGCGGCCAGGGCGACCGCCACGAGCGCCGCGGCGGTCGCGGCGGCGGGCCGGGGCCGGCAGGGCAGCGGAAGGTGGGACATGCGGAGCTCCAGGCGTCCGAGGGCCTGCCCCGGGGAGGGCGAACCCTGCCTCCATGCTGCGCGCCCGCCCCGCGCTCCGCACGCGCGCGGCGGCCGGCACGCTCGTACGCCCCGTCCGCCCTCCGAAGCCGGCGGCTACGGCTCCGTCGAGCGCGGCTGGGTCGAGGGGATCCGTTGGGCGAAGAACAGGGCGATGAGCGCGGCGAAGGCCAGGATGGCGAGGGCCGCGCGCAAGCCGTCGAGCCTGGCGTCGGCATTGGCGGTCATGGCCGCCTCGGACACCTCCGGGCTCGTGCCGGCTTCGTCCAGGGCGGACTTCAGCTGGGTGTCGGAGAGGAACGGCGCGCCGCTCTGGAGCTGGACGGTCGCCTGGTTCTTGACGCTGTCCGGGACCGCCGGATTCGCCTCGACGTTGGTCAGGAAGGAGGCCGTCAGCGCGCCGATCATGATCGATCCGGCGAGTGCCGTGCCGATCGAGGCGCCGAGGTTGGTGACGGCGTTCTGTACGCCGCCGACCTCCGCGCTCTGCGCCTGCGGCACCGCGGACACCGTGACCGATCCCAGCTGGGACGCCAGCGCGCCCATGCCCAGCCCGATCAGCAGGAGCGGGAGGGTGACGATCTCCGCCCCGGCGCCCGCGTCGAGCGCGGCCATCAGCACCACCGCTCCCGCGAGCAGAGCGAGGGTGCCGAGCCGTACCACGAGCCGCGGCGAGACGTCCGGGAGGAAGCGCGGGATCAGGGTCGCGGCCGCCAGCAGGCTCACCGAGAGCGGCAGGAGACGGGCCCCGGTCTCCAGCGCGGACAGGCCCAGGGCGACGGACAGGTAGAGCGGTACGACGAAGAACACGCCCATCTGCACGAGGTACTGGAAGAAGAACATCGTCAGGCCGCCGCTGAGCTGCTTGTTCCGCAGCATCCCGGGATCGACGAGGGGATCCCGGCCCCGCTCGACGACCTTCGCCTCCCAGCGCAGGAAGATCCGGATCAGCAGCAGACCCGCCAGCATCAGCCACGTCGTCAGGGACACCCCGATCCACGCCGGCGCGTCGGGTTTCGGCTGGAACCAGCCCCATTCGTCCGACCGGAGCACGCCGTAGACGAAGATCCCCAGGCCGAGGGCGGAGAGGACGGCGCCCACGTAGTCGACGCGCCGGCGTTCACCGGGCGGGGCGTCCGCGATGCGGCGCGCGAGCACGAGGATGCCGAGCACCACCACGACCTCGCCGGCGAAGACCCACCGCCAGGAGAAGTACGTCGTCGCGACACCGCCGATGAGCGGTCCGACCGCGATGGCCACGGCCCCCGCCGCGACGACGAGGCCGTAGGCGGCGGGACGCCGTTCGACGGAGAAGTTGCCGGCGACGAGCGCCACGATCGCGGGCAGGATGAGCGATGCCCCGATCCCCTCCAGGAACGCCCAGCCCACGAGCAGCACGGGCAGGTTCGGTGCGAGCGCCGTGGTCAGGGAACCGGCCCCGTAGACACAGCAGCCGATCATGAACGCGCGTCTGCGGCCGATCAGTGCCCCGACCTTGCCGCCGGGGATCATGAACATGGCCATCACGAGGGTGTAGGCGGTGATCGCGCCCTGGATGCCCGTCACCGTCGTGCCCACGTCCTCGGCCACCGTGGCGATGGAGACGTTCATGACGGAACTGTCGAGCGCCATCAGGAACTGACCCGACGCGAGCGTCAGCAGGACGAGTCGCGCCTTCGCCGAACCCTCGGCCGTGCTGGGGGGAGCCATTTCCGCATGGTTCCAGCCGCCCGGGGGCCCGGAAGGACGGCGCGCCAGGCGGTCAACCGGACGGAGGCGGCCTGGCCGTGAGCGAGACGCGGGCGGGCCCCGCCGACCCGCCGACCCGGCGCCCGGGTCGGCGGGTCGGGCGGTTCCTAGACGTCCTCCGTGCCGTCCGCCACGAGGCGCAGTACGTCCATCAGGTCTTGGCGGCGCGCGTACGCCACCCGTTGGCGGTGGGCACCCGAGCCGTCGCGCAGCAGGCCCGCCAGGGTCTTGGCCGCGTGGTCGAGGTCGCCGACCGCCGCCAGTTCCGGGGCGACCCGGTCGAACAGGGCTTCCGCCAGGTCGGCCGCGGGAAGCTCGGTGCCGGAGTACGGGTCCAGGCCGAAGCCCTCCAGGCCGTCGTGGGCCGCTCGCCAGCGGGCCAGGCGCAGTACGTCGTCCCGCACCGGTGGGTCGGGGACGTGTTCCGCGATCTCGCGCAGGGCCGTGGCCACCAGGGCGCGGGCCAGTTCCGCCTGGAGGATGGCCGAGTCGATGTCCGAGGACATGTCGGGCGCCCGGATCTCGAGCGTCGGCCAGTGCCCGGACGGGCGGAGGTCCCAGTAGACCATCTTGGTGTCCAGGGCCGCCCCGGAGCCGAGCAGGGTCTGCACCGAGCGTCGGAAGTGGGCCGTGGACGTGTAGTGCGGGGGCAGGCCCGCCGAGGGCCAGCCCGCCCAGGCCATCGCGCGCCAGCTGGAGTGGCCGGTGTCACGGCCGCCCCAGAAGGGCGAGTTGGCCGCCAGCGCGATCAGCGTGGGCAGCCAGGGTCTGACCCGGTTGGACACCGCCACGGCGGTGTCCACGTCGAGGGTGCCGATGTGGATGTGGCGTCCGCAGCTGACCAGGGTGTCGGTCAGGGCGCCGAACCGGCGGTGCTGTTCGCGCTGGCGGGGTTCGTCGTCGGTCAGGTGCAGCGGCCCCTCCACGGCCAGGATCGGCGAGGGCGCCGCCAACAGCCGGCAGCCGTGGGCGCGGGCCGCCACGCCGAGGGAGCGCCGCAGGGCGGCCAGCTCCGCCCGCAGGGTGACCGCCGAGTCCGCGATGGGGGTGGCGATCTCCACCTGGTAGCGGGTTCCCTCGGGGTGCAGCTCGTGCGGCAGCCCCGCGGCCGTGGCGAGGACGAGGGGGGCGGCGGGGACCACGCGCAGGGTGCGGGCGTCGACGAGGAGGAACTCCTCCTCGACCCCGAGCGTGAGGGGGGTCGTGTCGTTGTTCGGGGGGTGCGGCCCGCCGTCGCCCGCGGCGCGGATGCCGGTGGGACTGGTGCTCGTGGTGCTGTTGCCAGGTTCGATCACTACGCCTCCCTGGACATACGAGTCTTTTCATCATGAGCCGAGCGGGAGGCGGGGAGGGTACGTCGATTCGGTCAAATGTCCGGTGACAGTGGCGGGTTAGCGGCAAGATCCGACTCGTGCCGGGGTGCCCGCTTCCGGTGGGGCGGCTGTTGCGCGGGCGTGAACAGGCGGAAAAAGGGGGAGAGCCGCGCGCGGGCCGCCGGCTATCATCCGATGTGACCGGTACGACTTCCCCTCCCCGACCTCAGCGGCGCATATTCGCCGACCTGACCCCGCTGCGCACCTCCCCGGACTACCGGCGGCTGTGGGTCGGCGGGACCATCTCCTGGATGGGCCAGGCGATGACCGCCCTGGCCATCTCCCTCCAGGTCTACGAGATCACCGGGTCCAGTTTCTCCGTCGGGCTCGTCGGCCTCTTCTCCCTCGTGCCGCTCGTGGTGTTCGGCCTTTACGGCGGCGCCATCGCGGACACCGTGGACCGGCGCAAGCTCGGCCTCCACAGCTCCACCGGGTTGGCGGTCCTGTCCATCGCGCTGGCCGCCGCCGCGCTCCTCGACTACCACCGGGTCTGGCTGCTCTACACGATCGTCGCGCTCCAGGCGGTCTGCGGGGCGCTCAACGGGCCGGCCCGGTCGGCGATGATCCCGAGGCTGCTGCCGCCCGAGCAGCTCCCGGCGGCCAACGCGCTGGGCTCCGTCACGATGACCTCCGGCACGATGATCGGCCCCGTCCTGGGCGGGCTCGTCGTCGGCTGGTGGGGATACCAGGCCGCCTACCTCGTCGACGCCGTCACCTTCTGCGCCGCCCTCTACGCGATGTGGCGGTTGCCCTCGATGAAGCCCGACCGGGCCGAAGGGGTCCGGGGCCGGGCCTCCGTGCTGGACGGGCTGCGGTTCCTCGGGACCAGGCCCAACATTCGGATGACCTTCTTCTCGGACATGGCGGCCATGGTGCTGGCGCACCCCCGCGCGCTGTTCCCGGCGATTGCCGGGCTCTGGTACGGCGGCGACGCCAAGACGGTCGGCCTGCTGGTGGCGGCTCCGGCCGTCGGGGCGCTGCTGGGCGGGGTGTTCTCCGGCTGGCTGGGGCGGATCCGAAGGCACGGCCTGGCCATCCTCCTGTCCGTCGCCGCCTGGGGCCTGGCCATCGCCGTCTTCGGACTGACCCGGAACCTGTGGCTCGGACTGTTCTTCCTCGCCCTCGCCGGCTGCTCCGACACCATCTCCATGGTGTTCCGCTCCACGATGATGCAGGCCGCCAGCCCCGACGAGATGCGGGGCCGGCTCCAGGGAGTCTTCATCGTGGTCGTCGCGGGCGGACCCCGGCTCGGGGACTTCCTCGCCGGGACCGTGGCCGACCTGACCTCCCCCGCCGTGGCGATCACGGGCGGCGGGCTGGCCTGCGTCCTGGTGGTGGGGCTGCTGGCCGCGTGGTGGCGCGGATTCGCGCGGTACGACGCCAGGTCGCCGCAGGCCTGAACGCGGGCCCGGCGGCGGGGTCGAGGACGACGACGAACCGCCCCCGGCAGATCACCCGGTCGAACACGGTCGACGTACGGGTGTCCGCGCGCTCCCGGCGCTGATCCTCAGCGTTGCGCCGCGACCACCCCGCGCGCCACACCCAGGGCCACCAGGTCCTGGGGGCGGACGCGGAGCTGGTCCGCGGTGGCCGGGGCCTGGTCGGCGGGGCGCTTGAGGATGGCCGCCGCCAACTCCGGCGCGATCACCGAGAAGTAACTGTCCGGGGTGACCCAGGTGTTCCCCGGCGCGGCCAGGGCCAGGGCCCCGCCCGAGCCGCCCTCGCCGATCAGCAGGGTGGTCACCGGCACCGAGGCCCCGGCCACCGCCGCGAACGTGTCCGCGATGGCCGCGCCCGCGCCCGCGTGTTCGGCGGCGGCGTCGTTGGCCGCGCCCGGGGTGTCCACCAGGGTCAGCACGGGGATGCCGAGCCGGTCCGCGAGACGGATGACACGGGCGGCCGTCCGGTAGCCCGCCGGGCGGGTGGCCGTGCCGCACTGGGCTGCATACGCGACGGCTCGCCCCTCCCGCAGCCCGAACCCGCACGACATCCCGGGATCCGTGCCGCCCGCCCGGTCCCCCGACAGGGGCAGGCGCAGCGCGAAGTAGGCGTCCAGGTAGGCCCGGGCGCGCGGCCGGTCGGGGTGCCGGGCCTGTCCGACGGCTTCCCAGCCCGTCGCGGGCGGCGTCGCGTCCGCCAGTGCGGCCGGGGGTTCGACCGGCTCCGTCGACCGGGGCGCGGCCAGCAGGCGCAGCCAGTCCGTCACGGTGCCCGGCAGTGACGCGGCGGGCACCACGGCGTCGACGTGGCCGGCCTCGTACTGCCCCTCGGCGGTGTAGGCCGCGGGGTCCGCGTCGGCCGGCCGCACCCGTGACCCGGCGAAGCCGACCTGCGCCCCGGGGAGCGCGAGCACGACGTCCGCGCCCGCCCCGAGGGTCGCCCAACCGCCGCCCGTGGTCGGGTCCCGCAGGACCGCGATCTGCGGGAGCCCGGCGGCGCGGGTCAGCACGGACTGCCGTGCCACCCGCTGGAGTTGGGTGAGGGCGAGCATCCCCTCCTGCATCCGGGAACCGCCGGTGGCGATCAGCGACACCAGGGGGAGTCGGTGCGCACGAGCGTGGCCGTACGCGGCTTCGAGCCGGTCTCCGGTGCGCTCGCCCAGGGACCCCCCGAGGAAGCCGAACTCGAAGGAGATCAGGGTCGCCTCGTGACCGCCGATGCGGACCGTCCCGGTGACGACGGACTCCCGTTCGCCGGTGCGCAGCTCGGCGCGGGCGCGGGACGCGTCGTACCCGCTCCACGCGAGGGGGCCGTCGGCCGGCGACTCCCTCGGCGGTACGGGGAGTTCGGCGAAACTGCCGGGGTCGGCGAGGGAGGCGATGGCCGCGCGGGCCGAGAGGCGGGTCACGGGCTCACCCTAGAGGGTGAGGAAGATCCCCGCCGGGTCGGTCCCCGCGGTCCGGCGGTCCCCGCAGTCCGGCGGTCCCGCGGTCCGGCGGCCCGGCGGGCCGGCACGGGGGCCGAGCGCTCCACCGGGATCCACGGCTCCGCGTCCGCCCGCTCCCCGTCCGGCGACAGCCGCACGCGCAGGATCTCCGGCCCCGACCTGCTCGGGTACGGGTTCGAGGGCAACCACTGCGTGAACACGTCCCGCCACCGGTACTGGAGCGACCGCGGGAACGCACCCGAGTTCTCGAAGACGGTCCACGTGCCCGCCGCCACGACCGAACTCCGCCTCGGGTCAGGCCCGGGGGAGGGGGAAGGCGATCTTCAGGGCGTAGGCGGCGACGAGACCGTGACCGAGGCGGAACGTCCAGACGCGGACGGCGGGGGAGACCCTCGCCCCCGCGAAGGAGCCGAGGACGACGAGGAACTGCTGCCACAGCAGGGAGGCGACGGCGACGCCCGCGAGGAAGACGGCTCCGGTCGGGCCAGTGCTCAGGCCGCCGCCCTGGGCGGTGGTGAGCGCGACGAAGTAGAGCGCGGTGGTGGGGTTCACGGCGGTGAGGGCGACGAAGCGGCCGAAGGCCCTGCCCGGCCGGGAGGCCTGCGCACCGACCGCCGGTGGGGCGGGTGCGGTCGGTGTGGCGGGCGCCGCGGATTGCGCGGGCGCGGCCGTCGCGGAGCGCAGTCCCCGCGCGGCGATGACCAGCAGGACCAGGGCGGAGACCAGCCGAACCCAGGCCTCGACGGGCGCGACGTGGGAGGCGACCCGGGGCCCGGCCATCGTGGCGAGCGCCGCGTAGCCGAGGTCCACCGCCGCGATGCCCGCCGCCGCGGCCACGGCCGCGCCGCGGTGCCGCATCGCCTCCTGGAGCAGCAGCACGCTCATGGCGCCCATCGGCATCGCCACGCCCAGTCCCGCCACCGCCCCCGACACCGCCGGCCCCATCAGTTCGCCCATGCCGTGAGGATGCGTCGCGCGCCCCGTCGTACGGCGGCGGATATCGGTCCGCGCTGCGACAATCGCGGCATGGACCGTCTGGACAGGGAGATCCTCGGCATCCTTCAGCAGGATGCGCGGATCTCGTACCGTGACCTCGGCGTCCGCGTCGGCCTCAGCGCCAACGCCACCGCCGACCGTGTGCGCCGGATGCGCCGGGACGGGGTGATCCTCGGATTCACCGTCGTCGTCGACCCGGCCGCCGACACCCGGGGCGGGCTCGTCGTCTTCATCGACCTCACGCTGCGCCAGGACGTCACCAACGAGGAGTTCGAGCAGCGGGTCGCCAGGCTGCCCGGGATCACCGAGGTCGTGCACGTCACCGGGGAGTACGACTACCTCGTTCGGGCCCGGGTCGCCGACGCGACGGCCCTCGACGCGCTGTTGCGCCGCCTCAAGCGGGAGACCGGGGTCGCCCAGTCCAGCACCCGACTCGCCCTGCGCTCCGCGAACACGCGTTAGTACGCCCGTTCGTGAGGTGTATTTCTGTTCGCAGCAGTGGAGGCGGTCCAGGCGGTCGAGTCGGGAACTCTCTGTTCCCCGGAAATGATTCCGGCCCTCCCGTCACGCTGGTCACGATTCTTCGCACCGAATGGGGCGGCGGGCGCACGGGGTCCGGCCATGAGGAATTTGGCCGGATCGAGCGGTGGACGGTCGGGGGCATTTCGGGCTGAATGGATTTCGCCCATCGGCGGACCATTTGGGGAGGGCCGATCGTCATGTCCGAAGGCGATGGAACAACCGGCGAGGAACAGGTTCAGGCGCGAGTCCGGAAGATCCGGAAAGTCTTCGCCCGCAAGCGGGAGGAGAGCGGCGGCCTCGGCTCGGGGCTCGATCTGGAGGCGTCGGCGCGACAGGCCCTGGAGGCGAGGGCGCAACCCGCGGTGGTCGCGGACGAGGCGATCCTGGCGAAACTGCGCGCCTCCGCCCCGGAGTCCCTCGACGAGAGCGGCCCGAACATCTGGTGCGAGCTCTACGGATTCCTGGACCTGGGGTACAAGATTCACCTGAATTCGTACGCGGTGACCATGGTGACGAGTGCGGCCTCGGCGCTGGAAAAGGTTCTGGGCGACGCCGTGGAGGATTTCCCGGAACTGGAGGCGATGTTCGTTCCACTGCTCGCCTTCATTTACGCCGAGGGGGACGCGATCGGTCAAGTCGCCCAGATCGGCGGCTCGGTCGTGCTGATCGGCGTGATTCCCGACCCGTTCCCCCTGCCTTTCCCCGACGACTGAATCGTCCCCGCTGTCGCCGGGAGAGCGACGCGGGTGCGACGAACTCGGCTCCGTCGGCCGCGCGAAGGGCCCCTCGCGCGTCTATGGGCGTGGCTTGCCGACGGACTTCGCGGACGCGTCCCGGGCGGTCCCGCCGCTGCCCTGGAGCGGCGACTCCCAGGTCAGCGTCGTGCCTCGGGCGCCCGTCTCGGTGCGGCCGTCGTCGGAGACCGTCAACCTGACCCGGGTCGGGGCGGCGTTCACCCCGACCCGGATGGAGGTGACCTCGGCCCGGCGGTGGGCCGCGGCCAGGGCCCCGCGCAGGGTGGACAGCAGTTCGCCGGCCACCGGTTCCGTGAGCAGGGTGTCCACGGCGCCCTCGAAGTGCACGGACGGTTGGAAGCCCAGCAGCACCGCCGCGCCGCCCGTCTCGCGCAGCACCCGGCCGCGGAAGGTGGCCGGGGCGTCGGTGGGCGGTTGCTGGAGGGCGAAGATGGCCGTGCGGACCTCCTGGATCGTGGAGTCCAGTTCGTCGACCGCCCGGCCGAGTTCGTCGCCGACGGTGTCCCCGGCGGGGGCTGCCGCCGAGCGCTTCTTGGTGCTCTCCAGCATCATCTCCGTCGCGAACAGCCGCTGCACCACGAGGTCGTGCAGGTCCCGCGCGATCCGGTCGCGGTCCTCGTACACGGCCAACTGCTCCCGGTCGTGCTGCGCGTCCGCGAGGACGAGCGCCAGCGCCGCCTGGGAGGCGAACTGCGAGGCCAGCAGCCGGTCCACCGCGTCGTACGGTCGACCGCCCCGTTCGCGGGGCAGGGCCAGTGTGCCGATCAGCTGACCGCCGCTCTGCAAGGGGAGCATCATGCTGGGGCCGAACCGCACCCGCACGTGCGTGGTCATCCGCGGATCCGTCGCCGAGTCCTCTATGAAGACCGGCTCACCGCCCAGTAGTTGCTCCAGGACCGCCGAGCCGGGGGCGATGGCGGTGCCGACCATGTCGCCGGGGTCGCCGTGCGTGGAGGCCGCGACGATCTCCATGCCGCCCTCGGGTGTCGGCTGGAGGACCACGCCGGCCGCCGCGTCCGCGAGGAGCCGGGCCCGTTCTGCCACGCACATCAGCGCGTCCGCGGCCGGCCGGCCCGCCAGCAGGGCCGTGGTCACGGCGGCGGCGCCCTCGATCCAGCGCTCCCGGCGGCGCGCGGTCTCGAACAGCCGGGCGTTGCCGATCGCTATGCCCGCCTGCGAGGCCAGGACGCGCAGCAGCGCGAGGTCCTCGTCGGTGAAGGGGCCGTCGCCCTGCTTCTCGGTGAGGTACAGGTTGCCGAAGACCTCCGTGTGCACCCGGATCGGTACCCCGAGGAAGGTCCGCATGGGCGGGTGGCCGGGCGGGAAGCCCACCGAGCGGGGGTCCCGGGCGAGGTCGTCCAGCGCCAGCGGCCGGGCGTCCGCGATCAGCGCTCCGGGCACCCCGGACCGGCCGTCGGGGAGCCGGGGGATCGCGGCCCGTTCGGTCTCGGTCAGCCCGGCGGTGAACAGCTCGGTCAGCCGGGCGCGCTCGGGGTCGACGACCCCGAGCGCGCCGTAGCGGGCGCCGCACAGTGCGGCGGCCGACTCCACGATGTGCTGGAGGGTGGTGCGCAGCTCCGGTTCGGAGCCGACCGAGAGGACCGCTTCCAGCAGGGCGGGCAGGGCGGACCGTTCGGCCGCGGTCTCCTTCGGGTCCAGCGTCATCCGGCCAGCGGGTTGAGAACCATGGGGGCGATCTTTCCTTCGAGCATCGCGCCGAGACCCAGCACGGCGCACACGTCGGGCCGTTCCGCGATGGCGACGGGCATCCCGGTCGCGTCCCGCAGCATCTGGTCCAGGCCCGGCAGCAGGGCGCTGCCGCCCACCATCATGATCCCTCGGTCCGTCAGGTCCGCCACCAGGTCCGGCGGGCAGTCCCGCAGCACCTTGCCGATCCCGTCGAGGACGGCGGTCAGCGGGGTGAAGATCGCGTCGCGGACCGCGGCGGTGTCCACCTGTACCGAGCGGGCGAGGCCGGTGGCCACGTCGCGGCCGTGGATGAGGGTGGAGGCCGGCCCGTCGGGGGTGATGCCGTTGCCGTGCAGGGCCAGCTGGAGCGGCCGGACGGCCTGGCTGGGCAGCATCAGCTCGTGCGCGTGCCGCAGGTGCTGGACGATCGCGTGGTCGATGGCCTCGCCGCCGACGGGGATCCGCTCGGCCGTGACGATCGAACCGAGGGAGAGGACCGCCACCTGCGTGGCCGCCGCCCCGCACACCATGATCATGGTCGCGGTCGGCTGCTCCACGGGCAGGCCGCAGCCGACGGCCGCCGCGATCAGGGTGTCGACGAGTTCGACGCGCCGGGCGCCGAGCCCGACCAGCGTCTCCACGGTGGCCCGCTGGGCCAGCGGATCGGCGTCGTGCGGGGTGCAGGCCGCGGCCCGCAGTCGGGGCTTGCGGCGCAGGGCGCGCCGCAGCTTCTCGCCGAGGAGGTGACGCAGCATCCGCTGCGCCATCTCGATGTCGACGACGGTGCCGCCGGAGACGGGGCGCACGACCCGGATGTAGTCGGGTGTGCGGCCGGTCATCCGTTCGGCGAAGGTGCCCACGGCGATGAGTGCACCGGTCCGGGTGTTCACGGCGGCGACGCTGGGCTCGTCGACGACGAGGCCGGCGCCCTTCACGTACACGCGGGTCCTGGCCGCCCCCAGGTCGACGGCGACGTGGCAGCGGCGCAACTGCTCAAGGCTGACGGTCACGGCGGATCCTCCCGAGAGCGCTGGGGCTGGGCTGACCGACGGAAGCCGGTCACAATCCATATCTTCTCGGGTAAATGGGGTATGGCGCCCGTTGGAATGCTCCGGGTGGGGTGCGCCTGATGGGCCGAGAGGTGCTGCACGGGGGTGGATTTCTGTACCGACAGGCAACACGATGCGCGCACCGTCCGCGCTACTCGCGCGTAACAAGGTAAAGGGGACCCGATGCTGACGCCCCGCCAGAGATTCCTGGCGCTCCCGACGCTCTGCCTGGCCCTGCTCGCACCCTTCCCGGCCCAGGCCGCAGACCGGTCCGCCCCGCCGGCTCCCGCCCGAAATCCGGTGGTCCTGGTGCACGGTTACAACGCCGACCCCGGGGTCTGGGGGTCGCTGCGGGAGGACCTGCGCGCCGACGGTTACGCCGACGCGGAGCTGTACTCGTGGGGGTACGACACCCACCGGTCCGTCAACGAGGTCCTCGCCGGCAGGCTCGGCGCGTACGTCGAGCAGGTCCGCCGGGAGACCGGCGCCGCCCGCGTGGACATCGTGGCGCACTCCTTCGGATCCCTCGTCAGCCGTTGGTACGTCACCCACGGGGGCGGCGGCGCGACGGTGGACCACCTGGTCTCGCTGGCCGGACCCAACCACGGCACCTCCATCGCCTGGGGCTGCGCCCTGTGGGACCAGGCCTGCCGGGACATGACGCCCGGTTCGTACGTCGTCAGGAACCTCGCCGCGGGCGACGAGACGCCGGGCGCGGTCGCGTACGCCACCTTCTGGTCGAACTGCGACGAGGTCGTCAACCCCGACGACAGCGTCCCGTTGGCCGGGGCGACCAACACCCCCGTCGGCTGCCTGGGGCACAACGACCTGCTCGGCGACGACGCCACCTCGGCGGGCGTCCGGGCCTTCCTGCGCTCCTGACCCGTGCACCCGCCCCGCCCCGGTCCGGTCAGCTGCCGCCGGGCCGGACCTCCTGGAGCAGCCCGTAGGTGAACTCCGCGACGTACGGCGCCCCCGACACGGCGAACGCCAGGCGCCACCGCGTCGGGGCGGTTCCCTCCATCGGCCGAACCGGGGCGAACGCCCGCGCCACCTCGTCCACCGTCGCGGACCAGGGCAGCAGGTCCGCCGCGGTCTCCAGTACGGGCGCGGGCGCGCCCGGGGCCCGTACCAGCCACTCGTTCCACACCGCCCCGTCGGGCGCGGCCAGCACCTCGAAGCGCAGGTCCGGCCAGAGCGGCACCGGCCACAGCAGGGCCTCGCACTCCAGGTCGCCGATCCTGCGGCGCGCGGTGGACTCCGCCGGACCCAGCACCGATCGGTAGCGGGCCAGTGCCCCGCGCGAGCGCGGCGACCGGACCATGGCCTGCCAGCGCTTGTTCGCCTCCCGCTGCTCCGCGAGCGAGGCGCCGAGGCGCAGCCGAGCCGCCTCGGCGAGGTCCGGCCGGAAGTCGGCCATTCTGCGCAACAGCACCAGCTGGAAGCCGGCCGGGCCGAAGGGGCCCGGGGTGGTCGGGCCGTGGTTCAGCGTCATGGAATCCACGATTCCACACAGAATCCTTACGTTCCCGGGACCCGGATGTGCTCCGTCGCCGCATAGCCTGCGGGCGCCATGAACTTCTGCCACGCCTGCCGGAGACACCTCAATGGCGCACTGGCGTGCGCCGGGTGCGGAACCCCGGCCGAATACCTGACCCCCGCGGCGCCGACCGCCCCCGCAGCCCCGGCCGGGTACACCGAGCCCGGGTATCCGGAGCCGGGACACGCCTCGCCGTACGCGCGGCCGGAGTACGCGGAGCCGCAGTACGCGCCGCCGGGGTACGCCGAGCCCGGCCCTCCGGCGCCCGGGTACGCGGTGCCCGGGTACGCGGTGCCCGGGTACGTGGCGTCCGAGTACGCGGCGCCCGCGCCCGGGTACGTCGACCACGCGGCGCCCGGGTACGTCGAGCCCGGCTATCCCGAGCCCGCCGGGGAGCGGCCCGAGGCGTCCGACGCGTACGTCGAGTCGCTCGTCACGCTGTCGGGCCCGGCCGAAGGCCGGGCCGGCGCACGGCGCCGCACCGCGAACCGCAGGAGTCGGACCGTCCTCGCCGTCGGGCTCGGGCTGGCGCTGGCCACCGGCGGGTCCGTGGCGCTGGCCCGCATGGTGACCGACGAGGAGCGCACGGACCGGGCGACCGAGGTCGTGCTGACCGACGACGCGGGGCCGCAGCAGCCGGTCCCCGCACCCGCCCTGCCGAGCACGGCCGCGCCCTCGGCGCCGTCGAAGGGCGGCGGGAGCGCGAAGGCCTCCGTGATCGCCACGCGGACGACCGGGCCCACCGGGGCGCCGAGCGGTTCCGCGGAGCCGGGGCCCGACGAGAGCGCCTCCACCCCCGCAGGGGAGTCGTCGTCGCCGTCGTCCTCCCGGACCGGCGGCCCGGGACCGGGTCCGTCCGCGAAGCCCTCCACCTCGGGCCGGCCGTCGCCGAGCGCTTCGTCCGGGACCGCGAAGCCGAAGCCCACGGTGACTGCGACACCCGGCCCCACGCCGACGCCGACCAAGAGCGAGTGCTGGATCTGGTTCCTCTGCTGAGGGGCGGGGCGATCAGCCCAGCATCCGCCTGAGCAGGTCCCTCAGCGCCGTCCGCTCGGCCGTGGACAGGCCGGCCAGCGGTTCGCGCGCGAAGTCCAGCGACTCGCGCAGCCGGTCCGCGGTCTGGAGCCCCTTCTCGGTGGCGGCGGCCAGTTTCACGCGGCGGTCGGCCGGGTCCGGGCGGCGTTCGACCAGGCCGCGGCTCTCCAGCCGGTCCACGATGCCGGTGACGTTCGACGGCTCGCACTTCAGCTTCTGCGCGATCTTTCGCATGGCCGTGGGTTCCAGGGAGAGCAGGTTCAGCACCCGTGCCTGGGCTCCGGTGAGCTGGTGGCTGGCTGCCGCGTGCTCGTACTCCTGGTGATAGCGGGCCACGACGTCGCCGATGAGCTCGACGACCTCGAGGGTCAGTGGGTCTGCGCGACGACTGGGCATGGAACCAGCGTACCCATTTACTTGACAACATGAAATATCCAGGAGCATGGTTGTTTCACGTTGTGAAGCATTTTCCTCCGTCCTTCACCCCCCAGCGTCAGGAGCGCACCATGTCCCAGATCCCCGCCGTGAGCCGTGAGTGGCACCTCGTCCGCCGCCCGCAGGGCTGGCCCGTCGCCGAGGACTTCGCCCTGCGCGAGGCCCCCGTGAACGCGGAGCCCGCGCCCGGCCGGATCCTGGTGCGCAACCTCCACATGTCCGTCGACCCGTACATGCGCGGCCGGATGAACGACGTGAAGTCCTACGTACCGCCCTTCCAGCTCGACAAGCCGATGGACGGCGGCGCGGTCGGCGAGGTCGTCGCCTCCGCCGACGAGCGCTTCGCGGTCGGCGACCACGTCCTGCACGGGCTGGGCTGGCGCGAGTACGCCGAGCTGGACGCCAAGCACGCCACCAAGGTCGACGGCTCCCTCGCCCCGCTCTCCACCTACCTCGGCGTGCTCGGCATGCCGGGCCTGACCGCCTACGCGGGCCTCTTCGAAGTGGCCTCCTTCAAGGAGGGCGACGCCGTGTTCGTCTCCGGCGCGGCCGGCGCGGTCGGCAGCCTGGTCGGCCAGTTCGCCAAGATCAAGGGCGCGTCCCGGGTGATCGGCTCGGCCGGCTCGGACGAGAAGGTGACGCTCCTCACGGAGAAGTACGGCTTCGACGCCGCCTTCAACTACAAGAACGGCCCCGTCGGCGAGCAGCTGAAGGAAGCCGCCCCCGAGGGCATCGACGTCTACTTCGACAACGTCGGCGGCGACCACCTGGAAGCCGCGATCTCCTCCCTCAAGGTGCACGGCCGCGCCACCCTCTGCGGGGCCATCGCCCAGTACAACGACACCGAGCCCGCCCCCGGCCCGCGCAACCTCGTGCAGGTCATCGGCAAGCGCCTGCGCCTGCAGGGCGTGCTGGTCGGCGACCACGCCGACATCCAGCAGCAGTTCGTCCAGGACGTCGCCGGCTGGCTGCGCTCCGGCGAGCTGCGCTACGACGAGACCGTCCACGAGGGCGTGGAGAACGCGACCGAGGCCTTCCTCGGAATGCTGCGCGGCGAGAACACCGGAAAGATGATCGTTTCTTTCACCGGTTAGGCTCACTGCACACCGTCGTGATCGTGGGCGCGAGTCACGGCGATTACCAGGAGGATCTTCTTACATGTCCATCCAGCAGTCCGATGTCGCGTACACCGCTGTCGCCACCGCCGAGAACGGCCGTGACGGCCGCGTCGCCACCAGCGACGGCAAGCTCGACGTCGTGGTGAACCCGCCGAAGGAACTCGGTGGCAGCGGCGCCGGCACCAACCCGGAGCAGCTGTTCGCCGCCGGCTACAGCGCCTGCTTCCAGGGCGCCCTGGGTGTCGTCGCCAAGAACGAGAACGCCGACATCTCCGGCTCGACCGTCACCGCCGAGGTCGGCATCGGCAAGAACGACGACGGCTTCGGCCTGATCGTCAAGATCTCGGCGTCGATCCCGAACGTGGACGCCGCCACCGCCAAGGACCTCATCGAGAAGGCCCACCAGGTCTGCCCGTACTCCAAGGCGACCCGCGGCAACATCACGGTCGAGCTGGCCGTCTGATCCCGCACCCCGCTCATCGCGAAGGCCGCGCCCCTCAGGGGGCGCGGCCTTCGCCGTAAACTGCGCGCATGAGTGCTTTCGCGGGGGGATTGCGGTACTTGCTCGCCGGCCAGCGGTGGGTCTTCGGCCACGGACGGTGGTTCGGCGTCGGCCTGCTGCCGGGACTGGTCGCGCTGGTGCTGTACGCGGGCGCGCTCATCGGGCTGGGCTACGGCGCCGACGACCTCGTCGGTTGGCTGACCCCCTTCGCCGACGACTGGGGCTCGCCCTGGCTGAGCCTGTTCCGCGGCTTCCTGACCGCGCTGGTCTTCAGCTTCGGACTCTTCCTCGCGGTGATCACCTTCACGGCCGTGACCCTGCTGGTCGGCCAGCCCTTCTACGAGTCCCTGTCCGAGCAGGTCGACCGGACCGAGGGCGGCGAGGTCCCCGAGTCCGGCCGAAGCCTGTGGCAGGACCTGTGGATCTCCGCCCGCGACAGCGTCCGCCTGCTGGGCCGGGTGGTGCTGTACGGGATCCTGCTGTTCGCCCTCGGGTTCATCCCGGTGATCGGACAGACCGTGGTCCCGGCGATCGGGTTCTGCGTCTCCGGCTACTTCCTCACCCAGGAACTCACCTCGGTCGCCCTTCAGCGCCGCCGCGTCGACCTCGACGAGCAACTGGTCCTGCTGCGGTCCCGGAGGGCGATGGCGCTGGGATTCGGCGTACCGCTGGTGCTGGCGTTCCTCGTCCCGCTGGTCGCGGTGTTCCTGATGCCGGGCGCCGTGGCCGGGGCGACCCTGATGGCCCGCGACCTCGTGGGTGCGGACACCGGCCCCGAGGGTCCCGACGGGGGAGCCGACCCCGACGAACCCGTCCCGGGCCCCCCGGCGCCGCAGGCCACCGGCTTCGGCCCGCCGCCGCCCGCCTACTCCTGAACGGCCTCCGTCGCCCCGGACCCCGCGTCAGTACCGGCCGGCCCGGCGGCGCAGCAGGGTGATCGCCCCGCTCGTGTCCTCGCGCGCGTGCGCCGCCGGGTCGGCCTCCAACCGCTCCCGCATCAGCTCCAGGTACGGGGTGATCAGCCCGGGGTCGACGCCCCGCTCCGCGGCCGTGCGCAGCAGGGTTTCGCTCGCGGCGACCTGCATGGACAGGTTCGACACCACCCCGGTGGTGAAGTCACCCGAGGTCAGCCGGTCGGCGGCGTTGCCCACGAAGAAGCCCATCGCACCCAGCCACTCCGACAGCAGCGGCGCCAGGTCCTTCGGGGCGATGTCCTCGCCGTCGATCAGGGCGTAGGCGTGCGAGATCCCCGCGAACAACCCGTACATCGCGCTGAGCAGCGCCACGTCGTGCAGGGCCGCGTGGCCCGGGTCCTCGCCGACGAAGCGGACCCCGGCCGGTACCTCCAGCGTCGCCCGGTGGCGGTCGAAGAGGGCCCGGGAGCCGCTGTAGAAGACGTAACCGCCGGCCTCCGGGACGCCGATCATCGACGGGGTGGCCATGATGCCGCCGTCGACGAACCGGGCCCCGCGCCCCTGGGCCCAGGCGGCGCGCGAGCGACCCTGGTCGGGGGTCCCGGTGGTGAGGTCGACCAGGTCCCGGCCCGTGAGGTCGACCCCGTCGAGGGCCGAGTCGACGGAGGCGTCGTCCAACAGGCACAGGACGACCAGTTCGTTCGCGGCGACCGCCTCGGCGGGGGTCGCGGCCACGCGCGCCCCTTCGGCGGCCAGTGCCTCGGCCTTTGCGGTGGTGCGGTTCCAGACGGTCAGGGGGTGTCCGGCGGCCAGCCAGGTACGGGCGAGGGCGGTGCCCATGTCACCGAGTCCGAGGAGGGTGAGCGGTGTCTTCACGAGGTTGTCGGTCATGACGTTCAGCCTGGTCGCAGGCCGTGAGACGCTCAAGTACGCACTTCGGAGTGGGTGGTTACCCCGAGGTGAGCGAACAGGTGGGAGGGGTGCGCGATGGCGTTGACACGAAGGCCCGGGGCGGATCACTGCGGGATCGCCGCGGCGATGTCCGTGATCGACGGCAAGTGGAAGGTCTCCCTGCTGTGGGAGTTGGAACAGCGCCCGCGCCGTTTCGGTGAACTGCGCCGGCTGGTCCCGGGGGTCTCGGAGAAGGTGTTGTCCGCGCAGCTGCGGGAGTTGGAGACGGACGGGATCGTGCACCGCGAGGTGTACGAGGAGGTGCCGCCCCGGGTGGAGTACTCGCTGACCCCGCTCGGCAGGGAACTGAACGCGGCCCTGGCTCCGCTGGGCGCATGGGGCGGCAGACACCTGCTCCCCGCCCCCGCGCCGGCGGGACCGTCCGGTCAGCCCACCGCGGCGTACGAGCCGGCCGAACGCCTGGTGTAGGCGCCGGGCGTCTCCCCGAAGTGGCGGCGGAAGGCCAGGATGTAGCCGTTGGTGCTGACGAATCCGACCCGGGCGGCGACCACGCTCACCAGGTGGCCCTGCCCCAGCAGTTCCAGCGAGTGGTTCAGCCGCAGCCGGGTCCGCCACTCCGAGAAGGCCAGGCCCGTCTCCGTGCGGAAGGCCCGCCGCAGGCTGGTCGAGCTGGTGTACAGGTCCTCGGCCCACTCGGTCGCGGTGCGCGGGTCGGCGGGGGTGCGGGCGAGCTCCCGGGCTACGGCCCCGGCGGCCCGGCTGGTCGGCTGGGGCAGCGGGAGACAGTCGCGGTGGGTCGCGCAGAGGGCGGCGAAGACCGCCGGGTCGTCCTCGGACACCTCGGAACTGCGCATCCGGGCCAGCAGCAACCGGCGCTGCTCGGCGGTCGCGTTGACGGTGGTCGCCTCGGTGTAGGGCAGTGCGTGCAGGGTGGCGTCGAACCCCTCGGCCGTGATCACGGAGTCACTGTCGAAGCGGGCGCTGTGCCACACCCCGGCCGGTATCCACAGGGCCACGGACGGGGTCAGCTCGTGCTCCCGCTCGCACGCGGTCACGACGATGCGCCCGATCGGCACGTACAGGAACTGGTGGAACGCGTGGACGTGGGGCGGGTGTCCGCCCGCCGCGATGAAGTCCTCGTCCACCGTCAGCTCCTCCAACCGGTCTGCCGTCACTGTGCCGTGACCCCCCATTGTGGGCGGTGCGCCACGACACCGACCCCCCGAAAGAAGGTAAGGGTAGCCTAACTATCGGGTGGGTGGGGCGGCCTCCTCCAGCGCGTCCACGCTGCCCGACATGACGGTCCGCACGTGCCGGGTGAGGTGCTCGACCGGCCAGTCCCACCAGGCGACGGCGAGCAGCCGGGCGATGTCCGCCGGCTCGTACCGGGTACGGATCAGGCGGGCCGGGTTGCCGCCGACGATGCCGTAGTCCGGGACGTCGTCCACCACGACGGCGCCGGAGGCGATCACGGCTCCATGGCCGATCCGCACCCCGGGCATCACCATGGCGCCGTGCCCGAACCAGACGTCGTTGCCCACCACGGTGTCCCCGCGCCCCGGCAGGTCGGTGAGCAGGTCGAAGTGGTCGGCCCAGGCGCCTCCCATGATGGGGAACGGGAACGTCGAGGGCCCGTCCATCCGGTGGTTGGCGCCGTTCATGATGAAGCGCACACCGGTGCCCAGCGCGCAGAACCTTCCGATGACGAGCCGCTCCGGCCCGTAGTGGTAGAGCACGTTGCGCGTCTCGAAAGCCGTCGCGTCGTCCGGGTCGTCGTAGTACGAGTAGTCGCCCACCTCGATCAGCGAGGACGTCACCAACGGCCGGAGCAGCACCACCCGCGGCTGTCCCGCCACGGGGTGCGGTACCGACGGGTCGGGCGGGACGGGGCTCATGCCGGCACCTCCGCCGTCACCACGCCCTGCGTGTGGTCGTCGGCCTCGACCACCGTCGAACCGTCCGGGGCCCAGACGGCCGCCCCGCCGCAGCCGGTCCACGGGCCTGCGGGTCCGACGTGGTTGGCGAGGACCACGTACAGGCCGTGCTCCTTGGCGATCCCGGGGTACACGGTGCCCCGCTCCGCGACCCCGGCGCCCGTTCCGTAGAGGGAGCTCGCCAGATGGACCGCGCATCCGTCGGCCGCGCCCCGGCCGGGGAGATCGGGGAAGTGGTTGTCGAAGCAGATGCCCAGGCAGAAGCGGACACCGCCGAGTTCGAAGCGGCCGTCGACGGCGCCCGGCGCGAAGGCGTCCCGCTCGTGCTCGAAGAGGTGCTGCTTGGCGTACGTCGTCACGTGCGCGCCCTCCGCGTCGTGGACCAGGGTCGCGATGGCCGGCAGCGGGCCGTCGGTGCGCACCGCGGCGTTGACGGCGGTGGCGATCCCGGCGGAACGCAAGGGGTCCAGTCGCGGATCGTCGGGGCCCGTCAGCCACAGCCCGGGGTCGGCGGTCAGAGCCTCGATCTCGTATCCGGTCAGGGCCAGTTCGGGCAGGACGACGAGTTCGGCGCCCTGGTCGCGGGCCGCGACCGCGAGGGCGGCGGCCCGCGCGGAGTTGGCTTCGACATCGGCCGGGACGCAGGTCATCTGGGCTGCGGCTATCCTCATGCGCCCAGCATGCCGGCCCGGTCCCCGCCCCGTCCGGCAGGGCCGCGCAGGGCGCTACGGAGACTCGGGGGCGCCCCGGAGCAGCGTCAGGAACGAGCGGAACGCGCCCGGCATGTCCACCGACTCGGGTGAGAGCAGCCACTGGTACTGGAGCCCGTCCATCACCGCCGTGAGCAGCGGCGCCGCCTGCTCGGGGGTGAGGCCCGAGGGGAGCCGGTCCCCGAACTCGGCCCGCAGCACCGCGGCCATCTCGCCCCGGACCTGCGCGTACCGCTCGGTGAAGAACTCCCGGGCGGGGTGCCCGTCGGTGACGCTCTCGCCCAACAGGGCCGAGAAGGTCTGCACGATGCCCGGACGCATCGCGTTGTAGTCCACCAGGGAGGCCAGCAGGTCCAGCCGCCAGGTGTCGGCCGAGGCGCGGGAGCCGCCGCCGGTGTCCCAGCGGTCGCGCTCCTCCAGCACCGCGACCAGCAGCGCCTCCTTGGTCGGGAAGTAGTGCAGCAGGCCCTGTTGGGTCAGGCCCACCCGTTCCGCCACGGCTCCCAGGGACGCTCCCCGGTACCCGCGTTCGGCGATCACCTCGACCGCCGCGCGGACGATGTCGCCGCGTCGTTCCTCGCTCCTCGCCCTGACCATGGCCCGGCACTCCCTCCGCGTCGCACCCCTGCCCGCAGGACCGTACGCGATCCGCGCCCGACAAGCCGAGATCACAAGAACATAACGAACCCTACCGCTCACCAGGTAGCAGGTCCACGATGGGGTCACCGCACCGCACCGCACCGCACCGCACCGCACCTCGCACCCGCACACCGCACCCGATGAGGAGGCTCGGCCGTGACCGATGCCGAACAGGTCCGCCACGACACCGCGGAAGCCGCACTCGACAAGCTCGACCTCGACACCAAGACCCGGCTCCTGGCCGGCCAGGACATGTGGTCGCTGCCCGCCCTCCCGGAGATCGGCCTGGGCTCCCTGGTCATGTCCGACGGCCCCATCGGGGTGCGCGGCGTGCGCTGGACCGCCGACGACCCCTCCATCGCCCTGCCGTCGCCGACGGCGCTCGCCGCCGCCTGGGACCCCGCCCTCGCCCGCCGCGCCGGCCGCCTCCTGGCCCAGGAGGCCCGCCGCAAGGGCGTCCACGTCCTCCTGGCCCCCACCGTCAACCTGCACCGTTCCCCGCTCGGCGGCCGGCACTTCGAGTGCTACTCCGAGGACCCGTACCTCACCGGCGCCATCGGCACCGGCTACGTCAACGGCGTCCAGGACGGGGGCGTCGGCACCACCGTCAAGCACTACGTCGGCAACGACGCCGAGACCGAACGCTTCACCGTCGACTGCGTCATCGCGCCCCGCCCGCTGCGCGAGCTGTACCTGGCCCCCTTCGAGGCCATCGTCACCAACGCCCGCCCCTGGGGCATCATGACCGCCTACAACCGGGTCAACGGCACCTCGATGACCGAGAACGCGTACCTGGTCAACGAGGTCCTGCGCGCCGAGTGGGGCTTCGACGGCGCCAACGTCTCCGACTGGATGGCCGCCCGCTCCACCACCGGCGACATCCTCGGCGGCCTCGACGTGGCCATGCCCGGACCGCAGACCGTCTACGGACCCGCCCTCGCCGAGGCCGTCCGCGCCGGCGAGGTCCCCGGGTCCGCCGTCGACGACGCCGTGCGCAACGTCCTGCGGCTCGCCGCGCGCGTCGGCCTCCTGGACGGCGCCCCCGCCGTCGTCACCGACCACCCGACCGCGATCGACGGGCAGGCCCTGGCCCGCGAGATCGCCGCCCGCGGCACCGTCCTCGTACGCAACGAGGTCGTCTCCGGCGAGCGGCGCGCGCTGCCCCTGGACACCCGCCCGGGCCGCACCGTCGCCCTCCTCGGAGCCGCCGCCCGCGACGCCCGCGTCCTCGGCGGCGGCTCCGCCACCGTCTTCCCCGAGCGGATCGTCTCCCCGTTCGACGGCCTCACCGCGGCCCTCCCCGACGGGGCGCTCACCTTCCGCGTCGGCGCCGACCCCAGCGAGGAACCCGTCCCCGCGGACAAGGGCTTCGCACTGCGCGCCGTCTGCCGCGACGCCTCCGGAGCCGTCCTGGGCGAGGGCAGCCTGCCCACCGGTCAGGTCCAGTGGATCGGCGACGACCTGCCCGAGGGCGCCGCGTACGAGACGATGGCGAGCATCGAGGTCACCGGCACGTTCCTGCCGCGCGAGAGCGGCGAGCACGCCTTCGGCACCCGCGGCCTCGGCGCCTTCGCCCTCGCCGTCGACGGCCGCACCCTCTGGGAGGGCGTCCAGGAGATGGGCGACGAGGCCGACCCCTTCGAGGCCTTCTTCGGGGCGCCCAGCGAGCGCGCCCGGATCCCGCTGACCGAGGGCGAACCCGTCGAGGTCTCACTGACCTTCCAGGTCCCCGACGTCACCGGGCTGCCCCTCAAGGCGATCATGTTCTCCCTGCTCCACCTCGGCCCCCGGCGCGACCCGGACGCGCTCATCGCCGAGGCCGTGGAGGCCGCGCGGGCCGCCGACACCGCCGTGGTGGTCGTCGCCACCACCGAGCGGGTGGAGTCCGAGGGCTTCGACCGCACGGACCTGACCCTGCCAGGCCGACAGAACGACCTGGTCGCGGCCGTCGCCGCCGCCAACCCGAACACCGTGGTCGTGGTCAACGCCGGGTCCCCCGTGGAACTGCCCTGGCGCGCGGACGTGGCCGCCGTGCTCCTGACCTGGTTCCCCGGGCAGGAGGGTGGCGTCGCCCTGGCCGACGTGCTCCTCGGGGACGCGGAGCCCGGCGGTCGACTGCCCACCACCTGGCCCGCCGCGTTCGCCGACGCGCCCGTCACCGAGGTGACGCCGACCGACGGCAGGCTGGAGTACCGCGAGGGGCTCCTCGTCGGCTACCAGGCGTACGAGGACCGGGGCGTGGTCCCCGCCTACCCGTTCGGCCACGGCCTCGGCTACACGGACTGGAGCTACGACTCCCTGGAGGTCACCGGCACCACCGCCCGGGTCCGCCTCACCAACACCGGCACCCGGACCGGCCGCGAGGTCGTCCAGGTCTACCTCGCCCCGATCGCCGACCCCGTCGAGCGCCCCGCGAGCCGGCTGGCCGCCTTCGCCTCCGTCGAGGCGGGCCCCGGCGAGAGCGTCGAGACCGAGATCGAGCTGCCCGCCCGGGCCTTCGAGATCTGGGACGAGGACACGCCCGGCTGGCGGCGGATCGACGGCCGGTACGAGGTCCGCGCGAGCCACGCACACGGCGACACCCGCCTCACGGTCACCCTCGACGTCCACTGACCTGCCGCATGGCCGGAAACCACCCATGAAGCGGACCGGGGAAGGGCCCTGACCCCCGCCCCCGGTCCGTACCAACCGTCAACGCGGCGGCCTTGCCGCCGTCACCTGTCGGTGCGCGAGTTCCGCCAGCCGCGCCTGTCCGTCCTTCCCCGGATGGAAGAAGTCCCAGCGGCTCAACTGCTCGGCCGAGAAGGGGTACTGGAACACCGCGCCCCCGTCGTATCGGCAGAGCGGGTCCTTCGCGCAGACCTCGCGCAGTACCTCGTTGTACTCGACCACGCGTGCCCGCACCCCCTCCCGCCGCGAGGTCGCGCCCGTCGCCAGGGAGAGCGGATCGGCCAGCATCGACTGGCAGATCCCCAGCTTCCAGATCTGGCGCACCATCGGCAGGTCCTTGCCCTGTTCCCACAGCCGCTGGAGGTCCGGCACCGAGGAGACGTACACCTGGGAGGTCGGGGACGCCGCCCGCAGGCCGGCCAGGGCCTTCTCGAAACCGGCCCGGAAGTCGGCCACCGAGGTCATCGACGAAGCCAGCGGCCGGCAGGCGTCGTTGGAGCCCACCATGACCGTGACCAGGTCGGGCTTGTGCGCGGCGGCCGAAGCCAGCTGCCCCGGAAGGTCCGCCATGCGCGAGCCGGTCACCGCGTGGTTCCAACTGCGCGCGGGCGCCTCGGCGGCCCCGATGAGGCGGGTGGCGAGGGAGTCGACCGCGGGATCGTCACCCGTCGCCCAGGAGACCTCCGGGCAGTCCGCCAACACCGAACAGGCGTCGAATCCGCGCGTGATGGAGTCGCCCACGGCGGCGATCGAGGTCGGCGCGGTGTTCCAACGGGGACCCGCCTGCGCCCCCCGCTCGCCCTCGGACGCCTGCTCGCCGCCGTCGCACCCCGTGACCACGCCGGCCAGCACGGCGACCGACGCGACCGCGCCCGTCAGCCTCCTGCGCGCGCGCCGGCGTGGAGCGGTGGTGCCCATCGGGTGGTCCCTCCTTCGTCGCCCCGTGTCCTTCCGGGGCGTCCTGCTGAGTGAATGCTTTGCGTTCACGGGGTTTGGAGCGACCGTACGTCACACCGGGACCCCCCGCGCACGGTAGCTTTTTCCCGTGGCGTTTCGGCCGCACGTCCCACGACGCAATGTCAGATCATTTCCGGTAAATTACGTCACGTCACATACTGTCCGTTTTCTGGAGTTTATTCCCGACCTCGTCCCACACTGGAGGTCCCGGTGACGACACGTGGAGTTCTGTACGTGCATTCCGCGCCGCGTGCGCTCTGCCCGCACGTGGAATGGGCTGTTGCGGGCGTACTCGGGGTGCGGGTGAACCTCGACTGGATCAGACAGCCCGCATCCCCCGGCACCTGGAGAGCCGAGTTCTCCTGGCAGGCCGAAGCGGGCACCGCGTCGAAACTCGCCTCCGCCCTGCGCGGCTGGCACCTGTTGCGGTTCGAGGTGACGGCCGAACCCTGCTCGACCTCCGAGGGCGAGCGGTACAGCTCCACCCCGGAACTCGGAATCTTCCACGCCGTCACCGGAATGCACGGAGACATCCTCGTACCCGAGGACCGGCTGCGCGCCGCCCTCGTCCGATCCGCGCACGGCGAGACCGACCTGGAAGCCGAGATCGCCAAACTGCTCGGCAAGCCCTGGGACGACGAGTTGGAGCCGTTCCGCCACGCCGGCGAGGGCGCTCCGGTGCGCTGGCTCCACCAGGTGGTCTGACCCCGCGACACACGGACGACACGTGAGAGGGGCCCCACCCGGCGGTTGCCGGGTGGGGCCCCTCTCACGTGGTGTGCGCGACTCAGACGGAGCGGAACGCCAGCGAGACGTTGTGACCGCCGAAACCGAAGGAGTTGTTGATCGCGGAGATCGGGCCGTCGACGGGCAGCTTGCGCGGCTCGCCGCGGACGATGTCCGCGTCGATGTCGTCGTCCAGGTCCTCGACGTTGATCGTCGGCGGGGCGATCCGGTTGTACAGAGCCAGCACGGTCGCCACCGTCTCGATGCCGCCGGCGCCGCCCAGCAGGTGACCGGTCATCGACTTGGTCGCGGAGATCGCGATGTGGTCGAGGTCGTCGCCCAGGACCTTGCGCAGCGCCTTCAGCTCGGCCGTGTCCCCCTGCGGGGTGGACGTGGCGTGCGCGTTCAGGTGCACCAGCTCGGCCGGGTCCAGACCCGTGTTGTCGAGCAGGTTCCGCAGCGCGGCGGCGACGCCGCGGCCCGTGGGCTCCGGCTGCGCGATGTGGTGGCTGTCCGCGGACAGACCCTGACCCAGGACCTCGCAGTACACCCGCGCACCGCGCGCGGCGGCGTGCTCGGCGGACTCCAGGATCACGACGCCGGCGCCCTCGCCGAGGACGAAGCCGTCACGGGCCTTGTCGTACGGGCGCGAGGCCTGCTCGGGGTGCTCGTTGTTCTTGGACATCGCCATCATGTTGGCGAACGCGGCGATCGGCAGCGGGTGGATCGCCGCCTCGGTACCGCCGGCGACGACCACGTCGGCACGGCCGGTACGGATCATCTCGACGGCGTAGCCGATGGCCTCGGCGCCCGAGGCGCACGCGCTGACCGGGGTGTGAACGCCCGCGCGGGCATTCACCTCCAGGCCGACGTTGGCCGAGGGGCCGTTCGGCATGAGCATGGGGACGGTGTGCGGGGAGACCCGACGCACACCCTTTTCCTTCAGTACGTCGTACTGGTCGAGCAGGGTCGTCACGCCACCGATTCCGGAGGCGATCACGGTACCCAGACGCTCGGGCGCGATGGACTCGTCCTCGCCGGCCGGGGCGGTGTAACCCGCGTCGGCCCAGGCCTCACGGGCCGCGATGACGGCGAACTGCGCCGAGCGGTCCAACTTGCGGGCCAGCGGACGGGCCAGTACCTCACTCGGGTCCACGGCGGCCTGCGCGGCGATACGGACCGGCAGTTCGGCGAAACGCTCGCCCTCCAGGGGCGAGACGCCGGAACGGCCGGCAAGCAGACCTTCCCAGGTCGAAGCGCTGTCGCCACCCAGCGGAGTGGTTGCGCCGATACCGGTGACGACCACGGTGCGATTGGTCGGGCTCACAGGAATTCTTTCTCCACGTCTCAGGGGGTGCTGAATTGTCACGGCGCCACCGCCAGGTGGCGACAAACGCTCGTCAGGCTCAGGCCTGGTGCTTCAGGATGTAGTCGGCGGCGTCGCCGACCGTCTTGAGGTTCTTGACGTCCTCGTCCGGGATCTTGACCTCGAAGCGCTCTTCGGCGGCGACGACGACCTCGACCATGGACAGCGAGTCGACGTCCAGGTCGTCGGTGAAGGACTTGTCGAGCTGGACGTCCTCCTGCGGGATGCCGGCGATCTCGTTGACGATCTCCGCGAGACCTTCGAGGATCTCTTCCTGCGTGGCGGCCATGTGGCGCTCCTTCTTTAGCTGACTGGATGTTCAGGGAGGGAAAGCGATCCCGACCCTAGGGGAGGGTAACGACCGTCGCGGCGTAGACGAGTCCCGCCCCGAAGCCGATGACGAGCGCGGTGTCGCCGCTCTTCGCCGCACCGGTCGCCAGGAGCCGCTCCATTGCGAGCGGGATCGAGGCGGCCGAGGTGTTGCCGGTGGTCTCGACGTCACGGGCGACCGTGACGTGCTCCGGCAGCTTCAGAGTCTTCACCATCGAGTCGATGATCCGCATGTTTGCCTGGTGCGGAATGAAGACGTCCAGGTCGTCCGCGGTGATCCCGGCCGCGTCGAGCGCCTGCTGGGCCACCTTGGCCATCTCGAAGACGGCCCAGCGGAAGACCGCCTGACCCTCCTGCGTGATGGCCGGGAACTTCTCGCCGCTGTCGGTTCTGCGGTACTCGTCCCACGGCACGGTCTGCTTGATCGTCTCGGACTTGTCGCCCTCCGAACCCCACACCGTGGGGCCGATGGCCGGCTCGTCCGAAGGGCCGACGACCACGGCGCCGGCGCCGTCGCCGAACAGGAAGGCCGTCGCGCGGTCCTCCAGGTCGGTGAGGTCCGACAGCCGCTCGACACCGATGACGAGGACGTACTGCGCCGACCCCTCCACCACCAGGCCCTTGGCCAGGGTCAGGCCGTAGCCGAACCCGGCACAGCCCGCGGAGATGTCGAAAGCGGCGGGCTTGATCGCCCCGATCCGGTGCGCGATCTCGGTCGCGACGGCCGGGGTCTGCTTGAAGTGCGACACCGTGGAGACGATCACGGCGCCGATCTGTTCGGGGGAGACCCCGGCGTCGGCCATGGCCTTGCCCGAGGCCTCCACCGACATCGCGGCGACCGTCTCCTGCGGCGAGGCCCAGTGCCGGGTCGCGATGCCGGAACGCGAACGGATCCACTCGTCGGACGAGTCGATCGTCTCCAGGATGACCTCGTTGGGCACCACCCGGACCGGGCGGTAGCCACCCACACCGAGGATGCGGGCGTACGGGGAGCCCTTGGCCGGCTTGATCTTCGACATGCTGTGTGGGCTCCTTCTCTCAGACCGCGTGCTCGGCGAGGAGCGCGGCGGCCTTGTCGAGATCGTCCGGCGTCTTCAGTGCGACGGCCGGCACGCCCTTGAGCGCACGCTTGGCCAGACCCTGGAGGGTGCCGCCCGGGCAGAGCTCGACGATCCCGGTGACGCCCAGTTCGGCGAACGTCTCCATGCACAGGTCCCAACGGACCGGGTTGGCCACCTGGCCGACCAGCCGGGCGACGACGTCGGCGCCCGTGGTCACGACCCGACCGTCCTTGTTCGACACGTACTTCAGCGCCGGGTCCGCCGGGTCGAGGGCCTCGGCGGCCTTCTCCAGCGTGGCGACCGCGGGCGCCATGTGGTGGGTGTGGAACGCGCCCGCGACCTTGAGGGCGACGACCTTCATGGAACCTTCGGGCTTCTCGGCCACGAGGGCGGCGATCTGCTCCACGGTGCCGGCGGCCACGATCTGGCCCGCACCGTTGATGTTCGCCGGGGTCAGCCCCAGCTTCTCCAGGTGCGCGACGACCACGTCACGGTCACCGCCCAGCACCGCGGCCATGCCGGTCTCGGTGACGGCGGCGGCCTCGGCCATGCCGAGCCCCCGGGTGCGTACGAACGACAGCGCGTCGGCCTCGCTCAGTACACCGGCGTACGCGGCGGCGGTGATCTCACCGACGCTGTGACCGGCGACCGCGCCGAAGGCCGTCGTGGTGCCGAGCGCGGAGGCGGACAGCAGACCCGCGGCGACCAGCAGCGGCTGGGCCACCGCCGTGTCGCGGATTTCGTCCGCATCGGCCTTCGTGCCGTAGTGGGCAAGGTCGAGCCCGATGGCGTCGGACCACCCCGCGACGCGCTCGGCGGCGCCGGGGAGTTCGAGCCAGGGAGTCAGGAAGCCGGGCGTCTGAGCGCCTTGGCCTGGAGCGACGAGTACGAGCACCCTCACACTCTCTCTTGTATGTGGCCCGCGCCGCCCGTGGGGACAGGGACGAAGAACCGACGGGGTAATTGTTGATGTCCGACAAAAGTCTAGGACTGGGGATCGCCGTCGGCCAGGCGCCCCAGGATCAGGGCGATCCGCAACGTGAACGCCGAACGGACATCGGAGGGTGACCAGCCGGTGACGTCGGTCACACGTCGGAGCCGGTAGCGCACCGTGTTCGGGTGCACGAACAGCATCCGCGCGGCCCCTTCCAGACTGCTCGCCTGCTCCAGGTAGACGCTCAGCGTCTCCAGGAGTGCCGACCCCGCCTCCTCCAGTGGTCTGTAGATCTCCTCCACCAACTGCTCCCTCGCCGAGGGATCGGAGGCGATGGCCCGCTCGGGCAGGAGATCATCCGCCAGAACGGGGCGCGGCGCGTCCTGCCACGCCGTACAGGCCTTCAGTCCGGCCGCGGCGGCCTGCGCCGACTTCGTCGCGTTCAGCAGGTCCGGGACCACCGGACCCGCCACCACGGGACCCGCCGCGAACGGGCCGATCAGGGACTTCGCCACCTGCATCGGGTTGTCGCTGCCGCCCGCGATGACCACCAACCGGTCGCCCAGCACACCCGTGAGGACCTGGAGCTTGTGGTGCCGGGCCGCGCGCCGGATCGCCTCGACCGTCAGTTCGCTGTCCCCGTCCGGGGCGGTGCCCAGGACGACGCACACGTGCTCCGGCGAGCTCCAGCCCAGCGCCGCGGCCCGGGACAGGGCGCCCTCGTCCGCCTCGCCCGACAGCACCGCGTTCACCACGAGGGACTCCAGCCGGGCGTCCCACGCCCCGCGCGCCTCGGCCGCCTGGGCGTACACCTGGGCCGTCGCGAAGGCGATCTCCCGGGCGTACACCAGCAGCGCCTCCCGCAGGATCGACTCGTCGCCCGGGGCCGCGACCTCGTCGATCGCGGTCTCCATCACCTCGATCGTCGTACGGACCATCTCCACGGTCTGCCGCAACGTGATCGCCCGGGTCAGCTCGCGCGGAGCCGTCCCGAACACGTCGGTCGAGATCGCCTGCGGGGTCTCCGGGTGCCGGAACCACTCCGTGAACGCGGCGATGCCGGCCTGGGCGACCAGGCCGATCCAGGACCGGTTCTCCGGCGGCATCGCCCGGTACCACGGCAGGGTCTCGTCCATGCGCGCGATGGCGTTGGCGGCGAGCCGACCGGAGGATTTCTCCAGCCTGCGCAGCGTCGCGGTGTGCGGATGGGCCGGGTGCGCGGCATGCGCCGGGTGCGCGGGGCTGATCTCTGGAGACTGCTCACGTTCGGGTTGGGGCACGGGACAAGACTGCCCTATCGGTGCCCCGGCGCGGACTCCGGTCTCGCGGCGGAGCGCCCGCGCCCCGAGTCGCGCCGCGGCCGGCGGGGTCTACGGTGGCCTTCATGATTGATGTACGCCGCGCCGCCGACCGGTACGAGGGCGGGGACCCGGCCGCCGGGATCACCACCCGGCACGCCTTCTCCTTCGGGTCCTTCTACGACCCGGACAACATCCGTTTCGGCCCGGTGCTGGCCTGCAACGAGGAGACCCTGCGGCCCGGCTCCGGCTTCGAGGAGCACGCGCACAGCCACACCGAGATCGTCACCTGGGTGGTCGAGGGCGAACTCACCCACAAGGACAGCGCCGGCGGCCACAGCGGGCAGGTCCGCCCCGGCGACGTGCAGCACTTCGCCGCCGGATCCGGGGCGCGGCACGTCGAGCGCAACGACGGCCCGGAGCGGCTGCGGTTCGTACAGTTCTGGCTCGCCCCGCTCGTGGCGGGCGGCGAGCCCTCGTACACGCTCGTCCGGGACCTCGCCGACGACGCCGCGTACGAGATCCCCGCGGCCGGCGCCGTACTGCGGGTGCGGCGGCCCGGCGCGGGCGAGCGGGTCCCCGTACCGGCCGCCGAGCGGATCTACCTGCACGTCGTCCGCGGGGACCTGCGCCTCGACGGGGAGGAACTGGGCCCCGGCGACTCGGCGCGGATCACCCGCGAGAGCGGGCTGGAGATCACCGCCGGCTCCCCGGGGGAACTGCTGATCTGGGAGCTGCCGTAGCGGCTGCCCCGCGGATTCGGCCGGTCAGGAACGCAGTTCGGCGAGGACCGCGTCCGTGAACGGGGTCCAGGCCTCCACGGCCCACGGGCCGAAGGCGCGGTCGGTCAGCGCCACGCACGCGGCGCGCGCGTCCGGGTCCACCCACAGGAAGGTGCCCGACTGGCCGAAGTGCCCGAAGGTCCGGGGCGAGGACGTGTGACCCGTCCAGTGCGGGGACTTGCCGTCGCGGATCTCCAGGCCGAGCCCCCAGTCGTTGGGGGACTGGTGCCCGTAGCCCGGAAGCACGCCCTTGAGGCCCGGGTGTACGACGGCGGTGGCCTCGGCGACGGTGCGGACGTCGAGCAGCCGGGGCGCCTGGAGCTCGGCGGCGAACCGCGTCAGGTCGCGGACGGTGGACACGCCGTCCTTCGCGGGGGAGCCGTGCAGCACGCTCGACGCCATGCCCAGCGGTTCGAAGACGGCCTGGTGCAGGTACTCGGCGAAGGGGATGCCGGTGGCCTTCGCGATGTGGTCGCCGAGCACCTCGAAACCGGCGTTCGAGTACAGCCGGCGCTGCCCGGGAGGCCCCGTCACGCGGTGCTCGTCGAAGGCCAGCCCGCTGGTGTGCGCGAGCAGGTGACGGATCGTGGAACCCTCCGGTCCGGCCGGTTCGTCCAGTTCGATCGCCCCCTCCTCGTACGCGACGAGGGCGGCGTACGCGGCGAGCGGCTTGGTCACCGAGGCCAGCGGGAACGGGTGGTCGACGGGGCCGTGGTAACCGGCCGTGCTCCCGTCGGCGCGGACCACGGCGGCGGCGGCCGTCGTCACCGGCCAGTTCTCGATGATCCGCAGACTCTCCAGGCTGTTCTCCATGCGGCCGAGCCTACTTGCCTGGAGTGCGCTCCAAGGTTTTAGCGTGGGGTCATGAGCCTGACGCAGACGCGGTACACGATCAGCGAGGTCGAGGCCCGCACCGGTCTGACCCAGCACACACTGCGCTGGTACGAGCGGATCGGCCTGATGCCGCACGTGGACCGCTCCCACTCGGGACAGCGGCGGTTCACCGACAAGGATCTCGACTGGCTGGCGTTCGTGGGCAAACTGCGCGCCACCGGGATGTCGGTGGCGGACATGGTCCGGTACGCGGAACTGGTCCGCGAGGGCGCGCACACCGTCGACCAGCGGCGCGAGCTGCTGGAGCGGACGCGCCACGAGGTGCGGTCGCGGATCACGGAGCTGACCGACGCGCTCGCCGTACTGGACTACAAGATCGGGATGTACTCGATGGGCACGACGACGGGGAAGGCACGGCCATGACGGAGCACGACGAGGTCATCGAGCAGGTCGAGCTGGGCGAGGGCGGCCCGCTGGTGGGCGTCCAGGGCCTGGGCTGCATGGGCATGAGCGAGTTCTACGGGGACACCGACGAGGCGCTCGCGCGGCGGACCCTGGAGGCGGCGCTGACGGCGGGGGTCACCCTCATCGACACCGCGGACATCTACGGGCGGGGCCGCAACGAGGAGTTCATCGCGCCGTTCGTGGCCGCCCACCGGGACGAGATCACCCTGGCCACGAAGTTCGCCATCGAGCGCAACGACGACCCCCACTACCGGGGCATCCGCAACGACCCCGCCTACGTCCGGCAGGCCGTCGAGGGCAGCCTGCGCCGGCTCGGTACCGACGTCATCGACCTCTACTACATGCACCGGCGCGACCCGGCCGTGCCGTTCGCCGAGTCGGTGGGCGCCATGGCCGAACTGGTCCGGGAGGGGAAGGTGCGACACCTGGGGCTGAGCGAGGTCACCGGTGCCGAACTGCGCGAGGCGCACGCGGTGCACCCGATCACGGCGCTCCAGTCGGAGTGGTCGCTGTTCAGCCGGGACGTGGAGCACAGCGCGGTCGGCGCGGCGGCGGAGCTGGGCGTGGCCTTCGTGCCCTACTCCCCGCTCGGGCGCGGCTTCCTCACCGGGGCGTTCGCGGACGCGGGCACGGACCTGTCGGCGGGCGACTTCCGCAGGTACCAGCCGCGGTTCACCGGCGACAACGCCAGGACCAACGCGGCGCTGCTGGCGCCCGTCCGTGAGATCGCCGCCGCCCACGGGGCGACACCGGCGCAGATCGCCCTGGCGTGGGTGCAGCAGCGGGCGAAGGTGCACGGCCTGCCGGTGGTCCCGATCCCGGGCACCCGCAAGCCGGGCCGACTCGCGGAGAACGCGGCCGCGACCCGCATCACCCTGACGGCCGCCGAACTGGCGCTGCTCGAACCGATCGCCTCCCGGGTGGCGGGCGACCGCTACCCCGACATGAGTTCCACGTCGGCGGCGCGGGAGGGCTAGGTCCTGTCGTCGAAGTGGCGCCGGTAGGGCCCGCGGTGTTCGGTGCCGTGCATCGCGAGGCGGAGGGGCGTCCGTGTACCGGACGTACTGGGATGCCCCGACAACGCGGCGAGGTGCGGTACCGGCCGCCGGGCTCAGGCGTCGGCCGCGAAGCGGTCGCGCAGGGCCGCGTACTCGGCGTCGGTGAGCAGGCCCGCGCCGTGCAGTTCGCTCAGGTGCCGGAGCCGCTCGTCGACCTGGGGGTGCGGATCGGAACCGGCCCTGCCGCCGACGGCGGCGAGGACGGACGCCGCGAACGGCAGCGACTCGTGCACCGCCCCGTATCCGATCCCGAACACCGCGGCCGCCAGGTCGTGGTCGGGCCGTGCGTCACCGGCGGCGACGCCGTCCCGGGGCAGGAGCCGCAGATGGCCGTCCGGGCCGTCGGGGGAGCGCCACTCGACCCCGCCGATCTCGGCCAGCGGGTACCGCTGGTCGCCCGCCTTCCACTTCGTGCCGCTGGCACCCGTACGCGACCACTGGAAGGTGACCGCCGAACCGTCGAAGCCCACCCTCGCGTCGTACGCCTTCAGGTGGATCGGCGGTTCCGGGGCGCGGACCAGGAATCGTTCGGCCGGTTCGGCGGGTCCCAGCCGTCCCCGCAGGGCGTCGACCAGCGAAGCCGCCTGGGGTGCCCGATCGCCGGGCAGGACCAGCCGGTACGGATCGCAGGCTTCCTTCAGCTGCCCCGCGGCGACCTCCATCAGCGGATCCGCTCCCGGGCGCGGGACGGCGCGCAGCACCGCCGTGTCCCGTTTCCCCCCGGTCACGGTCACCTCGGACAGCGCCTCCAGGGGGATGTGTCGTTCCCCCAGGGCGTGCCAGAGCCTCGGCGTGCGCAGCCCCCTCGTGAAGCGGATGATCACCGCGTCCGAGTCGAGTTCCCAGACGGCATGGTTTCCGGCCAATACATCCCCCATGCGGCACATCGTAGAGGGACGGGCCCCCGCGCGTCCCCTGGCCGCAGGAACGGTTTTCCCGCGCTCCGTGCCCAGGAGGGCCCGTCAGCCCTCGTCAGTCACCGTCTGTGGCGAAATTCCGTTGCCACAACCGTCGGCACCGCTCGCGCACACGACGGAACCGAAGGTGCCGGTTCCGATCTTGGCGAAGTTGTCCAACGAGGCCGTTCCTGGCTCGAAGTAGCCGTTGTGGCTCCCGGCCCCGGCCGAGGACAGCCGCCGCGCGCCGAAGGCCCGGGAAACCGGATCCGCCCCGTGGCCCACCCCGCCGACCTCCAGGTGCGGCACGTCGGCGATCCAGTCGCCGGGGTCCCGGGTCGCCCACACCCGTGCTCGGGTGTGCAGGTCTGCGGCGCTCGACGCGCGCATGCCCGGGCTGCCCGCCACCACCACGTCGGTCACCCGCGCCGGCAGGTGGTGCGCGGCGACCCCGCACACCACCGATCCGTAGCTGTGGCAGAACAGGGCGACGCTCGCGTCCCCGGGCAGGGCCGTGGCGAGGGCCTCCAGTCGGGAGGCTCCGTCCACCGCCAGCCGGCCCGTCGCGGCGTCCACGCCCACGCCTATGGGCGCGGTGTACCCGGCCCAGGCGATGACGGCGGTCCGACCGTCGGGCGCCGCCGCGCGCTCGGCCTCGTACAGGGACTGCGCCATGCCCACGGGCGAGGTGAGCCGGCGGCGGCTGCGCTCGAAGGTGACCACGTCGGTGTCGACGCCGGGCACGATCACCGACACGCGGCGCGCCCGGTCGAGGTCGCCGAAGACCTCGGCGACGAGCCCGTCGCCGGTGGGGTCGAAGGTGAGGATCTGACGGTCGGGATCCGCGAGGGACTCGAAGCGGTGCACGCGGCGGGTGGCCTCGGCCCGGTCGGTCGGGGTCACGCCGACGTCCCGGCTGCGGGCCTCCTCCACGCGTCGCGCCTGCTCCAGGCCGAGCAGGTTGGCCCGGTAGCGGGTGGTGGCGGGGACGCCGTCGAGGTTTCCGACGACGAGCGGGTAGCCGTCCGCGAGCCGGGCGCGCTGGGCGCCGTCGAGGCTGCCGAAGAATCGGGCCACCGTGCGGGCGGGTGCGTCGGCCGGCGGCAGCGGGCGGCCGTCGATGCGGGCCACGGCCCACGCCGAGAGAGCGACGGCACGCGGCGAGACGCCCGACTCGGGGCGGTGGACGGCGGTCCAGCCCGTCGTCACCAGCATGACGAGGACGACCGCCAGCACGAAAAGGGTGCGCAGGGCGGCGGGGCGCTCGGAGGCGCCGGCGAGGTGGTGGACGGGGCCGGGCAGGTTCACTGGAGCCAGCCTAGGAGACCGTTCGAGCCAGTGGCGCGCCAGGTGACGGGCGTCACCGCCGACCGTGTCACACCCGCGTGATCCACCCCGCGCGCCGGCGCGTCGTGCGCCGCCCGCCGGCTCGCCCCGCACCCCGCCGTGTGCACGGCCTGCTACGCGGGCCGCCGCCAGTCCGCGGCCAGTGCCGGACCGATCTGGTCGAGGTACGCCTCGGTCATCCGCCGGATCGCGGCCACGCTGGCGTCCTGGCCCTGGCCCCACAGGCGCCCTGTGACCCGCATCACCCCGGAGAACGCGGCGACGACCACCCGGGGGCGCGGGTCGACGTCCAGGTCCAGGCCCTCGCGGGCGGCGATCAGCCGCGAGATCTCCTCCTCCAGCTCCGTGGAGCGCCGCAGGTGGACGGCGAGCAGGGCCGGCGTGGACTCGATGAGCTGGTAGCCGCGCATG
Source organism: Streptomyces sp. CA-243310 (assembly GCF_050936775.1). NCBI lineage: Bacteria > Bacillati > Actinomycetota > Actinomycetes > Kitasatosporales > Streptomycetaceae > Streptomyces > Streptomyces sp. CA-243310. Next base: position 2,345,102 of record NZ_JBNJMF010000002.1, on the reverse strand, counting down.
TACAGGTCGACCGGGACCACCTCGGAGATGGCCTCCTCGACGGTGTCCCAGGCGGCGAGCACCGCGTTGCGCATGGCCTCCAGCGGCCCCTCGGACGCCGGACGGGCCCGCAGTTCGGCGACGAAGTGGGACTCGACGATGTCCTGGACGGCGAAGGCGACCTCTTCCTTGTTCGCGAAGTAGCGGAAGAAGGTGCGCTGGGAGACGTCCACCGCGTCGGTGATCTCGTCGACGGTCGTCTGCTCGTAGCCCTGCGCGATGAAGAGCAGGAGGGCGGCGCGCAGCAGGGCGTCGCGGGTGCGCCGCTTCTTGCGTTCGCGCAGTCCGGCCGCCGGGGAAGCCGGGGCGGGCCGCAGGTCGGTCATCACCGTGGGTTCCCTTTCTGACGCTCAGTGAGCGGTCAGGGTACCTGTGACCGACCTGACAGTGGCCGTCTCGTTAAGCCGTTTGTGAAGTGTCAGTCGCTGTCACTAGCCTGTTCGCATGACTAGTCAGATCACCGTCAAGGACCGGGGACCAGCCGGTGGACAAGGCCCGGCATCGACCCGCACCGGACTGCGCGGTCACCCCTGGTTGACCCTCTTCGCCGTGGCGATCGGCGTCATGATGGTCACCCTCGACGGCACGATCGTCGCCGTCGCCAACCCCGCGATCCAAAAGGACCTCGGCGCCTCGCTGGCCGACGTGCAGTGGATCACCAACGGCTACCTGCTCGCCCTCGCGGTCTCCCTGATCACCGCCGGCAAGCTCGGCGACCGCTTCGGACACCGGCAGACCTTCCTCATCGGCATCGCCGGCTTCGCGGTCTCCTCGGCCGCCATCGGCCTGTCCACCGGCGTGGAACTCGTCATCGGCTTCCGCGTCGCCCAGGGCCTCTTCGGCGCCCTGCTGATGCCCGCCGCGCTCGGCCTGCTGCGCGCCACCTTCCCCGCCGAGAAGCTCAACATGGCCATCGGCATCTGGGGCATGGTCATCGGCGCCTCGACCGCCGCCGGCCCCATCGTCGGCGGCCTGCTCGTCGAACACGTCAACTGGCAGTCCGTCTTCTTCATCAACGTGCCCGTCGGCATCCTCGCGCTCGCCTTCGGCCTGGTCATCCTGCTCGACCACCGGGCCGAGAACGCCCCGCGCTCCTTCGACGTCCCGGGCATCCTGCTCCTGTCCGGCGCGATGTTCTCGTTGATCTGGGCCCTCATCAAGGCCGCCGAATGGGGCTGGGGGGACTGGAAGACCCTGCTCTTCCTCGCCGCGTCCGTGATCCTGTTCGGGCTGTTCGCCGTCTGGGAGACCAAGGTCTCCGAACCGCTGATCCCGCTCGGCATGTTCCGCTCCGTGCCCCTGTCGGCCGGCACCGTCCTCATGGTGCTGATGGCCTTCGCCTTCATGGGGGGCCTGTTCTTCGTCACCTTCTACCTGCAGAACGTGCACGGCATGAGCCCGGTCGACAGCGGCCTGCACCTGCTGCCGCTCACCGGCATGATGATCATCGGATCGCCGCTGGCCGGCGCCGCCATCACCAAGGTCGGCCCGCGCGTCCCGCTCGTCTCCGGCATGGTCGCCACCGCCGTCGCCTGCTTCGGGATGGCCCGACTCACCCCGGACACCGCCACCCTCACCATGTCGATCTGGTTCGCCCTCCTCGGCCTCGGCCTCGCCCCCGTCATGGTCGGCGCCACCGAGGTCATCGTCGGCAACGCCCCGCTGGAACTGTCCGGCGTCGCCGGCGGACTCCAACAGGCCGCCATGCAGGTCGGCGGCAGCCTCGGCACCGCCGTCCTCGGCGCGGTCATGGCGGGCACCGTCAGTGACTCGTTCGGGGACAACTGGGTCAAGGCGCAGCTCCCGCCGCTCACCCCCGAACAGCTCGACCTCGCCGAGAAGGGCGTCCAGGTCGGCATCGCCCCCGTCCCCGAGGGCGTCCCCGCCGAGGTGGCCCGGGCGATCACCACGGTCGCCCACGACACGTTCGTGTCCGGCATGAACACCGCCTTCACCGTCGCGGGCGTCGTCGCGGTCCTCGCCGCGGTCGTGGCCTGCTTCACCAAGCGCGGCGACAACGCCCCCGCAGGGGCCGGCGCGGCCCACATCTGAGCCCGCCCGGAACCCCCGCGACGACGTCAACCCCGTACGCCCGACAGCCCCGCCGGACGGTTCCGGCGGGGCTGTCGCCTATCCGGGTGGACCCGCCCGCGCCCCCTTCCGCCCGAGCGTCCGTGCAGGTCAGCGTGGTGCCATCGGAAACCCGGAAACGGTCCGGGACCCCGTGTCCACAAGGAGTTGACCCGTCATGCGTACGAGTTTCCCCACCCGCCCCAGCACGTTCCTGGCCGCCGCCGTCCTCGCCGCCACCGCCCTGATCCCCGGTACGGCCACCGGAGCCCACGCCGCCGGGCCACCGCCCCTCGCGGCCTGCGCCCCCGGTCAGCTGTGCCTGTGGGCGAAGCCGGACTTCAAGGGCGCCAAGCAGGTCCACGAGCTGAGCACCGTCAGCATCAACAGCTGCACCGCCCTGCCGCCCGGCACCAGCGCCCAGTCGCTCGCCAACCGGGTCGGCCGCCCGGTGACCACGTACCAGTCGGCCGAATGCGCGGAGACCGGGGAGTTCCAGACCTACCCCGGCGACGGGGTCTGGCTGCCCTCCTCGCCCTACCAGGTCAGGGCGTTCAAGGTGTGGGAGCGGTAGCCCCGAGCGGCGCCGGGGACCCCGGTCGGACGGCCGCGGCGGCGGCCACGGGGCCCGCGGCCCCGTGATCCCCGAGCGGGCCGGTCCCCGCGCCGCCGCCGAGCCGGGCGACCTCGGCGCGCAGGGCCCGCACCTCGGCCGTCAGCTCGGTGATCGCCGCGGTCTGGGCCCGCTCCACCTGGTCGTCGCGCTCGAAGCGGGAGATGAACCAGGCGGCGATGTTCGCCGTCACCACACCGAGCAGGGCGATCCCGGACAGCATCAGCCCGACCGCCAGCAGCCGACCCAGCCCGGTCGTCGGGGAGTGGTCCCCGTACCCGACCGTCGTCATGGTGGTCACCGACCACCACAGGGCGTCCCCGAGGTTCTTGATGTTGCCGTCGGGGGCGTCCCGCTCCACGCTCAGCACCGCGAGCGAGCCGAACATCAGCAGCCCGACCACCGAGCCCGCCACGTACGTCGTCAACCGGATCTGCGGCGCCATCCGGGCCCGCCGCCCCACCAGCATCAGCGTCGACACCAGCCGCAGCAGCCGCAGCGGCTGGATCATCGGCAGCAGCACCGCCGCCAGGTCCAGCCAGTGGGTCCGCACGAAGGCCCCGCGCGCCGGCGACAGGAACAGCCGCACCAGGTAGTCGGCGGCGAACGCCCCCCACACCACCCACTCCGCATGGGTACAGGCGCGGTGCACGACCGGGCCCGCGTCGGGCGCGACGATCGGCACGGCATAGGCGACGGCGAACGTCAGGGCGAGCACGAGCAGCGGAGTCTGCGTCCGCCGCTCCCACCGCGACTGCCGGGAGGCTTCCTTCATGCCCAGCATCGTAAGGACTGCGTAAACCCCGTGAGAACGGAGAAGGGAGCGGGGCCGGGGCATCCGCCCCGACCCCGCTCCCGACGATCAGCCCGTCACGGGCGTCAGGCGTCGCCGCCCGCCGCACCCGGGTCGGCCGCGGTGACGTCCAACAGCTGGTACCGGTCGATCGCCTGCTTCAGCAGCGAACGGTCGACCTTCCCCGCCTTCGCCAGCTCGGTCAGCACCGCCAGCACCACCGACTGCGCGTCGATGTGGAAGAACCGGCGCGCCGCGCCCCGCGTGTCCGCGAAGCCGAAGCCGTCCGCACCCAGCGAGGTGTACGCACCCGGCACCCACCGCGAGATCTGGTCCGGCACCGACCGCATCCAGTCCGAGACCGCCACGAACGGGCCCTCGGCACCGGACAGCTTGCGGGTCACGTACGGGACGCGCTGCTCCTCCTCCGGGTGGAGCAGGTTGTGCTCCTCCACCGAGACGGCCTCGCGGCGCAGCTCGTTCCAGGAGGTCGCCGACCAGACGTCGGCCTTGACGTCCCAGTCCTCGGCCAGGACGCGCTGGGCCTCCAACGCCCACGGCACGGCCACGCCGGAGGCCATGATCTGCGCCCCGATGGTGCCCGCCGTACCGGCCGAGACGCGGTGGATGCCCTGGAGGATGCCGTCCACGTCCACGTCCGCCGGCTCGGCGGGGTGCTGGATCGGCTCGTTGTAGACCGTCAGGTAGTAGAAGACGTCCTCCGCGTCGGGCCCGTACATCCGCCGCAGACCGTCCTTGACGATGTGCGCGATCTCGTACCCGTACGCCGGGTCGTACGCGACACAGCCCGGGTTGGTCGACGCCAGCAACTGGGAGTGACCGTCGGCGTGCTGGAGGCCCTCACCCGTGAGGGTGGTTCGACCCGCCGTCGCACCGAGGACGAAACCGCGCGCCAACTGGTCGGCCATCTGCCAGAACTGGTCACCGGTGCGCTGGAAACCGAACATCGAGTAGAAGACGTAGACCGGGATCAGCGGCTCGCCGTGCGTCGCGTACGCGGAACCCGCCGCGATCAGCGAAGCCGTGCAACCCGCCTCCGAGATGCCGTCGTGCAGCATCTGGCCCGTCGGCGACTCCTTGTACGCGAGCAGCAGCTCGCGGTCGACCGCCTCGTACTGCTGACCCAGCGGGTTGTAGATCTTGGCGCTCGGGAAGAACGCGTCCATGCCGAAGGTCCGGTACTCGTCCGGCGCGATCAGCACGAAGCGCTTGCCGATCTCCTTGTCCCGCATGAGGTCCTTCAGGATGCGGACGAAGGCCATCGTCGTGGCGATCGACTGCTGACCCGAACCCTTCCTGGCCGCCGCGTAGGTCTTCTCGTCCGGCAGCTGGAGCGGCTTCGCGCGCACCACACGGGTCGGCACGTAGCCGCCGTGGGCGTTGCGCTGGTCGTGCATGTACTGGATCTCGGGGGAGTTGCGGCCCGGGTGGTAGTACGGCGGCGCGCCGCCCTCCAACCGGGCGTCCGTGATCGGGATGTGCAGGCGGTCGCGGAAGCGCTTGAGGTCGTCGACCGTCAGCTTCTTCATCTGGTGCGTCGCGTTGCGGCCCTCGAAGTTCGGGCCCAGCGTCCAGCCCTTGACCGTCTGCGCCAGGATCACCGTCGGCTGGCCCTTGTGGGCCTTGGCCGCCGCGTACGCCGCGTAGACCTTCTTGTGGTCGTGACCGCCGCGACCCAGGTGCTGGATCTGGTAGTCGGTCATGTTCTCGACCATCGCGCGCAGCCGCTGGTCGCCGCCGAAGAAGTGCTCGCGGATGTACGCGCCGGACTCGGTGGCGTACGTCTGGAACTGCCCGTCCGGCGTCGAGTTCATCTTGTTGACCAGGATGCCGTCGCGGTCCTGGGCCAACAGCGGGTCCCAGGAACGGTCCCAGATCAGCTTGATGACGTTCCAGCCGGCGCCGCGGAACTGCGACTCCAACTCCTGGATGATCTTGCCGTTGCCGCGCACCGGGCCGTCGAGACGCTGGAGGTTGCAGTTGACGACGAACGTCAGGTTGTCCAGGCCCTCGCGGGCGGCGATGGACAACTGGCCCAGCGACTCCGGCTCGTCCATCTCGCCGTCGCCGAGATACGCCCAGACGTGGGACTTGGAGGTGTCCGCGATGCCGCGCGCCTCCATGTACCGGTTCATCCGCGCCTGGTAGATGGCGCCGAGCGGACCGAGACCCATCGAGACGGTCGGGAACTCCCAGAAGTCCGGCATCAGCCGCGGGTGCGGATAGCTGGACAGACCGTACGGCGCCTTCGACTTCTCCTGCCGGAACGCGTCGAGCTGCTGCTCGGAGAGCCGGTCGAGGAGGTAGGCGCGGGCGTAGATGCCGGGGGAGGCGTGACCCTGGAAGAAGATCTGGTCGCCGCCGTCGCCCTCGTCCTTGCCCCGGAAGAAGTGGTTGAAGCCCACGTCGTAGAGGGAGGCGGAGGAGGCGAAGGTCGCGATGTGACCGCCGACGCCGATCCCGGGACGCTGGGCGCGCGAGACCATGACGGCCGCGTTCCACCGGGTCGCGTTCAGGACCTTGCGCTCGATCTCCTCGTTGCCGGGGAAGAACGGCTCGTCCTTGGTGGCGATCGTGTTGACATAGTCCGTGCTGCGCATCTCGGGCACGGCCACGCGCTTCTCGCGGGCCCGCTCGATCAACCGCAGCATCAGGTAGCGGGCACGTTCACGGCCCCGCTCGTCGACGGCGGCGTCCAGGGAGTCGAGCCACTCCTGCGTCTCCTCCGGATCGAAGTCCGGGACCTGACTCGGCAGGCCGCCAATGATGATCGGATTGCGATCGGATGCGGAAGCCACGCTGTTCCTTCGCTGTCGGGGGAGTCGCGCCTTGGGGTCGCCGCCTCCCATGGTCTTACGCTCAGCCGAAATCTTCACCTCTACCACTGGGTAACCCCTGGAAACTCCGGGCATCGCGAGTGGAGCGGGGAGGAGGGGCGGCAAGCGGTCGGCGAGCGGGTACGGCCACATCGCAACCTTACGCCCAAGACGATCAGCCGGTTCGTAAGGCAGTTCGCCCCTCAAACAGGCGGGAAAGTCCTCCAGCGGCGACGAATGGGCCGCAATGGTGTGGGATGAATCACCCGGGGTACGCGAGGGAAGGCTGAAAGTTGCGGCGAGACGGCCGCAATCGTCACCGTTTCGACGGTCTCGGCGGCCGGGTACTTGCGCGATCCGCCGCGCCCGTGTGGACTACGCCCAATGCTGCGCGTACGCGCGCCGCCGAAAGACATTCACCGAACATGAGCAGGAGGCACCCCGTGAGCGCGACCGCGGACCACGCGGAGACCAGTCTGGTTTCCAGGCTGGGTTTCGAGTCCGAACAGGTGGTCCAGGAGATCGGCTACGACGACGACGTCGATCAGGAATTCCGTGACGCCGTCGAGAGTCACATCGGCAATGATCTCGTCGACGAGGAGTACGACGACGTCGCCGATGCGGTGCTGCTCTGGTTCCGGGACGAAGACGGCGACCTGACGGACACGCTGGTCGATTCCATCAACTTGGTGGAGGACGGCGCACTGATCCTGCTGCTGACCCCCAAGACCGGTCGTCCCGGCTACGTCGAGGCCAGCGACATCAGCGAGGCCGCCGAAACGGCCGGCCTGTCGCAGACCCGGAGCGTCAGCGTCGGCAAGGAGTGGGCCGCCACCAAGTTGGTGACCCCCAAGACCGCAGCCAAGTCCAAGCGCTGAGCCGCGCCCCGCAGCCAAGCGGACAACGCACCCCGCCGACCGGAATCGACCCCGGTCGGCGGGGTGCGTTCGTTACGCTCCCCGACCCCGTCGTCGAAGCGGCGCCCGGCGCCGCTTCGACGACAGGGCCTAGGCTGCACTCACCCGAACAGCTCAACGCACGCATGCGGGAACGAAGGGATGCGACAGATGGCGATCGAGGTCGGCGACAAGGCCCCGGACTTCGAACTCAAGGACAACCACGGTGCCACCGTGCGGCTCTCCGACTTCCGGGGGGAGAAGGCCGTGGTGCTGCTCTTCTACCCGTTCGCCTTCACCGGCGTCTGCACCGGCGAGCTGTGCGAGCTGCGCGACCGGCTGCCCCGGTTCCAGAACGACGACGTGCAGCTGCTGGCGGTCTCCAACGACTCCGTGCCGACCCTGCGGGTCTTCGGCGAGCAGGAGAACCTGGAGTACCCGCTGCTGTCGGACTTCTGGCCGCACGGCGAGACCTCCCGCGCCTACGGCGTCCTCGACGAGGAGAAGGGCTGCGCGGTCCGCGGCACCTTCATCATCGACAAGGACGGCATCGTGCGCTGGACCGTCGTCAACGGCCTGCCCGACGCGCGTGACCTGAACGAGTACATCAAGGCCCTCGACAGCCTCTGAGGGGCCCGCCGGGCCCACGAGAAGCGCTCGCGGGCATTGTTTCCGGGCATTGTTCCGCACGAAAATTCAGTTACAGGCGGGAACCCGTCACTAGGATCGGAACGTTGATCCGGTAGCAACCGCACGACGGGGCCCCGCCCCACACAGAAACCTTATGGAGGACCCGTGGGAGTCAGCCTCAGCAAGGGCGGCAACGTCTCGCTGACCAAGGCCGCGCCCAACCTGACGGCGGTCATCGTCGGTCTCGGCTGGGACGCTCGCACCACCACCGGTGTCGACTTCGACCTCGACGCCAGCGCGATCCTGACCAACGACCAGGGCAAGGTCGCCAGCGACTCGAACTTCGTGTTCTTCAACAACCTGAAGAGCCCGGACGGCTCGGTCGAGCACACCGGCGACAACACCACCGGTGAGGGCGAAGGCGACGACGAGGCGATCAAGGTCAACCTCGCCGGTGTCCCGGCCGACGTGTCGAAGATCGTCTTCCCCGTCTCGATCTACGAGGCCGAGAGCCGCCAGCAGAGCTTCGGGCAGGTCCGCAACGCGTACATCCGCGTCGTGAACCAGGCCGACAACACCGAGCTCGCCCGCTACGACCTCTCCGAGGACGCCTCGACCGAGACCGCCATGGTCTTCGGCGAGCTGTACCGCAACGGGGCGGAGTGGAAGTTCCGCGCCATCGGCCAGGGCTACGCCTCGGGCCTGCGCGGCATCGCGCAGGACTTCGGCGTCAACGTCTGAGCCCCAGCTCCACGGCCGCTCCCGCGGCCGCATCCCGTCCGGCGCCGTGCACTGTGTGTACGGCGCCGGACCGGCTTGTACCACCGGCACCACCATCACCACGTCGTCCGGGGAGGACCACAACATGGGCGTCACACTCGCCAAGGGGGGCAATGTCTCCCTGTCCAAGGCCGCACCGAACCTCACCCGGGTTCTGATCGGACTCGGCTGGGACGCGCGCTCGACCACCGGGGCGGACTTCGACCTCGATGCCAGCGCGCTCCTGTGCAACAGCGGCCGGGTGCTCGGGGACGATTACTTCGTCTTCTACAACAATCTGACGAGCCCGGACGGCTCCGTCGAACACACGGGGGACAACCTCACCGGCGAGGGTGATGGTGACGACGAGTCGATCATCATCGACCTGAGCAAGGTGCCCGCCCAGGTCGACAAGATCGTCTTCCCGGTCTCGATCCACGAGGCGGAGGCCCGCCGGCAGAGCTTCGGCCAGGTCAGCAATGCTTTCATCCGCGTGGTCAACCAGGCCGACGGCCAGGAGTTGGCCCGCTACGACCTCACCGAGGACGCCTCCAGCGAGACCGCGATGATCTTCGGCGAGGTCTACCGGTACGGCGGCGAATGGAAGTTCAGGGCCGTGGGGCAGGGGTACGCGTCGGGGCTCCGGGGCATCGCTCTAGACTTCGGGGTCAACGTTTCGTAAAGCCGTACAACACGATGGGGTGCCAGTGGTTCTCAAAACCTTCGGCTGGTCGTTCGCAGTCACTGCGCTCGGTCTGGTCGCAGCGGTGTTCTACGGGGGGTGGACCGCTTTTGGAATCGTGGCGATCCTTTCGATCCTCGAGATCTCGCTGTCCTTCGACAACGCGGTGGTCAACGCCGGAATCCTGAAGAAGATGAGTGCCTTCTGGCAGAAGATCTTCCTCACGATCGGCGTGCTCATCGCGGTCTTCGGCATGCGACTGGTCTTCCCCGTCGTGATCGTCGCGATCAGCGCCAAGATCGGTCCCATCGAGGCCGTCGATCTCGCCCTCAATGACAAGGACATGTACCAGCAGCTGGTGACGGACGCTCACCCGTCCATCGCCGCCTTCGGTGGCATGTTCCTGCTGATGATCTTCCTCGACTTCATCTTCGAGGACCGGGACATCAAGTGGCTCGCGTGGCTGGAGCGCCCGCTGGCCAAGCTCGGCAAGGTCGACATGCTCTCGGCGTGCATCGCGCTGATCGTCCTGCTCGTCACCTCGATGACCTTCGCCGCCAACGCCCACCAGCACGGTGGCGCGCATGTCGACAAGGCGCAGACCGTCCTGATCTCCGGTATCGCCGGTCTGATCACCTACATGATCGTCGGCGGCCTCTCCGGCTACTTCGAGAACAAGCTCGAAGAAGAGGAGGAAGCCGAGCACGAGGCCGAGGAGGAGGCCAAGAAGACCGGCAAACCCGTCTCCGCGGTCGTCATGTCCGGCAAGGCCGCCTTCTTCATGTTCCTCTACCTCGAAGTCCTCGACGCCTCCTTCTCCTTCGACGGGGTCATCGGCGCCTTCGCCATCACCAACGACATCGTGCTCATGGCCCTCGGCCTCGGCATCGGTGCCATGTACGTCCGCTCGCTGACGGTCTACCTGGTCCGCCAGGGCACCCTCGACGACTACGTGTACCTGGAGCACGGCGCGCACTACGCGATCGGCGCGCTCGCCGTGATCCTGCTCGTCACGATCCAGTACGAGATCCACGAGGTCATCACCGGCCTCGTCGGCGTCGTCCTGATCGCCTGGTCCTTCTGGTCTTCCGTGCGCCGCAACAAGCGCCTGGAGCTGGAGGAATCACCCGCCGAGGCATGACCGCGGCGTTAATGCGGAACGCTCCATTTGCGGGGCGGCCCAAGGGTCCCTCCCGGACGACGTCCGGGGGGCCACGGACCCGGCGGGCCGCCCCGCTTCCGTACGTACAGGGGATACCGGGGATACAGGGGCAAGGGGGGAACATGAGTTTCTTCGAGGGGTTCTTCGACGGCATCAGGGGCGCACGGGCCATGAGGTTCGACTCGGGCCAGGCCTCGTCCAACGCCATCGAGCTGACCAAACGACATCCGACGGTGTCGCTCACCAAACAGCAGGCGGTGCACGGCAATCTGCGGGTGAACCTGTCCTGGCGGATGCGCACCTCCGACATAGGAGGCCGGTCCGGGCAGAGCGGCCGGCTCTTCCGGCACCCCTTCAAGCTGTTCAAGCCGGACATGGTGCAGGCGCACACCCAGGGCATGGTCAACGTCGACCTCGACATCGGTTGCCTCTACGAACTCGCCGACGGCACCCGGGGCGTGGTGCAGCCGCTGGGAAACCTGCACGGCGACATCAACAGCCCGCCGTTCGTGAAGCTCAGCGGCGACGACCGGTTCGGGGCACCGTCCGGCGAGACCATCTTCGTCAACCTCGACCACGCCGAGGCGATCAAGCGGCTGCTCGTCTTCGTCTACATCTACGACCAGACCCCGGCCTTCGACCGGACGCACGCCCTGGTCACTCTCTATCCGATCGCCGGGCCGCGGATCGAGATCCCGCTGGAGGAGCGACACCCCCAGGCCCGCTCGTGCGCGGTGGTCTCCCTGGAGAACGTCAAGGGGGAACTGATCGTCCGCCGCGAGGTGAAGTTCGTGTACGGCTTCCAGGCCGAGTTGGACCGCCTGTACGGGTGGGGGCTCCAGTGGGGGCGGGGCTACAAGAGCACCAAGGCCTGACCGCGGCGACCCGCGCGGCCGTCACGGGGCCGCTCCCGGGGCCGGCCCCGGGGCCGGCCCCGAGGGTGATCAGCGGCGGATGAACTGCGGGCCCTGCACCGGCAGCCGGAACGTCGGATCGCCGGCCGGACCCGGCACCGGGACCGGCGACACCGGCTGCGGGTACCCGTACGCGGGCTCGACGGCCGGCGGGGCCTGGGTCGTCGGAGCGGGCGGCGGGGTCGGGGGACGCATCGCGGCCGTACGGTCCTCGCTCGGGCCCGCGGAGGGGCCCGCGGCGGCCTCGGCGTTCTCGTCGACCGAGATCCCGTGATCGGTGGCCAGCCCGACCAGGCCGTCCGAGTAGCCCTCGCCGAGCGCGCGGAACTTCCACCCGTCCCCGCGGCGGTACAGCTCACCGCAGATGAGGGCCGTCTCGGCACCCGTCTCGGGGTGGACCTCGAAGGAGGCCAGCGGTTCGGCGCCGCCGCTCGGGGTGGCGTCGTAGAGCAGGATCCGCAGGTCCCGTACCCGCTGGAAGGGAACGTCCTCGGCGGAGGCCACCACCAGGATCCGGTCCACGGCCGGGGTCACGGCGCGCAGATCGGCCTGCACGGCGTCCGTGATCGCGTCGCCGATCTGCTTCTTGCCCAGTCGCCACACGGCCCCCGAGGGGTGCCGGGGCTGGTTGTAGAACACGAAGTCCTCGTCCGAGCGCACGCGCCCGTCCGCCCCCACGAGCAGCGCGGAGGCGTCCACGTCGGGCACCTCGGGCCCGGTGGTCCACCGCAACACCGCCCGGACCGCCACGGCGGCCACCGGGATGTTCGAGCCCTTCTGCATCGCGTGCGTCATGCCCGTCATCCTGCCCTCCCGGGCATGACCTGGACAATGCGGCCCCCCGTTGGCCCTTGTACCGAACGCAAGAGCTGGGCATGGTGCAAGAGGGTTACCTGAACTTCATGTGCTTGAGGAACTCTTGACTCAGGTTAGTACGTACTATTACCGGCCACGTCAGTTGGGCCGCCGAAGCAGTACGGGGGAAGCACATGCGTCACTTCGGGCACATATCGCCCATGGTCCGCAAGGACCTCTTCCACCAGGAGCCGGTCGAGTTCACCGCCGCCTCCCCCTCCCGCCTGCTCGCGGCCGCACTCGGCGCCACCCTCTACAGCCCCGCCACCCGCCCCCACCTCGCCGCCGACATCCGCAAACAGGCCGCCCGCGGAGTCCTCTCCATGGTCCTCTGCCTGGAAGATTCCATCAGCGACGCCGAGGTCGGGTCCGGCGAGACGAACCTGATCCGTCAGTTCGAGGCACTCGACGAGCAGGACGACGAGCTCCCCCTGCTCTTCATCCGCGTCCGCACGCCCGAGCAGATACCCGACCTGGTGCGCCGGCTCGGCGGCACGGCCCGACACCTGGCCGGATTCGTACTCCCGAAGTTCACCGAATCCCGGGGTACGGCCTTCCTCGACGCCGTGGCCGAAGCCGAAAGCAGCCACGGGCTGCCCCGCCTGTATGCCATGCCCGTCCTCGAAACCCCCGACCTGCTGCACCTGGAAACCCGCGTAGAGGCCCTCGCCGGCATCTCCCGTACGGTCAATCGCCGTCGCGAGCACGTCCTGGCCCTGCGCCTGGGCGTCACCGACTTCTGCTCCGCGTACGGACTGCGCCGCACCCCGGACATGACCGCCTACGACGTGCAGATCGTCGCGGGCGTCATCGCCGACGTGGTCAACGTGCTCAGCAGGGCCGACGGCACCGGCTTCACCGTCACCGGACCCGTCTGGGAGTACTTCCGCAGCCAGCAGCGCCTCTTCAAGCCGCAGCTGCGGCGCAGCCCCTTCCTTGAGGAGGGCGTCGAGGAACTGCGCACCGCCCTGATCGAACACGACCTGGACGGTCTGCTGCGCGAGATCGAGCTCGACCGGGCCAACGGGCTGATGGGCAAGACCTGCATCCACCCCGCGCACGTCACGCCGGTCCACGCCCTGTCGGTCGTCTCCCACGAGGAATTCAGCGACGCCCAGGACATCCTGCGCCCCGAGCGCGGCGGCGGCGGCGTGATGCGTTCCGCCTACACGAACAAGATGAACGAGGTGAAGCCCCACCGGGCCTGGGCCGAGCGCACCATGCTGCGCGCGGAGGTCTTCGGGGTGGCGCGCGAAGAGGTCGGGTTCGTCGACCTGCTCACGGCAGGGCTCCAGGTGTGAGACCGCCCGTGACCGCCGACAATTTTCACGACGTTCGAGATGCTCAAGACGTTCGAGACGAGAGAGGAAAGACGATCGAAGAGGTGTGGTCGGGAACCTGGGTCGCGGACCGGCTGGGCGTCAGCCTGGAGCAGGGCCAAGGCGGCGGAGCGGCGGGAGCCGCCGGGTCTGCGGGCTCGGCGGGTTCCGCGGGCTCCGTTTCCGCGGGCTCCGCGGGAGCGTTCGGCGCGTCCGGGGAGCCGCCGTTGGAGGAGCTGCTCGGGCTCGCGCTGCGGCGCAATCCCAAGCGGGCCCACCTGCTGGTCTCCCGGGTTCTGGGCAAGCACGTCCCACAGTCCCCGGCGATCGTCCACGGAGCCGGGTTCGGCCTCGGGCAACGGGTGCGGGAACTCCTCGGTGACGACGTCGCCGCCGACGCGGTCGTCCTCGGGTACGCCGAGACCGCCACCGGGCTCGGCCACAGCGTCGCCGACGGCCTCGGGCTCGCCCCGTACCTGCACTCCACCCGCCGCCCCGTGGCGGGCGTGGCGCAGGCCGGGGGTTTCGAGGAGGCCCACTCGCACGCCACCTCGCACCTGCTGCTGCCCGAGGATCCTCGGCTGCTGGCCGGCAGCGGTCCGCTGGTCCTCGTCGACGACGAGTTCTCCACCGGCAACACGGTCCTGAACACCATCCGCGACCTGCACGCCCGCCACCCGCGCGCGCACTACGTCGTGGTCGCCCTGGTGGACATGCGCTCCGAGGCGGATCGCGGCCGGCTCGACGCGTTCGCCGCCGAGCTGGGCGCCCGCGTCGACCTCGTCGCCCTGGCCTCCGGGACCGTGCGACTTCCCGACGGGGTGCTGGCCAAGGGGCAGGCGCTGGTCGAGGAGCACGAGACGACCGAGGACGCCGGGGCTTCGCTCGTCGGCGGGTCCACCTCCACCTCCACCTCCACCTCCATCGCCCCCGTCCGGCGGGTCGCACTGGACTGGCCCGCCGGGGTGCCCGACGGCGGCCGGCACGGGTTCACCCCCGCGCACCGGGCCCGACTGGAGGCCGCCCTGCCCGCCCTCGCCGGGCGGCTCGCCGAGGCCCTGGACGAGGTCCCGGACGAGGCTCCGGACGCGGACGAGGCTCCGGACGCGGACGAGGCTCCGGACGCGGGCTCGGAGACGGGGCCGCGCTCGGATTCGGGGCCGCGCTCGGCACCCGTACGGGTCCTCGTCCTCGGCAACGAGGAACTGATGTACGCGCCGCTGCGGCTCGCCCTGGGCCTGGAGGAGTCCTGGGCGGCCCGTCCCGCGCCCGGCACCGGGGCCACCCGCGAGATCCGCTTCTCCACGACCACCCGCTCGCCCGTGCTCGCCGTCGACGACCCCGGCTACGCCATCCGCAGCCGCCTGGTCTTCCCGGCCCACGACGCCCCGGCCGACGGGCCCGGCGACCGCTACGCCTACAACGTCCACGACACCGCGGCGGGCGGCTTCGACGCCGTCGTCGCCGTCGTCGACTCCCACGGCGACACCGCCGCCCTGCACGCCCCCGACGGGCTCCTGGCCCGGCTCGCCCCGCACACCGGGCGGGTCCTGCTGGCCGTCGTACCGTCGTACGCCCCCACCCCGTCCGAGCGGCAGGAGCCGATCATGACCGAGCCCCTGCGCGGGCCCGCCTTCTCCTCCTACGCCGCCGAGGACGTCGGCTGGCTGCTCCAGGACTTCTCCGACGTGGAACTGGAGGCCCCGACCGAGGAACGAGAGGAGGCCATCCAGGCGGGCGGCGCGCACTACGCCGAGTCCCTGCCCGTGGAGTACCAGCCGTCCCCCGCGTACCAGGAGCTGTACCAGAGCGCGCTGACCGCCTCCGCGGCCCGCATCGCCCGCGCCGTCGGCACCGTCACCGAAACCGTCCTCGCGGAACGCTCCCCGTCCCCGGTCCTGGTCTCCCTGGCCCGCGCGGGCACCCCCGTCGGCGTACTCATGCGCCGCTGGGCGCGGGCCCGGCACGGCCTCGACCTGCCGCACTACGCCGTGTCCATCGTCCGCGGCCGAGGCATCGACGCCAACGCGCTGCGCTGGCTGGCCGCCCACCACGACCCCGCCGACATCGTCTTCGTCGACGGCTGGACGGGCAAGGGCGCCATCACCCGCGAGCTCGCCGCCGCCCTGGCGGAGTTCGACGGCTTCAACCCGGAGATCGTGGTCCTCGCCGACCCCGGCTCCTGCGTGCCCACGTACGGCACCCGCGAGGACTTCCTCATACCCTCCGCCTGCCTCAACTCCACCGTCTCCGGCCTCATCTCCCGCACGGTCCTCCGTTCCGACCTGGTCGGCCCCACCGACTTCCACGGCGCGAAGTTCTATCGCGAACTCGCCGGAGCCGACGTCTCCGTCGACTTCGTCGACACCGTCGCCGCGCACTTCGACGCGGTGGCCGACGCCGGCGCCGACGAGGTCAAGGAACTGCTCGCCGCCGACCGGACCCCCACCTGGGTGGGCTGGGCGGCCGTGGAACGCATCAGCGAGGAGTACGGCATCCACGACGTGAACCTCGTCAAGCCCGGCGTGGGCGAGACGACACGGGTGCTGCTGCGCCGGGTCCCGTGGAAGATCCTGGCCCAGCGCGGCGCCGGGGCAGACCTCGACCACGTACGCCTGCTCGCGGAGCAGCGGGGGGTGCCGGTCGAGGAAGTCGACGGTCTGCCCTACACGTGCGTGGGCCTCATCCACCCTCGTTTCACGCGCGGCGCCACCGGCGCCGACGGAAAGGCTGTGTCCGCCAAGTGACCGTCCTCGTAGCCAGTGACCTCGACCGTACGCTCATCTACTCCGCGGCCGCCCTCGCGCTGACCATGCCCGACCCGGTGGCCCCCGGCTGCTGTGCGTGGAGGTGCACGAGCACAAGCCGCTGTCGTACATGACGGAGACGGCGGCGGGGCTGCTGACGGAGCTGTCCGCGGACCCGGGCGTCGTCTTCGTGCCGACGACGACACGCACGCGCAAGCAGTACCAGCGCATCCGCTTCCCCGGCCGGCCGGCGAAGTACGCGATCTGCGCCAACGGCGGACAGTTGCTCGTCGACGGGATCCCGGACCGGGACTGGCGCCGAGACGTCGCGACGCGGCTGGCCGAGGAATGCGCGCCCCTGGACGAGGTCCACGCCCACCTGCTGGCCACCGCGGACCCGGCGTGGCTGCGCAAGGCACGCATCGCGGAGGACCTGTTCGCGTACCTGGTCGTCGAGCGGGACCTGGTACCGCCGGAGTGGCTCAAGGCGCTGGCGGAGTGGGCCGAGGCCCGCGGCTGGGCGGTGTCCCTCCAGGGCCGCAAGATCTACGCCGTTCCGCGCCCGCTGACAAAGAGCGCGGCCATGCGGGAAGTGGCCCGGCGCACGGGCGCGACCACGACACTGGCCGCCGGCGACTCGCTGCTGGACGCCGACCTGCTGCTCGCCGCCGACCGCGGCTGGCGACCGGGGCACGGCGAACTCGCCGACGCCGGCTGGAACACGCCGTCGGTCACCGCCCTGACCCTGACGGGCGTCCTCGCCGGCGAGGAAATCGTCCGGGCTTTCGGGCGAGCGACCGGCACGGCGGGCCACTGACTCGGCAGACTGGTGCCCATGACCAAGGGCAACAGCACCAAGATCACCGATGAGCTGTACCGCTACGTGCTCGCGCACAACCCCCCGCTGGACGCGGTCCAGCGGGGGCTCGTCGCGACCACCTACGAGAAGTTCCCGGACAGCGCCGGGATGCAGTCGGCCGAGGAACAGGGGCCGCTGCTGGCCTTCCTGGTCCGACTGACCGGCGCCCGGCACATCGTCGAGGTGGGTACCTTCACCGGCTTCTCCTCCCTGTCGATGGCGCAGGCGCTGCCGGCGGACGGCAGGCTGATCGCCTGCGACGTCTCGGAGGAGTGGACGGCGTACGGGCGCGCGGCCTGGGAGGCCGCGGGCGTCGCCGACCGGGTCGAACTGCGGATCGGCAAGGCACTGGACACCCTGTCGGCCATGCCGAGGGAACCGCACATCGACATGGCCTACGTGGACGCCGACAAGGAGAGCCAGATCGCCTACTGGGAGGAACTCGTGCCGAGGCTGCGGCCCGGCGGGCTGATCGTCACCGACAACACGCTGTTCCACGGGGCCGTGCTCGACGAATCCGCCACGGGCTCGGCGGCGGGCGTCCGCGCGTTCAACGAACACGTACGGGCGGACACCCGCATGGAATCCGTGCTGCTGGCCATCTCGGACGGCCTGACGCTGTCGCGCAAGGCGTGACGCCCACACGGGGTGGGGCCTGACACGGCACATGGGTGCCTGACGCTTCCGAGTGAGGCCCGGCGCTGTCGCGCGAGGCCTGGCGCCTGACGCCTGACGCTCATGGGTGCCTGACGTTTCCGGGCGAGGCCTGGCGCCGTCGTGGGGGGCCGGGCCTGGGTGACGCGGGGGCCGCGGGCGGTGTCAGCCGCAGCCGCCCCCGCCGCAGCAGCCCCCTCCGCCCCCACCCATGGGAGCGGGGGCGGGCGCGCCGCCCGAGGACCCGCCGACCGCGACGGCGGAGAGCAGCTTCACGGTGTCGGCGTGACCGGCGGGGCAGTCGGCGGGAGCGGACGACTCGGCCATCGGACGACTCACCTCGAAGGTGTCGTCGCAGGTCCGGCAGCGGTATTCGTAACGAGGCATGCGGACAGGCTACGCAGTGCGCGGGCCGTCCGGTATCCCACCACGGGCGTACGCGCCGCCGGTGAGTCCCACCCCGGTCGGCGCGGGGCCCCGCCGCGCGGCTATGGGCGGACGCCGCCGTGGGGCCGGGACCGCGCCCGCTGCTCGCGAGCCGCCTCCTCGGGGTGGCGCGCACGCCAGTACGGATTGTCGTGCGGCAGGGCGCTGCCCACCCGCCCGTACATCCCGAACCACATCAGCATCACGCCGACCACGAAGCTGAACAGCACGTTCGGGATGTGGAAGGCGAGGAAGTTCATCCCGGTGTCCAACAGCGCGAGGTTCACGAACCCGCTCGCGATGAACAGCACCCCCAGCACGATGTTCAGCGTGGACGCGAAGTTCCCGCCCACCACCATCCCGCAGATCAGCAGCAGTCCCACGAGGATCGACAGGACGCTCAACGCCCCGTTCGTGTTCAGCGTGAGAACGGTGTCGCCGCCCGTGTCGAAGAATCCGATCCGGTCGATCAACCCCAGGATCCCGAAGACGATCAACAACAACCCGGTCAGACCCGCGCCCACCCGGTACACCCTGCTCAAGCGGTGATCCACGGGAAGGTGCTCGTCCAGCCGGGTACGGACCGGCCTGCGCACGCGCGGCCCCGTATGGGTGGTGGCCATGATCCGGCCTCCTCTGCCTCGGGCCGCCCGCCCGGCGGCGGCAACCGCGGGTACTGCCCCCACCCCCAGCATCCGCCGCCCGGCCGCCGCGGACAACCGCGGCGGTGCGCACGCCGCGCCCGGGCCGCTCAGGGCCCAGAGGCTGAGGACTAAGGGGCTCAGGAGGGGCACGCCGGGGGCACAGGGCTCAGAGTCGGGGCCCGGGGGTCAGAGTCGGGCTCGCGGCTCGCGGCTCGGGGCTCGGGGCTCGCGGCTCGGGAGCGGATGCTCACCCGTGGCCGCGCTGCTCACGGATGTCGACGACCACCCGGTTCACGGCCGCACGCACACCCTCCATCTCCTGAAGGAAATGCCAGTAGTCCGGATGCCGCCCCTCCAACCCCGCGAGCGCCCGGTCCATCCGCGCCACCGACTCGTCCAACGGCCCCGCGTGCCGCGGATCGGGCACACTGCGGCCCTCCATCGCGAGCCGCTGCGCGTCCCGGATCGCGAACCGAGTCCGCCGCACCTCCTCCTGCGGATCCCGCGCCACCGCCTCCAGCCGCGTCAACCGGTCCTGCGCCGCCGACACCGCCTCGTCGGTCACGTCCAACGAACCGCGCACCGCCTCGATCAACGCCGCCACGTCGGACCACCGCTGCTCGTCCCGCGCCCGGCCCGCCTCGACGAGCCGTTCCTCCGCCTGCGCGACCTCCCGCACCGCCTGGTCGGGCACGTGCTGGAGGTCCTGCCAACACGCCGCCGAAAACCGCCGCCGCAACTCGCTGAGCACCGGATCCACCCGGTCCGCCCGATTGCGCAACGCCTGCGCCCGGGTCCGCAGACTCACCAGCCGCCGATCGATCTCGGCCGCCCGCTCCGGCAACCGCGCCGCCTCGGCCCGTATCCCCTCCGCGTCCCGAAGGATCCGGTCCGCCCGCCGCACCGTCTCCTGCACCCCGTGCAGGGCGGCGCCCTGGTTCAACTTGGTCAGCTCCGGACCCAGCGCCGCCAACCGCGCCGCCAGATCGTCCGCCCGCATCCCCTTGCCGCGCACCTCGTCCAACGCGTTGCTCGCCGCCAGCAGCGCGGCCCTCGCCCGCTCCCGCGCCGGCGCCACCCGCGCCAACTGCGTCTCCGCCTTGTCCAACAGTGGCCGCAGCCCCTGCTCGAACCGCTCCAGCTCACCCTTGACCCGGATCAACTCGTCCCGGGCCCGCGTCAACTCCTGCGTCGCCCTCGCCGCGACGGAGGCCTCCAGCTCGACCCTGTCCAGGTCGTGAGCGTCCACCGCCTCGATGTACACATGGCTGACCTCGTCGATCCGCCGCCCGAGCGCGGCGAACCCCTCCGTCGCCCGCAACGCGTCCGGCGAACCGTCCGCCGCCGCGATCGTCTCGATCGAGATCCGAAGATCCCGCTGCGCCGTGTCCAGGTCGTAGAACGCCGCCGCGGCGGCATCCTTCGCCGCCTGCGCGTCCGCCCGCCGACTCTCGTCCCGCCCGCCGAACCACCGCCGGGATGCCGTCGTCACAATCCCTCTCCCGTACCGCGTCCGCCATGCCCCGACCCATTCTCCCCCACGGGAACGGGTTTGCGTCGGGGGTGCGCCCGCCATGTAGGCTGTCCACTCATCCACGGGTGCGTAGCTCAGGGGTAGAGCGCTGCTCTTACAAAGCAGATGTCGGCGGTTCGAAACCGTCCGCGCCCACCAACGAAACGACCCCCCGCCGATCACGGCGGGGGGTCTTTTGCATCCACATCTGACATCAACGGGAGCGGTCAGGGACGGCCGGAGCGCTGCCTCAACAGCCGGTCCATGTGCCCGATGGCCTCGCGCTGCGTGTCCTGGACGACGTGGGCGTACACGTTCATCGTGACGGCGATCTGCGAGTGCCCGAGGATCTCCATCACGACCCGGGGCAGCACGCCGGCGGCGGTCAACAGAGTCGCCGTCCCATGCCGCGCGTCGTGCAGCCGAATCACCCGGAGGCCGGCGTCCTTGGCCACGCGTGTGAAAGACCGATAGACGTTCCGCGGCTCGATGGGCCGGCCGGACCGGGTGGTGAACACGTACCCGGTCTCCACCCAGGCGTCCCCGGCCTTGACCCGCATCTCCATCTGCTTCATCCGCTGCCAGCGCAGGGCAGCGACGCAGATTCCGGGCAGGGGGAGGGTCTGCCGGCGCCGCTTGCCCCTGGGGCCGTCCTCGTACGCCTCGCCCTCAACGCGCTCCACGTTCTCCCACCGCAGGCCGACGATCTCACCCCGCCGGAAGCCGAGCGCGATGGCCAGCACGAAGGCTGCGAACAGCGGGTCCTTGAGGCCGGCGGCAAGGAAGTCCAACGTCTCCTGGAGAGTCCACGGCGACAGTTCCCGATCCTCAACCGTCGGAGGCTCCAACGACGTTGCCGCATTCCGAGTGACCAGCTCCTCTCGGACGGCGGCGGTGAGCGCGGTCCGCAGCACCCGATGCGACTCCTTCGCCGTCGCGGCGCTGGTCTTCTCCTGGAGCTGCACGAGGATCCGCCGAACGTCGCCCACGCTCAGCGATTCGAGCCGCTTCGATCCGAGCAGGGGCACGAGGTAGAGCCGTACGCGCACCTCGTACTTGGCATGGGTCGTGCGCTTGCAGTGGGGCTTGACGATGTTCTCGAGCCAGTACGGCAGCCACTCGGACAGCCTGGCGGACCGCGTGGGCACGGGCACACCCTGGTCGACCTTGGTGAGCAGCTCACGGCGCTTCACGTCGCATTCGGCCCAGGTCTTGCCGTAGGCGAACTTCCGAGCCCGAGTGCCATCGGGCTGGAGGACGTACACGGCAGCCATGTACCGGCCGCCCTTGGGCTTGGTGATGGACCAGCCGCATGCGTCGGCGGTGCAGACAGCGGAGTCCTTGGTGCGGCCGTGCCGGTCGCGGTAGGTGCCGATCTGAACGGGGCCGAACTTCATCAGCGAGGGGAAGCTGATCCGGGCGGGTACCGGTTCTCCTCAGGCGAGTTGGGCGGCGATGGCCTCAGCCATCGAGGACGGGACGCCGAGCCGGGCGCGCAGGGTCTCGGTGTCGATGTCCGAGCCGGTGCGGGTGCGGTGGTCGGCGGCGATCTTCTGGGCGTGGGCGACGAGGGCGGGCGGAGCGGTGACCCCGGGTGCGGGTACCGGGGCCGGAGCAGGGAGGGCAGGAGCCGAGGCGGCCTGTACGCCGGGTTCTGTCTCCCGCTCGACCACGGGCCGGGGCTCCGGGGCGGGCCCCGGATCGCTGGGTGGCGTAGGGCGGTGGACCAGGAGCGTGCCGCCTAGGAAGGCGAGTGCGGGTCATCCGGCGACGAGGATCCGGAGCCAGTCCGGGACGTCGCTCAGGTCGAGGAGGCCGGCGGTGGCGACGATGGCGCCGAGCGAGGCGGCGAGGGCGACGACGAACCAGGACCAGGCCGGCCGCGAGGGTTCCCCGGCGTACGTGGCTGTGGCCGCGACTGGGCATGCAGTACCCGAGTGCCCTCGGTTGGGCAACGGAGATCGAGCGAGCGGCCGAGGGTGAGGGCAAGCCCGGCATGGAGCTGTTCTTTGAGCGCTGGACGAGTTCCGAGCCGAGCCGACTGGCGCCAGCCGTTCAGAGGCGCGGTAAGAGTTTCCCTACTTCATCAAGCACCCGGCTGCGCTTCGCTTCGCCGGGCGGGCTTCCCGGCTCCGCTCCGCGCGACGCTCCTGCCTTCGGCCCGCTCCGCGCGCGCTGCGCCGACGCCCGCCCCTGCAAGTGGGATAGGCCCAAGGGCATGAGTCGAGTCCCAACGCCCGCGGTTCCCTCCCCGTCACCGACATGCCTCCGGCGGGGGCGCTCCGACTCCGGGATGGCGGGGGCGCCGTACGCGAGTGCCGGCACGTTGTGATGGACGTGGGGAGGCTCCCATCCCGTCTGCCGTCGACCCAGGCAAGCCGAGCAGACACGGGCCCTGGCGTCCAGGTCGTTCGTACAGTGGCGCGCTCCACCTGGACGCCAGGGCCCGCGCCCGCTCCACATACGTGTGGGTCGACGGCAGACGGGATGGGAGCTGGGGTGTCTGGTGGGTTTAGGCAGGATCCCGTAGTCGCGAACTTCGAAATCGTGCAGCATTCGACTATGCAGCTCGATTCCATCGTCACCGTTGGCCCTTTGATTACGGCTGGAGCGGCAATCATCGTTGGGGTTGTCACGCGGTGGACCCAGAAGGGTGTCGCCAAGGATCGGATCCGATGGGAGGGCAGGCTTGAGATCGCCAAGCTCGACGTAGCGCGCTTTGAGACCACTCTCAAGCACCTCATTGAAGCCGCGGACGCCGGCACTCGGTACGTCGTCGCGCTCGGCGACATCGATGCGACGGAGTACGAGGAGCGCGAGCCGTACGTCTTCGCTCTCTTGGAGCCGCTGGGCAGAGCCAGGGCCGAGGCGCATGCCTTGCCTGATTTCCCGGGCGCTGATGAGGTCAGGGCGGCGATCAGGCGGTTGGAGAAGCTGGTACGACCGCCTGAGAGCAACAAAGATCTCTTGGACGTGTGGGATCCCCGAGGCCTGGGTGATGCCATCAACCTGCTGAGCAAGGGACGCAGCACCTACATGCATCAGGTGACGCGGCCCGAGACCTTCGGGTGGCGGAGGTTGCTGACAGGCAGGAACGGGAGGACGAGTCCTACTGGGAGGCCGTCCACGTTGTCAAGCGGCGCTGTGAGACCTGACATCAGCACCTGACACCAACAGAGGCGGATCCTGCCGGTCATCGCTGTACGTCGGTGGCAGGCTGGCCAAGGCTGCAAACGGAATGTACGAGATCGCGTACCCCGGGTCATCGACCTGATAAAGATGAGGCCCCCGATGACATGGCGGGGGCTTCGATCTCTGTTCAAACCCCGCTCATGACTGTCGGCGGCCGCACGTACGATTCCGCCATGCGTAAAGGTGCGATCAGCCGGGATGGTGTCCTCAAGGCCGTAGCTGAGTACGACGACTTGGGCCGCGAGGGATTTTTATCCAAGTACGGATACAAGCCGGCGACCGGGTACCTCCTCGTGTACGAGGAGCAGACATACGACTCCAAGGCCATCGCTGGCGTGGCCCATAAGTTTGATCAAGGCCGAGTGTTGAGGCCGGAAGAGTTGAGTGGGGGAAGGTCGCACGCTGCCAGGTGGCTCGCCCGACTCGGGTTCGTAATCCGCTCGTCTCGGAGCCCCGACTGGACTCGCGACGAGATCATCCTCGCCTGCGACCTGGCCATGGCTAACGGGTGGAAGCGGCTGGAGTTCGACGACCCACGTGTGGTCGAGTTGTCTGCACTTCTGCAGACAATGCCGATCCATCCTGAAGAACTACGCAATGAGCTATTCCGGAACCCCAACGGCGTAGCCCGCAAGACGGTTGACATCACGTGCCAGCACCCGGACTACCGAGGGAAACCCACGAACGGCAACATGCTGGATGCCGAAGTCATGAATGACTTCCTTGCCAGGCCAGCCGAGATGGCGGAGGTGGCCCAGCGGATCCGGCACGGCCTGACCGCGGGTGCATTTCAGGACCTGCCCCCGGAAGCCGAAGAGGAAGACGACTTCAGTGCCCCCGAAGGCCGGTTGCTGCTGGGCCGCCACCGTAGTCGTGAGCGGAACAAGGGTCTGCGCAAGAAGAAGATCGATGCAGTGCAGCGCCAGGGGCATCAACTTGTCTGCGAGGCGTGTGGCTTCGACTTTGAGCGGGTCTACGGCGACCGCGGAAGAGGCTACATCGAGTGCCATCACGTCGTGCCTCTCCATGAGGCCGGCGAAGGCAGGACCAAGCTCAGCGATCTCGCCCTCATCTGTGCCAACTGTCACCGCATGATCCACCGGCGCGCGCCATGGCCGACCCCTGCGGAGCTTCGAGCCTCGATAGAGCAGAAGCATGCAGACGACAGGCGCGCCGCGGCGGCTTTGGCGCGACCGCGGAGGGCAGCCGACGAGCAGATGCCGAAATTGTGAGCTGACATCCACTGCCGACATCAACGTCGGTGGACAACGGCAGCCCCGGAGAACCCTGGACGGCAGCCGCGGCCGGGCCCGCCAGGGGCCGTAATCACCTCCGGCCGAACTTGCAAAGCAGATGTCGGCGGTTCGAAACTGTCCGCGCCCACCAGCTAAAACCCCCCGCCAGTCAAGGCGGGGGGTCTTTTGCATCCGGTTCTGACGGCAACGGCAACGGCAACGACAATGGCAACGGGAACGGTCGGGGACGGCCGGGCCGCTGCCCTGGCTGCCGGTCCGTGTGCCCGA
The DNA here is from genome assembly GCF_050936775.1 of Streptomyces sp. CA-243310. Classification (NCBI taxonomy): domain Bacteria; kingdom Bacillati; phylum Actinomycetota; class Actinomycetes; order Kitasatosporales; family Streptomycetaceae; genus Streptomyces; species Streptomyces sp. CA-243310. The sequence continues at coordinate 2,319,975 of NZ_JBNJMF010000002.1, read as the reverse complement.
TGGCCTCGCACTGCGTGTCCTGGGCGACATCCGCAACCAGGACGGCCGCCAACTCCCCACGGCATGACATGACGAAGTCGTGGCACTCGTTGAACGAGGGATGGGCGGCAGCGATCACAGCCGTCCACAGGGCAACCATGGCGCCGGGGGTGTGCGCGGCTCCATGTGTGCGGTCGGTGGTTGCTTCGACCAGCCCGTGAACCGGCCGGGGGCCAGGGGTGGCGTCGGTCTTGGGGGCGTCATCCGGGTTCGCGTCTTGCCGAGAGCGCTGTGGGCAAGGGGAGTTGGGGTTCTTGCGACGTCGGGTGGCCGTCAGGCGGGCGTCGGGTTGTCGGGCGTGGTGTTCGTCGTCTTGGCGGGGGGTCGGGGGCGTGGGATGGTCGGAGGATGGGGGAGTGGGTTGTTGCGGGGGTCGCGGTGTTGGTCGCCTGCGCGGTGTACGTCGTGGCGGAGCGGGCCTCGGGGGCGGCGTTCGAGCGGCGGCGGGACGCGGAGCGGGCGCGGTTGCTCGCTCGGACGCGGTCGGAGACGGATCCCGAGCCGGAGGCGCGGGATCCGAAGTACGGGGACACCGGTTGGCTCGCGCCGAGGACGGTCGGCCCGGCGCAATCGGGGGAGCGGCACGACGACTTCACCCCCCTTCTCGTCGAGTACTACGCCTACGGGCTGACGCAGGCGCGGAGCAGCTTCGTGACCAGCCAGCGGTTCGCCGGCGCGGGCGCGACCATCCTGCTGTTGGGGGTGGCGCTGGCCGTGTGGAAGGCGGAGAGCAGCGGGGACCTGTACCTCGGCGTGGTCACCAGTTCGGTCGGGCTGGTCGTCACCCTCATCGGGCAGCTGTTCCACCGACGGGCCGACATCGCGCTCCGGCACATGGCCGACCAGACCGCCTCGCTACGGGACGACAGGCGGGCCGCCGAGTCGATGGTCCGGGCTGTCGGGCTGTTGGAGGAGGTCGCCGACCCCGAGCTGAAGGGGCGGCTGCAAGCCGGGTTGATCATGAAGCTTTCCGGGGCCGAGCTGCCTCGGTAGCGGGATAGTGGAGACATGTGCCGTTCCATTAAGACCTTGCGCCCGCCCGTCCTCCCCGAGAAGGCCACCGAGGAGGAGATCCGCGCGGCCGCGCTCCAGTACGTGCGCAAGGTGTCCGGGTTCCGGGCGCCCGCCGCACACAACCAGGAGGTGTTCGCCGCAGCGGTCGACGCCGTCGCCGAGGCGACCCGGGACCTTCTGGACGGACTCCAGGTCAGGGGAGCCCACGCCGCCTCCTGAGCCGGGCGGGCTCGTGCCGTGTGGGGCCTGCGGCCACTCCCGCCGGTCAGGCGGTGCGTTCCGTACGGCGCCGGATCACCCACGCGCCGGCGCCGAGGGCGCCCGCGACGAGTACCCCGCCGAGGGCGATCTGGCCCGGACTCATCGTGTCGATACTGCCGCCCAGGCCGCCGCGGGCGGCGCCCGTGGCCACGTTCAGGGTGACGGTGACCCGCTCGCCGCCGCTGCCGCCGCACTCGTAGGTGACGGGGTGCGAACCGATGCGGGCGTTGCGGTAGACGGTGGCGCTGCCGAACAGGTTGGTGGCCTCCAGGTTGCCCGGTGTCAGCTGGACGTCGGGGAACGCCGGAGAGGTGGCCCGGCCGGTCTTGGTGCCGCAGCCCTGGACGTTCAGGCTGACCCGACCGCCGGGAGCGACCGTGTACGGGGACAGGGTGGCGGTGGGACGGGCGTAGGCCAGGGTGACGGGTGTGACGGCGGCGACGACGAGCGTCGCGGCCGCGCCTCTCATCAGGTGGTGCCGGATGCGGGTGGCGGGCATGGAGAGAACTCCTCGGGCTCCTCGAAACGGCGCGGCCAGGGCACGGGTGTGTCGCGGATTCGGTCGCGCACCGTGCTGTGGACGCTAGAAGCCCCGCCCCGAGGCGGCTATCGCTGTCGGGTGAACGGGTGACGCAACGCCCCCACCCGGGCTAGGTCGGGCCACCGTACGGGCGACCCGCGCCCACGGGCGCCCTGGTGGCGCGGGTGCCGGGCGGCGTTCAGGCCGCCGCGGCGGGGCCCGGGCCCGGGCGGCGCAGCAGCAACGCCGCCAGCGAGCCCACCGCGAACAGCGCGATCAACGACACCGCGGTACCCAGCCACGCCGTACCGAGCCACTGCGTACCGAAATAGCCCAATGCCACGCTGTACCCCGCCCAGGTCATGCCCGCCAGGATCGACCAGGGCAGGAACTCCTTGACCTTGCGCTGGGTCTTGCCCGCGCCCAGCGAGACCACCGACCGGCCTGCCGGGGCGAACCTGGCGATCACCACCAGGGCGCCGCCGCCACGCGCCAACGCCACGCCCAGCCGCTCGTGAGCCCGGCTCAGCCGACGAGAACGGGCGATGGCCCGGTCCAACCGGGCACCCCCGCGCCGCGCCAACCGGAACGCGGCCATGTCACCCAGCACCGAGGCCGACGCCGCGATCACCAGCAGCGCCATGATGTCCGGCACCTGCTCGGGAACCGGCGTCGACGAACCCGCGGCTCCTGCCGCGGCCGCGGCAGCCGCCGCGGTGATCACCAATACTCCGCTCGGCAACACCGGCAGGAACACGTCGAGCACCACGGACACCGCCACCACGGCGTAAATCCAGGGGCTGGTGGTCAGCGACCCCAGAGTCTCAATCACGTGGTACTCCCCAGTCCGAAGCGCCGCGTCGTCGCGGGGAGCGGCAGGGGCGGCTTGACAGCCAGACAGCGTACGCCCGGGAGTAACCTCCCGGATCCCCGGGGTGACGATACGAAGAACCCCCGGGGTACGTGGGTACGGCTTGTGGCTTCGTTCCGACGCGCACGTCGGCGTTCGGCTCGGACGCGCACGTCAGCGCTCAGCTCATCGCGGTTCGGTGAGCTCGCGATCCAACACGGTCGTCAGCCGGGCCTTCGACCCGCGCCCCCACCCCGTCCGCGCCTGGTCCAGACGGAGCCGGGCCGTGCGACCCGCCAACTCCAGCGTCATCAGCTGATTCCCGAACCAGGGACCACCCGTACGCCGCCAACTCAGCGGCGGCCGACCCGTCCGCCCATGCCGGGAGAAACCGCGCCCCAACCACCGCCCCACCCGCGACCAACCCAACCGGAAACCCCATTTCACGGCTGTGTGGATGGAGTTGTGCACGGGCGAGCACGTCAACTGGAACACCCGCGCCGTACTCGGTATTCGGGGCTCGGCCACATACGCGTGGTGTACGTCCCCGGACAACACGGCCACCGTCGCCGGCGCCCGCGGCCCCGTCCCGACCCCCTCGATCAGATCACTCAACGCCACGAAGGACTCGGGGAACGCCGCCCAGTGCTCCAGATCGCTGCGCCGCCGCAGATCCTCCCCGATCCGCGCCCACCGGGGCCCCCGCTCCCCGCGGCACAGGGCGGCGTTCCACACTTCCGCGTCATGGATCAACGGCGGCATCAGCCACGGCAGCGAGGATCCGATCAGCAGATGGTCATAGCTGCCATGCCCGTCCAGGGCGTTGTCCCGAAGCCACTCCTGCTCGGCGGGGTCGAGCATCGCCCGCCGGTCCTCGGCCAGCACCCGCGCGGCGCGCGTGTCCACCATCAGCAGCCGTGAGCGGCCGAAGTCCCGTCGGTAACTCCAGCGGGCCGAGCCCGGGTCGGCGTCGGCCGCGGCGGCGAAGGCACGCAGGGCGTCCGTCCCGTCGGGGGTTGCCCGTACCGCTTCGTACAGCGGGTCGGCCTCCAACTCGGCGGGCGAGAGGTTGCCGAGGTGCTGATGCACCCAGTACGACATCAACCCGCTCAGCACCCGCTCCGACCACCAAGGCGTCGCCCGCATCTCCGCCAGCCAGGCCGCGCTGGTGTTCCAGTCGTCGATGACGTCGTGGTCGTCGAAGACGTGCAGGCTCGACACCGTCGACAGCAACCAGCGGATCTCCGGGTCCAGCCAGGATTCGTAGTACAGCCGGGTGTACTCCTCGTAGTTCGCGACCTGCGCGCCCGGCGCCTCGCGCAGGTCTCGGCGGGCCGCCAGCCACCGCTTGGTCGCCCGCGAGAGGTGGTCCGCGTACACCTGGTCGCCGAGCAGGAGCAGGACGTCCGGTCTGACCGCTTCCGGATCGGCCGCGAGCCGCGCCGCGAGGGTGTCCAGCGCGTCCGCGCCGTGCGGCCCGCGCCGGTCGGCGGGCGGCGCGGCCTGCCGACACGATCCGAACGTCACCCGAAGCCCGGGAGCCGGCCGGCCGGGCCCCGCGACGGCGGGCGCGGTGATGGTGCTGGGCGGGAAGCCGCTGTCGGGCAGCGGCCACACGGGGGCCCCGGCGAGCCGGACCTCGTACTCCGTGGTCGTGCCGGGGGTCAGGCCTGTGACCGGCACCAACGCATAGTGGTGGCCCTCTATCTGGAAGGTGTGCGCACGGCCGCCCGCGCCGTCCGCGCACCGCACCTCGGCCGTGCACGGGCGGTCCGCCTCGACCCATATGGTGGCGGCGCCGCCCGTGTCCCAGTCGACGTGACGCAGCAGCGGCCCCAGACGCAGTCCGGCCATGAGACTCCCCCTCCTTCATGTCCCCTTCGATCACGGTAAGGGGTGGAGGGGGAGCCTGGCCTCCCCCTGGCGGGGGAGAAAGATCGGCCTGCGCCAGGGGGAGGTGCGGCGGGTCGGATCGGTGGCCGGCCGGGCCGCCGTCGGCAACCGTCAACAGCCGTCAGCCGTCAGCCGTCAGCCGTCAGCGGGCGTGAGCGGGCATCAGTGGCTGGTGTCGGCAGGCGTCGGCGGCTGGTGTCGGCAGTCGTCAGCAGCCGTTGAGCACGCTCGACAGGGCGGTCTTCTCGCCGGAGTCCATCTTCAGGCCCCAGTACTGCTTCACCTGGACCCACATCCGGGCGTACGTACAGCGGTAGGCGGTGCGCGACGGCAGCCACTTGCCCGGGTCGAGGTCGCCCTTGGCCTGGTTGACGTTGTCGGTGACCGCGATGAGCTGCGGGCGGGTGAGGTCGTTGGCGAACTGCTGGCGCTTGGCCGTGGTCCAGGAGGAAGCGCCCGAACGCCAGGCCTCGGCGAGCGGCACCATGTGGTCGATGTCGATGTCGGACGCCGCCGTCCAGGTGGCGCCGTCGTACTCGGAATACCAACTGCCGCTGACGGCGGCGCAGGCGGAGTCCTGCACGACGTTCACCCCGTCGCGCTTCAGGACCGTCTCGCGGGTGTTGCAGGTACCGGAAACGGTGCTCCAGTGCGGGAACAGGTCACGGCTGTAGCCACTGAGGGAACCTTCCGCCGCGGGCGTGACCGTGGCCAGGTACGAACGCGCGGCCGCAGCGCTGATCGGGGTGGGCGGGGAAGCCTGGGCGGTCGGGGCACTGACGAGGGTGGTCAGGGCGGCGAGCGCGGAGGCTGATGCGAGCACGCCGATTCGACGCGCGTAGACGGAGGATATGAGGGCCATGAGGGGCTCCCTGGATGCGGGGGGTGGTGGCCGTGCGACCCCGGTGGGGCGCGGCCATGCTTGCGGCGCCGGATGTCGCTCGGGTGGGCGCCAGGTGACAGGTTGCCGACATGGGCACGTCACATCAAGTCGTCCAACGGTCCTCGCATGTGCGGAAGTTGTGATTCCGGGCCGTGGGGTGCGGGCGATCCGGGGCCAACGTCGTAAACCGGACGCGCGCGGGGCCGACGACGGTGTCGGGCGGTGCGGGGGCGTCGGGCGGCGCGAGGGTGGGCTTCGATGGCGGGCTTCCGACCGGCACCGGGGCGTCCGCGTGTGGGGCTGCGGCGCAGAGGTGGGTGCGGGGTCGGGCATCCGCTCCGGTGCGGTCCGGCAGCTGCTCCGGCGTGCGGTCCGACACCTGCTCCGGCGTGTGGTCCGGCGCTTCGGTTCGGGTGGCGTGGCGGATCGGCAGGCGCGACGGGGTGGCGGGAAGGGGCGCGGGACCGGGTGCGCGCCGGGGTGTGGGACGGGGTGGCACTGCGGGGTGCCAAGGGGGTCGGCCCGGGCGTTGCCCGTGGCGCGGACGTACGGCCTGGCGGGCCCGGATCAATGAGGGTGGCGGGCGCAGGTCGGGGCGCGCAGGGGAGGGTGGCGGACCTGTCGACTGCAGGTGGGCCAGGTGGGCCAGGTGGGCCAGGTGGGTCTGGTGAAGCCGGTGGGCTCGTTGAGCCCCGCGAGGGCTATGGGTTCGCTGCGGGTCTGGTGAGTTCGGTGGGCCGTGTGAGTGTTGTGAGTCCCATGAGGGCTATGGGTTTGCTGGAGTCCCGTGAGCCCGATGGGTCTGGGAGGTCCAGGTGGGTCCGGTGGGTCGCGTGGGTGCCGTGGGCCCCGCGAGGGCTGTGGAGGCATGGGAAAAGGCGCGTGGACCGGCGGTCAACCGGGCCACGCGCCTTTTCGGTCTGTGGGTCAGACGGTGGGGGTGAGCGTGAGGTGGATGGTTCCGTCCGGGGTCGAGTGGACGCGGACCGACGTCAGGTCGAGCACGTGGGCCGTGGGGCCGTGCGCGGCGGCCCTGGAGCCGATGCCGATGACTCGCATCCCGGCGGCCTGGCCTGCAGCGATACCTGCGGCGGAGTCCTCGAAGACGATGCAGTCGGCCGGATCCACACCCAGCTCGGCGGCGCCCTTGAGGAACCCTTCGGGGTCGGGCTTGCTGGCTCCGACCGACTCGGCCGTCACCCGTACCTCGGGCATGGGCAGCGCCGCAGCCGTCATCCGGGCCCGGGCCAGCGCGGCGTCGGCGGAGGTGACCAGTGCGTGCGGGAGGCCGGCGATGGCGGCCATGAACTCCGGCGCGCCGCCGACCGGAACCACGCCGTCGGTGTCGGCGGTCTCGCGGGCGAGCATCTCGACGTTCTCGGCGTGGTTGAGCTCCATCGGCCGCTCGGGGAGAAGGATGGCCATCGTGGCGTACCCCTGACGCCCGTGGACCACCTTGAGGGCCTCGTGCGGGTCGAGTCCGTGGGACACGGCCCAGTCGCGCCAGCAGCGTTCGACCACGGCGTCGGAGTTGACGATGGTGCCGTCCATGTCCAGGAGCAGGGCCTTGGCGGTGAGGACGGTCGGGGTCGAGGCGGTGGTGCTGGCCGGCATCGGCGGGGCTCCAGACGGGGCGGGAAAAGAAACAAGTGGTTCCGCCCACCGGTCAGGGAGTGAAGGCGGAACCACTTTGTTCCCACACGATACAAAATCTGGTGCGGTCCGCGCCACCGCGCGCCCGGCGGGGAGTCCTTCAGGGGTGGGGGTGTGGTGTGGCGTGTGCGGCGCTGCCGGTCAACTTGGCTGGTGGTGAGGTGAGTTGAGAATGCGGCTGCCGGCTCGACGGCCGGGGGCGGTGACGAACGGCACACGACCGAGTCGCCCGCCGGCCTCGATGGGTCGCCGGTGAGGCGTCGGCGGCGGGGCGTACGGGGTGCGGGTCCACGGGTGCACGGGTGCACGGGTGTGTGGGTGTGTGGGTGTGTGGGACGGTGCCCGGGCGCGCGGGCGTGTGGCGGGTGCGGTGGGCCGGCGCCCTCGCGCGCAGCGGCCCTGGCGGCGCCGGGATGGTCGTGGCTCCGCCCCGCACCCGCGCCCCGAACGTCGGCGAGGCTGGAAGGAACCGGGGCGAGCGTCCGCCCGGGCCGTCTCTGCCGGATCTTGGCGGGCCCGCCCGGCCCGCCCGGCCCGGCACCGCAGCCCCCGGACTCCGTCCGGGGCCACAGGTCGCCGTTCCACCCGGGGCCCCTCCCGGCCAGCCGGGGGAGAGGCACCTCATCGGACGACCCGGTGCGGGCTCACCCGACAAGAGTCGGAAGAGACGGTCTGGACCGTGCACGCAGCCGTGCGCGCCCCTCCCTACAGGCTCGGGGCGCGCAGCAGGCCCGCCGGCAGGTAGCCGGAGCGCACATCGAGCTCCCAGCCGTGTGCGTGCACGGCGAGGGCTGCCAGGGCGACGACCGTGACCGGCAGCAGCGTCCTCGGCGCGGCATCCGGACGGGCACTGTCGCGCTGTTCCAGGAGTCGGCTGGTCAGGGCCCGCTCGAACGCGGGCTGGTCGTCGTCGAGGAGTACGCGCAGCAGCCGCTGGTCGGGGCTCTGCGGGCCCGCCGCGTCGATTCGCTCGGCGGCCGCTGCGCGCTCCTTCGCCTCCGGCTTGGCCAGGGGCGACACCCCGGGCGCGACCCACGGCGAATGCGGCGTCTCCACCAGGTTGAGGTAGTCGCACAGCGCGTCCATCTCGGCGAGCTCGGCCGGTTCGGACACCGAGCTCAAGGACGAGTGGGGCAGACCCGCGTGGAACATGGGAGCGTAGTCCTGCCTCAGCAACGGACCGATCACCCGGGCCCGCTCCCACAACAGCCCGGTGATCACGCTCAGGGCGAAGGCGTCCACCCAGACCCGCGCCGTGGGCGCCTGGTCGACCGCGTCGCCGAAGGCGAAGTTTTCGCTGCTGAGTTCCTCGTCGACGAGGGGGAAGAAGACCTCGAAGTCCCCGTTGGGGCAGGTGCCGAGCGTCAGAACACCGAGCGCGCACTCCGCAGCCGTTCGCAGGGCCAGCCGGGCCGGAGCGTCCTCCAGTTGCGGATCCTGGAGGGTGAGGGCGCCGACGTGGTCCAGGAGTTCGTCGCCCGTCTCCTGGATCCCCTCGATGGACAGGCTGCTGTAGCGGAGCCCGTGCCAGCGACCGAAGATCCGCCGCCTGATGTCCTCCAGGGCTCGGCTTGTCCGGTCCGCGTCGACCTCGTGACGCGTCACTTCCCGCATGGTTGTCATCCTCCCCGTAGGACAGGGCCGACAGCGTTCCCGCCGTCCTCGTCGCTGATCTTCAATGCGCCATCCTCTCCGACCCCACCGACAGGACACCCTTCAGGACGTGTCCGGGTGAGTGAGGCGATCCCGACAGCCTCCGGCACGCGCGAGCAGGATGCGGAAGAGACGACCTAGCCCTCCAGGGCGCGGCGGGTGGCGGGGCCGTAGACGCCCCAGGGGTCACCTTGGATGTCGTTGTACCACTGGAACTCCGACACCGCGTTCTCCACCGACCTGCCGTACCTGCCGTCCGTCCTGCCCCGGTACAGACCCTGCCCCGACAGGAGCTGCTGGAGCTTCTTCACCTCTGATCCGGAGTCTCCGTACGCCAGGGTCGGACCCTGCACCGGCGGTGGTGGGGGCGACTGGGGCTTGGGGGTACGGCTCGGCGTCGGCGGAGGGGTCGAGGTGGGCGGCGCGGTGGAACGGGACGGGCTCGGCGTGGTGGAGGGCGACGCCGAACGCGATGCGCTCGGGCTCGGCGACGCGGAACGGGACGCGGACGGTGACGGCGAGGCCGACCGACTTGCTTTCGGGCTGGGCGAAGCCTCCGGCGAACCGGTCGGAGCCAGGCTCGCCACGGGGTCCGACGGCTTCGCGTCCAACAGCGCGGTATCGGTTGTCCCGGGCTCCGAGGATCCCCCCAGCGCCAGGGCGAGCGCCGTTCCACCCAGGGCCACCACCGTGCAGGCGCCCGCCAGGAGCAGGACGAGCCGCCTGCGCTTCCTCGGGCCCCCACCCCCGCCGGTGGGCCGGGGCGCGGTGCCCGCCACGGGCCGCCCCGGGGCCCCTCCCGGGGTCTGCGGGGCCGGGGTGCCGGCCGTGCGCGGGACCGGGCGCAGGGGGATCGTGTGGTCCGACCAGGCCTGCGGCGGTCGCGGCGGCACGGGTATGCCGTACGCCGGGGTGTCGTGAGCCCGGCTGTCGTGAGCCCGGGTGTCCTGCGCGGGTGCGGGTGCCGGCGGGACCGGGGACAGCAGCTCCGTCGGTGCCTCGACGGGCGGGCCGAACGGGCCGAACGGGTTGCCGGCCGATGGCCGGGACGGATCGGCCATCGCGCCCAGCACCGGCTGGTGGGACGCCGAAGCGGATCCCGGCTGCCCGGGGTCGGACAGGGATACGTACGGGCGAATGCGCAGGGGGTTGAAACCCGCCCCCGGCGCGCACTCGCAGCCGACGCCCTCGGCGCCGCATTCTGGACAGCGCTCAGCGCTCACTGGAACCCTCCCTGGCCACTGCCTGCGATTATGCAGACCCGCCAGGCCCGACCCAACCCTCCCGAGAGGCCATAACCGGACACACCGCTCAGGATGGAAATGTTGATCCGGCCTGAGGAGGAATCGATGGCCCAGGATGTGACCGCATCGGCCGTGCAACCCGGCCCCGGCGGTGAGCGCGCCTCACGTGACGTACTCGTCTCCATCGGCGCCCTGCTGCTGGGGCTGCTGATCGCCGCACTCGACCAGACCATCGTCTCCACCGCCCTGCCGACCATCGTCAGTGAACTCGGTGGCATGGAGCACCTGTCCTGGGTCGTCACCGCCTACATGCTCGCCTCCACCGCCGCCACGCCACTGTGGGGCAAACTCGGTGACCAGTACGGGCGCAAGAGGCTGTTCCAGTACGCGATCGTGATCTTCCTGATCGGGTCCGCGCTGTGCGGGATCGCCCAGGACATGGCGCAGCTCATCGGCTTCCGCGCCCTCCAGGGCCTGGGCGGCGGCGGGCTGATGGTGTTGTCCATGGCGATCGTCGGGGACATCGTCCCGCCCCGTGAACGCGGCAAGTACCAGGGACTCTTCGGTGCCGTCTTCGGTGCGACCAGCGTTCTCGGGCCGCTGCTGGGCGGCCTGTTCGTGGACCATCTGACCTGGCGCTGGGTCTTCTACATCAACATCCCCATCGGTCTCGTCGCCCTCGCCGTCATCGCCGCGGCCCTCCACATCCCGGTGCGCTCCACGAAGCACACCATCGACTATCTCGGCACCTTCCTCATCGCCTCCGTCGCCACCTGCCTCGTCCTCGTCGCCTCTCTCGGCGGCACCACCTGGGCCTGGGGTTCGGCCCAGATCATCGGTCTGGCCGTTCTCGGCGCCGTCCTCCTGGTCGCCTTCGTCCTCGTCGAGCGGCGGGCCGCCGAACCCGTTCTGCCGCTGAAGCTGTTCGCGATCCGTACCTTCACCCTCTGCTCGGTGATCAGCTTCGTCATCGGCTTCGCGATGTTCGGCGCGATGGTCTACCTGCCGACGTTCCTCCAGATCGTCCGGGGCGTCTCACCGACGATGTCCGGCGTCCACATGTTGCCGATGGTGTTCGGCCTGCTGATCGCCTCCACCGTCTCCGGGCAGATCGTCAGCCGCACCGGGCGCTGGAAGGTCTTCCCGATCGCCGGCACGGGCGTGACGGCCATCGGACTGCTGCTCCTGCACCAGTTGCAGCGCACCAGCTCCGACTGGGAGATGGGGATCTACTTCTCCGTCTTCGGAACCGGACTCGGCCTGGTCATGCAGGTCCTCGTCCTCGTCGTGCAGAACGCGGTCAGCTACGAGGACCTGGGAGTCGCCACCTCCGGCGCCACCTTCTTCCGCTCCATCGGAGCCTCCTTCGGCGTCGCCATCTTCGGCACGATCTTCACCAACCGGCTCGACGACCAGCTCTCCTCCGCGCTGGCCGGTGCGCAACTGCCGCCCGGCGTGACCGTCGCGGGGCTGGAGGCCGACCCGCGGGCCATCGGAGCACTCCCCGCCGACCTGCGCACGCGGGCGCTCGACGCCTACTCCACCTCCATCACCGACGTCTTCCTCTATGCGGTGCCCATGGTGCTCGTCGCCTTCGTGGTGGCCTGGTTCCTCAAGGAGGACAAGCTCCGCGCATCCGTCACCGCACCCGATGTGACCGAGACCCTCGCCTCCAACCCCGTCCAGCGGTCCTCACACGAAGAGGTCGCCCGCGCCCTGTCGGTCCTCGGGACCCGCGAGGGCCGTCGGCACGTCTACGAGAAGATCACCGCGAAGGCGGGGTACGACCTGCTGCCCGCGTCCAGTTGGATGCTGCTGCGGATCAAGAAGTACGGATCCACGGACCCGTCGGTGCTCGCCGACCGTACCGGCGTGCCGATCAAGGTGATCACGGACGCGGCCCGGCAGGTCGAGGGGCGCGGACTCGCGGTACGCGACGGGCTGTCACTGATCCTGACCGACCCGGGCCGCGAGAGCGCCGCCCGGCTGGCCGCCGCCCGGCAGGAATCGCTCGCCGAGCTGCTCGGCGACTGGTGGGGCCCGAACCGGCCGACCGACCTGATCAAGCTGGTCGAGGAACTCAACGCGGAACTGTGCGGATCCGACTCCGAGGAGCCCTACGACACCCTGCCCCGCCGGGACCACGCCGCCCCCTGAACCCGTGCCGCCCCCCTGAACCCGTGCCGCCCCCTTGAACCCGTGCCGCCCCCTGAACCCGCCGCGGGCCTCGTGTGACGACTGCACGACGGCTCCTGTGCGGCGACTACACCAGGGGCTTCTCGAACCAGTGCTCCGCATAGGGGCCGGAGTTGTACGCGGGTATCTCCGCGTACCCGTGTCGTGCGTACAGTGCCCGGGCCTCCACCAGGTCGGACCGGGTGTCCAGCCGTACGCGCTCGGCGCCCAGCGCGCGGCCCGCGTCCTCCAGGGCGGTGAGCAGCGCCGCTCCGCCTCCGGTACCGCGGGCGCGCCGGTCGACGTACACCCGTGTCAGCTCGGCGGTGACGGGGTCCAGCAGTCGTATGCCGCCGCAGGCCAGGGCCCGGCCGTCGAGTCTGCCGACGACGAAGCGGCCCGTGGGTGGCAGGAGGTCGTCGGCGGGGAAGTCGAGCATGCCCTGGTCGATCTCCGCCTCGGTGACGGAGCGCTTCCAGTACCGCCCGGCGACCTCCGCGTAGTACGCGCGGCGCAGGGCCGTCCCGTCGGGAGTGGTGAACGGTTCCGGGGCGACCTTCCAGGTGCCCGTGCCGGTGATGACGTCGTTGTCGCTGTTCATGGCGTCATTGTGCGAGAGGGGTGGGGAGGTCCGCGTTGGATTATCCACAGGGGCGGGCCGATGATAGTGAAAAGGACAAACCGTGCACATGGAGGGCGTGAACCGTCATGTCGGAGCATCCTGACTGTGCCCTGATCCGCCGCGGCTACGAGGCCTTCGGCAAGGGCGACCTGGAAGCGTTGGGCGCGATGATGACGGCCGACGTCATCCACCACATGCCCGGAAACAACCCGTTGTCGGGGCATCACAAGGGGCGGGAAGCCGTCATGGGCCTCTACCGCCGCCTCGCGGAGGAGACGAACGGGACGCTCCGGCTCCACCTGGAATCGGTCATGGCCGACGGTCGCGGCCACGTCATGAGCTTCCACACCGCGCGCGGCGATCGGGGTGACCGGGGGATCGAGATCCGAGAAGGGCTGTTCTTCACGATCGTCGGGCACAAGATCACCGACATCGACGGCTGCACCGAGGACATCGACGAGGCCGACGCGTTCTGGTCCGCCCGACCCGACCTGCCGACCTGACGATCCGCCTGCCGACCTGACGATCCGCCTGCCGGTCCCGATCTGCCGACCGGCCGGAAGCCCCGGGCCGGAAGCCCCGGGCCAAAAGCCCGGGCCAAAAGCCCCGGGGCCAGGCCCCGGGGCATCCGACGTGCTGTTCAGGCCTGCTTCGGCGCCGCCTGTTGGACGACCTCGAACGACCACACCGAGGACCCGGAGGCCGCCGGCTTCGGCCGCTCGCCGCCACCCGCGCCGCTGCCGCCACCCGCGCCGCCGCCCTGGTGCGCGGCCTTCATCGGGCCGTCCATCCACGCCTGGAAGTCCTCCTCGGAACGCCACCGCGTGTAGACGAGGTACTGGTCGGTGCCCTCCACGGGGCGCAGCAGCTCGAACCACTCGAAGCCGTCCGAACCCTCCACGGCTCCCGCCCGCGAGGCGAAGCGCTGCTCCAGCACCTCTCGCTGCTCGGCCGGGACGGTCAGTGCGTTGATCTTCACGATGCTCATGGACGCCATCCTAGGGATCCGCGAGGGATATCGTCCTTCGGGTAATCAAGTGGTGCGTGGGGCGCGGCAGCCTGGTGAAGTCGAGGTTGCGGCCGACAGGGCGGGAGGCCGGCGAGGCGTGGCTGACGCGGCAGAGCACGGCGGTGGTGACGGACACGTCGGGGTCATGGACGATCGCGGCAGACCGGGAGCCCTGCACCTCCTGCTGTGGGCGCTCGCGGGCGCGCTCGCGGTCAGACAGGCCGTCGCCGTGTTGCGGGTGCCGCCGGCGCGATGGCTCGACGGTTTCCACCTCCCGGACGGTCTGCCGGGCTCGCTCTACGAGGGCGGATCCGGCCAGTTCACCGGCACCCCGTTCGCGGGGCTGGTCCTGAAGCCGCTGGCCGGTCTCGCGGCGCCCTCCCTGGAAGTGGCCTGGACCTGCGCCACCCTGCTGCTCGTCGCCGTGATCGGGCTGGTCGCCGCGCGAGGTCTGCCCGATCCGGTGCCCCGGCGTGCCGCGTTGCCGGCGGCGCCCGTGCTGGTCGCCCTGATGGTGGTCTCGCTGCCCGTGCGCGAGGCCACGTCGCCGGGCCAGACCGCCGTCCTGCCCGTGCTGTTGGTGTTGCTCGCCGTCTTCCGGGTGCCCGGCGAACGTCCCGCCGGGTTCCTCGTCGGTCTCGCGGCGGCCCTGCAGCCCGGACTGCTGCTGTTCGCACCGCTGTTGTGGCTGACCGGGCGCCGCCCCACCGCCGGGGCCGCCGCCGTGACCTTCGCGGGCGCGACCGCCGTGTCCTGGGCCGCGCTGCCGCGCGACTCGTGGACGTACTGGGTCGAGCACCTCGCCGGCACCGGTCTCGGTCGCGCCCCCGACGGCCTCGCCAACCAGTCCGTGCACGGCGCGCTGCTCCGCCTGGGCCTGAGCGGACCCGCCGAGATCGCCCTGTACGCGGCGCTCGCGGGCGTGATCCTGTGGATCGGGCTGCGCCGCGCGGTCCGGTACGCCCGCGACGGCCAACTGCTGCTCGCCGTCGCGATCACCGGCTGTGTGGCCGTCGCCGTGTCCCCGGAGGGCTGGCGCCACCAACTGCTGTGGGTGCTGCTCGCCGTCGCCGGCAGGGTGGGCAGGCGAGCCGCCGACCGCACCGTCTGGCCGGTCGCCGTCGTGCTCGCCGTGATCCTGCCCAGCACCGTGCTGCTGCCGAATCTGGGCGTGCTGGCCGTCGTCCGGGACAACGTGCTGCTGCTGGCCGCCCTCGCGGCGGCGTGCGCGGTGCCGTTCCTGTCGCTTTCCTCGCCGTACTGGCGAGAGCCCGTGCCCACCGCGTACGGCCGGCCCGCCGCCGCGCGCTGGTCCCGGGTGCCGCTGCTGCCGTTCTGGCGGCGCGTGCTGTCCCGCCCGAACCTGCTGCTGGAACTGCTGTTGATACGGGTCGGCTACTCGATCTACTCGCACATCCGGGCCGCCGCCACCGCGGGCCGCGACCTCGCGGAGGCCAACGGCAGCCGGATCCACGGCATCGAGAAGGCGCTCGGCATCGACATCGAGCACGCCGTCAACCACGCCGTGGTGAACACGCCCTGGCTGGAGGCGTTCTTCGACTTCTACTACACCTCCTTCCACTTCGTCGTCCCCATGGGGATCCTGGCGGTCCTGTACTGGCGCCGGCCCGCCGACTACCGCTGGGCGCGCGCCTCGCTGGGGCTGGCCACGGTCCTCGCGCTCGTCGGGTTCTGGCTGTACCCGCTCGCGCCACCGCGCCTGATGCCCGACCTCGGGTTCGTCGACACCGTGCACGGGGTGCAGGACCTCGCGAACCCGCAGTACGGGGCGATGACCGCGATCTCCAACCAGTACGCGGCCATGCCCTCGCTGCACTTCGGCTGGTCGCTGTGGTGCGGGATCGTGATCGTCGTACTCGCCCCGAAGGGGTGGCAGAAGCTGCTGGGCGCCCTCCACCCGCTGATCACGGTGTGCGCGATCGTGGCCACCGCGAACCACTGGGTGCTCGACGCGGTCGGCGGAGCCCTCGTCGTCGGCGCCGGGTTCGGGCTGGTCCACGTCCTTTCCGGGCCCCGCGGCGAGCGGGGCGGACCCGGAGCCGGGTTGACGCTGCCGCGGCCCCGGACCCCCGAGCAGGAGGGCAGTGCCCAACCGGCGGGGGAGCGCACCACCGCCTGACGGCGGGTCCGGTGGGAACGCCGAGGCCCACGGACCCCACCGGGGCCGGTCGGGCGGGAGCGCGGCCGAAGGGGTGCCGGAGTGGTCTCGACACCGCTCCGGCACCCCTTCGGTGGATCGCCGCGTCCGTCCAGGATCGGCCCGGCACGGTGCTCGCGCCACTCGGCGGTTCCTCCCGGCAGGTCCGGAAGAGCCCGCCCGCCTGGGCTCTGTCGTCGAAGTGGCGCCTGGCCCGCGGGCCTCACCGGCGCCGGAGCCTAGTCCGGCGGGATTTGGGCCACCACGAGGGCGATGGCCGCTTCGGCGGTGTCCGTCTCGCCGATCACGTTCGTCATGCGGGGGCCGCGCACCCGGAACCGGCCGTCGGCCAGCGGCTCGACCGCCGGCACGTCCACGTTGAACGGGGGGCTCGTACGGGAGCTGAACCACAGGGTCCAATGACTGGTGAACGGGTAGAGCCGTCTGAGTCCGGGTTCCTTGGAGGCCGCTTCTATCAGCGCCAGGACGCCCTGGCCCATGGTCTTGGAGTCGGCGCGGTCGAGCATCAACTGCCACGTCAAGGGCATCCGCTGCCAGCGTGCTTCCACGGCGTCGGCGGGCCCGCGTTCGTCCTGAAGGTTCATCCGCGCAGTGTGCCGCGCCACCGGCTCCGGGACAACGGGCAAGAAGGTTTCAACCGGAACATCACAACCGGAACGTGACGATGGGAGGGCCACCACCGGAATGTGACGACGGGAGGGCCACAACCGGAATGTGACGGGCCGGCGGTCCGCACGGGTCGGCGGACGGCAGGGGCCGGGCGGGGGTGGAGCGCCCCCGCCGGCCCGGTCGCGGGTCAGCGGCGGCTGACCCGGAGTTCCTTGATGCCGTTGAGCCAGGCGGCGCGCAGTCGCCTCGGGCCCTCGCCGGCCAGGCGCAGGTCGGGCAGGGCGTCGGCGAGTGCGTTGAAGATCAGGTCGATCTCCATGACGGCCAGCGACTTGCCGAGGCAGAAGTGCGGTCCGCCGCCCCCGAAGCCCAGGTGGGGGTTGGGGTCGCGGGTGATGTCGAAGGCGTCCGGGTCGTCGAAGACCTCGGGGTCGTGGTTGGCGGAGGAGTAGAACATCCCCACCCGGTCGCCCGCCTTGATCTTCTGGCCGCCCAGTTCGGTGTCCTGGGTGGCGGTCCGCTGGAAGGACACCACCGGTGTGGCCCAGCGGACGATCTCCTCCGCCGCCGTGGCCGGTCGTGTCGCCTTGTACAGCTCCCACTGCTCGGGGTGGGTGAGGAAGGCGTGCATGCCGTGGCTGATGGCGTTGCGCGTGGTCTCGTTGCCCGCGACGGCGAGCAGCAGCACGAAGAAGCCGAACTCGTCGGAGCCCAGGTTGCCCTGTCCCTCGGCCGCGACCAGCTGCGTGACGATGTCCTTGGCCGGACATTCCTTGCGGGCCGCCGACAGGTTCATCGCGTAGCCGATGAGTTCCATGGCCGCGTTCGAGCCGACCTCCTCGGTGATCGCGTACTCCGGGTCGTCGTAGGCGATCATCTTGTTCGACCAGTCGAAGATCCGGAGCCGGTCCTCCTGCGGTACGCCGATCAGTTCGGCGATGGCCTGGAGCGGGAGTTCGCACGCCACCTGCGTCACGAAGTCGAAGCTGCCGTCCGCGGAGGCGGTCACCGCCTCCTCGACGATCTTTCGCGCCCGGTCCCGCAGGGCCCCTTCCAGGCCGCGGATCGCCCGCGGGGTGAACCCGCGCTGCACGATCTGGCGGACGCGGGTGTGTTCCGGCGGATCCATGTTCAACATGATCAGGCGCTGGGCATCGATCTGCTCGCGCGCGATGTGCTCGTTGAAGCGGATGATCGCGGTGTTCGTGGTCGAGGAGAACAACTCGGGGTGCGTGGAGACGTACTTGACGTCCGCGTGCCGTGTCACGGCCCAGTAGCCCTCGTCGTCGAAACCGGTGATGCCCCGCCGCTGTGGGCACCACCACACGGGGGCGGTCTGCCGGAGCTGTGCGAACTCCGGGAAGGGGACCCGGTCCTGGAGGAGGTCGGGGTCGGTGGCGTCGAAGCCTTCGGGCAGCACGGGGCAGGGCATCGGGCGACTCCAAGGTCTGACGGCCCATCAGAAGTTGGCTCGAAGGTAGTAACGAGTTCCAGAAGTGACAAGGGCTCCGGCGTCAACTGTTGCGTGTGGAATCCGTGGAGCCGCGTGCAAGACCCTTGCGTGCCGGGCCTCCAGGTCATAAGACTGCGGAGGGAACTAGAACGCGTACTAGTTCAGGGCGGGGCGCCGGGACGGCCCGCCGCGTCGGCACCGTGCAGGAGAGGACGAGCTCATGGCCGCGGAACCCGTCATCGTCGAAGCCGTACGCACCCCCATCGGAAAGCGCGGGGGCGCCCTCGCCAACCTTCATCCCGCCTACCTGCTCGGTGAGACCTACCGCGAACTCCTCGCCCGTACCGGAATCCAGCCCGACTGCGTCGAGCAGATCGTCGGCGGCACCGTCACCCACGCCGGCGAGCAGTCGATGAACCCCGCCCGCAACGCCTGGCTGGCCATGGGCCTGCCCTACGAGACCGCCGCGACCACCGTGGACTGTCAGTGCGGCAGCTCCCAACAGGCCAACCACATGGTCGCCAACATGATCTCCGGCGGGGTCATGGACATCGGCATCGCCTGCGGTGTCGAGGCCATGAGCCGGGTCCCGCTCGGTTCCGGCTCCAAGCACGGTCCCGGCAAGCCCTTCCCCGACGAATGGAACGTCGATCTCCCGAACCAGTTCGAGGCCGCCGAGCGCATCGCCCGCCGTCGGGGACTGACCCGGGAGGACGTCGACACCCTGGGCGTGCTCTCGCAGGAGCGGGCCGCCACCGCCTGGGCCGAGGAGCGCTTCAAGCGCGAGACGTTCGCCGTGCAGGTGCCGACCACCGAGGCCGAGCAGGCCGCAGGGCAGGGCATGTGGCGGCTGGTCGACCGTGACGAGGGGCTGCGGGACACCTCCATGGAGGGCCTCGCCCGACTCAAGCCGGTCATGCCGACCGCCGTGCACACCGCCGGGAACTCCTCGCAGATCTCCGACGGGGCCGCGGCCGTGATGTGGGCCTCGCGCAAGATGGCCCGCGCGCTGAAACTCAAGCCGCGCGCCCGGATCGTGGCCCAGACGCTGGTCGGAGCGGACCCGCACTACCACCTGGACGGGCCGATCGACGCGACACGGGCCGTGCTGGGCAAGGCCGGGATGTCCCTCCGGGACATCGACCTCGTGGAGATCAACGAGGCCTTCGCCTCCGTCGTCCTCAGTTGGGCCCGCGTCTTCGACCAGGACCTGGAGAAGGTCAACGTGAACGGCGGAGGCATCGCGCTCGGCCACCCCGTCGGCGCCACCGGCGCCCGACTGATCACCACCGCGCTCCACGAGCTGGAACGGCGCGACAAGGAATTCGCATTGATCACCATGTGCGCGGGCGGCGCGCTGGCCACCGGCACGATCATCCAGCGGCTGTAGGCGCCGCGTCCGCACCACCACCGCGCGAGCGGTCCCGGACCCAGTGGGATGGGAAGACGAAGGCCCCGACGACCGGACCTGGGGAGGCCGGCCACCGGGGCCTTCGCATGTCTGTCACCGCCTTGTGGGCGGGTTCCGCGTTGCCACGCGGAGGATGTTCTCGTCGCCTTGTGGGCGGGAAGTCGTGCGCCGCCTCGCGGGGGGCGGGTCCTGCGCTGTCCGCTGCCACTGGTCGGCTTAGTACCAGTGGTGGGACTGCCAGAAGTTCCAGGCGCCGACGGGGCTGCCGTAGCGGGAGTTCATGTAGTCCAGGCCCCACTTGATCTGGGTCGCCGGGTTGGTCTTCCAGTCCGCGCCCGCCGAGGACATCTTCGACGCCGGCAGGGCCTGGACCAGGCCGTACGCGCCGGAGGAGGAGTTCGTGGCGGTGTGGTTCCAGCCGCTCTCGTGGGAGACGATCTTGGAGAAGGCTTCGAACTGGGCCGGGTCCTTGATCATCTGCTGCGCGATGGACTTGGCGTTCATCGGGGCCGCCTGGGCCGGGACCGTGGCGAGCATGGAACCGGCGACGCCGAGGGCGAGGACGGAACCGGCGATGGCCTTCTTGGAGGCGGTGATGCGGCGGATGACGGTGTTGGACACGGAATGGCCTTCCGTTGGGGACGGGGACGGTCGCAAGCACGCCGAAGACGTGCGTGAGCCACTCACGCGGTGGAGAGGGGTTCGTCGGCGGGGGGTGAAGTACCCCTGCCGCCTTGCGACTCATCCAGTTCTACAGACGCCCCGACGGCCTGGCAACGACCCCTCTTACTAGTGGCCCTCGCAGGCGGGGTGTTTCGACCCCCCTGCCCGCCGACCGGTCTTCGCGCAGGTGGGGGCCGCTCGCGAGGGGGTGAAACGGACCCCTCGGGGGCTACTAGTCCCGTTCGTATGTGACCTGCGTCCTGTGGGGCGGGTCACCGGCCAGGGCCCCGAATCTCACGGTCCGTGGCCACCCGTACCCCTTTCGGGGGGTGGGTCGAAAACGGACTAAACCCCCGAATCGAAGGAAATCGGCGCATCGAAGGCGGCCTTTCGCGTCGCCCGCCGCAGGGCCTTCAGCAGGGTGGCGCCGAGGGTGAGGGTCAGTACGACGGTCAGCGCCGCCCGCCCCAGGTCCCAGCCCAACGAGGTCGCCAGGCAGTACGCGACGAACCGCGCCAGGTTCTCCGGCACCGGATCCCCCGGGTGGAAGGAGACGCCCTGCCCCATGCCCTGCAGGATCACCCACCCCTGGAGGTTCATGATCGTGCCGTACGCGAACGACCCCGCGCACCCGTACGCCGCGAGCATGCCCAGCTCCACCCGGCCCCGGATCCGGTCCGGACCCGGCAGCAGACCCGCCCCCAGCGAGAACCAGCCCAACGCCAGCATCTGGAACGGCATCCACGGCCCGACCCCACCCGTGAGCAGGGCGGACGCGAACATCGTCACCGAGCCCAGGACGAAGCCGAAGCCCGGCCCCAGCACCCGGCCGCTCAACACCATCAGGAAGAACATCGGCTCCAGGCCCGCCGTGCCCGCACCCAACGGTCTGAGCGCCGCGCCGACGGCGGCCAGCACGCCGAGCATCGCGACGGCCTTGGCGTCCATTCCGTTGTCGGCGATCGTCGCCACGACGACCGCGACGAGTAGGGGCAGCAGCGCCGCGAAGAGCCACGGCGCGTCCTGGGAGTGGGCCAGCCCCGACTGCCGGTCGGCGAGCAGCGGCCAGCCGAACGCGACGATGCCGATGAGGGTGACCAGGACCAGTGCGACGGCGGCGCGGGGGCCGATGCGGACGGGACGGGTGGAACGGGCGGAACGGGTGGAACGGGCTGTGCCGTCGACCGGGCCGGTCGGATCGGACGGGCCGACGGGGTCGGTCGGGCCGGTCGGATCGGTGGTGCGGGGGGTGCGCGTGGTGCTCACGGGGCGAGACCCCCGGCCTTGCCGTCACCGGCGTCACCGGCGTCACCGGCGTCACCGGCGTCGGCACCGTCTCCGGCGTCACCGGAGAGGGCCCGCGCGACCTGGGACACCGTGAGCCACCGCCCCGGCGCCAGGATCTTGGACACCTGCGGGGCGAAGGCGGGGGAGGAGACCACCACCTCGGCCGTCGGACCGTCCGCGACGATCTCCCCGCCGGCCAGGATCACCACCCGGTGCGCCAGCTCGGCGGCCAGCTCCACGTCGTGCGTGGCCAGGACGACGGCGTGCCCCGACGCGGCGAGCGAGCGCAGAATCCCGATCAGCCGGGCCTTGGCGGCGTAGTCCAGGCCGCGGGTGGGCTCGTCGAGCAGCAGCAGGGCGGGCTCGCCGGTCAGGACCAGGGCCAGGGCGAGCGCGAGCCGCTGCCCCTCGGAGAGGTCCCGGGGATGGGTGTCGTCGGGCACGTCGGGCAGCAGGGCCGTCACCAGGTCCCGGCAGGTGCCCGGCGCCGCGCCCGCGTCGGAGTCGGCGGCGGCGCACTCGGCGGCGACCGTGTCGGCGTAGAGGAGGTCCCGGGGGTCCTGCGGGACCAGTCCGACGTGGCGGACCATCTCCCGGGGCGGGGTGCGGTGCGGGGTGCGACCGCCGACGAGCACCTTGCCGGTGGTCGGCTCGATCGTGCCCACGAGGGTCGCGAGCAGGGTGGACTTGCCGGCGCCGTTGCGGCCCATGAGGGCGACGGTCTCGCCGGGGGCGATCGTGAGGTCGATCCCGTGGAGGACCTCGGCCCGGCCCCGTCGGACGGACACGCCCGAGGCGGTGGCCGCCGTGGCGTCGACCCCGACCCCGACCCCGCCCCCGACCCCGGCACCGGTGGCAGCGGGCGCGGGCCGGGTGCGGCGCAGCAGCCGGGCCAGCCGGCCGGGACCCTCGGGGCGGCCCGTCGAGCCCGGCACCTTCGCGGGCCCGGACGGCGCCCGGCCCCCCGCCTCGAACGCCGCGGGGGCCGGTTCCGCCCCCGCGTCCTGCGGCAGGCGGGACCGCAGGGGCCCGGCCAGGCGGCGGGCGTCGCGGACCGAGAGGGGCAGCGGGGACCAGCCCGCGAGCCGGCCCAGGGAGATCACCGGGGGGTACACCGGGGAGATGGCCATGATCTCCGCCGGACTCCCCATGACCGGGGCCGCGCCCGGCGACGGCAGGAGCAGCACCCGGTCCGCGTACTGGACCACCCGCTCCAGGCGGTGTTCCGCCATGAGCACCGTGGTGCCCAGGTCGTGCACCAGTCGCTGGAGCACCGCCAGGACCTCCTCGGCCGCCGCCGGGTCCAGCGCCGAGGTGGGTTCGTCCAGGACCAGCACGCGCGGGTGCGGGGTCAGCACGGAGCCGATCGCGACCCGCTGCCGCTGTCCGCCGGAGAGGGTGGCGATGGGTCGGTCGCGCAGCTCGTTGAGGCCCAGCAGGTCGAGGGTCTCCTCGACCCGGCGGCGCATCACCGCGGGCGGGAGCCCCAGCGACTCCATGCCGTAGGCCAGCTCGTCCTCCACCACGTCCGTCACGAAGTGCGCCATCGGATCCTGGCCGACCGTGCCCACCACGTCCGCGAGCTCGCGCGGCTTGTGCGTACGGGTGTCGCGTCCCGCGACCGTGACCCGGCCGCTCAGCCGGCCGCCCGTGAAGTGCGGGACCAGCCCGCAGACCGCCCCCAGAAGAGTCGACTTGCCGACACCCGACGGGCCGACCAGCAAGGTCAGCTCCCCTTCCGGCACGACGAAGTCCGCGCCGCGCAGCGCCGGCCCGGCGGCTCCCTCGTAGGTCACCGACACCTGCTCGAAACGGATCACTGCGACGCCTCCTTCGGCGGAACGGGTGCCACGAAGGCGGGGAGCAGGCCGATGAGGATCGCGGCCGCCGGCCACAGCGGGAGCGTGGGCGCGACCAGGGGCACGACCCCCGGGCGCAGGGCCTCCGGGTCCCGGGTGCCCGCGTAGATCAGCAGGGCTGCGACCGCCGCCCCCGACCCGGCGACCAGCCAGGCCCGCGCGTCCCAGCGGTCGGGCCGGTAGCGGGTGCGGACGCTGCGCCGGCCGCCCAGGCGCAGGCCCGCCAGGGCCAGTCCCAGCCCGACGAGGAGCAGGGGCAGGCCGAACGCGGCGCCCTCCGCCGCGAGCAGCCCGTACGTGCCCGCGCACATGCCGAGGAGCCCGCCGAGGGTGAGCGCGTTGGTGGTGTGCCGGACCGCGGGCGGAACCCGCGCCGTGCGCCCGTACCCGCGCGCGTCCATCGAGGCGGCCACCGCCACCGAACGCTCCAGCGCGCCCTCCAGGACCGGCAGACCGATCTGGAGGACGGCCTTGACGCCGCCGGTGGGGCGCCCGCGCAGCCGGCGGGCGGTCCGCAGCCGCACCACGTCCGCGACCATGTTCGGCGCGAACGTCATGGCGACCACCACGGCGACCCCCGCCTCGTACAGGGCGGCCGGCAGGGACTTCAGCAGCCGGGCCGGATTGGCGAGCGCGTTGGCGGCGCCCACGCAGATGAGGAGGGTGGCCAGCTTCGCGCCGTCGTAGAAGGCGAAGACCAACTGCTCGGCCGTCACCCTGCCGCCGAAGCGGATGCCCTGCGCCCAGGCAGGCAGGGGAACCTCCGGCAGGGCGAAGAGGAGGTGCGAGCCGGGCAGCGGGGAGCCGAGCAGCATGGAGAAGACCAGGCGCAGGCCGATGACGAACAGGCCGAGCTTGACGAACGCCCCGTACGAACGCGCCCACGGCGCCGAGGTCCGGCGGGCGGCGACCACGTAGCCGGCGACGCCGACGATCAGGCCGAGGAGGAGGGGATTGGTCGTCCGGGAGGCGGCCGTGGCCAGCCCGAGCGCCCACAGCCACCAGGCCCCCGCGTGCAGGGCGTTCCCGCGGCGCGCCTCCGGGGCCAGACGCCGTCCCTTCTCGTACAGGGGCCCGTGCGGGTCGGTCTTCGCCGCCGCGAGGCGGCTCCGCCCGGGCGGTGTCACGTCGTCGACCGCCGCGCCGTGGGTGCTCCCCGGCCCGTCGGCGGACGCGGACGTGGCCGCGGTACCGGGGCCGGACGCGGTACCGGGCGTGCGCGCCGGCTCCGTCATCGGGCGCGGCGGCGGGACTGCCAGACGCCGGCCGCGGCCAGCGCGGCCACCGCCACGACGCCCACGACGAGACCCGCCGAGGGCCCACCGGAGCCGCCCGAGGACGGGGCGGACGCGGAGGGAGAGGACGCGGACGACGGCGCGGACGCAGACGGCTGCCGCCCGGTGTCGTCGGCGATCGGCTCGCCGCAGCCCTGCCGCGGGTACCCCGAGATCCCGCACAGCAGCGCGGCGCCGTTGTAGCGCAGCGGCTTCGCGACCGCCGCAAGGGCCTCCGCCGTCGTGGCGTCCGGCGCCACGCGGGCGCAGGCCGTGCGCGGTGCGTCCCCGGGCGGGGTCTCGCCCGAAGGGGCTTCCGAGGGGAGCCCGAAGTCGATGACGAGGGCCACCCGCTTGCGGCCCTGCTCCGCGGGGGTCGCGGAGCAGACGGCGTCGAACCCGGCGTCGGTGCGAGGCCGCCCGGACTGGTCCCCGGCGTCCTTGCTCACGCCGAAGCGGAACCCCTGCACCGAGCCGTCCGCCGGGCGCGCCGTCGAGGGGCCCTGGGTGGCGTACGACCAGGAACCGTTCGCACCGCCGTCCCAGAACGACCAGTAGCGGTAGCTCGACGCCATCGCCGGGGCGGAGGCGACCAGCACGAGGAGGACGCCGAAGGCGAGTGCGAGGGCCGGGAACCGGCGAGCGGGCAGCCCGCGCATCAGAGTTGGTTCTTCTTCCGGCGACCGCTCAGCAGGATGCCGATGCCCATGCCGGCCACGGCGCCCGCGCCGATGATCCACCAGAGGTTCCGGTTGCCGGAGCCCTCGTCGTCCTTCTTCTTGTCCGCGTCCTCGGAGGCCTGCGCCTTCGGGGTCGCCGACTGCGGCGCGGGGCCCGTCGCGTTCAGCGCCGCCACCAGGTCGGTGGACCCGAAGGCCTTCGGGTCGGTACCGGTGGCGTGCGCGGTGAGGATCAGCGTGCCCAGGGCCGCCGGGTTGCCCTTGGACCAGTCCGCCGAGTTGGCCTTCAGCCACTCCAGCGCGCCGGCCGCCGACTGCTTGTGGCCGGCCGCGGCCAGGGCGATCACCGCGTCGGCGGTGTTGCCGGTGTCCGGGGTGGGCTGGTCGGCGCCCGGGGTGACGGCGGTGAGGTGGCCGTCCTTCTTCAGGGCCTCGGCCAGGTTCCCGGCGGCGCCCTGGGCGGCGGCCGTCGGGTCGCCGGCGGTCGCCGGGCAGGCGAGCGCGGCGGCCGGGGTGTCGGTGGCGGCCGGTGCGACGACCGCGCCCTTGCCGAGCGCGGCCAGTGTCGCGGCGGCGGTCGCGTCGGCGTTCGCCGCGAGCTTGCCGTCGGCCGGCTGGTACCCGAAGGCGCCCCGGTCGGCGGCCGGCTCGGCGGAGCAGCCCAGCTGGAAGGAGAGCAGGCCGTCGTACGCGGACTTGCCCGCCTTCGACTTCACGTCGGCGGGCTTCTCGCCCGCCACGGCCAGCGCGCTGATGACGACCGAGGTGGAGCTGCCCTCGCTGGGGGAGCCGGGCGCGTAGGCCCAGCCGCCGTCCTCGTTCTGGACGGACTTCAGCCAGTCCACGCCCTTCTTCACCGCCGCGTCGTGACCGCCGAGCGCCTTGAGCGCCTGGACGGCGACCGCGGTGGCGTTGGTGTCGAGCACGGTCTTCGCGTCGCACGCCTTCGAGGCGTCGGCGCGGAAGGAGGCGAACCCGCCGTCGGCGCACTGCTGGCCGACGAGCCAGTCCACGGCCTGCGCGGCGGGCTGCTCGCCGACGGTCCGCTGGGCGAGCAGGGCGAACGACTGGCGCCACACGCCGTCGTACGTCGGGTCTCCCTTGCCGAACAGTCCCGAGGGGACGACCGGTGCCGGGGAGGGGGAGGGCGCGGCGAGGGCCGCGGGGGCGGCACCCGCGCAGAGCACGGCGGAGGCGGCGAGCGCGGCGGCGCTGCGTCGTACGTTCATGGTGGGGCGGGTGCCTCTCGTGCTGGGGAACGGAGGCAGGCACGCGCGGGTACCGGGCTCCGGCTCCGTTTACCTCGACGGTGCCGGCCGCCGGAAGACCCGGCGGCACGAGCCGCGCACCTCCGGTACAGGGCATTCCGGCTCCCCGCCCCGATGTCGCGGGGGCGGGTCACGGTTGCGGGTCAGCGCCGGATTCGCACCGGCTTCCCCCCGTGCGGAAGTGTGGACGACGGGCCCACTCTACCGGCCCGTAGGTTTCGGTGACCGGGGCGTGGGGCTCTGAGCCCCTTACCACGGCCGGTCCGCGGCGCCCGGTGCGTGGCGCCGGTGTCCCGTGCGAGGCTCCCCGTTCACAGGGCCCGGTACGTGACCGGGTCGCTGCCCGGCACCGGCTCCGCCCGGCCCTGCTTGACCAGCCGCCGCAGGTGCGCCTCCGCTTCGGAGACGGCGATGTTCCGGGAGCCGTACGGGATCTGCTCCCAGGGGCGGTTCCACTCCATCCGTTCCGCCAGCTCCCACGGGGTCAGGGGGGTGGCGAGGAGCCCCCACAGCCCGGTCAGCCGCTCCTCGTGGTGGTCCAGCAGCTCTCGGACGCGGGCCGGGGCGTCGGTGAAGGGGTGCTGGTGGGCCGGGAGCACCTCGGCGGGCTCCAGTCGGCCGACGCGTTCGAGGGAGTCGAGGTAGTCGCCGAGGGGGTCGGTGACCCGGTGCTCGGAGGGGTCCTCGTACAGGCCGACGTGCGGGGAGATGCCGGGCAGCAGGTGGTCGCCCGAGAACAGCCGGCCGTTGCCGGGCAGGCCCGCGGGGTGGGCCTCCTCCAGGTGGAGGCAGACATGGCCGGGGGTGTGGCCCGGCGTCCAGATCGCGCGGAGCCGCCGCCCGGCGAGGGGCAGCAGCTCGCCGGGAACGATCTCCCGGTCGGGGACGGCCGCGTGCAGGCCGGGCAGGGTTCGCAGCCGGCCGCTCGCGCGGGCCGCGCGCAGGGGGGCGATGTGCTCCTCGGGGGCCCCGGCGACGGCCAGTTTCTCGCTCATGTAGTCGAACCAGACGCCCGGTTCGGCGGAGCGGGTCCGCACGACGACCTCGGTGTCGGCGGCGTGCATGGCGATCCAGGCGCCCGAGGCCTCCCGGACCCGTCCGGACAGGCCGTGGTGGTCGGGGTGGTGGTGGGTGATGACCACGCCGTGGACGTCGGCCATCGCGATGCCGAGGGCGTCGAGGCCGGCGACGAGGGTGTCCCAGGACTCCGGGTCGTCCCAGCCGGTGTCGACGAGGACCGGTCCGCGGTCGGTGTCGAGGACGTGGACGAGGGTGTGTCCGAGGGGGTTGTCGGGGATGGGGACCTTGATGCCCCACACGCCTCCGCCGTGGTCGGTGACCTGAGGTGTCACGAGGGCTCCCTGTCTGCCGGCCGTCCGGGCGGTCGTGCGTCCGCCCGGACACGATAAAGAGAACTTGTTCCAGTAGTCGCCCAAGTCGACCATCTCTTCGGGTTTCTGGCTACCCGTCGGATGTCCGTTGGATCTTCCCCGTCGTTCCGTCCTGGCCGTGGACTCCTGGAACTAGAACTGGTATCAGTTCTGGAACGTCACGCCGCAGGTAGCCGCAGGAGGCCTCAGCCATGACCGAGCTCGTGGAACACGGACAACTGTTCATCGGCGGGGAGTGGACGGACCCGCTGGGCACCGACACCATCAAGGTCGTCTCCCCGCACACCGGACAGGTCATCGGCAGCGTCCCGCACGCCACCGAGGCGGACGTCGACCGCGCCGTCGCCGTCGCGCGCAAGGCGTTCGACGAGGGCCCCTGGCCCCGGATGTCCCTCGACGAGCGGATCGCCGTCGTCGCGCGCGTCAAGGACGCCATCGCGGTGCGGCACGAGGAGATCGCCCGGTCCATCAGCTCCCAGAACGGATCCCCGTACTCCTGGTCCGTCCTCGCCCAGGCGCTGGGCCCGATGATGGTCTACGACGCCGCGATCACGGTGGCGCGCGCATACCTCTACGAGGAGCACCGCCAAGGCGTGCTCGGACCCATCCTGGTCCGCCGGGAGCCGGTCGGCGTGGTCGCCGCCGTCATCCCCTGGAACGTCCCGCAGTTCGTCGCCGCCGCCAAACTGGCACCCGCGCTGCTGACCGGGTCCGCGGTGATCCTCAAGCCCTCGCCGGAGTCCCCGCTGGACTCCTACATCCTCGCCGACATCGTGCGCGAGGCCGGGCTGCCCGAGGGCGTGCTGTCGATCCTGCCCGCCGGCCGGGAGGTCAGCGAGTACCTCGTCGGGCACCCCGGCATCGACAAGGTGGCCTTCACCGGCTCGGTGGCCGCGGGCCGGCGCGTCATGGAGGTCGCCTCCCGCAACCTCACCCGGGTCACCCTCGAACTCGGCGGCAAGTCGGCGGCCGTGATCCTGCCGGACGCCGACCTGGAGACCACCATCGCCGGCATCGTCCCGGCGGCCTGGATGAACAACGGTCAGGCCTGCGTGGCGCAGACCCGCGTCCTCGCCCCGCGCGCCCGGTACGCCGAGGTCGCCGAGGCCCTCGCCGCCGCCGCCGGCGCGCTGGTGGTCGGCGACCCGCTGGACCCGGCGACCCAGCTCGGGCCGCTCGTGGCGCGCCGTCAGCAGCAGCGCTCGCTGGACTACATCCGGATCGGGCAGGAGGAGGGCGCGAAGATCCTCGTCGGCGGTGGCCGCCCCGCCGGCCTGGACCAGGGCTGGTACGTCGAACCCACCCTGTTCGGCGACGTCGACAACTCCATGCGGATCGCGCGCGAGGAGATCTTCGGGCCCGTGGTCTGCCTGATCCCCTACGGCGACGAGGCCGAGGCCGCGCGGATCGCCGACGACTCCGAGTTCGGACTCAGCGGCAGCGTCTGGACGGGAGACGTGGAGCACGGCATCGACTTCGCGCGCGGGGTGCGCACCGGCACCTTCAACGTCAACACCTTCAGCCTGGACATGCTCGGACCGTTCGGCGGCTACAAGAACAGCGGCGTCGGGCGGGAGTTCGGCCCCGAGGGCCTGAGCGAGTACCTGGAACACAAGATGATCCACCTGCCCGCCGGCTACCGGCCGCCGGCCGCCCCGGAAGCGGACGCGTGATGGGGGACCGCTGGCAGGTGGAGGTGGACCGGGGGGTCTGCATCGGCTCCGGCATGTGCGTCAACCACGCCCCGGCCGGTTTCTCCCTCGACTCGGCGCGCCAGTCCCACCCGGCGGCCCCCGAGACGGACGCGAACGAACCGGTCCTCACGGCGGCCGAGGGCTGCCCCGTCGAGGCGATCACGATCACCCTGCTGGGCAGCGGGGAGGCGGTGTTCCCGCCGGAGGAGTAGGCGGGTCGGCCCCGCCGGCCCCGGGCCCTGTCGTCGACGTCTCGCCCGGCCCGATCGGCGACAGGCCCTACGGCAGGATCAGGACTTTCCCCGGGCCTTCGGCGGGGCCGGGGCCGGCGTCGTCAGGTCGATCAGGCGGCAGACCGTCTCTATGTCGATCTTGACCTGGGCGATCGAGGCGCGGCCCGACAGCCAGGTGATCAGCGCCGAGTGCCAGGTGTGCTCGATCACGCGCACCGCCGAGAGCTGTTCCGCCGTCGGCGGGGCGTCCAGGCCCATCGCGTCCAGGATGATCGCCGTGGTCAGCCGCGACACCGTGTCCACCTCGGGGCTCACGCTCCGGTCGGCGAACGTGAGGGCGCGCACCATCGCGTCGGCGAGGTGCGGTTCGCGCTGGAGGGCCCGGAAGGCGCCCATCAGCGTCTCCGCGACTCGGGCCGCCGGATCGTCCCCCGCCGGGGGACGCTTGCGGAGCGTGGTGTGCATGTGCTGGAGCTGGTCCTGCATGGTGGCGACCAACAGGTGCACCTTGGACGGGAAGTACCGGTACAGGGTGCCGAGCGCCACGCCGGCCGCCTCCGCGACCTCCCGCATCTGGACCGCGTCGAAACCGCCCCGGCCGGCCAGTTGGGCGCTGGCGTGCAGGATGCGGCGCCGCCGCGCTTCCTGGCGCTCCGTCAGGGGCGGGGACGCCGGTGTGGTCACGGCCTTCACTTCCGCTGTCATCTGTCCCGTTCCAAGGCGTTCAGTGTCGTTGCGCCGGCCGTTCCGGGGCTGATCCGGGGCCGGCGCGTCAGGCGTCGGAGTCGTGGCGTGAATCACCTGCTCCGCCTCTTACGGTGAGGTTTCCGGCCGGTAGATTCAATGCTCTCAGACGGATCAAGTGTGAAACTTGTTCTACATTATCCGAGCGGTTACGCTCCGGCGAAAGTGCAGGGAGAAGGGGGCCGAGAGTGACCGCAGAGGCCGTGGTGACGAGCCCTTTCGCGAGTTCCGCCACCGAAGGTGACCGCCCGTTGCGCATCGCACTCCTCACCTACAAGGGGAACCCGTTCTGCGGCGGCCAGGGCGTCTACGTCCGCCACCTTTCGCGGGAACTCGTCCGGCTCGGCCACTCCGTCGAGGTCATCGGCGCCCAGCCCTACCCGGTGCTCGACACCGGGGCCACGCTGACCGAGCTGCCGAGCCTGGACCTCTACCGCAGCCCCGACCCGTTCCGTACGCCCAAACGGGCGGAATACCGGGACTGGATCGACGCCCTCGAAGTCGCGACCATGTGGACCGGCGGCTTCCCCGAACCGCTGACCTTCTCGCTGCGCGCCCGCCGGCACCTGGCCGCGCGCGCCGGTGAGTTCGACGTCATCCACGACAACCAGACGCTCGGATACGGGCTGCTGGGGGATCTCGGCGCCCCGCTGGTGACGACGATCCACCACCCGATCACCGTGGACCGCACGTTGGACCTGGCCGCCGCCAAGGACCGCAAGAAGCGGCTCTCGGTGCGCCGTTGGTACGGGTTCACGCGCATGCAGGGCAGGGTGGCCCGCCGGCTGCCGTCCGTGCTGACCGTGTCCGGTTCCTCGCAGGTCGAGATCGCCGAGCACCTGGGCGTGCGCGGCGAGCGCATCCACGTGGTGCACATCGGCGCCGACACCGACCTGTGGTCGCCCGACGCGTCCGTGGCCGAGGTGCCCGGGCGGATCGTGACGACGTCCAGCGCCGACGTGCCGCTGAAGGGGCTCGTCCACCTGGTGGAGGCGCTCGCGAAGCTCCGCACCGAGCAGCCCGACGCGCACCTCGTCGTCGTGGGCCGGCGCGCCGAGGAGGGGCCGGTCGCCCGCGCGATCACCATGTACGGACTCCAGGACGCGGTCCGCTTCGTCAAGGGCATCACGGACGCCGAACTCGTCGACCTGGTGCGCAGCGCGCAGGTCGCCTGCGTGCCCTCGCTGTACGAGGGCTTCTCGCTCCCGGCGGCCGAGGCCATGGCCACCGGCACCCCGCTGGTCGCGACCACCGGCGGGGCTATCCCCGAGGTGACGGGGCCCGACGGGGAGAGCTGTCTGGCGGTGCCGCCCGGTGACGCGGGCGCGCTCGCCGCCGCGCTGGGCCGGCTGTTGGGCGACGCCCCGCTGCGCGAGCGGCTCGGCGCCGCCGGACGCGAGAGAGTCCTGACCCGGTTCACCTGGGCCAAGGCCGCCGAGGGGACCGTGGTGCACTACCGGGCCGCCATCGAGCAGGCCGCCCGTGCGCGTCGTGCGCGCTGACGTCTCGCCGATGAGTCACCCCCGTTCCGAGTTCCACCCCCCACACCCCCGCGACCGCGAAGGCAGGACCCCGTGCTGACCGTCGATTTCTCCCGGTTCCCGCTCGCCGCAGGCGACCGCGTGCTCGATCTGGGCTGCGGCGCAGGCCGGCACGCCTTCGAGTGCTACCGGCGCGGCGCGCAGGTGGTCGCCGTGGACCGCAACGGCGAGGAGATCCGCGAGGTCGCCAAGTGGTTCGCGGCGATGAAGGAGGCCGGCGAGGCGCCGGCCGGTGCCACGGCCACCGCCATGGAGGGCGACGCGCTGGCCCTGCCGTTCCCCGACGACTCCTTCGACGTCGTGATCATCTCCGAGGTGATGGAGCACATCCCCGACGACAAGGGCGTGCTCGCCGAGATGGTGCGGGTGCTCAAGCCGGGCGGCCGGATCGCGATCACGGTGCCGCGCTACGGCCCGGAGAAGATCTGTTGGGCGCTCAGCGACGCCTACCACGAGGTCGAGGGCGGTCACATCCGCATCTACAAGGCGGACGAGCTGATCGGCAAGATGGAGGCCGCGGGCCTCAAGCCGTACGGCACGCACCACGCGCACGGGCTGCACTCCCCGTACTGGTGGCTGAAGTGCGCGTTCGGCGTCGACAACGACAAGGCGCTGCCGGTGAAGGCGTACCACAAGCTGCTGGTCTGGGACATCATGAAGAAGCCGCTGGCCACGCGCCTCGCGGAGCAGGCGCTGAACCCGGTGATCGGCAAGAGCTTCGTGGCGTACGCGACGAAGCCGCACCTGCCCGTGGACGCGGCGAAGTGACGTTCCCCGGTCGTACCGAACACCTGGTCCTGGACGGCGTGTTGACCGCCGAGCAGGCGGCCGGGACCGTCGCGGGCATTCTCGCGGCGCAGCGGGCGGACGGGGCGATCCCGTGGTTCCGCGGGCACCACCTCGATCCGTGGGACCACACCGAGGCCGCGATGGCGTTGGACGTGGCGGGCGAGCACGAGGCGGCGGAGCGGGCGTACGCGTGGCTGGCGCGGCACCAGAACGAGGACGGTTCCTGGTTCGCGGCCTACGCCGACCGGCCGGAGGGCGTGGACACGTCCGCCCCGCAGGATGCGAGCCGTGAGTCGAACTTCGTCGCGTACATCGCGGTGGGCGTCTGGCACCACTACCTGGCGACCGGCGACGATCCCTTCCTGGACCGGATGTGGCCGGCCGTGTACGCGGCGGTGGAGTTCGTGCTGGCGCTCCAGCAGCCGGGCGGCGAGATCGGCTGGAAGCGGGAGGCGGACGGCGGGGCCGTCACCGACGCGCTGCTGACCGGGTCCTCGTCGATCCATCAGGCGCTGCGGTGCGCGCTCGCCATCGCGGAGCACCGCGAGGACCCGCAGCCGGACTGGGAGTTGGCCGCGGGCTCGCTGGGGCACGCGATCCGACGCCACCCGGAGCGGTTCCTGGACAAGTCCCGCTACTCGATGGACTGGTACTACCCGGTCCTGGGCGGTGCGTTGAGCGGGCCGGAGGCGACGGCGCGCATCGAGGAGCGGTGGGAGGAGTTCGTCGTCCCGGACCTCGGGGTGCGGTGCGTGCTGCCGAACCCGTGGGTCACGGGCGGGGAGTCCTGCGAACTGGCCCTGGCCCTTTGGGCGTTGGGGGAGTCCGACCGGGCGTTGGAGATCCTGCGGTCGATCGGGCACCTGCGGGCCGACAACGGCATGTACTGGACGGGGTACGAGTTCGTGGACCGGGCGGTGTGGCCGGTCGAGCAGACCACGTGGACGGCCGGGTCGTTGTTGTTGGCCGTCGCCGCGTTGGGCGGGGACGAGGCGACGGGCGAGGTCTTCGGCGGGCTGAACCTGCCGCGGGGGCTTGAGCCGGACTGCTGCGGTTGAGCGTGTGGGGCCCGCGGGCCCCACACGCCCCGTGCGTCAGCGGCGGGAGAGTCGGCTCGCCAGGGCGTGGCCGATGAAGAGGTAGACGACGGCCGCGAGGCCGTAGCCGACGACGACCTGGACCCAGGCGCGGTCGAAGGTGAACAGGTCGTAGGACCAGCCGGCCAGCCAGGTCGCCGCGTCGTGGACGAGGTCGACGAAGGAGTTGCCCTGGTTGGCGTCGAGCAGGAACAGCAGGATCCACAGGCCGATCACGAAGGCAGCGATGTCCGCCACCAGGGCGACGGCCCGGCCCGCCGAACTGCTTCCTCGGGTGTGTACTCGGGTGTGTGTGGGCATGCACCCCGTGTTGCCGCGCAGGCGCGCCGCAAACCCCCGAACGGGTCCCCCAAGTGGCGGAGCCGCATGGCCCGGGTGAGGGTGCGGAGGACACCTCAGTCCCCGGAGGCAACTGTGTCCGTACCCAGAACTGTTCGATTCCGTCGTGCCGTCACGTCGGTGCTCCTGTCCTGTGCGCTGCTGGCCGGCGCCACCGCCTGTGGCTCGGGCGGGGGCGGGAAGACCAAGAGCGAGGACGTCTCGCTGTCCGCGGCCACGGCCGCCGACCAGGCGGCGGCGGAGGCCTCGGCCGTGGAGGTGCTGGCCGCCGAGGAGGCCGCCGCCGCGACTCCCGCGCCGAGCACGTCCGCCGAGAAGCAGAAGTTCGCGAAGACCCGATTCGTCGCGAACGCCGGTCTCGCGGCCGGCGCGACGTACCAGTGGATCGTCAAGCCGTACCAGGCGGGCAAGTTCAAGAAGGGCGCGAAGGGCCGTACGTTCG
Source organism: Streptomyces sp. CA-243310 (assembly GCF_050936775.1). Classification (NCBI taxonomy): domain Bacteria; kingdom Bacillati; phylum Actinomycetota; class Actinomycetes; order Kitasatosporales; family Streptomycetaceae; genus Streptomyces; species Streptomyces sp. CA-243310. The sequence goes on along the minus strand of NZ_JBNJMF010000002.1, from coordinate 2,285,206 downwards.
CGCTGATCAAGGCGGGTCTGGCGGGTGCCTTCGCCTACAACCGGTTGAAGGCGGCGACCGACAACGCCAAGGGCGACCCGCTGCTGTCCAAGGCGGTGGCCCCGCTCACGGCGAGCATCGCGTCCCTCAAGGGCCTCGCCACCAAGCTCCGCAAGGGGCAGGCGGGTGACGCCGACATCGGCGCCTTCGAAAGCGTCATCAACGGGGTCAAGGACGCCGGCAAGAGCGCGGGGGCCGTGGTGACCGACAAGGTTCCCAGCACCTCGCAGCTCGGCGGCTGACCGGCCGCGTCCCCGGGCGGGCCCGGGGTCGGGAGGCGTCGCGGCCCCTCGACCCCGGGCCCGCGCGCACGCGCCGGCCGGGGCTGTTTCAATGGGGCGCGTGATCGAGTTCGTGGTGGCTGCCGCAGCGGTGGCCGGGGTCGGGTGGCTGGTGCGGCGCAAGCACCGCGAGCGGCAGGCCGCCGAGGTGGTGCCGGGGCTGCCCGGCATGGCGCGGCTGCCCGCCGGCGCGGGGCGCTGGCGCATGGGCCGGTTGTACGTGGACGGGGGCGCGGCCCGCTGGGAGCCGCAGCGGGGTCCGGTGGTGGAGCTGGCCGGCGCGCGGGCCACGGGGGTGCGGGCTCCCTCCGTGAAGGAGGGCATGAGCATCAACCCGGGCTCGCGGATCGTCACGTGCGCGTGCCCGGGGGGCGCCGACATCGAGATCGCGGTGATGGCGCTGGACCTGCGGGAGTTCCTCGACGCGGTGCCGCGGGCCGAGCAGGTCTGAGCCGTCAGGTGTTCAGTTCCGCGAGGACCCGCAGGGTGTGCGGGTCGGGGGCGGTGAGGAGCAGGTCGGTGACCGGGCCCTCGCGCCACAGGTCGAGGCGTTCGGCGATCCGTTCCCGGGGGCCGATCAGGGAGATCTCGTCGGCGAACGCGTCGGGGACGGCCAGGACGGCCTCCTCCTTGCGGCCGGCGAGGAACAGTTCCCGGATGCGGAGGGCCTCGTCCTCGTAGCCCATCCTGGCCATCAGGTCGGCGTGGAAGTTGCGGGCCGCGTGCCCCATGCCGCCGATGTAGAAGCCGAGCATCGCCTTGACGGGCAGGAGGCCCTCGGCGACGTCCTCGCAGACGTGGGCCCGCGCCATCGGGGCGATCACGAAGCCTTCGGGGAGGTCGGCGAGGGAGGCCTGGTACACGTCGGTGCGGGACGGCGACCAGTACAGGGGCAGCCAGCCGTCGGCGATCCGGGTGGTCTGGGCGATGTTGCGGGGGCCCTCCGCGCCGAGCAGGATCGGGAGGTCCGCGCGCAGCGGGTGGGTGATCGGCTTGAGCGGTTTGCCGAGGCCGGTGCCGTCCTCGCCGCGGTACGGGTGGTGGTGGAAGCGGCCGTCCAGGGCGACGGGGGCCTCGCGGCGCAGGACCTGGCGGACGACGTCCACGTACTCGCGGGTCGCGGTCAGCGGGGAGGCGGGGAAGGGGCGCCCGTACCAGCCCTCGACGACCTGCGGTCCGGACAGGCCCAGGCCCAGTGTCATCCGGCCGCCGGAGAGGTGGTCCAGGGTGAGGGCGTGCATGGCGGTCGCGGTGGGGGTGCGGGCGGACATCTGGGCGATGGCGGTGCCGAGGCGGATCCGCGAGGTGTGCGCGGCGATCCAGGTCAGCGGGGTGAAGGCGTCGGAGCCCCAGGCCTCGGCGGTCCACACCGAGTGGTAGCCGAGGTTCTCTGCCTCGGTGGCGAGGTCGAGGTGGTTCGGGTTGGGGCCGCGCCCCCAGTAGCCGAGTGCCAGTCCGAGGCGCATGGGGGTCCCCTCCGCGAAGCCGCCGACAGCCACCGCCACTTCTGACGGCGCGTCAGGTGACTGTAGGGCACGACCCCGGCCCCGGGAAGACCGACGACCCCCGCCCGGGAGGGCGGGGGTCGTTCGGCCGTGCGGGCGAGGGGCCTCAGCCGCGCTGGATGTCCGACGTCTCGTTCAGCACGCCGCGTCGACCGTCCTGGGTCTGGGCGATCAGCGTGGACGGGCCGCGCTGGTCGACGGCCAGGTACCAGGTGCCCGGAGCGAGTTCCGCGATCGGGTTGTGCGAGCCGTCCTCGGCGAACAGGGACCGGGTCACCGGGACCGCGAACCAGAACGGGGTGAAGTCCGCCGCCGGGGCGGGCGCCGCGTCCTGCGGGGCCGGGGCGGGCGTGGGGTTCGGCTGCGGGGTGCCGCCGTAGGGCGGTACGGGCTGGGGGGTCTGCCCGTACGGCTGGGGCTGCTGACCGCCCGGGTAGCCGTAGCCGGCGCCGGGCGGCGGCTGCTGCTGGCCGAGCGGCTGGCCGCCGTACGGCGGGACGGCTGCGGGCCGGGACTCGGGCACCAGGTTGCCGGCCAGCGCGGGCACCTTGTCGCCGAACAGGGTCACGCCGGCCAGGGCCAGGGTGGCGAGGAAGGCGATGATGCTGCCGGCGCCCAGGTCGACGCCGCTCGGGCAGGTGATCAGGGACCACAGGGCGGCCCAGGCCGCCGCCACGGCCAGCACGGTGCCCCACGTCTGCATGGGCAGCCCGGCGAGCTGGCGGCCCTGCGGCAGGAAACGGGCCGCGAGGACCAGACCTGCCGCGATGAACCCGAGCAGGAAGACGGTCGGGAGCACCAGACGGTACACGTCGGTGTCCCAGGCGCTCGGCGTGTCGACGCCGGTCGCGGAGTAGAAATCGAGGAACGAGGCGATGAACAGCAGCACCGCTGCTCCGATCACCACGCCGTCGCCTCGAGTGAGGGAGCGGATGTTCACGTCTCAGGTGTCCTTCTCGGTCTCGGTCGTGTCGTGGTGCCGCGGTCGCAGATCAGGACTGGAGCGGGGCGGGCGGCACCATGGTACGGAGGTTTTCCGTGACCGAACGGACCGGGGGCGGCGGGCGGTCCCGGTGGGACTACCCGCCGAGGAACCCGACAATGCCGTCCGCGATGCCCTGCGCGGCCTTCTGGCGCCACTGCGGACTCGTCAGTTGAGCCGCGTCCTTGGCGTCACGCATGTTGCCGCATTCGATGAACACCTTGGGGCGAGTTGAGAGGTTCAGTCCGCCCAGATCGTCGCGGACCACCAAACCCGTGCCGGAACCGAGGTAGTTGGCGGGGCCGGAACCGGTGCTGCGGGCGAAGTTGGTCGCGATGCGTTCGCCCAGCAGGCGCGAGGGCTCGATGATCTTCGCGGTGTCGGCGCCGCCGCCCTTGACCTTGGCGGGAAGGATGACGTGGTAGCCGCGGCTGCCCTCGGAGACCCCGTCGGCGTGGACCGAGACGACGGCGTCGGCCGTGGCCTCGTTGCCGATCCGAGCCCGCTCGTCGATGCAGGGACCCCACGGGCGCTCGGTTCCGGCCTCGTGGGTGAGGACCACCTTCAGGCCCTTCGACTCCAGGACGGTGCGCAGCCGCCGGGACACGTCCATCGTGAACTCGGCCTCCATGTAGCCGGAGTTCGTGGTGGTGCCGGTGGTGTCGCACTCCTTGTGGTTGGTGCCGATGTCCACCTGGCGGTCGATCTCTTGGGTGTGCTTGAAGTTGCCCGTGTTGTGGCCGGGGTCGATGACCACCGTCCGGCCGGTGAGCGGGGCCTTGCCGGCGGCGGGGGAGCCGGACGGGCTGCCGTTCGGGGCGGGGCTCGCGGGAGCGGACTCGGAGGCCGTGTCCGGTTTCGCGTCCGAGGCGGACGTGTGGGACGCGGGCAGCGGCGACGCCTGCGGTCGGTGGTCGTCGTGCCCGTTCCCGGTCAGGACCTGGGTCAGGACCCAGCCCGCCAGACAGGTCGGGGCGAGGGCGGCCGCCGCGACCGCGAGGGTGGAGCGGCGCGTGAACCAGTGCCGGTCCGGGGCGACCGAGGAGCCGGACTCGGGGGGCGGGGGGCTGTCGTCGTAGCGCACCCGGCGATGCTAGACCGGCCGCCCGCCGCCCGGACGGACCGTGCTCCATCCGGGGGCGTGGTGTGTTTGTATGCCTGGCGGTGTCCCGGCTATATGCCCTGGTCAGTGCGTCGCAGCACCCGCAGCGAGTCCGTGACCGAGATCTCCTCGAAGGCCCCGGAGGCCAGCGCGCGCAGGTAGATCCGGTACGGGGCCTGGCCGCCGTCGGCCGGGTCCGGGAACACGTCGTGGATCACCAGCGTGCCGCCCACCGCGAGGTGCGGGGCCCATCCCTCGTAGTCGCCGCTCGCGTGCTCGTCGGTGTGGCCGCCGTCGATGAAGACCAGGCCCAGCGGGCCGCCCCAGGCCGCGGCGACCTGCGGGGAACGCCCCACGATCGCGATCACGTGGTCCTCCAGGCCGGCCCGGTGCAGGGTGCGGCGGAAGGTCGGCAACGTGTCCATGAGCCCGATCTCCGGGTCCACCACCGTCGGGTCGTGGTACTCCCAGCCCGGCTGCTGCTCCTCGCTGCCCCGGTGGTGATCGACGGTGATCGCGGACACCCCGGCCTCGCGGGCGGCGTCGGCGAGCAGGATCGTGGAACGCCCGCAGTACGTGCCGACCTCCAGGAGCGGCAGTCCGAGCGCCGCCGCCCGGGTCGCGGCCGCGTACAGGGCGAGGCCCTCGCCCACGGGCATGAAGCCCTTGGCCGCCTCGAAAGCGGCGAGGGTCTCCGGCTTGGGGCTGGCCATGTCGTTCCTCCTGAGCTGCGGGTGAGTGGCCGCCCATGCTGCCCTACCGCCCGGTAGGACGCCACGACCGGGGGCCCCGGACCCGCGGTCGCGCGCGATCAGCGGCCGAAGAGCCGGGACAGGCCACCGCCGAGGTCCGAGCGCCGGTCCTCCCACAGCATCCGCCGGAAGTCCGCACGGACGTCGGTCACCTCGCGGGTCAGCCAGTGGGTGTTGCCGGCGGTGAGGTGCAGCCGGTGCAACAGCGGCTTCAGGAGGGTCGACGCGCGGGCGGGATCACCGGCTTCGCCGATGCTGCGGGCCACCCGGTACGCCACCTCCGCGTGGCCGCGTTCCACCAGGGCCTCGGGATCCGGGTACAGCCGCAGGTACAGCCGGGCGGCGGTCGGGTAGTCGCCCACCAGCCAGGCCGCGTGCGCCAGTCGGCGCCGTACGTCCAGCAGGACGGGACTGTCGGCCGGCAGCCGCTGTTCGAGGTCGGGCAGCAGCGGGCCCAGCCACTCGCGCTCGCCCCGCGCCTGCTCCGGTGTGCGCGAGCCCCACTCCCCGTCCAGGTCGGTGTCACCCCGCCGGCGGGCTCCGGCCAGGTGGTAGCGGGCGGTCAGCGTGACGGGGTCGTCGGCGCCGAGGACCCGGGTCGCCTGTTCGATGATCTCGTGCAGCTCGTCCTCGTGGCGGCGGCCGTCGCCGGGCCCGTGGGCCGCGGCCTCGCCGACGTACGCGGCGCGCGCGGCGATGGTGTCGGGGTGTTCCAGGCCGAGCACCCGCATCATCCTCGGCAGGATGCGCTCCAGCTCCGTGGCCGACTGCCCCCGTACGGCCATGGCCCGGTGGTAGCCGGCCCGCACGGTCAGCGGGTCGTGCGCGCCGAGTTCCTCCGTCAGGTCGGCGACCAGCAGGACCAGCCGCTCGGGGAGGTCGGGCGGGGCGTCCTCCATCAGCCGGCTCAGCCGTCGCCCCAACATCGCCCGGACCGGATCCCCGGCGGCGGTGTGCACGGTGGGGGAGTAGGCGGGCGGGGGCGGCCACGCGACGGTCGGAGCAGCCGGTACGGGGCCGGCGGGTGCGGGGCCGGCCACCGCGCCCCGGGCGATCTCCGCCAGTCGCAGGCTCACCTCCCGCGCGGTCGCCGGACGCTGCCGGGGGTCCTTCGCGAGCAGGTCGAGCACGAGGGGGTCCAGCGCGGCCGGCAGCCCCTCGTGGAGCGAGCCGGGCGCGGGCGGCTCCGTCGTGAGGTGCTGGGCGAGGAGCTCGTGCATCTCGCGGGCGGGGAAGGGGCGGCTGCCGGTGAGCAACTCCATGAGCACGCAGCCCAGCGCGTACAGGTCGCAACGCCCGTCGACGGGAACCCCGTTCGCGCCGCCGGTCCAGCGTTCCGGCGCCATGTACGGGAACGATCCGATGATCATGCCGGTGGCCGTGAGTTCCGTGCCGGGGCCGCCCTGGGCCTTGGCGATGCCGAAGTCGAGGACCTTCGTCACCCCGCTCTCGGTGACCATGACGTTGGCCGGCTTGATGTCCCGGTGGACGATCCCGGCGTCGTGCGCGGCCCCGAGCGCGTCCGCGATCCGCGTGGCCCAGTCCAGCGCGTCCGCGAGCGGCGGCACGCCGGAGTCCAGGACCTCGGCGAGGCTGCGGCCCCGGAGCAGTTCCATCACGAGGAACACCGCGTCGCGTCCGCCGTGTTCGGTGCGGCCGAAGTCGTGGATGGTGGCGATGTTGGGGTGCGCGAGATTCCCGGCGAGGCTCGCCTCCCGCTCGAACCGGCGCGCGGCCTCGACGGTCTCCGGGTATCCGATCTTCACGGCCACCCGGCGGCCCACCCGGGCGTCCCTCGCCCGCCAGACCTCCCCGAACCCGCCCCGACCGAGCAACTCCTCCAACTCGTACCGGTCTTCGATCACTTCCCGCACACCCTCGACCCCCGTCACACCCTGCTCCGCCCGCTCGGCAGGAGCATTATCGCCGAGTGCGCACGGGCTCCGAGTGCGGGCCGGGAGGCGTCAGCGCCTCATCCGTCGCACTCGAACCACACCGTCTTGCCGGTGGGGTTCGGGTCCGCGCCCCAACGGTCGGTGACCGCGTCGATCAGCAGCAGCCCGCGCCCGCCCTCGGAGAGTTCGCAGCCGGGTGGTCCCGCCGGCCGAGGGAGCGCGGGGCAGTCGTCCGACACCTCGACCCGCAGGCCGCCGGGCCGGCACAGGATGAGCACGGAACATCCCCGGCCCGGCACGTGACGCACGACGTTGGCGATCAGCTCGGTCAGTGCCAGCTCGGCGGAGTGCGTCAGCGAGGCCAGGCCCCAACTGGCGAGGTACATGCGCAGGATGCGCCGCAGGTGACGGGCGGAGTGCTCACCGACGGTGAACCCCATGCGGTAGCTCTCGTCAACTGTGGTGGTTGAGTACTCAGTTGTGCGATTCATGAGACCAGAGTGGAGTGATCTGGTTACGCTCGGCTACGGACCGAACCGAACGCCGCACGGCGTGTACTTGGAGGTGACCGCTCCATGGTCAACATCCGTGATCTCGACCCCAGCGCCTCGGCCCTGGACTACTACGGTTCCGAACTGCGCCGCCTGCGGGAGGCCGCAGGACTCAAACAGGGGCAGCTGGGGGGCATCCTCTACTGCGCCGGTTCGCTGGTCGGCCAGATCGAGACGGCCCGGAAGGTCCCGACCCGGGGCTTCTCGGAACGGCTGGACGCGGCGCTCGACACCGGTGGGTTGTTCTCACGACTGGTCGGGCTGGTGCTGCGGAGCCAACTCCCGACGTGGTTCCAGCCGTACGCGGAGATGGAGGCGAAGGCGGAGTACATCTCCACCTTCCAGGCGCAGTTGGTCTACGGGCTGTTGCAGACCCCCGAGTACGCGCGGGCGGTACTGGGGGTCCGCACGGAGGGGGACCTCGACGCGAAGGTGGCCGCCCGCATGGAACGGCAGCGGATACTCGACCGCGAGAACCCGCCATTGATGTGGGTCGTGCTGAGCGAGGCCACGCTCCACCAGGAGATCGGCGGCCGGGAGGTCATGCGAAATCAACTGGCGCACCTGTTGGGGCTCCGGGGGCGCGAGTGGGTGCGAGTGCAGATCCTGCCGTTCGAGGCGGGTGCCCATGCGGGGTTGCCGGGCACGTTTACCACTCTACGGTTCGAGGATGACCCCGACCTCGTCTACACCGAGGACTTCGTCCAGGGCCATATGACGGCCAATCCGCAAGCCCTCAGGGAGGGTTCGCTCCGTTACGATCACCTCCAGGCCGCCGCCCTCTCCGTGGAGGACTCGGCGGTACGGATCGCCCGCGTAATGGAGGAGCGTTATGGACACCATCCAGAACCTGACGGGCGCGCGGTGGCGTAAGTCCTCGTACAGCGCCGACACCGGCGGCGAATGCGTCGAATGCGCCCCGCTCGGTGGTGACTGGCGCAAGTCCAGCCACAGCGGCGATACCGGTGGCGACTGTGTCGAGATCGCCGCCCGCCCGCACCTGATCGCCGTCCGGGACTCCAAGAACCCCGACGGCCCCGTCCTCACCGTCGCCCCCGAGGCCTTCGCGGAGTTCGTGCGCGGCATCTGAGCCGCGCCCTTCGACTAACCGGGGAACGCGCCCGGGTCGACGCCCGTCAGATCGCGGCTCGCCTCCCACAACCGTGCCGCGACGGCGGTGTCGGCGAGGTGGTCCCACAGCGGTTCGCGTCGGGGCTCGCCGCGCAGGCCGAAGTGGCGCGGCCCCCACAGCTGCCCTCCCCGTACCGCCGGGTCGAGCACCGCCCGGACCGCCGGCCACGCGCCGGCGTGCTTGCCCTGGAGGAGGAGGCCTGCGGGCGCCGCGCCCAGCCGTGTGCCGGTCGTGCGCACGTGGACCGGCGGCCGTGACGGGGTGAGGGAGTCCAGCGCGCCCCCGGGATGGACGACCACGCTCGCCACCGTGCTGCCGGCGGCGCGCAGGCGGCGGTCGAGTTCCAGGCCGAAGTGCATCTGCGCCAGCTTGGACCGCCCGTACGTCCGCTTGGGCCGGTAGTCCCCGCGGGACTGGAGGTCGTCCAGGTCGAGCCGCTCGGACTTCGCCGCGAAGCTGCCCGTGCTGACGACGCGGGCCGCCGGGGCGGCCGACAACAGCGGCATGAGCCACTTGGTCAGGGCGAAGTGCCCGAGGTGGTTCGTGCCGAACATCAGCTCGTGACCGTCCCCGGTCTCCTCGCGCGGCGGGGCGTCCAGGGCGACCCCGGCGTTGTGGACCACCGCGTCGAGGCGTTCTACTCCCAGGGACTCCACCGCCGCTTCGAGCGATGCGAGGTCGGCGAGGTCCAGTCGTACGGCCCGGACCCGTGCGCCGGGGACACGCGCGCGGATCGAGACCGCGGCGGCTTCGCCCCTGGCGGGATCGCGGCTGCCGAGCACGACGTCGGCCCCGGTCGCCGACAACTGTTCCGCGACGAAGTACCCGATGCCGGCGTTGCCGCCGGTCACCAGGACGACACGGCCGGCGGCGCCGGGGAGTCGTCGGACGTTCCAGGGCGGGGTGGAGGATGCGGACGACATGACGGCGGGGCTCCCTTGGCGCTGAGGACGGCTGCGGCTGCCCCTCGGGCAACCGACCCCCACGGTGGCGCCCGCCACCGATACCGGGCGGGTGGATCACCGACAGAGCCGCCGGACGTCCGACATCCCACCGACACACCGGGGCGGGACCCGGCGCGAGATCGAGGCCTCGCGCCGGATCGTTTCCTCCCCGACGGTCACACGGAGGCGGCCACCGGAGCGGACGGCGCCGGTCGGAGGGACATGCCGGCCGCGTGGTCCACGAGGTGCCGCAGGATCGCCAGGTGCTGCTCGTCGCCGCCCAGCGCGTCGAGGAGGTGGTGGGACGCGCCGCGGAAGCCGTCGAGGTCCGCGCGGTACCGGTCGAGCACGTCCGGCGCGAGGAGGAGACGGGTCAGCTCCGCGCGCCCCTCCTCGGAGTGCCGCGCGGCGGCGCACGCCTCCAGGAGGTGTTCCCGGGCCGGGAGGGTGTGAGCCACGTCGAGGGCGCAGGTGAGCAGATAGGTGACCGTCCCGTTGAGGAGATCCTCGTTGCGGCCGGAGAGGATGTCCTCCTGGTCGTTGAACATCTGCCACAGGATGCCGAACAGGTAGCCGAACTCCCGCCACAGTTCGACCTTTTCGTCACTCGCGTCGGCCAGAATCGCCGCCATGGCCGTGATCATCGAGAAGGGCCCGCCGGACTTCCCGCGGTAGGCCTCGACCACCGAGGCCCGGGTGGCGTGCTCGACGTCCCCGTCGATGTCGACGAGCTGGCCCTCGGTGCCCACCACCCAGCCGGTGGCGACCTCGGCCGTCAGGGCGACCTGCGTCTCCGCCGACACCGGCAGCGCCCGGACGATCTGGAACGGGAGCACCGATCCGCTGATCATCGAGGCCAGCAGCGCCTCGTTCTGGCTCAGGGTCGCGGAGGTGGTCGTACCGCCGCCGTCGGCGAGGTCGTCGAGATAGCAGGCGGAGGTCCACCACAGCACGTGCACGGCGGACAACGGCGCGGCCGGCCCCGGTTTCCCCGTCTCGATGGCATGTACCAACATCGGCAGCACCGAGAGTGGATGCCTCAATTTCTGATGCCGGAGCAGTCTGCTGACCGCGCTCTTGGCGGTGCTCGCGCCCGAGGCGGGGGCGAGCCGCGCGAGGGCGGCCTCGATCTCGATGTCGATGTCCGAGGCGACTTGTTGGTGGAGGTCCACGTACGTCACGGAATTCACTGGTCATTTCCTTTCGGAAGTGAATTGAAGTCGTCGTTAACGTCCCAGATTCGATCATTTGGGACGGACCCGAGCTAGAGCCATTTCGGGCCATGGCTGAATCTCGTCGGTCCTTACGTCACAGCACTCCTGACCTTCCGTCAGAATGGAACGTGTTCTACTCTGGCCCGCGTTCAGGGGGACGACCGGCGCCGGCCGGAAGCGTCGGAGAGGCGGCAGGGAACCGTATGGGCATCGGAATCACGCGGGAACACCAGGAGTTGGCCGAGGCCGTGCGCGGCTGGGCGGCACGCACCGTGCCCCCCGAGGAGGTGCGCAAACTGCTCGACTGCCCGCCCCGGACCGGCGTGCGGCCCGCGTACTGGGACGCGCTCGCCGCCGCCGGACTGCTCGCACCCCACCTGGAGGGCGGCGACCTCCTCGACCTCGCCGTCGCCGTGGAGGAAGCCGCCCGGGCCGCCCTTCCCGGCCCCCACCTCGCCGGAGCCCTCGCCTCCGCCCTGCTGGACCGGGCCGGAGCGAACGCCTTGGCCGCCGCCCTCGCCGACGGCAGCCGCGTCGGGGTCGTCGCACTGGGCCCCGGCACCCTGACCGCCGTCGCCGTAGAGGGCGGCGGCCACCTCATCGACGGCCTCGCGCCGCCCGTGCTCGGCGCCGGGGAGGCCGACCTCGTCCTGCTCGCCGCCGAGGCGGCCCACGGCACCTGCTGGTTCGCCGTGGACGCCGCCGACCTGGACATCCGCACCCACGAGAGCGCCGACCCGACCCGGCCCACGGCCGAGGTGCGCGCCCGCGCGGTCACCGTGCCGCCCGGCCGTCTCCTCGCCCTCGACGCCGCCCTGGTCCGGGACCTGGCCTGCGTCCTGTTCGCCGCCGACGCCTGCGGCACCGCCGCCTGGGCGGTCCACACCGCCGCCGAGTACGCGAAGACGCGCGAGCAGTTCGGCCGGCCCATCGGTCGGTTCCAGGGCGTCAAGCACCTGTGCGCCGACATGCTGGTCCGCCTCGAACAGGCCCGCGCCCTGGTCTGGGACGCCGCCCAGGCGACGGACGAACCCGCCGAGGTGCGCTCCCTGGTGGCCGCGCTGGCCGCCGCCACCGCCCTCGACGCCGCCTACTCCTGCGCCAAGGACTGCGTCCAGGTCCTCGGCGGCATCGGCTTCACCTGGGAACACGACGCGCACATCCACCTGCGCCGCTCCATCGTCGCCAGGCAACTGCTCGGCGCCGGCGACGGCCACCGGTTACGGGCCGTACGCCTCGCGGCCGGCGGGGCCCGCCGCGAACTGCGCCTCCAACTCCCCGCGCGGGCCGAGGACCACCGCGCGAAGGCCCGCGCCGCCATCGAGGACGCGCACGGGCTCGACCCCGCCGCCGCCCGCCGGATCCTGGCGCCCACCGGCTATGCGGCCCCCCACCTCCCGCCGCCGTACGGACTCGGAGCCGGCCCCGTCGAACAACTCGTCGTCCAGCAGGAGATGGCGGCGGCCGGGGTCAAGGTCGCCGACCTCGGCATCGCCACCTGGGTCGTGCCCTCGCTGCTCGCCCACGGAACGCCGGCGCAGCAGGACGCCTACGTACCGGCGACCCTGCGAGGGGACCTCTCCTGGTGCCAGCTCTTCTCCGAACCGGGCGCCGGCTCCGACCTGGCCTCGCTGCGCACCAGGGCCGAACGCACCGTCGACGGCTCGTGGAGGGTCAACGGACAGAAGGTGTGGACGAGTTCCGCGCACACCGCCGACCACGGGATCCTGCTCGCCCGCACCGACCCGACCGCGCCCCGACACAAGGGCCTCGGCTACTTCGTCATCGACATGACCACCCCCGGCATCGACGTCCGGCCGCTCAAGGAGATCACCGGCGACTCCCTGTTCAACGAGGTCTTCCTCGACGACGTGCTGCTGCCCGCCGACGCCCTGATCGGGGCCGCCGACGGCGGCTGGAAGGTGGCCCGCGACACCCTCGGCAACGAACGCGTCCACATGGCCGACCAGATGACCTTCGACACCGGCCTGGAGGCGCTGATCGCGCGCTCCGCCGCACTCGACGGCTCGTACCGCGCCCGGATCGGCGCGCTCGCCGCCGAGGCCCACGCGCTCGCCTGCATCGGCCTGCGCACCACCCTGCGACAGGTCTCGGGAGCGGAACCGGGCGCGGGCGCGTCCGTACGCAAACTCGTACAGACCCCGCACCAGCAGAAGACCGCCGAACTCGCCCTGGAGCTCCTGGGCCCGGCGGGCGCGGTGCGGGAAGGGGCCGGGGAACGGGCGGTGCACGGGATGCTCATGTCCCGCTGCCTGACCATCGCCGGAGGCACCACACAGGTCCAGCTCAACGTCGTCGCCGAGCGGATTCTCGGCCTTCCCAGGGACTGACCGAAGGGGCGGTAGGGCACATGAAGTCGTACATCGTGGGCGTCGGCATGACGAAGTTCGAGAAGCCGGAGTCGAGGGACTGGCAGTACTGGGACATGGTGCGCGAGGCCGGAACCGCGGCGCTGGCCGACGCCGGCATCGGATACGACCTGGTGGAGCAGGTACCGGTCGGCTACTGCTTCCAGGCCTCCACCGCCGGTCAGCGCGCCGCGTACGAACTGGGGCTGAGCGGCGTCCCCGTCTACAACGTCAACAACAACTGCGCGACCGGCGCCACGGCGCTGATGTTGGCCCGCCAGTTCGTCGAGGGCGGCACCAACGACTGCGTGCTCGCGCTCGGCTTCGAGAAGATGAAGCGCGGCGCACTCGGCGGCGGAGCCGACGGCGGGGACTTCACGACCTCCCCCGTCGCCCGGCACTACGGGATCATGGCCGGTGGGCACGGCTTCGAGATGTCCCCGCCCACCGCGCAGATCTTCGGGAACGCGGCCCGCGAGCACATGGAGCGGTACGGCACCACGGCCGCGCAACTCGCGGCGGTCGGCGAGAAGAACCACCGGCACTCGGCGAACAACCCCCACGCCCAGTTCCAGGACGTGTACGCGATCGAGGAGATCCTCGCGGCCAAGACCATCCACGACCCGCTGACGAAACTCCAGTGCTCGCCGACCTCCGACGGGGCCGCGGCGGCCCTCGTGGTGTCGGAACGGTTCGTCGTCGCCCACGGCCTGCACGACAAGGCGGTCGAGATCGTCGGCCAGTCGATGACGACGGACACCGCCGAGTCCTTCGCATCGGGATCCTGCATCGACGTCGTCGGCAAGCCGATGTCGGCGGCGGCCGGCCGGGCCGCCTTCGAGACGTCGGGGCTCGGCATCGAGGACGTGGACGTCATCGAACTGCACGACTGCTTCTCCGTCAACGAACTGCTGACCTACGAGGCGCTCGGCATGTGCGCGGAAGGCGCCTCGGGCGAACTCGTGGAGAGCGGAGCCACCACCTACGGCGGCCGGTGGGTCGTCAACCCGTCCGGCGGCCTGATCTCCAAGGGGCACCCGCTCGGGGCGACGGGCCTCGCGCAGGCCGCGGAACTCGTCTGGCAACTGCGCGGCGAGGCGGGACCCCGGCAGGTCGCGGGAGCCCGCGTCGGCCTCGCCCACAACATCGGGCTGGGCGGCGCGGCGGTGGTGACCCTGCTGCGCCGCGAGGCCCCGCCGTCGAAGTAGCACCGGTCAGAGCGGTGTTCAGGCGGGCGAGAGTCGGGTGTTCGCACAACTTTTCGCCCCCTCGGGAGTCACACAGGCGTGGCGCACAGTGCGCCTGGTGCTTTTGAGGGAGAAGTGAACGTGGCTCACGCCCGCTCGACCCGGCGGCGGATCCTCGCCGCCACCACCACCGTTCTCGCCGTCACGCTCGGCGCGGGCGTGCTGTCCGCCCCGGCGCACGCCGCCGGCACGGCCGGCGCGGCGAAGACGGCGAAGGCCGCCGCCGACGTCATCGGCTTTCCGAAGAACTCCAAGCTGCTCGACGCCGGACTCACCGGCTTCATGACGCGGGAGGAGGGAACCTTCGACAGGCGCTGGACGCGCTACTCGAACGGTGCCTCGCAGGGCTACGGGTCCGGCACCGCCGTCCTGCGATCCTCCAAGACCACGGACTACCTGGTCTTTCCCATGCACTACCAGGTCACGCTCCGGAACCTGACCACGATGTCGATACTCGACGTCCCCGTCGGACCGGCCGGCGGCGCCAAGTACGCCGGTTCGGCGGCGAACGCCGTCTTCACGACGTCCCCGGACGGCACGGTGCTGCGCAAGCACACGCACCCCACCGAGGGCAACGGCACCGTGACCGTGACCGGCCTCCCGGCCGGCGCGAGCGCCATCGCGGTCACCCCGGGCACCCCGGAGGACGCCCTGGTCACGTTCACCGTCGGCACGACCGCGCAGTGGGGCCTGCTCGACCTCGCCACGGGCGCCGTCGACGAGATCCACGACCGGACGCCGGGCTCCACCGGCGGCGACGTCGCCGTCTCCCCGACGCACGTCGCCTGGACCGAGGGCGACTCCACCGACAAGCCGGCGGTGTTCCTCAGGGAGCGGGCCACCGGCACCGTCCGCGAGATCCCGGTCGAGGACGCGTGGAGCAGCGACCTCCGGATCGGCCTGGTCGGCGGCTGGGTGGTGTACGGCGAGGCGGGCGGCCTCTCCAGCGGCGACACGAACCCGCTGTACGCCCCCACCGCGTACGACCCGGCCACCGGGGCGAAGGTGAAGCTGCTCGACCACCTCACCTCGTCCGCCGCCGCCCCCGACGGCCTGTACGTCCGCGGCGGCACCGTCGCCCAGGGCGAGGGCCTCTACAAGATCGTGCCCGGTGCGGACGGGACGCCGTCCGTCACCCTGGTGGCGACCACCGGCGAACCCACCAAGGCGGTCATCACCGAGAACAGGGTCCCCGCCGTCGTCGACCTCGACCGGAACGGCGGGGAGGTCCACCTCGGTTGGGGGCTGTCCCGGAGCACCGTCGAGGCCGACCTCACCCTGCGCCACGTACGGACCGGCCTGACCCGCGCACTCTCGATCAGGCACCCCTACACCCCGGACGCGACGTTCCCCTGGGACGGGCGGATCGGACCGGACCACGCGAGCGCCCACAACGGCGAGTACACCTGGGAGTTGAAGGTCCGGCCGCTCAACGGCATCGGCCCGGCCACCTCCGCCTCCGGCACGTTCACCGTCACCCGCAAGACCGCGCCGCACGACTTCGACGACAACGGCAGCACGGACGTGCTCTCCCGTGACGGCTCCGGTCGGCTGTGGCGCAGCGACACCACCTTCGCCAAGGAGTTCGGGCAGCTGACGGCCCAGCCGCGCCAGTCGCTCGGCGCGGGCTGGGACGCCTTCGACCGGATCGAGGCGACGGGGGACCTCGACCGCTCGGCGTTCGGCGACCTCGTGGCCCGCGACAAGGCCGGCGTGCTGTGGCTGTACCCCGGCACGGGCCGCGGCGGCTTCGCCAACCGGGTCAAGGTCGGCGGGGGCTGGCAGATCTACGACAAGATCGCCGGCGGCAGCGACCTGAACGGAGACGGACGCGCCGACCTGCTCGCCACGGACACCGCCGGGGCGCTCTGGCTCTACAAGGGCACCGGCTCCGCCACCGCCCCGTTCGCCGCGCGGACCAAGCTCGGCGAGGGCTGGGGGATCTACAACGAACTCACGGCCGTCGGCGACCTCGCGGACAGCGCGGCGGGCGACCTCCTCGCCCGCGACAAGGCCGGCGTCCTGTGGCTGTACGCCGGCAAGGGCGACGGGACCTTCGCGCCCCGCACGAAGCTCGGCGCCGGCTGGAACGAGTACGGCTCGCTCGTCGGCATCGGCGACGGCGACCGCGACGGCCGCCCCGATCTCCTCGCCTCCGGCGCGGCGGCGCAGTACCTCTACGGGGGCACGGGGAACGTGAACGCACCCCTGCGGGGCAGGCAGCTCGCCTCCCTGCCGTACGTGAACGACCCGGGCAACCTCATCGCCTGACGGCCCTGATGGCCCCGCCGCCCCGACCGCGCCCCCACTACCGGGGCGTGGCCGGGGCGGTCCGCTTTCCGGGGCGCGGGGGCGAGCGCTACGGGCCCGCCAGGGCCGGGTCGACGACCGTCTCCCCCCGAGACGCGCGCCGGACGGACTCCGCCAGGTCGTCGATCGGGCCGTCCCGCAGGATCAGCCCCGCCGCCCCCGCGGCCAGGGCGGCGTCGCGCAGCCCCGGATGCGCCGACCCCGTCATCAGCAGGACGGCGCACTCCGGGTCGTCGGCCAGCAGGGCCGCCACCGCGTCCAGTTCCTCGACCAGGGCCACCGCGGGGCGGCTCAGGGTCGAGGCCACCACGTCGATGTCCGGTTGCAGGCCGAGCCGCAGCGCCAGGGCCGGGTTCGGCGGGTCCAGCAGCACCCGCAGGGATCGGGCGGGTCGGGAGGCAACGGGCATTTCGTCCACCCTGTCAGAGTAGGCCCCCCGCGCCGCCGGGGCAGGACTTCCGTCCTGCCGAAAGAGGACCTGACGCGAAGTCAGGAGTCTTCCCAAGTGCTGGGGCGTGCGTTATACATTCCTTCACCGACCCTAGAACGCGTTCTAGAACGAGTCGCGGAGTCGGTCCCGCATACGGCCTCGGTGCGACCGACGGTGCGGACGGCCGCACCGAGGTCTTCCACTCGGTGGAAGCACGAACGACACACAAGGAGCAGCGTCCTCAATGCCGATCGATGCCGCGAAGGCCCTCGCCGCCGCCCCCCGCCGCGGGGACATCGCCTGGGACCACAAGGACATCCAGCTCTACCACCTCGGCCTCGGCGCCGGCCGCCCGGCCACCGACCCCGACGAGCTGCGCTACACCCTCGAATCCAAACTCCACGTCCTCCCCAGCTTCGCGACCGTCGCCGGCGCCGGCATGGCGATGCTCGGCGGCCTCGCCGCCCCCGGGATCGACGTGAACCTCGCCGCCGTCCTGCACGGCGGACACTCCATCGAGCTGCACCGGCCGATCCCCGTCAAGGGGCGGGCCACCTCCAGCTCCCACGTCGCCGCCATTCACGACAAGGGCAAGGCGGCCGTGATCGTCCTGCGCTCCGAGGTCACCGACGCCGACGGGCCGTTGTGGACCAGCGACGCCCAGATCTTCGTCCGCGGCGAAGGCGGCTTCGGCGGGGAACGCGGACCCTCCGTGAAGGAGGAGGCGCCCGACCGGGAGCCCGACCGGACCGTCGAACGACACATCCGTGAGGAGCAGGCGCTGCTCTACCGGCTGTCGGGCGACTGGAACCCGCTGCACGCCGACCCGGAGTTCGCGAAACCGGCCGGCTTCGACCGGCCGATCCTGCACGGCCTGTGCTCGTACGGGATGACCCTCAAGGCCGTCGTCGACACCGCGCTGGGCGGCGACGTCACCCGGGTCCGCGCCTACCGCACCCGCTTCGCCGGGATCGTCTTCCCCGGCGAGACCCTGCGCATCCGGATGTGGGAAGAGCCCGGCCGGGTGCGGGTGTCGGTGACCGCCGTCGAACGGGACGACGCGCCGGTCCTCGCCGACACCGTCGTCGAACACGCGTAGGCGTCGAACACGCGCAAACCACACGACCCAAGGAGCCGCACCGTGCGCGCAGCACTGCAGAGCGAGATCGGTCAGGACAAGCTCGAAGTCGTCGACGACATGGAGGCCGTGGGCTTCGGCCCCGGCAAGGTCAGGATCCGGATCAAGGCCACCGGCCTGTGCCACTCCGACCTCTCCGCGATGAGCGGCGTGCTGCCGCAGCCGGCCCCCTTCATCCCCGGGCACGAGGGCTCGGGCGTCATCACGGACGTCGGCGACGGGGTCACCGGCCACAAGATCGGGGACCGGGTCCTGGTCTGCTGGCTGCCGCCCTGCGGCCACTGTCCCTCCTGCAAGCGGGGCCAGGGACACCTGTGCCTGGAGGCGTTCGGGAACGTCGCCACCCCCAACTTCCGGCGCGGGAGCGACGACATCTTCGGCTTCGCCGGCACCGGCACCTTCGCCGAGGAGATGGTCGTCCCCGCCGGGTGCGCCGTACCGATCCCCGACGACGTCCCCTTCGACATCGCCGCCCTGATCGGCTGCGGCGTCACCACCGGACTCGGCGCCGCCATCAACACGGCCAAGGTCGAAGCCGGCTCCTCGGTCGCCGTCATCGGCTGCGGCGGCGTCGGGATCTCCGTCATCCAGGGCGCCAAGGTGCAGGGCGCCGCCCAGATCGTCGCCGTCGACCCGGTCGCCTCACGGCGCGAGGCGGCGCTGCGCTTCGGGGCGACCGAGGCCGTCTCCCCGGAGGCCTTCGGTGACGCCAGGAACCGGATCACCGCGGGCGAGGGCTTCGACTACGTCTTCGAGGTGGTCGGCAAGTCCGCTACCACGCAGACCGCCTACGAGATGACCCGCCGCGGCGGCTCCGTCGTCGTGGTCGGCGCGGGCGCCCTCGACGACAACTACTCGATCAACATGTTCTCGCTGTTCTTCGACGAGAAGAAGATCCTGCCGTCGATGTACGGCGGCGGCGACGTCCTGCGTTCCTACGAGCGCACCATCGCCCTGTGGCGGGCCGGCCGGGTGGACCTCGCGGGCCTGATCACCCACCGGGTGCGGCTCGGCGAGATCAACGAGGCCCTCGACCAGATGCGCACCGGCGTCGCCCTGCGCACCTGCATCGAACTCTGAGCGAACTCCGAGAGAGGAACCGTACGGATGTCACTGCCACTTGAGGGACTCTCCGCGATCGTCACGGGGGCGGGCCGGGGCCTGGGCCGGGCGGAGGCGATCGAACTCGCCCGGCTCGGCGCGAGCGTGGTCGTCAACGACTTCGGCCAACCCGGCCGCGACGGCTCGGGGGAGGCCTCCGCCGCCCCGGCGGAGGAGGTGGCCGCGGAGATCCGCGCGGCGGGCGGAGCGGCCGTCGCCCACCTCGGCGACGTCGCCGACTTCGAGCAGGCCCGGGAACTGGTCGCACTGGCCGTCAGCAGCTTCGGCAAGCTCGACGTCCTCGTCAACAACGCGGGCATCCTCCGCGACCGGATGGTCTTCTCGATGTCGGAGGCCGAGTGGGACTCGGTGATCCGGGTCCACCTCAAGGGACACTTCAACACCACCCACTTCGCCTCGGTGCACTGGCGGGAACGCTCCAAGGCGGCCGGCGGCCCGGTCTACGGCCGGATCGTCAACACCTCCTCCGAGGCCTTCCTCGGCGGCTCTGCCGGCCAGCCGAACTACGCGGCGGCCAAGGGCGGCATCGTGGGCCTCACCACCTCGACGGCCCTCGCCCTCGCCAAGTACGGGGTCACGGCCAACGCGATCTGCCCGCGCGCCCGCACCCGCATGACCGAGGACGTCTTCGCCGGCTTCCAGGTCCCGCAGGACGACAGGCTCGACGCACTCGCCCCCGAGCACGTCTCCCCGCTGGTCGGCTACCTCGCCTCGCCCGCCTCGGCGAAGGCCAACGGGCAACTGTTCGTGGTGCACGGCGGGATCGTCGTCGTGATGGAACGCCCCAGAGTGGCCGCGAAGTTCGACACCACCAAGGAGGCCTTCTCCTACGAGGAACTCGACGAGGTCCTCACCCCGCACTACGACGCCCGCCCCGCGAACGAGACCTTCGCGGCCACCGAGGTCCTCGGCCTCAAGCACGACTGACCCGAGCGGGGACCGGGGCGACGGGCCCCGGTCCCCGCCGGGTCAGGCCCCGGACGCCAGGCCCAGCGGGCCACGCAGGTCGGCGGGCTCCCGGTAGTGGACGCCCGTCATGCCGAGCGCGACGGCCGCCCGGACGTTCTCCTCGCGGTCGTCGACGAACAGGCAGCGGGCCGGGTCCACGCCCGCCCGGGCGGCGGCGATCTCGTAGATCTCCCGGTCCGGCTTCGCCACGCCCACGCGGGCGCTGCTCACCACGTGGTCCGCGAGATCGGCCAGGCCCAAGGACTCCAGGTCGTCCTCCAGGTCCAGGGTCGCGTTGGTCACCAGGACCACGGGCACCCCCGCCGCGCGCACCCGGCGCAGCAGGTCCACGACCGCCGGGTCGGCGGAGAACGGCGCCCCGGTGAAGGCGCCGGCCAACGCGCGGGCCGTATCGACCGGCAGGCCGAACGACCCGGCGAGTTCGGCCGTGACGGACTCCGCCCACTGGTCGCGGGTGAGCCGGCCCACCATCAGCGGCTCCTCCCGCTCCGGGGCGAACGCCACCTTGCCGGTCGTGCCCTCGGCCAGCCCCGTCGCCCGCTCCAGCTCCGTCACACGGGTCGTGTCGTAGAACCGGATCACCTGGTCGACATCGCACAGCACCGCGTCGTGAGCCCCTGGGTTCGCCATCCCCCCTGTCTAGCAGAGGGCCGCCGACGCCCGACGTACGGGCCTCAGCTCAGCGGCGCCTGCTGGAGCGGGACGGGGCGGGGCGTCGCCGGCGTCACGTCCACCGGCGCCGGGTCCACCGGCTCCGCGTCGACCGGGGCCACCTCCGCCGGGGCCACGCGCACCGGGGCCGGCGGGGCGATCGGCCGGCGCAGGGTCGCCACGCCGCACGGGACCTCCGGCGTGGCGTACGGAAGGCGCAACCGGCCCTCCGCGCTCCACAGGCCGCCGCCGAGCCAGCCCACCGGGGCCGCCAGACGGAAGACGTGCCGGTCGGCGGGCCGCCACAACACGATGCCCTCGGGCACGCGCAGCGCCACCCCACAGGTCTCCGGCATCAGCGCCTGCCCCGGCTGCACCGCGAACGGCACCGCGTCCGCCGGCCGCAGGCACTCCGGGAAGCGGACCGGGCGGGAACTGCCCAGAACCCCCCAGCCGAGCCGGGGCTCGCCCGGCGCGTCCGAGCGGATCAGCAGCAGGCCACTGTCCGGGGCCGCCGACAGCAACCGGTCGTCGCTGTCCTCCGCGATCTGCAGGAGCGGGGTGACGTCCCCGCCCCGGCCCAGGTCGACGACCACGGTCTTGGTGGGGCCGTCCAGTTCACGGTCCAGCGCCAACAGGCGGCCCGCCCGGTCCAGCCAGACGCCGCCCGAACAGCGGCCGGGCACGCGGGCCACGCGCTCCGGGCCGAACGCGCTCCCGGCCACCTGCCAGACGACGGTCTCGTCCGCCCCCACCTCCAGGGCGAAGGCGACGTCGCCGTCCGGGGACGGCGGCAGCAGGCTCACCCGTACGTCCTCGGTCGCGGGCTGCACGGCGCCCAGCGGGCGTTCCCCGGTGCAAGGGCCCCCGCCGGCGCCCGCCGACCCGACGGGTCCCGTCGGGTACAGCAGCGCGAACGCGTGCCGGTCCGCGACGCGACGATGGATCAGCACCCGCCCGTCGGCGAGCGGCGACACCTCGGTGTCCGCCTCCTCCGGCTGCGAGAGCGGCAGCGGAACCGCGTAGGGCTCGGGTCCGGAGAGGGTCCAACGCTCCGGGTAGCGGGCCTCGCCGACCCCGGCCAGGCGGGTCGCGTACGACCCGTCCGCGGCGATCGTGAACGGGGCCGTCGTCGTCATTTCGATGGCACAGACAGTCATCCGGGCCGTCACCTCCGGTGAGGAAGCTAGTTTTCGTGCCTCTCGCCGAACAACACCAGCAACCGCGCTTCACACGTACGGGTGGCCCGATGGGCGTTCCCCTCAGACCGGGGTCGGCAGTGTGCTGTGCCATTTCGGGGGGTTTGGGATGAGGAGGGCGGGTCCCGCGTCACCCCCCGGGAGCCCCCGAAGACGCCCCGGGACACCCGGCGACCGCCCGCGGGGACGGTCCGACGTCGAGCACGGGGCCGGTCCGGGCGGACGGTAGCCTTGGCCCGTGCCCCGTCTCTCTGAAGTCATCGCCGCGCTGGACGCTCTCTGGCCCCCCTCGCGGGCCGAGCAGTGGGACGCCGTCGGAACCGTCTGCGGCGATCCCGACGCCGAGATCTCCCGCGTCCTGTTCGCCGTCGACCCCGTCCAGGAGATCATCGACGAGGCCGTGAAGCTGGGGGCCGACCTGGTCGTCACCCACCACCCCCTCTACCTGCGGGGCACCACCACCGTCGAGGCGGGCACCTTCAAGGGCCGCGTCGTGCACACGCTGATCAAGAACGACATCGCCCTGCACGTCGCGCACACCAACGCCGACACCGCCGACCCCGGGGTCTCCGACGCCCTGGCCGGCGCCCTCGACCTGCGCATCACCGGCCCCCTGGTCCCGGACCCCACCGACCCCGAGGGCCGTCGCGGTCTCGGCCGGATCTGCGAACTGGACCACCCCGAGACCCTCCGCGAGTTCGCCGCCCGCGCCGCCGCCTGGCTGCCCCAGACCGCCCAGGGCATCCGCGTGGCCGGTGACCCGGACACGCCGATCCGCACCGTCGCCGTCAGCGGCGGCTCCGGCGACAGCCTCTTCGAGCAGGTCCGCGCCGCCGGCGTGGACGTCTTCCTCACCTCCGACCTGCGCCACCACCCGGTGTCCGAGGCCCGCGGGCAGAGCCCCCTCGCCCTCGTCGACGCCGCCCACTGGGCCACCGAGTGGCCCTGGTGCGAGCAGGCCGCAGCGCAGCTCGACGCGATCTCCGAGCGCCACGGCTGGGGTCTGCGGACCCACGTCTCGCGCACGGTCACCGACCCGTGGACGGCGCACGCGCCGTCCGTGACCTCCCCTTCTCATAACCCTGGAGCCCCCAACTGAACGCCGAGCCCGCCGACCAGATCCGACTTCTCGACGTCCAGGCCCTGGACGTCCGGCTGTCTCAGCTCGCCCACAAGCGCAAGTCGCTGCCCGAGCACGCCGAGGTCGACTCCCTGACCAAGGACCTCGCCCAGCAGCGCGACCTGCTCGTCGCCGTCCAGACCCAGGCCAAGGACGCCGCCCGCGAGCAGACCAAGGCGGAGCAGGACGTCGACCAGGTCCGTCAGCGCGCGGCCCGCGACCAGCAGCGGCTCGACTCGGGCGTCGGCGTCTCGGCCCGCGACCTGGAGAACCTCCAGCGCGAGGTCGTCCTGCTCGCCAAGCGCCAGGGCGACCTGGAGGACGTCGTCCTGGAGGTCATGGAGCGTCTGGAGGGCGCGCAGGAGCGCGTCACCGAGCTGACCGATCGGGTCGCCTCGCTGGAGGTCAAGCTCGCGGACGCCACCGCCCGCCGTGACGCCGCCACCGGTGAGATCGACGCCGAGGTCGCCGGCATCGCCAAGGACCGCGAGGTCATCGTCGGCTCCATGCCGCAAGCCCTGATGGCGCTGTACGAGAAGATCCGCGTCAAGCAGGGCGGCGTCGGCGCCGCGCGCCTCTACCAGCGCCGCTGCGAGGGCTGCCGCCTGGAGCTCGACATGGCCGAGATCAACGAGATCAAGGCCGCGGCCCGCGACCAGGTCGTCCGCCACGAGAACTGCGGACGCATCCTCGTCCGTGCGGCCGACTCGGGCATCTGATGCCGCGGTTTGTCGTGGAAGCGGACGGCGGCTCCCGGGGCAACCCGGGGCCCGCCGGCTACGGCGCGGTCGTCCTCGACCCGGCGACGGGGGAAACCCTCGCCGAGCGCGCCGAGTACATCGGCGTCGCGACGAACAACGTGGCGGAGTACAAGGGCCTGATCGCCGGGCTGCGCGCCGCGCACGAGCTGGCGCCTGACGCGGTGGTCCTCGTCCGCATGGACTCCAAGCTCGTCGTCGAGCAGATGTCGGGGCGCTGGAAGATCAAGCACCCGGACATGAAGCCGCTCGCGGCGGAGGCGGCGAAGATCCTGCCCCGCTCGCAGGTGACGTACGAGTGGATCCCGCGCGAGAAGAACAAGCACGCGGACCGGCTCGCCAACGAGGCCATGGACGCCGGCAAGCGCGGCAGGCAGTGGGAACCCTCGGGCTCCACGGCCGTCTTCGACCGGAGCGCCGCGCGCGCCCTGGCGACCCCGCCGGCCTCCGGGCCGCCCGGGGACGCGGCGGCCGGCGCGGCCGCCGTCCGGGCGGCGCTCGCCGCCTCGGCGGCTCCGGCCGCCGACACCCTCTTCGCGGAGCCCGGCGAGTCCGGTGAGCCCACCGCCGCCGCGCCCACGACGGGCACCGGCTGGGGTCCCGACCTCGGCGCGCCCGCGACCCTGGTACTGCTGCGGCACGGCGAGACGGCCCTGACCCCGCAGAAGCGCTTCTCCGGCAGCGGCGGCACCGACCCCGAACTCTCCCCGGCCGGTCGCCGCCAGGCCGCCGCGGTCGCCGAGGCGCTGGCCGCGCGGGGCACCGTACAGGCCGTCGTCAGCTCCCCGCTGCGACGCTGCCGGGAGACCGCCCAGGCGGTCGCCGACCGGCTCGGCCTGCCGGTGGCGATCGAAGAGGGCCTGCGCGAGACGGACTTCGGCGCGTGGGAGGGCCTGACCTTCGCCGAGGTGCGCGCACGCTTCCCCGACGACCTCCAGGCATGGCTGGACTCCCCGAAGGCCGCCCCCACGGGCGGCGGCGAGAGCTTCGCCACCGTCACCCGCCGGGTCTCGGCCGCCCGCGACCGGCTGGTGTCCGCGCACGCCGGCCGGACGGTGCTGGTCGTCACGCACGTGACCCCGGTCAAGACGCTGGTGCGCCTCGCCCTGGGCGCCCCGCCCGAGTCGCTGTTCAAGATGGAGCTGTCCGCGGCCTCCCTCTCGGCCGTGGCCTACTACGCCGACGGCAACGCCTCGGTGCGGCTGCTGAACGACACCGGCCACCTGCGCTGACACCGCCGCGCGCCCCGGACAAGACCGCCCGAACGCACGAAACCGCCCTGACCGGAGGAAACCCCTGGTCAGGGCGGTGGCGCAGAACGACACAAGCTGTACGCCGGGTTCTGTCGCCCGGTGACCTCGCGGTCGCCGGGGAGACGGCCATCCATCTAGGACCGGCGTTGCCGCCGGCCTCGTGCGGTCTACCCGCGGACTCGGGCGGGCAGCCCTCGATCGTCCGCGCAGAGCCGTCCGGAGACGACTCCTCTTGACCTTGCTCCGGGTGGGGTTTACCTAGCCGCCTGAGTCACCTCAGGCGCTGGTGGTCTCTTACACCACCGTTTCACCCTTACCGAGGACCGAGGTCCCCGGCGGTCTGTTTTCTGTGGCACTGTCCCGCGGGTCACCCCGGGTGGCCGTTAGCCACCACCCTGCCCTGTGGAGCCCGGACGTTCCTCGGCGGGATCCGAGGATCCCGACGCGGCCGCCCGCTTGTGTCGTTCTGCGTGACGACCATGCTACCGGCACCCCCGAGGCCGCTTGACCTTGACGTGACGGCAGGGTTTCTACTGTCCCCATGCGGATCGGAGAGATCGCCGCGCTCGTCGGGCTCACCACCCGGGCGATCCGGCACTACCACCAAGTCGGGCTGCTCCCGGAACCGGAGCGGCGCCCCAACGGATACCGGGCCTACACCGTGCGCGACGCGGTCCTGCTGGCCCGTGTACGCCGGCTCACCGAGCTGGGGCTGAGCCTCGACGAGGTCCGCGACGTCCTCGCCGACGACGCGGGCCGCGAACTGGCCGAGGTACTGGCGGAACTGGACGCCGACCTGGCCCGGCAGCAGGCCGAACTGGCCGCCCGCCGGCAGCGGCTCGCCCTGCTCCTCGCCGCCCCGCCCGGGGAGGTCGAGCCGCTGTCGCCGGCGCTCGCCGCGCTGCTCGCCAAGGCGCCGGCGACGGACTCGCCCAGCGCCGCCCTGGACCGCGAACACCTCACGCTGCTCGACGGCACGGGCGCCATCGGCGACGAGGTCTACGCCCTGCTCGGGACGTTGGCCGCCGATCCGGCCGTCCTCACCCTGTACGAGCGGCTCGACGAGCTGGCCGGCGCACCCGTCGACGACCCGCGAATCGCTCCCCTCGCGCGGGCCCTGGTGGCGGCCGTGCCCGACGAGGTGTTCGCCGCGATCCCGTCGGACGGGCCGGTCGCCCCCGGGTTCAAGGAGGCGTTGCTCGCCGAGTACCCGCCGGCGCAGGCGGAAGTCGTGCGCCGGGTCATGGAGGGGTTCATGGAGAGGGGCAGGGGATGAGCGCGATCAGGGCGGCCCGGATCGCGGCGACCGCCGTCGTCCCCGGTGAACTGGCGCTGGTGGTCTGCCTGGTGGCCGGGGTGCGGCTGCCCGGCTGGGTGCCGATCGCGGCCGAGACGCTGGTGCTCGGGGTGCTGCTGCTGGAGGCCCGGGTACTGCGCGGGCTCTACGTCGAGCGGCGCGCCCGGGGCGCCGCCCCCGGGGAGGCCTGGCGGGGAGCCGTGCGCGCGGTGGTCCCGCAAACCGTCCGCCGACTGCTGCTGCACGAACTGCGGGCCGCCGCCTCACTCGGGCGGTGGCTCGGACGCCGGGCACCGCACGGCGTCGGGACGGGCGACGTGCCCGCCGGGTACACCGGCCCGCAGACGGCCATGATGTACGGGTTGCTCTTCGTGTCGCTGATCGAGACCGTCGCGCTGGCCTTGCTGATCCCCTGGCCGGCCGTGCACCGGGTGGTGCTCGTCCTCGACGTGTACGGGGTGGTGCTGGTCCTCGCGATGCACGCCGCCTGCGTGGTGCGACCGCACGTCGTCGGCGCCGACGGCTCCCTGCGGATCCGGTACGGGGCCCTGTTCGACCTCACCGTCCCGCCGGACGCGGTGACCTCGGTCCGGGTGGACCGCCGCTACCCCGAAGGACGGCTGGTCACCCTGGACGAGGAGGAGCAGCTGCTCGACCTGATCGTCGGGAGCCAGACCTCCGTGACACTGGAACTGAACCGTCCGCTGTCCTTCGTCCGCCCCCTCGGCGGGCCGGGGCAGGCGCGCACCATCCGCTTCCACGCCGACGACCCGCGCGCCCTGGTCACCGCACTGCGCCGGCTCACACCCCCGTGACGAGCCGACGCAGTGCGGGGTCCCGCGCCGAGCGTGGCAAACCGGAGCGGCCCTGTCTTGTCAAAAACGGCACGCGTGGCCGATTCACAGCAGCACGCTCGTGATCCGGCCCGGCGTCCGGTCGATGGCCGACCCCGGCGGCAGCCCCCCGCGCAACAGCGCGAAGCGGGACGGCGGCAGCCCGGTCATCGCCTTCACCTCCCGGCTCAAGTGGGCCTGGTCGTGGTAACCACAGGCCGCCGCGACCCGGGCGGGCGGCTCCCCGGCCGCGAGCCGGCGCAGCGCGTACTGGAGGCGGAACACCCGGGCGACGGCCTTCGGCGACAGCCCGACCTGCTCACGGAACCGGGCGCGCAGCGTGCGGGCGCTCCAGCCGGACCCGGCCGTCGCCCGGGCCAGGGAGGTCCCGCTGTCGGCCCACAGCCGGGCCAGCGCCCCGCGCACCTCGGGCGCGACGGCCGGCCCCCGCTCCAGACGGGCGACGAACACCGAGTCGAGCAGGTCGAACCGCTCCCGCCAGCCGCCCAACGCCGCGAGCCGGTCCGCCAGGTGCCGCCCGTCGGGGCCCAGGACCTCCGCCAGGTCCACCCGGGCCTCCTCGAAGTGCACCATGGGGATGCCGAACAGCCGGTAGGCGCCCAGCGGGCTCATGTTCACCTCCAACCCGTGGACCCGGCCCGCGTGCACCCCTATCGCCGGACCGCTGCGGGGGCCGCTGATCAGGGCGCGGGAGGCGGGCATCAGCCGGGCCGTGTCGAGCCCGGCGCCCGCGAGGGCGACGCCCCCGCCGTCGGCTCCCCCGATGTCGGCGCCCGCGCCGGTACGGGCCACCCACAGCCCCTCGGTGAAGGTGAAGACGAGCGTGACCAGGCCGGTCGGCAGCTCCAGCCGGCGTCGGGGGACCGCGAACTCGGTGAGGAACCCGGTGTAGTTGACGATGTGGGGGCGCAGCGGGGGAGCCGGCGGCCGGGTCAGGGGCCGGACCGGCGTCCGCGCGGTCCGGGGCGGGCGGTGCGCCGGTGGGCGCGCGGGTATGTGGACGGCACCCATCCGTTGTCCTCCCCCGAGGCGGCGCACGGCCCGGTCCTGTGGCGCCGTGCGCAGATGATGACAGGAGCCGGGGCCCGTGGCCATGGCCGGCGACGGGCGGACGGGATCAGGCCGGGGCGAACAGGATCCGCGCGGTGCCCAGGTCGGCCGCCGTGAGCCGGACCCGGATCCGTTCGCCGAGCGGCAACGCGTCGGCCGGGGACTCGACGCGGCCGACCACCGCGGGGTCCTCCAGATGGACCGTTCCCACCAGCGG
This sequence comes from Streptomyces sp. CA-243310, assembly GCF_050936775.1. Classification (NCBI taxonomy): domain Bacteria; kingdom Bacillati; phylum Actinomycetota; class Actinomycetes; order Kitasatosporales; family Streptomycetaceae; genus Streptomyces; species Streptomyces sp. CA-243310. The sequence continues at coordinate 2,256,825 of NZ_JBNJMF010000002.1, read as the reverse complement.
CTCGCGTTCCTTGACGTCGATGACCACCGCGTCGAAGGTGTCGCCGACGTGGCCCGTCAGCAGGGCGGCCTCGACCAGGTTCACGGACTCCCGTTCCACCGTGTTGGCCAGCCGGTTGCCCTCCGCCATCTCGCGGGGGAGCCCGGCCAGCGCGTCGACCGCCCACGCAGGCGGTGCGACCCCGGCGACCGCCGCCACGCACAGCTCGCCGGTGTAGCGGTCGACGAGCCGTCGCAGGGGAGCGGTGCAGTGCGTGTACGGGGCGGCCACCGCCGCGTGCAGCAGCGGGTCGGGGGTCCGCCCGTCGGTGAAGACGGTGTACCCGGCGCCGCGGAGCAGGGTCGTGCACTCCTGGAGGAACGCCGCGTGGTGGGGGAGCCGCGGGTCGAGGGAGCGGACGAGTTCGGCGTACGGGACGTGGTGGGGCCACTCGATCCGCAGGGCCTTCGCCACCCGGTGCAGCCGGCCGACCGCGCCGTCGGGGGCGTTCGGGAGGGTGCGCAGGATGCCGGCGCCCGCGGCGAGCATCAGTTCGGCGGCGGCCATGCCGGTCATCAGCGACATCTGGGCGTTCCAGCCGTCCGCCGGCAGCGGGATCCGGTAGGCCGGGGTGTACGCGCCGTCGTGCTCGACGATCTCCTGGTCGGGCACGTCGAGGGAGACCCCGCCACGTTCGGTCTCCAGGGCCTCGCGGCGCACCCCGATGTCCTTGAGCAGGGCCACGGTCTCCTCCGCCGTACCGGAGTCGATCGCCCGCTGGACGCCGGAGTAGTCGAGCTTGGCGCGGCTGCGCACCAGCGCGCGGCGCACCTCGGTGGTCTCGACCCGGCCGTCGGCGTCCAGGTCGAACCGCCACAGCAGCGCGGGGGCGTCCTGGTCGGGCAGCAGGCTCGCCGCGCCGTCCGAGAGCACCGCCGGGTGCAGGGGGACCTTCCCGTCGGGGAAGTACAGGGTGGTGACCCGGCGGTGGGCCTCGGCGTCGAGGGCGCCGCCGGGCGTCACGAAGGCCGCGACGTCCGCGATGGCGTAGTGCACGCGGTAGCCGCCGGCGGGCCGCCTCGCCAGGTGCATGGCCTGGTCGAGATCGAGGGAGGTCGGCGGGTCGAGGGTGAAGAGGGGGAGATCGGTGGCGTCGTACGCCGGCAGGCGCGGATCGCGTACGACCCGCTCCGCCTCGGCGAGCACCTCGGCGGGGAACTCCCGCGGCACGTCGAGCTTCGTCCGCAGGTCACGCAGTGCGGCCCGCAGGGCAGCCCCGTCTGCGCCGGTCATGTGCAGGTGACGGCGTGGCATGGACCGAGCCTATGGCCGGGCGGCCTCGCCGTCGCGTCGAGCCGTCTACCCTGGCTCGGGGGCCGCACCCCCTGCGCCGTGTCGTACCGAAGGAGAACCACCGTGCTCGTGCTGCTGCCGCCCTCCGAGGGAAAGGCCGCCGGCGGCTCCGGCGCACCGCTGAAGCCGGACACGCTGTCGCTGCCGGGGCTGGCCGGGGCGCGGGCGGCGGTCCTGGAGGAACTGGTCGAGCTGTGCGTCGGCGACGAGTTCAAGGCGCGCGAGGTCCTGGGCCTCAGCGAGGGGCTGCGGGGCGAGATCGCGAAGAACGCCGAGCTGCGCACGGCCGTCGCGCGACCGGCCGGCGAGATCTACACCGGGGTGCTGTACGACGCGCTCGGCCTGGCCGACCTGCCCGCGTCCGCCGTCGCGGCGGCCGAGCGGTCGCTGCTGGTCTTCTCCGGGCTGTGGGGCGCGGTACGGGTCACCGACCGCATCCCGTCGTACCGGTGCTCCATGGGCGTCAGGCTGCCGGGGCTGGGGGCGCTGGGCGCGTACTGGCGGGAGCCGATGGCGTCGGTGCTGCCGGAGGCCGCCGGGGACGGGCTGGTGCTGGACCTGCGGTCCTCGGCCTACGCCTCCGCGTGGAAGCCCAAGGGCGAGGTCGCGGGGCGGACCGCCACGGTGCGGGTGCTGCACGCGCAGACCGTGGACGGCGTGGAGAAGCGGTCGGTGGTGAGCCACTTCAACAAGGCCACGAAGGGGCGGCTGGTCCGGGACCTGCTGCTCGCCGGGGCGGCCCCGGAGTCGCCGGCGGAGCTGGTGACGGCCCTGCGGGACCTCGGCTACGCGGTGGAGGCCGACGTTCCCGCGAAGCCGGCGAAGGCGTGGTCCCTCGACGTGGTCGTGACGCAGATCCACTGAGGGGCCGGCGGTCCGTCGAGGGCTCCGGGGCCGGGCTCCGGGGCCGGGCTCCGGGGCCGAGGGGCTCAGCGGCCCAGGGGCCAGGCCACGGCCTCCGGGGTCCGGGCGGCGGAGCCCGCGTAGAGGGCGCAGGCGTCCGTGAGGGTCTCCAGCAGCGTCAGCGGGTCCGGGAGCGGGTGCTCCATGCCGCGCAGCCAGCCGACCGAGAGGTCACCGGGGAGGGCGGCCGGCGGGACCAGGACGTAGCTGCCCCGGCAGTGCCAGCGCAGGCCCGGGTGTTCGTCCATCGTCTCGGGGTGGCAGTCCAGTTCGCACGGCCACCACTCGTCCTCGTCCTCCGGGGTGCCCCGGGTGGCGGTGAAGAACAGCATCCGTGCCTGTTCGCCCGTACCGCCGGACTCGGCGACCGGGCCCACCTCGACACCGGCGGCCAGCAGGCGGGTCAGCGCGTCACGGCCGGCCTCCAGCGGGACGTCCAGGACGTCGTGGACCATGCCGGTCGCGGTGATGAAGTTGGCCTGGGGCTGGTTGCGGGCCCACCGCTCGATCTGCGCGCGGTCGGTGGTCGACTGGGTCTGCCAGGCGAAGGAGACGGGGTGCCGCGCCGGCGTGGGACAGCCGATGCGGTCGCAGGAACACCGGTAGCCGGCGGGATGGGCGGCCGGGGCGATCGGGAGGCCCGCGGCGGCGACGGCCAACAGCAGGGCTTCGCGTTCCTCGCCGGGGTCCTCCGGAGTGGGTTTCGGCCGGCGGCGCAGCCACTGGGAAATCCTGCTCTGCTCGCCGCGTTGGACGCGGCCGGACTCAGACCCCATCAATCCCCTCACCTCACCGTTGCCCCGGCAGACCCTCACATGGTCCCACCATCCCGGGCCCCGGGTGACCGCACCCCCGAACTCGGGTGGCCCACATAACCACAGAATTCGGCCATATGTTCTCGGCCCCCGGTAGGACCCCGGTCGGCCGAGTGTCAGGCGGTGACTTTTCCCACCCCGCCGACGCCGCGCAGCACCGTGTCCACGAGGGCGTCCGCGTAGGCGTGCGTGAGCGGCGCCGTCCGCATCAGCCAGCGGTGCGTCAGCGGCCCCACCAGCAGTTCCGCGGTCAGCCGCAGATCGGCGTCCGACGCCAGTTGGCCCGCCGCCCGCGCCGCGCGCAACCGTGCCTCGTACAGGGCGAGCTGGGGCTCCAGCAACTGCTCGGTCATACGTGCGCCCAGCTCCGCGTCGGTGGCGCCGGCCGCGGTCAGGGCGCGGGCGGCGGCCTCGTACTTCACGTCGTTGAACTGGTCCACCGTCGCCCGCAGGACGTGCTTCAGGTCGGCGGCCAGGTCCCCGGTGTCCGGGAAGCCGGTCCACTCCACGCCCTCCTCCGCCTCGCCGGCCAGCGCGAGCGAGGCCTCCAGCAGCACCGCCGCCTTGGACGGCCACCAGCGGTAGATGGTCTGCTTGCCGACTTTCGCGCGGGCCGCGATGGCCTCGATGGTGAGCCGGTTGTAGCCGACCTCCCCGACCAGGTCCAGGGCGGCGTCCAGGATGGCCCGCCGGGACCGGTCGCTGCGGCGGCCGGCGTCCGGGGCCTTGGGGGTGCGGGCCTTGGCGTCTCGCGGCTGGGCGGCAGGGGTCTCGTTCATCCGGCCAACGTATCAATGCGAGACGTTTCGTCTTGTGTTTCGGTCATTGAGCTGAACCACCCGGTCAGTTCAGTGCGCGGTCGCCCCGGAGGAGAGACGATTCACTCCTCATCACCGTGAGGAGCCTTCATTGCGCAGAGACGCCACACCCCGGCGATACCTGATGTGCCCGCCCGCGCACTTCAAGGTCACGTACTCCATCAACCCGTGGATGGACCCCACGAAACCGGTGGACCTGCCCCTCGCACTGGCCCAGTGGGAGGATCTGAGGGACCGCTACCGCGCCCTCGGCCACACCGTCGAGACCCTCGTGCCCGACCCCGACCTGCCCGACATGGTGTTCGCCGCGAACGGCGCCCTGGTCGTCGACGGCCGGGTCCTCGGAGCCCGGTTCGCCTACCCGGAACGCACCGCCGAGGCGGAACTCCACCTCGACTGGTTCCGCACCCACGGCTTCACGGACATCCGCGAGCCATCCCACGTCAACGAGGGCGAGGGCGACTTCGCCGTCACCGCCACCTACATCCTGGCCGGCCGGGGCTTCCGCTCCAGCCCCCTGTCGCACGACGAGGCCCAGGAGTTCTTCGGCCGCCCGGTCATCGGCCTCGACCTGGTGGACCCCCGCTACTACCACCTCGACACGGCCCTGTCCGTACTCGACGGCGACGAGGTCATGTACTACCCGCGGGCCTTCTCGCCGGGCAGCCGGGCCGTGCTCCGGCGCCTCTTCCCGGACGCCCTCCTCGTGGAGGACCGGGACGCGGCGGCCTTCGGGCTGAACTCCGTCTCCGACGGGCTGCACGTGCTGGTCCCGCAGGCCGCCACGGGCCTCCTGGCACCCCTGCGGGACCGGGGCTTCGAGCCGGTCCCGATGGACCTGGGCGAACTGCTCAAGGGCGGCGGCAGCGTGAAGTGCTGCACCCAGGAGCTGCGGATGTAGCCGCGGCGGACGTCACCGGGAGGGACGCGGCGGAGGCGGACGTCACCCGGCGGGCGGCGGCCACTCCTGTCCCCAGTCGGCGTCCCGCGCCGCCTTGTACAGATCACCGTGGCGCTTGGTCACGGTGGCCCGGGTCAGGCCCTCGCCCTCGCCCGTCCCCTGCGGACCGCACAGGTCCAGCAGGACGAGTCCCTTCCGGATCTGCGGCCTCCGCGTGATCCGGGAGGTGGCCGGCTCGACCGGGAAGCGGGTCGCGGCCACGTAGGCGAACTTCTCGTCCTCGTACGGCAGGGAGCCGCCCTTGACCTGACGGTGCAGGGAGGACCGGCTGACCCGGGCCGAGAAGTGGCACCAGTCCTTCCCGACCTCGATCGGGCAGGTGCCGTCGTGCGGGCAGGGCGCGGCCACCGTCAGGCCGGCCTCGATCAGCTGCTCGCGGGCCTCGCGCAGGCGCAGGTACCCGTCCGGGGTGCCCGGCTCGACCAGCACCACCGCCCGACCGGCGCGCGCGGCCTCCGCGACGACGGCCCGGCGGGCCTCCGCCGTCAACTCGCCCAGGACGTACGACACGGTCACCAGGTCCGCGTCGGGCAGGGCGATCCCGGACCCGATGACGGCCCGCCGCCACTCGGCCGCGCGGAGCACCGGGGAGGCGGAGGCCGCGGCCAGTTCCCGACCCAGGACCAGCGCGGGTTCCGCCCAGTCCAGCACGGTGGTCTCGCGCGGCCCGTCCCAGGTGGCGTCCACGGCCCAGGTCGCGGCCCCGGTGCCGCCGCCCACGTCGACGTGCGAGGCCGGGACCCACTCCGGGGCCGCCTCGGCCAGCCCGTCCAGCGCGGACCGCACCGCCTCGAAGGTGGCCGGCATCCGGTAGGCCGCGTACGCCGCGACGTCGGAGCGGTCGCGCAGTACGGGCGCGTCGGTCGGGATGGTGCCCCGGTAGTTGGCGATGAGCCGCTCCACGGCGGCGGAGGCCTGCTTCGGGGGGAGCCCGTCGAGGAGCCCGCCCAGCGCGGACCGGAGGGTTGCGGCGGTGGTGGGTGCGGGGGCGGAGGCGGCGTTCACCCGCGAAGTTTACGGCGCCGAGCGGGGCCCGGTGACGCGGCGGGACCGCCGCCCGGGCCCGGTGACGTACCGCAGGGCCGGGCCGGGGCCGCGCCCCGGGCGGTGCGCGACCCGGACAGGACCTACGCGCGGGTCTCGGCGACCGCCATCGGCCCCCGACCGCGCCACGGCCGACACAGGCCCAGGAAGCAGGCCACCGCGAGCAGCGAACAGGACAACTGCACCACAGCCATCGGCACCGCCGTGTCCTCGCCGGCGATCCCGACCAGCGGGGAGGCCATCGCCCCGACGAGGAACGAGGAGGTGCCCAGCAGCGCGGAGGCCGACCCGGCGGCGTGCGGGGTGCGCATCAGAGCCTGCGCGTTGGTGTTCGGCAGCAGCAGGCCCATGGCCGACATCAGCACGAACAGCGCGGTGGCCATCGGGAACAACCCGACCTCGCCGAAGACCCCGCCGGCCATCAGCAGCAGGGCCACCGAGGCGGTGGTGATGATCGCGAGCCCGACGCCGAGGGCCTTGTCGAGGCTGACCCGGCCCACCAGCAGCTTGCCGTTGATCTGCCCGACGACGATCAGGCCGACGGAGTTCAGGCCGAACAGCAGGCTGAACGCCTGCGGCGAGGCACCGTAGATCTCCTGCACCACGAAGGGCGAGGCGGAGATGTAGGAGAAGAGGACCGCGAAGGCGAACCCGCCGGCGAGGGTGTACCCGGCGAACACCCGGTCGCCGAGCAGCCCGCGCATGGTCCGCAGCGCCGCGCCGACGCCGCCGGTGTGGCGGCGCTCGGGCGGCAGGGTCTCGCCGAGTCCCCGCCAGACCACGAGGGTCAGCGCGGTGCCGACGGCGGTCAGGACGACGAAGACGCCGCGCCAGTCGGCGACGCGCAGGATCTGCCCGCCGATGAGCGGGGCGATGATCGGGGCGACCCCGGATATCAGCATCAGGGTGGAGAAGAACCGGGCCATCTCGACACCGTCGTACAGGTCGCGGACGACGGCGCGCGCGATGACGATGGCGGCCGCGCCGGCCAGGCCCTGGAGGAGCCGGAAGGCGATCAACAGCTCGGTGGTGGGGGCGAGGGCGCAGATCGCGGTGGCGAGCACGTAGACGATCATGCCGATGAGCAGCGGGCGTCGGCGGCCCCACTTGTCGCTCATCGGGCCGATGACCAGTTGGCCCAGCGCCATGCCGGCCAGGCAGGCGGTCAGGGTGAGCTGGACGGTGGCGGCCGGGCTGTGCAGGGCGTCGGTGACCTGCGGCAGGGCGGGCAGGTACATGTCCATGGACAGCGGGGGCAGGGCCGTCAGCCCGCCCAGGATGAAGGTGACGAGCAGGCCGGTGCGCCGCGCGGCCTTCAGCGGTGCGGCGTCGGCGGTCGGGACCGCGCCGGCGACGGGGACCGAGCCGTGCGGCGACTCTTCCGAGGGGGCCGTCGAGGGGCCTCTCTCCGACATGCGGAACTCCAGTCTTTTGTCTTCTTTTCGCACCCCTGAGCGATCCATGCTCTCAGCTGTCGGAACGCCCGTGGACCCGCCTCCCGTGTGACGTACCCTGCGGCCCCATGAACGCACGTGGAAACAAGATCGCCGTGGTGACCGGGGCGGGCTCGGGCATCGGCCGCTACGTCGCCCTCGCGCTGGCCGGCGCCGGCTGGTCGGTGACCGTGGCCGGCCGCCGCCCGGAACCCCTGGAGGACACCGCGAAGGCGGCCGGCGCCGCCGCGGACGTGCTGTGCGTACCGGCGGACGTCAGTGACCCGGACGAGGTCGGCGCCCTGTTCGAGACGGTACGGGAGCGGCACGGGCGGCTCGACCTGCTCTTCAACAACGCGGGCACCTTCGGCCCCGCCGGCGTCGCACTGGAGGACCTCACGTACGAGGCCTGGCGGTCCGTCGTCGACGTCAACCTCACCGGATCCTTCCTCTGCGCCCAGGCCGCCTTCCGGGTGATGAAGGCCCAGGACCCGCAGGGCGGCCGGATCATCAACAACGGCTCCATCTCCGCGCACGTCCCGCGCCCGAACTCGATCGCCTACACCGCGACCAAGCACGCCATGACCGGCCTGACGAAATCGCTGTCGCTGGACGGCCGGCCGTACCGCATCGCGTGCGGCCAGATCGACATCGGCAACGCGGCCACCGAGATGACCGAGCGCATGCGGACCGGCATCCTCCAGGCCAACGGGCGACTGGAGGCGGAACCCGTGATGGACGCAGCCGACGTGGCGCGCACGGTCCTGCACATGGCCGAACTGCCCCTGGAGGCGAACGTGCAGTTCGCGACCGTCATGGCGAGCGCCATGCCCTACATCGGACGTGGCTGACCCGCCGCCACCACCGGGCCGGGAGCCGACCCGAGACCAGGCCGGTGCGGCCCCGGGAATGCGCTCCCGCCCCCGGAAGTTGAGCCGATCATGACGACCGAAGTGCTGCGCTACACGGCTTTCTCCGGCGACCCGGCGGGCGGCAACCCCGCCGGGGTCGTCCTCGACGCGGCCGGCCTGGACGGGCCCGCGATGCTGGCCATCGCCGCCGGGCTCGGCTACAGCGAGACGGCCTTCCTCACCGACCCGCCGCACGACCTCGGCGGCGAACCCGGCCGCGCCTTCACCGTGCGGTACTTCAGCCCCAAGGCGGAAGTGCCGTTCTGCGGGCACGCCACCGTGGCCACCGCCGTCGCCCTGGCCGAGCGGATCGGCCCCGGCGAGCTGCTGTTCGCGACCCCGGCCGGCACCGTCCCCGTCTCGGTCACCGCCGAGCCCGGCGAGGGCCTGCGCGCCACCCTGACCAGCGTCGCACCGCACGTCGAGGAGATCGCCGACGCCGACCTCGCCGAGGCGCTGGCCGCGCTCGACTGGCCGGCGACCGACCTGGACCCCGCACTCCTGCCCAGGATCGCCTACGCCGGCGCCCGCCACCTGGTGATCGGCGCCGGCACCCGCGCCCGACTCGCCGACCTCTCCTACGACTTCGCCCGCCTGGAAGCCCTGATGCGGCGCCTGGACCTCACCACGGTCCAACTCGTCTACCGCGAGAGCCCGACCGTCTTCCACGTACGCGACCCCTTCCCGGTCGGCGGCGTCGTCGAGGACCCCGCCACCGGAGCCGCCGCGGCCGCCTTCGGCGCGTACGCCCGCGAGGCCGGCCTCGTCCCGCAGCAGGCGCTCCTCACCCTCCACCAGGGCGAGGACATGGGCCGCCCCGGGATCCTCACCGTCGAACTGCGCCCCGGCGATCCCCGGGTGCGGGTCGGCGGGGCCGGGGTGCGGATCGCGTAGGGCGTCGTGCTGCGCGTCGAGACGTACGAGACACCGCCCGCCCCGCTCGCCGAGCAGGTCCGGGCCCTGGAGGAGCGGGCCTGGCCGGGCGCCGGCGCCGGCCACGACCCGGCCCTCGCCCCCCGCACGGTGCTGCTGGTGGACGGGAGCGGCACGGTGGCCGCCTCACTGGCCCTGCTGCGCAAGGAGATCCACCTGCCCGGCCGGACCTGGCGGGCGGCCGGGCTCAGCGGGGTGGTGACCCGGCCGGAGCTGCGCGGGCGGGGCATCGGCGGGCGCCTGATCGCGGCCGCCCGGGCCGAACTGGCCGCCGACCCGACGGTCGACCTCGCCCTGTTCAGCTGCGATCGGCCGCTCGGCCCGCTCTACGAGGCGGCCGGCTTCGAACGGCTCCCGGGCACGGTGCTGGTCGGCGGAACCCCCGCCGACCCCCTGGCCACCGACGCCCCCGGCTTCGACAAGACGGTCCTGGCGGCCTTCCTCGGCCCCGACCCGGAGCCGGCCCGTACGGCGTTCACCGGGATCCGGGTCCCGCTGTACCCCGGGACGATCGACCGCCTCTGGTAGCCGTTCGGAGTCAGTCTCGGGCCTGCCGGCCCGCGTCGTCGCCGTCCGGCCCCTTCGCCGCCGCCGCCGCCGTCGCGGGCGCCGGCGCAGACGACCGACCGGACCGCACCGGGACCAGGAACAGGGTCAGGACGACCACCAGGTACAGCGCCCACACGACGAGCTGGAACACCGTCGGGTCCGGCTGGAAGTTGAACGTCCCCTTCAGCAGGGTGCCGTACCAACTGTCCGGCGGGATCGTCTCGCTGATGTCGAAGGCCTTGTTCGACAGCCCGGGAAGGAAGTCCGCCTCCTGGAGGTCGTGGACCCCGTACGCGAGCACGCCCGCCGCGACCACGACCAACAGACCGCCGGTCCACTTGAAGAACCTGGCGAGATCGATGCGCAGCGCGCCCCGGTAGAACAGCCAGCCCAGCACGATCGACGTCGCGATGCCGAGCAGCACCCCGGTCAGCGGGCCCGCGCCGTCGCCGGCGGCCTTCACCGATCGCCACACGAACAGCGAGGTCTCCAACCCCTCCCGGCCGACGGCCAGGAACGCGGTGGCCACCAGCGCGCCCGTGCCCATCGCGAGGGCGGCGTCCAACTTCCCGTGCAGCTCGGCCTTCAGGTGCCGCGCGGTGCGCTTCATCCAGAAGACCATCCACGTCACCAGGCCCACGGCGACGATCGACAGCGAGCCGCCGATCGCCTCCTGCGCCTCGAACGTCAACTGGCGGGTGCCGAACTCCAGGCCCGCGCCGAAGGCCAGGCTCAGCCCGGCGGCCAGCCCCACGCCGAGCCACAGCGGCCCGAGCTTGTCCTTGTTCCCGGTCTTCACCAGGTAGGCGATGAGAATGCAGACGACGAGGCTGGCTTCCAGCCCCTCGCGCAGACCGATCAGATAATTGCTGAACACGCGGATCCTCCTACGCGCCCACGGGAACTACGCGAACAGCGTCCGACCCCACCAGTCGTCCTTGTCACGGACGCCCGGCGGGACGGCGAAGACGGCCGAACCCACGTGCTGGATGTATTCGTTGAGCGAGTCGTTCCTGGCCAGCTCCCGCTGGATCGGCACGAACCCCTTGCGGACGTCCCGCTGGTACGCCAGGAAGAACAGTCCGGCGTCGAGCCGGCCCAGCCCGTCCGTGCCGTCGGTGAAGGAATAGCCGCGACGCAGGATCGTCGCGCCACCGTTGGTGTCCGGGTGCGCGAGGCGGACGTGCGCGTCCGGCTTCATCGCCTTCAGGAACGGCTCGTCGCGCTCCTTGGACTTGCCGACGGGGGCGCCCTCGCCCTTGTCGCGGCCGATGATGTCCTCCTGCTCCCGCAGGGAGGTGCGGTCCCAGGTCTCGATGTGCATCCGGATGCGCCGGGCCACCAGGTACGAACCGCCGGCCATCCAGTCGGAGCCGTCGGAGGCGCTCGCCCAGACGAACTTCTCCAACGCCTCCCGGTCCGTGCCCGAGACGTTCCGGGTGCCGTCCTTGAAGCCCATCATGTTGCGCGGGGTCTGCGCGTCCGGGGTCGTCGAGGAGGTCTTGCCGAAGCCGAGCTGCGACCAGCGCATCGCGATCCTGCCGAAGCCGATCCGGGCGAGCTGGCGAATGGCGTGCACCGCGACCTGCGGGTCGTCGGCGCAGGCCTGCACGCACAGGTCGCCGCCGGAGCGGGCCGCGTCCAGGTTGTCGCCCGGGAACAGCTCCAGGTCCACCAGGGCGGCCGGGCGCCTGCCCTCCAGCGCGAAGCGGTCCTTCGCGAAGAGACCCGGCCCGAAGCCGACGGTCAGGGTGAGCCGCGAGGCCTTCAGCCCCAGCGCCTCGCCCGTGTCGTCCGGCGGGGCCTCCGGCAGACCGCCGAAACCGCCCTCGCCGACCGGCAGCCCGGCCGTCATCAACCGGGCCGCCTGCGTCCACTCCTTGAGGAGCGCGACGAGTTCGGCCCGGTCCTTCGTCGTCACGTCGAAGGCGGCGAAGTGCAGGCGGTCCTGGACCGCGGTCGCGATCCCGGCCTGGTACTCGCCGTGGAAGGGCACGGCCGCCCCCGAGGAGGCGGCCGGCACCACGTCCGTGCCACCGCCGAACACCGCGACGGCGCCGCCGGTCGCGGCGGCGCCGAGCGCCAGCCCGGCGCCGCCCCAGCCGAGCACGGCGCGCCGCGACGGCGCGGCGGGGCCGCCGCCACCGGTCGGGGCGTCCGCCCGCGGGCCGTCGGTGTGCCGGCCGTCGCCGGACTGAGGCTCCGGCGTTCCCGCCGGCTGGGACGTCGACTCCGCCATCCTCGTACTCCCCTCCGCTCCGCTGTTCTCCCGAGTTACTTCGCGACCGAGGCGGCGAGCTTCGAGAGCGGCTCGGCCAGCGCGTTGACCGCGTCCGAGAGCTCCTTGCGCTCCGCCTCGCCGACCTTGTCGTACGAGACGAAGTCGTAGCCCGTCTTGTCGGCGCGGTACTTGTCCAGCAGCGTGTTCAGTGCCGCGAACCGGGTGTCCAGGGTCTTCGCGAGTTCCGGGTCGTTCTTCGAGGCGACCGGCTTCAGCAGCTGGTAGGCCTTCTCCGCGCCCTCGACGTTGGCCTTGAAGTCGACCAGGTCGGTGTGGCTGAAGAACTCCTCCTCGCCCGTCACCTTGCCGGTGGCGACCTCGTCCAGCAGCTCCTTGGCGCCGTTCGCCATCGAGGTCGGGGTGATCTCGGCCGTGCCGACCTTCTTCTGCCACACGGTGAGGTCGGCCATCAGGGTGTCCGCGAGCTTCTTCTCCGGCTCGCCGAGCTTGCCGTCCTTGAACACGGCCTTCTCCAGCGTGTGCCAGCCGGTCCACTCCTGGTTGGCCTCCAGGTCGGCCTCGCGGAGGTCCACCTTCGGGTCCAGGTCGCCGAAGGACTCCGCGACGGGCTCGGTGCGCTCCCAGCCGATGCGCGAGACGGCGTACGCCTTCTTCGCGGCCTCGACGTCGCCGGCCTTGACCGCGTCCGCGAAGGCCTGCGCCTTGGGGAGGGTCTCGTCGGCCTGCCCCTGCACGTACTTGCGGTACTCGGCGACCGCGGCGTCCATCTCCGGGCTGCGCTTGGCGACGGCGCCGCCGCCGGTGGCCTTGACCGCCTGGCGGATGCCGTCACCCTTCATGCCGGGCTTGCAGGCGATCTCGTAGTCGCCCGCCTTGATCTCGGCGGTGATGGAGGCCTTGGTGCCGGGGCCGATGTTCTCGCGCTCGGCGACGATCCGGTCGTCCGGGAAGAGGACGTAGACCTCGGTGACCTTGGAGCCCTTGTTCTCGACGTCGACCGTGATCTTGCCGGCGGGGAACTCCTTCTTGGAGACCTCGCAGGCGCTGTCCGAGGCGGCGACCTTGATCGCGCCGTCCCCGCCGGCGTCGCCCTTCTCCGCGCAGCCCGTGACGGCGGTGAGCGTGGCCACGACGGCGGCCGCGGCGAGAACGGTGAGGCGAGCGGGTCGCATGGAGGCTCCTGGCGAGGTAAGGGCTGGTGAGGCGGACCTAACTTAACCGAGGCTTACCTCACTCATACCCGACAGTCCAGTGATACAGCTCTCACCTTTCACCGCCGGACACGAGGCCGTCACGACCCCTCCATGACGACCCCATGGCCGGGTCAAGACGAGGTCAAGCGCACCTCCGCGTTCCGCCCGACGGAACGCGTCGACCCGGCCGCCGCACGGCCCGTGATCATCACCGACCGGTCGGCGCGGGCGGCTCAGCCGCGGATCGGAACCACGAGCGGCGCCCCGCCGCGCGGGTGCGGGAACACCTCCACCGGCTGCCGGTAGACCCGGCTCAGCAGGCCGTCCTCGAACACCTCGGACGGCGGGCCGTCCACCGCGATCCGCCCGTCGTGCAGGACCGCCACCCGGTCGGCGTACGCCGCCGCCAGGCCCAGATCGTGCAGGACGACGACCACCGCGTCCCCGGCCGCGGCCCGCTCCCGACAGATCCGCAGCACCAGCTCCTGGTGGCGCAGGTCCAGGGCGGCGGTCGGCTCGTCGAGCAGCAGCAGCGGGGCCCGTTGGGCCAGCACCCGGGCGAGCGCGACCCGGGCGCGTTCGCCGCCGGACAGCGCGGAGAACGGGCGCCCCGCGAACTCCGTCACCTCGGTCGCGGCCATGGCCCGGGCCACCGCCTCCTCGTCGTCCTCCTCCAGCGGGGTGCCGGCCCAGGGGGCGCGCCCCATCCGTACGACGTCCTCCACCGGGAAGGGGAAGGACAACGTGGCCGATTGGGGGAGCACCGAGCGGCGCAGCGCCAGGTCGGGGGCCGACCAGTCGTCCACCGGGCGCCCGTCGATCCGTACGCTCCCCGACGCGGCCGGCAGGTCGGCGCAGAGCGCGGCCAGCAGCGTGGACTTGCCCGCGCCGTTCGGCCCCACCAGGGCCAGCACCTCGCCGGCCCGGGCGGTCAGGTCGATGCCGGCGAGCACCTCGCGCTGCCCGAGGCGCACGCGCAGGTCCACGGCCTCGGCGCACGGCGCGCCGGGTTCGGGACGGACGGGGATGCTCCGCCGGGTCCGGCGGAAGAGGGTGATCACGCCCAGCCTCCCTGCTTGCGGCGGGTCCGGCGCAACAGCCAGAAGAAGAACGGGCTGCCGATGAGCGCGGTCAGCACGCCCAACGGCAGTTCGGCGGGCTGCGCGAGCGTCCGCGCGGCCAGGTCGCCGGCGACCAGGACCACGGCGCCGGCGAGGGCGCTGCCCGGGACCAGGAAGCGGTGGCCGGGACCGTTCGCCATCCGCAGCAGGTGCGGGACGAGCAGCCCGACGAAGGTGATGATGCCCGCCACCGCGACGGCCGCCGCGGTCAGCAGCGCGACGACGAGGATCAGGGCCAGCCGCAGTCGCTCCACGTCCACGCCGAGGTGCCGGGCCGGTCGCTCGCCCAGGGCCAGCAGGTCGAGCTTGCGGGCGTGGAACGGGGCCACGAGCAGGCCGGCGAGGGCGCAGGGCAGGACGGCGAGCACCTTGGGCCAGGTGGCCTGGGCGAGGGAGCCGAGCTGCCAGAAGGTGATCTGGTTGACCTGGCCGCTGTCCGCGAAGAAGACGAACAGGCCGATCAGGGCGCCCGCGAAGGCGTTGACGGCGATGCCGGTCAGGATCAGCGTGACGACCTCGGTCCTGCCGCCGTTGCGGGACAGCAGGTAGACGGAGGCGACCGTGATCAGACCCGCGACGAAGGCGCAGGCGGTGACGGTCCAGTTCCCGAGGAAGCCGAGGCCCAGTCCGATCGCGGCGACCGCGCCGACGGCGGCGCCCGCCGAGATGCCGATGACGCCCGGTTCGGCGAGCGGGTTGCCGAACACCCCCTGCATCAGGGCGCCGGCGCAGCCGAGACTGGAGCCGACCAGCAGGGCGAGCGCGATGCGGGGCAGCCGTACGTTCCACAGCACGCTCTCGCCGACCCGGTCGAGGGCGGCCCCGCCGAGGCCCATGCGGTGCTGCACGGAGGCGAGTACGTCCCCGACGGGGATGCGGTAGGCGCCCACCCCCGCGGAGACCAGCGCCAGCACGACCAGCGTCACGACCAGGGCGAGGGTCAGGATCAGGGCGGTGGGCCGCCTGCGGGCAGGACCCTTCACGGGAGCGGCGGGCGTCGCGGGAGCGGCGGGCGTCGCGGCCGGAGCCGAGGAGCCGCCCGCGCGCGGGGGCTCGTGGGAGACGGTCACATCAGGCCTTGCCGTAGAGCTGGGAGATCAGGGAGGTGAGGACCTGGTCGGTGCGGGGGCCGTAGTTGAGGAGCACCCCGTCGTCGACGGAGACCACGCGGCGGTCCATGCCGGCCGGCGTCTGGGCCACACCGGGGATCTTCACCAGGCCGTCCACGCCGCCCACGGACTCCAGGCCCTTGCGCATCACCAGGATCGCGTCGGGCGCCGCCGCCGCCAGCGCCTCGCTGGTGATCGGGGTGAAGTCCTTGCCGAGCCCGGACTCCTTGCCGGTGTCCACGGCGCCGGCCGCCTCCAGCAGCGAGGCCGCGCCGGAGTCGGAGCCGCCCAGCAGATAGACGGAGGCGGTGCCGCGCAGGTAGAGGAAGGCCACCCGGGGCCTCTTGCCGGCCGCGGCGGCGGGGATGCCCTCTCGGGCGGCGGCGATCCGGTCGGCGGTGCGCCGGTTGAGCCGGGTCCCGGCGTCCTTGACGCCGAGCGCGCCGGCGACGGTGTCGATCCGCTTGCGTACGTCGTCCAGCGTCTTGGCGGGGGCGACGACCAGCAGGGGGATGCCCGCGTCGCGGATCTGCCCGATCGCCTCGGCGGGTCCGGTGGTGGTCTCGGCGATCACCAGCGTGGGGCGCAGCGACAACACGCTCTCGGCCGACACGTCGTGTGCTCGTGTCACCACCGGCAGCTTGGCGGCCTGTTCGAAGGTGGCGGTGATGTCCCGGGCGACGACCCGGTCGCCGAGCCCCAGGGTGTGGACGATCTCGTTGAGGCTGCCGGTGAGCGGGACCACGCGGTCCGCCGAGGCGATGGTCACCGATGTGCCGTCCGCCGAGGGCACGGTCACCGGGAGGGCGGGTGTCGGTGACGGGGTGAGGGGTTCCACCCGGTCGGGGGCGACCGCCGCGGCGCCGGTGTGGGCGGGGGAGCCCGCAGGGGTGGCCGTACCCCCGCAGCCCGTCAGCGCGGTGAGTGCCAGGGCCAACGAGGCCGCGACGGACGCGAGACGGGGGAAGCGGGATGACGCGGCGGGCGTAGGCACGAAGGCACCGTCCTGATCGTCCGACTGGAGTTCTTGAATGTTCTTCAAAGTTCTGGCGACCGGGGGGTTCCACCCCGGCAGCAGGTAGCTTAGGTTAGCCTAACCTTATTGGCCAGACCCTGGAGGGGCCCGTCATGCCCGCAAGACCTGTCCGTGCGTTCGCAGTCGCCGTGTTGGCGGCCTTGCTGGGAGCCCTGCTCCCGGCCACCGTCGCCCAGGCGGCCGACCGCACCGTGCAGGGAGGGCGACTCGACTGGGGCATCAAATCGTCTTTCCAGAGTTATGTCACGGGCCCCATCTCGAAAGGCGGATTCAAGCTGAAGAGCGGAGCCGCCACCGTGGGCGGCAGCCTGTTCCGCTTCCACTCCGCGACCGGCTCCTACGACCCCGACTCCGGCTCCTTCGAGGCCGCGTTCACCGGCGGGGTCACCTTCCAGGGCCACCAGAAGTCCGACGGTTCGCACGAACTCGACCTCACCGTCAGCCGCCCCACCGTCAAGATCTCCGGTGGCCGCGGCACCCTCTACGTGGACGTCGCAGGCAAGGCCAAGGACACCGGGGCCGTCAGCACGGCCTCCCAGGTCCCCTTCGCCACCCTCGGCCTCGCCGGCATCGACATGAAGGGCGGCGGCAGCCCGATCGCCCTCACGAACGTCCCGACCACCCTGACCGCGGAAGGCGCCAAGTCCTTCGCCGGCTACTACACCGCCGGCACCCGACTCGACCCGATCTCGCTGTCCGTCGACGTCAAGGCACCCGCCGAGCAGCCCGCGACGCCCGGTACGGGGTCCGGGGCCCCGGCCGAGAGCCCGCAGGCGCCACAGGCCGCGGGCGCCTTCACCGACGCCGCCGTCGACTGGGGCGTCCGGCGCACCTTCCGCGAGTACGTCACCGGCTCCGTCGGGCAGGGCAAGTGGACCCTGGCCGAAGGCGCCCAGGACGGCGGCGCGCTGTTCCGCTTCCCGCAGGGCAAGGGCACGTACGACGGCCCGAAGGGCACCCTTGACGCGGCGTTCGCCGGCACCGTCCGGTTCACCGGCGCCCATCTCGACCTCACCCTCGGCAAGGTGAGCGTCAAGGTCGACGGCGGCAAGGGCGTCCTCACCGCCGACGTCGTCACCCCCACCGAGACCAGGAACGCCGTCGCGCTCGTCGAGTTCGACGCCAAGGCACTCAAGACCGAGGGCGGCCTCGCCACCCTCACCGAAGCCCCGGCCACCCTCACCGAGGGCGGCTCCCAGGCCTTCAACGCCATGTACAAGGCCGGCACCGAGATGGACCCCGTCTCGCTCTCCGTCGCCCTCGACGCCAACGCCAAGCTTCCCGCCCTGCCCGACCTGGGCTCCACCGCCTCGCCTGCGCCGTCCCAGGCGCCCGCGGCCGCCGCCTCCCCGGCGCCCCCGAAGGCCGAGGCCGAGAAGGGCTCGTCCGTCGGACTGTACGTCGCCCTCGTCCTGGCCCTGCTGGGCCTCGCCGCCGGCG
This sequence comes from Streptomyces sp. CA-243310, assembly GCF_050936775.1. NCBI lineage: Bacteria > Bacillati > Actinomycetota > Actinomycetes > Kitasatosporales > Streptomycetaceae > Streptomyces > Streptomyces sp. CA-243310. The sequence goes on along the minus strand of NZ_JBNJMF010000002.1, from coordinate 2,238,985 downwards.
TGCTCTTCCTCGTCCTGCGCAAGCGCCGTACGGCCGCGTCCGGTTCGGGGCCCTCGGGTCCCGCCGACGCGCGGCCGTGACACCCGCCCGCACCCCGCCACACCCCCGTTGCCCCCGTTGCCCCTTCAGGAGTACTCAGCCATGTCGTCCCACCGCCGACCGATCGCCGTAGCGGCCGCCATCGCCACCGCCGCCGCCCTCGGCGCCACCGCCCTCGCCCTGCCCGCGACGGCGGCGGTCTCCGCCCCGGCCGCGGCCGCCGCGGCCCCCACGAAGCCGATGCCGATCGTCAGCGGCACGCTCGACTGGGGCGTGAAGGCGAGCTGGCGGAAGTACGTCACCACCATCGCCCAGGGGCAGATCACCGTCGCCGACGGCGCCACCGTGAACGCGGACGGCACCTTCCGCTTCGGCTCGCCCACCGGCGAGTACGTACCGAGCGGCAGCCACCCCGTGACCGCCGCCTTCAAGGGCAGCGTCAACTTCACGTCGGCCGCGCACCACTTCGACATCACCCTGGGCAACCTGCGCTTCGACAGCGGCACGAAGAAGCTGCTCGTCGACGTCACGAAGAACGGCAAGCTCACCCCGGGCGTCCACTTCGCCGACGTGGCCTTCGCGGGTCCGCAGATGGAGAAGCTGGGCACCACCCTCACCAAGGACGCCGCCGACCAGCTCGACTACCCGGACTACGCGAACCAGTCGGGCGACCCGCTGACGGCGCTCCTGAAGTTCGGTCCTCCCGTCGACCCGAGCCCCTCGACGTCGACGGGTCCCAAGCCCTCGACGTCGACGGACCCGAAGCCCACCACGTCGACGGGTCCCAAGCCCACCACGTCGACGGGCCCCAAGCCCACGACCTCGACGGGCCCCAAGCCCACCACGTCCACGGCTCCCCGGCCCACGACCTCCACCGGCGCCCCGGCCGACGGCCCCCAGCAGATCCGCAGCGGCAAGCTCAAGTGGGGTGTCAAGGCGTCCTTCCGCAAGTACGTCCAGTCCGCGGGCTCCGTCACCGCGGCGGGCGGTGCCGTCGCGAGCGACGGCACCTTCTCCTTCGCCGGCGGCAAGGGCACCCTCGACACGAAGAACGGCAGGCTGAACGCCTCCTTCGAGGGCAACCTGCGCTTCCAGTACGCGGCCCACGGCATCGACATGACCTTCGGCAACGTCCGCATCGACACCCAGGGCGCCAAGGGCACCCTGGTCCTGGACGTGAAGACCGCAGCCGGCACGAAGACGAACGTCCCCTTCGCCACGCTCGACCTGGCGAAGGCCGACTACAAGACCGACAAGGGCCTGCTCGCCCTGAACGGCGTCCGCACGGCACTGACCGAACAGGGCGCCGCGGCCTTCCTCCGGGAGCCGTCCACCACCCCCGTCTACCAGGACGGCTACGCGCCCGGTGACCGGATCGACGACGTCAACCTCACCGTGTCCGTGGACAAGGACGTCACCGCCCCCGACGCCACCGGCGGCTCCACCACCGGCGGTTCGACCTCGGGCGGCACCGGCACCACCGGCGGTTCGACCTCGGGCGGCGGCGGCAGCGTCGGTGGCGGCAGCGTCGGCGGGAGCGCGGGCGGCAACCTCGCCGCCACCGGCGCCGAGATCCCGGCCGGAGCCCTGCTCGGAGCCTCCGGCGCGGTCATCGCGGCCGGCGCCGGCGCGGTCCTCATCGCCCGCAGGCGGCGCGTGACCCAGGGCTGAGCCGTGCTTGAATGCCCGCGTGAACGATCTCGACGTGCTCAAGGTCTTCTGCGCGGGCGACGGCCGACACGGCAACCTGCTCGGAGTCGTCCGCGACGGCCGCACCTGCCCGGATGACGCGTCCCGGCAGGCGCTGGCCGCCGAACTCGGCTACAGCGAGACGGTGTTCGTCGACGACCCCGAGCGCGGGGTCGTCGACATCCGTACCCCCGGCACGCGGCTCGCCTTCGCCGGGCACCCGCTGGTCGGCCTCGCCTGGCTGCTCGACATCGAGGAACTCCAGCCGCCCGTCGGCCCCGTCTGGGCCCGCGACGACGGCGAGTTCACCTGGATCACCGCCCGCCCCGAGTGGGTCGAGGGCAAGCGCACCGAGCAGTACGCCTGCGCCGCCGAGGTCGAGGAGCTGCCCGCACCGCCGCCGGGCGAGGGCTGGTTGTACGCCTGGGCGTGGGAGGACGAGAGCGCGGGCCGGATCCGGGCCCGCGGCTTCCCGCGCCGCCCCGACGGCGCCGTCGTCGAGGACGAGGCCACCGGCTCGGCGGCGGTCCTGCTCACCGCCCAACTGAACCGCGCCCTGAACATCACCCAGGGCGCCGGCTCCCAACTCCTCACCGCCCCCGGCCCGGACGGCACGGTCGAGATCGGCGGACGCGTGCGCTTCGCCCCGTCCGCGAGCCGGCCCGGCCGGAACTGAGCACCCCGAGCGGCCCGGTCGACCGCCGCCGCCCCGCACACGGGGAAGGGGCGGACCCCGGCGGGTCCGCCCCTTCCCTCTCGTGCACCGGCCGGTCCCGGAGGTCGTTCACGCGCTGAGCGGGAACTCCTGGCCCAGCTCGCGGAAGACGGCCCCGTTGAAGTCGAAGGCACGCTTGCACTCGTCGATGATCCGCTGCTTCTCCAGGTCGTCCGCGGAGATCGCGTCCAGCAGCTCGCGGTAGGTGCGCTTGAAGGCGGCCGGATTGGAGATGTCCGCGAACACGTAGAAGCGCACGCCGTCGCCCTTGCGCTCGAAGCCCCAGGTGCGCTCGGCCTTGTCCCGGATGATCTGTCCGCCGGACAGGTCGCCCAGGTAGCGGGTGTAGTGGTGGGCCACGTAACCGCCCGGCCAGCCGGCCGCGCACTCGGCCACCCGGGCCGCGTACGCCTCGGTCGCCGGCAGCGCCACCACCGACTCGCGCCACTCGGGGCCGCGCAGGTGCGCGAGGTCCCGCTCGATCTCCACCAGGCGCATCAGCTCGGGCCGGATGAACGGCCCGGCGACCGCGTCGTCCTTGAGGGACTCGGCCGCGTCCTCCAGGGCCCGGTACACGAACCACAGCTGCTCGGTGTAGCGGGCGTAGGCGTCGACGCCCAGCCGGCCCCCGAGCAGATCGCTCATGAACGTCGAGGTCTCGGCCTCTGTGTGCTGCTCGTGCGAGGCGACACGGATGACCGTGGAGAAGGCGTCCAAGGCGGACCTCCGAGGAATCGGGGGATGAGAAAAGGCGTGGCGGCACCGCCGCCACACCTCGATCCTCGTACTTAGGCTTGCCTAAGTCAATGTGTTCCCGACGTCTTGTCGGTAAAAAATCGCGCGACCCCGGGGGCGCGTCCGCTACGGCAGCGTGAGGATCTCCGCTCCCGTGTCGGTCACGACCAGCGTGTGCTCGAACTGCGCCGTCCGCTTGCGGTCCTTCGTGACGACCGTCCAGCCGTCGTCCCACATGTCGTACTCGTGGGTGCCGAGCGTGAGCATCGGCTCGATCGTGAAGGTCATGCCGGGCTCGATGACCGTGGTGGCGTGCGGGCTGTCGTAGTGCGGGACGATCAGGCCGGAGTGGAAGGACGTGCTGATGCCGTGCCCGGTGAAGTCCCGGACCACCCCGTAGCCGAAGCGCTTCGCGTACGACTCGATGACCCGACCGATGATGTTGATCTGCCGGCCGGGCTTGACCGCCTTGATGGCACGGTTCAAGGACTCGCGGGTGCGCTCCACGAGCAGCCGCGACTCCTCGTCCACCTCCCCGCACAGGTAGGTGGCGTTGTTGTCGCCGTGGACCCCGCCGATGTACGCGGTCACGTCGAGGTTCACGATGTCGCCGTCGCGCAGGACGGTCGAGTCGGGGATGCCGTGACAGATGACCTCGTTGACGGAGGAGCACAGCGACTTGGGGAAGCCCCGGTAGCCCAGCGTCGAGGGATAGGCGCCGTGGTCGCACATGTACGTGTGGGCGACCTCGTCGAGCGCGTCGGTGGTCACCCCCGGCGCGATGTGCTTGGCGGCCTCCTCCATCGCCTGGGCGGCGATCCGGCCGGCGATGCGCATGGCCTCGATGGTCTCGGCGGTCTGCACCTCCGGTCCGGTGTACGGAGTGGGCGCGGGCTTGCCCACGTACTCGGGCCGGCGGATGTTTCCGGGAACGGAACGGACGGGAGAGAGCTCGCCTGGTACGAGCAGCGACTGGCCAGACATGCAGGCGAGTGTATCCAGCGGTGATGGGGCAAGCTGGCGACAGAGAGCGGTACGAGAGGAGCCCGAGGACGATGGCCCTGTTCAAGAAGCGCCAGGTCGGCAAGCCCGGCGAGTGGTACTACTGCCTGGTCCACAAGAAGGTCGAAGAGGGCCCCGACTGCCCGGCGAAGGACCGTTTCGGCCCCTACGCCACGCCCGAGGAGGCGAACCACGCCATGGAGACGGCGCAGGAACGCAACCTCGAATGGCAGAACGACCCGAAATGGAACGACAAGACCCGTGAGGCGGGCGAGGAAGCCCCCTGAAGCGGAGGGCGAGACGGGCCGGCGGCGCGCCACCCCCCTCGGGTGGCGGCGCCCCTCACCAGCGGCCGGGCGGCGGGGCGGTCAACTGATCGGCCAGCCGCGCCAGCCGGTCCCGGAACCGCCGCGAGCCACGCCGGTCCGGCGGACCGTTCTCCCCGGCCGCCGCGCTGACCAGGTGCTGCACCGTGTCCAGGTCCAGTTCGGCCGTGGCGCCCGGCACCGACAGCGTCTCGTGCGCCAACGTCCCCAGATCGGGATCCCCGCCGTCCAGGGACAGCACGGTCGCCCCGGCCCGCCGCGCGTCGTGCACCCGCTCCAGCAGCCCCGCGCCCGGCTCCCGCGGGGCCACCACCAGCAACGTGTGCCCGCGCCGGGCCGCCTCCAGCCGACTCAGCCCCACCGACAGGTGCGGCGGCTCGCCCGGCAGCACGCGGTGACGCACGAGCGTCGGCGCCAGCTCCGGCAGCCCCGACCACGCCGCCTCGTCCACCAGGTGCGCGGCCATGTGCCACGGCTCGTACTGCTCCGTACCCACCAGCAGCAGGCCCCCGCCGGACGGAACCACCGCGCGCCGCAACGAACCGGCGAAACCCCTGGCGGCACCCGGCCACCGCGTGCCCGCGAGAACCTCGCGCAACAACGCCACCCTCACGGCATCCATGGCGGGCATCCTGCACCACGGAAAGCACGCGCGGGTGCGATACCGGCGGCTCCCGTCCGTTCGACTGACGCGTACTCGGCAGTACTCTCGCCCCCATGACTTCCTCAGACAGCACGCAGAAGCCGCCGGCCAAGGACGCCCGGGACCTGCCCGACGTCTCCGGCCTCGTGGTCGGCGTCCTCGGCGGCACCGGCGACCAGGGCCGCGGCCTCGCCTACCGGTTCGCCCGCGCCGGCCAGAAGGTGATCATCGGCTCCCGCGCCGCGGACCGCGCACGCGCCGCGGCCGAGGAACTCGGCCTGGGCGTCGAGGGCGCCGACAACGCCGACTGCGCCCGGCGCAGCGACATCGTGATCATCGCGGTGCCGTGGGAGGGCCACGCCAAGACCCTCGAAGCACTGCGCGAGGACCTCGCCGGCAAGCTCGTCGTGGACTGCGTCAACCCGCTCGGCTTCGACAAGCAGGGCGCCTACGCCCTCCCGGTCGAGGAGGGGAGCGCTGCCCAGCAGGCCGCGGCCCTCCTCCCCGACTCCCGGGTCACGGCCGCCTTCCACCACCTCTCGGCGGTGCTGCTCCAGGACGAGGCCGTCGAGGAGATCGACACCGATGTGATGGTCCTCGGCGAGTCCCGCGCCGACACCGACCTCGTCCAGGCCCTCGCCGCCCGCATCCCGGGCATGCGAGGCGTCTTCGCCGGCCGCCTGCGCAACGCCCACCAGGTCGAGGCCCTGGTCGCGAACCTCATCTCCACCAACCGCCGCTACAAGGCCCACGCGGGCCTGCGCGTCACGGACGTCTGAACCGACCGCGCCCCCACCGGGCGCCGCCCGGCGCGGCCGACCCCGAGCGGCACCGCTCGTACGGTCAGCCGCGCCGACCGGCCCGCACGTCCAGGGGGCCCAGCCGCGCCACGACGACCTGGTGGAACCGCGCCACGGCGTCGTCGACGCTGCGGATGAAACCCGACTCGGTGTTGCCCCGGGTGTTGCCCATCCCCTTGATGAGCGTCAGCCGGAACCCGGACAGCGGCGCCCCGTCCCTGGGCAGCAGGTTCCCCGGCTCCGGCCGCAACCGCTCCAGGGTGCCGCGCGCCCCGCTCCCGCCCTCGACCAGGCTCTCCACGTGGAGGTCCGCCGGAGCCTCGGCCAACATCCGGACCAGTTTCTTCACCGACACCAGTGGGGTGGTGCCCTCCGGGGCGGGGACGTCCGTCGAGGTCCGCACCTTGCCCGTCCTCAGATCGGCGGTCACCGCGATGACACCGCTCGTGCCGTCGACCCGCAACTCCGCCGAGAGCCGGCCGTCCACGCACAGGGTCTCGGCCGCGGCGAGCCGGCGCTCCCGGGGATCGCTGCCCCGTCGGACCCGCTGCACCGGGAGTGCCTTCTGGCCCAGCTCTCCGCCCAGGCGCAGGCAGACCTGACGGATCAGCCGTTCCCAGCTCTCCACCACGTCGACGGCCCGCTCGTCGCCCGTGTTGAGGGTCTCGTCCTCGATGCCCCTGCGGACGGGTACCCAGGACGGTCCCATGTTCTGGAATCCGTGACAGCCGGAGTTCTCGTGCCGGAGGTACTCCAGCAATTCCTGGAGCAACCAGGCGTGCGCGGGGTTGCCGACGCCCTCGTGGCGGATCAGGAGCTGGGCCTGATGGGCCACCTCCGCCCACGACAGGTGCCAGAGGTCGACCTTGTGCTTGCGACGCCCGTCGATCTTGACGTCGACGACGGGGGAGCCGTCGAGGGCCACGTCGTTGGAGAGCGTGATGACGGCCTCGTAGCCGCGCCGCGCGGCGATGTCCATGTACGCCTGCACCTGCTCGGCCCGGAGCGGGTTCCCGTTGGTCTTCGTCTCCACGAGCGCCGTCCAGAGCTTGCCGGCGCGCTCGATCCGGATGACGCCGTCCGGTCGGCGGGGGGTGTCGCCGTAGGGCAACGACACCTCCGTGAAGGTCTGCGTCCGTCCGGCAGGAGCCCCGAAGGCGGCCGTGAGCCGGCGGCCCAGCTCGGGCACCTGCGTCATGACGGAGAGCAGCACCGAGGTCGCCCGCACCTCCCGCTCCCGATCGCTCTTGAGGGAGGGAACCGGGAAGAGACGGGCCGGCTGCCAGGAGTCGTTCTCGGCCAGGGACTTCCTGGCCACCCTGGGCAAGGTGACCTTCTTCCTGGTCGTCGGGGCGCCCCTGGCGACGGACCCGTCCCGACCGCGGGACTGCGCGGGGACGCCGGCGACCGCGGGAGCGTCCTCGGCCGGTCCGGCGTGCGATGCGGGGCGGATCGGGTTGCGAGCCGCACCGGGCGCCGCGGTCACCGGTCCGGCGGGGACCGGGCCGCCGGCGGGCGTCCTCGTCCTGCGCGCCGTATCCCCCACCGCGCTCGTATCCGGGGCCTGGGCCGGGGCCTGGGCCTGGGCCGTGGCCGGGGTCGGAGTCGCGGGGGAGTCCTCGCCGTCCTCGTCCTCTTCGTCGACGGAGATGCCGAATTCCGTGGCGAGGCCGGCCAAGCCGGTCTCGTACCCCTGGCCCACGGCCCGGAACTTCCACTCCCCGCCCCGCCGGTACAACTCGCCGAAGACGAAGGCGCTCTCCACGCTCGCGTCGTCGATGGAGAACCCGACCAGTGGCTCACCGGAGCGGTCCGCGACCGTCATCCGCAGGTCGTCGAGGTCCCCGAAGCGGGTGTCGCCGTACTGGCTCGCCGCCACCACGATCCGCGCGACGTCCGCCGGGACGGCCGTCAGATCCAGTCCGATGCGGTCCTCGTCGCCGCTCCCGGCCGGCGTCTTCCCGAGCAACTGGACGCTGCCGTCCTCGGCCGCGGGACGGTTGTAGAAGTAGAAGTCGTCGTCCGAGCGGACCTTGCCGTTCGCGCCGAGCAGCAACACGGACACGTCGGCGTCGCCGGCGCCCGACGCGCTGGTCCACCCCAGACTCACGACCACCGCCCCGGCGTCCTGGCCGAGGGAGGTCAGACTGACGTTCGCACCCTTTGTCATCTCCCGCATGGCTTCCCCCCGGTCGTCCGGCTTCGTCCGCTCGGACGGAGCTTCGCGCACCGTATCCAGCCGGCGGACCGGCGCTCAGGCGAAGGGGGAAATGGGCGGGATGTCCCTAGGGGGTGGCGGCGACCGGCGGCGGGGCGCGATGGGGGACACTGGAGGAGCCCGACCCCGTTCCGTGTCGCCGAGGAGCCGTGCCGCATGCCCCGCCTTGCCGTGTTCGCCGTTGTCGTCTGTGCCCTGTCCGTGGCCGCGGCCGTGGTCGCCTTCGTCGAGGGCAGCTTCCTCGGGATCATCTGGGTGCTGCTGGCCGGGCTGACGTCCAACATGGCCTGGTACTACGTGCGCAAGGCCAAGGCCGACAAGGCCGCCCGCGCGAACGGCTGACCGCAGCCGCAGCCGCAGCCGCAGCCGCAGCCCCGGCCCCGGCCGCCCCGGATCCGGAGGCTCAGCCCGCCGGGGAGCAGTAGCCGTCCGCGTCCTGCCAGAAGCGGTAGAGGTCACGGCCGCAGTAGGTGTCGAACTCGGACACGCCGAGCGCGTCGAGGATGCCGCTGACCGCGCCGAAGAAGAACGCGTTGACCTCGGGGATCCACAGCAGCGCGAACACACCGAGCAGGGCGAACGGCGCCAGCGGCGCCACCTGGCGACGCACCCCGTGCGACAGCCACGGCTCGATGACCCCGTACCCGTCCAGGCCCGGCACCGGCAGGAAGTTCAGGATCGCCGCCGAGACCTGGAGCAACGCCAGGAACGCCAAGGCGAAGCGGAACGGCATCGGCACCCCGTCGAGGGCGTTCAGCCAGAACGGCGCGGTGCACACGACCGCGAAGGCCACGTTCGTCAGCGGGCCCGCCGCCGAGATCAGACTGTGCTTCCACCGACCGCTGATCCGGTCGCGTTCGATGTACACGGCGCCACCGGGCAGACCCAGACCACCCAGGATCACGAAGATCACCGGCAGCACGATGCTGAGCATCGCGTGCGTGTACTTCAGCGGGTTCAACGTCAGGTAGCCCTTGGCGCCGACCGTGATGTCGCCGCCGTGCAGGGCGGTCCGGGCGTGCGCGTACTCGTGCAGGCACAGCGAGACCACCCACGCCGCCGTGACGAACAGGAACACCGCGAGGCCGGTGCTCGTCGAGTACCCCGTCCACACGGCCCACCCGGTCACCGCCATGACGGCGACGATCCCGAGGAAGACGGAACTGATCTGCCGCTCGCCGCGGCTGCCCTGGTGACCCATGCGGCGAAACCTATCCCGGGTCCGGCGTCGGGTGTCTCCCGGGTCCGGCGACAATGGGCCGGTGCGTTACGTGATTCTCGGCACCGCCCAGGCCCTCACCGACGACGGCGACCCCGTCGCCGTAGGCGGGGCGCGCCTGCGCGCCCTCCTGACCGCCCTCGCCCTGCGGCCGGGCCGCACCGTGCCGGTCGAGCTGCTGGTCGCCGAGGTGTGGGACGGGGACCGGCCGGCCGACGCGCCGGCCGCGCTCCAGGCCCTGGTGGCACGGCTGCGCCGGGCGATCGGGCACGCCGCCGTACGCTCCGGCGAGGGCGGCTACCGCCTGGCCGCCGCCCGCGAGGACGTGGACCTGTACCGCTTCGAACGGCTGGCGCGGGCCGCCGCCACCGAGCGGGACCCGGCCGCCGCCGCGGCCTTGTACGACGACGCCCTCGCCCTGTGGCGCGGCCCCGCGCTGGCCTCGCTGCCGGATCCGGCAGCGGAGTCCGCGCGCTGGGAGGCCGTACGGGCCGACGCGCACCGGGGGCGGATCGCCGCGGCCCTCGCCCTGGGCGAGGCACAGCGGATCCTGCCCGAGCTGACCGCGCTGTGCGCGGAACACCCGCTGGACGAGCCACTGCAGGCCCTGCGGATCCGCGCCCTCGACGCGGCGGGCCGCCCGGCGGAGGCACTGGCCGCCTACGAGGAACTCCGCCGGGACCTCGCCGACCGCCTGGGCGCCGACCCGGGCCCGGAACTGCGCGCCCTCCACGCCGCCCTGCTCGCCCCGCCGGAACCCCCGCACGCACCGCAACCCCCGCACCCGGGAGCAGCCGCCCAGGCCGCCGACCCCGGAGCGCGGCCCGAAACCGCCGCCACCCCCGCCCGAGACCCCGCCACGCCCGTCCCGCCCCCCGGCCAGGGCCCGGGCACCGGAGGCAACCTGCGGGCCCGCCTCACCACCTTCGTCGGCCGCGAGGGCGACATCCGCGTCATCGGCGACGACCTGGCCCGCTCCCGCCTCGTCACCCTGCTCGGGCCCGGCGGCGCCGGCAAGACCCGTCTGTCACAGGAGGCCGCCGAGGCCCACGCCGCCGCCGGCCGGCCCGACGGGAGATGGCCCGACGGGGTGTGGCTCGTCGAACTGGCCCCCGTGGACGACCCCGAGGACGTCGCCGAAGCGGCCCTGGCCGCCCTCGGGGCCCGCCAGACCAAGCTGCGCGGCGCCGCCGCCGAGGAACTGCGCGCGCTGACCGAGCGGGGCGGGGACGACCCGCTCGCCCGCCTCGTCGAACACTGCGGCCGGCGCGACCTCCTGCTGCTCCTCGACAACTGCGAGCACGTCATCGACGCCGCCGCCACCCTCGCCGAACGGCTCCTCACACACTGCCCCGGCGCCCAGATCCTCGCCACCAGCCGGGAACCCCTCGGCGTGCCGGGCGAATCGCTGCGCCCGGTGGAACCGCTGCCCGACCCCGTCGCGCTGCGGCTGCTCGCCGACCGCGGCGCCGCCGCCCGCCCCGGCTTCCGCGTCGAGGACGACCCGGCCGCCGCCGCCGAGATCTGCCGCCGGCTCGACGGCATGCCCCTCGCCATCGAACTGGCCGCCGCCCGGCTGCGCCTGCTCACCCCACGACAGATCGCCGACCGGCTCGACGACCGGTTCCGCCTCCTCACCAGCGGCTCCCGCACCGTCCTGCCCCGCCAACAGACCCTGCGGGCCGTCGTCGACTGGTCCTGGGACCTCCTCGACGCACCCGAACGCGCCGTCCTGCGCCGGCTCTCCGTCTTCGCCGGCGGCTGCGACCTCGCCGCCGCCGAGGCCGTCTGCGCCGGCCCCGACGCGGACGCGGTCGTCGACGCGCTCGGCTCCCTCGTGGACAAGTCCCTCGTCGTCGCGGCCCCCGGCCCCGACGGCGACATGCGCTACCGGCTCCTGGAGACCGTCGGCGAGTACGCCGCCGAGCGGCTGGCCGAGGTCGCCGAGGACCGCGCCGACACCGAACGACGCCACCTCACCCACTACCGCGAACTCGCCCGCACCACCGAGCCCCTGCTGCGCGGCCACGGCCAGCGCGCTGCCGCCGAGCTGCTCGCCACCGAGTACGAGAACCTCCGTACCGCGCTGCGCCGCGCCGTCGCCGCCAAGGACGTCGGCGAGGTGCTCTGCCTGGTGCACTCCCTCGTCTGGTACTGGCACATGCACGACCTGCGCGCCGAGTCCCGCCACTGGTCCGACGCCGCCGTCGCCCTCGGCCCCGACCCCTTCGCCCCGCCGATCGTCCCCGCCGAGCCGGTGTACGAGCGGGTCGTCGACTCGCCCCCGCCCTACACCGGCGAACTGCTCACCGAGGCCTGGCGGGGCGCCCGGATGATCCAGCTCACCGCCCGCGACCAGAACAGCGGCAGCTGGAACGCCCCGGACGTCCGCGTCCAGATCGAGGGCGTCATCGCGGCCTACCGGCCGGGACTGCCCCAGACCTGCCGGTTCCCCAGCGCCCTGTGGATCTACGCCGTGATGATCGCCGGCGATCCGGAACTGCTCCGGCGCATCATCGACGAGACCGTCGAGACCACCCGCGCCCTCGACTACCGCTGGGAGCTGGGCTCCGCGCTCCAACTGCGCGCCAACATCCGGGCGAACCGGGCCGCGTGGTTCGGCGACGCCGCCCGCGACGCCGAGGAGAGCCTCGCGCTCTTCCGCGAGCTGGGCGACGACTGGGGCTGCGCCGAGGCGCTGTCCGCCCGCGCCGAAGCCCTGGAGAAACGCGGCGAGTACGCGTTGGCCGCCGCCGACTTCCGGGCCGCGATCGAGCACGCCGAGCGGCTCGGCGCCCCGGCCCAGGTCATGGTCCTGCGGGTGCGGATGGCCGGCACCCTCTCCGAGGAGGGCCGGCTGGAGGAGGCGGAGGAGATCCTGACCGGGCTCCTCGCCGTCATCCGGCAGTACCGCAACGAGGCCATGCCGGCCGCCCGCATGTTCCTCGCCAACGTCTACGGCCGCACCGGCCGTCTCGTCGAGGCCCGCGCCGAACTCGAATCCCTGCGCGAGGAGTTCGCCTTCGGCGCCTACGCGATCTTCGACGGCTTCCTGCTCGGGATCCTGGCCTGGCTCGACAACAAGGAGGGCAGGCACGAGGAGGCGCTGACGCTCATCCGGGAGGCGACGACGACCATCCAGGACCCGATGGCGCTGATGGTGGCCCCGCAACAGCCGGCCGTGCACCTGTTGATCGCGGCCGTGTCTCTCCTGGGACTCGGCGGTCCGCGCGACGCCGCCCGGCTCCTCGGCGCCTACCGGGCCCTGGTGCCGGCCGGCCACTTCCCCGTCACCACCGAACGCGAGGACGCCGCCCTCGTCGAGGAGTCGGCGAGGGCGGCGCTGGGGAACACCGGGTACGAGGCGGCGTACGCCGAAGGCGGCGGCCTCACCCTGGAGCAGGCCACCGCCCTCGTCTGAACCACCGCTTGCGCCGGGCCCCGACACCGGGAGAACCGTTGCGGCATCCGCCCGACGAACTCCGCGGATCAGGTCTTGTGACGGAACTTGCGGACCGCGAGCGGCATGGTGATCGCGGTGATGGCGACCGACCAGATCAGCGTCATCGTCACCGAGTGGCCGACCGGGCCGCCGTTCATCAGGCCGCGCGCCGCGTCGGCCAGGTTGGACAACGGGTTGTAGTCCGTGAAGGCCTGCAACCAACCCGGCATGGTCGTCGGGGAGGCGAAGATCGAGCTGCCGAACTGGAGCGGCATCAGCACCAGCATCGCCATGCCCTGCACCGCCTGGGCCGTCTTCATGGTGAGACCCAGCAGGATGAAGATCCACATGAGCGAGGCGCCGAAGACGGCCGACAGGCCGATGGCGAGGAACAGGTCCAGCACCGAGGTCTTGATCGACAGGCCCAGGATGAAGCCCATGACGAGCAGGATCGTGATGGCGACCAGCATCCGGCCGAGTTCCACCACGATCTTCGCGATGAGCACCGACGAGCGGGCGATCGGCATGGACCGGAACCGGTCCATCACGCCCTTCTTGAAGTCGTCGTTGACCCCGGTGCCGACCGCCATGGCGATGTTCATGCCCATCATCGCCATCAGGCCGGGCACCAGGTAGTTGACGTACTCGCCCTGGTTGCCCTTGCCGGAGATCGCGCCGCCGAAGACGAACACGAACAGCAGCGTGAAGATGATCGGCATGAACAGGACGTCGAACATCGACTCGGGGTCCTGCTTGATCTGCAGGGCGTTGCGGCGCACCAGGGCGCCGATGTGCCGCAGGTTGGCCCGCAGGCCGATCCGGCCCTCGCCGGGCAGGTCGCGCGGCGCGGCGTCCGGGACGGTCGCGGTACTTCCGGGCTTGGACGTGGTGACGGTGCTCATGCCGCGACCTCCTCGGTCTGCTGGGCGGGAACGGACGCCTCGGCGGAGGGCTTCTGCCCGGTGATGGACAGGAAGACCTCGTCGAGGCTGGGCAGGTGGGTGCCGAGATCGGCAATCGCGTAACCGCGGACGCCCAACAGCCCGATCACCGCGGTCAACTGCTCGTCGCTCAGGATCGGGACCAGCAGGACGCCCTCGTCCGGCACGGCCTGGGAACCGGCCACGCCGTCGAGACCGGCCTCCGCCAGCGCGCGCGCCATGCCCGGCAGATCGGAGGAGGCGACGGGGCGGATCTTCAGGGTGCGACCGCCGACCCGGGCCTTCAGCTCGTCCACCTTGCCGTTGGCGATGACCTTGCCCTTGTCGATGACCGTCAGCTCGCTCGCGAGCTGCTCGGCCTCCTCCATGTACTGGGTGGTCAGCAGGACGGTGGCGCCCTCGGCGACCATCCGCTGCACCTCGTCCCACACCTCGTTGCGGGTGCGGGGGTCCAGACCGGTGGTCGGCTCGTCCAGATACAGCACGGCCGGCCGGCCGATCATGGAGGCGGCCAGGTCGAGCCGGCGGCGCATGCCGCCGGAGTAGTTCATGACCGCCTTCTTGGCGGCCTCCGTCAGCGAGAACCGCTCCAGCAGCTCGTCGGCGCGGGACCGGGCCTCCTTGCGGGGCAGGTCCAGCAGCCGGCCGATCATGTAGAGGTTCTCCCAGCCGGACAGCTTCTCGTCCACCGAGGCGTACTGGCCGGTGAGGCCGATGGTGCGGCGCAGCTGCCGGGGCTGGCGGACCACGTCGAAGCCCGCCACCGTCGCCGTCCCGGCGTCCGGGGTGATCAGGGTGGAGAGGACGCGGACCAGGGTGGTCTTCCCCGCGCCGTTCGGCCCGAGCACCCCGAGCACGGTGCCCTCACGGACATCGAGGTCCACGCCGTCGAGGGCCTTGGTCTCGCCGTAGTGCTTGACCAACCCCCGGACCTGTACGGCGTGCGAGCCGCTCGGGGAAGTCTTGTCGTTTCGCGTCATGGACCCCATGGGACCAGCCACCACTGACAAAGCACCGACAGCCGACCGACAGCATGCGGAAACGGGCCCCCGGCCCGCCGACGAGGACGTCGACGGGCCGGGGGCCGCAGGCCTAGTGGAAAGCGTGCTCGGCCTGCGGGAACGTCCCGCCGACCACGTCCTGAGCGAACGCCTTCGCCGCGTCGCCCATGGTCTGCCGCAGGTTCGCGTACTGCTTGACGAACTTCGGCATCTTCCCGCCGGTCAGGCCCATCATGTCCGTCCACACCAGCACCTGGGCGTCGCACTCCGACCCGGCGCCGATGCCGACCGTCGGGATGTGCAGCGACCGGGTGACCTCGGCGGCCAGCTCCGCCGGCACCAGCTCCAGCACCACCGCGAAGGCGCCCGCGTCCTGCGCCGCCTTCGCGTCCCGCAGCAACTGGTGCGCGGCCTCGTCACTGCGGCCCTGCACCCGGTAGCCCATGGCGTTCACGGACTGCGGGGTCAGACCCAGGTGGGACATGACCGGGATGCCGGACTGCACGATCAGCTCGGTCTGGGCCAGCGAACGCTCGCCGCCCTCCAGCTTCACCGCGCCGACCCCGGCCTCCTTGACCAGCCGCGTCGCACTGCGCAGCGCCTGCACGGCGCCTTCCTGGTAGGACCCGAACGGCAGGTCGCCGATGATCAGGGCACGGCTCGTGCCGCGCACGACGGCCGCCGAGAGCACGGTCATCTCGTCCATCGTCACGGGGACGGTGGTCTCGTAGCCGAGGTGACAGTTGCCCATCGAGTCGCCGACGAGCATGACCGGAATCCCGGCCTCGTCGAACACGGACGCGGTCATCGCGTCGTAGGCGGTGAGCATCGGCCACTTCTCGCCGCGCTCCTTGGCCAGGGCCAGGTCGCGGATGGTGATGCGGCGCGTTCCCGTGCCCCCGTACAGGGTGGGGCCGGAGGTCTCGCGGGCAGGCGAAACGACATGCGTCATGGCTACTGCTCCTTGTGTCATCTCGAGGCGCCCTCACGGCGTCCCCGGACTCACCCACCATGGTGGCACTCGTCGGCCCCGACACGGAAGTGGCGCGATGACCGGTCCGTCACACTCATGGCCCCTCCCGGGACGCGCCACGCCCAATGTGCGCGTTTCGTGACAAGCGGAACCCCGACCGCACGGCCGTTCGTCCTCACGGTGGTACGGCCGGCAAGGACGGCACGGATCTGCTTCGAACATCGCCTAGGGTCAAGGGGCGGGGACGGAGCGCGAGCACGGCAGCGAGGGCAGTGGAATGGCACAGGCGTACATGACGGAGACGGGAAACGGCGGCTCGGAGCCCGAGCCCTCCCGATCCGGTCTCCGACGCCGACTGGCCGACCTGCGCCGAGACCGGGGAATCTGGCGCCGGGGACTCGTCACCGCGGGCATCGCCGCACTGATCTCACTCGTGATGATCTTCCACGCCGATCTGCCGAACGACGTGGGCAACCTCGGCAGCCTCACCGAGACCTTCCTGCCCTGGCTGGGCCTGGCCGTGCCGGTCCTGCTCGTCACCGCCGTGATCCGCAAGTCGGCGACCGCCCTGCTGTCGATACTGTTGACCGCCGCGGTCTGGGCGAACCTGTTCGGTGGCCTGGTCACCGACAAGTCCGGCGGCGGCGGCAACCTGATGGTCGTCACCCACAACGTGGACGCCGACAACACCGACCCGCGCGGCACCGCCGAATCCGTCGCCGGCTCCGGCGCCGACGTGCTCGCGCTGACGGAGCTCAAGTCCGGCGTCGTCCCCGTCTACGAGAAGGCCCTGGCCGGCGTGTACAAGTACCACGCCGTCGAGGGCACGGTCGGCGTGTGGAGCAAGTACCCGCTGTCCTCCAGCGCCCCCGTCGACATCAAGATGGGCTGGACCCGGGCCATGCGCACCACCGTGGACACCGCCCACGGCCAGGTCGCCGTGTTCGTCGCCCACCTCCCCTCGGTCCGGGTGAAGCTCAACGCCGGATTCACGGCCAACCAGCGCGACAACAGCGCCGACGCGCTCGGCGCCGCCCTGGCCTCCGAACCGCTGAAGAAGGTCGTCCTGCTCGGCGACCTCAACGGCACCATGAACGACCGGGCCCTGTCCGAGGTCACGTCCCAGATGCGCTCCACCCAGGGCGCGGCGGGCGACGGCTTCGGCTTCAGCTGGCCCGCCCAGTTCCCGATGGCCCGCATCGACCAGATCATGGTGCGCGGAATCGTCCCCGACGCCTCCTGGACCCTGTCGCGCACCGGCAGCGACCACCTCCCGGTCGCGGCACGGATGACCGTCAAGGACTGACGCGACAGGCGCCCGACGTGCGACAGGGGGCCGGGGCCGCTTCGCGAAGCGGCCCCGGCCCCGGCCCCCTGTCGCACCCGTCCCGCCGGCTACGTGCGCTCGCGCCAGCCGTTCGTGATCGGCAGTCGACGGTCCTTGCCGAAGCCCTTCGCGGAGATCTTGGTACCCGGCGGGTACTGGCGGCGCTTGTACTCCGCCGTGTCCACCATCCGCAGCGTCCGGGCGACCAGCTCGGCGTCGAAGCCGGCGGCGACGATCGAGTCCAGGCCCTGGTCGCGGTCCACGTACATCGCCAGGATCGAGTCCAGCACCGGATAGTCCGGCAGCGAGTCCGTGTCGACCTGGCCCGGTCGCAGCTCGGCGCTCGGCGGCTTCACGATCGAGTTCTCCGGGATCGGCGGGGTCTCGCCCCGCTCGGCGGCGGCCCGGTTGCGGTACCGCGCGAGACGGAAGACGTCGGACTTGTAGACGTCCTTGATCGGTCCGTAGGCCCCGACCGAGTCGCCGTACAGGGTGGAGTAACCGACGGCCAGCTCCGACTTGTTGCCCGGGGCCAGCACGATGTGGCCCTCCTGGTTCGACAGCGCCATCAACAGCGTGCCGCGCAGGCGCGACTGGAGGTTCTCCTCGGCCAGGCCGGTCAGCCCCAGGGACCCCATGTAGGCGTCGAACATCGGCTCGATCGAAACCGTCCGGAAGTTCAGGCCGGTCCGTTCGGCCAGATCGGCCGCATCGCCCCTGGAGTGGTCCGAGGAGTACTTGGAGGGCATCGACACGCCGTACACGTTCTGCGCGCCGATCGCGTCGCAGGCGACGGCGGCCACGAGTGCCGAGTCGATACCGCCCGAGAGCCCGATCAGGACCGAGCGGAACCCGTTCTTCAGGACGTACGCGCGCAGTCCCACGACCAGCGCGTCGTAGACCTCCTCGTCGTCGTCGAGGCGGTCGGCGTAGCCGCCGGGCACGACCGGCTCGTACGTCCGCACCGGCTCCTCGGAGAGGATCACGCGGTCGATCCGCAGCCCGTCGTCGACGACGCCCTCCGGGGCGTCGGCGCGGGCGGCCGGCAGGTCAAGGTCGACCAGCACGCAGCCCTCCGAGAACTGCGGGGCGCGGGCGACGACCTCGCCGGCGGCGTCCACGACGATGGAGTCGCCGTCGAAGACCAGCTCGTCCTGGCCGCCGATCATCGCCAGGTAGGCGAGGGTGCAGCCGGCCTCCCGGGCTCGCTTGCGGACCAGTTCGAGGCGCTGGTCGTCCTTGTCGCGCTCGTAGGGGGAGGCGTTGATCGACACCAGCAGGCCGGCCGCGGCGGAGCGGGTGGCGGGGACCCGGCCACCGTCCTGCCAGAGGTCCTCGCAGATCGCCAGGGCCACGTCCACGCCCCGTACCCGGATCACCGGCTGGGTGTCGCCCGGCACGAAGTACCGGAACTCGTCGAAGACCCCGTAGTTGGGCAGGTGGTGCTTGGCGAAGCGGAGGACGACCCGCCCCCCGTGCAGCACGGCGGCGGCGTTCTCCGGGGAACCCGCCGGACGGCCGAGGCGGGGAGTGGCCCGCTCCGTGCGGTCCAGGTACCCGACGATCACCGGCAGCTCGCCGAGGCCCTCGGCGGCCAGCCGCTCGGCGAGTTCGCGCAGCGCCGTGCGGGAGGCCTCGACGAAGGAGCCGCGCAGGGCGAGGTCCTCGACCGGGTACCCGGTGAGCATCATCTCCGGGAACGCCACCAGGTGGGCCCCCTGCTCCGCGGAGTGCCGCGTCCAGTGGACGACGGAGTCGGCGTTTGCGGTGATCTCGCCGACGTGCGAGTCGATCTGATTCAGAGCGAGGCGAAGTTGAGGCACGGGCCCAGTGTAATCGTCTTTCTGACGCGATGTCCTGGAGCCCGGCCTGTTCTTCGTTCCCGGGAGCGGATCAGCCGACCGGTCCGGCGAACTTCACGGGGTCGAGCAGGATTCCGGGGGCGATCTCCGCCCGGATGCTCTTGACGCCCTTCGGCACCTCGTAGGCGGCGCTCCCGGTGGCGGTCGCGCCCGGTGCCACGGTGCCCGAGATCGTCTTGGGCATGTATCCGTCGAAGACGGACTCGGCGGCGCGTCCCTGCTCGTCCGTGACGTCGGGCTGGGAGTAGAACACCACGACGGGCTTCTTCGACGTGTTGGTGATCGTGATGTCGAACCTCACCGCGTTGCCGATGTCCGCGAACGCGCTCTTGGAGGTGTACTCGACGGGCGCGGACAGGGACACCTTCAGGCCGTTCGCGTACGTGTGGCTCTCCCCGAAGGCCAGCGGGGTACTGAAACCCGGACCGGTGGTCGGCTCGTCGCCGGGCAGGCCGTACGGGGAGGAGAAGGACGGCGTGGGGTACGGCTTGTCCCACGAGCGGCTCGGCCGGCTGTCCACGGCCTTGTCGACCTCGTCGGCGACCTTGACGGTGAAGTAGAAACCGGCGACCGACGCCAACAGGCTGAGCACGCCGAGGATCGTGCCCCACAGCGACATCGTCTTGCGGGGCGCGCCCCGGGAGGCGCTGACCATGGCCGCGATGCCGATGCCGAGACCGGTCATGCCGATGAGCGTGCCGATCCAGAAGAGGAACGGGGTGAGCGCCGCCGGAACGGCGATGAGGCCGAGCACCAGCGAGGCGACGGCCATGCCGTTGCTCTTCTCCTGGGCGACCCCGGGGTATCCGGGGTAGCCGGGGTAGCCCGGGTAACCGGGAGGGACCCCGTATCCGGGCGGACCCGCGTATCCGCCGGGCCCGGCGGGCGGCGGCCCGGCGAAGCCCTGGCCGGCGGGCGCGCTCCAGGGGTTGGCGGGGTCGGCGGGGGTCTGCGGCCCGGGCGCGGGGGCGCCGAAGGCGCCGGCCGGCGGGCCGGGAGTGAGCGGTGCGAAGCCAGACGGCGCCGGCGGGGCGGTGACCGCAGGAGCGGTCGGGGCGGGCGCCGGCGGGGCGTCGACGGGCTCGGGCGCCGGGGCATCGGCGGGCGTGGGTCCCTTCGCGAGGGACGGGCCCGGCGTGGCTGCGGGTTCCTTCGCGAGGGACGGGCCCGGTGCGGGTGCGGGTTCCTTCGCGAGGTTCGGGCCCGGTGCGGAGGCCGTGCTCGGCGTGCTCGGCGGCGGGACCGGTGCGGGCGCCGCCTCGGGTATGGGCGTCCCCGCGGGCTCCGTCGGCGGACCGGTCGGGCTGCTGGGCGGGTTCGGGGGCGTGCTCATGCCTGGGGGCGTCCTTCGGGGCGTGGCGGCGATGACCCCCCACCCTGCCACGGGCCCCGACCCCCTCCAACCCGATTCCGTCTCCCGGCCGGTGGGCCGGGAGACGGAACGACGCTCACCCGAGGGGCTCTTGCCCGATCCCGCCCCCGGACCGCCTGCGAATGAGACGACCCAGGCCCTGTCGTCGAAGTCTCGCCTGGCCCGCGGCGCCACTTCGACGACAGGACCTAGCGGCGGTAGCCCAGCACCGTCATCATCCCGGCCTCGGCGTGGTACACGTTGTGGCAATGCACCATCCACAGACCGGGGTTGTCGGCGTCGAACTCCGCCGTGAGGGTCCCGTTCGGCAGGATGACGGCGGTGTCCTTGCGGGCCCCGCCCGGCTTCGCGCCGAGGGCGAAGGTGTGCCCGTGCAGGTGCAGCGGGTGCCACATCGTCGTGGAGTTGGTGAACTCCAGCCGGACCCGTTCGCCCGCCGTCACCGGATGCCGCCGGTCCGGCGCGTACGGCTTGCCGTCGAAGGCCCAGTCGTACGCCGCCATGCCGCCCGTGAGCCGGATCCTGATCGTGCGGTCCGCCGCCCGGGAGGCCGGTACGGCCGGTTCGGCGGCCCGCAGCGCGTCCGCCGTCAACGGCCGACCGGCCAGTTCCGCGGGCCGGGTCGCGGCGGTCGGCGGCGCCCCCGCGCCCGTGCGGAGCACCGCGAGCGCCGAGGCGTCGGCGCCCTTGCCCTCCGCGAGCGCGGTCAGCGGGAAGACCCCGTCGCCAGCGGTGACCAGGACGTCGTACCGCTCGCCCATGCCCAACAGCAGCGAGCGGGCCTTGGCGTGCTCCACCGGGAAGCCGTCGGTGTGGGTGACCGTCAGTTCGTGCCCGCCGAGGGCGATCCGGTAGGCCGTGTCCCCGCCCGCGTTCACGATCCGCAGCCGGATCCGGTCCCCGGGCCGGGCGGTGAAGACCGACGGGTCCTGCGCCACCCGGCCGTTGACCAGGTGGTACGGGTAGGCGACGTCGCCCGCGTCCTTGCCGAGGACGTCGCTGTCCCCGCCCATCAGGACCCGGGACGGGCCGGCGCCGGCGTCGGGGGTCGGCATCGGGGCGGAGCCGTGTCCGGCGTGACCGCCCGCACCGGCGCCGCCGCCCATGCCCTTGCGGAGTTCGGCGAGGACACCGTCCGGGGTCGACCCGTCCACACCGTCGAGCCAGTCGTCCAGGACGACCACCCACTCCTTGTCGTACGCGAGGGGCTCCCCGGGGTCCTCGACGATCAACGGGGCGTACAGGCCGCGGTCCTGCTGGACCCCCGAGTGCGGGTGGAACCAGTACGTCCCCGGGTGCGGGACGGCGAACTCGTACCGGAACGAGCCGCCCGGGGCGACGTCCCGCTGCGTTAGCCCCGGGACCCCGTCCATGTCGTTGCGCAGGGCCAGTCCGTGCCAGTGCAGGGACGTGGCCTGCGGGAGGTTGTTGGCCAGTGTCAGGGCGAGGGTGCCGCCCGCGGTGACCCGGACCTCCTGACCCGGCAGCCGGTCGCCGTACGCCCAGGAGCGGACGGTGCGCCCGCCGCCCAGGTCGAGCGTGCCCGCGGTGGCGGTGACGCGGACCTCGGTGCGCGGGCCGGCCGCCCCCCGGGCGGCCTCCGCGGCCCGGACCTCCGGGCCGGCCGGGTCGACGTAGCCGTCGGGGGAGCCGGCGGAGGCGCCGCCGGGGTTGGTCGCATCGTGGTTCATGGAGCCGTGGTCCGTGGCCGGGCCGCCGGAGCAGGCGGCGAGCAGCCCCGAGCCGGCGACGGCGAGTCCGGTGCCGAGGACGGCACGGCGGGTGGGGAGGGAGCGCATGGGAGTACCTCGCGGTGTGGCGATACGAGTGGATGGGCGCCGAGCGCCGCCGCCCCCACCGCCGTTCGGGCAGGCGGGGGCGCGGCGGGGCCCGCCCTATACGCGCAGTACCGCCAGCCGGAGCAGGAGTTCCCGGGGCGCCGGCGGATCCGGCCCCGCCGGGAAGCGTGCCGCCGCGCCGGGGTCGGCCTCCGGGCGCGCGGGGTGGTGCCGTGCCGAGCGGCCGAGTGCGAGGAGCACCAGTGCGGCCAGGACGGCCAGGCACACGGACATCGGGTCCATGGCGGGTCCGGGCGCCGGCCCGGCCTGGGGCAGCCCGGCGGGCTGAAGGGCCGAGGCCGTCGCGAGGTCCGAGGCCGTCGGGGCCCGCGGCGGCGCCGCCGGGGCGGCGTGGGACGACGCGGGGTGATGTGCCACACCCGCGTCCGCGCGGGCAACGGAGCGGCCGACGGCCGCGTCCTCCCCGGTGTGGGAATCGGCCGGATGGCCCCACGTGTGCATCGTGACGATTCCCAGCAGCAGAACGGCGAGCAGCGGCAACCGGGGCCACCGGGCGGCTCGTCGGGCGCTGCGCGTCATGAACGGAACCCTACCCGGGGTGGGTATCCGACCGTCGGACCGGCCTCGTACCCGATGAGGACCCCGTATGAGGACCCCGCACCTGCTTAGGATCAGTCGCACCATGTCCAGACAAGACCCGTCCGCGCGCAGCGCCCTGCCGGTCGCCGTCCTCATCGGACTCGGCGCCGCCGCCTACACCGCGTGGGTGCTCGAAGTCGTGCTCTCGACCGGCCTCAACCCCATCGAGACGTACGTCAGCGAACTCGCCGCACAGGACCAGCCCCTCGGCGGCCTCTTCCGAGCCACCGACTTCACCGCCGGCCTCCTCGTCTTCGCGGGGGGCCTGCTCGCCCTCCTGCGCCTCGCGCGGTACGCGGACTCCCGTCGGGCCTGGGCCGTCATCGGCTGGGCCGGCGTCACCCTCTTCGGCGCGGCCACCGCCGCCGACGCCTGGCTGCCGCTGAGCTGCCAACCCACCGTGGACCCCGAATGCGCCGCCCGGGAGACCGCCGGACTGGTACCGGCCACCCACCAGGCGCACGCCGTCAGCAGCAGCCTCGCCATGACCGGTGCCCTCGTCGGGGTCGTGGCCCTGACCGTCGCCGCCCGCCGCTACGGCCGGCTCGCGCCGCTCGCCCGGTACGGGCCCGCGCTCGTCGCCCTGGAACTGCTCGCCACCGCCTGGACCCTGACCGCCATCGCCATGTTCACCGCCGGCCGCGGCACCTGGGCGCTCGGAGCCGGCCAGCGGCTCCAGGTGCTGATCGTCGCGCTCTGGCTCGCCCTGCTGGCGTACTCCGTGCACAAGGAGCGTCGTACTTGAGCCCGACCCACGAGGAGCGCCCGTACGTGAGGCCGTCCACGAGCCCGTCCACCCCCTGGGTGAGCCCGTCCACGAGCCCGTCCACGCCGTCCGCGGGCGCGCGCGGGGGGCGGCGCGGTCTGTTCGTCCGCCCGGCCGGCGGTGACGGCGTCGTCCTGCACGCCGTCGTCGAGGGCAGCGGGCCCGTCGTCGTCCTCAGCGCCGGACTCGCCATGGCCTGGTTCGACTGGGACCCCGTCGCGGAACTGCTCGCCGCCCGGGGCCGGACCGTCGTCACCTTCGACCGCCCCGGACACGGACTGAGCGGCCCGGCGCCCGCGCCCGCGACCGCCGCCGGGGAGGCCCACCGGATCGCCGGGCTGCTGGACGCGCTGGGCCCGTACGTCTCGGGAGCCGGGGCGGGGGCCGGTGCCCCGGGTACCGGCGTCCCGCATGCCGGGACCGGGCCGGTCACCGTCGTGGGGCACTCCATCGCCGGGTTCCACGTCGAGGCCTTCGCCCGCCTGTACCCGGAGCGGACCGCCGCCGTCGTCCTCCTCGACGCCAGCGTGGAGGAGGACCCCCGTACGGTCCTGCCCGCCGCGCTGCGGCACGGCGCCGCCCGCGCGCTCGGCCGCGCCGTGACCGCCGTCGGACTGCCGGCCGCGCTCGGCCCGGCCGCCCGCCGGAGCGTCGTGCGGGCGTCGCGGGTCGGCGGGGGCGACCCGGCCGCACGGGACCTCGTACGCCGCTGCTACCGCACGGGCCGGGTCTGGCGCGGGGCCCTGCTGGAGAACGCCGGGTACCTCGACGCCGCCGCGGAGGTCCTCGCGCTGGGGGAGACGCACCCGCTGACCGTGCCGGCCACCGTGCTCGCCGGACACGACGGCACCGACGGGCGCGGGGCCCTGCGGTGGCTCGACCGACAGGCGGGGCTGGCCGACCGGCTCGGAGCCCGCCTCGACGTCGCGGAACCGGCCGGGCACCTGGTCATGATGGATCGCCCGCACCAGGTGGCGCGGGCGATCCTCGACGCGGCGGATCCGGACCGGGCGGAGCCGGACCGGGCCCCTTCCGACGACTCCGGCTCCTGACCGGCCGCCCCGGCCCCGGGATCAGCCCTTGGGGGCCTGCGAGATCCGCACCATGTTCCCCGAGGGGTCCCGGAAGGCGCAGTCGCGCGGCCCCCAGGGCTGGTCGATGGGCTCCTGGAGCACCTCGGCGCCGGACGCCCGCAGCTTCTCGAAGGTCGCGTCGAGGTCCCCGGCACGGAAGACGGTCATCGGCAGGAGCCCCTTGGTGAGCAGTTCCTGGAGGGCGTCCCCGTCGGCCTGGGAGCGGCCCGCGTGCGGTTCCGAGAGCACGATCTCCAGGTCCGGCTGGTCATCGCTGCCGAGGGTGACCCAGCGGAACCCGCCCGAGGCGACGTCGTTGCGCGACTTCAGGCCGAGGGCGTCGCGGTAGAACGCGAGCGCCTCGTCCACGTCGTTGACGGTGATGTGGCAGTACTGGAGTGAGATGGTCATGCGATCCACGCTAGGGCGCGGGGTCGCGGACCGCTTCTCCGTTCCTGCTCGGCAGCTCCCGGATCGGCCGCGTCATCAGTTTCGCCACGCACGCGGGCATCGCCGAGACGGCCTCGTGCCCCCGGGCGCGGTACGCGCTCGGGGTCTCTCCCACCAGCTCGGTGAACCGCGAACTGAACGAGCCGAGCGAGGTACAGCCGACCTCCATGCACGCGTCCGTGACGCTCGCCCCCGCGCGCAGCAGGGCCATGGCGCGCTCGATGCGGCGGGTCATCAGGTAGCTGTAGGGCGTTTCGCCGTACGCCGCGCGGAACCGGCGCGAGAAGTGCGCCGGAGACATGAGCGCGTGTCGGGCCATCGTCGGCACGTCGAGAGGACGGGCGTACTCCCGGTCGATCAGATCCCGCGCCCGGCGCAGGTGCGCGAGGTCGGCGAGGTCCCGGGAATCCATGGAAGCGACAGTACACCGGCCCCCGGGAACGTCCCTGACCTGCGAGGACGAGCCGAGGGGCAGCCTGCGCGGGGCAGTCGTCGAAGGGGTGCGCGGGGCGGTTCCACGCCGGTCGCTACCGGCCGGCGTAGACCCGCTCGGCCCACGTCGCGATCTGCTCGTCGGAGAGGTGCTTCGCCAGATCGGCCTCGCTGATCATCCCGACCAGCTTCTTCTCCCGGATCACGGGAAGCCGCTTGATCTGGTGGCTCTGCATCTCCTCCAGCACCTCGGAGACGTCCGCGCCCGCCTCGATCCAGCGCGGGGTGCCCTGCGCCAGGTCGCCGCACGTGATCTTCGAGGGGTCGTGGCCCTTGGCGACGCATCCCACCACGATGTCGCGGTCGGTCAGGATGCCGCAGAGCCGTTCCTCGGTGTCGCTGATGGGCAGGGCGCCCACGTTGAGCCGCGCCATCAGCTGGGCCGCCCGGTCCAGTGTCTCGGTGGCGGGGATCCACTGGGCCCCGGGGTGCATGATCTCGCCGGCGGTGGTCATCGCGTCAACCTCCTGAGCGCGCCGTGACGAGGCGGGCGCGGGGGCGTCCGCCCCGGCGTCCTCGCCCTCCGCGTGGCCCCGCACCGGCGGAGCACGCCCGTACGGGTGAGAGGTCGCCTCCCACCACCGTACGAGCGTGGCCCGTCAACCGCGCGGCGCGGCCCCGCGTCGCTTCAGCATGTCCGCCATCAGCGTGAGTTCCGACTGCTGTGCCTCGACCATGCCCTCGGCCAGCTTCCGCTCCGCCGGGGTCTCGCACAGCGCGGCGCAGCCTCGGGCCATGGCGACGCCGCCCTTGTGGTGATCGGTCATCAACTGGAGGTACAGCACCTCCGCGTCACGGCCCGAGACCGCCCCGAGCCTCGTCAGCTCCTCCTTGGTCGCCATGCCGGGCATCAGCGCGCCGGGCTTGGCGGCGCCCATGCCGTGACCGCTCATGTCGTGACCGGCCGTGTCGTGACCGGACGTGCCGCCGTGGCCGGCGTGCCCGTCACCCGATTCCTCGGCGCCCATCCAGGACATCGGCGGCTCGTCCGCGAGCACCTTCGGCAGCCCCCACAGATCCAACCAACCCAGCATCATCCCGCGCTGGTTGGCCTGCGTGTTGGCGATGTCGTAGGCGAGGCTGCGCACCGCCTCGTCCTCGGTGCGGTCGCGGACGATGAAGGACATCTCGACCGCCTGCTGGTGGTGCACCGACATGTCCCGGGCGAAGCCCGCGTCCGGCGAGTACAGCGCCGGCGCGCGGGAGGACGTACCGTCGCGGTCGCCGTCGCCCCCGCTCGCGGTGGCCACCGTGGCGCCCACCGCGAACAGCACGGCGAGGACGACGGCCGCACCGGACACCCAGTACGTCCGGTGCGCGCCGTTCACGCGGGTCACTTGTCGGCCAGTCCGTTGGTGCAGGCCGCGCCCGGTTCGGGGGTCTGCGGGCCCTGCACGTACTTGGTGAAGAACTGCGCCACCCGCGGGTCGTCCGCCTTCTCCACCGTCAACTGCTTGCCCCACGCGCTGAGCATGATCGCGCCGGCCTGCTCCTTGACCGGGCTCATCATCGTGTACGGGGTCTTGCCGACCTTCGCGGCGAGCGTGTCCACGTCGGCCTTGGCGGCCTTCTCGTTGTACGTCACCCAGACGGCGCCGTGCTCCAGCGAGTGGACGGCGTTCACCTGCGGCAACGGGTTCGCGTAGACGTCACCGTCGCAGTTGGTCCAGCGGGGGTGGTGGTCGCCGCCGACCGGCGGGTTCATCTCGTACTTCACGACCGTCTCGACGTGGTTGCGACCCAGCTTCTTGGCGTCCCAGGTCTGCTCGCCGCTCACCGGCGCCTTGCGGGTCGCCTCGGCGTCCTTCTCCTTCTGCTTCTGACCGAGCAGCACCCACGAGCCGAAGCCCACGAGCGCCGCCACGACGGCCGTGGAGGCGGTGATCGCGATGATCTTGTTGCGTCTGTCGCGCGCCTTGTCCGCCCGGCGCATCTCGGCTATGCGCGCCTGGCGGTCGTTCTGGTCCGGGGAGGTCCTGCTGGCCATGTGCCCTGGTTCCTTCTGCTGAGGGGGGTGGAGGGGGTGTCCGTCGTGCCGCGTTGCTCGGCACCGGACCCGTCAGGTCCGCAGTACCTGGAGAACGTGCAGGTCGGGGGCGCGCGCCAATGTCCCGGGCGGGCGGGCCGGCCCGGCGTACGCGAGGTCCGCGACGGCCGTGGACCCCGTCCGCGCCACGGTCACGGCGGGCGGCGGCGCGGGCAGCACCGCCGGGGTCACATGGGAGTGCGGGGCGCAGCCCGGAAGCTCGTACGGGGCCACGCAGACGGCGTGCGGCGCGCCCGGCGCGCCATGGGCCGCGAGCCGGGCGTGTCCCTGGCCGGGGCCGGCGTGTTCCAGGCCGGGCCGCCCGCAGAGGAACACGGCGCCGCACAGCACCCCGAACGCGAGCAGCAGCACGGCACGCCGAGCGGCGGGGGCGCCGTGGCCCCCGTGTTTCCCGTGCTTCCAGCCCCCCATGGGCGCAGATGGTAATGCTCATGACCGCCCTGAGGTCAGTGCGGGGGTGCCACGACCTTTCCGGGGTGCGTAATGTGGCGGAAACCACGGGTGGTGATACTGGACCGGCCCGACTGTGCTCCCCCCTCCGGGGGAGGTGGTGCACAGGCCGTCTGAACTGCGAGGATGAAGGCATGGACAAGCAGCAGGAATTCGTCCTCCGGACGCTTGAGGAGCGCGACATCCGCTTCGTGCGCCTGTGGTTCACCGATGTGCTGGGCTTCCTCAAATCCGTCGCGGTCGCGCCGGCGGAACTGGAGCAGGCCTTCGACGAGGGCATCGGCTTCGACGGCTCCGCGATCGAGGGCTTCGCCCGGGTCTACGAGTCCGACATGATCGCCAAGCCGGACCCGAGCACGTTCCAGATACTGCCGTGGCGCGCCGAGGCACCCGGGACCGCGAGGATGTTCTGCGACATCCTCATGCCGGACGGGTCCCCGTCGTACGCCGACCCCCGCTACGTCCTCAAGCGCATCCTGAACAAGACCTCCGACCTGGGCTTCACCTTCTACACCCACCCCGAGATCGAGTTCTTCCTGCTGAAGGACAAGCCGCTGGACGGCACCCGCCCCGTCCCCGCGGACAACTCCGGCTACTTCGACCACACCCCGCAGAACGTCGGCATGGACTTCCGCCGGCAGGCCATCACCATGCTCGAATCGATGGGCATCTCCGTCGAGTTCAGCCACCACGAGGGCGCCCCCGGCCAGCAGGAGATCGACCTCCGCTACGCCGACGCGCTCTCCACGGCCGACAACATCATGACGTTCCGCCTGGTCATGAAGCAGGTCGCGCTGGAGCAGGGCGTTCAGGCCACCTTCATGCCCAAGCCCTTCTCGGAGTACCCGGGCTCCGGCATGCACACCCACCTCTCCCTCTTCGAGGGCGACCGCAACGCCTTCTACGAGTCGGGCGCCGAATACCAACTCTCCAAGGTCGGCCGCTCCTTCATCGCGGGCCTGCTGCGCCACGCGGCCGAGACCGCCGCCGTCACCAACCAGTGGGTCAACTCCTACAAGCGCATCTGGGGCGGCTCCTCCCGCACCGCCGGCTCGGGCGGCGAGGCCCCCTCGTACATCTGCTGGGGCCACAACAACCGCTCCGCCCTGATCCGCGTCCCGATGTACAAGCCGGGCAAGACGGGCTCCTCGCGCGTCGAGGTCCGTTCGATCGACTCCGGCGCCAACCCCTACCTCACGTACGCCGTACTCCTCGCGGCCGGCCTCAAGGGCATCGAGGAGGGCTACGAACTCCCGGCGGGCGCCGACGACGACGTCTGGGCCCTCTCCGACGCCGAACGCCGCGCCATGGGCATCGAGCCCCTGCCGCAGAACCTCGGCGAGGCGATCTCCCTGATGGAGCGCAGCGAACTGGTCGCGGAAACCCTGGGCGAGCACGTCTTCGACTTCTTCCTGCGCAACAAGAAGCAGGAGTGGGAGGAATACCGCAGCGAGGTCACCGCCTTCGAACTCCGCAAGATGATGCCGGTGTTGTAGGGGCGGTTCAACGGCGGTACCCCAGTCACACGGCACCCCGGGCCGGCGGCACTCAGCCGCCGGCCCGGACCCGTTTCACACCTCCTGGGCCGTCTGTGGGCCGTCACTTGTCGGATCGGCGGCTTCGTAGACCTCGTCCAGGGCCCGCAGCGCACGCTCGTGGCTGCTCGGCATCAGGTGCGTGTAGACGCGAAGCGTGAAACCAGGGTCGCCATGTCCGAGGTACGGGCGCTCGCCCGACCGCGGCTCCGGAACGACGCCGGCCTGCACGAGGGCGAACTTCCACACCCGCGTGTTGAAATCGGTGCGCCGCACCGCGCCCCCGCCCGGGAGGGAGAACAGCAGCCGCCTGGTCACGAGCGGCCCGTCCGGCTTCAACCAGGGAAGCGTCACGTCCACCGGCGGGAACTCCTCGCGATGCTCCCGCAGCACCGGGCCGATGCGGCGGGGGAGCGGCACGTCCCGTTCCTTCTCTCGCTTGGGCGGCCCGAAGACAAGGTGACCGTTCGCCACCTTCGCCTGATTGGCTACCCGGAGCCATTCACCGCGCAAGCCGTCCGGGTCGTCCGGCAGCCCGAAGATCTCACCCTGCCGAAGCCCCAGGCCGCCGCCGGCGTCGGCCATCGCCCGGTACCGCTTCGGCAGCGCGGCGCGAATGGCGAACAGCCGCTCAGGCGTCCAAGGTCTGACCCGCGGCGTGACCGGAGCGGGCGCCCTCCGCGGCTTTACCCACCTGTTCGGCTCGGGGCCCGCGTCGGGCAAGCCCAGGGGGCCACTCGATCAAATTCCGGGCAGGACCAAAGCCTGCCCGAGTTGCCGGACAGCGTAAGGCCCCCTGAACATGCCCGACCCCAACCCGAACAGGACACCGGCCAAAGCCGCTCCGGCCACCGGCGTGGGCGAGGCGGGGGCGAGGCGGGGGCTGCCCTTGCAACGGCCAATGAAGGGCCGGAAGTTGATGGGCCCTGAGTTGACGGACCAATCGTGTTGCTGGGCCCCTTCCTGCTACGGTCATCCGTTCGCCGAGGAGGTCGTGATGAATGGATCCCTGCCCGTTGCCACCCAGGTGGATCTGCGCCGTCAGCCAGTGGAAGACGTGCTGGAGCGCGTAGAAGAGGCCCTACACGTGCGACTGGATCGGCAGGCGCTCGTACGCAAGCGCCGTTCCTTGGGTGGCCGTACGGAGCGGGGTACGTGGGTGCGGATCGAACGGCGGGGCTTCGAGCGGATCGGCCCGCAGGGCTGGAACGGGACCGAGGCCGCTGCCGTGCTGCAAGGGGTCGCGATGCCCGAGTGGTACCAGGGCCTGGCGTGGCGTGAGCCGGGCGAGCCGGTGATGTGGCGTGCGGATGAGCTGGAGCTGATTCCATCGCCGTCTGTCGGCAAGGGCGCCCTGGTGCTCGAAGACCCGGGCCTGCCGGACGCGTGGTGGGAGGCCTTGAACGCTTCGCTGGACGCGCTTGCCTCACAGCAGACACCGCGGATCGCGACGCCCGACACGGTGACGATCACGCAGGAGCAGGTGACCCAGACCCTCGGGGCGGTCTTCCCCGGAGTGGCCGATACATGGATCGAGCGGTGGACACCGGCTCATGCGGACCTGACCTGGGCCAACGTGATGGGACCGGAGTTCTCCCTGATCGACTGGGAGGACTGGGGCATGGCGCCCCGGGGCCTGGACGCCGCAACGCTGTGGGGCAACGCGCTTGCCGTCCCGAGGCTCGCGGACCGCGTCCACCAGGAGCGGCGTGCGGACTTGGAGAGCCGGGACGGCAAGCTGATGTCGCTGTTCTTCCTGTCGAAGATCGTCGGATCCTACGCGTACGACGAGGACCCGCTGCTGGCGCCGGCCCGGAAGGAGGTCGAGCGCCTGGTGGCCGAGCTTCAGCTCTGACGGTGTCCATGGAGGGCCCGCAGGTACTGACTGACGATGGCGGTGTCCACCTCCGCGTTCAGGGCCTGGACCAACTGGGCCATGTGCCCGGGGTCGTCAGTACCAACCGCCACCGCGGAGGCGGTGGGCAGGTGGAACGCGGTCCGGAACGCCGCCTGAACGCGGGACAAGCCATCGTGGGGCGGTCGGAGGAACGGGCGGGGGTCGAAGTCCTCCCACACCTTCCTGTTGTGGCCGCCACCGAAGGGGCTCATGCCCCAGATCTCGCCCGCCTGCCAGGCGGTGCGCAGGACGGTGGTGGCGTCGAGGAGGTCGATGCCCACGAGGAACCCGGCCCGGACCATGAGGACGTCCGGAGACGGCAGGTCCTCCACGCGGACCATGCCGAGCGGCCGGGTGTCCCAGGAGGCCACGCCCCAGGTGCGGCACAGGCCGTCGCGGGCGGCGCCGGCCAGGGCGGTGCAGGCGTTGCCGAGGAGGGCGTGGCCATCGGCCGGGGACAGGCCCGCCAGGCTCCGTTCGGGGTTGTGTAGGAGCACGGTGTCAGGCTCCCCGCCGAGCTCCCGGGCCGCCCGCTCGACGGCCAGTCGCAGCCGGACCGGGTCAAGGGAGTGCTCAGTACCTCCGCCGATCGGGAAGAAGCCCACCTTCGTGGAGAGGGTGAACTTCGGCAGTAGATCGGCGGCCGTCTCGGCCAGTGCCACGTGCGAGCGAAAGCCGAAGTAGGGAGCCGCAGTGTCCAGGGCGGTGATGCCGAGATCGAGTGCGGCCGTCAGGTTGTCGCGGTGGTGACGAGACCGGTGTAGGCCGAGGACAAGGCGGCGGTCAGCTCCGTGCACAGTTCCTCCTTCAGCAGGATCTCGGCGAGCTGATCCACGTCCACGCCGGTCTTCTCGGTGGCGTCGGCGATGTCGACAGGGTGGCCGCTCAGCAGCAGGGCAAGGGCGGGGTACGCCTTGCCGGCGAACGTGAGCTTCTTGCCCGCGGCGAGCACGTCGACGGTGTCGTGGTGCTGCTCGATCACTGGCTCGAAGTCGGTGACGCACACGACGGCCGCAGCCTTGCCGAACAGGCCGGTGGCCGGGACATGCCGGGCGGCCAGGCGTTCCCGCTCGCGGGCATCGAAGAAGTGCTGCGGAGTCAGATCCGTAGCCATCTCGGCGACGGCGTCGGCCAAGAGCTGCTGCTGTCCCTCCCACTGGCCGGGGGAGTTCCAGCGGTCCAAGTCGTACCGGAACAGGTCCTGGGTGCGGGCCTGGTCGGCGAGCCAGGCCAGCCAGTTCACGCCGACGCGCTTCACGATGCCGAAGGTGGCGTGCAGGCTGTAGCCGTCGCCCTGGTCGTCGCGGGTGGCCTGGTGCCAGAAGCCGCGCGGGATGTGCATCACATCGCCGGGCTCCATGACGCCCTGCCACACGATTTCCTCGCTGGGCTGGGCGTTGGGGGCGGAGTCGCGGTACATCGGAACCTTGCGCGAGGTGCCGCGGACTTCCCAGGTCTTACGGCCGGCGAGTTGGACGATCACGGTGTCGTGGTCGTCCCAGTGGAGCTTGAAGCCGCTGGCGTCCTTGGTGGTCAGGTAGGCGTTCACCTGCACCAGCTCGCGGGCCCACCACTGGAGCGCGCGGCACGTGGCCTCCATGGCCGGGTCGAAGAAGTCGACCTCGTCCAGGACCATGGTGCAGCCCTCGCGCATCAGCCCACCGACGCGGCGCATGTCGGCCATGGGGATGGCCTGTCCCCGCCGGGTGACGGAGGGCTGGATGTAGCGGCCGGGGTGCAGTTCGGCGCCGTCCTGGAAGATGCGGAACTGGGGCGTGGTGACGCTGCGGCGCATCACCAGGTCCATCAGCTTCCTGGGGTTGAGCAGGCGATCGAGCAGAACATGGTCCTCGATCGTTCCTCGGGCGAAAGCGACTCCGAGTTCACCGGGCCCGTCCCAGCCGAGGGACTTTTCCAGTGCGGTGACGAAGTGGTGGTCCACGTGTTCCTCCGGTCGAGGTCATGACGAATGAAGGCCGGGGGCCCGCCGTAGCTGACGAGCCCCCGGTTGGTGCTGCGGCGTGCTGGTGGCGCTACTCCTGCGGGAGGTTCAGGCCGTCACGGTTCTCACCGTCGTCGCCCGCGGAGGTGCCGGTGGAGTCGGACTCCGCCGCCGCAGCGGTGAAGCGGTCCTGGACCTTGATCAGGCTCTCGACGCCGATCAGCAGGTCTTCCTTCTGCGCTGCCATGTGTGTCTCCATTTCCTGGAAGTCCTGGGCCGACGGGTGCCGGCCGAGCCCCGATGGGGCGTGCCTCACCAGCCCGGTTGTTCCCAGGCGGGTGGGGAGTTGGGGGGTGGCGCGAGGCCACGGATCGAGTGCATGCGGGATTCGTCCCGGAAGCCGGTTGCCGGTCAGCGGCCGGGATCACCGGCGATGGCCAGGGCGACCACCAGGACGGTGACGGCAGTGGCGTAGAGGAACACTGCGAGCTGTTGGCGCCAGCCCCGCGGAGCTCGACCACGTGCCCGGGAATCCCGTTCTAAAGGAGCTTTCAACGTCGGAAGGCGGCCATTACGCCGCCCCCGGCGCGATGGACGCCGGCTGAAGGGCACGGGCCGACGACGAGGTGCCGCCACAGCGGGGGCACTCGCACGGGGGGTAGCGGCCGGGGTTGGAGAGGATGTCGAACGGGTCGCCTTCCAGGACCCGCGTGCTCGGCGACCACGTCCGGCCAGAGTCCCGGGACACCCGGATGCTCATCAGGACGCGGGGCTCCATGCCCATGCCAGGGGTT
The DNA here is from genome assembly GCF_050936775.1 of Streptomyces sp. CA-243310. Lineage (NCBI taxonomy): Bacteria > Bacillati > Actinomycetota > Actinomycetes > Kitasatosporales > Streptomycetaceae > Streptomyces > Streptomyces sp. CA-243310. The sequence continues at coordinate 2,204,797 of NZ_JBNJMF010000002.1, read as the reverse complement.
TCCCCGAGAACCGTTCGCTGTGTGTCAGGAGTGCCCGCCGAATCGTTCAAGGCGGTCGTCCTCGGTCGCTTCGCCATGTCCAGAAGGATCGCGATCTGGACGACGAGCCAGAAAGGTCCAGCGGATTACCCAACTTGGGTAACATCACGGACGGTTGAGACCTTGAAGCGATCCGTGGTCTTCCTCCGGAGCGTGCCCGATGCCCGAGACGCGTCGTACGAAGGAACTACCAGTAAGTCTGCTCACCGAGCCCGAGATGATCGACGCATGCCGTGTGCGCGACTTCGCGAGGGTCTTTCGCCTGGTCAAGACTCGGGCAGGCATCTATCCGTCGATGATCGCGCGGCAGTGCGAGCTGACGCCGAGCCGAGTGGGTGAGGTGATCGCAGGCCGGCGGCAGCTGCTCCACATGGAGGTGATCGAGCGGATCGCCGATGGGTTGCGCATCCCGGGTCACATGCTCGGGCTTGCCCGCCGCACATGGGAGACGCCGGCTGTCTTGGCCGTGGCCGAGCGGGAGGGGCCGGAGTTCGGTCACCTGCCCGTTGAGCCGAAGCCCCTCAGCGCCTTACCAAGCGTGGAGGTGGACAGCATCCTGGCCCTGGCCGCCGGGACGAGCCCGAGCCCATCCACGCTGCACGCCCTGCGTTCTTCGATCGAGGACTACTGGCGTCGCGATGACGAGCACGGGGGCGAGACGCTCCGGCCCGCTGTCGTCGGTCAGCTGCGATACGTCGAGGGGCTGCTGAAGGACCAACGACCGACGCCGATCCAGCACGGCCTGTACGGCATCGCGGCGGAGCTGGCGCGGTTGACCGGGTGGACGTACTTCGACGCCCGGCAGTACCACCAGGCACGCGCCTACTTCTCGGAGGCTCTGCAACTGGCCCGGGAGATCGACGACCACCCCTTCATGGCCAACGTGCTGGCGTGCATGAGCCTGCAAGCGACCTACCAGGACAAGCCGGCGGACGCGCTTGCGTTGGTGTCTGCTGCCCGAGACCAGGCCCGAGCGGCCATCGGCACGACGCCGAGAGTCCGGGCCATGCTGGCCATGCGTGAGGCGTTCGCCCACGCGACCTTGGGTGACCGGACAGCGACCCACATCGCGATCTCTGAGGCGCACGGTCAGTACGGCCGGATCAAGACGGACGACCCGGATCCGGCATGGGTGACGTACTTCGACGAGCCGAAGCTCATCGTGGACACGGGCATCGCGCACGGCCGTCTCGGCGAGGCGGCGATTGCCGAACCGTTGATCGCGGATGCGCTGGACCGGGAGGACCCCGCGAATCAGCGGGGTCGGGCGCTCCATGCCGTCTGGTTGGCCCGTACACAGCTCCAGCGTGGCAAGCTCGACCAGGCGTGCCACACGGCGATCGAGGCACTGGTGCCCGCCGCAGCAGTGTCGTCCGAGCGGGTGACCGGGCACCTTCGCGAGTTCTACGAGCAGCTTGGGCCCTATCCCGAGGTGCCGGCCGCGGTTGCCTTCGAGGCACGCCTACGAGCAATGCTTCCCCCGCAGGGTCAGCGAACCCCTTCGTCCATCAGGACGTAGAGCAGGCCGACGAGGGAACCGCTGCTGACGATCTCACGGCGGTCGATCATGCCCCGGATGTTCCCCAGGGGGATCCACTCGATCCGGTCCGACTCGTTCTTCTCGGTCGGCGGCCCGTTGTACGTGGCGCTTTCGGCGCGGAACAGGTGGTGCTGGGAATCCGTGATGCCGTTCGCCGGCTCGGCGTAGATCAGCGGCTTCATCGGGCCCGGACGCCAGCCGGTCTCTTCGAGGACTTCACGGGCGGCAGCCTCGCCAGGCGTCTCGTCGGCTTCGACCAGGCCCATGGGCAGTTCCCAGGCCCACGCATCCGTGATGAAGCGGTGGCGCCACATCATCAGGACCTCTTGGCGGTCGTTGACCACGGCGGCTACGGCCAGATGGCGCAGCTTGACCACGTGGTGTTCCCAGCGGTTCCCGTCCGGCGTCTCGATGTCGGTGAGCCACAGGTTCACCCACTTGTTCTCGTAGATCGGACGTTCCCCGTGGATCTTCCACTGCATCGCTGCGGCCCCTCTCGATCGACCACCAGCATCGCAGAGCCACCGCAGGTAGTCTCTGAGTTCGGCAAATCGCGTCAGAGTGACGAAATGGGGCGCTAGCCGCATCCCCCCGCACGGGCGTGCCCGGCGGCCGGGAGGATCGCGAACCACGGCTCAGTCGGTGCCGGCGGGGGACAGTACCGGTGATGTGGCGGCGTGGTCCGCGCAGGCGGCCCACCAACTGTCGGCACGGGCGCCGCTGACCCGCACGCTCCACGCCGCGGGGTGGGGGCAGGGGGCCGCCCAGGTGCACTCGCCCCGGGCGGAGGCCGTGCCGGCCCTGTGGTTGTGCGCCGCCCACGGGGACTTCTCTCGGAGTTCCATGACGGACATTGAAGCGGAGGCGCGGGGGCCCCGCCGGTGAACGCGTCGATTCCGCCCGGGCCGCCTCCCGGCCGCCCCCCCCGCCCCCCCGGGCGTCTCTCGGCCGTCTTCGGAGTCGAGGTGGCGTCGGGGTTCCGTAGGGTGTTTCGGGGGCGGACGCGGTGGGGGAGGGATCGGCGCGGGTGTCCGGTGGTGTCGTGCGGCGCGGGGAGAGGGACATGGCGGCGGCGGATGCGGTGGCGCCCGGTACGTTCTGGTACGCGGTCCGCTGCGTGTTCCAGTGGGCCGACGACGTGGGCGCCCCGTACGAGGAGCGCCTCACCTTGTGGCAGGCCGGATCGGTGGAGGAGGCCGTCTCCAGGGCCGAGGCCGAGGCGTGGCGGTACGCCGAGGAGAACGACCACCGGTACCTGGAACTGGCGCAGTGTCACCGTATGGACGTCGACGGACGGCCCGGTGACGGGGACGAGGTCTTCTCGCTGCTGCGTGACAGTCCCCTCGACGCGCGGTCCTACCTGGACCGCCACTTCGACACCGGCGGGGAACACCAGGGCTCCATCGAGACCACCGGGACCACGGAGACGACCACCGGGACCACGGAGACGACCACCGGGACCACCGGCACGACGGCCGGGATCACCGGGACCGCCGCCGCGACCGGCGAGGGCTGACCCGTGGGTCGGTCGCGCGCGGGGGCTTCGCCCGTGTGGGGGAGGATGGGGGCGTGAGTGCGCACGCCGTGGTTTCGCTCGGGGTGGGGGCGGGGGCTCCCGGACGGGTCTGGTACGCGTCCTACGGCTCCAACATGCACATGGACCGGCTCGGCGCCTACCTCGCCGGGGGGCGGCCGCCCGGGGCCACGCGGACCTACCCGGGCTGTCGGGACCATCGGGCCCCGGAACGGTCGATCGGGGTGGAACTCCCCGGGTGCCTGTACTTCGCGACCGAGTCCCCGGTGTGGACGGGCGGGCGGGGCTTCCACGATCCGACGGCGCCCGGCCGGACACGGGCCCGCGCGCACCTGGTCACCGTGGGCCAACTGTCCGACATCGCGGCCCAGGAGATGTACGGGACGCCCGGAGCCGACCTGGACCTGGAGCCGGTGCTGCGTGCCGGGCGGCACGCGGTGGGGCCGGGGCGCTACGAGACGCTGATCTGTCCCGGCGCCGTCGACGGGATCCCCGTCCTGACGTTCACCGCGCCGTGGGCCCTCGCCGACGTCGAGCCCGTGCCGCCGTCGGCCGCCTACCTGCGCTACCTGGCCGGCGGGCTCCTGGAGTCGGGGCCGTGGCAGGAGCGGGACATCGCCGACTACCTCGCGGCATGCCCGGGGGCGGCCGGCCACTGGACCCCGGCACGCATCCTGGAACTGCTGACCGCCGGCTGCTGACCGCCGACCGCCGACTCCGCTTGCCGACTGCTGATCGCCGGCGACCGCCAAGAACCTCTTCCGGCGACCGCCGAGTACCGCTTCCGGCGACCGACCCGGGGCCGGTCACGGGGTCCGGGCGACCGCCATGTGCCAGAGCGGGCGGACGATGCCGGCGGCCGGGGTGGTGGTGACGTGGAGTTCGGCGTCCAGGCCGACGACCGCCGTCGTCGCGCCGCCCGAGGCATCGACGAAGCCCGACGGGGCGCCCGCGAAGAGCATCTTGGACTCCTTCCACGCCGGCGGCCCGCCCAGGGTGGTCGTGCTGACCGTGCCGGTGTCGGCGCGACCCGTCAGGACCCGGCCGGCGACGCCGACCGCACCGTAACCGGCCCGGCCGCCCGCCTCGGTGATCGCGGACACCGTCGGCTTGTCGGGGCCCGCCGTGACCAGGGCGCTGCGCACCACGCCCGAGTCGGGGCGGCGGAAGTAGAGGCGCACGCCCGCGGCGTCGGGGGTCGCGGTGAGCGGGATCGTGGTCGGGGGGAGGTCGGTCGGGAAGGGGCCGCGCAGCGGCGCGCCCGGGGCGGGCTGGATCCACCCCAGGACGGTGCGCCGGGTCGACGCGTACACGTGGCGGCGTCCCTCCGAGTCCACCGCCGTGACCGGGTCGCCCTGGAGGTCCTGGCCGCCGAGCCGCTGCCAGGCGGTGAAGGTGCCGGACGGCTGCTCGGTGCGGGAGCGCAGGGTGTGGCGCGCGTCGCGGACGTACACGGTCAGTCGGCCGTCCGCGTCGAAGCTCGCCAGGGGCGAGCTGATCGACGAGGTGCCGGACTCGTCGTTCGTCTCGGGGGTGCCGAGCGAGCGCCAGTCCCCGAACGGGCCACCGGGCGCGGACTGGACGGCGTACACGATCTCGCGCCGGTAGTCCGCCGGGGCGGGGCCGAGGACGGTGCGGGTGCCGAACACGGCGACGCGGCCGTCGGGGAGGCGGGCGGTGCTCGCTCCCGGGTCGATGCCGGTGCCGGGGAGGAGCGCGGGGCCCGCCCAGACGCCGGCGCCGTCGCGGGTCCAGACGGCCATCTGTCCGTCCAGCGGTGCGAAGGCGTACACGGTGCCCGGCGCGCCCTCGACCATCCAGGAGGTGCTGTCGGCGCGGGCGTAGCGCATGGACTGGGCCCAGTTGGAGCCGTAGGGGCTGCCCGCGACCTTGCGGTCGCCGCAGCCCGAGGGGCTGCCGCAGTAGTTCTCCATGTCCTGCCAGGCGTACGTCTTCAGGTAGCCGACCTTGGTGTCGACCGTCTGGGGGTCGAGCACGTGGGGGAGGCTGCCGTTGAGGTACCCGAGGTAGCTCTGCACCGAGAAGTGCGGGCGGTCGGTCACCTGTCGGGCGTACGCGGCGGTCGCGGCCTGCGAGAACCGGGCGGCGTACATGTGGTCCTGGTGGTCGGTGTAGCGGCCGGTCCGCTCGTTGCGGCCGGGCGTCGGGTCCAGCGTGCGTACCGTCGTCGGCTTGTACCGCTCCAGTACCCCGACCATCGTCTGTATGAGCTGGTTCTTGGTGTACGTGTAGGTCTGCTTGACCGGGCTGCCGGAGGCCAGTTGGGGGCCGAGCGCGGGTATCTTCCCGTTCCACAGGCCGTGCAGGCTGAGCGGGTTCTCGTTCGACCCGTGGCGGGCCTCGCGCATCTGTATCCAGACCAGGTTGACCCGGGGCATGGCGACGAGGACGTCCAGCTCGGCGTGACCGCCGCCGGCGGTGGGTATGACCGTGCGCTTCCACGGGCTCGTGCGGTCCCCGGTGGCCATCTGCGCGTACGCGCCGCGTATGCCGTTCTGTCGGGCCTCGGCGTAGTGGTCGCGGTCGGCGGGCTGCGCGGGGTCCTTGGCTGCGCCGCCGAGCGCCTGGTTGCGTCCGTCGGCCTCGCCGGAGGTGAGGTAGACGGTGGTGAGCGGGGTACCGGCGAGCATGGACCGGCTGAGGTCCGGGTTCATGAAGAACAGGTCGTCGTCGGGGTGGGCGGCTATCTGGACGACCGAACCGGCCGTGGTGCTCGTGAGGACGAGCGGTGTCGTCGCCTGGCCGGCCTCGGCGGAGGTCTGCTGGTCGGTGGCCATGGCCAGCGCGCCCGTGGCGCCGATGGTCAGCACGGGGAGCAGCGCGGCGAGGAGCAATCGGCGACGGGTCGTCCGCATCAGTCACGCCTTGGGTTCGTTCCGGGCGGAGTGAAGTCCGCCGAGCAGTCGGGTCGATCAATGAGAGGTCAACACGGCGAACTTGGTTCACCGAAGTGACCGACGTCTCATGTTTTTCGGAAGTGACCCCGCATGATTGTGCCTTGTGCGTTTTTGTGGTCGTACGTCGGCCCCACCGTGTAGAGGGCACGCATGTGTGAGCCCGCCGCTCACGGATCCCCATGGATCGTCAGATAAACGGACAAATACTCCTCGTCATGTGTGTCGCATATGTGATGCATCTGTACCGGCCGGCCGCCCCCCGCGTCCCGGCGAGCCGGACGCCCGCTCCGGCTAGGCTCGCCCCAGAGCCGGCCGGGCCACCGGCAGCGACGCACGCGGGAGGCGGCGGGATGACAGTCCCGGGACGCAGGAGCAGCACCTTCATCCGGCTGCTCCGCAGCGGGTTCACCGACCCCTCGGGCGCCGCCCGACTCCTCGACGCGGACGCCCTGTCGGCCGTACGGGCCGACCCCGTGCTCCTCGACGCACTCGGCGCCACCGCCGACCCCGACCTCGCCCTCCTCGGGCTCGTCCGGCTCGCGGAGGCCCAACGGCCCGAGGAACTCCGTGTGCTCCTCGACACACTCGTCAGCGCCAAACCGCTGCGCGACCGACTGCTCGGCGTACTCGGCGCCTCCGAGGCCCTCGGCGACCACCTCGCCCGCCACCCCCAGGACTGGCAGGCCCTGGTCACCTACGAGGCGGCCGACCTGCACCCGGGACTCGCCGAGTTCGAGCGGGGACTCGCCGACGCCCACGACCCCGTGCACCTGCGCGTCTCCTACCGCCGCTGCCTGCTCTCCATCGCCGCCCGCGACGTCTGCGGCACCACCGACGTCCAGCAGGTCGCCGCCGAACTCGCCGACCTCGCCACCGCCACCCTGCGCGCGGCCCTGCGCATCGCCTCCGCCGCCGCCCCCGAGGACGCGGCCCGGTGCAGACTCGCCGTCATCGCGATGGGCAAGTGCGGAGGCAACGAACTCAACTACGTGTCCGACGTGGACGTGATCTTCGTCGGGGACAGCCCCGACGGCGAGGACGAGGGCCGGGCCGTCCAGGCCGCCACCCGCCTCGCCTCCCACCTCATGCGGATCTGCTCCGAGACCACCGTCGAGGGCACCATCTGGCCCGTCGACGCGAACCTCCGCCCCGAAGGCAGAAACGGTCCGCTGGTCCGCACCCTCGCCTCCCACCTCGCCTACTACCAGCGCTGGGCCAAGACCTGGGAGTTCCAGGCCCTCCTCAAGGCCCGGGCCGTCGCCGGCGACGAAACGCTCGGCGCCGAGTACATCGACGCCATAAGCCCCCTCGTCTGGCAGGCCGCCGAACGCGAGAACTTCGTACCCGACGTCCAGAAGATGCGCCGCCGCGTCGTCGACAACATCCCCGCCGCCCAGGTCGACCGCGAACTCAAACTCGGCCCCGGCGGCCTGCGCGACGTCGAGTTCGCCGTGCAACTGCTCCAACTCGTCCACGGACGCACCGACGCCACCCTGCACTCCGGCACCACCCTCGACGCCCTGCACGCCCTCGCCGCCGGCGGCTACGTCGGCCGGGCCGACGCCGCCCAGCTCCACGACGCGTACCGCTTCCTGCGCGCCATGGAACACCGCATCCAGCTCTACCGGCTGCGCCGCACCCACCTCGTCCCCGACGACGAGAACGACCTGCGCCGCCTCGGCCGCTCCATGGGCCTGCGCACCGAACCCGTCGCCGAACTCAACAAGGCCTGGCGCCGGCACGCCTCCGTGGTCCGCCGCCTGCACGAGAAGATCTTCTACCGGCCGCTCCTCGACGCCGTCGCCCAACTCGCACCCGGCGAGGCCCGGCTCTCCCCGCGCGCCGCCGGCCAGCGCCTCGAAGCCCTCGGCTACGCCGACCCCGCCGCCGCCCTGCGCCACCTCGAAGCCCTCGCCTCCGGAGTCAGCCGCAAGGCCGCCATCCAACGCACCCTGCTCCCGGTCATGCTCGGCTGGTTCGCCGACTCCGCCGACCCCGACGCGGGCCTGCTGAACTTCCGCAAGGTCTCCGACGCCCTCGGCAAGACCCCCTGGTACCTGCGCCTGCTCCGCGACGAGGGCGCCGCCGCCGAGAACCTCGCCCGCGTCCTGTCCGCCGGCCGGCTCGCCCCCGACCTGCTGATGCGCGCCCCCGAGGCGGTCGCCCTGCTCGGCGACCCCGAAGGCCTCCAGCCCCGTACCCACGAGGCCCTGGAACAGGAGGTACTGGCCGCCGTCAACCGCGCCGAGAACGCCGAAGCCGCCGTCGCCGCGGCGCGCGGCGTGCGCCGCCGCGAACTGTTCCGCACCACCGCCGGCGACATCATCGGCTCCTACGGAACCGAGGACAACCCGGCGGAAGAGGACCACGGGGCCCTCGTCGACCGGGTCGGCTCCGCCGTCTCCGACCTCACCGCCGCCACCATCGCCGGCGCCCTGCGCGCCGCCGTGCGCGACCAGTGGGGCGACACCCTGCCCACCCGGTTCGCCGTGATCGGCGTCGGCCGCTTCGGCGGCCACGAACTCGCCTACGGCTCCGACGCCGACGTCCTCTTCGTCCACGAACCCCGCGAGGGCGTCGACGAACAGGACGCCGCGAAGGCCGCCCAGGCCGTCGTCTCCGAGATGCGCAGACTCCTCCAGCTGCCGTCCGCCGACCCGCCCCTGCTCATCGACGCCGACCTGCGCCCCGAAGGCCGCTCCGGCCCACTGGTGCGCACCCTGCCCTCGTACGCCGCCTACTACCGCCGCTGGTCACTGACCTGGGAGTCCCAGGCCCTGCTGCGGGCCGCGACGGTCGCCGGAGACCAGGAGCTCGGCTCGCGCTTCATCGACCTGATCGACCCCCTGCGCTACCCCGTGGAGGGCCTCGGCGACGACGCCGTACGGGAGATCCGCCGACTCAAGGCCCGCATGGAGTCCGAGCGGCTGCCGCGCGGCGCCGACCCCACCCTGCACACCAAACTCGGCCGGGGCGGCCTCAGCGACGTCGAGTGGACCGTCCAACTGATGCAGATGCGGCACGCCTGGGCCGAACCCGGCCTGCGCACCACCCGCACCCGCGAGGCCCTCGCCGCCGCCCACGCGGCCGGGCTGATCCCCACCGAGGAGGCGCAGATCCTCGACGAGGCGTGGGTGCTCGCCACCCGGGTCCGCAACGCCGTGATGCTGGTCCGCGGCCGGGCGGGGGACACCTTCCCGTCCGAGGCGCGCGAACTGGCCGCCGTCGGCCGCTACCTCGGCTACGCGGAGGGCACTGCCGGCGACATGCTGGAGGACTACCGCCGCATCACCCGCCGCGCCCGCGCGGTGGTCGACGAACTCTTCTACGGCTCCTGACCCGACCCGGATCCCGTACCCGGCTCCCGCCCCCGACCGTCAGGCGGGCGGGGCCGCCAGGAGACCCCTGGCGTACGCCAGGAACGCGGCCAGGCCCAGGTCGAAGGCGGCGTCCGCACGCCCCGGCGCACCGGCCCCCGCCCCGTGCGCGGCCAGCGCCCCGGCCAGGAGCGGGGTCCCCGGCGTCGGCTCCCACATCGCCTCCGGGGCCGCCAGGTCCAGCGCGGAGCCCAGCACCAGGTTCTCCAGCCCGGTCAACAGCGGCATCACCCGCTCCACCGGGAAGCCCGCCGCGAGCAGCAGCCCGACGGCCCGCTCGTACTGCGCCAGCACCATCGGCGCCCGGACCGGCGTCGTCATCAGCAGCGGGACCACCCTCGGGTACGCGGCGAAGGCGGCCCGGTAGGACCGCGCCCAGTCCTCCAGCGCCCGGTCCCAGGGCAGGCCCTCCAGCGCCCCGCCGTCGATCGCGGCGCAGACCCGCTCGCGTATCAGCTCCACCACCCCGGCCCGACCGTCCACGTGGTGATACACCGACGCGGTCTGCACCCCCAGCGCCCGGGCGATCTGCGGAACGCTGAACTCGCCCTTCTCCGCGACCAGTTGCAGCGCGACCATGCCGATCCGCTCCCGGTCGAGCAAGGGGGTGCGCGGCCGTGCCATCGATTTTCTCCCGCCGTCAGGTCTTCCCGTACGCCAAAACGGGAGGCTACATTGCCGCAAACCGAAAGCCTTTAGGTTTTGCTTCTCCGTCGCCCGCCGTTCGCAGAAGGGTGCCCCCGCATGCCCCCAACGCCGGAACCGCCGCCCCCCGCAACCACCCCGGTCCCGCGCCGCGCCACCCTCGGCACCGCCGACATCTCCTTCTTCGTCGTGTCGGCCGCCGCCCCGCTCACCGTCATGGCCGGCGTCGCCCCCGTCGCCATCCTGCTCGGCGGCATCGGCGCCCCCGCCGGATACCTCCTCGCCGGACTCACCCTCGCCGTCTTCGCCGTCGGCTTCACCACCATGAGCCGCCACGTCCGCAGCGGCGGCGCCTTCTACGCGTACATCACCCGAGGCCTCGGCAAACACGTCGGCATCGGCGCCGCCCTGCTCGCCCTCGTCGGCTACAACGGCATGGAGATCGGCGTCTACGGCCTCCTCGGCACCACCACCGCCGACACCGCCCACGCCCTCTGGGGCCTGGACGTCCCCTGGCTGCCCGTTTCCCTCGTCGGCCTCGTCCTCATCTGGTACGGCGGCTTCCGCTCCATCGACTTCGGCGCGAAACTGCTCGGCATCCTGCTCGTCGCCGAGACCGGGATACTCGTCCTCCTCGCCGCCGGAGTCCTCCTCAAGGGCGGCGCCCACGGCCTGTCCGCCGGCTCCTTCGCCCCCGGCGCGGTCCTCGTCCCCGGCACCGCCGCCGTCCTGGCCTTCGCCTTCGCCGCCTTCACCGGCTTCGAGTCCACCGTCATCTACCGCCGCGAGGCCCGCGACCCCGACCGGACCATCCCGCGCGCCACCTACATCGCCGTCGCCTTCCTCGGCCTCTTCTACGCCTTCGTCGTCTGGATCGTCATCCAGGCCTTCGGCGCCGACGCCGTCGTCGCGGCCGCCGCCGACGACCCCGGCGGCCTCTTCTTCGCCGCCATCGGCACCTACGTCGGACCGTGGGCCGCCGACCTGATGCACGTCTTCATCGTCACCAGCGTCATCGCCTCCCTCCTCGCCTTCCACAACGCCATCAACCGCTACGGCCTCGCCCTCGCCGAGGAAGGCGTCCTGCCCGCCGCCCTCGGCAGGATCCACCCCCGACACGGCTCCCCGTACGTCGCCGGCGTCGCCCAGACCGCCCTCGGCGCGGTGATCGTCCTCGGATTCGCCCTCGCCGACGCCGACCCGTACCAACAACTGCTGCTCTGGGTGAACACCCCCGGCATGATCGGCCTCATGGCACTGATGCTGCTGGCCGCCATCGCCATCCCCGTCTACTTCCGCCGCGTCGCCCACGACGAGGGCCCCTGGCGCACCCTGATCGCGCCCCTCGTCGCAGCCGTCCTGCTCACCGCGGCGATCTACCTGGTCGCCTCCAAGGTCGACCTGTTCACCATGGCCTCGCCCACCGTCAACACCATCCTCGTGGCCGTCGTACCCGCCGTCTTCCTCGGCGGACTCGGCCTCGCCCGACGCCTCAAGGCGCGCCGCCCCGAGATCTACGCCCGCTTCGCCGAAGAGCCCGCCACCCGCGCACACCCCGAAGGAGAAGAGCCGTGCCCGCTGCCGACACCGTCCTCACCGGAGCCCGCGTCCGCACCCTCGACCCCGACCGCCCCGAGGCCCACGCGGTAGCCGTCCGCGACGGCGAGATCGTCGCCGTCGGCGACGAGAGCGACGTACGGGCCTGGCGCGGACCCGCCACCGAGGTGATCGACCTCGGCGGCGCCACCCTCACCCCCGGCCTCACCGACGCCCACAGCCACCCCGTCTGGGGCATCGAGATGGCCACCGGCACCGACCTCTCCACCGTCCGGGACCTCGACCAACTCCGCGCCGCCCTGCGCGCCGCCGACCGCGGCCCCGGAGGCTGGATCACCGGCCACGGCCTCGACCACAACGCCTTCGGCGGCCGCCCCGTCGACCGTTCCCTCGTCGAGGACGCCCTCGCCGGCGCCCCCGCCTTCCTGCGCCTGTACGACGGCCACTCCGCCCTCGCCTCCGAAGCGGCCCTCCGCGCGGCCGGCATCACCGGGCCGCGCACCTTCGCCCAACGCTCCGAGATCGTCTGCGACGCGCAGGGCCGACCCACCGGCCACCTCGTCGAACACGCCGCGATGGACCTCGTCGGCGCCCTCGTCCCCAAGCCCTCCTCCGCCGAACGCCGCGGCCGACTCCTCGCCCTCCTCGCCGACATGGCCGCCGGCGGACTCACGGGCGCCCACGTGATGGACCTCGGCGACGGGGACGTACCTGCCCTGCTCTCCACCGTCGAGTACGAGGGCGACCTGCCGCTGCGCCTGCGACTGTCCCCCTGGTGCATGCCGGGCGCCGGCCCCGACGAACTGGAGGAACTCGTCGAACTCCAACTGCTCCGGGGCCGCCACTGGCAGGTCGGCGGGGTGAAGTTCTTCATGGACGGCACCGTCGAGGGCGGAACGGCCTGGCTGGAGCGCGCCGACTGCCACGGCCAGGGCACGGACGCCTTCTGGCCCGACCTGCGCGCCTACTCCCGCGCGGTCCACACCCTCGACGCCGCCGGCGTCGGCACCGCCACCCACGCCATCGGGGACGCCGCCGTCCGCCACGTCCTGGACACGGTGGCGGACCTGGGCCCGCGAGCCCGTGCACGACACCGCATCGAGCACATCGAGACCGTCCCCGACGACCAGCTGAAGCGATTCGCCGAACTCGGGGTGATCGCCTCGATGCAGCCGCCGCACACCGCCTACACCCGGGCCGACCACAGCGACGAATGGTCCAAACGACTCGGGGACGACCGGGCGGCCCGCGCCTGGCGCTGCCGCGACCTGCGCGACGCCGGGGCGGTGCTCGCCCTCGGCTCGGACTGGCCCATCGCCCACCACGACGCCCGTCAGGTCCTGGCGACCGCCCGCAGCCCCCTCGGCGCGGCCTCGACGGGAGCCGCCCTCACCGGGCTGATGGCACTGGAGGGCATGACCTCGCACGCCGCGCTCGCGGCCGGCGAGGAGAAGGTGGCGGGCCGTGTCGCGGCCGGCTTCCGGGCGGACCTGACGGCCTTCGCCCTCGACCCCGTGGACGCGGCGCCGGACGAAGTGGCCCAGGCGCCGATCCGGCTCACGATGTCCGGCGGCCGGATCACGCACCGCGCGGACCGACAAGAGACAGGGTGAGAAGAAACGGACCGATGGGAGACGGACCGGTAGGAACGGTCAGCGCGTGAAGCGGTTCGCCAGCGCCGCCGCCACCGGATGCCGGTCCACGGCCCGGGGGTGGCGGGGCAGCCGGTGCGGGAGCGATCCGTACCAGGCACGCGAGACCGCGTACCCGAAGGTCAGGCACAGCATGCCGCCCACGGCGTCGAGCCAGAAGTGGTTCGCGGTGGCCACGATGACGACCAGCGTCGCCGTCGGGTAGAGCAGGCCCAGGATCCGGGCCCAGGGCGCGGAGGCGATGGCGAAGATCGTCAACCCGCACCAGAGCGACCACCCTATGTGCATCGACGGCATGGCCGCGTACTGGTTCGACATGTGCTTGAGGTCGCCCGAGGCCATGGAACCCCAGGTGTGGTGGACCAGCACCGTGTCGATGAAGTTCTGCCCGTTCATCAGCCGGGGCGGCGCGAGCGGGTAGAAGAAGTAGCCGACCAGGGCGACGCCGGTGGTGGCGAAGAGCACCATGCGGGTGGCCGCGTAACGCCCCGGGTGAAAGCGGTAGATCCACACCAGCACGCCGATGGTCACGACGAAGTGCAGCGTGGCGTAGTAGTAGTTCATGCCGACGATCAACCACGTCACCGAGTTGACGGCATGGTTGATCGACTGCTCCACGGCGATGCCCAGGGTGTGCTCGACGCTCCAGATCCAGTCGGCGTTCGACAGCGCGACCGCCTTCTGCTCCGGGACGGCGTTGCGGATCAGCGAGTAGGTCCAGTAGCTGACCGCGATCAGCAGGACCTCGAACCAGATCCGGGGCCGGCGGGGCGCGCGGAGCCGGGTGAGAAGGGAACGTTCGGAGGCCGGGCGGGCCTCGTTCTCGGTCACGATGGGTGACGAGACGTCCGTCCGGGTTTCCAGTGTCTTCACGCTCGCTTCACCCATGGGGACAGAGTCTGCCAGATACGTTCTCGCCTTCGATCATCCCGTGGGACGGTCTTGGGACCGCCCGCTCAACCCCGGGGATGACGGGATCCCCCTCAGGGCGTACGCCGCTGCCTGGGCCCGGACGCGGTCGAACCGCGGACCACCAGCTCGGGGAGGAAGACGAACTCGCTGTGCGGGGCCGGCGTGCCACCGATCTCCTCCAGCAGCGTCCGGACCGCCGCCTGCCCCATGGCCTGCACGGGCTGCCTGATCGTGGTCAGCGGAGGATCCGTGAACGCTATGAGAGGGGAGTCGTCGAAACCCACCACCGACACGTCCTGCGGAACCTTCAGACCTCGCTGCCGGGCGGCCCGGATCGCACCGAGCGCCATCATGTCGCTCGCGCACACCACCGCCGTGCAGCCCCGCGCGATCAACGCGGTCGCCGCGGCCTGCCCGCCTTCCAGCGTGTACAGGGAGTGCTGGATCAGTTCCTCGATCTCGGCCTCGCCGAGCCCGAGCCGTTCCTTCATGCCGAGCCGGAAACCCTCGATCTTGCGCAACACCGGCACGAACCGCTTCGGTCCGACCGCGAGGCCGATCCGCGTGTGACCGAGCGCCGTCAGATGGGTCACCGCGAGCTGCATCGCCGCCCGGTCGTCGGGAGAGACGAAGGGGGCCTGGACCTTGTCGGAGAACCCGTTGATGAGGACGTACGGAACACCCTGCCCGCGGAGCTGGTCGTAGCGCCCCATGTCGGCCGTGGTGTCGGCGTGCAGACCGGACACGAAGATGATCCCGGAGACCCCGCGGTCCACCAGCATCTCCGTCAGCTCGTCCTCGGTGGACCCGCCGGGCGTCTGCGTGGCCAGCACCGGGGTGTACCCCTGCCGGGTCAGCGCCTGACCGATGACCTGCGCAAGCGCCGGAAAGATGGGGTTGTCGAGTTCGGGGGTTATCAGGCCGACGAGTCCGGCGCTGCGTTGGCGCAGCTTCACGGGCCGCTCGTAACCGAGCACGTCGAGCGCGGCCAGCACGGACTCGCGGGTGCCTGCGGCCACACCGGGCTTGCCGTTGAGCACGCGGCTGACTGTGGCTTCGCTGACCCCCGCCTGGGCTGCGATGTCGGCTAGCCGTGCGGTCACGGGATTGGACTGTACCGGTCACGCGTCACAATGCCCACCACGTACACGAGTCCGGGGGCAACAGGACACTGCGGCCGTCCGTCTCCACGGGTGCGCTGGACAGCACGGGCCGTCCCGGCGAAGGGAGTTGGAGCGCCTGCGACCGGGTGTTGAAGGTGCAGGCGAAGCCGGGGCGGGTGAACAGCAGCACCCCCTCGGGAGCGGGCAGCCACGTCAGGCCCCCGGCCTCGGGGGAGCCCAGTCCCGGCAACGCGCGCCGCAGCTCCAGGGCCGCCCGGTACAGCTCCAGCGTGGAATGCGGGTCACCGGTCTGCGCGGCGACGCTCAGCCCCGCCCAGTCGGCGGGCTGCGGCAGCCAGCTCCCGCCCGGACCGAAGTCGTACGGGGGCGCCTCCCCGGACCAGGGGATCGGGATCCGACAGCCGTCACGCAGCCCGTCCTGCCCCGAGCCGCGATGGAAGGCGGGGTCCTGGCGGACGGCGTCGGGGAGGTCGGTGACCTCGGGCAGGCCGAGTTCCTCGCCCTGGTAGACGTACGCCGACCCCGGCAACGCCAGCATCAGCAACGCCGCGGCCCGCGCCCGGGCCAGACCCCGCGCACCGCCCCCGTACCGGGTCACGTGCCGCACCACGTCGTGATTCGACAACACCCACGTCGTCGGCGCACCCACGGAAGCCGTCGCGGCCAGCGACTCGTCGATGACGGTGCGCATCGCGACGGCGTCCCACGGACAGTTCAGGAAGCGGAAGTTGAAGGCCTGGTGCAGCTCGTCGGGCCGTACGTACAGCGCGAGCCGCTCCGAGGTGGGGGCCCAGGCCTCCGCCACGCCGATCGCGGGCCCCGGCCGCGGGCCCTCGTGCGCGTCGAGGAGCCGCCGCCAGGAACGGTGGATCGCGTGGACCCCGTCCTGGTCGAAGAAGGGGAGCGGCTCCGTACCGATCAGGGTGGCCTGGGCGGCGCGGCCGATGTCCGGCAGCCCCGGCGCCTTGACCATGCCGTGCGCCACGTCCACCCGGAACCCGTCCACGCCGAGGTCCAGCCAGAACCGCAGCACGTCCGCGAACTCCGCCGCCACCTCGGGATGGTCCCAGTCCAGGTCGGGCTGCTCGGGCGCGAACAGGTGCAGGTACCACTCGCCGTCCTCGACGCGGGTCCAGGCGGGGCCCCCGAAGATCGACTCCCAGTCGTTCGGCGGCAGCTCGCCGGCCGCGCCCCGCCCCGCCCGGAAGTGGTACCGCCCCCGGGCGGCGGGGTCCTCCAGGGCCGCCCGGAACCAGGGATGCTCCTCGGAGGTGTGGTTCGGCACCACGTCCACGATGACCCGCAGCCCCTGGGCGTGCGCGGCCCGCAGCAGCTCGGCCGCGTCGGAGAGATCGCCGAAGAGCGGATCCACGGCCCGGTAGTCGGCGACGTCGTAGCCGCCGTCCGCCTGCGGGGAGACGTAGAAGGGGGTCAGCCACACGGCGTCGACCCCCAGCCGGGCCAGGTGGGGGAGCCGCTCGCGCACCCCGTTCAGGTCGCCGACGCCGTCACCGTCACTGTCGGCGAAGGAGCGCACGTACACCTGATAGATGACGGCATCGCGCCACCATCCGTCGCTCGCGCCGGTGTTGCTGGAAGCGCTTGCAAGCCGGGGTGCGGTCAGCTCATGGGTCATGTCGGGGTCAACGCGGGGACGCGCCCCCTGGTTGCGGGCCCGTGGACTCGAAGGCGACTCGAACTAACAGCAAGCTGCGGCAACCGTACGGACACACGGATGTAACGATCGCCATCGCTTGCAGAAAGTTGCCGCAAGCTCTTTCGGTCGGCTTTCAGTCTTGTTACGTTCCTGGCAACTCGGGACCGCGAGGAAGCGGCCGGGATCATCGAAGGAGTTCATATGCGGCGTGGCATAGCGGCCACCGCGCTGGTCGCGGCCCTGGCGCTCGCGGCGACGGCTTGCAGCGGTGACAGCGGGAACGACAACGGCGACACCAAGGCCGGCGGTGAGCTGACCGGCACGGTGACGTGGTGGGACACCTCCAACGACGCCGAGAAGGCCAGCTTCCAGAAGATCGCCGAGGCGTTCACCGCGAAGCACCCCAAGGTCACCGTCAAGTACGTCAACGTCCCGTACGGCGACGCGCAGAACAAGGCCAAGAACGCCTTCACCAGCGGCTCCGAGGCCCCTGACGTGATCCGCGCCGACGTCGGCTGGGTCGCCGACTTCGCCTCCCTCGGCTACCTCGACGAGGTACCCGCCGAGACCGCCAAGAAGGTCGACACGGAGTTCCTCCCGCAGGCCGCGGCCAGCGGCAAGTACGAGGGCAAGACCTACGCCGTCCCGCAGGTCATCGACACCCTCGGCCTCTTCTACAACAAGAAGATGCTCGCCGACGCCGGCGTCAAGCCCCCCACCACGCTGGAGGAGCTGAAGACCGTCTCCGCCGCCATCAAGGCGAAGACCGGCAAGGCCGGCCTGTACCTGCGCGGCGACGACTCCTACTGGTTCCTCCCGCTGATCTACGGCGAGGGCGGCGACCTCGTCGACGCGAAGACCAAGACGGTCACCGTCGACAACGCCGCCGGCGTCAAGGCCTTCAAGGCCGCCCGCGACCTGGTCACCTCCGGCGCGGCGATCACCAACGCCACCGACGGCTGGGTCAACATGCAGACCGCCTTCAAGTCGGGCGAGGTCGCCATGATGATCAACGGCCCCTGGGCCGTGGCCGACAGCTACGCCGGCGACCAGTTCAAGGACAAGGCCAACCTCGGCGTTGCCGCCGTCCCGGCCGGCTCCGTCAAGGCCGGTGCCCCCCAGGGCGGCCACGACCTCGCCGTCTACGCCGGCTCCAAGAACCGCACCGCCGCCCACGCCTTCGTGGAGTACATGACCTCCCAGGAGGTCCAGGTCCAGTCCGCCAAGGACCTGAGCCTGCTCCCGACCCGCACGGCCGCCTACGAGCAGCCGGACGTCAAGGCCGGCGAGATGGTCCAGTTCTTCAAGCCGGCCGTCGACAAGGCCGTCGAGCGCGCCTGGATCCCGGAGAACGGCTCCCTCTTCGAGCCGCTGAAGGTCGAATACACCAAGGCGGTCACCGGGGCGGCAAGCCCCGAGGACGCGGCCAAGGCGGCCGGCGTCGAGTTCCGCAAGATCCTCAAGGGCTGGAAGTAACAAGACCATGGCTGCTCACACCAGCCAGTCGGTGGCGAAGGCCGCGGGCAACGATGACGGCGCCAAGAGCGACGACATCGCGGCCCGCGGCCGGAGCCGCAGGACTGACAGCGGGAATCGCGGTGGCTTCAAGCGCGCGCTGGCCACCCACTGGTACGCCTGGACGATGATCACCCCCGTGGTGCTCGTCCTCGGCGTCATCATCGGCTGGCCCCTCGTGCGAGGCGTCTACCTGTCGCTGACCGACGCCAACGAGCGCAACGTCGGCCGCACGATCGGCGCCAACCACATCGAGGCCACCTACGAGTTCGTCGGCCTCGACAACTACGCGGCCGTCCTCTCCGACCCCGTGTTCCTGCAACGGCTGGTGTGGACAGTCACCTGGACCGTCCTGTGCGTGTCGATCACCTTCGGGCTCGGACTGGCCCTGGCCACCATGCTCAACCGCGACTTCAAGGGCCGCGCCGCCTACCGGATGGCACTCATCCTGCCCTGGGCCGTCCCCGGCTTCGTCTCCGTCTTCGCCTGGCGGTTCCTCTTCAACCGCGACAACGGCATCCTCAACAAGCTGCTCGACGGCGGCGGCATCTCCGCCATCCCGTGGCTCGACGACCCGACGTGGGCCAAGGTCTCCGTCATCACCGTCAACGTCTGGCTCGGCGTCCCCTTCATGATGGTCGCCCTCCTCGGCGGCCTCCAGTCCATCCCCGGCGAACTCTACGAAGCCGCCGAGATGGACGGCGCCACCCCCTGGCAGCGGTTCCGGCACATCACCCTGCCCGGCCTGCGGGCCGTCAGCATGACGGTGATCCTGCTCTCCACCATCTGGACCTTCAACATGTTCCCGGTGATCTTCCTGCTCACGCGGGGCGGACCCGGCGACTCCACCGAGATCCTGGTGACCCAGGCCTTCCGTCAGGCCTTCGTGTCCAGCCCGCGCGACTTCGCGGGCTCCGCCACCTGGGGCGTGCTCATCCTCGCCCTGCTCATGATCTTCGCGCTGGTCTACCGGCGCTCGCTGCGCAAGCAGGGAGAGGTGTGGTGACCGTGTCGACCGCCACGAACAAGGAACAGGCGGCCGGACCCCGCCGGGGACGCCGCTCCCCGACCGCCTCCATCGGACTGCACGCCACCCTGGTCGTCGCGTCCATCATCGCGGTCTTCCCGGTCCTGTGGGTCCTGCTGACCTCCATCAAGCCCGCGAAGCACGCCATCAGCACCGACTTCGTGAAGGAACCCACCCTCGACAACTACCGCTACCTGGTGGAGTCGACCTCCTTCTTCTCCTGGTTCGCCAACTCCGTCCTCGTCGCCGGCGTCACCACGATCCTCGGCGTGTTCATCGCGGCCACCACCGGCTACGCCGTCAGCCGGTTCAAGTTCCCCGGGATGAAACCCCTCATGTGGACCCTGCTCATCACGCAGATGTTCCCCATGGCCATCCTCATCGTCCCGCTCTACAACCTCATGGGACAGCTCGGCCTGCTCAACCAGCCCGTCGGCCTGATCATCACGTACCTCACCATCGCCGTGCCCTTCTGCGCCTGGATGATGAAGGGCTTCTTCGACACCATCCCGGTGGAGATCGACGAATCCGGCCGCGTCGACGGACTCAACCCCTTCGGGACCTTCTGGCGGCTGATCCTGCCCCTGGCCAAACCCGGCCTCGCCGTGACCGGCTTCTACGCCTTCATCACCGCCTGGGGCGAGGTCGCCTACGCCTCCGCCTTCATGGTCGGCGACGAGAACCTCACCCTGGCCGGCGGACTGCAGACCTTCGTCACGCAGTACACCTCCAACTGGGGAGCGATGACCGCCGCCTCGGTCCTCATCGCCATCCCCGCCGCCGTCTTCTTCCTCTTCGCCCAGCGTCACCTCGTCGCCGGGATGACCGCAGGCGCGACCAAGGGCTGACCACCCCTGCCTGCTCCCGCATCACCGGCCCGATCTCTTCAAGGACGACATGACCCAGCACCTCGCCGACGCCCTCCCCACCACGACCGGTACCCAGCCCGGCTGGTGGAGAGAAGCGGTGATCTACCAGGTCTATCCACGCAGCTTCGCCGACTCCAACGGGGACGGCATGGGGGACCTCGAAGGCATCCGGAGCCGACTGCCCCACCTCAAGGAACTGGGCGTCGACGCCGTCTGGCTCAGCCCCTTCTACGCCTCCCCGCAAGCCGACGCCGGATACGACGTCGCGGACTACCGGGCCATCGACCCCATGTTCGGCACCCTGCACGACGCCGACGCCGTGATCCGCGAAGCCCACGCACTGGGCCTGCGCATCATCGTGGACCTCGTCCCCAACCACTGCTCCGACCAGCACGAATGGTTCAAGCAGGCACTCCGCGAAGGCCCCGGAACCCCCCTGCGCGACCGCTTCCACTTCCGGGCGGGGCGGGGCGCGGCCGGCGAGCTGCCGCCGAACGACTGGGAGTCGATCTTCGGGGGCCCCGCCTGGACCCGCGTCGAGGACGGCGAGTGGTACCTGCACCTCTTCGCGCCCGAGCAGCCCGACTTCAACTGGGAACACCCCGCCGTCCAGGACGAGTTCCGCTCCATCCTGCGGTTCTGGCTCGACCTCGGCGCCGACGGCTTCCGCATCGACGTCGCCCACGGCCTCGTCAAGGCCCCCGGCCTCCCCGACCTCGGCCGCGACGAACAACTCAAGCTCCTCGGCAACCAGGTCCTCCCCTTCTTCGACCAGGACGGCGTCCACGAGATCTACCGCTCCTGGCGCACCGTCCTCGACGAGTACGCCGGCGACCGCATCGGCGTCGCAGAGGCCTGGACCCCCAGCGCCGACCGCACCGCCCTGTACCTGCGCCCCGACGAACTCCACCAGGCCTTCAACTTCCACTACCTGAACACCGGTTGGGACGCCGACGCACTGCGCTCCGCCATCGACGAGTCCCTCGACGCCATGCGGCCCGTGGGTGCGCCGACGACGTGGGTGTTGTCGAATCACGACGTGGTGCGGCACGTGACCCGGTACGGGGGCGGTGCGCGGGGTCTGGCCCGGGCGCGGGCCGCGGCGTTGCTGATGCTGGCGTTGCCGGGGTCGGCGTACGTCTACCAGGGCGAGGAACTCGGCCTGCCCGAGGTCACCGACCTCCCCGACGCCGTCCGCCAGGACCCGTCCTTCTTCAAGGAGAACGGCCAGGACGGGCTTCGCGACGGCTGCCGCGTACCGATCCCGTGGTCGGGCAACGAGGCCCCGTACGGCTTCGGCAGCGGCGGCAGCTGGCTGCCGCAGCCCGCCGACTGGGCCGGCCTGAGCGTCGAGGCCCAGACCGGCGACCCGCACTCCACGCTGGAGCTGTACCGGGCCGCGCTGCGCATCCGCCGCGAGCGCGACGACCTGGGCGCGGGTGACTCCGTGCAGTGGCTGGAGGCCCCCGAAGGCGTACTGGCTTTCCGCCGGGGCACGTTCACCTGCACGGTCAACACCACCGGGGAGCCCGTACGCATGCCGCTGCCCGGCACGGTACTGCTGGCCAGCGCCGAGCTGACCGACGCGGACGTACTGCCCGGCGACACGGCGGTGTGGTGGCAGGGGTGACCAACCCCCTCCGGCTGACGGACATCGCCGCGCAGGCCCAGGTCAGCGAGGCGACCGTCAGCCGCGTCCTCAACGGGAAGGCGGGCGTCGCGGCCGGCACCCGGCACAAGGTGCTGGCCGCGCTCGACCTGCTGGGCTACGAACGCCCGGTGCGGCTCAAACGCCGCAGCAACGGCCTCGTCGGCCTGCTCATCCCGGAACTCACCAACCCCATCTTCCCGGCGTTCGCCCAGGTCATAGAGCAGGCGCTGGCGGGGCACGGGTACACGCCGGTGCTCTGTACCCAGACGCCGGGCGGGGCCACCGAGGACGAGCTGGTCGAGCAACTGGAGGAGCGGGGGGTCACCGGCATCGTCTTCCTGTCCGGCCTGCACGCGGACTCCTCCACCGACCCGTCGCGCTACCAACGGCTCGCCTCCCGGGGCGTGCCGTTCGTCCTGATCAACGGCTTCAACGAGCACGTCAACGCGCCCTTCATCTCACCGGACGACCGGGCCGCCGCCGACATGGCCGTCCGGCACCTCGAAGACCTCGGGCACCGCCGCATCGGCCTGGCCATCGGGCCGACGCGTTACGTCCCGTCGGCGCGCAAGGAGGCAGGGTTCACCGCCGCCCTGCCCTCGGCCGCCGCCGAAGGGCTCATCCAGCGCACCCTGTTCACCGTCGAGGGCGGCCACGCGGCAGGCGGAGCCCTGCTCGACCGCGGGTGCACCGGCATCGTGTGCGGCAGCGACCCGATGGCGCTCGGTGTGATCCGCGCGGCCCGGGAACGAGGACTGCGCGTACCGGAGGACGTGTCGGTCGTCGGCTTCGACGACTCCCCGCTGATCGCCTTCACCGACCCCCCGCTGACGACGGTCCGCCAACCGGTCCGCGCGATGGCGACGGCCGCGGTGGGCGCCCTGCTCGAAGCGGTGTCGGGAACACCCGTCCAGCGCACCGAGTACGTCTTCCAACCGGAACTGGTCGTCAGAGGCTCGACCGGGCAGGGGCCGGGCGGCTGAGGAGGTCGGGGGGCTGAGGGGGTCGGGGGTGCGGGTGGGCGGTAGCCGCTCGGGCGGTGGTGTGAGGGGTTGGGGGCGTCCCGTCAGTCCACTGTCCTTCCGGTGCGGGCCGGTCCCTCAAGGGCGCTCGCTTCGCTCGCGTCGCTCCGCGATGGCCTGCGGCCACCCTTGACCGACCGGCCCGAACCGAAATGCCAAGACTGTCGGGAAGCCCCCGAAGGATGGCCGGGGGGTGTGCAATGGGAGGACGGGCCCGTCAGAGAGGCAAAGGGAGGGCTCCGCTCGCAGGACTCCCCGAAACAACACATCAAGAAGTCACGGGCGGGCGCGCCCGAGGTCGCGACAGATCGCTACACACTTGCTCTCGGTCAAGCGTCCGCAGGCCGCCTGTGGTCGGGCATGAACCGCAGCAGGTCGCTGTCTGGTGGGTCTCGGCTCAGCGTCTGCGGCCCGTCGGTGGTCGGGCACAAGCCACCCGAGGTCATGACGTGATGGGTCACGATCAGCGGGTGCCTCTGCGTCCCTGATCAGGGGTACGGGGAGTGGCGGGCGGTCTGACGGACTCTGTGGTTGAAGACGACGTCTTTCCGCTCCACCAACACCCACCTGCACGCACTGACGCTCTGCCTGCTTGCGAGAAGGGCTCGAACGGCAACAGAAGACGGTCGAATCATCCCCGGTTGACGTCAAGCACCCAACGATCCACGAGTGCGCCCCTGATCACCCGCAGACGCCTCTCCCACGCCCGCCCATCGCCCGGATCGCCGCTCATGTCCAC
The DNA here is from genome assembly GCF_050936775.1 of Streptomyces sp. CA-243310. Lineage (NCBI taxonomy): Bacteria > Bacillati > Actinomycetota > Actinomycetes > Kitasatosporales > Streptomycetaceae > Streptomyces > Streptomyces sp. CA-243310. The sequence continues at coordinate 2,181,019 of NZ_JBNJMF010000002.1, read as the reverse complement.
CCCAAGACGGCCTGTAGACGCTGAACCGAGTCCAACTGTGCAGCGATCCGTCGCGGCTTGTGCCCGACCACAGGCTGCCTGCGGACGCTGAGCCGAGAGCGAGTGTGTAGCGATCCGGCGCGTGCCGGAGTGAGTGCCGGCGACGTCTTGGGGCTCTGATCCGATGGGCCCTGCGAGCGGAGCCCTCCCTTTGCCTCTCTGACGGGCCCGTCCTCCCTTTGCACACCCCCCGGCCATCCTTCGGGGGCTTCCCGACAGTCTTGGCATTTCGGTTCGGGCCGGTCGGTCAAGGGTGGCCGCAGGCCATCGCGGAGCGACGCGAGCGAAGCGAGCGCCCTTGAGGGACCGGACCGCACCGGAAGGACAGTGGACTGACGGGACGCCCCCAACCCCTCACACCCCCGCCCGAGCGGCTACCGCCCACCCGCACCCCCGACCCTGCCCCGCTCGAAGACCCCGCCCCCATCTCCCCGCCCCAACTCCCGCCCCCACGGCGGCGTTCCGGCACAGACCGGGACACGTCGACGAAACAATTCTGCAATCCCTTGCGCAAGGTCTTGCAGGGGTTCGGCCTGGCACCTACCGTCGCTGCAATCCCCACCTCTTCCGCCAGGAGGCCCCCGCATGCCTGCCAGAGCCGTCAGTGCTGCAAGAACCACCAGAGCCACAACGCTGTTCGCCGCCACCGCACTTGTCGCCGCGACCTTCACCGTTCAGGCTCCCGGGGCGCTCGCCGCCGCTCCCGGCGCCAAGGACGTCACCGCCGTGTTGTTCGAGTGGCGCTTCGACTCCGTCGCGCGGGCCTGCACCGACAGCCTGGGACCCGCCGGTTACGGCTACGTCCAGGTGTCGCCTCCGCAGGAGCACATCCAGGGCGACCAGTGGTGGACCTCGTACCAGCCCGTCAGCTACAAGATCGCCGGGCGGCTCGGTGACCGGACGGCGTTCAAGGCGATGGTCGACACCTGCCACGCCGCCGGCGTGAAGGTGGTCGCCGACTCCGTCATCAACCACATGGCCGCTGCCGACGGCACCGGTACGGGCGGCTCTTCGTACACGAAGTACGGCTACCCCGGCCTCTACTCCGGCGCCGACATGGACGACTGCCGGGCGACGATCTCCAACTACCAGGACCGGGCCAACGTCCAGAACTGCGAACTGGTGCAGCTCGCCGACCTCGACACCGGCGAGGAGTACGTGCGCGGCCGCATCGCCGGCTACCTCGACGACCTGCTCTCCCTCGGCGTCGACGGCTTCCGGATCGACGCGGCCAAGCACATGCCCGCCGCCGACCTCGCCAACATCAAGTCGCGGCTGAGCAACCCCTCCGCCTACTGGAAGCAGGAGGCGATCTTCGGTGCGGGCGAGGCGGTGTCGCCGTCCGAGTACCTCGGCAACGGTGACGTCCAGGAGTTCCGCTACGCCCGAGACCTCAAGCGGGTCTTCCAGAGCGAGAGCCTCGCCCACCTGAAGAACTTCGGCGAGGCGTGGGGCTACATGCCCTCCGGACAGTCCGGCGTCTTCGTCGACAACCACGACACCGAGCGCAACGGCGAGACCCTCAGCTACAAGGACGGTTCCGCCTACACCCTCGCCAACGTCTTCATGCTGGCCTGGCCGTACGGATCGCCGGACGTGCACTCCGGATACGAGTGGAGCCAGAAGGACGCCGGTCCGCCCAACGGCGGCTCGGTGAACGCCTGTTACGCCGACGGTTGGAAGTGCCAGCACGCGTGGCGGGAGATCTCCTCCATGGTGGGCTTCCGCAACGCCGCGCGCGGCCAGTCCGTCACCGACTGGTGGGACAACGGCGGTGACCAGATCGCGTTCGGGCGCGGCGCCAAGGCGTACGTGGCGCTCAACCACGAGGGCGCGGCGCTGACCCGGACCTTCCAGACGTCCCTCCCGGCGGGCGGTTACTGCGACGTCCAGAGCGGGCGGACGGTCACGGTCGACTCGGCGGGCCGCTTCACGGCCACCCTCGGCGCCGGCAGCGCGGTGGCCCTGCACGTGAACGCCCGCACCTGCGCCGGCGGCGGCACCCCGCCGCCGGCCGGGGACGCCGGGGCCTCGTTCGGCGTGAACGCCTCCACGGTCCCCGGCCAGAACATCCACGTGACGGGTGACCGGGCCGAGCTCGGGAACTGGAACACCTCCGTCGCCCCGAAGCTGGACCCTGCGGCCTACCCGGTGTGGAAGCTCGACGTCACGCTTCCGCCCGGCACGTCCTTCTCGTACAAGTACGTGCGCAAGGACGCCTCGGGGAACGTCACCTGGGAGAGCGGCGCCAACCGTTCCGCCACCGTTCCCGCGAGCGGTCGGGTCACGTTGACCGACACCTGGCGCAACTGACCCCCGCCCCCGAACCAGGGCCGCCCGGCACCCCACTCCCCGCCACCGCCGGGCGGTCCTCGTCCCACGCCGACACGCGACCGAGGAGTCCTTGCCTTGATACGCCCCGCCGCGGGAGTGATCGCCGCCACCCTGGCCGTGACGCTCCTGCCCGCCCTCCCGGCGTCGGCCGCCTCCCGGCCGCCGGCCCCGCCCTCGGACGCCGCGCTGGCCGCCGAGCCGGCCCGCCACGACCTGACCCGGGAGCAGTTCTACTTCGTCCTCCCGGACCGGTTCGCGAACGGCGATCCGCGCAACGACCGGGGCGGGCTGACCGGCTCCCGGCTGGAGACCGGCCTGGACCCGACGGACAAGGGCTTCTACCAGGGCGGCGACCTCAAGGGGCTGACGGACCGCCTCGACTACATCAAGGGGCTCGGCACGACGGCCATCTGGATGGCGCCGATCTTCAAGAACCAGCCGGTGCAGGGCGCGGGCGCCGACGTCTCGGCCGGCTATCACGGCTACTGGATCACCGACTTCACGCAGGTGGACCCGCACTTCGGGACCAACGCCGATCTGGAGCGGCTGATCGACAAGGCGCACCGGAAGGGGATGAAGGTCTTCTTCGACGTCATCACCAACCACACCGCCGATGTCATCGGTCACCGCGAGGCCTCCGGCGGCTACCTCTCCAAGGGCGCCTTCCCGTACCTGACCAAGGACGGGGTCCCCTTCGACGACTCCGCATACGCGGAGGGGAAGCGGAAGTTCCCCGCGACGGACGCCGATTCCTTCCCCCTCACCCCCGTCGTGCCCGCGGCGAAGAGGAACGTCAAGGTCCCGGCCTGGCTCAACGACCCGTCGATGTACCACAACCGGGGCGACTCCACCTTCGCCGGCGAGTCCTCCGAGCAGGGGGACTTCTCCGGTCTCGACGACCTGTGGACCGAGCGTCCCGAGGTGGTCGACGGGATGGAGAAGATCTACGAGAAGTGGGTGAAGGACTTCGACATCGACGGCTTCCGGATCGACACGGTCAAGCACGTCGACACCGGCTTCTGGACGCAGTGGGCCACGGCCCTGGACGCGTACGCGGCCAAGCGGGGCCGTGAGGACTTCTTCATGTTCGGCGAGGTGTACTCCGCCGACACCGCCGTCACCTCCCCGTACGTGACCCGGGGCCGGCTGGACGCCACCCTCGACTTCCCGCTCCAGGACGCGATCCGCGCGTACGCCTCCCAGGGCGCGGGGGCCTCGCGGCTGGGCTCGGTGCTGGCCGACGACTACCGGTACACCACCGACAAGGCGAACGCCTACGAGCAGGTCACCTTCCTCGGCAACCACGACATGGGCCGCTTCGGGACCTTCCTGAAGCAGGACCGGCCGCAGGCGGGGGAGCGGGAGCTGCTGGACCGCTACCGGCTGGCCAACGAGTTGATGTTCCTCTCCCGGGGCAATCCGGTGATCTACTCCGGTGACGAGCAGGGCTTCACGGGCGCCGGCGGCGACAAGGACGCCCGGCAGCCCCTCTTCGCCTCGCGGACCGCCGACTACCTGGACGACGACCAGCTCGGCACGGCGCGCACCCACGCGAGCGACGCCTACGATCCGGGGCACCCGCTCTACCGGCAGATCAGTGCTCTCGCGAAGCTGACCCGGGACCACCCGGCCCTGCGGGACGGCGTCCAGAGCGCGCGCCTGGACACCGACTCGGTCCACGCGGTCGCCCGGACCGACGCCCGTACCCGTACCGAGTACCTGGTGGCCTCGAACAACGCGACGGGGCCCCGCACCGTGGAGCTGGACGCGCCGGCCGGCGCCGGCTACCGCACCCTGTACGGCGGCACCTCCCCGTACGCGGGCACCGTCCGGGCCTCCGCCGCGGGCAGGCTCACCGTCACCGTTCCCGCGCTGGGCTCGGTGGTCCTCCAGGCCACCGCCCCCCTGGCCCCGCCGGCGACCCGGCCGTCCCTGACCCTGAAGGCCCCGGCCGCCGGCGCCACCGGCACCGTCGAGCTGTCCGCCGAGGTCACCGGGGGCTCCCTGAACCGGGTCGTGTTCGCCGCGCAGGCCGGCGCCGGGAAGTGGCAGGTCCTCGGTTCGGCCGACCACGCCCCGTACCGGGTCACCCAGCACGTCACGGCCGCGCCCGGCACCCCGCTGCGCTACAAGGCGGTCGTCGTCGACTCCGCCGGTCGCACCGCGAGCGCCCTCGCCGAGTCCGTCGCCGGCCAGGCCCCGCCCGTCGAGGTCCCCGGCGCGACGCAGCGCGAGTACGCGGTGGTGCACTACAACCGGCCCGACGGCGACTACGCGAACTGGCGGCTGTACGCCTGGGGCGACATCGCCGAGGGCGAGGCCACGCCCTGGCCCGAGGGGCACGCGTTCACCGGCCGTGACGCTTACGGCGCCTTCGCGTACGTCCGGCTGAAGCCCGGCGCCTCCTCGGTGAACTACCTGGTCATCGACAAGGACGGCAACAAGGACGTCGCCGCGGACCGCACCGTCGACGTGGCGCGGACCGGCGAGATCTGGCTCGAACAGGGCAAGGAGGCGGCCCGCACCGAACGCCCCGCCCAACCGCCGCAGGACACCACCAAGGCCGTCCTGCACCACCAGCGCCCCGACGGCGCCTACGACGGCTGGGGCCTGCACGTCTGGGCCGGCGCCGCGAACCCCACGGACTGGTCGAAGCCCCTGCAACCCACCCGCATCGACTCCTACGGCGCGGTGTACGAGGTTCCGCTCGCCGAAGGCGCCCAGAGCCTGAGCTACATCCTCCACAAGGGCGACGAGAAGGACCTGCCCACCGACCAGTCGCTGGACCTGAAGGCCACGGGCCACGAGGTGTGGATGCTCGGCGGCAAGGAGCGCTACCTCCTCCCGCAGCCGGCCGGTTCGGCCGCCGCCCTGGACCTCACCAAGGCCGAGGCCGTCTGGATCGACCGCGACACCGTCGCCTGGAAGGCCCCCGAGGCCGCCGCCTCCCTCCAGCTCCTCGCCTCCCGCGAGGGCCGCGTCACCGTCGACGACGGAGCCCTGAAGGAGGAGGGCGCCGCCTGGCTGCGCCTGAACCGCTCCGAACTCACCGCCGCCCAGAAGAAGAAGTTCCCGCACCTGGCCCCGTACCCGGCCTTCACCGTCGACGCCCGCGACCGCGACCGGGTCCGCGAGGCCCTGCGCGGCCAGCTCGTCGCCAGCGCCCGCGCTGCGAACGGCGCCGTCCTCGCGGCCACCGGCGTGCAACTCGCCGGCGTCCTCGACGACCTGTACGCCAACACGACCCCGCTCGGCCCCGTCTTCAAGGACGGCCGCCCCACCCTCTCCGTCTGGGCGCCCACCGCCCGGAAGGTCTCCCTCGAACTCGACGGCCGCAGCGTCGCCATGCGGCGCGACGACGCGACCGGCGTCTGGTCCGTGCGCGGCGAGCGGAGCTGGACCGGCAAGCCGTACCGCTACGACGTCACCGTCTGGGCGCCGAGCATCCGCCGGATGGTCCGCAACCTGGTCACCGACCCGTACTCCACCGCCCTGACCACCGACTCCGCCCGCAGCCTGGCCGTGGACCTGACCGACCCGAAGCTCGCCCCGGCGGGCTGGCGGAACCTCAGGAAGCCCGCACCCGTCCCCTTCACCTCCGCGCAGATCCAGGAACTCCACGTCCGGGACTTCTCCGTCGCGGACCGCACCACCACCCACCCCGGCCAGTACCTGGCCTTCACCGACACCGGCTCGACCGGCATGCGGCACCTGCGCGACCTCGCCGCCGCCGGCACCTCCTACGTCCACCTGCTGCCGGTCTTCGACCTCGGCACCGTCCCGGAGAAGCCCGCCGACCGCACCGAACCCGCCTGCGACCTGAAGGCGTACGCCCCCGACAGCGAACAGCAGCAGGCCTGCGTGAGCGCCGCCGCCGCGAAGGACGCCTACAACTGGGGCTACGACCCGCTGCACTACACCGTGCCGGAGGGCTCCTACGCGAGCGACCCGAACGGCACCGCCCGCACGGTCGAGTTCCGCAGGATGGTCCAGTCGCTGAACGGCGCCGGACTGCGCACGGTCATGGACGTGGTCTACAACCACACCGTGGCCGCCGGGCAGTCGGACAAGTCCGTCCTCGACCGGATCGTGCCCGGCTACTACCAGCGGCTGCTGCCCGACGGCGCCGTCGCCACCTCCACCTGCTGCGCCAACACCGCCCCCGAGAACGCCATGATGGGCCGGCTCGTCGTCGACTCGATCGTCACCTGGGCCAGGGAGTACAAGGTCGACGGCTTCCGCTTCGACCTCATGGGGCACCACCCGAAGGACAACATCCTGGCCGTGCGCAAGGCCCTCGACGGGCTGACCGTCGCCAAGGACGGGGTCGACGGCAAGCGGATCGTCCTCTACGGCGAGGGCTGGAACTTCGGCGAGGTCGCCGACGACGCCCGGTTCGTGCAGGCCACGCAGAAGAACATGGCCGGCACCGGCATCGCCACCTTCTCCGACCGCTCGCGCGACGCCGTCCGCGGCGGCGGCCCCTTCGACGAGGACCCCGGGGTCCAGGGCTTTGCCTCCGGCCTGTTCACCGCGCCCAACTCCTCACCCGCGAACGGCACTCCCGAGGAGCAGCGGGCCCGACTGCTGCACGCCCAGGACCTGATCAAGGTCGGGCTGACGGGCAATCTCGCCTCGTACGCCTTCACCGACACCACCGGGCGCCGGATCAAGGGTTCCGAGCTGGACTACAACGGCGCCCCGGCCGGCTACGCGGCCGCTCCCGGCGACGCCCTGGCCTACGCCGACGCGCACGACAACGAATCCCTGTACGACGCCCTGACCTTCAAGCTCCCGAGGGGCACCCCGGAGGCGGACAAGGCCCGCATGCAGGTCCTCGCCATGGCCACCGCGACCCTCTCGCAGGGCCCGGCCCTCTCCCAGGCGGGCACGGACCTGCTGCGTTCGAAGTCGCTGGACCGCAACTCCTTCGACAGCGGCGACTGGTTCAACGCCATCCACTGGGACTGCCGTGACGGCAACGGCTTCGGCCGGGGCCTTCCGCCGGCCGCCGACAACCAGCCCAAGTGGCCCTACGCGAAGCCCCTCCTGACCGGCCCGGCCCCCGGCTGCCCCGAGATCACCGGGACCTCCGCCGCCCACCGCGACCTGCTCAGGATCCGTACGACGGAACCGGCCTTCGGCCAGGCCACGGCCGACGCCGTCCAGCGGACGATCGGCTTCCCGCTCTCCGGGACCGGGGAGACCCCCGGAGTGATCACCATGACCGCCGGCGACCTGGTGGTGGTCTTCAACGCCACCCCCGCCGCCCAGTCCCAGCGGGTGGCCGACCTCGCGGGCCGCGCCTACGCGCTGCACCCGATCCAGGCCGCGGGTTCCGACGCGGTCGTGAAGGGGTCCGCGTACGACACGAGCACGGGTCGGTTCACCGTCCCGGCCCGGACGGTCGCGGTCTTCAAGCGCGGCTGACCTTCCCTTCCCCTTCCCCTGCGACGCGGCGGTGCCGGACCCGATCCGGCACCGCCGCCGCACGTGGTGCGGGTGTCAGGCATCAGACGTCAGACATCAGGCGTCGTACACCGGGCGTCGGGCGTCGCACACCGGGCGCCCGGTATCGGGTGCCGGACGTCAGACCCAGATACGGACGGCTTCCATCCGCAGTGCCTGCCCGGTGGTCCCGGCGTACACCGGGTTCCCCGCCACCGCGTTCAGCCAGCCGTGGTTCGCGACGTGCGCCTGAGCCCCCACACCGCCGGAGCCGACCTGCACACCGAGGGCCTCCATCCGACGCGCCTGCCCGGTGGTGCCCACCGTCACGGCCGCGCCCTCCCCGGCACAGGCCCAACCCTGCCAGCCGACGTCGGCGAGGTGCGCGTTGGCGCAGACACCGCCGACCCCACGCGTGGCGATCACCAGGGCCTCCATGCGACGGCCCTGTCCGGTCGTCCCGGCCACCTGGCCGTCGCACACCGCCGCCTGCCAGCCCACGTCCTGCACGTGCGCGGCGTAACAGATCGTGCGGGCGTTCGGCGCCAACGACCGCTGCCTGGCCGTCGCCGCCTCCACCTCCGCGATCACCGCGGCGGGTGCCTCGACGACGCCGCTCGCGACCGCCCTGTCGCTCGCCGGGGCCGGCGCCGACGGCTGGTCCTGGGCCCGCGCCACGCCCGTGGCACCCAGCACACCCGCCAACGCCATGCCCAAGACGGCGCTCGCGGCCCTGCTCATGGAACTCTTCACGGCTTTCCCCTCCTGGTACCGACTGGTCGGGGCCATCTGTACCGGCGCTCCGTCGCGGACGGCAACCGGTTGCGGGCGCCGCGGCCGAGAGGGGGCCCGACTTGGCGCGCGCCGGGGACTTGCGCCCGCCGCCCGCCCCGTGCCTCGCGGGCGCCGGACGGGGGTAGGACCGACGCCTCAGACGTCGAGGCGCCGCTCCATCAGGATCACCCCGTACACCCGGCCGTTCCTGCCCTGCTTCGAGGGACATTCGCCGACCACCCGGTAGCCCGCGCCCTGGTAGTACGCGAGCAGCCGGGGGTTGGTGGACACGCAGTCCAGCCGGGCCCGCTCCCGACCGGTCCGGGCGATCCGGTACTCGGCGTGTTCGAGTATCCGCATGCCGGCTCCGGCGGGCGCGGCACTCCGCTCGATCATCAGCCGGTGGATGTAGCCGGCCACCGGAGGCTGCACTCCCCACGCTTCCTCGTCGGACCACCACAACTCGTAGGCACCCACGACCCGTCCGTCGGCATCCTCGGCGATCCACACCTCGCCCTCGCGGATCTTGGCCCGGAAGTGCTCGGCGTCTCTGTCACCCGGTTTCCACTGGTCGATCCCGTTGGCGCGCATCCACCGGGCGGCCTGGTCGTGCAGCTTCACCAGCGTGCCGGCGTCCTTCTCCACGGCCTGGCGGAACAACATTCCGTCGTCAATGATCACTCGGGCATTATTCCGCCACCGGGCCGCCGCGTCATGATCGGCGTGGTCATGATCAGCGTGAACGCGGAACCGTGGTCGGCACGATCGCCGCCAGTCGTCCGACCAACACCCCGAACGGCCCGTCGGCCGGCTCGTCGGCCAGGATGCGCACCAGGATCCCCGCCATCTCCTCGTCGTACGCGGCGCTCACGGCGGCCAGCGCCGCGAAGTCGTGCACCAACTGGAGTTCCAGCTCGTTGCGGGGGATCTTCCGTCCGTCGAGCCAGATCAACGCCGTGGACTCGGCGAGCGACACCCACGTGCGGACCACGAGCTCCATCCGCGCGGGCGGCTTCTCGATCCGCAGGTGCGCGATGATCTGCTCGTACGCGGCCTGCCTGACCTCGTCGATCATCGCGTTGGCCCGGCTGCTCCCGGCCGCCGGCCCGCCCCGCATCAGGGCCGAGAACCCGGGCCCGTGGTCGTCGACGAACGCGAAGAACCGGCCCATGACCCGCAGCAACCGGGCCCCGAGCGGACCCTCCTGCGGCTCGACGAACCGTTGCGCGAGTTCATCGGCGGCCCGCCGCAACGCGGCCTCGTACAGGCTGAGCTTGCCCGGAAAGTAGTGGTAGACGAGCGGCCTCGATATCCCGGCCGCCGCCGCGATCTCGTCGATCGACACATCGTCGGGCGACCGGTGGCTGAACAGCTCCAGGGCCACCCCGATCAGCTGCTGCCGCCGCTCCTCGACACCCATCCTGCGTCGCACCCCGGTTGTCATGCGGACACCATACTTCGCCCGCCACATCCCCTGACCAGAGCACCTTCCCCCGCGTCCGCCCGCTTCGCCGGACCGCGCGCACCGTCCCCCCGCCCCCCGTCGAGCCGCCCCGCCGGATTCCCCCACGAGGCGCCGGGCAGATCGTTTCCCGTCAATCGCATACGCGCCAACTGCTGCACACCTGGGACCCGGAGGCAAGAACCGCCTCCGGGGCCCTCGGCGCGTTAGGCACCACAGGTGCCCACAGGTGCCTACAAATCCAGGACCAGGCGGTCCGAGGCCGCGCGGGAGACGCACAGGAGCATCGAGTCCTCGCGTTCGCCGTCCGTGAGGAGTTCGTCTCGGTGGTCGATCTCACCGGCCAGCACGCGGTGTTGGCAGGTTCCGCAGAAGCCCTGCTCGCAGGAGTACGGGGTGTTCGGCAGTTCCCGTCGGACCGCCGCCAGGGTGGTCTCGTCCGCGGCGACCTCCACGGTGCGGCCCGAGCGGCTCAACTCCACCGTGAACGGGTGCGTGGCGCCGCCCGTGGTCGCGGTCGGGGCGAAGCGCTCCAGGTGGACCGGTACGGCGGCCGGGGCCGCGGCCCGTACCGCCTCCATCAGCGGTTCCGGCCCACAGCAGTAGACCGGCGTGCCCGGGGCGGCGGCGGCGACCGGGCCCAGGTCGGGCAGGCCGCTCTCGTCCTGCGCGAGGACCGTGACCCGGTCCCCGTACGCGGTGAGTTCCGCGAGGAACGGCATCGTGGCCCGGCTGCGGCCCCCGTACAGCAGCGTCCAGTCCGCGCCCGCCGCCTCGGCCGCCCGCAGCATCGGCAGGATCGGGGTGATGCCGATCCCGCCGGCCACGAAGACGTACGAGGGCGCCGGCGCGAGCGGGAAGCGGTTGCGGGGCGGGCGCAGTTCCAGCTCCGCGCCCTCGACGAGCTGCGCGTGGGCCTCGCGGGAGCCGCCCCGGCCGTCCTCGACGAGCCGGATCGCGATCGTGTAGCGGCCCCGGTCGGCGGGATCCCCGCACAGGGAGTACTGCCGCACCAGACCCGAGGGCAGCGTCACGTCCACGTGCGCCCCCGGCGTCCACGCGGGGAGCTCCGCGGATTCCAGGGTCAGTCGCAGGACCCCGTCCGCCGCCTCGGTACGGGCCACGATCAGGGCGCGCAGGGTCCGGCGCGGCGAGTAGCCCGACACGGGGGTCTCCAGGGCGGGCAGCGGCCACAGCGGCGAGCGGCCGATGCGCCCCCGCAGGGCGCGCCGGGTCAGCAGGGCGGCGCCCGCGACGGCGGTGAGGGTCAGGGCGCGCCTCACGGCCGCACCCCGCCGTTGGCGCCCGGCGAGGACGCCAGGTAGGCCTCCGCCTGGGCGGTGGAACCTTCCTGCGAGGGGTGGTACGTACGGGAGAGGTACGTCGGGATCGACTTCAGCATGGCTCCCGTCGAGGGGAGCACACCCTGCTGACCGGACCGGAAGAACTGACCCAACGAGGCCTTGGCGACGGGCAGCTCGGGGTCGTTCTCCATGAAGAAGCGCGCCCCGCGCTGCCACAGGAACGCGAGCGCGGCGAAGGCGGTGGCCCAGGTCCTGGCCCGGCGCCGGTAGCCGCCGTCGACGTGCATGAACAGGTCGAAGGCCACCGAGCGGTGCTCCACCTCCTCCGCGCCGTGCCAGCGCAGCAGGTCGAGCATCATCGGGTCGGCGCCCCGCCGGTCCAACTCCTCGGCGTTGAGGACCCAGTCGCCCAGGAACGCCGTGTAGTGCTCGATGGCCGCGATCATCGCGACCCGCTCCATCAGCCACCAGTCGCGGGCCCTGCCCGGCGGCAGCGTACGGTCGCCCAACAGCTTCTCGAAGAGCCAGTCGACCTGGGCCGTGTACGGCGTCGGGTCCAGGCCCAGCCGCTTGAGGTGGGGGAGCACGTCGTCGTGTGCGGCGGCGTGCATGGCCTCCTGGCCGATGAAGCCGACCACGTCCGCGCGCAGCCGCTCGTCCGTGATGAGGGGGAGCACCTGCTTGTAGACGTGCACGAACCAGCGTTCGCCGGCGGGGAGCAGCAGGTGCAGCACGTTGATGGTGTGCCCGGCGAAGGGATCGCCGGGCAGCCAGTGGAGCGGGGTCGCGTCCCAGGAGAAGGAGACGTTCCGCGCCCGGAGGTCCATGTGTTCCGACGCCACGGGGGCGGGCGCGAGCGGCGTATTAGACATGGCGTCAATGTACTGAGGGGTAGCGAGATGGAAAACCCCTCTGCGTCGACTTCCTGCCGACCACCGCGACCGAACCGTGCCCGCGACGCTCGCCGGCGCGACTTCGACGGCAGGACCTAGCGCAACACCCCCGCCTTCGTCCCGTCGGTCAGCCTGCCCGACAGGTCCACCTGGGCGCCCGCCGGAGCCTTGACCGCCAGTCGATTCCCGGTCGCGGCCCCGTTCACCCCGGCACCCTTCACCGACAGCGAGGCGAACTGGGCGCTGCCCGCCGCCACCACGTACCACTGGCCCGCTCGGGACTTCCACAGGACGCCCGCCAGCACCCTCGGCTCCCTGGGCCCGCACGCCGGCGAGCCCTCGGCCTTGGCCGCCTGCGCCGCCGGCGGCGCGCCCGGCGCCAGGAACTGGGCCTGCACCCGGTCCGCCGTGCCCTGCCAGGTCTCCGCCCGGGTGCACAGCCAGGTCGCCGTGCCCTCGCGCTCCGGCATCGGCTGCTTCGCGTACGTCCACGCGTTGACGCTGCGCACCCCGTGCGAGCGGACCGAGGGCAACAGACAGGCGGTCCGCGACCATTCGCCGAGTTCGGCCGCCTCCGTCACGTTCCGCTCGGCGCCCGGGGCGCCCGAGGTGAGCCGGGCAGGCGTCAGCTCGCCCAGGTCGGTGACCAGTCGCGTGGCACCGTCGCCGGTCAGCGCCAACGCGTTCCAGCTCGTGCAGTTGCCCCCGGGCGCCGGGCCGACGACGGGCGGCGTGACCCCGTCCGGGGTGAGCTTCAACGCCGTCGGGGCCTCGCCGGGCTTGAGGAGGTCCCGCAGCGCGGCGGCGCGCACCCAGGGCGCCGTGAGGTAGCGGACGTTGCCGTCGACGCGGCTGAGCACCAGCCCGGTCGCGGTGTCCGCCGAGGCGCCGTCGGTCCGGGCGAAGTCGAGGGCGGCTCCGGTGGTCCCGGAGCGGGGCTCCGCGTACCGGATCACGCGCAGCCCGTCGTACAGCAGGACCACGACGGCCTGGTCGACGGCGCCCGCGTACAGCAGTTGCGGCGGGCCCATCGGCGGGCCGGTCGGGCTGCCGGGAGTCGCCGAGACCACGACGGAGGAGCCGGGCCTGGCCCAGACGGCGAGTGCCCGGCGCAGCAGCTCCGTGTCGTCGACGCGGTCGCCGCGGGCGGGCCAGCCCGAGTAGTCCGTACGGGAGGACGTACGCCAGACTGCGGCCGAGGCCCGTACCAACTGTCCCGGATCAAGTGCCTGTTCGGCGGCAGCGTTGCGCGCGTACGACGGGGCGGCGGGCCCGTCCGAGCCCCAGCCGCCGCCCGGCAGCGCGAGGAGGGCCCCGCACACCGCGAGGGCGGCGGCCCCGGCCAGGGAGGCCCGGAAGAAGCGGCGCCGCCGCAGCAGGTCGGTGGGGCGCGCCTGGAGCACGCACGGGTCGAACTCGGGGGAGGCGAACAGGCCGTCGTGCACCGGATCCCCGGACTCCGCGACCGCCGCCGCCGGGTTCGCGACCCCGGCCTCGGTCAGCACCCGCAGCACCTCCGGCTCGGGCAGCCCCTCCAGCGCCCGCAGGACGCAGGCCGCGCGACCGGGGCCGTTCAGGGTCGCCAGCCACTGGTCCAGCGCCAGTTCCTCGGCCCCGCCCGAGCGGGGGAACAGCCGCAGCCCCCACACCTGCGGGAGCAGCGGCGGCAGTTGGCCGCGCAGCGGCAGCGACCGGAACGTCAGCGGGATCCCCGCCTCCAGCGCGGAGCGCAGCACGCGCAGCCGGACGTACGCGTACCCGGACTCGGGGCCGCCCTCGCCCCGCTGCGCCGGCACCCCGCCGCGCACCGTGCCGGGGTCGGTGCCCCGGCGGCCGCGCGGGAGCGCCCGCTGGGTCAGGGAGTGGGCGGTGAGCACCCGCCGGTTGCGGCCGAGGGCGGGCGGCAGCACCAGGTAGGCGAGCCGCACCAGCCGGGGGTAGTGCTCGACGATGGCGGCCTCGGCCAGTTCGACGTCGGGGGTCACGGGGGGCAGGGGGCGGGTGGCGGTATCCGGCGCAGTCACGTTCAGCAGAACGAGCGAATCGTCCGATGGTCACCCGTCGCCGGCGCACCCGTTCGGGCCTGCGCGCCGGGGTGCGCGAGGGCGCGCCGGACGACTCCGACGAACCGTTCCCGCGGAGCGTCGGCCGCGGCGGCTCAGGCGACGAGGCGGGCCCGCAGCGCCTCGACGGTCTCGTCGGGGACGCCGAGGCCCTCGCGCACGTACTTCTCCATCGAGCCGTACCGCGTCTCGACCTCGCGCAGGGCCGTCTCCAGGTAGGAGGGGAACACCCCGATCAGGGCCAGCGCGATGTCCGGATCCCCGCCGGCCGCCGTGAAGCCCTCGATCATCCGCGCGAAGGCCCGCTTCACCGCGGGATTGACCGAGAGGTACTCCTCCATCAGGGTCTCCTCGTCGGCGCCGAGCAGCGACAGGACGACGGTCGCGCCCCAGCCCGTACGGTCCTTGCCGGCCGTGCAGTGGAACAGCAGCGGGCCCGCCTGCGGGTCGGCGGCCTCGGTGAGCAGCAGCCGGTACGCCGCCTGCGCGGACGCGGAGACCACGAACGACCGGTACACCTCGGCGAAGATGGCCTGCGCCTTGCCCCCGCCGAGGTGCTCCTCGGCCACGGCCGGGTCGGACAGCAGGTCCTTGAGCTGCGCGGCGGCGGGCACGCCGCCCACCCCGGCCCGCATCTTGTCCGCGAGGACGTCGCTGACCAGCAGGCGCGCCCCGGCGGGCAGTCGGTCGGGGTGGTCGGCCCGCTCGGCGTCGCTGCGGAAGTCGATGACCGTACGGATCCCCAGCGCGGCCACCGTCGGGTCGGCGTCGAGGTCGAGCCGGTCGAGCTGGCCCGAGCGCAGGACGAGCCCGGGGCGCACGGTGCGGCCGCCCGAGAGCGGGGTGCCGCCGAGGTCGCGCAGGTTGGCGACGGTGGTGGACGGAGTGGCGGTCATCGTGGCGGCTCCAGCGCTGTGTGGATCGGACGGGTCGGGTGGGGACGAGAGGAGGGGGCGGGGCGGGTCACACGGCTCGCGCGAGGTTCCTGCGCGGCCTCGTCCCGGAGAGGCGATCGACCGCCAGCGAGAGGCCGACCCCCACGCCCAGGGCCACCAGGTGACCGACATCGGTGAACGTCCGCCCGCGCCTCAGTACCGGCGCCGCGGCGAGCGCCAACAGGCCGACCCGGGCCACGCCCCGCACCGTCCCGCGCGGCAGCGCGGAGGTCAGGGCGCCGAGCACCGTGTTCAGTCCGTAGCTCGTGCCCACGTCCAGCGCCCGCCGGGTCTCGGTGTCCGCGGTGCGCCGCAGCACGGTGTGGACGAGCAGGGTGGCGCAGGCGTGCCCGAAGAGGAAGGCCGCGGCCGTCCACCACGCCCCGTACGCGTACTCCGCGTAGCCGAGCGCCGCCACCAGCAGGAGCGCGTAGGGCAGCGGCATCGGCTCCTCGACGACGAGGGCGCTGCTCAGCAGCGTCCCCCAGTGGCCGGCGTCGAGGTTGTCGACGTTGGTCGAGCAGCCGCGCAGCACCCGTTCCCGCTCGTACGGGGCCAGGCGTTCCATGACGTGGGCCCCGAGCTGGACCCCGCCGGTGTAGGCGACGGCAACGGAGCCGGGAGGAAGCGGCCGGGACCAGGGCAGTGGATTCACTCGAACATGATCGGACACGGCCCCGTCGCGGCCGGCACCGGGCCTCGTGGGAGCATGACCAGGACATGTCCGAAACTCGCGCGCCGATGCGCGCCACACGGGCCGCGTTGTTCGCGGCGGTGTGTGTCGCCTTGGGTGCGGTGGGGCATTCGTACATGTCAGGTATGGATGTTCCCCTTTATGGACTTCTTGGCGCTTTCGGGGTGATCTGCTCACTCGCGTGGCTCGCCGCCGGGCGACGGCGGGGGCCCGCGGGCATCACCGCCGGGCTCCTCGCCGCGCAGGGCATGCTGCACCTGGCGTTCTCCGGAAGCCAGGGAGCCCACCCCGCGTCGATGCCGATGCCGAGCGCCCCCGGCCCGACCGGCGCTCATCGGCACGCCGGCATGGACATGGGCGCGGCGGGCGGCGCCACCGCACCTCATGACATGGCCGGCATGGCCGACCTCGCCGACCTGGCGGGGACGGCCGGTCACGGGCACGGCGGCCTCGGGATGATCGCCGCCCACGTGCTGGCCGGGCTCTTCTGCGCCGTGTGGCTCGCGTGGGGCGAGACCGCCGTGTTCCGGCTCGCCGGCGCCCTCGGCGCCGCCGCGCTGCTCGCCGCCCGGCCGCTGTCCCGCGCACTCGCCCTGGTCCGCACGCGCGTGGCCCTCGTACCGGCCCCGCCCGCGCACTGTCCTCCGTACGAACGGCCGCGCTTCCTGCGCGGGGCCCTGCACGCCCACGCCGTGGTGCGCCGCGGCCCGCCGCGCCGGCGAGACAACCGAGCCACGGCCCCCGGCCGTCCTGCCCGCGCCTGACCGGCGCACCCTCCTCGGTGAGGGGCGAGACCCGGGGGTCCTCACCCATGTCTTCGCCAACACCTAGGACCGACATGTCCCTCGACGAGCTTCAGGACGCCCCCGCACGGGGCGCCGAGGTGCCACCCCGACACACCGCCGGAGGCTGGACCGCGTTGCGGCCACTGCTCCTGCGGATGCACTTCTACGCCGGGCTGCTGATCGCCCCGCTGCTGTTCATCGCCGCCGCCACCGGGCTGCTCTACGCCGCCTCCTGGCAGGCCGAGAAGATCGTCTACGCCGACGAGCTGACCGTCCCCCGCGTGGGCGAGCGCGCCCTGCCGCTGAGCACCCAGGTCCGGGCCGCCCGGGAGGCGGAGCCCGGGGGAGAGGTCACGGCCGTCTGGCCCGCACCCGACGCCGACGACACCACCCGAGTGATCATGGAGAAGAAGGGGCTCGCGGAGGGCGAGACCCTGACCGTGTTCGTCGACCCGTACACCGCCGACGTGCGCGGGCAGCTCACCACCGCCGGCGACGCGCTGCCGCTGCGGGCCTGGCTGAGCGAGTTCCACTCCAGCCTCCGGCTCGGCGAGTTCGGCCGGAACTACAGCGAACTGGCCGCCAGCTGGCTCTGGGTGGTCGCCCTGGGCGGGCTCGCCCTGTGGGTCGGACGCCGGCGCGCCCGCCCGGCACGGCTCGTCCTCCCGGACCGGTCCGCCACCGGCCGCCGCCGGACCCTGTCCTGGCACGGCACGGTCGGCCTGTGGGCCGTGGCCAGCCTCGTCGTCCTCTCCGCGACCGGCCTGACCTGGTCGAAGTACGCCGGCGAGAACATCGGGCAGCTCCAGGACCGCCTCGGCGGGGCCACCCCGTCCGTCACCGCCACGCTGGGCGGCGCCGGCGCCGCCGGCGGGGCGGACGAACACGCCGGGCACGTCATGACCGACGGCATGGAGATGCCCCCGCCGGCGCCGACCGCGGACGTGGGCATCGACAAGGCCGTCGCCGCGGCCCGGGCCGCCGGCGTGACCGAGGACCTGCGCGTGACCCTGCCCGCCCAGGGCAAGGGCTACGTCGTCAAGGAGACGGACAAGCAGGTGCCGGTGCACCTGGACGCCGTCGCCGTGGACCCGGCCGACGGCACGGTCATGGACGAACTGCGCTTCGCGGACCACCCCCTGCTCGCGAAGATGACCCGCTTCGGCATCGACCTGCACATGGGCCTGACCTTCGGTCTCGCCAACCAGATCGCGCTGGCGGCGCTCGCCGTCGCGGTGATGTTCCTGGTCTTCTGGGGCTACCGCATGTGGTGGATGCGCCGGCCCACGAAGGACCGCAGGCTGTCGGTCGGCCGCGCGCAACCGCGCGGGGCCTGGCGACGGTTGCCCGCGACGACGCTGCTGCCGCTCGCCGCGGTGACGGCGGTGGTGGGCTGGTTCGTGCCGATGCTCGGGGTCAGCCTCTCGGCGTTCCTGCTGCTCGACGTCGCGCTGGGATTCCTGGCGCGCCGCCGGGCGGGATCGGCGACGGGCGCGTAACCCCGGTCGGTTCGGGCCCCGACGCCACGACGGGTCGGGGCCCGGACCGGGACGTGCGACGACCGCGGGACCGCACTCCCCCTCGCGCGTACGGGCCCGCGGTCGGGCGGCGGGTCTGCGCCCTGCGGCTCACGGGGCGTACTTGTAGCCCACGCGGCGCACCGTCTGGATCGCGCCCCGGTGGGCCGTGCCCAGCTTGCGGCGCAGTCGGGCGATGTGGACGTCGACGGTACGGCCGTCGCCCACGTGCCCGTAACCCCAGACGGTGGTGACCAACTGGTCCCGGCTGTGCACCCGGTGCGGGTGCGCCACCAGGTGGGCCAGCAGCTCGAACTCCAGGTACGTGAGGTCCAGCACCGTGCCGTCGACCTCGGCGGTGCGCTGCGCCGGGTCGATCCGGACCAGCGCGTCACCGGTGGCTGTGGGCGCCGCGGTCGGGCCGGCCGAGGGCGCCCCGGCGCGGGTCGGGGCGGGGACGGAGTGCGGGGAGAAGGCGATCGGCTGCTGGTCGGCCGGTACGAGGACCAGGTAGCCGACCATCGGCGGCTGCCCCGGCAGGGTCGGCAGCGTGTGCTGGGGCGCGGGCAGCCAGGTGGCGCCCGGCGGGAGCAGGTCCACCACCCGGGCCACCTCGTCACGGTCCACGGCCCGCAGTCGGTGGCGCGGACCGGGCGGGAAGGTCAGGGGAGCGGCGGAGGAGGCGGACGTGAGGGTACGGGGGTTCGTCATGAGTGGTCAGCTCTTTCACGCGGAGTGGTCGGCAGGAGACGTGCGTACGTCGTCGATGTCGTACCGCGCAGACCGAAGGCCTCGGGGAGGTCGTCCGGGAGAGGTCCCGGGAGGCTTTAGAGGGCCGGCGCGTTCTTCGCGCGGCAACACACCCGGTCGAAATCATGATCCTGACGGGAAGGCCAGAACGGCTCGAGGTCGCTGCGACCTGACGAGGTGTACGAGACGTACGAGTGGCTGGCCATGACGTCATTCAAGCAGACGTACGGGGCCCCGGGCAGGCCCCGTCTCACTCCATGGATCGAAATCCCACATCCCGGGACGTCGGCGTGAACAAGGTGCCACCATCACGACAAATCGTCAGCCGGTGAGGCGCTTTCGCCAGTCCGTGCCGGTCACGCGGATCGCGTCCCCGGCCGAGCCGTCCCAGGCCCACCGGAGCCCGGCCGCGTCCAACGCGGCCACCACCTCCCGGCCCACCGAGACCGTCTCCTCGTCGCCCGCGTCGAAGGCCCCGTAGTACAGGTGCAGATCGTGGCCGGCCGCGACGCTCTCCGTGCACTGGGTGTGGAAGAAGACGAACCCGCGCGCGTCCCCCTCGCGTTCCTCCCGGATCTCCCCCTGGCCGCAGTTGCGGCAACAGGTGAAGTTCTCCCGGGCGGTGACGCCGCCGGAGTCCAGGGCCGCGAAGGCGCGGGTCAGCCGCTCCGGATCCGTCTCGCCGACCCAGGCGGCCTGCTCCGCGACCCGCTCCCGCCAGAGCCGGTACACCAGCACGCGGGCCTGCGGTGTGGACACGGGCCGGACGCCGTCCTTCACCAGGTAGTCCTCGGCGTGCTCGATCAGCTCCGAGATCCCGTCGTAGCCGCACCGCAGGACGAACCGGATCCGTTCCTCCAGGCACTCGCGCACGGAGTCCTCCAGGGCCGGCGGCTCCGGCTCGACGGGAAGCGCCGGCCGCTCCCACGCCGGGCCGAGTTCCCAGCCCTTCTCCTGCCGGGCCCAGCCGGCCATCACCCGCCCGACCTCCTCCGGCGTGGTCAGGTACGTCTGGAAGTGCCGGTCGGCGGAGCCCTCGCGGTACTCCAACTGGTACGAGCGGGCGTCGGAGTCGCCCGCCTCGTGCCACACCTGGATGAACACCTCCGGGTCGGAGGTGTGCCGCTCCACGACGAGGAAACGGTCACCCGGGGCGCCGATGCGTTCCAGCAGTTCGGCCATGTCGCGTGAGGAGGGGCGGTCGTGGGTGTCGCCGCGCTCGGTCCTGATTCTGATGGGGAGCATGGGCACACCGTGCCAGAGGGCACCGACAGCGACGCCCGCCGGGCCTGGTGGCCCGGCGGGCGCCGTCGTGCGTGCGGTGATCCGACCCGGAGCCGGCCGGGGCGGACAGGGCCGGGACAGGGCCTCAGAGCAGGCCGTCCTTCTCCAGGGCGGTGCAGCAGGTGTCCGTGATGAGGCGGGTCACCACGTACGGGTCCACGTTGGCGTTCGGCCGGCGGTCCTCGATGTAGCCCTTGCCGTCCTTCTCGACCTGCCACGGGATGCGCACCGAGGCGCCGCGGTCGGAGACCCCGTAGCTGAACTCGTTCCACGGGGCGGTCTCGTGCAGGCCCGTCAGGCGCTCGTCGATGCCGGCGCCGTAGTTCTTGACGTGGTCGAGCGGCTTGCTGCCCTCGCCCAGGGACTCGCACGCCGAGATGATCGCGCGGTAGTCCTCGCGCATCGCCTTCGTGGAGAAGTTGGTGTGGGCGCCCGCGCCGTTCCAGTCGCCCTTGACCGGCTTCGGGTTCAGCGTCGCGGAGACGTTGAAGTCCTCGGCCGTGCGGTAGAGCAGCCAGCGCGCGATCCACAGCTGGTCGGAGACCTCCAGCGGGCCGACGGGACCGACCTGGAACTCCCACTGGCCGGGCATGACCTCGGCGTTGATGCCGGAGATGCTCAGGCCGGCCACGAGGCAGTGGTCGAGGTGCTTCTCGACGATGTCGCGACCGAAGATCTCGTCCGAGCCGACGCCGCAGTAGTAGCCGCCCTGGGCGGCGGGGAAGCCGTTGACCGGGAAGCCGAGCGGACGGGCGCCGTCGAAGAAGGTGTACTCCTGCTCGATGCCGAAGATCGGCTCCTGGCCGGCGAACTTCTCGGCGATCGGGCGGAGCAGTGCGCGCGTGTTCGACTGGTGGGGGGTCATGTCGATGTTCATGACCTCGCACAGGACGAGGACGTCGTCGCCGCCGCGGATCGGGTCCGGGCAGGAGAACACCGGCTGCAGCACGCGGTCGGAGGCGTGCCCCTCGGCCTGGTTGGTGCTCGATCCGTCGAAGCCCCAGATCGGCAGCGCGTCGCCGTCGGCGAGGATCCGCGTCTTGGAGCGAAGCTTGGCCGTCGGCTCCGTGCCGTCGATCCAGATGTACTCAGCCTTGTAGCTCACGGGCCCCATCCTTCGGTGCGTCGCTCCGGCGCAGACTCTGCGGGTGTCGAGTTCGCGGCGCTGCGCGTGCGGTGCTGCGGTTTCTGCCGCCGGCTCGCCGGTCGCGGCGCTGCGATTGCGTGCTGCGGTGATGACCGCAGAGTGCCCCCGCGCGATTTCTCTTCCGTTGCCCGTGTGTGAACCCCGTGTTACCGAGATGTGCGCCGCAGGTGGGAACGGCCGTGCGGGTCGGCGATGGCACACCCGTCCGAGTGCGGCACACTGAACGGGTGAGCATTTCGTACGATGTGAACGCCGCCGGTGACTCCTCCGTGGACGCCGCCGACAGCCCCCGACCCCGGGTCGGCCTGCTGGGCACCGGCCCCTGGGCCCAACGCACCCATGCTCCCGCCCTCGCCGCGCACACCGGCGCCGACTTCGTCGGCGTGTGGGGCAGGCGCCCCGAGGCGGCGGCCGAAATCGCCCGCGCCCACGGCGTGAAGGTGTACGAAGACCCCGACGAACTGTTCGCCGACTGTGACGTCGCGGCGTTCGCCCTGCCGCCCGACGTGCAGGCTCCGCTCGCGGTCCGTGCCGCCGCCGCCGGATGCCACCTGCTGCTCGACAAGCCCGTCGCGACGACGGTGGAGGACGCCTCGGCCGTGGCCGCCGCAGCGGCCGAGCACGAGGTCGCCTCCGTCGTCTTCCTGACGCTCCGCTTCGCCCAACCGACCGCCGGGTGGGTCGAGGAGCAGACCGGGCGCTCCGGCTGGTTCACCGCCTCCGCCCACTGGCTCGGCGCCCTCTACCCGCCCGACGGGACCCCCGGCGGTCACCCCGACTCGCCCTGGCGCAAGGCCAAGGGCGGACTGTGGGACGTCGGACCGCACGCCCTGTCCGTGCTGATCCCGGTGCTCGGCGACGTCACCGCCGTCTCCGCCACCCGGGGCCCCTCCGACGTGGTGCAACTGGCCCTGCGCCACGCCTCGGGCGCCGCCAGCACCGCCGTGCTCAGTCTGGGCGCGCCGCGGGCGGCCGCCGGGGTGGGGCTGGAACTGCGCGGAGCCGAGGGAATCTTCGACCTGCCCGAGTGGAGCGACGTGCCCGGCGCCTACGGCCGGGCGCTCGACGCGCTGCTCACGGCGGCCCGCACGGGCGAGCCGGACGCGCGGGACGCGGGGTTCGGGCTCCGGCTGACGGAGATCCTGGCCGAGGCGGAGCGCCGGTTGGGCGCGTGAGGGGAGGGGGCGGGGGCCTGGTCCCGTTCGTCCCCTCGCCCCTCCGCGGGACACGCCCTCGCGGCGGGGCCCGGATCGCGGCCCGGGGCGGCACCTGCGCGCGCGTGCGGGCGGACTCCACCGTCCACCGGTGAGTCCAGGTTCCCGCTCGGTCTCCAGGGCCTGCTCGACTGCCCGGGGTCCCGCCCACCACTCGATGCCGCTCACGGCGGCCGACGCGATCACCCGCCCGCCGACGGAGGCTTGAGCCGGCCCGTCGGATCGCGCCCGCCGGCCCGGCCGGCTCAGGCCTTGCGGGACATGGCCTCGCGCACGGCCTCGTCGGTGCGGGCGATCACGGCCGTGCCGTCCTCGGCGGTGATGATCGGGCGCTGGATCAGCTTCGGGTGCGCCGCCAGGTGGGCGATCCACCGGCCTCGCGCGGCGTCCGTCGCCTCGCGCGGCAGCTCCGGTACCCCGCTCTCGCGGGCCATCGGGTCGGAGGTGCGCGTGATGTCCCAGGGCTCCAGCCCGAGGCGGTCCAGCACCTCGCGGATCTCGGCCTCGGACGGCACGTCCTCCAGGTACCGGCGCACCGTGTAGTCGGCGCCCTCCGCGTCCAGCAGGGTCAGCGCGGCGCGGCACTTGGAACAGGCGGGATTGATCCAGATCTCCATGCGCCCAAGCCTAACGAGGCGTCGCGCCGGGCCGGTCTGGCCAGGGGCTTTTGTCAGTGCCCCCCGGTAAAATCGAAGGAGCACGACAGGAAGCCAACTACCGTTTGGGAGGCTGTAGATGGCCGCTGCCGCGATCATTTCGATGCCCAAGAAGAAGCCGCTGCCTGCGGGGCTGCCCCGCGAGTGGTACGAGAGCCACAACCGCCGCCTGAAGGCGATGCGGCTGGCGATATCGCTGCTCGACACCGGGACCTACGACGCTCGACGCGCCACGAACCGCAAGATCCGGACGATGGCGGTGCGGGTGGGGATCCACCGGCCGTCCAACGTGACCTGCAAAATGGTGCGCGCCTTCATCCGCGACGTCGGCTGACGTTCGACGCCGGCTCCGGGGACCGCGACGCCGCGACCCCCGGAGCCGGCAGGGTCTGGGCTCTGCCGATCCCGGCCACGGCACGCCCGTCACGTTTCCATGGCCGGCAGGGACAGCAGCAGGACCGCCACGTCGTCGCTCGGGCCGCCCGCCGTGAAGGCCTCCAGGTCCCGCCACACCGCCCGTACGAGACCCTCGGGGTCGTTGGCCAGCACCGGGATCCGGGAGGCCAGCGGGTAGAAGTCGCCGTCCTCGTCGCGGGCCTCGGTCACGCCGTCCGTGTGGGCGAGCAGCCGGTCGCCCGGCAGCAGCGGGACCTCGGCGACCTTCGGGAGTTCGGGCACGGTCAGGCCCAGGCCCAGCGGGGGCCCCGGCTCCACGTCCAGTTCCGCGGTCGTGAAGCCGCGGAGCAACAGCACGGGCGGATGCCCGCACGACACGATCCGTACGAGATCCAGTCCGGGCGGGAACTCCAGCAGCACCGCCGTCGCGAACAGCTCCGCGTGCCGGATCGAGGCCGCGGCCGCGTCGGCCACCAGCCGCCGGTCCAGCCGGGCCGCGACCGTCGCCAGCTCGGGATCGTCCAGGACCGCCTCGCGGAAGGCGCCGAGCAGCGCGGCCACCGTTCCGACCGCCGCCAGACCGTGCCCCTGGACGTCGGCCACCACCGCCCGAACCCCGTACGGCCCGGCCCGTACGTCGTACAGGTCGCCGCCGACCAGCGTGCCGCGCTGCGCCGCCCGGTACAGACCGGAGCAGTGCACCGGACCCACCTGGTCCGGTACCGGTGGCAGCACCGCGAGCTGGGCCGCCTCGGCGACGGTCCGCACGCTGACCAGCTGGTCGTCGCGACGCCGTCGCACGAAGGAGATCACCACGCTGAGCAGACCGACGAAGGCCACGGTGGCCAGGTCCGTGCCCCGGGCGTTGGCCACGCCGAGCTGGGGGACGCCGAGCAGGACGAGGACCAGTACGGCGAACGCGCAGGTTCCCAGGGGGCCGTACGAGAACGCGGCCACCGCGGGCAGGGCCGCGAGGAAGTACCCCAGCTCCGCGCCGGGGGTCAGCCACTGCGCGCAGCACAGCACCACCACGGCCACGGCGGGCGCAAGCCGGGCCCAGCGGGGCGGGGGCGTCCCGTGCAGCCGGCCGGAGTCCTCGAGTCCGCGTCTCACCCCTCCACCCTGATCCCGGCCGGCCGGGGGCGCACCCCGGGTGGGCGCCGGATGGCCTCGCGCGGTCCGCCCGGCGACAGTGGTGCGGTGACCGAATCGGCGGGCGCGCGGAGCGCGGAGATCAGCACCCGGCTCAACTGGCTCAGGGCGGGGGTCCTGGGCGCCAACGACGGGATCATCTCCACGGCGGGCCTGGTGGTGGGCGTGGCCGGGGCGACGACCTCGCGCGCGGCGATCCTGACGGCGGGAGTGGCCGGGCTGCTGGCGGGGGCGCTGTCGATGGCGGCGGGGGAGTACGTGTCGGTCAGCTCGCAGCGGGACTCGGAACGCGCCGCCCTGGCCGTGGAGCGGCGGGAGCTGGCGGACGAGCCGGAGGCGGAGCTGGCGGAGCTGACGGACCTGCTCGCGGCGCGCGGCCTGAGCCGGGACCTCGCCCGGGAGGCCGCCGAACAGCTGACGGAACGCGACGCCCTGCGGGCGCACGCCCGGGTGGAGCTGGGGATCGACCCGGACGAGCTGGTCAACCCCTGGCACGCGGCCCTCGCGAGCCTGCTCTCCTTCACGGTGGGGGCGCTGCTCCCGCTCCTGGCGATCGTCCTGCCGCAGCCGTCGGCACGGGTACCGGTGACGGTGGCGGCCGTGCTGGCGGCGCTGACCCTGTGCGGGCTGGTCAGCGCCCGCCTGGGCGGCGCCCCCGCGGCGCGGGCGGTGCTGCGCAACGTGGCCGGCGGCGCGGTGGCGATGGCCGTCACCTACGCCGTGGGCACCTGGATCGGCGGCACCTGACCCGACCGGACCGCCCGGATCCGTCCCCGGACCACCCCGGCGCGGCCCGCCCGGTGGATCCCCGGGCGCCACGCCCCGGGTCGCCCGTGCACGGGCGCGACCTGCGGGCAGACTGGCGCCATGCGCATCGCGGTCACCGGAGCATCCGGCCTCATCGGCAAGGTCCTCGTACGGTCCCTCCAAGTGGACGGCCACGAGGTGGTGCGCTTCGTGCGCCGCCCCGCCGCCGCCCCGGACGAGGCGACCTGGGACCCGCGGCGCGGGTACGTGGATCCCGCCGCCCTGGTCGGCTGCGGCGCCGTCGTCCACCTGGCCGGGGCCGGTGTCGGCGACCACCGATGGACGGCCGCGTACAAGAGGGAGATCCGCGACAGCCGTGTCCTCGGCACCGCCGCCATCGCCCGAGCCGTCGCCGACATGGCCGAGCCGCCGCCGGTCCTCGTCAGTGGAAGCGCCGTCGGCTACTACGGCGACACCGGCGACCGCGTCGTCGACGAGGACGCCCCGGCGGGGGAGGGCTTCCTGCCCTCCGTCTGCGTGGAGTGGGAGGCGGCCGCCGCGCCGGCCCGGGACGCCGGGATCCGTACGGTCTTCGCCCGCACCGGCCTGGTCGTCGCCGCCGACGGCGGGGCGTGGGGCCGGTTGTTCCCCGTCTTCCGGGCCGGCGTCGGCGGTCGGCTCGGCAACGGCCGCCAGTACTGGTCGCACATCTCGATGCACGACGAGGTCGCCGCCCTGCGCCACCTGATCACCGCGTCCGGGGTGTCCGGTCCGGTGAACCTGACGGCCCCCGAGCCGAGGACCAACCGTGAGGTGACGGCGGCGATGGGGCGGGTGCTGCACCGCCCGACGGTGTGCGCCGTGCCGGCGCCCGTCATGCGCGTCGTCCTCGGCGAGTTCGCCGAGGACGTGCTGGGAAGTCAGCGGGTGCGTCCCACGAAGCTGTTGGAGTCCGGGTTCGTGTTCCGCCACCCGGGGATCGACGACTCGATCAGGGCCGCGCTGGCCTAGGGCCGGCGGCCCGGGGCCCGGGGCCCGGGGCCCGGGGCCCCGGGCCCCGGCGGCTCGGGGGAGCACCCTTCGCTCACGTGCGACCGTTTGTGACCCGAATGCGACCGCTGTGCGACCGGAGTTGTGCGCAATACGGCATCGAACTCGGGTTCTGCCGGAGTCCGTTGGGGGAAGGAGGAACCCCACACAGCCGCGCCGACCTCGGGGAGGGGCACGTGCTCAGCAGCGCACACCATGCAGACGTCGTCATCGTGGGAGCCGGAGTCTCAGGACTCGCGGCGGCACACCATCTGATCGCCGCGGGCGTCACGGTCACCGTCCTGGAGGCCGCGGACGACCCCGGCGGTCGGATGGCCACCGAGTCGGTCGACGGCTTCCGGCTCGACCGGACCGGCCAGCTCCTCAACACCTCGTACACCGAACCGTCCCGTACCCCGGGCCTGGAGGCGCTCGTCCTGCGGTCCTTCGCACCCGGGGTCCTCATCCGGGGAGCCGACGGCAAACAGCAGCGTGCCGGGGCCCTCACCCCCGCCCGCGCCCTCGCCGGCGGCTCCCTCGACCAGGCCCGGCTCAGCGCCGCGCTCGGCCGGCTCGCCGCCCTGCCCGTGGAGCGCCTGCTCGCCCGGCCCGAACGCACCGCGACGGCCGCCCTGCGCACCCGCGGCCTGCCGCCGCGCACGGTCAACGGCGTACTGCGCCCCCTGCTCGCCACCCTGCTCCGCGACCCGGAGCTCACCACCTCCAGCCGGGTCGCCGACCTGGCCCTGCGCGGATTCGCCCGAGGCCGGCTCGCCGTGCCCGAGGGCGGCGCCGCGAGCCTGCCCGACCTGCTCGCCGCCGCCCTGCCGCCCGGCACCGTACGGACCGGGGTGCGGGTCCGCACGGTGGCGACGAACCTCGTCACCACCGAGGGGCACGGCGACTTCAGCTGCCGTTCCGTCGTGCTCGCCACCGGTGCCCGCGCCGCCGCCGACCTGCTGCCGGGGCTGCGGGTGCCGGACTTCCACGAGGTCACCGTCATCCACCACGGCACCGCCGTCCCGCTGCCGTGGGACGGCTCCCTGCTCCTGGACGCCGACCCGAAGTGGCCGCTCGCCCACACCACCGTGATGAGCGCGGTCGACCCGACGCGGGCTCCCGCCGGGCGCAGCCTCGTCACCACCACCGTGCACGGACCGCCGCCGCCCATCCGCACGGTCGCCTCCCGGCTCGCCCGGCTCTACGACACCTCCACCCGGGACTGGGAGCCGCTCGCCGTCCACCACACCCCCGAGGCCGTCCCGGCCATGCCCCCGCCACACGACCTGCGGCGCCCGGTACGGGTCGTGGCCGGGCTGTACGTGTGCGGCGACCACCGCGACTCCAACACCGTCCAGGGGGCCCTGCACTCCGCCCGACGCGCGAGCACGGCCGTCCTGCGCGACTTCGGCATCCCGGTGCCGGCCGCCCCGGAACGATCCATTCCGGTGGCGGCCTGAGCCGGTCCCGCCCGGCCGCGCCCCCGGAGGGCCCGGCCCCCGGTGACCGGGGGCCGGGCCCTCCCGCGCCCCCCCGTGACCGGGGCCGGGCGCCGGTCCGCTCAGGCCAGCGCGGCGACCCGGTCCCGGTAGGTCCGCACCGCCGAGGCGTCCCGGTACGGCTCCAGCCGCCGCTCGAAGTCCCGTACGTACTCCACCGCGCGCGCCGACCGCATCTCCATCGCCTGCTGCGCCGCCTCCGCGCCCAACGCGCACGCCTGGTCCAGCTCACCGAGCCCCAGCCGGGCCGTGGCCAGCACCACCCTGCAGAACAGCCGCGAACGCGCGTGGCCGGGCGCCCGCAACTGGAGCGAGCGCTCCGCGTGCTGCGCCGAGGCCCGGTACTGCTGGAGATCCCGGTGGCAGTGGCCGAACTCGTCCGCCAACTGCGCCTCGTCGTAGAAGCGGGCCCAGTGCGGCACGTCGTCCCCCGGCCGGGCCGCGCCCAGCGCCCGCTCCGCCCGCACCAGCGAGGCCGTCGAGGCCCGCACCTCGCCCAGCACCGCGTGCCCCCGCGCCTCCGCCGAGTGCAGCAACGCCTGTACCACCGGCGGCGGCCCGGAACCCACGCCCTGCTGGGCGACCCGGGCGAGCTGCACCGCCTCCCGCCCGTGCCCCAGGTAGACGGCCTGCCGGCTCATCGTGACCAGCACGTACGACCCGTACGGCCGGTCGGCGGCGGCCTGCGACAGCCGTAGTGCCTGCACGAAGTACCGCTGGGCCAGCCCGTGCGCGGCGATGTCGTACGAGGTCCACCCCGCAAGCCGGGTCAGGTCGGCGGCGGCCGCGAACAGCCTGCGCCCGGTGGTCTCCCCGTACGTGCCCCGCAGCATCGGCTCCGCCTCATGCTCCAGGTACCGCACCAACGCCTGCCGGGCGTGCCCGCCGCCGTAGGTGTCGTCCAGGGTCCGGAACAGTTCGCTCACCGACCGCAGCGCCGCGATGTCCCCGCCCGTCACCCGCTGGCCGGGCGCCCGGTCGATCTGCCGCTGGCGGGGCACGGCCGTCCGGCCCTGCGTCGGGACCCGGGAGCCGGCGGGCTCCGCGCCCCGCCCGACCCGTTCGTCGGCCCGGCCGATCAGCCAGTCCCGACTGGGCACCACCAGACCGGCCGGGGTGAAGGCGATCTTGCGCAGCTCGGCGTGCGACCCGGAGTCCTTGCGCCACAGCCCGCTCGCGATGTCCACGGCCTCCTCGGGGGTGGCCGCGAACTCCAGCCCCGCGTAGACGGGCGCGCACGCGTCGAGCCCCAGGTCCTGGGCCGACAGCCGCCGCCCGAGGCGCCGGGTGAAGACCTCCGCGATCAGCGCGGGGGTCGTCCCGCGGGGTTGCTGGCCGCGCAGCCACCGGGTCACGGACGTCTTGTCGTACCGCAGATCGAGACCGTGCTCCAGGCCGAGCTGGTCGACGCGGCGGGCGAGACCGGCGTTGGAGAACCCGGCTTCCGCGATCAGCGCCGAGAGTTGCCGGTTGGGGACGCGCTGGGCTGGTCGTTCCGTCATCGGCTCCACGGTTTCCTGACGTGAAAGACCGGAGTCCCGGCCCTGTGAACGGCGTGAATGTAGCGGCGAACTTCGCCCGCACCGCCCCCTCTGTCCCACATTCATCCGATCGTGTGCAGAACCTGTGGGGTCCTTTACGGATCGGCACGCTCCGCCCGTATGGGCGATGACCGGGGCGATCGTCGGGGCCCTGAGGGGCCGCTTTCGGCCGGCCGTACCCTTGGCTGGTGCGATGCGTGCACACAGCAGGTTCAACGAGGAGGCGCTGCGGTGACTGAGCTTCGGTTTGTCCATCTGGGCTTCGGGCCGGAATTCGTCGAGTACACCGAGGCCTGGGACGAGCAGCGCCGGGTGCACGCCGCCCGCTTCGCGGACGAGATCGAGGACACCTGCCTGCTGCTGGAGCACCGGCCCGTCTACACGGCCGGCCGGCGCACCGCCGACAACGAGCGGCCGCTGGACGGCACGCCGGTCGTGGACGTGGACCGGGGCGGAAAGATCACCTGGCACGGCCCGGGCCAGCTCGTCGGCTACCCGATCATGAAGCTGCCGCGCCCCGTGGACGTGGTCGCCCACGTCCGCCGGCTGGAGGACGCGCTGATCAGGACCGCCGCCGAGTTCGGTCTGGAGACCACCCGGATCGAGGGCCGCAGCGGCGTCTGGGTGCTCGGCGACCCCGTCGAGGACCGGCCGAGCATCGGCGGACTCTCGCTCGACCTCGATCCCCGGATGCACGACGACGAGTTCGACGCCCGGCTGAACGGCCCCGAGTACGCCCCGTCCAACGCGGGACAGCGCCGCGAGGACCGCAAGCTCGCCGCCATCGGCATCCGGGTCGCCAAGGGCGTCACCATGCACGGGTTCGCGATCAACGTGAATCCGGACAACACCTGGTTCGACCGGATCGTCCCCTGCGGCATCCGGGACGCCGGTGTGACCTCGCTCTCGTACGAACTGGGCCGGGAGATCACCATCGCCCAGGTCGTGCCCGTCATCGAGCGGCACCTCAAGGACGTCCTGGAGCAGGCGGAGCTCCGGCCGAGGGAGATCGAGCACGCCGCCGGCTGACGGCGCGGGGAATGCGTCCGACCGCCCCCAGGTTGGCGGACGTAAGAACGTAT
This sequence comes from Streptomyces sp. CA-243310, assembly GCF_050936775.1. Classification (NCBI taxonomy): domain Bacteria; kingdom Bacillati; phylum Actinomycetota; class Actinomycetes; order Kitasatosporales; family Streptomycetaceae; genus Streptomyces; species Streptomyces sp. CA-243310. The sequence goes on along the minus strand of NZ_JBNJMF010000002.1, from coordinate 2,150,274 downwards.
GAAATTACGGGCGTACCCTGGTGGGCGCCGAAGAATCGAAGTCACAGGGAGCCGGTCGTGTCCGCAGTCGCACCCGACGGACGCAAGATGCTGCGCCTCGAAGTCCGCAACGCCCAGACCCCCATCGAGCGCAAGCCCGAGTGGATCAAGACCCGGGCGAAGATGGGCCCCGAGTACACCAAGATGCAGGCCCTGGTGAAGGGCGAAGGACTGCACACGGTGTGCCAGGAAGCCGGCTGTCCGAACATCTACGAATGCTGGGAAGACCGCGAGGCCACCTTCCTCATCGGCGGTGACCAGTGCACCCGGCGCTGTGACTTCTGCCAGATCGACACGGGCAAGCCCGAGGCCCTTGACCGGGACGAGCCGCGTCGTGTCGGCGAGTCCGTGGTCACCATGGACCTGAACTACGCGACCATCACCGGCGTGGCCCGCGACGACCTGCCCGACGGCGGCGCCTGGCTGTACGCGGAGACCGTGCGCCAGATCCACCAGCAGACGGCGGGCCGTGAGACCGGCCACACCAAGGTCGAGCTGCTGGCCCCCGACTTCAACGCGGTGCCGGAGCTCCTGGAGGAGGTCTTCGCCTCCCGCCCCGAGGTCTTCGCGCACAACGTCGAGACGGTCCCCCGGATCTTCAAGCGGATCCGCCCCGGCTTCCGCTACGAGCGCTCCCTCGACGTGATCACCAAGGCGCGCGCCTACGGCCTGATCACCAAGTCGAACCTGATCCTCGGCATGGGCGAGGAGCGCGAGGAGGTCACGCAGGCCCTCAAGGACCTGCACGAGGCCGGCTGCGAGCTCATCACCATCACCCAGTACCTGCGGCCCTCGCCGCGGCACCACCCCGTCGAGCGGTGGGTCAAGCCGGCCGAGTTCGTCGAGCTGGCGAAGGAGGCCGAGGAGATCGGCTTCTCCGGTGTGATGTCCGGCCCGCTGGTGCGCTCCTCGTACCGCGCCGGGCGCCTCTACCAGCAGGCGATGGAGAAGCGCGCCACCGTCTGACATGGCCGTGTGAAGTCCCGCACAAAACCTTACTGAAGAGTAACACCGCGCCGACGCGGCCCCTAGGCTCATTCCAGGATGAGTCGGGTGGGCCGCGTCAGTGTTTTCGCGCCCGACATGTTCATCGCATTTGACCGACCGGTCACGTCCTGGTAACACCAGTCAGTGACGATTGCTGCACGCACCGCACACCGCGCAGCAGGCACCACCGCTTCGCTCCACGTACCACCGCTTCACTCCCAGCCGTCGTGAGCACCGTGAGAGGGATCGACATCATGCAGGCCGCGCCCGTACGCGCCATCGCCATCCCGTCGTTCACAGACGCCTTCCGGGGCATCGAGTCGCTGCTCATGAGCGGCGCCCGCCGCAACGCCTGGAGCGCGGTCCTGGAGGACCGGCGCAGGGCCAAGGATCGGGTCGAAACCGAGCACGTACTCGAGGCCGCGGCGACCCGCCGTCCGCAGGCCACGTAAACTCGCCTTATGGCGAGGAAGTCAAACGCAGAGACTGCTGCGAACCCCGGGCGACTGAAGCAGATCGCCCTGACGTACAAGATGACGCGCAAGGCCGACCCGAAGGTCGGTCTGATCGTCGCGGGCGTGGGAATCGTCACCTTCGGTGTCTTTCTTGCGATCGGCTTCCTGATCGGCCACCCGGTCTACCTGGGCATCCTGGGTTTCCTGGTGGCGTTCCTCGCGATGGCGATCGTCTTCGGGCGACGGGCCGAGCGGGCTGCCTTCGGGCAGATGGAGGGACAGCCGGGCGCGGCCGCGGCCGTACTGGACAACGTGGGACGGGGCTGGACCACCACCCCGGCCGTCGCGATGAACCGGAACCAGGACATCGTCCACCGGGCCGTCGGCAAGGCGGGCGTCGTCCTGATCGCGGAGGGCAACCCGAACCGGGTCAAGGTCCTGCTCGCGGCCGAGAAGAAGAAGCTGGCCCGGATCATGCCCGACGTCCCGGTGCACGATTTCATCGTGGGCACCGGCGAGGGCGAGGTCCCGCTCAAGAAGGTCCGCACGACGCTGCTCAAGCTGCCGCGCGTGCTGGCCGGCCCGCAGATCACGCAGGTGAACGACAAGCTCCGGGCCATGGGCGACCTCATGAGCAACATGCCGGTCCCCAAGGGCCCCATGCCGAAGGGCACGCGCATGCCGCGCGGCGGCAAGATGCGCTGACAATGCGCTGACCTGCTTTTCGTATACGACACGGGGGTGCCCCCGGAGCCGCCGGCTCCGGGGGCACCCCCGTGTCGTGCGTCGTGCGTCGCGCCGTTCCTCAGATGCGGACCTGGACGGCGCCGGAGAGCCGGTCGTGCAGGCCGCGGCCGTCCCGGTCCGAGATCAGGGCCGGGACGAAGAGGGCCAGCAGCAGGGTGCGCAGCGCCACCCGGCCGAGGCCCAGGCGCGAGCCGTCCAGCGCGATGACCCGGAGCCCCAGGATCCGCTTGCCGGGGGTGAAGCCCACCGTGCCCACCGTCAGGAACGTGAGGCTCAGGAAGAGCGCCAGCGTCCAAGGGCTGGAAGCGTCCAGGTCACCGCCCGTGACCAGGGCGTAGGCGATCAGCTGACAACCGACCCAGTCGATGACGACGGCGCCGAGGCGACGCCCGAAACGGGCCACCGAGCCGGGCCCCGAACGGGGAAGGCCCAGACGCTCGCCCGGATGGCCGAAGTCGACGCCCATCTCCTCGGCGGCCGCGCGGGGGCCGGAAAGCCAGGATCCGATTGCTTGCCTGTTGTCCACCCGACCACGGTACCGGTGCGCTCTCCAGCGCCCCGGACGGGACCCTGGTTAACTTGTGCGAAACAAATGGGTCATGCCTGAGAAATCCCGTCTGCTTATGGTCGGGTCAGCGTGCGGCACCGCACTGACGCACCACGAGCTATAAAGCCCGCCCCTGCCCCGGGGTCGGGAGTAGGAGGAGTTGGATGTTCCAGAACGCCGACGAAGTGAAGCAGTACATCGAGGAGAACGACGTCAAGTTCGTCGACGTCCGCTTCTGTGACCTGCCTGGTGTGATGCAGCACTTCACCATCCCGGCGCGGGCGTTCGACCCGGCGGAGGAGCTCGCCTTCGACGGATCCTCCATCCGCGGCTTCCAGGCGATCCACGAGTCCGACATGGCGCTGCGCGCCGACATCACCACCGCGCGCCTGGACCCGTTCCGCAAGGACAAGACGCTCAACATCAACTTCTTCATCCACGACCCGATCACGGGCGAGGCCTACAGTCGCGACCCGCGCAACATCGCGAAGAAGGCCGAGGCGTACCTCGCCTCCACCGGCATCGCCGACACCGCGTACTTCGGCCCCGAGGCCGAGTTCTACGTGTTCGACAGCGTGCGCTTCGCGACGACCGCGAACGAGAGCTTCTACCACATCGACTCCGAGGCCGGCGCCTGGAACACCGGCTCGGAGGAGAACAACCGCGGCTACAAGGTCCGCTACAAGGGCGGTTACTTCCCCGTCGCCCCGGTCGACCACTTCGCCGACCTGCGCGCCGAGATCTCGCTGGAACTGGACGCCCAGGGCCTCCAGGTCGAGCGCCAGCACCACGAGGTCGGCACCGGCGGCCAGGCCGAGATCAACTACAAGTTCAACACGCTGCTCGCCGCGGCCGACGACCTGATGCTCTTCAAGTACATCGTGAAGAACGTCGCCTGGCGCAACGGCAAGACCGCGACCTTCATGCCGAAGCCGATCTTCGGTGACAACGGCTCGGGCATGCACGTCCACCAGTCGCTGTGGGCGAACGGCGACCCGCTGTTCTACGACGAGGCCGGCTACGCGGGCCTCTCGGACACCGCCCGCTACTACATCGGCGGCATCCTCAAGCACGCCCCGTCGCTGCTGGCCTTCACCAACCCGACGGTGAACTCCTACCACCGCCTGGTGCCGGGCTTCGAGGCGCCGGTCAACATGGTGTACTCGCAGCGCAACCGCTCCGCCGCGATGCGCATCCCGATCACCGGCTCGAACCCGAAGGCCAAGCGCGTCGAGTTCCGTGCCCCGGACCCGTCGTCCAACCCGTACCTCGCCTTCGCGGCGCTGCTGCTCGCGGGCCTCGACGGTGTCAAGAACAAGATCGAGCCGATGGAGCCGATCGACAAGGACCTCTACGAGCTCTCCCCCGACGAGCACGCGAGCGTCCCGCAGGTCCCGACCAGCCTGGAGGACGTCCTCAAGGCCCTGGAAGCGGACCACGAGTACCTCCTCGCCGGCGGCGTCTTCACCCCGGACCTGATCGAGACCTGGATCGACTACAAGCGCACCAACGAGATCGCCCCGATCGCGCTGCGCCCGCACCCGCACGAGTTCGAGATGTACTTCGACATCTAGTCGCCCCGAGCGCCCACCGGCGGAACCCGTACGACGGGCCGCCGGCCGGGCGCTCCGCGACCTTGCCGCAGGCGCCCGCGCCCGTGGCCGTGCCGTCCCCCGCTCCTCACGGAGCGGAGGGCGGCACTTCGTCGTTTCGGGGTGCTTCGTGGCGTCGGGGCGCTTCGTGGTTCCCGGGGGTGCGGGCCCTCAGGTCGGGCGGTGCAGCAGCGGCATCGCGCCCGTGAGGTCGCGCAGGCAGCGGACCGCGAGTTCGGCCGGGGAGCCGGGGCCCGCGACCGGGGCGTCGGTGGCCGACCAGAGTTCCAGGGCGATGCGGATCGCGTCCGTGGCGGCCGCCGCCAGGAGGCGGACGCCGAGGGCGTCGGCGTCCGGTCCGGCGAGCCGGGCGATCACCGGCACCAGACGTTCCTCGGAGTCCTGGTTCACGCGGTACCAGACCGCCCGCAGGGCCTCGTCGCCGGTGGCCGCCCGCAGCAGCCCGCGCGTCACCTTCAGGCCTTCCTCGACGGCCTGGGAGTCGCCGAGGGAGCGGGTGACGGCGCGTTCCAGCGCCTCGGCCAGGGGGGTGCCGGGATCCTCCTCGGCGAGCAGCGCGCGCCAGGCGTCACCACCACCGGCGAGCAGGGGGGCCACGGCCTCCTGCTTGTTGCGGAAGTAGCGGTAGAACGTGCGCAGGGCCACGCCGGCGCGGTGGGCGATGTCCTCGGCGGTGGTGCCGTCGGGACCGTGCTCGGCGAAGAGTTCGCAGGCGGCGCGGGCGATGTCGAGCTGGGTCGCGGCCTTGCGGCGCTCGGTCAGCGACTGGGCTCCGGGGCCGGCCTGGGGAGAGTACGGACGAGGGGATCTCACGTCTGAAGCCTACCGTCCTGCAGGGTCGACGATTGCATGCATTGACGTACTGGCAAAACGTGTCATCAGGTCGTACGCTCGCACCCATGAATCGTTACGAAGGACGTCGCGTCCTCATCACCGGCGGCGGCTCCGGCATCGGCCGGGCCACCGTCCACCGCATCCTCGCCGAAGGCGGCCGCGTACACGCCGTGGACGTCGACGAAGCCGGACTCGAGAACACGGCGGACCAGGCCGGCGCCGACGGCCGCGGGGACCGTCTCACCACCGCCGTCCTCGACATATCCGACGAGGCCGCCGTACGGGACGGGATCGCCGGCGCCGTCGCGAGCCTCGGCGGGCTCGACGTGCTGGTGAACGCCGCCGGCATCCTGCGCTCCTCGCACACCCACCAGACCACGCTCGACTTCTGGAACAAGGTCATCGCGGTCAACCTCACCGGCACCTTCCTGGTGATCCGCGAGTCGATCCCGGCGCTGCTGGCGGGCGACCAACCGGTCGTCGTCAACTTCAGCTCCACCTCGGCCTCGTTCGCCCACCCCTACATGTCCGCCTACGCGGCCAGCAAGGGCGGCATCCAGTCCATGACCCACGCCCTGGCCGCCGAGTACAGCAAGCAGGGCCTGCGGTTCGTCGCCGTGGCCCCCGGCTCCATCGAGAGCGGCATGACCACCGGCAACGGCCCGGGCCTGCCCGAGGACACCGACTGGAGCCTGTTCACCAAACTCGCCCCGGCCCTCGGCCAGGGCTTCGCGGGCCCGCAGACGGTGGCCGGCGTCGTCGCGATGCTCGGGTCCGAGGACGGCGCGTTCATCACCGGCACGGAGATCCGCATCGACGGCGGCACGCACTGCTGAGCCGCGCGCGCCACCGACCGGATCCGGTGCCGCACGCGCCACCGACCGGCGTCAGCCCCTGAACCGGTCCCAGAGCCGGGGGAAGCGTTCCGCGAGGACGGATTCGTTCTCGAAGTCGAGGGGAGCGCCCTCCGGCTCGGCCGCCTGGAGCGAGACCCCGAGGTCCGGCGCCACCGCCCCGGTCAGCTGCTCGTACGCCTCGTCCGCCGCGTACCCCAACTCCTCGCCGTCGCCGTCGATCTCCTCGTCGAAGTCGCCCAGCAGCTCCGCCAGGTGGTCGGGATCGTGCACCCCGCCCTCGAAGACCTCCCGCCCCTGGCCGATCAGCCAGCACCGGAAGTAGTCGAACGCGTCGTCGCTCGCCCCGTCGAGCAGCACCCAGGCCGCGCCCCAGAGGTCCCAGGTGTACGCCCGGTTGTACCGCGACTCGAAGTGCCGGGCGAAGTCCAGCACGGAGTCCGGGTCGAGCTGCGCCAGCCGCTCCACGAGCAGCTCGGCATGCTCCTCGGGGTCGCCCTCGGCGGCCTCGCGGGTACGGTCGACGATCTCCCAGAACTCCGTCTCGTCCATCACCGCTCCAGCATCACGGGTCCACCCCCGTGCCGCCACCGCTCATACGGCCAAAGGCCGGTGTCCGCCCCCCAATGGCGGGGCGGACACCGGCCTTCGGCCGCGGGTGGCGCATCGGACTCGGCGCGACGGGGCGCCCGGGTCCTACAGGCCGTAGCGCTCGCGGGCCTCCTTGATGGCGGACGCCGGCACCTCGCCGCGGCGGGCGAGCTGGGCCAGCGCGGCCACCACGATGGACTGGGCGTCGACACCGAAGTGCCTGCGGGCGCCCTCGCGGGTGTCGGAGAGACCGAAGCCGTCCGTGCCGAGCGAGGTGTAGTCCTGCTCCACCCACTGGCTGATCTGGTCCGGGACCTGACGCATCCAGTCGGACACGGCCAGCACCGGGCTCGTGACGCCCTCCAGCGCGCGGGTGACGTACGGGGTGCGCACCTCGCCGCGCAGCAGCGCCTCGTCGCACTCCAGCGCGTCGCGGCGCAGCTCGCCCCAGGAGGTGGCGGACCAGACGTCGGCGGCCACGTTCCAGTCGGCGGCGAGCAGCTTCTGGGCGTCCAGGGCCCAGTGGATCGCCGTGCCGGAGGCCATGAGCTGGACCTTCGGGGCGTCGGCGGCGGGGGCCGCCTCGGCGAGGTCGGCCGCGGTGTTGAAGCGGTACAGGCCCTTGAGGATGCCTTCCTCGACGCCCTCCGGGATGGCGGGCTGGACCTTCGGCTCGTTGTAGACCGTCAGGTAGTAGAAGACGTCTTCCGGCTTCTCGCCGTACATGCGGCGCAGACCGTCCTTGACGATCACCGCGATCTCGAACGCGAAGGCCGGGTCGTAGTTGAGCGACGCCGGGTTCGTGGACGCGATCAGGTGCGAGTGGCCGTCCGCGTGCTGGAGGCCCTCACCGGTCAGCGTGGTGCGACCGGCGGTGGCGCCGACGATGAAGCCCTTGCCGAGCTGGTCGGCGAGCTGCCACATCTGGTCGGCGGTGCGCTGCCAGCCGAACATCGAGTAGAAGATGTAGAACGGGATCATCGGCTCGCCGTGCGTCGCGTACGACGTGCAGGCGGCGATGAAGTCGGCCATGGCGCCGGCCTCGGTGATCCCCTCGTTGAGGATCTGGCCGTCCTTGGCTTCCTTGTAGTACATGAGCTGGTCGCGGTCGACCGGCTCGTACGTCTGGCCCAGCGGCGAGTAGATGCCGGCCGACGGGAAGAGGGACTCCATGCCGAAGGTGCGGGCCTCGTCGGGGACGATCGGCACCCAGCGCTTGCCGGTCTCCTTGTCCCGCATCAGGTCCTTGACGAGCCGGACGAAGGCCATGGTGGTGGCCATCTCCTGCTTGCCGGAGCCCTTGAGGAGCGGGGCGAAGGAACGGTCGGCCGGGGCCGGCAGGGCCACGGGCTTGACCTTGCGGGCCGGGGCCGGGCCGCCGAGGGCCGTGCGGCGCTCGTTGAGGTACCGCACCTCGGGGCTGTCGGGGCCCGGGTGGCCGTAGGGGACCTGGCCGTCGACGAAGGCGCTGTCCGGGATCGGGAGGTCGAGCTTGTCGCGCATGCTCTTGAACTCGTCGATCGTGAGCTTCTTCATCTGGTGGTTCGCGTTCTTCGACTCGAACCCGGCACCCAGCGTGTAGCCCTTGACGGTCTGCGCGAGGATGACCGTCGGCGCGCCCTTGTGCTCCAGGGCGGCCTTGTACGCGGCGTACACCTTGCGGGGCTCGTGGCCGCCGCGGGAGGTCTGGAAGCACTCGGCGATCTTCGCGTCGGACAGTACGGCCGCGAGCTGCACGAGTTCGGCGTTGGCGCCGAAGAAGTGCTCGCGGATGTAGGCCGCGTCGCGGGTCGCGTACGTCTGGAACTGCGCGTCCGGTACCTCGCGCAGCCGGCGTACGAGGGCGCCGGTGGTGTCGAGCCGGAACAGCTCGTCCCAGGCGGAGCCCCACAGGGACTTGATGACGTTCCAGCCGGCGCCGCGGAACTGGGCCTCCAGTTCCTGGACCACGCGGAAGTTGGCGCGGACCGGACCGTCGAGACGCTGCAGGTTGCAGTTGATGACGAAGGTCAGGTTGTCGAGCTGCTCGCGGGAGGCGAGGGCCAGGGCGGCGGTCGACTCGGGCTCGTCCATCTCGCCGTCGCCCAGGAAGGCCCAGACGTGCGAGTTCGCGGTGTCCTTGATGCTGCGGTTGTGCAGGTAGCGGTTGAACCGCGCCTGGTAGATCGCGGACAGCGGGCCGAGGCCCATGGACACCGTGGGGAACTCCCACAGCCACGGCAGGCGCCGCGGGTGCGGGTAGGACGGCAGGCCGTTGCCGCCGGACTCCTGGCGGAAGTTGTCGAGCTGCTGCTCGGAGACGCGGCCGTCGAGGAAGGCGCGCGCGTAGATGCCGGGGGAGGCGTGGCCCTGGATGTAGAGCTGGTCGCCCGATCCGTCGGCCTCCTTCCCGCGGAAGAAGTGCTGGAAGCCGGTCTCGTAGAGCCAGGCCGCCGACGCGAAGGTGGCGATGTGGCCGCCGACGCCGTACTTGGAGCCGCGGGTCACCATGGCGGCCGCGTTCCAGCGGTTCCACGCGGTGATCCTGGCTTCCATCGCCTCGTCGCCGGGGAACTCCGGCTCCGCGGCGGTGGGGATGGTGTTGACGTAGTCCGTCTCAAGGAGCTTCGGCAGCGCGAGGCCGGCGGCCTCGGCGTGCTGGAGGGTACGACGGAGCAGGTACTCGGCGCGGCGCGTACCGGCGGCCTTGGCGACGGCGTCGAGGGAGGCCGCCCATTCGGCGGTCTCCTCGGTGTCGCGGTCCGGGAGCTGGTCGAGCTCGCTCGGAAGCTTTCCTACGGGGTCGGACATCGGTGTGCGCCGCCTTCCGGACAAAGGAGAGGTGGTGAAGAAAATCCCTGACGGGCAGGACAGGGTCGATGGACCCGGGTGGGGTCCGCGTTGACTGTAAAGCGCTGATCGATGATCGATCAAATAAAAGTGACAATTAAATGTCCACGAGGCGAAAGTCGGCACCGGGTGCCATGGCTCAAGGCACCCGGTGCCGGTGGTCTCGCGTCGTGGAACCAGTACAGGCCGACGCGCCGGCGGCTCCCTGGAGAGCCGCTCGAAACCCCAGGTCGGAAGGGGTTTCGGAGGGACGTGCCGGCCGGCCGGAAACGTTCCTCAGGCGCGCGGCGCGCAGCCCAGGACGTGCCGCTTCACGAGCAGGCCGATGTCCGGATCCTGACCACGGAACGCCGCCACCAGCGCCTCGTGCTCCTCGGCGTACGACTTCTGGACGGTACCGAGCCAGCGAATGGACAGGGCCGTGAACACCTCGATGCCCAGGCTCTCCCAGGTGTGCAGCAGCACGCTGTTCCCGGCCGCCCGCACCATCTCGCGGTGGAAGCCCACCGTGTGCCGCACCTGCGCCGTGCCGTCCTCGGTGCGGTCCGCCTCCCACAGGGCCGCCACGTGCGGCTCCAGCGCCGCGCAGTCGGCCGCCAGCCGGGGCGCGGCCAGCTCGGCGGCGATCTGCTCCAGACCGGCCCGGACCGGGTAGATCTCCTCCAGGTCGGCCGCGGAGAGGTTCCGTACGCGGACGCCCTTGTTCGGCGCGGACTCGATCAGCCGCAGCGTCTCCAGCTCGCGCAACGCCTCCCGTACGGGCGTCTGGCTGACCTCCAGCTCGACGGCGATCCGGCGCTCCACGATCCGCTCACCGGGCTTCCAACGGCCGCTGACGATCCCCTCCACGATGTGCTCGCGGATCTGCTCGCGCAGCGAGTGCACGACGGGTGGGGTGATCATCGGCGCTTCATCTCCTGAGGGGCACGCAGGGCTCTGATGCGTAGACAATACGGCGGAGTAGCCCCGAGCGAGGTGTTCCGGGGCGGGGACCCCGGGTGAGGCTGGTTACAAGACCGCCCCGGCCGGCTCGCCGTCGGCCGGACATCGCGTCCCCCGAGCCCGGGCACGACGACGGCGCCCCCTCCCGGAGGGTGTTCCGGGAGGGGGCGCCGTATCGGATGGCTGCCGCGGGGCGCGAGCCCTACAGGCCGAGCTCGACCTCGAACTCGCCGGCTTCCAGGATGGCCTTGACGGCCGAGAGGTACCGGGCCGCGTCCGCGCCGTCCACCAGGCGGTGGTCGTAGGACAGGGTCAGGTACGTCATGTCGCGGATGCCGATGTTCGTGCCCTCGGCGGTCTCGATGACCACCGGGCGCTTGACCGTGGCACCGATGCCCAGGATGGCGACCTGGTTCGGCGGCACGATGACCGTGTCGAACAGGGCGCCGCGCGAGCCGGTGTTGCTGATGGTGAAGGTCGCGCCCGACAGCTCGTCCGGCGTGATCTTGTTGCCGCGGACCTTGGAGGCCAGGTCGGCGGTCGCCTTGGAGATGCCCGCCAGGTTGAGGTCACCGGCACCCTTGATGACCGGGGTCATCAGGCCCTTCTCGGAGTCCACGGCGATGCCGATGTTCTCCGAGTCGAAGTAGGTGATCGTGCCCTCGTCCTCGTTGATCCGGGCGTTGACGACCGCGTGGGCCTTCAGCGCCTGGGCCGCGGCCTTGACGAAGAACGGCATCGGCGAGAGCTTGACGCCCTCACGGGCCAGGAACGCGCCCTTGGCCTTCTCGCGCAGCTTCATGATCTTGGTGATGTCCACCTCGACCACGGAGCTGAGCTGCGCCTGCGAGTGCAGCGCCTTCATCATGTTGTCGCCGATGACCTTGCGCATGCGGGTCATCTTGACGGTCTGGCCACGCAGCTCGGACACCGCGGCCGGAGCCTTGGCGGCCGGAGCGGCAGCGGCGGCAGCCGGCGCCGGAGCGGCGGCAGCGGCCTTGGCGGCCTCGGCGGCGGCCAGGACGTCCTGCTTGCGGATACGGCCACCGACACCGGAGCCCGAGACCGAGGACAGGTCGACGCCGGACTCGGAGGCGAGCTTGCGCACCAGCGGGGTCACGTACGCGCCCTCGTCACCGGCCGAGGCCGGGGCGGCGGGAGCGGCCGGGGCCACGGGAGCCGGAGCCTGAGCGGCCGGAGCGGCCTGCGCCGGCGCGGCGGCCGGAGCCGCCACGGGAGCCGGAGCGGCAGCCGCGGGGGCGGCCTGGACCGGAGCCGGGGCGGCGGCCGGGGCGGCAGCCTCCACCGGAGCCGGAGCGGCGGCGGGAGCGGCCTCGGCCGGAGCCGGGGCGGCCTCTGCCGGAGCGGCCGCGGGAGCCGCACCGGCGACACCGATGACGGCCAGACGCGCGCCGACCTCGGCGGTCTCGTCCTCGCCGACGAGGATCTCCAGCAGGGTGCCGGCGACCGGGGCGGGGATCTCGGTGTCGACCTTGTCGGTCGAGACCTCCAGCAGCGGCTCGTCGGCCTCGACCGACTCGCCGACCTGCTTCAGCCAACGGGTGACGGTGCCCTCGGTGACGCTCTCGCCCAGGGCGGGGAGGGTGACGTCCGTGCCGGACGCGGCAGGCGCGGCGGCGGCAGGGGCCTCGGCGGCGGGAGCCGCGGGTGCCTCGGCAGCCGGAGCGGCCTCGGCGGCCGGAGCCTCGGCAGGGGCCTCGGCGGCGACCGTCTCGGCCTCGGCCGGCGCCGGGGCGCCCGAACCGTCGTCGATGACGGCCAGCTCGGCGCCGACCTCGACGGTCTCGTCCTCGGCGACCTTGATGGAGGCCAGGATGCCGGAGACGGGCGACGGGATCTCGGTGTCGACCTTGTCGGTCGATACCTCGAGCAACGGCTCGTCGGCCTCGACGCGCTCGCCCTCGGCCTTCAGCCAACGGGTGACAGTGCCCTCGGTGACGCTCTCACCGAGCGCCGGAAGGGTTACGGAAACCGACATGGTTTCAGTTGCTCCTAACGAAAGTGCGGAAGTGGTCGTCGCGCCCGTGACGATTAGTCGTGGGAGTGAAGCGGCTTGCCGGCCAGGGCCAGGTGGGCCTCGCCGAGCGCTTCGTTCTGGGTCGGGTGTGCGTGGATGAGCTGCGCGACCTCGGCCGGCAGAGCTTCCCAGTTGTAGATCAACTGGGCTTCGCCGACCTGCTCGCCCATCCGGTCACCGACCATGTGGACGCCGACCACGGCACCATCCTTGACCTGGACGAGCTTGATCTCGCCCGCGGTCTTGAGGATCTTGCTCTTGCCGTTGCCCGCCAGGTTGTACTTCAGGGCCACGACCTTGTCGGCCCCGTAGATCTCCTTGGCCTTGGCCTCGGTGATGCCGACGGAGGCGACCTCGGGGTGGCAGTACGTGACGCGCGGCACACCGTCGTAGTCGATCGGGACGGCCTTGAGGCCGGCCAGACGCTCGGCGACGAGGATGCCCTCGGCGAAGCCGACGTGCGCGAGCTGCAGGGTCGGGACGAGGTCACCGACGGCCGAGATGCTCGGCACGTTGGTCTGCATGTACTCGTCGACCAGGACGTAGCCGCGGTCCATCGCGACGCCCTGCTCCTCGTAACCCAGGCCCTGCGAGACCGGGCCGCGGCCGATCGCGACCAGCAGCACCTCCGCCTCGAAGGTCTTGCCGTCGGCGAGGGTGACGCGGACACCGTTCTCGGTGTACTCGGCCTTCTCGAAGAAGGTGCCGAGGTTGAACTTGATGCCGCGCTTGCGGAACGCGCGCTCAAGAAGCTTGGAGCTGTTCTCGTCCTCGACCGGCACGAGGTGCTTGAGGCCCTCGATGACGGTGACGTCGGTGCCGAAGGACTTCCACGCCGAGGCGAACTCGACGCCGATGACGCCGCCGCCCAGGATGATCGCGGACTCGGGCACGCGGTCCAGGACGAGCGCGTGGTCCGAGGAGATGATGCGGTTTCCGTCGATGTCCAGGCCCGGCAGCGACTTCGGCACGGAGCCGGTCGCCAGCAGGACGTGGCGGCCCTGGATGGTGCGGCCGTCGACGTCGACGGAGGTCGGCGAGGAGAGGCGGCCCTCACCCTCGATGTAGGTCACCTTGCGCGAGGCGACGAGACCCTGGAGACCCTTGTACAGGCCCGAGATGACGTCGTCCTTGTACTTGTGCACACCCGCGATGTCGATGCCCTCGAAAGAGGCCTTGACACCGAACTGGGCGGCTTCGCGCGCCTGGTCCGCGATCTCACCGGCGTGCAGCAGTGCCTTCGTGGGGATGCAGCCGTTGTGCAGGCAGGTGCCGCCGAGCTTGTTCTTCTCGATCAGCGCAACGTCGAGACCCAGCTGGGATGCGCGCAGCGCCGCGGCGTAACCGCCACTGCCACCGCCGAGGATCACTAGGTCGAAAACGGTGCTGGCGTCGTTCGCCACGTCACGTCCTCCATGCATGTGCGCCGGGCACCGGTCCTCTGTGACCGGGGCGGCGGCTGGTAATCGGCCGCTTGTTTCTTCGGCCCTGTGGTGGGGGCCCTGTCCTGCCGAGAACCCATCTTCGCATTTGTCGGGGGCACGCGGGACGCCGGGCCCCGGCTCTGGACCGTCGTTCTGCCCGAACCGGGGGTTACCACTGCGTAGAAACCTACTGATCTTCGAGGTTTCGTCGAGAGCGAACGTGCCCCGGGACCCCGTCGGGGTCCCGGGGCACGTTCACGTCCCACCCGGCGAGACGGATCGCCGGTCGTGTCAGCCCAGGTCGCCCGTGGCGGTGCGCTCGGCCAGCCGCACCAGGGTGCGCACGGCGGAGCCGGTGCCGCCCTTGGGGGTGTAGCCGTAAGGGGCGCCCTCGTGGAAGGCGGGGCCCGCGATGTCGAGGTGGGCCCAGGTGATGCCCTCGCCGACGAACTCCTGGAGGAAGAGGCCGGCCACCAGGCCGCCGCCCATGCGGACACCCATGTTGGCGATGTCGGCGGTGGGGGAGTCCATGGTCTTGCGCAGGTCCGCGGGGAGCGGCATCGGCCAGGAGGCCTCGCCGACCTCCTCGGCGATCTCGTGGATCGAGGTGCGGAAGGCGTCGTCGTTGGCCATCACGCCGAAGGTCCGGTCACCCAGGGCCAGCACCATGGCGCCGGTCAGGGTGGCGACGTCGACGATCGCGTCCGGGTTCTCCTCGGAGGCCCTGGTCAGCGCGTCGCCGAGGACGAGGCGGCCCTCTGCGTCGGTGTTGAGGACCTCGACGGTCTTGCCGCTGTACATGCGCAGCACGTCGCCGGGCTTGGTGGCGGAGCCGGACGGCATGTTCTCGGCGAGCGCGAGCCAGCCGGTGACGTTGACCTGGAGGCCCAGCTTGGCGGCCGCGACGACGGCGGCGAACACGGCGGCGGCGCCGGCCATGTCGCACTTCATCGTCTCGTTGTGGCCGGCCGGCTTCAGGGAGATGCCGCCCGAGTCGTAGGTGATGCCCTTGCCGACGAAGGCGAGGGTCTTCGCCGCCTTGGAGTGGGTGTAGCTGAGCTTCACCAGGCGCGGCGGGTTCTCGGAGCCCTTGCCGACGCCCATGATGCCGCCGTAGCCACCCTTGACGAGGGCCTTCTCGTCCAGCACCTGGACCTTGATGCCGTTCTCCTTCGCGGCCGCGGACGCGATCGCGGCGAAGGCCTCGGGGGTGAGGTCGTTCGGCGGGGTGTTGATCAGGTCGCGAGCGATGTTGACCTCGGTCGCGACGACGATGGCGCGCTCGGCCGCGGCCTTGTGGTCCTTGTCGCGCGGCTTGGCGCCGAGCAGGGCGATCTCGGCGAGGGGCTGCTTGGGGCCCTCGCCCTTGGCGGCCTTCTTCTCGCCGCCCTGGTAGACGGTGAAGGCGTACGCGCCGAGCAGCGCGCCCTCGGCGACCGCGGTGACGGCGGAGGCGTCGTCGAGGGGAAGCGCGAAGGCGGCCTTCTTCACGCCGTGCAGGGCGCGGGCGGCGGACCCGGCGGCGCGGCGCAGCGCCTCCTCGTCGTAGGACTCGTCCTGCTCCGGTACGGAGCCCAGACCGACCGCCAGCACGACCGGGACCTTGAGGCCTGCGGGTGCGGGCAGCTTGGTGATCTCGCCTTCCGCGCCCGAGGCGCCGAGCGCGTCAAGCACGGTGGCGAGCTTTCCGCCGAACGCCTTGTCCACGGCCTCGGCGCCTGCGGCGACCACGGGGCCCTTGGCGCCCTTCGACACGCCGACCACGAGGGCGTCGGCGCGCAACGTCGCGGCGCCGGCAGTGCTGAGAGTCAGAGCAGTCACGGTGGTGAAGTCTCGCTTCCGTTTGTGTATGTGGGCGCTGCGGTCGCGTCAGGGTCGCCGGCCGCTCCGCAGCGATCGTATTCCGGCACTACGGCCGCCGGAAACGAGCCTACGCCGACGCACTCGTCCGTACGTCACTCGAAGGTTTGGCAAGTTGTTCGATCAGGACGCCGACAGGTTCACCCATCTGTGGTCTCTGTTCCAGGTTTGCCCTTGAGACCTGACGAGGTCCGAGAGAGTGATGCCGCTCTCGCAAGGGGACGCGGGGTCCCTTTGCATGATTTCCACAGAGCCTCCCCGGCGCGGCCGAACGCCATGCGGCCCAAGTCGTCGGGAGGCCTGCGGGGGGAAGGCCGAAATGGTCAACAAGAACCGGATGAACAGGGTCGCCGCGGCGATGGCCGCCGCGACCCTGATGTCCGTGGCAGTACCCGCGGCGTCCGCCGAGGCGGCCGCCGTGACACCGCGCATCGACCTCAGGGTGCTGGTCGTCGACGACGGCGGCAGCTCGGTCGAGGCGATCACCGCCGAACTCCGCGACACCGGGGTTCCGTACACCCGCGTCGACCTGGGCAGCAGCAGCCGCCCGGTGCTCAACGCCGCCTACCTGAGCGACACGGTCGACGGCCGTCCGCGCGCCAAGTTCCAAGGAGTGGTGCTGCCCAACGAGAACCCCTTCGGCGCGGGTTCGGCCGAGATGACGGCGCTCGCCGCCTACGAGACGACGTACGGGATCCGCCAGGTCGACGCCTACACCTGGTCGCACCCGGGCGTCGGACTGGAGTACACCGACAACGGCGGCTACAGCGGCACGCTCGACGGCACCCAGGCCGCCGTCACCGCCGCCGGCAAGACGGGCCCCTTCGGCTACCTCGGCGGTCAGGTCACCTTCGAGGACAACTCGCCCCTGGTACCCGAGAGCTACGGGTTCATGGGCAAGCCGCGCACCGGCTACACCAGCTACCTCGACGCACCCGTCGGCTCCGGGCGCGCCTCGCTCGTCGGCGAGTACGCCCACGACGGGCGCAGTGAACTGGTCGTCACCTTCGGCTACAACCAGTACCAGCAGCAGTTCCGGCTGCTGGCCCGGGGCATCGTCGAATGGCTCACCCAGGGCGTCCACCTCGGCCAGGAGCGCAACTACTTCGCGGTCCACGTCGACGACGTCTTCGCTCCGGACGCCCGCTGGAGCAAGGAGCTCAACTGCACGCCCGGCGACTACGCCTGCGCGGGCGGCGAGGGCCAGGAGAGCACCATCCGGATGACCGCCGCCGACGCCCAGTACGCGGCGCAGTGGCAGACCTCCAAGAACTTCAAGCTCGACATGCTCTTCAACGCGGGCGCGGGCGAGGAGTGGAAGACCGAGCACGGCGGCGTCGACGCCATGACCGCCCAGCTGGTGGCGGACCGGGCCAAGTACCGCTGGATGAACCACACGTACACGCACCCGTTCCTCGGCTGTGTGCAGGACACCACCACCTCCCCCTGGACCTGCAAGAAGAACGCCCAGGGCGCGATCCAGTACATGAGCCGCGCCGAGATCTCGGCGCAGATCCGCGACAACAACAACTGGGCGGCCGGCAAGGGCATCACCACCGACCGCACCGAGCTCGTCACCGGCGAGCACTCCGGCCTCAAGACGGCCCCGCAGCAGCCCGTGGACAACCCCAACCTGGCGGGCGCGCTCGCCGACAACGGGGTCAAGTGGGCGGGCAGCGACAACTCCCGCGAGCCGGCGCAGCGCGCGGTCGGCGCCGCCCTGACCGTCCCGCGCCACCCGATGAACGTGTACTACAACACGGGCACCAACGCGGAGATGGCAGACGAGTACAACTGGATCTACAGCAGTCGTGCCGACGGCGGCAGCGGCGCCTGCGAGGACAACCCGGCGACCTCCACCTGTCTGCCGGCCCCGCTCGACGTCAACACCGGCTACACGAACTACATCGTCCCGCAGGAGGCCCGGACCGCCCTGCGCCACGTGCTGGCCAACGACCCCCGGCCGCACTACGTCCACCAGTCCAACCTGGCCGAGGACCGCACGCTCTACCCGGTGCTCAACCAGGTCCTCGACACCTACCGCACCCTGTACGCGCCCAGCGCGCCCATCGTGAACCAGACCATGAAGGACACCGGCGTCGAGCTGACCCGTCGCGCCGCGTGGGACAAGGCCATCGCGAACAACCAGGTCACCGCCTACCGCATCGGCAAGGACGTCACCGTCAAGGCGCCCTCCGGAGTGGTCGCCCCGATCACCGCGCCGAACGGGACCAAGAAGCAGCTGCTGCTCGGCACCGCCGACTTCGGCACCGCGTACGCCGGCACCCGCTCGGCGTGGACGGCTCCCGAGATGCTCCAGTCCGCGGTCACGCTGAAGCTGCTCTGACCTCCCCCCGGCCCCCGTCGGGCCGGACGTTCCACCGCACGCGCACCCGCATCACCCAGCGCCGGCGCTCCGCGAACCACGGGCGCCGGCCCCTTTTCCGTCCTGGGGGGACACACCGCATGAGCCATGGGCGTCATGTCACCATGCTCACCGAAGGCACCTATCCACACGTCCACGGGGGCGTCAGCACCTGGTGCGACCAACTGGTCCGCGGCATGCCGGAGGTCGACTTCAACGTCATAGCCCTGACCGGCTCCGGACGCGAGCCGGTCACCTGGGAACTGCCGCGCAACGTCTACCGGCACACCGCCGTACCGCTCTGGGGTCCTCCGTCGGCCCGGCGACTGCGGTCGACACTGCGCGGAAGGGCCCTGCGAGGTTTCACCGAGACGTACGAGACGTTCCTGCTCTCCATGCTCGACCCGCGGCACGGCGGATTCTCGCGATCCCTGCGCGAACTGGCCCTGCTGGCCCGCGCCGGCAAGCTCGCGCCGGCCCTGCGCTCCGAGTCCGTGCTGCGCCTGCTGATGACCGTCTGGACCCGCCCCGGCCTCGTCACCGCCGAGGCCGCGCCCACCATCCACGACGCGCTGACCGCCACCGACCTGCTGGAACACGCGCTGCGCCCGCTCTCCGTGCGGATCCCGCCCGACAGCGTCGCCCACGCCGTCAGCAGCGGCCTCGCCACCCTTCCGGCCCTCGCCGCCAAATACCTCGACCAGGTGCCCTTCCTCCTCACCGAGCACGGCATCTACCTGCGCGAGCGCTACCTTGGCTACCGCAGCGCCGAACAGCGCTGGCCCGTCAAGGCGTTGATGCTCGGCTTCTACCGCGAGCTCAACACCGAGGGCTACCGGCAGGCCGACCTGATCACCCCCTGCAACCAGTACAACCGTCGTTGGGAGGAGCGCGGCGGCGCCGCCTCCGACCGGATCCGCACCGTCTACAACGGCGTCGACCCGCACGCCTTCCCCGAGGCCGGCCCCGAACCCGAGGTGCCCACCCTCAGCTGGTGCGGGCGCATCGACCCGATCAAAGACCTCGAAACCCTCGTGCGCGCCTACGCCTTCATGCGCGAGGAGCTGCCGGCCCTGCGGCTGCGCCTCTTCGGGCCGGTCCCGGCCGGCTGCGAGGACTACAAGCTCCGCCTGGAGAAGCTCGCCGCCGAACTCGGCGTCGGCGACGGCATCACCTACGAGGGCCGCATCGACCAGGTCGCGAAGGCCTACGCCGCCGGCAGCGTCGTGATGCTCTCCTCCATCAGCGAGGGCTTCCCCTTCAGCATCATCGAGGCCATGTCCTGCGGCCGCACCACGGTCTCCACCGACGTGGGAGGCGTGCGCGAGGCCGTCGGGGACACCGGTCTCGTCGTCCCGCCCCGCGAGCCCGAGACCATGGCCCGCGCCACCCTCGCCCTGCTCCGCGACGACGAACGGCGCGCCGAACTCGGCCGGATGTCGCGCAGGCGGGTGGTCGAGAAGTTCACCCTCCACCAGTCCGTCGACGGCTTCCGGCACATCTACCGGGAACTCGCCGGCCAGCCCCTGCTGCCCGTCCACCCGGGCGACGACTGGACCCAGCGGCTCGCGGACCCCTGGTACAAGGAGCTCGCCGCCGACGGGAGCCTGTGGTGAGCGGTTCCCTCTGGCTGAAGGTCCCGGGCGGCAACACGCTGCCCGCCGTCCCGCGACCCCGGCGAACCGTTCCCCCGGCCGCCGACCCGATGGAAGAACTCGCCGAGCGGCTCGACGTGTTCATCGCCGCGGCCGTCCACCCCGACGAGATAGCGGCCATCCTCGAATCCGACGGGATGACCGACGAGTACATCCGGCTCACCTACGGCCGCCACGACTCCTTCGCACTCGCCGAGGAGCTGTACACCCGGGTGCCCCGGTCGTTCCCGGAGCCCGAGGGAGCAGCCGACCCCTGGAAGGTCTCGCTCACCGCCTGCCTGCTCCGCGGGGTGATCTTCGCCCTGCCCGGCCTGGCCTACCTGCTCGGCGCACCCCTGCTGGAGGGCCCCCAGGACCGGCTGGGGCTGCCCGCCGGGACGCTGACCCTGCTCGCCGGGGCACTGATCGGGTGGGTCTGGGACCAGGCCCTGTCCCACCGGGCCTACTCCTGGCTCGGCCTCGGCGACCGGGCCGCCGCCGGGCGGACCCTGCTCGCCGGGGCCCCCGCCGGGGCGCTGCTGGGCACCGCCGCAGCGCTGGCGGTGCCCGGCGGTCCGCCGTTCTCGTACGCGTTCGCCGCCGGACAGGCCCTGTACGTGGGCGCCGCCACCGTCCTGCTGGTCCTCGGCCGGGAGCGGATGCTGATCGTCGCGCTCGCGCCGATGGCCGCGGGCGCGGTGCTGTCCCTCTTCGTGGACCTGCCCGTGCCCGTGCGCGTCACCCTGCTCCTGGTGTCGTTGCTGGCCGCCTGCGCCCTCGCCGTCCGGGAACTCCCGCTGGCCGAGGGCGTGCGGAGCACCGTGCGCCGCGTCCGGGGCCGGTACCGGCGCGGCCCGGGGGAAGGGCCGGTGCGCTGGCGGATGCTGCGCGGTGCCGAGGAGGAGTACCGGCCGCGCGGACCCCGGCTCGGGGACTCCGTGCCGTACGGGGTGTTCGGCCTCGGCACCGGCCTGCTCGTGCTGTACGCCGCCCTCGGCGAGGTGCTGGCCGGGGGCCCCGCCGAGGCCGTCGCCGCGCCCTCCGCGGTGGCCCTCACCCTCAGCATGGGCCCCGCCGAATGGCTGCTCCACCGGTTCCGCAGCGGCAGCCTCGCCGGGCTGCGGGCCGCCCGCTCGCCCCGGGCGTTCCGACACCGGATGCTCGTCACGCTGACCCGGTGCCTCGCCGCCTACCTGGTGGTGCTGCTCGCCCTGGGCGTCGTCGGCACCCTGCTGTGGCCCGGAGCCCCCGGGCCGACCGGGCTGCGCGTCGCGACCCTGCTGCTGCTCGGCGCCGTGATGTGGACCGGGCTGCTGCTCCAGTCGTTCGGGGCGGTCCGCCCCGCCGCGATGGTCTGCGCCTCGGCCGCCGTCGCCCAGAGCCTGGCCCTGCTGTTCGGGGCCGGGCAGCCGCGGCTGGTCCAACTGGTCGTGGCGGGCACGGCCGCCGCCGCCCTGGCCGCCATGGTCTGCCTGTTCCTGGGTCGGGCCACGGCCCACCGCTGACGCACGTGCCCCCGTACCCGACGGACATGAAGAAGGACCACATGCTGATGGTGCCCCTCTACGAGCACCCCGCCGACCGGCCCGAGGCCTGGGAGCTGCTGATCCGCTCCGCGGGCCGCCTGCACTCGGTGGTGCTCAACCCCGACAGCGGGCCGGGCGACGCCCCCGACGAACGGTTCGCCGCCGTCGCCGCACGGCTGCGCGACGCCGGGGTGCCCGTCCTGGGCTACGCCGACACCGACTACGGGCGGCGCCCGCACGCGGCCGTCGTCCAGGACCTGTTGCGCCACCGCGACTGGTACGACACCGACGGGGCCTTCCTCGACCAGGCCTCCGCCGACCCCGAGCTGCTGGCGCACTACGGTCGGCTCGGGGTCGCCGCCCGGGCCGCGGGCGCCCGCACGGTCGTCCTGAACCACGGCGTGCACCCGCACCCCGGGTACGCCGAACTCGCGGACCTGCTGGTCACCTTCGAGGGTCCCTGGGACGCCTACCGGGACGCGGCGGCCGTGCCCGCCTGGACCGCCGACCACCCCGCGGGACGGTTCTGCCACCTGGTGTACGCCGTCCCGCCGGGCGCGCCCACCGCCGAACTCGCCCGGGAGCGGGGGGCCGCCGTGCACTGCGCGGTCCCCGGAACCGGCGCGCACCCGTGGGGCACCCTCCCGTACGCCCTGGAGGCCACCGCGTGAACCGCCGTCCGCCGCGGTGGTCCCTGCCGGTCCTCGTCCCACTGCTCCTGCTCGCCGCGTGCACCACCGTGCCGGAGCCGGACGACGTCTCGCCCGACCCGGCGCCCGGGCAACGCTGGCAGCCCGAGCCGGGGGTCAGCTGGCAGTGGCAGCTCTCGGGCAGGCTCGACACCTCGGTGAAGGCGGCCGTGTACGACGTCGACGGGTTCACCACGACCAGGGAGCAGGTCGCCGACCTGAAGAAGGCCGGACGCAAGACGATCTGCTATCTCTCCACGGGGGCCTGGGAGGAATTCCGCCCGGACGCCGACGACTTCCCGAAGTCGACGCTCGGCAAGGGCAACGGCTGGGAGGGCGAACGCTGGCTGGACATCCGGCGCCTGAAGGAGCTGGAACCGCTGATGGCCAAGCGCATCGACATGTGCCGGGGCAAGGGCTTCGACGCGGTGGAGCCCGACAACATGGACGGCTACGCCAACACCACCGGCTTCCCGCTGACCGGCGACGACCAGGTGAGGTACAACCGGCTGATCGCCCGGCTCGCCCACGACCGGGGCCTGTCGGTCGGCCTGAAGAACGACCTGGACCAGATCCCCCAACTCGTCGGGAACTTCGACTTCGCGGTCAACGAGCAGTGCATGGAACACGACGAGTGCGAGCGGTACGCGCCGTTCACCGACGCGGGCAAGGCCGTCTTCCACGTCGAGTACGAGGGTCGGGTGGGCGAGTGGTGCGCCCGCTCGCAGGAGGCCGGGCTCAGCTCGCTCCAGAAGAAGTACGACCTGGGCGCCTGGCGCAGGGTGTGCCCCCGCTCCGGCACCCCCTGAAAGGACCGGGAAGGAGCGAGACTTCGACGACGGGACCTAGGAGACCGGCAGGATGGCGTGGACCCGGTACCCGCCGCCGTACCGGGGGCCCGCGAAGCAGGACCCGCCCAGCGCGCCCGCCCGCTCGCGCATCCCGAGGAGCCCGTGGCCGCCACCCGGATCGGCCGGTTCCGGGGCCGGGTCGGCGGAGGTGCCCCCGTCGTCGAGGACGGTCACCTCCACCGAGGCCCCGACCCGGACCACGCTCACCTCGGCACTGGCTCCCGGGCCCGCGTGCTTGCGCACGTTGGTCAGCGCCTCCTGGATCACCCGGTACACGGCCAGGTCCACGGCGGCCGGCAGCGCGGAATCGTCCCGCCCCAACTGCACGATGACCTCCACCGGCAGCCCGGCGTGCCGGAAGGTGTCCGTCAGTTCGTCCAGCACGGCCAGCCCCGGCGCGGGCTCGGTCGGCGCCTCCGGGTCGCCGGACTGGCGCAGCAGCCCGACCGTGGCACGCAGCTCGTTCAACGCCGAACGGCTGGCGTCCCGTACGTGGGCCAACGCCTCCTTGGCCTGGTCGGGGCGCTTGTCCATCACGTGCGCGGCCACCCCCGCCTGCACGTTGACGAGGGCGATGTGGTGGGCCACCACGTCGTGCAGGTCCCGGGCGATCCGCAGCCGCTCCTCGGCGACCCGGCGCCTCGCCTCCTCGTCACGGGTCCGCTCGGCGCGCTCGGCCCGTTCCCGGATGGCGTCGATGAAGGCGCGCCGACTGCGCACGGCGTCGCCGGCGGCGGCGGCCATGCCGGTCCAGGCGAAGATCCCGAGGTTCTCCTGCGCGTACCAGGGCAGTGGTCCCGCCAGCATGGCGACGCCGGTCAGGCCCGTCATCGTGAGCAGCCCGATCCGCCAGGTGGTGGGCCGGTCGGTGCGGGCGGCCAGCGTGTACAGGGCGATCACCGCGCACATCACGACGGGGGCCCGGGGCTCCCCGGTGGTCAGTTCCAGCAGGGACAGCGCGCAGGTCACGGCGAGCACGGCACGGGTGTGCCGGCGCCGGAACACGAGGGCGGTGGCGCCCAGGAGCATCAGCAGGAGCGAGAAGGGGTCGGGGGTACGGGTGCCGAAGGTGGGCCCGTGCGGTCCGCGGGGATCGGCGAACGATCCGACGACCATGGAGACGAGCGCCCCGAGCGCGAGCACGGCGTCGGTGGCGAGCGGATGGGCCCGCATCCACTGCCGGGTGGGGGCGAAGGGCCCGAGGTGTGTCGTCACCCCGTTACGGTACGGCCTGCCCGCGGAGCGCAGGACGGAGGCGGAGGCGTCACGCCCCCGGCGGTGCGCTCGACGCGGGCGGCGGGTGTTGCCCCAGCGGGGCCCGGGAGCGCCGCGGCCCCCACTTCGCGCGCACCACGCACACCACCATGACGGCCGCGATGGCGGCCAGGTGCTCCTTGCCCGCCAGATTGTCCTTGATCAGCACCTCGCCGATCATCACCAGGATCACCAGGGCGCCGGTGAGGTGGGCCCGGTAGCGCCAGCAGACGTAGATCGCCAGGCCCACGACCGCCGCCGACGGCCCCGTGTCGTTGACGACGCGGTCGGACACCGGCAGACCGAAGGGGTGGTCGGGGCCCAGCGAGAGACCGATCCGGGCGTACGTGGTGCCGGCGAGGGTGGCCACGTAGCCGACGACCAGGGTGCGCCACCAGCCGATGCAGATCTCCGAGATCCCGAAGACCAGCAGGATCTGCGCGAGCGCCCCCCACACCGGCAGGTCGAGCGCCGGGACGAAGAGGGACAGGGGCGTGCGCAACAGCGCCAGCCAGAGCGGATCGACGGCCTTGACCGAACCGAGGTCCTGCACCGGCTGGAAGCCCCAAGAGGTGTTCTGGACGATCTGGAAGACCGAGGTCAGACAGACCGCGCCGAGGGTCATCGGGATCGCCCGCCACTTCTCGCGGGCGAGCGAGTCCCGGATCGTCCAGAACAGGGGCCCCCACTCGCGGCGGGCGAACCGCCGCAGTGAGGAGTTCGTCAACGCTTGGTCTCCAGGTGTCTGCGGTGCATCCACTTCGGCAGGCCGGGAGCTTCGAGGAAGCCCTCCGCCCGGCCCGCCGCGACACCGATCCGCAGCAGGTCCGAACTCTTCTCGAAGAGCATGAACCGCGGTTCCCAGATCGGCCGGTATTTGGCGTTGGCCCGGTAGAGGGACTCGATCTGCCACCAGCGCGAGAAGAAGCTCAGCAACGAGCGCCACATCCGCAGCACCGGACCGGCGCCGAGCTTCGATCCCCGCTCGAAGACGGAGCGGAACATCGCGAAGTTCAGTGAGACCTGTGTGACGCCGATCTCCTTTGACCGCTCCAGGAGTTCGATGACCATGAACTCCATCAGACCGTTCTCCGAATCCCGGTCGCGGCGCATCAGGTCGAGCGAGAGCCCCTTGGGTCCCCACGGCACGAAGGACAGCACGGCCCGCAGTTCACCGTTG
This sequence comes from Streptomyces sp. CA-243310, assembly GCF_050936775.1. Lineage (NCBI taxonomy): Bacteria > Bacillati > Actinomycetota > Actinomycetes > Kitasatosporales > Streptomycetaceae > Streptomyces > Streptomyces sp. CA-243310. The sequence continues at coordinate 2,125,015 of NZ_JBNJMF010000002.1, read as the reverse complement.
CCGTCGAAGCACTCCAGCATCACGCACTGTCCGTCGTCGGGATCGCCCAACCGGCCCAGTGCCATCGAGAAGCCGCGCTCGGTCGCGCCGTCGCGCCAGTCGTCGGCACGGACGAGGAGTACGTCCATCTCCTCGGTCGGGATGTCGGAGTGCCGGCGGATCCGCACCGTGTACCCGGCGCGCTTGACCCGGTTGTAGGCCTGCCGGACGGTCCGCATGGCGCGGCCCTCCAGCGTGAACTCGGCGGTCTCGACGATGGCCTCGTCGCCCAGTTCCAGCGCGTCCAGGCCGTGTCGGGCGTAGATCTGTCCGGCCTCCTCGCTCGCGCCCATGACGGCCGGCACCCAGCCGTGCTCGCGGGCCTCGGCCAGCCAGGGCTCGATGGCGCCGGGCCAGGCCTCGGGGTCGCCGATCGGGTCGCCGGAGGCCAGGGACACGCCGCCGACGACGCGGTAGGTGACGGCGGCCTTGCCGGTGGGGGACCAGATGACGGACTTCTCGCGGCGCAGCGCGAAGTAGCCCAGCGAGTCACGGTCGCCCTGCTTGGCGAGCAGTGCCCGCAGCCGGTCCTCGTCCTCGGGGGTGAGCGGGTCCACGGCGCGGCGCGAGCGGAACGCGGCGAACAGCACGGCGAGGAGCAGCAGCATCGACATGACGTTGACGAAGACGTCCACCCACGCCGGCGTGGCGATCCCGTCGTAGGCCCGGTCGTTCGGCTCAAGGGTGATCAGCCGCATCGCGCCGTACTTCCAGCGGGCGAGGAAGGTGGCGTCGGCCCGGTCCGGGTCGGTGTTGGTGGCGCCGACGAGCAGCGCCGCGACCAGCGAGGTCAGCAGCAGGCCGACGGCGGCCACGGCGGTGGCCAGCTTCGGGTTGGACCGGTCGCCCTTGGCGTAGAACTCGTGGCGGCCCAGCAACAGGGCGCCGACGAAGGCCGCGGTCAGGACGAGCGAGACCCAGTTCTGCGCGTGGTCGCGGAACTCCGGGTAGCAGAAGTCGTAGTCCCCGCCGATGCACGGGGCGAAGGCCGCCGTGGCGAAGGCGAACAGCAGCATGCCGCTGATCACCAGGTTCAGGATCCAGGCGGCCCGTTTGCGGCGGCCCATGGTGACGGCGAGGATCAGCGAGAACAGCCCCGAGGCGAAGCCCGCCGTGAGCAGGTACGGGGTGTAGAAGTCGGCGGTGTTGTGCCGGCGCAGGTCCTGCCCCAGCGAAAGCCACACCGCGCTGAGGAAGTTCACGAAGGTGACGACGCGCAGGTACCAGATCGCGAAGGCGGCGCCGCGCCGTGACGGTTTGCTGCCCCTGCGGGCCTCCGCCTTGGCCACGGGATCCCCCTTGCCTGTTTCCCCCCTGCCGGCGGGATCGCCGCCGGACTCTTTTCTTCCGTTTACTGCCGTTGTGGTATCTGCGCTGGTCAAGCGGACCTCTCCCATGAAAAGCGATGATATGGGGCGTCACCGTCCACGGGCGGATCGAGCGCCCCGGACTGGTCAGGCCGGTGGCGCCCGGTGAATTCAGTCCGTCGGCTCCTCCACCGCTCGTTCGGGCAGTTCCGCAGCGAGTGCGGCGGCCGCCTGAACGAGGGGGAGGGCCAGCAAGGCCCCTGTTCCCTCGCCCACAGTGACGCCGTGGTCGAGCACGGGGTTGAGTGCCATCCTGTCCAAGGCCTTCGCCTGGCCGGGTTCGCCGCTCGCCTGGCCGGCCAACCACCAGTCCGGGGCCCGGAACGCGGCCCTCTGGGCCACCAACCCGCAGGCCGCCGAGACGAGCCCGTCGAGGATGACCGGTGTACGGCGCACCGCGCACTGGAGCAGGAAGCCGGTGATCGCGGCGACGTCCGTGCCGCCGACCTTCGCCAGCAGGGCCACCTGGTCGCCCAGGACCGGACGGGCCCGGCGCAGGGCGTCGCGGATCGCCGCGCACTTGCGCATCCAGGCCAGGTCGTCGATCGGGGCGCCCCCACGACCGGTGACGACCGAGGCGTCCGTCCCGCACAGCGCGGCGACCAGCGTCGCGGCCACCGTGGTGCCGCCGACACTGAGGTCCCCGAGCACGACGAGATCGGTTCCCGAGTCGGCCTCCTCGTCGGCGACCCGCATCCCGAGCCGCAGCGCGGCCTCGGCCTCCTCGACCGTCAACGCGTCCTCGACGTCGATCCGCCCGCTGCCGCGCCGCACCCGGTGCCGCACGACGTCCTCGGGGAGCAGCCCCGGGTCGCAGTCCAGGCCGGTGTCGACGATCCGTACGCCGGCGCCGAACCGCGCCGCCAGGACGGCCACCGGGCTGGTCCCGTCGAGCACGCCGCGCACCAGCTCGTGCGCGGTGCCCGCGGTCCGCGCGGAGACCCCCTCGGCGGCGATGCCGTGGTCGGCCGCGAACAGCACGACGCGGGGCCGTTCGATCTGCCCGACCGGAACCCGCCCCTGAGCCGCGGCGAGCCACTCGCCGAGCTCGTCGAGCCGGCCCAGCGCGCCGGGCGGCACCGCCAGCCGCTCACGGCGATCCTCGGCGTCACGCCGGACGCCCCCGTCGGGGCGTTCGATCAGATCGGAGAAGTCGTCGAGATTCAGCGTGGTCATCTGCCAGAGCGTACAGCCGGTGAGGCCCTCCCCAAGCCCCTCCCGGGGCCTCGCCGTCGGTGTGCCGGGGGCGATTTCACCGACCGCGGGCGACCTCGTCGGCGACGTCAACCCTTCAGGACCACCGCCTGTCCGGCCACGACCAGCAGGACGTGCTCGCACTGCGCCGCCACCGCGTTGTTGAGCCGCCCCAACTCGTCACGGAAACGTCGACCGGAGGACGTCGCGGGGACCACTCCCGAGCCGACCTCGTTGCTGACGAGCACCACCGGACGACGGGTCGCGCGGACCGCCGCCACCAACTCCTCGGTCGACTCGCGCAGTTTCCGCTGCCCGCCGCCCGCCCACACCTCGTCGTCCCAGGCCCCGGCCCGGTCCATCGCGTCCGTCAGCCACAGCGCCAGACAGTCGATCAACAGCGGCGGGCCGCCGTCGTTCTCCAACAGCGGGACCAGCGCGCAGGTTTCCACCGTCCGCCAGCTCGCCGGCCGCCGCTCCCGGTGCAGACCCACCCGCTGCGCCCACTCCGTGTCCCCGTCGCGGGAACCGCCCGTGGCCACGTAGACCACCTCGGGGAAGCCCGCCAACCGGCGTTCCGCCTCGTACGACTTGCCGGACCGGGCGCCGCCCAGGACCAGCGTGCGCCGCGGCACCTCCGGCGCCGCGTGGTACTCGCCGACCGCCACCGTCGTGCCGTCCGGCACCACCCGCGCCCCGACCGCCGCGCACCGGCGCTCCGCCTCCCGCCCCGGCGGGTCGTCGTGGTCCAGGTGCACCGCGATCAGGTCCGTCGCCGGCCCCAGCGCGCCGCTCGCCCGCAGCCGCGCCACCGCCTCCGGCCGGCCGAGCACGTCCGCGAGGACCACGTCGTAGGGACGCTGCCCGGCCTGGCCCCCGGACTCCGGGCGCCCGGACCCCAGACCGGCCGGCGCCCCGCCCGGCGGGAGGTACAGCAGCCGGCTGCCGTCCGGCCCGGTCACCTCGTACCCGGTGCCCGGCGTGTCCATCGGTACCGCCCGCACCCGGTGACCACTGATCACCGACAGTTCCTGCCCGTCCGGGACCCGCCCCGCCGCCGGCAGACCCGGTGGCAGTTCGACGGGGGGCCCGTCGTGCGGATGGGTGAGCAGCACCTGCCGCACACCGGCCAGCGAATGCCCCGCACGGGCCCCGGCCAACACCGCCCCGGGGGTCAGGTCGAGCAGCAGCGCGCCGTCCACGAGCACGGCGGTCGCCGCCCTGGAGAGGGGGCCGACGGAGACCGCGCAGGCGGCGCAGGGACAGCCGGGTCGGGGCAGTCCTTCGGGGGTACCGGTACCGAGCAGAGTGAGTTCCACCCGATGATCCTCCCGCGTCCGCGGGAGTGGTGCTCGCCCGGCTACTCTGCGGGCAGACTCAAGGCGAACAACGCGGGTGCGCGCCGGACGATCGACGCGCGAACAGTGGACGAGCAACGGAGGCGGACATGGCGTGGACGTGGCGGTTCGAGACGGCCGAGGGCAGCGAGACGACCCCGTCGGTGGTGCCGGAGGAGTTCACCACGCAGGGGGACGCGGAGTCCTGGATCGGTGAGTACTGGAAGGACCTGCTGGAGGGCGGCACCGAGAAGGTGAAGCTGTCCGACGACACGGGCACCGAGCTGTACACGATGAGCCTGCGCGAGGCCCTGGACGCCTGACCGGCGCCCGCCGCCGCGGTGTGCGGGCTCAGCCCCGCACACCGCACAGGTGCAACAGCGCCGCCACCGCGCGGTACGGGTCGGTGCGTCCGGCCCGGTCCTCGGCGGCGAGCAACCGTTCCATCTCCGCCTCGTCCGGCAGGTGGTTCCCGGCCTCGGTGCCGTCGGTGAAGACCCGCACCCCGTACCAGGCCTGGAGCGGAGCCCCGATCCCCGAGAGCGTGGCGGTCAGACCCGCCAGTCGGTCGGCACGCACGTCCAGACCCAACCGGTTCGTGTAGTCGACGGTGTCGAACGCCCGCAGAGCGGCGTTCCAGTCGCCGCCGAGCCCCGGTCGCATGGCGAGCGCGTCGCCGTTGCGCACCAGCAGGGACAGCAGCCCGCCCGGAGCGAGCATCCGGGCCAGCCCCGCCAGCATGGCGTCCGGCTCCGGTACGTACATCAGGACGCCGTGGCACAGCACCACGTCGAAGCTGCCCGGCACGAAGTGCGCACCGGTCTCCCGGCCGTCGCCCTCCATCAGCCGGACCCGGTCGCGGATGCCCGCCGGCTCGCCCGCCAGCGCCTCACGGGCGACCGCCAGCATGTCGGGGTCCTGCTCCAGGCCGGTCACCTTGTGCCCGGCGCGCGCCAGGCGCAGGGCCTGGGTGCCCTGGCCCATGCCCACGTCGAGGATGCGCAGTCGCTGCCCGACCGGGAAGCGGTGCGCGATCTGTTCGTCGACCTGGCGGCCCACGAGTTCCTGCCGGACCGCGTTGCGCAGTCCGCCCAGGCCCTCAAGCCACAGTCGGGATCCCCCGGAGAAGTCGGCCACGTCGCCCCCCGACGCCCCGGATGCGGGCGTCGCTGCGCTCAGGGCCGTTCCCCACGCTTGACCTGCGGCTTCGGCAGGCGAAGCCGGCGCATCTGAAGGGTGCGCATCAGGCCGTACGCGACGGCGCCGCGCTTGGGCTCGTCCGGGAAGCGCTCGTTGACGGCCTTGCGCAGGCGGATGAACATGCCGACGGAGTCGAGGAGGATCAGCACGATCACACCCATCCACAGCACCAGCGCGATGCTCTGGAGCCGCTCGACCCGCACCATGCTCAGCACGAGGATGATCACCGCCAGCGGCAGGAACATCTCGGCGACCGAGAAGCGCGAGTCCACGAAGTCGCGGACGAAGCGGCGGACGGGGCCCTTGTCGCGGGCGGGCAGGTAGCGCTCGTCGCCGTTGGCGAGGGCCTCGCGCTGCTTCGCCATCTCCACGCGACGGCGCTCACGGGCCCGCTTGGCGTCCTCCTTCCGGTTGCCGGTCGAGGCCACCACTGCCTTGCGCTGCGACTGGGCCACAGCACGCTTCGGCGTCGGGCGGCCCTTCGGGGCCTGGGGGTCACGGGGCTGCGAAAGGTCGGCGCTCACCTTGTCGGTGGCGGGGGCCTTTTCTTCCTTGGAGGAACGGCTACCAAACACGAAACCAAGCCTACGTGGTCAAGGGCACGCTCCCCACCTCGGTGGGGAACGATCCGGCAACGGCGGGCGTCTTCCCTTGTGCAGGGTTCTTGTGACGGGCGGGCCCCTCCGGGGATCTCCTGGGACCACCTACTCCTTACGCCTGACACGGCGGCGGCGTAGTCGTCCTGGAGGAGGAGCGCATTCGTTCTCGAACAGTGCGGTAATGGAGACAGGGCCCGTACTGTGGGTTCTGTTGGTGACCTGGAGCGAAGTCCGTCTAGAAGGGGGCGCGCGAAGCCCATGAGCGGTGTCATGAAGCGTATGGGGATGATCTTCCGCGCGAAGGCGAACAAGGCCCTTGACCGGGCCGAGGACCCGCGCGAAACCCTCGACTACTCGTACCAGAAGCAGCTCGAACTGCTGCAGAAGGTACGCCGCGGTGTCGCCGACGTCGCGACCTCCCGCAAGCGCCTGGAACTGCAGCTGAACCAGCTCCAGGGCCAGTCCACGAAGCTGGAGGACCAGGGCCGCAAGGCACTGGCGCTCGGCCGCGAGGACCTGGCCCGCGAGGCCCTGTCCCGGCGCGCGTCGCTCCAGCAGCAGGTCAGCGACCTGGAGGTGCAGCACCAGACCCTCCAGGGCGAGGAGGAGAAGCTGACCCTCGCCGCCCAGCGCCTCCAGGCCAAGGTGGACGCCTTCCGCACGAAGAAGGAGACCATCAAGGCCACCTACACCGCGGCCCAGGCGCAGACCCGGATCGCGGAGTCCTTCTCCGGCATCTCGGAGGAGATGAGCGACGTCGGCCTCGCCATCCAGCGGGCCGAGGACAAGACGGCCCAGCTCCAGGCCCGCGCCGGCGCGATCGACGAGCTGCTGGCCTCCGGCGCCCTGGACGACCGCAGCGGTCTCGGTTCCAAGGACGACATCCAGGCCGAGCTGGACCGCCTCTCCGGCGGCTCGGACGTGGAGCTGGAACTCCAGCGGATGAAGGCCGAACTGGCGGGCGGCCCGGCCGACCGGCAGCAGGCCATCGAGGGCGGCGCCCCGGGCGACGCCCAGCCCACCCAGACCCCGCACCGGTTCGACAAGCAGTAGGACGGGCCCGTCATGATTGTCCGCATCATGGGGGAGGGCCAGTGGGAACTGGCCGACAGCCACTTCGTCGAGCTGAACAGGCTCGACGACGAACTGCTCGCCGAGATGGAGTCCGGTGACGGCGAGGGGTTCCGGCGCACGCTGGCCGCGCTCCTCGACGCGGTCCGCAGACTCGGCGAGCCCCTCCCGGACGACGCCCTGGAGCCGTCCGAGCTGATCCTCCCGGCGCCCGGCGCGAGCCTGGACGAGGTCAGGGAGATGCTCAGCGACGACGGACTGATCCCGGGCTGATCCCCGGGTCACCCCCGCGCACCCGACGGCACGCACCCAGGCACCCAGGCACCCGGGCACACCGACACCGCAGGACGACGGGCCCGCCCCACATTCGGGGGCGGGCCCGTCGTCCGTCCGTACGCCCGTCAGTCCGGGCCCTTCTCCAGCGAGATCCGCTCCGGGTCCGGCGTCCCGCCGATGAAGTTCTCGAACCTGCGACGAGGCGAGGCCCAGCGCCGGTCGTGATGGAAGGCGCGCAGCCCCGCCTTGGCCCGCGCCTTCGGACGGTTCGTGTAGAAGCGCTTCGCGTAGGGGGAGGTGGGCCGGGCGAGGCGGACCGCGCCGATCAGCGCGACGAACGGCACGACCGTGCCGAAGATCGCGGTCCGCGTCTTGCCCTTCCACAGCGCGATCAGCGCCAGGAAGAAGTTGCCGGCCATGTTCATCACGACCACCCCGCGGCTCTGCCGTTCCTCGGGGGTGAGGTCGTTGACCCCGAACGGCAGGAACCCGCCGAGCATCAGCGCCACCAGCGCGGCGGTCAGGACCACGATCTCCACGCTCTTGCGGCCGTCCTCGCTCCAGTACACGTCGTCCAGGTGCAGGATCAGCGCGAACTCGTCCAGCACCAGCCCGGCGCCGATGCCGAAGAGCACGGCCGAGAGCAGCGCCCCGAAGCCCTGCCGGCCGCTGCTCACGGCCCCGAAACCACCGATGATCACCAGGATCACGCCCGGCACGACGTGATGGATGTGCATGCCGCCCGGCGTGACGTTCTTGAACGGCCCCCGCCCCGCCCGGATCAGGCGGGTGATCACCCGGGTGATCAGGAACGACAGGACGAACGACAGCAGCGCGAGCAGCAGCGGCAGCTTGCCCGGCTCCAGGATGTTGCGGTACCACCAGTGACCCATGACACCACCTTCCACCGTGGCGGGTAATGCGCAATTCAACCCCGGCGGCGGCGGGGTAGCGTTCGCGCCGATGAAAGATTCGTTCGAAGATCAGCCGCAGTCGCCGCCGCCCGAGCGCGCCCCGCTCGTCGACGGGGTCCGCTTCGCGTTCGGCACCCTCACCGTGCTGCCCGCTCGCATCACCCGGTGGGACCGGCCGGCCGCCCGTACCGGGATGGCCTGCGCACCGCTCGCCGGACTCGCCGTGGGTCTGCTCGCGGCCGTCCCCGGGGTGCTTCTGCTGGTCCTCGGCGGTGGGCCGCTGCTGGCCGCCGCCGTCACCGTCGCCGTGCCGGCCGCGCTGACCCGGGGGCTGCACCTCGACGGACTCGCCGACACGGTCGACGGGCTGGGGAGCGCCAAGCCCGCCGAAGAGGCGCTGCGGATCATGAAGCAGTCCGACATCGGCCCCTTCGGGGTGATCGCCCTGCTGGTGGTCTTCCTGGTGCAGGTGGCGGCACTGGCCAACGTGTACGCCGACAGTTGGGTACGGGGCGCCCTCGCCACCGTCCTCGCCGCCGTCACCGCGCGACTCGCCATGACCCTGGCAGCCCGCGACGGCGTACCGGCCGCCCGACCCGGAGGCCTGGGCGCGGCGGTCGCGAGCGTGGTCCCGCTCCGCTCGGCCGTCCTCGTCACCCTCCTCACGGTGACGGCCTGCACGGCCGCGGCCCTCCCGTTGGGGCTGCCCGCCGCGGCCCAGCACGCTGCGGCGGTGCTCGTCGCCCTGCCCGTCGCCGAACTGCTCCTGCGCCGCTGCGTGCGCCGCTTCGACGGGGTCACCGGTGACGTCTTCGGCGCCCTGTCCGAGGTCTCGGCCACCGCGGTCCTCGTGGTCCTGGCCCTGGGCTGACCCCCGCGGAGCACCCCGTGGGGACGTACGCGGCGTCTCCCCGCCACCGGTCCCGGAACCCGGGGACGTACCCTCGGGGGGTGGACGACACGGTGGCGGGAATGCCGGGCGGTGGGCCCATCAGGGTGCTGCTCGCCGACGACCAGGCGCTGCTGCGCAGCGCGTTCAAGGTGCTCGTCGACTCCGAGGTCGACATGGAGGTCGTCGGCGAGGCCGCCGACGGGGCCCAGGCCTACGCCCTCGCCGGCGAACGACGGGCCGACGTGGTCCTCATGGACATCCGGATGCCGGGCACCGACGGGCTGGCCGCCACCCGCATGATCAGCGCCGACCCGGAACTGCGCGACGTACGCGTCGTCATGTTGACCACCTTCGAGGTGGACGAGTACGTGGTCCAGGCCCTGCGCGCGGGTGCCTCCGGCTTCCTCGGCAAGGGCGCCGAACCGGACGAGCTGCTCAACGCGATCCGGGTCGCCGCCGCCGGCGAGGCCCTGCTCTCCCCGGCCGCCACCAAGGGGCTCATCGCCACCTTCCTCGCGCAGGGCGGCCACCCGGACGTCCCCGCCGACGGCTCCGCGCACGCCGCCCGCCTCGCCACGCTGACCGTGCGCGAGCGCGAGGTCCTCGTACTCGTCGCGGCGGGCCTGTCCAACGACGGCATCGCCGGCCGCCTGGAGGTCAGCCCGCTCACCGTCAAGACCCACGTCAACCGGGCCATGGCCAAGCTGGGCGCCCGCGACCGGGCCCAACTGGTGGTCGTCGCGTACGAATCGGGCCTGGTGCGGGCCCGGGCCGACGGCGCGCGGTAGTTCGGGGCGGCGCAGTAGTACGGCGTACTGCGGGCGCGGTATGCCGCCCGTAAGTACGGCACCTGGGGGCGACGAAGCGGCGCCCCCGGATGCGAAAGGCTGAGGGGCCCTCGCTTGTCCCTGACGGTGTCACCTCGCCGCCGTCACCGAATGAGAGATCATCCACCATGTCGTGGCTGTCCCGCTTCAGCCTGGCCCAGAGAGCACTGATCGGCCTCGTGTCGATCATCGCGCTCCTCTTCGGCGCCATAGCCGTCCCGCAGCTCAAGCAGCAACTGCTGCCGTCCATCGAACTGCCGATGGTGTCCGTGCTCGCGCCCTACCAGGGCGCCTCGCCCGACGTGGTGGAGAAGCAGGTCATCGAGCCGATCGAGAGCACCCTCAAGGGCGTCGACGGCATCACCGGCATCACCTCCACCGCCAGCGAGGGCAACGCCCTCGTCATGGCGACCTTCGACTACGGCGACAGCGGCACCAAGCAGCTCGTCGCCGATGTCCAGCAGGCCGTCAACCGGGCCCGCGTCCGGCTGCCCGCCGACGTGGACCCGCAGGTGGTGGCCGGTTCCACCGACGACATCCCGACCGTCATCCTCGCCGTCACCTCGGACAAGGACCAGCAGGCCCTCGCGGACCAGCTGGAGGCCTCGGTGGTCCCCGTCCTCTCGGACATCGAGGGCGTCGGCCAGGTCACCGTGGACGGGGTACGGGACCTCCAGGTCACCGTCACCCCCGACAACGCGAAGCTCGCGGCCGCCGGACTCGACGCCGCCGCGCTGAACAAGGGCCTCCAGGCCGGCGGCGCCACGATGCCGGCCGGCTCCTTCGACGAGGAGGGCAAGAACCGCACCGTCCGCGTGGGCGCCGGTTACACCTCCCTCGCCCAGCTGGAGGACCTGCGGCTGAGCCCCGGCCCCGGCAAGCCGGCCGTCCGCCTCGGCGACGTGGCCGCGGTGAAGCAGGAGGCCGCCCAGGCCGTCTCGATCACCCGCACCAACGGCAAGCCCAGCCTCGCCCTCGTCCTGACCATGGACAAGGACGGCAGCGCCGTCGCGATCTCCGACGCCGTCAAGGACAAGCTGCCCGAGCTGCGCTCCACCCTCGGCTCCGGTGCCGACCTGGCCGTGGTCACCGACCAGGGCCCGGCCGTCGCCAAGTCCATCTCCAGCCTCACCACCGAGGGCCTGCTCGGCCTGCTCTTCGCGGTGATCGTGATCCTGGTCTTCCTCGGCTCCCTGCGCTCGACCCTGGTCACCGCGGTCTCCATCCCGCTGTCCGTGGTCCTCGCGCTGATCGTGCTGTGGACCCGCGACCTGTCGCTCAACATGCTGACCCTGGGCGCACTCACCATCGCCATCGGGCGCGTCGTCGACGACTCGATCGTGGTCCTGGAGAACATCAAGCGGCACCTCGGCTACGGCGAGGAGCGCGAGGCCGCGATCATCACCGCCGTCAAGGAAGTGGCCGGCGCGGTCACCTCGTCCACGCTGACCACCGTCGCCGTCTTCCTGCCGATCGGCCTCGTCGGCGGGATGATCGGCGAACTCTTCGGTTCCTTCTCCCTCACCGTCACCGCGGCCCTGCTGGCCTCGCTGCTCGTCTCGCTGACGGTGGTCCCGGTCCTGGCGTACTGGTTCCTGCGCGCCCCGAAGGGCACCTCGCAGGACCCGGACAAGGCCCGCCGCGACGCGGAGGAGAAGGAGGCCCGCAGCCGGCTCCAGCGCTTCTACGTGCGCGTCCTGGGCTTCGCGACCCGCCGCAGGCTGACCAGCGTGGCCATCGCCGTCGTGGTCCTCGTCGCCACCTTCGCCATGTCCCCGCTGCTGAAGACCAACTTCTTCGACCAGGGCGAGCAGGACACCCTGACGGTCAAGCAGGAGCTGGCCCCCGGCACCTCGCTGGCCGCCGCGGACGCGTCGAGCCGCAAGGTCGAGCAGGTCCTCGCCTCGGTCGACGGCGTCAAGGACTACCAGGTCACCGTCGGTTCCTCCGGTTTCATGGCGGCCTTCGGCGGAGGCACGGGCTCCAACCAGGCCTCGTACCAGGTCACGCTGGAGGACTCCGGCAAGGCGGAGTCCGTCAAGAAGAGCATCGAGACCAAGCTCGCCGCGCTCGACGGCGTCGGCGACACCCGCATCATCGCGGGCGGCGGCTTCGGGAGCTCCAACCTGAGCGTGGTCGTCAAGGCCGGCGACGCCGACGTGCTGGCCAAGGCCGCCGCGCAGGTCCAGGCAGAGGTGGCGAAGCTCAAGGACGTCACCGACGTGCAGAGCGACCTCTCGCAGTCGGTGCCCCGGATCTCGGTGGTCGCCGGCCCCAAGGCCGCCGAGGCGGGCCTGGACCAGGCCACCCTGGGCGCGATCGTCGCCCAGTCCGTCCGGGGCACCCCGGCGGGCAAGGCCGTCCTGGACGACACGGAGCGGGACATCCTCGTGAGGTCGGCGCAGCCGGCCACCACCCTGGCCCAGCTCCAGGCGCTCCCGATCGGCCCGGTCAAGCTCGGTGACATCGCCGAGGTCAAGGTGGTGCCCGGCCCGGTCGCGATGACCCGGATCGACGGCGCCCGCGCCGCCACCATCACGGCCAGGCCGGTCGGCGACAACACCGGCGCGGTCGGCACGGAGCTCCAGGGCAAGATCAAGGCGCTGGACCTGCCCGCAGGCGCCACGGCCTCGATCGGCGGCGTCTCCGAGGACCAGGACGACGCCTTCGCCTCCCTGGCCCTGGCCATGCTCGCGGCCATCGCGATCGTCTTCATGCTGCTGGTCGCGACCTTCCGCTCGCTGGTCCAGCCGCTGATCCTGCTGGTGTCCGTGCCGTTCGCGGCGACCGGTGCGCTCGGTCTGCTCATCGTCACCGGCACCCCCATGGGCGTCCCGGCGATGATCGGCATGCTGATGCTCATCGGCATCGTGGTGACCAACGCGATCGTCCTGATCGACCTGGTCAACCAGTACCGCGCCCAGGGCCTCGGCGTCGTCGAGGCCGTCATCGAGGGCGGCCGCCACCGGCTCCGCCCGATCCTGATGACCGCCCTCGCGACGATCTTCGCGCTGCTCCCGATGGCGCTCGGCGTCACCGGAGAGGGCGGCTTCATCTCGCAGCCGCTCGCGGTCGTGGTGATCGGTGGCCTGGTCAGCTCGACGTTGCTGACCCTGCTGCTCGTGCCGACCCTCTACACCATGGTCGAGCTGTTCAAGGAGCGCCGCCGGGCGAAGAAGCGGGCCCGCCTGACGGTGGTCTCCAGCTCCGCCCCGACCGAGGACGACGCCCCGGTCAAGGTCTGACGCGCCGGACCCCGGGTCCCGGCCCCCGTACGCGTACGGGGGCCGGGACCCGGGCCGTGGTGCGAGAGCGGCGGGCGTTCGGGAACGGAGAAGGGGCGCCCGGCTTGCCGCCGGGCGCCCCTTCTCCGTTCACGGACGACCCGCGTTCGAGCGGATCGCTACGGAAGCGCGAGCATGCGCTCCAGGGCGAGCTTCGCGAAGCTCTCGGTCTCCTTGTCGACCTCGATCCGGTTGACCAGGTTGCCCTCGGCGAGGGATTCCAGGGTCCAGACCAGGTGCGGCAGGTCGATGCGATTCATCGTCGAGCAGAAGCAGACCGTCTTGTCGAGGAAGACGACCTCCTTGTCCTCTGCGGCGAATCGGTTCGCCAGGCGGCGGACCAGGTTCAGTTCGGTGCCGATGGCCCACTTGGAACCGGCCGGGGCCGCCTCCAGCGCCTTGATGATGTACTCGGTGGAGCCGACGTAGTCCGCGGCCGCCACGACCTCGTGCCTGCACTCCGGGTGGACCAGGACGTTCACGCCGGGGATGCGGGCGCGGACGTCCTCGACCGACTCGACCGAGAACCGGCCGTGCACCGAGCAGTGCCCGCGCCACAGGATCATCTTGGCGTCGCGCAGCTGCTCGACGGTCAGGCCGCCGTTCGGCTTGTGCGGGTTGTAGAGCACGCAGTCGTCCAGCGACATGCCCATGTCGCGGACCGCGGTGTTGCGCCCGAGGTGCTGGTCGGGCAGGAAGAGCACCTTCTCGCCCTGTTCGAAGGCCCAGTCCAGGGCCTTCTTGGCATTGGACGACGTGCAGATCGTGCCGCCGTGCTTGCCGGTGAAGGCCTTGATGTCGGCCGAGGAGTTCATGTAGGAGACCGGCACGGTGTCGCCCGCGATCCCGGCCTCGGTCAGCACGTCCCAACACTCCGCGACCTGCTCGGCGGTGGCCATGTCGGCCATCGAGCAACCGGCCGCGAGGTCGGGAAGGACGACCTTCTGGTCGTCGGAGGTGAGGATGTCCGCGGACTCGGCCATGAAGTGGACGCCGCAGAAGACGATGTACTCGGCCTCCGGCTTGGCGGCCGCGTCCTTCGCCAGCTTGAACGAGTCGCCGGTGACGTCCGCGAACTCGATGACCTCGTCACGCTGGTAGTGGTGGCCGAGGATGAAGACCTTGTCCCCGAGCTTCTCCTTGGCCGCGCGGGCGCGGGCCACCAGGTTCGGGTCCGACGGCGAGGGCAGGTCGCCGGGGCACTCCACCCCGCGCTCGCTCTTGGGGTCGGCTTCGCGGCCGAGCAGCAGCAGGGCAAGGGGCGTCGGCTGGACGTCCAAAGGCTGGGCGGTGGTCACGACACGCACCCTTTCTGTTCTGCGACTAGGTACTTCCGAGGAAGCGCTTCGACTTCTCGTCTATTTGACGTTATCTATCATAACCGCTTCACGTCAGTTTGACGATGCCCGATAGCGTCGATGTGACGCATTCGCCCGCCCCGGAACTCTCCCGTCCGTCAGGTACGTCCCCCCGTGCCGGTGTGCGAGCATGAATATCGAGACAAGGCGCGGGACCCGGAATGAATCCGCCATCGCGCTGGTTGCCACCGACGGCAAGAGTCCGACGTTTCCCCAGCCTCCGGCGGGGAGCCGCCCACTTCGGGAGTGAATGCAGATGTCCGTACAGGACGACAAGACCACTGTGAGCGACGGCATCCTCCTGTCCGACGCCGCCGCCGTGAAGGTCAAGACCCTGCTGGAGCAGGAAGGCCGTGAGGACCTGGCGCTGCGCGTGGCCGTTCAGCCCGGTGGCTGCTCGGGCCTGCGCTACCAGCTCTTCTTCGACGAGCGCTCCCTCGACGGCGACGTCGTCAAGGACTTCGACGGCGTCAAGGTCGTCACGGACCGGATGAGCTCGCCCTACCTCCACGGTGCCTCCATCGACTTCGTCGACACCATCGAGAAGCAGGGCTTCACCATCGACAACCCGAACGCCACCGGCTCCTGCGCCTGCGGCGACTCGTTCAGCTAAGCCTGTACGACGAGGGCCCGCGCACCGGTCGAGTACGACCGGTGCGCGGGCCCTCTCGCATGTCGGGCTCGCATGGTCGGGGTCCCTGCCGGGACGCCGCCGCGACGGCATCCCTCCGGCTCACCCGCGGGGGAGCGGCTTGCCCGTGGTCGCGTCGACCACCTTCCGGTCGCCGAGCGGCTCCTTGAGGGTCACCGTCCGGGACATCTCCTCCGCGATCATGATGCAGTTCTGGCCCGGCTTGTTCGGGGTGTCGGTGATCTTCACCAGTACCGACCCGCCGTCCTCGCGCGCCTCCACGGCGTACGCGCTGCACACCCCGCCCCAGAAGTTCACGGTCAGCTTCCGGTCGGCCTCGGCGTACGAGAACCCGGGCACGGTGCGTCCCCCCGTCGGCGGGACCGGCGCCGGAGCGGTGCTCTCCTCGGCCGACGCCGGCTGGACCACCGTGTGGCCCGCCGCGCCGTCCTTGCCGGCCACCTCGAAGTGCCAGGCCGGGACCAGGCCCCGCGTACCGTCGACGGTCCCGGGCGCCAACCCGAGCACGGCGCCCCGCACGGTCTCCGTCCGCGGCGGCTTCATCGGGCGCGGCTCCGGGTTGCAGGGCAGCGTGTCGGTCGCCCCGACCGGGGTGTCCGGAGTCAGCGGCACCGAGGTCGCGCAGCCACTCGGGCCGGTGCCCGTACCGTTCGAACCGGACTTCTGGGCGTTCAGCCGGGCCAGCGCCTCGACGGCCCCGACCACCGACTGCTCGGCGGCCCGGACCGGCGCCTTCAGCTCGCCGCTCGCCGCCACCACCCGGGAGTCCGGACCCACGCTGACCTTGCTGGACCAGCCCTGCGTGGGCAGGTCGCCGATCACCGGGTCCGCGGTCACCACCCGGGCCGAGCCCTGCGCGAGGCGGGCGTCCAGCTTCGCGCCGGCCTGACCCGCGGCGGCCAGCACCGGGGCCGCGGCGGCCTTGGCGGCCTCCTCGGAGACCGGCGTGGCGCCGGTGGAGCCCTGCGGCTCCTGCGGGTCCTTCGGAAGGGTGGCCGGTCCGCAGGTGTCCTGACCACGCTTGCAGTCGTCCCCGCCCCCGCCGTTGTCACCGCCCGGCTGGAAGCGGTTGAACGTCCAGGTGCCGGGAGCCTTGAGGGCGACCGTCAGCCGGGGCCCGGAGCCGTCGGCGCCCTCGCCGGCCAACCACTGCCCGCCCGACAGCCGGGGCGCGCCGGTGACGCCCAACGCGCCCGCCAGCCGCGCCACTTCCTCGGAGGTCACCTCGCCCGACGCGGCGAACGCAGGCGCCTTCGCCGGGGCCTCGGGCAGCTTCACGTCCGCGCGGTACGTCACCCCGCCGCCGGACGGGTCCGGCTCGCCGGGGGCGATCCCCGGCCCCGACGGGGTCCCGGCCTCGCGTGCCGCGGCGGCCGTGCGCTCGCCCGTCCGCCCGGCGCCGGATCCGTCGCCGTGGGCCGTCGACGCCCAGAAGGCCGTACCGCCACCCGCGAGCAGGACGGCGGCCGCGATCGAGCCGATGGCCCAGGCCGGCCGCCGTCGTGTGGCGCGTGCTGTGTCGGGTTCTTCGCTGGTCACCGAATCGCTCCTTCACTCGTCCCGTCGTACGTGACGCGGGTGTGACGGGACAGGGGCGAAACCGGTTCCCCCCGGGAGCGACCGGGTCAGGCAGGATCCGAAAGAGACGACCTAGTCGCCGTACTCCGCGGTGGACGCGATCAGCCGGGCCGAGGAGGGCGGGACACTGATGCCGTGGATCTGGGACGGTGCCACCCGGTCCGGACGCGGGCCCACCGGGACCGCCCAGTGCGGGGCCATCCGGGCGCAATCACCCAGCAGGCGTGCGAAACCGGGACGGATCTCGGCGGTGTGGTCGGCGTACCCGAAGCCATCGCTGTAGGTCATGAAGGCACCGTAGGCCCGGCTCGGCAGGCGAAGAAAGGCCTACTACGGGGTAGTTTCGTACGGTCGGCCTGGCGCCGGGGAACGGGTAGTTTTGAATGTCCCCCTTGCCGCCCTCCGCAGGAGCATCCACGCCGTGCGCATCGCAGTCACCGGCTCCATCGCCACCGACCACCTCATGACCTTCCCCGGCCGTTTCGCCGATCAGCTGGTCGCGGACCAGCTGCACACGGTCTCCCTCTCCTTCCTCGTGGACAACCTCGACGTACGGCGGGGCGGTGTCGGCCCGAACATCTGCTTCGGAATGGGTCAGCTCGGCAGCCGCCCCGTCCTGGTCGGCGCGGCCGGCTCGGACTTCGACGAGTACCGCGCGTGGCTGGACCGCAACGGGGTCGACACCGAGTCCGTGCGGATCTCCGAGGTGCTCCACACCGCGCGCTTCGTCTGCACGACGGACGCCGACCACAACCAGATCGGCTCCTTCTACACGGGCGCGATGAGCGAGGCCCGGCTGATCGAGCTGAAGGCCGTCGCCGACCGGGTGGGCGGGCTGGACCTCGTCCTCATCGGCGCCGACGACCCCGAGGCGATGCTGCGCCACACCGAGGAGTGCCGCACGCGCGGGATCCCCTTCGCCGCCGACTTCTCGCAGCAGATCGCCCGCATGGACGGCGACAACATCCGCACCCTGATGGAGGGCGCGACCTACCTCTTCTCGAACGAGTACGAGAAGGGCCTCATCGAGTCGAAGTCCGGCTGGACCGACGCGGAGATCCTGGCCAAGGTCGGCACCCGGGTGACGACGCTGGGCTCCCAGGGCGTGCGGATCGACCGGGTCGGCGAGGAGCCGATCGTCGTCGGCTGCCCCGAGGAGACCGCGAAGGTGGACCCGACGGGCGTCGGCGACGCCTTCCGCGCCGGCTTCCTGACGGGCCTGGGCTGGGGCGTCGGCCTGGAGCGGGCGGCGCAGGTGGGCTGCATGCTCGCCACGCTGGTCATCGAGACGCTGGGCACGCAGGAGTACACGCTGGCGCGGGCGCACTTCATGGAGCGCTTCACGAAGGCGTACGGGGACGAGGCCGCGGCCGAGGTCCGGTCCCACCTCTCGGCGTAAGGCCACCCGACGGCGCGGCGGGAGCACTCCCGCCGCGCCGCCGTCCACGTGCCCCCAGCCGTCCGCATGCCCCCCGACGGCGTCAGCGCAGCCGGCGGACCGCGTACGCCACACCCACCTCGGCCGCCGTCTCGCCCAGGTAGGCGTGGCCGCGCATCGCGCACCACGCCGGGATGTCCAGGCGGGCGACCTCGTCGTCCGACACGACCGTCACCGTGCCGCCCACCGGTACCGTCACGATCGCCCGGGCCAGTTCGATCACCGGCTGGGGGCAGCGCAGCCCCAGGGCGTCGAGGCGCACCGCGTCCGCGACCGGCGCGCAGGGCTCCGGCTCGCTCACCCCGAGCTTCTCCCGGACGTCGGCCACCGCGCGCGGCAGGACCTCCAGGAAGCCGTTCACGTCGTCGGCGGTGGTCCCGGGCGGCAGGGACACCCGTACGTTCCCCTCCGACAGCACCCCCATGGCGCGCAGCACGTGCGAAGGCGTCAGGGTCGAACTGGTGCAGGAGGAGCCGGAGGACACCGAGTAGCCCGCCCGGTCCAGCTCGTGCAGCAGCGTCTCCCCGTCGACGTACAGGCAGGAGAACGTGACCAGGTGCGGCAGCCGCCGGTCCGGGTCGCCGACCACCTCCACGTCCGGCACCAGCCGGGCCACCCGCCGCCGGATCCGGTCCACCAGCAATCGCAGTCGGGCCGCCTCCACATCGGCCTCGGCGCGCACCGCCCGCAGCGAGGCCGCCGCCGCCACGATCGCGGGCAGATTGGCGAAACCGGGGGAGCGGCCCGACTCCCTCTCGTCCGAGGGGCCTTGGGGGGAGAACCGGACGCCCTTGCGGACCGCCAACAGCCCGACCCCGGGCGGGCCACCCCACTTGTGGGCGCTCGCGGTGAGCAGCGACCACCCGCCCTCCACCCGGCCCCACGCCAGCGACTGCGCCGCGTCCACCAGCAGCGGCACCCCGGCCGCGCCGCACACCTCGGCCACCTCCGCCACCGGCTGGACGGTGCCCACCTCGTGATTGGCCGACTGGAGACAGGCCAGCGCCGTGGTCGGGCCGAGCACGGCGGCGTACTCCGCCGGGTTGACCGCGCCGAAGCGGTCGACCGGCACCTCGGTGACCGTGCCTCCGCCGGCCGCGTGCACCTCGGCGGCGTGCAGTACAGAACTGTGTTCGACCGCCGACACCACCAGGTGCCCGCCGACCCGCCGGCGTCCGGCCAGGGCTCCGGCGAGGCCCGTGTGAACCGCGTGCGTCCCCGAAGGAGTGAACACCAGCTCGTCGGGGCGACAGCCCACCGCCTCGGCGGCGGCCTCGCGCGCCGCGTCCAACAGCAACCGGGCACGGCGGCCCTCCCGGTACAGCCGGGCCGGGTCGGCCCAGCCCTCGTCCAGGGCGGCCCGCAGCGCCTGACGGGCCACAGGGTGCATCGGAGCGGCTGAGGCGGTGTCGAAGTACGGCATCCGGCCACGCTAACCGGCGGCCGGGGACGCCCGAGGTCAGGGGCCGTCAGTTGTCCGCCGGAGTGCGCCATTCAGGGCCGGATGGCCCGTCCCCCGGACGGCGGATCCATCCCTTCGGGGTCAGTAGCGGCGCGTTGGGCACCCTCCCCGCGCGACCCCAAATAGCGTCCAGTAGGGTTTGGTCCGCATAAACATCCAAACCCCTGCCTGCGTCAGGGCCGGCGACCGACCCGAATACGGCCGCGGCCAGCCACGCGGGCCGAGACTCTCGGGAAGGCGCTACGTGAGTCCCTACGGCTCCGACCGCTCGCCGCGGCGCCCGATGCGGCGGAAGCTGCTCCAGGCGCTGACTGCGGGCGTGGTCCTGGCGACCGCCACTGGTTGCTCGTATACATGGAAAGACTTCCCTCGCCTCGGAATGCCGACTCCGGTAACTGAGGAGGCGCCGCGCATTCTCTCCCTCTGGCAGGGATCCTGGGCTGCCGCGCTGATCACGGGCATCCTGGTGTGGGGCCTGATCCTGTGGAGCGTCATCTTCCACCGGCGCAGCCGCACGAAGATCGAGGTTCCGGCGCAGACCCGGTACAACATGCCCATCGAGGCGCTGTACACCGTGGTCCCGCTCATCATCGTCTCGGTGCTCTTCTACTTCACCGCGCGTGACGAGTCGAAGTTGCTCGCCCTCTCCAAGCCCGCCCACACCATCAACGTGGTCGGCTACCAGTGGAGCTGGGGCTTCAACTACATCGAGGACGTCGACGGCGACCCCGCGACCCCGAAGCTGCCGGCCCCGTCGGTCGGCGAGGAGAAGAAGGAGGGGGCCGTCGCGGTCCCCAAGGAGCTCGCCTCCATCCCGGACCGCTTCGCCAAGGACTTCCCCAAGGGCGCCGAAGGCGTCTACACCCAGGGCGTCCCCGGTGACCGGAACCCGCAGACGGGCAACCCGGGTCCGACCCTCTGGCTCCCCAAGGGCGAGAAGGTCCGCTTCATCCTCTCGTCCAATGACGTCATCCACTCCTTCTGGGTGGTGCCCTTCCTGTTCAAGCAGGACGTCATCCCCGGCCACACCAACGTCTTCGAGGTGACCCCCTCCCAGGAGGGCACCTTCATGGGCAAGTGCGCCGAGCTCTGCGGCGTGGACCACTCCCGGATGCTCTTCAACGTGAAGGTCGTCTCGCCGGAGAAGTACCAGGCGCACCTGAAGGAACTGGCCGAGAAGGGGCAGACCGGCTTCCTGCCGGCCGGCATCAAGCAGACCGACCCGGCCCGGAACTCGGAGACGAACAAACTGTGAGCATCCTCAACGAATCTCAGGGTGCCGCCGCCGACTCGTATGAGAACGAGCTGCCGGTACGGCGCAAGCAGCCGGGCAATGTCGTCGTGAAGTGGTTGACCACCACCGACCACAAGACCATCGGCACGATGTACCTGATCACGTCGTTCGTGTTCTTCATCATCGGCGGGATCATGGCGCTCTTCATGCGCGCCGAGCTGGCCCGTCCGGGTACGCAGATCATGTCGAACGAGCAGTTCAACCAGGCGTTCACCATGCATGGCACGATCATGCTGCTGATGTTCGCCACCCCGCTCTTCGCGGGCTTCGCGAACTGGATCATGCCGCTGCAGATCGGCGCGCCCGACGTGGCGTTCCCGCGGCTGAACATGTTCGCGTACTGGCTGTACCTCTTCGGTTCGACCATCGCGGTCGCCGGCTTCGTGACGCCGAACGGTGCGGCCGACTTCGGTTGGTTCGCCTACTCGCCCCTGTCGGACGCGGTGCGTTCGCCGGGCATCGGCGCCGACATGTGGATCATGGGTCTGGCCTTCTCCGGCTTCGGCACGATCCTCGGCTCGGTCAACTTCATCACCACGATCATCTGCATGCGCGCGCCCGGCATGACGATGTTCCGCATGCCGATCTTCACCTGGAACGTGCTGCTGACCGGTGTCCTGGTCCTGCTCGCCTTCCCGGTCCTCGCCGCCGCGCTCTTCGCGCTGGAGGCCGACCGGAAGTTCGGTGCGCACGTCTTCGACGCGGCCAACGGCGGCGCCTTGTTGTGGCAACACCTCTTCTGGTTCTTCGGACACCCAGAGGTGTACATCATCGCCTTGCCCTTCTTCGGCATCATCTCCGAGGTCATCCCGGTCTTCTCGCGCAAGCCGATGTTCGGTTACATCGGTCTGATCGCCGCGACGATCGCGATTGCCGGCCTCTCGGTGACGGTGTGGGCCCACCACATGTACGTCACCGGCGGTGTGCTGCTGCCGTTCTTCTCCTTCATGACCTTCCTGATCGCGGTACCGACCGGTGTGAAGTTCTTCAACTGGATCGGCACCATGTGGAAGGGCTCGTTGTCCTTCGAGACCCCGATGCTCTGGGCCGTCGGCTTCCTGATCACCTTCACCTTCGGTGGTCTGACCGGCGTCATCCTGGCCTCGCCCCCGATGGACTTCCACGTCTCCGACTCGTACTTCGTCGTCGCGCACTTCCACTACGTGATCTTCGGCACCGTGGTGTTCGCGATGTTCTCCGGCTTCCACTTCTGGTGGCCGAAGTTCACGGGCAAGATGCTGGACGAGCGCCTCGGCAAGATCACCTTCTGGACGCTGTTCGTGGGCTTCCACGGCACCTTCCTGGTGCAGCACTGGCTGGGTGCCGAGGGCATGGCGCGTCGTTACGCCGACTACCTCGAGGCAGACGGCTTCACCGCGCTGAACACGATCTCCACGATCAGTTCGTTCCTGCTCGGCCTGTCGATGCTGCCCTTCATGTACAACGTCTGGAAGACGGCGAAGTACGGGAAGAAGGTCGAGGTCGACGACCCGTGGGGCTACGGCCGTTCGCTCGAATGGGCGACGTCCTGCCCGCCGCCGCGGCACAACTTCCTCACCCTCCCGCGGATTCGTTCCGAGTCCCCGGCGTTCGACCTGCACCACCCGGAGATCGCGGCCCTCGACCACCTTGAGGACCACGGCGCCGGCACCAAGGCCGTCACCGGTGGCAAGGAGGCCGGCAAGTGAAGATCCAGGGCAAGATGTTCCTCTGGCTCTCCTTCTTCATCCTGATCATGGCCGTCGTGTACGGCGTGTGGTCGAAGGAGCCCGTAGGCACCACCGCGCTCTTCCTGGCCTTCGGCCTGAGCGTCATGATCGGCTACTACCTGGCCTTCACGGCCAAGCGCGTGGACGAGATGGCCCAGGACAACCTGGAGGCCGACGTCGCCGACGAGGCGGGCGAGCTGGGGTTCTTCTCCCCGCACAGCTGGCAGCCGCTCTCGCTGGCCGTCGGTGGCGCGCTCGCGTTCATGGGCGTCATCTTCGGCTGGTGGCTCATGTACTTCTCGGCCCCGATCATCGTGATCGGCCTGTGGGGCTGGGTGTACGAGTACTACCGCGGTGAGAACCAGAACCAGTAGCCAAAGCGGCACCCACGCAAGACACCAGGGGCCCGGACACCTCGAACAGAGGAGTCCGGGCCCCTCGTTTGCAGTCACCCCGCGCGCCGTAATTGTCATATCTTCATAGCGTTAGCCCCATGAACCACTCACCGCGTCTTTGGACGGTAATCGGCTGCTCCCTGCTGGTCGCGTCCCTCGGGGCCGGCGCCACCGCCTGTGGGTCCGAAGAGGAGAACCCGCTGTCCGCCCGCCCGTTTGACGCGGGCGAGCAGGTCGCCTTCAACCAGAAGGCCGGCGGACGTCCGGTGGACCACAACCGGCCACTGGAGATCACCGCGAAGAGCGGCGGCGGCCGGATCACCGACGTCACCGTCGTCGACACCCATGGCCGCCGCCTGGCCGGCGAGCTCACCGCCACCGGCGAGCGCTGGCACAGCACGGTCCCGCTGGCCGCAGGCGTCCGCTACACCGTCACCGTCAACACGGAGGACGAGAGGGGCGCTCCGGGGCAGCGCACGATGGCGTTCGACACCACGCCCTCCAAAGGCGTCCTCCAGGTCGAGTTCGGGCCCGAGGAGGGCAAGTACGGCGTCGGACAGCCCATCACGGCCGAACTCAACGAGCCCGTCAAGGACAAGGCGGCCCGCGCGCTGGTCGAGCGCGGCCTGGTCGTCGACACGCCGGAGGGCGTCGAGGGCGCCTGGCACTGGGTCGACGACAAGAACCTGCACTTCCGGCCCAAGGAGTACTGGCCGGCCAACACCACCGTCTCCGTGCGGAGCAACCTGGAGGGCGTCAGGATCACCGACGACCTCTACGGCGCCGCGGCCAAGCCGCTGAAGCTGGAGATCGGCGACCGCGTCGAGGTCACCACCGACGCCTCCTCGCACTACCTGACCTTCCGGCGCAACGGAGAAGTGATCAACACCATTCCGGTGACCACCGGAAAGCCGGGCTTCTCCACCCGAAACGGGATCAAAGTGGTCCTCGGCAAGCAGTACTTCGTCCAGATGCGCGGCGACACCGTCGGCATCGGCGGCAGCGAGTACTACAACCTGCCCGTCTACTACGCGACGCGCGTCACCTGGAGTGGTGAATACGTGCACGCCGCCCCGTGGTCCGTCGGCTCCCAGGGCTACGAGAACGTCAGCCACGGCTGCACCGGCATGAGCACGGGCAACGCCGCCTGGTTCTACGAGAACATCACCGAGGGCGACGTCGTCAAGGTGATCAACAGCATCGGCGACGACATGGACACCTTCGGGAACGGCTTCGGCGACTGGAACATGGAGTGGAAGGAGTGGCGCGAGGGCAGCGCTCTCCTCAAGGGCACCCAGGACGGACGCCACCCCATGGACCAGGCCCGACTCCGCCCACAGGTCTGAACCGGCGCGCGCGGGCGCGCAGAACCCCCCGAAAGAGGCCCTCGACCGGCCCATGGAAGTCCGTACGGGCTCCCGTGGGCCGGTTTCCGGTGTTCCGCGCCCGTTCTACGCGTCCAGGGCCAGCCGGGGCCGCAGCAGGCCCGCCAGAACCTCCGGGAAGTCCACCGGGTCCACCGGAAGGGTCACCGCCGCGTCCGCGCGGCTCCAAGTGGCCAGCCAGGCGTCCTGGGGGCGCCCCATGAGCAGCAGGACCGGCGGGCAGCGGAAGATCTCGTCCTTGATCTGCCGACACACCCCCATGCCCCCGGCGGGGACGGCCTCGCCGTCCAGCACGCACACGTCGATGCCGCCCGCGTCCAGCGCGGACAGGACCGCCGGAAGGGTCGCGCACTCCAGGAACTCCACCGGCGGCAGGTCCGCGGCCGGCCTGCGTCCGGCGGCCAGCCGCACCTGCTCCCGGGTGCCCGCGTCGTCGCTGTAGACCAGAACTCGCGCAGTCGCCCGCATTTCGTTCCTCCACGTGTCCCGTGAATCACGTTGATGTTGCGCGGGATGCTACTCCGTCCGACCCGGTGTCAACATCGGTTCGCACAGCCTCGCGACCACCCGTCCGCCACCCGATCTGATGGGCCGTTCGGGCCTTGCACACGCCCCTGACACTCCGAACGGCACCCCCCGGGGTGAGGGCGGGATAAGCGACCGACATAATGTCGGTCGTGGCGACAGCAACGACAGTAGATACCGGGCACGCGCACCCGACGGTCAACCGGCCGAACCTCGTCAGCGTCGGAACCATCATCTGGTTGAGTTCCGAGCTGATGTTCTTCGCGGCCCTCTTCGCGATGTACTTCACCCTGCGATCAGTGACGGGTGCCGAGTACTGGACAGAACAGGCCTCGGCCTTGAATCTGCCCTTCTCGGCGACGAACACGACGATCCTGGTGCTCTCCTCGCTCACCTGCCAGCTCGGCGTGTTCGCCGCCGAGCGCGGTGACGTGAAGAAGCTCCGGACGTGGTTCATCATCACGTTCGTCATGGGTGCGATCTTCATTGGCGGCCAGGTGTTCGAGTACACCGAGCTGGTCAAGCACGAGGGCATGTCTCTCTCGTCCGGACCGTACGGATCGGTGTTCTATCTGACCACCGGCTTCCACGGTATGCACGTGACGGGCGGTCTCATCGCCTTCCTGCTGGTCCTCGGCCGGACGTACGCGGCCAAGAGGTTCACCCACGAACAGGCCACGTCGGCCATCGTCGTGTCCTACTACTGGCACTTCGTCGATGTCGTCTGGATCGGCCTCTTCGCGACGATCTACCTGATCAAGTAGCGAGAACGTCGCCGGGCCCGACCCGGCACTCCATCCAGAAACACCGACGCAGAAGATCCTGACACCGGGGTAATCCGTGAAAAAGCTCTCCGCACGACGACGCCATCCGCTGGCGGCGGTCGTCGTTCTACTCTTCGCGCTGGCGGCCACCGGGGGGCTCTACGCCGCCTTTGCCCCGGCGGGCAAGGCGCAGGCCGATGAAACCGCCCAGTCCCTCGCCATCGAGGAGGGCAAGAAGCTCTACGCCGTGGGCTGCGCAAGCTGCCACGGAACCGGCGGTCAGGGTTCCTCTGACGGCCCGAGCCTGGTCGGCGTCGGCTCCGCGGCCGTCGACTTCCAGGTGAGCACGGGCCGCATGCCCGCCCAGCAGCCCGGCGCCCAGGTGCCGAAGAAGCCCGTGATCTACTCGCAGGCCCAGATCGACCAGCTGGCCGCGTACATCTCCTCTCTCGGCGCCGGCCCGATCACGCCGACCGAGAAGCAGTACGACCCGGCAGGGGCCGACATCGCCAAGGGTGGTGAGCTGTTCCGCAACAACTGCGCGCAGTGCCACAACTTCACCGGCGAGGGCGGCGCCCTGACGCACGGCAAGTACGCCCCCAACCTTGAGGGCGTCGAGCCGAAGCACATCTACGAGGCCATGCTCACCGGCCCGCAGAACATGCCCTCCTTCCCGGACAGCACCATGCCGGAGAAGCAGAAGAAGGACATCATCGCGTACCTCCAGAACGTGAACGGCGATAAGGCGAGCAGCCCCGGTGGTCTCAAGCTCGGTGGCCTCGGCCCCGTGTCCGAGGGTCTGTTCGGCTGGATCTTCGGTCTGGGTGCGTTGATCGCTGTCGCCGTCTGGGTCGCGGCCCACACCGCTAAGGCCAAGAAGTCATGAGTAGCCAAGACATTCCCGAAGAGAAGCACCTGCCGAGTGAGCAGGGCGACGCGCACCACGGTGGCGTAGCGGTCGCGGACGATCCGTTCGCCGACCCGGGCCTTCCGGTCCACAAGCCGCGCATCCAGGACATCGACGAGCGGGCCGCCAAGCGGTCCGAGCGTACGGTCGCGATGCTGTTCACGCTGTCGATGCTGGCCACGATCGGCTTCATCGCCTCGTACGTGGCCATCCCGATCGACAAGATCGTCTACATCTTCCCCGTCGGGAAGGTGAGCGGCCTGAACTTCGCCCTGGGTCTGACCCTGGGCGTGGCCCTCTTCTGCATCGGCGCGGGCGCGGTCCACTGGGCCCGCACCCTGATGTCCGACGTCGAGGTCGCCGACGAGCGGCACGCCATCGCCTCCCCGCCGGAGGTCAAGGCGAAGGTCCTCGCGGACTTCGCCGACGGCGCGCGCGAGTCGGACATCGGTCGACGCAAGCTGATCCGCAACACGATGTTCGGAGCGCTGGCCCTGCTGCCGCTCTCCGGCGTCATCCTGATGCGCGACCTGGGCCCGCTGCCCGAGGACAAGCTCCGCAAGACCCTGTGGGCCAAGGGCAAGCTGCTCATCAACGACAACACGAACGAGCCGCTGCGTCCCGAGGACGTCATCGTCGGGTCGCTCACCTTCGCCCGGCCGGAAGGCCTGGAGGAGGAGCAGCACGACTTCCAGACCCAGATCGCCAAGGCCGCCCTGATGATCGTCCGCATCCAGCCGGACGACATCAAGGACAAGCAGGAGCTGGAGTGGTCCCACGACGGGATCGTCGCCTACTCCAAGATCTGCACCCACGTCGGCTGCCCGATCAGCCTGTACGAGCAGCAGACGCACCACGTGCTCTGCCCGTGCCACCAGTCCACCTTCGACCTCTCCGACGGCGCCCGAGTCATCTTCGGCCCGGCTGGTCACGCGCTTCCGCAGCTGCGGATCGGCGTCAATGACGAAGGTTTCCTCGAGGCGCTCGGCGACTTCGAAGAGCCCGTCGGTCCTGCTTTCTGGGAGCGCGGATGAGCACTGCCACCACTGACACCAGCGCGCGCAAAGCGCCCGCCGGCGAGCGCGTAGCGGACTGGGCGGACGGTCGCCTGGGCATCTACGGCCTCGCCAAGGCGAACATGCGCAAGATCTTCCCGGACCACTGGTCCTTCATGCTGGGTGAGATCTGCCTCTACGCCTTCGTCATCATCATCCTCACGGGTGTGTACCTGACGCTGTTCTTCCACCCGAGCATGAACGAGGTCGTGTACCACGGCTCGTACGTGCCGATGCAGGGCGTCCAGATGTCCGAGGCCTTCGCCTCGACCCTGGACATCAGCTTCGACGTCCGCGGCGGTCTGCTCATCCGGCAGATCCACCACTGGGCGGCGCTGATCTTCGTCGCGGCCATGGTCGTGCACATGATGCGCGTCTTCTTCACGGGTGCGTTCCGCAAGCCCCGCGAGGTCAACTGGATCTTCGGCTTCCTGCTGCTGGTCCTCGGCATGTTCACCGGTTTCACCGGTTACTCGCTGCCGGACGACCTGCTCTCGGGTACCGGTGTCCGCTTCATGCAGGGCGCCATCCTGTCGGTCCCGGTCGTGGGCACCTACCTGTCGATGTTCCTCTTCGGCGGAGAGTTCCCCGGCGGCGACTTCGTCGCGCGGTTCTACTCGGTCCACATCCTGCTGCTGCCCGGCATCATGATGGGCCTGTTGGTGGCCCACCTGATCCTGGTCGTGTTCCACAAGCACACCCAGTACGCCGGCCCCGGCAAGACGAACAAGAACGTCGTCGGCATGCCGCTGCTGCCGGTCTACATGGCCAAGGCCGGAGGCTTCTTCTTCCTGGTCTTCGGTGTCATCGCGGCCATCGCGGCGCTCGCCTCGATCAACCCGATCTGGGCGCTGGGCCCGTACCGCCCGGACCACGTGTCCACCGGCGCGCAGCCCGACTGGTACATGGGCATGCCGGAAGGCCTGATCCGAGCCATGCCGGGCTGGGAGATCAACCTGTGGGGCCACACCCTCGTCCTGGGCGTGTTCATCCCGCTGCTGCTCTTCCCGCTGGTGCTGGGCGCCATCGCCGTCTGGCCGTTCATCGAGTCCTGGGTCACCGGGGACAAGCGCGAGCACCACATCCTGGACCGCCCGCGCAACGTCCCGACCCGCACGGGCTTCGGTGTCGCCTGGATCGCGGAGTACATCGTGCTCCTCATCGGCGGCGGCAACGACATGTTCGCCCAGTACTTCCACCTGTCGATCAACTCGATCACCTGGTTCGTCCGGATCGGCTTCTTCGTCGTACCGGTCCTCGCCTTCATCGTCACCAAGCGGATCTGCCTCGGCCTCCAGCGCCGGGACCACGACAAGGTGCTGCACGGTCGCGAGACCGGCGTCATCAAGCGCCTGCCGCACGGTGAGTTCGTCGAGGTCCACGAGCCGCTCCCGCAGTCCCAGCTGCACACGCTCACCGCGCACGAGCAGTACCGTCCGATCGAGCTGGGCCCGACGGTCGACGAGAACGGTGTCGAGCGCAAGCTCACGGCCACGGAGAAGCTCCGCGCGAAGCTCAGCAAGGGCTTCTACGCGGAGAACAACCAGATTCCGAAGCCCACGGTGGAGGAGTACAAGGAGATCCAGAGTGGCCACGGCCACCACTGATCCCGCGTGATCGTTTGACCGCACCCGCATGAGGGATTGATTTCGGTCAATCCTGGTGTCGCCACGGCGAGAGCCCCGTCCAGACCCTGGACGGGGCTCTTTGCCGTCCCGCGCGGCTGGATAGGCTGAGGCCCTTACCCATCAGACGTGGGCGGCGAGCACGGGGCGGCCCACTAGCGCAGGAGCGGACCATGGACGTTGTGACCCCGGCAGGCGGCGACAGCGTGGCGGCCCGCGGCTGGCCGGGCGTGCTCGACGCCCTGCTGACCGGCCGGGACCTGCGCGCCGAGGACACCGCCTGGGCCATGGACACGATCATGCGCGGCGAGGCCACCGACGCCCAGATCGCCGGGTTCGTGGTGGCGCTGCGGGCCAAGGGCGAGACGGTCGAGGAGATCGCCGGGCTGGTCGGGAGCATGTACGAGCACGCCAACCTGATCGAGGTGCCCGGCCGGACGGTGGACATCGTCGGGACCGGTGGCGACGGGGCCAAGACGGTGAACATCTCCACGATGTCGGCGATCGTGGTGGCCGGCACCGGCGCCAAGGTCGTCAAGCACGGCAATCGGGCCGCCTCCTCCGCGAGCGGCTCCTCGGACGTCCTGGAGAAGCTCGGCGTCAACCTCGACCTCACCCCCGCGCGGGTGGCGCAGGTCGCCGAGGAGGCCGGCATCACCTTCTGCTTCGCCGTGAAGTTCCACCCCGCGCTGCGGCACGTGGCGGCGGCGCGCAAGGAGCTGGGCATCCGGACCCTGTTCAACTTCCTCGGCCCGCTGACCAACCCGGCCCGCGTCCGCGCCCAGGCGACCGGCGTGGCCGACCCCCGGGTGGCGCCCATCGTCGCGGGCGTCCTCGCCGAACGCGGTTCCTCGGCGCTCGTGTTCCGGGGCGACGACGGCCTCGACGAGCTGACCACCACGGGCACCTCACGGGTGTGGTGGGTGCGGGACGGATCGGTCACCGAGCTGCCCTTCGACCCGCGCGACGTGGGGATCGACGTGGTCGACGTGTCCGCGCTGCGGGGCGAGGACCCCTCGTACAACGCGGACGTCGCCCGGCGCCTGCTCGCGGGCGAGACCGGCCCCGTGCGCGACGCCGTCCTGCTGAACGCGGCCGCCGCCCTGGTCGCGCTGGACCCGGGCAGCGGCTCGCTGGAGGAGCAGATCGCGGCCGGCATCACCCGGGCGGCGCAGTCCATCGACTCGGGATCGGCGCGCGCCGCGCTGGATCGCTGGGTGACGGCCAGCAACGCGTAGCCGGCTCGTCCGAACGGCGTGAAACGGCAAGACCCCGGTCCACGATGCGGACCGGGGTCTTGCGCACGACGGATCGTGTGGCAGGATTCTGCCCAGGTCACGAGTGACAGCGTTTAGGCCCCGGCTTGCTGTCCGGCAACCCTCCTTCCGTGGCGGGGTGCCCCGGGTGATGACCAGGCCGTAGGCAGTGAGGTCTACGGCAAGCGCGGATCCCTCGACACCAGGGGTCCTGGTCTCTCGAGGAGCGTTTTCCGTGAGCAAGCGAATGCGATAGGGCGACTCCGCCCCTTCTTCACCCCTCGGAACAGGGACCTCTCCGCGTACCCGCGTACGCCCTCCCGTGCTCCGAGGTCATCCCCGTACCCCTCCGGTCGGCCGCCGAGCCGCACCCGCGTACGGGCACACCGAAGCCATTCAGCCCTGCCTGCCGGGAGATTCCGCCATGTCCGCATCCCTGAACACCGCCGTCACCACCTCCGCCGACGTCGCCGCCGACCCCGCCTGCGTCGAGCCGCTGCCCGTGCTCGGCCGCGACGTCACCGTGCCGCTCGTCACCGGCGGCGAGGTCACCTACGCCGCCCTCGACTACGCGGCCAGCGCCCCCGCCCTGCAGCGGGTCTGGGACGACGTGGCGGCCTACGCCCCGTACTACGGAAGCGTGCACCGGGGCGCCGGCTACCTCTCGCAGCTCTCCACCGACCTCTTCGAGCAGAGCCGGGTCACCGTCGCGGAGTTCCTCGACTGCCGCGCCGAGGACCAGGTGATCTTCACGCGGTCCACCACCGACTCCCTGAACCTGCTCGCCGCCGCGCTCCCCGCCGACTGCCAGGTCTTCGTCTTCGAGACCGAGCACCACGCCTCCCTGCTGCCCTGGGGGGACGCGCGGGTCACCTGCCTCGACGCGCCGCGCACCCCGGCCCAGGCCGTCGAGACCCTGGAGCGGGCGCTGGCCGGGCGCGACCCGTACGGTCCCGCGCTGGTGTGCGTGACCGGCGCGTCCAACGTCACCGGCGAGCTGTGGCCCGTACGGGAGCTCGCCGCCGCTGCGCACGCCCACGGGGCGCGGATCGTGCTGGACGCCGCCCAGTTGGCCCCGCACCACCCCGTCTCCGTGCGGGAACTCGACGTGGACTGGGTGGCCTTCTCCGGACACAAGCTGTACGCGCCCTTCGGCTCGGGCGTGCTCGCCGGCCGCGCGGACTGGCTGCAGGCCGCCGATCCGTACCTCGCCGGCGGTGGCGCCTCCCGCAAGGTGGCCCGCCGCGAGGACGGCGGCGTGGACGTCGAGTGGCACACCACGGCCGCCCGCCACGAGGCCGGTTCACCGAACGTCATCGGCGTCTACTCCATCGCCTCCGCCTGCCGCGCCCTGAAGGAGGCCGGGTTCGAGAACCTGGTCGCCCGCGAGAACCACCTCATCGCGAAGGTCCGCGAGGGCCTGGCCGACGTCCCGGCGGTCCGCGTGCTGTCCCTCTTCGGGGACGACGCCCCGCGCGTCGGCGTCATCTCCTTCGTCGTCGACGGGTGGAACAGCTCGCACTTCGCCGCCGCCCTCTCCGCGGAGTACGGCATCGGCGTCCGCGACGGCCTGTTCTGCGCCCACCCGCTGGTCCGCACCCTGCTCGGCAGCGAGCCGCAGGAGCCGGGGGAGTGCGGGGCGCCCGAGGCCGGCCCGGGGGAGCGCTCGCTGAACGCGATCCGCGTCAGCTTCGGCGCGGGCACCCCCGACGAGCACGTCGAGCGGTTCGTCGGCGCGGTCAGGGAACTCGTCACCGACGGGGCCAAGTGGCGGTACCACACCGAAGAGGGCCGCTGCGTGCCGGCCGTCTGAGGCCCGTCGGCCCCTGAACGCCGCGCGCCCCGGTCGGGAGGATTCCCGCCGGGGCCTTCGGCCGTCGCGACGGCTGCCGGCCGTCGACACGCCCGGCCGGAACCTACGCGTCGAGGCCGATCGCGAAGGCGGCTTCCAGGTCGTGCTGGGAGTACGTGCGGAACGCCACGTGCGTGTCGGTGCCCTCCACGCCCGGGATCTTGCTGATGCGGCCCGGGATGATGTCCGCGAGGTTCTCGTGGCGGGCCACCCGGACCAGGGCGATCAGGTCGTAGGTACCGGTGACGGAGTAGACCTCGCTGACGCTGTCCAGCGCGGCGATGGCCTCGGCGATCTCGGGGATCCGGTCCACGCTGGTCTTGATGAGCACGATCGCGGTGATCACGGTTGGCTGTCTCCCTCGCCGGCAGTCACTGGTCTCCTCACTCTAGTCGTACGCCGGTATCGCACCCACGCGTAGCCGAAGCCCAGGGAGAAGCCCACCACGTGGGCGAGATAGGCGACCCCCGGACCGCTTTCCGCCCGGTGCGCCGCCACCCACTGCAACGCGAACCAGAACATCAGCACGATCCAGGCGGGGAAGCGCAGCGGCAGGAAGAACAGGAACGGGAACAGGCTCGTGACCCGGGCGCGGGGGAAGAGGCACAGGAACGCCCCGAGCACCGCCGAGATCGCGCCGGACGCCCCGACCAGGGTCTGGTCGGAGGAGGCGTTGGCCGCCGCGTAGGCGCCCAGGGCGAGGTAGCCCGTACAGACGCAGAAGGCGAGGAAGGCCGGTCGGCCCATCCGGGCCTCCGTCATCGCGCCGAAGACGTACAGGAAGAGCATGTTGCCCAGCAGGTGCAGCCAGCTGCCGTGGACGAACAGCGCGGTCAGCGGGGTGAGCAGCGCCCTGGCCGATCCGGAGAAGAGCTGATCGGGGACGACGCCCCAGCGCCGGAAGTAGTCGGTGCCCCGCGCGAGCAGCTCGTCACCGGTCCCGTAGACCGGATTCATGCCCGAGGCGGGACCGAGGAGGAACACCACGCAGCAGCCGGCGATCAGCGCGTGGGTGATCACCGGGCCCCTGGAGGCCTCGCGGACGGCCTGCCACCTTACGATCATGCGACCGAGCATGACCCAACCGGACCCCCTCGGAGCGGTGGCAGGCCGTAGGGTTACGAGCTGCGGTCCGCCGTACGGCTCAGCGGGCCGCTTTAATTGAAACTGAAAGAGCCACGAAGGAGAGAGCGGCCTGATGACGGTTCCCCAGCCGACCGACACCACCCGGTGGCGCTGCACCCTGTGCGGCAACCTCACGCGTTTCGACGTGACCCGTTCGTCGAAGGTCGTGGAGTACATCCACTTGGACCTCGCCGGGGAGCCCAAGGTCGAGGAGCGAGAGGTGGTCAATGAGACCATCGAGTCGGTTCGCTGTCGCTGGTGCAACGCGGTGGACCAGATCGAGCTCGTGGACAGGCCGGGCGCGGACTCCTGAAGGAGCCGGGCCCACAGGTAGATCACGGTAGGGGTGACGGATTGTGGAGCCAGCAAGCGGCGCTGAGCCGGCCGACGCGGCCGGCGACGCCGCCGAGGTGCTCGACCGCCCGCTGCCGGAAGGCGTGCGGCGCAGGGTCGTCGCACTCGTCTCGGACGCCTTCGGCGGACTGACGGTCGGGGACCTCCCGGCGCAGCTGCGCCAGTACGCCCGGTTCACCCCGACCCGTCGTGCCAAGTTCGCGGGCAACGCGATGGCCGCGGCCGTGGAGACGGACGCCGTCTTCCGCGGCCGGGTCGCCGAGAAGCTCCGCGAGGCGCAGGCCGAACTGGCCGGGGCCCTGGAGTCCGGGGCCCCGCCCGCCGCCGCCGATCCGCTGGACGTGGCAGCCGCCGCGTACGTGCTGAGGCCGGCCGGCTGGGTCAAGCTGGTGGCCGCCGCGGGCGAGGAGGCGCAGCGCGCCGACGCCGAGCGGGTCGGCGACGAGACCCGGCGCGAACTGGAGCGGCTCCGCGAGGAGCTGGCGCACGTACGCGAACTCCAGCGCAGCGGCGGTGAGCAGGTGCGCGGCGAGCTGGAGGCGGCGCGCAAGGAAGCGGAATCGCTTCAGCGCAAGCTGCGCAGCGCCCTCAGCGACGTCAAGCGCGGCGAGGCGGCCCTGCGCAAGATCAATGCCGAGATCGACGGGATCCGCGGGGAGGCGGCGGCGCAGGTGACGGTCGCCGAGAGCGAGACGCGGCGGCTCAAGTCCCGCCTCGCGGAGGTGGAATCGGCGCTGGAGACCTCGCGCCGCGCCACCCGCGAGGGGCGCAGCATCGAGGACATGAGGCTGCGGCTGCTCCTGGACACCGTGTTGGACGCGGCGGCCGGACTGCGCCGCGAGCTGGCGCTGCCGCCCGTGTCCACCCGGCCCGCGGACACGGTGGAGGCGGTGGAGCCGGGTCGGATGACCCCGAAGGACATCGCGGCGCGGGCGCTGTCGGAGACCGATCCGGCGCTGCTGGACCAGTTGTTGGCGCTGCCGCAGGCGCATCTGGTGATCGACGGCTACAACGTGACCAAGACGGGCTATCCGACGATGCCGCTGGAGAAGCAGCGGCTTCGGCTGCTGGGCGGGCTCTCGATGCTGGCCGCGCAGACGGGCGCGGAGATGACCTGTGTCTTCGACGGCGCCGAACTGGCCGCCCCGGTACTCCTCGCCCCGCCGCGCGGGGTGCGGGTGCTGTTCTCCAAGGCGGGGGTGACGGCGGACGAGCTGATCCGCCAGTTGGTGCGGGCCGAGCCCGCCGGCCGGCCCGTGGTCGTGGTCTCCACGGACCGGGAGGTCGCGGACGGGGTGGCGAAGGCGGGTGCCCGGCCGGTGACGTCCGCACTGCTGCTGAAGCGGCTCGCCCGAGTTTCGTAGTACCTGCGGCTTCTGTCCCCTCCTGCAACGGCTGTGCGCAATGCCGGTATTGGTGGGGCGGTGAAGGGAACGTACCGTCAACTGACCGGTACGGAGCGTGCGAAGACGGTAAAGAAGCCGGTCGGGGACCGGAATTTTGCCTTCGGGGATTTGAACTGATCACAGCCGGGTCACTAGGGTCTGTTCAAACCTTCGTACGGTCGTTCACTCATTCGGGGTGTCGGCGGAGGCGCGCTGCCGAGTGTGTGCCCCTCTTCGGCGGCTCCAGGAAGAAGGAGCTCGCGTTCGTGGCGTCCCACCGTCGACCCAAGCCGCCGACCCGCACGCGAGTGAGCGTCCTCACCGCCCTCGCCACCGCGGCCGTCGCCCTCTCCGCCCAGTCGGCCACGGCCGCCCCGGACAAGCCGAACAAGGACGAGGTCAAGGCCCAGGTCGACGCCCTCTACGAGGAGTCCGAGCAGGCCGGCGAGAAGGCCAACGCGGCCAAGGACCGCCAGGACAAGCTGGAGAAGGAGATCGGTCGGCTCCAGGACTCGGTCGCGCGCGGCCAGGCGGAGCTCAACGACCTGCGCAGCACGCTCGGTTCGATGGCCACGGCCCAGTACCGCGGCGGCGGCCTCGACCAGTCGATGCAACTGTTCCTCTCCGACGACCCCCAGGACTACCTCGACAAGTCCTCCATGCTCCAGCAGATGAGCGGCAAGCAGGTCGAGGCGATATCCACGATCCAGGCCAAGCAGAGGACCCTGGCGCAGCAGCGCGCGGAGGCCGGCACCAAGCTCGCCGACCTCGACGCCACCCGCAAGGAACTGGCCGAGAAGAAGGCCGCCGCCCAGGGCAAGCTCGCCGAAGCCCAGGCCCACCTCAACTCGCTGACCGCGCAGGAGCGTTCGCAACTGAAGGCCGCGGAGGCCAAGGCCGGCGAGGAGGCCGCCAAGGCCGCCGACGGGGGCGCCAAGCCCGGTGCGGTGAAGGGCTCCGGGCGGGCCGCGCAGGCGCTCGCCGCCGCCCTGACCCAGGAGGGCAAGGGCTACAACATGGGCTCCACCGGCATGGCGTACTGGGACTGCTCCAGCCTGGCGCAGTGGGCCTACGGACAGGCGGGCGTCCAGATCAGCCGTACCACCTTCACGCAGGTCAACGACGGCACGCGCATCGGCGAGAGCCAGCTCCAGCCCGGTGACCTGGTCTTCTTCTACGACGACCTGCACCACGTCGGCCTCTACGCGGGCAACGGCCAGGTCTTCCACGCCTCCAACCCCAGGGGCGGCGTCAAGTACGAAGCCATGAGGAACATGCCCTTCCAGTTCGGCGTCCGCGTCGGCTGACCCCGTCCCGCGCCTCCCCCGACCGGGGAGGCGCGCCGGACACCGCCCATCCGGGCGAATTGCGCGGCCCCGCCGTGACCCCACGCCCCGCCGGTGACCTGCGTCTCCTGCGGGGCACCCGTGTGTCCGGGCCCCGACGGTCGTTGGTCGGCGCCCCGTCACGCCGCTACTGTCTGCCAGCGCGGAACCCGGCACACGGCCGTCCACGGAGGGCGGACCCGGGCCCCGCGCAAGCGGAAGGGAGCGGTTCCACGTGGCGTCCCATCGCCGGTCCGGCCTCAGCGGCCTCGACCGGAACACGAAGATCACCGTCCTCACCGCCGCAGCGGCCACCGTCGCGGTCGCCCTGGCGGGAGCACCCGCCGGCGCGGCGCCCGGTCTCCCGCAGGACCCCTCGGCGGGCGCCCGCGCCCAGGTCGACCGGCTCTTCGAGGAAGCCGAACAGGCCACCGAGCGGTTCAACGAGGCCGGGGAGAAGGCCGACCGGCTCCGCGCCGAGATCGGCCGCGCGCAGGACTCCGTCGCCCGGGGCCAGGACCGCATCAACACCCTGCGCGGGATCCTCGGCGCCTTCGCCGGAGCCCAGTACCGCTCGGACGGCATGGACCCCACCCTCTCGCTGATGCTGTCGGACAACCCCGACGACTACCTCGACAAGGCAGCCGTCCTCGGCCGACTCGGCGACCGCCAGGCCGACCGGCTCGACGAACTCCGCGGCGAGCAGCGCCGGATCGCCGTGCAACGCCGGGAGGCCTCCCACAAGCTCGCCGAGCTGGACGCCCTGCGCGCCGACGTCGCCCGACACAAGAGGTCCGTCACCGCCAAGCTCGCCGACGCCCGCCGACTGCTGAACGCGATGCCCTCGCAGGAACGGGCCGACTTCGAGCGCGCCTCGCGCTCCGGCGACCGGCCCGGCTCGTTCCCCGAGATCTCCTCCGCCGGCGCGTCCTCGGGCCGGGCCGCGACCGCCGTGATGGCGGCCCGGGCGGCCGTGGGTCGCCCGTACGTGTGGGGTTCCACCGGCCCCTCCGGCTTCGACTGTTCCGGGCTGATGGTGTGGTCCTACCGCCAGGCCGGCGTCTCGCTGCCGCGCACCTCGCAGGCGCAGCGGCACGCGGGGCGGCAGGTCCCGCTGTCGCAGGCCCGGCCCGGCGACCTGGTGACGTACCGCTCGGACGCCAGCCACGTCGCCATGTACGTCGGCAACGGCCAGGTGGTCCACGCCCCCTACCCGGGCGCGCGGGTGCGCTACGACCCCGTCGGCATGATGCCGGTGTCCTCGGTGACCCGACCCTGAGGCGGACGCTGCGTACGATCGTCCGATGCTCCCGCGTCATCGGCCGGTCGTACGAGTCCTGCCCCTGCTGCTGTGCGCGCTCCTGGTCGGATGCGGCCTGGCCGGCGCCGCCCCTCTGGACCCCGGCGTCCGGCGCGCCGTGGCCGACTGGTCCGCGGCCCCGCCCGCGCGCCTCGCCGGGATCCCGCTGGAGGGCTGGTCGTACGAGGTCACCTCGGTCCGGCGGGACGGCGACCGGGCACTCGCGCGGGCCCGGCTCCGCTACCGGCTGACCGGCCACGACGAGGCCCCCGCCGAGTCGGTGCGCGAGGTCGACCTGACCCGGGACGACGGGACCTGGCGGGTGACCGGCGACAGGCCCGCCCCGGGTACCCCGCCGCAGCTGTGGGACCAGGGCGACCCGACCGTGGTCCGGGGCGCGCACGCGCTGGTGCTGGGCGTCGGACAGACCCGGCAGACCCTGTCCGGGATCGCCGCCGAGGCCGACCGGGCGGTGCCCGCCGTCGACGCCGCCTGGCCGGGGCCCTGGGCGGGGCGGGTGGTGGTGCTGGTCCCGGGCACCCTGGACGCCATGGCCGCGCTGCTGGGGCAGCCCGCCGCCGCGTACCGGGGCATGGGGGCCGTCACCACCGGCAAGGCGGGGGCCGGGCCCGCGCCGGCCGACCGGGTGGTCGTCAATCCCGAGGGGTACGCCCAGTTGTCGGGGGCGGGCCGCCGGATCGTGCTCACCCACGAGGTCACCCACGTGGCCACCCGCGCCGCGACCACCGCCGGGACCCCGCTGTGGCTGTCCGAGGGCTTCGCGGACTGGGTGGCCTACCGGGACACCCCGAGCACGCCGGCCGAGGCGGCGCCCGCGCTGGGGCGGGCGGTGCGGCGCGGTGAACCGCCGGCCGCGCTGCCCTCGAACGAGGCCTTCGCGTTCGGCGGGGACCCGGACGCGTTGGCGCGCGCGTACGAGGGTTCCTGGCTGGCCTGCCGGCTGATCGCGGCCAAGTGGGGCGACGCCACGCTGGTCCGGCTCTACGAGTCGGCGGGCCGAGAGCCGCTGCCCACGGCGCTGGCGGACACGATCGGCGGAGACCTGACGGGCCTGACGACGGCCTGGCAGGCGGCCCTGAGCGGGGAACTGGGAACCCGCTAGCCGCGGGCCGTGGGGACGAACCGCGCCGGGCCGGGGCAGGGGGCGTGCCGGGGCGGGTGGACAGGCTCGGCGGGGACCGCGCGGGTGCGCGCCGGACCGTCCGGTACTTTGGCTGACGATGCACAAGACGCTGATCGTGACCAACGACTTCCCGCCGCGACCCGGCGGCATCCAGGCCTTCCTGCACAACATGGCGCTGCGCCTGGATCCCGACCGGATCGTCGTCTACGCCTCCACCTGGAAGCACGGCGCCGAGGGCCGTGAGGCCACCGAGGCCTTCGACGCGGAGCAGCCCTTCCAGGTGGTGCGCGACCGCACGACGATGCTGCTGCCGACCCCGAGGGTGACCCGGCGGGCCGTCGGCCTGCTGCGCGAACACGGCTGCGAGTCGGTGTGGTTCGGTGCGGCCGCCCCGCTCGGCCTGATGGGACCCGCGCTGCGCCGGGCGGGGGCGCGCCGGCTGGTCGCGACCACGCACGGGCACGAGGCCGGTTGGGCCCAGTTGCCGGCCGCGCGGCAGTTGCTGCGACGGATCGGCGAGGGCACCGACACCCTGACCTACCTCGGGGAGTACACCCGCGCGCGGATCGCCTCGGCGGTCACGGACCGGGCGGCCGCCCGGATGGTCCAACTCCCGCCGGGGGTGGACGAGAAGACCTTCCACCCGGGATCGGGCGGGGCGGAGGTCCGGGCCCGGCTCGGGCTCGCCGAGCGGCCCGTGGTGGTGTGCGTGTCCCGGCTGGTCCCGCGCAAGGGGCAGGACACCCTCATCGAGGCCATGCCCCGGATCCTGGCCGCGGTGCCCGACGCCGTGCTGCTGATCGTGGGCGGCGGCCCGTACGAGGCCGACCTGCGCCGGCTCGCGGCCGACACGGGCGTGGCCGACTCCGTGGTCTTCACCGGGGCGGTCCCGTGGTCGGAGCTGCCCGCGCACTACGGCGCCGGTGACGTCTTCGCGATGCCGTGCCGGACCCGGCGCGGGGGACTGGACGTCGAGGGGCTCGGGATCGTGTACCTGGAGGCCTCCGCGACGGGGCTCCCGGTGGTCGCGGGCGACTCGGGCGGCGCCCCCGACGCGGTGCTGGACGGGGAGACCGGCTGGGTGGTCCGGGGCGGCTCCCCGGAGGAGGCGGCCGACCGGATCGCCACCCTGCTGCTGGACCCGGAGCTGCGGCGCAGCATGGGCGAGCGGGGCCGCGCGTGGGTCGAGGAGAAGTGGCGCTGGGACCTGCTCGCCGAGCGCCTGCGCGAGCTGCTCTGAGGCTCCGCGTCCGGGGGCGGCCTTCCGGCCGTCGGGCTGGGGCCCGTGGCCGGATCGCCATGTCTGACTGTCACTCAGATGTGTGTCAGCGCCTGCTATGGGGGGATGTGCGGATTCCGCTCATCATGCGGCCATGACACCCCAATTGACGCGCCGTCACATGCTTGGCATCGGCGCCCTCCAAACCGCGGCCGTGCTCGGATTCACCCGGATCGGACTGTCCTCCGCGGCAGCCGTCGAACCCGCCGCGGCGACCTACGCCCCCGCCATCGTCGTCGGCTCCGGATACGGCTCGGCCGTCGCCGCGCTCCGGCTCGGCCAGGCCGGCGTCCGTACCGTCGTCCTCGAAATGGGCCGGCTCTGGGACACCCCCGGGTCCGACGGCAGGATCTTCCCGTCCACCTCCGCGCCCGACCAGCGCTCCATGTGGTTCCGCACCCGCACCGAGGCCCCGCTCGCCCAGTTCCTCTGGCTGGACGTGGTCAACCGGAACATCAGCCCCTACCCCGGCGTCCTCGACCGGGTGAACTTCGGCGACATGTCCGTGTACGTGGGGCGCGGGGTGGGCGGCGGATCCCTCGTCAACGGCGGCATGGCGCCGACGCCCCGACGCTCGTACTTCTCCGAGGTGCTGCCCCGGGTCGACGCCGACGAGATGTACGGCACCTACTACCCCCGCGCCCGGGCCATGCTCGGCGTCAACGACATCGACCCGGCCTGGTTCGAGTCCACGGAGTGGTACCGCTTCGCCCGCGTCTCCCGCAAGCACGCCCAGAACACCGGCCTGAGGACCACCTTCGTCCCGAACGTCTACGACTTCGAGTACATGAAGCGCGAGGCCGCCGGCACCGCCACCCGGTCCGCCCTCGCCGGCGAGGTCATCTACGGCAACAACCACGGCAAGAAGAGCGTCGACAAGACCTACCTCGCCGCCGCCCTCGGCACCGGCAACGTCACCATCGAGACGATGCAACGCGTCGTCGGCGTACGGACCGACCCGGCCGGGGGCTACGTGCTGACGGTGCGCACCATCGACGTCACCGGCAAGGTCACCCAGACCCGTGAACTCGGTTGTCGGCAGCTCTTCCTGGGGGCCGGCAGCCTCGGCACCACCGAGATCCTGGTCCGTGCCCGCGAGACCGGCACCCTGCCCGCGCTGACGGAACAGGTCGGCCGGGGCTGGGGGCCCAACGGCAACGTCATGACCGCCCGGGCCAACCACCTCTGGGACACGGTCGGGGCGAACCAGTCCACCATGCCCGCCCTCGGCATCGACGACTGGGACAACGCCGCCAACCCGGTCTTCGCGGAGATCGCCCCGCTCCCGATGGGCATCGAGCACTGGATCTCGATGTACCTGGCCATCACCAAGAACCCCGAGCGCGGACACTTCACCTACGACGCCGCCACCGACTCGGCACGCCTGCAATGGAGTCGGGACCAGAACGCCCCGTCGGTGCGGGCGGCGAAACAGCTCTTCGACCGGATCAACCGGCGCAACTTCACGATCTACCGATACGACCTGTTCGGCGGCAACAAGGCCTTCGCCGACACCTTCACCTACCACCCGCTCGGCGGCTGCGTCCTCGGCGAGGCCACCGACGACCACGGCCGGGTCAAGGGCCACCAGGGGCTCTACGTGGTCGACGGCTCACTGGTCCCGGGGTCCCTCGGCGTGAACCCCTTCGTGACCATCACCGCGCTCGCCGAGCGGAACATGGAACGGATCCTCACCGACCCGCGCTGACCCCGCTCGGCGAACCGACTCCCGTCGGGGCCCCCGGGAACGCGGGCGTTCAGCCCCGGTACAGCGCCTCGATCTCGTCCGCGTAGTCCTTCGCCACCACGTTCCGCTTGAGCTTCAGCGACGGCGTGATGTGGCCCGACTCCTCCGTGAACTGGGAGGGCAGAATGCGGAATTTCCGCACCGATTCCGCCTTGGAAACCGCCGCGTTGCCGTCGTCCACGGCCTTCTGGACGGCGGCGATCAGATCCGCGTCCTCGCGCAGCTCCGCCGCCGTCACACCGGCCGGCTTGCCGTTCTCGGCGGCCCAACGGCCCAGGAACTCCTCGTCGATGGTGACCAGCGCGGCCACGAACGGCCGCGCGTCGCCCACCACCATGCACTCCGCGACCAGCGCGTGGGCGCGGATGCGGTCCTCGATCACCGCGGGCGCCACGTTCT
This sequence comes from Streptomyces sp. CA-243310, assembly GCF_050936775.1. Classification (NCBI taxonomy): domain Bacteria; kingdom Bacillati; phylum Actinomycetota; class Actinomycetes; order Kitasatosporales; family Streptomycetaceae; genus Streptomyces; species Streptomyces sp. CA-243310. The sequence continues at coordinate 2,082,702 of NZ_JBNJMF010000002.1, read as the reverse complement.
TGCCGCCCGCCGTGACGATGAGTTCCTTCTTGCGTCCGGTGATCGCGAGGTAGCCGTCCTCGTCGAGGGTGCCGACGTCGCCGGTGTGGAACCAGCCGTCGGTGAGCGCCTCGGCGGTCGCCGTCTCGTTCTTCCAGTACTCCTTGAAGATGTGCTCGCCGTGCAGCAGCACCTCGCCGTCGTCGGCGATGCGCACCACGGAACCCGGCAGCGGCTGACCGACCGAGCCGATCTTCTGGCGGTCCCACGGGTTGAAGGCCGTGGCCGCGCAGGACTCGGTCAGGCCGTAGCCCTCCAGCACCGTGAAGCCGATGCCGCGGAAGAAGTGGCCGAGCCGCTCGCCCAGGGGGGCGCCGCCGGAGATCGCGTACTCGCCGCGCCCGCCGAGGACCGTGTGCAGCTTGCTGTAGACCAGCTTCGTGAACAGCTTGTGCTTGAGCCGCAGCCCGAGACCGGGTCCGCCCGGGGCGTCCAGCGCACGGCTGTAGGTGATGGCCGTCTCGGCCGCCGCGTCGAAGATCCGGCCCTTGCCGTCGGCCTGGGCCTTGGCGCGCGCCGAGTTGTAGACCTTCTCGAAGACGCGCGGCACGCCGAGGATCAGCGTGGGCCGGAACGACTGGAGTTCGTCGGTGAGGTTCTTGATGTCCGGTACACAGCCCAGCCGGATCGGCGCCAGTACGGCCGCCACCTCGACCAGGCGCCCGAAGACGTGCGCGGCCGGCAGGAACAGCAGCACCGAACACTCGCCGGTGCGGAAGAGCGGGCCGAGCCGCTCCACGACGTTCCCGCACTCCGCGAAGAAGTTGCGGTGCGTCAGCACGCAGCCCTTGGGGCGGCCCGTGGTGCCCGAGGTGTAGACGATGGTGGCCGGGTCGTCGGCGTTCGCCAGGGCGGTGCGCTCGTCGACCTCGGCGTCCGTGACCCCGGCGCCTGCGGCGCGGAGCGCGGCGGGGGCGCCCTGTTCGATCTCCCAGACCTCGCGCAGCTCCGGCAGCCTGTCGCGCAGACCGGCCACCGTCGCACTGTGGCCGGGGCTCTCGACGACGACCGCCGACGCGCCGGAGTCACCGAGGATCCACTGGATCTGCTCGGGGGAGCTGGTCTCGTAGACCGGCACCGTGACGCCGCCCGCGGTCCAGATGGCGAAGTCGAACAGCACCCACTCGTACCGGGTGCGGGAGATCAGGGCCACCCGCTCACCGGGACGGATGCCGGCCGCGATCAGACCCTTGGCCGTGGCCCGGACCTCGGCCAGGAACTCGGTCGCGCTCACGTCCTGCCATCTACCGTCCACCTTGCGGCTCATGACGGCGACGTCGGGATGCTGAGCGGCGTTGCGGCGGATGAGATCCGTCAGGTTCCCGTCCGACGGGACCTCGTACAGGGCCGGAAGGCTGAACTCGCGCAAGACTGCTGCTCCTCTGGGCGCCATCGCCACCATGTGGACCGACCGGACGTTACCCACCGGTAGTGGGTTCCGGATAGGGGGAACCGGCCAGATGTTCCATGCGTCACACGACACGGACGTGCCGAGCCGACACTAGTCGACCCCGTTCGCGACTCGGAAGTAACCGCAGGTGGGCCGACTGTGGGGCTTCCCCTACCCGTCGAGGCCGGGCGCCCCTAGGGTGGCGGCATGGTGGGCAGGGAGAGTCGTACGCGGGTTCATGTCGTCAGTGACGTCCACGGCAACGCCGAGGCGCTCGCACGGGCCGGAGAGGGCGCCGACGCCCTGATCTGCCTCGGTGACCTGGTGCTCTTCCTCGACTACGCGGACCACTCGCGCGGCATCTTCCCCGATCTGTTCGGCGTCGAGAACGCCGATCGCATCGTGGAACTGCGCACCGCCCGCCGTTACGCGGAAGCGCGCGATCTCGGCCGGCGGCTGTGGGGCGACCTCGATCGGGAGACGCTCATCGAGGGAGCGGTGCGACGCCAGTACGCCGAGATGTTCGCCGCGTTCCCGAATCCCACGTACGCCACCTACGGCAACGTCGACATGCCGGGCCTGTGGCCCGAGTACGCCGGACCGGGCACGACCGTGCTCGACGGGCAGCGGGTGGAGATCGGCGGCCGGGTCTTCGGCTTCGTGGGCGGCGGGCTGCCCTCGCCCATGCGGACCCCGTACGAGGTGGACCCCGAGGAGTACGCGGCCAAGGTGGAGGCCCTCGGCGAGGTGGACGTGCTCTGCTCGCACATCCCGCCGGAGGTGCCGGAGCTCTGCTACGACACGGTCGCCAGGCGGTTCGAGCGGGGCAGCGAGGCCTTGTTGGAGGCGATCCGGCGGACCCGCCCGAGGTACGCGCTGTTCGGGCACGTGCACCAGCCGATGGCCCGGCGGATGCGGATCGGGGCGACGGAGTGCGTGAACGTCGGACACTTCGCCTCCACGGGGCGGCCGTGGGCGATGGAGTGGTGACCGGAGCCGCCGTCCGGGCCCGAGCCGCCGGCTCCGGCGGCCGGCACCCCGGGACCGGGGAGCCACTGGAGTGGCCGGCCCCGCACGCGCGGTAGCCTTCACGCGGCGGCCGGAGGCCCCCGCACACTTGTCGAACTTCCCCAGCCACCGCTGGGAGGTGCCCCCGACCCGGAGGAGCGACCGCGATGGCGGAACACACCAGCTCGAGCATCACGATCGAGGCGGCCCCGGCCGACGTCATGGCCGTGATCGCCGACTTCGCCCGCTACCCCGACTGGACCGGCGAGGTGAAGGAGGCCGAGGTGCTGGCCACCGACGCCGCCGGCCGCGCCGAGAAGGTCCGCCTGCTCCTCGACGCCGGCGCGATCAAGGACGACCACACGCTCGCCTACTCCTGGACGGGCGCCGACGAGGTCAGCTGGACGCTGGACAAGTCGCAGATGCTCCGCCAGCTGGACGGCTCGTACCGGCTCGCCCCGCTGGACGGCGGCAAGCGCACCGAGGTCACCTACCAGCTGACCGTGGACGTCAAGATCCCGATGCTCGGCATGATCAAGCGCAAGGCCGAGAAGGTCATCATCGACCGCGCCCTGGCGGGCCTGAAGAAGCGCGTCGAATCCGCCTGAGCGCAGGCCGGAGTCGGCCGACTCCGGCCTCGCCGCCGTTCGAGGCGCGGGGCCCTGGACGGAGCCCCGCCGGAGGGCGCACCCCGGGCGGAGCCCGGCCCGTACCCCCTCACAGGAGCACCGCACCATGCACACCCTGCTGATCACCGGCCCCGGCGGAGCCGGTCGGACCACGGTGGCCGCGGCCACCGCCCTCGCCGCCGCGCGGCAGGGACGCCGCGTACTGCTGCTGTCCGGTGACCCCGGCGCCCCCGACGACCGCCTGGTCGAGCTGCTGGGGCCCACCACCGGCCCCGTCGCGGAGGTCGTGCCCGGGCTGAGGGCCGTCCCCGTCGCCCACGGGATCCGGGCCGCGCGGATCGACTCCGGCGAGGAGTTCCGGGCCGAACTCGTCACCCTCCAGGAGCGGGGCGCCTCGCTGCTCGGGATGCTCGGCGGACGGCCGCTCGGCGCGGAGGAACTCACCGAACTCCCCGGCGCCGAACAGTTCGCCCTGCTCAGGGCCCTGCGTCGAGCCGCCTCGGCCCCCGGCGTCGATCTCCTGATCGTGGACATGCCCCCGCTGCACCAGGCGATCACCACCCTCGCGCTCCCCGCCGAACTGCGCCGCTACCTGGCCCGGCTGCTGCCCGCGCAGCGGCAGGCGGCCCGGGCCCTGCGACCCGTCCTCGCCCAGCTCGCCGGGGTACCCATGCCCGCGCAGTGGCTGTACGACGCGGCCGCCCGCTGGGACGAGGAACTGGCCGCCGTCGAGGCCGTCGTCGAGTCGCCCGCGACCGAGCTGCGCCTGGTGGCCGAGCCCGGACCCGCCTCCGACGACGCGCTGCGCACCGGCCGGCTCGGGCTCGCCCTGCACCGGCTCCCGGTCGCCTCCCTCGTCGCGAACCGGATGGTCCCGCAGGACTCCGCCGACCCGTGGGTCGCCGACCTCGCCGCCCGACAGCGCGAGCACGCCGACCGGTGGGCCGCCGAGCTGACCGTGGTCCCGCTCGCGCACCTCGGTCGGGACCCCCGCGACCTCCGCGACCTGACCCTGCTCACCGACACCGACACCGAAGCCGTCGCCCCCCGGGAGGCCGCCGTGTACCGCCGGGCCTGGGCCGTCGAGGACCGGCTCGCCGAGGACGGGGTGCTGGTCTGGGTCGTGCCGCTGCCCGGCGCCCGCAAGTCCGACCTGGACCTGATCCGGCGCGGCGACGAACTGCTGCTCACCGCCGGCCCGTACCGCAGGATCGTTTCGCTGCCGTCGGCGCTCCGGCGCTGCACCGTCACCGGCGCGGCCCTCACCGACGGCGAGCTGCGCGTCCGCTTCACCCCGGATCCGCAGCTGTGGCCCCGCGAGCACTGAGGCCCGTACCACCGTTCGGGTACCGTCGAAGGTAGTCCGTCCCGTACGTCCCGCATCCGCCGCAGGAGTCCGCCATGAGCGAGGCCACCGACCGCCCCATCGACGACGACGCCTGGGCCAAGGCCTGCGCCGAGGACCTCGCAGCGGAGAAGGAGCGCCGCAGGGCGGGGCAGGGCCAGGCGGGCACCGGCACCGGCAGTGCCTCCGAGGAACTGTTCAAGCTCTTCGAAGCCGTCGCCGACAAGGTCTCCGCCCTGAACAACCCGCTGCTCGGCGCCACCGCCCAGGGCGCCGTGCGCCAGTTCGTCACCCAGGCCAAGACCGCCGCCAAGCCCGTCATCGAACGCAACCCCGAGGTCTTCGACCACCTCGCGGCGGCCGGCTCCGAGCTGCTCGCCGCCTACCGGTCGGCCGTCGAGGGCCACGAGCGCCGCTGGACCCGCGACGAGGCCGCGCCCTCCGCTCCGGGCCCCCGCGCGGAAAGCGCCCCCCGCACCCCCGGCACCGGGCGCGACGACCGGGAAGAAGGTCCCGATTCCGGCCCGTCCGAGCGGATCGATCTCGACTGATCCTCCGTCGCGCTCGGGTACGGTGGGCCGTGGCGGGGTTTGACCGGAAACCGAGGGACTAATGGGACTCACCATCGGCGTCGACATCGGCGGCACGAAGATCGCGGCCGGCGTGGTCGACGAAGAGGGCACCATCCTTGAGACGTACAAGGTGCCCACCCCGCCGACCGCGGACGGAGTGACGGACGCGATCTGCGCCGCCGTGTCCGAGGTCAGCAGCAACCACACCATCGACGCCGTCGGCATCGGCGCCGCCGGATACGTGGACGACAAGCGCGCCACCGTGCTCTTCGCGCCGAACATCAACTGGCGCCACGAGCCGCTCAAGGACAAGGTCGAGCAGCGCATCGGCCTGCCGGTCGTCGTCGAGAACGACGCGAACTGCGCGGCCTGGGGCGAGTACCGCTTCGGCGCCGGCCAGGGCCACGACGACGTCATCTGCATCACGCTCGGCACCGGCCTGGGCGGCGGCATCATCATCGGCAACAAGCTGCGACGCGGACGCTTCGGCGTCGCCGCCGAGTTCGGCCACATCCGGGTCGTCCCGGACGGTCTGCTGTGCGGATGCGGCAGCCAGGGCTGCTGGGAGCAGTACGCCTCCGGGCGCGCGCTCGTCCGGTACGCCAAGCAGCGCGCCAACGCCACCCCCGAGAACGCGACGACCCTGCTCGCGCTCGGCGACGGCACCCCCGAGGGCATCGAGGGCAAGCACATCAGCGAGGCGGCCCGGGCCGGCGACCTCGTCGCCATCGACTCCTTCCGCGAGCTGGCCCGCTGGGCCGGCGCGGGCCTGGCCGACCTGGCGTCCCTCTTCGACCCGTCCGCGTTCATCGTCGGCGGCGGTGTCTCCGACGAGGGCGACCTCGTCCTGGACCCGATCCGCAAGTCCTTCAAGCGCTGGCTGATCGGCGGCGCCTGGCGCCCGCACGCGCAGGTCCTCGCCGCGCAGCTCGGCGGCAAGGCCGGCATGGTCGGCGCGGCCGACCTCGCCCGCCAGGGCTGACGCACCCGGTTCCCTCCGCTGCCCGCCGCGCCCCCTGTGGGAGCGGCGGGCAGCTGCGTATCTTGCGGGGCATGGACCTGCCGAAGTCGCATACGGAGCCCGACGGTTCAGCCGTGATCCGGGTGCTCAGCTACAACATTCGCTCGCTGCGCGACGACGAGGACGCGCTCGCCCGCGTGATCCGGGCGTGCGAGCCCGACCTGGTGTGCGTGCAGGAGGCGCCGCGCTTCTTCCGGTGGCGCAAACACGCGGCGCGACTGGCGTCGAAGTGCGACCTGGTGGTGCTGGCCGGCGGTGCGACGGCCGCCGGCCCGCTGCTGCTGTGCTCGCTGCGCGCGCACGTGGAGCACACCCGGGACGTTCTGCTGCCGTTGCGGCCGGGACTGCACCGCAGGGGCTTCGCGACGGCCGTCGTCCGCTTCGGGCCCGCACCCGGGACCAGGGTCGGCGTGCTCAGTGCCCACCTGCCGCTGGACGCGGGGGAACGGGAGGAACACGCGGGGCTGCTGCTGGAGCGGCTGGCGGGCATGGACGTCCCGTACGCGATTGCCGCCGGCGACGTCAACGAGGGCCCGGAGGGCCGGGCCTTCGGCCTGCTGGCCGCGGAACTCCAGGACTGCCGGGCCGTGGCGCCGTGGGGCGGGGAACACACCTGGCTCCGGTCCGCGGAGCCGAGGCGGATCGACGCCGTCTTCGCGTCGAAGGGGATCGAGGTGCTGGGCTGCGGGGTCCCGACGGGCCTTCCCGGGGTCACGGGCGCGGACCTGAGGGACGCCACCGACCACCTCCCGGTGCTGGCGGCGCTGCGCCTCGGCGCCGTCCCGGCGTCGCACTGAGCCGCCCGGTGCGACGCCGGCGGACGCCCCGCACCCGGGGCGGCGTCGCACCGGGGCCCGGCCCGGCCCCGACCGGCCCCGACCGGGCCCGACAGGGCCTAGACGACCGCGCCGCGCCCCGGGTCGTCCTCGTCATCGTCGTCCTGCGACATGCGGGCCACCAGGGTGGCGAAGCCGCCCAGGAAGCCGCCGATGCCCAGGGTGGTCAGCCACCAGGTCATCTCCCACTGGAGCAGCACCGCCACGAGCAGCAGGACCGGCCCGCCCACGACCGCCAGCCAGGCGAACTTGGACGTGGTGTCCGCCACCGGGAGCTCGGGCTCCGGAGGCACGAAATGGCCCTCGTCCGCCCGGTCCTCGGGCGTCACGTCCTCGTCCTTCGGCTCGACCGGCGAGTGGTCCCGGGGACCCGCCCCGCCCACGCCCGGCGCGAAGGTCACCGAGCTGCCCAGGGGCCCGGCGGGGGCCGGCGGGTCACCGGGACCGGCGTCCTTCTCCGGCGGCTTCCCGACCGAGGGGGGCGTCGGCTGGACGTCCTCCTCGGGCAGCATCAGGTTCTCGATCGGTCGGAACGGTCTGGATCCCGGCGGGTCCGGCGGTTCCTGCCCGTACCCGGCGACGATCGCCGCCCACGCGGCCTCCTCGTCCAACGGGGGAACACCCCCGGACGACTCCTCGTGCTCAGCCACCGCTGGCCGCCCCCTCCCTGCCGATGCTCTTCGAGAGCCGTCCGACGAACGCAAAACTGTCCGCGAAGATCCGCTCCGCGTCATGGTCCAACGTCGCGACGTGGTAGCTCTGTTCCAGCAGGGTCTCGGTCACGTCCGTGGACGAGATCCGGGACAGCACCCGCGCCGAGTCCACGGGCGGGACGACGTGGTCCTGCGGGCTGTGCAGCAGCAGCACCGGCTGGGTGACCTGGGGCAGCTCCGCGTCCACCAGGCGCAGGAACGCGCGCAGCGAGTGCGCGGCCCGCGTCGGGACGCGGTCGTAGCCGACCTCCACCGACCCCGGCTTCGCGATGTCGTTGGCGACGCCCGGCGTGGAGCGGATGACGTGCTTGGCCACCGGAAGGGCGAAGGCCAGCGGGTCGTGCACCTTGTTGGCCGGGTTGACCAGGACGATGCCGCTGACCGAGTCCCCGTGCTTGGCGGCCAGGCGCAGGGTCAGCGCGCCGCCCATCGACAGCCCGAAGACGAACACCTGCTCGCACCGGTCGAGCAGCTCGCGCAGCGCGCGGTCGACCTCGGCGTACCAGTCCTGCCAGCCCGTGAGTTGCATGTCCTGCCAACGCGTCCCGTGCCCGGGCAGCAACGGCAGCGACACCGTCAGCCCCCGCTCGGCCAGGTACTCGGCCCAGGGGCGCAGCGACTGCGGGGAACCGGTGAAGCCGTGGCAGAGCAGTACGCCGACCTCTCCGCCCTCGTGGCGGAACGGCTCTGCTCCAGGGAGGACGGGCACCAGGGTCTCCTTGTTGATCGGAATGCGAGGGGGATGGAGGGGTGGTGAGGGGGTACGGGTGCGTAGCGCTGTGTGACTTCACCGTACGCGACCGGGGTGGTACCGACCAGGGTCGTAGGAACGCTCCCGGGGGAGCCAGGGGATAAGGTCTGTTCGACAGACACAGGAAGGCTTTCGAGTTGATCTACGGCGCAATGAAGTTCTCGATCGGCGGTTCCCTGAAGCTCGCCTTCAGGCCGTGGGTGGAGGGCCTCGAAAACATTCCCGCTGAGGGGCCGGCGATCCTCGCGAGCAACCACCTGTCCTTCTCGGACTCCTTCTTCCTTCCGGCGGTGCTCGACCGGAAGGTGACCTTCATCGCGAAGGCGGAGTACTTCACCTCCCCCGGCGTCAAGGGCAAGCTGACGGCCGCCTTCTTCAAGGGCGTCGGCCAGCTCCCGGTGGACCGTTCCGGAGCGCGCGGTGCCGGCGAGGCCGCCATCAAGAGCGGCATCGACGTCATCGAACGCGGAGAGCTGTTCGGTATCTACCCGGAGGGCACGCGTTCACCCGACGGTCGCCTCTACCGCGGCAAGCCCGGCGGTCTGGCCCGGGTGGCGCTCGCCACCGGAGCCCCGGTCATCCCGGTCGCGATGATCGACACCGAGAAGATCCAGCCGCCCGGCAAGGTGGTGCCGAAGCTGATGCGACCCGGCATCCGGATCGGCAAGCCGCTGGACTTCAGCCGCTACCACGGCATGGACGGGGACCGGTTCATCCTGCGCTCGGTGACCGACGAGGTCATGTACGAGATCATGAAGCTCTCGGGCCAGGAGTACGTCGACATCTACGCGACGGCCGCCAAGCGGCAGATCGCGGACGCCGAGAAGGCCGCCAAGGCCGAGAAGGCGGACAAGAACGACAAGGGCGAGCAGGGCGCGGAGTAGCGGGGCGGGCGACACCGCCCGTACGGGGTGGGGGAGATGACGAAGCGCGAGCGCGTCGTGCGCATGTCGGTCGAGCAGCCGCTGTGGCGGGCCCTGACGGGCTATCGGCTGCTGACCATGGTCTACGCGGTGCTGCTGTTCGCCTCCGCGTACAAGGAGTTCGACCACCCCGGCGTCGCGGTCGGCTACCTCGCGGTCCTCGCCGTCTGGACCCTGGCCACCCACCGCCGGGTGTCCAACGCGGCGAGCTGCACCAAGCCCTTCCTCGGCGCCGACCTCGGCGTCGCCATCGCCGGGATCCTGCTCACCCCGCTCGCCGACAACGCGGAGCGGATCGCGGGCGGCGGCCCCACGCTCCCCAGCATCTGGACGGCCGGCTCGGTCCTCGCCTTCGCCCTCAAGGGCGGCTGGCGCTGGGCCGGCTTCGCCTCCACCTTCGTGGCCGCCGCGAACATCGTGGTCCACGGCGGCGATCCCACCCGCGACACCCTCCACAACGTCCTGCTGGTCTGGGTCGCCTCCATCGCGATCGGCTACGTGGTCGAGGTCGCCCGGGCCAGTGAGGCCACGTTGGCCCGCGCCCTGGAGATCGAGGCCGCGACCCGCGAACGCGAGCGCCTGGCCCGCGACATCCACGACGGGGTCCTCCAGGTCCTCGCGATGGTCCAGCGGCGCGGCACCGAACTGGGCGGCGAGGCGGCCGACCTGGGCCGGATGGCGGGGGAGCAGGAGGTGGCGCTGCGCACCCTGGTCTCCAGCGGACTCGTGCCCACCTCCCGGATCTCCCGCGACGAGTCGCTCGGCGCGCTCGTGGACTCCTACGACGACGAGGAGCCGGCCGCCGGGAACGGCGAGCTGGACCTGCGCGGCCTCCTCGCCCCCCACGCCGGCTCGAAGGTGAGCTTCGCCGAGCCCGGTACCCCGGTGCTGCTCCCGGCGCCCGCGGCGCGGGAGCTGGCGGCGGCGGTCGGGGCCGCCCTCGACAACGTGCGCAGGCACGCGGGGGAGGGCGCCCGGGCCTGGATCCTGGTCGAGGACTGGGGCGACGAGGTCATCGTCACCGTTCGCGACGACGGCCCCGGCATCCCGGCCGGTCGACTGGACCAGGCGGAGGGCGAGGGCAGGATGGGCGTCGCCCTGTCGATCCGGGGCCGGCTGCGTGATCTCGGCGGCACCGCCGAGCTGGTGTCCGTCCCCGGACAGGGCACCGAAGTGGAACTGAAAGTACCGAGGGGGAGAACCCAGTGACCGAGACCAACGAGCCCGGCGAGCTCAGCTCCATCAAGGTGATGGTCGTCGACGACCACCCGATGTGGCGGGACGCGGTCGCCCGCGACCTGGCCGCCGCCGGCTTCGACGTCGTGGCCACGGCCGGCGACGGCCCGGAGGCGGTCCGCCGCGCCAACGCCGCCGCCCCGCACGTCCTGGTCCTCGACCTCAATTTGCCGGGCATGCCCGGCGTACGGGTCTGCAAGGAGCTGGTCGGCGCCGACCCGGCCCTGCGCGTGCTCGTGCTCTCCGCGAGCGGAGAGCACGCCGACGTCCTGGAGGCGGTGAAGTCGGGCGCGACCGGCTACCTGCTGAAGTCCGCCGGGGCCGCGGAGCTCATCGACGCCGTCCGCCGCACGGCAGCCGGAGACCCGGTGTTCACCCCCGGCCTCGCCGGACTCGTCCTCGGCGAGTACCGCCGGCTGGCCACCGACCCGGCGCCGGCCGCCGCCAACGAGCCCAAGGCCCCGCAGCTGACCGACCGCGAGACCGAGGTGCTGCGCCTGGTGGCCAAGGGGCTCTCGTACAAGCAGATCGCGGAGCGGCTGGTCATCTCCCACCGCACGGTGCAGAACCACGTCCAGAACACCCTGGGCAAGCTCCAGCTGCACAACCGGGTGGAGCTCGTCCGGTACGCCATAGAGCGCGGCCTGGACGACGCGTAGTCCCGTACACGCGGCTCCCCGACGCGTGGTCCCCTTACGAGTGAACGGGTGTGCGGTAACGCCCCCTGGATCCACCGGAATTGCCTCTCCCCGGCATCTTGATGTGACCTGAATCACCATTAGCGTGACGGTCGTGCGGGCTCATTGGGCTCAGTGGGCCCTTTGCCGAAGGGAGATTCCATGAAGGTCGGAGTGCTGACGGGCGGCGGAGACTGCCCCGGGCTCAACGCGGTCATCCGGGCCGTCGTCCGCAAGGGCGTGCAGGAGTACCAGTACGAGTTCCTCGGCTTCAAGGACGGCTGGCGCGGCGCGGTCACCGGGGACACGGTCCCGCTCGACATCCCGGCCGTGCGCGGGATCCTGCCGCGCGGCGGGACCGTCCTCGGCTCCTCGCGCACCAACCCGTTCAAGCTGGAGAACGGGGTCCGCCGGATCAAGGAGAACCTCGCGAAGTTCGAGGTCGACGCGCTCGTCGCGATCGGCGGCGAGGACACCCTCGGGGTGGCCGCCAAGCTGTACGAGGAGTACGGCATCCCCTGCGTGGGCGTGCCGAAGACCATCGACAACGACCTCTCGGCCACCGACTACACCTTCGGCTTCGACACGGCCGTCGGCATCGCCACCGAGGCCATCGATCGGCTCCACACCACGGCCGAGTCGCACATGCGGGTGCTGGTCGTCGAGGTCATGGGGCGCCACGCCGGGTGGATCGCGCTCCATTCCGGCCTGGCCGGCGGGGCCAACGTCATCCTCGTCCCCGAGCAGCGCTTCGACGTGGACCAGGTCTGCGCCTGGGTCACCTCCCGCTTCAAGGCCAGCTACGCGCCGATCGTGGTCGTCGCCGAGGGCGCGATGCCCACGGACGGCGAACTGGTGCTCAAGGACGCGACGACGGACTCCTTCGGACACGTGCGGCTGTCGGGCGTCGGCGAGTGGCTCGCCAAGGAGATCGAGGCGCGGACCGGCAAGGAGGCCCGTACGACGGTCCTCGGGCACGTCCAGCGCGGCGGCACCCCCAGCGCCTTCGACCGTTGGCTGGCCACCCGCTTCGGTCTGCACGCCGTCGACGCGGTGCGCGACGGCGACTTCGGCAAGATGGTCGCGCTCAAGGGGACGGACATCGTGCGGGTGCCGATCCTGGAGGCCACGGCGAAGCTCAAGACGGTGGACCCGGCGCTCTACGCGGAGGCGGGCGTCTTCTTCGGCTGAGCCGGAGCGCGTGTGCGGATCATGGGTCGTATCGTGACAAAGGGCCCATGATCCGGTGCGGGCGACGACACGGTACGGGAGCGAACGTGGAGATCCTCGCATTCGGGGTGCAGGCGGACGAGAAGCCGCTCATGGAGAAGGCGTTCGCGGGCCGGCACGAGGTGCGTTGCCTGGACGTGGCCCTGGGCGAGGACACCGCCCCCATCGCGGCCGGGTACGAGATCGTCTCCTCCGGCGTCAATGCCGACCTCGGAGGCCGGGTGCTGCGGATCCTGGCCGACGGCGGGACCCGGATGATCGCCCAACGCTCCACCGGCTTCAACAACATCGACCTCGACGCGGCCCGGGAACTCGGCCTCACCGTCAGCCGGGTCTCGTCCTACTCGCCGTTCTCGGTGGCCGAATTCGCCTGGACCCTCGCGATGGCCGTCAACCGCAGCATCGTGCGGGCCTCGAACCGCACCCGGGACTTCGACTTCCGCCTCACCGGACTGATGGGACGCGACATGCGAGGCCGCACGGTCGGCGTCCTCGGCACCGGGAGGATCGGCGAGGCCTTCACCCGGATCGCACGCGGCTTCGGCATGAACCTGCTGGGCTGGGACGTGACGCGGAACCCGGCCTGCGTGGAACTCGGCATGAAGTACGTGGACAAGGACACGCTGTTCGTCGAGTCGGACCTGATCAGCCTGCACGTCCCGCTGCTGGACGCCACACGGCACATCGTCGACGGCGCGGCGCTGCGGCTGATGAAGGACGACGCGATCCTGGTCAACTCCAGCCGCGGCGCACTGGTGGACACGGACGCGCTGGTGGACGAACTCCGGGCGGGGCGGTTCGCCGGCGTCGGCCTGGACGTGTACGAGGCGGAGGCCGGACTGTTCTTCACGGACCGCTCCCTGGAGGCCGTGGAGGACGACACCCTCGCCCGACTGATCACCTTCCCGAACGTGGTGGTGACCTCGCACCAGGCGTACTACACCCACGACGCGGTGGGCCAGATCGTCGACGCCACCCTCGCGAACGTGCGGGACTACCTGGCCGGCCGCCGCTCCGAGAACACCCTGTCGCCGTGAGCACCCGGCGCGCCCCGAGCCACGCGCGACGCCGGCGGGAGCCGGGTGGGGCCCCCGCCGACACCGGAGGTCAGGCCGGGGCGGCCATCCGTACGCCCGTCAGCAGGTCGCGCAGCAGCTCCGCCCCGCGCAGGGTGAGCACCGACTCCGGGTGGAACTGCACCCCCGCGAAGCCCGCCGCCGACCGCAGCGCGTGCACCTCGCCCGTCTCCGGATCCCGCGCGACCTCCACCCCGCGCAGCGCCGACCGCTCCGCGAGGTCCGCCGGGCAGTGCGCGGTGTACGTGTTGTAGAACCCGACCACCTCGGACGTCCCGAACAGGTCGATCCGGGTCTGCGCCCCCTGCGCCGGCTCCGCCTTGCGGACCAGCGGGAGACCCAGCTCGGCGGCCAACAGCTCGTGCCCGAGGCACACGCCCAGCAGGCCGTGCCGGTGACCGGCCAGCAGCTCCGCCGTCAGCGCGCGCAACGTCCGCATCCTCGGGTCGGACGTGTCCGCCGGGTTCCCCGGCCCCGGTCCCAGGACGACCGGCCCCTCCCAGGCCAGGGCCGCCGCCCGCAGCCCGGGGTCGTCGTGGCGGAGCACGGTCACCTCCAGGCCGGTCACGCGCAGCACGTGGGCCAACATCGCCGTGAAGGTGTCCTCGCCGTCCACCACCAGCGCGTGGCCCGGCGCCGCGGCCGGCCGCTCCTGCATCCGCAGCCAGAAGGGAGCCAGGTCCGCTCGCCGCGCGGCCAGGGCCGCCTGCACCCGAGGATCGCCCGCGAGCGGCCCCCCGGTCGCCGCGGGGCGCGGAGCGGGGGCCCGCACCCCCAGTGCGGCCAGCACCCCGGCCGCCTTCGCGTGCGTCTCGGCCACCTCGCCGGCCGGGTCGGAGTGCCGTACCAGCGTCGCCCCGACCGGTACGCGCAGGGTCCCGTCGGGCGCGATGTCGGCCGTGCGGATCAGGATCGGCGAGTCCAGGGTCTGCGCCCCGGCGGCGTCCGTGCCCAGCAGGGCCAGCGCGCCCGCGTAGTAGCCGCGGCCACCGCTCTCGTACCGCTCGATCACCCGGCAGGCGTTCTGCACCGGCGAGCCCGTCACCGTCGCCGCGAACATGGTCTCCCTGAGCACCTCGCGCACGTCCAGCGAGGACCGGCCGCGCAGCTCGTACTCGGTGTGCGCGAGGTGGGCCATCTCCTTCAGCCGGGGTCCGACGACCACCCCGCCCATGTCGCCGACCGTGCACATCATCTTGAGTTCCTCGTCGACGACCATCGACAGTTCCTCGGTCTCCTTGCGGTCGCCGAGGAAGGCCAGCAGCGAATCGACCGTCGGGCCCTGCGCGGGATACCGGTACGTCCCGCTGATCGGATTCATCACGACCGTCCCGCCGGACATGCGCACGTGCACCTCCGGGCTGGCCCCCACCAGCGTGCGCTCCCCGGTGTGCACGACGTACGTCCAGTACGCGCCTCGCTCGCCCACCAGCAGCCGTCGGAACAGGGCCAGGGCGTCGGCCCGCCCGAAGCCCTCGATCCGCCCCTCGTACGTGCGCCGAATGACGAAGTTCGCGCCCTCGCCGCGCCCGATCTCGTCCTCGATGACGCGCTCCACGGTCGCCGCGTACCGCGCGTCCGGGACGTCGAAGCCGCCGTCCTCGACCCGCACCTCGTGGTCCGGCAGCGCGGCGAGCACCTCCGCCAGCGGCAGCTCGTACGCCTCCTCGGCGGCCAGCACGCTCAGCGGCGTGCCGTCGTCGCGCACGTCGAACCCGCGCTCCCGGATCTGCCGGAACGGCACCAGGGCCAGCGTGGGCAGCTCCCCGACGGGCAGGTCGGCGAGCCGCTCGGCGGTGTGGACCGGGCCGATCAGCAGCTCGACGGTGTCGTGGTCGCGACCGGGGGTGCGGCGGCGCAGCAGGGCGAACGGCGGGCAGGAGTCGTCGAGCAGTCTGCTGATGTCCATGGGCGGGCGTCCTTCTCGGAGATCTCGGAGGAGATGGGGTGAGAGGGGCCGGCCCGGGCCCGGAAACGCCGAAGGCCGCCCCTCGGGCGGCCTTCGCGTCGTTCGAGTCGTCTACGTACGCGCGAGGAGTGGGCCGCCGGAAGCGGGCCACCACCAGTTCTGGTTCGAGTGCGCGTACATGCCGCCGACGATAGCCCACGCCGGGGAGGGAGGCGAAGCGTCCGCGGGACGGGTCGCATTCCGAGAGACATCCGTCTCAGGAAGTGGGCACCGGGCTGGACGCGACGTGCGACGCCGTAATGTGTACGAGGTGACCGTGAACGCTGAAACCCAAGCCCCCGCCACCAAGGCGACCTGGCGAGACCTTCCCGCGGCGCAGCAGCCTTCGTACCCCGATGCCGAGGCCCTGCGCGCTGTCGTCGCGGACCTCGAGTCGTATCCTCCCCTCGTGTTCGCGGGTGAGTGCGACCAGCTGCGCGCCCGTCTGGGAGCCGTCGCCAAGGGCGAGGCGTTCCTGCTGCAGGGCGGCGACTGTGCCGAGGCCTTCGACGCCGTGTCCGCCGAGCACATCCGCGCCAAGCTGAAGACGCTGCTCCAGATGAGCGCCGTCCTGACGTACGCCGCCTCCGTGCCGGTCGTCAAGGTCGGCCGCATCGCCGGCCAGTACTCCAAGCCGCGCTCCAAGGACACCGAGACCCGCGACGGCATCACCCTGCCGACCTACCGCGGCGACTCCGTCAACGGCTTCGCCTTCACCGAAGAGGCCCGGATCCCGGACCCCGAGCGGCTGAAGCGCATGTACCACGCGTCGGCCTCCACGCTGAACCTGGTCCGCGCCTTCACCACCGGCGGCTACGCCGACCTGCGGCAGGTGCACGCCTGGAACCAGGACTTCGTGAAGTCCTCCCCGTCCGGGCAGCGCTACGAGCAGCTCGCGCGGGAGATCGACAACGCGCTGAACTTCATGAAGGCCTGCGGCACCGACCCGGCCGAGTTCAAGGCGGTCGAGTTCTACGCCTCCCACGAGGCGCTGCTCCTGGACTACGAGGGCGCGCTGACCCGCACCGACTCGCGGACCGGCAAGCTGTACGACACCTCGGGCCACATGGTCTGGATCGGTGAGCGCACCCGCCAGCTGGACCACGCGCACATCGAGTTCTGCTCGCGGATCGCCAACCCGATCGGCATCAAGCTCGGCCCCACGACCACCGTGGACGAGGCGCTGACCTACATCGACCGCCTGGACCCCGAGCGCGAGCCCGGTCGGCTCACCTTCGTCGTCCGCATGGGCGCCGACAAGGTCCGCGACAAGCTCCCCGAGCTGGTCGAGAAGGTCACCGCGTCCGGTGCGACCGTCGCCTGGGTCACCGACCCCATGCACGGCAACACCTTCGAGGCGGCCTCCGGCCACAAGACGCGTCGCTTCGACGACGTGCTCGACGAGGTCAAGGGCTTCTTCGAGGTCCACAAGGCGCTGGGCACCCACCCGGGCGGCATTCACGTCGAACTCACCGGTGACGACGTCACCGAGTGCGTGGGCGGCGGCGACGAGATCTTCGTCGACGACCTGCACCAGCGGTACGAGACGGCCTGCGACCCGCGGCTCAACCGCAGCCAGTCCCTGGACCTCGCGTTCCTGGTGGCCGAGATGTACCGCGACCAGTAGGACCCGCGATCAGTAAGTGGCTTCGTACGACGGTGGGGCACGGATCGATGTGATCCGTGCCCCACCGTCGTATCCAGGCCTTTTAGGTGACCCTAAGTTTGGGTATGGTTAGGTAAGCCTCACCGAATAGGGGATGGCTCGTCGAACCGTTCCTGCCAGGGAGGTGAACCGCGTGTACGTCTGCTCTTGTTTCGGGATCACCGACAAGCAGGTCAAGGACCACGCGGCTGCCGGGGCGTGCACCCCCCGCCAGATCGCCTCGGAGACCAAGGCGGGCACCGACTGCGGTTCGTGCGTGCGCACCATCCAGGGAATCCTCGGCCGCGGGGCGTGCCCGCGCCGCGAACTGCTGGAGACGGGCAACGGGGCGGCCGTGCTCGCCGCCGACCCGCAGCTCGCCGAAGCGGCCTAGTTCACCGAAGCGGCCCGGCGCAACGGCGCGGCTCAGCTCTCCGGCTGCTCGATGAGCTGCGCGATGTAGAGCGGCTCCCCGATGCTCTCGATCAGTTCCAGCTGGGTGTCGAGGTAGTCGATGTGGTGCTCCTCGTCCTCCAGGATCTCCTCGAAGAGGCGCGCGGAAGTGATGTCACCCTTGCCGCGCATGACCTCGATGCCGCGCTTGAGGCGGTCGATGGCCTCGACCTCGACCTGGCGGTCGGCCTGGAACATCTCCGTCAGCGTCTGGCCCACGCGCACGTGGAAGAGGCGCTGATAGTTGGGCAGACCGTCGAGCATGAGGATGCGCTCGGTGATCTTGTCCGCGTGCTTCATCTCGTCGATGGACTCGGCGCGGGTGTAGTTGGCGAGCTTCGTCCAACCCTTGTTGTCCTGGATGCGGTAGTGCAGCCAGTACTGGTTGATCGCCGTGAGCTCGCCGGTCAGCTGCTCGTTGAGAAACTCAAGGACCTCGGGGTCGCCCTGCATCGCAGAGGCTCCTTCCAAGCAATGTCAGCTAAGTGACTGGGCAGGTGCGCGCATCCTTGCACCGCCGCACGGGGGCGTCCAGTAAGTGCCTCCTTAGTGGGAGTTGCCGTGACTTGCCCGAATCGGTCCAGACCTGGTCATGACCACCCCGACGAGTCTGTCACCATGGAGTCATGGGTCAGCCGGAAAGCCGGGAATCTCCGGAAGCAGAGCAGTTCGAGCTTCCTCCGGGCCAACGGTTGCAGCGCGGCTGGCCGGTCACCCACTACGGTCCGGTCCCCAAGTTCAAGCCGGACCGCTGGGAGTTCCGCGTGTTCGGCGCGACGGCCGACGGTGACAAACACTGCTGGAACCACGAGGAGTTCGCGGCCCTGCCGTTCGAGTCGGTCGTGGCCGACCTGCACTGCGTGACGAAGTTCAGCATGCTCGGAGCCGAATGGGGTGGGGTCCGCGCCCGCACCGTCCTCGCGCTCGCCCCGCCGGCCCCCCAGGTCACGCACGTGATGGTGTGGGCCGAGTACGGGTTCAGTTCGAACATGCGATTGGCGGATTTCGCCGCGGACCGCACGGTCTTCGCCACCCATCAGGGTGGCGAACTGCTGACCGCCGAGCACGGCTTCCCCCTGCGTCTCGTGGTCCCGCACCTCTATGCCTGGAAGGGCCCCAAGTGGGTCCGCGGCATCGAGTACATGACCGCCGACCGGCGGGGTTTCTGGGAGGAGCGGGGCTACCACAACGTGGGCGACCCCTGGCGCGAGCAGCGCTACTCGTACCAGGAGGAGCCCGGGGACGGCCCCGAGCTCTGACCGTCGCGCTTCAGTGGTGGTACGCGTGGACGACCGCGTGCCCCTTGCCGCGGCCGATCATCCACTTGTTGACCGGTGTGGTGATCACGAAGGCGGCCGCGAGCGCGATGCCCAGGACGATCCAGAACAGCGGGTCGGAGAGGTGGGCGTCCATGGCGCCCGGCCACAGGGCGATCACCCCGTTGTCGATCAGTTCCATCACGGCGATCGAGAGGGTGTCGGCCGCCAGTGCCACCCGGACGGCCGTACGGAGGTCCACGCCGGCGCCGAGGATCCCGCGCAGGGTGAGCGCGTAGCCGAAGAGGAACGCGAGGACGATCGCCAGGATCATCGTGGCCAGGTTGCCCCAGCCCAGCGCGGTACCGATGATCATGCCCAGCACCTCGCCGATGGCGCATCCGGTGAGGCAGTGCAGGGTGGCCTTCGCGGCCATGGCCCAACTGACCCGGCCGTGGTCGCCGTGGTCGCCGTCGTGGTGGTCGGCGTGCTCGTGGTGCTCCTGGTGTGCGTGCGCGTGATCCATGGAATGCCCCCTGGGAACGGCTGAGGAACGGGTCTGCGACAAACAGAACCGTATACCCCCCAGGGGTATTCCCGGGCGCTCGCCGCCCGGTGTGTCACCTCGGGCCGCGCAGCTCCTTCAGCAGCGCCACGTCCGCCGCGTGGCCCTCTTTGCCGCCCGGCGTCTCGATGATCAGCGGTACCCCGTCCATCCCCGGGTGGGTGAACAGCTCGGCGAACGCCTCCCGGCCGATGTGCCCCTGACCGATGTTCTCGTGCCGGTCCTTGTGGGCGCCGACACCCTCCTTGGAGTCGTTGGCGTGGACGAGTTTCAGCCGGCCCTCGCCCACCGTCTCCACCAGGAGATCCAGCGTCTGCTTGGTGCCGCCCGTTTCCGCCAGATCGTGCCCGGCCGCGAAGACGTGGCAGGTGTCCAGGCAGACACCGAGCTTCGGATGGTGGTCCAGCGCGTCGAAGTACGGCCCGAAGTCCCAGGTGCGCGAGCACAGGGAGAAGCCCTGACCGGCCGTGGACTCCAACAGCAGGAACGGGTCGTCGTCGTGCGTCAGCTCATCCAGGAGCGGCAGCATGTGCTCCCTGACCTGCGCGTATGCCTCCTCGCGCGGTCGGCCCCCGGTGGCGGAGCCGGTGTGGACGACCACGCCGAGCGCCCCGATCTCACGGCCCCGGCGCAGCGAGTGCCGAAGGGAGTCCACCGACTTCTCGACGGTCGCCCCGGTGTGCGAGCCGAAGTTGATCAGGTACGGCGCGTGCACGTACGCGGGGATCGACTCCCGGGCGCACTCCTCGCGGAACAACTCGTCCTGCGCCGGGTTCCCGACGGGCGTCGCCCACCCGCGAGGATTGGCCACGAAGACCTGGACGGCCTCGGCGCCCATCTCGCGGGCGTACGAGAGGCCGACCGAGGCGAGGCCGCCCGCGACGGGCACGTGGCCGCCCACCGGATTGCGTGTCACGCCTACAGCCCCTTGGTCTTGATCGTGATCGTGCTGCCCTCGGCGGCGTTCTGGCCGCCGGGCACGGACTGGCTCTCCACGGTGTTGCTGAACGACAGGAACGGCCGGTCCACCTTCACCTTGAAGCCCGATCCCTCCAGCGCCTTCCGGGCGGCGTCCACATCCTGGCCGGTGACGTCCGGCACCTGGACCTGGCGGGGCCCCTTGGAGAGGGTCAGGGTGACCGTGTCGCCCGCGGCGGCCTGGGTGCCGGCCCCGATCGACTGGTTGGCGACGGTACCGGCGGGCGAGGCGGAGTTGACCTGCTCGGCCGCCGTACCCACCTTCAGGCCGAGGGCCTCCAGGGCCGATCGGGCCTCGTCCGCGGACCGGCCGGTGACGCTCGGCACCCGGACCGGGCTGCCCTTGCTGACGACGATCGCCACCGCCGTGTCGGGAGCCCGCTTCTCGCCGCCCGCCGGATCGCTGCTGATGACGGAGCCCTGGGCGACGTCGTCGTTGAACGCCTGGGTGACGATCCCGGGCGCCAGCCCCACCGCCGTCAGCTCCGCCTTGGCCGCCTCCAGGGGCTTGCCCTTCAGGGCCGGCACGCTCACGACCTCGGGGCCGCGGGAAAGGGTGATCGTGACGGCGTCGTTGCCGCGGATGCGCCTGCCACCCTGCGGGTCGGTGTTCATGACGGTGCCGCGGTCGAAGGCGTCGCTGAACTTCCGGTTCACGCCCTTCACGCCGAGCCCGGCCGCCGACAGCTGCGACCTGGCCTCCTGCTCCGACTTGCCGAGCAGGTTGGGGACCTTCGTGAACTGCCCGGAGTTGATGTACCAGACGCCGGCCCCCAGACCGAGGGCCAACAGTATTCCCGCGACGATCAGCAGCGGGCCTCGGCGCGGCGCGCGCAGGCCCCCCGCCGGCCGACGCCGGGGCGGGATCGGCGCGGGGGATTCCAGGCGGGAGGTGTGGTGCACGGGCTGCTGCGCCGTGACCGGCCGCGCGATCACGCTGGTGCGGTCCTCGGAGGCGGGCCGGTCCTCGGCGCGGGCCTGCGGCGGTTCGGCGTCGAGCTCCGCGTCGGTCAACCGGGCGCGCGCTTCGAGCGTCAGCCCGAGCAGGGCGGCGGCGTCGGAGGGGCGCCGCTCCGGGCTGCGGGCCGCCGCCAGGGCGACGAGCTCGTCCAGGCCGGCGGACAGCCCGGGGACGGCGGCCGACGGGGGCGGGACGTCCTCGTTGAGGTGCTGGTAGAGCACCTGGGCGGGGCTGCCGCCGTTGTGCGGCTTGGCGCCCGTGAGCATCTCGTACAGGACGACACCGCAGGCGTAGACGTCCACGCGGGTGTCGGTGATCCCGTTCTCGATCTGCTCGGGCGCGAGGTAGGAGACGGTGCCGAGGACCGAACCGGTGGTGTTCGTGACGGAGCCCACACTGCGCACCAGACCGAAGTCGGCGACCTTGACCCGGCCGTCGTCGCCGATCAGCACGTTCTCGGGCTTCATGTCCCGATGGACGAAACCGGCCCGGTGGGCGGCGCCGAGGGCGGCGAGGACCGGTTCGAGGATGTCCAGGGCCGCCCGGGGGCGCAGCGCGCCCCGCTCGCGGAGCACGTCGCGCAGGGTGCAACCGGAGACGTACTCCATGGCGAGGTACGTGTACGGGCCGTCCGTCCCCTGGTCGAAGACCGCGACCACGTTGGGGTGGGCGAGCCGCGCCACGGACTTCGCCTCACGGATGAAGCGGTCGACGAAGGCGCCGTCGGCGGCCAGGGCCGGGTGCATCACCTTCAGCGCGAGGATCCGGTCGAGACGGGTGTCGAGGGCCCGGTAGACCGTGGCCATGCCGCCGGCCGCGATTCGGGCGTCGACGCGGTAGCGGCCGTCGAGCACGCGCCCGACGAGGGGGTCATCCAGGGTCGTATCCACCCGGCGATTCTACGAGCGGTGCGGAGTGCGCCGACGCGGGCGGGGGTGGTTGCAGCGCACCTGTGACGTGCCGAACACCGGCCCTGTCCGGCCTCGCCGGCGTTTGAGGCGCGGGGCCGGGGTTGCCCGGGGCTCCGCCCCAGGGCCCCGCGCCTCAAACGCCGGCGAGGCTGAAATGGACCGGCCCGGCCGAGCCGGAGGCTAGAAGGCGGGGCGTTCCGGGTCGAGGGCGGCGCGGCCCTCGGTGGGGGAGGAGGCCTCGGCGAAGCGGCGCTGGGGGATGCGTCCCGCGCGGTGGGCGAGGCGCCCCGCCGAGACGGCGTCCCGCATGGCGGCCGCCATCAGCGCGGGCGACTGGGCCCGGGTGACGGCCGACGCCAGCATGACGGCGGCGCACCCCAGCTCCATCGCCAGCGCCGCGTCCGAGGCGGTGCCGGCGCCCGCGTCCAGGATCACCGGGACCCCGGCCCGTTCCGTGATCAGTTCGAAGTTGTGCGGGTTGCGGATGCCCATGCCGGAACCGATGGGGGAGCCCAGCGGCATGATCGCCGCGCAGCCCACGTCCTCCAGCTTCCGCGCCAGCACCGGGTCGTCGTTGGTGTACGGGAGCACGGTGAAGCCCTCGTCCACCAGGATCTCGGCGGCGTCGAGCAGCTCGACGCCGTCCGGGAGGAGGGTGCGTTCGTCGGCCACGACTTCGAGCTTGACCCAGTCCGTGCCGAGGGCCTCGCGGGCCAGCCGCGCGGTGAGCACGGCCTCGCCGGCCGTGAAGCAGCCCGCGGTGTTCGGCAGGACCGCGATGCCCAGCCGGGAGAGCACGGACAGCACCGACCCCTGGACCGTGGGGTCCAGACGGCGCATGGCCACGGTGGTGAGTTCCGTGCCGGAGGCGATCAGGGCGCGTTCCAGGACGTCCAGGCTGGGGGCACCGCCCGTGCCCATGATCAGGCGGGAGGTGAAGGTCCGGCCGCCGAGGGAGAAGAGGTCGTCCGCCATCGCCGTCAGCCTCCCTGGACCGCGGTGAGGACCTCGACCCGGTCGCCCTCGCCGACCTCGGTCCGCGACCACCGGCCGCGCGGCACCACGGTCTCGTTGAGTGCCGCCGCGACGCCCTGGGGGGCGCGCGTCAGGGTGGCGACCACCGCGTCGAGGGTGGTTCCGGCCGCGACCTCGTGCGGCTCGCCGTTGACGGAGATGGTCATGCGTACGACTCCTGACGTGCCTGGGTGAAACGGCGCGGGGTGAAGGGGCGGGCGACCTCCGGCATGGTGCCGGTGGCCAGCAGTTCCGCCATGACGTCCCCGGTGAGCGGGGTCAGCAGCACCCCGTTGCGGTAGTGCCCGGTGGCCAGGTGCAGGCCGGGCAGTTCGGTGGGTCCGAGCAGCGGGGCGTTGTCGGGGGAGGCCGGTCGCAGGCCCGCCCGGGTCTCGGTCAGCGGGAGTTCGGTGATGCCGGGTACCAACTCGTGGGCGTCGCGCAGCAGCTCGTACACCCCGCCGGCGGTGACGGTGGTGTCCCAGCCGAGTTCCTCGCTGGTGGCTCCGACGACGAGTTCGCCGTTCTCGCGCGGCACCAGGTAGACGTGGCTGCCCCGGACGACGGCCCGTACGGTCCGGGAGAGGAACGGCGCGTACGAGGCCGGCACCGTCAGCCGCAGCACCTGGCCCTTGACCGGCCGCACCGGGACCCGCACCTGCGGCGGGACGCCCGCCAGCCGCCCGCTCAGCGAGCCCGCCGCCAGCACCACCTGGTCGGCGCGCAGCTCCGTGCCGTCGTCGAGCACGGCCCCCGCGGCCCGGTCGTGCAGCACGGTCAACCGGTCGGCTGCGGCCCGGTGGACGCTCACCCCGGCCCGCTCGCAGGCGGCCAGCAGCGCGGCGGCGAGCCGGCGCGGGTCCACCTGGTGGTCCCCGTCGACGCGCAGTCCGCCCCGGACGCCCGGGGCCAGCATCGGTTCCAGACGCCGGCACTCGCGGCCGGTCAACCACTGCGACTCCAACCCGCAGCGGCGCTGGAGCGCGTGCAGTTCGCGCAGGTGGAGGCGGTCGTCGGAGTCGAGGGCCACGGCGAGGGTGCCACAGGCGCGGTAGCCGATCCCCAGCCCGCCGGCGGCCTCGGTCAGCTCGGCGGCGAACTCGGGGTAGCGGGCGGCGGAGGCGACGTTGAGCCCGAGCAGGGTCTCCTCGCCGTAGTGCAGCTCGGTGACGGCGGCGAGCATGCCGGCCGCGACCTGGGCCGCGCCCCCTCCGGGGGACGGGTCGGCGAGCACGGTGCGCAGTCCGCGCCGGGCCGCCCGCCACGCGACGACCAGGCCGATGACGCCGCCCCCGATGACGAGGACGTCGTGCCCCGCCTGTCGTGACGCGTGCGATGAACGCGATGAGTGCATGGGTGTCCAGCCCCTCCCTTCGCCGGCATGACCCGGATCAGGTTCGTACGGTCGGAGGCCGGTCAGCCTCCCTCTCAGCCCGGTGCGCCCGGACTCCCGCGATAGGTACGGTGGCCAGACTAACCCCGGGGCCGATGCCGGGTAAGGCTGCCTCCCCGCCCACCATTCCTGACGAACCATCAGGAGATTAGGGTGGGCGACGTGAGCGAGCAGACGGAACAGACTCAGAGCGGCGTCGTCATCGTGGGCGCCGGAATGGCCGGCGTGCAGACCGCCGTGGCCCTGCGCGAACAGGGCTACACCGGACCCGTGACCCTGCTGGGCGCCGAGCCCCACCAGCCCTACGACCGGCCCCCGCTCTCCAAGGCGGTCCTGCTGGGCAAGGCCGAGGACTCCGCGTTCGACGTGGACTTCGAGGGGCTCGACATCCGCCTCCGGCTGGGCACCGAGGTCACCGGGCTGCGCGCGGGAGCGCGCGAACTCGACACGGAGGCCGGACCGGTCCCGTACGAGGCCCTGGTCCTGGCGACCGGCGCCGAACCGCTGACCCTGCCCGGCTCCGAGGGCGTCCGCGGCGTCCACCTGCTGCGCACCCTCGACGACGCCGCGCGACTGCGCCCGGTCCTCGCCGCAGCCCGGGCCGTCGTCGTGGTCGGGGCCGGCTGGATCGGCGCGGAGTTCGCCACCGCGGCCCGGGAGGCGGGCTGCGCCGTCACCGTCGTCGAGGCGGCGGACCGGGTCCTGGCGGGGGCCCTGCCCGCCGAGGTCGGCGAGGCGATGGGCCGCTGGTACGCGCAGGCCGGCGCGACCCTGCTGACCGGCGCGCGGGTGGCCTCGGTGGAGCCGGGCCGAGTCCTGCT
The DNA here is from genome assembly GCF_050936775.1 of Streptomyces sp. CA-243310. Taxonomy (NCBI): domain Bacteria; kingdom Bacillati; phylum Actinomycetota; class Actinomycetes; order Kitasatosporales; family Streptomycetaceae; genus Streptomyces; species Streptomyces sp. CA-243310. The sequence goes on along the minus strand of NZ_JBNJMF010000002.1, from coordinate 2,057,311 downwards.
GGCGGACGGCCGGGAGCTGGCGGCCGGTGCGGTGATCGTGGGCATCGGGGCCCGCCCCGCCACCGCGTGGCTCGCGGACTCGGGGGTCGACCTGGGACCGGACGGCTCGGTCACGGCGGACGCCCGGCTGCGGAGCTCGCTGGAGGACGTGTACGCGGTGGGGGACTGCGCCTCCTTCCCCTCCGCCCGCTACGGGACCAGGCTGCTCGTCCACCACTGGGACAACGCCCTCCAGGGCCCCAGGGTGGTCGCGGCCGACATCCTCGGCGGCGGGACGGACCGGGCCTACGACCCGGTGCCGTACTTCTGGTCGGAACAGTTCGGGCGTTTCGTGCAGTACGCCGGGCACCACGACGACGCGGACGAGACGGTGTGGCGGGGCGACCCGGCCGACCCGGCGTGGTCCGTCTGCTGGCTCCGCGACGGAGCCCTGGTCGCCGTCCTCGCCGTGGGCCGCCCCCGCGACCTCGCCCAGGGCCGCCGCCTGATCGAATCCGGCACGGCCCTGGATCCGGCCAAGGTCGCCGACCCCGGCACCCCCCTGAAGTCCGCGGCGGCCTGACCCGGGCGAGGACCGCGGGGCGCCGCCGTGCCGGGCGGCACCTGCCCCGGCGCCCGTACGGACGGCCCGGGTACCGGCGGCCGGCCCGAGATGGCAGGCTTGTCCCCGTGACCGAGATTGACGCAAAGATCGATGCCCTTGTCCCCGCCTGGCTGTACCTCCCCGACATCGCGGAGATGCTCGACATCGAAGTGACCCGGGTCCGCCAGCTGGTCAAGGAAGGTCAGCTGCTCGCCGTGCGCCGCGGCGAGAACCGCTCCCTCCAGGTACCCGCCCCCTTCATCGACGGCGACAAGGTCGTCAAGGGCCTCGTCGGCCTGCTGACGGTGCTCCGCGACGACGGCTTCTCCGACGCGGAGATCCTGGAGTGGATGTTCACCGCCGACCCCACCCTGCCCGGCACCCCCGCGCAGGCGCTGAGCGAGAATCGCGGCACGGAGGTGAAGCGCCGCGCTCAGGCGCTCGCCCTCTGACCGGCTGATTCGCCGAACCAATCGGTGTACGGGCCGAGCGCGCGGGCCCGTACACCGCCACGACCACGGGGGGTACACCCATGCAGCAGCTGTCCGACGCCCGGCTCTACCTGTGCACGGACGCCCGCAAGCGACAGGGTGACCTTCCCGAGTTCCTCGACGCCGTCCTGGCCGGCGGGGTGGACATCGTCCAGCTCCGCGACAAGGGCATGGAGGCGGGGGAGGAGCTGGAACACCTCCAGGTCTTCGCCGAGGCGGCCCGCCGCCACGGAAGGCTCCTCGCGGTCAACGACCGCGCCGACGTCGCACACGCCATCGGCTCCGACGTCCTGCACCTCGGCCAGGGGGACATCCCCGTTCCGGCCGCCCGCGCCATCCTCGGCCCCGACGTCCTCATCGGCCGTTCCTGCCACTCCGAGTCCGAGGTCGACGCGGCCGCCGCCGAAACCGGGGTGGACTACTTCTGCACCGGCCCCTGCTGGCCCACCCCCACCAAGCCCGGCCGGCACGCCCCCGGCCTCGGGCTCGTCCGCCACGCCGCCTCCCTCGCGCAGGACCGGCCCTGGTTCGCCATCGGCGGCATCGACGCCGGCAACCTGGACGAGGTCCTCGACGCCGGGGCCACCCGCGTCGTGGTCGTGCGCGCCCTCACCGAGGCCTCCGACCCCGGGGCCGCCGCCGCCGAACTGGCCAAGCGGGTCCGCGCCCGTCTGCCGTAGCCGGGTGTCCAAAAACGTGTCCAATGGGCGGACAGCGCTTCGGCGTCCGCCGGCACGCGTCTAACCTGCCGGTATGGCCCTTGGTACCGCTTCCACCTGGTCGGACCGCGCACACACGGTCCGCGACCTCATCGCGTCCGGGCGCTCGTACTCCTTCGAGTTCTGGGCGCCCAAGACCGAGAAGGGCGAACGCAACCTCTGGAACGCGCTCCGCCGCATCGAGGCGGTGGGCCCCAGCTTCGTGTCCGTCACGTACGGGGCCGGCGGCTCCACGCGCGGAGGCACCGTACGGGCCACCGAGGCCATCGCCGCGAACACCACCCTCACCCCCGTCGCGCACCTCACCGCCGTGGACCAGTCCGTCGCGGAGCTGCGTCACGTCATCGGCCAGTTCGCCGACGCCGGCATCCGCAACATGCTCGCGCTGCGCGGGGACCCGCCCGGCGACCCCATGGCCGACTGGGTCAAGCACCCCGAGGGCGTGGACTACGCGGCCGACCTGGTCCGGCTGCTCAAGGAATCCGGCGACTTCTGCGTCGGCGTCGCGGCCTTCCCCGAGATGCACCCGCGTTCGGACGACTGGGACACGGACATCCGGCACTTCGTGGACAAGTGCCGCGCGGGCGCCGACTATGCGATCACCCAGATGTTCTTCGATCCGGAGAATTATCTGAGGCTCCGCGACAGCGCCGCGAAGGCGGGCTGTGACACCCCGATCATCCCCGAGGTCATGCCTGTTGTGGGCATCAAGCAGTTGGACCGGTTGCCCCAGCTCAGCACCGCGGTCTTCCCCTCGGCGGTAAAAGACCGCATGCTCGCCGTCAAGGACGATCCGGCCGCTGTACGCTCCATTGGCATCGAGTTCGCCACGGAGTTCTGCGCGCGGCTGCTGTCCGAGGGTGTTCCGGGGCTGCACTTCATCACGCTGAACAACTCCACGGCGACTCTCGAAATCTACGAGAACCTGGGCCTGCACCAGCGGGCCTGACGGCCGTCCCCCGTTCCCGCGCCGGCGGCCGTACCGAGAGGGGCCAATGCATGGGAATGACGGTCCTCTACACCGCGTTCGGTTTCGTCGCGTTGTGGCTGCTTGCCGAGGTCCTGATGCAGTACAAGGCCCGGCTCCGCTGGCGCCTGCTCGCCTTCGCCGGTTTCGCCGGCGTGGTCGCCGGGGTGGTGCTGCCGTCGGTGCCCGTCATCGCCGTCGGCGCGACCGCGTTCGCCGTGGGCCAGACATTGGTGACGCTCTCCTTCCGCAAGGGCTTCGTGGCCGGTTGGGCGCTGCGCCGCGGCGGGGAACCGGTACGGCAGCAGAGCGGCCGGCGCCGGGGCGGCGGTGCGCGCGCCGAACGCCCGGCGCCCACGCTGGAGGTGACGGGGCTGGAGTACGACGAGCGGACGGCCGCCGGTCGCCGCGACGGCGCGGACGCTCCCGACGACTTCGACGACCGGGAGGCCAACGTCTTCACCCCGCAGCCGGTTCCCGAGGACACCGGCTCCTACGGGATACAGAGCTTCGCCCCCCAGTACGGCGACCCGTCGGGCCAGGCGGCCGAAACGGCCGCGTTCGCCTCGCCGTTCGCCACGGCCGGGCAGGACGGCCAGTACGCGCCGCAGTACGGCGCGCAGCCCCAGGGCGGCTACGACTACTCCGGTGGCTACCCCGGGGCCGAGCAGCAGGTCTACGCGGCCTACTCGGACCCGTACATCGGCACCACGCCCCAGAGCAACGACTACGCGCCCTACGCGGACCAGAGCGGGCAGCAGTACGCGATGGACACCCCGCCCGGCGGGGTCTGGGTACCGCAGCAGCGGTCCACCGACGAGTACGGCGGGCAGTCCTACCCGACGGACGAGCAGTACCAGCAGCAGCAGTACCAGCAGCAGCAACAGCAGTACCCGTACCAGGGCGGCGCCGGCGACCACGAGCAGTACCGCTACTGACCCGCCGGCGCCCGACCCGACCGGGCCTAGCGGGAGCCGCGGAAGTCCGCGCCCTCCACGATGAGCCCCGCCACCAGGGCGCCGGTCATGCCCGCGTGCGGGAGTCCGCCGCCGGGGTGGGCCCAGCCGCCGGCGAGGTACAACCCCGGCAGACCCGTGGTGTTCGAGGGATGGAGCAGCCGTCCGCCGGCCCCCGCGAGCGCGGGCGGCGGCACGGCCCCGTCCAGGGCGCCCGTCGCCGCCGCGATGTCGGCCGGGGTGCGCAGTTCGTGCCACAGCAGCCGTTCCCGCAGACCCGGCACGGCCGGGGCCGCCGCCGCGATCAGCTCCTCCGCGGTGGGCGTCGTGCCGGGCTCCACGACCGCCTGGACGGTGACGGCCTCGTGCGCGGAGTCGGGCCGGACGGCGGGATCGTCGGGCCGCAGCACGGTCAGGTCCGTTCCGACCAGGGTGCGGTGCGCGGCCTCCGCCGGCCGGGGCCCGCCGAGGGCCAGGAAGAGCGTGTACCGGCCGGGGAGCCCCGTGGGCGGGGCGGGGACCGGACCGGGCGCCGACGGGATCCCCAGTGCCCTGGGATCGACCCCGCAGACCACGGCGTCGGCCTCCACGGCGTCGCCCTCCACCGTGCACGTGTCGGCCAGCGAGAGGCCGGCGGCCCGGCCGTCCCGCTCCACGACCCCCCGCACGTCGGCGTCGAAGACGAAGGCCACCTTCCGTTCCAGGCAGCGCTCGTACACGGCCGTGGCCAGCTCCCGGACACCACCGCGCACGTACCAGCTCCCGAAGGTCTGCTCCATGTACGGGAGCACCGCCGCCGAGGCGGGCGCGTCCGCGGGGCGCAGACCGTACGCGCGCACCCGCGCGGTCAGCAGGTCGCCGAGCGATCCGCCCAGTTCCCGTTCGGCCACCTCGGCGAGCGTCGGCGGGCGTCGCCGCAGCAGGCCGCTCTTGCGCAACGCCGGGTAGGGGTCGGTGCCCAGTACCTGCCAGTCGGGGCGCAGCGGCTCCTCCAGCAGCGGGCGACGCGTGGCGTTCCAGGCGTCGCGGGCGCGCCCGAGCACCCCGTTCCAGCGGTCCCCGGAGCCCGCGCCGAAGGCCTCGTCGAGCACCGCGGCGGCGCCGCCCCGCGAGGCGTTGGGGAGGGTGACCGAGGTGCCGTCCGCCGCCAGGTGGCGGACGGCGGGGTCCACCTGGACGAGCTGGACGCACTCCTCCAGCGGCTGCCTGCCCGTCTTCACGAACAGGTCGCGGTAGACGGCGGGCAGGTGCAACAGCCCCGGGCCGGTGTCGAAGGAGAATCCGTCCCGTTCGTACCGGCCGACCGAGCCGCCGTACGTGGAGCCACGCTCGTACACCGTCACCCGGTGGCCCGCCACGGCCAACCGGGCCGCCGTCGCCATCGCGCCCATGCCGGCGCCGATCACCGCAATTCGTGCCATGCGGCTGAGCCTATCGAGCGAACCGGGGGCCGGTTCGGCGAGGTCGTACGAGGTCAGGGCGGGCGGCGGGCGGGCGTCCGGGCCCGGCCGGCGCCGGCGCGCGACGGTCAGGGAGGTGGCGCGCCGGAGGTCTGACGCAGCTCGGCGGCCATCCGCTTCTCCTCGCGGCGTTGGGCCCGCCGCCTTCGGTAGCGGCGGATCCGGCTCCAGAGGAAGAAGACCATCGCCAGGCCGGCCGCCAGCAGCACGGCGGCGATGATCGCGGCGGCCTGGGGATTGAACATGGCGAAGGTGACGATGCCCGCCACACCGAGGTCCTCGGCGGTGCTGAGGGCGATGTTGGTGAACGGTTCCGGTGAGGTGTTGACCGCCATCCGGGTCCCGGCCTTGACGAAGTGGCTGGCCAGCGCGGTGGAACCGCCGACGGCCCCGGCGGCGAGGTCGGGGAGCGAACCGCTCTGCCCGGCCAGCAGGGCCCCGACCACCGCACCCGCAACCGGGCGGATCACGGTGTGCAGGGTGTCCCACAGCGAGTCCACGTAGGGGATCTTGTCGGCCACCGCCTCGCAGAGGAACAGCACGCCGGCGACGATCAGGACGTCGGGACGCTGCAACGACGCCGGAACCTCGTCCGTGAGCCCGGTCGCGCCGAAGATGCCGAGCAGGAGGACCACGGCGTAGGCGTTGATCCCGCTGGCCCAGCCGCTGGTGAAGACCAGGGGCAGCACAGTCATTCGGTCATCATGCCGCAGGACGGGTGATCCGTCCGGAACGACGAGGGGACGGCCGCCCGTCGGCGACCGTCCCCTCGTTCATGTCGTGTGGGGCTACTGCCCCTGTTCGTCACGGCGGCGCTGCCACCGTTCCTCGATGCGGGTCATCATCGACCGACGCTGTCGGTTCCGGCCGCGGGCCGAACCATCTGCACTGTCGGAGACGGGCTGCTCGCCAGGCTTGGGTGCCTTGCGCCAACCGGTGACCACGAGAACCGTGCAGCCCAGCATGACGAGGAAGCCCACCACGCTGATCCAGAGCACGTTCGGCACGATCACACCGGTCATGAGGAGCGCGATACCCACCACAATGCCTGCGACTGCCTGGTAGACCCGTCGCCGGGTGTACGTGCGCAGTCCGCTTCCCTCAAGCGCTGTCGCGAACTTGGGATCTTCGGCGTACAGCGCTCGCTCCATCTGCTCGAGCATTCGCTGCTCGTGCTCCGAGAGCGGCACGGGAGTCCTCCTCATCCGTCGGTCGCGAAGGGTAGCGACCAGGGGTCCCCTTCAGGATAGGCGGGGAATCGCCCCCGTGATACCCGCCCTCTACGCCACGTTCGAAAAATGCCCTGCGTTCAAACCGTACCGTCGCCTGTGCGGTCACTGAGGCGCTTATTCCCCAATGGTCCGTCCGCCATGCCGACCGGTGTCCTCGATCATACGGGGCCGGCGGCCGGTTCACAGGGTGTCCGTTGATCCGTGTGCGCGGACCCGTCGCAGATCAGGCGGTCTTCTCGCCCAGAATGTGCAACTGCGTGGCCACCGCGTGGAAGGCGGGCAGCTCGGCGGCGGCCTCCTCCAGACGCAGCAGCGCCTCCACCGCGCCGGGCTCGGTGTCGACCAGGACACCCGGGACGAGGTCCGCGAAGATCCGCACACCGTGCACCGCGCCGACCTCCAGGCCGGCTCCACCCACCAGCTCCGTGAGCTGCTCGGCGGTGAAGCGGCGCGGGACCGGATCGCCGGATCCCCAACGACCCGCCGGGTCGGTGAGGGCGGTACGGGCCTCGGTGAAGTGGCCCGCCAGCGCGCGGGCCAGCACGGCTCCGCCGAGTCCGGCGCCGAGCAGGCTCAGGATCCCGCCCGGTCGCAGGGCCGCGACGGCATTGGCCACGCCCTCGGCAGGGTCGTCCACGTACTCCAGCACGCCGTGGCAGAGCACCACGTCGTAGGCGTCCCGATCCACGACGTCCAGCAGGCCCTGGGCGTCACCCTGGACCCCGCGCACCAGGTCGGCGACACCGGCTTCGGAGACCCGGCGTTCCAGCCCGAACAGCGCGTTCGGGCTGGGGTCGACCACCGTCACCCGGTGGCCCAGTCGGGCCACCGGGACGGCGAACTTGCCGGTGCCGCCACCGGTGTCCAGCACGTCCAGCACGTCCCGCCCGGTCGCCTTCACCCGGCGGTCGAGGGCCTCCTTGAGGACCTCCCACACCACGGCGGTGCGGAGGGAGGCACGGGGGCGGGAAGTGTCCGACACGGCTGATGGCTCCTCGGCGCGGTAAGGGTGAGCGGGCGTGCCCACCCTATTGCCTCAGGCCGCCGACCAGCTCATCCCGCATGCGGACGCTCCGGCCGCGGTTGTGGCAGGGTCGTTGGCAGGCCCTGTGCGGCGGCCGGGGTCACCGGTCGCAAGGACAGCATCCGCTCCACCAGGCGCAGGAACATCCCGACCTCGCGGACGAGGTCGTCGGCCTCCCGGCCCGTCGCGGCGTCCGGTATCCCGGCCTCGGCCCGGGCCCGGCGGTCGGCGCCCGAGGCGAACAGGGCGCTCCACTCCGTCAGCTCCGGTGCCATTTCCGGCAGCACCTCCCACGCGCTGCGGATCCGGGGCCGCCGGCGCGGGTTGACCGGTTCGGGCTTCACGCGCGCGGCCAGTACGGCCGCGGCCGCGCGCAGCGCCGCGAGGTGTGCGGTGGCGTAGCGCTCGTTGGGCCGGGACAGTGCGACCGCCTCGGTCAGGCCGCGGTGGGCCTTGGCGAGCAGATCGAGGGCGGCCGGCGGTGCCGACGACTTCCTCGGGACGGGGTGGACAGGGGACGGGGACGGTGTGGCCATGACGAACCTCCTGTCGATGCGTGCTGCTTCTGATGCCGGGTACTGCTCGGGTACTGCCTCTTCGGGTACTGGCTCTTCGGGTACCGCCGTTCGGGTGGTGCTGTGTTGCCCGCCGCGTTGTCGCGCTGCGTGAGTCCATCGTGACCCCCGCCACTGACAAATGCGGTGACCTGCATCTTTACCCCCGGTTGGGGATCTTCACCCCCCTCGCCGCAACCGGATACCGCAGAACCTGCTAGTTTTTGAACTGACCGGTCAGTTCAAAAGAAGGGGGGACGGCGTGGAGAGCCCACACGGGGCGGCCGTCAAGGCCGAGGACTTCGGACTCAAGGGCCCGCGGGGCTGGGTCTTCCGGGGAGTGGGGATCGACGCCGCACCCGGCTCGCTCATCGCGCTCGAAGGCCCCTCCGGAAGCGGCCGGACCTGCCTGCTCCTCGCCCTCACCGGCCGGATGAAGCCCTCCGAGGGTCACGCCGGGATCGGCGGGTACCCGCTGCCGAAGAAGATGACCGCGGTGCGGCGGATCGCCGCCCTCGGACACGTACCCGGGGTCAACGACCTCGACGAGGCGCTCACCGTCGCCGAGCAGTTGCGCGAGGGCGCCATGCTCCAGCGCCGCTACGAGGGTCCCGTGCGGGCCCTGTTCCGACCGCGCGGAGAGCGCCGCGCCGCCACCGCGACCCGGATCGAGGAGGCCCTCGCGGCCGCCGGGCTCGACCCGGCGACCCTGCCCAAGGGACCGCGTACCTCCGTCCGCGACCTGGAGCGCCTGGAGGCCGTCCGGCTGTCCGTGGCCATCGCCCTGCTGGGCGAGCCCCGACTGCTGGCCCTCGACGACGCCGACCTCAAGCTCTCGACCGCCGAGCGCGCCGAACTGTGGGCGCTGCTCCGCTCGATCGCCGGCCGGGGGACCACCGTCCTCGCGGTGTGCGACGAGGCGCCGGAAGGGGTCCTGGTGCTGCGCACGGTCGCGACCGCGGCCGAGGCCACCGCCGTGCCGACCACCGAGGTCGAGGCCCCACCCGCCCCGGCCGTCCGGTCGGGCTCCGGCACGCAAGCCCCGATCACCTGGGGGGCCAAGCCCGAGAACAAGCCTGAGCCGACGGACGAGCCCGCGCCGGAAGCCGAGCCGAAGGTCGAAGCCGAAGCCGAGCCCGGGGCCGAGCCGGAGGCCGAGGTCGATCCCGACACCGGCGAGGACGCCGACGCGGCCACCACCGACAACGGCGCGGTCGCCACCACCGACAACGACACGAAGGGGGCGGACGATGCGCTCGCCGAAGCTCGCCGCGCTTGAGCTGAAGCGGTTCGGGCGGGGGAAGCTGCCCCGGGCCGCTCTCGTCGCGCTGCTCCTCCTGCCGCTGCTCTACGGGGCCCTGTACCTCTGGTCCTTCTGGAACCCCTACGGCAACCTCGACAAGGTTCCCGTGGCCCTCGTCAACTCCGACCGCGGCGCCACCGTGGACGGAAAGCACCTCGCCGCGGGTGACGAGATCGCCAAGAAGCTGCGCGACAGCAAGACGTTCGACTGGCGCGAGGTCGACGCCGACGAGGCGGCCGAGGGTCTGGAGGAGGGGAAGTACTACCTGTCCCTGACCATGCCCGCCGACTTCAGCACGAAGATCGCCTCCAGCTCCGGCGCCGACCCCACCACCGGGGCGCTCCAGGTCCGGACGAACGACGCGAACAACTACATCGTCGGCTCGATCTCCAAGACCGTCTTCTCCGAGGTCCGTTCCGCCGCGTCCACCAACGCCTCGCGCGGATTCCTCGACAAGATCTTCGTCAACTTCTCCGACCTGCACGACAAGACCGCCGAGGCCGCCGACGGCGCCGACAAGCTCAAGGACGGCGCCGGCAAGGCCAAGCAGGGCGCCAAGGACCTCGCCGACGGCCTCGACACGGCCAAGGAGAAGACGGGCGAGCTCAACGGCGGGTTGAGGAAGCTGAACACGGCCGCCGGGCAGCTGGAGACGGGTTCGAAGGACCTCGCCGCCGGCACCCGGACCCTCGCCGACAAGGTCAACGGGGCCGCCGCCAAGGCCAAGCCCTTCGTCAGCGATCCGAAGTCCCTGGCCGCCACCGCCGAACTCGTCGCGGACACCGCCCAGGTGGTCAACAAGCACCTGGACTCCTTCGCCAAGAACGCCCCGGCCGCGGCCGCCGTCACCCAGCGGGCCGCGACGGGAGCGGACAAGTACTACACCGCCCACTGCGTCACCCCGGGCGCCGAGCCGCACCTGGCCTCCTGCCCCGACCTGAAGCGGATCAAGGACGACACCGCCGAGGGCGCGCTGCTGGCCGGTGATGTCAACGACGTCGTCAAGGCCTCCGGCACCGACATGGGCAAGCTCCGCCGTCAGCTCGACGACCTGGAGACCAAGGCCCGCGAACTCGCCGACAAGGCCCCCGGCCTGTCCTCCGACCTCAACGCGGCCGTCGCCAAGGTCAACGCCCTGAACACCGGCGCCCAGAAGGTCGCCTCCGGCATGACGCAGCTGCACAGCGGCCTCGGCACCGCGTTCACCGGCTCCGGCGCCCTCACCGAGGGCGTCGGCAAGCTCGGGGACGGCGCGCACACCCTGGACAGCGGCATGTACAAGCTGGTCGACGGCAGCGGCGAACTCGCCGGCGGCCTGCACGACGGCGCCGGCAAGATCCCGGACTACGACCAGCAGGCGCGCGACGCCCGGACCCAGGTCATGGCCGACCCCATCCGGCTCGCCAACCAGTCCCTCCACAAGGCGCCCAACTACGGCACCGGTTTCGCCCCGTACTTCATCCCGCTCTCCCTGTGGGTCGGCGCGATGGTCGCCTACATGCTGATCGCCCCGCTGAACCGGCGGGCCCTGGCCGCCGGCGCCTCGCCCTGGCGGGTCGCCCTCGCGGGCTGGCTGCCCGTGGCCGGCATCGGCTTCGCGCAGGTCGCCCTGTTGATGTCGGTGCTCCACTGGGCCCCGGGCCTCGGCCTGGACATGGCCCGGCCCGCGCTCACCATCGCCTTCCTGATGCTGGTCTCCGCCTGTTTCGCGGCGATCGTCCAGTGGCTCAACGCCAAGTTCGGGGCGGCCGGACGCATCCTGGTCCTCGCCGTCCTGATGCTCCAGTTGACCTCGGCCGGGGGCACGTACCCCGTTCAGACCAGCCCCGCCTTCTTCAACTGGATCCACCCGTACCTGCCCATGTCGTACGTCGTCGAGAGCCTGCGCCGCCTCATCACCGGCGGCGACCTCGCCCCGGTGTGGCAGGGATCCCTGGTCCTGCTGGCCTTCACGGTCGGGGCGCTGGCCCTGACCGCGCTCGCGGCCCGCGGCAAGCAGGTGTGGACGATGAGTCGACTGCACCCGGAACTGAGCCTGTAGAGAGCTGTTGACCTGTGAGAATCAGCGCCATGGAAAGCAGCAGCACCGGTACCGCCGCCGGCGGCGGTCGACGTCAGGCCACCCGGCAGAAGCTCTACGAGGCGGCCGTCACCCTCATCGCCGAGCAGGGCTTCTCCGCGACCACGGTCGACGAGATCGCCGAACGGGCGGGCGTGGCCAAGGGCACCGTCTACTACAACTTCGCGAGCAAGAACGACCTCTTCGAGGAGCTGCTGCGGCACGGGGTGGGGCTGTTGACCGTCTCGCTGCGGACGGCGGCGGAGGAGACGGAGGCGCGGGGCGGCACCCGGATCGAGGCGCTCGACGCCATGATCCGCGCGGGCCTGGTCTTCATCGACCGGTACCCGGCCTTCACCCAGCTGTACGTCGCCGAACTCTGGCGGACCAACCGCACGTGGCAGTCCACGCTGATGGTGGTCCGGCGCGAGGCGGTGGCGGTGGTGGAGGACGTCCTGCGGGAAGGCGTCGAGCGGGGCGAACTCAGCGCCGAGATCGACGTGCCGCTGACGGCGGCCGCGATGGTCGGCATGGTGCTGGTGGCCGCGCTGGACTGGCAGTCCTTCCAGAGCGAGCGGTCCCTGGACGACGTCCACTCGGCGCTGTCGCTGCTGCTGCGCGGCCGGGTGAGCGGCAGCCGCTGACCCCCCGGTCGGCGGTGCCGCCGGGGGACGGACCCGGCGTAGAACTGAGTATCCGTACCCAGCCCTCCGGATGAGTACGAGTACGGATGGGTTCCCACCTGCGCACACAGCAGACTGGGGGCACGGACCGGGCGCCCGGTCCCGCACCGCGGACACGGGGCCGCGGAGCGGGACCGGGCCCTCGTCCTTCGCCGGGATTCGGGGGAACCTGCGCGACACGAACGCCGGTGCGGCGGGGCTCGGGGGGAACGAGCCCCGCCGCACCGGCGTTCTTCGCGTACATCCGTCCGGGGCCGACCCCGAGGGGCCGGCCCGGGCTCAGCCCCGGCCGCGCAGCGGGAGCCGGATCCGACCGGAGAGCGCCGCGCCCCGGGCGGTCACGACCGACCAGCGGGTCGAAGCGGCCCAGGAGAGCCGAACCAGGGACCGGGGCAGCAACAGGGCCCGTACCCGGGTGCCCCGTGACACGGTCGCGAGCAGCGCCGCGCTCGCCAGCAGGACGTCGTCCGCCAGACCCTCGTACGAGGTGTCCGCGCCCGGCGGGGCGTACAGCGCCCGTTCCACCGCGCCCGCGACCCGGTGCACGGCCTGCGACGCCTCGTCCTCCAGCCGGCCCAGGACGACCACCCGCCCCGCCGCCCGACGGGGGGACAGCGCCTCGTCCGGCGGGATGTCCACGTCCCAGGCCGCGTCGCCCAACTCGCGCCAGGCGAGCAGCACGTCGCCGTCCGCCAGCCGCTGCGTCCGGATCCTGCGCCGCCACAGCAGGGGGAGCAGGGGCAGACCCAGGACGAGGATCCCCGCGGCCGTCCAGCCCAGGACCGACAGCGGTGTCACCCCACCGTCCGAGTTCCCGCCCTGCGAGAGCACGGGCCCGCCGCACTCGCCGAGCTTCTTCAGCTCCGGCGGGCAGTCCTCCGCCTTCGACGGGGCGGCCGAAGGCGCCGACGCGCCCGGCGAGGGCAGCGCCGCCGGGGCGGACGGCTGCGCGGTCGGCGTCGCGGCCCGGCTGTACTCCGGTACCGAGATGCCGGACCGGGGGGTCGGCTCGAACCGGGTCCAGCCCACGCCCTCGAAGTACAGCTCGGGCCACGCGTGCGCGTCCCGCAGCGTCACGTTCACGCTGCCGTCGGCCTGCTTGGAGCCCGGGGTGAACCCGACCGCCACCCGCGCCGGGATGTTCAGCGAGCGGGCCATCGCCGCCATCGAGAACGAGAAGTGGACGCAGAAGCCCTCCTTGTCGTTCAGGAACCGGGCGATGGCCTGCGAACCCGAACCGGAACTCACCGTGGTGTCGTAGCGGAACCCGCCGCTCACCGCGAAGAAGTCCTGGAGCCGCACCGCCCGCGTGTAGTCGTCCGTCGCGCCCCGGGTGACCCGCCGGGCCGTCTCGGCGACGACCGGCGGCAGGTTCGCCGGCAGCTTCGTGTACTCCGACCGGACCGCCGGGTCCGGTGCGGGGGCGTCGCGCAGCTGCGAGGCCGTCGGCTGGAGCAGCAGGCTGCGCACCGTGTACTGGGCGCCCTGCACGTTCTGGAAGCGGTCCTTGCCCAACTGGTCCCCGACCAGGGTCCGGCCGGCCGGTTCGAACCGCCACTTCCCGCCGATGTCCACCTGCGTGGCCGGGTACGGCATCGGCAGGTAGCGCTGCGCGTACGTCTGGGCCGCCGACACGGTCGTCCGCACCTCGGCCGCGTCCTGGCGCACATCGGCCCCGAGACCCTGCGGGTTGGGCAACCTCTCCGGCACATCCGTCAGGGGGCGCCCGGAGGCCTCCCACTTGACCCCGTTGAACTCGTCGAGCGCGAGGATGCGCAGGTACTGGTCGGACTGCTGAGGACTGTCCGTGCGGTACCGCAGCACCACCCGGTTGTCCTGCGCGTTCAGGCTGCCCTGGAGCGACACCAGCGGGTTCACCGCCGAGATCGTCCCGCCGCCCGCGCCGTTGCCCGCACCGCCGTCGTCGCCGGAACCCAGCATGCCGCCGCCGAGCGACGGCAGCACCGCCGGCACGGCCAGCGCCAGACCGAGCGTGACCACGCCGATCCGCCGGCCGGTGCGCACCGGGGCCACGGCCCGGGTGCCGTCCTTGCCGCCCCCGTATCCGGAAGCTGCCGACACGCGCCCGCCCGGCGCCGCGCCGAAGACCCGGCCCCACTGCGCCAGCCGGTCCCGGCCCTCGGTCAACAGCAGCATCAGGAAGCCGCAGCCCGCCAGCAGGAAGGAGAACCAGGCGCCGCCCTGACCTGCCGACAGCCCGGCGGCCACCGAGTACAGCGCCAACAGCGGCAGCCCCGCCGCCGCGGCCGTCCGCATCGTGACGGCCAGCATGTCCACCAGCAGACCGATCAGCAGCACCCCGGAGAGCAGCAGCAGCCGGATGCCGTCCGTCAGCGGCGCCGGTATGGCGAACTCGCCGACATCGCGCACCCCCTGCCGGAACAGCGACCCGAAGTCCGTGAGCAGGTAGCCCGACAGCCCGCCGGAGGGCGACTCGGCCTTCCCCGCGAAGAGGAAGGCGAGCAGCAGCAGCGACACCAGGAGCTGCGCCGCCACCGTCAGCGAGCGCGCCAGCGGGATCCGCCGGGCCCCGGCCCCCACGGCGCTCTGCACGCCGAGCAGTACCGCCGCCTGCACCAGCCAGCCGGAGGACTCCACCAGCGGGGCCAGCGACCAGGAGGTCAGCAGTGTGGCCAGCATCGCGAAGAGCGTCAGTCGTGCGCGCCCGCTCATCCCCAACCTCCGGAAGTCGCCGTGCCGAGCGGAGCGTTCCCGGCCTGCCGCCACAGATCGCCGAAGGCCACCCCGGGCGGGGCGGCCAGTGCCGTCCAGCCCGCGTCGCGCAGCCGGCCCAGCCGTGTCTCCACCCGCGAGGTCTCGCCGGCCCAGGCCGCGGAGTCCAGCACGAACGCCACCGCGCCCCCGCTGCGCTGCCGCATCCGGCCCGCCATCTCCGTCTGTACGTCGTCCAGGTCGCCGAGGAAGGCGATGAGGAGCCCGTCCGAGCCCGCCCCGCCGAAGCCCCCGCCCGCTCCGCCGCCGCGGAGCGCGTCGTGGGCCTTGGACAGCCCGCTCTCGTCGGAGTGCCCGATGACCGCGAGGGTGTCCAGCATCAGCCCGGCCGCCTCGGCGGGATCGTGCCCGCCGGAGGAGAAGCCGCCGCCGGCGTCGCCGGGGACGGAGGTGCCGTTGTCGGTCAGCAACCGCACCGAGAACCCCTGCTCCAGCAGGTGCACCAGGGTGGAGGCGGCCCCCGAGACGGCCCACTCGAAGGCGGAGTCCGGGCCGGCGCCCCGATAGGCGTCCGCCCGGGTGTCCAGCAGGACCGTGGCCTTGGTGCGCTGGGGCTGCTCCTCGCGGCGCACCATCAGCTCGCCGTAGCGGGCGGTGGAGCGCCAGTGCACCCGGCGCAGGTCGTCGCCGCGGCGGTACTCGCGCGGGATGACGTCGTCGTCCCCGGCCAGGGCCAGGGAGCGACGGCTGCCGTCGCCGTGGCCGTTGGCCTCGCCGCTCAGGCGGACCGCGGGCAGGGCCTCGGTGCGCGGGATGACGGTGAGGGTGTCGTACGTGCTGAAGGAACGGGTCAACTCGACCATCCCGAACGGGTCGGTCAGCCGGAGTTGGAGCGGGCCCAGCGGGTAGCGTCCGCGCAGGTCGGAGCGGACCCGGTAGGACACCTCGCGGCGACCCCCGGGCTCGACCCGGTCCAGGACGAAGCGGGGCCGGGGCCCCAGCACGTACGGCACCCGGTCCTGGAGCATCAGCAGCCCGGTGGGCATCCTGGAGGTGTTGTCCATGCGCAGCTGCACCCGGGCCTCACCGCCCGCGGGCACCCGGCCCGGGGTCAGCCGGCGGCTGCCGGAGACCCGGTGGCGGGTGCGGTGCAGGGCGACGACACAGATCAGGGGGAGCAGGGCCAGCAGCAGTCCGACCCGGAGCAGCTCGCCCTGTCCGAGTACGTACGCGCACGCGGCGGCGGCGATCCCGGCGGCCAGGAACGAGCGGCCGCGCGTGGTCAGTCCCGACAACGAGGCGCGCAGACCGGCCCCGCCCCCTCCCGCGCCACCGGCGCCGCTCGGGGCACCGGCGCTCATCAGAAGCCCCGGATGCCCGCGCCGGGCGGCATCTCGCCGCGTGCGTGCGCGGCCGGGACGGGGGTGCGCTGCAGGATGTCGGCGACGACCTGCTCGGCGGTCCGCCGGTTCAGCTGGGCCTGCGCGGTCGGCAGCAGCCGGTGCGCGAGGACCGGGGCGGCCAGCGCCTGGACGTCGTCCGGCAGGACGTAGTCCCGGCCGGCCAGCGCGGCGGACGCCTTCACGGCGCGCAGCAGGTGCAGGGTGGCGCGGGGCGAGGCGCCCAGGCGCAGGTCCGGGTGGCTGCGGGTGGCGGAGACCAGGTCGACCACGTAGCGGCGCACCGGCTCGGCCACGTACACCTCGCGGACGGCCTCTATCAGCTTGACGATGTCGTGGGCGTGCGCGACGGCCTGCAGGTCGTCCAGCGGGGAGAGCCCGCCGTGCACGTCCAGCATCTGGAGCTCGGCCTCCGGGCTGGGGTAGCCGACGGAGACGCGGGCCATGAAACGGTCGCGCTGGGCCTCGGGGAGCGGATAGGTGCCCTCCATCTCCACCGGGTTCTGGGTGGCGACCACCATGAAGGGGCTCGGCAGCGTGTAGGTCGTGCCGTCGATGGTGACCTGTCGCTCCTCCATCGACTCCAGCAGCGCGGACTGGGTCTTGGGGGAGGCGCGGTTGATCTCGTCGCCGATGACGATCTGGGCGAAGATCGCGCCGGGCTTGAACTCGAACTCGCGGCGCTGCTGGTCGTAGATGCTGACGCCGGTGATGTCGGACGGCAGCAGGTCCGGCGTGAACTGGATGCGCTGCACCGAGCAGTCGATGGACTTGGCGAGCGTCTTGGCCAGCATGGTCTTGCCGACGCCGGGCACGTCCTCGATCAGCAGGTGTCCCTCCGCGAGCAGGACCGTCAGCGCGAGGCGGACGACCTCCGGCTTGCCCTCGATCACGCTCTCGACCGAGTGGCGGACCCGCTCCGCAGTGCTGGTCAGATCCGCGAGGCTCGCTCGGTCGTCATACGTGGTCACCTTGTTCTCCTCGGCCCTTTCTCCGGGCCGATCACGCTCTTGACGCATGAACCGGCCCACCCCGACACCTCTGCATCGCGAGAGTGCGGACGCCGGCCCGGGAACTCTCCCGGGTGGCGTCACCCCGCATTCTTGACGGCGTTACGGCCTTGTGTCACTCAAGAGGCGGGATCGATCTCCCGCAGGAGCCCGGTGTGCACGTCGAAGACGAAGCCTCGCACATCGTCGCGGAAGGGCAGGAAGGGGTTCGTCCGGACCCGCTGCATGGACTGGCGCACGTCCTGGTCCACGTCCCGGAAGGCCTCGACGGCCCACGCGGGCCGCTGGCCGACCTCGTCCTCCAGCTCGTGCCGGAAGTCCTCGGTCAGACTTTCGAGACCGCAGCCGGTGTGGTGGATGAGTATGACCGCGCGGGTGCCCAGCGCCCGCTGGCTGATGGTGAGCGAACGGATCGTGTCGTCGGTGACCACACCACCCGCGTTGCGGATCGTGTGGCAGTCGCCCAGCTTCAGGCCGAGGGCGGCGTGCAGGTCGAGGCGGGCGTCCATGCAGGCCACGACGGCGACCTGGAGCACCGGGCGGGCGTCCATACCGGGATCGCCGAACGCGGAGGCGTAGTGACGGTTCGCCTCGACCAGCCGGTCGGTGACGGACCCGCCGGCGGACGCCTGGGCTGCGGATTCTGCGGGCAGGGATGCGGAAGTCGTCATGCCTACGACGTTAGTGGGCCTCGCTCGGGGAGGCATGGAGCGAGGAGGGACAAAGAAGGTCAACCGGCCTTGTTGTGAGCTAACCCACAAGGGTGGGCAGGATGCGGCTGTTCGGGTGATTCGCGGCATTCGCGGGTTCCGTGCGAGCGGAGCGGACGGCGCGCCGGGCGGTTCGTTGACCGCGGGGACCGTTGCACTAAAGTGACGCGAACCGGCCGGAGCCCGGCCCTCACCGGCCGCCCGGCCCCCTGGTAAAACTCCGCGTGCGCGGCGCGGCGTACGCCTGCCGCGCCGTTATCTGAGAGGGCGCTTTGACTAGCGAGTCCCGACACGTCCCGGTGATGCTCCAGCGGTGCCTGGACCTGTTGGCCCCGGCGCTGGAGAGGCCGGGGGCCGTCGTAGTCGACTGCACCCTCGGTCTCGGCGGCCACAGCGAGGCCCTGCTGACCCGGTTCCCCGAGGCCCACCTGATCGGCCTCGACCGCGACAAGGAGGCCCTGCGGCTCTCCGGGGAGCGCCTCGCGCCCTTCGGCGACCGGGTCACCCTCGTCCACGCGATCTACGCCGACCTGGCCGAGGTGCTCGACGGACTGCGCATCCCCGCGGTCCAGGGCATCCTCTTCGACCTGGGCGTCTCCTCGATGCAGCTCGACGAGGCCGAGCGCGGGTTCGCGTACGCCCAGGACGCCCCGCTGGACATGCGCATGGACCAGACGACCGGCATCAGCGCCGCCGAGGTCCTCAACACCTACGCCCCCGGCGAGCTGGTCCGCATCCTGCGCCAGTACGGCGAGGAGAAGCAGGCCAAGCGCATCGTCTCCGCGGTGGTCCGGGAGCGGGAGAAGGACCCCTTCACCAACAGCGCCCGGCTCGTCGAACTGATCCGCGACTCGCTGCCCCAGGCGGCGAAGCGCACCGGTGGCAACCCGGCCAAGCGCACCTTCCAGGCGCTGCGCATCGAGGTCAACGGCGAGCTGTCCGGCCTGGAGCGGGCCATCCCGGCGGCCGTGGACCGGATCGCGGTCGGCGGCCGGATCGCGGTGCTGTCGTACCACTCGCTGGAGGACCGGCTGGTCAAGCAGGTCTTCGCGGCGGGCGCCGCCTCCACGGCGCCGCCCGGACTGCCGGTGGTGCCCGAGAAGTACCAGCCCAAGCTCAAACTCCTCACGCGCGGCGCCGAACTCCCCACGGAGGAGGAGATCGCCGAGAACCGGCGGGCGGCTCCCGCCCGGTGCCGCGGAGTCGAACGGATCCGCGAGGCGCGACTGTGATCAAGCGCGGGGGACGGCTGCGGCCGGGCGTCGCCGGCGCCACGGCGGGGAGCGGAGCAGGTCAGGCGGCCCGGATGCCGTTCGTGCTGTTGGTCGTCGCCCTGCTGGGCGGCGGCCTGATCAGCCTGCTGTTGCTGAACTCCGCGCTGAACCAGGGCTCCTTCCAGCTCACCCGGCTGAAGAAGGAGACCCTCGTGCTGACCGACGAGGAGCAGGCGCTCCAGCGCGACGTGGACGGCTACTCGGCCCCCGACGCGCTCCAGCGACGGGCGCACGAACTGGGCCTGGTGCCGGGCGGCAGCCCCGTCTTCATCGGCCCGGACGGGAAGGTCGCGGGCACCGCCTCGCAGGCGCAGGCGCCGCCCCCGCCGTCCCCCGCGCCGGTCGCCCAGCCCCCGGTGTCCGCGGCGCCCTCCGGCGCCCCGTCCGCCGCGGCGAGCGGGCCTCCCGCACCGAACCCGTCCGCGACGAGCGGGACCCCCCAACCCAGCCAGACCCCTGGAAGGTGACGTCGTGACGCGGACCCCCGCGGGGCTTCTCCCCAGCCCGCCCCCGCCTCGTACGCCGGGCGGCGCCCCGGCCGGAGCCGCCGTCCGGGCCGTGCCGGCGGTGGCCGCGTGAGCCCCCAGGAGCCGCCCCGGCGGCGGGTGCCGGGCCCCGGCCGGCCCCGGCCCACCGGCGGTGACCGGGCCAGGGCCACGGCGCGTCCCGCGTCCCGCCCCGCCACCCGCAGGCCGGCCCCGGCCCGCACGGCCCACACCATCAGGCTCGGGAACCCCAAACCCCGCCTGCGCCTCGTCGGCGTCGGGCTGACCCTGGTCATGATCGCCTTCGTGGTACGGCTGCTCCAGGTACAGGCCGTCGACGCCTCCGCCTACTCCGCCAAGGCCTCCGAGAACCGCTTCACCAGCTACACCCTGGCCGCCGAACGCGGGGAGATCACCGACCGCAAGGGCGTGGCCCTGGCCACGAGCGTCGACGCGTACGACATCACCGCCGACCCGAAGATGTTCTCCGCGCAGGAGAGCAAGGCCCCGGACGCCCCCGCGCAGGCCGCGGCCCTCCTCGCGCCGATCCTCGGCAAGGACGCCAAGGAGATCGCCAGGCTCCTGGAGACCAAGAACTCCCGCTACGTCATCCTCGCCCGCCGCCAGACCCCCCAGGTCTGGAACCAGATCAAGGACCTCAAGAAGGTCTTCGCGGACAAGGCGGCCGCCGACAAGCGCAACAACGGCCCCGGCGCCAACGTCATCGCGGGCGTGTTCAAGGAGGACAGCAGCAAGCGCGTGTACCCGAACGGCGACCTCGCCGCCGGGATACTGGGTTACGTCAACGCCGAGGGCAAGGGCGGCGGCGGCCTGGAGTCCTCCCTCGACAAGAAGCTCTCCGGCAAGGACGGCAGCCTCACCTACGCCCAGTCCGGCGGCCGGCGCGTCCCCACCGCCGAGTCCAGCGAGAAGGCCGCGGTGCCCGGCGAGGACATCGAGCTGACCATCGACCGCGACATCCAGTGGGCCGCGCAGAGCGCCATCTCCGAACAGGTCGAGAAGTCCGGCGCCGACCGCGGCTACGTCGTCGTCCAGGACACCCGCACCGGCGAGGTGCTGGCCATGGCCAACGCCCCCGGCTTCGACCCCAACGACCTGTCGAAGGCCCGCTCCACCGCCATGGGCAACGCCGCCCTCCAGGACGTGTACGAGCCCGGCTCCACCGCCAAGGTGATGTCGATGGCCGCCGTCCTGGAGGAGAAGAAGGCCACCCCGGCGACCCCCGTCGAGGTCCCCAACCGCCTCCACCGCGGCGACCGCCTCTTCAAGGACGACGTGGACCACCCGACCTGGTACCTGACCCTCAACGGGGTGCTCGCCAAGTCCTCGAACATCGGCACCATCCTGGCCACCGGCCGACTCGGCGCCACCCAACCCGAGGCCAACAAGGTCCTGTACGGATACCTGACCAGGTTCGGCATCGGGCAGCCCACCGGCCTGGACTACCCCGGCGAATCCCGCGGCATCCTCGCCAAGCCCGAGGCCTGGTCCACGTCCCAGCAGTACACGATCCCCTTCGGCCAGGGCCTCTCCCTCAACGCCGTCCAGGCGGCCTCCGTGTACTCCACCATCGCCAACGCCGGCGTCCGGATCGAGCCGACCCTGGTCCGCGGCAGCAGGGGACCCGACGGCCGCTTCACCCCGGCCCCCGCCCCCGAGCAGACCAAGGTGATCAGCCAGGGCACCGCCAAGACCCTCGCCGCCATGCTCGAATCCGTGGTCGACGACCAGGAGGGCACCGGCACCAAGGCGCGCATCCCCGGCTACCGCGTCGGCGGCAAGACCGGCACCTCCAACCGCGTCGACCCGGCCACCGGCCGCTACAAGGGGTACACCGCCTCGTTCGCCGGCTTCGCGCCCGCCGACAGTCCGCGCGTCACCGTGTACTGCGCCATCCAGAACCCCACCAAGGGCAGTTACTTCGGCGGCCAGATCTGCGGACCCATCTACAAGAAGGTCATGGAGTTCGCCCTCAAGACCCTCCGGATCGCGCCCACCGGCACCGCCCCCGCCGGACTGCCGGTCACCTTCGAACCGGGCCCGCAGCCCGCACCGCAGCCCAGTACCCGGCCAGGCCCGCAGCCCGGCCAGTGAACCCGCCGCCCAGCCAGAAAAGCGTGAGGCACCATCAGTGACAACGATCACCCCCAAACCCGGGAACCAGTCGGCCACCGGCCCCGCGGCCGGGACCTCGCTTCGCGACGGGGC
Source organism: Streptomyces sp. CA-243310 (assembly GCF_050936775.1). Classification (NCBI taxonomy): domain Bacteria; kingdom Bacillati; phylum Actinomycetota; class Actinomycetes; order Kitasatosporales; family Streptomycetaceae; genus Streptomyces; species Streptomyces sp. CA-243310. The sequence continues at coordinate 2,035,478 of NZ_JBNJMF010000002.1, read as the reverse complement.
CACCGCGCCCGGTACGCTCACCGCCGTGTCCCACGCTGATCAGCCCAGAAACACCCGGAAAGACGCCCCGGCAGCGCCGCCGGGAGCGCCCCGCCCCGTGTCCGTGCGCCCCACCCCGCTGCCCGAGCTCGCGGCCCTGGTGGACCTCGAAGCCGCCGGCGAGCCGACGGGTCCGCGGATCACCGGCATCACGCACGACTCCCGTGCGGTGCGCCCCGGCGACCTCTACGCGGCCCTCCCCGGCGCCAAGGCGCACGGCGCGGACTTCGCGGCCCAGGCGGCCACCCTCGGCGCCGCCGCCGTGCTGACCGATCCCGCGGGCGCCGACCGCGCCGCGGCGACCGGACTGCCGGTGCTCGCCGTCGCCGACCCGCGCGCCCGGATGGGCGAGCTCGCCGCCGCGATCTACGGCAGGCCGGGCGAGGCCCTCCTCCAGCTCGGCATCACCGGCACCTCCGGCAAGACCACCACCGCGTACCTGGTCGAGGGCGGCCTGCGCGCCGCCGGTCGGGCCACCGGCCTCGTCGGCACCGTCGAGATGCGGATCGGCGACGAACGCATCAAGTCCGAGCGCACCACCCCCGAGGCCACCGACCTCCAGGCCCTGTTCGCCGTCATGCGCGAACGCGGGGTCGAGGCCGTGGCCATGGAGGTATCCAGCCACGCGCTCGTGCTCGGCCGGGTCGACGGCTGCGTCTTCGACGTCGCCGTCTTCAACAACCTGAGCCCGGAGCACATGGAGTTCCACTCCGACATGGAGGACTACTTCCAGGCCAAGGCGCAGCTCTTCACCGAGCGCCGGGCCCGCCTCGGAGTGGTGAACGCCGACGACGAGTACGGCCGCCGCCTCGCCAAGGAGGCGACGATCCCGATCGTCACCTTCTCGGCCACGGGCGATCCGGCCGCCGACTGGCGCGCCGAGGACGTGGTCCTGGGGGCCGCCGACTCCACGCTGACCCTCGTCGGTCCGGACGGACAGCGCGTCCGCGCCACCGCGCCGCTGCCCGGCCCGTTCAACGTCGCCAACACCGTCGCCGCGATCGTCACCCTCGCCGCCGCCGGCATCGACCCGCAGACCGCCGCCGACGGCGTCGCCGCGGTCCCCGGAGTGCCCGGCCGGCTGGAACGCGTCGACGCGGGACAGCCGTTCCTCGCCGTCGTCGACTACGCCCACAAGACCGACGCCGTCGAATCGGTGCTGCGCGCCCTGCGCGAGGTCACCGAGGGGCGGCTGCACATCGTGCTCGGCTGCGGCGGCGACCGCGACACCACCAAGCGGGCCCCGATGGGCGCCGCGGCCGCCCGGTTCGCCGACGTCGCCGTGCTCACCTCCGACAACCCGCGCTCCGAGGACCCCCTCGCCATCCTGGCCGCGATGTTCGAGGGCGCCGTGTCCGTGCCCCGCGCCGAACGGGGTGCCGTCCTCGTCGACGCCGACCGGGCCGCGGCCATCGCCGCCGCCGTCGCGAGCGCCCGGCCCGGTGACACGGTGCTGGTCGCGGGCAAGGGCCACGAACAGGGCCAGGACACAGCCGGCGTCGTACGCCCCTTCGACGACCGCGAGGTCCTGCGCGCGGCCATCGAGGCGCGCACCGAGGCCCCGCACCACGCAACCACGCAGGCCGAGGTGAACCAGTGATCGCCCTTTCCCTCGCCGAGATCGCCGACATCACCGGCGGGCGGCCCCACGACATACCGGATCCGGCGGTGCGGATCGGCGGGGCCGTGGTCATCGACTCCCGTCAAGTGGAGGCCGGCAGCCTGTTCGCCGCCTTCCAGGGCGAGCACGTCGACGGCCACGACTACGCGGAGCGCGCGGTCGCGGCCGGCGCCACCGCCGTCCTCGCCGCCCGCCCCGTCGGCGTACCCGCGATCGTCGTCCCCGACGTGGAGAAGGCGCTCGGCGCCCTCGCCCGCGCCGTCGTCGAACGCCTCGGCACCGACGTGGTGGCCCTGACCGGTTCCGCCGGCAAGACCTCCACCAAGGACCTCATCGCCCAGGTGCTCCAACAGCACGCACCCACCGTGTGGACGCCCGGCTCCCTCAACAACGAGATCGGCCTGCCGCTCACCGCCCTCAAGGCCACCGAGGACACCCGGCACCTGGTGCTGGAGATGGGTGCCCGCGGGATCGGCCACATCGCCTACCTCACCGGCCTGACCCCGCCGCGCATCGGCCTGGTCCTCAACGTCGGCACCGCCCACATCGGGGAGTTCGGCGGCCGCGAGCAGATCGCCCAGGCCAAGGGCGAACTGGTCGAGGCCCTGCCGTCCGAGGCCGACGGGGGCGTCGCCGTCCTGAACGCCGACGACCTGCTCGTGCGCGCCATGTCCGCCCGCACGAAGGCCCGTACGGTCCTCTTCGGCGAGGCCGAGGACGCCGACGTCCGGGCCACGGACGTACGGATGACGGCCGGGGGAACGCCCGCCTTCACACTCCACACACCCTCCGGGTGCGGCGATGTGACCTTGCGGCTGTACGGTGAGCACCACGTGTCGAACGCGCTCGCCGCGGCCGCCGTCGCCCATGTACTGGGCATGTCCACTCCGGAGATCGCCACCGCGCTCTCCGGGGCGGGCACGTTGTCCCGGTGGCGGATGGAGGTCACCGAGCGAGCGGACGGCGTGACGATCGTCAACGACGCCTACAACGCGAACCCCGAGTCCATGCGGGCCGCTCTGCGCGCGCTTGCCGCGATGGGCAGCTCCGCGAGGGCCGACGGGGGACGCACGTGGGCGGTGCTCGGTCCCATGGCCGAGTTGGGTGACGCATCGCTGGCCGAGCACGACGCGGTGGGACGGCTCGCCGTCCGGCTCAACGTGAGCAGGCTCGTCGCAGTCGGGGGCAGGGAAGCGTCCTGGCTGCAACTGGGCGCATACAACGAGGGTTCGTGGGGTGAGGAGTCGGTGCTCGTGTCCGACGCGCAGGCGGCGGTCGACCTGTTGCGCAGTGAACTGCGCCCGGGTGACGTCGTGCTGGTGAAGGCTTCCAGGTCGATCGGCCTGGAGCGGGTCGCGCTTGCGTTGCTGGAGCGCGAGGGCGAGGTCGCCGACCGATGAGGCAGATTCTCTTCGCCGGTGTGATCGGTCTGTTCCTGACCCTCATCGGCACCCCTCTCCTGATCAAGCTGCTGGCCCGCAAGGGCTACGGCCAGTTCATCCGCGACGACGGCCCCCGCGGCCACGCCGGGAAGAAGGGCACACCCACCATGGGTGGCATCTCCTTCATCCTGGCGACGCTCATCGCGTACGCCCTGACGAAGGTCATCACCGGCGAGGAAGTGAGCTTCTCCGGTCTGCTCGTCCTCTTCCTGATGGCCGGCATGGGCGTGGTCGGCTATCTCGACGACTACATCAAGATCGTCAAGAGGCGCTCGCTCGGCCTGCGGGCCAAGGCCAAGATGTCCGGCCAGCTGATCGTCGGCATCGCCTTCGCGGTGCTCGCCCTCCAGTTCAAGGACTCGAGGGAGCTGACCCCGGCCTCGACCAAGCTGTCGTTCGTCACGGACTTCGGCTGGTCGATGGGGCCGGTGCTGTTCGTCGTCTGGGCCCTGTTCATGATCCTGGCGATGTCCAACGGCGTGAACCTGACCGACGGCCTGGACGGACTCGCCACCGGCGCGGCCGTCATGGTCTTCGGCGCCTACACCTTCATCGGCGTCTGGCAGTACCAGGAGTCCTGCGCCAACGCGCAGACCCTGACCAACCCGGCCGCCTGCTTCGAGGTGCGCGACCCGCTGGACCTCGCGGTCGTCGCCTCCGCCCTCATGGGAGCCTGCTTCGGCTTCCTGTGGTGGAACACCTCGCCCGCCAAGATCTTCATGGGTGACACCGGTTCGCTGGCGCTCGGCGGCGCGCTCGCCGGCCTCGCCATCTGCTCCCGCACGGAGTTCCTGATGGCCCTCCTCGGCGGCCTCTTCGTGCTCATCACGATGTCGGTCGTCATCCAGGTCGGCTCCTTCAAGCTGACCGGCAAGCGCGTCTTCCGGATGGCGCCACTCCAGCACCACTTCGAACTCAAGGGGTGGTCCGAGGTCCTTGTGGTGGTCCGCTTCTGGATCATCCAGGGCATGTGCGTGATCGTGGGTCTCGGTCTCTTCTACGCGGGATGGGCAGCCGACAAGTGACCTCCTGGCACGGCAAGAACATCACCGTCGCCGGCCTCGGCGTGAGCGGCATCAGTGCCGCCCGCGCCCTGGCCGGCCTCGGCGCTTCGGTGACCGTCGTCGACGGCGGCGACAGCGAGGGCCACCGGGCCCGGGCGGCGGAGCTGGAGGCGGCGGGGATCTCCGTGCGCCTCGCGGACGCCGCGACCCTGCCCGAGGGCACCGACCTGGTCGTCACCTCGCCCGGCTGGAAGCCCGACAGCCCGCTGTTCGCCGCGGCCGCCGAGGCCGGTGTCGAGGTCGTCGGGGACGTGGAGATCGCCTGGCTCCTGCGCGGCCCCGACGCGGCCCCCTGGCTCGCGATCACCGGCACCAACGGCAAGACGACGACCACCCGGATGCTCGCGTCGATCCTGCGGGCCGCGGGCCTCAAGACCGCGGCCGTCGGCAACATCGGCACCCCGATCATCGACGTCGTGACCGGCGGGGAGGCGTACGACGTCCTCGCCGTCGAGCTCTCCAGCTACCAGCTCCACTGGGCGCCCTCCGTGCGCGCCCACTCGGCGGCCGTCCTCAACCTGGCCCCCGACCACCTCGACTGGCACGGCTCGATGGAGGCGTACGCCGCCGACAAGGGCCGCATCTACGAGGGCAACACGGTGGCCTGCGTCTACAACGTCGCCGACAAGGCCACCGAGGACCTCGTCGTGGATGCCGACGTCGAGGAGGGTTGCCGGGCGATCGGCTTCACCCTCGGCGCCCCCGGCCCCTCCATGCTGGGCGTGGTCGACGGGATCCTGGTGGACCGGGCCTTCGTGGAGAACCGGCAGAAGAACGCCCAGGAGCTCGCGCAGGTGGAGGACGTCAACCCGCCCGCCCCGCACAACATCGCCAACGCGCTCGCCGCGGCGGCCCTGGCCCGCGCCTTCGGCGTCGAACCGCGCGCGGTCCGTGACGGCCTGCGCGACTTCCGGCCGGACGCCCACCGGGTCGCGCACGTGGACGAGGTGGACGGGGTCACGTACATCGACGACTCCAAGGCCACCAACACCCATGCGGCGGAGGCCTCCCTGGCGGCCTTCGAGCCGGTCGTGTGGATCGCCGGCGGCCTCGCCAAGGGCGCGACCTTCGACGAGCTCGTGCGCAAGTCGGCCGCCCGTCTGCGGGCCGTCGTCCTGATGGGTGCCGACCGGGCCCTGATCGCGGACGCGCTGGCGCGACACGCGCCGCAGGTACCCGTCGTGGACCTCGACCGGACCGACACTGGGGCGATGCTCGCGGCGGTCCGGGAAGCGGCCCGTCTCGCCGAGCGCGGCGACACGGTCCTGTTGGCACCTGCCTGTGCCTCGATGGACATGTTCGCGAACTACAACGAGCGTGGGGACGCATTCGCCGACGCGGTGCGCGAACTGGCCGCCGAGAGCGCCTAGGTCGAACCAGGGCAGGTGTCCTTCCCGACCGGCTGCTCGCCTCGCACGAGTGGAGGGGAAGATCACAGATGCCGGCCAAGCAAGTACTGCCGGGGCGGCGGCCGTCCGCGTCGAAGGCCGTCAAGGCCGTCAAGGCGCAGGGGCGCAAGCGCCCGGTGATCGGTGGGAAGCGGCCCGGCGGGCGCGGGCCGCTCGCCGGGCTCCGGCGTACGCAACAGCAGTTGCGCAAAGCCTGGGACCGTCCGCTCACGGCGTATTACCTGATTTTCGGCAGCTCGATGCTGATCACCGTGCTCGGCCTCGTGATGGTCTACTCGGCCTCCATGATCAAGGCGCTCCAGCTCGGCCTGGGCGACGCGTACTTCTTCAAGAAGCAGTTCCTCGCGGCCGTCATCGGCGCCGTCCTGCTGCTGGCCGCCTCCCGCATGCCCGTCAAGCTCCACCGGGCCCTGTCCTACCCGGTGCTGACCGGGACCCTCTTCCTGATGGTCCTGGTGCAGGTCCCCGGGATAGGAGTGTCGATCAACGGCAACCGGAACTGGCTCTCCCTGGGCGGCCCGTTCATGCTCCAGCCCAGCGAGTTCGGCAAGCTGGCGCTGATCCTGTGGGGGGCCGACCTGCTGGCCCGCAAGGGCGACAAGGGGCTGCTGAGCCAGTGGAAGCACCTGCTGGTGCCGCTGGTCCCGGTCGCCTTCCTGCTGCTCGGACTCATCATGCTCGGCGGCGACATGGGCACCGCGATGATCCTCGGGGCCATCCTCTTCGGCCTGCTCTGGCTGGCCGGCGCCCCCACCCGGATGTTCGCGGGAGTTCTCGCGTTCGCGGGTGTGATCATCGCACTGCTGATCAAGACGAGTCCGCACCGGATGGACCGGCTCGCCTGCCTCGGTGCGACAGAACCGGGCAAGAACGACCTTTGCTGGCAGGCCGTCCACGGAACCTACGCCCTCGCGTCCGGGGGATGGTTCGGTTCCGGGCTGGGTGCCAGTGTGGAAAAATGGGGCCAACTGCCGGAAGCCCACACCGACTTCATCTTCGCCATCACCGGTGAGGAACTGGGTCTGGCGGGGACGCTGTCGGTGCTCGCCCTGTTCGCGGCTCTAGGCTATGCGGGTATCCGCGTGGCCGGACGCACGGAGGACCCCTTCGTACGGTATGCCGCGGGAGGCGTGACCACATGGATCACGGCGCAGGCCGTGATCAACATCGGTGCGGTGCTCGGCCTGTTGCCGATCGCCGGGGTTCCGCTCCCGCTGTTCTCCTACGGAGGGTCGGCCCTGCTGCCGACCATGTTCGCGGTCGGACTGCTCATCGCCTTCGCGCGTGAGGAGCCGGCGGCGCGCGCGGCACTCGCGATGCGGCAGCCGAAGACCGGCCGGCCGCGGACCGGGCTGAGATGGAAGTCGATGAGACGGCGCGTCAAGAAGCGTCCGTCCGGAGAGCGGTGAATTTCGGTGCATGTCGTACTCGCCGGTGGGGGGACCGCCGGCCACATCGAGCCGGCGCTCGCCCTCGCGGACGCCCTGCGCAGGCAGGACCCTTCAGTGGGCATCACCGCCCTCGGCACGGAGCGCGGACTGGAAACCCGCCTGGTGCCGGAACGCGGCTACGAGCTGGGCCTGATCCCCGCCGTACCGTTGCCCCGCAAGCCCACCCCTGAACTGATCACCGTCCCCGGACGGCTGCGCGGCACCATCAAGGCGGCCGAGGAGATCCTCACGCGCACCAAGGCCGACTGCGTGGTCGGCTTCGGCGGCTACGTGGCGCTGCCCGGCTACCTGGCCGCCAAGCGGCTCGGGGTGCCGATCATCGTCCACGAGGCCAACGCCCGGCCGGGACTGGCCAACAAGATCGGCTCCCGGTACGCGCACGCCGTCGCCGTGTCCACCCCGGACAGCAAGCTGCGGGGGGCCCGCTACGTGGGCATCCCGCTGCGGCGGTCCATCTCGACCCTGGACCGGGCCGCCGTGCGCCCCGAGGCGCGCGCCGCGTTCGGCCTGGACCCCAACCTGCCGACGCTGCTGGTCTCCGGCGGCTCGCAGGGCGCCCGGCGCCTCAACGAGGTGATCCAGCAGGTCGCCCCGACCCTCCAGCGGTCCGGGATCCAGATCCTGCACGCCGTCGGGCCGAAGAACGAACTGCCGCGTGTCGACAACATGCCCGGGATGCCGCCTTATGTGCCGGTACCGTACGTGGACCGGATGGATCTCGCGTACGCCGCCGCCGACATGATGCTGTGCCGCGCGGGTGCGATGACCGTCGCCGAACTCTCCGCCGTCGGGCTGCCCGCCGCCTACGTACCGTTGCCGATCGGCAACGGTGAACAGCGGCTCAACGCCCAGCCGGTGGTCAAGGCCGGCGGCGGCCTGCTCGTGGACGACGCGGAGCTGACGCCCGAATGGGTGCTCAGTCAGGTCCTCCCGGTGCTCGCCGACCCGCACCGCCTCTACGAGATGTCCCGCGCCGCCGCCGAGTTCGGCCGCCGGGACGCCGACGACCTGCTCGTCGGCCTGGTCTACGAGGCGATTGCCGCACGCAGAGCCCGCTGAGGCGGGAGCACTGACCCAGGAGGCACAGGAGTGGCCGGAGCGACGACCGCACAGCGCGGGACACCCGGTTCCGACGGGAACGCCCGCAAGGGCAGGAACCCCGGCCCTCCCAAGCCGGGCCGGCGTCCCAAGCCGTCGAAGGGATCCGGCCCGCGGGGACCCGGCGTCAAACGGCGCCGGGTCCTCGTCCTGGCCTCCCTGGCCGCCGCGGTGCTCCTCGCGGCCGGCGGCACCTGGGTGCTCTACGGGTCCTCCTGGCTCCGCGTCGAGAAGGTCGCCTCCGCCGGCACCGAGGTGCTCACGGCGGCGCAGGTGGTGTCGGCGGCGGCCGTCCCGATCGGCGCGCCGCTGGTGAGCATCGACACCGACGAGATCGAGAGTCGGCTGCGCGAGCGGCTGCCCCGCATCGATTCGGTCGATGTGACGCGGTCGTGGCCGCGTGGAATCAGCCTGAAAGTGACGGAACGCAAACCCGTGCTGCTCATCAAGAAGGGCACGGACTTCGTCGAAGTGGACTCTTCGGGTGTGCGATTCGACACGGTTGCGAAAGCACCCGGAGGCGTTCCCGTCCTCGAATTGGCAGCGGAACGGTCACCCAGCGCCCGTCGTTTCGACGAGCAGCGGCTGCTGCGCGAGGCGGTGGACATCGCGGGCGGCCTCCCCGAGGCCGTCGCGAAGGAGACCCTGCAGGTCAGGGTGGAGTCGTACGACTCGGTCGTGCTGGCGCTCACCAAGGGGCGAACCGTGGTGTGGGGAAGCGGCGAACTGGGTGAAGCGAAAGGGCGGGCGCTGACCGCCCTGCTGAAGGCCTCGCCCAAGGCTGACCACTTCGACGTGAGTGTCCCCACCGCCCCGGCGGTGTCCGGGAGTTGACGTCGAGTCGAACAGCGACGCACCCTGGTTGGCCAGCGATACGGGTGATCACATAGGGTGAAAAGAAAAACGGGAGGTTCGGCGTGTTCGTTGAACACGCGCTACTTGTCGACTTAGTGTCCTGTTCGGAGAGTCCAAGGAACAGACACACTCATAACCCTAAACTTCAGGGTTAGGGTTCGGGTCGGCGTGTACGAACCGGCCCAATTTCGGCATCAGTCGTCGCAACGCAGGCCCGCGAGGCGGCGACACGTAACTCGAGGCGAGAGGCCTTCGACGTGGCAGCACCGCAGAACTACCTCGCAGTCATCAAGGTCATCGGTGTCGGCGGCGGTGGTGTCAATGCCATCAACCGAATGATCGAGGTCGGTCTCAAGGGCGTCGAGTTCATCGCCATCAACACGGACGCCCAAGCGCTGTTGATGAGCGACGCCGACGTCAAGCTCGACGTCGGCCGTGAACTCACCCGGGGCCTCGGCGCCGGCGCCAACCCGGCCGTCGGCCGGAAGGCGGCAGAGGACCACCGCGAGGAGATCGAGGAGGTCCTCAAGGGGGCCGACATGGTCTTCGTCACCGCCGGTGAAGGCGGCGGCACCGGCACGGGCGGCGCACCTGTCGTCGCCAACATCGCGCGCTCGCTGGGCGCCCTGACGATCGGTGTGGTCACCCGACCGTTCACCTTCGAGGGCCGGCGCCGCGCGAACCAGGCGGAGGACGGCATCGCCGAGCTCCGCGAAGAGGTCGACACCCTCATCGTCATCCCCAACGACCGACTGCTGTCCATCTCGGACCGCCAGGTCAGCGTGCTCGACGCCTTCAAGTCGGCCGACCAGGTCCTGCTGTCCGGCGTCCAGGGCATCACCGATCTCATCACCACCCCCGGCCTGATCAACCTCGACTTCGCGGACGTCAAGTCCGTGATGTCCGAGGCCGGCTCGGCCCTCATGGGCATCGGCTCGGCCCGCGGCGACGACCGTGCCGTGGCCGCTGCCGAGATGGCGATCTCCTCGCCCCTGCTGGAGGCGTCCATCGACGGCGCCCGCGGCGTGCTGCTCTCCATCTCCGGCGGCTCGGACCTCGGTCTCTTCGAGATCAACGAGGCCGCGCAGCTGGTGAGCGAGGCGGCGCACCCCGAGGCGAACATCATCTTCGGCGCCGTCATCGACGACGCGCTCGGCGACGAGGTACGGGTCACCGTCATCGCCGCCGGGTTCGACGGAGGACAGCCCCCGGCCCGCCGGGACAACGTCATCGGCGCGGCCTCCACCAAGCGCGAGGAGCCGGCCCCGGCACCGGTCCGCGCCGCCGAGCCGGTGCGCCCGGCCTTCGGCGGGCTCGGCTCGGTTACCCCGCGTGAGGAGCCCCAGGCTCCGGTCGAGCCGGAGCCGGCGAACGAGTTCCCGCCGCCGGCCCACGTCCCGACGGCCCGTCCCTACCAGGACAGCCCGGCGGAAGAGCTGGATGTCCCGGACTTCTTGAAGTGATCCTGGGACGGCACGACGAGAACGGCGCGCACTTCGCCTTCACCGACAGGTGGGGCGGGGTGAGCGCCGTTCCGTACGAGGAGCTCAATCTCGGCGGCGCGGTCGGAGACGACCCGGCCGCCGTTCGCGCGAACCGGGCGACCGCGGCGAACTCCCTCGGCCTCGCTCCCGAGCTGGTGATCTGGATGAACCAGGTGCACGGTCGGGACGTGGCGGTGGTGGACGGCCCGTGGGACGCCGAGCGGGAGGCGATCCCCTCGGTGGACGCGGTGGTGACCGCCCGTCGCGGCCTGGCCCTGGCGGTGCTCACGGCCGACTGCGTGCCGGTCCTGCTGGCCGACCCGGTCGCCGGGATCGCGGGGGCGGCCCACGCGGGGCGGCCCGGACTGGTCGCCGGGGTGGTGCCCGCCGCCGTCGAGGCGATGGTCGCCCTCGGGGCCGACCCCGGGCGCCTCGTCGCCCGTACGGGGCCGGCGGTCTGCGGGCGTTGCTACGAAGTGCCCGCCGAGATGCGGGACGCGGTCGCGGAAGTGGTGCCGGCGGCGTGGGCCGAGACGAGCTGGGGTACCCCGGCCGTGGACGTGGTCGCCGGCGTGCACGCACAGTTGGCGCGGGCGGGGGTGGCGAACGCCGACCGTTCCCCGGTCTGCACACTGGAGTCACGGGACCACTTCTCGTACCGCCGTGACCGGGTGACCGGGCGGCTCGCCGGATATGTCTGGTTGGACTGAGGGATGACGGATCGTAAGGCCGAGCTCGCGGCGAACCTCGCGCGGGTCGAGGAGCGCATCGCGTCGGCGTGCGCGGCGGCGGGTCGCCAACGGGACGAGGTGACCCTCATCGTGGTCACCAAGACCTACCCGGCGAGCGACGTACGACTGCTGGCGGACCTGGGTGTCCGTCATGTTGCGGAAAATCGTGACCAGGACGCCGCCCCCAAGGCAGCGGCCTGCGCGGACCTGGCGCTCGACTGGCACTTCGTGGGCCAGTTGCAGACGAACAAAGTCCGTTCCGTGGCGGGATACGCGCAAGTGGTGCAGTCGGTCGACCGGCCGAAACTGGTCACCGCGCTCTCGGCGGCCGCCACGGCCGCGGGACGGGAACTCGGCTGCCTCGTGCAGATCGCCCTCGACGCCGAGTCGGGGGAGCGGGGGGCCCGGGGCGGGGCGGCACCGGACCTCCTCCCGGAGTTGGCGGACCTCGTGGCCGCGGCGCCGGGACTGAGGATCGACGGCCTCATGACCGTGGCCCCGCTGGCGGGGTCGTACGCGGGCCGCGAACAGGCGGCTTTCGCGCGGCTGGTGGAATTGTCATCCAGCCTGCGCGCCGACCATCCTGCTGCCACGATGGTGTCGGCGGGAATGAGCGCAGACCTGGAACAGGCGGTGCTGGCGGGTGCGACACATGTACGCGTCGGCACTGCGGTACTCGGCGCGAGACCCCGGCTCGGGTAACGTCGCGAAGAAAGTCGGACCACAGCAGAAAATATGGTCATTTCCGCAGATGAGCGGACAGACCACGTGGATCGCGGGCAGTTGGTGACTTTGGTGACACAGCGACTTTGGTGGCACGGCGACACCTGCGACAGGGCGATCCACCACAGAGCGGAGGACTCGGAGAATGGCCGGCGCGATGCGCAAGATGGCGGTCTACCTCGGCCTCGTGGAGGACGACCGGTACGACAACCCGGGGTACGACCCCGATGACGAGTTCGAACCCGAGCCGGAGCCGGAGCGGGATCGCCGGCGTCAGCAGCCCGCGCACCAACCGCCCGTAACGGACGAACCGGTACGAGCAGTACAGCCCCCGGCACAGCGGGAACCCATCCCGATGCCGGTGGAAAACGGACGTCCGGCGCGAATTGCCCCCGTGGCGTCCATCACACCCGACCGCACCAACCTGGAGAAGAACGCACCCGTGATCATGCCCAAGGTCGTCTCCGAGCGGGAGCCGTACCGCATCACGACGCTGCACCCCCGGACCTACAACGAGGCCCGTACCATCGGGGAACACTTCCGTGAGGGCACCCCGGTGATCATGAACCTCACGGAGATGGACGACACCGACGCGAAGCGTCTGGTCGACTTCGCGGCCGGCCTCGTCTTCGGTCTGCACGGCAGCATTGAACGCGTGACGCAGAAGGTGTTCCTGCTGTCTCCTGCTAACGTCGATGTCACGGCGGAGGACAAGGCCCGCATCGCGGAGGGCGGGTTCTTCAACCAAAGCTAGACCGATCCGTCAGACACGGGACCGGGAACAGAGCGGGAGCAGGGGAGAGGGAAGCGCGGGATGGGCATCGCAATGCAAGTGGTCTACATCGCGCTGTCGTGCTTTCTGGGCATCCTGATCTTCCGACTGGTCATGGACTATGTGTTCCAGTTCGCACGTTCATGGACACCCGGCAAGGCGATGGTGGTCGTTCTGGAGGCCACCTACACCGCCACCGACCCACCACTCAAGCTTCTTCGGCGTTTCATTCCGCCGTTGCGTCTCGGGGGCGTGGCACTCGACCTGTCCTTCTTCGTTCTGATGATCATCGTTTACATCCTGATCACTTTCGCGCGCGCTGGTGCGAGCGGCCAGTGAACGATGTGCTTCCCCGCGAACCCGGGGACAGTCCCGATACGGTCTTGCCGACTGCCGACGACTACGTAGAGGTGAAGAAGACATGCCGCTGACTCCCGAGGACGTGCGGAACAAGCAGTTCACGACCGTCCGCCTGCGAGAAGGCTATGACGAGGACGAGGTCGACGCCTTCCTCGACGAGGTCGAGTCCGAACTGACGCGCCTGCTGCGCGAGAACGAGGACCTGCGCGCCAAGCTGGCCGCCGCCACACGCGCCGCCGCGCAGAACCAGCAGCAGCAGGGCATGCGCAAGCCCGAACCCCAGGACCAGCGCGGCCCCGGTGGGCCCGGCGCCCCCGTGCCCGCGGCCATATCCGGCCCGCCGCAGCAGCAGCAGCCGCAGATGGGCCCGCCCCAGCTGCCCGGCGGTCAGCCGCAGCTGCCCCCCGGCCCCGGTGGGCAGGGCCCGCAGGGTCCCGGCCCGATGGGCGGCCCCATGCAGCAGCACAACATGGGTGGCCAGCAGCAGATGGGTCAGCCGCAGCAGATGCAGCAGCCCCAGCAGATGCAGCAGATGCAGCAGCAGTCCATGGGCGGCCAGAACCCGCTCGGCCAGCCGATGGGCCAGCAGATGCAGCCGATGGGGCAGCAGATGCAGCCCATGGGCCAGCAGATGCACCAGCAGCACCAGCAGCTTCCGCAGCAGGGTCCCGGTGGCGATAGTGCCGCCCGCGTCCTGTCGCTCGCGCAGCAGACCGCCGACCAGGCCATCGCGGAGGCCCGTTCCGAGGCCAACAAGATCGTCGGCGAGGCCCGTTCGCGTGCCGAGGGTCTGGAGCGGGACGCCCGCGCCAAGGCCGACGCGCTGGAGCGGGACGCGCAGGAGAAGCACCGCGTCGCGATGGGCTCCCTGGAGTCCGCCCGCGCCACGCTGGAGCGCAAGGTCGAGGACCTGCGAGGCTTCGAGCGCGAGTACCGCACGCGCCTGAAGTCCTACCTGGAGTCCCAGCTGCGTCAGCTGGAGACCCAGGCCGACGACTCGCTGGCCCCGCCGCGCAACCCGGCCGGTCCCGCGCTGCCGCCGTCGCCGTCCATGGCTCCGGCCGGTGCGATGGGGCAGTCGATGGGTGGCCCGTCCCCCATGGGCGGTCCCTCCCCGATGGGTGGCCCGTCCCCGATGAGCGGTCCGTCCTACGGCGGCCAGCAGCAGATGTCCCCGGCGATGACCCAGCCGATGGCTCCGGTGCGGCCCGCTGCTCCGCAGCCGATGCAGGCGCCGTCGCCGATGCGTGGCTTCCTGATCGACGAGGACGACAACTAGGCGCCGCCGCCGCGTCTGTCGGCAGTCTCTCGGGCCGGGCCCGGTTCCCCTCAGGGGGTACCGGGCCCGGCCCGTTTCCGTACCCCGGTGCCGGTGCCGGTGCCGGTGCCGGTGCCGGTGCCGGTGGTGGTGGTGGTGCGGGGGCGGGGTGGGGGCCGCTGCGCGGGGCCGGTCCCCGACCCGCCCTTCCGCCGTTCCCCGGGGCTCCGCCCCGGACCCCGCGCCTCAAACGCCGGCGGGGCTGGGGGGTGTTCGGCGGGGCTGGGCGGGGGTGTTCGGCGGGGTTGGGGGCCTTGGGCGGGGGTGGGGACGACGACGGCCCGCGGCTCCCGGGTGGGAGGCGCGGGCCGTCGGGTGGGGTGGGGTTACGCCTTGCGGAGGCGGAACGTCAGGCCCAGGGGCTCGTCCGTGAACGGGTCGCCGTAGGACGCGTCGGCCTCGCCGGTGGCGAAGTCCGTCGCCAGGACCTCCTCCGCGATCAGCTCCGCGTGGTCCGTCAGGGCCGTCACCAGCTCCGGGTCCGCCGAGGACCACCGCAGGGCGATCCGGTCCGCCACGTCCAGGCCCGAGTTCTTGCGGGCCTCCTGGATCAGGCGGATCGCGTCACGGGCCAGGCCCGCCAGCCGCAACTCCGGGGTGATCTCCAGGTCCAGGGCCACGGTCGCCCCGGAATCGGACGCCACCGACCAGCCCTCGCGCGGGGTCTCGGTGATGATGACCTCCGCCGGGGTGAGGGTCACGGTCTCGCCGTTCACCTCGACCGAGGCCTCACCGGAGCGCAGGGCCAGCGAGAGACCCGCCGCGTCCGCCGCGGCCACGGCCTTGGCGACGTCCTGTACGCCCTTGCCGAACCGCTTGCCCAGCGCACGGAAGTTGGCCTTCGCCGTCGTGTCGACGAGGGACCCGCCGACCTCGGACAGGGAGGCCAGCGAGGAGACGTTCAGCTCCTCCGTGATCTGACCCCGGAGCTCCGGGGTCAGGGCGTCGAAGCCGGTCGCGCCGACCAGGGCCCGGGACAGCGGCTGACGGGTCTTGACGCCCGACTCCGCGCGGGTCGCGCGGCCCAGCTCCACCAGGCGGCGGACCAACAGCATCTGCCGGGACAGCTCCGGGTCGATCGCGGCGGTGTCCGCGGTCGGCCACGTCGAGAGGTGGACGGACTCCGGGGCGTCCGGGGTGACCGGGACGACCATGTCCTGCCAGACCCGCTCCGTGATGAAGGGGGTCAGCGGGGCCAGTAGCCGGGTCACCGTCTCCACCACGTCGTGGAGGGTGCGCAGGGCCGCCTTGTCGCCCTGCCAGAAGCGGCGGCGCGAGCGGCGGACGTACCAGTTCGACAGGTCGTCCACGAAGGACGACAGCAGCTTGCCGGCGCGCTGGGTGTCGTAGGACTCCATCGCCTCCGTGACCTCGGAGGTGAGGGTGTGCAGCTCCGACAGGAGCCAGCGGTCCAGGACGGTGCGGTCCGCGGGCGCCGGGTCGGCCGCCGACGGCGCCCAGTTCGACGTGCGGGCGTACAGGGCCTGGAAGGCCACCGTGTTCCAGTACGTGAGCAGCGTCTTGCGGACGACCTCCTGGATCGTGCCGTGGCCCACGCGCCGGGCCGCCCACGGGGAGCCGCCGGCCGCCATGAACCAGCGGACGGCGTCCGCGCCGTGCTGGTCCATCAGCTGGATCGGTTCGAGGGTGTTGCCCAGGTGCTTGGACATCTTGCGGCCGTCCTCGGCGAGGATGTGGCCCAGGCAGACCACGTTCTCGTAGGAGGACTTGTCGAAGACGAGGGTGCCGACCGCCATCAGCGTGTAGAACCACCCGCGCGTCTGGTCGATGGCCTCCGAGATGAACTGCGCCGGGTAGCGCTTCTCGAAGATCTCCTTGTTCTTGTGCGGGTAGCCCCACTGCGCGAACGGCATCGAACCCGAGTCGTACCAGGCGTCGATGACCTCCGGGACGCGCACGGCTTCGAGGGAGCAGCCCTCGTGCGTGCAGGTGAAGGTGATGTCGTCGATGTACGGGCGGTGCGGGTCCAGGGCCGACTGGTCGGTGCCGGACAGCTCGCCCAGCTCGGCGAGGGACCCGACGCAGGTGAGGTGGTTCTCCTCGCAGCGCCAGATCGGCAGCGGCGTGCCCCAGTAGCGGTTCCGGGAGAGCGCCCAGTCGATGTTGTTGTTCAGCCAGTCGCCGAAGCGGCCCTGCTTCACCGAGTCCGGGAACCAGTTCGTCTTCTCGTTCTCCCGCAGCATCGCGTCCTTGACGGCGGTGGTGCGGATGTACCAGGACGGCTGCGCGTAGTAGAGCAGCGCGGTGTGGCAGCGCCAGCAGTGCGGGTAGCTGTGCTCGTAGGCGATGTGCCTGAAGAGCAGGCCGCGCGCGTCGAGGTCGGCGGTCAGCTTCTCGTCGGCCTTCTTGAAGAAGACACCGCCGACGAGCGGGACGTCCTCCTCGAAGGTGCCGTCGGGGCGGACCGGGTTCACGACGGGCAGGCCGTAGGCCCGGCAGACCGCGAGGTCGTCGGCGCCGAAGGCGGGGGACTGGTGGACCAGACCGGTGCCGTCCTCGGTCGTGACGTACTCGGCGTTCACGACGTAGTGGGCGGGCTCCGGGAACTCGACGAGGTCGAAGGGGCGCCGGTACGTCCAGCGCTCCATCTCCTTGCCCGTGAAGGTCTCCCCGGTTGCCTCCCAGCCCTCGCCGAGGGACTTCTCCAGCAGCGGCTCGGCGACGACGAGGCGCTCCTCGCCGTTGGTGGCGACGACGTACGTGACCTCGGGGTGTGCGGCGACGGCCGTGTTGGACACCAGGGTCCACGGGGTCGTCGTCCACACCAGCAGGGCGGCGTCGCCCGCGAGGGGGCCGGAGGTCAGCGGGAAGCGGACGTAGACCGAGGGGTCGACGACCGTCTCGTAGCCCTGGGCCAGCTCGTGGTCGGAGAGGCCGGTGCCGCAGCGCGGGCACCAGGGGGCGACGCGGTGGTCCTGGGTGAGCAGACCCTTGTTGAAGATCTCCTTCAGCGACCACCACACGGACTCCACGTACTCGGGGTCCATGGTCCGGTAGGCGTCGTCCAGGTCGACCCAGTAGCCCATGCGGGTCGTGAGCTCGGCGAACGCGTCGGTGTGACGGGTCACCGACTCGCGGCACTTGGAGTTGAACTCGGCGATGCCGTACGCCTCGATGTCCTGCTTGCCGTTGAAGCCGAGTTCCTTCTCGACGGCGAGCTCGACGGGCAGGCCGTGGCAGTCCCAGCCGGCCTTGCGGGCCACGTGGTAGCCGCGCATGGTGCGGAAGCGGGGGAAGACGTCCTTGAAGACGCGGGCCTCGATGTGGTGCGCGCCGGGCATCCCGTTCGCGGTGGGCGGACCCTCGTAGAAGACCCACTCGGGGCGGCCCTCGGACTGCTCCAACGTCTTGGCGAAGGTCTTGCTCTCGCGCCAGAACTCCAGGACGGCGTGTTCGAGGGCGGGCAGGTCGACCTGGGCGGGTACCGGGCGGTACTGCGGCGGTGTGGTCATGAGGCTGAACTCTTCCTCCGGCGGGATGTCACTTCCGTCCGGAGGGACGAGAGCCTTGTCGCGCTCCCGCGGTACCACCCTCCTTGGCCGTCGGACGGATCCGATGGCCCCCTCATTGGGGTGCGAAGCCGGTTCTACTTCCCGTACGGGGATCCGTGCGGGATCCGTGATCGTGACGGCTTTCTTCCGGCGGCTCCGGGGTGATCCTTCGCATCGCGCTCGCCCCCGGGCTCTCACCGTCCCCGGGTCGCTCCTGGCTGCGTCCGACGCTACTCGTCCCCATCCATGCCTCTCGCTGGGCCCAGTGTACGGGCCGACGCCGAGGGCGGCCGACCGATATTCCGGGCGTGGTGCGGGGCCGCGGGGCGGCGGCCGCGGTGACCCGGATGGGCTGACGCGCCGGTCCCGGTTCCGGTGGGGCGGGAGGGGCGGATTACCGGGCCGCCGGATGGGCACAACGGATGCAGGTTGACCTCGCGGGATGCGCGCCCCGTTGCCGCGGGGCCGGCGTCGATTTATCGTTCCGGCACGATTCGCGAGCAATGATCACAGTATGTGAAGGGGCCGCGGCCATGGTGGCGAAGAAGACCGCCGGGACTACCAAGAAGGCTGTCGGGAAGGCTGTCGGGGCCGAGGTCGGAACCGAGGTCGGGGCACCGGCGCCGGCTCCCGCCGAGGCGGCGCCCGAGGAGACGGCCGCCGTACGGAAGGCGCCCGCGAAAAAGGCATCCGCGAGGAAGTCGGCGTCCACCGCCAAGGTGGCCGCCGCCGAGAAGTCGACGGCGAAGAAGGTCACGGCCAAACGGGCCGCGACCGAGGGGGCGGCGCATGCCGCGTCAGAGACGGGAGCCCGGAAAGTGGTCGCCAAGAAGAGCACCGGCACGGCCAGGAAGACGGCCGCTGCCGCCACCAGTGGACTGCCCAAGGCGCGGGGCGGCGCGGTGGCCGCCACTCCCGGAGAGCTCCCCGTACGCCCGGGAGAGGACCCCTGGACGCCGGCGGAGGTCGCCGAGGCCCGGTCCGAGCTGGAGAGCGAGGTGCTGCGCCTGCGGGCCGAGCTCCAGGCCTCCGACGCGGCCATCTCCGGCCTGATGCGGGACTCGGGCGACGGCGCGGGAGACGACCAGGCGGACACCGGCACCAAGAACATCACCCGGGAGTCCGAACTGGCCCTCGCGGCGAACGCCAGCCTGATGCTGGAGCAGACGGAACGCGCCTTGGAGCGGCTGGAGTCCGGTACCTACGGTCTCTGCGAGACCTGCGGAAAGCCCATCGGCAAGGCCCGGATGCAGGCATTTCCCCGCGCCACGCTCTGCGTGGACTGCAAGCAGAAGCAGGAGCGACGGCACTAGCCGGGCGTCGGCCGGGCGCCCTGACGTACCCTCGTGTCTCGTCAGGGTCCAGGAACCTGGCAGGGCGGTTTCGCCGGAACCTGGTTCGAGCTAGTTCGAGGGACTCACGTGGCAGAGGCGGAGCGCATCATCGGTACGCCGGAGGTCGGGGACGACACCGAGCCCGAATCGACCGCGCCCAAGGGGCGCAGGCGGATCGTGGCGCTGCTCGTGGTGGCGACGCTGGCGTACCTGATCGACCTCGGCAGCAAGATGCTGGTCGTCGCGAAACTGGAGCACGAGCAGCCCATCGAGATCATCGGTGAGCTGCTGAAGTTCTCGGCGATCCGCAACCCCGGGGCCGCCTTCGGCTTCGGTGAGGCCTTCACGATCATCTTCACCTGCATCGCGGCCACCGTGATCGTGGTGATCGTCCGGCTGGCGCGCAAGCTCTACAGCCTGCCGTGGGCGATTGCGCTGGGCCTGCTGCTGGGCGGTGCGCTGGGCAACCTGACCGACCGGATCTTCCGTTCCCCGGGCGTCTTCCGGGGAGCGGTCGTCGACTTCATCGCGCCCGCCCACTTCGCCGTCTTCAACCTCGCGGACTCGGCGATCGTGTGCGGCGGGATCCTGATCGTCCTGCTCTCGTTCAGGGGCCTCGACCCGGACGGCACGGTCCACAAGGACTGATCGCGGGGCCGCTCGCGGGAAGGCGGGCGCGCCCCGTCCTGCATACTCGACAGGTGAGTACGATTCCCGAGATCCGAACCCTGCCCGTTCCCGATGGCCTGGAGGGCGAGCGCGTCGACGCCGCCATCGCCCGTATGTTCGGGTTTTCCCGGACGAAGGCGGCCGATCTCGCGGCCGCGGGGAAGGTGTCGGTCGACGGCAGTGTCGTCGGGAAGTCCGAGCGCGTACACGGTGGCGCCTGGCTCGAAGTCGAGATGCCCGCGCCGCCGCGGCCCGTCGAGCTGGTGGCCGAACCGGTCCCCGGCATGGAGATCGTCCACGATGACGACGACATCGTCGTCATCATGAAGCCGGTGGGCGTCGCCGCCCACCCGAGCCCCGGCTGGACCGGCACCACCGTCATCGGTGGCCTCGCCGCGGCCGGCTACCGGATCTCGACCTCCGGCGCCTCCGAGCGCCAGGGCATCGTGCACCGGCTCGACGTCGGCACGTCCGGCCTGATGGCCGTCGCGAAGTCCGAGCGGGCGTACACCTCCCTGAAGAACCAGTTCCGCGAGCGCGTGGTCGACAAGCGCTACCACGCGCTGGTGCAGGGCCACCCGGACCCGATGAGCGGCACCATCGACGCGCCCATCGGCCGCCACCCCAACGCCGACTACAAGTGGGCCGTGACCCAGGAGGGCAAGCCCTCGGTCACCCACTACGACCTGATCGAGGCCTTCCGCGCGGCCTCCCTGCTGGACATCAAGCTGGAGACCGGCCGCACGCACCAGATCCGCGTGCACATGTCCGCGCACCGGCACCCCTGCGTCGGTGACCTGACGTACGGCGCCGACCCGACGGTCGCGAAGCGACTGGGGCTGACCCGGCAGTGGCTGCACGCGGTGCGGCTCGGTTTCGAGCACCCGTCGGACGGCCGGTGGGTGGAGTTCGAGAGCGGCTACCCGGCCGACCTCCGGCACGCCCTGGACGTGATCCGGGCGGAGAGCGAGTGACCTCCTACCAGGTGCGCGTGGCCTCCTGCGACGCCGACCTGGCGGCCTGCTTCGCCGTGCGCACCGAGGTGTTCGTGGTCGAACAGTCCGTGCCGGAGTCGATCGAGTACGACGCCTACGACGCGGTGGCGGTGCACGTGCTGGCCGAGGGGCCGGACGGGGAACCGCTGGGCACCGGCCGGCTGCTGCACGGGCCCGAGGCGCTCGGCAAGACCGGCGCCCCGGAGATCGGCTCCCTCGGGCGGCTGGCCGTCGCGAAGTCCGCGCGGGGACTGGGCGTCGGCGCGGCGCTGGTGCGGGCGATCGAGGCGGAGGCCGCGAGGTCGGGGCTGACCGCGGTCGACCTGGGCGCGCAGACCCACGCCCTCGCCTTCTACGAGCGGCTCGGATACGAGGCCTACGGGCCGGAGTTCCAGGACGCGGGCATCCCGCACCGCTCCATGCGGCGCCACCTGCCCTAGGCGGTATCGCCGGCGGGGCTGGCGGGGCTCGGCGGACGGATGGGGCAGGCTGGGGATCGTGGATCAGCTTGCTCTGTTGTTCGTGTTGTTGCTCGGGGCCGTGGTGACCGTACCGCTCGGGGATCGGCTCGGGTTGCCCTCGCCCGTGTTGATGACCATCGGCGGGGTGGTGCTGGCCCTCGTGCCGGCCGTGCCGAACGTCGACATCCCACCCGAGTACATCCTGCCGCTGGTGCTCCCACCGCTGCTGTACGCCTCCGTGCAGCGGACCTCCTGGCGACAGTTCGCCGCCAACGTGCGCCCCATCCTGCTGCTGGCCGTGGCCCTGGTCTTCGTGACCACCGCGGCCGTGGCCGCCGTCGCGCACGCCGTCGTCCCGGGCCTGCCCATCGCCGCGGCCGTCGCGCTCGGCGCGCTCGTCGCGCCGCCCGACCCGGTCGCGGCGACCGCCGTCGCCGGCGCGCTCGGGCTGCCGCGCCGCATGGTGTCCATCCTGGAGGGCGAGGGGCTCTTCAACGACGTCACCGCCATCGTGCTCTACCACGTGGCCATCGCCGCCGCCGTCAGCGGCAGCTT
Organism: Streptomyces sp. CA-243310; assembly: GCF_050936775.1. Taxonomy (NCBI): domain Bacteria; kingdom Bacillati; phylum Actinomycetota; class Actinomycetes; order Kitasatosporales; family Streptomycetaceae; genus Streptomyces; species Streptomyces sp. CA-243310. The sequence continues at coordinate 2,013,585 of NZ_JBNJMF010000002.1, read as the reverse complement.
CTCCTGGCCCGACGCGCTCGGGGAGTTCGTGCTCTCCGCCGTGGTCGCGGTGGTCGTGGGGCTCGCGCTCGGCTGGGCCACGAACCGGCTCATGGGCCGGCTGGGCGAGGTCACCCTGCAGATCGGGCTGACGCTGCTGGTGCCGTTCGTGGCGTACGTGGTCGCCGAGGAACTCCAGGGCTCCGGGGTGCTGGCCGTGCTGACCACCGCGCTGTTCCTCGCCGAGTACGCGACCGACGCCGACGACGTGCTCGGACGCCTGGCCGGGCACACGTTCTGGGAGATCGTCGACATGCTGGTCACCGGTGTCGCGTTCGGTCTGATCGGGCTCGAACTGCACCAGGTGTTCGGCGTCGCGGGGGACCGCGTGGGCGAGATGGCCGGCTGGGCGGGGATCGTGGTCGCCGTGGTGGTGGGCGTACGACTGGCATGGCTGTTGCCGGCCGGCTGGCTGGCGAAGAAGCTGCACAACCGGCGCGACTACGACGAGGAGATCCCGGTGAGCTGGCGGGAGAGCGTCGTCATGTGGTGGGCCGGGATGCGCGGCGTGGCCTCGGTGGCGCTCGCCCTGGCCATCCCGCTGAAGGTGGACGGCGGGGACCCCTTCCCGGCGCGGGACCAGATCATCTTCATCGCCTTCGCCGTGATCATGGCGACGCTGGTCTGCCAGGGCCTGACCCTGCCCTGGCTGGTGCGCCGGCTGGGGGTGGAGGCCGACGAGGACGCGGACAAGGAGACCGAGCGCCGGCTGGCGATCCGCGCCGCCAAGGCCGCGAAGCAGCGGCTGAAGGAGATCGAGGCGGCGGAGGACCTCCCGGAGGACCTCGTGGAGACCCTGTACCGGCGGGCCTACGACGTGGGCGCCAGGATCAGCCCCGACATGGTCGACGAGGAACGGCGGGAGGCGTACGCGAAGCGGGTCGAGCGGATCCGGGACGTCCAGCGGATCCAGCGCGAGATGATGTCCGCCGCCCGGCACGAGGTGCTGTCGGCGCGCAGCGAACCGGGTTCGGACCCGGAGGTCGTGGACCGGGTGCTGCGCCACCTCGACGTCCGGAGCCTGCGCAGCCCTTAGTCGTCTCCGGCGGCGCGGGTCAGGCAGGATCCGGAAGGGACGGCTCAGGGCGCGAGCGGGGGCTGCTGGATCGCGTCGGCCGTGTTCACGTGGGGGAGGGCGTAGGGGTGGTGGTCCACCAGCCAGGTGATCAGGCGCTCGCGGACCACGCAGCGCACGGTCCAGATGTCGTCGGCGTCCTTCGCGGTGACCGTGGCCCGGACCTGGATCGTGTTCGGGGTGGAGTCGGTGACGACCAGACCGCTCGCGCGACCGTCCCACTCCGGGGTCTCCTTGAGGATCTCCGACAACCGCTCGCGCAGCAGCGGGATCGGCGCCGAGTGGTCCAGGTGCAGGAAGACCGTGCCGGTCATCTGGGCCCCGCCGCGCGACCAGTTCTCGTACGGCTTGCCGGTGAAGTACGAGACCGGCATCGTGATCCGGCGCTCGTCCCAGGTGCGGACCACGAGGAAGGTGAGGGTGATCTCCTCGACCGTGCCCCACTCCTTGTCCACGACGACGGTGTCCCCGATGCGGACGGTGTCGCCGAAGGCGATCTGGAGGCCGGCGAACAGGTTGCCCAGCGCGGACTGCGCGGCGATGCCCGCCACGATGCCGAGGACGCCCGCGGACGCCAGCATCGAGGCGCCGACCGTGCGCATCGCGGGGAAGGTCAGCAGCATGGAGGCGATGGCCACGACGACGACCACGGCGCTCACGACCCGCTGGATCAGCGTGACCTGGGTGCGGACCCGGCGGACCCGGGCGGCGTCGCCGGCGCCGGCCGCGTAGCGCGTGTACGTCGAGTCGACGACGGCGGTGGCGATCCGGATCAGCAGCCAGGCGGTCGAGGCGATCAGCACCAGGGTGAGGGCCCGGCCCACGCCCTCCCGGTGATCCGTGAGGACCTTGGTCTGGGGGTAGGAGGCGCGCAGCAGGGCCGTGCACAGGACGATCCGGAAGGGCGGACCGCACCGGCGCAGAAGCCCCCACAGGGGGGTCTCCCCGTGGCGGGCGTCGGCCCGGCGGAGCAGCAGGTCAAGCAGCCAGGCGGCGACGAGCGTGAGGGCCACCGCGCCGCCGATGACCACGACGGGACGCAGGACGTTCTCCATATCCATGCCCGTGAACCTAACCGGAGGGGGACCCGGGAAACTGGCACGATGGGGATATGAACATCATGCTCTTCCATTCGACGTACGGGCTGCGGCCCGCAGTGCACGCGGCGGCCGACCGGCTGCGCGCGGCGGGGCACGAGGTCCACGTGCCCGACCTGTTCGAGGGGCGCACGTTCGGGAACGTCGAGGAGGGCATGGCCCACCGGGACGAGATCGGCCGTGACGAACTGCTCAAGCGCGCGATCCTGGCCGCCGCCCCCTACTCGGACCGGGGTCTGGTCTACGCGGGCTTCTCCTTCGGCGCCTCCGTCGCGCAGCACCTGGCCCTGCACGACGAGAAGGCCCGCGGGCTGCTCCTCCTGCACGGTACGTCCGACCTGGAGGACGACGTCTCGGCGGACGACCTGCCGGTGCAGCTGCACGTGGCGGACCCGGACCCCTTCGAGCCGCACGACTGGCTGACCGCCTGGTACCTGGGGATGCGCCGGGCCGGGGCGGACGTGGAGGTCCACGGCTACCCGGGCGCGGGGCACCTGTTCACCGATCCCGATCTCGACGACTACGACGCGGAGGCCGCCGAGCAGACCTGGAAGGTCGCGCTGTCCTTCCTCGACGGGCTGTAGGGGGCGGGTGCGCGCGAGGGGGCCCGGCCGGGTGGACACCCGGCCGGGCCCCTGTCACGCGTCAGGTCACACGGGTCAGGCCCGGTACGCCGTCCACATGCTCTTCATGCGCGACACCTGGCCGCTCGTGAACTGGTACATGCAGGAGTCGTACGTGTAGTCCATGAAGTTGTGGATCGGGTCCGCGCCGCTCGCACCGCAGGTGTCGCGGCCGGTCGGGCACTCGAACGCGGCGCTCGCCTCGGCCGGGGTGTCGGAGACCGAGTCGCCGCTGCCCGAGCAGCCGCCCTGGAAGGTGTGGTAGAGGCCGAGCCAGTGGCCGACCTCGTGGGTGGCGGTGTCGCCCTGGTTGTAGTTGGCGGAGGAGCCGCCGGGGATCGAGCTGTTGAGGATGACCACGCCGTCCATCTTGGGCTGGGAGGCGTAGGAGCTCGGGAAGGTGGCCCAGCCGAGGAGCCCGCCGCCGAGGTTGGCGGTGTAGAGGTTCAGGGCGTTCTTGCCGCCCTTGCGCAGGGCGTTCTTCATGTTCTTCTCGGCGGTGGTGCCGTCCGAGACGTTGTACCAGGTCGCGTTGTCCGTGTAGTCGGTCCCGGCCAGCGAGAACTGGAAGCCGGAGTTGACGTTGCCGCTGCCCTGGCCGGCGTAGGCGGAGTTCAGGACGGCGAGTTGGCTGTTGATCTGCGCGGCGGTCAGCTTTCCGGTCGCACCGGAGTGGATGACGTGCACGTAGACCGGGACGGTCGTGCCGGCGGCGGCCCGGGCACGCATGCCGTCGAGCTGCTGCGGGGTCGACTGCCCCAGTCTTCTCTTGAGGTCGGCGTCCATGGCCTTGACCTGGGCGTCCGTCACCTCGTTGGGGTCGGCGGCCTGGTGGTCGCGCGGGCGGGCGACCCGGGCGTTGGCGGCGGCGCCGCCGGCTTGTTCGAGACAGGTCTGCGCCGGGGTCTTGGCGGCGGGCGCCGCGGCGACGGACGTGGGGGCCGTCAGCGGGGCGAACGCCAGGGTTCCGGCCAACAGGGCCGTACCCGTGATGCGGCGGCGGAGAAGGGGGGATATGCGGGCGAGAGCGCGCACGTGTACTCCTCGCGAAGCGTGGTGGGGGGTGAGGGACTTCCTCACGCCGGCGCGAGCTTACGTGGGCATGTCATACGGATGGCAAGATCTCGACGGTTAAAGATTTGTTGCGCGAGAGACGAAAGGGGCGCCTGGTGTGAACCAAGCGCCCCTCTGAACAGCAAAATTGATGGAATGTCAGGAAACCGGACGGTCGGCCCGCTCGACCTTCTGTGTCCCGTTCAGGGTGCGGTACGAGCGGGCCCACGTGGAGCGCGCGTCCTGCCTGCGCTTGTCCGAGACCACGAAGTAGTCCATCTGCGAGCGCTCGCCCGTCACGTCCAGGACGCCGTACCCGTGGGAGTCCATGTCCAGCCACTTCACGTGCCAGTTGGCGGCCTTGATGGCCGCCTCGGCGACCAGCGAGGCGGTGTCCGCCGGCACGTGCAGAATGTCGTCGATGTTGTCGGAGGTCACCGACGTCACCACGAACTCGGTCGCCGCCGTGCCCGAGCCCGGGTACGTCGCCATGTTCACCGGGACGTCGTTCGCCCACGCCATGTGGATGTCACCGGTCAGGAAGACCGTGTTCCTGATGCCGCGGTCCTTCAGGTGCCCCAGGAGTTCCTTGCGGTCGTCCGTGTAGCCGTCCCACTGGTCCGTGCTGATCGCGAGCCCGCCCTCGGGCAGCCCCAGCAGCTTCGCGAGCGGCTTGAGCAGGTGCGCGGGCAGCGAGCCGAACGCCACCGGCGAGATCATCACCGAGGTGCCGACCAGCTTCCAGGTGGCGTTCGAGTTCGCCAGCCCCGACTTGAGCCAGTCCAACTGCGCCCGCCCGGTGATGGTGCGCTCCGGGTCGTCCACCGCGCCGCTGCCCACCTTGACCTGCTGCGAGCGGAAGGTCCGCAGGTCCAGCAGGTGCAGGTCGACGAGGCTGCCGAAGCGCAGCCGCCGGTAGACGGTGCCGGCTATGGAGGCGCGGACCGGCATCCACTCGAAGTACGCCTGTTTCGCGGCGGCGGCGCGGGCCGCCCAGTCGCCCTCGGTGCCGGGGGTGTGGTTCTCCGCGCCGCCGGACCAGGCGTCGTTGGCGAACTCGTGGTCGTCCCAGATCGCGACGACGGGGTGCGCCGCGTGCAGGGCCTGGAGGTCCGCGTCGGTCTTGTACGTGCCGTGCCGGGTCCGGTAGTCGGCCAACGAGACGATCTCGTGCCGCGGCTGGTGCGGGCGCACGACGTACTTCGCCTCGGGATAGGCCCCGGAGGCGTACTCGTACACGTAGTCGCCCAGGTGCAGGACCGCGTCCAGGTCGGTGCGGGCCGCCAGGTGCCGGTACGCGGAGAAGTAGCCGGACTCCCAGTTCGCGCAGGAGACCACGCCGAAGCGGATCCCCGGCGTGGCCGCGTCGACGGGCGGGGCGGTCAGGGTGCGCCCGATCGCGGAGACGGTCGCCCCCGCGGTGAAGCGGTACCAGTACGGGGTGTGCGGGCGCAGGCCGCGCACGTCCACCTTGACCGTGTGGTCGGCGGCGGCGGTCGCCGTGACGGAGCCGCTCGCCACGACCCGGGCGAAGTTGCGGTCCTCGGCCACCTCCCAACCCACCGCGGTGGCCGGGCCGAGGCCGGAGCCGGGCACGGCCTCGGGGGAGGGGGTGACGCGGGTCCACAGGAGGACCCCGTCGGGCAGCGGGTCGCCGGAGGCGATGCCGTGCAGGAAGGCGGGGGCGGTCTCGGCCGCGTGGGCGGGCGACAGGCCCAGCGTGGCGATCGGCGCGAGCGCGGCCGCGGCCGCGGCGCCCAGGACCACCGTACGGCGGCGCGGGTTCGTCGCGGCGGGGGAAGAGGAGAGTTGACTGGTCACGGACCATCATATTACTGATCGGTATACCTCCGGTACAGACATGGAAAGGCAACGGGCGGACGAACTCCAGGAGTTCGTCCGCCCGTTGCCGTCCGCCCGTTGCCGGGACCGGGGAGGTTCAGCCTGCGAGGGCCTTCTCGATCGCCGCGGTGTACGCCTCCGCCGTCGAGGGGGTCTCGATCTTCTTGCCGTCCATCATCAGGGTCGGCGTGCCCTTCACCTCGGACTTGTTGAAGACCTTCGACATCTCCAGCGCCCACCGGTCGTAGGTGCCGTCCTCGACGGCCTTCTTGAACTCGGCGTTGCCCTTGAGCGCCGGGACCGTGTCCGCGACCTTGATCAGGTAGTCGTCCTTGGCGAAGCTGTCGACGGTCTCCTCGGGGTGCAGCTCCTTGGAGTAGAGCGCCCCCTTGTACGCGAGGAAGGCGTCCGGGCCGACGTTCAGCGCCGCGCCCAGCGCGCTCAGCGCGTTCTTCGAACCCTCGCCCTGGGCGGCGTTGTCGATGAAGGTCGCGCCGAAGTAGCGGAGCTTGAACTTGCCCGCGTCCACGTCCTTCTTGATCTGCTCGCCGCTGGTCTGCTCGAAGGCGGCGCACGCCGGGCAGCGCGAGTCCTCGTACAGGTCCAGGGTCTTCTTCGCCTCGGGCTTGCCGATGACGACCGTGGTGCCGTTGTCGCCCGAGGTGTTCTTGGGCTTGACCAGCTCCGCCGAGGCGGCCTTCTCCCAGTGGTCGGGCTGGTTGGCCTGTACGACCGCGTAGCCGACTCCGCCGGCCAGGGCCAGGGTGGCCACCACCGCGCCGGCGACGACCAACTGGCGGCGCGCCTTGTCCTTCTTGGCCTGCTTCTCGCGCTCGACGCGCAGGCGGTCGCGGGCCGCCGCCTTGTTCGCCTGGCTGTTGCGTGAACTCATCGTGATCTCCGTGGGGTGTGGAAGGGGGGATTGCCGTACGCGTGTCAGACGCTCGCGAGCGTCCCGCGCACGGGCGGTCCCCGCCGCCCCACGGAATGTGCCGGGAACCGGGTACGGGCACCCGAGCCCGGCCGGGGCGGGCATGCCCGCCGGCGCGCCGGACCGGCGACCGCCGCGACCGAGGCCACCACCAGCAGCAGCGGCCGGAAGGCGAAGGCGGCCACGGCCCGCAGCAGCCGGCCCAGCGCCCGCTCGCCGTACCGCAGCCACGCGGCGGCCAGCATCCCGACCGCGACGTGCCCGCCCAGCAGCAGCCAGGGCGTCCAGGGCCCCGCCGCGGCGGACAGCGCGCCCGCATCGGTCACGGAACCGGGTACGCCGGCCAGCTGTCCGCCGACCGGGGTGCCCCCGCACAGTTCCTCCAGGCCCAGCGCCCGCAGCGGACCGGCGACCGGGCCGCCCGCGGGGCCGTAGCAGAGGTGCTGCCCGGCGGTGAAGACGGTGTCGGCCGCCAGTTCCAGCGGCACGAGCAGCCCGGCGATCGGGCCGAAGCCGCGCTCCCGGCCGGCCAGCGCGAACGCCAGGGCGAACACCCCGGCGAAGGAACCGGCCACCAGCGCGGGCGGCAACGGCACCCGGGACATGAGGACGTGCGAGCCCGCGGAGAGCAGCACGACGAACGCGCTGAACAGCGCGGCTCGCAGCCCCCGGAGTCCTGCCCCTGATATGTCCATCGCCGCGAGTCTGTCACGACTCCCTGTGAATCGGAGGCCCCGGGTTCCCGACGGCCTGCCCGTTACGACGTGATCCGGCCGTTGCGGAACAGGTCGACGAAGATCTGGTGGTCGGCGCGCGCCCGGGCCCCGTAGGCGTGGGCGAAGTCGACCAGCAGCTCCGGGAAGCCCACCTCGTCCGCGGCGATGGCCGCGTCGATGGCCCGCTCCGTGGAGAAGGGCACCAGCGACTGGCCGCTCTCCGCCGCGTCCGCCGCCCCGTGCATCGTCGCCGTGGCCCGACCCAGGTCGGCGACCACGGCCGCGATCTCCTCGGGGTCGTCCAGGTCCGACCAGTCCAGGTCCACCGCGTACGGGGAGACCTCCGCCACCAGCTGCCCGGATCCGTCCAGCTCGGTCCACCCCAGCCACGGGTCGGCGTGCGCTTGGAGGGCCCGCTGCGAGATCACCGTGCGGTGTCCCTCGTGCCGGAAGTAGTCCCGCACCGACCGCTCGGTGATGTGCCGGGACACCGCCGGGGTCTGCGCCTGCTTGAGGTAGATCACGACGTCGTTCTCCAGGGCGTCGCTGTGCCCCTCCAGCAGGATGTTGTACGAGGGCAGGCCGGCCGAGCCGATCCCGACGCCCCGCCGTCCCACCACGTCCTTGACCCGGTAGGAGTCCGGTCGCACCAGGGACTCCTCCGGCAGGGTCTCCAGGTACCCGTCGAAGGCGGCCAGCACCTTGTAGCGGGTGGCGGCGTCCAGCTCGATGGTGCCGGGGCCCGCCGTGAAGCGGCGCTCGTAGTCCCGGATCTCCGTCATCGAGTCCAGGAGCGAGAAGCGGGTCCGCGAGCGGGCGGCGCGCAGGGCGGCCAGCAGCGGACCGTCGGCGGTGTCCAGGGTGAAGGAGGGGACCTCCTCGTGCTTGGCGCCGGTGGCCAGGGCGTGGATCCGCTCCCGGTAGGCGGCCGCGTAGATCCGCACGAGCCCGCTGATCTGCTCGTCGCTGAGCGCCTTGGTGTAGCCGATCAGGGCGACGGAGGCGGCGAAGCGCTTCAGGTCCCAGGTGAAGGGGCCGACGTAGGCCTCGTCGAAGTCGTTGACGTTGAAGACGAGGCGACCGTTGGAATCCATGTACGTGCCGAAGTTCTCGGCGTGCAGATCACCGTGGATCCACACCCGGCCGGTCCGCTCGTCCAGGTACGGGCCGCCGTGCCGTTCGCGCTCCAGGTCGGCGTAGAAGAGGCAGGCCGTCCCGCGGTAGAAGGCGAACGCGGAGGCCGCCATCTTTCGGAACTTCACCTGGAAGGCAGCGGGGTCGGCGGCGAGCAGCTCACCGAAAGCGGTGTCGAACACATCGAGTATCTGCTCGGCGCGCTGCTCGTTCGTCGTCTCGGGAACCGCCATGGCGGGTGCCTCCTGGTGGCGCTGGATCGATCGCGTGCGGATGGTGTGGAATCGGACACCGTCCCTGGGTCTGCAACGGATGACCGTACCCGTCGGTGCCCGTTTTCTGTCACTCGGGAGACGTAGACTTCGAGGCTGCCCCCCTCACTCCCGCCCGGAGGACTCCACCGTGACCAAGGCGCCGTTCACGCACCTGCACGTCCACACCCAGTATTCGCTGCTGGACGGTGCCGCGCGGCTGAAGGACATGTTCAACGCGTGCAACGAGATGGGCATGACGCACATCGCCATGTCCGATCACGGCAACCTGCACGGCGCCTACGACTTCTTCCACACGGCGAAGAAGGCCGGGGTCACCCCGATCATCGGGATCGAGGCGTACGTCGCGCCGGAGTCCCGCCGCAACAAGCGCAGGATCCAGTGGGGGCAGCCGCACCAGAAGCGCGACGACGTGTCCGGTTCGGGCGGATACACGCACAAGACGATCTGGGCGGCGAACGCGACCGGTCTGAACAACCTCTTCCGGCTGTCCTCCGACGCGTACGCCGAGGGCTGGCTCACGAAGTGGCCCCGGATGGACAAGGAGACCATCTCCAAGTGGTCCGAGGGGCTGATCGCCTCCACGGGCTGTCCCTCCGGCGAGCTGCAGACCCGACTGCGCCTCGGCCAGTTCGACGAGGCCCTCAAGGCCGCCTCCGAGTACCAGGACATCTTCGGCAAGGACCGGTACTTCCTGGAGCTGATGGACCACGGCATCGAGATCGAGCGCCGGGTCCGCGACGGACTGCTGGAGGTCGGCAGGAAGCTCGGCATCCCGCCGCTGGTCACGAACGACTCCCACTACACCTACGCCAGCGAGTCCGTCGCGCACGACGCCCTGCTGTGCATCCAGACCGGCAAGAACCTCTCCGACCCGGACCGCTTCCGCTTCGACGGCACCGGCTACTACCTGAAGTCCACGGAGGAGATGTACGCCATCGACTCCTCGGACGCCTGGCAGGAAGGCTGCGCCAACACCCGGCTGGTCGCGGAGCAGGTCGACACCGAGGGCATGTTCCAGTTCCGGAACCTGATGCCGAAGTTCGACATCCCGGACGGCTACACCGAGGTCACCTGGTTCCGCGAGGAGACCATGCGCGGCATGGACCGCCGCTACCCGGGAGGCATTCCGGACGACCGGATGAAGCAGGCCGAGTACGAGATGGACACGATCATCTCGATGGGCTTCCCCGGCTACTTCCTCGTGGTCGCCGACTTCATCATGTGGGCCAAGAACCAGGGCATCGCGGTCGGCCCGGGACGAGGCTCCGCGGCCGGTTCGATCGTCGCCTACGCCATGGGCATCACCGACCTCGACCCGATCACCCACGGCCTGATCTTCGAGCGCTTCCTGAACCCCGAGCGCGTCTCCATGCCCGATGTCGACATCGACTTCGACGAGCGCAGGCGCGTCGAGGTGATCAGGTACGTCACCGAGAAGTACGGCGCCGACAAGGTCGCCATGATCGGCACCTACGGCACCATCAAGGCCAAGAACGCGATCAAGGACTCCGCCCGCGTCCTCGGCTACCCGTACGCCATGGGCGACCGGCTCACCAAGGCCATGCCCGCCGACGTCCTCGGCAAGGGCATCCCGCTGTCCGGCATCCTCGACCCGACGCACCCGCGCTACGGCGAGGCCGGCGAGATCCGCGGGATGTACGAGAACGAGCCCGACGTGAAGAAGGTCATCGACACCGCCCGCGGTGTGGAGGGCCTGGTCCGGCAGATGGGCGTGCACGCCGCCGGCGTGATCATGTCCAGCGAGACGATCACCGACCACGTGCCCGTCTGGGTACGGCACACCGACGGCGTCACCATCACCCAGTGGGACTACCCGAGCTGCGAGTCGCTCGGCCTGCTGAAGATGGACTTCCTCGGCCTGCGCAACCTCACGATCATGGACGACGCCGTCAAGATGGTGAAGGCCAACAAGGGGATCGACATCGATCTCCTCGGCCTCCCGCTCGACGACCCCAAGACCTTCGAACTGCTCGGCCGCGGCGACACCCTCGGCGTCTTCCAGTTCGACGGCGGCCCCATGCGCTCCCTGCTGCGCCTGATGAAGCCCGACAACTTCGAGGACATCTCCGCCGTCTCGGCCCTGTACCGGCCGGGCCCGATGGGCATGAACTCGCACACGAACTACGCCCTGCGCAAGAACAAGCAGCAGGAGATCACCCCGATCCACCCGGACCTGGAGAAGCCCCTCGAAGAGGTGCTCGCGGTCACCTACGGGCTGATCGTGTACCAGGAGCAGGTGCAGAAGGCCGCGCAGATCATCGCCGGCTACTCGCTCGGCGAGGCCGACATCCTGCGTCGCGTGATGGGCAAGAAGAAGCCCGAGGAGCTGGCGAAGAACTTCACCATCTTCCAGGGGGGCGCCCGCAAGAACGGGTACAACGACAAGGCGATCCAGGCCCTGTGGGACGTCCTGGTCCCCTTCGCCGGCTACGCCTTCAACAAGGCGCACTCGGCCGCGTACGGGCTGGTCTCCTACTGGACCGCCTACCTCAAGGCGAACTTCCCCGCCGAGTACATGGCGGGCCTGCTCACCTCGGTCAAGGACGACAAGGACAAGTCCGCGATCTACCTGAACGAGTGCCGGCGCATGGGCATCAAGGTGCTCCCGCCGAACGTGAACGAGTCCGAGCCGAACTTCGCCGCCCAGGGCGACGACGTGATCCTCTTCGGCCTCACCGCCGTCCGCAACGTCGGCAACAACGTCGTCGACTCGATCATCAAGACGAGGAAGGCCAAGGGTAAGTACTCGACCTTCCCCGACTTCCTGGACAAGGTCGAGGCCGTCGTCTGCAACAAGCGGACGGTCGAGTCGCTGATCAAGGCCGGCGCCTTCGACGAGATGGGTCACACGCGCAAGGGCCTGGTCGCCCACCACGAACCGATGATCGACAACGTGGTCGCGGTGAAGCGCAAGGAGGCCGAGGGTCAGTTCGACCTCTTCGGCGGAATGGGCGACGAGGGCGCGAGCGACGAGCCGGGCTTCGGCCTCGACGTCGAGTTCTCCGACGTGGAGTGGGAGAAGTCGTACCTGCTCGCCCAGGAACGCGAGATGCTCGGCCTCTACGTCTCCGACCACCCGCTCTTCGGTCTGGAACACGTCCTCTCCGACAAGACGGACGCGGGCATCTCCCAGCTCACCGGCGGCGAGCACTCCGACGGCGCGGTCGTCACCATCGGCGGCATCATCTCGGGCCTCCAGCGCAAGATGACCAAGCAGGGCAACGCCTGGGCCATCGCCACCGTCGAGGACCTGGCCGGCTCCATCGAGTGCATGTTCTTCCCGGCCACCTACCAGCTCGTCTCCACCCAGCTGGTCGAGGACACGGTCGTCTTCGTCAAGGGCCGCCTCGACAAGCGCGAGGACATCCCGCGGCTCGTGGCGATGGAGATGATGGTCCCCGACCTCTCCTCGGCCGGCACCAACGCGCCCGTCGTCCTCACCATCCCGACGGTCAAGGTGACCCCGCCGATGGTGACCCGTCTGGGCGAGATCCTGCGCCACCACCACGGCAACACCGAGGTGCGGATCAAGCTCCAGGGGCCGCGGACCACGACCGTGCTCCGCCTCGACAAGCACCGCGTCAAGCCCGACCCGGCGCTGTTCGGCGACCTCAAGGTGCTGCTCGGCCCGTCCTGCCTGGCCGGCTAGGCGGGCGGGGGCGGGCACCGCGCCGCGCACGAGAACGAGGAAGGGCGCGCCCGGGCTACCGGGCGCGCCCTTCCTGCCGTCCGGCCGACGAGCCGCAGGTGGTGTCGGTCGTCGGTCGGGTCGGTGGTGTCGGTGGTGTCAGTTGTGGCCGAACTTCTTTTCCTTGCGCTTGCCCGCCATGTGCATCGGACTCGGCGCCGACGACGGCGAGGGCTCGGGCGTGGATTCCATCGAGCTCTTGCCCGGATCCTGCGCCGACGAGCGTTCCTGGGGCTTGGCGGGCTGCTGGCGGTTCTTGTTCTTGGCCATGGGAAGCCTCCGTGGGGGGTGTAGGGGCCAGGGCCGCCTTCACACTCACACAGCACTATAAACCGCGCATTTTGGATCATTACTGCGCGTAGTCGGCGCCCCGTCTTCCGGTCGCCGGGAGATACGCCACGCCGATGATCGAGTTCCGGCCGTCAACGTCCTTGCGGTCGGGCAGACTCGGGGAATATCCAGAGGACCCCCACGGAAGAGGGTGGAACGCGTGGACCGCTGCGTCGTCCTGGTGGACGCCGGCTATCTGCTGGGCGCCGCCGCCAGCCTTCTCGCAGGGGAGCCCTCCCGCTCCCGCATCACCGTCGACCACGCCGCCCTCATCCAGGGCCTGCGCGAACGCGCGGAGGCGGACACCGAACAACCCCTGCTGCGGATCTACTGGTTCGACGGCGCGCCGGACCGGGTGCCCCAGCCCGAACACCGCAGGCTGCGCGTGATGCCCCGGGTCACCGTCCGGCTCGGCGCGCTGACCCGCAGCGACGGCCGCTGGGCCCAGAAGGGCGTGGACGCGGCCATGCACGCCGAGCTCACCGAGCTGGCCCGCAACCGCGCCTGTTCCGACGTGGTCCTGGTGACGGGCGACGGCGATCTGCTGCCCGGCCTGATGTCCGCCAAGGAACACGGGGTGGCCGTCCACCTGTGGGCCGTCCAGGCCGCCGACGGGGACTACAACCAGTCCGAGGACCTCGTCGCCGAGGCCGACGAACGCCGGGTCCTGGACCGGGCCTGGATCACCCGGGCCGTCCGCGCCAAGGACCTCGCCGGCCTGTGCTCCCCGGCCCCCGCGCCACGCCCGGAGATCGCCGCGATCCTTTCCGCACCGCTCCCCGAGGCGGCCCTGGCCGAGGCCGCCCGCAACGGCGCCTCCACCACCCCGGCGGACGCCGCCGAGCGCGGCGCGCCCGTACCGCCGCCCGTCGCCGAGGGAGCCCGGCCCGTCCCCACGCCCAAGGACCTGGCCGCCCTGCGCGCCCCCGGGGCCGCCGCCCCCGCCACCCACAACGGCCAGACGGCCGCCCCCGCCGGCAGCGCCCTGCGCTGGTCCTCCGACAAGGGCTGGGTCGACCGGGCGGGACCGCTCGGGGAACCCGCCGAGACCGCCTCGCTGCCCACCCTCGCCCAACTCACCTCCGCCGAGCAGCGCTGGGCCGACCGCGAGGAGGACATCACCACCGTCGGCGGCGACCCCTTCGAGGTCGGCCAGGTCTTCGCCCGACGCTGGATGGAACGGCTCCCCGAGACCGTCCACCTCCAGAAACTGGCCACCATGTACCCCCGGATCCCGCACCGCATCGACGGTGAGCTGCTGCGTTACGCCGCGCGCTTCGGACTCCTCGCGCACAAGGACGACCAGATCGACGAGCACGACCGCTACGCCATCCGGGCCGGCTTCTGGCGGGAGATCGACGTCCGGGCGGCCGCCGACCACGTGGCCGGCCCGCCCCCCGCGGTGCCCGCGCCGCCGGGGTCGCCGACGCCCCCGGCGGCCGAGTGAGGGCGGAAGCCGCGTAGGCTGCTCCCTCGTGAGTACGGGCACAGCATCAGCGAGGCAGGGCACGGCAGCAGCCGCGGAAGCGGCCTCCGACGTGGTTTGCGCGGTGCGTGACCTGGTCAAGACGTATCCCGCCGTACGCGGCCGGCGCGGCGCTCCCGCCCTGCCCGAGACCCGCGCCACCGACGGGATCTCCCTGGACGTGGGGCGCGGCGAGATCTTCGGCCTCCTCGGGCCGAACGGCGCCGGCAAGTCCACGCTCGTCCGCCAACTGACCGGCCTCATGAGGCCGGACGGGGGCTCCGTCACGCTGCTCGGCCACGACCTCGTACGCCACCCCGAGCGCGCCGCCCGTCTGCTCGCCTACCTCGGGCAGGAATCCACCGCCCTGGACGAGCTCACGGTGTCCCTGGCCACCGAGACCACGGGACGGCTGCGCGGGCTCGACGCGCGGTCCGCCCGGTCCGCGCGCGACGAGGTCCTGGAGGAACTCGGTCTGACCGGGATCGCCGGCCGGCCGCTGAAGAAGCTCTCCGGCGGCCAACGCCGGCTGGCCTGCTTCGCCGCCGCCCTCGTCGGCGAACGGGCGGTCCTGGTCCTCGACGAACCCACCACCGGCATGGACCCGGTCGCCCGACGGGCCGTCTGGGCCGCCGTGGACCGGCGCCGCGCCCAGCGCGGCGCCACCGTCCTGCTCGTCACCCACAACGTCATAGAGGCCGAGACCGTGCTGGACCGGGTCGCCGTCATCGACCAGGGCAAGGTCATCGCCTGCGATACCCCGGCCGGACTCAAGGCCAAGGTCTCCGGCGAGGTCAGGCTGGAACTGGTGTGGCGGACCACCGCCCCACTGGAGGTGCCGGAGGTCGCGGCGCTGGCCCCGCGCGCCGTCGAGTCGGGACGCCGGTGGGTGCTGAGGCTGGGCCCCGACGAGGCGCGCGCCGCGGTCGCCGCCGTGACCGGCAGCCCCGCCTTCGCGGCGCTCGACGACTTCACTCTGGCCACGCCGAGCCTGGAGGACGTCTACCTGGCCCTGGGCGGGCGCGTATCGAAGGGGCTGGTCAAGTCGTGAGTGCCGCCGCTGTCGGAGTGCTGGCTCCCCGAGCCCGCTTCTTCCCGGCGCTGGCCGCCGTGTACCGGGCGCAGTTGTCCCGGGCGCGCGTGGCGCGGATTCCGCTGCTGTTCGTGGCCACCTTCCAGTCCGTCGGGATCATGATCCTGATGCGGGGCGTGGTCGACGGGGGCTCCGAGGCCCGTGCCGTCGTCGCCGGCTCGTCCGTCCTGGTCGTCGCCTTCGTCGCACTGAACCTGCTCGCGCAGTACTTCGGGCAGCTTCGGGCCAGTGGCGGCCTCGACCACTACGCGACGCTGCCGGTGCCGCCCGCGTCCGTCGTGCTCGGCGCGGCCGCCGCCTACGCCTCCTTCACCCTGCCCGGAACCCTCGTCACCGCCCTCTTCGGCTGCCTGCTGTTCGGGCTGCCCATGGGCGGGCTGTGGATCCTGGCCGCCGTGGTGCCGCTCGCCGGCGCCGCGCTGGCCGGACTCGGCGCCGCGCTGGGCCTGCTGGCCCCCCGGCAGGAACTGGCCACGCTGGCCGGACAGCTCGGCATGTCGGCCGCGCTGCTGCTGGGCGTCCTGCCGCCCGAGCGGATGCCCGAGGTCGTCGTGTGGGCGCGGGACCTGCTGCCGTCCACGTACGGCGTCGAGGCCTTCGCCCGCACCTTCGAGCCGCACCCCGACTGGGCGGCGGTCCTTCTCGACCTCGGGGTGTGCGCGGTGGTCGGCGCGCTGTCCCTCGCCGTCGCCACCTGGGCGTACCGCCGCGCGGCGGTCCGCTGAGGCCGGTGCCCGCCGCACCTGGCACGATGTGGGGGTGACCGAAGCCGTGACCCCACCGCCGTCCCCGTTCGACCCGCCGGCGCCCCCGCCCGAGAAGCCGCGCGACGCCGCCGGGGGAATCACCCCCGCCGATGTCCGAGACGGGGCCGGCGTCGCCCTCGTGGTGGCGGTGGCGGGCCTCCTGCTCGGGCTGTTGTGGGTCTGGCTCGCGCCCAGGGTCCAGTACGTCTCCAACGGCGAGGCCGTCTTCCTGCGGGACACCGAGAGCGAGGCGCGGATCGGGTCCGACGCCACCTTCCTGCTGCTCTCCGCCGGATTCGGGCTGCTGAGCGGGGTGGGAACCTTCCTGTGGCGGCGCCGGGGCGGCGTACCGCTCGTCGTCGGGCTCGCGGTGGGGTCCTGCTTCGCCGCGCTGGTGGGGTGGCGTCTGGGCCTGTGGCTCGGCCCCACGTCCGACCTGGCGGCTGCCGCGCTGAAGGCGGGCAAGGGCGTGCCCTTCGACGCGCCGCTCCAGTTGCTGGCCCACGGCGTGCTGCTGGGGTGGCCGATGGTCGCGGTGGCCGCCCACCTCGGGCTGACGGCCGCGTTCACGCCGAAGGACCCCGAGCCCGACATCGAGTGGTACGGCGCGACCTACCCGCCCGCGCACGCCCACGCCAAGGACCCGTCGCCCGAGCCGCCCCGCCCCTGACACCGGACGCCCGACCCCGCGGGGTCGGGCGTGGGTCGATCGGACTACGGGCGGGAGATGGGGGCCACCACGGCCTCCAGCAGCTCCGTCAGCGTCGCCGGCGGGAGTTCGACCTCCAGGCCGCGACGGCCCGCCGAGACACAGATCGTGGGATGGGCGGTCGCCGAGGCGTCCAGCACCGTACGCAGCCGCTTGCGCTGACCCAGCGGCGAGATGCCGCCCAGGACGTAGCCCGTGGTGCGTTCCGCCAGGGCCGGATCGGCCATCGACGCCCGCTTGGCGCCCAGGGCCACCGCCAGGGCCTTCAGGTCCAGCGATCCCGACACCGGGACCACCGCCACCGTGAGCACCCCGTCCACGTCCGTGACGAGCGTCTTGAATACCTGCGTGGGGGAGACCCCCATCGCCTCCGCGGCCTCCTGGCCGTACGAGGGGTGCGCGGGATCGTGCTCGTACGAGTGCACCGTGAACTCCGCCGCCGCCGCGGTGAGGGCCGCCATGGCCGGGGTCGCCGCCCCGGACTTCTTCCTCGCCATCAGTTCGGGCTCGTCGGCGCGCGCGTCAGGTCCACCGCGGGCAGCGACGGCAGATGGCGGATCACGGCCGTCTCGGCGCGCAGCAGCTTCAGTTCCTCGGCGAGCCGGGTTGCGGTGTCCGGTGCCTGGAGCAGTTGCTGCTTCGCCGGGATGTCGAGCACCGCCGCCGCGGCGACCAGGTACGAGACCACCGACGGCTCGTCCGGCAGTTCCGCGCCCGTCAGCGACCGCTCACGGGCCCCCGCCAGCCGCTTCTGGTAGTTCCGGAACGCCCGCAGCACGCCCTCGGCCAGCGCGCCGGCGCCCTCGCCCGCGTCCTCGGGGAGTTCCTCCAGCTCCGCGACCAGGAACGGCCCCGACGCGTCGACCGACAGCAACCGGACCCGGGAGGTCCCGGTGGCCAGCACCTCGAAACTGCCGTCCTCGCGCTCCCGGATCGTCGCGGCGTCCGCGACGCAACCCACCCGGTGGAACGCCTGGATCGGGTCCGCGCCGAAACCGGCCGTCGGGCCCCGCTCGGGCAGCGCCGTCGGATCGGGCAGGCCGGGCGCGGTCGGCGCGACCTCCCGGCCGTCGCGGATCGCGACGACCGCGAAGCGTCGCGGCTCGTCCTCGCTCGTCTTCAGCAGCTCGCGCATCATGGCGCGATAGCGCTCCTCGAAGATGTTCAGCGGCAACACGAGGCCCGGGAACAGCACCGAGTTCAGCGGGAAGAGTGGCAGGCGAACGGTGGTCACGAGGCACAGGGTAGTGGCCGCGGGGCCGCGGCGGTCACCCCCGCCGCAGCAGCCGGGACGCGCCCGCCGCCACCGTCGTGGCCAGGATCCACCCGAGCACGACCAGGGCCGCCGCCCCCCACTGCCAACCACCCCGCAGATCCCACTGCCCCTCCTGCCCGAAATCGACGACCGGGAGCAGCAGGTCGAGCGCGTACAGGGCGGCGTTCCAGTGCGGATGCTCGTCCGCCTTGATCGCGGGCGGGTCGAGCCGGGAGAACAGCAGCGAGCCCGCCGCCCACAACACCGCCATCCACAGCGCCGCCCGGCCCGGACGGTACCCGTAGACCACCGTCCAGTCCTGGAGGTACCCCCAGGCCTTCGCCGCGGGCGGCAGGGTGGCCCGGCGCCGGCGCTGCTTCGCCAACAGCACCATCCGGGCGTCCGCGTCCTCGCCGCTCGCCCGCAGGACCGCCGCGAGCCGCTCGTACGGTTCCGGCGAGTAGTCGGGCGTGGCGGCCTCCACCCAGGCCAGCCGACGGGCGAGCGGGAAGTGGCCCCGGGGCGCGAGCAGCTCGTACGAGCAGCCCTCCATCGACAGCCGGCCCGGGCCCGGCCAGCTGGTCGACATGTCGACCAGCTTGACGACCTTGGCCCCGGACAGCACCACCCTGCCCCGCTCCGGCTGCTCGCCGACGAACCGCAGCTCCGGCGTCTGGATCCGCCGCAGCGAGACCTCCTGCTCCGCCGACAGCAGGAACCGGGCCCCGTAGAAGTCGATCGCGTCGCCGAACCGCCCGTCGTCCAGTCGCATCCCGCCCTCGCACTCGAAGGCCCGCGCCCGCCGGCCGCCCAGCGGGGTCTCGCCCGTCCCGTACGGGGGCGTGTGGGTCCCGGAGTCGCCGGGGGAGTGGTCCAGGGCGACCGACGTCAGGTACAGGGTCCGCTCCACGGTGAGCTGCGGGGCGTTCAGCGCGCGCCGCCCCGACGGGTTGCGCAGCCGGGCCCCGCGCAGGCTCATCGACACGCCGACCTTCGCGCCGCGCAGACTGACCTCCCCGTACGCCTCCAGCATCTCGCCCTGGAAGTCCTGCGCCACCGCCATCCCGTCCGCGGCGATGGCCCGACCCTTGCTGTCGCGCTGCACCACCGCCTGGCTGATCAGCAGGTCGGTGCCGATCTGCGCGTCGGTCAGCCGGATGCCCCGTGCCACGCGGCACCGCGGCAGGTGCAGATCGCCCTCGGTGTGCAGCCGGGCCGCCTCCAGCCGCGGTATCGCGCAGTTGACCAGGCGCAACGTGCCGAACCGGGTCTCGGACAGCTGGATCTCGTTGTCGAAGCGGCAGGACTGGAACTCCACGTACGGCTCGACGGTGCCCCCGGACAGGTCGAGCCGCCCGCTGATCCGCACCCCGCGCAGCTTCAACGAGGCGACCCGGCCCGGTACCGGCGGCGGGCCGTGGAGCAGCAGCAGGGCGACCGTCCCGGCCCGGACGGTGCGCTCCGGCCCCCACACCCGGTCGGAATGCGGATCGTCCCGGCCGGCGGCGCGCGCACTGAGATCGCAGACACCGCCCGTCCGGTACGCCTGCCACATCCACAGCTCGGCGGCGGTCGCGTCGGCGGGCTCCCCGCCCCCACGCACCTCGGTCATGGCGGTCCCCCTCCGCTCGTCCGTCACGCCCAGGGGAACGCTAAGGGGCGGCGGTGACGTCCGGGGCGTGTATCAGCCAGTGATACGGGCGAACGGTGCCGGGAGACGGTCTGAGAGAATTGGCAGGTGATCTCTCGTATCGACCTGCGCGGTGCCACCCTCCCCGAGGGTGGCGCCCTGCGCGATCTGCTGCCCCGTGCCGAGTTCGACGTGGAAGCCGCCCTGGACAAGGTGCGGCCCATCTGCGAGGACGTCCATCATCGTGGCACGGCGGCGCTGATCGACTACGCGCGGAAGTTCGACGGGGTCGAGCTCTCGCAGGTCCGGGTGCCCGCGCAGGCCCTGAAGGCCGCCCTGGAGCAGCTGGACCCGGCCGTGCGCGCCGCCCTGGAGGAGTCCATCCGACGCGCCCGGATCGTGCACCGCAACCAGCGCCGCAGCGAGCACACCACCCAGGTGGTACCCGGCGGAACCGTGACCGAGAAGTGGGTTCCGGTCGAGCGCGTGGGCCTGTACGCGCCCGGCGGCCGGTCGGTGTACCCGTCCTCCGTCGTGATGAACGTGGTGCCGGCGCAGGAGGCGGGCGTCGAGTCCATCGCGCTCGCGTCCCCGCCGCAGAAGCCCGCTTTCCCCGGAGACCCGGCCGGCGGTCTGCCGCACCCCACGATCCTCGCCGCCTGCGCGCTGCTCGGTGTGGACGAGGTGTACGCGGCCGGCGGCGCCCAGGCCGTCGCGATGTTCGCGTACGGCACGGACGAGTGCGCCCCGGCGAACATGGTGACCGGCCCCGGCAACATCTGGGTCGCCGCCGCCAAGCGCTACTTCACCGGGAAGATCGGCATCGACACCGAGGCCGGCCCCACCGAGATCGCCGTCCTCGCGGACTCCACGGCCGACCCGGTGCACGTCGCCGCCGACCTGATCAGCCAGGCCGAGCACGACCCGCTGGCCGCCGCCGTCCTCGTCACCGACTCCGTCGAGCTGGCGGACGCCGTGGAACGGGAGCTGGAGCCGCAGGTCGCCGCCACCAAGCACGTCGAGGACCGGATCAGGCCCGCGCTCGCCGGCCGGCAGTCCGCGATCGTGCTGGTGGACAGCCTGGAGGACGGCCTCAAGGTCGTCGACGCGTACGGTGCCGAGCACCTGGAGATCCAGACCGCCGACGCCGCCGCCTGGGCCGCCCGGGTCCGCAACGCCGGCGCGATCTTCGTCGGCCCCTGGGCCCCGGTCTCCCTCGGCGACTACTGCGCGGGCTCGAACCACGTGCTGCCCACCGGCGGCTGCGCCTGCCACTCCTCCGGCCTGTCCGTGCAGTCCTTCCTGCGCGGCATCCACATCGTCGACTACACGCGGGACGCCCTCGCCGAGGTCACCCACCACGTGGTGACGCTGGCCGAGGCCGAGGACCTGCCCGCGCACGGCGCGGCCCTCAAGGCGCGCTTCGGATGGAAGGTCCCGCAGGCATGACCGGCATCGACGACCTCCCCATCCGGGACGAGCTGCGCGGCAAGTCCCCCTACGGCGCCCCGCAGCTCGACGTGCCCGTCCAGCTGAACACCAACGAGAACCCGTACGAACTCCCCGAGGAGCTGGTGCGGCGCATCGCCGAACGCGTGGCCGAAGCCGCCCGCACCCTCAACCGCTACCCCGACCGGGACGCGATCGAGCTGCGGACCGAGCTGGCCGCGTACCTCACCCGTACCGGCAAGCACCCCGTCGCGCGCGAGAACGTCTGGGCCGCCAACGGATCCAACGAGGTCCTCCAACAGCTCCTCCAGGCCTTCGGCGGCCCCGGCCGCACCGCGATGGGCTTCGAGCCCTCGTACTCGATGCACGCGCTGATCGCCCGCGGCACCGGCACCGGGTGGATTTCCGGCCCCCGCCGGGACGACTTCACCATCGACGCGGAGGCCGCCGAGCGCGCCATCGCCGAACACGCGCCGGACGTCGTCTTCATCACCTCGCCCAACAACCCCACGGGCACCGC
Organism: Streptomyces sp. CA-243310; assembly: GCF_050936775.1. Classification (NCBI taxonomy): domain Bacteria; kingdom Bacillati; phylum Actinomycetota; class Actinomycetes; order Kitasatosporales; family Streptomycetaceae; genus Streptomyces; species Streptomyces sp. CA-243310. Next base: position 1,991,894 of record NZ_JBNJMF010000002.1, on the reverse strand, counting down.
CGTCGGGGCCGAGACCGTCCTCGCCCTGTACGAGGCCGCCCAAGCCGCGCGGGCCGATCGAGGTTCGGCGTCCCTGGTCGTCGTCGACGAGGCGTACGTGGAGTTCAGCCACCACGACTCGCTCCTGCCGCTGATCGAGGGCCGCCCGTGCCTGGTGGTCTCCCGGACCATGTCCAAGGCCTTCGGCGCCGCCGGGCTGCGCCTGGGCTACCTGGCCGCGCACCCCGCCGTGGTCGACGCCGTGCAGCTCGTACGCCTGCCGTACCACCTGTCGGCCGTCACCCAGGCGACCGCGCTGGCCGCGCTGGAGCACACCGACACCCTCCTCGGCTACGTGGAGCAGCTCAAGGCCGAGCGCGACCGCCTCGTCGAGGAGTTGCGGGCCATCGGCTTCGAGGTCACCGAGTCCGACGCGAACTTCATCCAGTTCGGGAAGTTCGACGACTCGCACACCGCTTGGGAAAAGATCCTCGACCAGGGCGTCCTGGTCCGGGACAACGGCGTGCCGGGATGGCTGCGGGTCACCGCGGGCACCCCGGCCGAGAACGACGCGTTCCTGGAAGCGGTTCGCGCACTGAAGAAGGAGCAGCACGCATGAGCCGCATCGGACGGGTCGAACGGACCACGAAGGAGACCTCGGTCGTCGTCGAGATAAACCTCGACGGCACCGGCAAGGTCGACGTCTCGACGGGCGTGGGCTTCTACGACCACATGCTCGACCAGCTCGGCCGCCACGGCCTCTTCGACCTCACCGTGAAGACCGAGGGCGACCTGCACATCGACAGCCACCACACCATCGAGGACAGCGCCCTCGCGCTCGGCGCCGCCTTCAAGCAGGCCCTCGGCGACAAGGTGGGCATCTACCGCTTCGGCAACTGCACCGTCCCGCTGGACGAGTCGCTCGCCCAGGTGACCGTCGACCTGTCCGGCCGCCCCTACCTCGTGCACACCGAGCCCGAGAACATGGCGCCGATGATCGGTGCCTACGACACGACGATGACCCGGCACATCTTCGAGTCCTTCGTCGCGCAGGCCCAGATCGCCCTGCACGTCCACGTCCCGTACGGGCGCAACGCCCACCACATCGTGGAGTGCCAGTTCAAGGCCCTGGCCCGCGCCCTGCGCTACGCGGCCGAGTTCGACCCGCGCGCCGCCGGGATCCTGCCCTCCACGAAGGGCGCCCTCTAACCGTGACCGGCCTCAACACCATCCTGATCGTCGTCGGCCTCTTCCTCGCCGGCGGCGTCTACTCCTTCCACAAGCAGAAGATGCCGCTGTCGCTGGTCGTCCTGCTCGCCATCGGCTCCGCGATGTGTCTCGCCGCCGGAGTCCTGCGGATCCAAGGAATCTGGGATTGACCTCCTTCCCTCCCCAAGAGGAGGGGGGTCCCACCCTCACGGGTGGGGTTTCCCGTTTCACCACGGACCGCCCCAACCGAGAGGAGCCTGCGCGTCGGTCGGATAGAAGCGGTACTTGTACGCCCGCTTCACCAGAGAAGAAGTTCCCACGCCCCGGACGCCAGGGGCGGTCACGATCCGAACACAAGTACAGGTCACGGCTTCACGCAGCGGCACCGCGCCTGGGCGCGGTCCCGAGCCGTGGACGCGTTCCCCACCTGGCTGCAGCCGGGAGTTTTCACGCAAGGAGGTTTGGGATGAGCGCTGCTGGTCCCGCCAGACCGACCAAGAAGGTCGTCGTCTTCGACTACGGCTTCGGCAACGTCCGCTCCGCCGAACGCGCCCTCGCGCGCGTCGGCGCCGACGTCGAGATCACCCGCGACTACGACAAGGCCATGGACGCCGACGGACTCCTCGTCCCCGGCGTCGGCGCCTTCGCCGCCTGCATGCGGGGCCTCAAGGACGCCCGCGGCGACTGGATCATCGGCCGCCGGCTCTCCGGCGGTCGTCCCGTCATGGGCATCTGCGTGGGCATGCAGATCCTCTTCGAGCGCGGCATCGAACACGGCGTGGAGACCGAGGGCCTCGACGAGTGGCCCGGTACGGTCGGACCGCTCAAGGCCCCCGTCGTCCCGCACATGGGGTGGAACACCGTCGACGCGCCGGCCGACAGCCAGGCCTTCGCCGGCCTGGACGCGGACGCCCGCTTCTACTTCGTCCACTCGTACGCGGCACGCGACTGGAGCCTGGAAGTCACCAACCCGCTGATCCGCGCCCCCAAGGTCACCTGGGCCACCCACGGCGAGCCGTTCGTCGCGGCGGTGGAGAACGGGGCCCTGTGGGCCACCCAGTTCCACCCCGAGAAGTCCGGAGACGCCGGGGCCCGGCTCCTCACCAACTGGATCGAGACCCTCTGATGCCGAAGACCCTTGAACTCCTCCCCGCGGTCGACGTCCGCGACGGACAGGCCGTCCGCCTCGTCCACGGGGTGTCCGGCAGCGAGACCTCCTACGGCTCCCCGCTGGAGGCGGCCCTCGCCTGGCAGGCCTCCGGCGCCGAATGGCTCCACCTGGTCGACCTCGACGCCGCCTTCGGCACCGGTGACAACCGTGCCCTGGTCGCCGAGATCACCGGCGCCATGGACATCAAGGTCGAACTCTCCGGCGGCATCCGCGACGACGCCTCGCTCGCCGCGGCCCTCGCCACCGGCTGCACCCGCGTCAACCTGGGCACCGCCGCCCTGGAGACCCCCGAGTGGGCCGCCAAGGCCATCGCCGAGCACGGCGACAGGATCGCGGTCGGCCTCGACGTGCGCGGCACCACCCTCAAAGGCCGCGGCTGGACCAGCGAGGGCGGCGACCTCTACGAGACCCTCGCCCGCCTGGACTCCGAGGGCTGCGCCCGCTACGTCGTCACCGACATCGGCAAGGACGGCACGCTGACGGGCCCCAACCTGGAGCTGCTGAAGAACGTCTGCGCCGCCACCGACCGGCCCGTCGTGGCCTCCGGCGGCATCTCCTCGCTGGACGACCTGCGGGCCCTGTCCGCGCTCGTCCCGCAGGGCGTCGAGGGCGCCATCGTCGGCAAGGCCCTGTACGCCAAGGCCTTCACCCTGGAAGAAGCCCTGAAGGTGGTCTCCGCATGAGCTCTGACGACCAGGTGCGACGCATCTCCTCCGGCGGCGCCTACGAGGACGTCATCGGCTACTCCCGCGCCGTACAGCTGCCCAACGGCCTGGTCCTCGTCTCCGGCTGCACCGCCGCCGAGGGGGGCGGCCCGTACGACCAGGCCATCACCGCCTTCGGCGTGGCCTTCAAGGCCCTGGAGCAGGCCGGGCTCGGCCCCGAGCACGTGGTGCGCACCCGCATGTACCTCACGCACGCCCGTGACGTGGAGGACGTCGGCCGCGCCCACAAGGAGCTGTTCGACGCGGTGCGGCCCGCCGCATCCATGATCATCGTCTCCGGTTTCGTCGACCCCTCCATGGTCGTCGAGGTGGAGGTCGAAGCCTTCGGTCCCTCAGGAGCCACCGCATGACCCTCGCCGTACGGGTGATCCCCTGCCTGGACGTGGACAACGGCCGCGTGGTCAAGGGAGTGAACTTCCAGAACCTGCGCGACGCCGGCGACCCCGTGGAGATGGCCAAGCTGTACGACGCCGAGGGCGCCGACGAGCTGACGTTCCTCGACATCACCGCCTCCTCCGGGAACCGGGAGACCACCTACGACGTGGTGCGCCGCACCGCCGAACAGGTCTTCATCCCGCTGACCGTCGGTGGTGGCGTGCGCACCGCCGACGACGTCGACAAGCTGCTGCGGGCGGGCGCCGACAAGGTGGGCGTCAACACCGCCGCCATCGCCCGCCCCGAGCTGATCCGGGAGATCGCCGAGCGCTTCGGACGACAGGTGCTCGTGCTGTCCGTGGACGCCCGCCGCACCGCCTCCGGCTCCTTCGAGGTCACCACCCACGGCGGCCGGCGGAGCGCCGGCATCGACGCCGTCGAATGGGCCCACCGGGCGGCCGAACTGGGCGCCGGGGAAATCCTGTTGAACTCCATGGACGCGGACGGTACGAAGGACGGCTACGACACGGAGATGATCGCGGCCGTGCGCAGGCACGTCACGGTCCCGGTGATCGCCTCGGGCGGCGCCGGCAGGCTGGAGCACTTCCCGCCGGCCATCGAGGCCGGCGCGGACGCGGTACTCGCCGCGTCGGTGTTCCACTTCGGCGACCTGCGCATCGGCCAGGTCAAGGACGCGCTGCGGGGGGCCGGCCACCCGGTGCGCTGACGCCTCGGGGGGCTGCGTTGAACCGGAACACATGGCGTTGGCTGGCCGCCTACGCCGCCTCGCTGATCGGCGACGCGATCTACTTCCTCGCCCTCGGCTGGACGGCCGCGCACGTGGCCGGCCCGGCCGAGGTCGGGCTGGTCATGGCGGCCGGCGCCGTCCCGAGGGCCCTGCTCATGCTGGGCGGCGGGGTGGTCGCCGACCGCTTCGGACCCCGGCTCGTGGTCGTCTCCTCCGACGCCGTGCGCTGCGCGGTCATCCTCGCGCTCGCCCTGATCGTCGCGCTCGCCTCACCGGGGCTGTGGGTCCTGGTGACGGTGGCCCTCGTCTTCGGGGCCGTCGACGCGCTGTTCATGCCGGCGGTCGGCGCGCTGCCGCCCCGCATCGCCGGCCCCGGACAGCTGGTGCGGGTCCAGGGGCTGCGCAGCCTCGCCGAACGCGTCGGGCACACCGCGGGGCCGCCGGTGGCGGGCCTCGCGATCGGCCTGGGCGGCGTGGGGGCCGCCTTCGGCGTGGCCGCCGCACTGTTCGGGCTCTCCCTGGTGCTGCTGCTGGCCGTACGGATCGCCCCCGCGGTGCGTGACTCGGAGGACCCCGCGGCGGGGCAGACCCCCTGGCGGCAGTTGCTGTCCGGGCTCGCCTACATCCGGCGGCACCCGGTGATCGGCCCGCTGACGGTGTCCGGCGCCCTGAGCCAGCTCGGCACCTCCGCCCCGCTCACCCTGGGGCTGATCCTGCTGGCCGAGGAGCGGGACTGGGGCGCCGGCGGGGTCGGCTGGATCATCGGCGCCTTCGGGGCCGGCGCCGCGTCCAGCGCCCTGGTCCTGACGCTGGTGCCGCGGTTCCCCCGCGCCGGCGCGGTGCAGAACCTCACCCTGATCGTCGGCTCGGCCGGCATCGGCAGCCTCGGCCTGGCCCCCGGCCTGCCGACCGCGGTCGCCGTCTCGCTGGTGACCGGCCTGGTCTGCGGCATCTGCGGAGGCCTGGCCGTCGCCCTGATCCAGACCTCCACCGACCCCGCGTACCTGGGCCGGGTCAGCTCGGTCATGGCCTTCACGGCCGTGGGCCTGGCTCCGCTGTCCTATCCCGTCTTCGGCCTGGCGGTGGACCTGTGGGGCATCACCCCGGTGTTCCTGGCCGGCGGCCTGCTGAGCATGGCGGGAGCGGTGGTCGGCACCTCGGCCCGCGAGGTCCGCAGGGCGGAACTCGCCTTCGCCTGACCGCCGGCCGGCCCTCTGCCGCCCGTCGGCCCCGCACACCCCCGCTACAGGCCCAACTGCGCCGTCGTCAGCTTCGCGACGGCCTCCGCCGGACCGTCCAGCTCCACCGCCGCCGAGGACTGGCGGCCGAAGCAGAACAGCGTGAGTTCGCCCGGCTCGCCCGTGACCGTCACCACCGGGGTGCCCTTGTGCGCCACCGTCGTCTGGCCGTTCGGGCGGCGCAGGACCAGCCCCACCGGGGAGCGGCGGCCCGTCAGCCGGGCCAGCTTCTCCAGGCGGGACCAGAGGGAGTCCGAGAACACGGGGTCCAGCGCCCGAGGCGACCAGTCGGGCTGGGCCCGCCGGACGTCCTCCGCGTGGACGTAGAACTCCACCGCGTTGGCCGCCTCGTCGATCTGCTTCAAGGAGTAGAGGGACATCTTCGGCGGGCCGGTACGGATCAGCCGGATCAGTTCCTCGTACGGCTTGGCCGCGTACTCCTCCATCACCTTGTCGAGCCGGGTCTTCAGCACGTCCAGCAGGAGACCGCCCGCCGCGTCCGGGCGGCGTTCGCGGACGACCACGTGCGCCGCGAGTTCCCGGGCGCGCCAGCCGTCGCACAGCGTCGGCGCCTCCGGCCCCGCCGACTCCAACAGGTCGGCCAAGAGCAGTCGTTCACGCTTCGCATGGGTAGACATGCGGGCTAGCCTACGGCCGGAACCCGCCGCGCGCCCGCCCATCAGGTGGACGGCGCTCCGTGATCGTCGCCTCCGCCCGGCACAATGGCCTCATGAGTACGACCTCCCTCGACCCCGCCATCGCAGCCCGCCTCAAGCGCTCCGCGGACGGTCTGGTTCCGGCCATCGCCCAGCAGTACGACACCGGTGAGGTGCTCATGCTCGGCTGGATGGACGACGAGGCCCTGCACCGGACCCTGACCACCGGGCGCTGCACGTACTGGTCCCGCAGTCGCGGGGAGTACTGGGTCAAGGGAGACACCTCCGGTCACTTCCAGCACGTGAAGTCCGTCGCCCTCGACTGCGACGCCGACACCCTGCTCGTGAAGGTCGACCAGGTCGGGGCCGCCTGCCACACCGGCGCCCGTACGTGCTTCGACGCCGATGTCCTCCTCAGCGAAGCCGAATAGGTAGGGTTCCACGCCATGGATCTTGAGACGTTCCGCAAGCTCGCGGTCGACCGCCGCGTCATCCCCGTCAGCCGCAAACTGCTGGCCGACGGCGACACGCCCGTCGGGCTCTACCGCAAGCTGGCCGCGGAACGCCCCGGAACCTTCCTCCTGGAGTCCGCCGAGAACGGCCGCTCCTGGTCCCGCTACTCCTTCGTCGGCGTCCACAGCGACTCCACCCTGACCGTCCGCGACGGCCGGGCCCACTGGATCGGCACCCCGCCCGTCGGCGTTCCCACGGACGGCGACCCGCTGGAGGCCCTGCGCGCCACCGTCGAGGCCCTGCACACCCCCCGCGACATCGCCGGCGGGATGCCGCCCTTCACCGGCGGCATGGTCGGCTACCTCGGCTACGACATCGTCCGCCGCCTGGAGCGCATCGGCGAGCACACCGCCGACGACCTGGAACTCCCCGAGCTGACCATGCTGCTCACCTCCGACCTGGCCGTCATGGACCACTGGGACGGCACGGTCCAGCTCATCGCCAACGCCATCAACCACAACGACCTCGACACGGGCGTGGACGAGGCGTACGCGCACGCGGTCGCCCGCCTCGACGCCATGGAAGCCGACCTCGCGCGGCCCGCCCCGTACGTCCCCACCCCGCTGCCCGCCTCCGAGCTGCCGGAGTTCTCCGCCCTGTGGGGCGGAGAGAAGTACCAGGCGGCCGTGGAGGACGTGAAGGAGCGCATCCGGGCCGGCGAGGCCTTCCAGGTGGTGCCCTCGCAGCGGTTCGAGACGCCCTGCGAGGCCTCCGCGCTCGACGTCTACCGGGTGCTGCGGGCCACCAACCCCTCCCCGTACATGTACCTCTTCCGCTTCGAGAACGGCTTCGACGTGGTCGGGTCGAGCCCCGAGGCGCTGGTCAAGGTCGAGGACGGCCGGGCCATGGTCCACCCCATCGCCGGCACCCGGCACCGCGGGGCCACCCCGCAGCAGGACAACGACCTCGCCGAAGAGCTGATGGCGGACCCCAAGGAGCGCGCCGAGCACCTGATGCTCGTCGACCTGGGCCGCAACGACCTGGGCCGGGTCTGCGCCCCGGGCTCGGTGGAGGTCGTCGACTTCATGTCGATCGAGCGCTACTCCCACGTGATGCACATCGTCTCCACCGTCACCGGCCGACTCGCCGAGGGCAAGACCGCCTTCGACGTGCTCACCGCCTGCTTCCCCGCCGGCACCCTCTCGGGCGCGCCCAAGCCGCGCGCCATGCAGATCATCGAGGAGCTGGAACCCTCCCGCCGCGGGCTGTACGGCGGCTGCGTCGGCTACCTCGACTTCGCCGGGGACTCCGACACGGCCATCGCCATCCGCACGGCGCTGCTGCGCGACGGGACGGCGTACGTCCAGGCCGGCGCGGGGGTCGTGGCGGATTCGGTGCCCGAGCTGGAGGACCTCGAATGCCGCAACAAGGCCGCCGCGGTGCTCCGCGCGGTGGGAGCGGCGAACCGCCTCCACCGCGGCTGAGGGCGTAGGGGATAGTGGGGTGCGTGAGTGCCGTACCCCCGCCCCGAAACGATGCCGCCGCCCCCGGGACCCAAGAGGCCCCGCCGAGGCCCGAGCGCGGCGCCGGCCGCCGCAGCGTGGCCGTCGCCCTGCTGTTCGGCGCGCTCGGCGCCACCGTCGTGCTGCTCGCCTCCGGCCGCGTCTGGGCCCAGGGCCGGGCGTCCGTCGGCGGCGGTTCGCTGCCGCTGAGCGCCGACGGGCGGGCCGTCACCGGCCTGCCCGCCGCCCTGGCGATCGTCGCCCTCGCCGCCCTGGTCGCCGTCTTCGCCGTCCGCGGCAGGAGCCGGCGGCTGGTGTCCGGACTGCTCGCGCTGAGCGGCCTGGGCGCCGCCCTGGCGGCCGTGTTCGCCGCCGACGACCACCGGGCCCTGGACGAACAGGCCGCCAAGACCACCGCGGACACCGCGGCCCAGGTGGTCGGGCTCACCCATACGGCGTGGCCGTACGTCACCGCCGTCGGCGGGGCCCTGATCCTGCTGGCCGGCCTGCTCGCCCTGCGCTTCGGCCGGAGTTGGCCCGCGATGGGAGGCCGTTACGAACGCGACGGCAGCCCCCGCACCCGCACGCCCGCGCCCGTGGACCCGGACCGGCCCGAGGACCTGTGGAAGGCTCTGGACCGAGGCGAGGATCCCACCCGCTGACGGGACCCCCGTGAGCGAGCGCCGCGCCCGGTGCGGGACAATGGGCACCGAGCGTTCGACACAGCACGTGACGTGCGACAGAGCAACGAGGAGCAACTCATGGCGGGCACGAGCCACGGACACACCCCGGCCGCCTGGACCGGTGTCATCATCGCCTTCATCGGTTTCTGCGTCTCCGGCGCCTTCATGGTGCTCGCGAACCCGCTCGGGTTCTACGCCGGCCTGGTCGTCGTCGTCCTCGGCGGTGTCGTCGGGATGGCGATGAAGGCCGCCGGCATGGGCGCTCCGAAGGCCGCCCACAAGGACCTCGCCGAGGTCATCGCCGCGTCCAAGGTCCCCGCGGGCGTCTGAGGCGCGAGGACCGGAAGCGGAAGGCGCGGCCCTGTCGGGCTGCGCCTTTTGTCATGACCGGAGAGAATCGGCGCGTGGACGCCTCCCGCACCCCTCCCGCCCCGCGGCCCGCCCCCGGGCCCGCGGTGCCCCCGTACGTGCCGCCCGCCCCGGCGCGGGCCTCCCGGGCCCGGACGATGGCCGTTCCCGTCCTCACCCTGGCCGGGGTGGTGGCCGCCTTCGCGTACGTGGGCGCGGTCGACCCCAACGAACCCGGGCACTACCCGGTCTGCCCGCTGTTCCGGCTGACGGGCATCCTGTGCCCGGGCTGCGGCGGGCTGCGCAGCGCCCACGCCTTCGCGCGGGGCGACCTGCTCACCGCCCTCGGCGCGAACGCGGCGGCGGTCGCCGGCTACGTCCTCTTCGCGGCGTTCATCGCCGTCTGGCTGGTGCGGGCCTGGCGCGGCGCCCCCGCCCCGCGGATCGATCCGAAACCCGGGTACTGGTGGCTTTTCGGGTCTCTGATGCTGATTTTCGCGATTGTCCGCAATCTTCCCTTCGGGGCGGCCCTGGCCCCCTGAGGCCCGTGCGACAGCCGGAGGAAGCCCGCATTCCGACTGTCCAGTCCCTGGGAAACGGCGATGTCCGTGCGGAGGCCGCGGCGACCTGCGGATACCATTTGAGTGCCGACCTTGCAGTGATACGTGTCTGCGAGGCGGCCGACCGTCATCGACCCGGAAGGGGGCCGCTCGCGTGAGTGTGCTCGACGAGATCATCGAAGGGGTCCGCGAAGACCTTGCCGAACGGCAGGCCCGCGTGAGCCTCGACGAGCTCAAGGAGCGTGCCGCCAAGGCGCCCCAGGCCAAGGACGGTGTCGCCGCCCTGCGCGGCGACAGCGTCAAGGTGATCTGCGAGGTCAAGCGCTCCAGCCCGTCCAAGGGCGCGCTGGCCGCCATCGCCGATCCGGCCGCGCTCGCCGCCGACTACGAGGCGGGCGGTGCGGCGGTCATCTCCGTCCTCACCGAACAGCGCCGTTTCGGCGGCTCGCTGGCCGACCTGGAGGCCGTCCGCGCCAAGGTGGACATCCCGATCCTGCGCAAGGACTTCATCGTCACGGCGTACCAGCTCTGGGAGGCCCGCGCCTACGGCGCCGACCTCGTCCTGCTGATCGTCGCGGCCCTGGAACAGGAGGCCCTGGTCTCCCTCATCGAGCGTGCCCAGACCATCGGTCTGACCCCGCTCGTCGAGGTCCACGACGAGGAGGAGGTCGAGCGCGCCGTCGCCGCCGGAGCCAAGATCATCGGTGTCAACGCGCGCAACCTCAAGGACCTCAAGGTCGACCGCTCCACCTTCGAGCGCGTCGTCCAGGAGATCCCCGACCACATCGTGAAGATCGCCGAGTCCGGCATCCGCGGACCCCACGACCTGATCGCCTACGCCAACGAGGGCGCCGACGCGGTCCTCGTCGGGGAGTCCCTGGTCACCGGACGCGACCCGAAGGCGGCCGTGGCCGACCTCGTCGCCGCCGGCGCCCACCCCGCCCTGCGCCACGGGCGGAGCTGACCCTCCCGTGCCGCCCATCCGCTCCTTCGTCCGCACCCGACCGGGCCCCGGCCCGGCCGGCGTGCCGACGACGCACGCGCCGCTGGCGCGCGGCTGCCGCCCCCGCGGCTGCCGCGCCCCGGCCCGGCGCGTGCACGGGCGACGGGTGCGCTACGTGATCGGTTCCGAGCCGGGCCAGGTCAACGGGATGCGATGGCGCGGCGCCTCGGCGCCGTAACGAAGACCACGCCCGTCCGGTACCCCGCGTACCCGCCGGGTGGTCCCGTACGGCCCGCCGTCCCGAGCCGCCGGCTCCGGGCGCGGGTCGCTCCGTCCGTACCCTCCACATCCCCCAGCGGGGTGCGCGAGGTACGGGCAGGCGGCGCAATACGGTGAAGTCCTCCCGTCGCACCCCGTAGGAGTAGTGACCATGTCCACCAGCTCGTTCTTCATCCCAGACCCCGAGGGTCACGTCCCCAACGCCGAGGGCTACTTCGGCGACTTCGGCGGCAAGTTCATCCCGGAGGCCCTCGTCGCCGCCGTGGACGAGGTCGCCGTCGAGTACGAGAAGGCCAAGGGCGACCCGGCCTTCGCGGCCGAGCTCGACGAACTCATGGTCAACTACACCGGTCGGCCCAGCTCCCTCACCGAGGTGTCCCGGTTCGCCGAGCACGCGGGCGGCGCGCGGATCTTCCTCAAGCGCGAGGACCTCAACCACACCGGCTCGCACAAGATCAACAACGTGCTGGGTCAGGCGCTCCTCACCAAGCGCATGGGCAAGACCCGCGTCATCGCCGAGACCGGAGCCGGCCAGCACGGCGTGGCCACCGCCACCGCCTGCGCCCTCTTCGGCCTCGACTGCACCATCTACATGGGTGAGATCGACACCCAGCGCCAGGCCCTCAACGTGGCCCGGATGCGCATGCTGGGCGCCGAGGTCATCGCGGTGAAGTCCGGCTCCCGGACCCTCAAGGACGCCATCAACGAGGCCTTCCGCGACTGGGTCGCCAACGTCGACCGCACCCACTACCTCTTCGGCACGGTCGCCGGCCCCCACCCCTTCCCCGCGATGGTCCGCGACTTCCACCGGGTCATCGGCGTCGAGGCCCGCCGCCAGATCCTGGAGCGCGTCGGACGGCTGCCCGACGCCGTCGCGGCCTGCGTCGGCGGCGGCTCCAACGCCATCGGGCTGTTCCACGCCTTCATCCCCGACGCCGGCGTCCGCCTGGTCGGCTTCGAGCCCGCCGGACACGGCGTCGAGACCGGTGAGCACGCCGCCACGCTCACCGCGGGCGAGCCCGGCATCCTGCACGGCTCCCGCTCCTACGTCCTCCAGGACGAGGAGGGCCAGATCACCGAGCCGTACTCGATCTCGGCGGGCCTGGACTACCCCGGCATCGGCCCGGAGCACTCCTACCTCAAGGACACCGGCCGCGGCGAGTACCGGGCGGTCACCGACGACGCCGCGATGCAGGCCCTTCGGCTGCTCTCCCGCACGGAGGGCATCATCCCGGCGATCGAGTCCGCGCACGCCCTCGCGGGCGCCCTCGACCTGGGCCGGGAACTGGGCCCGGACGGCCTGATCGTCGTCAACCTGTCCGGTCGCGGCGACAAGGACATGGACACCGCCGCGCGGTACTTCGACCTGTACGACACCGACGGCGAAGTCGCCGAGAACGAGTTCTCCCAGGGGGACGACAAGTGAGCGCCACGCACGGCACCGGCAACATCGAACTGCTGACCGCCACCCTCGCGAAGGCGAAGTCCGAGGACCGCGCCGCCCTCGTCGCCTACCTCCCGGCCGGCTTCCCGACCGTCGACGGCGGCATCGAGGCGGTCAAGGCCGTCATCGCGGGCGGCGCGGACGTCGTCGAGATCGGCCTGCCGCACAGCGACCCGGTCCTGGACGGCCCGGTCATCCAGACCGCCGACGACATCGCCCTGCGCGGCGGAGTCAAGATCGCCGACGTGATGCGGACCGTGCGCGAGGCCCACGAGGCCACCGGGGTCCCGATCCTGGTGATGACGTACTGGAACCCCATCGACCGCTACGGCGTCGAGCGGTTCACCTCCGAACTCGCCGCGGCGGGCGGCGCGGGCTGCATCCTGCCCGACCTGCCGGTCCAGGAGTCCGCGCTGTGGCGCGAGCACGCGGCCAAGCACGGTCTGGCGACCGTCTTCGTCGTGGCACCCAGCAGCCGGGACGCCCGCCTGGCCACCATCACCGAGGCCGGCACGGGCTTCGTCTACGCGGCCTCCCTGATGGGCGTCACCGGCACCCGCGAGTCCGTCGGCAACGAGGCGCAGGCCCTCGTCGAGCGGACCCGCGCCACTCCCGGCGCCCGGCGCGGCCTCCCGGTCTGCGTGGGCCTGGGCGTCTCCAACGCCGCCCAGGCGAAGGAGGTCGCCGCCTTCGCCGACGGGGTGATCGTCGGCTCGGCCTTCGTGAAGGTGCTGCTGGACGCGCCGGACCCGCACAGCGGGCTCGCCGGGGTGCGGGCGCTGGCGGCCGAGCTTGCGGAAGGCGTACGCAGGTCCTGACGTCGGACGGGCCCCGAGCGGGGTTCTGTAGCCCGATCGGGTGGAAGTGGGAGCGGGGAGGCACGAGAGTGCCTCCCCGCTTCGTTTGGCCGAACGTGAGCGACAAGAACGACGGTGCGAACCGCGATGCGACGAAACGATCGGCCCGGGAGCGACTCCTCGTGGAGCGCGAGCGGCAGAAGACCCGGGACAAGCGCCGACGGACCCTGATCGTGTCGGCGGCGGTGGTCGGCGTACTCGGTCTGGCCGCCGTCGTCGGCCTGATCGCGGCCAACACCGGGAAATCGGGCGACTCCGCCAAGGGCGCGGTGGTCGCCCCGTCCGGGGCCGTGGGCAAGGACGCGCTCGCGATCCGGACGGGCAAGGACGCGGCCACGTCCACCCTGACCGTCTGGGAGGACTTCCGCTGCCCGGCCTGCAAGGCCTTCGAGGACAACTACCGTGCCACCGTCCACGAGCTGGAGGCGAAGGGGCAGCTCAAGGTCGACTACCACCTGGTCACGCTGATCGACGGGAACATGAGCGGCACCGGCTCCCTCAAGGCCGCCAACGCGGCCGCGTGCGCCCAGGACGCCGGGAAGTTCCCCGCCTACCACGACGTCCTCTTCCAGAACCAGCCCGAGGAGGTCGACGACGCCTACGGCAAGAACGCCAAGCTGCTGGAGCTGGCCGGGAAGGTGGAGGGGCTCGACACCCCCGAGTTCCGCGCCTGCGTCGAGAAGGGCACGCACAACTCCTGGGTCGGCAAGTCGCAGGAGGCCTTCCGCGCCGGGAAGTTCCGGGGCACCCCGACGATCCTCCTCGACGGGAAGGACATCTTCGCCGACCAGGCGAACCCGCTGACCCCGCAGAAGCTCAAGGAGCAGGTGGAGGCCAAGGCGAAGGGCGGGTCGGCCGCCCCGAGCCCGAAGGCCTCCGGGACGGGCAAGAACGGGTCGAAGGCCTCGTCCTCCTCCTCGTCGTCCTCTTCTTCGTCCGGGCTGTCGTCGTCGACGTCGTCCGGCTCCTCCTCGAACGGCTCCTCCTCGACCGGCTCCTCGTCGCGATCGGGCTCGACGGCGGGGAGCCAGGCCGGTTCAGCCGGTTCCGCTTCCGTCTCCCGGGGGGCGGGCGAGGACTGAGAGGCCACCGGGGACGGTGTGGCGTCCCTGTATCGATTCAGCCGAGGTTGCCGGGCGGGTTGCGGTCTGCACCGCCCGGCAGGGTAGCGTCGGTCCTGCCATGGAACTTGCCTATATCCCCAGCCCGTCGACCGGCGTGATCCATCTCGGACCGATCCCGCTCCGCGGCTACGCGTTCTGCATCATCATCGGCGTCTTCGTCGCCGTCTGGCTCGGCAACAGGCGCTGGATCGCGCGCGGCGGAAAGCCGGGCACGGTCGCGGACATCGCCGTGTGGGCGGTGCCATTCGGCCTTGTCGGCGGTCGCCTCTACCACGTCATCACCGACTACCAGCTCTACTTCGGCGAGGGCCGCAACTGGGTCGACGCCTTCAAGATCTGGGAAGGCGGCCTCGGCATCTGGGGCGCCATCGCGCTCGGCGCCGTGGGCGCCTGGATCGGCTGTCGACTCCGCGGCATCCCGCTGCCCGCCTGGGCCGACGCCCTGGCCCCCGGCATCGCGCTGGCCCAGGCCTTCGGACGCTGGGGCAACTGGTTCAACCAGGAGCTCTACGGCCGCGCCACCGACCTGCCGTGGGCGGTGAAGATCAGCGAGGGCCCGAACCGGGTCGCGGGGACCTACCACCCCACCTTCCTGTACGAGTCCCTGTGGTGCGTCGGCGTCGCCGTCCTGGTGATCTGGGCCGACCGCCGCTTCAAGCTCGGACACGGTCGGGCCTTCGCCCTGTACGTGGCCGCGTACTGCGTCGGCCGCAGCTGGATCGAGTACATGCGGGTCGACGAGGCGCACCACATCCTCGGTCTGCGGCTGAACGTCTGGACCGCGATCGTGGTCTTCCTGCTGGCCGTGGTCTACCTGGTGCTGTCCGCGAGGCTGCGGCCGGGCCGCGAGGAGATCGTGGAGCCGGACCGCGGTCCCGCCGCCGGTGACCCGAAGACCGTGGACACCGACGCCGACGCGAAGGACGCGCAGGCGAAGGTCGAGGCCGGGGACAAGACGCCGAGCCTCGTCAAGGCCGAGGACGCGCCGAAGGACACCGCACCGAAGGACGCCGAGCCGAAGACCGCCGCACCGGAGGACGCCGAGCGGGCGGACGCGGAGTCGGCCCCCGGCACGGCTTCCGGGACGGCCTCCGAGGCCAAGAAGGTCTGACCGGTCCGGACCGAGGGTCCGTGATCGACGCAGTGGGGTGCCGCGCTCAGCGCGGCACCCCACTGCGTTGCCGGGCGGCGCGGGTCAGGCAAGATCCGGAAGAGACGGCCTAGACCCGGTCGCCGCGGCGGGAGAGGGTCAGGGTGCGGTGGGCCGCCGCGACCACGGCAGGGTCCACGAACCGGCCGTCGGGGAGGGCCAGCGCGCCCGGGGTGGCCCGGGCGGCGGTGACGATCTCCTCGGCGGCGCTGACCTCTTCCGGGCCGGGCACGTAGGCCCGTTCGATCACCGGGAGCTGGCGCGGATGGATCGCGGCCCGGCCCAGGAACCCGAGGGCCCGGCCGCGCGCGCAGGAGACGGCCAGCGCCTCCAGGTTCCGGATGTCGGGGAACACCGACTGCGCGGGCGCGACCAGACCCGCGGCCCGCGCCGCGACCACCACCCGTGAGCGCGGCCAGTCCAGGCCCGCCTCGGCACTGACGTTCAGGTCGGCCCGCAGGTCCGCCTCGCCGAGGGAGAGGCCGTGCAGGGCCGGGTGGGCGCGCGCGATCTCGTACGCCCGTTCCACGCCCAGGGCCGATTCCAGCAGCGCGTACAGCGCCACGCCGCCGGTGCGGTTCGCGACGGCGGTGATCTGCTCGGGGGCGGCGATCTTCGGGAGCCGCAGCGCCGACAGCCCCCGGAGCCCGGTCAGGGCGCTGAGGTCGGCGCCGGCCCAGGGCGAGTCCAGGGCGTTGACCCGGACCTGCACGGGCACCGGCGGCCGGTCGGCGAGCAGTTCGGCCGTCGCGGCCCGCGCGTACTCCTTGCGGGAGGCCGAGACCCCGTCCTCCAGGTCGACGATGACCGAGTCGGCCCCCGAGTGCAGGGCCTTCCAGACCACCTCGGGGCGGTCGCCGGGAGCGTACAGCCAGGTGAGGATCACAGGACTCCGTCCTTCGCGAGTGCGGTGATCTCGGCCTCGGTCAGGCCGAGTTCGGTGAGGACGGCCTCGGTGTCCGCGCCGTGGGGGCGGCCCGCCCAGCGGATGGCACCCGGGGTGCCGGACAGCCGGAAGAGCACGTTCTGCATGCGGAGCGGCCCGAGTTCCGGGTCCTCCACCTCGGTGATCGTGTCGAGCGCGGCGTACTGCGGATCGGCCATGACGTCCCGTACGTCGTAGACCAGCGCGACCGCCGCCTGGGCGTCCTCGAACGCGGCGACCACCTCCTCCGCCTTGTACCGGGCGATCCAACCGCCGACCGCCTCGTCGAGCACCCCCGCGTGGGCGGCCCGGCCGGAGCCCGTCGCGAACCAGGGCTCCGCGATCAACTCCGGTCGACCGACCAGCCGCATCACGCGCTCCGCGATGGACTGCGCCGAGGTGGACACGGCCAGCCAACGCCCGTCCGCGCTGCGGTAGGTGTTGCGGGGCGCGTTGTTGGTGGAGCGGTTGCCCGTGCGCGGCTGGACGAAACCGAGCTGGTCGTACCAGAGTGGGTGCGGGCCCAGCACCGTCAGGATCGGCTCGATGATGGCCAGGTCCACCACCTGCCCCTGCCCGGTGCGGTCCCGGCCGGCCAACGCCGTCATCACGGCGTACGCGGTGGTCAGCGCGGCGACGGAGTCGGCGAGCCCGAACGGCGGCAGGGTCGGCGGGCCGTCCGGTTCCCCGGTGATCGAGGCGAAGCCGCTCATGGCCTCGGCGAGGGTGCCGAAGCCGGGGCGGTGGGCGTACGGGCCGTGCTGGCCGAAGGCCGTCACGCGGGCCAGCACCAGCCGGGGGTTGGCGGCGGACAGCTCCGGCCAGCCCAGGCCCCACTTCTCCAGGGTTCCGGGGCGGAAGTTCTCGATGATCACGTCGGCGCCGGCGGCGAGGCGCAGCAGGGTGTCCCGCCCGCCGGGGGTGGACAGGTCGAGGGTCATCGTCCGCTTGTTGCGACCGAGCAGCTTCCACCAGAGGCCGACCCCGTCCTTGGCGGGACCGTGCCCGCGCGAGGGGTCGGGGCGGACCGGGTGCTCGACCTTGACGACCTCCGCGCCGAAGTCCCCGAGGAGGGTGGCCGCCAGCGGGCCGGCGAAGAGGGTGGCCAGGTCCAGGACGCGCAGCCCGGCGAGGGGGCCGGCGGCCCGGTCGGCGTCCGGGCCGGGGGTGGTGGCGGGCGGGGGCGGGGGTGCGGAGCGGGGTGTCCGGGTCACGAGGCGCTCCCGGTGGTTCGGCCGGCCGACGACGGGGCGTTCCCGTTCCCGTTCCCGGGCCCCGGAACGGGCTCCGGGGCGGTGTCGGGTGCGGTCGCGGTGAAGGCGTCGGTCTCGGTCCGGGTCGGCATCGAGTCCTGGGCGCCGGGCCGTTGCACGGACAGCGCCGCCGCCGCCGAGGCCCAGCGCAGCGCCTCGGGCATCGGGCGGCCCTCCCCGACGGCCACGGCGAGCGCCCCGACGAAGGTGTCCCCGGCGGCGGTGGTGTCCACGGCCCGCACCCGGAGCGCCGGCATGGCCAGCGGCTCGCGCCCCCGCGCCGCGAACAGCACCCCGGCCGCACCGAGGGTGATCACCACCTGCGGCACGCTGCGCAGGAGCGCCTCGGCGGCCCGGTGCGGGTCGGTGAGCCCGGTGAGGGTCGCCGCCTCGTGCTCGTTGGGCACCAGGAGGTCGGTGACGTCGAGGAGTTCGGCGGGCAGGGGCCGGGCCGGCGCCGGGGTGAGGATCGTACGGACACCGTGGGCGCGGGCGGCGCGGGCCCCGGCGATCACGGCTTCCAGGGGGAGTTCGAGTTGCAGGAGCAGGGAGTCGGCGGAGCCGATCCGGGAGTCGTCGCCCACCTCCAGCCCGGTGACGCGGGCATTGGCGCCGGGGATGACGACGATGCTGTTCGCGCCCTCGTCGTCGACGGTGATGTGCGCGGTGCCGCTGGCCCCCTCCACCGTGCGCAGGGCGGCCGTCTCCACGCCGGCCGCGGCGAGAGCGGAGCGCAACCGTACGCCGAACTCGTCCGCGCCGACCGCGCCGATCATCACCACCTCGCCGCCGAGGCGGGCGGCGGCCACGGCCTGGTTGGCGCCCTTTCCGCCGGGGACCGTGTGGAACGCGCGGCCGGTGACGGTCTCCCCGAGGCGCGGCGCCTTGGAGACGTAGGCGACGAGATCCATGTTCGTACTGCCGAGCACGGCGATGGCCGTCATGAGCGGGCTGCCTCCTGAGCGGTGAGGTGGGCGAGGGTGTCGAAGCCGACGCCGTCGAAACCGGGCACGCTGGTCGCGAGACGGTTTCCCAGCGGCGCGGTCCAACGCCGCGGGAG
The DNA here is from genome assembly GCF_050936775.1 of Streptomyces sp. CA-243310. Lineage (NCBI taxonomy): Bacteria > Bacillati > Actinomycetota > Actinomycetes > Kitasatosporales > Streptomycetaceae > Streptomyces > Streptomyces sp. CA-243310. The sequence goes on along the minus strand of NZ_JBNJMF010000002.1, from coordinate 1,973,212 downwards.
CCGATCGGGCGATCCGGCGAGGAGCCCGGCGAGGGAACCGGCGGTGGCGCCGTTGGAGTCGGTGTCCCAGCCGCCGGACACGGCGTTGCAGACGGACCGGGTGAAGTCGCCGTCGGCGTGGGTGAGCGCCGCCGCGATCAGGGCCGTGTTCGGGAGGGAATGGACCCAGTGGTGGTGGTCGTAGCGGGCGTGGAGGGCGTCCACGACCCGGTCGAAGTCGCGGTGCCGGCCCGCCGTGTCGATGCCGAGGCGGACGGCCCCGGCCAGGCGCGAGCGGGGTGGTACGACGGCCAGCCCGGCCCGCAGCGCGCCGTGCACGTCACACCGGCCGCCGGCCGCCTCCGCGATGGCGGCGGCGGTGAAGAGGGCCGCGTAGATCCCGTTGCCGGTGTGGGTGAGGGCGGCGTCCCGGTGGGCCTGGGCCGCGGCGGCCACCGGGTCGCCGGGGTTGGTCCAGCCGTGGACGTCGGCCCGGATGAGGGCGCCGATCCACTCGCGGAACGGGTTGTGGTGGGTGGCGGACGCGGGGGGCTCCAGCCCCTGGAGGAGGTTGCGGTAGGCGACGCGCTCGGCGGTGAAGGTCCGGCCGGCGGGGAGTTCGTCGAGCCAGAGCCGCGCGACGTCGGCGGTGGTGAACGACCTGCCGTGGCGCTGGAGCAGGAGCAGGTTCAGCAGGGGGTAGTTGAGGTCGTCGTCCTCGGGCATGCCGTCGATGTTCTCGGCGAGGGAGGTCGGGGCGGACCTGCGGTTCCAGGGATGCGCGGCCAGCAGCTCCGGCGGGACGCCGCGGGCGGTGAACCAGTCGGACAGCGGCCAGTTGCCGGTGGCGCGGGCCAGGGCCCGGATCCCGTCCAGGGGGAGCTTCTCGACGGGCTTGCCGAGCAGGCACCCGGCGGCCCGCCCGAGCCAGGCGGCCTCCAGCCGGGCGACGTCGGGTCGGGCCGCCGGCGGCGGTGGCGCGGGGCGGTCGGCGGGGCCGGTCGGCGGGGGAGCCGGGGGCCAGGTGGAGCGGATGGCGGGCCAGGCCCCCGGCTCGTCGGCGGCCAGTGGCGAGGGCAGGGCGGCGAGTTCGGCCAGGAGACGACCGGCGAGGGCGCGCAGCTCCGGCGGTGCGGGGGTGGCGGAGGCCCCGGCTCGAACCGGGGCCATGCGGCCCCCCGCGGCGAGCCAGCCGCGCAGCAGCGGTCGCGCGTCGCGCCCGTCCTGCGCGGCCTGACGGAACTCGTGCCCGACCAGGTCTTCCGGCTGTACCCAGGTCAGGCGCACCGCGCACGGGGCCGCGGTCCCGGTCACCGCGGCGTCGCGATCTCGGCGAAGGCCGCCTCGTGGGCGCGGCGCCGCTCCCGGTCGCGGTCGAAGACCTCCCGGGCCACCGTCGCCAGCGCCGCCGCCGGCGCGTGCAGGTCCAGCCGGCTGGCCTCCGCCACCTGCTTCGCCCAGCCGGCGGGGACCACGGCCTCGCCGCCCAGGGCGCCGGCGAGCGCCCCCGCCATGGTGGCGATGGAGTCGCAGTCCCGGCCGTAGTTGACCGCTCCGAGCACGGATGCCTCGTACTTCCCGTCGGCCACCAGCAACATGCCGAGCGCGACGGGGAGTTCCTCGATCGAGTGCAGCCGCGAGGGCCGTCGGGCGCCGAGCGAGGGCTCGCGGTAGTCCGGGCCCACCGAGTCGTACGGGGCCACCGCCGCCCGCAGGGGGGCCAGCGCCGACTCGAAGTCCCGGTGGCCCGCGGCCACGTCGCACACCGCCGCGATGGCCTCCCGGGTGCCGTCCTTCGCCAGCGACAGGGCCGTCTCGACGACCGAGGTCGCGCTCGCGCCCGGTGCGCACGCCGCCGCCACCGCGGCCGCGAACACGCCCGCCGCCTCCCTGCCGTACGAGGACTGGTGCGCGCCCGCGACGTCCAGCGCCTCCGCGTAGGCGGCGGCGGGATGCCCCGCGTTGACGAGCCCGACCGGGGCCATGTACATCGCGGCACCACAGTTGACGATGTTGCCGGCGCCGGCCTCGCGGGGGTCCGCGTGGGCGTAGTGGATCCGGGTGACGATCCACTTCTCGGCCAGGAAGATCCGCTGGAGGGGCAGGGCCTCGGCTTCGAGTTCCGGGATCCAGCGGGGGTTCGTCATGAGGTCCGGGACGAGGTGGTCGGCGACCGCGTACGCGTCCAGGTGGTCCCGCACGCTCTCGTAGACCCGGACCAGCGCGTGCGTCATGAGGGTGTCGTCGGTGACGTGCCCGTCGCCCTTGTGGTACGGCGCGATGGGGCGGGCGGTGCGCCAGTCCTCGTACCAGGGGCCGACGATGCCGTGCACCCGGCCGCCGTGCCGCTCGACGATCCGGTCCGGGGACCAACCCTCCACCGCACCCCCCAGGGCGTCGCCGACGGCGGCGCCGATCAGGGAGCCGGCCACGCGGTCGTCGAGGGAGAGGGGAGCGTGCGTCATGTCCGAATCATCCCTTGGGGGTTGGGGTTTTTGGGGGAGGTCAGCTCCGTACGGGTGAGGAGCGCGGCGAGTTCGACGAGATCGGTGCCGGCCAGGCGGGGCAGTGCGCAGCCGGACAGGGTGCGGCAGGCCTCCCGCCAGGCGGGCGGGAGGGAGTCGCCGCCCCCGAGGGCGCCGGCGAGGGCGCCGGCCAGGGCGGGGGCGGAGTCGGCGACGCGGGAGAGGCAGGCGGCCGCCGGGACGGCCTCGGAGACCTTGCCGCGGGCCGCGGTGGCCAGGGCGAGGGCGACCGGGACGGTTTCGGCGGCGGCGATTCCGTAGCTGTACACGTGGTCGACGGTCTGGTGTTCCAGCAGCGGGACGATGGCGAAGGCGCCTCCGTCCGGATCGGCGCGGGCGAGTTCGACGGCGTGGCGGGCGTTGCGGCCGATCTCGGTGGAGGCGGGCAGCTGTGCGAGGGCGGCGTCCACCGCGGCGTCGACGTCCGCGCCGGCGAGGGCGGTGGCGATGGCGGCGGCCATGGCGCGCGCGCCGTGCACCCCGTCGCCGTCCTGGGTGTACCGGGCGTCGAACTCCGCGAGGTCGGCCGCGGCGCGGGGATCGCCGGGGTGGACGACGGCCAGGACGCAGGCGCGGACGCAGGCGGCGTCGTCGAAGTAGTGCGGGTTGTCGTGGCCGGTCGCGGGCGGGCGCAGGCCGGCGGCGAGGTTGCCCAGCCCGGCGCGGACGGAGATCCGGGCGCGCAGCGGCAGTACGGCCGACTCGACCTCGGGCGCGCGCTCGGCCGCCGCCGCGACCTCGGAGGCCAGGGCGTTCCACGCCAGGTCGATGGCCGCCCGCATCCGGCGGGACCGGCTGAGGTCGCTGAGCAGCACCCCGGCGGCCGTCAGCACGGACTCGGCGGCGAAGGCGGCCCACTCGGCGTCGTCGGACGGGCCGAGTCGCAGCGGTTCCGGGGGCTGGTTGAGGGCGATCGGGACGGGGAGCGTGGTGGTGGCGTTCTGCTCGGCGAAGGTGTCGAGCTCGCGGGTGAGGCGGCGGGTCCACTCGGGCATCCGGCTGGCCCGGTGCCGGGCGGCGGGCCAGCCGGCCGCGTCGCCCGCGGCGAGACCGAGGAGGAGCCCCTCGATGCGGCGCGGCCCGCCCGGCACCGCCTCCACCGGGGTGGAGGCGGTGCCGGGCGCTCCTGCGGGGGGCGGGCCGGCGAGGGCGGTGGTGCGCGGCCCCGGGTGCGGCGCCTCGACCGGGAGGTGTCCGCCCCGGGGGCCCCGGCCCGCGACCGTCCCCGGCGGGAGCGGAGCGCCGAGCCCCGAGGGCGAGGTCGCGGAGCCCGGGACGGGAACGGGCACGAGGGCGGGGACGGAGCCCGTGATGGGAACGGGCACGAGGACGGAGACGGACACGGGGACGGAGCCCGGGACGGAGACGGAGACGGGCGCGAGGACGGGGGCGGGGGCGGAGATCGGCACGGGGGCGGGGGGCGGCGGTGTGGTCTCGGCGGTCCGATCCCGCGGGGGCGGACCGGCGAGCGGGTGGAAGAGGCCCGGTTCCGCGGCGGAGGGGCCGTGCGTCCCGGCGGTGGGTTCGGCCGAGTCCGGGGTGTGGGGGGAAGGGCTCATCGGGGGGTCTCGGCTTCCGGGGTGAGGAGGTCCGCGATGTCCAGGACGTGGTAGCCCCGCATCGAGGGGAGGCAGCTGCCCCGGACCGGGCCGATCGCCGCCGCCCAGTCGGCTGGGATGGAGGGGATGCCCGACATGGCACCGGCCAGGGCGCCCGCCACGGCGGCCGTGGTGTCGGCGTCCCGGCCCATGTTCACGGCCGTCAGGACGGAGCCGGGGAAGTCGCCGCGGCAGGCGGCGAAGGCGCCGAACGCCAGCCCCACCGCCTCGGGGGCCAGGTCCGTCCACGGGTAGCCGCCGATGACCACCGCCGAGCGCACCGCCCGTTCGCCGCGCGGGGCCGCGGTGACGGCCCGGCGCAGGGAGCGGGCCGTCCAGGAGTCGGACGGGATGACGGACAGGGCCGCCGAGACCACGGAGGCGGGCGAGCCGCCGGCCATGGCCGCCGCGACACCCGCGGCGACGGCCTGGCCCCCGTAGATGCCCTCGCCGTCGTGGCTGACGGTGCCGTCGATGGCCACCAGCCGGGCGGCCTCGGCGGGCCGGCCCGCGGCGAAGACGCCGAACGGGGCGGCCCGCATGGCCAGTCCGTCGGACCAGGCGTGGCGGTGCTGCGCCGAGATGGGGGCCGCGAGTCCCCGGCGGAGGTTCTCCAGCGTGCCGCGTTCCGAGAAGCCGGCCCCCCGGAAGGGGCCCTCGTCCAGGTCGGCGATCCAGTGGTGCCACGCCCGCTCGACGTGGGCCACGGTCAGCGCGGAACCGTGCCGGGCCAGCAGCAGGCCCGAGAAGATCGCGTACTCGGTGTCGTCCGTGCCCGCCGGGTCCTCGGACACGAAGCCCTCGATCCGACCCCACTTCGCCCGGATCTGCGACGGCTTCATGTTCTCCGCCGGGGCTCCCAGCGCGTCACCCACCGCGAGCCCCAGAAGAGCGCCCCTGGCTCGTTCGAGGAGGACCTGCGGATTGCATGCAATCAGCTCCATGGCGCGCCTCTCCACTTGATGGGACTCATGATGAGCCCTTGGGGGATTTGTGCCATGGCATGTGGTTTGTCGCTTGCCGCGAAACACCACCCGAACGCTCTCGTCACCCGGTCGCCGATCCACGAAACCGCAGGTAAGTACGGCCTTCCTTGCCGGCGGAGACCGAAAATCGTGCGTAGGTTCGAGGTGTTCAGGGGGAGTGGGTCTCTGCGCGTCGCCTTCGCGCGCCCATTCGCAGGAAAAGGGGAGATGTACCGCATGTCCATCATCGACACCGAAGCGCCGCTGCACACCGCCCACCGCGACAACCACACCCACCGTGACGTCAACGGCGGATGGCTGCGGCCGGCCGTGTTCGGGGCGATGGACGGACTGGTCTCCAACATCGCCCTGATGACCGGAGTGGCGGGCGGCGCGGTCGCGCCGCAGACGATCGTCATCACCGGCCTCGCCGGTCTGGCCGCCGGCGCCTTCTCGATGGCGGCGGGGGAGTACACCTCGGTCGCCTCGCAGCGCGAACTGGTCCTGGCGGAACTCGACGTGGAGCGTCAGCAACTGCGCAAGCACCCGATCGACGAGATGGAGGAGTTGGCCGAGCTCTACGTCTCGCGCGGCGTCGCCCCCGCCCTGGCCCGCGAGGTGGCGATGCAGCTGTCCCGCGATCCCGAGCAGGCGCTGGAGATACACGCCCGCGAGGAGCTGGGCATCGACCCCGACGACCTGCCGTCGCCGCTGGTCGCGGCCGTGTCGTCCTTCGGCTCGTTCGCGCTGGGCGCGCTGCTTCCCGTACTGCCCTACCTGCTCGGCGCGACCGCCCTGTGGCCGGCCGTCCTGCTGGCGCTGATCGGGCTCTTCGCCTGTGGTGCGGTCGTCGCCCGGGTCACCGCACGCTCCTGGTGGTACAGCGGACTGCGGCAGCTCGTCCTGGGTGGTGCGGCCGCGGGTGTGACGTACATCCTGGGAACCTGGATCGGCGGCGCCATAGGCTAACCGCCGCGGGAGTGAGACACTATGCGGTACACAACATAAGTAGTCCGTTACCCGGCGGTTTCGATTCCGTGTCCGCGGGGCATCAGGACAGGGCGTCGGGCAATGGTGCCCGCTCCGTGCCGGGATCAGCAGCGGCCCGTGACGCGTCCGCAGATGTTCTTGAGATCCAAGGGACCTCCCGGCAGATCCCTTATCCCCCTTCGGGCATGTCCGCATGTTGGAATGCGATATCCGCTTCTCGGGATTGCCGTCATCATGTAACCTGCACGAAATTTCGCAGAGGGCCAACGTCGTCCCTCGGCCATGCACATATGCCACGACGACGACGGGAGAGCCGATGCGTTCCGCATCCACGCACTCCGCGACCGGCCTCAGCACCACCGCCTGGTCGCCCATGGACGGTCGCCCCGCCCAGCAGGGCATGTACGACCCGCGCAACGAGCACGACGCCTGCGGCGTCGGCTTTGTGGCCAACCTCAGCGGCGAGGCCAGTCACACGCTGGTCGAGCAGGCGCTGACCGTATTGCGGAACCTCGAGCACCGCGGCGCCACCGGCTCCGAGCCCGACTCGGGCGACGGCGCCGGAATCCTGTCCCAGGTGCCGGACGCGTTCCTGCGCGAGGTGGCCGGTTTCGAGCTCCCCGACGCCGGCGCGTACGCCGTCGGCATCGCCTTCCTCCCCGCCGACGGCCCCGCACAGGCCGTCGCCGTGGAGCGCATCGAGGCCATCGCCGTCGAGGAGAACCTCACGGTCCTCGGCTGGCGCGAGGTCCCCGTCTCCCCGGACCTGCTCGGCAACGGCGCCCGCGCCACCATGCCCGCCTTCTCGCAGCTCTTCGTGTCCAACGGGGCGAGCGGCATCGAGCTGGACCGCAAGGCGTTCGTGCTGCGCAAGCGCGCCGAGCGCGAGGCCGGCGTGTACTTCCCGTCGCTCTCCGCCCGCACCATCGTCTACAAGGGCATGCTGACCACCGGCCAGCTGGAGCCCTTCTTCCCCGACCTGTCCGACCGTCGCTTCGCGTCGACGCTCGCCCTGGTCCACTCCCGGTTCTCGACGAACACCTTCCCGTCCTGGCCGCTCGCCCACCCGTACCGCTTCGTCGCGCACAACGGCGAGATCAACACGGTCAAGGGCAATCGGAACTGGATGAAGGCCCGCGAGTCCCAGCTCGCCTCGGACGTCTTCGGCGAGGGCAACCTCGACCGGATCTTCCCGATCTGCACCCCCGACGCCTCCGACTCGGCCTCCTTCGACGAGGTCCTGGAGCTGCTCCACCTCGGCGGCCGGTCGCTCCCGCACAGCGTGCTGATGATGATCCCGGAGGCGTGGGAGAACCACGCGTCCATGGACGCGGACCGCCGCGCGTTCTACCAGTACCACTCCACGATGATGGAGCCCTGGGACGGCCCGGCCTGCGTCACCTTCACCGACGGCACCCAGGTCGGCGCGGTCCTCGACCGCAACGGTCTGCGCCCCGGACGCTACTGGGTCACCGACGACGGCCTCGTCGTCCTCGGCTCCGAGGTCGGCGTCCTCGACATCGACCCGGCCAAGGTCGTCCGCAAGGGCCGCCTGCAGCCCGGCAAGATGTTCCTCGTCGACACCGCCCAGAAGCGGATCATCGAGGACGACGAGATCAAGGCCGAACTGGCCGGCGCCGCCCCCTACGCCGAATGGCTGGAAACCGGCGAGATCGAGCTCGAAGACCTTCCCGAGCGCGAGCACATCGTCCACACCCACGCCTCGGTCACCCGCCGCCAGCAGACCTTCGGCTACACCGAGGAAGAGCTGCGCGTCATCCTCGCGCCGATGGCCCGCACCTCCGGCGAGCCGCTCGGCTCCATGGGCACGGACTCCCCGATCGCGGCCCTGTCCGAGCGCCCCCGGCTGCTCTTCGACTACTTCACGCAGCTCTTCGCGCAGGTCACCAACCCGCCGCTGGACGCCATCCGCGAGGAGCTCGTCACCTCGCTGCTGTCCTCGGTGGGCCCGCAGGGCAACCTGCTGGAGCCGACCGCCGCCTCCTGTCGCAGCGTCACCCTGCCCTTCCCGGTGATCGACAACGACGAGCTGGCCAAGCTGATACACGTCAACGCCGACGGCGACATGCCGGGCATGAAGGCCGCCACGCTCTCCGGCCTCTACCGGGTCTCCGGCGGTGGCGAGGCACTCGCCGCCCGCCTGGAGGAGATCCGCGGCGAGGTCGACGCGGCCATCGGGAACGGCGCCCACCTGATCGTCCTGTCGGACCGTCACTCGGACGCCGAGCACGCGCCGATCCCGTCGCTGCTGCTCACCGCCGCCGTGCACCACCACCTCATCGCCACCAAGCAGCGCACCCAGGTGGGTCTGCTGGTCGAGGCCGGCGACGTCCGCGAGGTCCACCACGTCGCGCTGCTCATCGGCTACGGCGCCGCCGCCGTCAACCCGTACCTCGCCATGGAGTCCGTCGAGGACCTGCTGCGCGCCGGTACCTTCCTGTCCGGCCTGGAGCCGGAACAGGCCATCAAGAACCTGATCTACGCGCTCGGCAAGGGCGTCCTGAAGGTCATGTCCAAGATGGGCATCTCCACGGTCGCCTCGTACCGGGGCGCCCAGGTCTTCGAGGCCGTCGGCCTCGACCAGGAGTTCGTCGACACCTACTTCGGCGGCACCGCCACCAAGATCGGCGGCGCCGGCCTCGACGTCGTCGCCAAGGAGGTGGCCGCGCGCCACGCCAAGGCGTACCCGGTCTCCGGCATCGCCGCCACGCACCGCGCGCTGGAGATCGGCGGCGAGTACCAGTGGCGCCGCGAGGGCGAGCCGCACCTGTTCGACCCGGACACGGTCTTCCGCCTCCAGCACGCCACGCGCAACCGCCGGTACGACATCTTCAAGCAGTACACCGACCGGGTGAACGAGCAGTCCGAGCGCCTGATGACGCTCCGCGGACTCTTCGGGTTCAAGACCGGCGAGGCGGGTGACCGGCCGTCGATCCCCGTCGAGGAGGTCGAGTCCGTCGCCGACATCGTCAAGCGCTTCTCCACCGGCGCCATGTCGTACGGCTCCATCTCCAAGGAGGCGCACGAGACCCTCGCCATCGCCATGAACCAGTTGGGCGGCAAGTCCAACACCGGTGAGGGCGGCGAGGACCCGGACCGCCTGTACGACCCGGCGCGTCGCTCGTCCATCAAGCAGGTCGCCTCCGGCCGCTTCGGCGTCACCAGCGAGTACCTGGTCAACGCGGACGACATCCAGATCAAGATGGCGCAGGGCGCCAAGCCCGGCGAGGGCGGCCAGCTGCCCGGCCACAAGGTCTACCCGTGGGTCGCCAAGACCCGGCACTCCACCCCGGGCGTCGGCCTGATCTCCCCGCCGCCGCACCACGACATCTACTCCATCGAGGACCTGGCTCAGCTGATCCACGACCTCAAGAACGCCAACCCGGCGGCCCGCATCCACGTGAAGCTGGTCTCCGAGGTCGGCGTCGGAACGGTAGCCGCGGGCGTCTCCAAGGCCCACGCGGACGTCGTCCTCATCTCCGGCCACGACGGCGGAACGGGCGCCTCGCCGCTCACCTCGCTCAAGCACGCGGGCGGCCCCTGGGAACTCGGCCTCGCCGAAACCCAGCAGACCCTGCTGCTCAACGGGCTGCGCGACCGCATCGTCGTCCAGACGGACGGCCAGCTCAAGACCGGCCGCGACGTCGTCATCGCCGCGCTGCTCGGCGCCGAGGAGTTCGGTTTCGCGACCGCGCCGCTCGTCGTCTCCGGCTGCGTCATGATGCGCGTCTGCCACCTGGACACCTGCCCCGTCGGCATCGCCACCCAGAACCCGGTCCTGCGCGAGCGCTTCTCCGGCAAGCCCGAGTTCGTCGTCAACTTCTTCGAGTTCATCGCGCAGGAGGTGCGCGAGATCCTCGCCGAGCTGGGCTTCCGCACCATCGAGGAGGCCGTCGGTCATGCCGAACTCCTCGACACCAGCAAGGCCGTCACGCACTGGAAGGCCCAGGGCCTCGACCTGGAGCCCCTCTTCCACGTGCCCGAGCTCCCCGAGGGCGCGGTCCGCCACGCCCTGATCGAGCAGGACCACGGCCTGGAGAAGGCGCTCGACAACGAGCTGATCAAGCTCGCCGGCGACGCGCTGAACGCCGCCACGGCCGAAGCGGCCCAGCCGGTCCGCGCCCAGGTCGCGATCCGCAACATCAACCGGACCGTCGGCACCATGCTCGGCCACGAGGTCACCAAGAAGTTCGGTGGAGCGGGCCTGCCCGACAACACCATCGACCTGACCTTCACCGGTTCGGCCGGCCAGTCCTTCGGCGCCTTCCTGCCGCGCGGCGTGACGCTTCGCCTGGAGGGCGACGCCAACGACTACGTCGGCAAGGGCCTCTCCGGAGGCCGTGTCGTGGTCCGCCCGGACCGCGGCGCCGACCACCTCGCCGAGTACTCCACCATCGCCGGCAACACCATCGGCTACGGGGCCACCGGCGGCGAGATGTTCCTGCGCGGCCGTACCGGCGAACGCTTCTGCGTCCGCAACTCCGGCGCCCTCGTCGTCTCGGAGGGCGTGGGCGACCACGGCTGCGAGTACATGACCGGCGGCCAGGCCGTCGTCCTCGGCGAGACGGGCCGCAACTTCGCGGCCGGCATGTCGGGCGGCACCGCGTACGTCATCGACCTGGACCCGAACAACGTCAACGTCGGCAACGCCGGCGCCGTCGAGACCACCCTCTCCGACACCGACAAGCAGTGGCTGCACGACGTGGTGCGTCGCCACGAGGAGGAGACCGGCTCGACCGTGGCCGCGAAGCTCCTCGCCGACTGGTCCGCCGCGGTGGACAGGTTCAGCAAGATCATCCCGACCACGTACAAGGCAGTGCTCGCCGCCAAGGACGCCGCCGAGCTGGCCGGACTCTCGGAGTCCGAGACCACCGAGAAGATGATGGAGGCGGCGATCAATGGCTGACCCGAAGGGCTTCCTCACCACCCCGCGCGAGACCGCCTGTTCCCGTCCCGTGGCCGAGCGGCTGGGGGACTGGAACGAGGTCTACGTTCCGGGCTCGCTGCTCCCGATCATCAGCAAGCAGGCCGGCCGCTGCATGGACTGCGGCATCCCGTTCTGCCACAACGGCTGCCCCCTCGGGAACCTGATCCCGGAGTGGAACGACTTCGCCTACCGCGAGGACTGGGGCGCGGCGTCCGAGCGCCTGCACGCCACGAACAACTTCCCGGAGTTCACCGGGCGGCTGTGCCCGGCCCCGTGCGAGTCGGCGTGCGTGCTCGGCATCAACCAGCCCGCCGTCACGATCAAGAACGTCGAAGTCTCGATCATCGACAAGGCCTGGGACAACGGCAACGTCACCCCCCAGCCGCCCGAGCGGCTGTCCGGCAAGACGGCCGCCGTCATCGGCTCCGGCCCGGCGGGTCTCGCCGCCGCCCAGCAGCTGACCCGGGCCGGCCACACCGTGGTCGTGTACGAGCGCGCCGACCGCGTCGGCGGCCTGCTGCGCTACGGCATCCCCGAGTTCAAGATGGAGAAGGTGCACATCAACCGCCGCATCGAGCAGATGCGCGCGGAGGGCACCAAGTTCCGCACGGGCATCGAGGTCGGCCGCGACATCACGGCCACCGACCTGCGCAAGCGGTTCGACGCGGTCGTCATCGCGGCCGGCGCCACCGTCTCCCGCGACCTGCCGGTCCCCGGGCGCGAGCTCAAGGGCATCCACTTCGCGATGGAGTACCTGCCGCTCTCCAACAAGGTGCAGGAGGGCGACTTCGTCACCCCTCCGATCACCGCCGAGGGCAAGCACGTCGTCGTCATCGGCGGCGGCGACACCGGCGCGGACTGCGTCGGCACCGCCCACCGCCAGGGCGCGGCCTCGGTCACGCAGCTGGAGATCATGCCCAGGCCGGGCGAGGAGCGCAGCGCCAACCAGCCCTGGCCGACCTTCCCGATGCTGTACAAGGTCACCTCGGCCCACGAGGAGGGCGGCGAGCGGGTCTACTCCGTCTCCACCACCCACTTCGAGGGCGACGAGGACGGCAACGTCCAGTCCCTGCACCTCGTCGAGGTCGCCTTCGAGGACGGCAAGCTCGTCCAGAAGGCGGGCACCGAACGCGTCCTCCCGGCGCAACTGGTCACCCTCGCCATGGGCTTCACCGGCACCGACCAGGAGAACGGTCTGGTCCACCAGTTCGGCCTGGACCTCGACGCGCGCGGCAACATCGAGCGCGACGCCTCGTACGCGACCAACGTGGGCGGCGTCTTCGTCGCCGGCGACGCCGGCCGCGGCCAGTCGCTCATCGTCTGGGCCATCGCGGAGGGCCGCTCGGCCGCCCGCGGCGTGGACCGCTTCCTGACGGGCGCCAGCGCCCTGCCGTACCCGGTCAAGCCGACGGACCGTTCCATCACCGTGTAGTACCGACGGTGCACCCTCCCCCGGGCCTTCCGGGGGAGACCCCTCATACGGCCCGTACAACGACGTACGGAAACCCGACACCGCGCCCGCCATGTCCCCGACCAGGGATGGCGGGCGCTGTGGCGTTCCGGGTGCGCGGCGACCTCAGCGGGGCGTCGAGCGGGCCGTCAGGGCTGCCAGGGCCGAACGGCTGGTGACGCCCGTCTTGTGGAAGATGTGCGACAGGTGGGTGTCGACCGTGCGCGGGCTCAGCCGCAGGCGCGCCGCGATCACCGGGGTGGTGAGGCCCTCCGCGACCAGGGCGGCGATCTCCTGTTCGCGCCGGGTGAGGGCGGGGAACCCCGGGGCGGAGCCCGCCGGGGCCGGGTCGGGGACAGCCGAGGGTGCCGGCGGCGGCTCGGGGGTCGGGGGGCGGGCGAGGTCCGCGAGGCCGGTCAACAGCCCGGCGCCGCCCGCCGCGGCCAGTCGGTGGCCCTGTTCCCACAGCGGCGCCGCCGCCGCCGCGTCGGCCGTCAGCGAGGCCCCGAGCAGCAGCGACAGGGCCTCCCACAGGGTGGCGCCCGAACGCCCCGCCTCCTCGGCCGCCTGGACGAACCGACGCGCCGCCCCGGCCGCGTCACCCCGGCCCGCCAGGACCTGGCCCTCGCCCCGCAGCGCCGCCGCCCGCTGGGCGGGCAGGTCGAGCAGGGCCGCGTCCCGGCGGGCCCGGGCGGCCCACGCCTCGGCGGCCGGCAGATCGCCGTCGGCCACGGCGGCGGTGACCAGCGCCTCCAGGAACAGGGGCCGCATGGAGGGCTGGAGCCCCGCCAGGTCCGGTCCGCCGCCGGCCCGCAGCATCGCGGACCGGGCCCGCCGGGGGTCGCCCCCGTGCAGCGCGGCGTAGCTGAGGACGCACCACGCGAGGGAGGCCCACCAGCTGGTCCGGGGACCGGCCGCGGCGACGGCCTCCTCGGCGACGGTCAGCGAGGTCCGGTCGCCGGGCGGCAGCGCCGCGATCAACACCTGGGCCTTGTTCGACAGGACGAGCGCGAGCAGTTCCTCGCTCCCGATCCCGCGGGCGATGCTCTCGGCCTCGTCCGCGAGTTCCAGCGCCGACCCCAGCCGGCAGGTGTTCATGTGGACGATGGCCTTGCAGAGCAGCAGGTGGGGCAGCAGGTGCAGGGGGCCGCTGCGCCGGGCGATGGCCAGCCCCCGGTCGGCGTGCCGTTCCGCGTCGGTGTACCGCTCCAGGTAGAACTCGGCCCAGCCCAGCCGGGCCAACGGTTCGCACAGGTCGGCGAGGTCCCGGTCGGTGAGCGCGTCCACCCGGGCACCGGCGCGGTCGGTGAACTCCCGGGCGGCCGCCAGGTTCCCCTCGTACGCCTCGCCGAGCGCCGCGACGGCCAGCGCCGTGGCCGCGGCCGGCTCGTTGCCGAGGGTCCGGGCCAGCTCGAAGGTGCGTTGTACGTCGGCCCGCACGGTCGGGTAGGCCGAGGCGTGCGGGGCGGCCGAGCCCAGCTCCAGACCGAGGGCCACCGCGTCCGCCGGGCCGGGCGCGGGGGTGCGCGACAGTTCGCGGCGCAGCAGCGACACGGCGGCCGGGTAGTGCCCGAGGTGGCGTTCCATCGAGGCGCACAGGGTGACGGCCGCCGCGCGCACCCCGCCGTCGTCGTCCTCGGGCACCTCGGCGATCACCTCGTGCAGCAGGTCCCGGCTCTCCCGTAACGCGCCGCAGACGCTCAACGCCCGGGCCCGCCGCAGCCGCAGCTCCCGGCGCCGCACGGCGTTGTCGGGCGTGTCCGGCAGGACCCGCAGCACCACCTCCAGCCAGTGGGCGCAACTCGCGGGGGCCGTGGTCGCGGACTGCTCGGCCGCGTCGAGCAGCACGGCCGCGAGGTCGGGGTCCCAGCGGGCGGCGAGGGCCCGTTCCACGTGGTGGGCCCGGACGGCGGCCGAGGCACCGGCCCCGGCCAGCGCCTCGGCGGCCCGCCGGTGCATGCCGGTACGACGCCGGCGCTCGGTGTTCTCGTGGATCACCGTCCGCAGCACGGGATGGCGCAGTGACCAGCTGTCGCCCGGCCCGGGCCGCAGCAGGTCGCGGCGGGCCAGCACGGCCAGGTCGGCGTCGAGCCGGGCCGCGTCGGGCACGGCCGCCGTCAACGCCAGCAACGGCGCCGTGGCCTGGTCCCCCAGCACCGCGACGGCTTCGGCGGTACGCCGCTGCGCGGTGGTCAGCGGGGTCAGTTCGTCGAGGAGCAGCGCGGCGAGCCCGCCGTCGGGGACGCTCGCGCCGGCCTGTCCCTGGAGCAGGGTCAGGAAGTACAGCGGGTTGCCCTCGCTGGCGGCGTACAGCCGGGCGGCCCGGGCGGGGGCCAGGCCGGGCACGAGGTCGGGCGCGAGTCGGGCGACGCAGGCCTCCTCGGGGAGCGGTCCGAGGTCCAGGCGCAGGACGGCGGCGGTGTCCACGCCCCGGGTGAGCGCGGCGGTGAGCGAGGGCGAGGTCTGCCGGTCCCGCCGGGCCACGGCGATGATCACCGGGGTGCGCGGGGGATGCCGTACGAGGTGGTCGAGCAGCTCCAGCGAGGCAGGGTCCGCCCAGTGGAGGTCGTCGAGGGCGATGAGCAGGCCCGGTCCGCCCCGGCCCAGGCGGGTGAGCAGACGTCCCGTCGCCCGGTGCACGGCGAACCGTTCGGCGTCCGCGCCGACCCCGCCCGCGTCCACCCCGTACAGGACGGGGGCGGCCGCCTCGGCGTCCGGCCCGTCCGGCGGCCCCGTGTCGAGGTCGGTGAAGGCGTCGGTGAACACCCCGAAGGGGATGTGCCGCTCGAACTCGGCCGCCCGGCCGCGCAGTACGGTCATGCCCCGGTCGGCGGCCCGCGCGCACAGTTCCGTCAGCAGGCGGCTCTTGCCGATCCCTGCGGCTCCCGTGAGGTCGACGACGGCGGGGGCGCCGCCGTCGAGCACCTCGACCAGGTGCCGGAGTTCGGCGGCCCTCCCGACCAGCGGAGTCCTGCGCATCATCAGCCCCCCCCGAGTCGGCGCCGGCCCGGACCGGTACACCCGGATTGTCTCCCGTGCGCGCGGCTTACGTAGGTGGTTCCACGGATGTGTGACGGCCGGCGGGCTGTCACGCTCGGAATCGACTCCGGCTGTGTCTGACGAGGAGGCCGCATGCGTCGATTACGCGTACTCGTGGTTCCGTTCCTGACCGTTCCCGCACTCGTGCTCGCGGGCTGCGGGGGGCAGGGGTCGCCCCGGTCCCTGCCCTCCGATCCGCTCGTGCCGGGCCCGGCGACGTCCTCCGCGGCCGCACCGACGCCCACCCCGACACCCACACCCACCCCCTCGCCGACCCCGACGTGCACGGTCACCTCCGGCATGGGTCCGGACGAGAAGGCCGCCTACCTCAAGGCCCTGCGGAGCAAGGACCGCCCGGACTACAGCGCCCTGTTCATGACGGACACCGGGGTCTACCTGAGCCTGAAGGACGGCAAACGCCCCTGCGAGGCGGTGGAGGTGAAGGTCGGCCACTTCCGGGTCGACATGACCCGCGCCATGAGCAAGCCGGGCTACTCCTACTCCTACAAGCCGATCAACACCGTCATCGTCAAGGTCGGGCCCCGCGACGGTCTCGCCCCGGGGAGCGTCCCCCCGCCCCCGGAGGGATGCGGGGGAACGCTGTCCGTCCTTTACGTCGGTGACGAGATCACCGAGGACGACCTGCCGGACGGACTCCGGCTCCCGAGCGCCGATTCCTCGATCGACTGGACGCTGGTCGTGCTCAGCGCGGACCGCGCCCTCGACGGGGTCTTCCAGCCGCCGGCCGGCGTACGGAACTGCTGAGCCGGCCCGGCGGGACGGCGCACCGTGGGGGTGTGCACCGACCGCCGGGCCACGGAGCCGCTCCTCGGCGGGGGAGCGGGGAACACGACGGGCGGTACCGCTGGGGGGCGGTACCGCCCGTCGTCACGGGTCGTCGTGGCGCCCGTCGTGACGGGGCCGGGCCCGGTTCGCTCGTGCGGGTGACGCGTCGCGGGAGGCGCGGGGGCGCCGGCCCCGCCCGACGCGGGCCGGACGCCGGTCCGGGCTTCGGCGCCCGGATCCGGGCGGGACGGGCGGCGCCGCCCGGGCGGGTGCGACCGTAGGCCGTACGGCCCATGTGCGGCGGATCGCGGCGCAGTTGAGGGCAGCCGCCCTCTGGTAACTCTGGCCCCATGCCCTCCCGAATGCTGCTGCTGCGCTGTCTGCTGGGCGCCGCCCTGCTCCTGCCCGCCCAGGCCGCGGTCGCCGTCACTGCCGCCGGCGACGAAGGACGCACCGTCGACTACCGCGGGCTGCGGCTCACCGTCCCCGCCGACTGGCGGGTCGTCGACCTCGACCGGACCCCCGACGCCTGCCTGCGCCTCGACCGGCCCACGCTGTACCTCGGCCACGCCGGGACCCAGACCGAATGCACCGGTCGGGCCGCCGTCACCCGCGCCGACACCCTGCACCTGGAACCCCTCCACGGGGCCCCGCCGCGCGCCGACGTCCCCACCCTGAAGGCGAACCCCGGCACGCCGCTCCCGCGGACCGGGAGCGACAGCAACGAGCTGCGGTACGCGCTGCGCGGCTCCGGGGTGATGGCCACCGTCTCGTACGGCACCGGGCCCGAGGCGGTACGCGGCCTCCTGGAGCGGGCGCGCCGTACGCCCGCCTCCGCCACCGGGGCGGTGGCGGACGTCGCGACCGCGGCCCTGCCGGCGTCCCGCACCGCCCAGGAACCGTTCACCGGGCTCGGTTTCGACGCCTGCACCGCCCCGACGCAGTCGGCGATGACCGCCTGGCGGCAGGGCTCGCCCTTCGGCGCCGTCGGCGTGTACATCGGCGGCCTGGCCCGGGCCTGCGCGCAGCCGCAACTGACCTCCGGCTGGGTCCGACGGCAGACCGAGGCGGGCTGGCACCTGATGCCGATCTGGGTGGGCCCGCAGCCCTGGCGCAGCAACACCACCGGCCTGTCCACCGACCCCTCCCGGGCCGACGAGCAGGGCGTCACCGCCGCCGAGGGCGCCGCCGACGCGGCGCGGTCACTCGGCCTGGGTCCGGGCACGCTCCTCTACAACGACCTGGAGCACTACACCGATCGGGCCACCTGGGACGCGCCGGTCGTGGCCTACCTCACCGCCTGGACGGTGCGGCTGCACGAGCTGGGCTACAAGTCGGCGGCCTATGTGCACGCGGCTTCCGGGGTGCCGGCGTTGAGCGAGCACCACCACCAGGCGCCGCAGGCCATGCCGGACGTGCTGTGGGTGGCCCGGTGGAACCTCTCGGCGAGCGTCTCGGACGCCGACATGGGCCTGCCCACCGGGACGACCAAGTGGGCGGGCCCGCGCCGGGCCCACCAGTTCCGCGGCGGGCACGACGCCACGTACGGCGGGGTGACGATCAACATCGACCGCAGTTGGCTCGACGTCGATCCCCGGCTCCTCACCGTCCCCGGGACGATCGGGCTCGGCCCCCTGGCCTGAGGGGCGTCTCAGCCGGCGGGGGAGTCCCCGGCCGGGTCCTCGCGCGGCGGCTCGTCGTCGTTGCCCCGGCGCAGGGTGTGGACGCCGCGCTCCGGGGTCCACGTCCGCACCACCAGGTCGTCGCCCTCGACGGTGATCCGCACGATCTCCGTCAGGTCGGCGTGGAAGAGGTGGAAGGGGTGCGGTGTCTCGGTCTCCTCCGCGTAGCGGTGGAGCTCCGGCGGGTCCACGAGCTCCAGCGCCCGCCCGGAGATCCGGACGTCCCCGCCCTCCATCTCCTCGCCGGGGCCCGGGTTGGAGTGCAGCGCGAAACGGGGGTCGCGCTGGAGGTCCCTGGCCTTCATGGAGCCGGCCATCATGCCGAGCCACAGTTCGCCGCCGCGGATGTCCACGTTCAGTCCGGCCAGTCGGGGCGAGCCGTCCTTGCGGAGGGTGCCGAGGACGTGGTGCGGATACCGCGCGAAGCGGGCCCGGACGGCCGCCGCGAACTCCGGCTCCGCCGTCTCGAACACGGCCCAGTTGTTCGTCGTCGTCATCCCTCCATCCAAGCGCGGATCGTGCGCCGCCGCCGCTCAGACGCGCAGGATGCCGGCTTCCCGGGCCGCCGCCAGCCAGGACGGGAACTCCGCGACCAGCCGGTCGTACAGCACCTCGTCCGGGACCCGGCGCGGGTCCTCGCCGGCGTGGAAGTAGCCCGCGTTGTCGACGACCCGCTTCGCGGGGACGGGGAGTTCGTCGAGGCGGCGCAGGAAGTCGAACTGGGTGCTGCGGGTGTTGCCGAAACCGACGAACTGCCAGAACAACGGCAGCCGGGCGGCCTTGCAGAGGTACCTCTCCGCGGCGAGTTTGTTGATCGGGCCGCCGTCCGTCTGGAAGACCACCAGGGCCGGGGCCGAGGTGCCCGAGTCGAGGTAGTGGTCGATGACCGCGTCCATCGCCAGGTGGTAGGCCGTCTTGCCCATGTGGCCCAGGCCGGCGGCGATCTCGGTGACCCGGCCCGCGTGGTCGGCCAGGGAGACCTCCGCGACCGCGTCCACCTCCGTGGAGAAGAACACGACGGGCACCCGGCCGTCGGTGTCCAGGTGGGCGGACAGCCCCAGGACCCGGTCGGCCAGGGACTGCACGCTGCCGTCCTGGTAGTACGGGCGCATCGACCCCGAGTAGTCCAGGACCAGGTACACGCTGGCCCGGCCGCCCTCCATGCCGTGCTTGCGGAGCGACACCCCGGCGCTCTTGTACAGGTTCACCAACGCCGGAGCGGCTTCTTCCAGCTTGCGGAGGTTGATCGCACTGCCCGTCATGGCGCCGAGCGTACGGCAGTCGGCGGGGGCGGAACCCGGTGTCGCGCCGGCCGCTCCGAGGCCCCCGCGCGATCGGCGTCCCGCTCGCGCCGCGCGTGCCGGCCGAGGAGGCGGACTCGGCCGCCGCCTCGGGTCCGGGCGGGCCTACGGCCGTGTGCCGCGTTCCGACGCGAGTGCCTCGATGTCGTCGAGCATCGCCGCCGCCAGGTCGCGCTCGGAGGCGTAGTACCGCTCGGCCCACTTGAGGGTCAGCGTCGGGTAGGGCCAGGAGGCCCGCTCCTCGGCCTCTTCCGCGTCCGCCGCCGCACTGCGGCGCATCGTCTCCGCGAACTCCCTTTGCCGTGACAGGACTTCGCGCATCTGCTCCGGCTCCAACAGGTGACCGAGCCACAGTCGGAGCATGGGCCCGTGCTTGAGCACCGGAGGGTCGACCGGCGTCCCGCGCGCCCACTCCCGTACGGCCGTCATGCCTTCGTCGGTGATCCGGTACACGCGTTTGTCGCGGGTTCCGGTCTCCTGGGCGACCAGGCGCGAGGAGGCGTATCCGGCCTTCTCCAGCCGCTTGAGTTCGCTGTAGATCTGGCTGAAGGACGGGCTCCAGTGGAAGAAGCGCAGCGAGCGGTCCGACCACTTCTTCAGGTCGTAGCCGGAGAGCTCCTCGCCGAAGGAGAGCAGCCCGAGCACTGCCCAGCCGGTCGCGGGGAGGGCGCGCTTGTTCGTCTCGTCTGCCACGCGGCGCAGTCTACGACCGGTCCGCGCGGACCCTCTTCCCTCCTCGCGGTGTGACTGCTAGAAGTGTTCCTGTTAGGCATACTGAGCCCCGTCCCCCCGCGCTTTCGTGCCCCTGGAGGGCTGAACCGTGATCCCACTGGACGGCAAGGTCGTCGTCATCACCGGCGCCGGGCGCGGGCAGGGCGCCGCCGAGGCCCGCATGTGCGCGGAGGCGGGCGCCCGGGTCGTCGTCACCGACATCCGGGAGGCGGAGGGCCGGGAGGTCGCCGCGACCCTGGGGGGCCAGGGGCTGTACGTCCACCACGACGTGGCCGACGCCGACGGCTGGGCCCGGGTCGTACGGGAGGCCGTGACCGCCTTCGGCACGATCTCGGCGCTCGTCAACAACGCGGCCCTGTGGCGCACCGCCCACGTGGAGCGGCAGTCCCTCGCCGACTTCGAGGCGCTGCTGCGGGTCAACCTGCTCGGCCCCTTCCTCGGCATCCAGGCCGTCGCCCCCGTCATGCGCGCCGCCGGGGGCGGCTCGATCGTCAACGTCTCCTCCACCGCCGGACTGGTCGGCATCCCGGGCCACGCGGCCTACGGATCCACCAAGTTCGCCCTGCGCGGGCTGACCCGGTCGGCCGCCCTGGACCTGGCGGGGGACCGGATCCGCGTGAACTCCGTGCACCCGGGCGTCATCGACACCCCGATGATCTCCGCCGTGTCGGACCAGGACTGGTCCCACGTGCCGCTCGGCCGCATGGGCCGGCCCGAGGAGGTCGCGGAACTCGTCCGCTTCCTCTGCTCGGACGCCTCCTCGTACGTCACGGGCGGCGAGTTCACCGTGGACGGGGGGACGACGGCCCGATGAGCGACGACCTCTCACCCGCCGCCCGGCGGCTGTGCGACCTCATGGCCGCGGCCTTCCCCGGCCCCGGCGACCCGCACGCCCTGCGGGCGGCGGCGGCCACCGGCGGGGGCGCCCCCGGGCCCGCGCCGGCCGATGTGCGCGACGACGACGCCTGCGGGGTTCCCGTCCGCGTGTACGACCCCGACCCCGGGGCCTCGGGGCGCCCGCTCGTCGTCTACCTCCACGGCGGCGGCTGGGTCATGTGCGACCTCGACACCCACGACGCCGGCTGCCGCCGGCTCGCCGCCGCCTCGGGCGCGGTCGTCGTCTCCGTCGACTACCGGCTCGCCCCGGAACACCCCTGGCCCGCCGCGCCCGACGACGCGCTGACCGCGCTGCTGTGGGCCCGCTCCCGAGCCGCCGCGCTGGGCTGCGATCCCGACAGGACGATCGTCGCCGGGGACTCCAGCGGGGGCACCCTGGCGGCCGTGACCGCACTGCGGGCCCCCGAACTCGTCGCGGGACAACTGCTGTTCTACCCGCCCCTGGACGCGGCCATGGACACCCCGTCCGTGGAGAGGTACGGGCGGGGGTACTTCCACACCGCCGCCCACATGGCCTGGTACTGGGACCGGTACGGCGGGGACCCCGCGCACCCGCACGTCTCCCCGTTGCGCGCCCCCGACCTGACCGGACTGCCGCGCACCCTGATCGTCCTCGCCGACTGCGACGTGCTGCGGGACGAGGGGCTGGCGTACGCCCGCAGGCTGGGCGAGGCGGGCGTGGACTGTGGCGTCCAGCTGTACCCGGGGGTCTTCCACGGCTTCCTGGGCTCGCCACTGCCGGCCGCCGGCGTGGATCAGGCGCTGAGGGGCCGAGGGGCCGGTGCGGGCCCCGCCCCGTGGAGGCGGTGCGGTGATCCATGGGCGGCGCCCGCGGCGCGCCGGGCGGCGGCAAACCGCTGTCGAAGATCGGCGGCGGCGCGAAGAATGGGCCCATGACGCCCCCCTCCCGCGCCCGTTCCTTCGACGCCGCCGCCGCGCTGTACGCCGCGCACCGGCCCGCCTACCCCGACGCGCTCCTCGACGCCCTGGAGGAGCTGAGCGGTCGCCCGCTCGCCGGTTCCCGGGTCGCCGACGTGGGGGCCGGGACCGGCATCGCGACGGCCCTGCTCCACGCCCGCGGGGCGCACGTCCTCGCCGTCGAGCCCGGTGACGGGATGGCCGCCGAACTGCGCCGCGCGCACCCCGGGATACCGCTGGTGCGCGGGGACGGCGACCGTCTGCCGCTGGCCGGCGACAGCTTCGACCTGCTCACCTACGCGCAGGCCTGGCACTGGACCGACCCCGCCCGCTCCGTCCCCGAGGCGCGCCGCGTGCTGCGGCCCGGCGGCGCGCTCGCGATCTGGTGGAACGACATGGACGAGTCGGTGCCGTGGGTCGCCGAACAGGCCGCGCGGATCCGGGCCGTCTTCGGCGTCGACGGCGTGTCCTTCCGTACGCTGCCCGCCGGCCTCGACTCCGGCTTCCGCACCCGCACCGTGCCCTGGTCCCGCCGGATCACCCTCGACGAGCACCTCGCGAACATCGCCAGTCACTCCGCGTTCCTCCTCCTCGGGGAGGCCGGCACCCGGGAGTTCACGGACAGGGAGCGGTCGGTGCTCGGCGCCCTCTTCCCGGACGGGACGCTGGAGGAGCCGTACGTGGTCAGCCTCCACGTGAGCGTCCTGTGACGGGGGCCGTGGGGGGTGCGCCCCACGACCCGGAACGCGACCGCGGCCACCGCTACCCGCCGGCCGCCCCGAGCACCGCCGCCCGGCACGCCGACGGCGTTCCCCACGCGTCCCGCAGCGGGCGCGCCCTGCGCAGCCACAGCGACAGGTCCAACTCCTCGGTGTAGCCGACCGCCCCGTGGAGTTGGAGCGCCGTCATCGCCGCCGCGTACGAGGCCTCGCCCGCCGCGAGCTTCGCCGCCGCGACCTCGCCCGGATCGAGGGACAGCCCGGCCGCCCACACCAGCGGCCGGGCGAACTCCAGGCCCAGCAGGGTGTCCGCCAGCCGGTGCTTGACCGCCTGGAACCCGCCGATCGGCGCGCCGAACTGCGTGCGCCGCTTCGCGTACTCCACCGTCCGCGCCAGCAGGGCCTCCCCGACGCCCAGGCACTGCGCCGCCGTCAGCAGCCGCGCCCACCCCAGGGCGCTCCGCGCCGCCGCCGTCACCGCCGGCCCGCGGGCCAGCAGCTCACCGCCCCCGGCCGGGAGGCGCAGCAGCCTGCGCGTCGGGTCCGTCGAGCGCAGGACCGGCCCGCCGGCCGGGTCCGCCAGGCGCAGTTCGCCGGCCTCCGACACCGTGAAGCAGTACGTGGCCGCGTCCGCGTCCAGGGCGTACGGGGCCGCGTCCGGCAGGGTCAGCGAGGCACAGGCGCCGCCCGAGAGAAGCCCCGGGAGGAAGCGCTTCGCCGGCCCCTCGTCCCCCAACCCCGCCAGCAGCACCGCCGCCGCCGCCGTCTCCACCACCGGCCCCGGCACTCCGGCCCGCCCCAACTCCACGAAGCCGAGGGCCGCTTCCAGCGGCAGCGGCCCGAGCCCGTCGTACGTTCCGTCGGTGGCGAGCGCGAACAGGCCGGTGTCGGCGAGGCGGGACCACAGGGCCCGCCCCGGCGCGTGGTCGCCCGCGCCCCAGGCCCGTACGGCCGCCGGCACCTCGGACGCGTCGAGCAGCCGGCGCAGCGTCCGGACGAAGTCGCGCTGTTCGTCGGTCGGCAGGAAGCGCATCAGCGGCGGCCCTTCGGGAGGCCGAGCAGCCGCTCGGCGATGATGTCGCGCTGGATCTCGTTCGTCCCGGCGTAGATCGGCCCGGCCAGGGAGAAGAGCCACGGTTCGGCCCACTCGCCGTCCGCCAGCTCGGCGTCCGCGCCCAGCAGGTCGAGCGCCGTCTCGTGCAGGGCGATGTCGTACCGGGACCAGAACACCTTGTTCAGGCTGGACTCGGCGCCGATCGTCTCGCCCGCCGCGAACCGCGAGGCGTTCCCCCAGGTGAACAGCTCGTACGCGCGGGCGCCGACCAGCGCGTCCGCGACCCGGTCCGACAGCGCGGTGTCGGCGGGATCCCCGACCTCCCGCCACAGCCCGAGCAACCGGTCCGCCGCCGCCAGGAACCGGCCGGGGGAGCGCAGGGTCAGCCCCCGCTCGTTGCCGGTCGTGGACATCGCGATCCGCCAGCCCTGCCCCGGCTCCCCGATGACGTCCTCGTCCGGGACGAACACACCGTCCAGGAAGAGTTCGGCGAACGCCGGTTTGCCGTCCAGGCGGCCGATCGGCCGCACGGTCACCCCCGGCGCCCGCAGGTCGAACATCAGGTACGTCAGCCCCTGGTGCGGCTTCGGGGCCTCGGGGTCGCTCCGGAAGATGCCGAACGCCCGGTCCGCGAACGCCGCCCGCGAGGACCAGGTCTTCTGCCCGGACAGCAGCCAACCCCCCTCCGTACGGACCGCCCTCGACGTCAGGGAGGCCAGGTCGGAGCCCGACTCCGGCTCCGACCAGGCCTGCGCCCAGATCACCTCGCCGCTCGCCATGGACGGCAGCACCCGCGCCCGCTGCTCGGCCGTCGCGTGGTCGAACAGGGTGGGGGCCAGCAGGTTGATGCCGTTCTGGGAGACCCGGCCGGGCGCGCCCGCCGCCCAGTACTCCTCCTCGAACACCAGCCACCGCTCGATGTCCACGCCCCGGCCGCCGTACTCCTCGGGCCAGGACACCACCGCCCAACAGTCCGCGTGCAGCCGGGCCTCCCACTCCCGGTGCGCGGCGAAGCCCTCGGCCGTCTCCAGCGAGGGGAGGGGGGCGGCCGGGACGTGTCCGGCCAGCCAGGCCCGGGCCTCCTCGCGGAAGGCCTCCACCTGCGGCGTGTGGGTGAGGTCCATCAGCCGGTCGCCCCCTTCGCCGCGGCGGGGTGCGTCACGGTCGCGTGCGTGAAGGGGCCGCGACGCTCGTGGAGCACCGGCGGACCGACCGTCTCGGGGGTGCGGGCAGCGGACATCGACACATCCTTCCCTAACAAGTGTTTGGTAGGTTAACGTACGGGCACGAGCGGCGTCGAGGAGAGCGGCGCCACCTCTTCTCCGCGCCGACTTCTCCGCGCCGACACCGTCGCCGAGCGGCTCCTCGGCCTTCCCCAGGAGGTACGGGCGTGAACGCACCCGAGTACGTCGGCGGGCACGGGCTGCTCGCCGGCCGGACCGCCGTGATCACCGCCGCCGCCGGGGCCGGCATCGGCGGCGCCACCGCCCGCCGCTTCCTGGAGGAGGGCGCCCGCGTCCTGATCGGCGACTCCCACGCCCGCCGCCTCAAGGAGACCGAGGACACGCTGGCCGCCGAGTTCGGGGCGGACCGGATCGACTCCCTGCCCTGCGACGTCACCGACGAGGACCAGGTCCGGGCCCTGTTCACGCACGCCGAACAGACCCACGGCGCCCTCGACGTCGTCGTCAACAACGCCGGACTCGGCGGCACCGCCGCCCTGGTCGACATGACCGACGACCAGTGGGGCCGGGTCCTCGACGTCACCCTCAACGGCACCTTCCGCTGCACCCGCGCCGCCCTGCGCTCCTTCAGGGCCGCCGGCACCGGCGGCGGGGTCGTCGTCAACAACGCCTCCGTCGTCGGCTGGCGCGCCCAGACCGGCCAGGCCCACTACGCCGCCGCCAAGGCCGGGGTGATGGCGCTGACGCGCTGCGCGGCCCTGGAGGCCGCCGAGTTCGGCGTACGGATCAACGCGGTCGCCCCCAGCCTCGCCATGCACCCGCACCTGGTGAAGGTCACCAGCGAGGACCTCCTCGCCGAACTCACCGCCCGCGAGGCCTTCGGCCGGTACGCCGAACCCTGGGAGGTCGCCAACGTCATCGTGTTCCTGGCCAGCGGCTACTCGTCGTACATGACCGGCGAGACCGTGTCGGTCAGCAGCCAGCACGCGTAGGTCGAGAATGGGCGCGTGCCGACGAACAAGAAGAAGCCACAGGTGACCGCGTCCCCCGAGCGCAGACGGGAGCTTCTCGACACCGCCGCCGAGGTCTTCGCCGCGCAGGGCTACAACGCCACCACCGTGCGCAAGATCGCCGATGCCGCCGGGATGCTCGCCGGCAGCCTCTACTACCACTTCGATTCCAAGGAATCGATGCTCGACGAGATCCTCTCGGCCTTCCTGAACGAACTGTGGGAGGGGTACGACACCGTCCTCGCCGCCGGTCTCGGCCCCAGGGAGACCATCGAGGCCCTCGTCACCGAGTCCTTCCGGGAGATCGACCGGCACCGCGCCGCCGTCGCGATCTACCAGAAGGAATCCCGCCACCTGTCCGCGCAACCCCGCTTCCACTACCTCTCCGACTCGCAGCAGAAGTTCGAGAAGGCCTGGCTGGGGACGCTGGAGCGCGGAGTGGCCGCCAAGGTCTTCCGGGCCGACCTGGACATCCGCCTCACCTACCGCTTCGTGCGCGACACGGTGTGGGTGGCGGCGTCCTGGTACCGGCCGGGCGGACAGCACAGCCCCGACGAGATCGCCCGGCAGTACCTGTCGATGGTGCTGGACGGGATCGCCCTGCGCGACTGACCGAACCAGAGGAGTCCCGATGCCCGAGGCCTACATCGTCGACGCCGTACGCACCCCCGTGGGGCGACGCAACGGAGGGCTGGCCGGCGTGCACCCCGCCGACCTCGGCGCCCACGTCCTGCGCGCCCTGATGGAACGCTCCGGGGTGGACCCCGCCGCCGTCGAGGACGTGGTCTTCGGCTGCCTGGACACCGTCGGGCCGCAGGCCGGCGACATCGCGCGGACCGCCTGGCTCGCCGCCGGCCTCCCCGAGGAGGTCCCCGGGGTGACGGTGGACCGCCAGTGCGGCTCCTCCCAGCAGGCCGTCCACTTCGCCGCGCAGGGCGTGCTGTCCGGCACCCAGGACCTGGTCGTCGCCGGCGGCACCCAGAACATGTCGATGATCCCGATCGCCTTCGCCTCGCGGCAGGCCGCCGAACCCCTGGGCCTCACCGAGGGCCCGTACGCGGGATCGGAGGGCTGGCGCGCCCGGTACGGCGACGCTCCCGTCAACCAGTTCCACGGCGCACAGCTCATCGCCGGGAAGTGGGGGATCTCGCGCCTCGACATGGAGGAGTTCGCCCTGCGCTCCCACCGGCGGGCCCTGCGCGCCATCGACGGGGGACGCTTCGAACGGGAGATCGTGCCGTACGGGGACGTCCGCGTGGACGAGGGCCCGCGCCGGGACACCACCCTGGAGAAGATGGCCGCCCTGGGGCCCGTGGTCGAGGGCGGCACCATCACGGCGGCCGTCTCCTCCCAGGTCTCCGACGGCGCCGCGGCGATGCTGATCGCCTCCGAGCGGGCGGTCGCCGAACACGGCCTGCGCCCCCGGGCCCGCATCCACCACCTGTCCGTACGGGGCGAGGACCCGATCCGGATGCTGTCCGCCCCGATCCCGGCGACGGCGCACGCCCTGAAGAAGACGGGGCTGTCGCTCGACGAGATCGACCTCGTGGAGATCAACGAGGCCTTCGCCCCCGTCGTGCTGGCCTGGCTGAAGGAGACCGGCGCGGACCCCGATCGGGTGAACGTCAACGGCGGCGCCATCGCCCTCGGCCACCCCCTGGGCGCGACCGGCGTCAGGCTCATGACCACCCTGCTGCACGAGCTGGAGCGCACCGGGGGCCGCTACGGCCTCCAGACGATGTGCGAGGGCGGCGGCCAGGCCAACGTGACGATCATCGAGCGGCTCTGAGGCCCTCGGGAACGGGACCCGCTCCGGGGCGCTCAGGCGCTCCGGGGCCAGGTCAGGGACCCGCGGGGGCGCGGTTGCGCCGACGTGTGCTAGCTTAGAGCTCGTTGCAGTTGTGGTACCCATGAACTTTATGTGCGCCTGACGGGAATGCTCCGACAGGCGCTTTAATTGTTTTTACCGGGATCTCCGGATGGGGCCCTTGCCGCCTATTCAGGAGATTCAAATGGCACTTGGCACCGTGAAGTGGTTCAACTCGGAAAAGGGCTTCGGCTTCATCGAGCAGGACGGTGGCGGCCCGGACGTCTTCGCCCACTACTCGAACATCGCCACCCAGGGCTTCCGTGAGCTCCAGGAGGGCCAGCGCGTGTCCTTCGACGTCACCCAGGGCCAGAAGGGCCCCCAGGCGGAGAACATCCTCCCCGCCAACTGACGTCATCAGCACGCCGGGGTCCGCACCGTGAAGGTGCGGGCCCCGGCTTGTCTGCTGTTTCGACTGTTTGTTTTACCTGCCGGTTTCAGGAGGGCTTTCTCGCATGACCAGCTCCAGCTCCGCACGACCCAGCCGCCGCCCCACCCGGGGTCGAGGTGCGGCTCAGGGACGTCCGAAGGCTGGCGCGGGACGGCAGAAGTCCGCCCCCGTGGCCAGGCCCCAAGAATTCACCATGCCCGAACCGCTGACCCCGGCCCTGCCGCCGGTCGCCGCGTTCGAGGACATGGGCATGCCCGAGGCGCTGCTGAAGACCCTCGCCGCCCTGGGCGTCACCGACCCGTTCCCGATCCAGGCCGCCACGCTGCCGAACTCGCTCGCCGGCCGTGACCTGCTCGGCCGCGGCCGTACCGGCTCCGGCAAGACCCTCGCCTTCGGCCTGGCACTGCTGGCCCGCACCGCCGGTCGCCGCGCGCAGCCGAAGCAGCCGCTCGCGCTGGTCCTCGTACCGACCCGCGAGCTCGCGCAGCAGGTCACCGACGCCCTGGCCCCGTACGCCACGGCCGTCAACCTGCGCATCGCGACCGTCGTCGGCGGCATGTCGATCAACCGCCAGTCCGGCGCGCTGCGCCGCGGCTCCGAGGTGCTCGTCGCCACCCCCGGCCGGCTGAAGGACCTCATCGACCGCGGTGACGCGGACCTCTCGCAGGTCTCCATCACGGTCCTCGACGAGGCCGACCAGATGACCGACATGGGCTTCATGCCGCAGGTCACCGCGCTGCTCAAGCAGGTCGAGGCCGACGGCCAGACCATGCTGTTCTCCGCGACGCTCGACAAGAACATCGACAAGCTCGTCAAGATGTTCCTGCACGACCCGGTCGCCTTCTCCGTCGACCCGTCCGCCGGCGCGGTCAGCACGATGGAGCACCACGTCCTGTACGTCATGGACGAGACCGACAAGAAGGCCGTGGCGACGCGCATAGCCGCACGCGACGGCCGGGTGATCATGTTCGTCGACACCAAGCGCGGGGTCGACCGCATGGTCAAGAAGCTCCTCGCGGACGGCGTCCGCGCCTCCGGTCTGCACGGCGGCCGTTCGCAGCCGCAGCGCAACCGGACCCTGGACTGGTTCAAGACGGGCGAGGTCACCGCGCTGGTCGCCACCAACGTGGCCGCCCGCGGCATCCACATCGACGACCTCGACCTCGTCGTCAACGTGGACCCGCCCACCGACCACAAGGACTACCTGCACCGCGGTGGCCGCACCGCCCGCGCCGGCGAGTCCGGCAGCGTCGTCACCCTGGTGCTGCCCGACCAGAAGCGCGACATGACCCGGCTGCTGTCGGACGCCGGGATCTCCCCGCGCACCGCGCAGATCAAGTCCTCCGACGCGGAACTGTCCCGGCTGACCGGCGCCAAGGAGCCCTCGGGCGTCCCCGTGGTGCTGGACGTGCCGCAGCCCACCCCGCCGAAGCCGCGCAGCGCCGGCCGCTCCGGCGGCGGCTCCACCGGGGGCGGCGCGCGTCGTCGCTCCGGCGGCGGCCAGGGCGGTGCCCCTGCCTCCACCACCGCGGGCGGCGGCGACCGTTCGCGGCGGGCCCGTTCCGGCGGCCAGGGCGGGGCCGGCCAGCCCGGCGCACGCGGCCAGGGCGCCCCGGCGGGCTCCCGAGGTCAGGGCGGCGGCCAGGGCGGTGCCCGCACCGGCGGCGCTCCCGCCGCGCGTCGTCGCTCCGGCGGCGGCCGTCCGGCGGCCGGGCGCGCGGGTTCCTGACCCTTCCCGAGCCCGACCCTTCGCTTGACGAACACACCGGTACGCCGGGCGGCACGGAACACGCGCCGCCCGGCGTACCGTCGTTTCCGGACCCCCCGCCAGGCCCTGTCGTCGAAGTCTCGCCTGGCCCGCGCCACTTCGACGACAGGACCTAGCGGACCATCCTGGCCTGGAGCTTGGCGAGGGTCCGCAGGTCCAGGCCGAGACCGTCCGTGAGGTAGCCGTAGAAGCCGCCGTAGTCCGCCTCCATGCGGGTGGTCGCGGCGGCGAGGTAGTCCGGCCGGACCTCCTGGAGCGGGATCAGCAGGTCCGGGTTCTGCATCCGGCCCGACTGCTTGAGGCCGGCCCGCACCTGGGCGTCGTACGCCGCGCGGAAGGTGTTCGAGGCGAGGTAGTCGCGTTCGGCGGTGTCCTCGGGCACGGCGAGCGCGCGCAGCAGGACGTAACTCATCCAGCCCGTGCGGTCCTTGCCCGAGGTGCAGTGGTACAGCAGCGGGCCCTGCCCGCCGTCGGCGATCTCCCTCAGCGTGGTCGCGAACTGCGCCCGGTTCTCGGGGCTCGTCACGAACGTGCGGTAGATGTCGCGCATGTAGGCCTCGGCGCGACCGCCGCCGAGCATCTGCTCCTGCGTCGCGGGGTCCCCGCTGGCTATCGCCCCGACCAGGGTCGCGTACAGGCCCAGGTCGCTGACGGGCCGGGCGGTGGGGAGGAGTCCGGCGGGCAGCTTGTCGGCGCCGTCGTACTGGACCTCCATCGGGATGCGGAAGTCGACGACCTTGCGGAGACCGAGCCCGGAGACGGTGGTGAGGTCGGCTGCGGTCAGCTTGCCCAGCGCGTCGGAGCGGTAGACCAGTCCCTGACGGACCTGTCCACCGGTCCAGGTGCGGTACCCGCCCAGGTCGCGGACGTTGACAGCGCCCTGGAGGGGGATCTGACGGATCGTTTCCGCCGAAGCGCGGTGCCGCCCGACGGAAGCGGCGGCTGCGGCGGTACGGGTGGCTGCGGCGGAACCGGGGGCCGCGCCGGGCGACGGTGCGGCGTGCGCGGCGGCGGGCAGGGTCGCGGCGGCGAGCGCGGCGGCGAGCGCGGCGGCCGCCAGGCGGATTCGGGCACGGCTCATCTGGGGCGACTCCTGTAACGGAGAAGGGGGATCACCCTGCCGGCGGCAGGGCGCCGAGCGAGTGCGGGGGGCGCGGGGGGTTGAGGTCGTGCAGTCGGTCCAGCACGGTGTGGGCCTCGGCCATGACCCGGGCGACGAGCTCCGCACACGACGGAAGGTCCTCGATCACGCCCGCGACCTGGCCCGATGCCATGACGCCGAGGTCCGTACGGCCCTCGACCATGGACGCCTTGAGGAGCATGGGGGTGTTCGCGGCGAGCAGGACCTGGCTCCAGGACAGGTCCTTGCCGTGTTTCATCGCCAGGCCGTCGCGCACCATCCGCGACCAGGACAGCCCCGACAGCTTCCGGAAGCCGGCCGCGTGCCGCACCGCCTTGG
Source organism: Streptomyces sp. CA-243310 (assembly GCF_050936775.1). Lineage (NCBI taxonomy): Bacteria > Bacillati > Actinomycetota > Actinomycetes > Kitasatosporales > Streptomycetaceae > Streptomyces > Streptomyces sp. CA-243310. The sequence continues at coordinate 1,941,950 of NZ_JBNJMF010000002.1, read as the reverse complement.
CCAGGGCCCGCGCGCGGCCCGCCCGCTCCAGGGAGGCGACCAGCTCGCTGCGGAGCATCCGGTGCGGCAGCCCGTCGACGGCGGTGGTGACGGTGACGTCCTTGACCGTGGCCTTCAGGTACTCGGCCTTGACGGCGTCCGGGACGGTGGAGTCCGAGGTCAACAGGAAACGGGTGCCCATCGCGATGCCCGCCGCCCCGTACGACAGCGCGGCGACCAGGCCGCGACCGTCGTGGAAGCCGCCCGCCGCGATCACCGGGATGTCCACCGCGTCCACCACCTGCGGCAGCAGCACCGTCGTGGCCACGTCCCCGGTGTGCCCGCCGCCCTCGCCGCCCTGCACGATCACCGCGTCGGCGCCCCAGGCGGCGACCTTCTCGGCGTGCCGCCGGGCCCCGATCGAGGGGACGACGACCACGCCCGCGTCCTTGAGGCGGGCGATCAGCTCCTTCGACGGGGCGAGCGCGAACGAGGCGACCCGGACCCCCTCGTCGACGATCAGCCGCACCCGCTCGGCCGCGTCCCCGGCGTCCGCGCGCAGATTGACCCCGAACGGGGCGTCCGTACGGGCCTTGACCTCGTGGATCGCCGCACGCAACTGCCCGGTCGTCATCGTCGCCGAGGCCAGGATCCCCAGCGCCCCCGCGTTCGCCGCCGCCGACACCAGTCGGGGCCCGGCCACCCAGCCCATGCCCGTCTGCACGATCGGGTGGCGGACCCCGACCAGCCTGGTGAATGCCGTCTCCATCCGTCAGACCCGCACTTCCCGCTCGCGCAGCCCCTTGGGGTCGACGACCTCGCGGATCAGCCGCAGTTCCTCCGGCGTCGGCTCCCGCGTGGACGGGACCTCGCCGGCGATCGTCAGCTCGAAACCGGTGGCCTCCCGGACCTGCTCGACGCTCACGCCCGGATGCACGGACACCAGGCGCATGGCGTGGTCGGGGCCGGCGAAGTCGAAGACCCCGAGATCGCTGACCACGCGCGGCAGGCGGTGGAAGCGGGTCGCCCCGGCCGCCTCCGCGCGGTCGTACCCGACCCCGCAGACCATGTCGACCTTCTCCACGAAGACCCGACGGGAATGCCTCGGGATCCAGTAACTCACCGGATTGTTGAGCGTGTTGACGGGGGCCCCGCGCACCCCGAGGAGCTGGCGCGTCGGCCGCTCCCAGTCCCCGACGCAGGAGATGTTCTGGTTGCCGTACCGGTCGATCTGGCTCGCGCCCATCATCACGTGCCGCCGGCCGCCGGTGACCATCGCGAGGTGACGGCGGTACGGCAGCCAGCCCTCGGGCGTCCCGTCGAGCCCGACCAGCGTGGCCTCGCCGTCGGTCAACAGCAGGTCGGGGGAGAAGGTCCGCTTCGCGAGACGGGCCCCGAAGGACGGGATGAGCCCCATCGGGGAGGCGAGCACCTCGCCGTCGCCCCGCCAGGCCTCGGCGCAGGCGATCACGCAGTACTCGGCGCGACTGACGCCCGCGGTGGCCTCTGACGCTGCGCTCACTGCTGCTCCTCGTGCCAGGTCCGCACGGCGGACTGGTAGTCGTGCTCGCTCGCGCCGGAGAGGAACCGGGCGGCGAACTCGGGCCAGGGGGTGCTCGCGTACAGCTTCTGGAAGGGCTCGTCGCGGTCGTGGTCGGGGACGCAGGAGGTGAAGTGCGCGCCGTTCGGGGTCTCCACCACCCCGGTGACGGAGTGCCGGCTGACCAGCAGGGACTGGGGCGGACCGGCCTTGGACAGCTCGGCGGTCTCGACGAGCCGCTCGCAGGAGACGTACGCGACGTCCGCGGCCTCGCAGAACAGGTCGTCGAAGTACGGGTCGGGGCCCAGGTACTGGGCGTTGCCGAGGCGGTCGGCGCGGTTGAGGTGTACGAGCGCGGCGTCCATGCGCAGCGCCGGGACGGCGACGAACTCCTCGCCGTCCTCGTAGGGGGAGGTGACGGTCCGCAGCTGTGGATTGACCCGCATGACGTCGGAGCCGAGGCCGGCGCGGACGGGCAGGAAGGGCAGCCGGTTGGCGGCGGCGTGCAGCCCCCACATGAACATGGCCTCGTCGAGTTCGGTGAGGGCGAAGGCGCCGCGCTCGCGGGCCGCCCGGTAGTGCGGCTCCAGCGGGATCGAGTCGAGGGTCACGAAGGGGGTGACGAGCCGGCGGATCCGACCCGCGGCGGCCAGCAGGCCGACGTCGGGGCCGCCGTACGAGACCACGGTGAGATCGGCGATCTCGGATCGGAGCAGTGCCCGCACCAGGGCCATGGGCTTGCGCCGCGACCCCCAGCCGCCGATGCCGACGGTCATGCCGCTGCGCAGCCGCCCGATCACCTCCTCGGGGGACATCACCTTGTCCGACGCCGACGTGCCGCTTCTGTCTCGTCCGCTCATGCCTCGCCCGCCTTTCCGAAGGTGTCGCGGACCCGGTCGGCGACCCCGCTGAGGTTGGCCTCGAAGGTGAAGCCCTGCTCGAAGCGGTAGCTGCGCCGTACGTCCACGGGGTCGATGCCGTTGATGGCGGCCTTGGCCAGCCGGATCAGCAGGCCGTCCTTGCGGGCGATCTCCGCGGCGAGTTCCAGCGCCGCCGCCCGCAGTCCGGCGGGCGGGACCACCTTCCACACCGAACCGTGCGCGTGCAGTTCGGCGGCGCCCACGGTCCGCGAGGTGTAGTACAAGGCGCGCATCAGGTGTTGGGGGACGAGACGGGCCAGGTGCGTGGCCGCGCCGAGGGCGCCCCGGTCCAGCTCCGGCAGCCCGAAGACGGCGTCGTCGGAGGCGACGATCGCGTCGGCGTTGCCGACGAGGCCGATCCCTCCGCCCAGGCAGAAGCCGTTCACGGCGGCGACGACGGGGACCTCGCAGTCGTACACGGCGGCGAACGCCTCGTAGCAGCCCCGGTTGGCGCCGATGAGGGCGTCGTGGCCGGTGTCGCGCTGCATCTCCTTGATGTCCACGCCCGCGTTGAAGCCCCGGCCCTCGGCGGCGAGGACGACGCACCGGACGTCGGGGTCGCGGCCGGCGGCGCGCAGGGCGTCGGCCAGCTCGTACCAGCCCTGTACGGGGAGGGCGTTGACGGGCGGGAAGTCGACGGTGACGAGTGCGATGCCCTTGTCGGGGCCGGAGGTGGAGACACCCATGAGCGGATCAGCTACCTTTCCACCAAACATTTGTTAGGTGAGGAAGGTAGCAGCCGATGGAGCTCAACGGGAGGGTTGTCGTCGTCACCGGCGGAACCCGGGGCGTCGGCGCCGGCATCGCGCGGTCGTTCCTCGCGGCCGGCGCGGAGGTGCTCGTCTGCGCCCGCCGGCCACCGGACGAACCGGTGGCCGCGGCGGGCCGCACGGCCGCCTTCACGGCGCTCGACCTGCGCGACCCGGCCGCCGTGACGGAGTTCTTCGCGGCCACCGCACGCCGGTACGGGCGGCTCGACTGCCTGGTGAACAACGCGGGCGGCACCCCCTACCGGCTGCTCGGGGAGGGCGACGCCGAACGGCACGCGCGGGTCGTCGAACTGAACCTGCTGGCCCCCCTGACCGCCTCGCTGGCGGCCTACCCGTGGCTGCGGGAGTCGCACGGCTCGGTCGTGATGATCGGCAGCGTCAGCGGCACCCGCCCCTCACCCGGCACGGCCGCCTACGGCGCCGCCAAGGCCGGCCTGGAGAACCTGGCCCGGTCGATGGCCGTGGAGTGGGCGCCCGAGGTACGGGTCAACTCGCTCGTCCTCGGCATGGTGCGCACCGAACTGTCGCACCTGCACTACGGGGACGAGGCCGGGCTCGCCGCGGTCGGCGCGACCGTGCCGCTGGGGCGACTGGCCGACCCTAGCGACGTGGGGGAGGCGGCGGTGTTCCTCGCAGGCGACCGGGCGGGATACGTGAGCGGCGCGAGCCTGCTCGTGCACGGGGGCGGCGAACGCCCGGCCTTCCTGGACGCGGCGACTGTCAACAAGGAGAACTGAAATGGGACTTGCCGAAGGTCGTGTGGTCATCGTGACGGGCGCGGGTCGGGGGCTGGGCCGCGCCCACGCGCTGGCCTTCGCGGCGGAAGGGGCGAAGGTCGTCGTCAACGACCTGGGGGTCGGGCTCGACGGGCTGCCCGGCCCGGACGGCCCGGCGGCCCGGGTCGTCGAGGAGATCCGCGCGCTGGGCGGGGAGGCGCTCGCGCACGGCGGGGACATCGCCACCTCGCAGGGCGCGGCCTCGCTGGTCGCGGACGCCGTCGCCACCTTCGGGCGGCTGGACACCCTGGTCAACAACGCCGGTTTCCTGCGGGACCGGATGCTGGTCAACCTGGACGAGGACGACTGGGACGCGGTGATGCGGGTGCACCTGAAGGGGCACTTCCTGCCCCTCAAGCACGCCGCCGCGCACTGGCGGGCACAGGCGAAGGCGGGCCGGCCCGTCGCGGCGCGGGTGGTCAACACCTCCTCGGGCGCGGGCCTCCTCGGATCGGTGGGGCAGGGCAACTACAGCGCGGCCAAGGCCGGGATCCTCGGCCTGACACTGGTCGCGGCGCAGGAGATGGGCCGGTACGGGGTTCAGGTCAACGCCATCGCCCCGGCGGCCCGTACCCGCATGACGGAAGAGGCCTTCGCGCGGACCATGGCGGCGCCGGCGGCGGGGGAGTTCGACGCGATGGCCCCGGAGAACGTGTCGCCGCTGGTGGTGTGGCTGGGCTCGGACGCCTCGGCCGGGGTGAACGGCCGGGTCTTCGAGGCCGAGGGCGGCCGGATCACGGTCATGGAGGGCTGGCGGCCCGGCCCGACGGCGGAGCGCGGCGAGCGCTGGACCCCGGCGGAGGCGGGGGAGGCGGCGACGAAGCTCCTGGCGGCGGCGGAGGCACCGCAGCCGGTGTACGGGGCGCGGTAGTCCGGGGCGGCGCGCCCCGACTCCCCTCCCCTCTGCTTCCCCCGAAGGGAGGGGAGTCGAGGATTCCGGCCACCTCCGCGCGTGGGCGTGGTTACGCTCGGCCACGGACTGGACCCGACCGTACGCCGCACGGCGCGAGCATGGGGGTGACCGCCCGTGGTCAACATCCGCAACCTCGATCCCAGCGCATCGCCGCTGGACTACTACGGCTCCGAACTGCGCCGACTGAGGGAGGACGCCGGGCTGACACAGGGGCAGCTCGGCGACGTCATCTTCTGCGCGGGATCGCTGGTCGGACAGATCGAGACGGCGAGGAAGGTGCCGACCCGCGCGTTCTCGGACCGGGTGGACGCGGCGCTCGTGACGGGCGGGGTGTTCTCCCGGCTGGTGGGGCTGGTGCTGAGGAGCCAGTTGCCGACGTGGTTCCAGCCTTTCGCGGAGATGGAGGCGCGGGCGGAGTACATCTGCACGTTTCAGGCGCAGATGGTTTACGGGCTCCTTCAGACAGAGGGGTATGCGCGGGCGGTGTTGACGACAGGTTTGCCAGACAATCTGGACGACCTGGTGGCGGCTCGGATGGAGCGCCAGCGGATCCTGCGCCGGGAGCGTTCGCCCATGGTCTGGGTCGTTCTGGACGAGGCCGCGCTATACCGGCCCATCGGCGGTCGAGAGGTCATGCGGCACCAACTCGCACACTTGTTGAGCTTCCAGGAAGAGCGCTGGGTGAGGATCCAAGTGCTTCCCTTCGCGGCTGGTGAACACGCAAGCCTGATCGGATCGTTCACCACTCTGAGGTTCGACCATGACCCGGACATCGTCTACGCGGAAGATCTCATCTCGGGGCACATGACCGCTAACCCTGACACCGTCAAGGAAGCCTCGCTTCGTTACGCTCACTTGCAGGCCGCTGCTCTCTCCGTGGAGGCTTCGGTTGCATTGATCACCCGCGTAATGGAGGAACGATATGGGCATCAGCCAGGACCTGACCAGCGCGCGGTGGCGTAAGTCCAGCTACAGCGGTAACACCGGCGGCGAATGCGTCGAGTGCGCCCCCCTCGGCGCCGCCGCCTGGCACAAGGCGTCGTACAGCGGAACCACCGGCGGCGACTGCGTCGAGGTCGCCTCACAGCCCTGCCTGGTCGCCGTGCGGGACTCCAAGGACCCCGGCGGCCCCGTCTTCACCGTCGGCCACGCCGCCTTCGCCGCCTTCGTCGGGACCCTGTAGGCGCACAGCCGTAGACGCGGGCCGGCTGGTCGGGAGGGTCCGCGCACAGAGAAAGAAGCTCCGGGCCCGGCCCCCTGGCGAGGGGTCGGATCCGGAGCTTCTCTCGTGCGATGGAGTATGACTACCCGCTACATCCACCCGCTGAACCGCATGCGGCCCATGATGTTGTCCGCAACCTGATCCGAGACCGCCGGCGCGGGGTTCCGGGCCGGATGCGGGAGCGCCGGCGCCGGTTCACGTGTCGCAGTCCAAGACCGTGTGGCACAGCCCGCAGCGGGCCCGGACGGGCCCGCCGACCGGCAGCCGCAGCCACTGCCGGCAGACCGGGCACGGGAAGCTGACCCGAGGCCCGTCCGCGTGCCCCTCGAAGCGGTACGGGGCCCCCGGTGCGGCGGATCCGGTCCGGCGGTCGCGCGCGTAACGCAGGCGTTCCGGCCAGGATGCGGCCGTCAGCGGGGCGCGGCGGTGGTCCCGGGCCGCGAGGGCGCGCCCGCGCTGGTACGCCTCGTACGCCCGGGGGCCGGTGAACCGGGTGGAGAGGTCCTCGCCGATCAGGTCGCCGCGCTTGGCGAGGACGTAGCCGAACTCCTCCGGGGTGAGGTAGCCGAGCTTCTGGTGCGTCAACTCGTCCTCGCGGTAGGCGTCGAGCAGCAGCCAGCCGGCGCCCAGGTAGGCGGCGGTGGTGTCGGTCAGGATCTCGTTGTCCTCGGTGGTGGGAAACCGCAGGTCCAGGCGGTGCAGCAGGACATGGGCGACCTCGTGGGCGAGCGCCGCGCCGAGGTCCCGGCGGTGGGTGCGGAAGCGTTCGTTGACCTCGACGAAGTACTCGGGTCCGGGGCCGAGTTCCACCGTGGCCGCCTCCGTCATCACCCGGTAGCCGATCACCAGCCGGGCGTCGGGCAGCCGCAGCCCGCGCACCACGGCGCGGGCCACGCGCTGCGCCCCGATGTGGGGATCGTCGTCGGGGGAGAACTCCGCGTCGGCGGCGGTCAGGCCGGCGTCGTAGGCGCGGATCCCGTCGTACGACAGGCGGCGGTGGAGAGCCGTCAGGGCGCGGTGAACCGTGTTCAGGTGCGGAAATCCGTGCTCGATCGGGCTGCCGCGCCCGTGGTTCTGCGTCATGCGGGCCCCCGCGCCGAAAGTTGTCCGAAAACGCCTTCTTGATGCCGGCCATACGGGGGATGTGTCATGGACTCGTCATTCACCCGATGACGACACGCACGGCCCAACCCCCCACGAAAGGCAGTGTGTCGACTGTGTCCACCCTTGCCACGACCCTCAAGCGCGCCCTCGCCGTCGGCGCCGTCGCCCTGGCGGCCGTCAGCCTCCAGCCCGGCTCCGCCACCGCCTCCCAGGCCCCCGTCGTCGGCGGAACCCGCGCCGCCCAGGGCGAGTTCCCGTTCATGGTCCGCCTCTCCATGGGCTGCGGTGGCGCCCTGTACACCCAGCAGATAGTCCTCACCGCCGCCCACTGCGTGAACGGCTCCGGCAACAACACCTCCATCACCGCCACCGCCGGCGTCGTCGACCTCAACAGCTCCAGTGCCGTCAAGGTCAAGTCCACCAAGGTGCTCCAGGCCCCCGGCTACAACGGGCAGGGCAAGGACTGGGCCCTCATCAAACTCGCCAAGCCCATCAACCTGCCCACCCTCAAGATCGCCGAGACCAAGACCTACGACAACGGCACCTTCACCGTCGCCGGCTGGGGCGCCACCCGCGAAGGCGGCGGCCAGCAGCGCTACCTCATGAAGGCCACCGTCCCCTTCGTCTCCGACGCCTCCTGCCAGAACGCCTACGGCAGCGACCTCGTCCCCGGCGAGGAGATCTGCGCCGGCCTGCCCCAGGGCGGCGTCGACACCTGTCAGGGCGACTCCGGCGGCCCCATGTTCCGCCGCGACGCCGCCAACGCCTGGATCCAGGTCGGCATCGTCAGCTGGGGCCAGGGCTGCGCCCGCCCGAACTACCCCGGCGTCTACACCGAGGTCTCCACCTTCGCCACCGCCATCAAGAACGCCGCGGCGACCCTCTGACCCACCCTCGTCCTTCCGGCCGAACCGCGCCGCGGGGAAACGACCGGAAGGACGAGGCGCCCCACCCCACGCGCACGTAACGTCGAACGAACCATCGCGGGACCGGCGCGCCGCCGTGCCGGTCCCGCGGCACCCTCCCGACGGCCCGCCGCGCGGTTGCGGGACACCACGCGCACCGGTCCCATGGAACGAATCCCTCCGGGACGAGACCATCGGCAGCGGGCGACAGTGGGGCAGGCAGCGCATGACGATCAGAGTGGTCATCGCGGACGACCAGGAAATGGTCAGGACCGGCTTCCGGATGATCCTCGAAAGCCAACCGGACATCGAGGTCGTCGCGGACGTCGTCGACGGCGAGGAGGCCCTCGCGGCCGTCGCCGCCCACCGGCCCGACGTCCTGCTGCTCGACATCCGCATGCCCCGGCTCGACGGCCTCGAAGTCACCCGACGCCTCGCCGGCCAGGACGTCCCGCGCATCGTCATCGTCACCACCTTCGACCTCGACGAATACGTCCACGCGGCACTCCGCGGCGGAGCGTCCGGCTTCCTCCTGAAGGACGCGAGCCCGGCCATGCTGGTTGAAGCGGTCCGCGCCGCCGCCGTCGGCGACTCCCTCGTCTCACCCGCCATCACCGTGCGGCTGCTGCGCGAAATGGCCCACGCCCCCGCCGCCCGAGCCGCCCGCCGCCCCTCGGAGCCCCTCACCGAACGCGAGGTCGACGTCGTGCGCTGCCTCGCCCGCGGCCAGACCAACGCCGAGATCGCCGGCGAACTCTTCGTCTCACTGTCCACCGTCAAGACCCACCTGGCCAACGTCCAGACCAAACTCGACGCCCGCAACCGCGTCGAGATCGCCGCGTGGGCCTGGGAAAGCGGCCTCGCCGCCGGCGCGGCATGAGGCGTGACCCCCGGCGCGGCACGTGCCCTGGCCGCCGGCGGGGTACGAGCCCCGGGCCGGGGTGCCGTGTGAGCCCTGGTCGCCTGCGGGGCACGAGCCCTGGCCGCCGGCCCGGGCCCCGACCCGGCCCCCGGCATGGTGTGAGCCCCGGCCCCCGGGCCTGCGTGAGCCCCGGCCCCCGGCCCGGTGTGAGTCCCGGCCCCCGGGCCGCTGTGCCCCCTGCCTGCCGGCCCAGTGCGAGCCGCCCACGCCGGGCCCCGTCGGGAGGCGCGGCCCGGCCCCGCCCCGCCCCCGCCGCCCGTACCGGCCCCGGCCCCCGGCCCGCCCCCGCCTCCCGACGGGGCCTCGCCTCCCGTACCGGCCCCGACCGGCCGCGCCCGCCGCGATGAGCCCCCTCGCCTCCTGGACCCGCCGCCACCCCCGCGCCGCCCGGCTGCTCCGCGTCACCCTCTCGGTGGTCCTCCTCGGCCTCGTCACCTTCGAAGGCATCGTCCTGGCCCGTCAGCCCAGCGCCCCGCACGCCGCCGTGTGGGTGTCCGGGATCCTCGTGTGCCTCAGCGCCGCCCCCTGGCCCCGCATCCCCCTGCTCACCCGCGCCTGGTTCGCCGCCGCCACCACCTGGACCGTCACCCTCCTGCTGATCATCGGCAACCACCCCCTCGTCGTCTGGGGCGCAGGCGAGGCCATCGCCCTGCTCGTCCTGCTCTCCCAGGTCCTGCTCCGCGCCCCCGCCCGCACCGCCGCCGTCCTCGGCCCCCTCCTCGGCCTCGGCTGCATGGCCGTACCCGTCCGCGACACCGACCCCGGCCGGTTCACCCTGCTCTTCTCCGTCCTCGCCGTCGTCGTCGGCGCGTACTCCCTGCTCCTGCGCCTCCAGTCCGTCCAACGCGTCCGCGAACTGAGCGCCGTCCGCACCGCCGAACGCCTGGAACTCGCCCGCGAACTCCACGACCTCGTCGCCCACCACGTCACCGGCATCGTCGTCGAGGCCCGCGCCGCCCGCTTCACCGGAGTCGGCGCCGACCGCGCCGCCGAGATCCTCGGCCGCATCGAGACCGCCGGCGACGAGGCCCTCGGCTCCATGCGCCGCCTCGTCAGGATCCTCCGCGACGACGAGGCCGCCGCCGCAGGCGACACACCCGCCGGGACCACCCCCGTCGCCGGCCTCGCCGACCTGCGCGCCCTCACCGAACGCTTCGCCGTCACCGGCCCGCCCGTCACCCTCCACATCGAGGACGGCCTGGAGACCCGGCTCCCCGCGGACGTCGCCGCCACCGCGCACCGCATCGTCCTCGAAGCCCTCACCAACATCGGCAAACACGCGGCGACGGCCACCACCGTCCACATCGACCTGCGCACCGTCCCGGCCGGCCTCGAAGTACGCGTCGAGGACGACGGCGGCCGGCCCGCCCGCCTCTCCGAGAACGCCCGCGGCGGCGGCTACGGCCTCGTCGGCATGACCGAACGCGCCGAGGCCCTCGGCGGCTCCCTCACCGCCGGCCCCGCCCCCGAAGGCGGCTGGCTCGTCACCGCCACCCTGCCCCTCCAGGCCCTGTAGGCCGGCCCTTTCGGCCCCCGCCCTGCCCCTCCGACCCCGCCGGCCGTCTCACCGGTCGAGGTGGCGAGGAACCCGTCGCGTGCGCCACGTATTCTCGGGAACCATGAACCACAGCGACACCGACGAGGCCCACGAGAACGTCACCGCCGAACTGTCCCGCCTGCGCGACAGCATCGACAACATCGACGCGGCCGTGGTCCACATGCTCGCCGAGCGCTTCAAGTGCACCCAGCAGGTCGGCCACCTCAAGGCCCGCCACCAACTGCCCCCCGCCGACCCCGGCCGCGAGGCCAGCCAGATCGCCCGCCTGCGCCAGCTCGCCGAGAACGCCAAACTCGATCCGGCCTTCGCGGAGAAACTCCTCAACTTCATCATCGCCGAGGTCATCCGCCACCACGAGACGATCGCAGCCGGCGAGGAGTAGGCCCCTGGGGCCCGCCCGCCCCATCAGGCAGCATGGGCCCCATGTCCGCATTGACGCGCAACGAAGCGCAGCTCCGAGCCCGGCTCCTCGACGTCCACCACTACGACGTCACCCTCGACCTCACCACCGGTGACGAGACCTTCACCTCCACCACCGTCATCCGGTTCACGGCCCGCGCCGCAGGTGACACCTTCGTCGAGCTGAAACCGGACGAACTGCGCTCCGTCGAGCTCGACGGCCGGCCCCTCGACCCCGCCGGCCTCACCGACAACCGCCTCCCGCTCACCGGGCTCACCCAAGGCCCCCACGAGCTGCGCGTCGACGCCCGCATGACCTACTCCCGCACCGGCGAGGGCCTGCACCGCTTCACCGACCCCGCGGACGGCGAGGCGTACGTCTACTCCCAGATGTTCCTGGACGACGTCCAGCGGGTCTTCCCCGCCTTCGACCAACCCGACCTGAAGGCCGTCTTCGCCTTCACCGTCACCGCCCCCGCCCACTGGACCGTCCTCGCCAACGGCATCACCACCCGCGGCGCCGACCGGCCCGAGGACGGCGCCGGCACCTGGACCTCCGCCCCCACCCCCGAGATCCCCACCTACCTCGCCGCGATTGCCGGCGGCCCCTGGCACACCGTGCGCACCGACCACGCCGGCCTGCCCTTCGCCCTCCACTGCCGGCAGTCCCTCGCCCCCCACCTCGACGCCGACGCCGACGAGATCCTCTCCGTCACCACCGCCTGCTTCGACCGCTACCACGAGAAGTTCACCGAGCCCTACCCGTTCGACTCCTACGACCAGGCCTTCGTCCCCGAGTTCAACGCCGGCGCCATGGAGAACCCCGGCCTGGTCACCTTCCGCGACGAGTTCATCTTCCGCTCGGCCGTCACCGACACCGAACGCCAGGGCCGCGCCATGGTCATCGCCCACGAGATGGCCCACATGTGGTTCGGCGACCTCGTCACCCTGCGCTGGTTCGACGACATCTGGCTCAACGAGTCCTTCGCCGAGTACATGGGCTACCAGACCCTCGTCGAAGCCACCGGCTACACCCAGACCTGGACCGAGTTCGGCATGGAGCGCAAGCCCTGGGGCTACGAGGCCGACCAGCGCCCCTCCACCCACCCCGTCGCCCCCGCCCCCGAGGACGTCCCCGACACCGCCTCCGCCCTCCTCAACTTCGACGGCATCTCCTACGCCAAGGGCGCCTCGGCCCTGCGCCAACTCGTCGCCTGGCTCGGCGAGAAGGACTTCCTCGCCGGCATCAACACCCACTTCGCGCGCCACAAGTTCGCCAACGCCTCCCTCGCCGATTTCGTGGACTCCCTCGCCGCCCACACCGAACGCGACGTCCACACCTGGGCCGACACCTGGCTGCGCACCACCGGCGTCGACACCCTCACCCCGCGCGTCGAGGACGGCGACGCCGGCTGGACCCTCACCGTCGACCACCACGGCAGCCGCCCCCACCACATCACCGTCGGCCTCTACGACCGCGACCCCACCGGCGACCTGGAACTGCGCGAACACCTCGACCTGGACGTCCCGAGCCCCGACGTCGTCTCCGCGAGCGGCCCGCGACCCGACCTGATCCTCCTCAACGACCAGGACCTCGGCTACGTCAAGATCCGCTTCGACGCCGTCTCCGAGGAAACCGCCCTGCGCGGCCTGTCCCGCATCCCCGGCCCCCTCACCCGCGCCGTGGTCTGGAACTCCCTGCGCGACATGGTCCGCGACGGCGAACTCGACCCCGAGGCCTACCTGGAGACCGCACACGCCCACCTCCCCGAGGAGAACGACCTCGCGATCGTCCAGGGCGTCCTCGGCTTCGCCCGCAACCGCGTCGCCGCCCACTACGTCGCCCCCGGCCGCCGCACCGCCGCCCTCACCACCCTCACCTCCGTCGCCCGCGCCCTGATGCGCCGCACCGAGGACGGCTCCGACCCCGGCCTGCGCCTCGCCGCCGTCCGCATCCACATCGACAGCGCCACCCAGCCCGACACCCTCGCCGGCTGGCTCGCCGACGGCACCGTCCCCGGCGGGCCCGAACTCGACCCCGAACTGCGCTGGCGCATCCTCGCCCGGCTCGCCGTCCTCGGCGCCGTCACCGAAGCCGACATCGACACCGCCCTCGCCGACGACCCCAGCGCCACCGGGGAAGAAGGCGCCGCCCGCTGCCGCGCCGCGCTCCCCACCCCCGAGGCCAAGGCAGCCGCCTGGCAACGCATGTTCCACGACGACACCCTGTCCAACCACCTCTTCAAGGCCACCGCCTCCGGCTTCTGGCAGCCCGAACAGGCCGAACTCCTCCAGGACCACGTACCGCGCTACTACCCCGAGGCCGTCGCCCTCGGCGCCCGCCGCGGCCCCGCCATCGGCCAGGCCGTCGGACGGTGGGCCTTCCCCTCGCACGCGGTCGACGAGGCCAACCTCCGCGCCGGCCGCGCCTGCCTGGACGACGCCGACATCATCCCGCTGCTGCGCCGCCAACTCGTCGACCAGCTCGACGACCTCGCCCGCGCCCTGCGCATCCGCGGCAACGGCTGACCGCCGGCCACCGGCCCGCACACGGGAACGCCCCGGGGCCGGTCCGACCGAACACCCGGCCGAGACCGGACGGGCGGACAAACCCCGGCGGTTACCCCATTCGGGTCTGATCGTTGTGCTGGGCGGGAACGACCAGGCCGTTCCCGCCCGCCTGCGCTAAGGACACCGGATGACCCCGCCGCCCGGCACCCCGCCACCGCCGCCCCCGCTCGCGGGAGGCCTCGGCGGCGCCGACGCCCTGCGGCCCCTCCTCGACACCGTCCTCGACGCCCTGCGCGGCGGCGCCGCCGAACGCGACGGCCCCCTCCCCGCCGGCGGCCCCACCGCCGTCACCGCCCGCGTCACCGCCGCACTGGGCGACGTGCTCCCCACCCGCGGCGCCGGCGACCACGAAGCCCTGCGCACCCTCGTCCACACCCTCGCCGCGGGCGCCGCCGACCCCGCCGAGCCCCTCTGCGCCGCCCACCTGCACTGCCCGCCCCTCGCCGTCGCGGTCGCCGCCGACCTCGCCGCCGCGGCCCTCAACCCCTCGATGGACTCCTGGGACCAGGCGCCCGCCGCCTCCACCCTCGAAGCGCTCCTCACCCGCGCCCTCGCCGCCGAGTACTACGACACCCCCCACCCCGACGCCCTCGTCACCACCGGCGGCACCGAGGCCAACCAACTCGCCCTGCTCCTCGCCCGCGAACGCCACGGCCCCCGCCTCACCGTCATCCACGGAGCGGCCGCCCACCACTCCGTCCCCCGCGCCGCCTGGCTCCTCGGCCTGCCCCCCACCGTCACCATCCCCACCCCCGCCGGCGTCCTCGACCCCGCCCGCCTCGCCGAAGCCCTCACCCGCGCCGACGGCCCCGTACTCGTCACCGCCACCGCCGGCACCACCGACGCGGGACTCATCGACCCCCTGGAACCCCTCGCCGGCCTCTGCCGACACCACGGCGCCGACCTCCACGTCGACGCCGCGTACGGAGGCCTCCTGCGGCTGAGCCCCCACCACCGCCACAAGCTCACCGGGCTCTCCCGCGCCCACACCATCACCCTCGACCTGCACAAACTCGGCTGGCAGCCCGTCGCCGCAGGCCTCCTCGTCGTCCCCGACACCCGCCTGCTGACCCCCCTCGGCCACCAGGCCGACTACCTCAACGCCACCGACGACACCGAAGCCGGCCTCCCCGACCTCCTCGGCCGCTCCCTGCGCACCACCCGCCGCCCCGACATCCTCAAGATCGCCGTCACCCTGCGCTCCCTCGGCCGCGACGGCCTCGCCGACCTCATCGACCGGACCTGCGCCGCCGCCCACCACCTCGCCGAACTCCTCGAAGCACACCCCGGCTTCGAACTCCACGCCCACCCCACCATCAGCACCGTCCTCTTCCGCCCCACCCCCATGGACGACGAGCAGCTCGCGGGCCTGCGCCGCACCCTCCTCCTCGACGGCACCGCCGTACTCGGCCGCGCCACCGCCGACGGCCGCCTCTGGCTCAAGGCCACCCTGCTCAACCCCCACACCACGGCGGGGGACCTGGACACCCTCGTCACCCTCCTGGAAGGCAGCACCCACCGATGACCGCGCACCTCGACACCCCCCACGACCTCGTCGGAATCGGCATCGGACCCTTCAACCTGTCCCTCGCCGCCCTCGCCGACGGCCTCCCCAGACAAGGTGTCGGCGAACTCGCCACCGCCTTCTACGACCAGCGCAGGGACTTCCGCTGGCACCCCGGACTCCTCATCGACGGCGCCACCCTCCAGGTCCCCTTCCTCGCCGACCTCGTCACCCTCGCCGACCCCGCGAGCCCGTGGAGCTTCCTCAACCACCTCAAGCACAAGGAACGGCTCTTCCCCTTCTACTTCGCCGAGCAACTCCACATCCAGCGCTCCGAATACGACGCCTACTGCCGCTGGGTCGCCGAACGCCTCCCCGGACTCCACTTCGGCCACCAGGTCGACGCCGTCCGCTGGAACCCCGAACGCGACCTCTTCGAAGTCGACTTCACCCAACTCGACACCGACGGCGAAGCCGAGGCCCTCGGCCGCGCCCACACCCGCAACCTCGTCCTCGGCATCGGCACCGCCCCCCACGTGCCCGAACCCCTGCGCCCCCTCGCCGAGGCCCCCACCGTCCCCGTCATCCACTCCTCCGAGTACCTCGACAACCGCGAACGCGTCCTGGCCGCCGCACACGTCACCGTCATCGGCTCCGGGCAGTCCGGCGCCGAGGTCTTCCTCGACCTGCTCCGCGCCCGCCCCGCCGGCCGCGAAGGCCTCACCTGGCTCGCCCGCACCGAGGCCTTCGCCCCCATGGAGTACTCCAAGCTCGGCCTGGAACACTTCACGCCCGACTACACCCGCTACTTCCACGCGCTCCCCGAGCCCGTCCGCGACCGGCTCGTCCCCGCCCAATGGCAACTCCACAAGGGCATCGACGCCGCCACCATCGCGGCCATCCACGAAGAGCTGTACCGGCGTACCCTCCACGGAGGCTGGCCCGACGCCGTCCTCACCCCCGGAGTCAGCGTCCGCACCGCCGGCCGCGTCGCGACCACCAAGGTGGAACTCCACCTCGAACACGTACAACAAGGCGTCCGCTCCCGCCTCACCACCGACGCCGTCGTCCTCGCCACCGGCTACCGCGAACGGCCCCTCACCAGCCTCCTCGCAGGACTCGACCCCTACCTGCGCAAGGACTCCTCCGGCCGCCCCCGCATCGACGAACACCACCGCATGATCCTCGACCCCGCCGTCACCGGCAGCGTCTTCGTCCAGAACGGCGAACGCCACACCCACGGCGTCGGAGCACCCGACCTCGGCCTCGCCGCCTGGCGCAGCGCCGGGATCCTCAACACTCTCACGGGCAAGAACCCCTACCCCCAGCCCGCCCGCACCGCCTTCACCACCTTCGGCCTCGACCAGCGGGAGCACACCCGCCCCCATCCCGCGGGCGAACTGCTCCCGCTGGTCGAACACCCCTAGGCCCCGTCGTCGAAGTCTCGCCGGGCCCTACCGGCGCCACTTCGACGACAGGGCCCAGGCTCCGTCGTCGAAGTCCGTCCTACCCGCGGCACTTCGACGACACGACCCGGCCGGCCCGCACGGACCGCCGACTAGAAGACCGGCACCCCGGCCCGCGTCAGCCGCCAGTCCACCGAGGCGAACTGCGCCGGATCCACCGTCCCCTTCGCCTTCACCCACTGGATGATCACGTTGCGGATCTCGTCCGAGTTGGCCCACAACTGCCTGGCCTGCGGGACGTGCGGGAAGTTGCCGCCACCCGAGGCCCGGTAGTTGTTCACCGCGAGCACGAACCGCGCCGCCGGATCCACCGCCTTCCCCTGGAAGGACAGCCCCGTGATCCGCGACCCCACGGGCTGCGCGACGTCCACGTCGTACGTCAGCCCGTACACCGCGTCGTAGTTGTAGTCCGGGATGCTCTCCGCGTTCGTCAGCTTCGCAGGGTCCACCGGCGCCCCCGGAGCCGTCTGCACGTAGTACCGAGCCGAGTACTCCAGGTAGTCCTTCACCTGCGCGCCCGTCAGCAGCCGCGCCTCCAGCGTGTTCTCGAACGGGTACAGCCCCGCGGCGTCCTTGATCGTGACCTGCCCGGCCGGGATCGCCGCCGTCCGCGAGAAGCACGAGGCCTGCGACAGCACCGGCAGCGCCGCCCACTCGCCGCCCGCCAGCGCGGCCTTCACCGTCTCCGCCTGCACGTGGTTGATCAGATCGATGATCGGCACGTCCTTGACCGGGCCGTCCGCCGAGGACATCGCCTGCGTCGACGTCCCGATCACCTGGTTCACGTAACCGACGACCTTGCGGTGCTCGTCCGACAGCAGCCGGACGATCTTCGGGTCCTCCGCCACCTCGTTCGAGTTCAGCACCTGCGCCGACACCTTCGCCACCGACCAGCAGCCCTTCGACCACGTCAGCTCGAAGTCGAACAGCGTCAGCCGCTGCCCCCACTTCAACGGCTCCGACAGCACCACGTCCTTGCCGGTCGCCTTGTTCTTCACCCGGTACTCCGGGATCTCCGTGTGCGCGTGACCCACCAGGATCGCGTCGATCCCCGGCACCTGCTCGGCCACCAGACCCGCCGCGTTCTCGATGTGCGGCAACTGGTCCCCGTAACTGGACGTACCGCTCGAACCCGAGTGCGCCGACACGATCACCACGTCCGCGCCCATCGACCGCAGCTTCGGCACGTACTTCGCCGCCTGCTCCTCCAGCCCCGGGAACGTCATCTTCCCCTGCACGTTGGCCTTGTCCCAGATCGCGATGCCCGGGTTCGTCAGCCCCAGCACCGCCACCTTCACGTCCCGCCCACAAGGGGTCCGCAACCGGTGGACGCTGTACGGCGGGAACGCCGGCCGCAGCGTCTTCGCGTCCAGCGCGTTCGCCCCCAACAACGGGAAGTCGCACTGCTCCTCGAACTTGCGCAGCACGGGGATCCCGTAGTTGAACTCGTGGTTGCCCAGCGCCGCCGCGTCGTACCCGATCGCGTTCATCGCCTGAGCCATCGGGTGCACCGGACCGCGACGCGCCGTGATCGGGTCGACCTTCGCGTAGTAGTACGAAAGCTGGGTGCCCTGGATCGTGTCACCGGCGTCGATCAGCAGCGTGTTGCGCCGACCCTTCTGCGCCCGCACCCGGTTCACCAGCGTGGAGATCTTCGCCAGACCGACGTCGTTGTGCGCCTTGTCGTCGAACTCCTTGTCCGTGAAGTAGTCCCAGTTGAAAACGTTTCCGTGCAGGTCGGTCGTACCCATCACCGTGAACGAGTAGGTCCGCGGAGCGGACCCCTTCGAGCCCTCCTGGGCGGCGGCCGGGGAGCTCGTGGCCCCCGCCAACGCCACGGCCGCACCCGTCGCCGCCGTGCTGCCGATGAAAGTCCTACGGTCGAACGCCATGCCATCTCCCCTTTTGAGGCGTGAACAACGCGCGTAGATTCTGACCCACGGGTAACAATGCGCAACACCCCCGGCAGGTTGCGATCCGGTGACCGACGCACCGTCGGGTCGACGCGCGCGTCTTGACGCACCCGGTCCCACGCGACTTCAATCAAGTCTTGAACTAAGCAGCGCACGGACGTTCCACGCTCCCTCCGTGGGTGTACTTGTCATGCGCATGCCTAATCCCCGCTTTCTCGATACCCCCCGCCGCCCCCCACGAGAAGTGAAGTGATCACGTGCCCCCACGCACCACATCCCTGCGCGCCACCGCCTTATGCGCCCTCGCCCTCCTGTGCTGGAGCGCCGTCACCGCCCCCTCGACCGCCGCCGGCGAAACCCCCGTCCCCGCATCCGCCGTCCTCGCATCCGCCGGACCCGCCGCGATCACCACCGCGGCCGCCGGCTTCTCCGACACCTTCGACGGCCCCGCCGGGACCGCCCCCGACCCGGCCAAATGGCAGACCGAGACCGGCGACAACGTCAACAACCACGAACGGCAGTACTACACCGCCGGCAACGCCAACGCCGCCCTCGACGGCCAAGGCCACCTCGTCATCACCGCCCGCCGCGAGAACCCCGCCAACCACTCCTGCTGGTACGGACGCTGCGAGTACACCTCGGCCCGACTCAACACCGCCGGCCGCTTCACCCAGACCCACGGACACGTCGAAGCCCGACTCAAGGTCCCGCGCGGCCAAGGCATGTGGCCCGCCTTCTGGATGCTCGGCGACGACATCGGCCAGGTCGGCTGGCCCGCCTCCGGCGAGATCGACGTCATGGAGAACGTCGGCTTCGAACCCTCCACCGTCCACGGAACCCTCCACGGGCCCGGCTACTCCGGCTCCGGCGGCATCGGCGCCGCCTACACCCTCCCCGGCGGCCAGGCCTTCGCCGACGCCTTCCACACCTTCGCCGTCGACTGGGCCCCCGACTCCGTCACCTGGTCCGTCGACGGCACCGTCTACCAGCGCCGCACCCCCGCCGACCTCGGCGGTCGCGCCTGGGCCTTCAACAAGCCCTTCTTCCTGATCCTCAACCTCGCCGTCGGCGGCTACTGGCCCGGCGACCCCGACGCCGGCACCACCTTCCCGCAGCAACTCGTCGTCGACCACGTCCGCGTCACCACCTCCGACAGCGGAACCGGCCGCACCGGCCCCGTCACCGGCCTCGCCGGCAAATGCGTCGACGTGGCGGGCGCCAACCCCGCCAACGGCACCCCGGTCCAACTCCACGACTGCAACGGCACCCCCGCGCAGCAATGGACCGTCGCCGCCGACGGCACCCTCCGCGCCCTCGGCAAGTGCCTCGACGTGACCGCCGGCTCCACCGCCGACGGCGCCCCCGTCCAGCTCTACGACTGCAACGGCACCCCCGCCCAACGCTGGGCCCTCCCCGCCGCACGCGACATCGTCAATCCCCAGGCGAACAAATGCCTCGACGTCACGGGCAACAACCCCGCCAACGGAACCCGCCTCCAGATCTGGACCTGCGGCGGAACCCCCAACCAGAAATGGACCGCCCCCTAGATCCTCGCGGAACCTGCCGGGCCCGGGGCCGAAGGAGGCCCCGGCCTTCCGTCACACCCCGGGCGACAGTGCGACAGTGAAACCATGACTCACGACGCCACACCCCAGCCGTACGGAACCCCCGAGGTACCCCGCGTCGCCGTCTGCGGCGAAGCCCGCATCGAAGTCGACCCCGAGATCGCCCGCATCGGCATCACCGTCAGCGCCCGCGGCACCGACCGCCGCTCCGCACTCGAAGACCTCACCCGCCGCAACACCGCCGTCCTCGACCTCATCAAGGGCTACGGCGACCCCGTCGAGAAGCTCGAAACCGGCACCTTCTCCATCACCCCCGAACTGACCCGCCACGGCCGCGGCGAACGCATCCGCGCCTACCACGGGCGCGTCACCATCACGGCCGAACTCAACGACTTCACCACCCTCGGCGAACTCACCACCCGCCTCGCCGACCTCGAACTCACCAGCGTCGACGGCCCCTGGTGGGCCCTGCGCCCCACCTCGCCCGCCCACGGCCAGGCCCGCCGCCAAGCGGTGCTCGAAGCCGTCCAGCGCGCCCGCGAATACGCCGAGGCCCTCGGCGCCAACCTCTCCGCCCTCGTCGAACTCGCCGACCTCGGCGCCGAGAACGCCTCGCCCTACCCGCAGGCCGGCGGCGGCATGCGCACCATGGCCTTCAGCGCCGCCGAGGACGCCACCGCCCCGCCCCTGGACCTCGAACCCCAGCGGCAGACCGTGTACGCCCAGGTCAACGCCCGCTTCACCATGACCCCGCCGCAACTCTGAACGACGCGCTCCCGCCGGGGGAGGGGCACCCGCCCCGACCCCCGCGCCGGCCCACGCGAACGGTGCTTCGGGGGTGCTCATCAGAGCACCCCCACGCACATTCAAGTAATGTCAACAAGCTTTCGCCCAAAGGTTGTTGAGTGGACACCCGGAACTAATTTCCTACTGCCTGGTAGGGGCATACGCTCGACTCATGCGTCGAGCAAAAATCGTATGTACCCTGGGCCCCGCCACCGACTCATACGACCAGATCAAAGCCCTGGTCGAAGTCGGAATGGACATCGCCCGCCTCAACCTCAGCCACGGCACCTACGCCGAACACGAGGAGCGCTACCACCGCGTGCGCAAGGCCTCCGACGAGACCGGCCGCAGCGTCGGCGTCCTCGCCGACCTTCAAGGCCCGAAGATCCGCCTCGGCCGCTTTCTCGAAGGCCCCGTACTCCTTGAACGCGGCGACGAGTTCACCATCACCGTCGAGGACCACGAAGGCGACCGGCACACCTGCGGCACCACCTACAAGGGCCTCGCGGCCGACGTCTCCATCGGCGAACGCATCCTCGTCGACGACGGACGCGTCACCCTCCAGGTCATCGACGTCGACGGACCCCGCGTCCGCACCCTCGTCATCGAAGGCGGCATGGTCTCCGACCACAAGGGACTCAACCTCCCCGGCGTCGCCGTCTCCGTCCCCGCCCTCTCCGAGAAGGACATCGAAGACCTCCGCTGGGCCCTGCGCACCGGCGCCGACGTCATCGCCCTCTCCTTCGTCCGCAGTGGCCGCGACATCGACGACGTCCACCGCATCATGGACGAGGAAGGCCGACGCCTCCCCGTCATCGCCAAGATCGAGAAGCCCCAGGCCGTCGAGAACATCGACGACATCGTCGCCGCCTTCGACGGCATCATGGTCGCCCGCGGCGACCTCGGCGTCGAAATGCCCCTCGAACAGGTCCCCATCGTCCAGAAGCGCGCCGTCAAACTCGCCAAGCGCAACGCCAAGCCCGTCATCGTCGCCACCCAGATGCTCGACTCGATGATCGAGAACTCCCGCCCCACCCGCGCCGAGGCCTCCGACGTCGCCAACGCCGTCATCGACGGCACCGACGCGGTCATGCTCTCCGGCGAGACCAGCGTGGGCAAGTACCCCATCGAAACCGTCGCCACCATGGCCCGCATCGTCGAAGCCGCCGAAGAGGACATCCTCGACAAGGGCCTCCCGCCCCTCACCGACCGCAACAAGCCCCGCACCCAGGGCGGAGCCGTGGCACGCGCCGCCGCCGAGATGGGCGACTTCCTCGGCGCCAAGTTCCTCGTCGCGTTCACCCAGAGCGGGGACACCGTCCGCCGACTCTCCCGCTACCGCTCGCCCATTCCCCTCCTCGCCTTCACCCCCGACTCCGCCACCCGTTCCCAACTCAACCTCACCTGGGGCGTCGAGACCTTCCTCGGTCCCCACGTCGACTCCACCGACGCCATGGTCGCCCAGGTCGAGGAGGAACTCCTGCGCATCGGACGCTGCGTTCCCGGCGACATCGTCGTCATCACCGCCGGCTCACCCCCCGGCGTCACCGGCTCCACCAACCTCGTCCGCGTCCACCACATCGGCGACCCCGTCCGCTGACCCGGACCGGGCCACCGCACCACACGCACCACACCCGCACGACGAACGCACCGCACCGCGTCGGGCCCGCCCGACGCGGTCACCGCCACCGCGCGCCGCCCCACCGCGGCGGACCCTTGACCTCAAGTCCACTTGAGTTCCTAGGCTCCGGAACATGACGATCACGCAGTACACCCAGGAGCAACTCGCCGCCCAGCCCATCGGCCACTGGAGCGCCGAGGCCGCCCAACACGTCGTCGGAGGCCTGCGCGCCGCCCTCGCCGAAGAGGACCTCACCCAACCCCACTGGTGGATCCTCAACCACGTCGCCGGCGCCCCCGCCGCCTGGCAACGCCCCGCCCTCACCGAGAAACTGACCCGCTACGCCGACGAGGGCACCGACTTCGAGGCGGTCCACGCCGACCTGATCGCCCGCGGCTGGCTCGTCGAGACCGCCGGCGCGCTGACCCTCACCGTCGAGGGCGAAGCCGGCCGCCTGCGCGCCCACGACCGCAACGCGGCCGTCCACGCGCGGATGCGCGAGGGCATCGACACCGCCGCCTACGCCGCCACGATCGACGTCCTGCGCCGCATGGTCGCCAACCTGGGAGGGGACGGGGAGCTGCCGTCCTAGGCCCTGTCGTCGAAGTCTCGCCCGGCCCTACCGGCGCCACTTCGACGACAGGACCTGGGCGAGCGGCGCTCCTCGATGCGTCGGCCCGATGTGCGCGTCCACCAGCGCGACGGATTCCCTCCAGGCGACGGACACGCTGCTGAGGGGGAGAGCACGTTCACGTATCGAACGGGTGGTGTTCCACACGTGCGGGCTTCGACGTTCTTCGTCCGGTCCGTCGAGACTCGAAGGTTCGTTCACCGTGACGAGTGAAGATCGCTCAAATCCGCTCGCGCCCTTCAATATGAAGGAGAGTGCCCCGAGTCGGATTCGAACCGACGCTGAATGGGTTTTGAATCCATCGCCTCTACCACTGGGCTACCGGGGCCCCTTCGAAACAGAGGATACAGAAGACCCTCCGTGCCGCAAACATACCGCAGCTGGGTAGGCTCAGGGGAGCTTGTTATGCCCCGCAACGAGGAGCCCTCCGTGACCGCCGAGCACGAGTCGACGCCCACGCCCGACGCCGACCAGTCGCACGTTCCGCCGCTGACGACGCGCGTCGTCATCGCCGAGGACGAGGCGCTCATCCGTCTCGACCTCAAGGAGATGCTCGAAGAGGAGGGCTACTCCGTCGTCGGCGAGGCCGGTGACGGCCAGACCGCCGTGGACCTGGCCCGCGAGCACCGCCCCGACCTGGTGATCCTCGACGTGAAGATGCCCGTCCTCGACGGGATCTCCGCGGCCGAGAAGATCGCCGAGGAGTCCATCGCCCCGGTCCTGATGCTGACCGCCTTCTCGCAGCGCGACCTGGTCGAGCGGGCCCGCGACGCGGGGGCCATGGCGTACCTGGTGAAGCCGTTCAGCAAGAGCGACGTGGTGCCCGCCATCGAGATGGCCGTGTCCCGGTTCGCGGAGCTGCGGGCGCTGGAGAAGGAGGTCGCGGACCTCTCGCTGCGGCTGGAGACCCGCAAGCTGGTGGACCGGGCGAAGAGCATCCTGCAGACCCAGTACGGGCTGACGGAGCCGGCCGCGTTCCGGTGGATCCAGAAGACGTCCATGGACCGCCGCATGTCGATGCAGCAGGTCGCCGAGGCGGTCATCGAGGACGCCGAGGAGAAGAAGAACGCCGCGAAGGGCTGAGTGCCCGGGTACGCGTGAGGCCCGCCACCGGGATCCGGTGGCGGGCCTCACGCATGTGGTGCCGGGATCAGTCCTCGCCGAGGTACGCCTTGCGGACGTCCTCGTTGACGAGCAGTTCACGGCCGGGTCCGGAGAGGACGACCTTGCCGATCTCCATCACGTGGCCCTTGTCGGCGAGGGAGAGCGCCGCCTGGGCGTTCTGCTCGACGAGCAGGATGGTGGTGCCCTGTGACTTGAGTTCGGCGATGGTGGCCATGATCTTCTGCATCATGATCGGGGAGAGGCCCATGGAGGGCTCGTCGAGCATGAGCAGCTTCGGGCGGGACATGAGCGCGCGGCCCATGGCGAGCATCTGCTGCTCGCCGCCCGAGAGGGTGCCGGCGGCCTGCTTGCGACGTTCGCCCAGGATGGGGAAGAGGTCGTAGGCGCGCTGGACGTCCTGCTGGATGCCTTCCTTGTCCTTGCGGAGGAAGGCGCCGAGCAGGAGGTTGTCCTCGATGGTCATGCGCGGGAAGATGTGCCGCCCCTCGGGGGAGTGGGCGAGCCCGAGCGCGACGATGTCGTGCGCGGGGATCTTCTTGAGCGACTTGCCCTGGAACTTGATCTGGCCGCCGCGCGGTTTGATCAGGCCCGACAGCGTGCGCAGGGTGGTGGTCTTGCCCGCGCCGTTCGTGCCGATGAGGGTGACGATCTGGCCGGCGTCGACGCTGAACGAGATGCCCTTGACGGCTTCGATCTTGCCGTAGGCGACGCGGAGGTCCTCGACCTCCAGGAGTGCGGTCACCGGTCTTCTCCGTCCGTGCTGGTGGTGCTGTGCGCCTCGGCGGCCTCGACCTCCGCGACTTCCTCGGCGCCGGGGGCGCCTTCGAAGGGTTCGCCGAGGTAGGCGGCGATGACGCGCTCGTCGCTCTGGACCTCGGTGGCGGTGCCCTCGATGAGCTTCTCGCCCTGGACGAGACAGGCCACGCGGTCGCAGAGGTTGAAGATGAAGCGCATGTCGTGCTCGATGACGAGGACGGCGATGCCCATGTCCCGGATCGCGAAGATGAGTTCCTCGGTGGTCCGGGTCTCCTGCGGGTTCATGCCGGCGGTGGGCTCGTCCAGGAGGATGAGACCGGGGTCGCTGGCGAGCGCGCGGGCGATCTCCAGCTTGCGCTGCTCGCCGTAGGGCAGGTTCCGCGCGAGGTGGTCGGCCTTGTGCTCCAGGCCGATGAACGTGAGGAGCTCCATCGCCTTGTCGCGGCTGGCCGCTTCCTCCCGGCCGAAGCTCGGGAGGCGCAGCAGGGCGGACCAGAGGCCCACCTTGGTGCGGGTGTGGCGTCCGACGAGGACGTTCTCCAGGACCGTCATGTTGTTGAAGAGACGGATGTTCTGGAAGGTGCGGGCGACACCGGCCGCGGTGACCTTGAACGACTTGGGGGGCAGGACCGTGCCCTTGTACCGGACTTCACCCTCGGTGGGGATGTAGAGGCCGGTGAGGCAGTTGAAGAAGGTGGTCTTGCCGGCGCCGTTGGGGCCGATGAGTCCGACGATCTCGCCGCTGCGGACGGTCAGGTCGACGTTCTTGACGGCGGTGAGGCCGCCGAAGCGCATCGTGACGCCGCGTGCGTCGAGGACGGTCTCCGCCGTGGTGACGGCGGGGGTGTCGGGGGTGTCGGTGGTGGTGGTCGTCATGGGTCAGACCCCTGCCTTACCGAGGACTGTGGGCGCTTCCAGCGAGTCGTGGAGTTCGAGCTGGTTGCGCTTGTTGGGGATGAGGCCCTCGGGGCGCAGGCGCATCAGGACGATGAGTGCGACACCGAAGACGAGGAGCTGGTACTCGCCCAGGAACTGGAGCTTGTTGGGGATCAGGAAGAGCAGCGATCCGCCGACGAGGGGTCCGGAGATGGTGCCCATGCCGCCGAGGACCACCGCGGCGAGCAGGAACGCGGAGTTCGGGGGCACGGCGTTGGCGAAGGTGTACTGGTCGGGGGTGACCGTGTACTGGACGTGGGCCTGGACGGCGCCGGCGAGGCCGGCCAGGGTGGCGCCGAGGGCGAAGGCGATGAGCTTGACGCGGAAGCCGTTGATGCCCATGGCCTCGGCGGCGGTCTCGTCCTCGCGGATGGCGACCCAGGCGCGGCCGATGCGGGATTCGGCGCTGCGGCGGAAGACCAGGACCACGATCAGGGTGATGAGCAGCATCAGCAGGAAGTAGTTCGCGAACCTGCCGATGGTGAATCCGGCGATGGTGTGTGCCGCGCCGAAGTCGAACCCGAGGATGTTGATGTTCGGGATGTTGGCGATGCCGTTGGGCCCGTTGGTGATGTCGGGGCCGGAGACACCGTCGAGGTTGTTCATGGAGATGCGGAAGATCTCACCGAAGCCGAGGGTGACGATGGCGAGGTAGTCGCCGCGCAGGCGCAGGGTGGGGGCGCCGATGAGGACACCGAAGACCATTGATGCGACGGCGCCGGCGAGGAGTGCGGCCCAGAAGGGGAAGTGCACTCCGAAGGGGGAGTTGGGCGAGCCGGAGACCAGGGCGGCGGTGTAGGCACCGACACCGAGGAAGGCGACGTATCCCAGGTCGAGGAGGCCGGTGAGGCCGACCACGATGTTCAGGCCGAGTGCGACGGTGGCGAAGATCAGGATGTTGACGCCGAGGTTCGCGTACTGGTCGTCGGTCTGGGTGAGGGGGAAGGCGGCCGCGGCGGCGAAGGCGCCGACGAGGGCGACGTTGCGGTGCCGGGCGGTGAGGGTGCTCAGACGGGCCATGAGGCCCGCCTTGTTGATCGCGGCGGCGCCGAATCCGGCCGTGATCAGGAAGCCGACGAAGAGCTCCTGGTACGGGGTGGTGATGCCGTACGTGAACACCGTGAGGGCGAGGCCGAGGACGGTGGCGATGAGGAGGATCTCGACCCAGGCGGGGAGCACGCGGGCCGGCTTGACGGGGCCGGAGACGAAGGCGGCCTTGAAGGTCGTCCAGCGGTTTCCGGCGTTGTGCTTGAACTTGTCCCAGTCGCCGTCGTCCGGGTCGGGGCCTTCGAGCGCGGGGCGCTCGAAGGGGAGCGCGAAGGCGCCGATGACCGCGACGAGGCTGGCGAGGGCGGCGATGCCCGCACCGGGTTCGAGGTCGACGAGTGCGCCGAGCTCGACCACGATCGCGATGGCGGTGTACCAGGTGGTGACGAAGGCGGCGAGGGCGGCGAGCTTGATGGCCGCGTCGGTGCCTGCGGGGGCGATCCAGCCCAGGCCCTTGACCCCGTAGGAGGCGAGGGCGAACAGGGTGGTGAGGGCGCCGCCGATGAGGACGAGCCACTGCATGCCGCCGGGGTAGCCGTAGACGGTGAGGTCTCCGGGGAAGGCGGCGGTCCAGGTCCAGGCGAGGAAGGCGGAGACGACGGTGAGGGCGCCGCCGGCGGTGGCGAGGGCGCGGCCCGTCTTCTCGGAGAGGGGGATGAAGCCCTTGTTCTGCGGTGCGGTGGTCGTCGTCGCGGTTTCCGCGGTGATGGTCGTCATGGTTGTCACACCCTGTCCGCCACGCGCTGGCCCAGCAGGCCTTGAGGCCGGAAGAGGAGCACGAGGATGAGAAGTACGAACGCCCAGGTGTTGCCCCAGGACTGGCCGCCGAGCTGTTCGAAGCCGGGGATGTCGGCGACGTAGGCGGTGGTCAGGGTTTCGGCGAGACCGAGGACGAGACCGCCGACCATGGCGCCGTAGATGTTGCCGATGCCGCCGAGGACGGCCGCGGTGAAGGCCTTGAGGCCGAGCAGGAAGCCCATCTTGAACTGGACTTCGCCGTACTTGAGGCCGTAGGCGACCGCGCCGACTGCGGCGAAGACGGCTCCGAGGGCGAACGCGGTGGTGATGATGCGGTCCGTGTTGATGCCCATGAGCTTGGCGGTGTCGGGGTCCTGTGCGGTCGCCTGCATGCCGCGGCCGGTACGGGTCTTCTTGACGAAGAAGCCGAGGAAGGCCATGGACACGGGGGCGGCGATCATGAGGAAGACGTCACCGGTCTGGATGGTGATGCTGCCCAGGTGGAAGGGGCCGCCGGGGATCTCGGGGAAGACCAGGGAGCTCGTGGCGCCGGGGAACCAGGCCCATACCGCCTGCTGGAGGGCGATGGAGAGGCCGATGGCGGTGATGAGGGGGGCGAGGCGGGGTGCGCTGCGCAGGGGCCGGTACGCGAAGCGTTCCGCCGCGACGGCGATGGTGGTGGCCACGAAGACCGCGCCTATGAGCATGAGGGGCAGAGCGACCCACATGGTGGTGCCGGTGGGGAGCATCAGCCAGACCGTGAGGGCTCCGAACCCACCGGTCATGAAGATCTCGCCGTGGGCGAAGTTGATGAGCTGGACAATGCCATAGACCATCGTGTAGCCGATGGCGACGAGCCCGTACATGGATCCCAGTAGCAGGCCGTTGACCAGCTGTTGCGGCAGTTCGTGCACCGCAGGTCCTCCGAGTCTTTCGACGGATGTGACACCGCGCGGGGCGCTATGGTGCGCGCCCCGCGCGGCAGAGATGGTGTGCCGGCAGGCTGGTGATCAGAGGCCGGCGGGTGGGATCAGCCGCCGAAGGTGCCGGACTCGACGGACTTCCAGTCGGCGCCCTCGACCTTGTAGACGGTGAGCTGCTTGTTGGTCGCGTCACCGAACTCGTCGAAGGAGACCTTGCCGGTCACGCCGTCGAAGGAGACCTTCTGGACGGCTTCGAGGACCTTGGCGCGGGCGTCGGTGGGGAGCTTGCCGTCGTTGGCGGCGACGGCGGCCTTGACGCCCTCGATGATCGCCCAGGCGGAGTCGTAGGAGTAACCGCCGTAGGCGGCGAAGGGCTCCTTGAAGCCGGCCTTGGTGTAGTTGGCGATGAACTCCTTGGCGGAGGGCAGGCTCTCGACCGGCGCGCCGACCGAGGTGGCGAAGTCGCCCACGGCGCCGGCGCCGGCGAGCTCGACGTACTTCTTGTCGTAGATGCCGTCACCGCCGACGAGCGGGATGTTGGCGCCGGAGGCCTTGATCTGCTTGCTGAGCGGGCCGGCCGCCGGGTACTCGCCGCCGTAGTAGACGACGTCGGCGCCGGAGCTCTTGACCTGGGTCACGACGGCCGAGAAGTCCTTGGACTCGGGGTCGATGTGGCCCTCGCCGGCGACGGCGCCGCCGAGCTTGGTGAACTCGCCCTTGAAGGTTCCGGCGAGGCCGGCGCCGTAGGTCTTCTTGTCATCGATGATGAAGACCTTCTTCTTGCCCGCCTTGTTGAAGAGGTACTGCGCCGCGAACGGGCCCTGGATGGCGTCCGTGGTGGCGGTGCGGAAGTAGCTCTTGTAGGTGCGGGTCTTCTCGCCGGTGGCCCACTTGGGTCCCTGCGAGAGGGAGGGGCTCGTGTTGGCGGGGGAGATCTGGACGAGCTTGGCGTCGTCGAAGACCTTCTGCATCGACTCGGAGACCGAGGAGTTCAGCGGGCCGACGACGCCGACGACGTCCTTGTTGGCGGTGAGCTTGGTGGCGTTCTGCTGGCCGGAAGAGGCCTGCGCCTGGTCGTCCAGCGCCTCGATCTTGAAGGTGACGCCGGGGACGGTCTTCTTCTCGTTGGCCTGGCGCACCGCGAGGTCGACGGAGTTGCGGATGCCGAGGCCGAGGGCCGAGAGGTCACCGGTGAGCGGGGCGTCGACGCCGATGACGACCGTGGCGGTGGCGCCGCCGGCGGAGTCACCACCCTTGTCGTCGCGGGAGCCACAGGCGGTGAGGGTGAGGGCGCCCGCGGCGAGCGCGGCGGTCACGGCAATGAGAGAACGCTGACGCACGATCAGTCCTTTCCTGGCACTGCGTCCCCCGTGGGACGCACCGTGTCGAACGCGGGGAACCGAACTGAAAGGAATCCGGTGGCGCGGTGACTGGCCGTGACTCTAAGCGGGACTTCGGACGTTATGGAGGGCTGAGGCCAATGATGTGACTCTCTTGTTATGCCACGGCGTAATACATAGCGGATCTCTGTGGGTGGAACGGGGGAATTCCGGCCGGTTCGTCTTGTCCGCATGCTGAGATGCGGCAGGAGCATGGGCCGGTTTAAGTACTGACTTTCCAGGTGTCTGGGGGGTTTTGCTCATGACGGCGGGGCGTTCGTCATGTCTCGATCTTCGGGACAGGCCCTGGTCAGCGCGACGGAGAGGTCCCTGGCATATCGGTCACCCGGGATGTAACTGTGCCGCTCTTTCCGAAATCCATTACTGAGGGTTACTTCCAGGAAAGGGAGTCCGGAATTCCGTGCCACATGCACGCAGTCGGTCGCCAGAATGCGGACGACGACCTCGCGCTCTTCCCCCGCACCCACCGTGACCGGCAGCGGTGGCCGGATCAGCACCCTCAGTGCCCGTGAAGGCTGGTCGATGCCCTCCACCGCGACGGGGTCCGCGGAGGCGTTCCGCACACGGACAGTGAACGCGAAGGCCGCGTCCACCGGGCCGGGTTCCACGGGTTCGAGGTACGTCAGGGACACCACCTGGGACGGCGCCGGAGGAACGTACGGCACGGGCCGCGGCCGGTCCGCGTACAACCGGACGGCGCCCGCGGCCAGCACGGCCGCGCAGGTCAGCCCGCCCAGGGCCAGGACGGCCCGCCGGTGGCGCGCGTAACGGGCGCGGGCCCATCGGGCGGCGGCGGGCCCGGGGCGTCCGCTGTCCGGACCCTCGTGGCCCTCCCGGCCCGCGGTGCCCTCGCCGGGCTCTACCGGACCGATGCCGCCGCTCATCGCCAGGGCCCGTCGGTCGGGGTGCCGGAGCGGTGGCGCTCCGCGCAGCGCCGCTCCGCCTCGCGGGCGCCGAACGCGCGTCCCGCCGGCGCGCCTTCGTCCCGCCGTACGGCGCGGGCCCCGTCGAGGACGGCGCGCAGGATCTCGTACTGGTCGCCGGACAGCCCCATGGCCTGGTAGTCGAGGCCGACGGCGTCCCTGCCGTCCCCGGCGTCGAGGAGCACCCCGGCCCAGGCCGTGATCAGGTCGGCGCACAGCCGTTGGGGCGGGGTGGCGGCGGGAGTCGGGGCGTCGGCGGACGGCCCGCTCCCGCCACCGCAGCCGAGGAGGGCGGCGGCCAGGAGCGCCGTCGTCGCCCAGGCGGCCGCGGCGCGCGGCGGCGCCGGTCCGGATCCCATGCGGGAACGCTAGACCGGCGCCGGGAAGCGCACAACGGCCGGTGGCGGAAACGCTGTTACGAGTTCGTGTCGCGCAGCAGGCAGGTGAGGCGGGCGGTGCAGACGCGCTTGTCCTGGTCGTCGGTGATGACGATCTCGAACGTGGTGGTGGAGCGGCCCTTGTGGACGGGCGTGGCGACGCCGGTGACCAGGCCGGAGCGGGCACCCCGGTGGTGGGTGCAGTTCAGGTCGACGCCGACGGCGATCTTGTTGATGCCGCCGTGCATCATCGCGCCGATGGAGCCGAGGGTCTCGGCGAGGACGGCGGAGGCGCCGCCGTGCAGAAGTCCGTAGGGCTGGGTGTTGCCCTCGACGGGCATGGTGGCGACGACCTTGTCGGCCGAGGCCTCCAGGATGCGGATGTCCATGCGTTCGCCGAGGTGGCCCGCCGAGAACAGCGAGGGCAGGTCGATGCCCATGGCCGTGTACTCGTCGAGGACCTCCTGCGGGAACTTCACAGCGTGCTGCTCGCCCATGGGCCGGCTCCGTTCGTGTGTCAACGTTCGTTAACCATCTTGTCCTGGAGTCGTTCTATCAGGCCGGTTCGAAGCGCACGACGACGGACTTGCTCGCGGGGGTGTTGCTGGTGTCCGCGGTGGAGTCGAGGGGGACCAGCACGTTGGTCTCCGGGTAGTAGGCGGCGGCGCACCCGCGGGCCGTCGGGTAGTGGACGATCCGGAAGCCGGGGGCGCGCCGCTCCACGCCGTCCTTCCACTCGCCGACGATGTCGGTGTACGCGCCGTCGACGAGGCCCAGCTCGGCCGCGTCGAGCGGGTTGACCATGACGACGCGACGGCCGCCGGTGATGCCCCGGTAACGGTCGTCGAGGCCGTAGATCGTGGTGTTGTACTGGTCGTGCGAGCGCAGGGTCTGGAGCAGCAGCCGCCCCTCGGGGACGCGGGGGTACTCCACGGGCGCGGCCGTGAAGTTCGCCTTGCCGGTCTTCGTGGGGAAGCGGCGCTCGTCGCGCGGGGCGTGCGGCAACCGGAACCCCTCGGGGCGGGCGGCGCGCGCGTTGAAGTCCTCGAAGCCGGGGACCACGCGGGAGATCCGGTCGCGGATGGTCCCGTAGTCCTGCTCGAACCCCTCCCACGGGGTGGCCGAGGAGGCGCCCAGGACCGCGCGGGCCAGTCGGGCCACGATGGCGGGCTCGGAGAGCAGGTGCGGGGAGGCGGGGGCGAGGTTGCCCCGGGAGGAGTGGACCATGCCCATGGAGTCCTCGACGGTGACGAACTGCCTGCCCGCCGCCTGGACGTCCTTGTCGGTGCGGCCGAGGGTGGGCAGGATCAGGGCCCGCCGGCCGGTGACCGCGTGGGAGCGGTTGAGCTTGGTGGAGACGTGGACGGTCAGGGAGGCGCGGCGGATCGCGGCCTCGGTGACGTCGGTGTCCGGGGTGGCGCCGACGAAGTTGCCGCCCATGGCGAAGAGGACCCTGGCCTCGCCGTCGCGCAGCGCCTCGATGGAGCGGACCACGTCGAAGCCGTGCCGGCGGGGCGAGGTGATGCCGAATTCCCGGTCGAGGGCGTCGAGGAAGGCCGGTGCGGGCCGCTCGAAGATGCCCATGGTGCGGTCGCCCTGCACGTTGGAGTGGCCGCGGACGGGACAGACGCCGGCGCCGGGACGGCCGATGTCGCCGCGCAGCAGGAGGAGGTTGACGACCTCGCGGATGGTGGCGACGGAGTGCTTGTGCTGGGTGAGGCCCATGGCCCAGCAGACGATCGTCCGCTTCGAGGCCAGGATCATGGCCAGGGCGCTCTCGATCTCCGGGCGGGTGAGGCCGGTGGCGGTGAGGGTCTCGTCCCAGTCGGTCTTCGCGGCCGCCGCCGCGAGCTCCTCGTACCCGTGGGTGTGCTCGCGGATGAACTCCTCGTCGGTGGCGCCGTCGGTCTCGATGACCAGCTTGTTGAGGAGCCGGAAGAGGGCCTGGTCGCCGCCGATGCGGATCTGGAGGAACAGGTCGTTGAGGGCGGTGCCGCGGAGCATGCCGAGGGGGGTCTGCGGGTTCTTGAACCGCTCCATGCCGGCCTCGGGCAGCGGATTCACCGAGATGATCTTCGCGCCGGCGGACTTGGCCCGCTCCAGGGCGGAGAGCATGCGCGGGTGGTTGGTACCCGGGTTCTGCCCGGCGACGATGATCAACTCGGCCTGGTGGAGGTCCTCCAGGGAGACGCTGCCCTTGCCGATGCCGATGGTCTCGTTCAGCGCCGAGCCCGAGGACTCGTGGCACATGTTGGAACAGTCCGGCAGGTTGTTGGTGCCGAACTCGCGGGCGAAGAGCTGGAAGAGGAACGCCGCCTCGTTGCTCGTGCGCCCCGAGGTGTAGAAGAGGGCCTCGTCGGGGGAGTCGAGCGCCGTCAGCTCCTCCGCGATGATCGCGAACGCCCGCTCCCAGCTCACCGGCTCGTACCGGTCGCCGCCCTCGGGCAGCAGCATCGGCTCCGTGATCCGCCCCTGCTGCCCCAGCCAGTAGCCGGAGCGCCGCTCCAGGTCGGCGAGCGGGTGCGCCGCGAAGAACTCGGGCGTGACCCGGCGCAGCGTGGCCTCCTCCGCGACGGCCTTCGCGCCGTTCTCGCAGAACTCCGCGGTGTGCCGCTTGTCGCCCTCGGGCCACGCGCAGCCCGGACAGTCGAAGCCGTCCTTCTGGTTGACCTTGAGGAGGGTCCGCGCGGTACGGGCCAGCCCCATCTGCTGCTGCGCGATCCGCAGCGTGTGCCCGATGGCCGGCAGCCCGGCGGCGGCATGCGCCGGGGGCGCGATCCGGGGCGCGTCCTGTACGGGATCACCTGCGGGCGGCTTGGTGGCCATGTCGCTCCCCTTCGAGCATCGCAGCGGCGCCGCTGCGTCCATCCGAGTACTCCTCCGATCCTGTCACGCCCGCGCCCGCCCGCCGACGGTGCGCCCGCCCGCCGGGCCCGCCCGCTGCGGGGGCGGGCCGCACGGGCCCGGCCGGAATTGTCGGAGCGGACGCCTAGGATCGGGGGCGTGGCAGATTCAGCATCGAAGAAGACCGACCAGACGACCGCAGCGGACCGCCCCCGCCTGATGCTCATGGACGGGCACTCCCTGGCGTACCGGGCGTTCTTCGCGCTGCCCGCGGAGAACTTCACCACCGCGACCGGCCAGCCGACCAACGCCATCTACGGCTTCGCGTCGATGCTGGCGAACACGCTGCGCGACGAGGCGCCCACGCACTTCGCGGTGGCGTTCGACGTGTCCCGCAAGACGTGGCGGTCGACGGAGTTCCCCGAGTACAAGGCGAACCGATCCAAGACCCCCGACGAGTTCAAGGGGCAGGTCGAGCTGATCGGCGAGCTCCTCGACGCGATGAAGGTGCCGCGCTTCGCGGTCGACGGCTTCGAGGCCGACGACGTGATCGCGACCCTGGCGACGCAGGCGGAGGCCCTCGGCTTCGACGTGCTGATCGTCACCGGGGACCGGGACTCCTTCCAGCTCGTCTCCGAGCACACCACCGTCCTCTACCCGACCAAGGGCGTCTCCGAGCTGACCCGCTTCACCCCGGAGAAGGTCGAGGAGAAGTACGGCCTCACCCCGCAGCAGTACCCCGACTTCGCGGCCCTGCGCGGAGACCCGTCGGACAACCTCCCGGGCATCCCCGGCGTCGGCGAGAAGACCGCCGCAAAGTGGATCACCCAGTTCGGCTCGTTCGCGGAACTCGTGGAACGCGCCGACGAGGTCAAGGGCAAGGCCGGGCAGAACTTCCGCGACCACCTCGACGCCGTCAAGCTCAACCGGGTCCTGACCGAGATGGTCAAGGACGTCGAGCTGCCCCAGACCCCCGCCGACCTGGGCCGCACCGCCTACGACCGGTCCGCCGTCACCGGCGTGCTGGACGTACTGGAGATCCGCAACGCCTCGCTGCGCGAGCGACTGCTCGCCGTGGACCCGGGCGCGGCCGAGGAGGAGCCGCCGGCCCCCGTCGCCGCCGTGGAGCTGGACGCGTCCGTGCTGGGCACCGGCGAGCTGGCGCCCTGGCTGGAGACCCACGCGGGCGGACCCCTCGGTGTCGCCACCGTCGACACCTGGGCCCTCGGCGCGGGCAACGTCGCCGAGATCGGACTGGCCTCGGCGGGCGGCGCCGCCGCCTGGTTCGAGCCGTCCTCGCTCGACGAGAACGACGACCGGGCCTTCGCCGCCTGGGCCGCGGACGCCGCCAAGCCCAAGGTCGTGCACAACGCCAAGGGCCTGATGCGGGTCTTCCCCGAGCACGGCTGGACCCTCGCCGGCGCCACCATGGACACGGCGCTCGCCGCGTACCTGGTCAAGCCCGGCCGCCGGTCCTTCGCACTCGACGTGCTGTCCATGGAGTACCTGCACCGCGAGCTGGCACCCGCCGCCGCCGACGGCCAGCTGGCCTTCGGCGCCGACGACACCGCCGAGGCAGAGGCGCTGATGGCACAGGCCCGCGCGGTCCTCGACCTGGGCGACGCCTTCACGACGAAGCTGGCCGAGGTGGGCGCCGTCGAGCTGCTCCACGACATGGAGCTGCCCACCTCCGAGCTGCTGGCACGCCTGGAACGCGCCGGCATCGCCGCCGACCGGGACCACCTGGAGGGCATGGAGCAGCAGTTCGCGGGCGCCGTGCAGCAGGCCGTGAAGGAAGCGCACGCCGCCGTCGGCCACGAGTTCAACCTCGGCTCGCCCAAGCAGCTCCAGGAAGTCTTCTTCGGCGAACTCGACCTGCCCAAGACGAAGAAGACCAAGACCGGCTACACCACCGACGCGGACGCCCTGGCCTGGCTCGCCGGCCAGACCGACCACGAACTCCCCGTGATCATGCTGCGGCACCGGGAGCAGGCCAAGCTCCGCGTCACCGTCGAAGGCCTGGTCAAGTCCATCGCGGCCGACGGCCGCGTCCACACCAGCTTCAGCCAGACCGTCGCCGCGACCGGCCGACTGTCCTCCACCGACCCGAACCTGCAGAACGTGCCGGTGCGCACCGACGAGGGCCGCGCCATCCGCCGCGGCTTCGTCGTCGGCGAGGGCTACGAGTCGCTGATGACGGCCGACTACAGCCAGATCGAACTGCGCGTCATGGCCCACCTGTCCGAGGACGAGGGCCTCATCGAGGCGTTCGCGACCGGCGAGGACCTCCACACCACCGTCGCCTCCCAGGTGTTCGGCGTGGAGCGGTCCGAGGTCGACGCCGAGATGCGCCGCAAGATCAAGGCCATGTCGTACGGACTCGCCTACGGGCTCTCCGCGTTCGGGCTCTCCCAGCAGCTGAACATCGAGCCCGGCGAGGCCCGCGGCCTCATGGACACCTTCTTCGAGCGCTTCGGCGGGGTCCGCGACTACCTCCAGCGCGTCGTCGAGGAAGCCCGCGCAACCGGCTACACCGAGACGGTGCTGGGCCGCCGCCGCTACCTCCCCGACCTCAACAGCGACAACCGGCTGCGCCGCGAGGCCGCCGAGCGGATGGCTCTGAACGCCCCCATCCAGGGAACCGCCGCCGACATCGTCAAGGTCGCGATGCTGCGCGTCGACAAGGCGATCACCGAGGCCGGGCTGACGTCGCGGATGCTGCTCCAGGTCCACGACGAAATCGTCCTGGAGATCGCCCCCGGCGAACGGAAGAAGGTCGAGGAGCTGGTGCGCCGCGAGATGGCCGCCGCCGTCGAGCTCCGAGCCCCGCTCGACGTGTCCGTGGGCGTCGGCCCCGACTGGGAGTCCGCCGCGCACTGACCCCGCGCACGACCACCGCGACGCCCGTTCCCGTCACGCCACGGGGGCGGGCGTTCGCGCGTCCTCGT
Source organism: Streptomyces sp. CA-243310 (assembly GCF_050936775.1). NCBI lineage: Bacteria > Bacillati > Actinomycetota > Actinomycetes > Kitasatosporales > Streptomycetaceae > Streptomyces > Streptomyces sp. CA-243310. The sequence goes on along the minus strand of NZ_JBNJMF010000002.1, from coordinate 1,904,868 downwards.
GCTCCTCGCCGGACCGCCGGTCGCCCCGCCGACGCAGCCGCACCAGGGCCCCGTAGAGCAGCAGCGCCACGATGAGACCGCCGCCCGCGCCGAAGCAGACGGTCGGGATGATGTCGAGCGGCGTACGGATCCGGTCGAAGAACGTGAAATAGCGGATCACCCGCATCGTCACCCCGACGGCCACGCAGCCCACGACGAGGGCGAGCGCACCCCAGACCTCCGCCCGGCCGAGCACCGGCACCGACGCGGGAACGGGGGAGAGCGGCAACCGGCGCAGCGCCGTCACCGTGAACCACAGCAGCGCGCACGCGGCGAACGCCGAAGTGCCGTACTGGAGGTACGAGTAGAGAGGCAGCCCGAAGGCGAGGGGCTCGCCGAGCGAGGGCACCGCGTTCGTGCCCCACCGGTCCAGGTGCGTGAAGCTGTCCCACACCACGTGGGTGAGGGACCCGAGGACCGCCGACGGGTAGAACCACAGGGCGAGCGAGGGCAGTCGACGGCCCCGCCCCCAGTGTTCGCCCCGTACGAAGGTGTACACGCGCCCCCGCCAGGCCCGGGGCAGCAGCGCGACCAGCGGTTCGCGCAGCAACAGCCAGCACGCCGCCAGCGCGGCGGTGAGGACGGCGTCGGCCGTCAACACCCCCGGGATCGAGTGGGTGAAGTCCCCGTACCGCATCACGCCGCCGACGATCGCGTCCAGGAAGTAGAAGGTGTCGGGCGCGAACGAGCCGAGGACCAGGGCGCAGGCGACGAGCGGCCCGCGTGCCCGGCCGGTCCGGCGGACGGCCGGAAGGACGGCAGCCGCATGGCTGAGGGTGAACGGCATGGCGCCTCTCCTGGTCCTCGATGACCTCCCGGGCCTGCCCGGGAGGCGTCCCGGCTTCGGTCCTTTACTTCGGTCAATGCGCGCGGAACGGTCCGCACAGTATGCGTGACCTGCGCAGGGTCGTGGGGAAGTGGTGAATTCGGCGCACTGGTAGGTGCCTTGTGCAGCCGGTTGACGTAGGGTCACGCGCACGTCGAGGGGGAGGGGGGTCGGCTCATGCCGTCTCGAATATCGGCCCGGTTCGGACGCGGGCCGCGCAAGGGCGCGGCCGCCGTCGTGATCTCCGCGCTGGTGATCGCCGCCGTGAGCGCCTCGCAGGGTCCGGCCGTCGGGAGCGAGGACCGGGTGGGCGCGGCCGAAGCGACCACCACCCGCCCCGGGGGGACCGCCACACCGAACGACGCCGGAGGCGACTCCAGCTACTACACCGAACTGCCGCCCCTGATCAGCCCGGAGCCGCCCGCGCTCCTCCTGCCGGCGCAGGACGCCCCGACCGCTTCCCCGCAACCGGCGCCCACGGCCGAGGTGCCGCGCACCGAACCCGTCTCCCTCGGCGACGCCGAGGGCGCGCGGGGAATCCCGGCGAGCGTGCTCGCCGCGTACCGGCGGGCCGAGGCCGAGGTGGCGCGGACCGACCCCGGATGCGGGCTGCGCCGGCAACTCCTCGCGGCCATCGGGAAGGTCGAGTCGGGGCAGGCCCGCGGCGGCCGGGTGGACGCCGCCGGCACCACGCTGCGGCCGATCCTGGGTCCCGTCCTCGACGGGAACGGCTTCGCGAACATCTCCGACACCGACGGCGGTGCCTACGACGGCGACGCACGGTACGACCGGGCCGTCGGGCCCATGCAGTTCATCCCGTCGACGTGGGCGGCATGGGGTCAGGACGCCGACGGCGACGGCCGGCGCAACCCGAACAACGTCCACGACGCGGCCCTCGCCGCCGGCCGCTACCTCTGCGCGGGCAACCGTGACCTGCGGGTGGGCGCGGACTTCGACCGTGCGGTGCTCTCGTACAACCGGTCCGGGGAGTACCTGCGCACGGTGCGGTCCTGGTTCACGTACTACCTGAAGGGCACGCACGAGGTCCCGGACGGCTCGGGCCCCGGCGGCGGCGCGACCGAACCGGCGGCGACGAACCCCCGCCCGACCCCGACCGCGACCCCCGCTCCGCAGCCGAAGCCGACGCCGACCCCCACGCCGAAGCCCACGCCCTCGCCGACGCCGAAGCCGACGCCCACCCCGACGCCGAAGCCGACGCCCACCCCCACTCCCAAGCCGACGCCCACCCCCACGCCGACGCCCACTCCCACGCCGACCCCGACGCCCAAGCCGACCCCGACCCCTACTCCCACTCCCACGCCGACCCCGAAGCCGTCGCCGACCCCCACCCCGAAGCCCAGCCCGACGGCGAGCGCCAAGCCCACCGCGTCCCCGAGCGCGAGGCCCACCGCGTCCCCGACGGCCACGGCGAAGCCGAGCCGGACCCCCACCCCGCCCGCCTCGGAAACCCCGTAGCCGAACGGTTCTCATCTCGTCCCCGCGTTGCTACGGTGCCTCCTCCCTGACGCCCCATCAGATACCGGAGGCCCCGGCATGCGCGCTCTCGTCGCCGCCGCCATCGGGCTGGTCGCCGCGCTGGCCCTCGTCCTCGCCATCACGGCGTTCGGGGTGCCGGACGGCGCGACCTCGCCCAAGCCCCTGCTCACCACCGCGCCCACCGCGCCCGGAAAGTAGAGGAGGCCCGCCATGAGACGCAGAGCGAGCCTCGTCCTGCTTGCCGTCGCCGTGTTCTGCGCGGCCCTCGCCCCGCTGCTGCGCTGGTACGCCTACCCCCGCCTCGCCAAGATCCCGCCCGGGCAGTACCAGGAGATGGTCCTGGAGGCCAAGGGCGCGACCCTCCTCGACTACACCGCCGGCATGACGCCCAAGAAGGTCGACAAGGTCACCATCGTCCAGACCCTCAAGGGCAACGTCGAGGCGTCGAAGGAGATCGAGGCGAGCGCCGGCAAGGACGTGGTCGTCTGGGACACCCTGACCCACATCATGGGACCGGACGGGAAGATGGTCTCCCAGATCCCCGAACGCTACGTCTTCGACGCCCACACCCAGGACCCGGTGCACGCCACCGGCGAGATGGTGGACGGGGACCCGGTCAAGCGCGAGGGCATCGAGTTCAAGTGGCCGTTCTTCACCGAGCCCCGCGACTACCTGTACTTCGACGCGCAGACCCGCGGCTCCTCGCCGATCCACTACGTCGGTCCGCGCACCTTCAAGGGAATGGACGTCTACTACTTCGAGCAGACCATTCCCTGGACCAAGGTGGCGCTGCCGAAGAAGATGCCGATCGAGGGCATCGACCCGAAGACGTTCGAGCAGACCACCGGTACCGGCCTCTGGTACACGGCCAAGGCGATGTTCTGGGTCGACCCGGTGACCGGGGCGCCCGTCAACGCCGAGCAGGACATCCGTCAGGAGATGCGCGGCGGCATCGCGGCCGGAGCCGAGGACGGCAAGCTCACCGTCTTCGCCGGACACGTGACGATGCGCGAGGACTACGCCGAGTACACCCGTGAGCTGGTCGCCGCGAACCGCGTCAAGGTCCTCGCCCTGCACACGTACGCCCCCCTCGGCCTCGCGGTCGGCGGACTCGCCCTGCTCGGCCTGGCCCTGTGGCTGGAGGCCCGCGCCCGCCGCCCCGGGGAACCCGTCGGCGCCTGACCCGACCGGCCGGTGTCCGCCCCGACCGGTCGGCGCCAGGCGGTCAGCGCCTGAGCCGCGCGTTGGTGTGCCGGGTCGGCTCGGCCGTCGCCGGATCCTGTGGCCACGGGTGCTTGGGATAGCGGCCGCGCAGCTCGGCACGAACGGCCTGGTAGCCACCGGCCCAGAAGGACGCCAGGTCGGCGGTGACCGCCGCCGGCCTGCCGGCGGGCGACAGCAGGTGGACCAGTACGGGCACCCCCGCCACCCGGGGCGTCTCCGCCCACCCGAACAACTCCTGGAGCTTGACCGCCAGCACCGGCTGCTCGCCCGAGTAGTCGACGCGGACGCGTGACCCACTGGGCACCTCGATGCGTTCCGGGGCCAACTCGTCGAGCCGGCCGGCCTCCCCGCCGGCCCAGGGCAACAGCCGGTTCAGCGCCTGCCCGGCATCGATCCGGCCCAGGTCGGAGCGGCGTCGGGCCCGGGACAGCTCGGGCTCCAGCCACTCGTCGGCCCGGTCCACCAACGCCGAGTCGTCGGCCACGTCGGGCCACGCGCCACCCAGCGCCCGGTGCAGGAACCCCAGCCGGGCCCGCAACGCCCGCGCGTCCTGCGACCAGCGCAGCAGACCCAGCCCCTCCGCGCGGAGCCCGTCGAGCAGGGCGCCCCGCACGAGCGCCGGGTCCGGGGCCTTCAACGGGCGCGCCGCGAGTTCGATCGCCCCGAGCCGGGTGACGCTCCGGGCCACCAGGTCACCGCCCTCCCAGCGGACCTCCTCGCCCGACCGGAAGAGATGCCCCGCCGCCGCACGGGCGGTCTCCTCGTCCAGCGGGGCCGCGAGCCCGACCCGCGCCGACGCCGCGTGCGGCGGCCGGTCGGCGACGGCCACCGCCAACCAGGACGCGCTGCGCAGCCCGGAGCCGTCGCCGAGCGCGGCGGCCGTCCCCGACGCCATCAGGAAGGCGCCCTCGCCCCTGGCCCGTGCCACCCGCTCCGGGAACGCGAGCGCGGCCACCAACCCGGCGGCGGCGTCATCGGAGAGAGGCCCCCGCCCGACCGGATCACCCACCGCCGCCGAGGCCCCCGGCTCCTTCGCGGCCCGCTCCAGCCGACGGACCTCCGTCCGCCACCGGTGGCCGTACGCGTCCCCGCCCTGACGGGCCCGGCGCCAGGCACCGGCCAGATCGTCCCCGTACTCCCTCGGCGGCTCCTCGCTCAGCAGGGCCACCAGTTCCGCCGCCCGCCGGGCCCCGAGCGCGGCCGTGCCGTCCAACAGCGCACGCGCCAGCCGCGGGTGCAGCCCCAGCCGGGCCATCCGCAGCCCGCGCGCGGTCGGCCGCCCGGCGGAGTCCACCGCGCCCACCGCGCGCAGCACCTCCCGCGCCGCGCCCATGGCCCCGGCCGGCGGCGGATCCGGCAACGCCAGGCCGGCGGCGTCCGGATCCCCCCAGCAGGCCGCCTGCAACGCGAACTGCGCCAGGTCCGCGATCCGGATCTCCGGCGCGGGGAACGGGGTCAGCCGCGCGTCCTCGGCCTGTGACCAGCAGCGGTACACCGCCCCCGGCGCCTCGCGGCCGGCTCGACCCGCCCGCTGACGGCCCGCCGCGCGCGAAGCCCGCACCGTCGCCAGGGCGCCCAGCCCCCGGGCGTGGTCCACCCGGGGCTCGCGGGCCAGCCCCGAGTCCACGACCACCCGGACACCCGGCACGGTCAGGCTCGACTCCGCGACCGCGGTCGCCAGGATCACCCGGCGGTGCTCCGCGGGCCGCAGCGCCGCGTCCTGGACCGCCGCCGGGGCGCGACCGTGGATCTGCAGCACCTCCGCGTCGACCCCGCCCAGCTGCCCGGCCACCCGGCCCAGCTCGCCGACGCCCGGCAGGAAGCACAGGACATCGCCGGAACGTTCCGCCAGCGCCCGCCGCACCACCGACGCCACGTGCGTCAACTGCGCAGGATCCACCCGCAACCCGTGCGGCGGCCTCACGGGACGCGCGGGCGGCGCCCACACGACCTCCACCGGGTACGAGACGCCCGCCGTCTCCACCACCGGCGCCCCGCCCAGCACCCGCGACCACCCGGCCGCGTCGGTCGTCGCCGAGGCCGCCACCAGCCGCAGCTCCGGGCGCAGGGTCCCGCGCACGTCCACCAGGAACGCGGCGACCGTGTCGGCGTCCAGATGGCGCTCGTGGCACTCGTCCAGGACCACCACGTCCACCCCCGCCAGCTCCTGATCCCGCTGGAGCCGCTGGAGCAGGACACCCGTGGTCACCACCTCCACCACCGTGTCGGGGCCCACCACCCGCTCCCCGCGCACCGTGAAGCCCACCGAACCGCCCACGGCCTCGCCCAGCAACCACGCCATCCGCCGCGCCGCCGCCCGCGCCGCGATCCGGCGCGGCTCGGCCACCACGACCCGCCGCGGCGGCCCGCCCCCCGTCAGGCCCGCCAGGACCAGCGGCACCAGCGTGGTCTTGCCGGTGCCGGGCGGCGCGCACAGCACCGCCGCGCCGTGCCCGTCCAGGGCTGCCACGAGCGCGGGCACGGCGCCCCGTACGGGGAGGGAGTCGAGTTCGGCGCGGCGGATCAAGGGATCAGTCCCTTTCGCAGACGAAGATCGCGGTGCCGGGGATCAGGTTGCCGCGCAGCGGGGACCAACCGCCCCACTCCTGGCTGTTCCACTCGGGCCACTGCGGCTCCACCAGGTCCACCAGACGGAAGCCGCCCGCGACCACGTCCCGGACCCGGTCGCCGATCGTGCGGTGGTGCTCCACGTACAGCGCCTCGCCCCGCTCGTCCTGCTCGACGTACGGGGTCCGGTCGAAGTAGGAGGCGGACACCGACAACCCCTCCGGCCCGGGCTCGTCGGGAAACGCCCACCGGACGGGGTGGGTCACGGAGAAGACCCAGCGGCCACCGGGCCGCAGCACGCGGTGCACCTCCCGCATCACGTTCACCGGGTCCGCGACGAAGGGCACCGCCCCGTAGGAGGAGCAGGCCAGGTCGAAGGAGCCGTCGCGGAAGGGCAGCCGCCCGGCGTCCCCCTCGACGAGGGGGATGTCGTCGCCGATCCGCAGCGCGTGCTGGAGCTGGCGGTGCGAGAGGTCCAGGGCGACCGGGCGGGCCCCCTGGGCGGCCAGCCAGCGCGAGCACTGGGCGGCGCCGGCGCCGATCTCCAGGACGTCCCGGCCCGCGAGGGAGGCGACGGGCCCGAGGAGGCCGGCGTCGGCCTCGTCGAGCCCTTCCGGGCCCCAGACGAAGCGGTCGTCGCCCAGGAACGCGCCGTGATCGCTCTGGTACTCGTCGGCGTTGCGGTCCCACCAGCTCCGGCTGGCGCGACTGCTCTCCGCCTCCGACGCGTCACGGCGCGTGGCCTCGGCGTCGTCCCCGGCGCCGCCGTCGGCTCCGGGCACTTCTTCGTGGGCGTAGTCCTCTTGGTTCATGGGGCCCGTCGTCGTAGTCTGCGAATGTCTGGGTGGCTGCCGTGGTGGCCGCGGGCGTCCGCCGACGCGCGCGCACCTCCGCGGACGTCTCGGAATTCGTTCGGGAAACCCCATCGGGGCCTGCCCGCACACGAATTGTGCCGGTTATGCGGCGATCCGCCCGGGGTGTGCGCCTTCGCGCATTGACCCTGCTGGGCTGCCCCCGTATGCTACAAGTTGCGCTGCGAGCCTGTGCTCCTCAGACCTAGCAGGCTGCGCTTGCATCTGTTGATGTCCCCTCGGTTTTCGAGGCCCTGCCGCCACGGCGGAAGAGGGGCCTCCTTGGCTGTCCGGCTTCGGCAGATGCCGATAAGGGCTCCCGGCGTAGCAGTACCTACGACTTTCTGTCCGTAACCGGAGCCCTTTCCCACATGACGAGCAGCACCGAGACCACCGCCACCACTCCTCCGCAGGTAGCGGTCAACGACATCGGCGACGCGGACGCGTTCCTCGCGGCGATCGACGAGACGATCAAGTACTTCAACGACGGCGACATCGTCGACGGTGTCATCGTCAAGGTGGACCGGGACGAGGTTCTCCTCGACATCGGCTACAAGACCGAAGGCGTGATCCCGAGCCGCGAGCTCTCGATCAAGCACGACGTCGACCCGAACGAGGTCGTCAAGGTCGGCGACGAGATCGAGGCCCTGGTTCTCCAGAAGGAGGACAAGGAAGGCCGTCTCATCCTGTCCAAGAAGCGTGCTCAGTACGAGCGCGCCTGGGGCACGATCGAGAAGATCAAGGAAGAAGACGGCATCGTCACCGGTACCGTCATCGAGGTCGTCAAGGGTGGTCTCATCCTCGACATCGGCCTCCGCGGCTTCCTGCCGGCCTCTCTCGTCGAGATGCGTCGCGTCCGCGACCTCCAGCCCTACGTGGGCAAGGAGCTCGAGGCGAAGATCATCGAGCTGGACAAGAACCGCAACAACGTGGTCCTGTCCCGCCGCGCCTGGCTCGAGCAGACCCAGTCCGAGGTTCGCCAGACGTTCCTCACCACCCTGCAGAAGGGTCAGGTCCGCTCCGGCGTCGTTTCCTCGATCGTCAACTTCGGTGCCTTCGTGGACCTGGGCGGCGTCGACGGTCTCGTGCACGTCTCCGAGCTGTCCTGGAAGCACATCGACCACCCGTCCGAGGTCGTCGAGGTCGGTCAGGAAGTCACCGTCGAGGTCCTCGACGTCGACATGGACCGCGAGCGTGTCTCCCTGTCGCTGAAGGCGACGCAGGAAGACCCGTGGCAGCAGTTCGCCCGGACCCACCAGATCGGCCAGGTCGTCCCGGGTAAGGTCACCAAGCTGGTTCCGTTCGGTGCGTTCGTCCGCGTGGACGAGGGCATCGAGGGTCTGGTCCACATCTCCGAGCTGGCCGAGCGCCACGTGGAGATCCCGGAGCAGGTCGTCCAGGTCAACGACGAGATCTTCGTCAAGGTCATCGACATCGACCTCGAGCGTCGCCGGATCTCGCTGTCGCTGAAGCAGGCCAACGAGTCCTTCGGTGCCGACCCGGCGTCGGTCGAGTTCGACCCGACCCTGTACGGCATGGCCGCGTCTTACGACGACCAGGGCAACTACATCTACCCCGAGGGCTTCGACCCCGAGACCAACGACTGGCTCGAGGGCTTCGACACCCAGCGCGAGACGTGGGAGCGCCAGTACGCCGAGGCGCAGGTCCGCTTCGAGCAGCACCAGGCCCAGGTCATCAAGAGCCGCGAGGCCGACGAGGCCGCCGCTGCCGAGGGTGCTGCCGCCCCCGCCGCCGGTGGCAACGCCAGTGCCGGTGCCGGTGTCTCCGGTGGTTCGTACTCCTCCGAGGGTGCGGACGAGACCTCCGGCGCCCTGGCGTCGGACGAGGCCCTGGCCGCCCTGCGCGAGAAGCTGGCCGGCGGCCAGAGCTGATCGCAGCAGCGCGTCACGCCCTCGCGCCTCGGCGCGAGAGCGGGCTGAGCTGAGTTGAACGACAAGGCCCGTCCCCTTTCGAGGGGGCGGGCCTTGTCGCGTCTCGCCGTCGGCACGGCTTTCGTCGTCGGCAGGGCGCTTCACCCGGCCCGCAGCCGGGCATCCATCCCGCGCGGTGCGGGAGTTCGAGGCATTGCGTTCTCGTGAAGGCGGCCAACTGGGGAATGGTGGCGCCTCCTTGGACGTTCTTTGCAGAGAACACGGCGAGGAGGAGTGGTGGCGGTGCTTGATCCACAGGGTTTGTACGAATGGGACGCCAAGGGCCTGGCGGTGGCCGACATGGCGTTGGCCCAGGACTCGGCCGGGCTGGTCATGCTCTACCACTTCGAGGGGTACATCGACGCGGGTGAGGCCGGGGAGCAGATCGTCGAGCGACTCCTCGACACCCTGCCCCACCAGGTCGTGGCCCGCTTCGACGCGGACCGGCTGGTGGACTACCGGGCCCGGCGCCCGCTCCTGACCTTCCAGCGCGACCACTGGACGGAGTTCGAGGAACCCAAGCTGGAGGTGCGCCTGGTCCAGGACGCCACCGGCGCGCCGTTCCTGCTGCTCTCCGGTCCCGAGCCCGACGTCGAGTGGGAGCGCTTCGCGCTCGCCGTCCGACAGATCGTCGAGCGCCTCGGCGTCCGGCTCGCCGTCAACTTCCACGGCATCCCGATGGGCGTTCCGCACACCAGGCCCGTCGGCATCACCCCGCACGGCAACCGGACCGACCTGATGCCCGGACACCGCAGCCCGTTCGACGAGGCCCAGGTGCCCGGCAGCGCCGAGTCCCTGGTCGAGTTCCGGCTCGGCCAGTCCGGACACGACGTGCTCGGGGTCGCCGCCCACGTCCCGCACTACGTGGCCCGCTCCCCGTACCCGGACGCGGCGCTGACGGTGCTGGAGGCGATCACGGCGGCGACCGGACTGGTCCTGCCCGCCGTGGCGCACGCCCTGCGGACCGAGGCCCACCGCACGCAGACCGAGATCGACCGTCAGATCCGGGAAGGCGACGAGGAACTGGTCGCCCTGGTCCAGGGCCTGGAGCACCAGTACGACGCGGCCGCCGGCGCCGAGACCCGCGGCAACATGATCGCCGAGCCGGCCGAGATCCCGTCCGCGGACGAGATCGGGCGCGAGTTCGAACGATTCCTGGCGGAGCGCGAGGGCGAGGGCTGAAACCGGCCGCCCGGGGCCGGGGCGTCCCTTCCGGCCCTGACCCGACCGGATCCGCCGGAGACGGCAGGGCCTAGGCTGCCGAGCATGCTGAAAGTAGGACTGACAGGCGGAATCGGCGCCGGCAAGAGCGAGGTCTCGCGACTGCTGGCGGGGTACGGGGCGGTCGTGGTCGACGCGGACCGCATCGCCCGCGAGGTCGTCGAGCCCGGTACACCCGGGCTCGCGGCCGTCGTGGCGGCGTTCGGGGAATCCGTGCTGACCCCCGAGGGGACGCTGGACCGGCCGCGACTGGGGTCGCTCGTCTTCACCGACGCGGAGAAGCTGCGGACGCTGAACGCGATCGTGCACCCGCTCGTCGGGGCACGGTCCGCCGAACTGGAGAAGGCCGCGGGCCCCGACGCGATCGTCGTGCACGACGTACCGCTGCTCACGGAGAACGGCCTGGCGTCCCTCTACGACCTGGTCGTCGTGGTGGACGCGTCGCCCGACACCCAACTGGCCCGGCTGACCGCACGGCGCGGCATGACCGAGGACGAGGCGCGGTCGCGGATGGCCGCGCAGGCCACCCGCGAACAGCGGCTGGCCATCGCCACGCTCGTCATCGACAACGACGGCCCGCTGGAGGCGCTGGAACCACAGGTGCGCACGGTGTGGGACGAGCTCACGGCACGGGCCGCCGCCGGGGAGTGAGTGGCGGGTGGTGCGGGAAGGACACTTCCGGCGCGTTCCGGGCGCCCGGGAACAGCGGGCGCGGGCAAGGGCGTTGAACGTGTCCGCAGAGGGAAGGAAAGACATCGTGTCCGACACCACGCCGCCGCAGCCGCCGGCCGCCTCGTCGCCCTCGGGCTCTCCCGGCTCCGTGAGTCCGGAGACGCACGTCATCGACTACCGGGCCGCCGAGCAACTGCTGGCCGCCCGTGACCCGCGCGGAGCCGTCCGACTCCTCGACTCGGTCATAGCCGCCCACCCGGAGAACACCGGCGCCCGGCTGCTGCGGGCGCGGGCCTTCTTCGCGGCGGCGCAACTCCGTGCGGCCACACTGGAGTTCGAACTGGTGCTGGAACGCGAGCCGGACAACGCGTACGCCCACTTCGCGCTCGCCCGGACCCACGAGCGGTCCGGGCGGCGCGAGCAGGCGCGCAAGCACTTCCGGTTGGCGGCGGCCCTCGATCCGCAACCCGAGTACCTGGCCGCGGCCCGCTTCGAGGAGTGAACGACCCCCCGCCGGGGAGGCTCGCGACCCTAGCTCCGGGGGGGGCTCGCGACCCTAGCTCCGGGGAGGCTCGTACGGAGGGACGCCGGGGCCCGGCTGGTAGTGCGGGCCCTGGTGGATGTGGTGGACCACCACGGCCAGGTCCACCGCCGCGAGCAGGACGATCACCCCGCAGGCCGCCGCCCACCCGGGACGACCGACCAGCGAGAACGCGGCCGTCCCGGCGGCGGCCCAGACCAGCCCCCACAGACTCAGCCAGAACCGCAGCCGCAGCGGGCTGCGGGCGGTCACCGGCTCGTTACCGGAACGCATGGACATCGCCTCGAATCGTCGGAGGCCTCAGCTCCATGGTCCCACCACCGGCCGGTCAGGGGTTGAGCTTGTTCACCGCCGTGGTGGTCGTCTTCTTGAACGCGGGCACGGGCGCGTCGACCAGGTCGCCCATCCGGCCCCACTTCACGACGGTCACGGTCACGCCGTCCCGGCCGATCCCGTACAGGTGCACGCCGGGCTCGGAGTCCGGGACGGAGGTGTGCACCCCGTAGACGTGCGCGCCCTCCTCGACGGGCAGCTTCCCGTAGTCCTGCCAGGAGGCCGTCCCGCCCGGAGTCGTCCGCAGCCAGTCGGCGGCGCAGGCCGCGACCTTGCGCTCCAAGGCGGTCGCGAGCTTCCCGGCCGCGGCGTTCGAGGCGGTCCGCACGGAGATCTGCGTCGCGCCGGTGTCGTAGTCGGTGCCGAAGTCGCGGTGCCAACTCCCGGCCGCGGGCAGAACCCCTTCCAGACAGAACGGGGCGGACTCGGGCAGGCCCTTGGTGACCTTGCCGGCGTACCAGGGGGACGAGGGGTGCGGCGGCAGGTCGGCGCCGCCCAGGAAACCGGGCGCCGTGGCGGCCGCGGTGGCGGTGGCCGAGGTGGCGAGGAGGAGCGCGGCGGCTGTGGTGGCGGTGGTCGCGAAGGCGGTGGTGAAGCGTCGGAACATGGTGGTCGGGTCCCCGTTTCCGGTCGGTGTGGCTGTTCGGTGAAGAGCCTCTACCCGGGGCGGGACGGCTCGCGACGGATTGGGGCGGTTTCGGGACGCTGGAACGCCCTTGTGGCCTTCCACCTGGGGGAACATGCCAGGGTGGAACGGATTCACGGGACGGGGGCGTCGTGGGCGAGGCGGAACGGTCGGCGGAGGCGGAGAACTTCGCACGGCTCATGCGGGAACTGAAGGAGCGTGGGGGGCTCAGCTACGGCGTCCTGGCACGCCGGCTGCACACCAGTACCTCGACCCTGCACCGGTACTGCAAGGGGGAGGCGCTCCCCGCCGAGTTCGCGGTGGTGGACCGGTTCGCCCGCGCCTGCCGGGCCGGCCAGGAGGAGGCGCTGGAACTGCACCGGGCATGGCTGCTGGCCGACGCGCGACGCCGGGCACCGGCGCAGGCGGTCCCGGTGGCCTCGCCGCCGCCGTTGCCCGGGACCGCCCCCGTGCCACCGGCGGCCGTCGAACGCGAGTCTGCGCCGGAGCCGGAGCCGATGGGAGCGGGGGCTCCGGGGCCGGCGTCGTCCTGGTATCGGCGGCGCGCGGTGGTGGTCGCCGGCGCCGGACTCGCGGTGGGCGCGATGGCGGTGGCTGTCCTCGCGGCGGCCGGGCCCGAACGGGGCACGGGCACGGCCGGGCCGACGAGAAGCGGCGCAACGGCCGCGACCCCGCCGCCGATCCGGCCCTCCTCGTCCTCCTCCTCGAACGCATCGGGAGGGCCGGCCCCGTCGGCGTCCCTCTCCGCCCCGCCGCCACCCTCGGACCCGGCCGCGGGGTCGGACCCGACCGGCGGCCCGGTCCCGCGGACCCCCACCGCACAGGCACCCCCGGCGGGCGGCGGGGCGCCGGCCGGTCCGGCGACGCCGCTCCGGGCGGCGGTACGGTCCCACGTGTGGGCCGCCGGCTGCGATCACGCCTACCTCTCCCCCCGGGAACCGGCGAGCGTGCCCCCGCCCCCCGTGGAGGCGGACGCCGCCGCCTGGGCCCGGTCCCAGGGGGCCGTGCACGCGGGGAGCCAGATCGTCGAGATCACCCTGCACGGCACGGGGGAGGGGGCCGTGGTCCTCCAGGGCCTGGAGGTCCGGGTGGTCGCCCGCCGCACCCCGCCCGCCTGGAACGTCTACCAGATGTCCCAGGGCTGCGGCGGGGGACTGACGCCGGCCACGTTCGCGGTCAACCTGGACGCCCCGAGGCCGCTGGCCCGGCCCGTCGCGGGCAACGACGCCGGGGAGGCGATCCCCGCGCCCGCGTTCCCCATGCGGGTCTCGGCCGCGGAACCGGTCGTACTGCGCGTGGAGACGGCCACCACCGGCTGCGACTGCGACTGGTACCTCGACCTGCGCTGGACGGGCCCCTCGGGCTCGGGCACCCTGCGCCTGGACGACGGCGCAAGCCCCTGGCGCACGAGCGCCCACCCGAACCGCCCGGTGTACGGATTCGCCGCGGAGCGGTCCCGCTGGTCCCGCTGAGACGCGCACCCGCCCCGGCCGCCGGCGCCCCGCACGGGCCGCCGGCCACCGCCCGGCCGGGGCACCGGCGCTGTCAGTGGCCCCACCTAGACTCGACGGCAGACGCGACCGCCGACCACCGGGAAGGGAGGACCACCCGTGACGCCGCCACCGCCGCCACCGGCGGACCCCCTCGTCCCGCTGTTGCGGCACGCCTCCGTGTTCCTCCCCGATGCCGTCCCCCGCCGGGGCCGGCTCGTCTTCTGGGCGCCCGACGGCGCGCCCCTCCCCGAGGTCGGGACCCCGCATCCGCTGAGCGTCGTCCGCCCGCACGGCGGCGGGGTGCGCGCCCGGACCGTCCCGGCCGTGGCCCTGCCCGTCGTCGACGCGCTGCCCCTGCTGGTCCGGGCGTCCCGCGACCCCGCCGTGGCCTGCGCCCCCGCCACGCGGGGCTGGGCCACCGCCGCCACCCAGGCACTCAGCCTGGTCGCGCGCGGCCGGCTGCTGCCCGGGGTGACCGCCGAGGGCGTCGACGCCTGGCGGGTCGGCCCGCTCGACGCCGAGGACATCGCGTACGCGCGCGCCGTCGCGGCCGCCCTGCCCCACGAGGCGTACGCCGCCCCGCTCGCCGGCCGCCGCCCGGTGACGCTCCCCGAACCGGAGGCCCTGGTCCGGGCGTTCCTGGACGCCGTGGCCGACGGCCTGCCCCGTACCCCGGCCGCTCCGGTGGCCGCGGGGCGGCCGTTCGCCGCGTCGGAGCCCCAGCGGGTCCCCGGGATACTGGAGTGGGCCACCCAGGTCGCGGCCGGCGCCGACACCGGGGTGGGGATCTCGCTGCGGCTCGACCTGTCCTCGTTCCGTCTGTTCGACGAGGCCGAGCCCGAGGACGTGCGTCGCGCCGGGGCCGCCGTGGTCCAGGTCCACAGCCTCGCCGACCCGACGCTCGTCGCCGACGCGGACGCGCTCTGGGCCGGTACGGCCGCCGCCGGGTTCGGTCCGCGGGCGCGGATCGACGCCGTGCTCGCCCTGCGTCGGGCCGCCCGCGTGTGGCCGCCGCTGCTGCGCCTGCTGGACCAGCCGGTGCCCGACGCCCTGGCCCTGTCGGATCCGGATCTGGAGGACCTGCTGGGCGCCGCCGCGACCCGGTTGGCGAGCGCCGGGGTCCTGGTCCACTGGCCGCGCGAGTTGGCCCGTACGTTGTCCGCGACCGCCGTCGTGCGGTCCACCGCGCCCGGTTCCGCCACCGACGGCACGGCCTTCTTCGACGCGGGGCAGCTCTTCGCCTTCTCGTGGGAACTCGCCCTCGGCGGCGACCGGCTCACCCCGGGGGAGATGGACGCGCTCGCGCAGGCGCACCGGCCCGTGGTGCGGCTGCGCGACCAGTGGGTGCGGGTGGATCCCGAGCTGGTGCGCAGGGCCCGCAAGCGGGAGCTGGGCCTGTTGGACCCGGTGGACGCGTTGGCCGCCGTGCTGACGGGGACGACCGAGGTCGACGGCGAGCCGGTGGAGGCGGTCCCGGTCGGGGCACTGGCCGCACTGCGGGAGCGACTCACGGGCGAGCTCGCGCCGTTGCCGCAGCCCGCCGCGTTGAAAGCCACCCTGCGCGACTACCAGGCACGCGGTCTGGCCTGGTTGGACCTGATGACCTCGCTCGGCCTCGGCGGTTGCCTGGCCGACGACATGGGCCTCGGCAAGACCGTGACGCTGATCGCGCTGCACCTGCACCGGGACCGGGCCGAGCCGACCCTGGTCGTCTGCCCGGCCTCGCTGCTGGGCAACTGGCAGCGGGAGATCGAGCGGTTCGCCCCCGGCACCCCCGTCCGCCGGTTCCACGGCGCGGGCCGCAGCCTCGAAGGGCTGGACGAGGCGGGCGGGTTCGTGCTCACCACGTACGGGACGATGCGCGCCGGCGCCGCCCGCCTGGCCGAGCAGCGCTGGGGCATGGTCGTCGCGGACGAGGCCCAGCACGTGAAGAACCCGCATTCGGCGACGGCGAAGGCCCTGCGCACCATCCCCGCGCCGGCCCGGGTGGCGCTGACGGGCACCCCGGTCGAGAACAACCTCTCCGAGCTGTGGGCGCTCCTCGACTGGACCACGCCCGGGTTGCTGGGCCCGCTCACCACCTTCCGGGCGCGCCACGCCCGCCCGGTGGAGCACCAGCAGGAGGAGGACGGCGGCAACGACGAGGCGGTCGCCCGACTCGCCGCGCTGGTACGGCCCTTCCTGCTGCGGCGCAAGAAGTCCGACCCCGGCATCGCTCCCGAACTCCCGCCGAAGACGGAGACCGACCACCCGGTGTCGCTCACCCGGGAGCAGGCCTCCCTGTACCAGGCGGCGGTGGACGAGGCGATGGCCGTGATCGAGACGAGCGAGGGCATCGAGCGACGCGGAATGATCATGAAGTTGTTGGCCTCGCTCAAGCAGATCTGCAACCACCCCGCGCAGTACCTCAAGGAGGAGCGGCCCCGGATCCCGCACCGCTCGGGCAAGCTCGCGCTGCTGGACGAGCTGCTGGACACGATCCTGGCCGAGGGCGGCTCGGTGCTGATCTTCACGCAGTACGTGACGATGGCCCGCATCATCGAGCGGCACCTGGCGAACCGCGGCATCGCGCACCAACTGCTGCACGGCGGCACGCCGGTGGCGCGCCGCGAGCAACTCGTGGACCGGTTCCAGGCGGGCGAGGTACCGGTGTTCCTGCTGTCGCTGAAGGCGGCGGGCACCGGCCTGAACCTCACGCGCGCCGGTCACGTCGTCCACTTCGACCGCTGGTGGAACCCTGCCGTGGAGGAACAGGCCACCGACCGCGCGTACCGCATCGGCCAGACCCAGCCCGTGCAGGTGCACCGGATCATCGCCGAGGGCACCGTCGAGGACCGGATCGCCGAGATGCTGGAGGCGAAGCGGGCCCTGGCCGACGCCGTGCTGGGCTCCGGCGAGTCGGCGCTGACCGAGCTGTCCGACCGCGAACTGGCCGACCTGGTGTCCCTGCGGAGGCCCGAATGATCACCGCGCGGGACGATCGACGACGCACCTTCGAGACCGTGCCCGCCGGGTTGGAGGCGACGACCTGGTGGGGTCGGGCCTGGGTGGTCGCGCTGGAGGAGCGCGCCCCCGACGCGGCCCGCCTGGCCCGGGGCCGCGCCTATGCCGCGGAGGGCCACGTCGACGCGGTGACGATCACCCCGGGTCGGATCGTGGCGTACGTCCGGGGGAGCAGGGCCCGCCCGTACCGCACCGAGCTGGCCCTGCCGGCCTTCGCGGACGCGGCATGGGGCGAGGTCCTGGAGACGGTGGCCGCCGACCCCGCGGCCCTCGCGGCCCTGCTGGAACGGGAGGTTCCGGAATCTCTCGCGGAGACGGTCCTGCCGGGACCGGGCGAACTGCTCGCGCGGTGCTCCTGCCCCGACGTGGGGCGTCCGCCGTGCAAGCACGCGGCGGCCCTCTGCTACCGGGCGGCCCGACTGCTGGACGAGGACCCGTTCGTGCTGCTGCTCCTGCGCGGACGCGGGGAGCGGGAACTGCTGGAGGAGCTGACCCGGCGCAACGCCGCCCACGCCGCCCGCGAACAGCCCGACGCCACACCCGACTTCCCCGGGGTCCCCGCCCGCGCGGCGGTGGCCCGCACCGCACTGCCCCCGCTGCCGGCGCCGATGCGCGCCCCGGCCGCCCCCGGGCTGCCGCCCGCCTACCCGGCCGACCCCGCCGCGCCCGACCCGCTCGCCCTGGACCAGCTCGCGACGGACGCGGGCGCCCGCGCCCTCGCGCTGCTGGCGACCGGCGAGGACCCGATCGCCGGCCTCACCCTGTGGCAGGACGCCGTCCGACTGGCCTCCGCGCACCCCACGGCCGGCCTCACCGGCGTCGCCCGCACCCTCTACCGGGACCTGGCCCGCGCCACCGGCCGGACCACCACCGACCTCGCCCGGGGCGCGGCCGCCTGGCGGCACGGGGGCCTGCCGGGCCTGTCCGTCCTCGACGACCCCTGGGACCCGCCGGCCGGCCCCTTCGACCGGGCGCGCCCCGCCCTGCTCGCCGCGGGCCGGGGCCTGTACCGCCCCGACCGCAACCGCCTCACCGCCGGGACCCGTCAGCTCCGGCTCGGCCGCGAGGGCCTCTGGTACCCGTACGAGTCCCGCCTGGACGACGCCGACTGGTGGCCCTCCGGCCGCCCGTCCACGGACCCGGTGGCGGCCCTTCAGCGCTGAGGGCCGGCGGACCGGTGCCCCGGGCGGAACGGACGTCGCCGGGCGCCGTCCGGCGCCGTCCGGCGGTGTCCATTGCGACGGTCCGTTGCGACGGTCCGGTCGGCGCCGGCCGAGCCCGCCGCAGCGGCTCGACGACGCCCGGCCGCGGCGTGCCGGGGCCATCGGTCCCGGGCGGCGGCACGCGACGCCGGGCGGTCAGGCCGGGTCGCCCGTTCGTTCGAGGTGCTTCGCCCAGCGGGTGAGCGCGGCGAAATCGCGGTCGCGGAGCCCATGGCGCGGATGGACGCGCAACAACAGGGCCGGGGCGGGGTGATGGGCGGCGACCCAGGCCCGGTCCCGCGGGTTGATCATGTCATCGACCCAGGCGAACGGGCGGCCGGCGGCCCAGGCGAGCAGCGGTCGGGTCTTCCAGGAAAGGCCGTCGGGATCGTGGGCGAAGAGCTCCGGCCACTCGATCACCGGGAGATCGCCGGGCAACCCGATGTGTGGGGCGATCATGGTGTTGGCCTCGTGCATCCAGGTGGTCGCCCAGGCGAGTTCGTAGGGCAGGGCCAGCAACCGGGCGCCGTGGGCGGGGTGCAGTCGGACCCGGAGTCCGCGCCGTGCGCTGCGCGAATCGGGGGCGCGGCGGGACATCCAGATCTCGGGACGCATCCGGTGGCTGTCGTACCCGCGCAGGCCGGCGAGCCGTGACCGGAAGGGGTTGAGAGGGCCGTCCACATCGAGGAGAAGCAGCGGGCTGTTCATCATGAGATAGGCATTACCCCGTACACGATGGGGTGAAATGCCCATCGGCGCTATAACCCGAATGGGGTTACGGCGTTGTTTCCGGTGCGGGCGAGTCGCCCGCGGACTTCTCCGGAAGGCGGGAAAACTGATGCGTCACAGTCGTCGCAATGCCTTGATCACGGCGGTGGTTGCGGGAGGTGGACTGGCGGTCGCGGGGGTGGGTGGCCTCGCCTACGCCGACGCGGACGCGGGCGGCAGAGCCGCGGGCTCCCCGGGTCTGCTCGCCGGGAATCTGGTGCAACTACCGGTGAACACGCCGGTGAACGTGTGCGGGAACACCGTGAGCGTGGTCGGGCTCCTCAACCCCGCCGCCGGGAACCGCTGCGCGACCACCTCCCAGGGCGGCGGCGCCCGCTCCGGCTCGGGTGCCTCGGGGCAGGGCCACTCCTCGTCCTCCACGAAGGCCGGCACGGCCAACGGCGGCGGAGCGGTCGCCGGCGGACAGGCGGCGGGTTCCCCCGGACTGCTGTCCGGCAACGGCATCCAGCTCCCCGTGGACCTCCCGCTGAACGTCAGCGGGAACTCCGTGAACGTGGTCGGAATCGGCAACCCCTCCAGCGGCAACACCTCCGTCAACGGGGTCAAGCCCAGCGGTGGCAAGCCGGTTCAGCCGCCCGTCGTCGTCAAGCCCCCGGTCGTCATCCCGCCGGCGCCCGTCACGCAGGTGAAGCCGCCGGCGCCGCAGACCCCGCAGACGCCGCCCCGGCACACCGAGGCCCTCGCCCACACCGGTTCCGACGGCCTCGGCTACCTGATCCCCGGCAGTGGCGCGCTCCTGCTCGGCGGAGCGCTGATGTACCGCCGCTTCCGCACCCAGGGCTCCGTCTAGATCGTCTCGGCCTGGACCGGCTCCCCGGACGTCGTCCGCCAGCCGTCCAGGATCGAGTCGATCCGCTCCGCCAGCCGGGCCCGGGCGGCGAACCGCGGTACTCCCGCCATGAGCAGGGCGTCGTACTCGGTGTCGAGGTGCCGCACGGCCGCCCGCACCGCCACGGACACCGCCAGTTCGTCCAGGGCCCGGCCGGCGGCGGTCCGACCCACGCGGCCACTGCCGCGCAGCGAGGCGTGCGTCGCGATGGACCGCGCGCGTTCCTCCGGACAACCGGGGAACAGCCGCCGGATCTCGGCGGTGAAGGCCGCCGTGAAGCGGACGTCCTCGGCCGCGCGCCGCAACCGGTCGCGGTCCCGGCGGCGGGCCCGCACCTCGGCGTCCGCGAGGCAGGCGCGCTCGGCTCGGGCCAGGGCGGCCTCCTCGACCAACAGGCCCTGGCGCTCGTAACGATGGCGGCGCTTGTGTCGGCGCACCACGACGGCGGAGAGTGAACTGGCCTCCCGCGCACGTCGGGTGAGCGCCGCGTCGCCGCGCGGCAGGTAGACCAGATGGCCGAGGTCGACGCAGTCCAGGCAGCGGGGCACCCCCGCCTCGCGGACGAGGAGCCGGAGCGGGCCCTGCCGGCACGCGGCGCAGTGGATCTGCTGGTGCGACTCGAACACGACAAGACTCATGACGGAGTGATACCGCGCTGCGGTCCTCATATCACCTTGTCGGGGAGGGTTGTTGTCCTTTCATCGGTTCTTCCTCGACGTCGTCATGATCTCCTCCTACCGTGAGGCGGCCGGGCCGCGGTGGCCCCGTGGAGGAGGATCGATGGGTGGGCGGCAGGCGACGGCGCGACGGCCGGGGGCGAGCGGGGGATCGGACCTCACGGGCCGGGAGATCGTGATCGAGTCGGGGCGGTGCACGGGATGGCACTATCACGACGTGCCGCTGATGGTGGTGGTCACCTCCGGAACGCTGACCCGGATCCTGGACGACGGATCCGTCGAGACGCACCCGGCGGGGGCCACCTTCGTCGAGCCCCCGGGCAGTGACCACGTCCACCTCGGTCGCAACCTGGGCGGCGAACCGGTCGTGCTCCACGTGACCTGTGCCCTTGCCGAGGAAGCCCGTTGGTCGGTGGCCACGCCCACCCCGTCCGGTGCCGGGTCGTGTCCGTGCCCGGGGCACGCCCGATGACTCCGCGACACCGGCCCGCCGACTGCGACGCGCCCCACGGCCGGCTCAGACCAGTCGGCGTATCTCTCCGCGCACCCGGTAGAAGCCGCCGGACGCCGCGTGCAGTCCCTCCACCACGTAGCGGGCGCCGGCCTCCCGGATCCCGCGCGGGAACTGCACGTTCCAGCCGGACTCGAAGCCGTCGGACACCACCTGCACCCGCGTCCGGCCGCCCTGCTGGACGCACTCCACCACCACACCGCCCGCCGGCGCCGCGGCCACCGAGACCGTCGCCACCGCCGAGGCGGACGCCGCCGGGGTGAACACGGGCAGCGCAGCAGCCGACTTGACGTCCACCGCCGTCGGCACCGAACCCTGCTGCGCGGCCGTGATGGCCTGCTCGCTCGCGTCCACGCACACCAGCGAACCGTCCGTGGTGACCAGGTACAGCCGCCCGTCGAGGTACTGCATGGACAGCGCCGACCCACTGCCCGTGCCCAGCTTCCACAGCCGCCGGCCGTCCGCGTCGAAGCAGTACACGGAGGAGGAGAGGTCGCCCGCGAACACGTGCCGCCCGTCCGGCGAGGTCGCACACGAGTACACCGCCGCGTCACACCGGTACGAGGCCTCCACCGCGCCCGTCGCCTTCGACAGCCGCTGCACCGTGTTGCGGCCGGTCCCCGCGTACACGGCGTCGTCCTCCTGCCAGCCGAACAGCACCGAACCGTCCGTCGCCGTGTGCCACAACTCCCGCCCGCCGTCAGGGGCGTAGGCCGTCACGCCCCTGCTGTGGCCGTGGTACACCGCACGCTCGTCGGCCCGCACCATCCAGGCGTTGGACCCCGACGAGCGCCGCGACCACTGGAACTCGTCCTCGTGGTCGATGACGGTCAGGCCGCCGTTGCGGTCGGACACGTTCAGCACGCCCTCACGGATGTCGAGCCAGAAGATGTCCACGTCCGCGGCGATGTCGTACGCCCCGAACGGCACCTTCGACGACAGGTCGTACACCGTGCCGTCGTCACAGCCCGCATAGATCCAGAACTCGTCCGCCACCAGGCACTTCACCCCGTCCGGCAGCGAGTACCGGGCCAGCACCTCACCGCCGTGGCTCAGCGTGTAGACGTCTCCCGCCTGGTTGCCGACCCAGCAGCGGTCCTCGTCCACGTGGATCCCGAACGCCGAGGAGCCCGTGCGGAAACGCCACAGCACCGGAGCCACCGCGCGCGCCGTCGACGGGGCCGAGGTCACCTGCCTGCGGGTCACCGACCGCGCCGCGCGGCCACCGCGAACCGCCGGGGCGTAGCCCTTGCGGACCTTCTCCCCGATCTTCTTCGCGGCGGCCGCGCGGGCCTTCTCCACCGTCGGGAAGGAGGAGTTCTGCACCTGACCGTCCGCGCCGATGCGCCCGTACCGCACGGTGACGGCCGTGCCGTTCACCGTCACCTCGTAGAACTTGTGCGCCCCGCCGTCGTCCTGCGACAGCTCCATGTACGTCGTCTCGCCGGCCATGACAGACCCCTCCCCGCGGTCGGGCCGACGACTCCGTTGCGCGCCGGTGATCCCTCGTGGAAAAACCTAGGACCCGCCACTGACAATGGCCTCGTGCAGCTGGAAGCGATCACATGGCAGCGGATGGCCGAGCGGCTCGCCGGTCGTCTGGAGGAACGGTCCGGGGGGTCCGAAGGGGGGCCCTGGCAGCGGGTGGGCATCGACGGCGCGCCCGCCGCCGGAACGGACGTGCTCGCGGACCGGCTCGCCGAGGAACTGCGCGGTCGGGGGCGGTCCGTGGTGACGGTCCCGGCCGACGGGTTCCTGCGGCCGGCCTCCCTCCGCTTCGAGTTCGGCCGGCAGGACGTCGACGCGTACCTCGCCGGCTGGTACGACACGGCCGCCCTCTGGCGGGAGGTGTTCGGCCCCACCGACCCCGAAGGCACCGGCCGGGTACTGCCCGATCTCTGGGACCCGGCGACCGACCGGGCCACCCGCAGCCCCTACGTCGAACTCCCGCCGGGCGGCGTGCTGATCGTGCACGGACCGCTGCTGTTCGGCCACTGGTTCCCCTTCGACCTCGGCGTGCACATCCGCCTCTCCCCGGGAGCCCTCGCCCGCCGGACCGAGGAGTCCGCGCGCTGGACCCTGCCCGCGTTCGCCCGTTACGAGGCCGAGACCGACCCGGCGGGCCTGGCCGACGCCGTCGTGCGGGCGGACGACCCCCGCCACCCGGCCTGGACGGGACTCGCTGACTGACACGCCGAGGCATCCACCCGGTCACGGACGTCCGGGATCGGCAACAGCGCGATTCCCGGTCGGTGACGAACGGAAATCGGCCATCGTCCCGGCCGACCGCCGCGAGCTACGTTGTCGCCACGCTTCGACGGCGGCCACCGGGTGGCGCCTTGGCAGAAGGAGACGGCAATGGGTGGACACGGCGGGACGATCGAGGGACCGAGACGGTCGCGGCGGGGGTGGACGCTCACGACGCTCGCCCTGTGCGCGGCCCTGACCCTCACCGCCTGCAACGGCGAGGACGGCAGCACCGGAGCCGCAGGCACGACTCCCGGCGCGAGCCCCGCCGGCCCGAGCACCTCCCCGACCGGGGCCGCGTCCCCGGCCGGAACCCCGACCCCGCCCGCCGGAGCCGGACCGTCGGCGTCCGCCGCGTCCCCGAAGCCGACCGCCCCGGCCACCGCCAAGGCGACCCCGGCGGGGAAGCCCGAATCGCCCGCGCCCACCTGCGACCACAAGATGCCGATCTCGCCCGACGAGATCGCCGTCAACCGCTACACGCCCGAGGGCGGCTTCCACAGCCTCATCGTCAAGCACGGCAACTGGGGGTGCGGCGCCCCCGACTCCGACGGCGCCCCCTTCGAGACGGTCGGCAAGGAGACGTTCATCCCGATCCGGGACGACGCGAAGATCACGGCCGTCACCCCGATCGTCGAGAGCACGGAGAACAAGCCGATCACCCTCGACGCCCTCATCGAGTGGCTGGTCGCCCACCCGAACCAGGGCCTGGTGTTCCGCTACCACCTCGGCGGCAAGGGCGCGATCGACACCCTGGACCAGGTGTTCACCCCGTGACCCCGCCCCCGGGGCGACCCTGATCGACCCGCCCCGGGGCCCGCCGGCCCCGGGGCGTGGCGGGCGATGGTGCTACGGACGTCCGCCCAGCCGGGTGACCGCCACCGCGGCCGCCCGGCACCCCGCACGGGCCGCCTCCACCGGGGTGGCGCCCGCCAGCCGGGCCGCCAGGAAACCGCCGGTGAAGGCGTCCCCCGCACCCGTGGAGTCCACGGCCTCGACGGCCTCGGCGTCGACCTCGGCCGTGATGCGCCCGCCCTCGGCGATCAGCGCCCCGGCCGCGCCCCGGGTGACCACCACCAGCGGCACCCGGCGGCTCAGCGCCACCGCCGCCCGGGCCACCCCGGCCGGCTCGGGGAGCCCCGCCAGCAGCCTCGCCTCGTCCTCGTTCGGCAGCAGTACGCAGGCACCCGCCACGGCCGTCAGGAAGCGCTCCGGGCCCAGCGTGGCCAGGAACCCCGCCGAGGCCGGGTCCACGCTCACCGGCACCCCCCGGGTCCGGGCCGCCCTCAGCGCCACCCTCGCCAACTCCCGGCTGCTGTCCGCGAAGAACAGGTACCCCGACAGGTGCAGGTGCGCGGCCCCGTCCAGCAGGGCCGGCGCCCAGTCGGCCGGGCACAGCCGCAGGGACGCCCCGCTGTCCGTCAGGAACGTCCGCTCCGCGTCCTTGCCGACCAGCGCCACCACCGTCCCGGTCGGTTCCCCCCGGTCGACGACCAGCTTGGGGCGGACCCCCGCGTCGACCAGCGCCCGTTCGTGCCACCGCGCCGCCTCGGTGCCCACCCGCGCCAGGATCCGTACCTCCGGGGCGCCCTCGTGCGCCGCCCAGCAGGCGGCGTTGCCGCCCGCCCCGCCCGGCAGGGTACGGATCCGGGCGACCGTGTCGGTGGCGGGCGCGAGCGGTTCCGTGTGCACCGCGACCACGTCGGTCACCACGTCGCCGACGACCAGCAGCGCGCCCGGTTCGCGCTCCGCCCCGCTCGCGGCCGCTCCCCGCGGGTCCGTCGCCGTCGCGCCCGCAGCCGTGCCCCTCGCATCCGGCGCCGTCGAATCCGCGCCGGTCGCCCCCCGCCCGGTCATGCGCGGGCCGCCCAGGCCCCCGCGATCCTGGCCCCGAGCCGGACGTTGCCCCGTACCGCCGCCAGGTTCGCCTCCAACGACGCGCCGCCGGTCGCCCGTACCAGGAACCCCAGGAGGAACGGGGTCACCGCCTGCCCCGTGATGCCCCGCTCCCGGCACGCGTCGAGGGCCTCCGCCAGGACCCGGTCGTGCAGCTCCGGATCCAGCTGCTCCGCCTCGGCCACCGGATGGGCCACCAGCAGCGCGGACTCCGTTCCCCCGAGTGCGTCCTGAGCCGCCATCACCGCCGCCACCTCCTCCGGACGGTGCACGGTCCAGTCCACCGGCTCGCCGGAACTGGACAGGTAGAACCCGGGGAAGCGGTCCGTTCCGTACCCGAGCACCCCGACGCCCAGGGTCTCCAGCCGTTGCAGCGTGGCGGGCACGTCCAGGATCGACTTCACCCCCGCGCAGACCACCGTGATCCGGGTGCGCGCGAGCAGCGACAGGTCCGCCGACTCGTCCTGGGTGTGGGCGAACTCCCGGTGCACCCCGCCCAGGCCGCCCGTGGCGAAGACGCGCAGCCCGGCCCGCGCCGCCAGGAACGCCGTCGCGGAGACCGTCGTCGCCCCGGTCGCGCCCGTCGCGAGGGCGGGCGCCAGATCGCGGTGGCCGAGCTTGCGCACGTCCTCGCCGCCCGCGATCCGCTCCAGTTGCCCCTTGTCGAGGCCCGCGTACGCCACGCCGTCCACCACGGCGATCGTCGCCGGGACCGCCCCCTCGGAGCGGACCAAGGCCTCCAGTTCGGTGCCCACCGCCAGATTGCGGGGGCGCGGCAGGCCGTGCGCGATGATCGTCGACTCCAGGGCGACGACGGGCCTCCCGGTGGCCAGCGCCTCGCGTACCTCTTCCGACAGGACCGGGACCGAGGTCGGCGCGGGCGCCGGGACAGCGGATGCGGATGTGGGCGCGGATGCTCTGTGCTGTGGCATGTCCCCATCCATGGCACCGGATTCGCGCCCCCAAACGCGCTCCCGTCGCTCCCGCGCCAACCTGTCCGAGTACCGCGCCCCCCGCGCCGCCCGCCCCACCCCGGACCGCGCCCGCGCGGTACGACGCCCGCGACCCGGACGCGCCCGCCGACGCCACCGGCGTCCAGCCGCCGCCCTGGCCGAAACCCGGCGGACACCGACCCCGACGGGGTGGACAGGATGCCTCGTCCGGCGCGTCCGCGCTGGACGCTCTGGTCGCCGCGAGGCGGGGGACCACCCGATTAGGGTGACGGGCCATGAGCACCCGTGACCGCAGCGCAGCCCCCGCCTCCTTCGCCGTCTCCGTGACGGACTTCCCCGACGCCGAACTGGAGGTGGAGGAGTTCGACCCGGCCCAGATCGTCTCCGGCACGCCCGTCGTCACGGGCAAGGTGCTGTGGGAGGCCGAGGACGGCTCGCAGATCCGGGGAATCTGGCAGATCACCCCCGGAGTGGTCACGGACACCGAGGCCGACGAACTGTTCGTGGTGGTCGCCGGTCGCGCGACCATCGCGGTCGAGGGCGGCGACACGTTGGAGGTGGGCCCCGGCTCCGCCTGCGTGCTCAGGGAGGGCGACAAGACCACCTGGACCGTCCACGAGACGCTGCGCAAGGCCTACCACATCAGCTGCTAGGTCCCGTCGTCGAAGTGGCGCCGCGGGACAGGCGAGACTTCGACGACAGGGCCTTAGGCGGAACCGGACCCCGCCCACGAGGCGGCCGGACCCGCGGCCGGCTACACGACCGCGTCCGCCTTCGCGGGGACCGGGTGCCGGCGTGCCGTGAAGAGGGCCAGGGCCGCCATCGGCAGCAGCAGCGCGGCGCCGATCGCGTTGAGCCACCCGTATCCCGCCCGGGCCATGACCAGGCCGGCCGCGGCCCCGCCCAGACCGGCGGCCGCGTTCATCGTGAGGTCGCTCAGCCCCTGCACGGCGGCCCGCGCGGCCTGCGGTACCGAATCGGTCAGCAGGGCCGAGCCCGAGACCATCCCCGCGGACCAGCCGAGACCGAGGAGGAACAGGCCGAGGGCGGACTGCGCGTGGCTCGGGCCGGCGGTGCCGGCGAGCAGCGCGGCGACCGACAGCAGGCCGGCCGCGAGACCGATCACGGACAGCCGGCCGATCCGGTCGGCGAGCCATCCCATGACGGGGGAGAAGGCGAACATGCCGGCGATGTGACCGCTGATCACCAGCCCGACGAGCTTCAGGTCGGCGCCGTGGTGACCGAGGTCCACCGGGGTCATGACCATGATCGAGACCATGGTGGTGTGCGACACCGCGACGGTCAGCAGGGCGAGCCGGGCACGCGGCGACTCCCGGACGGCCGTGAAACCGGCGCGCAGCGAGCGCCCGGCCCGGGTCTGCTCCCCGGGCGCGGCCAGCGCCCGGGCCGTCAGCAGCGGATCGGGTCGCAGCAGGACGGCGATCAGGGTGCCGGTGAGGACGAAGACGGCGCCGGCCCACACGAAGGGGCCCGCCGTCTCGGGTATGGAGGTGCCGGCGAAGCTGTGACTGGCCGGTGCGGAGAGGTTCGGGCCGAGCACCGCGCCGATGGTGGACGCCCACACGACCACGGAGATCGCCCGCGCGCGGCGGTCGGGCGCCGCGAGGTCGGCGGCGGCGAACCGGGCCTGGAGGTTGGCGGAGGACGCGGCGCCGAAAGCGGCCATGCCCACGAGCAGGAGCGGGAAGTTCCGGATCGTGGCGGCCAGTACGACCAGGGCCGCGCCGGCGGCTCCGATCGCGTAGGCCAGGACCAGACCGGGACGGCGCCCGCGCGCGGTCATCAGGGCGGCGAGCGGCAGCGAGAGCAGCGCGGTGCCGATCACGGAGGCGGTGGACGCGAAGCCCGACATGGCCTCGGTGCCGCTGACCTCGGTGGCGAGGACCGGCGCCAGCGCGATGCTGATGGGCACGCCCAGCCCGCCCAGCATCTGAGCGGCGATCAGCACGGCGGAGGTACGCCGCTGCAACCGGGGGAGATCCGTCGCCGCGAACGGGGGCGCGGTGCGTTCGGTTCCGGGGGAGGCGGTCACTGCGGACACCCCCTCGACGGCCGCGGCAGGGGTGCTGGGGGCGGGGAGCCGGGTGCGGCGGCGGGAGTGTTCACCGCGGCAGTGTGCCACCCCGTACCGCGAGGTGGAACCGGGTATCCGGGCCCTCGGGACGATGCGCGGTCGCGCGCCCCGCGTACACCCGCTCCGGTCCTGCGCGCCCATGGTGCCGCGCCGGGCCCGCGCGTCAGAACAGCGGTTGTGGAAGCACGCCCTCCAGCGCGAGCAGCAGGCGCTTGGTCTCCACCCCGCCGCCGAACCCGCCGATCCCGCCGTCGTTCTCCACCACCCGGTGGCAGGCCACCACCAGCGGCAGGGGGTTCGAGCCCATGGCGTTGCCCACGGCCTGGGCCGCGCCCGGCTGCCCGACCCGCGCGGCGAGTTCCCCGTACCCGACGACCGACCCGTAGGGCACCGAGCGGTCCAGCTCCAGGAGCACCTGACGGTTGAACCCGGAACTCAGCCGCCAGTCGAGCGGCAGCTCGAAGCGGCGCAGCGAACCGGCGAAGTAGGCGTTCAGCTGGCGTACGGGCTCGGCGAGCAGGACCTCCTCGCCCGGCGCGGGCCGCCAGGCGTCGGCACCGAGCCGGGACACCAACGAGCCGATCATCCTCTCGACGCGGTCCGGTCCGGCATGGAACTCGACGCGGACCAGCCCCTCGGGGGTCGCCGCCAGGAGCAGGGGGCCGATGTCGCCGGTGACGACCGTCCATTCGAGGTGCGGCCCGCGGGGCCGCTCGGAGCTGTCCACCCGTCCACGGTACGGCGCCCCGCGGACAACGAGGACGGTTTCGCCGCGGCCGGGCTCAGTACCAGCCCACCGCCCTGCGCACGACGTCGGGCGTGTTGGTGATGATCCCGTCCACACCCATCTCCTGGACCTTCCGCGCCGTGGCCGCGTTGTCCACGGTCCAGGTGTCCACCTCCATGGCCTTGCCGTGGGGGCCGCGCAGGGCGTGCACCGCCGCCACCCAGTCCGCCGAGAGGGTGGTGTGCCAGGGGTTGATCCGGTCGGTGAAGGCGGCGTAGCGCGGCAGCTCTGCCACGGTGGGCGTGCCCAGGAAGGCCGTCACGAGGTCGGGCCGCAGATCGTGCACGATCCGGATGGAGTCGGCGCTGAAGCTCTGCACCACCAGCCGCCGCTCCACGCGGTTCCTGTCGAGCCAGCCGGTGGCGTCCAGCAGGTTCAGGGTCTCCCGCTCGATCCCGGGGTAGATCTCCGGCCTCTTGATCTCCAGCAGCAGCTTCTGCTGGTTGCGCCGCACCCGGGCGAGGTACTCCCGCAGGGTCGGCACCGTGGCGCCCGCGTACTGCTTGTCCTTGCCGAACCAGCTCCCCGCGTCCAGCAGGGCGATCTCGTCCGCGGTGAAGTCCTTGACCAGCCAGGGCTTGCGGTCGGGGAACACCTGCTCGACGTCGGTCGTGCGGGCCAGGTTGTCGTCGTGGATCACGACCAGGACGCCGTCCTTCGTGCGCTGGACGTCGTTCTCGACCCAGTCGATGCCCATCCGCATCGCGAGGTCGATCGAGGCCAGCGTGTTCTCCGGGGCGTACGCCGAGGCCCCCCGGTGGGCGTAGACCACCGGAGGGGAGGACGCGGCCGAGCCGGACCCCGAGGCGGGACCGGACGCGGTGGCCGAGGTGGCCGTGCCCAGCACGGTGAGGGTGAGGCCCAGGACTGCGGCGGCCACGGCTGCCGGTCGGACGACGTTCATGTGCGTTCTCCTCGGGTCGTGAGCCCTGCTCCCTGCCTCAAACGGGCGCGGAGCGGCAGACGTTGCGGCGATGCACTTCACGGGGTTTCGCGATCATCATGGGGTTGAAGATCACCGGGCCGCCACCGAACTACGACAAACGGACCAGAATGGAGCAGACCCGCCGGACGCGCCGGACCCCCGGAAGCCCGTGCCGGGCGTGAGTGTCAGTGGGGGGTCGTACGGTTGAGGCATGCGGCCCGTATCGAAGATCGAACGCACGGTGGCGCCTTTCGAGGTCGTCAGCCCCTACCAGCCCAGCGGCGACCAGCCGGCGGCCATCGCCGAGCTGGAGAAGCGCATCCGTGCAGGTGAGAAGGACGTCGTACTGCTGGGTGCGACCGGCACCGGCAAATCGGCGACCACTGCCTGGATGATCGAGAAGCTTCAGCGGCCGACGCTGGTGATGGCGCCGAACAAAACGCTCGCCGCCCAGCTGGCGAACGAGTTCCGCGAGCTCCTGCCGAACAACGCCGTCGAGTACTTCGTCTCGTACTACGACTACTACCAGCCCGAGGCCTACGTACCGCAGTCGGACACCTACATCGAGAAGGACTCCTCGATCAACGAGGAGGTGGAGCGGCTGCGCCACTCCGCGACCAACTCGCTGCTGACCCGGCGAGACGTCATCGTCGTCGCCTCCGTGTCCTGCATCTACGGCCTCGGCACCCCGCAGGAGTACGTGGACCGGATGGTCTCGCTGAAGGTCGGCGAGGAGTTCGACCGGGACCAGCTACTGCGCCGCTTCGTCGACATCCAGTACACGCGCAACGACGTGGCCTTCACCCGCGGCACCTTCCGGGTCCGCGGCGACACCATCGAGATCTTCCCGGTCTACGAGGAACTGGCCGTCCGCATCGAGATGTTCGGCGACGAGATCGAGGCGCTGTCCACGCTCCACCCGCTGACCGGCGAGGTCATCAGCGAGGACCGCGAGCTGTACGTCTTCCCCGCGAGCCACTACGTCGCCGGCCCCGAGCGCATGGAGAAGGCCGTCGCGGGCATCGAGGCCGAGCTGACCGATCGGCTGGCCGAGCTGGAGAAGCAGGGCAAGATGCTGGAGGCCCAGCGGCTGCGCATGCGCACCACCTACGACCTGGAGATGATGCGCCAGATCGGGTCCTGCTCCGGCATCGAGAACTACTCGCTGCACATGGACGACCGCGAGCGCGGCTCCGCCCCGAACACCCTCATCGACTACTTCCCCGAGGACTTCCTGCTCGTCATCGACGAGTCGCACGTCACGGTGCCGCAGATCGGCGCGATGTACGAGGGCGACGCCTCCCGCAAGCGAACCCTGGTCGACCACGGCTTCCGGCTGCCGTCCGCCCTGGACAACCGGCCGCTGAAGTGGGAGGAGTTCCAGGGGCGGATCGGCCAGACGGTCTACCTGTCCGCCACCCCCGGCAAGTACGAGCTCTCCCGCGGCGACGGTTTCGTCGAGCAGATCATCCGCCCCACCGGCCTCATCGACCCCGAGGTCGTCGTCAAGCCCACCGAGGGTCAGATCGACGACCTGGTGCACGAGATCCGGCAGCGGGTCGAGAAGGACGAACGCGTCCTGGTCACGACCCTCACCAAGAAGATGTCCGAGGACCTCACGGACTACTTCCTGGAGCTCGGCATCCAGGTCCGCTACCTGCACAGCGACGTGGACACCCTGCGCCGCATCGAGCTGCTGCGCGAGCTGCGCGCCGGCGAGTACGACGTCCTGGTCGGCATCAACCTGCTGCGCGAGGGCCTCGACCTTCCCGAGGTCTCGCTGGTGGCCATCCTCGACGCGGACAAGGAGGGGTTCCTGCGCTCCGGGACCTCCCTGATCCAGACCATCGGCCGCGCGGCGCGCAACGTCTCCGGCCAGGTCCACATGTACGCGGACAAGATGACGCCGGCCATGGAGAAGGCCATCGACGAGACGAACCGGCGCCGCGAGAAGCAGATCGCCTACAACACGGCGAACGGGATCGACCCGCAGCCGCTCCGCAAGAAGATCAACGACATCGTCGCCACGATCGCCCGCGAGGAGCTGGACACCGAGGAACTGCTCGGGACCGGCTACCGGCAGGCGAAGGAGGGCAAGGGCGCCAAGGCCCCGGTGCCCGCGCTGGGCGGCAAGGCGGACCGGGGCAAGGCGGCCGGAAAGGGAGCGAAGGGGGCCAAGGCCGCCGGCACCCCCACGGACCGTCCCGCCGCCGAACTGGCCGCGCTGATCGAGCAGATGACCGAACGGATGCGCGGTGCGGCGGCTGAGCTCCAGTTCGAGGTCGCGGCCCGGATCCGCGACGAGGTGGGCGAGCTGAAGAAGGAGCTTCGACAGATGAGGGAAGCGGGCCTCGCCTGACGTGGGGGCTGTCAGTAGGGTTGGGCGACAGCCGCAGGCACACGCTGCGACCCGCCGACAACGGGGCGGGCCATGGAGAGGGGACATCACGTGACGGTCAACATGACCAAGGGTCAGGCCATCAGTCTGCAGAAGGCGGACGGAGGCACGCTGACCGCGGTCCGGATGGGGCTCGGCTGGCAGGCGGCGAAGCGTCGGGGGCTGTTCGGGTCGCGGACCCGGGAGATCGACCTCGACGCGTCGGCGGTGCTGTTCGCCGACAAGCAGCCGGTGGACGTCGTGTTCTTCCGGCACCTGCAGAGCGACGACGGCTCGGTCCGCCACACCGGTGACAACCTCGTCGGCGGCGTCGGCCAGGGCGGGGACGACGAGGCGATCCTCGTCGACCTCCAGCGCGTGCCGGTGCACATCGACCAGATCGTCTTCACGGTGAACTCCTTCACCGGGCAGACGTTCCAGGAGGTGCAGAACGCCTTCTGCCGCATCGTCGACGAGACCAACGGCCAGGAACTGGCCCGTTACACCCTCGACGGCGGCGGCGCGTACACCGCGCAGATCATGGCGAAGGTGTCCCGCGTGGGCGCCGGCTGGCAGATGACGGCCCTCGGAAACCCGGCCAACGGCCGGACCTTCCAGGACCTCATGCCGTCGATCCTGCCGCACCTGTAAGCAGCACCGGTACAAGAGCAAAAGAGAAGAAGGCACGGGGGAGGGCTGCACGATGACGGCCGAACTGGTCCGGGGGCAGAACCACCCCCTGTCCGAGAGCAGGGTGGAGATCAGGGTCTCGGCGGGCACGCCGGTACTGGCCCTGGTCTCGACCGGTGACGACGAGGGCCGGTTGGCCGGACCCGCGTCACTGGCCCACCCCGGCGCCCGGGCCCTGCCCGGCCTGGAGGTGCCGGACACGGTCGCCGGCGGGCACCGCTTCACCGTCGACCTCGACGCCGTCGGCGAGGCCGTCCACCGGCTCCGGGTGCTGCTCGTGCTGCCGCCCGGCGGCCCGGCGCGCTTCGGCGCGGTGCCGGCCTCGCACGTCGCCGTCGCCGAACCGCAGGGCGCCGAACTCGCCGGGTACACCCTGACCGGTCTGGAGTCCGAGACCGCCGTGGTGGCCCTGGAGCTGTACCGGCGCCAGGGCGCCTGGAAGGTCCGGGCCGTGGGCCAGGGGTACGCCGGTGGGCTGAGCGCCCTGCTGGTCGACGCCGGACTGCCCGCACCGGCCGCCGCCGAGCTGGCCGCCACCGCCACGGGACTCGTGGCCTCGGGCGACATCACCCTTGCGGTCATGCCGACCGGTCCCGCCCCCACCGTCCCCCGCGGCCTGCGCGCCCCACAGGACGCGCCGCCCGCAACCGGGGCGCCACACGCCCCCGAGCCGCCCGACCCGATCCCGGTCTCCGACGTGCCCCTCGCGGGCACCGGTTCGGCCGGCGACACCGCGGGCGGCCCGCCGACCATCAGCTACGCCCACCCGCGCCGCCGCCGGACCAGCACCGAGGCGCCCGAACCGGCGCCGCGGGCCGCCGAACCGGACGAACCGGGTCGACCCCCGCGCCCCGTCGCCGGCGACGCCAGTGGCTGGTCCATGGACGAGCGGCTCTACAACCAGGTCTGGGGCATGTTCGAGGACATGGCCCGCACGGTCGCCGCCTACCGCAGCGCCGTCGAGTTCGCCGACTCCCGCATGGACCGGGAGCTCGACGAGGCGCTCTCCGACCCCCGCCACCGCCTCGGCGGCTCCGGCGACGGCGCCCGCGCCACCGCCCGGGCGCGACGCGAGGAGCTCGTGGCCCAGGCCCGCGCCGTGCTCGACCGGGACCTGGCGCAGCTGGTCGCCGAGTCCGAAGTGGTCGAACCCGCGCTGCCGGCCGCGTACGCCCGTTGGGACAACCCCGTCTGGCAC
Organism: Streptomyces sp. CA-243310; assembly: GCF_050936775.1. Taxonomy (NCBI): domain Bacteria; kingdom Bacillati; phylum Actinomycetota; class Actinomycetes; order Kitasatosporales; family Streptomycetaceae; genus Streptomyces; species Streptomyces sp. CA-243310. The sequence goes on along the minus strand of NZ_JBNJMF010000002.1, from coordinate 1,870,847 downwards.
GCCCCCGGCACCCCTCAGGAGAACCCGCTCGCGCTGCGCCTGGGCGACCTGTCGCTGCCCGAGCGACCCGAGCTGAGCATCCCGATGCTCATGCGGGTGCCGCTGGAGCGCGGCCTGTGGATCGACAACGGCCGCACCGGCTCCGAGGCCGCCATGGCCATGGACACCGACCGGCTGCGCCGGGCCGCCATGGACATGGCCGTCGCGCACGCCGTCCGGCTGCTCGCCGTCCATCCCGGCGACAAGTACTCCGTGCACGTCATCGACGCCGCCGGGGCGGGCGCCGCCTCGCTGGTCCCGCTCGTGCGCGCGGGAGTGTTGGCCGCGCCGCCCGCCTCCGGTGCCACCGGGGTCACCCAGACCCTCGCGGGGCTGACCCGGCGGGTGGACCTCGTGCAGATGGCGCTGCGGGCCGGCGCCCCCGAGGACTTGCCGCCGGACGTGGACACGGCCGAGCAGTTGCTGATCGTCCACGACTTCCCGCACGGTTTCGACGACCGGTCCGTCACCCAATTGCGCTACCTCGCCGACGAGGGGCCGGGGGTCGGCGTACACCTGCTCATGGTCGCCGACCGTGACGAGGCCTCCGCCTACGGGCCGCTGCTCGACCCCCTGTGGCGCTCGCTGATGCGCCTGTCGCCGGTCCCCGACAACCACCTGGCCGATCCCTGGGTCCAGCACGCCTGGACCTTCACCCCGGACCTGCCCCCGCAGGGCAGTCAGGTCCTGGACCAGGCGCTGAGCCGTATTTCGGAGGTCCGGCGCGGCACTCGTCCCTGATCCGGGCAGGCAGGTCACGGACCGTTTCATGGCGCGTGTGTGACCTGTCACTGACCCTTTCTTGGGACTCCCTTTACCTTTCCCCTGTTCGGCGGGTACTGTGGTGCACGCGGAGGGGAGTATTCCTGCTACCTGCTACGGCGTACCCGTCAATACGGACCGCGATCGGTCCCGGGGCGCCGGCCCGAGGCCTCCAGGCCGGCCGGGTGGAAGAGACCTCCGGCAGCGATGACGCTGACGAAGTGCTGAGCCATCCCGCCGGAGGCGTGTAGACAGTGGACGTTTCATTCAACATCTGGCTGCTGACCATTCTTGGTCTGAGCATCCTGATCGGCGCCGATTTCTTCATCGGCCGCAAGCCCCATGACGTATCCATGAAGGAAGCGGGCATCTGGACGGTCGTCTGGATCGCCCTCGCCGGCCTCTTCGGCCTCGGCCTGCTGTTCTTCGGCAACGGCCAGGCGTCCCAGGAGTTCTTCGCCGGCTTCATCACCGAGAAGTCGCTGAGCGTCGACAACCTCTTCGTCTTCGTCCTGATCATGGCGAAGTTCGCGGTGCCCTCCCAGCTCCAGCAGCGCGTTCTGCTGATCGGCGTACTGATCGCCCTGGTGCTCCGCGCGATCTTCATCGCCGCCGGAGCCGCGATCATCACCAACTTCTCCTGGGTCTTCTACATCTTCGGCGCGTTCCTGATCTACACCGCCTGGAAGCTCATCCAGGAGGCCCGCGGGAACGAGGAGGAAGAGGAGTTCGAGGAGAACCGTCTCCTCAAGACCGTGGAGAGGAAGTTCGGCGTCGCCGACCGCTACCACGGCACGAAGCTCTTCATCCGGAACAACGGCAAGCGCATCATGACCCCGCTGATGGTCGTCATGCTCGCCATCGGCACCACCGACGTGCTGTTCGCCCTGGACTCGATCCCCGCGATCTTCGGCCTCACCCAGGACCCGTACATCGTCTTCACCGCCAACGCCTTCGCCCTGATGGGTCTGCGCCAGCTGTACTTCCTCATCGGCGGCCTGCTCAAGAAGCTGGTCCACCTCAGCTACGGCCTCTCCGTGATCCTCGGCTTCATCGGCATCAAGCTGGTGCTGCACGCCCTGCACGAGTCCGGAGTGCACGTCCCGCAGATCTCCATCCCGGTCTCCCTGGGCGTCATCTGCGGCGTGCTGGTGATCACCACCATCACCAGTCTGATCGCCTCGAAGAAGCAGGCGGCGGCCGAGGCCGCCGCCGACTCCAAGACCATCGACGCCTAGTCGGGTCGAGGGTCCGTCGACTCACACGGGGGCGGCCGCTTCGGCCGCCCCCGTTCGCGTGCCCCCGGCCGCCTTGGCGGCCCGCTCGTCGAGCACCGTCGGGTTCGTCTCCGGCAGCAGCGCGAAGCAGCCCAGGCTGACCAGGGCGATCACGGTCAGGTACACGGCGACCCCCCAGGGCGGGCCCGAACCGTCCGCCAGCGCGGTCGCCACGATCGGGGTCAGCGCCCCGCCCAGCACCCCGCCCAGGTTGTACCCGACGGCCGCCCCCGTGCAGCGGATCCGCGGGGCGTACAGCTCGGGCAGGTACGCGCCCACCACGGCGAACATCGTCACCATGCCCAGCAGCGCCACGACGCAGCCCAGGGTCATCAACAGCGGATCCGCCGTGCGCAGCAGCGCGACGAAGGGGAACATCCACACCGCGCAGAGCGCGCAACCGGCCAGGCACAACGGGCGGCGCCCCCAGCGGTCGCCGCACAGCGCCACCACCGGGGTCGCCAGGCCCTTCAGCGCGACCGCCGCCATCACACAGCCCAGCATGACCGTGCGGTCCACCCGCAGGTGCTCGGTGGCGTACGCCAGGGACCAGGTGGTGACCGCGTAGAAGACGGCGTAACCGATCGCCAGCGCCCCGCCGGTCAGCAGGAGCAGCCGCCAGTGACCCCGCACCACCTCGCCGAGCGGGCTCCGCGCCCGACGGCCGGTCTCGGCGAGCGCGCGGAACTGCGGGGTCTCCTCGACCGAGTGCCGCAACCACAGCCCGGCCAGCGCCGGCACCGCGGCGGCCCAGAACGGGACCCGCCAGCCCCAGGAGGTGAACTGCGCGTCGGTCAGGGTCGCGGACAGGGTCAGCATCAGGCCGTTGGCCAGCAGGAAGCCCACGGCCGGGCCGGACTGCGGGAAGCTCGCCCACAGCCCGCGCCGGTGCTCGGGCGCGTGCTCGGCCGTCAGCAGCACGGCGCCGCCCCACTCGCCGCCGAGCCCGAGCCCCTGGAGGAACCGCAACAGGAGCAGCAGGAGCGGAGCGGCGATGCCGATGGACCCGTACGAGGGCACGCAGCCGACGAGCACCGTGGCGAGGCCGGTCAGCAGCAGGGAACCCAGCAGGACGGGACGGCGGCCGTACCGGTCGCCGATGTGGCCGAAGACGGCCGAACCGAGGGGGCGGGCCAGGAAGCCGATGCCGAAGGTGCCGAAGGCGGCGAGGGTACCGGCGAGCGGCGAGAGGGACGGGAAGAACAGCGGACCGAGCACCAGGGCGGCGGCCGTGCCGTAGACGAAGAAGTCGTAGAACTCGATGGCGGTGCCGGCGAGGGAGGCCGAGGCGAGCCGCAGCATCGAGGGAGGTGCCGGGGAGGGGGCGGAGCGGGGGTCTTGTCGCATGGTGCGGGAACTACCCCGCCCCACACCCTCGGGACGTGCGTTCGGCCGTCATCGACCGGAAGGAGTGCACCCCTTCACGGTGTTGACGGTGCTCCGACCGGCCCTTGACCGGTGCTCGGCCGGCCGGCGAACCACCACCGCCGGCCGGCCGACATCCGCCGCGGGCCGGCGGTGACCGCTACCAGCCGCGCTCGCGCCATTCGGCCAGGTGGGGCCGCTCGGTGCCGATCGTGGTGTCGTTGCCGTGCCCCGGGTAGACCCAGGCCTCGTCCGGGAGCTGCTCGAAGAGCTTGTGCTCGACGTCGTCGATCAGCTGCGCGAAGGCCTTCGCGTCGCCCGAGGTGTTGCCGACGCCGCCCGGGAAGAGGCAGTCGCCGGTGAACACGTGCGGGTGCCCGTGGGGGTCGTCGTAGACCAGCGCGATCGAGCCGGGGGTGTGACCGACCAGGTGCCGCGCGGTCAGCTCGACGCGACCCACCCGGATCGTGTCCCCGTCCCGCACCGGCACGTCCGTGGCCACCGGGATGCCCTCGGCGTCGAAGGCGCCCGCGTACGTGCGCGCGCCGGTGGCCTCGACCACCTCCTGGAGCGCGCCCCAGTGGTCGCCGTGCCGGTGGGTGGTGACCACGGACGCGATTCCGCCGTCGCCGATCAGCTGCAGGATCGTCTCCGGCTCGGCGGCCGCGTCGATCAGCAGCTGCTCGTCGGTCGCCCGGCAGCGCAGCACGTAGGCGTTGTTGTTCATCGGGCCCACCGCGACCTTGGAAATCATCAGGTCCGAGAGTTCATGCACGTCGGCCGGACCGCCGACCTTCACCGCTCCGCTGTACGTCATGTGTCGATCCTAGAGCGGCGGGAGGGCGGGCAGGGAGCCGCCGTCCACGGTCAGGTGCGCGCCGAGGTCGCCGCGCCCGGCCAGCCAGCCCAGCAGTTCGGCGCCGGTGCCGGACACGGTGACCGGGGCGCCCTCGCCGCCGGCGACGTGCCAGGTGCGGTCGGGACCGCCGGACCCGAGGACGAGGGTCACCGGCGGGACCTCCCGACGGCCGGACCAGCGTTCGGCCAGGAAGTCGATCTCGCGGGCGGTGAACTCCTCCGGGAGGTCGGCGAGCCCGTACCCGATGCCGAGGTCGACGTGGTGCAGCTCGACCTCCACGAGACGGCGGAAGGGGATCCGGGCGGCGGAGTCGGTGACGCCGTTGCGCAGCTCCACGGTCCGGGACCAGTCCTGGGGGAGTTCGGTCGCCGCCTGGTACCGGTCCGCGGAATGCCGCAGGTCCTCCAACTGTTCCACCAGGGGCCGGCCGGAGTCGCGCTCGATGTCCGCGTCGCGCGCGGTGCCGCTCGCGTACATCGGGCGTCCCTCCACGACGTTCACGAGGGCGTCCGCGTTGCGTGCCAGGTGGGCCAGGACGTGGCCGCGGGTCCACCCGGGGAGGAGTGACTCCTCGGCCAGGGCGGCGTTGTCCAGTTTCGCGGTCGCGGTCAGCAACCGATCGGTGGCCTCACGCAGGGATCGCAGGTCGTGCACATGATCAGTCATGGTTCCGAGCCTAGTGCGGGCAAGGCCTCCGCCACACGATCGGGTGAACAGGTCTTGCGCGTGCCGTAAATCGAATGTGCGTGCTATACGCTCGGAAGTCCACTCATCAAGCCCATCGCAGAGGCGCCCCCCATACCCTGGGACGGGGGCCCGTGCCCCCGCTCTCTCAAGAAAGGTGCGGACCGGCGTGACCGACCGTCTCATCGTTCGTGGCGCTCGCGAGCACAACCTGAAGAACGTCTCGCTCGACCTGCCCCGCGACTCCCTCATCGTCTTCACCGGACTCTCCGGGTCGGGCAAGTCCTCCTTGGCCTTCGACACGATCTTCGCCGAGGGGCAGCGCCGCTACGTCGAGTCGCTCTCGTCGTACGCCCGCCAGTTCCTCGGCCAGATGGACAAGCCCGACGTCGACTTCATCGAGGGCCTCTCCCCGGCCGTCTCCATCGACCAGAAGTCCACCTCGCGCAACCCGCGCTCGACCGTGGGCACCATCACCGAGGTCTACGACTACCTCCGCCTGCTCTTCGCGCGCATCGGCAAGCCGCACTGTCCCGAGTGCCGACGGCCGATCTCGCGGCAGTCGCCGCAGGCGATCGTCGACAAGGTCCTCGCGCTGCCCGAGGGCAGTCGCTTCCAGGTCCTGTCGCCGCTGGTGCGCGAGCGCAAGGGCGAGTTCGTCGACCTGTTCGCCGACCTCCAGACCAAGGGCTACAGCCGGGCGCGGGTGGACGGGGAGACCATCCAGCTCTCCGAGCCGCCCACGCTCAAGAAGCAGGAGAAGCACACGATCGAGGTGGTCATCGACCGCCTCACCGTCAAGGACGGGGCCAAGCGCCGGCTCACGGACTCCGTGGAGACCGCCCTCGGCCTCTCCGGCGGCATGGTCATCCTCGACTTCGTCGACCTCGCCGAGGACGACCCCGAGCGTGAGCGGATGTACTCCGAGCACCTCTACTGCCCGTACGACGACCTGTCCTTCGAGGAGCTGGAGCCCCGCTCCTTCTCCTTCAACTCGCCGTTCGGCGCCTGCCCCGACTGCACCGGCATCGGCACGCGCATGGAGGTCGACCCGGACCTGATCATCCCGGACGAGGAGAAGTCCCTGGACGAGGGCGCGGTCTCCCCGTGGTCCCTCGGGCACACCAAGGACTACTTCCAGCGGCTGATCGGCGCGCTCGCCGGGGAGCTCGGCTTCCGCACCGACATCCCGTGGGCCGGACTGCCGCTGCGGGCGCGCAAGGCCCTGCTGTACGGCCACAAGACGCAGATCGAGGTCCGCTACCGCAACCGGTACGGGCGTGAGCGGGCGTACACCACCGCCTTCGAGGGCGCCGTGCCGTTCGTCAAGCGGCGGCACGCGGAGTCCGAGAGCGACGCCAGCCGTGAGCGCTTCGAGGGCTACATGCGCGAGGTGCCCTGCCCGACCTGCGAGGGCACCCGCCTCAAGCCGATCGTGCTCGCGGTCACGGTGATGGACAGCTCCATCGCCGACGTCGCCGCGATGTCGATCAGCGAGTGCGCGGACTTCCTGGGCCGGCTGCGGCTCGACGCCCGCGACAAGAAGATCGCCGAGCGGGTCCTGAAGGAGGTCAACGAGCGGCTGCGGTTCCTCGTCGACGTCGGCCTGGACTACCTCTCGCTGAACCGCGCCGCAGGTACCCTCTCGGGCGGCGAGGCCCAGCGCATCCGGCTCGCCACCCAGATCGGCTCCGGCCTGGTGGGTGTGCTGTACGTCCTCGACGAGCCCTCCATCGGGCTGCACCAGAGGGACAACCACCGGCTCATCGAGACGCTGGTGCGGCTGCGCGACATGGGCAACACCCTGATCGTGGTCGAGCACGACGAGGACACCATCAAGGTCGCCGACTGGGTCGTGGACATCGGCCCCGGCGCCGGCGAACACGGCGGCAAGGTGGTGCACAGCGGCTCGCTCAAGGAGCTGCTGAAGAACACCGAGTCGATCACCGGGCAGTACCTGTCGGGCAAGCGGTCCATCCCGCTGCCGGACGTCCGCCGCCCCGTGGACGTCGAGCGCCGGCTGACCGTCCACGGCGCCAAGGAGAACAACCTCCGGGACATCGACGTGTCCTTCCCGCTGGGCGTGCTCACGGCGGTCACGGGCGTCTCGGGCTCCGGCAAGTCCACGCTGGTCAACGACATCCTCTACACCCACCTGGCCCGCGAGCTGAACGGCGCCCGGTCCGTCCCGGGACGGCACACCCGGGTGGACGGGGACGACCTCGTCGACAAGGTGGTGCACGTCGACCAGTCGCCGATCGGACGGACGCCGAGGTCCAACCCGGCGACGTACACCGGTGTCTTCGACCACGTGCGCCGGCTCTTCGCGGAGACGATGGAGGCGAAGGTGCGCGGCTACCTGCCGGGCCGCTTCTCCTTCAACGTCAAGGGCGGCCGGTGCGAGAACTGCTCCGGCGACGGCACGATCAAGATCGAGATGAACTTCCTGCCGGACGTGTACGTCCCGTGCGAGGTCTGCCACGGCGACCGGTACAACCGGGAGACGCTGGAGGTCCACTACAAGGGCAAGTCCATCGCCGAGGTCCTCGACATGCCGATCGAGGAGGCGCTGCACTTCTTCGAGGCGGTGCCGACGATCGCCCGGCACCTGAAGACCCTGAACGAGGTCGGCCTCGGGTACGTCCGGCTCGGTCAGTCCGCGCCGACGCTGTCGGGCGGCGAGGCGCAGCGCGTGAAGCTGGCGTCCGAGCTGCAGAAGCGGTCGACGGGGCGGACGGTGTACGTCCTGGACGAACCGACGACCGGCCTCCACTTCGAGGACATCTCGAAGCTGATCAAGGTGCTGTCGGGCCTGGTGGACAAGGGCAACTCGGTGATCGTCATCGAGCACAACCTCGACGTCATCAAGACGGCGGACTGGGTCGTCGACATGGGCCCCGAAGGCGGCTACGGCGGCGGCCTGGTCGTCGCCGAGGGCACCCCGGAGCAGGTCGCCTCGGTCGGGGCGAGCCACACCGGCAAGTTCCTGCGCGACATCCTGGGCGCGGACCGGGTCTCCGACGCGGGGTCGGCTCCGGCCCGGTCGGCGGCGAAGAAGCCCGCGGCCAAGAAGACCACCGCCAAGAAGGCGGCTCCGGCGAAGAAGACGGCCGCGGTCAAGAAGACGGCGGCGGCCGAGAAGGCCGCGGTCCCGGCGAAGAAGACGACGAGGGCCCGCAAGGCGTAACTCCCGTCGACGGACCCGCACCCGGTCGGCGCCCGCGGGCGCCGACCGGGTGCGGGGAGGGGCGCCCGCGTACGACTTCGTACGCGGGCGCCCCTCCGTCACGTCCGGGCGGTCACGGGCGGGCGGTGACGGCAGGCCGGGGGCGGGTGATCAGGTGGCGATCCCGACCGCGTGGCCGACCGTCGTCGGATCGGTCAGGGTGCTCAGGAGGGCGTCCGCGACGTCCGCGCGGGCGATGGACCTGCCGTCGGGGACGTTGGCGTCGAGGGCCCTGCGGTACGCGCCCGTGCGGGGCCGGTTCAGCAGGCGCGGCGGGCGGACCACCGTCCACTGGACGTCTCCCGCCCTGATCGCCGCCTCCATCACCGCCAGGTCCGCGTACAGGTCCCGCAGTACCCGCCGCAGGATCGGGTAGACCACCGCCCGGGCCACGACTCCGTCCTTCGGGTTCGGCGGGCCCAGGGGGGCGGCGCTCACCGCCGACAGGCGGCGCACCCCGGCCCGGTCCATCGCCGAGACGATCGACCGCAGGGCCGGACCGGCGATCGGGGTCAGACGGGCCTGCTTGTTGTTCGCCGAGCCGAGGGCGGAGACCACCGCGTCCCGGCCCGTGAGGAACGGGAGCAGGGCCTCCTGGTCCGTCAGGTCCCGCACCACGGCCACCTGAAGGCGGTCGTGCGCCGGCACGTCCAGCCGCGCCGGGTCGCGCACGACGGCCGTCACCTCGTGACCCTCGTCGAGTGCCTGACGGACGACCTCGCGGCCGACCCCGCCCGTGGCCCCGAACACCGTGAGTCTCATGGCGAACTCCTGCCCCCGTTGATGGTGGGTGAGTATTCACTCACCCCCGTTTCCCCTTAGAGTGAGTGAATGCCCACCCCCACGTCAAGCCGCCCCACCCCGGAGCGTCTGCTGGACGCCGCCGAGACGCTGATGCGCACCACCGGGCTGGCCAACGCCACCACCAAGGCCATCGCCCGCGAGGCCGGCTGCTCGGAAGCCGCGCTCTACAAGTACTTCGCGAACAAGGAGGAGCTGTTCGTCCGGGTCCTCATGGAGCGCAGGCCCAACGCCGCCGCGCTCACGGCCGCGCTGACCACCGACCCGGGGGAGCAGCCGGTCGAGGACCGACTGGCCGAGATCGCCCGACACGCCTCGCTCTTCTACGCCGACGCCATGCCCATGGCGGCCTCGCTCTTCGCGGACCCCGCCCTGCTCGTCCGGCACCGCGAGGGCGTACGCGAGATCGGCGCCGGACCGCACGTGATGCTCGACGCCCTCACCGGCCACCTGGTGCGCGAGCGAGACCGGGGGCGGTTGCGCCCCGACGCCGACCCGGGAGCCGCTGCCGCCCTGTTGCTCGGCGCCTGCTTCCAGCGGGCCTTCTTCCTGCACTTCTCCGGAGCCGACGTGGTGCGGCCGGTCGAGGAGTTCGCCCCGGACCTGGCCCGCACGGTCTGGGCCGCGCTGCGTTGAGGCGACCCGCGCGCCGGTGAACCCGGATCCCTCGCCGCGAGGTCAGAGCTCGGTGGCGTACGGCGGCTCCGCGCCCGCACGGGTGCAGGTCACCGCCGCCGCGCGGGCGGCGTACGCCAGTACTTCCGGCCAGTCCACCGGCCCGGGCCGGCCGGTCAGTCGGTGCAGCAGCGCCGCGTTGACGGTGTCGCCCGCGCCGATCGTGTCCACGACGGGCACCCGCAGGCCGGGCGCGGAGTGCTCCGCGCCCTCGCGCGTCCACACCGTCAGGCCCGCCCCGCCCCGGGTGAGCACCACGGCCGACGGTCCGGCCGCCAGCCAGTCGGCGACCCGGCCGCCCAGCCACGCCGCGTCCTCCTCGGAGAGCTTGAGGATCGACACGTGGGGGAGCCGGCGCAGGAAGCGGTCCCGGTAGGCGTCCGCGTCCGGAATCAGCGCCGGGCGGATGTTGGGGTCCATCAGGGTCGTCAGCCCGCGCCCCGACTCGCGGCGCAACAGGGCGTCGTAGGCGCTCGCGCCGGGCTCCAGCACCAGGGAGCAGGTGCCGAGTGCGAGGGCCCGCGTACCGGGCGGCAGGGCCGGTGGCAGGGTGAACAGCCGGTCGGCGGTGCCCTCGGTGTGGAAGACGTAGGCCGCCGAGCCGTCCGGGGCCAGCGACGGCACGGCCAGCGTGGTCGGCTCGGGGCCGCGCTGGACCAGCGAGAGGTCCACCCCGGCGGCCCGCAGGCCGTCCAGCAGCGAAACGCCGAAGCCGTCCGTCGACACCCGGGAGCAGAAGGCGACGTCGGCGCCGAGCCGGCCCAGCGCGAGCGCCGTGTTGTAAGGTCCGCCGCCCGCGCGGGGCAGCAGGGCGCCCGGCGGCTCCGCGACGGGCACCAGGTCGATCAGGGCTTCTCCACCGACGACGATCACGCGGGGGAAGGTATCCCATCGGGCGCGGGTATCGTCGGGTGGGCCGAATCCCACGCCGGACCGCACGGTCAACCCCGTGTCCGACCTCGTGTCCGACCCCACGCCGAATCCCGGGAGAGATCCATGTCCGCGTCGCAGTCCGCCGCCCGTCGTGCCGTGCTCAAGGGCGTGGCCGCGCTTGCCGGGGCCGCGGGTGCCGGAGTGACCCTGGCGGCCTGTTCCACCGAGACCAACAGCGCAGGCGGCTCCCCGGCGGTACCGACGGAGCCGGTCGAACTGGGCGCGGCGAGCGAGGTCCCGGTCGGCGGCTCGAAGCTGTTCCGCGAGCGCAAGCTCGTGGTCAGCTGCCCGGCGGAGGGCCGGTACAAGGCGTTCAGCGCCCAGTGCACCCATGCCGGATGCGTCCTCGACGAGATCGTCGAGGGCGAGGGCAACTGCCCCTGCCACGGCAGCCGCTTCGACGTGGCCACCGGCAAGGTGCTGCGCGGCCCGGCCTCCGCCCCGCTGCCCGAGGTCCCGGTGAAGGTCGAGGGCGGTCGGCTCGTCGCGGGCTGACCCCGCTCCGGGCGGGGAGCCGTAGGCCGGGGAGCCCCCGCTCCGGGCGGGGGAGCCGCGGGCCGGGCAGCCCCCGGACGGGTCTACTCCCAGTCCCAGGCGATGCCCAGGATCCCGCGCCGCACCCCTTCCTCCAGCAGGTGCACCGCCCGGTGCCGGCCGCTCGGCGTGAGATCCGTCAGGCCGTCGCGGCGCGCCCCCGGGCCGCTCCGACTGAACCGCCGGCAGCGCACGGGCAGGGCCGCCTCGTCGAAGCGGACCTGGAGCATGTACTGGCCGCCGGTGTAGCTGAAGCCGCGCACGTACTCGGTGCACCGGCCGCCCGTGCCGTCCTCGAAGCCGTAGCCGAAGACGTACGTGTCGCCCGCGCGGAGCCGTGCGTCGAAGAGCAGTTCGGCGACCACCACCTCCGCCTCCCGGTGCCACCGCACCCGCCCCGTACGGCAGTTCTCCTCCGCCCGCACCCGGATCCGGGCGGGGTCGCAGCCGGGGTCGCCGTGGTGGACGGCGAGGTACCGGTCGACCCCGTCGCGGTGGGCGCGCACCACGTGCTGCGAAACCCGACCCACCAGCTCGCCGGCGGCGCCGATCCGCACCCGCTCGTGGTGGCCGACCGTGTGCAGACCGCCGTCCGAGGGCAGCTCCATTTTGGCCAACAGCTCCTCCACCGCGGCGCCCACGCTGACCAGGGAGCGGTACGAGCGGCCCGGCGGGCGCATCGTTTCGGCGGAGGTGTCCCCGGGTGTGTCCAGCAGACGTGACAAGGTTCCGCCGGGCAGTTCCAGGATCTCCTCCAGCGCCCGTACGGCCCTCAGGGACTCGGCTCGGCGCGGCCGGCGCGCGCCCTGCTGCCAGTAACTCAGGCTCGTCACGCCGAGCTTGATGCCCCGTGCGGCGAGCCGGTGCTGGACCCGGTGCAGGGGAAGGCCGCGGGCCGTCAGCGCGGCCCGCAGCGCGAGGTGGAAAGGGCCCGCGCGCAACAGTCGTGGCAGGTCGTGGGCACTGTCCGCGGTCGTCCGCATGGCGGAAACCTCCTGTGAACGTTCACGCGCCGCGGGGCGGGAGACCCCGTCCGGGACGCCCGGAATTCAGGTGGGCCCTGGTGAGCGCGGGTGGACGGAGGGCGGCCGTTCACATTCCGGTTGCCCCGTTCACACGCCGATGTCACCGCGTATTGAAGCGTGTTGACCTGATCGCGACAACACCCGATGCTCCTCCACAGCGTCCGGACGCGCTCCTCCGATCCCCACTCTCCACCACGGGAGGAACGCGATGCGCAAGCCCAACCGGCGGCTGTCCCCGGCCGCCCTCCTCGTCGCCCTGCTCTTCGTCCTGTCCACCGGCACCGCCACCGCCGTCGACGCCGGCACGGACTCCGCTCTCGCCTCCAAGCGCCTGAACATCACCATGCAGGCCCAACAGAAGACCAACTGGTGCTGGGCCGCGGGCGGCAACACGATCGCGACCTGGTTCGGCCGCTCCTACAGCCAGAACCAGTTCTGCAACGCCGCCTTCAACCGTCAACAGGGCACCGAATGCCCCAACAACCAGGCCACCCTGGGCAACGTCCAGACCGGCCTGCGCTGGGCCGGAGTCAACTCCGGCTCCTACGTGACCGGATGGCTCCAGTACTCCACCGTCCAGACCGAGATCAACGCCGGCCGACCCATGGAGACCCGCATCCAGTGGTCCAACGGCGGTGGCCACATGCACGTGATCTACGGATACGACACCGCGAACAGCTGGGTCTACTGGGGCGACCCCTGGCCCTCCAGCGACCGCTACAACTGGGCCTCCCACGCCTGGTACGTCGACAACGACACCTTCTCCTGGACCCACTCCCTCTACCGGATCGGAGCGTGACGCCGTGACCGCCGCACCCCTGCGCGCCGCCGCCGCCGCGGTCCTCGCCGGTGCCTGCCTGTTCCTGTCCCCGCAGGCCCAGGCGTCCCCCGTACCGCAGCCCCCGTCCGCCGGCGCCGACGTCCGGGCGGCCGCCCGACAGGCGGCCGTCGCCCCCGACACCCTGGCGACCCTCGCCCGGTTCTTCGCCCGCGAGGGCAAGGTCGGCCTCGCGCAGGCCAAGCCCCGCATCGAGGGCGAGACGATCCCCGTCCACCACCTCTCCCCGGACTTCGTCGCCGGCAAGGCGGGGGCGCCCGTGGCCCGCCTGGAGTTCCTCGCGAGCCAGGCCGTCTCCTCGGACGGACAGCGGGCCGCCCTGTGGACCGCCCGGACGCCCGCCGGCTGGCAGGTCGTGAACATCGCCACCGGCGACGACGAATTCCGCTACGCCGGACTCGGGGCGGAGAAACTGCCCGGCGGCACCGTGTTCCGCGAGCCGCAGATCGACGCGTGGTACGTGGCCCGGGGGGACCGCGTACTGCCGCTCGACGAGGACGCGGCGCGGGCCGTGGGTGCCGCCGGGACGAGCCTGACCGGCTACCGGGCACGCGTCGCCAAGGCCTACGGCGACAAACTCCCCGGATCGGCCTACGCCAGGGACGGCCGGGCCGGCGGCTACGCCGAACCCGCCGCGGCGACGGCGGCCCGCCCCACCGAGCCCTCCCCGACCCCGGCCCCGCCGGCGATCGGGGCGGCCGGGGCCGCCGGGGCGCTCGTGCTGGGCGGCGCCGGGATCCTGCTCCTGCGCCGCCGCACGGTCCGCCCGTAGGGGAGGCCCGCGGGTCCCGGCCCTCCGCCAGGGGGCCGGGACCCGCGGGTCCGGGCGGCGCCACTCCCCGGGCGCCGCCCGGACACCCTCGCGCCGAAGGGCCGCGACCGGGCGCGCCGCCGTGACCGTGACCGGTGCCCGGGGGCCCGTTGTCGGCCGCCGCCAGTAGGGTGGTTGGCATGGCCGACCCTTCCAGCTACCGCCCCAAGCCGGGGCAGATCCCCGACTCCCCGGGGGTCTACAAGTTCCGCGACGAGCACCGCCGGGTGATCTACGTCGGGAAGGCCAAGAGCCTGCGGCAACGCCTGGCCAGTTACTTCCAGGACGTCGCGAACCTGCACCCGCGCACCGCCACGATGGTCACGACCGCCGCCTCCGTCGAGTGGACCGTGGTGTCCACCGAGGTGGAGGCGCTCCAGCTGGAGTACTCCTGGATCAAGGAGTACGACCCCCGGTTCAACGTGAAGTACCGGGACGACAAGAGCTACCCCTCCCTCGCCGTCACCATGAACGAGGAGTTCCCCCGGGTCCAGGTCATGCGCGGGCCCAAGAAGAAGGGCGTGCGCTACTTCGGCCCGTACGGGCACGCCTGGGCCATCCGCGAGACGGTCGACCTGATGCTGCGCGTCTTCCCCGTGCGCACCTGTTCCGCCGGGGTGTTCAAGCGATCCGCGCAGATCGGCAGGCCCTGTCTGCTCGGCTACATCGGCAAGTGCTCCGCGCCCTGCGTGGGCCGGGTCACCCCCGACGAGCACCGCGAACTGGCCGAGGACTTCTGCGACTTCATGGCCGGCCGCACCGGCACCTACCTCACCCGCCTCGAACAGGAGATGCACGAGGCCGCCGAGGACATGGAGTACGAGAAGGCCGCCCGGCTGCGCGACGACATGGGGGCCCTGCGCCGCGCCATGGAGAAGAACGCCGTCGTGCTCGCCGACGCCACCGACGCCGACCTCGTGGCCGTCGCGGAGGACGAGCTCGAAGCCGCCGTGCAGATCTTCCACGTACGCGGTGGCCGGGTCCGCGGCCAGCGCGGCTGGGTGACCGACAAGGTCGAGGCCGTCGACACCGCCGGCCTCGTCGAGCACGCCCTCCAGCAGCTGTACGGGGAGGAGAAGGGCGAGGCCGTCCCCAAGGAGGTGCTGGTCCCGGCACTGCCCGAGGACACCGCGGCGCTGACCGAGTGGCTGGCCGAGCGGCGCGGCTCCCAGGTGAGCCTGCGCATCCCGCAGCGCGGGGACAAGAAGGCCCTCATGGAGACCGTCCACCGCAACGCCGTGCAGTCCCTCGCCCTGCACAAGACCAAACGCGCCGGCGACCTCACCACCCGCTCCCGGGCCCTGGAGGAGATCGCCGAGGCGCTGGAGCTGGACGGCGCGCCGCTGCGCATCGAGTGCTTCGACATCTCGCACCTCCAGGGTGACGACGTCGTGGCCTCGATGGTGGTCTTCGAGGACGGGCTCGCGCGCAAGAGCGAGTACCGGCGCTTCCAGATCAAATCGTTCGAGGGACAGGACGACGTCCGTTCCATGCACGAGGTGGTCTCGCGGCGCTTCCGCCGCTACCTCCAGGAGAAGCTGAAGACGGGGGAGTGGTCCCCCGAGGACGCCGAGGACGGCGAGGTCGCGGCCGAGGACGACGGCAGGCCGAAGCGGTTCGCCTACCCGCCGCAGCTCGTGGTGGTCGACGGCGGGCAGCCGCAGGTCGCCGCCGCCAAGCGGGCCCTGGAGGAGCTGGGCGTCGACGACGTCGCCGTGTGCGGCCTGGCCAAGCGGCTGGAGGAGGTGTGGCTGCCCGGCGAGGACGACCCCGTCGTGCTGCCCCGCACCAGCGAGGGCCTGTACCTGCTCCAGCGGGTCCGTGACGAGGCCCACCGGTTCGCCATCCAGTACCAGCGCAGCAAGCGCGGCAAGCGTCTGAAGGCGAGCCCGTTGGACGACGTGCCCGGCCTCGGCGAGAGCCGCAAACAGGCCCTCGTCAAGCACTTCGGTTCGGTGAAGAAGCTGAGACAGGCGACAATCGACCAGATCTGCGAGGTCCCGGGCATAGGCCGCAAGACGGCCGAGACCGTGGCCGCGGCCCTCGCCCACGCGGTTCCCGCCGGTCCTGCCGTCAACACGGCGACAGGAGAGATCATGGAAGACGAGACCCCCGCGCCCGCGGGAGCATCGTCCGAACGGGGGACCGAGCAATGACCGAGCACGAGACCACGCACGACCGAGACGGAGCACAGGTGAGTACGGGCACGACAGTGGAGCCCGGCGAGGCCGCCGAGGCGGCCATCCCCGAGCTGGTGATCATCTCCGGGATGTCCGGAGCCGGCCGCAGCACCGCGGCGAAGTGCCTGGAGGACCTCGGCTGGTTCGTCGTCGACAACCTCCCCCCGGCGCTGATCCCCACCATGGTGGAGCTCGGCGCCCGCTCGCAGGGCAACGTGGCGCGCATCGCCGTCGTCGTCGACGTCCGCGGCCGGCAGTTCTTCGACGCGCTGCGCGAGTCCCTCGCCGACCTCGAAGGAAAGGGCGTCACCCGGCGCATCGTCTTCCTGGAGTCCTCCGACGACGCGCTGGTCCGCCGCTTCGAGTCGGTCCGCCGCCCCCACCCCCTCCAGGGTGACGGCCGCATCACCGACGGCATCGCCGCCGAGCGCGACCTGCTGCGCGAGCTGCGCGGCGACGCCGACCTGGTCATCGACACCTCCAGCCTGAACGTGCACGAACTGCGCGCCAAGATGGACGCCCAGTTCGCGGGCGACGAGGAGCCCGAGCTGCGGGCCACCGTCATGTCCTTCGGCTACAAGTACGGCCTCCCCGTCGACGCCGACCTCGTCGTCGACTGCCGTTTCATCCCCAACCCGCACTGGGTCCCGGAACTGCGCCCCTTCACCGGGCTCAACGAGGAGGTGTCGGGCTACGTCTTCAGCCAGCCCGGCGCCAAGGAGTTCCTCGACCGGTACACCGAGCTGCTCCAGCTCATCGCCACCGGCTACCGCCGTGAGGGCAAGCGCTACGTGACCATCGCGGTCGGCTGCACCGGCGGCAAGCACCGCAGCGTGGCCATGTCCGAGAAGCTCGCCGCCCGCCTCGCCTCCGAGGGAGTCGAGACCGTCGTAGTGCACCGGGACATGGGGCGCGAGTGACCGGACGAAGTCTGAGACTGCGCCGCCTGCGCCGTCTCACCCCCGGGCGGGGCGAGGACGGCGCGGGCCGTCGCCGCGGCGCCACGCCGAAGGTGGTCGCGCTGGGCGGCGGCCAGGGCCTGTCGGCCTCCCTCGCCGCCCTGCGACGGATCACCGGTGACCTCACCGCCGTGGTCACCGTCGCCGACGACGGCGGGTCCAGCGGCCGGCTCCGGGAGGAGCTCGGCGTGCTGCCGCCCGGCGACCTGCGCAAGGCGCTGGCCGCGCTGTGCGGCGACGACGAATGGGGCCAGACCTGGGCCCGTGTGATCCAGCACCGGTTCCAGTCCCGCGGCGACCTGCACGAGCACGCCGTCGGCAACCTGCTGATCGTCGCCCTGTGGGAACAGCTCGGCGACCCCGTCCAGGCACTCGACCTGGTCGGCAAGCTGCTGGGCGCCCAGGGCCGGGTACTGCCGATGTCGGCGGTGCCCCTGGAACTCCAGGCGCTGGTCAAGGGGCACGATCCGGCCCGCCCGGACGACGTGGACACCGTCCGGGGGCAGGCCACCGTGGCCCTCACCCCGGGCGAGGTGCTCTCCGTACAGGTCGTTCCCGGCGACCCGCCGGCCGTGCCGGAGGCCGTCGCGGCCGTGCTCGACGCCGACTGGGTGGTGCTCGGACCGGGGTCGTGGTTCTCCTCCGTGATCCCGCACCTGCTGGTGCCCGAACTGCTCGACGCGCTCGTGGAGACGAAGGCCCGAAGAGTCCTCTCACTGAACCTCGCGCCGCAACCCGGGGAAACAGAGGGCTTCTCTCCGCAGCGTCATTTGGAGGTTTTGGCCCGACACGCCCCTAAACTCGCCCTGGACGTGGTGCTGGCCGACGAGGCCGCCGTGCCCGACCGCGAGTCCCTCTCCGATGCCGCGAAACGGTTCGGTGCCGCGGTCGAGCTGGCGCCGGTTGCCAGGCAGGACGGCTCTCCGAAGCACGACCCGGAGCTGCTGGCCGCCGCGTACGACCGTATTTTTCGGATGCATGGAAGGATCGGCCCATGGCGATGACGCCTGCGGTGAAGGACGAGATCTCTCGCCTGCCCGTCACCCGGACCTGCTGCAGGAAGGCCGAGGTCTCGGCGATCCTCCGGTTCGCCGGTGGCCTGCACCTGGTGAGCGGCCGCATCGTCATCGAGGCGGAGCTGGACACGGGGGTCGCCGCCCGGAGACTGCGCAAGGACATCCTGGAGATCTTCGGCCATTCCTCGGACCTCGTCGTGATGGCTCCCGGCGGACTGCGCCGCGGCAGCCGCTTCGTCGTGCGCGTCGTCGCCGGCGGGGACCAGCTGGCACGCCAGACGGGCCTCGTGGACGGCCGGGGGCGCCCCATCCGGGGCCTCCCGCCCCAGGTGGTCTCCGGGGCCACCTGCGACGCGGAGGCGGCCTGGCGCGGTGCCTTCCTGGCCCACGGCTCCCTCACCGAGCCGGGTCGGTCGTCCTCCCTGGAGGTCACCTGCCCCGGTCCGGAGGCCGCCCTGGCCCTGGTGGGCGCCGCCCGCAGGCTCTCCATCGCCGCCAAGGCGCGCGAGGTCCGCGGTGTCGACCGGGTCGTCGTCCGCGACGGCGACGCGATCGGCGCCCTGCTCACCCGACTGGGCGCGCACGACTCGGTCCTGGCCTGGGAGGAGCGGCGGATGCGGCGCGAGGTCCGCGCCACCGCCAACCGCCTGGCCAACTTCGACGACGCCAACCTGCGCCGCTCCGCCCGCGCCGCGGTGGCCGCCGGAGCCCGGGTGCAGCGCGCGCTGGAGATCCTCGGCGAGGAGGTCCCCGAGCACCTCGCGGCCGCCGGCCGGCTGCGCATGGAGCACAAGCAGGCCTCCCTGGAGGAGCTGGGCGCGCTCGCCGACCCGCCGCTGACCAAGGACGCGGTCGCCGGCCGGATCCGTCGCCTGCTGGCGATGGCCGACAAGCGTGCCCAGGACCTGGGCATCCCGGGCACCGAATCGAACCTCGACCTCAGTGAGGAACTGGCCGACAACATGGTCGGCTGACCCGCGCGCCGACGCGAGAGCCCACCGTGGTCCCCGGGTGCCCGCACGAGTGAATCGTGCGGGCACCTTTCGGTACGCCCCATTGACATGCGCATGAGCGGTCGTGAGCCTGTCGTCCGAACGCTTTCGTGGCAGACGACGCCCAGGGGGGCACATGAGGCACCGCGCGAGATCGATCCTCGCCGCAAGCGCACTCGTCTTCGGAACCACACTGGCCGCGCTACCCGTCGCGGCCCAGGCGCAGCCCACCGCCCAGGACGGATCCGCCGCCTCCGACGAGGTGCGGGTCTACGACGCGGACATCACCCGCGAACAGGTACCGCTGGTCCTCGCCGCCGGCCAGGACGCCCACGAGCTCACCGAACGGGCCCCCGAGCACGGGACCGCCAAGGTCGAGCTGTTCCTGACCGCCGGCCAGGCGAAGGAACTCGCGGCCCGTGGCGTGAAGCCGGTCGAGCGCAGGACCGCCGCCGGCGTGACGGCCCGCGAGAAGGCCGCCGGCGACGGGGTGTTCCGCCCGTACAGCGGCAAGGGCGGCCTCCAGGAGGAGATCCTGCGCACCGCGCGGGAGAACCCGGCACTCACCAAGGTCGTCTCCATCGGCAAGACCGTCCAGGGCAAGGACATCCTCGCTCTCAAGGTCACCAAGAACGCCAAGAAGGCCAAGGACGGCGACAAGCCCGCCGTCCTGTACATGTCGAACCAGCACGCCCGCGAGTGGATCACCCCCGAGATGACCCGGCGGCTGATGCACCAGACCCTCGACGGCTACGGCAAGGACGCCCGGATCACCAGGCTGGTCGACTCCACCGAGCTGTGGTTCCTGCTCTCCGCCAACCCGGACGGCTACGACCACACCTTCACCGCCGACTCCGCCCGCCTGTGGCGCAAGAACCTCCGCGACAACAACGGCGACGGAAAGATCACGGCCGGCGACGGCGTCGACCTCAACCGCAACTTCGCCTACAAGTGGGGCTACGACAACGAGGGTTCCTCGCCGAACGAGGCGAGCGAGACCTACCGCGGCCCCAAGGCCGGCTCCGAGCCCGAGACCGCGGCGCTCGACCGGTTCGAGAAGCGCATCGGCTTCGAGTACGCCATCAACTACCACTCCGCGTCCGAACTGCTCCTCTACGGGGTCGGCTGGCAGGTGGCCACGCCGACCCCCGACGACGTCGCCTACAAGGCGCTCGCCGGGACCCCCGAGAACCCGGCCGTCCCCGGCTATTACCCGCAGCTCTCCTCCGAGCTGTACACCACGAACGGCGAGGCCGACGGACACGCCGCCAACGCCAACGGCGTCATGATGTTCACGCCGGAGATGACCACCTGCCAGACGGCCTCCGCGAGCGACCCGAACGACCGGTGGAAGCCCGAGGACTGCGCCTCCGGATTCAACTTCCCCGACGACGAGAAGCTGATCCAGGCCGAGTTCGCCAAGAACGTCCCCTTCGCGCTCGCCGTCGGCGAGAGCGCCGCGCGCCCGGACCAGCCGGCGTCCTCCGTCGGCCTGAAGGCCGCCGACTTCACCGTGGACCCGTTCACGACCTCCTACGTCGCCCGCGGCGAGGACCAGACGGTCGCCGTCACCGCCCGCAAGGCGCTGAGGGACAAGGAACTCAACTTCCGGATCAACGGCGGTCGCACCCACGACGAGGACCTCAAGGCCTGGAAGGGCGGCGAGACCTACGGCGGCGAGGACAACAACTGGTTCGACGAGTACCGGGCGAAGGTCGACGGCGCCAGGTCCGGCGACAAGGTCGAGGTCTGGTTCACCGGCCGCGACCGCTCCGGCAAGCGGGTCTCCAGCGAGCACTTCACGTACACCGTGGCCGAGCGGCCCCGCGCGGACGTACTGGTGATCGCGGAGGAGGGCGCCCCGGCGCAGCACGCGCGGACGTACGTCGACGCGCTGCGCGCCAACGGGCGGTCCGCCGCCGTCTGGGACGTCGCCGTCCAGGGCGCCCCGCATCCCCTCGGAGTCCTCTCGCACTTCCGCACGGCCGTCCATTACACGGGGGCCAAGAGCCCCGGCGGTGACACCCAGCTGGCGATCCGCGACTTCCTCAACGAGGGCGGCAAGCTGATCGAGGCCGGCGAACTGGCCGGCGGCAACGCCCAGGTCGGCCCCGCCGTCACCAACGACTTCAGCCAGTACTGGCTCGGCGCCTACGGCCGGGCGGGCGTGAGCGCCCCCACCGGCTTCACCGGGGCCGGCGGCCTCGCCGGGGCCGCGGGCGGCCTCGGGGACGCGGCGGGCAACCCGCTGAACGCGCCCGGCTCCTACACCGTCACCTCGGACACCCTGCCGGCCGCGCAGTTCCCGCGGTTCAAGAGCGCCCAGGCGGGCCAGTACGCCGGGGTCGTCAACCCGTACGCCCCCTACGCCGGCGCCGGCATGGCCTCGGCCCTGCACACGGACGACGACTGGAAGCGGCTGACCCGGACCGTGGACCTCACCAAGGTCTCCGCCGCCGACAAGCCGGCCCTGCGGATGGCCCTGAACTGGAACACCGAGGAGGGCTACGACCACGCCGCCCTGGAGGCCCGTACGGCCGGCGGCGAAGACTGGACGACGCTGCCCGAGGCGAGCGGTCTGACCAGCGCCGCGGTCCCGACCGAGTGCGAGGGCGGGTTCCTGCTGAACGGCCACCCGTTCCTGCGCCACTACCTGACGCTCGACGGCGGCGGCTGCGCCCCGCAGGGCACCAGCGGGGCGTGGAACAGCTTCACCGGATCCTCCGGCGGCTGGAAGCAGGTCTCCTTCGACCTGAGCGCGTACGCCGGCAAGACCGTCGAGGTCTCGCTGTCGTACGTCACCGACCCGGGATCGGGCGGCCGCGGGGTCTTCGCGGACGAGGCACGGCTGAACGTGGCCGGAGCCGACCAGGCCGTCGAGGGCTTCGAGACCTCGCTGGGCGCCTGGAGCGCCGGGCCCGCACCTGCCGGAAGCCCCGACGTTCCGGGCGATTGGTCCCGGTCCGGGGAGCTGTTCAAGTCCTACGCGGCGGTGACTACGCGTGACACCGTACTGGTCGGTTTCGGCCTGGAACACCTGCCGACCGCGAAGGACCGAGCCGTACTCGTCGGTAAGGCGTTCCGTTCACTGAACCACTGAGCCGCACCCCTCCCGTCGCTCACTTTGAGTGAGGGGGGCGAAGGTCCCGGAGGTCCCGCGCCGGCGCTTGCGGCGCAGGACCTCCCTGGCGGACAAGGGTGTGTCAGTCCCCGGCCGATGTCACTCCGAAGCTCACGGAGAGGTAGGGTCGTAAGCGGTCGGGGACATCCCATACAGCTCGCCGGCGGACAGGCCGGCGCACCAACGAGGAGATCGGTTCGTGACGATCCGCGTAGGCATCAACGGTTTTGGCCGAATTGGCCGCAACTACTTCCGTGCGCTCCTGGAGCAGGGAGCGGACATCGAGATCGTCGGTGTCAACGACCTGACTGACAATGCCACCCTGGTGCACCTGCTCAAGTACGACACCATCCTGGGCCGCCTCAAGCACGAGGTCTCCCACACCGCCGACACCATCACGGTGGGCGGCAACACCTTCAAGACCTTCGCCGAGCGCGACCCCTCGAACCTCCCCTGGGGCGAGCTGGGTGCCGACATCGTCATCGAGTCGACCGGCATCTTCACGAAGAAGGCCGACGCCGCCAAGCACATCGCGGCCGGCGCGAAGAAGGTCCTCATCTCGGCTCCGGCCAAGGACGAGGACATCACGATCGTGATGGGCGTCAACCAGGACAAGTACGACGCGGCCAACCACCACGTCATCTCCAACGCCTCCTGCACCACCAACTGCGTGGCGCCGATGGCCAAGGTCCTCCTGGAGAACTTCGGCATCGTCAAGGGCATGATGACGACGGTCCACGCGTACACGAACGACCAGCGCATCCTGGACTTCCCGCACTCGGACCTGCGTCGCGCCCGCGCCGCCGCCGAGAACATCATCCCGACCACCACCGGTGCCGCCAAGGCCACCGCGCTGGTCATCCCGGAGCTGGCGGGCAAGCTCGACGGCATCGCGATGCGCGTCCCGGTCCCCACCGGTTCCGTGACCGACCTGGTCATCGAGCTGGAGCGCGAGGTCACCAAGGACGAGGTCAACGCCGCGTTCCAGAAGGCCTCCGAGGGTCAGCTCAAGGGCATCCTGGACTACACCGAGGACGCGATCGTCTCCTCCGACATCGTGAACTGGCCGTACTCCTGCACCTTCGACTCCTCCCTGACCATGGTCCAGGGCAAGCAGGTCAAGGTCATCGGCTGGTACGACAACGAGTGGGGCTACTCCAACCGCCTCGTCGACCTGACCGTGTTCGTCGGCGAGCGGCTCTGAGGGTCATCAAGGTTTCAAGGCAAGGCACCACGATGTAGGCACAGGGCTCGGGCAGCGCGATGAAGCGCTGTGCGGGCCCTGTGGCTTGCCTCGTCCCTCTCGCCCCGCACGGGCACAAGGCCCTGCGTGGGGAAAAGGAGCAGAAAGACACATGAAGACGATCGACGAACTTCTCGCCGAGGGCGTCTCCGGCAAGCGGGTCTTCGTCCGGGCCGACCTCAACGTGCCGCTGGCCGAAGGCAAGATCACCGACGACGGCCGCATCCGCGCCGTCCAGCCGACCATCGCGAAGCTCGCCGAAGCCGGCGCCCGCGTGGTCGTGGCCTCGCACCTGGGCCGCCCCAAGGGCGCCCCGGACCCGGCCTTCTCGCTGGCCCCGGCCGCGGTCCGCCTCGGCGAACTGCTCGGCAAGAACGTCGCGTTCGCCACGGACACCGTCGGCGCCTCCGCCAAGGAGACCGTCGCGGCGCTCGCCGACGGCGAGGTCGCCCTCATCGAGAACCTGCGCTTCAACGCCGGCGAGACCTCGAAGGACGACGCCGAGCGCGGCGCCTTCGCGGACCGGCTCGCCGAACTCGCCGACGTCTACGTCGGCGACGGCTTCGGCGCCGTGCACCGCAAGCACGCCTCGGTCTTCGACCTCCCCGCGCGCCTGCCGCACGCGGTCGGCTACCTCATCGCCGCGGAGATCGACGTCCTGAAGAAGCTGACCGCCGAGGTCAAGCGCCCGTACGTGGTCATCCTCGGCGGCGCCAAGGTCTCCGACAAGCTCGCCGTCATCGACGAGCTGCTCGGCAAGGCCGACCGCCTCCTCATCGGCGGCGGCATGGCCTACACCTTCCTCTACGCCAAGGGCTACGAGGTCGGCATCTCCCTGCTCCAGAAGGACCAGGTGGACGTCGTCAAGGAGTACATGGAGCGCGCCGAGGCCAACGGCGTCGAGCTGGTCCTCCCCGTCGACATCCTCGCCTCCACGGACTTCCCCGACCTCAAGGGCAAGACCCCCGCGGAGTTCATCACCGTCGACGCGGACAAGATCCCCGCCGACAGGGAGGGTCTGGACATCGGTCCCAAGACCCGCGAGCTGTACGCGACGAAGATCGCCGACGCGGAGACCGTCTTCTGGAACGGTCCCGTGGGCGTCTTCGAGCACCCCGACTACGCCGGCGGCACCCGTGCAATCGCGCAGGCCCTCGTCGACAGCGACGCGTTCACCGTGGTCGGAGGCGGGGACTCCGCCGCCGCCGTGCGCACGCTCGGCTTCGACGAGAACGCTTTCGGCCACATCTCGACCGGTGGCGGCGCCTCCCTCGAATACCTCGAGGGCAAGACGCTCCCCGGCATCGCCGCACTGGAGGTCTGAACCAAAGTGACTTCGCGTACCCCGCTGATGGCGGGCAACTGGAAGATGAACCTCAACCACCTCGAGGCCATCGCGCACGTCCAGAAGCTCGCGTTCGCCCTGGCCGACAAGGACTACGACGCCGTCGAGGTCGCGGTGCTGCCGCCCTTCGTCGACCTGCGTTCGGTCCAGACCCTGGTCGACGGCGACAAGCTGAAGATCAAGTACGGCGCCCAGGACATCTCGGCGCACGACTCCGGTGCCTACACCGGCGAGATCTCCGGCCCCATGCTGTCGAAGCTGAAGTGCTCGTTCGTGGCCGTCGGCCACAGCGAGCGCCGCCAGTACCACGGCGAGAACGACGAGATCTGCAACGCCAAGGTCAAGGCCGCCTACAAGCACGGGATCACCCCGATCCTCTGCGTCGGCGAGGGCCTCGACGTCCGCAAGGCCGGCGAGCAGGTCCCGCACACCCTGGCCCAGGTCGACGGCGGACTGAAGGACGTACCGGCCGAGCAGGTCGAGTCCATCGTCATCGCCTACGAGCCCGTCTGGGCCATCGGCACCGGTGAGGTCGCCACCCCCGAGGACGCGCAGGAGGTCTGCGGGGCGATCCGCGGTCGCCTCGCCGAGCTGTACTCCCAGGAGCTGGCCGACAAGGTCCGCATCCAGTACGGCGGCTCGGTGAAGTCCGGCAACATCGCCGCGATCATGGCGCAGCCCGACGTCGACGGCGCGCTCATCGGCGGCGCCGCGCTGGACGTCGACGAGTTCGTCAAGATCGTCCGGTTCCGCGACCAGTGACCTGTGTGAATATCGCAGCGAGTATGCGGTAGGGCGGATCCGTCGTACCCTTGCGGGGGCCAGGAGGCTGAACCACCAGCCACTGGCCCCCGCGCACATCCCGGAAAAGCCAGAAAGTAGGAATCAGCCGTGATTATGGGGTTCTCGATCGCCCTGATCGTCTTCAGCGCCCTGCTGATGCTGCTCGTGCTGATGCACAAGGGCAAGGGCGGCGGCCTTTCCGACATGTTCGGCGGCGGCATGCAGTCGTCGGTCGGCGGTTCCTCGGTCGCCGAGCGCAACCTGGACCGGATCACCGTCGTCATCGGTCTGCTCTGGTTCGCGTGCATCGTGACGCTCGGCCTGATGATGAAGTCGACCGGCTGACCGTTCCGGCCATTCCGGCGGTCCGGCGGGCTCTCCCCGGCCTATCATGGGCCTTTGCGGGGGCGGTCCTTCCAGTTCCTGGACGGTCGCCCGGTCCTCCGTAGGCTCGGGCGCCCGCGTCAGCGGACCTCCACTCGCACTCCGCGGCACCATCACGCAGGGAGTTACGACCGTGGCAAGTGGCAACGCGATCCGTGGCAGTCGGGTCGGAGCGGGGCCGATGGGCGAGGCCGAGCGCGGTGAGTCCGCGCCCCGCCTGCGCATCTCCTTCTGGTGCTCGAACGGGCACGAGACACAGCCCAGCTTCGCCAGCGACGCGCAGGTGCCGGACACCTGGGACTGCCCGCGCTGCGGGTTCCCGGCCGGCCAGGACCGGGACAACCCGCCGGCTCCGCCGCGCACCGAACCGTACAAGACACATCTGGCGTACGTGCGGGAGCGGCGTACCGACGCCGACGGCGAGGCGATCCTCGCCGAAGCCCTCGCCAAGCTCCGCGGCGAGATCTGAACCGTCCGAACCTCGGCCTCCGGCCGGTTCGCACTCAAGAGTGACTTGGGGCCCGGCCCCGCGGCAGACACGAACCCGCGGGCCGGGCCCCTTTGTGCGCGTTGGCCCCCTTCACATCCCTTAGGTTGGGGCGTGGCGGGGCACAACAGGACGGAAGAAGTGGGTTGATGTCCGAGATGAACGCAGACACCCGTACGAGGCTGAACCGGACGCCCGAGTGGCTCGCACTCGGCAAGCACCGGGAAGAGCTGGGGCAGACGCATCTGCGGGAGCTGTTCGAGGCGGATCCGAGCCGGGGCACCGGCTACACCCTGCGGGTCGGTGACCTGCACATCGACTACTCGAAGCACCTCGTGACGGACGAGACGCTCGCGTTGCTCCGCGAACTGGCGTCGGCGACCGGCGTGGCCGAGCTGCGCGACGCGATGTTCCGCGGCGAGAAGATCAACACGACCGAGGACCGGGCGGTCCTGCACACCGCCCTGCGCGCCCCGCGGGACGCGGTGATCGAGGTGGACGGCGAGAACGTCGTCCCCGGCGTGCACGCCGTCCTCGACAAGATGGCCGCCTTCTCCGAGCAGGTCAGGTCGGGCAAGTGGACCGGCTTCACGGGCAAGCGCATCAAGAACGTCGTCAACATCGGCATCGGCGGCTCCGACCTGGGCCCGGCGATGGCGTACGAGGCGCTGCGCGCCTTCGCCGACCGCGGCCTGACACTGCGTTTCGTCTCCAACGTGGACGGGGCCGACCTGCACGAGGCCGTGCGGGACTTCGACCCGGCGGAGACGCTGTTCATCATCGCGTCGAAGACCTTCACCACGATCGAGACCATCACCAACGCCACCTCGGCGCGGGAATGGCTGCTCACCGGGCTGGGCGGTGACCAGAGTGCCGTGGCACGGCACTTCGTGGCGCTGTCCACCAACGCCGAGAAGGTCACCGGGTTCGGCATCGACCCGGCCAACATGTTCGAGTTCTGGGACTGGGTCGGCGGGCGCTACTCCTTCGACTCCGCGATCGGCCTCTCGCTGATGATCGCGATCGGCCCGGACGCGTTCCGGGAGATGCTGGACGGCTTCGCGGCCATGGACCGGCACTTCCGGACCGCCCCGCCGGAGGAGAACGCGCCGCTGCTGATGGGCCTGTTGGGGGTCTGGTACGGCGGGTTCTTCGACGCGCAGTCGCACGCGGTACTGCCGTACAGCCATTACCTGTCGCGGTTCACGGCCTACCTCCAGCAGTTGGACATGGAGTCCAACGGCAAGTCGGTGGACCGGGACGGCAACCCGGTGGACTGGCAGACCGGACCGGTGGTGTGGGGCACGCCCGGCACGAACGGGCAGCACGCGTACTACCAGTTGATCCACCAGGGGACGAAGCTGATCCCGGCGGACTTCATCGGGTTCGCCCGGCCGGTGGCGGAACTCTCCGGGCCGCTGAAGGCCCAACACGACCTGCTGATGGCGAACTTCTTCGCGCAGACGCAGGCGCTGGCCTTCGGCAAGACCGCCGAGGAGGTGCGGGCGGAGGGCGTCGACGAGGCGCTGGTCGCCCACAAGACGTTCGCGGGCAACCACCCCACGACGACGATCCTCGCGACCGAGCTGACGCCGGGGGTGCTGGGGCAGCTGATCGCCCTGTACGAGCACAAGGTGTTCGTCCAGGGCGCGGTGTGGAACATCGACTCCTTCGACCAGTGGGGAGTCGAACTCGGCAAGGTGCTCGCCAAGCGGGTGGAACCGGCGCTGACCGAAGGCACGGACGTGGAGGGCTTCGACCCCTCGACGCGGGCCCTCGTCGCGACCTACCGCTCGCTGCGCGGCCGGTCCTGACCCGGGGCGGGGGTGCGGGGGCCCGGCCCCCGCACCCCCGCCGTTCGGACGCGGGGGGTCAGGCCGAGGCCGGCGGGTACATGTCCGACGGCAGCTTGGCCGCCGCCGCGCGGTCCAGGAGCCACAGGGTGCGGCTGCGACCGTAGGCCGCCGCCGCCGGGGCCTGGACGTCGCCCGCGCCGCCGAGCGCGAGTGCCACCGCGCCCGCCTTGTCCTCGCCCGCCGCCAGTAGCCAGACCTCGCGGGCCGCCCGGATCGCCGGAAGGGTCAGCGAGACCCGGGTCGGCGGCGGCTTCGGGGCGCCGTGCACACCGACCACGGTGCGCTCGGTCTCGCGGGACGCCGGGTGCTCGGGGAACAGCGATGCCACGTGCGTGTCCGGGCCCACGCCCAGCATCAGCACGTCGAAGCGGGGGACCGGGCCATGGTCCTCCGGACCCGCCGCCCGCGCGAGTTCCGCCGCGTACGCCGCCGCGGCGGCGTCGACGTCCGCCCCGTACGGCCCGTCCGAGGCCGGCATGACGTGGACGCGCGCCGGATCGACCGGCACGGCGTCCAGGAGTGCCTCGCGGGCCTGGACGTGATTGCGTTCGGGGTCCTCGGCGGGGACGTACCGCTCGTCGCCCCACCACAGGTCCAGCCGCGACCAGTCGATCGCGTCCCGGGCCGGAGCGGCGGCCAGCGCCGCGAGCAGGCCGTTGCCGTTGCGGCCGCCGGTCAGCACCACCGAGGCGCTGCCGCGGGCCGCCTGCGCGTCCACGATCTTCGTGATGAGCCGGGCCGCCGCGGCCTGGGCCATCAGCTCCTTGTCCCGGTGGACGACGACCTGGGGAGTCGTCATACCCATGTGCGTGCCGCCTTCTTGCTCGTTGCTGCGGGGAAATGGCTCGGCCGCCGGTCGGACCCCCTCGCGGGCGTCCGACCGGCGGCCGTGGTGCGTCACTTCTTGGCCGGGGCCTTCTTGGCCGGGGCCTTGGCCGCCGGCTTCGCGGGGTCCTCGGCCTTGGCCGCGGGGTCCTCGGCCTTGCCGGCGGAAGCCTCGGACCTGCCGGCCGGCGCCGCCTTCTTCACGTCCAGCCGGTCCACGCCGAACTTCAGCGAGGCCTCGTACGTGTTGTCCGGGTCCAGCCGGCGCAGTTCCTCCGCCAGCAGCTCGGCCGTGTCACGACGCTTGAGCGCCACCGCGCGGTCGGGCTGACCCGGCATGCACAGCGTCGCCAGGGCGCCGTCCGCCCGGTCCAGGACGATCACGCCGTCCGTGGTCTCCAGCCGGACGGCCGTGAGGCCGGGGCCCGCCGAGTGGGTGCGCTTGACCGGCACTCCGAGACGGTCCGCCAGCCACATGGCCAGCAGCTCGCAGCTCGGGTTGTCGTCCTCGCCCTCGACCATGGCCGAGACGACGGAGACACGACTCTGCTGGTCGAGCGCCGCGGCCAGCATCGAACGCCACGGGGTGATCCGGGTCCAGGACAGGTCCGTGTCACCCGGCGCGTACGCCCCGGCCCGGCTGCCGAGTGCGGCGATCGGGCTCTCCGAGGCGTACGTGTCCGTGATCCGGCGCTGTCCCAGCGAGCCCAGCGGGTCGCCCGCCAGGTTCGCGGGAGCGCCCTCCGGCCACCAGACCACCACGGGGGCGTCGGGCAGCAGGAGCGGGAGAACCACCGACTGGGCGTGGTTGACCAGTTCGCCGTGCATGCGGAGCACGACCGTCTCCCCGGAGCCGGCGTCCGCCCCGACACGGATCTCCGCGTCGAGACGGGCGTCGCGGCGGCTGCGCGGCGAGCGGCTGACCCGCTTGACCACGACGATGATCCGCGAGGGGTGCTCGTGGGATGCGTCGTTCGCCGACTTGAGCGCGTCGTACGCGTTCTCCTCGTCGGTCACGATCACCAGCGTGAGGACCATGCCGATGGCCGGCGTGCCGATGTCCCGGCGAGCCTGCACCAACGCGGCGTTGATCTTGCTGGAGGTGGTCTCCGTAAGGTCGATCTTCATGGCCGGCGCCAGCTCCGTCCGTCTCGTGCGAGCATCTCGTCCGCCTCGACCGGTCCCCAGGTGCCCGCCGGGTACTGCGCGGGCTTGCCGTGCTTGTCCCAGTACTGCTCGATCGGGTCGAGGATGTTCCAGGAGAGCTCGACCTCCTGGTGACGCGGGAAGAGGTTCGCGTCACCCAGCAGGACGTCGAGGATCAGCCGCTCGTACGCCTCGGGGCTGGACTCCGTGAAGGACTCGCCGTAGGCGAAGTCCATCGTGACGTCCCGGACCTCCATGGAGGTGCCGGGCACCTTGGAGCCGAAGCGGACCGTCACGCCCTCGTCCGGCTGGACCCGGATGACCAGGGCGTTCTGCCCCAGCTCCTCGGTCGCGCCCGACTCGAACGGGAGGTACGGGGCCCGCTTGAAGACCACCGCGATCTCGGTCACCCGACGGCCCAGGCGCTTGCCGGTCCGCAGGTAGAACGGGACGCCCGCCCAGCGACGGTTGTTGATCTCCAGGCGGATGGCCGCGTAGGTGTCGGTCTTCGACTTGGGGTCGATGCCGTCCTCTTCGAGGTACCCGACGACCTTCTCGCCGCCCTGCCAGGCCGCCGAGTACTGGCCGCGCACGGTGTGCTTGCCCAGGTCCTCGGGCAGCTCCACGGCGGTCAGCACCTTGAGCTTCTCCGCCACCAGCGCCTTCGGGTGGAAGGAGCCGGGCTCCTCCATCGCGGTGAGCGCGAGCAGCTGGAGCAGGTGGTTCTGGATGACGTCACGGGCCGCGCCGATGCCGTCGTAGTACCCGGCCCGGCCGCCGATGCCGATGTCCTCCGCCATGGTGATCTGCACGTGGTCGACGTACGACCGGTTCCAGATCGGCTCGAACATGGTGTTGGCGAAGCGGAGCGCCAGGATGTTCTGGACGGTCTCCTTGCCGAGGTAGTGGTCGATCCGGAAGACCTCGTCACGGGGGAAGACCTCGTGGACGACCTTGTTGAGTTCTTCCGCGCTCTTCAGGTCGTGGCCGAAGGGCTTCTCGATGACGGCGCGCCGCCACGAGCCTTCCTTCTGCGCCAGACCGTGGTCCTTGAGCTGCTGGACCACCTTGGGGAAGAACTTCGGCGGGACCGAGAGGTAGAAGGCGAAGTTTCCGCCGGTGCCCTGGGCCTTGTCGAGTTCCTCGATCGTGGCCTTGAGCGTCTCGAAGGCCGCGTCGTCGTCGAAGTCGCCCTGGACGAAGCGGCAGCCCTGGACGAGCTGTTGCCACACCTCCTCGCGGAAGGGGGTGCGCGAGTGCTCCTTGACCGCGTCGTGCACCTCCTGGGCGAAGTCCTCGTCCTGCCACTCGCGCCGCGCGAACCCGATGAGCGAGAAGCCCGGTGGGAGCAGGCCGCGGTTGGCGAGGTCGTAGACGGCGGGCATCAGCTTCTTGCGCGACAGGTCACCCGTAACGCCGAAAATGACCAGGCCGGACGGCCCCGCGATGCGCGGGAGCCGCCGGTCCTGTGCGTCACGAAGCGGGTTCGCTCCGTTCACAGACAAAGTGTTCAGGCCTCCGTGGGGGCAAGGCGCACGAGTTCCGCCTCGGTCGACTTCAGCAGGTCGTTCCAGGACACCGCGAACTTCTCGACGCCCTCGTCTTCCAGCAGCTGAACGACATCGTCGTACGAGATGCCCAGCTTCGCGACCGCGTCGAGCTCGGCGCGCGACTGCTCGTAGGTGCCGCGGATGGTGTCGCCGGTGACCTCGCCGTGGTCGGCGGTGGCCTCCATGGTGGCTTCCGGCATGGTGTTCACGGTGCCGGGGGCGACCAGGTCCACCACGTACAGGGTGTCCTTGTAGGCCGGGTCCTTGACGCCGGTCGAGGCCCACAGCGGACGCTGCTTGTTGGCGTGCGCCTTGTCCAGGGCGGCCCAGCGCTCACCGGCGAAGACCTCCTCGAAGGCCTCGTAGGCCAGACGGGCGTTGGCGAGGGCGGCCTTGCCCTTCAGGGCCTTCGCCTCGTCGGTGCCGAGGTCGTCGAGACGCTTGTCGATCTCGGTGTCCACGCGGGACACGAAGAACGAGGCGACCGAGTGGATCTTGGCAAGGTCCAGGCCGGCGGCCTTGGCCTTCTCCAGACCCGCCAGGTACGCCTCCATGACCTCGCGGTAGCGCTCCAGCGAGAAGATCAGCGTGACGTTGACGCTGATGCCCCGGCCGATGACCTCGGTGATCGCCGGCAGGCCGGCCTTGGTCGCCGGGATCTTGATGAGCGTGTTCGGGCGGTCCACCAGCCAGGCGAGCTGCTTGGCCTCGGCGATGGTCGCCCTGGTGTTGTGCGCCAGACGGGGGTCGACCTCGATCGAGACCCGGCCGTCCTGACCCTCCGTCGCGTCGAACACGGGGCGCAGGATGTCGGCGGCGTCACGGACGTCCGCCGTCGTGATCATGCGGATCGCCTCTTCGACGGTGACCTTGCGGGCCGCGAGGTCGGTGAGCTGCTGCTCGTAGCCGTCGCCGCTGCTGATCGCCTTCTGGAAGATCGACGGGTTGGTGGTGACACCGACCACGTGCTGCTGGTCGATGAGTTCGGCGAGGTTGCCGGACGTGATGCGCTTGCGGGACAGGTCGTCCAGCCAGATCGCCACGCCCTCGTCGGAGAGGCGCTTGAGTGCGTCTGTCATGGGAATTGCATCTCCTACTGGTTCGTGTACCGGTGTCAGCGCGCGGCGGCGGTGAGGCCGCCCGTTTCGCCGAGGGAGGCCTTGGCGGCGGCGGTGACGGCCTCGGCCGTCAGACCGAACTCGCGGAACAGGAGGGCGCCGTCGGCCGAGGCGCCGAAGTGCTCCAGCGACACGATCCGGCCGGCGTCGCCGACGTAGCGGTGCCAGGTCAGACCGATGCCGGCCTCGACGGCGACGCGCGCCTTGACGGCGGAGGGCAGGACGCTGTCCTTGTACGCCTGGTCCTGCTCCTCGAACCACTCGACGGAAGGCATCGAGACCACGCGGGTCGGGACGCCCTCGGCCTGGAGCGCCTCGCGGGCGCCGACGGCGAGCTGGACCTCGGAGCCGGTGCCGATGAGGATCACCTGCGGCTCGCCGCCCTCGGCTTCGAGGAGGACGTACCCGCCCTTGGCGGCGTTCTCGTTCAGCTCGTAGGTGGGCACGCCCTGGCGGGTCAGCGCCAGACCGTGCGGGGCGCCCTTGCCGAACACCTTGGTGTGGCGCCGGAGGATCTCGCGCCAGGCGATGACGGTCTCGTTCGCGTCCGCCGGGCGGACCACGTTCAGCCCCGGGATGGCGCGCAGCGCGGCCACGTGCTCGACCGGCTGGTGCGTCGGGCCGTCCTCGCCGAGACCGATGGAGTCGTGCGTCCACACGTAGGTGACCGGCACGTGCATCAGCGCGGAGAGGCGGACCGCGTTGCGCATGTAGTCGGAGAACGTGAGGAACGTGCCGCCGTAGATGCGGGTGTGGCCGTGCAGCGCGATGCCGTTCATGGCCGCGGCCATGGCGTGCTCGCGGATGCCGAAGTGGATGGTGCGGCCGTACGGCTGGGCGCCCGGGAGCGGGTTGCCCACCGGCAGGAACGAGGAGTTCTTGTCGATGGTGGTGTTGTTGGAGCCGGCGAGGTCGGCCGAGCCGCCCCACAGCTCCGGGATGACCGCGCCGAGGGCCTCCAGGACCTTGCCGGACGCGGCACGGGTGGCGACGCCCTTGCCGGTCTCGAAGACGGGGAGCTTCTCCTCCCAACCCTCGGGCAGCTCGTTGGCGTTGATGCGGTCGAACTCGGCCGCGCGCTCCGGGTTGGAGGTGCGCCAGGCGGAGAAGTCCTTCTCCCACGCGGCCTTGACCTCGCGGCCCCGGTCGAGCGCCTCGCGCGTGTGGGCGAGGACCTCGTCGGCGACGTCGAAGCTCTTCTCCGGGTCGAAGCCGAGGACGCGCTTGGTGGCCGCGACCTCGTCGGCGCCGAGCGCCGAGCCGTGCGCGGCCTCGGTGTTCTGGGCGTGCGGGGCGGGCCAGGCGATGATCGAGCGCATGGCGATGAAGGACGGGCGCCCGGTCTCGGCCTTGGCGGCCTCCAGCGCGTCGAACAGCGCCTTCGGGTCCAGGTCGCCGCTCTCCTGCGGGGCGACGCGCTGGACGTGCCAGCCGTACGCCTCGTAGCGCGCGAGGGTGTCCTCGGAGACGGCCGTCTCCGTGTCGCCCTCGATGGAGATGTGGTTGTCGTCCCACAGCAGCACGAGGTTGCCGAGCTTCTGGTGGCCGGCCAGCGAGGACGCCTCGTGCGAGATGCCCTCCTGGAGGCAGCCGTCGCCGGCGATGGCGTAGATCATGTGATCGAACGGGGAGGTGCCCGGGGCGGCCTCCGGGTCGAACAGACCGCGCTCGTAGCGGGCGGCCATGGCCATGCCCACCGCGTTGGCGACGCCCTGGCCCAGCGGGCCGGTGGTCGTCTCGACGCCCTTGGTGTGTCCGTACTCCGGGTGACCGGGGGTCTTGGAGCCCCAGGTGCGGAAGGCCTCCAGGTCAGCCAGCTCCAGGCCGAAGCCGGCCAGGTAGAGCTGGGTGTAGAGGGTCAGGGACGAGTGCCCTGCGGAGAGCACGAAGCGGTCACGCCCGACCCACTCGGGGTCGGCCGGGTCGTGCCGCATGACCTTCTGGAAAAGGGTGTACGCGGCGGGGGCCAGGCTCATCGCCGTACCGGGGTGGCCGTTCCCGACCTTCTGTACCGCGTCGGCGGCCAGGATGCGGGCGGTGTCGACGGCCCGCTGGTCCAGTTCGGTCCACTCGAGCTCTGTGGTGGTCGGCTTGGTGCTCACCGTTTGTCAGGGCTCCTCTCCACATGTCGGTTTCCCGGTGACGAACGGTGCACCGGCGCGATTCCGAGCCTACCCCCGCCGGGGCGTGCGGCTATTCGAGTGCCGGTAGTGCGTCGCCTGGTTGGCGACTGGTGTTCACCTGGGCTCCCGCCGATCGGCCCAACACGAGGCGACCCCCGCGCGGGGCGACACAAGAGCAACGTCTAGAGTGGCGTGGTACGCGCAAGCCTTTACCGGACTTTCACGCCTGAAGAGTGCGAGTCGGAGCTTGCTGGATTCTCTCTCAGGGGTGTGCGTGACGGCCGTCGAATCCCGTCCAGCGGCGGTGCTCGGGACGAGCCCCGGGCACCGGCCGTTCGGGGCCAGGGCCATGGCATTCGTGGCTTTGACCAAGCCTCGGATCATTGAACTTCTGCTGATCACCACAGTGCCGGTGATGTTCCTCGCCGAGGGGAGCGTCCCCTCCCTCTGGCTGGTTCTCGCGACCTGCTTCGGCGGTTACCTCTCCGCCGGTGGTGCGAACGCGCTGAACATGTACATCGACCGCGACATCGACGCGTTGATGGACCGCACGGCGCAGCGTCCGCTGGTGACCGGCATGGTGAGCCCGCGCGAGTGCCTGGCCTTCGGCCTCGGCCTCGCGGTGGTCTCCACCCTCTTCTTCGGTCTCCTCGTCAACTGGCTGTCCGCGGCCCTGTCGCTCGGCGCGCTGCTCTTCTACGTCGTGGTCTACACGATGCTGTTGAAGCGGCGCACCGCGCAGAACATCGTCTGGGGCGGCATCGCCGGATGCATGCCGGTGCTCATCGGCTGGTCCGCGGTGAAGAACGAGGTCTCCTGGGCCGCGATCATCCTGTTCCTCGTCATCTTCTTCTGGACGCCGCCGCACTACTGGCCGCTGTCCATGAAGGTGAAGGACGACTACGCGCGGGCCGGCGTGCCGATGCTGCCGGTCGTGGCCGGCAACAAGGTCGTGGCGCGCCAGATCGTCCTCTACAGCTGGGTGATGGTGGCGGTCTCGCTGCTGCTGACCCCGCTCGGCTACACCGGCTGGTTCTACACGACGGTGGCGCTGGTGGCCGGTGGCTGGTGGCTGTGGGAGGCGCACGCGCTGAACGCGCGGGCCAAGTCGGGCGTGACGGGCGCGAAGCTCAAGGAGATGCGACTGTTCCACTGGTCGATCACCTATGTGTCGCTGCTCTTCGTCGCCGTCGCCGTGGATCCCTTCCTCAAGTGATTACTCGTCGGTAGCATCGAGTCATGGCAGACACCGCAGACACCCCGGTCACCCCGGCCACGCCGGACAAGAAGCAGGACCGCACCGCCGCGAAGCTGGCCCGGCAGATCGGCGCGTTCGCCAAGCGACACGGCGGCGCCGAGGGCCAACTGGCCCACATCGGGCAGGCCGGTACCCGGATCGTGCTCGTGGGCACCGACGGGGGCTGGGGCGACCTGGTGGCCCCGACCTACGGCGTGGCCGAGCTGGCCGCCGAGAAGGCCGGGCTGACGCTGCACGAGGAGTTCGACGGCGAGTTCGCCGCGCGCGTGCGGACCGGGCCCTACGAATGGACCCGGATGGCCGGCATCCAGATGGGCGGACCCGCCAATCCCGGATTCTGAGGGCTCGGTCAACAGCGCGAGCAACACCTCACACCCCGCTCACCCGTTAGGACGTGTGGAAGCCCCTTCCTCACGTCCGCAACGGGATGACCGGATGATCGAAACGCCGCCCCTGGTGGACCAGTACTGCCAGGGAGTGCTCCGCACGGAGCTGGGCCTCGGCACCTTCGAGGCCCACCTGATCAGCTCTGCCGGCCCGCCCGCCGCCGGCACCACCTTCTTCGACACCCAGACCGGCTTCGCCGTGCGCCGCTGGTGTCCGCCGCTGCTGGGGCTGGAGCCCCACTGCACGCCCGCCCGTTACCTGGCCCGCCGGCGCGAACTCGGGGTCGTGGAGGCCGGCAAACGCCTGCTGCGCGGCTCCCGGGTCGCCGCGTACCTGGTCGACACGGGGGTCCCCGGGGACCTCACCGGGCCCAAGGAACTCTCCCTCGCCGGTGACGCCGAGACCTTCGAGATCGTCCGGCTGGAACTGCTGGCCGAGCAGGTCGCCGACACCTCCGGGACCGTCACCGCCTTCCTCTCCAACCTGGTCGAGGCGCTCCAGCACGCCGCCGCCGGAGCCGCGGCCTTCAGCTGCGGGGCCGCCGCCGGATACCCCGCCGTACTGGCCTTCGCCCCCGAGCCGCCCGGTCCCGGCGAGGTGCACGGGGCGGCCGGGCGGTGGTTGGCCCGCCGGGCCAAGGGCGAGGCCGTACGCGACCCCGTGCTCCTGCGGCACCTGCTGTGGAGCGCGGTGGCGTCCGGCCTGCCGATCCAGCTCCACACGGGCGCGGGGGAGCCCGCGGAGTACCCCGGGCGGGCGGATCCGGCCCTGCTGACGGACTTCGTACGGGCCACCGCGGGCCTCGGGACGCGGCTGGTGCTGCTCGGCGGATACCCGTACCACCGCCACTCGGCGCGACTGGCGTCCGCCTTCCCCCACGTGTACGCCGACCTGGGCGCCGTCCTCTCGCAGACCGGTGCGCGAGCGGCGACGGTACTGGCCGAACTGCTGGAGACCGCCCCCTTCGGGAAGCTGATGTTCTCCAGCGGCGGTCGCCGACTGCCCGAGCTGCACGCCGTCGGCGCCCTGGTCTTCCGGCAGGCGCTCCAGGACGTGCTCGGTGGCTGGGTCGCCGACGGGTCCTGGTCCCGGCGGGACGCGGACCGGGTCGCGGCCATGATCGCGGCGGGGAACGCCCGGCGCGTCTACCGGCTGGACGAACGCGCCTGAGCGGCCCGGTCCACGAGGGACCGGGCCGCCCGGGCGGATCGGGTGTCTCAGACGGTGGCGAGCAGCGGGTCGCCCTGGGCCGGGATCCCGGCCTTGTCGGCAGGCCGCTCGCGCAGGCTCAGTGCGACGCGGAGCACCGCGATCCACACCAGGCAGGAGCCCAGCATGTGGGCGGCGACCAGGGCCTCGGGCACCTGGGTGAAGAACTGCACGTAGCCGATGGCGCCCTGGGCGAGCAGCACGATCAGCAGGTCCCGGGAGCGCGCCCGGGTGTCGATCGGGGCGTCGACCACGCGCAGCACCAGCCACATCGCGACGGCGAGCGCGCACACCAGCCAGGCGGCGACGGCGTGCACGTGGGCCGTGGCCGCCCAGTCGAACGGCATCCGCTTGATCTCGCTGCTGTCACCCGCGTGCGGACCGGACCCGGTGACCACCGTGCCGGCGGCGATCAGGACCAGGGTGGTGGCGATCAGCGTCCAGGACAGCCTGCGCACGGGCGCGGGCACCCGGGGCCGGGGCGGGGAGTCGCCCTCGGCCGCGCGCTGCCAGGTGATCGTCGTCACCGTGA
The DNA here is from genome assembly GCF_050936775.1 of Streptomyces sp. CA-243310. Taxonomy (NCBI): domain Bacteria; kingdom Bacillati; phylum Actinomycetota; class Actinomycetes; order Kitasatosporales; family Streptomycetaceae; genus Streptomyces; species Streptomyces sp. CA-243310. The sequence goes on along the minus strand of NZ_JBNJMF010000002.1, from coordinate 1,832,504 downwards.
TCAGCGAGGTGGCGAGCAGGAAGTGCCCGGCCACGCTGTACGGGTTGAGCCCCGTCAGGACGGTGATGCCGCCGAGCACGGCGTTGCCCATCACGATGGCGAACTGGAGCCAGCCCAGCCGGGACAGGGAACGCCGCCACGGCTTGGTCGAGCGGGCGGCGACGATGGCCCAGCCGACGGCGGCGCAGAGCACGTACGTCAGCATGCGGTTGCCGAACTCGATCGCCCCGTGGAAGCCCTGTTCGCGGGTGACGATCAGGCTTTCGTCGGTGCACTTGGGCCAGGTGTCGCAGCCGAGACCGGATCCGGTCAGTCGCACCGCGCCGCCGGTGACGACGATGACCACGCTCATGACGAGCGCGGCGAGCGCGGCCCGCCGGACGGTCCGGGGTGACGGGGTCCAGCGGCCGGCGATGAAGGAGAGAGGGGTCAACACGGCCCCTATCGTAGGCCGCGCCTTGTGCAAACTTTCACGAGGGGGTGCCGGTCGCCGAGTCGGGTCCTATGACCAGGCGGAATCGTGCTCCGGCGGGGTCTCCCTCCTCATGCCACCACAGCCGGATCCGCCACAGGCCGTTGTCGCCCGGGTAGTCCGGCGAATCCATGAAGCCGCGCACCAGCTCCGCCGCCACGTCCTCCGCGGTGCGGTTGCGCACCTCCGTCGAACCGTGCCACGGATGCTCCTGTACGGTCCACAGCCCGTCCGCGCCCCGGACCTCCAGCCGCCACACCGCGAGCCAGGGCGTGACCTCCAGCATCGTGCCCACCTGCTCGGCGCCCAGGCCCAGCCGGGCCGCGATCTCGGGCTCCGCGACGCCCTGGATCCGCGCCGCCACCACCGCCTGGGGCAGCAGCCGTTCGGGCAGCAGACCGCCCGCGCGCAGGCTCACCAGCGAGTCGAAGGACAGGAAGCGCAGGCGCAGCTCCAGCTGCCGGCCGATGTGGTCCAGGGCCTCCTCGGCCTCCTGGGCCTCCTCGGCGCCGGGCGCGGCCAGCAGCAGCCGGCGAAACCCCGCCTCCGCGTCCACGGCCCAGGCCACCGCGTCCTCGGCGGCCCCCAGCTCCGCGAGCCGGTCCCCGAGGAACACCTTGGCCTGCGCCAGACCACGGCGGTTGACCGGGTCGTGCTGATCGAGGGACGCCCACACCTCGACGGCGGCGCGGGTCAGGTCGCGGGCGCGCTCGCCCGCCGCGCGCTCCATCGGGGTCGGGCCGCTCTCGGCCACCGTGCCCAGCGGATGCCGGGGGAGCCGTGCGTCGTCGCTCAGGGGCCAGGCCAGCCAGACCCCCTGGTTGATCAGCCCCCGGGCGTACCAGCGGGCGTACTCGGGGGAGTGCCCGGCGGCCTGCTGCGCGTGCCGCAGGGCCTCCTCGATCGCCGAGAGCGCCCCGGCCCGGTCCCCGGCGGCGAACCGACGGGCCGCGAGGTCGCCCAGCCGCAGCCCCAGCCGGGCCGCGCACTCGGCGTCCGTCCGGGCGGGCTCGCGGAGCGCGCCGATCAGCTCGGCCAGCAGTCGGTCGCTCTCGCCCGGCTCCGCGTGTGCGGCCCCCGAGCGGACCCTCGTCCACTGCTCGTCCAGCCGCAGCACGGCATCCCGCTGTGTCATGCACGCCCCCGGCGTCATCGTCGTGCGTCACTGATGCGTGGAGGTGGTCATCCTCCTTCCATGCCAACGCGCGGGGGAGGGGATTCACTCCCAGCGGAAGAAGCGCGCGGCGGCGCCCAGCCCCAGCACCGCCCAGCCGAACAGGATCGCGGCGTCGCCCCAGGGCATCGAGGCCCCGTGCTGGAGCACTTGGCGCAGACCGTCGGACAGGGCCGAGATCGGCAGCAGTTCGAGTACGGAGCGCACGGCGTCGGGGAACCTGTCCAGCGGCACGATCACCCCGCCGCCGACCAGCAGCAGCAGGAAGACGAGGTTGGCCGCGGCCAGGGTCATCTCGGCCTTGAGGGTGCCCGCCATCAGCAGGCCCAGCCCCGAGAAGGCGGCGGTGCCGAGCAGGATCAGCGCCGCGACCGACAGCGGGTTCCCGTGCGGGGACCAGCCCAGCGCCAGGGCGATCACCGTCAGCAGGGCGACCTGGAGCACCTCGGTGACCAGGACGGACAGGGTCTTGGCCGCCATCAGGGCCCGGCGCGGCAGCGGGGAGGCCCCGAGCCGCTTGAGGACCCCGTAGCGGCGGTCGAAACCGGTGGCGATGGCCTGGCCCGTGAAGGCGGTGGACATCACCGCGAGGGCGAGGACGCCGGGCGCCAGGAAGTCCACGGACTTGCCCTCGCCGGTGTCCACGACGTCCACGGCGGAGAAGAGAACGAGCAGCAGCGCCGGAATGATCACGGTGAGCAGCAGCTGCTCCCCGTTGCGCAGCAGCATCCGGGTCTCCAGCGCGGTCTGCGCCCGGATCATGCGGGACAGGGGAGCGGCCCCCGGGTCGGGGGTGAACGTACCGGCGCTCATGCGCGCAGCTCCTTGCCCGTGAGTTCGAGGAAGACGTCTTCCAGCGTGTGCCGCTCGACCGAGAGGCTGTCCGGCATCACCCCGTGCTGCGCGCACCAGGACGCGACGGTGGCCAGCAGTTGCGGGTGCACGTCGCCGGTGACCCGGTAGACGCCGGCGCTCAGCTCGGCGGCTTCGGTGCCGTCGGGCAGCGCCTTGAGCAGGGAGGCCAGGTCGAGGGAGGGGCGGCCGGTGAAGCGCAGGGTGTTCTCGGCGCCGCCCCGGCAGAGCTGCTCGGGGCTGCCGTGGGCGATGACCCTGCCCGCGTCGACGATGGCGACCTCGTCGGCGAGCTGCTCGGCCTCGTCCATGTGGTGGGTGGTCAGGACGACGGTGACCCCGTCGGCGCGCAGTTCCCGTACGAGTTCCCAGGTCGCGCGGCGGGCCTGGGGGTCGAGACCGGCCGTGGGTTCGTCGAGGAAGACCAGCTCGGGCCTGCCCACGACGGCCATGGCGAGCGACAGGCGCTGCTGCTGGCCGCCGGAGAGCCGACGGTAGGCGGTGCGACCGCACCCGCCGAGTCCGAGGCGTTCCACGAGGGTGTCCACGTCGAGCGGGTTCGCGTACAGCCTGGCCATGTGGCGGAGCATCTCGACGGCGCGGGCGCCGGAGTAGACCCCGCCGGACTGGAGCATGACGCCGATCCGCGGGCGCAGGGCCCCGGCCTGGGTGATCGGGTCGAGTCCGAGGACGCGGACGGTGCCCGCGTCGGGACGCCGGTAGCCCTCGCAGGTCTCCACGGTGGTGGTCTTGCCCGCGCCGTTGGGACCCAGTACCGCGGTGACCGACGCCGTACGGACGGTGAGGTCCAGTCCGTCCACGGCCGGTCGGTGGGGGTGGGGGCGGTACCGCTTCACCAGTCCGCGGATCTCCACGGCGGGGTCGTTGCTCATGCGGGTGAGTCTACGGAGGGCCGCGGGTGGTCCCCGGTGCCGGGGGCGTAGGGGACACGGGTGCGCTCGTCCGTGATTTCTCGGCGCCCGGGGGCCGGTCGAAATCGCCGTTCCACGGCCGCCCGCGCGGATTTCCCGGCTCCCGGATTCGAACGCCGCGTCGCGATCCCGGCTCTTTTCGGCCCGGTGGTCCTGGATGGCCCAGTCGGTTTCCGTGAACTTTTCCGGATCCCGGCGCTTTCCGTCCCGAGGCCCTCTCGGGCGGGGGATTGCTGGTGGGAGCGTTTCCCGGGGCTCCCGGGGTGCGGTCCGAGAGTGTGGAATGCAGGCCTCCGAATAACTCTGCGTCGATAAATTAGGTAACCCTTAGTGATGGAGGCCACCCGGGGTGGCCCCGGTCGTGGGTTGTCGATGCTCGGTTAATTACGCAACAATGGCGTTGTGAAATACGGCGAACGGATGATCGAGACCCCCCAGGGGGAACTCGTGACCGGGGAGCGGTCAACCCGCAACCGGGTCGCGCGCTCCATCCTGGACCACGGTCCGTCCACCGTCGCCGACCTCGCCAAGCGTCTCGGCCTCACCCAGGCCGCCGTCCGTCGTCACCTCGACGCACTCGTCGCCGACGACGTGATCGCACCCCGCGAGCAGCGTGTGTACGGCGCACGCACGCGGGGTCGGCCGGCCAAGGTGTTCGCGCTCACCGACTGCGGCCGCGACGCGTTCGACCAGTCCTACGACTCGCTCGCCGTCGAGGCCCTGCGCTGGATCGCGCAGTCCGCCGGCGGGGGCGAGCAGGGCGAGGCGGCCGTCGCCGCCTTCGCTCGCGCACGACTGGCCGCGCAGGCGGAGACCTACCGGGAATCCGTCGAGGCGGCCGCCCCCGCGGAACGGACCGAGGCCCTGGCCAAGGCGCTGACCGCGGACGGGTACGCTGCCACGGCGAAGAGCGCTCCCGGTCCGCACAGCGGTGAACAGCTCTGCCAGCACCACTGCCCGGTCGCCCACGTGGCCGAGCAGTTCCCGCAGCTCTGCGAGGCGGAGACCGAGGTCTTCTCCCGTCTGCTCGGGACACATGTGCAGCGACTCGCCACCATCGCCCACGGCGACGGGGTGTGCACGACGTTCATTCCGCGCAGCGGAGGCGCCGGCGCCAAGGGCGCCGCACAGACCGACACATCAGTATCTGCAAGTACGGCCGGGAGGAACCCCGCATGACCACGGAGACTGCTCACCCTGAGCTCGATGGCCTGGGCACCTACGAATACGGCTGGGCCGACTCCGACGCGGCGGGCGCCGCTGCCAAGCGGGGTCTGTCCGAGGATGTCGTCCGCGACATCTCGGCCAAGAAGTCCGAGCCGGAGTGGATGCTGAACCTCCGGCTCAAGGGCCTGAAGCTGTTCGGCAAGAAGCCCATGCCGAACTGGGGCTCGGACCTCTCTGGCATCGACTTCAACAACATCAAGTACTTCGTGCGTTCGACCGAGAAGCAGGCCGCTTCGTGGGAGGACCTGCCCGAGGACATCAAGAACACGTACGACAAGCTCGGCATCCCCGAGGCGGAGAAGCAGCGCCTCGTCGCCGGTGTCGCGGCCCAGTACGAGTCCGAGGTCGTCTACCACCAGATCCGCGAGGACCTGGAGGAGCAGGGCGTCATCTTCCTCGACACGGACACCGCGCTGAAGGAGCACCCCGAGCTCTTCCAGGAGTACTTCGGCACGGTCATCCCGGTCGGCGACAACAAGTTCGCGTCGCTGAACACCGCCGTGTGGTCGGGCGGCTCGTTCATCTACGTGCCCAAGGGCGTCAAGGTCGACATCCCGCTCCAGGCCTACTTCCGCATCAACACGGAGAACATGGGCCAGTTCGAGCGGACGCTGATCATCGTCGACGAGGACGCCTACGTCCACTACGTCGAGGGCTGCACCGCCCCGATCTACTCCTCGGACTCGCTGCACAGCGCCGTGGTCGAGATCATCGTCAAGAAGGGCGGCCGCTGCCGCTACACGACGATCCAGAACTGGTCGAACAACGTCTACAACCTGGTCACCAAGCGCGCCGTGGCGTACGAGGGCGCGACCATGGAGTGGATCGACGGCAACATCGGTTCCAAGGTCACCATGAAGTACCCGGCGGTCTACCTGATGGGCGAGCACGCCAAGGGCGAGACCCTGTCCATCGCCTTCGCGGGCGAGGGCCAGCACCAGGACGCCGGTTCCAAGATGGTCCACATGGCACCGAACACCTCCTCGAACATCGTCTCCAAGTCGGTGGCGCGAGGCGGCGGCCGGACCTCCTACCGCGGCCTGGTCGAGATCGGCGAGGGCGCGCACGGCTCCAAGTCCAACGTGCTGTGCGACGCGCTCCTGGTCGACACGATCTCCCGCTCGGACACGTACCCCTACGTGGACGTCCGCGAGGACGACGTCTCGATGGGTCACGAGGCCACCGTCTCCAAGGTCTCCGACGACCAGCTCTTCTACCTGATGAGCCGCGGTCTGACCGAGTTCGAGGCCATGGCCATGATCGTGCGCGGCTTCGTCGAGCCCATCGCCCGTGAGCTGCCCATGGAGTACGCGCTGGAGCTGAACCGGCTGATCGAGCTGCAGATGGAGGGCTCGGTCGGTTAGTCCCGACCCGCCCGGGCCATCCGCGGCCCCTTCACAGACGTAGACGAGTTCTTTTAAGAGAGCGAGCAAGACGACAGCCATGGCTGAGGCTCAGAACATTCCGGCGGGCTCGACCACCGCCGGCTCGATCGCGGTGGCCGCAGAGTCCACCGTCGCCACCCGGATGAGCGCGCCCCCGTCCTTCGACGTGGCGGACTTCCCGGTTCCCAACGGCCGCGAGGAGGAGTGGCGGTTCACCCCGCTCGCCCGCCTCCGGGGTCTGCACGACGGCACCGCGGTCGCCGACGGCACCCTGAAGGCCCAGATCGACGCGCCCGAGGTCGTCACGATCGAGTCGGTGGAGCGCGGCGACGCGCGCATCGGCAAGGCGGGCACCCCGGTGGACCGGGTCGCCGCACAGGCGTTCTCGTCCTTCGCCAAGGCCACGGTCGTCACCGTGCCCAAGGAGGCCGTCCTCACCGAGCCCGTGCGCGTCACGCTGCACGGCGAGGGGGGCACCACCTACGGCCACACGGTCTTCGACGTGAAGGCCTTCGCCGAGGCCGTCATCGTCATCGACCACACCGGTGACGGCGTGCGCGCCGCCAACGTGGACTTCCTCGTCGGCGACGGCGCGAAGCTCACCGTCGTGTCGGTGCAGGACTGGGACGACACCGCCGTCCACGTCTCCCAGCACAACGCGCTGGTGGGCCGGGACGCGACCTTCAAGTCGATCGTCGTCACCTTCGGCGGCGACGTCGTCCGCCTGCACCCGCGCGTGACCTACGCCGGCCCCGGCGGCGAGGCCGAACTGTTCGGCCTGTACTTCACGGACGCCGGCCAGCACCAGGAGCACCGCCTCCTGGTCGACCACAGCGCGCCGCACTGCAAGTCGAACGTGGTCTACAAGGGCGCCCTCCAGGGCCAGGACGCCCACGCCGTCTGGATCGGTGACGTGCTCATCGAGAAGACCGCCGAGGGCACCGACACCTACGAGATGAACCGCAACCTCGTCCTCACGGACGGCGCGCGGGTCGACTCGGTGCCGAACCTGGAGATCGAGACCGGCGAGATCGTCGGCGCCGGCCACGCCTCCGCGACCGGCCGCTTCGACGACGAGCAGCTCTTCTACCTCCAGGCCCGCGGCATCCCGGCCGACGAGGCCCGCCGGCTGGTCGTGCGCGGCTTCTTCGCCGAGCTGGTCCAGCAGATCGGTGTCGACGACATCGAGGAGCGCCTGCTCTCCAAGATCGAGACCGAGCTCCAGGGTTCCGTCTGATGAATTACGTCAAGGCCTGTGCGCTGAGCGAGCTGGAGGCGGACACCCCCAAGCGGGTGGAACTCGACGGCACGCCGGTGTCCATCGTCTCCACCGAGGGGGAGGTGTTCGCGATCAACGACATCTGCTCGCACGCGAACGTGTCCCTCTCGGAGGGCGAGGTCGAGGACTGCATGATCGAGTGCTGGCTGCACGGCTCGGCGTTCGACCTGCGAACCGGCAAGCCGTCCGGCCTGCCCGCGACGCGCCCCGTACCCGTATACCCCGTAAAGATCGAAGGGGACGACGTGCTCGTCTCCCTCACCCAGGAGTCCTGAGGTATCCATGGCAACGCTTGAAATCCACGACCTGCACGTCTCCGTCGAGGCCGAGAACGGCGCCCGCGAGATCCTCAAGGGCGTCGACCTCACCGTCAAGCAGGGTGAGACGCACGCCATCATGGGTCCGAACGGCTCCGGCAAGTCCACGCTGGCCTACTCGCTGGCCGGTCACCCGAAGTACACGATCACCGGTGGCACCGTCACCCTCGACGGCGAAGACGTCCTGGAGATGTCCGTCGACGAGCGCGCCCGCGCCGGCCTGTTCCTCGCCATGCAGTACCCGGTCGAGGTTCCCGGCGTCTCGGTCTCCAACTTCCTGCGCACCTCGGCCACCGCCATCCGCGGCGAGGCGCCCAAGCTGCGCACCTGGGTGAAGGAGGTCAAGTCCGCCATGGAGCAGCTCCAGATGGACACGGCCTTCGCCGAGCGCAACGTCAACGAGGGCTTCTCCGGCGGTGAGAAGAAGCGCCACGAGATCCTCCAGCTGGAGCTTCTCAAGCCGAAGATCGCGATCCTCGACGAGACCGACTCCGGCCTGGACGTCGACGCCCTGCGCGTCGTCTCCGAGGGCGTCAACCGGGTGCGTGAGAGCGGCGAGGTCGGCACCCTGCTGATCACCCACTACACGCGCATCCTGCGCTACATCAAGCCCGACTTCGTGCACGTGTTCGCGAACGGCCGGATCGCCGAGTCCGGCGGCGCCGAGCTGGCGGACCAGCTGGAGGCCGAGGGTTACGACAAGTACGTGAAGGGTGGCGCGACCGCGTGACACAGCTGCCTGGCCTCCTCGACATCGAGGCGATCCGCAAGGACTTCCCCCTTCTGGATCGTGTGGTCCACGACGGGAAGAAGATCGTTTACCTGGACAACGCGGCGACTTCGCAGAAGCCGCGCCAGGTGCTCGACGCGTTGAACGAGTACTACGAGCAGCACAACGCCAACGTCCACCGCGGCGTGCACGTGCTCGCCGAGGAGGCCACGGCGCTGTACGAGGGCGCCCGCGACAAGGTCGCCGCCTTCATCAACGCTCCGAGCCGCGACGAGGTGATCTTCACCAAGAACGCCTCGGAGTCGCTCAACCTGGTCGCGAACATGCTCGGCTGGGCGGACGAGCCGTACCGGGTCGACCGCGAGACCGAGATCGCCATCACGGAGATGGAGCACCACTCCAACATCGTCCCGTGGCAGCTGCTCTCGCAGCGCACGGGCGCGAAGCTGAAGTGGTTCGGCCTCACCGACGACGGCCGGCTCGACCTGTCCAACATCGAAGAGGTCATCACGGAGAAGACGAAGATCGTCTCCTTCACGCTGGTCTCCAACATCATGGGCACGGTCAACCCGACCGAGGCGATCGTCCGGCGCGCGCAGGAGGTCGGCGCGCTGGTGCTGATCGACGCCTCGCAGGCCGCCCCGCACATGCCGCTGGACGTACAGGCGCTCGGCGCCGACTTCGTGGCCTTCACCGGCCACAAGATGTGCGGCCCGACCGGCATCGGCGTCCTGTGGGGCCGGCAGGAGCTCCTGGAGGACCTCCCGCCGTTCCTCGGTGGCGGCGAGATGATCGAGACCGTGTCGATGCACGCCTCGACCTACGCCCCGGCCCCGCACAAGTTCGAGGCGGGTACGCCCCCGATCGCCCAGGCCGTCGGCCTCGGCGCGGCCGTGGACTACCTGAGCGCGATCGGCATGGACAAGATCGCCGCGCACGAGCACGCGATCACGGAGTACGCCGTCAAGCGTCTCCTGGAGGTGCCCGACCTGCGGATCATCGGCCCCACCACGGCCGAGGACCGCGGCGCCGCCATCTCCTTCACGCTGGGTGACATCCACCCGCACGACGTGGGTCAGGTGCTGGACGAGCAGGGCATCGCGGTCCGCGTGGGACACCACTGCGCGCGCCCCGTCTGCCTGCGCTACGGAATTCCCGCGACCACGCGGGCGTCTTTCTACCTGTACTCCTCTCCGGCCGAGGTCGACGCGCTGATCGACGGGCTGGAGCACGTACGGAACTTCTTCGGATAGCGACGAAGGCGGACGAGGACGCAGTGAAGCTGGATTCGATGTACCAGGAACTGATCCTGGACCACTACAAGCACCCGCACGGGCGTGGCCTGCGCGACGGCGACGCCGAGGTGCACCACGTCAACCCCACGTGCGGTGACGAGATCACGCTGCGCGTGAAGTACGACGGCGAGACGCTCACCGACGTCTCGTACGAGGGCCAGGGCTGCTCCATCAGCCAGGCCAGCGCGTCCGTGCTGAACGAGCTGCTGGTCGGCAAGGACCTCGCCGACGCGCGTCGGATCCAGGAGACCTTCCTGGAGCTGATGCAGTCCAAGGGCAAGATCGAGCCCGACGAGGCCATGGAAGAGGTACTGGAGGACGCGGTCGCGTTCGCCGGTGTCGCCAAGTTTCCCGCCCGCGTGAAGTGTGCTCTGCTGAGCTGGATGGCGTGGAAGGACGCGACCGCCCAGGCCCTGGGCGACGCGGAGAGGAAGACGGCATGACCGAGAACGCGACGCCCGAGGCGTCGATCAAGCCGGCCAGCGAGGAAGAGGTCCGCGAGGCCCTCTACGACGTGGTCGACCCCGAGCTGGGCATCGACGTCGTGAACCTGGGCCTGATCTACGGCATCCACGTGGACGACGCGAACATCGCCACCCTCGACATGACGCTCACCTCGGCGGCCTGCCCGCTGACGGACGTCATCGAGGACCAGGCGAAGTCGGCGACGGAAGGCATCGTCAACGAACTTCGCATCAACTGGGTCTGGATGCCCCCGTGGGGCCCGGACAAGATCACGGATGACGGCCGTGAGCAGCTGCGCGCACTCGGTTTCAACGTCTGAGTCGACGTGTGTGAGGAGGGGCCCCCGGCACGGTGCCGGGGGCCCCTCCTGCCGTTCGGGCCTCCTTGCGACGTTCGCTCCTCGGCCTGTTCGCCCGGCCGTCGGGCGGTGTGCACCGGAAGTTGGTCGCAGTGGCCGAATCTTCTCCATGGCCGCCATGCTCATGCCGTGGCGCAGCAGTCGAGAGGACCATCCGTGACCGTTCGCCCATCGCCGGTGCGCCGTGCGGGCGCCGTGTGCGTCGCCGGGGCCGCAGCCCTCCTCGTCGCGGGGCTGACGGCGCCCGCGCACGCCGCCGGGTACGCCGATCCGACGATCTCGCTCTCCGCCACGCACCTCACCGGGGCCGTGGGCGCGTACGGCGACCCCGCCGTGACCGCGGACGTCGAGCAGCCCGGGGTGCCGGCCGGCTTCCTGCGGCTGCGGGTGCTGTCCTCCAGCAACCCGGCGGTGGTCGCGGTGGGCGACGTACGGCAGCAGCGGACCCCCTCGGGCGACCGCAGCCTCACGGTGCGCCCGCGAGCGCAGGGGTACACCGACCTGACGCTCCAGGTCACCGGACGTGGCGGGAAGACCGCGACGGCCACCCTGGCCTACGCCGCCTCGGCACGGGTCGGCGGCGCGCCCACGACCCGCTACCTCACCGGGTCCTCGGACGCCTCGGCCGCCGTGGACGTGGGCGGCGGACACGTGCTGGTGGCCGACGACGAATCCAACGTCCTGCGCCTGTACGACCGCTCCCGCACCGGCGCGCCGGTCAGGACCTGGGACCTCGGCCCCTCGCTCGGCCTGAAGAAGGAGGTCGACATCGAGGCGGCGGCCCGGGTGGGCGACACGGTCTACTGGACGGGCTCGCTGGGCAACAACAAGGACGGCAAGTACAAGGCGGAGCGGAACACGGTCTTCACCACGAGGATCACCGGATCCGGCGCCGGTACCGAGGTCTCCTTCGGCAGCGCCCACCACGGCCTGCGCGAGGACCTGATCGCCTGGGATGTCGCGCACGGCAACCGCTACGGCTTCGCGGCCGGTACGGCCGAGGGTGAGGCGCCCAAGCAGATCGACGGGTTCAACGTGGAGGGGTTGGAGTTCGCGCCGGGTTCCACGTCCACGGCCTACCTCGGTTTCCGGGCGCCGCTGGCCCCGGCGGTGCCGGGGGGCAAGGCGCTGGTGGTGCCGGTCACCAACTTCGACAGGGTGCTGTCGACGGGGGCGAAGGCCACCTTCGGTGCGGGCATCGAGCTGGACCTCGGTGGCCTTGCGATCCGTGACATGCGCAGGAACGCGGCGAACCAGTACCTGATCCTGGCCGGTTCGTGGGCGGCCGACGACAACTCCGACCCGTACGCGCTGTACCAGTGGGACGGGGTCGCGGGCCACGCTCCGGTCAAGCGGGCCGACCTGCCGACCACCGATCCCGGCGGGTGGGAGGCCATCGTGGAGGTTCCCGACCTGTCGGTCGCGGGGGCGCGGGTCCAACTGATCACCGACAGCGGCTCCGCCGACCTGTACGGCGACGGCAAGGAAGCCAAGGACCTCGACCACGCGGAGTGGAAGAAGGCCCGCTCAGCATGGTTCACGCTCGGCCCGACGCGCGGGGGCCACCGATGAACGCGTGGCGGCACCGATGAACGTGTCACGGCGCCGATGACCGTGTGGGGACACCAATGACCGTGTGGGGGACACCGATGAGCCCGTGGGGGACACCGATGAAGCAGACGACGCGACGGACGCGACGGACGACGCCGGGGAACGAGCAGCGGGCGACGCGGCGGCTGGGCGTCGCCGCACTGGCGGCCCTGACGCTCGCCGGGGTGAACTCGCCCGCTTTGGCGGCCGGTTACGGCACACCGACCATCGCGTTCTCCGCCTCCTACCTGTCGGGGGCCGTCGGCGGGGTCGGGGATCCCGTCGTGGACGTGACCGTGGGCCAGAGCGGCGCGGACGCGTCCGCGCTGGTCGTCAGCGCGACGGCCTCCAGCAGGGCCTCGGTCGCCGGGACCGGGGACGTCACCGTCACCGGGGCGGGCGCGGTCCGGCAACTGGCCGTCACCGCACGGGGCCGCGGCTACACCAACCTCACCGTCAAGGTGGGCGGGCTGGGCGGCAAGAGCGCCACCAAGACCCTGTCGTACGCGGCGTCGGCCGCCGTGGCGAACCCCGCCGACGCCCGGTACCTCGTCGGCGCCTGCGACTCCTCGGCCGCCGTGGACGTCGGCGGCGGCTACACCGTGGTCGCGGACGACGAGTCGAACGTGCTGCGGCTGTACGACCGCTCCCGGTCCGCAGCGCCGCTGAAGACCTGGGACTTCAGCTCACAGCTCGGTGTGAGCAAGGAGGTGGACATCGAAGGAGCGACCCGAATCGGCGACACCGTCTACTGGACCGGCTCGCTCGGCAACAACAAGGACGGGGAGTACAAGGCGCCCCGCAACACCGTGTTCACCACCACGCTCAGCGGATCCGGGGCGAGCACGCAACTCGCCTACGGGCGCTCGTACAAGAAGCTCCGCGACGACCTGGTGGCCTGGGACAAGGGCAACGGCAACCGCTATGGCTTCGCGGCCGGGACGGCCGAGGGTGAGGCGCCCAAGCAGATCGACGGGTTCAACGTGGAGGGGTTGGAGTTCGCGCCGGGTTCCACGTCCACGGCCTACCTCGGTTTCCGGGCGCCGCTGGCTCCGGCGGTGCCGGGGGGCAAGGCGCTGGTGGTGCCGGTCACCAACTTCGACAGGGTGCTGTCGACGGGGGCGAAGGCCACCTTCGGTGCGGGCATCGAGCTGGACCTCGGTGGCCTTGCGATCCGTGACATGCGCAGGAACGCGGCGAACCAGTACCTGATCCTGGCCGGTTCGTGGGCGGCCGACGACAACTCCGACCCGTACGCGCTGTACCAGTGGGACGGGGTCGCGGGCCACGCTCCGGTCAAGCGGGCCGACCTGCCGACCACCGATCCCGGCGGGTGGGAGGCCATCGTGGAGGTTCCCGACCTGTCGGTCGCGGGGGCGCGGGTCCAACTGATCACCGACAGCGGCTCAGCCGACCTGTACGGGGACGGCGCCGAGGCCAAGGACCTGACGCACGCGGAGTGGAAGAAGGCGCGGGCGGCCTGGTTCACGCTGAACTGATCGATCCCCCGGACCGATCTGCGTTCGCCCCGCCGGACCAATTTCCCGCCGGAACGGTCTTGCGGAGGGGCGGCGCGGGGGAGTGCGTGCGGGCATGCGCCGGGAATGTGTACGTGCGTACGCAACGATGTGTACCCTTGTACGCATGCCCTATGTACTGCTTGCCGCGGCCATCGCCGCCGAGGTCGCCGGCACGACCGCCATGAAGTTCAGCGAAGGCTTCACGAAGCTGTGGCCCTCGATCGGCACGGTCCTGGGTTACCTCGTCGCCTTCACCCTGCTCGCGCAGACCCTGAAGACGATGTCGGTGGGAACGGCGTACGCGATCTGGGCGGGCGTCGGCACGGCCGCCATCGCCGCCATCGGCATGCTGTTCCTCGGGGAGGCGGCGACCGCGGCGAAGATCGCCGGAATCGCGCTGATCATCGGCGGGGTCGTCCTGCTGAACCTCGGCGGGGCGGCCCACTGATGCCGGCCGGAGCGGTGCGCCGCCACGACCCGGAACGACGGCAGCGGATCATCGACGCGGCGATCCGGGTGGTGGGCGCCAAGGGCATCGCGGGCCTGAGCCACCGCACCGTGGCGGCGGAGGCGGACGTGCCCCTGGGATCCACGACCTACCACTTCAAGACCCTGGACGACCTCCTCGTGGCGGCCCTGCGCCAGGCGAACGAGCATTTCGTCCTGGTGCCCGACCCCGCGGAGCCGGACCTCGCGACGGCGCTCGCCCGACTGCTGGGAGACCTCCTGGCGGCGGGCCGGGACCGGGGGCGGGTCGAGCTGGAGTACGAGCTGTACCTGGCGGCCCTGCGCCGCCCGGCGCTGCGGCCGGTGGCCGCCGAGTGGTGCGCGTCCGTGGCGGCGGCGCTGGGCGGGCGGACGGACCCCGTGACGGCACGGGCGCTGGTGGCGGTGATGGACGGGATCAGCCTGCAGGTCCTGCTGACGGACGCGGAGTACGACCCGGCGTACGCGCGGGACATCCTGGGGCGGGTGCTGGCCGGGGCGTGAACGGTCGCCGCCCTCGGGCGACAGCCGCCGCCGGCGGGCCGGTCAGGGGGCGGCGCGGACCGCCTCCAGGGCGGTTCGGACGCCGGCCTCGATGTCCGTGATCGGGTAGATCACCTCGCGCACCGTCCGGTCCCGGTCCAGGACGAGGGTCAGCCGCTTGAGCCGGCTCACCCCGGCCGCGCGGAAGGTCGGCAGCCGCAGCGCCGAGGTCAGCGCGAGTTCCGCGTCCGAGAGGAGCGGGAAGCGCAGCCGCTCCGCCTCGGCGAACTCCCGCTGTTCGTCCGGCCGCTGGGTGGAGACGCCCTGCACTGTCGCGCCCGCCGCCGTGAACTCGGCCAACTGGTCCCGGAACGTGCAGGACTCCAGGGTGCACCCCTTCGCCCCGGGGATCCCGGCCCACCCCGGCGGATAGGACTCGGCCCGGGCGTAGGCGCCCGGGAAGCAGTACAGGACCGTGAACGGGGTGTCCGCCACGGGGTCGCGAGGCTCCCCGAACCGATCCGGCAGCAGCAGCTCCGGCACCCGGGTGCCGAGCAGCGCGTGAACCCGCGCCGCCTCCCGCGAGGATTCCCCGGTCGTCGCCGTCATCTCTCCCTCTCCCAGGATCCAGGTGTCCCCCCAGTCCTGGAGGGCCACCAGCACCGGCAGCAGCCCCCGGCCGCGCGGGGTCAGCCGGTACTCGTGCCGCACCGGACGCTCCTGGTACGGCTCGCGCGTCAACACCCCGGCCTCGACCAGCAGTTTCAACCGCTCGGTCAGCACCTTGCGGGAGACGCCCAGCTCGCGCTGGAACTCCTCGAACCGGTGCACGCCGCGCGCGGCGTCGCGCACGACCAGCAGCGTCCACCAGTCGCCCACGACGTCGAGGGCCTGGGCGATGGAGCAGTCCGCGTCGCCGAGGTGCGTGCGCTGGGCCATGGGAACTCCTTTGTCCGTTGACCCAAGGCTGCCATGCTGACATAGTCCGTTCCCAAAAGGAACTGACCTGTTCGTGGGGGCGCCGACGTGTTGCGAGGATTCAAGGACGTGCCGAGGGTGGTGTGGCTCCTGGCGGCCGGGGTGTTCGTCAACGCCGTCGTCGGTTTCACCTTCGTCTTCGTCTTCGTGTACCTGGTCGGACCGCGCGGCCTCGGAGCCGCGCAGGCCGGCCTCGCCGTCGGCATCGGTGGCGTCGGCCTGGTCGCCGGCAACTTCACCGGAGGCTGGTACGGCGACCGCCACGGCCACCGCCGGGTGCTGCTCACCGCCGCCGCGTTCGGCGGCCTCGCCCTGGCCTGCCTCCCGTTCCTGCCCACCCCGCTGCTGTGCGCCCTCCTGCCGGCCGTCCAGTACGCGTCCGGGGTGATCCGCGCCGCCAACTCCGCGCTCGTCGCCGTCACCGTCCCCGAGGGCGCCCGCCGGCAGGCCTACGCCGTCGTGCGGTGCGCCTCCAACGGCGGCTTCACCCTCGGTCCGCCCCTGGGCGCCCTGGTCGCGGCCGGCCTCTCCTACGACTGGCTGTTCGTCGCCGACGGCGTGGGCACCCTCGTCCTCGCCGTCTGGACCGCCCGGATCGTCCCGTCCCGCGGCGCCACCCACGCACGCGCCGCGGCCCGGGACGGGGGTCCGGGCCGCGGCGTCACCGCCGAACTGCGGGCCCGCCCCGCGCTGCTCGTCCTGCTCGCCGCCGTCCTCGTCGTGGACGTCGTGTACCGGCAGCAGTACTCCACCCTCCCGATCTTCCTCGCCGACCACGGCTTCGACATCCGCGCCTTCGGCCTGGTCGTCGCCCTCAACGGCGGGGTCGTCCTGCTGCTGGAACTGCCCGCCGCCGTCGCCCTGCGCGCCCGCCCGCCCCTGGCCGTCGTCGGTACCGGACTGCTCCTCGTCGGAGCCGGTCACGCGGCGCTGATCGCCGGAGCGGGCATCGCGAGCGCCGTCGTGATGATGGTGCTGCTCAGCCTCGGGGAGATCCTCTACAAGACCACCGCGACCGCGTACGTGGCCGACCAGGCCCCGGCGCACGCGGTCGGCCGCTTCCAGAGCCTGTACGCGGGGGTCTCGGTCAGCGGCGTCGTCCTCGGCGCACCTCTCGGTGGGGCCCTGTACGCCGCCGCCCCCGGGCTGCTGTGGCCGGCGTGCGCGGCCCTGGCCACCGGTGCGGGGGTCGCGGTGCTCCTGGCCTCCCGCCGGTCGCCCCGGCCCGGCGGGAGGGGCACCGGCACTCCCGGGACGGCACGCGGTGAAGGGGCGGGGTCGGGGGCGGGGTCGGGGTCGGCGAGCGCGGCACGCGGTGAGGGGTCGGGGTCGGGATCGGGGTCCGCGAGCGCGACACGCGGCGCGACCGTCACATGAGACCGGTTCGCGACCGCGGCCCGTCGCCGGTTAGGTTTCGGGCATGACTGCTACGCGTACCTCCGGCGCCGTCGCCGCCGGCCTTGCCACCCTCACCGCCGACGGCACCGTCCTCGACACCTGGTTCCCCGCCCCTCGCCTCGTCGCCGAGCCCGGCCCGGCCGGCACCGAGCGCCTCACCGCCGAACAGGCCGTGGAACTCCTCGGGGCCACCGCGCCGAAGGCCATCCGCCGGGACGCGGTCCGCGGGGTCGAGGTCGTAGCCGTCCGCACGGTCATCTCCTCGCTCGACGACAAGCCGCTCGACGCCCACGACGCGTACCTGCGCCTGCACCTGCTCAGCCACCGCCTGGTCAAGCCGCACGGCCAGAACCTCGACGGCGTCTTCGGCCTGCTGGCCAACGTCGCCTGGACCTCCCTCGGGCCCGTCCCCGTCGACGAGGTCGAGACGGTCCGCCTGAACGCCCGCGCCGAGGGCCTGCACCTCCAGGTCACCTCGATCGACAAGTTCCCGCGCATGACCGACTACGTCGCCCCCAAGGGCGTCCGCATCGCCGACGCCGACCGCGTCCGCCTCGGCGCGCACCTCGCCGAGGGCACCACCGTCATGCACGAGGGCTTCGTCAACTTCAACGCCGGCACCCTCGGCACCTCCATGGTCGAGGGCCGCATCTCGGCCGGCGTCGTGGTCGGCGACGGATCCGACATCGGCGGCGGCGCGTCCACCATGGGCACCCTGTCGGGCGGGGGCAAGCAGATCATCTCGATCGGCGAGCGCACCCTGGTCGGCGCCGAGGCGGGCGTCGGCATCGCCCTCGGCGACGAGTGCATCGTCGAGGCCGGCCTGTACGTCACCGCGGGCACCCGCGTCACCCTCCCGGACGGCCAGATCGTCAAGGCCCTGGAACTCTCGGGCGCCGACAACATCCTCTTCCGCCGCAACTCGGTCACCGGCGCCGTCGAGGCCCGCCCGAACAACGCGGTCTGGGGCGGCCTGAACGAGATCCTGCACAGCCACAACTGACGCTCGAACGGGGCCGGATCGCCGGCGCCGGACGGCACGACGCCCTCCCACCCCGAACGGGTGGGAGGGCGTCGTGCGTCCCCGAGTGGACGCCGGCCCGCGGGCGGCCCTCCCGCCCCGAGCGGGGGAGGGGGCCCGACGGACCGAACCGGTCAGTGCAGGGGGATCGTGCGGACCAGGCCGGCGAAGGCCTGTTCCTCTTCCTCTGTCAGTTCCACCGACTCCATGGGGTGCCCGGCCGGACCGCGCTGGGTCGGGATCGTCGACAGGCCCTCGAAGGCGTCCTGCCCGGAGTGGTGGATGCGGCCGTCCCACAGGACGTGGCCGAGGCCGATCACCCAGACGAGGGCGGCCACGAGCAGGACGGCGATGCCGATTTCCTGGACGAGGGTGATGGAGGGGAACACACGGTCCTCCGGGGGTGCGGGATCGAGCGTGCAAGATCGGGCGTGCAGACACTCAACACCAGAACGGCCGAATTGGACAGGGGTGTGTCGAGTGTCACGCCAGGGCCGAAAGTCCCCACCTTGTCCCGAAAGGACCCTTCGGCAGGTGGCAGGTGGCAGGTGGCAGGTGGCAGGTGGCAGGTGGCAGGGGGTCCGGGCGGGACGGCGCCCGTACCCCCCGCCGATCCACCCGTGACTACGGGCGGAAGCGCAGCACCTGCGGGTCGTGGTCGCTGTTCTGGTTCGCGAACTCCGCGTTGATGTGCACGCTGTCGTACGTGAAGGTCTTGATCGCCGGGCTGGTCAGGATCTGGTCCAGCACCTGCGCGTTGCCCTGGTACACGTACGAGTAACGCTCCGCCTTGGGCAGCGACTTGATCGCCGGGTACAGTGCCCCGCCGTCCGCCAGGGCGTCGGCGGTCGCCGAGAACTCGAAGTCGTTGATGTCACCGAGGGCGATGACGTTCGCCTTCTTGTCGGCCGCCAGGATGCTCTTGACGAAGCCGTTCACGGCCTGCGCCTGGAGCAGTCGCTTGGCCTCCGAGGAGCGGACCGGCGGCTGGTGGTGCGAGGTGAGGCCCTCGTCGCCGCCCTTGGAGCCGAAGTGGTTGGCGATGACGAAGACCGTCTTGCCGCGGAAGACGAACTCGCCGGCCAGCGGCTTGCGGCTGTCGGCCCACGCCGGGTTCGCCGGGTCGATCCGGCCGGGGGAGTGGGTCAGGGCGGCCTTGCCGTCGACCGTGGTGACGCCGGTGGCCGTGACCGCGTCGCCCGCGGCGCGCTCGGTGAAGGAGACCCGCGCCGGGTTGTAGAGGAACACCTGACGGATGTTGCCGCCGGGCTCGCCGCCGTCCTTGTTGTTCTCGGGGTTGACGGTCCGCCACTGGTACGCGGGACCGCCGGCCGCCGTGATCGCCGCGGTGAACTTCGTCAGCGTCTGCTCGGCCGCGACGGTGCCGTCGTTCTTCGCGCCGTTGTCGTCCTGGATCTCCTCCAGGGCCACGACGTCGGGGGAGGCGAGGTTCTCGACGACGGCCTTGGCCAGCGCGTCGAACTTCTCCTGCGGGTCGCTCGGGTCGAGGTTCTCGACGTTGTACGTGGCCACCGCGAGCTCGTTGGCCGCCTGCGCCTTGGTCTTCTCGGGGGCGAGGGTGCCCGCCGTGACCGTGCCGAGGGTGCGGGCCACCAGGGTGTAGCCGCCGAACTGGTTGAAGTCCAGCGGGCCCTCGGTGGCGCCGGTCAGCTTGTCGCCGACGTTGGCCACGGGGAAGGGCTGCTGCGCGACGGGCGCGAGCTGCTGGATCTGGAGCCGGCCGGTGTTCTGGGACTCGTACGAGCCGTAGATCGTGCCGCCGCGCTTGGCGGTGTTCTCCCAGCCCTTGACCGTGACCCACAGCTCCGAGTACGGGTCCGTGGCGCCGACCACGCGCGAGTTGCCGATCTTGACGTTCATGCCCTCGACGGACTCGTAGAAGTCCAGTGCGAAGCGCGAGGGCTCCAGGGTCAGGCCGTTGATGCTGCCGGCGGCGGCCGGGTCGCCGGCCGGGGCGTACGCGGCGGGCACCGTGTACTCGTTGATCGCGGTCGCGGCCGGCAGCGCGTTGCCGGAGGAGACCACGGTCACGACCGGCTTGGCGATCTGCGTCACGGACTGGTTGCCGGAGGAGACGCCGCCCGGGACGTACTCGCCGACCGTGCCGGTCACCTTGACGGCGTCGCCGACGGCGACGGTCGGCACCGAGCTGGTGAAGACGAACACGCCCTCGCTGGTGGCGTCGTTGTCGTCGGCGTCGGGGTCCTGGATCCAGAAGCCGCGCGAGCCGTACGTCCGCACGCCGGTGACGATGCCCTCGACGTCGGCGACCTGCTTGCCGTTGAGCGGGGATATGCGGGTGGTGCCCTGGATGTCGTGGATGCGTATCGGATCGGCGGACACGGCGCCTTCGGCCGCGTCGGCGGAGCCCGCGAGCAGGCCGGTGGCCAGCGCGGTGGCGACGAGGGCCGCGACGGCGGCGGAACGGGGATGCGAGGAGCGCATGGGCGGGAACTCCGGTGTGAGGGTGGGGGGGAACGCCGGGAAATCCGGGGCTCCTGTACTGCTCAGTACATCTACGCGCGTCAATTTCCTGTGTGGACCGCAAAGTTGTCAAGGTCTCCGAGGAAGACGGCAGCTGACTGTGGGATGAACCAAGGGCGATGGCCCCTCGGACATGCCCGAATTGCGTCTACGCTGGGTCGTCGCCGTACGACCCAACGGCCCCACCGCGACCGCGAGGAGAACCGCCCCATGTCCGCAGAGCCGCACCCCACACTGCCGCCGGTACGGCTGCACTCCGATGCGGAACTGGCCCGCGACGCCCTGGTCACGCCGCTGTTCGCGCACGCCGTGCGCCTCGCCCGCTGGGCCGGCCCCCACACCCGCGTGGAAGTCGGCGGCGAACTCACCACCGAACAGCTCGCCGAGGCGGCGGCCGTGCTCGGGCTCGACCCCGAGGGCGAGGAGGGCCCGGTGCTCGCGAGCCAGGCCTGGCGGGTGGCCGTGGACACCGGGCTGGTCGACGTGACCGAGCCGGAGGAGGACACGGGCGCGGGCGCAGCGGACGCCGAGGCGGGCGAGGGCGACACCGACGGCGCGGAGTCGCGGTACGGGACCGCCGCCCCCGGCGAGGACCTGGCGCTGATCGCGGGCGGCGCACCCGGCGACGTGCTCGACCTGTGGCTGGCGGCCCTGGACGCCGTCCTCGCGGACGCGGCCGTGCCCGACCTCGACGACCTCGTCGACGCGTTGGACGCGGGCGGCGAGATCGACTTCGACCGGCTCGACTGGAACCCGCAGCGCGAGGCGGACTTCCTCGACGGGGTGCTCGCCAACCTCTACCTGCTCACCATCGCCGAAGGGGGCTCCGGCGACAGCCCGGTGCCGCTTCCGGTGCTCGCCGCCTCGATGGTCGTCCCCGACGACATGGGCGATCCCACCGACGCCGTGCTGGAACAGGTCTCGGACGCGATGATGCGCCTCGACGACCAGTTCCGGCAGCTGGAGCCGATCGGGCTGGTCGAGTTCCGTCCGGTGGACGAGGCGCTCATGGCGGAGGCCGACGACGAGGAACTCCTCGCCGGGCAGGGCGAGGGCACCGAGGAGGACGTGGCGCGGTACGGAATGGTCCGGCTGACGGCGCTCGGCCTTTACGGCGTCCGGGCCCGGATGCTGGAGGCCGGCGTCGACGCCCCGGCCATCGGGGAACTCGCCGACAAGGGCGCCGACGCGCTGCTCGACGCGGTTTCCTTCTACCCGGAGGGCGCGGCGCAGGCCGAGATCGAGCAGTGGCTGACCGGACGTGAACTGCCGACCGCGGTGGCCGAACTGCTGGCCGCGGCCCGCGGTGACGACGAGGGCGCCCCGCTGCGCCGGCTGCGCTGCCAGCAGGCCCTCGCCCTGGCCGGCCCGGACGCCGAACCGGCGGTCCGGGCGGTACTGGACGACCCGGAACTCGGCGGGCTCGCCCGGGTCTGGCTGGCCGAGCGGGGAGCGACGGACGTACCGGCGCCGGACGGGGCGATGGTGTTCTGGCTGACGGTCGACACGATCGCCGCGCAGCTCGCCGCCGACGGCGAGACGGACGAACTCCCGCTGCTCATGCACACCCTGACCGAACACCACGCCGGATTCTTCGAGCAGGCGTGGCGGGTGGAACACCCCGCCACGGCCTACGTGCTGGAGTCGATGGGGAGGTTGCACCCGGACAAGAAGGCGGCGAAGGAAGCCCGCAAGGCCGCCTTCAAGGCCCGCTCCCGACAGCCCTGACGGCCGCCGGGCCGGCCGGCCCGGCGGGGCCGGCGGGCGGGGCCCGGGTCGGGGGTCGGGCGGCCCGTCCGGCGGGGTGCGCGGAGGGCGGCGCTGCCGGCGGCAACGGTCGGTCCGGCGCCCAGCGGTCGAGAGGCTCGTCCGAGGTGCACAACGCGCCGATCCTGGGCCGGAGTTCGCCATTTCGGCCGGCGGTGAGGGGACGGTTCGCGTTCGGGGGTAGTTCAGCCGCCGTTCACGTGCGGGCGGGAGCGTGTGCGCCGACGACCGCACGACAGGCGCCCCACCTCCCCACCCCAGGAGATCCGATGCCGCTCACCCGTAGAGACTTCACCGCCCGGACCGTGATCGCCGGTGCCGGAGTCGCCCTCACCGGAACCGTCGGCGCCCTCGCCACCGCTCCCGGAGCACTCGCGGCCGACGACGACACGCGGCACGACGAGTACGGCCACCCCCACGGCCCCGGGTACGGCCCGCTCCTGCCCGACCCGGCCGGAATCCTGGCCCTCCCCGCCGGATTCAGGTACCGCGTGATCACCCACAGCGGTGTCACCACGCTCGACTCGGGCGAGACCACCCCGTCCAACCACGACGGTACGGCCGCGTTCGAGGGACACCGGGGAGTCACCCTCCTCGTCAACAACCACGAGCTGAAGGGCCCGCGCACGGGCTGGGAGCGCCCCGTCCCGCTCACGGAAGGCCTCGTCTACGACCCGGCCGCCGCCGGCGGCTGCACGGTCGTCGAGGTCCGGCGCGGCGGCGAGGTCGCCGAGTGGGTGGGCATCGCCGGTACCTCGACCAACTGCGCCGGCGGAGCCACCCCCTGGGACACCTGGCTGACCTGCGAGGAGAACTCGGACCTCGCAGGCAAGAACGGCATGACCAAGGACCACGGCTACGTCTTCGAGGTGGACCCGCACGACCGGCGCGCCAACCGCGACCCCAAGCCCGTCAAGGCCTTCGGGCGCTACGACCACGAGGCCGTGGTCATCGACCCGCGCCAGGGCCACGCATACCTGACGGAGGACGCCTCCGGCCCCAACGGGCTGCTCTACCGCTGGACCCCGCCGCACGGCTTCCGGCACGGGCGGGGCAGGCTCCGTACCCTCGCGCCGGACGCGGGCGTGCTCGCCGCCGCCAAGTGCTTCGACCACAACGGCCGGTTCGTCGACGACCTCTCGCGCGCCACCGCGATCGGCACCGTGTTCGGGGTGGATTGGGTGGAGGTGCCCGATCGCGACGCGCGGACGACGCCGGTGCGCAAGCAGTTCGCGGACACCGCGGTGACCCGGGGGCGCAAGCTGGAGGGCATGTGGTGGGCCGACGGGGGCGCGTACTTCGTCTCCTCGTTCGCCCGCGCGGAGAGCCCGGGCGCCGCGCACGACGGCCAGGTGTGGTTCTACGACCCCAAGCGGCGCACGATCAGGCTCACCGTGCTGCTCGGTGTGAACGCCGACCCGGCGAAGGACGGCGTCTACGACGGCCCCGACAACATCACCGTGTCCCCGTACGGAGGCCTGGTCATCGCGGAGGACGGAACAGGGCTCCAGCACCTGTTCGGCGCGACGGAATCGGGGCGCACCTACCCACTGGCCCGCAACGAACTCAACATCGGGACGGACGAGTCGCCCGAGTACTCGGAGTTCACCGGCGTGTGCTTCTCACCGGACGGGCGCACCCTCTTCGCGAACATCCAGGACCCGGGCATCATGCTGGCCGTCACCGGACCGTGGCGGCGAGCCCGCTGAGGCGGGGCGCGGCCACGGCCGACGGGGCGCTACTGGGTCGCCGCGGTCTCCGAGCGGGAGGCGGCGGCCCATTCCTCCAGGAGGAATTCGTACGCGTCGGAAGGCCACTCACCGCCGACCCCGGTCTCGACGAGGTGCCGGATCGCCTCGTTCGCCTCTGCGGCGGACGGGCGGGCCGGACCCGCGGGCTGGAGTGTCTTGTGCATGGCTCAAGGCTACGGGCGGGCACTGACGGCCACCGCCGATTCGGAGGTGCAATCGCTCACCCGAAACGGCCTTTGGTAGCGCCATGTGCCCGCCCACCTGCTCAGAGTGCCTGCGAGGCGGGTTTGACCATGCCGCGCACTGTGCGGGACTTCACAAAGTCCCCGATGGCCGTCATCTCCCACTCACCGGTGAACTGCTTGATCAACTTGGCCATCATCACGCCGGTTTGGGGTTCGGCGCCCGTGAGGTCGAAGCGTACGAGCTCCTCCCCGCTCGCGGCGTCGATCAGTCGGCAATAGGCCTTCGCGACCTCGCTGAACTTCTGGCCGGAGAAGGAGTTGACCGTGAAGACCAGCCCCGTCGCCTCGGCGGGCAGCCGGCCAAGGTCCACGACGATCACCTCGTCGTCCCCGGCTCCCTCGCCGGTGAGGTTGTCGCCGGAGTGCTTGACGGCGCCGTTCAGGATGGACAGCTTGCCGAAGTAGCAGCTGTCGATGTGGTTGCGCTGGGGGCCGTACGCGATGACCGAGGCGTCGAGATCGATGTCGCGGCCGCGGAACGCGGGCTCCCAGCCGAGGCCCATCTTGACCTGCGAGAGCAGCGGGCGGCCGCCCTTGACGAGGGAGACGGTCTGGTTCTTCTGGAGGTTGACCCGCCCCTTGTCGAGGTTGATCTTCCCGGCGCCGGGGGCGGCTGTGGGGGCAGCGGGCGGGGCGGCGGGAGCAGGCGTGGGCGTCGGGGCGCCCCAGGCCTGGGCGGGGGCCGGGGCGGCGGGGGTGGGCGTCGAACCCCCGAGCCAGGGGGAGGCCGGGTACTGGGCGGGCGGCGCGGCGGGCGGCGCGGGCGGAGCGGGGGGCGCCGACGGGGCCGCGGCCGCGGCCGGGGGCGGCTCCTCGTCCACGGAGACGCCGAAGTCGGTGGCGATGCCGGCGAGGCCGTCGGCGTAGCCCTGGCCGACGGCGCGCACCTTCCACACACCGCCGCGCAGGTAGACCTCGACGACGACGAGGGCCGTCTCGGAACCCAGCTGGGGAGGGGTGAAGGTGGCGATCACCGCGCCGCCGACCGCGTCCCGCACCGTGGCCGTGGGCTCGATGCCCTGGAAGGTCTGCCCGGCGGCGTCCGGGCTGGCGGTGACCACGATCCGCTCGATGCCCGGCGGCACGGCGCCGGTGTCCACCGTGATCGAGTCGGGCGTCGCACCGCCCCCGGACCGGTGACTCACACCGGGGCCGGTCGGCTGGTTGTAGAAGATGAAGTCAGCGTCGGAACGCACCTTGCCGTCCGCGGCGAGGAGGAGTCCCGATACGTCGAGCCGCACCGGAGCAGCCACGTCCACCGTCACCCGGACGGTGTTGAGCGGCAGATTGGAACCAGGGGTCATAGCGGTCATGCCCGGAGAACGACCGGAGGGGCTTTGCCGTTCCCTTACCTTCGCGGGAGATTTCCGGGTCCGGGTCGGAGCGGTTCGGTCGGGCCGGGTCCGCGGGGCCCGGGGCCCGGCGGGATCAGCGCTGGTTGCGGGGGTGGTTCCTGGCGGTGCGTTCGTTGCCGAACTTGTAGGCGCCCGTCCAGCGCGCCATCACCATCTGCGCGTCGCCCGATTCCACCTCCCCCAGGAACTTCTCGGCGCGGCCACCCCTCAGGGTGCCCGCGGCCCGGCCCCGGTGCGTGATGACGACGGAGTCGCCCTGTCTCTCGTACGTGAATCCGTGCGGTTTCGGCATGACGCGCAGCCTGCCGGGCCGAGGGCCGGGCAGCAACGGATTATGCGGCGGCCGGGCGGCCGGGCGGCCGGGTGGCCGGGTGGCCGGGTTGCCGGGTTGCCGGGTGGGGGAAACGGTTCTGTGGGAGGTGGCCGGGCGGCAGGCGGTTCGGGGCTCAGTGCTCCCGTGTGCCGACCCGCTCCCCGGTGACCCGTCGGGGCAGATCAAGCGGGTTGGCCTCGCGCAGTTCCGCCGGCAGCAGGGCGTCCGGCACCGACTGGTAGGCCACCGGCCGCAGCCAGCGCTCGACGGCGGTGCCGCCGACCGACGTGGAGTGCGAGGTCGCCGCCGGGTACGGGCCGCCGTGGTGCTGGGCCGGAGCGACCGCGACACCGGTCGGCCAGCCGTTGACGACGATCCGTCCCGCCAGGCCTGTGACCTGCTCGATCAGTTCGCCGGCCGGTCCGGGCGCGCCCGCGGCCTCGGCTTCGGACAGCTGGAGGGTGGCGCTCAGGTTTCCGCCGAGGAGCCCCAGCACCCCGGCCGCCTCGTGCTGATCGGCGTACCGGACCACGACGGTCACCGGGCCGAAGCACTCCTCCAACAGCACGTCGTGCGCGCCACCCGCCAGAAGGCTCGCGGCGTCGACCGTCAGATAGCCCGCGCCGACGGTGTGCTCCCCGCCGGAACCGGGGGTCACGGGTGCGGTGACCCCGGGCAGGGCGGCCCGTTCGCCGACCCCGGCGACGAAGTTCTCCCGCATCCGGTGGTCCAGCAGCACGCCGGGTTCGGTCTCGCCGAGCGCCTTGGTGAGGGCGGTGGCCAGCCGGTCGCCGTCCCCGCCCGAGGGGACCAGCACCAGCCCGGGCTTCACACAGAACTGGCCGACCCCGAGGGTGACGGAAGCGGCGAGTCCGGCGCCGATCTCCTCGGCGCGCTCGGTGGCCGCCGCCGGGGTGACCACCACGGGGTTGAGGGAGCCGAGTTCGCCGTGGAAGGGGATGGGGACGGGCCGCGCGGCGGCCGCGTCGAACAGGGCGCGACCGCCCCGGATGGAACCGGTGAATCCGGCGGCGGCGACGAGCGGGTGACGCACCAGTTCCAGCCCGGCCTCGAAGCCGTGGACCACCGCGACGACCTCTGCGGGAAGCCCGGTCGCGACCGCCGCCCGGCGCAGCAGGGAGGCACACAACTCGGAGGTGGCCGGATGGTCGGGATGGGCCTTGACCACGACCGGGCAGCCCGCGGCCAGTGCGCTCGCGGTGTCCCCGCCGGGCACGGAGAAGGCGAGGGGGAAGTTGGAGGCGGCGTAGACGGCGACCACGCCCAGCGGCACCTTGTAGCGACGCAGGTCGGGGCGCGGCGGGCTCAGCGCCGGGTCGGCGTGGTCGATGCGCACGTCGAGGTACGCGCCCTCGTCCACGGCGTCCGCGAAGGCGCGCAGCTGGCCGGTGGTACGGGCGAGTTCGCCGGTGAGGCGGCCCGGACCCAGGGCGGTCTCGGCGTCGGCCGCCTCGATGACGTGGGCGGCGGACTCGTCGAGCAGATCGGCCGCGGCGCGCAGGAACGCGACCCGCGCGGTGCGGTCGGTCAGGGCGGAACGGGCGGCGTGGGCCGCGCGGACGGCCTCGTCCACCTCCCCGGGTGTGGCCTCCACCGCAACCTGCTCGCGCTGCTTCCCGGTGCGGGGGTCCACACTCCAGACTGGTGTTGCTGCCATGGCGCACTGCCTCCTGGATCTCCGCTGACCCGCGCGGCGGCGTTCAGTACTCTGAACGCCGTTCCGGTGGATGAATGATCACGTCCATCGTGGACTCTATTTCCGCGTCTTCCGGGTTGACAAGAGACAAGAGGGGCACGAAGGCGAATGACCACAGCTGAGTCCGCCGGGTCGGGGGGTGCGGAGCCGGGGGGTTCGGGCGCTCACGCGGCCGTCAAGTCGGCGGTGCGCACGGTGCTGTTGCTGGAGCACTTCGCGGCGCGGCCGGGGCTGCACAGCCTCGCCGACATCCAGCACGATCTCTCCCTGCCGAAGTCCAGTCTCTACATGCTGCTGCGCACCCTGGTGAACCTGGGCTGGGTGGAGACGGACGCGACCGGGACGCGGTACGGCATAGGCGTACGGGCCCTCCTCGTCGGCAGTTCCTACATTGACGGCGACGAGGTGGTGGCGGCGGCCCGGCCCACCCTGGACCGGCTCTCCGACGACACGACGGAGACCATCCACCTGGCCCGGATGGACGGGACGAGCGTGGTGTACCTCGCCACCCGACAGTCCAGGCACCACCTGCGGCCGTTCACCCGGGTCGGGCGGCGGCTGCCGGCCCACTCCACCGCGCTCGGCAAGGCACTGCTGGCCACGCACACCGACGACGAGGTGCGCCGGCTGCTGCCACGACGGCTGGAGGCGGTCACCGAGCACACCATCACCGACCGCGACCGGCTCGTGGACGAGCTGGCGTCGGTGCGGGAACAGGGCTACGCGGTGGACCGGGAGGAGAGCACGCTGGGGCTCCGCTGCTTCGGCGTGGCGGTGCCGTACCGGACGCCGGCGAGGGACGCGGTGAGCTGTTCGGTGCCGGTGGCCCGGCTGACGGACGGGCACGAGCACCTGATCAAGGCGGCGTTGTTCGAGGCGCGGGACCGGCTGTCGGTGGTGACGCGGCGGATGTGACGCGGGGCGGGTGGGCCGGTGGGCCTGGGGGCCGGTGGGCCGGGGGTCTGGGGGCCGGCGGTTTGGGTGGGTCGGCGGGTCGGCGGGTCGGGTGGGCCGGCGGGGTCGGGGTCGGGCGACGGAATCGATGGCTCCTCCCCCGCGTGGGGGAGGAGGTTCCCCCACGCGGGGGAGGTGCGGCGGGGCGGTACACGGGACCGTTGAGTCATGACAGGAGCACCCGTTCACCCGAAGCCGCCGACCTCCGACCCGCAACCGTCGCCACCCGTGCCCGGGGCCGTGCCCGCGCCCCCGACCGGGATCGGGGTCGGGGTCGGGCGGCGGATTCTGCGCGCCGTGGCCATCGCCGCCACCGTGCCGTATCTGGTACTCAAGTCCGCCTGGCTGGGCGGGAGTCACCTGGGCATACCCGACGGCAGTGTCCTGCTGGGGCCGGGG
Organism: Streptomyces sp. CA-243310; assembly: GCF_050936775.1. NCBI lineage: Bacteria > Bacillati > Actinomycetota > Actinomycetes > Kitasatosporales > Streptomycetaceae > Streptomyces > Streptomyces sp. CA-243310. Next base: position 1,803,536 of record NZ_JBNJMF010000002.1, on the reverse strand, counting down.
TTGTTCTTTCCCTTGATGAACGCCCTCTCCCTGGTCATGGACTCGGGTGTGGTGCTGCTCGCCCTGGTCCTCACCCGCCCTCGGGGCCTGCGGGTGCCGGCCTGGCTGTTGACCGTCCCGGTCTTCATCGCCACCGGGCTGCTCACGCCGATCATCCTCGGATTCCCCGGCCAACTCCTCACGGCGGCACTGGGAGCAAGCCCGGACGCGGCCGAGCGCGCGGCGAGGGAGCCCTTCCTCGACCCCTGGGTATTCAACGTCGTCTACCTGGGGTTCATGATCCAGGCCGTGGCCCTGGCCGGGCTGTTCGTGCCCTACGCGCGGCAGCGCTGGGGCCGGCTGTGGCAGGGGCGCCTGGGCGAGCGGCTCCCGCCATCCACGGGGGTGGTGGCGGGAGCCGCGGCGGTCATGGCCCTGACGGTGTCCGCCGCGTACGGGTACTGGGCCTTCGGCGGCACGGCCGGGCAGAACCCGGCGCAGATCGCGCGGTACTCCTCGGATTCGGGGGTGGTGTCCGTCGTCCACGCGATCTGTGCCCTGACCGCAGGGGTGGGTTCGGTGTGGTTGGCCCGGGGCGGGAGCAGACGGGCGCGAGGGCCGTTGGCCGTCGCCTGGATCGGCTCGTCGGCGACGCTGAGTTGGGGCGTGTGGCTCTCCGTCGCCCTGCTGGGCACGGGGTCCGGGCCGGGCGAACGGCCCACCGCCGCGACCCTTCTGCTCTACGCTGCGCAGATGATCACAGGGCTGCTCGCCACCACGGTTCTCACGCGGTTCCTCGCCTCCCGCCGCGCGGCCTGAAACGACCGGCGATGGCACGCGTGCGGACGAGCCGGTCTGGTCCGGGGGTTCGGTCGGAGCCTGTGGGGCGGTGGGGTCCGGTGCGTGGGTGGGGGCCGTGGGGCCGGTGGTTCGGGGCGCGTGCACGGTTGCGTTGGGTGCACCAGATACTCGGCGGAGCCCTGCTGATGCCGTACTTCCTGCTGACCCAGGTGGTGGTCGGGGTGATCGCGGGCGGGCGCAACGCCCTCACCTCCTTCCCGCTGGCCTTGGCCGCCTACGGGGCGGCCCTGCCCCTCGCCGCCGTGACCGGGACGTTCGGGCTGGTCCGGCCCATGTCGGTCGGCGCCGTGCGCGCTCTGTGTGGGGTGCCGGGGGAGGGTCTGGCGGAGGGCCCGGCCCGGTCCTGGTCGGCTCGGGTGCGCGGTTCGGCCTGGTGGACCGCGCACTTGGGGATGGGTGCGCTGGTCAGCGGGATGTGCCTGGCGTTGCCGCCGCTGGCCGTGTTCCTCATCGTGGCACCGTTCACGGGCTCGGTGCGGAACTCCGACATCGGGCTGTTCTGGCTTGATGGCGAGGCCCGGCCCTACACGACCCCCCTGTTCGGGGTGGCCCTGCTCATCGGGATCGGGTGGTGCGTCGCCGGCGCCGGGGCACTGTTGGCCCGACTGGCACCGGTCCTGCTCGGCCCCACCCCGGCGGACCGGCTGGCGGCGGCCGAGGAGAGGGCCGCCGATCTGGCGGTGCGCAACCGGCTCGCCCGGGAGCTGCACGACGCGGTCGGGCACGCGCTGAGCGCCGTCACCCTCCAGGCGAGTGCCGCCCGGCGGGTCCTCGATCGCGACCCGGCCTTCGTCCGCGAGGCGCTGACCGCCATCGAGGAGACCACTCGCCGGACGGTGGGCGAGCTGGACGCGGTGCTCGGTCTACTGCGCGAGGGGGAGGGCGGAGGCGGCCCGGATGGGCCGTCCAGGCGGGCTACGGATCCGGCCCCCACCCTCGCCGGCGACCTCGACGGGCTACTGGCCCGCTCCCGAGCCGCCGGTACCCCGATCACCACCCATCTGGACCCAGGGGGAGCCGGTGACTGGGCCCGGCTTCCGGTGATCACCTCCCGCGAGGCCTACCGGATCGTCCAGGAAGGCCTGAGCAACGCCCTGCGTCACGGGGGCGGGGCCGTGGAACTGCGCATCGTGCTGCGCGACACCGAGGGCGATGCCGGCGACGACGACGGCCCGGGCGAGAACACCGGAACCGGCCGCGGCCGCGCTGACCGAAGCCGGTACCGGGATCGGGGCGGGTGTGGGAGCCGGGACCGCGACGGGGACCGAGACCGGGGCGGCAGCCGAGACCGGGACCGGGACCGGGGCGGGAGTCGGGGCCGCGACCTGGACGAGAACCGCGACCGCGTCGGCGATCATGGCCCGCAGCCGCAGCCGCAGCCGCAGCCGCAGCCGCAGCCGCAGCCGCAGCCGCAGCCGCAGCCGCACGGGCATCGGGCTCGGCAGCGTGAACTGGAGATCACCATGATCAACCCACTCGCCTCCCCCGGGACGGGGGAGCGTGACCGGCGGACGACCGGAGGGCGGGGTCTGCGCGGGGTCGGTGAGCGGGCCGCCCTGCTCGGCGGGGCCGTCGAGGCAGGGCCGCACGACGGCCTGTGGCGGTTGCGGGCCGTCCTGCCACTGGGCGGGGGCGGGAGATGACCCGTCCCGCGCTGCGCATCGTGATCGCCGATGACGAGCGGATGGTGCGTACGGCCCTCCGGGTCATCCTGGAGGCCGAACCGGACCTGGAGGTGGTCGGGGAGGCCGGCTCCGGAGCCGAGGTCGTGCCACTGGTCCGTTCGCTGGCGCCCGACGTGGTGCTGATGGACGTCCGGATGCCCGAGATCGACGGCATCCGGGCCACGGAGCGGATCCTCGCCACCATGGCCGCCCCGCCCCGGATCGTGGTCGTCACCACCTTCGAGAACGACTCCCACGTCTACGAGGCGCTGCGCGCCGGTGCGGCCGGTTTCCTGCTGAAGCGGGCCGACCCCGACGAGCTGATCGGCGCGGTCCGGCTGGTCGGCCGCGGTGACTCGCTGCTCTTCCCGGCGGCCGTCCGAGCGCTGGCCGCCGCGTACGCACCGGCCGCGCATCCCGGCACCGCGCATCCCGGCATCCCGCACCCCGGGCTCCCGCATCCCGGCACCGCGCACCCCGGGCCCTCGCACGCCGGCGCCCCGCATTCGGCTGCCGGCCCGTTCGGTGTGGCCCCGTGGGTGGCCCGGCTCACCGATCGGGAGGCCGACGTACTGCGCCTGATCGCCACCGGGCTCTCCAACCACGAGATCAGCGAGCAGCTCGGCGTCGGGCCGCAGACGATCAAGACGCACGTGGCCGCCGTCCTAGCGAAGACCGGGTCCCGGGACCGTACACAGGCGGTCATCGCGGCCTACGAGGGCGGCTTCCTCATGAAGAAACACTGAGAACCCCGCCACAATCGGGCCGGAGTGGAACGCTCGGAGGCGTTGACACGTCCTTCTTGAGGATGAACAAAACGATCAGGCGTGCGTCGGTCTTCTGTCTGCTTCTGGTGTTGGCCCTGCTGGTCCGCGTCACCTGGGTGCAGGCATACCAAGGCCAGGCCCTCGCAGACGACAAGAACAACCGACGGAACCTCATCGGGCAGTACGAGAACCCGTTGGGCAACATCATCGTGGGCGGGGAGTCGATCACCGGTTCCGTGAAGACGGGCGGCAAGGACTTCGGGTACAAGCGCACGTACACCGACGGTCCGCTGTACGCGCCGGTCACCGGGTTCAGCTCCCAGGCGTTCGGCACCTCGATGTTGGAGGGTGTCTACAAGAACATCCTCAACGGCTCCGACAACCGTCTCAAGACGGTGATGGACACGCTCACGAACAAGCGGGCCGCCCCGGGCAACGTCCTGACCACCATCGACAAGGGCGTCCAGAAGGCCGCCTACGACGCGCTCCAGGGCAAGCAGGGCTCCGCCGTGGCCATCGACCCGGCGACCGGCGAGATCCTGGCCGTCGTCAACAATCCGTCGTTCGACCCCGGCCGCATCGCCGGAGCCAACGACACCAAGGCCTGGGCGGAACTGTCCGCCGGCAACGGCAAGGCCATGGAGAACGGGGCACTGCGCAAGCCGCAGGCCCCCGGTTCCACCTTCAAGTTGGTCACCCTCGCGGCGGCCATCGAGAACGGGCTGGTCACGAGCATCGACCAGAACACCTCCGTCCCGGGCAACTACACGATTCCCGGTACCACGACCAAGCTCAAGAGCGAGGTCCCCGACGAGATGTGCAACAACGTCTCGTCGCGCACCGCCCTGAGGTTGTCCTGCAACAACGTGTTCGCGGAGTTCGCGCACAAGCTGGGCCAGGACAAGATGCTGAAGATGGCCGAGAAGCTCGGCTTCAACGCGCAGATCGACACCCCGGTGCGGACGAACCCGCCGAGCAAGTACCCCTCGAAGAAGATGTCGGTCGACCAGGTCGCGCAGACGGGTATCGGCCAGTTCGACGTGCAGGCCACCCCGCTCCAGATGGCGATGGTGACCGCCGCGATCGAGAACGGCGGCAAGCTCGTCGGCCCGCACATGGTCTCCGAGGTCACGGACGCCAACGGCAACGTGCTGGAGAGCCTGAAGGACCCGAAGACCGACGAGGTCATGAGCGCCAAGACGGCCTCCATGCTCCAGGACGCCATGCGGACGGTCGCCACCGAGGGCGGCGGCAAGCCCGCCCAGGTCGCGGGCGCCGAGGTGGGCGGCAAGACGGGTACCGCGCAGCGCGGCGTGAACAACAGCCAGTCGCCGCTCGCCTGGTTCACCGCGTACGGGAAGGCCGGTGACCGGCAGATCGCCGTGGCGGTCGTCATCGAGAACTCGGACACGGACCGTTCCGAGATCGGCGGCGGCCGGCTGGCCGCGCCGATCGCGCAGAAGATGATGGCGGCGTGGCTGAAGAAGTAGCCGCCTCGAACGCGTAGCCGACGCGCCGGGAACCGACACGGTTCCCGGCGCGTTTCCCTTCCCATGATCCGGACCGCGCTACCCGCCGATCTCGACGCCATCGCCGCCCTCCACACCCGGGCCCGCTCCACCTACTACCGCGGTCGGGTCCCCGAGGCGGTACAGGGCGGGGACGCGGGTTTCGCGCGGACCCGCGAGGGCTGGTCGCGGGCGGTCGCCCGGGCCGGCGCCGAGGGCGGGGTGTTCTGCGCGGAGCAGGGCGGGGTGCTCACGGGGGTCGCCGCGTTCCGCACCGCCGACGGGCAGGCCACGCTCACCCAACTGCACGTCGACCCGGACCACTGGCGGCGAGGTACCGGGGCGGCCCTGCACGCCGCCTGCCTGGACGTCTGGCGTCGGGCGGGCGTCGATCGGGTACGGCTGGAGGTCTTCGAGCACAACCTGCGCGCCCAGGCCTTCTACGCCTCGCGCGGTTGGCGCCCGGATCCCGCCGCCGACCGCTCCGGTTCCCACCTCACGCTCTGGCTGAGGGTCGCCGACGGCGCGGAGCCTTGGGCAAGGGATGCCGGCGCGGGCCCGTTGTCCGGGGAATGAGACGACCCCCCGGTTGGTTGAACCCGAAACCGCCGTGCCGCGAAGGGCGCGGTCGCCGGCCGTGTCCCCGAACCGGGGGACCGGCCGAGTCCCGCACACGAGAGAAGAAGGAACATGCGCGTCGAGATCTGGGCCGACATCGCCTGCCCCTGGTGTTACGTCGGCAAGGCCCGCTTCACGCAGGGGCTGGCCGAGTTCGCGCACCGCGACGAGGTGGAGGTCGTCTTCCGGTCCTTCGAGCTCGACCCCAACGGCGCCAAGGGCGTCGTGACGCCGGTCGTGGACATGCTGGCCAGGAAGTACGGCCGCACCCTCGACGAGGCGCGCGGCATGGAGGAGCACGTCGCGGCGAGCGCACGCGCGGAGGGGCTCGCCTACCGGGTCGAGGGGCGTGACCACGGCAACACCTTCGACATCCACCGCCTGCTGCACCTGGCCGCCGCCCGCGGTCGACAGGAAGAGCTGCTCGACCTCGCCTACCGCGCCAACTTCGCCGAGGAACGCAGCGTCTTCGACGCCGAGGTGCTGGTCGCGCTGGCCGTCGAGGCCGGACTGGACGAGGAGGAGGCCCGTACGGTCCTCGCCGACGCATCGGCCTACGCCGAGGCGGTACGGGCCGACGAGCGCGAGGCCTCCGAACTGGGGGCCAACGCCGTGCCGTTCTTCGTCTTCGACCGTCGCTACGGAATCTCCGGTGGCCAGCCGGCCGAGGTGTTCACCCAGGCACTGGAGCAGGCCTGGGCCGGACGCGAGACCCTCGCCCCGGTGGCCGCGGCCTCCGACGCGGAGGTCTGCGAACCCGACGGGGCCTGCGCCGTACCGGAGAAGTGATCAAACCCGCATAGCGGGATCTTCGGGTGGGTGTCCGGAATCCGGTGATGGACTGTGGGGCGTTTCCGGACCACAGTGACTCCATGGACCTTCCGCTTCCCGAGGCCGTCCGGGCCGAGTTCGCGCACACCACCACCTACCTGAACACCGCCACCTGTTGCGTCCTCCCGCGTTCCGCGGTCGCGGAGGTACGGGCCCTGGCCGAGGCGGCCGGGGCCGGACTCCCCGCCGGATCCGGCGACTTCGGCCGGGTGAACCGGGTGCGGGACTCCTTCGCGCGACTGGTGGGGGTGCCGTCCGACCGGGTGGCCGTCGGCTCGACCGTTGCCGGTCACGTCGGCCTCGTCTCGGCCTCCCTTCCGGCCGGCGCCGAAGTGCTCTGCCCGGAGGGCGACTTCGCCTCGGTGATCAACCCGTTCGTGGTGCGCGCCGACCTCAAGGTCCGTTTCGCCCCGCTGGAGGCGATGGCCGAGGCCGTCGGCCCGGACACCGCACTGGTCGCGTTGAGCGCCGTGCAGTCCTCCGACGGCCGCACGGCCGACCTCGCGGCGGTGCGCGCCGCCGCGGCCGCGCACCGCGCGCGGGTCCTGGTGGACGCCACCCAGGCCGCGGGGTGGATGCCGTTCGACGCGTCGCCGTACGCCTACACGGTCACCGCCGGCTTCAAGTGGCTGCTCGGCTCGCGCGGGGTCTCGTACCTGACCGTCTCGCCGGAGGTCCAGGAGGACCTCGTCCCCCTGCACGCGGGCTGGGCCGCCGCCGGGGCGCCGGCGGACGCCACCTACGGGCCGATGTCCCGACCGGCCGACGGGGCACGACGCTTCGACGAGTCCCCGGCCTTCCTCGCCTACCACGCCGCCGCGCCCTCACTGGAGCTGCTGGAGCGGATCGGCGTCGCCGCCGTGCACGCCCACGACACCGCGCTGGCCGCCCGCTACCGGGCCGGTCTCGCCCGCATCGGCCACGAGCCCGTCCCGGGCGAGTCGCCCATCGTGTCGGTGCCGGGCCTGGCCGACCGGCAGCCCGCGCTCCAGTCGGCCGGCATCGCCGTGGCGGCCCGCGCCGGTTCGCTGCGGGCCTCGTTCCACCTGTACAACACCGAGGCGGACGTCGACAGACTGCTCGACGTGCTCGCCGGCTGACCCCCACGCGGCACCACCCGGCAGCCCCGCCCACACCTGCCCACGGAGCCCGTCCATCCCGGCCCCGCCGGCGTTCGAGGCGCGGGGTCCGGGGCACAGCCGGGGCCGCTCCTCGCGCAACGGCCCCCGCGCGCAACGGCCCCGCGCGCGACCGCCCCGCCCGGGCTCACCAGGCCGCGGACGCCGCCGCGACCGCCTCGGCCGGGTCGGCGGACAGCGCCGCGGCCAGGGCCGTCAACGAGCCCCGCACCACGGCCAGGTCGGCCGCCGCGCCGTAGTGGTTGACCCGGAGCATTTCCTCGGACAGCGCCCCGCCACCCGCCGCGAGCGGGACCGACGGGTCCACCGACAGCGCCTTGGCCACCACCGCCGACGCCCCGGCAACCCGCAGGGTGGTCGCCACCGGCGCGGCCTCCGCGGCCACCGTGACGTACGGGGCCACGCCCAGCGCCGCCGCGCCGGCGCGGGTGGCCCGCGCCGCCGCCGCGTGCCGGGCCTCGACCGCGGCCAGGCCCTCGGTGGAGATCCGCTCCAGGCAGGCCTCCAACGCGAGCATCTCCAACTGCGCCGGCGCGTGCGGCAGCGCCGTGCGACCGCCGTCGATCCAGCGCTCCTTCCAGTCCAGCAGCGACAGGTACGAGCGGCGGGGCGCGGCCGGGTTCTGCGCGAACCGGGCCCACGCCCGCTGCGACACCGACACCATCGAGACGCCGGCCGGGCCGCCCATCGCCTTCTGCGCGCCGATCACGCACAGGTCCACGCCCCACGCGTCCGGGAACAGGGGCTCCGCGCCCACCGAGGCCACCGCGTCCAGCATGAACAGCGCGCCGTGCGCCCGTACGACCTCACCGATCGCCGCGATCGGGTTGGTGTTGCCCGTGGCCGCCTCGGCGTGCACCAGCGAGACGAAGTCGATCTCCGGGTGCGCCTCCAGCGCCTCGGCGACCTGCGCGGCGCTCACCGCGGTGTCGTACGGCACGGCGAGGTCCACCACGGTCGCCCCGCAGTCGCGCAGCCAGTTGCCGAAGGTGGTGCCGTACGGCCCGGTCACGATGTTCAGCGCCGTCGAACCGGGCCTGGCGCCCGAGCGGATGCAGCCCTCCAACGGCAGCAGCGCCTCGCCCTGGGTGATCACCACGTCCTGTCGGGTGTCGAGGAGTTCCGCGACACCCCGCTCGATCGACGCGAAGCGCGCGGCGGTGAGCGGCGGAAGGTCCAGCAGGGGGTGGTTCACGGCGGTGCTCTCCTCGTCCGGGGTTACCGATCGAGCCTACCGAGCACCCGCGTAGGGTGCCGACATGAGCGATGTGAGCGGTCCCGGCGATGTGCTGCACGTGAGGGGACGGGTCCTCGTGGGACCCGACGACGTACGCGACGAACTGTGGGTCGTCGCGGGCCGGATCTCGTACGAGCGCCCGCGGGGCGCCCGCGACGTCACCGAGGTCTCCGGATGGGCGCTGCCGGGCCTGGTCGACGCGCACTGCCACGTGGGGCTCGACGCGCACGGGCCCGTGGACGCCGCCACGGCCGAGGTGCAGGCACTCACGGACCGGGACGCCGGGACCCTCCTGATCCGTGACGCCGGATCCCCCTCCGACACCCGCTGGATCGACGACCGCGAGGACCTCCCGAAGATCATCCGGGCGGGCCGGCACATCGCCCGCACCCGTCGCTACATCCGCAACTACGCCCACGAGATCGAGCCGGCCGACCTCGTCGAGTACGTCGGCCGCGAGGCGCTGCGCGGCGACGGCTGGGTGAAGCTCGTCGGGGACTGGATCGACCGCGACGCCGGTGACCTGACGGCCTGTTGGCCGCGCGCCGAGGTCGAGGCGGCCATCGCGGAGGCCCATCGCCTCGGCGCCCGGGTCACGGCGCACTGTTTCGCGGAGGACTCGCTGCGCGATCTCGTCGAGGCGGGCATCGACTGCGTCGAGCACGCCACGGGCCTGACCGAGGACACCATCCCGCTGTTCGCGGAACGCGGGGTGGCGATCGTGCCGACCCTCGTGAACATCGCGACGTTCCCGAAGTTGGCGGCGGGCGGCGACGCCAAGTTCCCGCGCTGGTCCGCGCACATGCGCAGGCTCCACGAGCGCCGCTACGACACGGTCCGGGCCGCCTACGACGCCGGTGTCCCGGTGTACGTGGGCACCGACGCCGGGGGTTCCCTGCCGCACGGTCTGGTCGCCGCCGAGGTGGCCGAGCTGGTGAAGGCCGGGATCCCGCCGCTGGAGGCCCTGTCCGCGACGGCCTGGGCGGCCCGGGAGTGGCTCGGCAGGCCCGGCCTGGTCGAGGGGGCGCCGGCGGACCTCGTGGTGTACGCGTCCGACCCGCGCGCGGACGTGCGGGCGCTGGCGCGACCGCTGCGGGTCGTGGTCGACGGCAAGGTCCGCGCCTGAGCCCTGCCTCGTGGCCCGGTTGACCCGGCGTGACGTCGCGGGCCCGGTCGTCGTTAGGGACGCCTGAACCGGGCCTTCGGGCGCTGCGGGAGGGAACTGTCGTTCCACCCGACGCCTTCTGGGGCGCAAAGAATCGAAAGCATGCGTGGAAACCACCCTTTGGGGTGAACTCACGTCAGGTTGCCGCCCGTTCACTCACAGTGCGTAAAGATTCCGAGGGTCAAGGCCGTCGGCGCGCGCGATGTCCCCCATTGGCGGCGCGACGGCACCCATCTCCCCGGGGGTTCCACCAACTTGAACAGCAACAGCTTCCGCATGCCCGCGGCCGTCCTGCTCGCGACGGGCGCGGTGGCCCTGCTCACGGCGCCGCCCGCCTTCGCCACGGGGGGCGCCGGGAGCGAGGGCAGGGCCGGAGCCGTCGTCCTGCGGGCCGGACTGGACGTGGGCCTGCTCAACAAGAGCGTGCACGTTCCCCTGCAGACCACGCTCAACGAGGTCAGCGCCCCTGCCGCCGCCGAGAAGACCGTGCTCTCCGTGGCCGTCGACGGGGTGGACAAGGGCAAGCCCGTGAACGTGCTGTGGGCCGAGGTCGCCACCTCCAAGGCGACCGCGGACAAGAAGCGCGCCGAGGCCGAGGTCAACCTGGCCAAGGCCAAGGTCCACGTCCCCGGCCTTCCCCTGCTCTCCCTCATCCAGGTCGAGAAGGTCACCTCCAAGGCGGTGTGCGAGGCCGGCAGGAAGCCGGTGGCCCGCGCGAACGTCCTGGGCAACGTCGCCGTCCTCGGCAAGAAGGTCACCCTCACCGCCGGCGGCCCCACCAAGGTGGAGGTGCCGAAGGTCGGCCTGGTGAGCCTGGAACTGTCCGCCACGGAGACCACCTCCACCACGGCCGCCGCCGCCGCGCTCCGGCTGAAGGTGTCGGTGAACCCGCTGGACCTGAACGTCGCGCAGGTCGCCGGCGACATCGTGCTGGCGGAGGCGCGCTGCGAGTCCCCGTCGGGTCCGGCGCCGAGCGCCTCCGCCCCCGCCCGGCCCGACGTCAAGCCCCAGGCCGGAACGAACGTCACCACCGGCTCCAACGTCACCGCCTCCGCGCCCGCCACCACCCCCGCCGGCGCGAGCAACCTCGCCGAGACCGGGGCGGCTTCGGTGACCCCCTGGGTGGCCGGCGGTGCGCTGCTCCTGCTCGGCATCGGCGCGGGCGCGCTCGTCGTGACCCGGCGCGGCCGGATGACCCCGTAGCGAAAGGGCGCCGCCGGGCGACCGCGGCCGGGTTCAGCGGGTGGCGTGCTCCAGTCCCTGGGCAGGCGCGCCGCGCGAGGCCACGGCCTCGGTGATCTGCCGGTCGACGGCGGCGTACCGGTTCCGGTCGGCCGCGGACAGGGTGGTGTCGCCGGCGGCGCAGGAGGTGCAGACGACCCGGAACGGCGGGGTCATGTCCGAGTACTGCGTCAGGTACTCGGCCTTCACCACCTCCCAGCGCCCCGGCCGGTCGGCCGCCGGGGAGAAGGTGAAGCGGGGGATCGAGGACATGTTGCCGCGCGCCTTCTCGGCCTCGTAGAAGCTGGCCACCTGGTCGCCCATGCCGAAGACCACCCAGGTCCCGTTGATCTTCTCGTAGGGCTGTGGGACGTGGTTGTGCGTGCCGAGGATCAGATCGATGTCGGGGAGGCCGTCGGCGCCGCGCGACGCGGTCAGGGCCTGCGCCAGCTCCCGCTGCTGCTGGTCGGGCGCCGTCTGCCATTCCGTGCCCCAGTGGACGCTCAGCACGACGACGTTCGCGCCCGCCGCCCGCGCGGCGCGGGCGTCGGCGATGATCCGGCCCTGGTCGATCAGGTTGACCGACCAGGGCTTGCCGGCCGGGATCGGGATGCCGTTCGTCCCGTACGTGTAGTCCAACTGGGCGATCTGCGCGCCGCCCGCCCCCACGAGCGCGGGGGCCTTCGCCTCCTCGGCGCTGCGGCCCGAACCGACGTGCTTGATGCCGACCCGGTCGAGGTGGTCGAGGGTGCGGACGAGACCGTCGTAGCCGTCGTCGAGCGTGTGGTTGGAGCCGGTCGAGCAGCTGTCGTACCCGGCGTCCTTGAGGCCGTCGGCCAACTCGTGGGGCGCCTTGAAGGCGGGGTAGCCCGTGTAGGGGCCGCCAGGGCGCCCGTAGGGTATCTCGTGGTGGCATATGGCCAGGTCAGCGGCCGATATCAGAGGCTTGACCCCCGCGAGGATCTTCCGGAAGTCGTGGGCCCGGCCGGTGCCCTCGGCATCGTCGGCCGCCCGCTGGATGATCGACGGGTACGGGATGATGTCGCCGGTCGCCACCAGGGTGAACGGCTTCCCGTCCGCCGCCGCGGTGGTGGGTTTCGCGCCCAGCCGCTGTTCCGTGGCCGGTTTCGCGCCGTCGCCCCCGCCCATCAGGTGCGGCACGGCGTAGACCGCGCCGCCCACGACTGCCAACGCGCCCACTGCGGCGCCCACTCTGGCGACTGCCCTCATTCTCGAACCCCCGGTTTCACGCACGACGTGACGAGCCGATCCTCGCTCACCCCCGCCCGCACGCGACGGCCGCCCCCACCCGGCCCCGGTCGGTGCGTGTTCAGCGCGCGGTCAGGGCCAACGCGTGGTCCAGGGCCTGGAGGAGCCGGCCCGTCGTGGCGCGGTCCCGCACGGCCAGCCGCAGCCACGACGGGTCCAACCCCGGGAAGGTGTCGCCCCGCCGCACCGCGAAGCCCAGGGCGCGCAGCCGGGTGCGTACCTCCGCCGCCCCCGCCACCTTGATCAGGACGAACGGTCCCTGCGCCACCCCCGCCACCGTCACCTCGTCGAACTCCGCGAGCCCGGCCAGCAGGTGCGCCCGGTCCACCGCGATCCGCCGCGCGGCGGCCTCCGCCTCGGCGAGCGCCGCCGGGGACACGCAGGCCTCCGCCGCCACCAGGGCCGGAGTGGACACCGGCCAGAGCGGTTGTGCCGCCGCGAGCTTCGCGATCACCGAGGGCTCCGCCAGCACATAGCCGATGCGCAGCCCCGCCAGCCCCCAGGTCTTGGTCAGGCTCCGCAGCACCACCAGTCCCGGCACGTCCATCCGCCCGGCCAGCGCCTCCCGTTCCCCCGGGACCGCGTCCATGAACGCCTCGTCGACCACCAGGATCCGGCCCGGCCGGGCCAGCGCCGCCAGGTCCGCCGCCGGGTGCAGGACCGACGTCGGGTTGGTCGGGTTCCCCACGATCACCAGATCGGCGTCCTCGGGCACCTCGGCCGGGTCCAGCCGGAACCCGTCCTCCGCGCTCAACACCACCCGCTCCACCCGGTGCCCGGCGTCCCGCAGGGCCGCCTCGGGCTCGGTGAACTGCGGATGCACCACGACGGGCCGTTCGGCGCCCAGGGCCCGCGCGATCAGCACGAAGGCCTCCGCCGCGCCCGCCGTCAGCAGGACGCGTTCCATCGGCAGCCCGTGCCGGTCAGCGACGGCCGCGCGGGCCGCCCGGCCGTCCGGGTACGCGGCGAGGTCCCCGAGACAGTCGGCGATCCGCTGCCGGAGCCACTGCGGGGGCGTGTCCGTCCGTACGTTCACGGCCAGGTCCACCAGCGCCTCATCCGCGTCCAACACCTCGGCGTCCCCGTGGTGGCGCAGGTCGTGGGCCTGCGCGGTGGCCACGGCGCAGGTGGCGGCCATCGACCGGCGCTTCGGCACCAGGAGTTCCCCGCCCCCCGCGAGGGCGGCGGCCTCGGCCACCGAGGAGGTACCGGCCGCGTCGCGGACCGCGTCCGAGGGATGCGGCACCACGATGGCGGCCAGCCGCTCGGCGGAGTAGCCGACGAGCGGTACGCCGAAACGTTCCGCCGCCCCGGCGAGACCCGCCTCCGCCGTCTTCGACTCCACCGTGGCCAGCGCCGTCACCGAACCGGTGGCCAGCCCCGCACCCCGCAGCGTCTCCTCGACCAGGGCGCAGACCTCCGCCACGGAGACCCCCGCGCGTCCGCCCACCCCCACCACCAGCGGCGTCACGTACTCACCCACGGGGTCCTCCCTCCGTCGTCACTCTCGACATCACATTCGTCAACACGCCGATACCCGCCACCCGCGAGCGGAAGTGCGCGAGCCGCCCGCGCCCGGTATCCAGGGGCGCATGGCGGTGATCGTGGCGTTGGGCGCGTTCCTGATGACGCTGGCGGGCGGATGGACGGCGCAACGCGTCACGGACCGCCGCCACCTCGTGCTGGGCCTGGCCGGCGGGCTGATGCTCGGCGTCGTGGGCCTGGACCTGCTCCCGGAGGCGATGCACGCGGCCGGCCGGGAGGTCTTCGGCGTCCCGCTCGCCCTGCTGCTCTTCGTCACCGGATTCCTCGTCGCGCACGTGGTGGAACGCCTGCTGGCCGTGCGGCAGCACGCGCACGGCGCCGCGGACGGGGACGGCGGCGAGCACGGCGGCCGGGTCCCCGAGGTCGGTCTCACCGCCGCCGCCGCGATGGTCGGCCACAGCCTCGCCGACGGAGTGGCCCTCGGCGCGGCCTTCCAGGTCGGCGGCGGCATGGGCGTGGCCGTGGCGCTCGCCGTCATCACCCACGACTTCGCCGACGGATTCAACACGTACACCCTGACCCGGCTCTACGGGAACGACCGCCGCAAGGCGCTGATGATGCTGTTCGCCGACGCGGTCGCGCCCGTCGTGGGCGCCGCGTCCACTCTGCTGTTCACCCTTCCGGAGGAACCGCTCGGAGCGTACCTGGGGTTCTTCGGCGGTGCCTTGCTGTACCTGGCCGCCGCCGAGATCCTCCCCGAGGCGCACCACAAGCACCCCGCCCTGTCCACGCTGATGTGCACGGTGGGCGGGGTGGCCGGGATCTGGCTCGTGGTCGGCCTCGCGGACTGAGACCACCGGCTCGCGGACCGAGGTCACCGCGCCGGCGCCGAGGCTTCCGCGAAGCGCCGGGCGGACCCGGCGAACCGCCGCGCGACGGCCGGGGCCGCCGCCCAGTGCGTGTGCAGGTAGCTGGCGTGCACCCCGTCCCGCACGAAGCCCTCGACGCGGCGCTCGGGATGCGTGAACCCCCACGCCGGCGAGGTTCCGGCGCCCGGCTCGATCACCGTGCGGTGGAACTCGTGCCCGCGCAGCCTGGTCCCCGCCGCGGCCAGGGAACTGTCGGACACCGCCACCGCCTCGCGGTAGCCCAGCGTCAGCCGCTCCGACATCCGGGCGTCCGCGTCGAGGACCCCGCACATCGGCTTGCCGTCCAACGAGGACGCCAGGTACAGCAGCCCGGCGCACTCGGCCGCCACCGGTCCGCCGGCCGCGGCGAACGCCGCGACGGCCGCGCGCAGCGGCTCGTTGGCGGACAGCTCGGGCGCGTACACCTCGGGGAACCCGCCGCCGATCACCAGCCCGGCGGTCCCGTCGGGCAGCCGCTCGTCCCGCAGCGGATCGAAGGTGACGACCTCGGCGCCGGCGGCGGTGAGCAACTCCGCGTGCTCGGCGTACGAGAACGTGAACGCGGCCCCGCCGGCCACGGCGACCAGGGGCCGGCCGCCCCGCCCGGCCCCCGCGAGAGCCCCGTCCACCGCCGGGTCCGACACCGACGCGACCGCCGTGCCGGCGTCCCACGCCTCGCCGTCCAGCGGCGGCGCGGTCCGGGCCAGGGCCATCAGCGCGTCCAGGTCACAGCCCGCCCGTACCTGGTCGGCGAGCGCCCCCACCGAGGACACCGCGTCGGCCCGGCGCTCGGCCACCGGTACCAGCCCCAGGTGCCGCGAGGGCGCCGCGACCTGCGGCGCACGCCGCAGGACACCCAGAACCGGCATCCCGACCTCCTCCAGGGCCTCCCGGAGCATGACCTCGTGCCGGTCCGAGCCGACCTTGTTGAGGATCACGCCCCCGAGGCGCACCTGCGGGTCGAACGAGGCGAAGCCGTGCACCAGCGCCGCCACCGACCGCGACTGCGAGGAGGCGTCCACGACCAGCACCACCGGCGCCCGCAGCAGCTTGGCGACCTGCGCCGTCGAGGCCAGCTCGCCGCGCCCCGCCGCCCCGTCGTACAGGCCCATCACGCCCTCGATCAGGGCGAGGTCGCACCCGGCCGCCCCGTGCGCGAACAGCGGCGCGACCAGGTCCGGCCCGCACATGAAGGCGTCCAGGTTCCGCCCCGGCCGGCCGGTGGCCAGCGCGTGGTAGCCCGGGTCGATGTAGTCGGGCCCGGCCTTGTGCGGGGACACGGCGAGGCCGCGTTCCGAGAAGGCCGCCATCAGGCCCGTCGCGACGGTGGTCTTGCCGCTGCCGGAGGACGGCGCGGCGATGACCAGGCGCGGTATGTGGAGCGAAGTCACCACTCGATGCCCTTCTGGCCCTTCTGGCCGGCGTCCATCGGGTGCTTGACCTTGGTCATCTCGGTGACCAGGTCCGCGAACTCCACCAGCTTCTCCGGCGCGTTGCGACCCGTGATCACCACGTGCTGGGTGCCGGGCCGGTTGCGCAGCACCTCGATCACCTCGTCCACGTCGATCCAGCCCCAGTGCATCGGGTACGCGAACTCGTCGAGCACGTACAGCCGGTGCGTCTCGGCGGCCAGATCCCGCTTGACCTGCTCCCAACCTTCCTTGGCCGCCTGCTCGTTGTCGAGTTGCGCGTCACGCTGGACCCAGGACCAGCCCTCGCCCATCTTGTGCCAGACGACGGAACCGCCCTCGCCCGAGGCACCGAGCACCTTCAGCGCGTTCTCCTCGCCGACCTTCCACTTCGCCGACTTGACGAACTGGAACACCCCGATCGGCCAGCCCTGGTTCCAGGCGCGCAGCGCCAACCCGAAGGCCGCCGTCGACTTGCCCTTGCCGGGGCCGGTGTGGACGAAGACGAGCGGGCGGTTGCGACGCTGGCGCGTCGTGAGTCCGTCGTCCGGAACGACGGACGGCTGTCCCTGCGGCATTACGCGGCCCTCCTGTTGCCGGCGCCCTGGGGCGACCGGGCGGATTCCACCGATGTACGAACGTTCTTCACGAGCCCCGCCAGGCTGTCGGCCCGCAGCCCGTCGAGGCTGACCGCCGGTCCGCCCAGATCGGCGGCCAACACCCCGGCCAGGCCCAGCCGGACCGGCCCGCTCTCGCAGTCCACGACGACCGAGGTGACCCCCTCGGCGGCCAGCAGCCGCGCCCCGCGCCCGGCCAACTCGCGCGGGTCCCCGCCCAGACCGCCGGCCGACGTGGCGCGCCCGTCGGTGACGACCACCAGCAGCGGCCGCCGCGAAGGGTCCCGCAACCGCTCGATCCGCAGCACCTCGCGCGCCTTCAACAGACCGGAGGCCAGCGGCGTGCGGCCACCGGTCGGCAACTGCTCCAGCCGCGCGGCGGCCGCGTCCACCGAGGACGTCGGCGGCAACGCCAGCTCGGCACCCGCACCCCGGAAGGTGATCAGACCGACCTTGTCCCGGCGCTGGTAGGCGTCCAGCAGCAGCGACAGCACGGCGCCCTTGACCGCGCTCATGCGCTGCCGGGCCGCCATCGAACCGGACGCGTCCACCACGAAGAGCACCAGGTTGCCCTCGCGGCCCTCCCGCGTGGCCTGCCGCAGGTCGTCCTTGCGCACCACCAGCCCGCGCCCGCTGCGCCCGCGCGCCTTCTGGTGCGGGGCGGCGGCGTGCACGGTCGCGGCCAGGTGCAGCTTCGTCAGCTGCCCCCGGGGGCGCTGGGAGCCGGTGGTCCGGCCGTGCGCCGTCCGGGCGCGCGAGCGACGGCCGGCCGCGCCCTCGCCGAGCCCGGGCACGCTCAACATCTTGGTGCGGAACGGCTCGGAGGCCCGTACGGCAGCCTGCTCCGGGGCGCCGTTCCGCGGATCCGGGGACTGCGGGCCCTCGGTGGAATCCGGCGCGTCGGGGCCCTCCCCGGCGTCCGGGGTCTGCCCGGTGTCGGGGGCCTCCGGCGCTTCGGGGGAGTCGGGCGCCTCGGGCCCCTCGCCCTGCGGCGCGCCGCCACCCCCGTCCGGCCCGCCGTCGTCCGGACCCTCGTCCCCGGGGCCGCGGTCGTCGGGGCCCTCGGGCTCCGGTTCGGGTTCCGGTTCGTCGTCGGGGAACTCGTCCAGGATCCGGTCCAGCTTGTCCTCGTCGAGGCCGGGCGCGTCGAACGGGGCCCGCCGGCGGCGGTGGGGGAGAGCCAGCAGCGCGGCCTGCCGCACGTCCTCCTTGAGGACGTCGGTCCGACCGGCCCAGGCCGCCAGGGCCGTCGCCGTGCGGGCCATCACGATGTCGGCGCGCATGCCGTCGACCTCGAAGCCGGCGCAGGTGGCGGCGATCCGCAACAACGAGGTGTCACCGAGCACGACCCGCGGCAGCAGGGCCCGCGCGGCCACCACCCGGGCGCGCACGTCGTGCTCGTCGCCGGCCCAGCGGCTCGCGAAACCGGCGGGGTCGTCCTCGTAGGCCAGCCGACGGCGCACCACCTCGACGCGCTGCGACGGCTCGCGCGACGCGGCGACCTCGACGGTCAGCCCGAACCGGTCCAGGAGCTGCGGGCGCAGCTCGCCCTCCTCCGGGTTCATCGTCCCGACCAGCAGGAACCGGGCCGCGTGCCGTACGGAGACACCCTCGCGCTCGACGTACGAGGCACCCATCGCCGCGGCGTCGAGCAGCACGTCCACCAGGTGGTCGTGGAGCAGGTTCACCTCGTCGACGTACAGGATCCCCCGGTGCGCGTCGGCCAACAGACCGGGCTCGAAGGCCTTCACGCCCTCGGACAGGGCCCGTTCGATGTCGAGGGAGCCGACCAGGCGGTCCTCGGAGGCGCCGACGGGCAACTCGACCATCCGGGCCGGACGTTCCCCGCCGGGAGCCGGCTCGTGGGGTCCGTCGGGGCAGTCCGGGTCCGGCGCGGCGGGCGCGCACGAGAACCGGCAGCCGGGTACGACGTCCACCGGCGGCAGCAGCGCGGAGAGCGCGCGCACGGCGGTGGACTTCGCGGTCCCCTTCTCGCCGCGCACGAGCACGCCGCCGACCGCCGGGCTCACGGCGTTGAGGAGCAGGGCCAACCGCAGGTCGTCCTGCCCGACCACGGCCGAGAACGGAAAGTGGGCGCTGCTCATGAGACGGTCACTCCTTCGAGTGGCTTGCGATGGACATCGGGGCCGCCGTGCCGGCGGCCCGTCGGATGTGCGGCAGGGCCGCGGCCCGCGGCCCTCACGGGGCGCCCGGCGGCAGGAAGGGAAGGCCCGCCGGGGCGCCGCCCTCGATCAGCCGCAGCAGCGCGTCGGTGTCGGCGTGTTCCTCGATCAGGTCGCCCAGCAGGTCGAGCTGTTCCTCGCGCAGCACGCCGAACGAGGTGTCCGGCGCCGGGACGAAACGCCGCCCGGCCGCGGCCGCCACCTCACGCAGGAAGGCCCGGCGGAAGCCGTCCGACTCCAGCGAGCCGTGCCAGTGGGTTCCCCACACCTCGCCGACCCGGCAGCCGTCCAGGAACGGGGTCCCGCCCAGCACCTCGGCCACCCCGTGGTGGATCTCGTACCCCGAGACCTCCTCGCCCAGCGCGGAGCCCACGGGACGTGCCAGGGTCTTCTCCCGCGCGAAGCGGACGCGCACCGGCAGCAGGCCGAGACCGTCGACGGAGCCCGCCCGGGACTCCACCTCGTCCTCGATGTGCTCGCCGAGCACCTGGAACCCGCCGCAGATCCCCAGAACCGGCCGCCCCTCGGCCGCCCGCGCGGCCAGCGCGTCGGCGAGCCCGCGCTCCCGCAGCCACGCCAACGCCTTCACCGTGCCGCGGGTGCCCGGTACGACGACCAGGTCGGCGTCGGTCAGCTCCTCGGCCCGGTCCACGAACCGGACCACCACCCCGGGCTCCGCCGCGAGCGCGTCGACGTCCGTGAAGTTCGACATCAGCGGGACCGCGCACACCGCGACGCGCAGCACGTCCGCGCCCACCGGCGGGGCCACCGCGGACTCGCGCACCGCGCCCCGCAGCGAGACCCGCAGGCCGTCCTCCTCGTCGATGCCCAGCCCGTGCCGGAACGGCAGCACCCCGTACGTGGCCCGCCCGGTCAGCCCGCGCAGCATCTCCATGCCCGGCTCCAGCAACGACACGTCGCCGCGGAACTTGTTCACCAGGTAGCCCGCGATCAGCGACTGGTCCTCGGGCGACAGCAGCGCCGTGGTCCCGAAGAACGACGCGAAGACCCCGCCCCGGTCGATGTCCCCGACCACGACCACGGGGAAGCGCGCGGCCCGCGCGATGCCCATGTTCACGATGTCGGTCCGGCGCAGGTTGATCTCGGCCGGACTGCCCGCCCCCTCGCAGATCACGGCGTCATACGTGCCCCGGAGCTGCTCCAGGCAGTCCGTGACGACCGCGAGGAGCTGTTCCCGGCGCCCCCCGCGCAGTGCCCCGCCGGGGGAAGACGCCCCGGGCTCCCCGAAGAACCCCCGCGCGCTCATCTCGCCGACCGGCCTGCCCAGCAGCACCACCTGGCTGCTCTGGTCGCCGCCGGGCTTGAGCAGCACCGGGTTCATCAGCGCCGTGGGCTCCACGCGGGCGGCCTGGGCCTGCATGGCCTGGGCCCGCCCGATCTCGGCGCCCTCCCGCGTCACGAAGGAGTTCAACGACATGTTCTGGGCCTTGAACGGCGCCACCTTGACGCCCCGGCGGGCCAGCCAGCGACAGATGCCCGCCGTGACCACGCTCTTGCCCGCGTCCGAGGTCGTCCCGGCGACCAACAGGCCGCCTCCCCGCCTGGTGCCCGTCACGCGCGTCCCTTCCCGAATCGACGCGACACCGCACACCGCAGTGCCACACACGAGGCCAGCGCCACCCACGTCACCCGACGCGACAGCCGTACGGCCCGTTCGATGTCCGCGACCTCCACCGGCCTGCCCGCGGCGCCGTTCAGCACGGCCCGGTGCTCGACCCGGCCCCCGTACGCGAGGGTGCCGCCCAGCCGTACGCCCAGCGCGCCGGCGAAGGAGGCCTCCACCGGGCCCGCGTTCGGGCTCGGGTGCGCGGCGGCGTCGGCGCGCCAGGCCCGCACGGCTCCCCGCCGGTCGGGGCCGGCCAGTACCGCGGCCAGCGCCGTCAACCGGGCCCCCGGCCAGCCGGCCAGGTCGTCGAGCCGGGCGGATGCCCAGCCGTAGCGCAGGTGGCGGGGCGACCTGTGGCCCACCATCGCGTCCAGCGTGTTCACCGCGCGGAAGGCCAGCAGTCCGGGCACGCCGGCGACGGCTCCCCAGACCAGGGCCCCGACCACCGCGTCGGAGGTGTTCTCGGCGACGGACTCCACGACCGCGCGGGCCATCTGCTGATCGTCCAGGGCCTGCGGATCGCGCCCGCACAGGTGCGGCAGTCGTTCACGGGCCACCTCGGTGTCCCCGGCGCGGAGCGCCCCGCCGATGGCACGGGCCTCCCGTCCGAGGGAGGTGCCGCCGACGACGGCCCAGGTCGCGACGGCGGTGAGGGCGACACGGGCGGCCGCGGGCCGGGAGCGCACGGCGCGTGAGCCCAGCGCACCGAGCGCTGCCGCACCCCCCACGCACACCAGGGCGTGCGCGACCCCGCGGGCCCGGTCGTCGCGCCACAGGGCGCGTTCGACGGAGGCGGCGGCTCTTCCGAAGGCGGCCACGGGGTGCCCGCGGCGCGGATCCCCGAGGATCCGGTCGCCGATCAGGCCCGCCGTGACGCCGTACGCGAAAACGCGATCGGCACGCATGGTGGCAGGTATGTCCTCACTCAGGGTCCGCGCCCTGGTTCGACGTGTCCGGCGGCGAGAGTTCCTGGCTCCCGGGGCGCACGGGCGACGTGCGCCCCGGTGACAGTGGCGGGACCGCGCCGGATTCGCACCGGACTTCCTCTCCATGCCGCCGTATTGGCTCGGGCAGTCCACCACGGCCCAGGAACGCCCGTCAACTTGCCGTTGACCTGCGGTGAGTGGGGGGCGACGGCATGCGAAAGCTCCCCCCGGGACGGACTCGGAGGGAGCTTTCGGACGTGCGACGTCAGCTGACGATCAGGTAGATCCCGAAGGTCACGGCCACCGCGCAGAGCGCGAAGCACGCGTAGGCGCCGCTGCGGGCCAGGGTCGCGGCCCCGCCCTGCTCGGTGGCGGACTCGTGCTTGGACAGGCCGACCAGGCCCAGGGTGAAGAGGGCCACGAGGGCGACGGTGGCGGAGAGGCTGACCCCGAAGACGGAGCCGAGTGCTGCCCAGTCGATCTTCATACTGCGGATTCCTCTGTCGTTCTCGGGGGTCAGACCGCGGCGGCCGGAGCCGACGGGGTCGTCGGGGCCGCGGGCGCGGCGGCGGCCGGGATGGTGGCCCGGAGGTCGTCGTCCGCGGCGATCGAGGCCGCGGCGGCCTGGGTCGGCGGGACGGTGACGGCCGCGATGGCCGTGGTGACCACGCCGGGCTCCTCGGTCGCGGCCTCGGAGCCGGCGGGCTCCGCGGCGTTGACGTTGTGGTGGTCGACGACCTGGCGGCGCGAGATGACCCAGATCGCGAAGCAGGACGCGACGAGGAAGACCGCGACGGCGGCGACGCCGATGTCACCGGTGCGCATGACCAGCTCGGCGCCGGCGGCGACCAGGGCGGCGGCCGGCAGGGTCAGGCCCCAGGCGATGAACATCCGGGTGGCGGTGGACCAGCGGACCACACCGCCCTTGCGACCCAGCCCCGCGCCCATGACCGCACCGGAGCACGAGTGGGTGGTGGAGAGGGAGAAGCCGAGGTTCGAGGAGGCCAGGATGACGCTGGCGGCCGAGGTCTGGGCGGCGAAGCCCTGCTGCGGCTGCAGGTCGGTCAGGCCGGTGCCCATGGTGCGGATGATGCGCCAGCCGCCCAGGTAGGTGCCCATCGCGATGGCGAGACCGGCGGAGACGATGACCCAGACCGGCGGGTTGGACCCGGCGGGCAGGGCGTTCCCGGCGACGAGCGCCAGGGTGATGATGCCCATCGTCTTCTGCGCGTCGTTGGTGCCGTGCGCCAGCGAGACGAGGCCCGCGGAGGTGATCTGACCGGCCCGGAAGCCCTTGGCCGAGGTCTTCTCGCCGAGGTTCTTGCCGACCTTGTACGAGAGCTTCGTGGCCAGCATCGCGGCGGCGCCGGCAACCAGCGGCGCGGCGATGGCGGGCAGCAGCACCTTGGTGACGATCACGCCGCCGTTGACGGCGTCGAGACCGGCCGAGGCGACGGCCGCACCGATCAGGCCGCCCATGAGGGCGTGCGAGGAGCTGGAGGGCAGACCGACCAGCCAGGTCACCAGGTTCCAGAGGATCGCGCCGACGAGCGCCGCGAAGATCACTTCGGGCTGGATGCCGCTCTCGTTGACGAGTCCGCTGGAGATCGTCTTGGCGACCTCCACCGACAGGAAGGCGCCGACCAGGTTCAGCACGGCGGACATGGCGACCGCCGTCTTGGGCTTGAGGGCGCCGGTCGAGATGGTGGTGGCCATCGCGTTGGCCGTGTCGTGGAAACCGTTCGTGAAGTCGAACACGAGAGCGGTGATGACCACGATCCCGAGGAGAAGCGTTATGTGCTCCATTTACCCAGGCTTCTGTTTGACGTCAGTGGTTCGGCGACCGTAGGCAACCTGAGTGAACGGAAGATGAACTGGATGGGGCCGGGTGGTGGATCAAGCCGAGGCTCGATCGGATCGTATTTCCCGATTCATTCGTAGATATATCGATTAATGCACGTCAGGGCGGGGTGAACGCGCCGTCACGCGCGGGCCCTTCGGCCGATCGGACGCCCCTCGGGCGACCCCCGAAGAGACCTACATCACTCCCGCACCCGTCCCGGTGGCCGCGTTCCGGTCCCGGTTCCGGTTCCCCTGCCGACGAAGCGGGGGCATCCCCTCCGGTGGCCCGTCCGCCCTCCCGCGCCGAGACTGGAGCGGTGCGAACCGCCACGACGACGGCAGCGGCCGTCACCACGACCCTGATCGGCGCCGGCGCTGCCGCCGTCGCCGCCGGTCGGTACGCCGCCGACGCGGCCCTGCGACCCGAACCCGGCCGCCCGCTCCCCGGCGGCCCCCGGCTCAGCGTCCACTCCACCACCGCCGACCGGATCACCCTGACCCGCTCGCTCGCCTCCCTGCGCCCCGGTACGTACGGACTGGACGCGCCCGGGGTGCACGCGGTGGTCGGCCCGATCGTCGCCGACGTCGCGCACGCCCCGGACACCGTCGTCCGGCGGCTCGTCGCCGTCACCCACGGCAGCCTCGAACCCGGAACCCGGGTCACCCTCACCCCCCAGGTCCACCTGGGCAACCCGCGCACCGCCCTCGGGCTCGACCACGCCGACGTGGACGTCCCCGGCGAGCTCGGCCCGCTGCCCGCCTGGTTCGTCCCCGCGGCCCGGGACACCTGGGTGATCACCGTGCACGGCCTCGGCGGCACCCGGGAACACCCGATGGTGGTCATGCCCTTCCTGCACCGCCACCACCTCCCCGTCCTCGACCTCGCCTACCGCGGCGACCTCGGCGCCCCCGCCTCCCCGGACGGCCTCGGCCACCTCGGCGAATCCGAATGGCGGGACCTGGACGCGGCCATCCGCTACGCCCTCCGCTACGGCGCCCGCCGGGTCATCCTGCACGGCTGGTCCACGGGGGCCGCCATGGCCCTGCGCGCCGTCGAGCGGTCGGCGCTGGCCGGACGGATCTCGGGGCTGGTGCTCGACTCCCCGGTGCTCGACTGGCACGCCACCCTGCGGGGCCTGGCCGCCGCCCGCCGCACCCCCGCGCCGCTGATCCCGCTCGTCGTCCGGGCCGCCGAGGGCCGCGCCGGACTGCGGGCCGACCGGCGCGCCCCCGGAGCGGACCCCGACGCGCTGCGCGTCCCCGTCCTGATCTTCCACGGCCCGGACGACAGGCTCGCCCCGTGGGAGCCGTCCCGCCGACTCGCCGCCGCCCGACCCGACCTCGTCACCCTGCGCACCGTTCCCGACGCCCCGCACGGCGCGATGTGGAACGCCGACCCCGCCGGCTACGAGGAGGCGTTGCGCCGCTTCCTCACCCCCCTCATGTGACGGGCGGGTGCCGGACGGGACGCGAAGGGCGGTTTGTTCTGTTCCATCCCCCCGGCGGCCGGCGGTAACGACCGCTTCCGTTTGGGCTTTCGGCCAGTGACGGGCGAGACTGCTTCCGTGACGTCCCGAAAGCCTGATGAGCAGTTGGCTCGCGACTCCAGACTCCGACTCGTCTCCCCGCGTTCCGTGGCCGCGGCCCGCAAGGCGGTGACCGACCGAAGGACCCGACCCGCCCCCCGGCCTCCGGCGGGCACACCGGCCACGGCCGACCTGGCGAACAGGGCCCGAGCCTCCCTCGCCGACGCGGTGCGGTTGGCCCGCTGGGCCGAGCTGCACCTCGGGGCGGGCGACGGCGGCCGGCCCGCACCGGCGGCGGGGCTGTCGACCGCCGACGTCGAACGGGCCGCGGCGGAGCTGAACCTGACCCACGGCCAGATCAGGGTCGGCTGGGACCGCTCCAGACTCTCCGGCCTCGTCGAGGTGCACGGCGGCCACGCCCGACCGGGCTGGCGACTGCGCGCCTGGGACCGCGACGACACGGCCGTGCTGCGCGGTTGGGTCGCCCTCTTCGACGCCTGGTCCCTCGTGCACCCGGCCCCCGCCGACATCGCCCCCGCCGTCGTCGCGGAAGTGGTCGAGGCCATGCCCCAACTGCTCTCGCTGCTCCAGCTGTCCGCCGGCCCGGTGACCGTCCCGGACCTGCTGGACCTGCTCGGCCAACGCGTCACCGAACTGCGCGACGAGCGCTGCGAAGTGCCCTACGGGACCTGCGTGAACGGCGACCCGGACGGGGCGACGGCCGGCGCGACCACCGCGCAGGCGGTCCTCCCCGCGCAGGGCGCCCCCGCGCAGCCCGTTCCGCTCGCCCGGCTGCTGCGCTGGGCGCTCGGCGGCCTCGCCGCCGTGGACGCCGTCACCCTCGGCCCCGCGCAGGCGGCCCTCACGCCGCTGGGCAGCTGGGCCGTCTGGGTCAAGCTGGAACAGATCTGCGTCGCCGCACAGAGCCCCGCCGGGAACATCGAACAGTCCGCCGCCGCGATGCTGCACGGCTGCGCCCGCCTCACCCCCGGACCCGCCCGCGCCGAGTACCGGGCCTGGCTCGCCGCCCGGCCCGTCGGCCACGCCATCGGTGAACTCCTCCAGGCCGCCCGAGGCGAGGACGCCCTGACGCGCGGACTCGCCTTCGAGGCCCTGCGCGTGGTCGGCGCCCCCGCCGAGCCCGACGTGCGCGCCGCCGTACGGGAACCCGCGCTGCGCCCGTACGCCCTGCTCTGGCTCGCCGAGCACGACGGAGTGGACCCGGACGAGGCGCAGGACGTGCTCACTGCCGAGGAGTCGACCTGGCTCTGGGTGGACACGGCGGCGGCCATCGCCGACCACGGCGAGGCCGAACTGCTGGCCCGCCACCTCGACTCGGCGGTCCGCACCACGGTCCCGCGACTGCTGGACGAGGTCCGCGCCGTCGGCCACCCCCGCACCGTGCAGGTCCTGGTCGCGCTGGCCGCGGCCCACCCGGACCCCGCCCTGGCCAAGGCGGTCCGGCGGGCCGCCTTCCAGGTGCACACCGGCGGGGCGTAGCCCGCGTACGGCAAAGACGCGCCGAGGGACGCGCCGCAGGGTCAGATCTGCGGCGCGTACGTTCCGAAGCTCCAGACGTTCCCCTCGGCGTCGCGCGCCATGTAGTCGCGCGATCCGTAGTCCTGGTCGGTGGGCGCCATCAGGATCTCCACCCCGTGCTCGACCGCTCTGCGGTGGTGGGCGTCCACGTCGTCGACGACCACGTACACCCCGGTCGGCCCGGCTTCCGCCATGACCTTGTCGAACTGTCCGCCGCGGCCCTTGCTGCCGAGCATCACCGCGCCGTTGCCGTAGGACAGTTCCGCGTGCATCACGGCCCCGTCCTCGCCCTCGTACACCGCGACCCGCGTGAACCCGAACGCCTCCGTCAGCAGTCGGATCGCGGTCTTGGCGTCGCGGTAGAGCAGAGTCGGGTAGACGGACGGAACACCTGCCATGACGATCACTCCCTCTCGTGCAGTGCGCCTGCGTGCCTGGACGGGTCCGTGACCGACGACCTGTCACCACCGGCATGTGACCCACGGCACAGCATGGCAGGCGCCACCGACAGTCAGCGGAAGGTGTTGCACTGGGCCATGTCGCCGGTCCGGTAGCCCTGGTAGAACCACTGCCGGCGCTGCTCGGCGCTGCCGTGCGTCCACGACTCGGGGGTGACCCGCCCCTGGAACTTCTCCTGGATCCGGTCGTCGCCGACCGCCGCCGCCGCGTCCAGACCGTCCTTGATGTCCTCGTCGGTCAGCTTCGTGATCAGCGGGCGCCCGGTGGACTCGTCCGGGGTGCGCGTGGCGTTGTGCGCCCACACCCCCGCGTAGCAGTCCGCCTGTAGTTCGACCTTGACCGCGTTGCTGTTCGCGCCCTGCCGGCCGTCCTGGGCCCGCTGGAGGGTGCCGGTCAGGTTCTGGATGTGGTGCCCGTACTCGTGGGCGACGACGTAGGCCTGGGCGAAGGGGCCGCCGCTCGCACCGAACTTCGTCCGCAGCTCCTCGAAGAAGCCGAGGTCCAGGTAGACCTGTCGATCGGAGGGGCAGTAGAAGGGGCCGACCGCGGAGGTGGCCGCGCCGCACGCCGTGTTCACCCGGCCGGTGAAGAACACCGTCGAGGCCGGGCTGTACTGGCCCCCGCGCTTTCGGAACTCCTGCTTCCAGAAGTCCTGGGTGCTGTTCACCACAGCGACGAGCCGGCAGTCCTCACGGGTGTTCGCGTCCTGTCCCGTGCGGCAGGCCTGCTGCACCTGGCTCGCGGAAGAGGAGGTGGCCACCGGCTCGGGGTTGCCCTCGGTCAGCCCCAGCTGTTCGGGGCCCACGCCGAAGAGCAACCCCATGACCAGTGCGATCAAACCGACGATGCCGCCGCCGACCGTGGCCTTCCCGCCGGGGATGCGGCTGCCCCGCACGTCCTTGACCTCGGACGTGTCCAGATTGGCGTCGTCGTCGAACTGCATGCCGCACCGCCCTCGATTCCTCGTGTCCGCCCCTGCGGCGAGTATCAACCCCTTCATCCTGATACGCGCCCCGGGTCATCGGCGTGGGCCCTGCGCCGAACGGGGTACACGGGGGAGGGGTCGCCGCCCGGTGTGATCGATGCCGGGCGGCCCGAAAAGTGGTTGCGCGCCCCCGTTAGAATGTCTCCATGGCAAATCTCCTCGCGGATTAGCGGCGTCGGAGTCCCGCGCGTCCTGCCCCCCTTCCGCCGTCCCCACCGCCCTGGAGTATTTCCGTGATCACCGCCACCGGCATCGAGCTGCGCGCCGGCGCCCGCATCCTCATCGAGTCCGCCTCCTTCCGCGTCGCCAAGGGCGACCGCATCGGTCTGGTCGGCCGCAACGGGGCGGGCAAGACCACCCTCACCAAGTGCCTCGCGGGCGAGGGCCAGCCCGCCGGCGGCACGATCACCCGATCCGGTGAGGTCGGCTACCTGCCGCAGGACCCGCGCACCGGCGACCTCGACGTACTCGCCCGCGACCGGATCCTCTCCGCGCGCGGCCTCGACGTGCTGATCAAGAAGATGCGGATGAACGAGGAGCGCATCGCCACCGGCTCCGGAGGCACCCGCGACAAGGCGATGAAGCAGTACGAGCGCCAGGAGACCGAGTTCCTGACCAAGGGCGGGTACGCCGCCGAGGCGGAGGCCGCCACCATCTCGGCCGCCCTCGGCCTGCCCGACCGGGTCCTCGGCCAGCCGCTCCACACCCTCTCCGGTGGCCAGCGCCGCCGCGTCGAGCTGGCCCGCATCCTCTTCTCGGACGCCGACACCCTGCTCCTCGACGAGCCCACGAACCACCTCGACGCCGACTCCATCGTCTGGCTGCGCGACTACCTGAAGACCTACCGCGGCGGCTTCATCGTGATCTCCCACGACGTCGACCTGGTCGAGACCGTCGTCAACAAGGTCTTCTACCTGGACGCGAACCGCTCCCAGATCGACGTCTACAACATGGGCTGGAAGCTCTACCAGCAGCAGCGCGAGGCCGACGAGAAGCGCCGCAAGCGCGAGCGCCAGAACGCCGAGAAGAAGGCCGCGGCCCTGAACTCGCAGGCCGACAAGATGCGCGCCAAGGCCACCAAGACCGTCGCCGCGCAGAACATGGCCAAGCGCGCCGACCGGCTGCTCGCGGGTCTCGACGCCGTCCGCGTCTCCGACAAGGTCGCCAAGCTCCGCTTCCCGGACCCGGCGCCCTGCGGCAAGACCCCGCTCACCGCCGAGGGCCTGTCGAAGTCCTACGGGTCCCTGGAGATCTTCACCGACGTCGACCTGGCCATCGACAAGGGTTCCCGCGTGGTCATCCTCGGTCTCAACGGCGCCGGCAAGACCACGCTGCTGCGCCTGCTGTCGGGCACCGAGAAGCCGGACACCGGCACGGTCGTCCCCGGTCACGGCCTCAAGCTGGGCTACTACGCCCAGGAGCACGAGACCCTGGACCCGGAGCGCACGGTCCTGGAGAACATGCGCTCCTCCGCCCCCGACCTGGACCTGGTCGCCGTCCGCAAGACGCTCGGCTCGTTCCTGTTCTCCGGCGACGACGTGGACAAGCCCGCGGGCGTGCTCTCCGGTGGCGAGAAGACCCGGCTGGCCCTGGCGACGCTGGTCGTCTCCTCCGCGAACGTGCTGCTCCTCGACGAGCCCACGAACAACCTGGACCCGGCCAGCCGCGAGGAGATCCTGGGCGCGCTGCGCACGTACAAGGGCGCCGTCATCCTCGTCACGCACGACGAGGGCGCCGTCGAGGCCCTGGAACCGGAGCGGATCATCCTGCTGCCGGACGGGGTCGAGGACCTGTGGGGTCCGGACTACCGGGACCTGGTCGCCCTCGCCTGATCGGCGTGTCGCGGGCCCGCCGAGGGGCTCCGGTTCGTTGATCCAGTTCCTTATGGATCATTCGGCCCACGTGTGATCCATCATCTGAGTGAGGCGGTCTCATCCCCTCGCACGGTGTTCGACGGCTCCGGCCGTACCCGCTCGGGTACGCGGCCGGAGCCGTCGCCATTTCCGCAGCGCCCTTCTGACCTGCTGATTCCCCTCAGAGGTGAAGGAATGTGACGGAGGTCATGCATCGGAAGAGGAGATTCCGTTCTGCTGCCGTGTCCAGTCCTTGAGAAATGCCGTCGCACCGACCTTGCTGAATGGGTGGCCAGGAAGCGTGGGAGGGGTGATCATGAGAAGTCCAGAGCGCACTTCCCATGAGGAGGCACGGGTGGCCGAGACTCTGAAGAAGGGCAGCCGGGTAACCGGCGCCGCGCGCGACAAGCTCGCGGCAGACCTGAAGAAGAAATATGACTCCGGTGCGAGTATCCGGGCGCTGGCCGAGGAAACCGGTCGGTCGTACGGATTCGTCCATCGGATGCTCAGTGAGTCCGGAGTCGTGCTGCGTGGTCGCGGTGGCGCGACGCGCGGCAAGAAGGCGGCCTCGGCCTGATCCGGCCGGAGACGCTCCACAGCTCCATGCGTGACGTTTGACGATCTGCTCAAACGGTTCCGAGGCTTTGACGGTTCCTTCGGTGACCCCCCGGTCGGTCATGTGGTCGGCTGGGTGGTTACTGTGCAGTCACTTAGGCCGGGCTCGCGGCCGACTACACACCGGAGGGCACCGACATGGCTCTGCTCGACAAGGACGGCGTACGGCTCACCGTCGACGACACGGTCGCCACGGTGACATTGACCAATCCGGCCAAGCGAAACGCTCAATCCCCCGCGCTCTGGCGGGCGTTGACGGAGGCCGGACGGTCGCTGCCGGGCACCGTTCGGGTCGTCGTGCTGCGCGGCGAAGGCAAGTCCTTCTCCGCAGGGCTCGACCGTCAGGCGTTCACCCCTGAAGGCTTCGAGGGTGAGCCGTCCTTCCTCGATCTGGCGCGCGGTTCGGACGAACTGCTCGACAGCACCATCGCCGAGTACCAGGAGGCATTCACCTGGTGGCGGCGCAACGACATCATCTCCGTCGCCGCCGTGCAGGGGCACGCGATCGGCGCCGGCTTCCAGCTCGCGCTCGCGTGCGACCTGCGGGTGGTGGCGGACGACGTCCAGTTCGCCATGCGCGAGACCAGCCTGGGACTGGTGCCCGACCTGGCCGGCACCCAGCCGCTGACCTCGCTCGTCGGCTACGCCCGCGCGCTGGAGATCTGCGCGACGGGGCGTTCCGTGCACGCCGAGGAGGCCGAGCGGGTGGGCCTCGCGAACCTGGTGGTCGCCGTCGACGAGCTCGACGCGACCGTCAAGGATCTGACCACCGCGCTCCTGGCCCCGCCGCGGGACGCGGTCATCGAGACCAAGGCCCTGCTCCGGGAGGCCACGGCCCGGCCGTACGACGCCCAGCGCACCGCGGAGCGCGCTGCCCAGGCACGTCGTCTGCGTGACCTGGCGGGGCTCTCCGACTGATCCCGAACCCCTCCACGCCCCGACGGGGCCCGGACCCCCCGCGCACCGGCGCCGTGCGCGCGGGGGGACCGGGCCCCGTCTGCACGTGCGGGATCGCCCCTCCCGCCGACCCGGTCGGCCCGGCGGTCGGCGCCGCGGCGGGCCGGCGGCCGGGGGCGGACCGATCGGCCCAGTCCACGGCGCGCCGGGGCCGCTTCGCGCTTACCGTGGTCGGGAGTCCGCAAGCGCGAAGGGACACACGATGACCGAATCCACAGCAGGGGGTTCCCACCGGGACCCGGCCGAGCGGGGCCGCACCAGCATCGCCGACGGGGTGGTCGAGAAGATCGCCGGACTGGCCGCCCGCGAGGTGGTCGGCGTCCACGCGATGGGCAGCGGCACCGGCCTCTCCCGCACCTTCGGAGCCGTCCGCGACCGCGTTCCCGGCGGGACGAAAGCCTCCGTGTCCCGGGGCGTCAAGGCGGAGGTCGGCGAGGTCCAGACGGCTCTCGACCTGGAGATCGTCGTCGACTACGGCGTGTCGATCCGCGACGTGGCCCGGGCCGTACGCGAGAACGTCATCTCGGCGGTCGAGCGCATGACGGGCCTGGAGGTCGTCGAGGTCAACATCGCGGTCAGCGACGTCAAGCTGCCCGACGAGGAAGACGACGAGCCGGAATCCAGGCTCCACTAGCCGAGAGGACCCGCATGAGCATGGCGGTTGCCGGCCTGCTGGCCGGCATGGGACTGGGGTTCGCCGGCTACTTCGGCGGCTTCGGTGCCTTTCTGCTGGTCGCCGCCCTCGGCGCCATCGGCTTCATCGTCGGCCGCTTCTTCGACGGCGACCTCGAACTCGGTGACCTGTTCCGCCCACGCGACGACCGGCGCAGGTGACGCCCCGATGAGCACCAGCACCCCCCGGGCCCTGCCGACCCGGGTGCCCGCCGCCGAGCGGGGATCCACCCGGATCGCGGACCGGGTCGTCGCCAAGATCGCGGCGCAGGCCGCACGCGAGGCGCTCTTCGTCGAGGCGGACGAGGCGGCGCCCCCGCACGCCACCGTCACCGTCCACCACGACATCGCGCGCGTACGGGTGAGCCTGGAACTGCCCTACCCGTCCGACGTCGCCGCCCAGAGCGCGGCCGTCCGCCGCCGGGTCGCCGAACGCGTCGAACAGTGCGCCTCGATGACGGTGCCCGAGGTGGCCGTCGAGGTCGAGCACCTGCACCCCGCACACCTCCGCCCGGCAGCCGCCGGGCGGGACCGGCGGCTGCGGTGACGGCGGGTGCCCGCCGGTTCCGTTCCACGCGCCGGATCCCGGCCGCGCTGACCGCGTTGGCCGTGCTCGGCGCGGCCGGAGTGCTCCTGTACGACCTGGCGGCCGTACGTGCTCAGCGCCCCGCCATGCGCTGGCGCCGGGAACTCGCCCTCCAACTGGAGCGCTACACCCCCGCCGATCCGGAGGTCCTGATCGGCGCCGGCGTCCTGGCGCTGATCGGGGCGGTCCTGCTGGTGCTGGCGATCACGCCGGGGCTGCGCGGAATCCTGCAGATGCGCACCTCGGAGTCGGGGGTGCGGGCCGGACTGGGGCGCAAGGCGGCCGGGCTGGTCCTGCGGGACCGGGCCATGGAGGTGTCCGGGGTGAACTCGGTGCGGGTCAAGGTGGGCCGGTCCCGCGTCGGGGTACGGGCCACCTCGCACTTCCGCGAACTGGACGAGGTACGGGCCGACCTGGACGCGGTACTCGCCGTCGGCATCGAGGAACTGGGCCTCGTGCACGAGCCGGGGCCCCGCGTACGGGTCCACCGGAAAGGGTGACGCGATGCTCGGCACGGTCAACCGGGTACTGCTGGCCATCATCGGAGCCGTGCTGCTGGCTGCCGGAATCTCGGTGCTCACCGGGTCCCGGCCGCTGGGCGGCCGGCACGCGCCGTTGCTGACGGCGGCGGCCCGACGCCGGTACTGGCACGCGGACGGCTGGTGGTGGTGGGTGCTGGTCGCCGGCCTGGGCCTGTGCGTGCTGCTCGCACTGTGGTGGCTGCTGGCGCAACTGCGCAGGTCACGACTGGACGCCGTGCTCGTGGACACCGGGGACGGGGCGTACGCGCTGCTGCGCGGGCGGGCGCTGGAGTCGGCGGTCGCCGCCGAGGCGGGGGCACTCGACGGGGTCGCCCGCTGCCGGGTCGCGCTGCGCGGGCGCCGGGAGACGCCGAGCCTGCGGGTCGCGCTGGAACTGGAGCCGCACGCGGTCCCGGCCGACGCCCTGGCCGGGCTCGCCGGCCCGGTCCTGGCCCACGCCCGGGCCTCGGCGGGCCTGCCCGAACTCCCCGCGGAGGCCCGGCTCAAGGTCGGCTCGCACCGGGCGGCCCGGGTCACCTGAGACCCGAGCCGCCCGGGCCGACGGGCGCGGGCGTGGTCGGTGAGGGCCGTCAGAAGCCGTGGCGGGAGCCTCCGTCGATCGGCAGCATGACGCCCGTCAGGTACGAGGCCGCCGGGGACAGCAGGAAGGCCGCCGTGCGACCGAACTCCTCCGGGGTGCCGTAACGCCGCAGCGGGATGCGGGACTCGTTCGCCACCCTGGCGGCGTCCGCGTCGCCGGACAGGGCGTCCAGCTCCCGTACCCGGTCCGTGTCGATCCTGGCCGGCAGCAGCCCGATCACCCGGATCCCGCGCGGGCCCAGCTCCACCGACAGGGACTTCGCGAAGCCGGCCAGTCCCGGTCGAAGTCCGTTCGAGATCGTCAGCCCGGGGATCGGTTCGTGTACCGAGCCCGACAGCACGAACCCGATGACGCCGCCCTCGCCCAGCTCGGCCGCCGCGGCGCGCGCGAGCCGGACCGCGCCCAGGAAGACCGACTCGAAGGCGGCGGCCCACTGTTCGTCGGTGTTGTCCGCGGCCGTGCCCGGGGCCGGGCCGCCGACGCTGATCAGGATGCCGTCGAGGCGCCCGAAGCGTTCCCGGGCCTCGGCGACGAGGCGGGCGGCCGCCGCCGGATCGGCGTTGTCCGCCGCCACTCCCACCGCGTTCGGGCCCAGGGAGGCGGCGGCGTCCGCAGCACGCCCGGCGTCGCGGCCGGTCAGTACGACTTTCGCGTCGTCGGCGGTCAGCTCCCGTGCGGAGGCGAAGCCCAGCCCGCGGGTGGCTCCGGTGACGACGTAGACACGGTCCTTCAGTCCAAGATCCATGCCCGACACGCTACGCCGAGGCGGGCACCGATTCCGAGGGGGCCTTCGCCGCCGCCTCCGCGCGGTCCCGCTTCTCCCGGCGCACCAGGATCACCCACCCCACCGGCACTCCGGCCGTGAACATCCACCACTGGATCGCGTACGCCATGTGCGCGCCGATCGAGTCGTGGTCGGGATCACCCACCGGCTCCGGGCTGTCGTTCGCCGGGACCGGTGCGGTGAGTTCCAGATAGCCACCGAGGACGGTTCGGCCCGTGTACTCCGCCTGCTGCGTGCTGTTGATCAGCATCACCTGGCGGTCCGGCAGCCCCTTGCGGTCCCTGATCCCGCTGTCGCCGCTCGTCTCGTCGGCCTTCAGCCGTCCGGTGACCGTGATCTCGCCCTTGGGCGCGGCCGGCACCGGCGGATAGGCGCGCGCGTCGTCGCCGCCCGCCACCCAGCCGCGGTTGACCAGGACGACCCGGCCGTCGCGCAGCACCAGCGGGGTGATGACGTGGAAGCCGACCTTGTCGTCGTTGTTGGTCCGCCGGCGGACCACGACCTCGTGCCCCGCGTCGTACGTGCCCGTCGCGGTGACCGCGCGCCAGTAGTCGGCCCGGGGGACGGTGTGACCGGGGGAGGTCAGCTCGGTGACGGGCACCGGCTTCCCGTACAGGTTCCTCGCGATCAGCTCGTTCTGCGCCACCCGGTGCTCATGGCGGTGGAACTGCCAGAAGCCCAACTTGATCATCGCCGGGACGAGGGCGAGGGCGATGAGGGTCAGGCACACCCACTGCCGGGTCAGTACAAAGCGGTACACGCCCCCGACGTTACCCCCAGCCGAGAAGGCCCCGGCGGCCGGGTGGCCGTCCGGGGCCCGCACGGAGGGGTTCGGGTGACGACGGGTCGGGGAGCGACGGGGGGTCAGACGTGATCGACGATGCCCGCCTTCCCGGCCGCGCGGGCGCAGTGCGCCCCGCAGTACCACTGGCCCTCGACGTCGACGCCCTGCCCGAGGATCTGGACCCGGCAGTGCTCGCAGATGGGCGCCATGCGGTGAATGGCGCAGGAGAAGCAGTCGAAGACGTGCACCGCGCCCTGCGCGTGCACCTCGAAGGACATCCCGTAATCGTTTCCGCAGACCTCACAACGTGCCATGCGCCACAGGGTGGAACCGGACGGGCGGACCGGGAAGGAGGGCGCCGGGCGAGTCGCGTGATGCTCACCCGTCTGCCGCAGCCACGTCCCGCAGCAGGTGGGTGAAGGCGGCCTCGTCGAGGACCGGGGTGCCGAAGGACTTCGCCTTGACGGTCTTCGAGGTCGAGGAGTCGGGGTCGTTGGTGACGAGCAGGCTCGTGAGCCGCGACACACTCGTCGCGACGTGCAGGCCGGCCTCGATCGCCCGGTCCTCCAGCAGCTCCCGGTCCACGGAGGTGTCCCCGGAGAACGCGATCCGCATGCCCTGCTTGAGGGGTTTGCCGTCCTCGAACCGACCCGGGTTGGGGTAGGGGCACGCGGGCCGTTTGCGGGAGGCCCGCCAGCTGGTGGCGCCGAACGGCCCTTGGTAGCCGACCCGGGGGCGGCGGGCGTGTCCGACCACTCCGTCAACGGCCGGCACTCCAGCAGGGGCAGCCGTACGTTGTCCCGCGCGGCGGCGTGCAGCGACGGACGGAAGGCCTCCGCGAGCACCCGGGCGTCGTCGAGCGCGTGGTGGGCGCGCTGCTGGACCACGCCGAAGTGCGCGGCGAGGGACTCCAGCTTGTGGTTGGGCAGCGGCAGGTTCAGCTCCTTCGACAGGGCGATGGTGCACAGCCGCTGACGGACGGGCGCCGTCGTGGCGGCCCGCGCGTACTCCCGGGAGATCATCTGCCAGTCGAAGATGGCGTTGTGGGCGACGAGCACACGGTCCGCGAGGCGACCCGCGAACTCCTCGGCGATGTCCTCGAAGAGCGGCGCGTCCTGGAGCATGTCGTTGGTGAGGCCGTGGATCCAGACCGGGCCCGGATCCCGGCGCGGATTGACCAGCGTGTACCAGTGGTCCTCCACGTTGCCCTGCGCGTCGAGCCGGTAGACGGCCGCGGACACTATCCGGTCGTCGCGAGCGAGCCCGGTGGTCTCCACGTCGACGACCGCGTACCCCTGTGGGTACGCGGTCGGCCACATCGTCTCTGCGGTCGTACGGTCGTCGAGCATGGTCACAGAGGATATCGGCCCCGACTGACACCCGTGGCCCCGACGGGGTACCCGGGCCGTCGACCGGGGTCCGCGACGAGGTCGACCGGGTCCGCGACGAGGTCACCCGCCACGAGCCGTTCGAGCCGGGGCGGGTCGTGCCGGCGGGGACAGGAGGGCGCTCACGAGTGCCCGTACCGACAGCAGGAACAGCCGTTCCGGGTCGGCCGGGCGGGCCAGGGCCCGGGCGAGCGCCCGGTCGTCGGGGGCCGAGGCGGGGTCCCAGAGCTCGCTCTCGGCGGGGGACTGGACGGGCGAGCGCTCGCGGTTGCGCTCGACGAGCAGGAAGCCGACGATCTGGAACTGGATCGCGCGGACCGCGTCGGCGGCCCGCGCCCCGCGCAGTCCGGCGGCGTGCACCTCGTGGACCAGGGCCTGCTGGGCGGGCAGGAACATCCGCTCGGTGAGGCCGCGTTCGTGGACCATCGCGATCAGGTGGGGGCGTTCGCGCAGTTCCCGGCGCAGGGTCCGGGCCACGGAGAGGATCCGGTCGGCCGGGGTGCGGCCCGTGCCGGGCCCGCCGGACGGGGTGCGGGGCACGATCGCGCCCATGTCCCGGACGGTCCGCTCCACGAGGGCGTCGAGCAGCGATTCGCGGTTGCCGACGTGCCAGTAGATGGAGGTGACCGCCGTGCCGAGTTCGGCGGCGAGTTTGCGCATGGTGAGTGCCGCCGGGCCGTGCTGCCTGACCAGCGACGAGGCCGCCTCCAACACCTCCTCGCGGGTCAGCGCGTTTCGGGCCATCAGGGAGGCCGCCAATCTGTCGGTCCGTCAATTCCGGTGTGTGCGTGGGTCTTTACCCTTCATCGCCGACGGTGTAACTGTGTTACAGAGCCCCCGGAAACCCAGCGAAGGGTGGTACACCCATGGCACGCGTACGGTACGGAGCGCGCACCGAGGCGGAGATCGCGGCGTCGCGCGAGAAGAGCTCCAAACTCCCCGACATCTGGTCCACCGGGGTGGTGGCCGTCTGGGAGAGCGACCCGGACGTGGTCGCGGCCGTCCTGCCGCCACCGCTCAAACCCGCCGAGCGGCCCCTCGTGCGAGCCAACATCAGCAAGGTCGACCTGCCCGGGTACCCGCTCGGCGCCGGCTCGGTGGCCGTCGCCGCCCGGCACGGCGACGTCGAGGGCTGGTACCCGCTCGTCATGCCGATGACGCACGAGCGGGCCCTGGTCGGCGGCCGTGAGGTGTTCGGGGAGCCCAAGAAGCTGGGCGAGGTCACCGTCGAGCGGGACGGCCTCGTCGTACGGGCCGCCCTCGCCCGGCACGGGATCGCCTTCGTCGAGGTGCGCGGGGCGGTGGACCGCGCGCTGCCCCTGCCCGAACCCACCACCAAGACCGACTTCTACTTCAAGTTCCTGCCCGCCGTTGACGGTTCGGGCTTCGACGTCGAGCCCGTCCTCGTGCACTGCACCCGCAACGAGAAGGTCCGCAAACTGGAGCACGTCACCGGCGACGTGGTGCTGCGCGAGTCGATGTTCGACCCGGTCGCGGATCTTCCCGTACGCCGCCTCGTGGAGATCACCATCGGGGAGAAGACCACCGACCAGCGGGGCCGGGTCGTCGAACGGGTCAGCGCCCGGGCCCTGCTCCCGTACGTCCACCAGCGCTACGACGACCCGATGCAGACCCTCGACGGCCCCCCGGAAGGCAGCGTCTGAGATGCGACTCGAACCGGGACAGGTGGCCGTCGTCACCGGCGCCGCGAGCGGCATCGGCCTCGCCATCTCCCGCCGCTTCGCCGCCGAGGGGCTGAAGGTGATCCTCGCCGACGTGGAGGAAGGCGCCCTGCGCAAGGCCGCCGACGAACTGAGGGCCGACGGCGCCGAGGTCCTCGCCCGGCCCGTCGACGTCGGCGACCGGGACTCCGTGCTCGCCCTCGCCGACGCCGCGTACGAGGCCTTCGGCGCCGTCCACGTGCTCTGCAACAACGCGGGCGTCGGCTCCGGCGCCGAGGGCCGCATGTGGGAGCACGAACCCAACGACTGGAAGTGGGCATTCTCCGTCAACGTCTGGGGCGTCTTCCACGGGATCCAGGCCTTCGTCCCGCGCATGCTCGCGGGCGGCGCACCCGGCCACGTCGTCAACACCTCCTCCGGCGACGGCGGCATCGCCCCGCTGCCCACCGCCTCCGTGTACGCCGTCACCAAGGCGGCCGTGGTCACCATGACCGAGTCCCTCTACGCCCACCTCAGGGCGGAAGGCGCCCACGTCGGGGCCTCCGTCCTCTTCCCCGGGCCGCACATGCTGCGCACCGGACTGTGGGAGTCGCACCGCAACCGGCCCGACCGCTACGCGAAGGAACGGCCGCGCAAGTCCCCGTACCGCAGCCTCGACCAGTACGAGAGGGCGATGCGCGAGGCCGGCCACGACGTGCCGTTCACCCCGGTCGAGGAGGTCGCCGAGCACGTCGTCGAGGGCATCCTCGCCGACCGGTTCTGGATGCTCCCGGCCAGTGAGCACAGCGACCGGCAGATCCGCGCCCGGTCGCGGTCGATGCTCGACCGCGCCAACCCGGCCTACCTGGAGAGTTTCATCCTCGACTGAGGAGCGTTCGTCGTGAGCGACACCCCGTACGAAGACCCGTACCTGATCATCTCCTCCGACTGCCACGCGGGCCTGCCCACCGAGCAGTACCGCCCCTACCTCGACGGCGCCTTCCACCGCGAGTTCGACGAGTTCCTCGGCCAACGCGACGCGCGCCGCGAGGAGGCCACCCGCCTCGGCGTGCGCAACGAGGCCTTCGCCGAGAAGTGGTTCCACGACCACGAGGAAGGCCTCAAGGGCGGCTGG
The DNA here is from genome assembly GCF_050936775.1 of Streptomyces sp. CA-243310. NCBI lineage: Bacteria > Bacillati > Actinomycetota > Actinomycetes > Kitasatosporales > Streptomycetaceae > Streptomyces > Streptomyces sp. CA-243310. Next base: position 1,764,214 of record NZ_JBNJMF010000002.1, on the reverse strand, counting down.
GACGTGGGCCGGCGCCTGAAGGAACTCGACGGCGACGGCGTGGCCGCCGAGGTCGTCTTCCCCGACGCGGACGCCGTCGACAGCCAGACCGCCGCCCCCTTCGGCGTGGGCCTGGGCCTGTCCGGCGACCAGGACCCCGCACTGGGCATGGCGGGCGCGCGGGCCCACAACCGCTGGCTCGCCGAGTTCGTGTCACAGAACCCCGAGCGGCACTGCGGCGTCGCCCTGCTGCCCATCACGGGCGAACCCGCCGAGGTGGTCGCGGAGATCCACCGGGCCAAGGAGTCCGGGCTCGGCGCGTTGATGATCCCCTCGATGTGGGTGGACAAGGCGCCCTACCACGACCGCCGCTACGACCCGGTGTGGGCGGCGGCGGCCGAGACCGCGATGCCCGTCGTCACGCACTCGGGGGCCGCGCCCCGCCACGAGTACGGCGACCACCTCGGCATCTACGTCTCGGAGGTCACCTGGTGGCCCTCGCGGCCCCTGTGGTTCCTCCTGTGGTCCGGGGTCTTCGAACGCCACCCCGGCCTGAGGTTCGGCATCGCCGAGTCCGGCTGCTGGTGGCTGCCCAACCAACTGTGGTTCATGGACCGGCTCTACCTCGGTGCGCACGGCGGCAAGAAACTGTCGCCCTTCGCCGAGCTGACGCGCCCGCCGAGCGAGTACCTCGACCGCCAGGTGTTCATCTGCGCCACGAACACCAAGCGCCGCGAACTCGCCCAGCGCTACGAGATCGGCGTCGACAACATCCTCTGGGGCTCGGACTTCCCGCACCCCGAGGGGACCTGGCCGCACACCCGCACCTGGCTGAAGAACACCTTCCACGACATCCCCGTCGACGAGACCCGCCGCATGCTGGGCCTGGCCGCCGCGGACGTCTTCGGCTTCGACACGGCGCGGCTCGCCCCCATCGCCCGCCGGATCGGCCCGACCCCGGCGGAACTCGGCCAGTCCACCGACCAGGCCGCCGTGCGCGCCTCCTGGGCCCGCTCGCGGGAGGTGGGCCGGCACTGGCTCACCGGGCACGACTTCCCGACGCTGGGGGTCTCGTGACCGCGCCGGCCGAGGACCGCTACACCGTCGTCTCGGCGGACTGCCACGCGGGCGCCGACCTGCTGGACTACAAGCCGTACCTGGAGAAACGCCACCACGACGAGTTCGACGCCTGGGCGGCCTCGTACGCGAACCCGTACGAGGACCTCCTCGCGGACACCGCCGACCGGAACTGGAACTCCCGGCGCAGGCTGGCGGAACTCGAAGCCGACGGCATCGTCGCGGAAGTGCTCTTCCCGAACACGATCCCGCCGTTCTTCCCGACCGCCTCCCTGATGGCCCCGGCGCCCACCCGCGAGGAGTTCACACTGCGCTGGGCGGGCCTGCGGGCCCACAACCGGTGGCTGGCCGACTTCTGCGACGAGGCCCCGGGGCGGCGCGCCGGCGTCACCCAGATCCTGCTGAACGACGTGGACGAGGCGGTGAAGGAGATCCGTCGCACCCGCGACGCCGGGCTGACCGGCGGGATCCTCCTGCCGGGCGCGCCCCCGGGCAGCGGCATCCCCGAGCTGTACTCCGCCGCCTACGACCCCATCTGGGCGGTGTGCGACGAGCTGGAGGTCCCGGTCAACCACCACGGCGGCTCGGCCTCGCCCCCGCTGGGGGACGAACCGGCGGCCCGGGCGGTCTTCATGGTGGAGACCACCTGGTTCTCCCACCGCGCCCTGTGGCACCTGATCTTCGGCGGCGCCTTCCGCCGGCACCCGGGCCTCAGGCTCGTCCTGACGGAACAGGGCTCCGGCTGGATCCCCGGCGTGATGGAGATGCTCGACTACTACCACGGCCGCCTGGTCGCCGCCTCGGCCACCGCGGAGGCCAGGTTCGGCGCGGGTCTGGCCCGGTCCATGGGCAAGGGGCCGAGCGAGGTGTGGCGGGACAACTGCTTCGTGGGGGCCAGCTTCATGCGCCCCCACGAGGTCCCGCTCCGCCACCGGATCGGCCTCGACAAGATCATGTGGGGTTCCGACTACCCCCACGACGAGGGCACCACCCCGTTCTCCCGCGAAGGCCTCCGCATCGCCTACGCGGGCCTGCCCCGCGACGAGGTGGCCGCCATGGTCGGCGGGAACGCGGCCCGGGTCTACGGCTTCGACCTCGCCCGGCTGGACGCGGTCGCTGCCACGTGCGGCCCGCTGGTCTCGGAGGTCGCCGAGCCGCTGACGGAGATCCCTCCGGCCGCCACCAGCCCGGCCTTCGCCCGAGGGGGCTCGGTCCGGGTCTGGTAGACCGGCCGATCCCGGTTCGGCGACCCGGACCGGTCCGGTGAACCGGCGGTCCCGCCGGAGCGGCTCAGTCCCTGCGGACGAGCCACTCCGGCGCGATCCGCTCCGCCCCGCTCACGTTCGTGCCCCGGTGCACCTCGACGACCAGGCCCTCCAGATCCGCGAGCGGCGACAGGTCCACCGTGCCCAGGCACTCGCTCAGCACCAGCCGGCGCAGCCCCCGGAACGCGCGCAGCGGCTCCAACGTCCCCTCCAGCGCGCACCTGATCAGCGTCAGCCGGGTCAGCCGCTCGTACGGCAGGAGCGCCTCGACCGCCACCGGCGCGGCATGCCGGATCTGCAACCCGTCCAGGTCCGGCAGCGGCAGCTCCCGCGCCAACTGCCGGTACTGGCCGCTCCCGGCGATCGTCAGCGTCCGCACCCCGGGCCACCGGTCGATCCCGTCCAGCGTCATCCGGCGGGCGCCCTGCCAGATGTGCAGCGCGGCCAGGGTCCCCGCAGCCGGGACGTCCCCGATCCGCCGCTGCTCCGGTTCGAAGCCGATGACCAGGGAGCGCAACCCCTCGGCCCCGGCCAGCGGGGCCAGCGAGAGTCCGTCCCGCAGGTAGCCGAAGGCGAGGCTGTCCGCCGCCAGCTCGGTCACCACCTCGACCCCGGTCACCTGTGGACAGTCCAACACCCCCAGGTGCCGCAGCGTCGGATGCCCGGCCAGCGGGGACAGGTCGGTCAGCCCGGGATTGCGGTGCATGACCAGCCATTCCAGGTCCCGGCGGTCCCGGATCGCCGGCGGGATCGGGCCGTCCCAGGTCAGGTGGACCCGGTGGATGTGCCGCAACCGTTCGTAGGTCGCCAACTGCTCGGCCGTGCGCAGGTGCAGGTGACCCTCGCGGACGGGCGCCCCGGACAGCACCGCGTCCGCGTACGCCTCGTTGGGGAAGCGCCCCCACGAGTCCGACAGCTCGTGCACCACCTCGTACCGGTCGTCCGACCGGAACCCCGCGATGACCTGGAGCGCGCGGTCCCCGCCGACCAGCGCGGCCGTCCGGATCGTCGCGGCGGCCTCGTCCTCGGTGAGGTCGGCCGGTTCCGGCAGCAGTTCCAGGACCAGTTCCCCCGCCTTGGCCAGTTCCTCGGCCTGCGCGGCCGACCGCGGCGGCAACAGGTGCGCCGTACGGGTCTCCACCTCGTGCCAGACCTCCGGGTCCAGCTCGGGGGCGTGCTCCAGACAGGCCGCCGCCAGCAGCACCAGCCGACTGCGGTCCCGTTCGTTCTCGTCGGCCCGGCGCAACAACTCCCGCAACAGATGGGCCCGTTCGTCCGGTCTGGCGTGTCCGACCGCCATCCGGATCACGTCGTCCCAGGTGTCCTCGTGCGCGTTGCGCACCAGCACGCCGAAGTCCCGTGCCTCCACGGCCGCCTTGGCCCCCAGGTAGTCCTGGAAGACGCGGTGGACGAACTGCACGGAATCCGGAACGGGTTCGCGGAGCAGGCCCGAGCGGATCAGCAGGTGCCGGAACACCCTGCGCGCACTGCCCTGCGCCCGGACCTGCGGCATCGCGTCGAGCCACTCGCCGACCATCTCGATCGCCTCCTCGAAGGAGGCCACCAACTGCCCGTTGCGGATGAGCCAGTACGCCAGCCGCTGGAGCAGCACCGTCTGCTCGTCCCGGCTGAGGTACACCCCCTCGACCCCCGCTATGTCCCGCTCGGTGTCCCGGCGGACCAGGAGCATGTCCAGCGCGGCGTCGTACAGCTCCTTGCGGGCCCGGGGCAGGTGCATCCGCCGGTCCCGGTTCAGGGCGCACAGGAGGGCGCACATCAGCGGGTTCGTGGCCAGCCGGCCGAGGTCCCGGCGCGTGCTCACCGCCTGGATGAGCGACTTCTCGTACGTGTCGAGCTGCTCCCGTTCCTGCCCGGATACGCCGTCCGCGCGGGCGGAGTCGTGCCAGTGCGTGATGAAGGCCCCGACGCCGTCCCGCTCCATGGGCAGCAGCGCCAGGGGGGAGAAGCCGTGTCCGGTCAGCCAGTCCTCCGGGACGGCCGAGGGGCGGGTGGTGACCACGAACCGGGCCTTGGGATAGGCGATGAGCAGGGCCCGGAGCCAGGTCTCCGTCCGGTCGCGCAGGCGGGGCGGGACCTCGTCCACCCCGTCCACCAGGACCAGCGCCCGCCCGGCGGAGAGGAGGGACTCCACCCACCCGTCCGGTGCCCGCAGCGGCACCCCGGTCGCGCTCAGCCAGTCCTGCGGCATCGGCAGCCCGGCGGGGGAGTTGAAGGACCGCAGCGGCAGGACGAAGGGGACCAGGAGGTTCCAGTCCCGCAGGCCGGGACCGAAGGTGCGGCGGGCGGAGTTCAGGGCCAGCCACTGCACGAGGGTGCTCTTGCCCGAGCCCGCCGGACCGCGCAGCAGCACCCGCTCGGAGGCGCCGAGGGCCAGTTCCGTGCTCATCGGGGTGGTCCGGCCCGGCTCCTCCAGCATCCGCTCGCCGCTGACCGCCAGGCTGATGTACGCCCGGTCCAGCGGCCACTCCCGGCGGGCCTGACTGAAGGTGAGCCCGAACAGTTGCAGCCGCCCGTGCGCCTCGGCGATGTACCGGCCGTACCGCTCCTCGAAGGCGAGCGCCGCGCCGTCGCCGGTGTGCGAGAGCCGGTCCACCGCCCGGGCCAACTCGGCCATCCTGCGGACCAGTTCCACGTCCGCCCGGGCCGAGAAGCCCGGCAGGGTGGTCGCGTACTCCACCACGTGCGTGCAGCACAGTTCGACGAGCCGCCGCCGGACGGACTCCGCGGCCTCGCTCAGGCCCGCCGCGCGGGGCGGCGGGATCGCCGCCGCCAGCGCCGCCGGTCGCAGGTCCGCGGCGAAGAGGGCGTCGGCGTCCAGCCGGCCCACCGCGGCGAAGGTGTCGGCCACCGAGTCCACCACGGCCGACCGCTCGTGGTCCGGCAGCCGGGTCGCCTCCTCGCCCAGGCGGGAGGCCAGGGTGCGGGTCAGCCGACGGATCTCGGGGTCGCCCAGTTCCGTCGGTCGTCGCAGGCGGCCGGCGGGGCGGGCGGGGTCGGCGGTCAGGCCGGCGCCGGGGGCCCGGGCGAGGAGGGACTTCAGCAGGGTGGTCGCCGCCGTGCCCGCGACCCGTAAGAGAACCGTCTCGAAACCTGTCATGCCCTGGCCTTCCCCTCGACCTCGACATCATCGCTCGAACCGTCGGTAACACCGATGGATACCGATCGGTAACAACCTCTAGCGGCAGCCCCGAGCCCCGCTCTATGGTGCGGACATGCCGAACCTGCCCGATGTCGTGCTGTGGTCCATACCAGCCTTCGTGCTGCTCACCGTCATCGAGGTGGTCAGCTACCGGCTCCATCCCGACGAGGATGCCGCCGGCTACGACTCCAAGGACGCCGTCACGAGCGTGACCATGGGGCTGGGCAGCATCGGCTTCGACCTGCTCTGGAAGATCCCGGTCGTCGCGGTCTTCACCGCCGTCTACGAACTGACCCCGCTGCGCGTGCCGTTCCTGTGGTGGACCGCCCTGCTGATGCTGCTCGTCCAGGACTTCCTGTACTACTGGCAGCACCGCCTCCACCACGTCATCCGCATCCTGTGGGCCTGCCACGTGGTCCACCACAGCAGCAAGCGGTTCAACCTCACCACCGCCCTGCGCCAGCCCTGGACCAGCGCCACCACCTGGTGGTTCTACCTGCCCATGGTGGCGCTCGGCGTCCATCCGGCGGCGATCCCGTTCTGCTACGGAATCAACCTGCTCTACCAGTTCTGGGTCCACACCGAGCGCATCGGGAAGCTGCCGCGGCCCTACGAGTACGTCTTCAACACCCCCTCCCACCACCGTGTCCACCACGCCTCGCAGGGCGGCTACCTGGACCGCAACTTCGGCGGCATCCTGATCATCTGGGACCGGATGTTCGGGTCCTGGGTCGGGGAGACCGACAGGCCCGTCTACGGGCTCACCAAGAACATCGCCACCCACAACCCGCTGCGCGTGGCCACCCACGAATACGCCGCCATCGCCCGCGACGTACGCGCCGCCGGGAGCTGGAGCGAACGCGCCGGCCGGGTCTTCCGCGGCCCCGGCTGGCAGCCCGCCTCGGCGGTCGCCGCCCCGGGCACCCCGGCGGCCACCGTTCCCGCCCCGGGCGGCGAGCCGGTACCGCCGCCGCCGGCCCCGTCGGCCTCGTCGAAGGCCCCCGCCTCCGAGCACGCCGCGTGAGCGCCACCGAGTCCCGCACGCCCTCCTGGGCACGGGACACCGCCCCCGCAGGCGGACGACGGGCCCTCGTCGGCCGGATCGCCCTCGCCGGGTTCGCCGTCGCCGCGGCCGTCGACCTCGGCTCGCTCCTCGCCGACTGGCACCTCGGGCACGTCCTGGCCAAACCGCTGCTGATGCCGCTGCTCGTCGCCCACGTGATCGCGCTCGGCGCCCCCCGGCTGCTCGTCGCCGCCCTGCTGTTCGGCTGGGGCGGGGACCTGGCGCTCCTCTTCGACGCCGATGCCGCGTTCCTGGTCGGCATGGGCTCCTTCGCCCTCGGCCACGTCTGCTACCTCGTCCTCTTCGGCCGGCGCGCGACCAACCCGCTCCTCGGCGGCGCGTACGCCCTCGCCCTCGTGGGCACCGTCGCACTGCTCTGGAGCGACCTGCCGGCCGAGCTGCGCGTTCCCGTCGCCGGCTACAGCCTGCTGCTCACCGCCATGGCCTACCGATCCAGCGCCCTCGGGGTGCGCGCCGGGATCGGCGGCGCGCTGTTCCTGCTGTCCGACACCCTCATCGCGACCGGGGTCGCCGAGTGGCCCCAGTTGCCCCGGCCCGACTTCTGGATCATGGCCACCTATCTGGCGGCCCAGTACCTGCTGGCCACCGGCGTGCGCCCCCGGGAGGCAGGCGTACGGTAGGGGAGCCCACAAGGCGGGCCCTGCCCACACCACCCCCCATCCGGAGGACTGCACCACCATGCGCGCCACCGTCATCCACGCCCCGCACGACATCCGCGTGGAGGAGGTGCCCGACGCCGCGATCCGACGTCCCGAGGACGCCGTCGTCCGCGTACTGCGCGCCTGCATCTGCGGCAGCGACCTCTGGGCCTACCGCGGCGAGGCCGCGCGCGAGCCCGGTCAGCGGATCGGCCACGAGTTCCTCGGCATCGTCGAGGAGACCGGCTCCGCCGTCACCGACCTGCGTGCCGGCGACCTCGTCGTCGCCCCCTTCATGTGGTCCGACGGCACCTGCCGGCACTGCGTCGAAGGCCTCCACACCTCCTGCGTGGACGGCGGCTTCTGGGGCTCGGTCGGTCACGACGGCGGCCAGGGCGAGGCCGTCCGCGTGCCGCACGCCGACGGCACCCTGGTCAAGCTGCCCGCCGACGCGGCCTCCGACGACCACCTGCTGACCGCCCTGCTGGCGCTGTCCGACGTCATGGGCACCGGCCACCACGCGGCGCTCGGCGCCGGCGTCCGCAAGGGCTCCACCGTCGCCGTCGTCGGCGACGGCGCGGTCGGCCTGTGCGGCGTCCTCGCCGCGAAGCGCCTCGGCGCCGACCGGATCATCGCGCTGGGTCGGCACACCGCCCGGACGGACATCGCCACGCTGTTCGGCGCCACCGACATCGTCGCCGAGCGCGGCGAGGCCGCCGAAGCGGCCGTCCGCGAACTGACCGCCGGCGAGGGCGCGCACGCGGTCATCGAGGCCGTCGGCACCGAACAGTCCATGCGCACGGCCGTCAACATCACCCGCGACGGCGGATCCATCGGCTACGTCGGCGTCCCGCACGGCAGCGGCACCGGCCTGGACCTCGGCGTGATGTTCGACCGCAACCTGTCCCTGCGCGGCGGCGTCGCACCGGTGCGCGCGTACATCCCGGAGCTGCTCGCGGACGTGCTCAGCGGCGCGATCGACCCCTCCCCGGTCTTCGACCGGGCGGTCTCCCTGGACGAGGTCCCGGACGGCTACCGCGCGATGGACGACCGCAGCGCGCTCAAGGTGCTCATCACGCCGTAGGCGCCCCGAAACGCGGAGCGGGGCCGGTCGGGGAGCGTCCCGACCGGCCCCGCTCGTGCGTCGGGCCTACTTCACGGCGCGGAGCGCGTTCACCACGCCGGAGCCGTAGTAGCCGGTCTGGCCCCACTTGCTCTTGCAGGTGGTCGCGTCGATCAGCGCGCCGGCGCCGTCGTAGATCTTGTCCGGGCAGGCCTGCTTCGTGGCCTGGGCCTTCAGCATCGCCTGGAGCTGCGACGGGGTGGCGGAGGGGTGCTTGCTCTTCAGCAGCGCCACGACGCCCGCGACGTGCGGGGCGGCCATCGAGGTGCCCTGCTTGTAGCCGTAGCCGCCGCCCGGAAGGGTGGACAGCACCCGGCCGTTGGCGTCCGGCGTGGCCGGCACCTGCCACTTGTCGCCACCGGGGCCCGCGACGTCGGCGACGCCCAGCCCGTAGCTGGAGTAGTACGACCGCAGGCCCTGGTCGCCGGTGGCGGTCACGGTGACCACGCCGGGGAGCTGGGTGGGAAGGTCGAGGCAGACCTTCGGGTCGATGGTGCGCGGCACGGCGGTGGTGTCGTTCGGGCTGGTGGTGTCCTCGATCGAGGGACCGGCCAGGTCGTGGTCGGAGTTGCCGGCCGAGGCCACGCTCAGGACGCCCTTGCGCTCCGCGTACTTCGTCGCCCGCGCGATGGCCTCCACCAGCGCCTTCTGGTCGTCGTCCGACTTGCAGGTGTAGTTCCACGGGTCGACGTAGTAGCTGTTGTTGGTCACCTCGATCCCCTTCTCGGCGGCGAACATGAAGCCGCAGACGACGGCCTCGGTGTAGAAGAGGCTGGTCCCGGGCTCGCTCACCTTGATGGCGGCGACCTTCACGCCGGGCGCGACGCCGCTGATGCCGAGGTCGTTGCGCGCGGCGGCGATGGTGCCCGCGACGTGGGTGCCGTGGTCGCTGCCGTCGGCGTACGGACGCCAGGCGCCCTCGGTGGTGTCGGGGACACCGCCCACGCAGTTCGCGGACTGGCCCTTGGAGAAGTTGGGGGCGAGGTCCGGGTGGGTGTCGTCCACACCCGTGTCGATGACGCCGACCGTCACGTTGCGGCTGCCGTCGTTGATCTTGTGGGCCTCGTCGGCCTGGATCGCCCGCAGGTCCCACTGGTTCGACTCCAGGGGTTCCTGGCCCGCCGTGGCCTTCGCCGCCGCCTTCGCGGCGTCCGCCGCGCTCAGCCGCTGCGTCGCGCCCTCCTCGGTGGTCTGCACCGGGGACAGCGGGGCCGTCCGGGTCGCACCGACCGACACGAACAGGCTTCGCTGGGACCGCAGTTGCCTGGCGAAGTCGGGGTTCTGGGAGTGCGCGACGACGACCCCGATCTGCTCGTGCGAGGTCACCACCGTTCCGCCGGCCTTCTCGATGGCCTTCTTCGCCTGCTTCACCGTCCCGTACGCGGTCAGGTTCGCCACGTACGACAGCTTGGGGCCGGAGGTGTCGGGCCTGGCCGTCGCCACCGCGTCCGCCGTGTTGCCCAGCGGGGCGGCGGAGGCCGCGACGGAGGGGAGGAGGGCGAGCGAGGCGGTGAGTGCCAGTCCGACCGGAACGGCGAGTGCGCGCCGCCGGTGACCGGTTCCCAGGTGAGCCATGGGTTCTCCACATCATCCTGAAAAAGGCCGTCGGGCACGGTTGCGCCCGACGGGTTCATGACACAGGAACCTAGTGCGGCCGTTCGGTCTTGCGCCATCAGTTCGAGGAATCAGTTTCCAATGAATCAACTGGGGTTGAACCGTCTCGACACGCCGTCCGTGCCGTTGACAGGGGGGATCAGCGTCACCATCCCCCTCGCACGGAGGTTGTCTTCTCCGTCGTCCCCCCTGCACCCGCGTCACAAGGAGAGCCCCCGTGACCCTCGAAGCAGCAGCACCACCACCACCGCCCGGCGGCGCGGGGTCGCACCATCCGGCCGGCCCCACCGCCGAAGAGTTCACGAGCGTCCAGCACAGCAGCGAGTTCGCCGAACTGCGGCGCTCCCACCGCTCGTTCGCCTTCCCGCTCACCGTGGCGTTCCTCGCCTGGTACCTGCTCTACGTGCTGCTGTCCAACTACGCGGGCGGCTTCATGGGGACCAGGCTCTTCGGGAACATCAACGTCGCCCTCGTCCTCGGCCTCGGCCAGTTCGCGACCACCTTCCTGATCGCCTGGCTGTACTCGCGGCACGCCGCCACCAAGCTCGACCCCAAGGCCTCGGCCATCAAGGCGCTGATGGAGGCCGGGGAATGACCACGTTGTTCGAACCGGCGACCGCACCGGCCCTCGCCGCCGGAGCCACCGAGCACCGGCCGCTGATCATCACCCTGTTCGGGCTGTTCGTCGTCGCCACCCTGATCATCACGGTCTGGGCCGGCCGTCAGACCAAGGACGCCGCCGACTTCTACGCGGGTGGACGCCAGTTCACGGGCTTCCAGAACGGCCTCGCGATCTCCGGCGACTACATGTCCGCCGCCTCCTTCCTCGGCATCGCCGGGGCCATCGCGCTCTTCGGCTACGACGGCTTCCTCTACTCCATCGGCTTCCTGGTCGCCTGGCTCGTGGCGCTGCTGCTCGTCGCCGAACCGCTGCGCAACTCCGGCCGGTACACGATGGGCGACGTCCTGGCCTTCCGCATGCGCCAGCGGCCCGTGCGCACCGCCGCCGGCACCTCCACCATCGTGGTCTCGATCTTCTACCTGCTCGCCCAGATGGCCGGCGCGGGAGTCCTCGTCTCCCTGCTCCTGGGCATCACCAGCGACGGCGGCAAGGTGGCCGTGGTCGCCCTGGTCGGCGTACTGATGATCGTCTACGTCACGATCGGCGGAATGAAGGGCACCACCTGGGTCCAGATGGTCAAGGCGGTGCTGCTCATCGCGGGCGCCCTGCTGATCACCCTCATGGTGCTGATCAAGTTCAACTTCAACGTCTCGGAACTGCTGGGCAAGGCCGCCGAGAACAGCGGGCAGGGCGCCAAGTTCCTTGAGCCCGGGCTCAAGTACGGCAAGGACGCGACGACGAAGCTGGACTTCATCTCCCTCGGCCTCGCCCTCGTCCTGGGCACCGCCGGCCTGCCGCACATCCTGATCCGGTTCTACACCGTCCCGACGGCGCAGGCCGCCCGCAAGTCCGTGAACTGGGCCATCGGCATCATCGGCGCCTTCTACCTGATGACCATCGCCCTCGGTTTCGGCGCCGCGGCCCTGCTCAAGCGCGCCGACATCCTGGCCTCCAACAAGGCCGGCAACACCGCCGCCCCGCTGCTCGCCCAGGAGATCGGCGGCGGCGCCGACTCCACCGGCGGCGCGATCCTGCTCGCCGTGATCTCCGCGGTCGCCTTCGCCACCATCCTCGCCGTCGTCGCGGGCCTGACCCTGGCCTCCTCCTCGTCCTTCGCCCACGACATCTACGTGAACGTCATCCGCAGGGGCAAGGCCACGGAGAAGGAGGAGGTCCGCGCGGCCCGCTGGTCCACCGTGGTCATCGGCGCCGTCGCGATCGGCCTCGGCGCCCTCGCCCGCGACCTGAACGTCGCCGGCCTGGTCGCCCTCGCCTTCGCGGTCGCCGCCTCCGCCAACCTGCCGACGATCCTCTACAGCCTCTTCTGGAAGCGGTTCACCACCCAGGGCGCACTGTGGTCCATCTACGGAGGCCTGATCTCGGCCGTCGGCCTGGTCCTCTTCTCCCCGGTCGTGTCCGGCAAGCCCACCTCGATGTTCAAGGACGCCGACTTCTACTGGTTCCCGCTGGAGAACCCGGGGCTCATCTCCATCCCGCTCGGCTTCTTCCTGGGATGGCTGGGAACCGTCCTGTCCAAGGAGAAGGCCGACCCCGCCAAGTTCGCCGAGTTGGAAGTCCGCTCCCTGACCGGAACAGGCGCTGTCTGAGATCCACCGAACACTCAGCGTGGCCGCGTCGTACTTCCCTACGACGCGGCCGCGCCGTGTCTCGTTCATTCGGGCATCCCTGCGCGGGGGAGCCGTCGCGTAGGCTCGAACACGGCGCATGCGCTCTCGTTCACCGCAGCGCGACCTCTACGACCGGACAGGGGAGGGGGCCCAAAGTGCTTCTCGACACCTATGGCCGCGTGGCCACTGACCTGCGCGTCTCACTCACCGACCGGTGCAATCTGCGCTGTACGTACTGCATGCCCGAGGAGGGCCTGCAGTGGCTCGGCAAGTCCGACCTGCTCAGCGACGAGGAGATCGTCCGGCTGATTCGGATCGCGGTGACCCGGCTCGGCATCACCGAGGTGCGATTCACCGGAGGGGAACCGTTGCTGCGCCCCGGTCTGGTCGGGATCGTCGAACAGTGCGCCGCCCTGGAACCCCGCCCCAGGATGTCCCTCACCACCAACGGCATCGGCCTCAAGCGCACCGCACAGGCGCTCAAGGCCGCCGGCCTCGACCGAGTGAACGTTTCGCTGGACACCCTGCGGCCCGAGGTCTTCAAGACCCTCACCCGCCGCGACCGGCACAAGGACGTCATCGACGGCATGGCCGCCGCCCGCGCCGCCGGCCTGACCCCCGTCAAGGTCAACGCCGTGCTGATGCCCGGACTCAACGACGACGAGGCCCCCGACCTCCTCGCCTGGGCCGTGGAGAACGAGTACGAGCTCCGGTTCATCGAGCAGATGCCGCTCGACGCCCAGCACGGCTGGAAGCGCGACGGCATGATCACCGCGGGCGACATCCTCCAGTCCCTGCGCACCCGCTTCACCCTCACCGAGGAGGGCGCGGACGAACGCGGCTCCGCCCCGGCCGAACGCTGGGTCGTCGACGGCGGCCCGGCCACCGTCGGCGTCATCGCCTCGGTCACCCGCCCCTTCTGCGGCGCCTGCGACCGCACCCGACTGACGGCCGACGGCCAGATCCGCACCTGCCTGTTCGCCACCGAGGAGTCCGACCTGCGGGCCGCGCTGCGCTCGGGCGCCCCGGACGAGGAGATCGCCCGCCTGTGGAAGGTGGCGATGTGGGGCAAGAAGGCCGGGTCCGGCCTCGACGACCCGACCTTCCTCCAGCCCGACCGCCCGATGTCCGCCATCGGCGGTTAGCCCGTCCCTCCCGGCACGAACCACCTCACCGCGACCCCTCGAAGGCTCGGCCCGGCTACCGCCGCTCCGAGCCTTCCGGCTGCACCCACTCGCCGAGCCTCACGACGTCCTTGAGGAAACCGCGGACCCCCAGGAATTGGGAGAGGTGCTCGCGGTGCTCCTCGCACGCCAGCCAGGTCTTCAGCCGCTCGGGCGTGTGGAGGGTCGGGTTGTTCCACGCCAGGACCCAGACCGCCGCGTCACGGCAGCCCTTGGCGGAGCAGGTGGGAATGTCGGCGGGTGTGTTGGTTTCCGTATCAGGGGAGTTCACGCCTCAACCCTACAAACGGAAGGGCGACGCCGAGCAGCCACGGGGGGAGCTGCCCGGCGTCGGTCCGTCGCTCCGACGGGGGATGCGGAGCGCGTAGGCAGTATGTCACGCACGACCCGATGCGGTGCACTGGAACTTCATGATTGATCTGAGGTTTTCTTGAGGTTTCCGGGGTCCAGTGCGGGGAGCACAGGAGCCGGCATGAAGTGTGAGGGGAGGGAGGGCGTCGACTCGCGGCCCGCGTTCGCGATGACCACGGCGATGTACGGCAGCAGTGCGCCCGCGACGAGCGTCACGATCGCCACGTGACGCTCCACGTTCCACAGAACCACCGTGGCGATGACCGACAGGGTCCTGATCACCATCGAGATCACGTACCTGCGTTGCCGGCCCCGCACGTCCTCGGCGAGCCCCATCCGCGCCCCGGTGATCCGGAAGACCTCGGCCCCGTTCCGCTTCGTCCGCTGCACGTCTCCACCATCCGATCCACCCACCGGACACGCCCGGGCCCGGAGGCTTCCACCGTACGCCGGTCCTCCGTCGGGGTGGAGAGCGGGTGCGCCTCGACGTCCTCTCGAGCGGCCCCCGAATGGCGTGGTCCGACATGCGCTGTAGGCCGGTCGGGTCGAGACTGGGCGCACATGCGCACAACGCGCCAGGAGGAGGCTCGACATGGAATGGGTTTGGGCGATCATCGTCGGTTTTGTGCTGGGCCTGATTGCCCGGGCCATCCTGCCGGGCAAGCAGCATCAGCCACTCTGGCTGACCACCATCTTCGGCATCCTCGGAGCGCTCCTCGGCAACGCCGTCTCCCGGTGGATCGGCGTCGAGGACACCAAGGGCATCGACTGGATCCGCCATCTGCTGCAACTCGCCGGAGCGGTCCTGATCGTCGGCCTGGGCGACATGCTCTACCTGGCCATCCGGGGCAACAAGCGACAGACGACCTGAACCACGCCGACCCGGTCCACCGGGTCGCGGCGTCGGGGCCGGCCCGGACCACCGTCCGGACCGGCCCCTTCGTCATGCCGTCACTGCGTCACTGCGTCACACGCCGCGTGAACGGCTCAGCCCGTGACCTCGACCGCGGCCAGGTTCTTCTTGCCGCGGCGCAGCACCAGCCAGCGCCCGTGCAGGAGGTCCGCCGCGGCGGGGACCGCGTCCTCGGCGGTGACCTTCACGTTGTTCACGTAGGCACCACCCTCCTTCACGGTCCGGCGAGCGGCCGACTTGCTGGCGACCAGGCCCGTCTCGGCGAGGAGGTCCACGACCAACCCCGCCTCGGCGACCTTCGCCCGCGGCAGCTCCGACAGGGCCGCGGCCAGCGTGGCCTCGTCCAGCTCCGTCAGCTCACCCTGACCGAACAGCGCCTTCGACGCGGCGATCACGGCCGCGCACTGGTCGGCGCCGTGCACCAACGTGGTCAGCTCCTCCGCGAGCGCCCGCTGCGCGGCGCGCGCCTGAGGTCGCTCGGTGGTCTGCTCCTCCAGCTCCTCCAGTTCCTCGCGGGACCGGAAGGACAGGATGCGCATGTAGGTCGAGATGTCCCGGTCGTCCACGTTCAGCCAGAACTGGTAGAACGCGTACGGCGTGGTCATCTCCGGGTCGAGCCAGACGGCGCCGCTCTCGGACTTGCCGAACTTGGTGCCGTCCGCCTTGACCATCAGCGGGGTCGCCATGGCGTGGACGTGCGCGTCCGGCTCCAGGCGGTGGATCAGGTCGAGGCCGGCCGTCAGGTTGCCCCACTGGTCCGAGCCGCCCTGCTGGAGCGTGCAGCCGTAACGGCGGTACAGCTCCAGGAAGTCCATGCCCTGGAGCAGTTGGTAGCTGAACTCCGTGTAGCTGATGCCCTGGTCGGACTCCAGCCGGCGGGCCACCGAGTCCTTCGTCAGCATCTTGTTGACGCGGAAGTGCTTGCCGATGTCCCGCAGGAACTCGATGGCGGACAGGCCCGCCGTCCAGTCCAGGTTGTTCACCATGACCGCGGCGTTCTCGCCCTCGAAGGACAGGAACGGCTCGATCTGCGCACGCAGCCGGCTCACCCAGTTCGCGACCGTGTCCGGGTCGTTCAGGGTGCGCTCGGCCGTCGGGCGCGGGTCGCCGATCTGGCCCGTGGCCCCGCCGACCAGGGCCAGCGGACGATGCCCGGCCTGCTGGAGCCGACGCACGGTGAGCACCTGCACCAGGTGTCCCACGTGCAGCGAGGCCGCGGTCGGGTCGAAGCCGCAATAGAACGTGACGGGACCGTCCGCGAAGGCCTTGCGCAGCGCTTCTTCATCGGTGGACAGCGAGAACAGCCCGCGCCACTTCAGTTCGTCGACGATGTCCGTCACGGTTGTGACTCTCCTTGAGCGAGATGAAACAGCGAGATGAAACAGGGTGCTGAGAGGTTCCCCGCCAGTCTAGGCGGGCGGGGAACCTCCCCCCGACTCCCCGACCGGCTCAGACGCCCTTGCTGACCGAGCTCATGTTGAAGTCCGGGATCCGCAGCGCCGGCATCGCGGCCCGGGTGAACCAGTCGCTCCACTCGCGCGGCAGGGTCTTCTCGGTCCGGCCCGCCTCGGAGGCCCGCGACAGCAGGTCCACAGGGGACTCGTTGAAGCGGAAGTTGTTGACCTCCCCGACGACCTGACCGTTCTCCACCAGGTACACGCCGTCCCGGGTCAGCCCGGTGAGCAGCAGCGTCGCCGGGTCCACCTCGCGGATGTACCAGAGGCAGGTCAGCAGCAGACCGCGCTCGGTCGCGGCGACCATCTCCTCCAGCGAGCGGTCGCCGCCGCCGTCGAGGATCAGGTTCCCGAAGCCGGGGGAGACCGGCTGTCCGGTCAGCTCCGCGCTGTGCCGGGTCGTCGTCAGCCGGGACAGTTCGCCCCCGCTGATCCACTCGGTCGCCGGGACGGACAGGCCGTTGTCGAAGACGGAGGCGTCGTCGCCCGAGCTGTGCGCGATCACGAACGGCGCCGACTCCAGGCCCGGCGCGTTCGGGTCGCTGCGCAGGGTCAGCGGCAGCTCGGACAGCCTCTCGCCGAGCCGGGTGCCGCCGCCCGGCTTGGAGAAGACCGTCCGGCCCTCCACCGCGTCCCGCGCCGACGCCGACCACATCTGGTAGATCATCAGGTCGGCGACCGCCGTCGGCGGCAGCAGGGTCTCGTACCGCCCGGCGGGCAGCTCGATCTTCCGCTCCGCCCAACCCAGGCGCACCGCGAGCTCCGCGTCCAGGACGGTGGGGTCCACGTCCGTGAAGTCCCGGGTGGAGCGGCCCGCCCACGCCGACCGCAGCCGGTCGGGGGACTTCGCGTTGAGCTCCAGGGTGCCGTTGGGCTGGTCGTGCCGCAGCCGCAGCCCCGCGGAGCTGCCGATGTACGTGGAGACCAGCTCGTGGTTGGCGAATCCGTACAGCTCGCGTCCGCCCGCACGGGCCCGGGCGAAGGCCTCGCCGAGCGCCGGGGCGAACCGCTCGAACACCGCCGAGGAAGTCTCGGCGGGGCCCTCGGTGAAGTCCGTCGAGGCCGGGACCCCGGTCACCAGGGGCTGCGCGTCCTCGGCCGAGGCGCCGGCCCGCGCTGCCTCCTCGGCGGCCCGGACCAGCGGCTCCAGATCGGCCGCGGTGACGGCGGAGCGCGACACGACCCCCGAGGCCGTGCCCTCCTTGCCGTCCACCGTCGCGATGACCGTCAGGGTGCGGCCCCGGGTGACGCCGTTCGTGGTGAGCGCGTTGCCCGCCCAGCGCAGGTTGGCGCTCGACTCCTCGTCCGCGATGACGACGCAGCCGTCCGCCGTGGACAGCTCCAGCGCGCGCTCGACGATCTCGTGCGGCTTCGTGCGGCTCATCGGCCGGCCTCCTGCGTGGTGTTCAGACGGTGCCGTCCCGGGGGGCGACCCCCGGACCCCCGGTGGATCGCGTGGTGGTCGTGCGCGGTCATCGGCCGGCCTCCTGCGTGGTGTTCAGGATGTTCACGTCGCGGAACAGCGCGGACGGGCAGCCGTGCGAGACCGCGGCGACCTGGCCCGGCTGGGCCTTGCCGCAGTTGAAGGCGCCGCCCAGGACGTAGGTCTGCGGGCCGCCGACCTTCTCCATCGAGCCCCAGAAGTCGGTGGTCGTCGCCTGGTACGCGACGTCGCGCAACTGCCCCGCCAGCCGGCCGTTCTCGATCCGGAAGAAGCGCTGCCCGGTGAACTGGAAGTTGTGGCGCTGCATGTCGATCGACCAGGAACGGTCGCCGACCACGTAGATCCCGCGCTCCACCCCGCCGATCAGGTCCTCGGTCGACAGACCGCCCGGGTCCGGCCGGAGCGAGACGTTCGCCATCCGCTGCACCGGGACGTGCCCGGGGGAGTCGGCGTAGGCGCAACCGTTGGAGCGGCCGAGGCCCGTCAGCTTCGCGATCCGCCGGTCGAGCTGGTAGCCCGCCAGGGTGCCGTCCTTGACCAGGTCCCAGCTCTGCGCCTCGACGCCCTCGTCGTCGTAGCCGATGGTGGCCAGCCCGTGCTCGGCGGTGCGGTCACCGGTCACGTTCATGATCGAGGAGCCGTACTTGAGCGAGCCGAGCTGGTCGAAGGTGGCGAAGGAGGTTCCCGCGTACGCGGCCTCGTATCCCAGCGCCCGGTCCAACTCGGTGGCGTGCCCGATGGACTCGTGGATGGTCAGCCACAGGTTGGACGGGTCCACGACCAGGTCGTAGCGCCCGGCGCGCACGCTCGGTGCCCGCATCTTCTCGGCGAGCAGGTCGGGGATCCCCTCCAGCTCCGTGTTCCAGTCCCAGCCGGTACCGGTCAGGTACTCCCAGCCTCGGCCGGCGGGCGGGGCGATGGTGCGCATCGAGTCGAACTCGCCGGTGGCCGCGTTGACGGCGACCGCGGTGAGCTGCGGGTGGATCCGTACGCGCTGCTGGGTGGTGACGGTGCCCGCCGTGTCCGCGTAGAACTTGTTCTCGTGGACGGCGAGCAGCGAGGCGTCCACGTGGGCCACCCCGTCCGCCGCGAGCAGGCGCGCGCTCCAGTCGGCGAGCAGCGCCGCCTTCTCCGCGTCCGCCACCTCGAACGGGTTCACGTCGTAGGCGGAGATCCACGTCTTGTCGGCGTGGACCGGCTCGTCCGCCAGCTCGACGCGCTCGTCCGAACCGGCGGCCTTGATCACCTGCGCCGACAGCTTCGCCATGGCCACGGCCTGCGAGGCCACCTTGGCGGCGCCGTCCATGGTCAGGTCCACGCCGGAGGCGAACCCCCAGCTGCCTCCGTGCACCACCCGGACCGCGTAGCCGAGGTCCGTGGCGTCGGATCCGCCCGATGGTTTGGCGTCCCGCAGCCGCCAGGAGGCGCTGCGCACGCGCTCCAGCCGGAAGTCGGCGTGGTCGGAGCCCAGCGCGCGGGCCCGGGCGAGCGCCGCGTCGGCGAGCGCCCGCAAGGGCAGCGCGGTGAAGGCCGCGTCGATGGAATGGGGCACGGAATTCCTCCCGGGGTCGGGGCCGGTCGCCCCGATCATGTCGCGCTCGGGGCTCGTGTGCCTACATCTTTCTGTAGGGACTCGACAGAGCCCGCCGCAAGGCCCTGTCGGGGCCCGATTCTCCGTAAGGACGATGCGACCTATAGGTTTTTGGTACTCAGACAGCTAGCGAAAGGGTGATCCGTTGAGCCGCTCGGTTCTCGTCACCGGAGGTAACCGGGGCATCGGCCTCGCCATCGCCCGAGCCTTCGCGGAGGCCGGCGACAAGGTCGCGATCACATACCGCTCCGGCGAGCCGCCGGAGGCGCTCACCTCGCTCGGCGTCCTGGCGGTCCGCTGTGACATCACGGACTCCGAGCAGGTGGAGCAGGCCTACAAGGCGATCGAGGACGAGCACGGCCCCGTCGAGGTGCTGGTGGCCAACGCCGGCATCACCAAGGACACGCTGCTGATGCGGATGTCCGAGGAGGACTTCGCGTCGGTCGTCGACACCAACCTCATCGGTACCTTCCGGGTGGTCAAGCGCGCGAACCGGGGCATGCTGCGGGCCAAGAAGGGCCGCGTCGTCCTGATCTCGTCGGTCGTCGGCCTCATGGGCTCGCCCGGCCAGGCCAACTACGCCGCCTCCAAGGCCGCGCTGGTCGGCTTCGCCCGCTCGCTCGCCCGTGAGCTGGGCTCCCGCAACATCACCTTCAACGTCGTCGCTCCCGGCTTCGTGGACACCGACATGACGAAGGTGCTCACCGACGAGCAGCGCGCCGGCATCGTCGGTCAGGTGCCCCTCGGCCGCTACGCGCAGCCCGAGGAGATCGCGGCGGCCGTGAGCTTCCTGGCGTCCGACGACGCCGCGTACATCACTGGAGCCGTCATTCCCGTTGACGGCGGATTGGGCATGGGTCACTGATCACATGAGCGGAATTCTCGACGGCAAGCGCATCCTCATCACCGGGGTGCTGATGGAGTCCTCCATCGCCTTCCACGCCGCCAAGCTGGCCCAGGAGCAGGGCGCCGAGGTCATCCTGACCGCGTGGCCCCGCCCGTCGCTGACCGAGCGCATCGCCAAGAAGCTGCCGAAGCCGGTCAAGGTGATCGAGCTCGACGTCACCAACCAGGAGCACCTGGACCGCCTCGAGGGTCTGGTCCGCGACGAGCTGGGCAGCCTCGACGGGGTCCTCCACTCGATCGGGTTCGCCCCGCAGGACGCCCTCGGCGGCAACTTCCTGAACACGCCGTTCGAGTCGGTCGCGACCGCCATGCACGTGTCGGCGTTCTCGCTGAAGTCCCTCGCCATGGCCTGCAAGCCGCTGTTCCCGGCGGAGGGCGCGGCCATCGTCGGCCTCACCTTCGACGCGCAGTTCGCCTGGCCGCAGTACGACTGGATGGGCCCGGCCAAGGCCGCCCTGGAGGCCACCAGCCGCTACCTCGCCCGTGACCTGGGCAAGGAGAACATCCGCTGCAACCTGGTCTCGGCCGGTCCGCTCGGCTCGATGGCCGCGAAGTCCATCCCGGGCTTCTCGGACCTGGCCGACGTCTGGAACTCCCGCTCCATGCTGGAGTGGGACATGAGCGACCCGGAGCCGACCGGCAAGGCCATCGTCGCCCTGCTGTCCGACTGGTTCCCGAAGACCACGGGCGAGATCGTCCACGTGGACGGCGGCCTGCACGCCATGGGCGCCTGACCCTCGGGTCCGGGCTCCGCTACGTCCGTACGGCGGTGGCCGCACCTCCCTTCCGGGAGGTGCGGCCACCGCCGTTTCGGCCTGTGGGGGCGGGGGTTCACACGGCCCGTTCGATCGGATGTGCGTGCTCCGGCCGGATCTTCCCGAGTCGTAAACAGGGACAAATGCCTGCAAACTGACCGAGCCGGGATCTTCCCGGCTTCCTCGGGGAGGAGGTACGGGCGTGTACGCGAGGCCGAGCCGAGCGGTATCGCTCCTGGTCACCTCGGTTGCCCTGGCCGGCCTCCTGATCCCGGGAGCCGTCGCGCAGCCCGGGGACGGCGAACCGGCGCCCGGCCCGGAGGCCATGGCCCCGGTCGTGGTCGACCCGGCCGAGATCCCCGCCGAGCCACCCGTACAGCCCGCCCGGCCCGCCCGCAGAGACCTCTTCGGCGCCGACTGTGACATCGAGATCGACGGCTCGCTGGTGACGGCGCACTGCCACAACGGCTACCCCGAGACCGACCTGATCCGCCTGCACGTGGAGTGCGACCGCTGGTGGGACGTGGACGGGGACGGCGCCGCCGTCGCCGTGGGCCCGGCCGGCCGCGTCGAGCTCACCAGCCGCTGCTGGAAAGAGGTCCGTACGGCATGGGTGAGCCACGAGCGGCCCGGACGACGGGACGCCGACCGGCTCCGCTGAGCGGGCCGCCCCGGCCGGGTCCGACGCCCCTTCGGGGCCCGGCGGCGCCCCGGTGGATCCGAGAGGGGCGACCTACGCCCCGCCGAGGCAGACGAACGGGTAGCCCGCCGCCTCCGACGCGGCCGTGTCACCGTCCCCGCGCCGGATCGCCTCGATCAGTCGGGCGTGGTCCAGATGTGCCGAGGGGCGCAGTTCCGTCCCCACGTCCGCGCGCAGCCAGTCCGCCACCAGGTCCCCGAGGTCGGCGTACAGCTCGATCAGCACCTCGTTGTGCGAGGCCGTCACCACCGCCATGTGCAGGCTCACGTCCGCCGCGACGAACAGCTCCGCGTCCCCGCTCGTCCAGGCTTCCTCGCGTCGCGCCAGCAGCGCGTCCAGTTGGGTCAGGTCCCGCTCGGTGCGGCGCTCCGCCGCCAGTCGTGCGGCGGAGGACTCCAGCGTCGAACGCAACTCGGCGATGTGTCGCGGGTCGGCGCCGGCGAAGCGCCGGTGCATCACCCCGGCGAGTTCGCTGGTCGCCAGGACGTAGGTGCCCGAACCCTGGCGGATGTCGAGCAGTCCGTTGTGTGCCAGGGCCCGGACGGCCTCGCGCACGGTGTTGCGGGCGACGCCCAGCAGCTCCACCAGCTCGGGCTCGGTGGGAATGCGGGAGCCCACGGGCCATTCACCTGAGGTGATCTGGTTCCTGAGCTGGGCGATCACCTGGTCGACGAGCGCGGATCGCCGGGGCGATGTCAGCGGCATGCGGGCGGTGTCCTCTCCGGGTGCGAACGCGGAACGGGGGTGGACAACCAATCATCCCATGATTCTATGATGGTTCAATGTCCGACGATGAAATCCAGACCATGAACCGGCCCCAGGCCGCGCGCACGGCACCCCCGCACCCCCTAGCCGCCCCCGTCACCCCGCAGCCGGTATGGCTCGGCCCCGTGCTCATCGTCGGAATCGTGCTGGCCGCCCTCAACCTGCGACCCGCCATCACCAGCCTCGGAGCCCTCTTCGAGGAGACCCGCACGGGCCTCGGCATGAGCGGCACCGTGGCCGGACTCATCACCTCCGTCCCCGCCCTCTGCTTCGCCGTCTTCGGCGTCACCGCCCCCCGGCTCTCCCGCCGCTTCGGCCCCGCCGCCGTGGTCTGCGCGGGCATGGTCGCCGTCGCCGCCGGACTGCTGATCCGGCCCTTCGCGACCAACGCCGCCGGGTTCCTCGCCGCCAGCGCCCTGTCCCTCGCCGGCATAGCCCTGACGAACGTGCTGCTCCCGGTGATCGTCAAGCGTTGGTTCCCGGACCGGGTCGGCACCATGACCGGCCTCTACTCCATGGCCCTGGCCGCCGGCACCTCCCTCGCCGCCGCCGCGACCGTCCCGCTGACCTCCGCCCTCGGCGGCAGCTGGCGCGCCGGCCTGCTGGTCTGGGCCGCCCTCGCGGTGGCCGCCGTACTGCCCTGGCTGCCCATCGCCGTCGCCGGCCGCCGCGACAAGGCCGCCGCACCCGCCGGCGCGAGCCCCGACGCCGGCCCGCGCGTCGCCCGCAGCCGCACCGCCTGGGCCCTGGGCTGCTACTTCGGCCTCCAGGCCACCGGGGCGTACGTCACGATGGGCTGGCTCCCGCAGATCTTCCGCGACGCAGGGGTCTCCGCCGGGACTGCCGGCGTCCTGCTCGCCGTCACCATGGTCATGGGCGTCCCGCTGGCCTTCGTCATCCCCAACCTCGCCGGCCGGATGCGGAACCAGGGCGCCATCGCCGTGGTCCTCGGCCTCTTCGGTTTCCTCGGCTACGCCGGCCTCTGGCTCGCCCCCGCAGGCGGAGCCTGGGCCTGGGCCCTCCTGCTCGGCGTCTCCAACTGCGCCTTCCCGCTCGTCATCACCATGATCGGACTGCGCGCCAAGTCCTCCGCGGGCGTCGTCAAGCTGTCCGCCTTCGCGCAGAGCACCGGCTACCTCATCTCCATCCCCGGCCCGCTCCTCATCGGCACCCTCTACCAGCACAGCGGCGGCTGGGACCTGCCCCTCGCCCTCATGGCCGCGCTGCTCGTCCCGCAGATCGCGCTCGGCGTCCTCGCCGGCCGGGACCGCACGATCGAGGACGAATGCGGCATGCGAGACTGAACGCCATGTCGCCCGTACTCGAACCGAACCCGCAGAACGGCCACAAGAAGCTCGGCCTCGTGCTGGGCGCGATGCTGCTCGTGACCGTCGTCATCGCCGTCATCGCGTCGATCGCCTCCCCCTCCTGACGACGCGGCCCCCGAGGGTTGGTGGGGATAACCCCACCAACCCCTAGGGGGCCAGGCTCAGGGACAACCGGGGTGTGCCCCGGATGGGAACCGCCGCCTCGAATCCATAGATTCGAGGCAGCGAGCCAGTCCCACCCGCACACCACCGGAGGCGGCCATGTCGGCCCCCACGCACGCCCCGCCCCTCGCCGTACCGTCCGGCCGCCGACGCACCGCCGGCAGCGGAGCCGACGCCCGCCTGCACTGGTGGGCGCTGGCCCTGCCCGCGCTCGCCTTCGGCCTCCTGCTGCTCCTCCTCGCCGGAGCCGGGTCCGGCGCGGCCCACGCCGCCCCGGACGAGAACTCCTCGCTGGTCCAGGTCACCGCACAGCTGCTGCGCGCCGTCGGCTGACCCGCGTACGCCGGAGCACGCTCCACCCCGGAGGCGGACCCTCCAACACCCTGCGCCCCGTGGCTCGTTTCATGCGAAGCTGGGAGTCATGAGCGCCGACACATCCCGCAGGATCGTCCTCCTCCGGCACGCCAAGGCCGAATGGTCGGACGGATCGGACCACGAGCGGCCCCTGGCCGAACGCGGTCGTCACGACGCCCCGGCCGCCGGCCGCAAGCTGGCCCAGACCGGCATCGCCTTCGACCTGGCCCTCTGCTCCACCGCGGCCCGGACCCGCGAGACGTGGAAGCTGGCCGTCCACGAACTGCCGCACCGGCCGAAAACCACGTACGAGGAGCGCCTCTACGAGGCCTCCCCGGGCGAGCTCATCGCCCTCCTGAACGAGACCCCCGACGACGTGGCCGACCTCCTCGTGATCGGCCACAACCCGGGCATGCACGCCCTCGCGGACGCCCTCTCCGGCAGCGCCCAGGGCGACGCGCTCTCCCGCATGCACCGCAGCGCCTTCCCGACCTCAGCTCTCGCCGTGGTCTCCTTCACCGGCTCCTGGAAGTCCGTGGAGCACGGCGTCGGCACGCTGCTGGACTACTGGACCCCCCACAGCTGACCCCCGCGGCCGCCCCGCCGATCAGGGCGGCTCACCTGCGTACACGCGAACGGGACCCGGCGCCGTCGAGGCACCGGGTCCCGTTTCGCGTGTACGGGGACTAGGCGAGGTCGGCGGCCTCGACCTCTTCCCGGGTGATGCCCAGCAGGTACAGCACCGCGTCCAGGAACGGCACGTTCACCGCGGTGTGCGCGGCCTCGCGGACCACCGGCTTGGCGTTGAAGGCCACGCCCAGCCCGGCCGCGTTCAACATGTCCAGGTCGTTGGCGCCGTCGCCGATCGCGACGGTCTGGGCCAGCGGCACGCCGGCCTCCGCGGCGAAGCGGCGCAGCAGCCGGGCCTTGCCCGCCCGGTCCACGATCTCGCCGACGACCCGGCCGGTCAGCTTCCCGTCGACGATCTCCAGCGTGTTGGCGGCCGCGAAGTCCAGCCCGAGCCGCTCCCGCAGGTCGTCCGTGACCTGGGTGAACCCCCCGGACACCACACCCACCTGGTAGCCCAGCCGCTTCAGGGTGCGGATCAGGGTCCGGGCACCGGACGTCAGCCGCACCTCCGCGCGGACCTTGTCCACCACGGAGGCGTCCAGCCCCGCCAGCAACGCGACGCGCGCGTGCAACGACTGCTCGAAGTCCAGCTCACCGCGCATGGCCTGCTCGGTCACCGCCGCCACCTCGGCCTCGCAGCCCGCGTGCGCGGCGAACAGCTCGATGACCTCGTCCTGGATCAGGGTCGAGTCCACGTCCATGACCACCAGGCGCTGGGCCCGGCGGTGCAGTCCGGCCGAGACCACGGCCACGTCGACGCCGATCCGGGCGGCGGCCGTGGCCAGCGCGGTGCGCAGCGGCTCCGTCTCGACACCGGACACGGCGAACTCCACCGCCGTCACCGGGTACTTGGCGAGCCGGAAGATGCGGTCGATGTTGCCGCCGGTCTCGGTGATCCTGGCCGCTATGGTCGCCGTGGACTCGGCGGTGAGCGGGTGCCCGAGCACCGTGACGTGGGAACGACCACTGCCGCGCGGCCGGTTGTCGCCGGTGCCCGAGAGGATCTCGGCCTGCATCCTCAGCGACTCGGCCCAACTGTGGACGGTGGCCCGCAGCTCGCCCTCGGCGGCGCCGGACGGCTGGGTGACGAGGGCGCACAGGACGATGCGGCCACGGGTGACGACCTGCTCGATGTCGACGACGTCGACGGAGTAGGCGGCGAGGGTGTCGAACAGCCCGGCGGTGATCCCGGGACGGTCCTTGCCGAAGATCTTGACGAGGAGGGTGGGGACGTCGGAGGTCTGCGATGCGCTCATGGTGGGTTCACCGTATCTTCCCCGTCCCGGGAGCAGGACCCCCGTCCCACCCTGCGGGCGCCCGAATCCCCGGTACGGAGGTCCCGGAGGGCGGCGCGGGGGTGAAAGGTGCCGGTCCGGGGGGTGGCGGGCGCGTGAAGGCCGGCCCCCGGCCTCTCGCTCCGACTCTCCCGGCCTCTCCGCCCCGGCTCCCCTGTCCCGCCGGCCCGGACCCGACGTCGACGCCGGGCGCGCGTGACCCGGACGCGGGTGCGAATCGCGGGGCGAGAAGTCCCGTATCGCACTCTCCGGGTGCCTTTCCACCCCGCCGACGGGCGCTCGCGGGCACCCCGGAACGGCCCCGATTCCACATGTGGGCGCAGGCCTGAAATAGTTCCCACGGATGTTCGCCATCCCTAGACTCCCTGACGTCGGACTCCCTGACGCCAGGGGGATTCTCGGGGGACTTAAGTGGGGCTGGAGTGCCGGAACTCGTACTGGAATTGAATGGAAGGACCTGGACGCTCGATCCGTCCAGGTCGTACTCGCTGGGGCGCGATCCCCAGGGAGACGTGGTGATCGATGACGCGCGCGTGTCGTGGCGGCACGCCACCATCAGCTGGAACGGCCGTGGTTGGGGGATCGAGGACCACGGCAGCACCAACGGCACGTACGTGCACGGGGCCAGGGTCCAGCAGGCCGAACTCGTGCCCGGCACGCCGGTCCACCTCGGCAACGCCACCGACGGACCGCGGCTGAATCCGAGCGCCGCCGCCGCGCCGCAGCACGTTGCCCACCAGGCCCCGGCCCACCAGGCTCCCGCCTACCAGGGCCAGGCCGCCGGGTACGAGGCGCCGCCCCGGCAGCAGCCGCAGCAGGAGGCCTGGCAGCAGCAGCCGGCGCAGCCGCAGTTCCCGCAGCAGCACATCCCCCAGCAGCAGGGCGACGTGCGCCCCGCGCAGGGGCCGGGCGCCGCCGGTCACGGCGACCGCAGCCCGACGACGTTCCACCAGCTCTCGCTGGGCCACGTCATGCGGATCGGTCGCGCGCTGGAGAACGAGCTGGTCGTCTCCGACCTCCAGGTCTCCCGCAACCACGCCGAGTTCCGCTCCATGCCCGGCGGCCGGTTCGAGATCCGCGACCTCGGCAGTCACAACGGCACCTACGTCAACGGTCAGCCCCTCGCCAAGTCCGGCACGGCGGTGCTCGGCCCGAACGACATCGTGGGCGTCGGCCACTCGACGTTCCGGATCATCGGCGACCGGCTCGAGGAGTTCGTCGACACCGGTGAGGTCTCCTTCTCCGCCCGCCACCTCACGGTGACGGTCGACGGAGGCAAGCAGATCCTCAAGGACGTCACCTTCGGCGTCCCGGAGAAGTCGCTGATCGGCGTCATCGGCCCGTCCGGCTCCGGCAAGTCCACCCTCCTCAAGGCGCTGACCGGCTACCGGCCCGCGAACGAGGGCGACGTCCTCTACGACAACCGCAACCTGTACAAGCAGTTCGCGGAACTCCGCCAGCGCATCGGCCTGGTCCCGCAGGACGACATCCTGCACAAGGAGCTGCGCGTCCGCACGGCCCTGAAGTACGCGGCCAAGCTCCGCTTCCCCGGTGACACCGCCGAGTCCGAGCGCGCCGCCCGCGTCGACGAGGTGCTGCGCGAGCTCAAGCTCGACATCCACAAGGACAAGAAGATCACCGCGCTCTCGGGCGGCCAGCGCAAGCGCGTGTCCGTGGCGCTGGAGCTGCTCACCAAGCCGTCGCTGATCTTCCTGGACGAGCCGACCTCCGGCCTCGACCCGGGCATGGACCGCGACGTCATGCAGCTGCTGCGCGGCCTCGCCGACGACGGCCGCACCGTCCTCGTCGTCACCCACTCGGTCGCCGAGCTGGCCATCTGCGACAAGCTGCTGGTCATGGCCCCCGGCGGCTCGGTCGCGTACTTCGGCCCGCCGGACGAGGCGCTGAACTTCTTCGGCTACACCACGTGGGCGGACGTCTTCTCGGCCTTCGAGAACTACCGAGAGTACGACTGGGCCGGCCGCTGGAAGGGCTCGCAGCACTACCAGCTGTACGCCGCCGACATCGACGCGGTCGCCCCGCAGTCGGTCGCGATGCCGCCCGCGCAGCAGATGCGCCCGCCGAAGCCGCAGGGCTGGGGCTCCCAGCTGTGGACGCTGATCCGCCGCTACGTCTCGGTGATCGCCTCCGACAAGGGCTTCATCGGCCTGATGCTGATCCTGCCCGCGGTCCTGGGC
This sequence comes from Streptomyces sp. CA-243310, assembly GCF_050936775.1. Lineage (NCBI taxonomy): Bacteria > Bacillati > Actinomycetota > Actinomycetes > Kitasatosporales > Streptomycetaceae > Streptomyces > Streptomyces sp. CA-243310. The sequence continues at coordinate 1,735,994 of NZ_JBNJMF010000002.1, read as the reverse complement.
GTGGTCTCCACGGTCATCCCCGCGAAGTTCGGCCTCGCGCCCCCCGTGGCCCCGTCCCGCTTCAACGGCGACGCCGGCACGATCATGCTGATCCTGGCGGTCGGCATGTGCTTCTCCGGCGCGGCCAACTCGGTCCGCGAGCTGATCAAGGAACGCGTCATCTACGAGCGTGAGCGCGCGACCGGGCTGTCCCGGTCGGCGTACCTCATGTCGAAGGTGATCGTCCTCGGCGTCATCACGGCCATCCAGGGCGTGATCATCTGCGGGATCGGCTTCTACCCGCGCGATCTGCCGACCGAGGGCCTGGTCATGCCGCCGGCCGTCGAGATCTGCCTGTCGGTCATCGCGCTCGGCTTCACCTCGATGATGTTCGGCCTGGTGATCTCCTCGCTGGTGAAGACCGCCGAGAAGACCATGCCGCTGCTGGTGATGTTCGCGATCGTCCAGGTCGTCTTCACCGGCATCCTCTTCCAGGTGTACGACTCCCCGGGCCTGGAGCAGTTCGCCTGGCTGATGCCGTCCCGCTGGGCCATCGCCGCCGCCGGCACCACGCTGAACCTCGGCGTGCTCATGCCGCCGTGGGACGCCGACAACCCGACCAACACCGACCCGCTCTGGGACGCCACGGTCGGCCAGTGGAGCCTGAACGTCACGATGCTGCTGCTCCTCGGCATCGCCTGCGGCTTCGCGGTCCAGCGGCTGCTGCGCCGCCACGAGCCGGAGGTCATGCGCGCCGGCAAGTGACCGGCACGCACGGCCGTGCGCACGAACGCCTCAGGGCGGCACCCGGAAGTCCGGGGGCCGCCCTGAGGCGCATGGGGGAGCGGTGCGTCGAAGGCCTAGTAGGCGCTGTTGACGTTGTCCATGGAGCCGTATCGGTCGGCCGCGTAGTTGCAGGCGGCGACGATGTTGGCGACCGGGTCGTACTGGTCGAACTTGGTGCCCTTGACGTGGTACGCCTTGAAGGTTGGGGCGATGACCTGGAGCAGACCCTTGCTGGGAATGCCGTTCTGGGCGTTGACGTCCCAGTTGTTGATCGCCAGCGGGTTGCCGCTGGACTCGCGCATCACGTTCTTGTGGATGCCGGCGTAGGTGCCCGGGATCCCCTCGCGCTTCATGATGTGGAGGGCTTCCTTGATCCAGCCGTCCAGGTTGTTCGCGAAGACGGGGGTGCGGACCGCGGAACGGCTCGCCGCCGTCTTCGCGGCGCGCGCCTTCGCCTGCGCCGCGGCCTTGGCCTTGTTGTCGGCGTCGGCCTTCGCCTTCGCCTTCTTGGCGACCGCGGCCTGGGTGGCCGCGTTGATGGCCTTCTGGTCGGCGATGGCCTTCTGCGTGCCGAGGTGCGCCTGCACGGTCTTCGTCTGGGCGCCGTTCACGGCCTTCGTCCACGCCACGGGGGCGGCGGAGATGGTCGTCGACTCGCTCGACCCGGCGCCATTGGCCGGTACGAGGGAGAAGACGAGTGCGGCGGCGCCGAAGCCGGCGATGCCTGCGAAGGAGAGCTTCTGGGCCTTGGTCAGACGACGACTGTGGCCGGGGGTGCTGGTCTCGGTCATGCGTGTGCAACCTCTTCGAATAGCGGGAGCCGCAGGAAAGCGCCGGGTGGATCCGAGATCCTCGGCGCTGTGCGACGTCGACATTCTTAGCGGTGGCAAAAACGCCTGGCAAAGGTGTGACGTACGAAGCCGCTTAGTGGATCAGGATCCCCGGCCGCAGCCCGCATTCGGGCATCGTCTCTAGGCGCAACAGTGCTGACAGGGTCTTTATGTGTCCACTAGGCTTCTTCGTAAGTGACGTGGGTCCTATGCCCGGGGTCACATCGCCCTCGCGGTGTTCTCACTCAGAGTTGCAGCAGCAACGCAATCGGTGAGGTTTATCCACCCAGGGGTAGAGAAGAGCCCCCCGGCCGTCATCCCCCAGGGGGAGAGACCCTCCGCCGTCCCTTCCCTCGGCCGTGTGCCCGAGGCCACCGGACCTACGCCCGAGGTCCGATCCCGCAGGTCAGGCCCGCCGGTACGGTGAGGCCATGCACAAGGGACCCTGTACCGGGCTGGCCGCCGTCAGCACGGCCCTGCTGGCCATGAGCCGCCGACTGGAGGTCCAGGACGTCCTGCGCACGATCGTCGTCTCGGCCCGCGAACTCCTCGGCGCCGAGTACGCGGCCCTGGGCGTCCCGGACGACCACGGCGGCTTCGCGCAGTTCGTCGTGGACGGCATCACCGAGGAACAGTGGCGCCGCATCGGCCCCCTGCCCCGCCAACACGGCATCCTCGCCGCGATGCTCCACCAGGACGGCCCCGAGCGGCTGACCGACGTACGCCGGGACCCGCGCTTCGGCGGCTGGCCCGCCGCCCACCCCGAGATGTCGGACTTCCTCGGCATGCCGGTCCGCGACGGCGAGGAGACCCTCGGGGCCCTCTTCCTCGCGAACAAGCACGGCGCCACCCCCTCGGACGCCCCCGGTGACGGCCGCGGCTTCACCGACGAGGACGAGGAACTCCTGTCCCTCCTGGCCCAGCACGCGGCCATCGCCCTCACCAACGCACGCCTCTACGAGCGCAGCCGCGAGCTGACCATCGCCGAGGAGCGCTCCCGCCTCGCCCACGAACTGCACGACGCCGTGAGCCAGAAGCTGTTCTCCCTGCGACTCACCGCCCAGGCGGCCTCCGCCCTCGTCGACCGCGACCCCGCCCGGGCCAAGGACGAACTCCAGCAGGTGGCCGCCCTCGCCGCCGAGGCCGCCGACGAACTGCGCGCCGCCGTGACCGAGCTGCGCCCCGCCGCCCTGGACGAGGACGGACTCGTGGCGACCCTGCGCGACCACGTCCGCGTCCTGGACCGGGCCCACACCGCGCACGTCACCTTCACCTGTGACGGCGTACGGGCCCTCCCCGCGACCCAGGAGGAAGCCGTCCTGCGCGTCGCCCAGGAGGCCCTCCACAACGCCCTGCGCCACTCCGGGGCCGAGACCGTCGAGGTCACCCTGCTCCGCCGGGGCGCCGGAGCGCTCCTGTCCGTACGGGACGACGGCCGCGGCTTCTCCCCTTCCACGGTCCGCACGGCGGGCCGCCACCTCGGCCTCGTCTCCATGCGCGACCGCGCGAGCGGCGTCGGGGGCCGGCTGGAGGTGCACTCGGAGCCCGCGAAGGGCACCACGATCGAGATGGAGGTCCCCGGTGGCTGACACCCGGATCCGCGTCCTGCTGGTGGACGACCACCAGGTGGTCCGGCGCGGACTGCGCACCTTCCTGGAGGTCCAGGAGGACATCGAGGTGGTCGGCGAGGCCGCCGACGGCGAGGAGGGCATCGCCCGCGCCGAGGAACTGCGGCCCGACGTGATCCTGATGGACGTCAAGATGCCCGTCACCGACGGCATCGAGGCCCTGCGCCGACTGCGCGAGGCGGCGAACCCGGCCCGGGTGCTGATCGTCACCAGCTTCACCGAGCAGCGCACCGTGGTCCCCGCCCTGCGCGCGGGCGCGGCCGGCTACGTCTACAAGGACATCGACCCCGAAGCCCTCGCCGCCGCCATCCGCTCCGTCCACGCGGGCCACGTCCTCCTCCAGCCGGAGGTCGCGCAGGCCCTGCTCGCCCAGGAGGGCCAGGGAGCCGCCTCCGGTCGCCCCGGCTCGCTGACCGACCGGGAACGGGAAGTGCTCTCCCTCATCGCGGACGGCCGGTCCAATCGGGAGATCGCCCGCGCGCTGGTCCTGTCGGAGAAGACGGTCAAGACCCACGTCTCGAACATCCTGATGAAACTGGACCTGTCCGATCGGACCCAGGCGGCGTTGTGGGCGGTCAGGCACGGAATCGTGGACGTCCGGCGTTGATCTGAGATTCATACGGTCGGGTGTATGTACCCCACATGGCGTATCCCGAGCACGGGACGACCGTTCTCCCCTACGTGTCGGGGCGGCAGGCCGCGGCAGAGGCACTGGAGGACGAGAACGTGAAGAACATCAAGAAGGCCGCAGCCGTCACCATGATCGCCGGCGGCCTGATCGCCGCCGGCGCCGGTGTCTCCTCGGCGCACGGCGGTGCGTCCGCGGAGGGCGAGGCCCTGAACTCGCCCGGCGTGGCCTCGGGGAACCAGCTCCAGGTCCCCGTGCACGTCCCCGTCAACCTCGTCGGCAACTCGGTCACCGTGATCGGCCTCCTGAACGGCGCCTTCGGCAACACGGGCCTCAACCACTGACGCCCTCCCCACCGGCCCCGCTTCCCCCACCTCTCCCCGGGAAGCGGGGCCGCGTCACGTCCACCCCGGGCCCGGGTTGGACGTGACGCGCCCCCGGGGGTCAGCCCCGCTCCCGCTCCTCCACGGCCGCGTTGTACGCCGCGACCAGCGCCCGCCGCGCCACCCGCTCCACCGGCCGCAGGGCCTCGGCCCGCGCCGCCATCTCCGAGGCGGCCACCGCGCCCCCGTGCCCGTTCTCGTAGGCCAACGACACCATCAGGTCCACCCGCTGCGCCAACGACAGCACCCGCACCGCCCGCGGCGGATACCCCGGCGCCAGCACCTCCCGCCCGGCCTCGGCCCGCGCCCGGTACGCCGAAAGGGCCGCCTCGGCCACCGGCCCCGACCCCGCCACGTCCAACCGGGTCAGCACCACCGTGGCCTCGCGCAACGCCTCGGCCAGCTCCCGTTCCGCCTCGCCGAGCGACGGCACGTCCGCCGGCGGGGCCTCCCGCACCGGGAGCACGTGCCACACCACCTCCACGTGCACGTCCCCGGCCGGCCCGGCCTCGGTCACCTCCGGCACCAGCCCCAATGCCGCGCCGACGGCGACGACGGCCTCCTCCGCGTCCAACGCCCGCGCGTTGAACTCGGGCGGACCGCTCAAGCCCAACGGATGGCCCGGAGCCGGCAGCGCGACCCGCAACCCGGACACCCCCAGCGTCCGCATCCGGCCCAGCGCCAGCGTGAGCCCAACCGGCCCCGATTCCCCCGGCAGCCCCGACACCCGGTGTACGGCGTCCTCGCCCACGATCGACAACACGGCCTCGTCGGGCGAGACCAGACCGGCCAGCAGCGCGTTCCCCCAGGCGGCCAACCGCCCTGAACGTGGTTCGAAAAGCATCCCCCCACTTTACGGATCGGTGCGGGGAACCGGCCTGGCGCCCGGAGGCCTCGCCGAGTGGCGTAGGTTTTCCCCTGGGGCTGCGCCTACCGGTGCACTGACGATCCGAAGACTGCAAGGGGTGACAACACGCTCATGAGCGATGTTCTGGAGCTGGTGGACGTATCCGTGGTCCGCGAGGGCCGGGCGCTGGTGGACCAGGTCTCCTGGTCGGTGAAGGAGGGGGAGCGCTGGGTGATCCTCGGCCCCAACGGCGCCGGGAAGACCACCCTGCTCAACGTCGCCTCCAGCTACCTCTTCCCCACCAAGGGCGAGGCCACCATCCTCGGCAGCACCCTCGGCAAGGTGAACGTCTTCGACCTGCGCCCCCGCATCGGTGTCGCCGGTATCGCGATGGCCGACAAGCTCCCCAAGCGGCAGACCGTCCTGGAGACCGTCCTCACCGCCGCCTACGGGATGACGGCGACGTGGCAGGAGGAGTACGAGGACATCGACGAGCAGCGCGCCCGCGCGTTCCTCGACCGCCTCGGCATGACGGACTACCTCGACCGGAAGTTCGGCACCCTCTCCGAGGGCGAGCGCAAGCGCACCCTGATCGCCCGCGCCCTGATGACCGACCCGGAGCTGCTGCTCCTCGACGAGCCCGCCGCAGGCCTGGACCTCGGCGGCCGGGAGGACCTCGTACGCCGCCTCGGCCGGCTCGCCCGCGACCCGCTCGCGCCCTCCATGATCATGGTCACCCACCACGTCGAGGAGATCGCCCCCGGCTTCACGCACGTCCTGATGATCCGTCAGGGCAAGGTCGTCACCGCCGGTCCCATCGACCTGGAACTGACCTCCCGCAACCTCTCGCTCTGCTTCGGCCTCCCGCTGATCGTCGAGCGCAACGAGGACGACCGCTGGGCCGCCCGGGGTCTGCCCCTGCGCTAGGTCCTGTCGCCCGGGCCCTGTCGTCAAAGCCCCGCCCCGTGCGGGGCTTTGACGACAGGACCCGGCATCGGACCGGTTCGGCGGGCATGGCCCGCACCCTGTCCCGACCGTGCCCGACGGACCTACCATGACCATGTGACCGACATCGACGCATGGGTGTGGTGGCTGATCGGCGCGGTCGGACTGGGCATCCCCCTCGTCCTGACCGCGATGCCCGAGTTCGGCATGTTCGCGGTCGGCGCGGTGGCCGCCGCCGTCACGGCGGCGCTCGGCGGGGGAGTGGTGGCACAGGTCCTGGTCTTCGTGATCGTCTCGGTGGCCCTGATCGCCGTCGTCCGGCCCCTCGCCAACCGCCACCAACGACCCCAACACCGCACGGGCATCGACGCGTTGAAGGGCAGAAGTGCCGTCGTCCTCGAACGCGTCGACGGCGGCGGCGGCCGGATCAAACTCGCCGGCGAGATCTGGTCCGCCCGCGCCCTCGACGCGGACGTCAGCTACGAACCCGGCCAGTCCGTGGACGTCGTGGACATCGACGGGGCGACCGCGGTCGTCATGTGACGTGATGTGACCTGATGTGAGCCAAGCAGCCGACTCGCGGCCCCGAGGTCTGCGAGACTCGCGATCAACGGGGCAGCACAGACAGCCGGAAGGGCACGGGGAACCGCATGCAACCGATCATCATCGTCCTGATCATTCTCGTGGTTCTGGTCTTCATCGCACTGGTCAAGACGATCCAGGTGATCCCGCAGGCCAGCGCCGCCATCGTCGAGCGATTCGGCCGCTACACCCGCACCCTCAACGCGGGCCTGAACATCGTCGTCCCGTTCATCGACTCGATCCGCAACCGGATCGACCTGCGTGAACAGGTCGTCCCCTTCCCGCCGCAGCCGGTGATCACCCAGGACAACCTGGTCGTCAACATCGACACCGTCATCTACTACCAGGTGACCGACGCCCGCGCCGCGACGTACGAAGTGGCCAGCTACATCCAGGCCATCGAGCAACTCACCGTCACCACGCTGCGCAACATCATCGGCGGCATGGACCTCGAACGCACCCTCACCTCCCGCGAGGAGATCAACGCCGCCCTGCGCGGAGTCCTCGACGAGGCCACCGGCAAGTGGGGCATCCGCGTCAACCGCGTCGAGCTGAAGGCCATCGAGCCGCCGACCTCCATCCAGGACTCGATGGAGAAGCAGATGCGCGCCGACCGCGACAAGCGCGCCGCGATCCTCCAGGCCGAAGGTGTCCGACAGTCCGAGATCCTGCGCGCCGAGGGCGAGAAGCAGTCCTCGATCCTGCGCGCCGAAGGTGACGCCAAGGCCGCAGCCCTGCGCGCCGAAGGCGAGGCCCAGGCCATCCGCACGGTCTTCGAGTCCATCCACGCCGGCGACGCCGACCAGAAGCTCCTCGCCTACCAGTACCTCCAGATGCTCCCGAAGATCGCCGAAGGCGACGCAAACAAGCTCTGGATCGTGCCGAGCGAGATCGGCGACGCCCTCAAGGGCCTCTCCGGCGCCATGGGTAACTTCGGCCCCATGGGCGGAGGTTCCGGCTTCAACCCGCAGAACTCCGGCAAGGAGGGCGGCAACGCGAGCGACACCGTCCCGCCCTCCCGCCGCGAACAGCCCCCCATCGACTGACGCTCCCTTCCCCTCCTGCATGATCGGACCGGCCCCTCGACCTTCATGGCGGGGAGGCGACCCACTCATGCAAAGGGGATGGCGCGGTCCATGTCCATCTGGGAATCACTCGCGGTCTTCGCCGCCGGCATCGGCGCCGGCACGATCAACACCATCGTCGGCTCCGGCACCCTCATCACCTTCCCGGTGCTGCTCGCCACCGGCCTGTCCCCGGTCACCGCCAACGTGTCCAACACGCTCGGACTGGTGCCCGGGTCCATCAGCGGAGCCATCGGCTACCGCAAGGAACTCCAGGGCCAGCGCGCCCGCATCATGCGGCTCGGCGCCGTCTCCCTCGTCGGCGGGCTCGCGGGAGCCATCCTGCTCCTCACCCTGCCGTCGGACTCCTTCGACACGATCGTGCCCGTCCTGATCGGGCTCGCCCTCGTGCTCGTCGTGCTCCAGCCCCGACTCGCGGCGGCCCTGCGCAAGCGCCAGGAGGCCTCGGGCGGCGACGCCGGGCATCCCGACGGAGGCCCGGCCCTGCTCTCGGGGATGCTGCTCGCCAGCGCGTACGGAGGCTACTTCGGCGCCGCCCAGGGAGTGCTGTACCTCGGACTCATGGGCCTGCTCCTCCGCGACGACCTGCAACGGATCAACGCCGTCAAGAACGTCCTCGCCGCCCTCGTCAACGGCATCGCGGCCGTCGTCTTCCTCTTCGTCGCCGAGTTCGACTGGACGGCCGTGGTCCTCATCGCGGTCGGCTCCACCATCGGCGGCCAGATCGGCGCCAAGGTCGGCCGCCGGCTCCCGCCGACCGCCTTGCGCGGAATCATCGTCGTGGTCGGCATCCTCGCGATCGTCCAGCTGCTGATCCGCTGAGCGACGTATCCCGAATACGTCGCCCAGCGCAGCCGCACGGTCAGCGGTACTAGGCGGAACGCTCAAGCCACTCGGGGAGGGCACTGCGACCGCCCGCCCCCAGCGCCAACAGCATCGCGTCCGCCGGCGACGGCACGAACGGCTTCCGGAGGAGCGGCATCCCCGCCTCCTCCGGAGTCCGGGCCGCTTTGCGGTGGTTGTCCTCGGCGCACGAGGCCACCGTGTTCAACCACGTGTCCCCGCCGCCCTGAGCCCGCGGCAGTACGTGGTCCACGGTCGTCGCGCGCCTCCCGCAGTACGCGCACCGGTGCTGGTCCCGGGCCAACACACCCCTCCGTGACCAGGGAGCATGTCTTCGGAAGGGCACCCGGACATACCTGCACAACCTGATCACCCGGGGCATCGGAAGCTCCATGGTGGCCGCCCGCACACGCAGCTCGGGATGGGACTGTTCGACCACGGCCTTGTCCTGGAGCACCAGGACCACGGCCCTGTTCAACGTCACCGTCGACAGCGGCTCGAAGCTCGCATTCAGCACCAGCGTGTCCCGCATCTCGCCCACCTCCCGTGTGCAGGCCCGCGACCACACCGGCAGCAGAGCCCGCAACCACTCTGGCCGCGCGCGCCACGCGGGACAACGCAATAAAAATGCCCGGTCCTGGCCGTCTTTAGACCAGGACCGGGCAAACAACGGGACAACGATCAGCCGGTGGGCGCCTCGTACTCACCGATCAGCTGCGCACGACCCAGGGTGTGGAACCGCAGATTGAAGCCGACGACCGCCGGCGAGACGTCCGCGTCCGGCCCGAGCTTCTCCTCATCCACCGCGTACACGGTGAACACGTACCGGTGCCGCTCCCCGGCCGGCGGCTGCGCGCCGCCGAAATCCCGGGTGCCGTAGTCGTTCCGTACGTGCACGGCCCCGTCCGGCAGCCCCTCGAACTTCCCGCTGCCCGCACCCGCAGGCAGCTCGGTGACCGACACCGGAAGATCGAACAGCACCCAGTGCCAGAACCCGCTGCCCGTCGGCGCATCCGGGTCGAAACACGTCACGGCGAAGCTCTTCGTCCCCGCCGGGAAACCCTCCCACCGCAGGTGCGGCGAGACGTTCCCACCCGTCAGGACCTGCGCGTCACCCAGATCCGCCCCGGGCTCCACATCCCCGCTCACCACGGAGAAGGCGTGCACCTCCGGGTGGAAGGCGTGGGGAAGAGGTGCCCTGCTCTGCTCGACCACTGCTGAACCTCCTGCATCGCGTACGCGTACGTCCCCGAGCCTAGGACCTAGAGCCAGTTGCGCTGCGAACCGACCGAGGCGATCCACTGGTTCAGGTACGCCGCCCAGTCGGTGTCCTGGTAGGACTGCAGCCCCACCTGGAAGCAGCGGTAGGTGTCACTGCCCTCGGAGAACAGACCCGGCTTCTTGTCCATCTCCAGGACGACGTCCATCTCACGACCGTCCGAGACGAAGGTCAGCTCGACCTGGTTCAGCCCCCGGTACTGCGACGGCGGCAGGAACTCGATCTCCTGGTAGAAGGGCAGCGTCTGACGCGTCCCCCGGATGTGCCCGCGCTCCATGTCCGCCGAACGGAAGGAGAAGCCGAGCTGCCGGAAGGCGTCCAGGATCGCCTGCTGCGCCGGCACCGGGTGCACGTTGATCGCGTCCAGGTCACCCGCGTCCACCGCGCGCGCGATCTCCAGCTCGGTGCTGACCCCGATGTTCATCCCGTGCAGGTGCTGACCGCCGAAGTGGGTGATCGGCGTCTCCGCGGGGATCTCCAGCCCGAACGGCACCACGTGCAGCGCGCCGGCCTGCACCTGCACGGCACCCCCGAGGCGCTGCTTGGTGAAGACGATGTCCTGCTTGTACTCCTGGTCACCGCCCTCCACCTCCACCCGCGCCTGGAGACCGACGGACAGCCCCTCGATCTGCTGCTCCACGGATCCGCCCTGGATCCGGACCTCACCCTGGACGATGCCGCCCGGAACGACGTTCGGCTCGGTGATGATCGTGTCCACCGAGGCACCACCGGCACCCAGGCTCGCGAACAGCTTCCTGAACCCCATGCTCTGACTCCCCTTGACGGCTCTATCGATGTAAAAGTTCTGGCGACTACCTCTACAAACGCGGAACCTTAGGCCCCGGTTGCAGCCGCGCGCGTTCCACTACGCTCGATTGGATGAGCGCGCGCCCCGACCGTACGCCCCTGGCCCGGTCCTTCTTCGACCGCCCGGTCCTCACCGTGGCCCCCGACCTCCTCGGCCGGACCCTCGTCCGCCGGACCCCGGACGGCCCGCTGGAACTCCGCATCACGGAAGTCGAGGCGTACGAGGGGGAGGCGGACCCCGGCTCGCACGCCTACCGGGGCCGCACGGCCCGCAACGCGTCGATGTTCGGGCCGCCCGGACACGCGTACGTCTACTTCATCTACGGAATGTGGTTCAGCCTCAACCTGGTGTGCGGTCCCCCGGGCCACGCGAGCGGGGTCCTGCTGCGGGCGGGCGAGGTGACGGTCGGCGCCGAGCTCGCCCGCACACGTCGACTCTCCGCGAGGCGGGACGGGGAACTGGCCAAGGGCCCGGCGCGCCTGGCCACCGCCCTGGACGTGGACCGCTCCCTGGACGGCACCGACCTCTGCGCCGGTCCCGACTCCCCGTTGTCCCTGCTCACGGGCACCCCCGCCACACCCGACCTGGTGAGCACGGGTCCCCGCACGGGAGTCGGCGGAGCCGGCGCGGGCCATCCCTACCGCTTCTGGATCGCCCAAGACCCGACGGTCAGCCCGTACCGCGCCCACGCGCCCCGCCGCCGCTCGACTTGACTCGCCCCTCGCGGACGCCTAACGTAGCCCGAGCCGCTTGAACGGGGTACTGCCTTCGCAGACCCCCAGAGCGGCCAAACCACTCACACGACGACTACCCCTGGCGGGGACGATTTCGGCATGCCCGAATTCGAATCCGACGGCCCGATTATGAGCCCCAAGGGAAAAGCGCTAACGTGGTGGAGCGCCGAAAGGCACAGGCCCCCAACGGCCACCGAATTCAAATCCAAACCGACTGCGACTTTCGAGAAGCAGGGCGCGGAAATGATCTGGTAGAGTTGGAAACGAAGGAAGCGCCCGGAGGGCCTGGAAACAGGAACGAAGGAAGCGTCCGTTCCTTGAGAACTCAACAGCGTGCCAAAAATCAACGCCAAAAGTTGATACCCCGTCCATTTCGGTGGATGAGGTTCCTTTGAAAAAGACCTGTGAGGTCGCAATCTTCGGGTTGTGGTGCTTGCAGGCGATTACACAGCGAGGACGCAGTGGTCGATCGGTCTTATTCCGACATGATCGGCCCGCTCTAAGTGCGTGTGCACCCGATTACGGGTAAACATTCATGGAGAGTTTGATCCTGGCTCAGGACGAACGCTGGCGGCGTGCTTAACACATGCAAGTCGAACGATGAAGCCCTTCGGGGTGGATTAGTGGCGAACGGGTGAGTAACACGTGGGCAATCTGCCCTTCACTCTGGGACAAGCCCTGGAAACGGGGTCTAATACCGGATAATACTCCTGCCTGCATGGGTGGGGGTTAAAAGCTCCGGCGGTGAAGGATGAGCCCGCGGCCTATCAGCTTGTTGGTGGGGTAATGGCCCACCAAGGCGACGACGGGTAGCCGGCCTGAGAGGGCGACCGGCCACACTGGGACTGAGACACGGCCCAGACTCCTACGGGAGGCAGCAGTGGGGAATATTGCACAATGGGCGAAAGCCTGATGCAGCGACGCCGCGTGAGGGATGACGGCCTTCGGGTTGTAAACCTCTTTCAGCAGGGAAGAAGCGAAAGTGACGGTACCTGCAGAAGAAGCGCCGGCTAACTACGTGCCAGCAGCCGCGGTAATACGTAGGGCGCAAGCGTTGTCCGGAATTATTGGGCGTAAAGAGCTCGTAGGCGGCTTGTCACGTCGGATGTGAAAGCCCGAGGCTTAACCTCGGGTCTGCATTCGATACGGGCTAGCTAGAGTGTGGTAGGGGAGATCGGAATTCCTGGTGTAGCGGTGAAATGCGCAGATATCAGGAGGAACACCGGTGGCGAAGGCGGATCTCTGGGCCATTACTGACGCTGAGGAGCGAAAGCGTGGGGAGCGAACAGGATTAGATACCCTGGTAGTCCACGCCGTAAACGTTGGGAACTAGGTGTTGGCGACATTCCACGTCGTCGGTGCCGCAGCTAACGCATTAAGTTCCCCGCCTGGGGAGTACGGCCGCAAGGCTAAAACTCAAAGGAATTGACGGGGGCCCGCACAAGCAGCGGAGCATGTGGCTTAATTCGACGCAACGCGAAGAACCTTACCAAGGCTTGACATATACCGGAAAGCATTAGAGATAGTGCCCCCCTTGTGGTCGGTATACAGGTGGTGCATGGCTGTCGTCAGCTCGTGTCGTGAGATGTTGGGTTAAGTCCCGCAACGAGCGCAACCCTTGTCCTGTGTTGCCAGCATGCCCTTCGGGGTGATGGGGACTCACAGGAGACCGCCGGGGTCAACTCGGAGGAAGGTGGGGACGACGTCAAGTCATCATGCCCCTTATGTCTTGGGCTGCACACGTGCTACAATGGCCGGTACAATGAGCTGCGATACCGTGAGGTGGAGCGAATCTCAAAAAGCCGGTCTCAGTTCGGATTGGGGTCTGCAACTCGACCCCATGAAGTCGGAGTTGCTAGTAATCGCAGATCAGCATTGCTGCGGTGAATACGTTCCCGGGCCTTGTACACACCGCCCGTCACGTCACGAAAGTCGGTAACACCCGAAGCCGGTGGCCCAACCCGTAAGGGAGGGAGCTGTCGAAGGTGGGACTGGCGATTGGGACGAAGTCGTAACAAGGTAGCCGTACCGGAAGGTGCGGCTGGATCACCTCCTTTCTAAGGAGCACAGTACCGATTGCAGACAAATGTTCTGCACGGTCAGCTCATGGGTGGAACGTTGATTATTTGGCACGGTCTTCCAAAGCATTCTGCAAGTACTGCCCTCGGGCGTGGAAAGCGGTGATGGTGGCGGAGGGTCGTGCCTGGCACGTTGTTGGGTATCTGAGGGTACGGCCGTAAGGTTGTATCTTCGCGATGCCGGCCCCAGTGAACTCGCCAGCTTGTCTGGTGGGGTGATGGGTGACTGGTCGTTGCTTGAGAACTACACAGTGGACGCGAGCATCTGTGGCCAAGTTTTTAAGGGCACACGGTGGATGCCTTGGCACCAGGAACCGATGAAGGACGTGAGAGGCCGCGATAGGCCCCGGGGAGCTGCCAACTGAGCTTTGATCCGGGGGTGTCCGAATGGGGAAACCCGGCAGTCGTCATGGGCTGTCACCCACTGCTGAACACATAGGCAGTGTGGAGGGAACGAGGGGAAGTGAAACATCTCAGTACCCTCAGGAAGAGAAAACAACCGTGATTCCGGGAGTAGTGGCGAGCGAAACCGGATGAGGCCAAACCGTATGCGTGTGATACCCGGCAGGGGTTGCGCATGCGGGGTTGTGGGAATTCTTTTGATCGGTCTGCCGGCCGGTCGGCGAGTCAGAAACCGTTGATGTAGTCGAAGGACATGCGAAAGGTCCGGCGTAGAGGGTAAGACCCCCGTAGACGAAACATCAGCGGCTTGCTTAAGAATCTCCCAAGTAGCACGGGGCCCGAGAAATCCCGTGTGAATCTGGCGGGACCACCCGCTAAGCCTAAATATTCCCTGGTGACCGATAGCGGATAGTACCGTGAGGGAATGGTGAAAAGTACCGCGGGAGCGGAGTGAAATAGTACCTGAAACCGTGTGCCTACAAGCCGTGGGAGCGTCGCTGTATGTGCTTGCACATACAGTCGTGACTGCGTGCCTTTTGAAGAATGAGCCTGCGAGTTAGCGGTGTGTAGCGAGGTTAACCCGTGTGGGGAAGCCGTAGCGAAAGCGAGTCCGAATAGGGCGATTGAGTTGCACGCTCTAGACCCGAAGCGGAGTGATCTAGCCATGGGCAGGTTGAAGCGGAGGTAAGACTTCGTGGAGGACCGAACCCACCAGGGTTGAAAACCTGGGGGATGACCTGTGGTTAGGGGTGAAAGGCCAATCAAACTCCGTGATAGCTGGTTCTCCCCGAAATGCATTTAGGTGCAGCGTCGTGTGTTTCTTGCCGGAGGTAGAGCACTGGATAGGCGATGGGCCCTACCGGGTTACTGACCTTAGCCAAACTCCGAATGCCGGTAAGTGAGAGCACGGCAGTGAGACTGTGGGGGATAAGCTCCATGGTCGAGAGGGAAACAGCCCAGAGCATCGACTAAGGCCCCCAAGCGTACGCTAAGTGGGAAAGGATGTGGAGTCGCAGAGACAACCAGGAGGTTGGCTTAGAAGCAGCCACCCTTGAAAGAGTGCGTAATAGCTCACTGGTCAAGTGATTCCGCGCCGACAATGTAGCGGGGCTCAAGCGTACCGCCGAAGTCGTGTCATTTCAGCAATAGGGCCAACGCCCGCTGGGATGGGTAGGGGAGCGTCGTGTGCCGGGTGAAGCAGCAGCGGAAGCTAGTTGTGGACGGTTCACGAGTGAGAATGCAGGCATGAGTAGCGATACACACGTGAGAAACGTGTGCGCCGATTGACTAAGGGTTCCTGGGTCAAGCTGATCTGCCCAGGGTAAGTCGGGACCTAAGGCGAGGCCGACAGGCGTAGTCGATGGACAACCGGTTGATATTCCGGTACCCGCTTTGAAACGCCCAATATCGAATCCTCTAATGCTAAGGCCGTGAAGCCGTTCCGGACCCTTCGGGGAAAGGAAAGTGGTGGAGCCGCCGATCCAAGGTGGTAGTAGGTAAGCGATGGGGTGACGCAGGAAGGTAGTCCAACCCGGGCGGTGGTAGTCCCGGGGTAAGGGTGTAGGCCGAGGGGTAGGCAAATCCGTCCCTCATTAAGGCTGAGACCTGATGCCGAGCCGATTGTGGTGAAGTGGATGATCCTATGCTGTCGAGAAAAGCCTCTAGCGAGTTTCATGGCGGCCCGTACCCTAAACCGACTCAGGTGGTCAGGTAGAGAATACCGAGGCGTTCGGGTGAACTATGGTTAAGGAACTCGGCAAAATGCCCCCGTAACTTCGGGAGAAGGGGGGCCATCACTGGTGATCGGATTTACTCCGTGAGCTGGGGGTGGCCGCAGAGACCAGCGAGAAGCGACTGTTTACTAAAAACACAGGTCCGTGCGAAGCCGTAAGGCGATGTATACGGACTGACGCCTGCCCGGTGCTGGAACGTTAAGGGGACCGGTTAGTGCGCTTTCGGGCGTGCGAAGCTGAGAACTTAAGCGCCAGTAAACGGCGGTGGTAACTATAACCATCCTAAGGTAGCGAAATTCCTTGTCGGGTAAGTTCCGACCTGCACGAATGGCGTAACGACTTCTCGACTGTCTCAACCATAGGCCCGGTGAAATTGCACTACGAGTAAAGATGCTCGTTTCGCGCAGCAGGACGGAAAGACCCCGGGACCTTTACTATAGTTTGATATTGGTGTTCGGTTCGGCTTGTGTAGGATAGGTGGGAGACTTTGAAGCAGCCACGCCAGTGGTTGTGGAGTCGCCGTTGAAATACCACTCTGGTCGTGCTGGATGTCTAACCTCGGTCCGTGATCCGGATCAGGGACAGTGTCTGATGGGTAGTTTAACTGGGGCGGTTGCCTCCCAAAGAGTAACGGAGGCGCCCAAAGGTTCCCTCAGCCTGGTTGGCAATCAGGTGTTGAGTGTAAGTGCACAAGGGAGCTTGACTGTGAGACCGACGGGTCGAGCAGGGACGAAAGTCGGGACTAGTGATCCGGCGGTGGCTTGTGGAAGCGCCGTCGCTCAACGGATAAAAGGTACCCCGGGGATAACAGGCTGATCTTCCCCAAGAGTCCATATCGACGGGATGGTTTGGCACCTCGATGTCGGCTCGTCGCATCCTGGGGCTGGAGTCGGTCCCAAGGGTTGGGCTGTTCGCCCATTAAAGCGGTACGCGAGCTGGGTTTAGAACGTCGTGAGACAGTTCGGTCCCTATCCGCTGTGCGCGTAGGAATATTGAGAAGGGCTGTCCCTAGTACGAGAGGACCGGGACGGACGAACCTCTGGTGTGCCAGTTGTCCTGCCAAGGGCATGGCTGGTTGGCTACGTTCGGGAGGGATAACCGCTGAAAGCATCTAAGCGGGAAGCCTGCTTCGAGATGAGTATTCCCACCTCCTTGAGAGGGTAAGGCTCCCAGTAGACGACTGGGTTGATAGGCCAGATGTGGAAGCCCGGTAACGGGTGGAGCTGACTGGTACTAATAGGCCGAGGGCTTGTCCTCAGTTGCTCGCGTCCACTGTGTTAGTTCTGAAGTAACGAACAGTTACTGGTTTCTAGAGCTAGAACATAACTATAAAGTGTGCTTGTTCGCTCGAAACCGATAGGGTTTCGGTGGTCATAGCGTTAGGGAAACGCCCGGTTACATTCCGAACCCGGAAGCTAAGCCTTTCAGCGCCGATGGTACTGCAGGGGGGACCCTGTGGGAGAGTAGGACGCCGCCGAACAATCTTTCAAAGGACCCTTGGTCCAGCGTTCAACGCTGGACCAAGGGTCCTTTTTTGTTTTGCACCTTTTTACGCCGAAGCGCGGCCATGGGTTGGTTGCGCGAGAATGACTAGCGGTACCCCGACGACAGGAGTCACACCCATGTCCAACTCTCCCGACGATCGTCCGGAGCGCGAGCCTCGGCGCAACGACGGCGGTGACAGGGGCGGCTACCGCGGGGGCCGTGACGACCGTGGCGGTGACCGTGGTGGCTTCCGCCGCGACGACCGTGGTGGCCGTCCGACCGGCAGTGGCGGCGGTTTCCGCCGTGACGACCGCGGTGGGCGTCCCGCCGGCGGCGGGGACCGTCCCAGCTACCCGCGCCGTGATGACGACCGTGGTGGCCGTCCCACCGGTGGTGGCGGCGGTTTCCAGCGCCGTGACGACCGTGGCGGGGACCGTCCGAGCTACCCCCGTCGTGACGATGACCGTGGCCGTCCCACCGGTGGTGGCGGCGGTTTCCAGCGCCGTGACGACCGTGGTGGCGACCGTCCCAGCTACCCCCGTCGTGATGACGACCGTGGTGGCCGTCCCACCGGTGGCGGCGACCGTCCCTCCTTCCGTCGTGACGACCGTGGCGACCGCCCGAGCAGTGGTGGCTTCCAGCGTCGTGACGACCGTGGTGGCGACCGTCCCAGCTACCCCCGTCGTGATGACCGTGGCGACCGTCCCACCGGTGGTGGCGGCGGTTTCCAGCGCCGTGACGACCGTGGCGGGGACCGTCCCAGCTACCCGCGCCGTGACGATGACCGTGGTGGCCGTCCCACCGGTGGTGGCGGCGGTTTCCAGCGCCGTGACGACCGTGGCGGGGACCGTCCCAGCTACCCCCGTCGTGATGACCGTGGCGACCGCCCGAGCGGTGGTGGCTTCCAGCGTCGCGATGACCGTGGTGGGGACCGTCCGAGCTACCCGCGCCGTGATGACGACCGTGGTGGCCGTCCCACCGGTGGTGGCGGCGGTTTCCAGCGCCGTGACGACCGTGGCGGGGACCGCCCGAGCTACCCGCGCCGTGACGATGACCGTGGTGGTTTCCGCGGTGGTCGTGACGACCGTGGTGGGGACCGTCCGAGCTACCCCCGTCGTGATGACGACCGTGGTGGCCGTCCCACCGGTGGCGGCGACCGTCCCTCCTTCCGTCGTGACGACCGTGGCGACCGCCCGAGCAGTGGTGGCTTCCAGCGTCGTGACGACCGTGGTGGCGACCGTCCGAGCTACCCGCGCCGTGATGACGACCGTGGTGGCCGTCCCACCGGTGGTGGCGGCGGTTTCCAGCGCCGTGACGACCGTGGCGGGGACCGTCCCAGCTACCCCCGTCGTGACGATGACCGTGGTGGTTTCCGCGGTGGTCGTGACGACCGTGGTGGGGACCGTCCCAGCTACCCCCGTCGTGACGATGACCGTGGTGGTTTCCGCGGTGGTCGTGACGACCGCGGTGGCGACCGTCCGAGCTACCCGCGTCGTGATGACGACCGTGGTGGCCGTCCCACCGGTGGTGGCGGCGGTTTCCAGCGTCGTGACGACCGTGGCGGGGACCGTCCCAGCTACCCGCGCCGTGATGACCGCGGTGGCGATCGTGGTGGGTACCGCGGCGGTCGCGATGACCGTGGCGGCGACCGTGACTTCCGCGCGGACCGCGACCGGGACCCGGTCAAGCGGCTTCCGATCGACGACGACATCACCGGTCACGAGATCGACGCCGACGTGCGTCAGGAGCTCCTGAGCCTGCCCAAGGGTCTGGCGGAGGAAGTCTCCCGGAACCTCGTGATGGTGGCCCGACTGATCGACGAGGACCCCGAGCAGTCGTACGCGTACGCCCGCATCGCCCTGCGTCTGGCCTCCCGTGTCGCTGCCGTCCGCGAGGCCGCCGGCTTCGCCGCGTACGCGACGCAGAAGTACAGCGAGGCGCTCGCGGAGTTCCGCGCCGCCAAGCGCATGACCGGCTCCGTCGAGCTGTGGCCCGTCATGGCCGATTGCGAGCGCGGCCTCGGCCGTCCCGAGCGGGCGCTGGCCATGGCCGGCGAGCCCGAGGTGCAGAAGCTGGACAAGGCCGGCCAGGTCGAGATGCGTCTGGTCGCCGCCGGTGCCCGTCGGGACATGGGCGAGCTCGACGCCGCCATCGTGACCCTGCAGAGTCCGGAACTCGCCTCCCACTCCGTGCAGCCGTGGACCGCGCGTCTGCGCTACGCCTACGCCGACGCGCTGCTGGCCGCCGGTCGTGAGGACGAGGCCCGCGAGTGGTTCGCCAAGACCATCGAGGCGGACAAGGACGGGGCGACGGACGCCTCGGACCGACTCGCCGAGCTGGACGGGGTCGAGTTCGTCGACGCCGCGGCGATGGACGACGCGGACCTCGACGACGAGGCCGACGAGGCCGACGACCAGGACGACGCCGAGGTGGCCGCCGCCGAGCGCGCGTCCGACCAGGCCGAGTACTACGACGAGGACGACGACGAGTACGAGTCCGTCCCGGACTCCGACTCCGACGTTGACGTCACCGACGAGATCGTCGTCATCGAGGACGACGAGGACGACGAGCCGCGTGACGAGCGTGACGAGCGCGAGGACCGCGACAAGGCCTGACCGGTCTTCGTCGGCGTGATCTGACGTGAAAGGGCGGTACCCCCGGTGGGGTACCGCCCTTTCGCATGTCCGGGCGCCCCCGGGAGAACGTCAGGCCAGGCTGCGCAGGACGAGCCCGGTGGCCGGCTTCGGACCGAACGACGTCGACTTGCGGGGCATGGTGACGCCCTGGCGGGCCAGGTCCCGGACCACTTCCTCGCGTACGGGGTGCAGCAGGACGGCGGTGCCACCGTGGCGCTCGGCCATCTCCACCGTCGCGGCGGTGTCGTGGATGTACGTGATGTGCTCCGGCTCGTCGGGGACCTGCCAGAGGGTGTCGAGCAGGGCGGCGTGCAGCACGGTCGCGTCCAGCCGGCGCCACGCCTCGGGCCGGTCGCGGCGGACGGTGCGCTCGATCAGGGCCGGGTCGGGGTCGGTGACCAGGTGGAACCTGCCGTCCCCGGTGAGCAGGAAGGCATTGCCGCGTTCGGCCGCGTCGGTGAGGGCCTCCAGGGCCAGGGGCAGCGGGCCGTCCACGGCCCGCACGCGGAAGTGCCCCTCGACCGCGGCCAGGGCCTCGGCCGGCGGGAGCCGGCGCAGCATGCGGTGGATGGCTCGGACCTGGAGCGGATAGCGGGCGGTGTCCACGAGGAGGACCAGTCCGAAGTCCCAGGGGCTGGGGGAGTCGTGCTCCTCCTGGAGGCGCAGGTACGTCGCCCAACGGTGGTGGCCGTCGGCGATCAGCGCCTGCCGGTGGCCGAGGTCCGTGGTGACGGCGTCCAGGTCGGTGGTGTCGGTGATGGCCCACAGGCGGTGCTGGAAACCGTCCTCGGTGGTGGTGGAGAACAGCGGCGTGCCGCGGACGGTCCGCTCGACGACCGCGGAGGCTCCCGCCGCGGGGTCGTCGCCGCGGTACGTCAGGAGCAGGGGTTCGAGGTTCGCGGACGCGGCGCGCATCAGGCCGGCCCGATCCGTGACCACGTGCGGCATGACGTCCTCGTGGGGCAGGACGATGCCGGCGTCGGGGGCGGACAGGGCGAGGGCGCCGATGATCCCGCGCTGGAGGAGGCCCGCCTTGCGCTGTTCGTACACGTACAGCGCGGGCGTGGGATCCGCGCTGAGGACGCCTTCGGCGAGCCACTCGCGGAGGGTGCGCGCGGCCTGCTCGTTGCGGGCGGCGGGCGTCTCGGCCTGGGGCAGGATCAGGCGGACGATGTTGTGGGGGTCGGCGGATTCGAGGTAGTCGACTCCGTCGGGGCGCACGACCACGTCGTACGGCGGTGAGGTGACGGCGGCGAGACTGCCCACACGCTCCGGGACGTAGCGCAGCCCGTTGAAGGGGGTCAGCCGCAGTCCGTGCTCCGCGTTGTCTGAAGTGGTCATTGATGCATGGTAGGACGCGTCTCGCGATGCGGGATGATCGGGGGAGCGGCAGGCAGGCGCGGAATGCGGACAGCGCCGATCGATGATGGTTCGCATGAGGTTTTCGGATGAGGAGCGGACACGATGAGCCGGCAGAGCAGGACCCGCCCCGAGGGCAGTGAGCGCAGTCTCCACCAGGCCTACGACACGGCCCTGTTGGACCTGGACGGCGTGGTCTACGCGGGCGGCCGGGCCATCGCGCACGCGGTGGAGTCGTTGGCCTCCGCGCGGGCCGGCGGGATGCACCTGGCGTACGTGACGAACAACGCGCTGCGGACCCCGGACGCGGTCGCCGAGCACCTCGGCGAGTTGGGCATCCCCACGGAGGCGGACGAGGTGATCACCTCCGCGCAGGCGGTGGCCCGGCTGATCGCCGAACAGGTGGAGCCCGGGTCGAAGGTGCTGGTGATCGGTGGGGAGGGGCTGCGGGTCGCGTTGGGCGAACGCGGGCTGGTTCCCGTGGAATCCGCCGACGAGGAGGGGCTGGCGGCGGTCGTCCAGGGGTACGGGGGACCGGACCTTCGGTGGGAGCGGTTCGCCGAGGCCTCGTACGCGATCAACCGCGGGGTGCCCTGGTACGTGTCGAACACCGACCTGACGATTCCGAGCGCGCGCGGGATCGCGCCCGGCAACGGGGCCGCGGTGGAGGTCGTGCGGATCGCCACGGGCGCGGAGCCGCAGGTCGCCGGCAAGCCGCTGCCCCCGATGCACCGGGAGACGGTGCTGCGGACGGGCGCGAAGCGGCCGCTGGTGGTCGGGGACCGGTTGGACACCGACATCGAGGGCGCCTACAACGGGGAGGTGGACTCGCTGCTGGTGCTGACCGGGGTGACGGACGCCGCGCAGTTGGTGCGCGCCGAGCCGAAGTACCGGCCGACGTACGTGGACCGGGACCTGCGCGGGCTGCTGACGGGTCAGCCGGAGGTCGAGCGGGCCGAGGACGGGTTCCGCTGCGGCGGCTGGACGGCGGTCGTGTCGGGCGACGTCCTGGAGCTGCGCGGGGAGGGCGACGATCGGCTCGACGCCATCGACGGCCTGCGGGCGCTGTGCGCGGCGGCCTGGACGCGGGCGGGGGACGGGTCCTGCGACCTCGACGCGGACAAGGCGCTGGCCAGGCTGGGGCTTTAGACCCTCCGGCGCGGGGCGTTCGGCGGGCGAAGGGACGTTCGGTTGATCCGAACAACTGGGAGGGTAGGCTAACCTAACCTGCGTGTTGGTCGAGAGTCCCCCCGAACAGAGCGCGGCGCCCGCCGCCGCCACCCGCGAGCGCCATGGCGCTCGCGCCGTCGGTCTGCTGGTCGCCTTCGCGGCGCTGGCCGTGATCGCGGTCGCGAGCATCGCCGTGGGCGCCAAGCCGATGGCCCTGGACCAGGTCTGGCACGGCCTGTTCCACTACGCGGGGACCGCGAACGACGTGGTGGTGCGGGACCTGAGGGTCCCGCGCACCCTCCTCGGCATGCTGGTCGGTCTCGGCCTCGGCCTGTCCGGGGCGGTGATGCAGGCGCTCACCCGCAATCCGCTGGCCGAGCCCGGCATCCTCGGCGTCAACGCGGGCGCCGCGGCCGCCGTCGTGTCGGCGATCAGCTTCCTCGGCGCCTCCTCGCTGAGCGAGTTCGTCTGGTGGGCGTTCCTGGGCGCCGCGGTCGTCTCGGTCGTCGTGTACGTGCTCGGCGGCAGCCGCAGCGCGACCCCGGTCCGGCTCGCGCTCGCGGGGACGGCGGCCAGCGCGGCCCTGGTCGGCTACATCAACGCCGTCCAGCTGATGGACAGCAAGGCACTGGACAAACTGCGCTTCTGGACGGTGGGTTCGTTGGCCTCGGCCAACATGGACACCGTCCGGCAGGTCGCCCCCTTCCTGTTGATCGGTGCCGTGCTGGCGCTCTCGCTGGGCCGGCCGCTCAACGCGATGGCGATGGGCGACGACACAGCGCGGGCGCTCGGTGCCAACCTGACGCGGACCCGGATCGGCGCCATGCTCGCCATCACCCTGTTGTGCGGGGCCGCGACCGCCGCCTGCGGGCCGATCGTCTTCATCGGGCTGATGATCCCGCACCTCGTGCGGATGATCACCGGCCCCGACATGCGCTGGGTGCTCGCGTACTCGGCGGTGCTGTCACCCGTGCTGCTGCTCGGCGCCGATGTGGTCGGACGGGTCGTCACCCGACCCGCCGAACTCCAGGTCGGCATCGTCACCGCGCTCATCGGCGGCCCCGTCTTCATCTACCTGGTTCGGCGCAAGAGGATGGCCCAGCTGTGACCCTGACCGCGAAGACCGGGGAGACGGCGGACGGCGAGCGCCCCGTGCGGACCACGAAGCCGGTGAAGGCCGCCGCGCTCCGCTCGCGCGCCCTGCGCGGCCCCGGAGGCACCTCGCTGCGCGCGGAACCCCGTGCGCTGCTCGCCGGACTGCTGCTGAGCGTCGTGGCGCTGCTGCTCGTCGTCCTGCTCATCGGCACCGGCGACTTCGACATCGCCCCGTGGGACGTCGTGCAGACGCTGCTGGGCAACGGCACCCCCGCCAACGACTTCATCGTCAACGACCTCCGTCTGCCGCGCGTGCTCGTCGCGGTGCTCGTCGGCGCGGCCCTCGGAATGGCCGGCGCCGTCTTCCAGTCGGTGTCGCGCAACCCGCTCGGCTCCCCGGACCTGCTCGGCTTCGGGTACGGGTCGGCGGTCGGCGCCCTCACCGTGATCATCGTGTTCAAGGGCGGCGCGACCGAGGTGGCGATGGGCGCCGTCGTCGGCGGCGTGCTGGCCGGGATCGCCGTGTACCTGCTCGCGTACAAGAAAGGCATCCACGGGTACCGGCTGGTGCTCGTCGGCATCGGCGCGTCCGCGATGCTCGTCGCCCTCATCCAGTACCTGATCACCAAGGCGCAACTGATCGAGGCCACCCGCGCCATGGTCTGGCTGACCGGTTCGCTGGCCGGCCGGGACTGGGCGCAGGTGTGGCCGCTGCTCGTGACCTGCGCGGTGCTCTTCCCCGTGATCCTCGGGCAGGGCAGGGCCCTGCGGATGATGGAGATGGGGGACGACGCCGCGTACGCACTGGGCGTGCGGGTCGAGCGGACCCGGCTGTTGCTGATGCTCGCGGCGATCGTCCTGACCACCGCGGCCGCCGCGGCCGCCGGACCGATCACCTTCGTCGCCTTGGCCGCACCCCAGCTGGCCCGGCGGCTCACCCGCTCGCCCGGCTCGAACCTGCTCACCGGCGCGTTGATGGGCGCCGTCCTGCTGCTGGTGTCCGACTGGGCCTCACAGCGGGCCTTCGGCGCCGACCAACTGCCGGTGGGTGTGGTGACCGGGCTGGTCGGCGGTGTCTATCTGCTCTGGCTGCTCGTCACCGAGCGCAAGGCGGGACGTATATGAAGACCTCTAGGAGTACCCAAGTGCAGCGGTTGACCGCGGAGAACGTGACCCTCGGCTACGACCAGCGGGTCATCGCCGAGAACCTGTCGGTGGAGATACCCGACAACTCCTTCACGGTGATCGTCGGACCCAACGCCTGTGGCAAGTCCACACTGCTGCGCGCCCTGTCGCGGATGCTCAAGCCGTCCGCGGGGCGCGTGCTGCTCGACGGCCACGCCATCGGGTCGATGCCGGCGAAGAAGGTGGCCAAGACCCTCGGCCTGCTCCCGCAGTCCTCCATCGCCCCGGACGGCATCACCGTCGGCGACCTGGTCTCCCGCGGCCGGTACCCGCATCAGGGGCTGCTGCGCCAGTGGTCGCCCGAGGACGAACGGATCGTGAAGGAGTCGATGGCGTCCACCGGTGTCGCCGAGCTCGCGGACCGGGCCGTGGACGAACTGTCGGGCGGACAGCGTCAGCGGGTGTGGATCGCGATGGCGCTGGCCCAGCAGACCCCGCTGCTGCTCCTCGACGAACCGACGACGTACCTGGACATCCAGCACCAGCTGGACGTCCTCGACCTGTGCGCCGAACTGCACGAGAACCAGGGCCGGACCCTGGTGGCGGTGCTGCACGACCTCAACCACGCGGCCCGCTACGCCACGCACCTGATCGCGCTGCGCGGGGGCGTGGTGGTGGCCGAGGGGCCGCCGTCCGAGGTGGTCACCGCGGAGCTGGTGGAGAAGGTGTTCGGGTTGCGCTGCCAGATCATCGACGACCCGCAGACGGGGACGCCGCTGGTGATCCCGGCGGGCCGGGAGGCCCGCGCGAAGGTCTCCGTCTGAGGGACCCCCCGGCCTCGGGCGCCGCGGCGCCCGAGGCTCGTGCCTACAGCAGGCTCTTGAGGCGGAGCAGGTCGCGGAAACCGGCCTCCAGCCTGACCCGGCCCGAGGCCCAGGCCTTGGCGAACTTCAGGTTCCCGGCGACCAGGGCGAGCAGGTCGTCGCCGGACATCGCCAACCGGATCTCGGCCTTGGCGCGGGGCGGCCCCGCCGCGACCGCGTCGACCCGGATCCGGCCGGCTTCGAGCCGGCCCGTGAAGGTCTGGTCGAGGTCGGTGATGTGGCAGCTCAAGGATCGGTCGAAGGCGGCCGCGCCGCGCACGTCGCCGTCGGCCCGGGCCAGGTTGTCCGAGAGTCGGTCGAGTGCTTCGCGGCACTCCTGAATCGTAGCCATCGTGATCACGACGGTACCGCAGAGCCGTACGTGGTCGCGGCGCGCTACGAGGTAGCGTCGGGGCATGACCGACGAAGTGTCCGAGAGAGTCCCGGCAGCCCCCGAGGAGTCCGGGCGGGCCGCCGGGGAGCCCACCGGACCCGCCCCGCTGGGCGTCGTACGGACGCCCACCGGGCACGCCGGGGTCGACGCGCTCCTGGTGCGGCTGGCGGACGCGGACCACCTCACGGCGGACGGGCACGTCGAGGTGTACGAGGATGTGCACAGGGGGCTGCGCGAAGCGCTGACCGCGCTGGACGCACCGCCCGTCCCCGGACCGTACGAAAACAGGAGCTGAACCGAACGTGGCAGGAGTGGCACGCCGCCGCCTGGACGCCGAACTGGTACGCCGCAGCATGGCGCGCTCACGCGAGCACGCGGCCCAGCTGATCGCCGCGGGCCGGGTGACCGTCGGCGGCACCACCGCCACCAAGGCGGCCACCCAGGTCGAGACCAGCGCGGCCCTCGTCGTCCTCAAGGACGACAGCGACCCCGACTACGTCTCCCGGGGCGGCCACAAGCTGGCGGGCGCACTCGCCGCCTTCGGGCCGCAGGGGTTGGTCGTCGAGGGTCGGCGGGCGCTCGACGCGGGCGCCTCGACCGGCGGGTTCACCGACGTGCTGCTGCGCGCGGGCGTCGATCACGTCGTCGCGGTGGACGTCGGCTACGGGCAACTCGCCTGGTCGCTGCAGAGCGACGAGCGCGTCACGGTCAAGGACCGCACCAACGTCCGCGAGCTGACCGTC
Source organism: Streptomyces sp. CA-243310 (assembly GCF_050936775.1). Classification (NCBI taxonomy): domain Bacteria; kingdom Bacillati; phylum Actinomycetota; class Actinomycetes; order Kitasatosporales; family Streptomycetaceae; genus Streptomyces; species Streptomyces sp. CA-243310. Next base: position 1,709,554 of record NZ_JBNJMF010000002.1, on the reverse strand, counting down.
GAACTCATCGACGGGGTTCCGGCGGACCTGGTCGTCGGCGACCTGTCGTTCATCTCGATCGGTCTGGTGCTGCCAGCGCTCGTCCGGTGCTGCGCGCCGGACGCGGATCTGGTGCTGATGGTGAAGCCGCAGTTCGAGGTCGGCAAGGACCGCCTCGGCAGCGGAGGAGTCGTGCGCAGCCCCGAGCTGCGCGCGGAAGCCGTACGGGAAGTCGCGGCGCGGGCCTGGAAGCTGGGGCTGGGGGTGCTCGGGGTGACCGCGAGCCCGCTGCCCGGGCCGTCGGGCAACGTCGAGTACTTTCTGTGGCTGCGGGCGGGGGCACCGGCACTCGACCCGGGGGACGTGGACCGTGCAGTGGCGGAGGGGCCTCAGTGACCGATACAGCAGACACAGGCGCATACACGGGTTCGACGGCGGGGGGCGCGGGGGAACGCACCGTCTTCCTCCTCGCCCACACCGGACGGCCTGCGGCCATCCGCAGCGCCGAGTTGGTCGTCCAGGGACTGTTGAAGTCCGGACTGGGCGTACGGGTCCTCGCGGACGAGGCGGTGGACCTGCCGCTGCCGCCCGAGGTCGAGCTGGTCGCGGAGTGCACCCCGAAGGTGCTCGACGGGTGCGAGCTGCTGATCGTCCTGGGCGGGGACGGGACCCTGCTGCGCGGGGCCGAGTTCGCGCGCGGCTCCGGGGTGCCGATGCTCGGCGTCAACCTGGGCCGGGTCGGGTTCCTCGCCGAAGCCGAGCGGGACGACCTCGACCAGGTGGTGGAACGCGTCGTGACGCGCGCCTACGAGGTCGAGGAACGGATGACCATCGACGTGGTCGTGCGCACCAACGGCGACGTCCTCCACCGGGACTGGGCGCTGAACGAGGCGGCCGTCCAGAAGGTGTCCCCGGAGCGGATGCTCGAGGTGGTCCTGGAGATCGACGGGCGTCCGGTGACCGGCTTCGGGTGCGACGGGATCGTGTGCGCGACGCCGACGGGTTCGACGGCGTACGCCTTCTCGGCGGGCGGACCCGTGGTCTGGCCCGAGGTGGAGGCGCTCCTGATGGTGCCGATCAGCGCGCACGCGCTGTTCGCGAAGCCGCTGGTGACCTCTCCGGACTCGGTGCTGGCCGTGGAGGTGCAGCCCGGGACCCCGCACGGCGTGCTGTGGTGTGACGGCCGCCGCACCCTGGAGCTGCCGGCCGGCGCCAGGGTCGAGGTCCGGCGGGGCACGGTGCCCGTGCGCCTCGCCCGACTGCACCACGCCTCCTTCACCGACCGCCTCGTCGCCAAGTTCGCGCTGCCCGTGTCGGGGTGGCGCGGGGCCCCGCACGAAGCACGCCAATAGCACGTGCGTTCGGAGAACTCGGCGAGGGTGACGTCGCATGGCACCCGTCAAACCTCGGTATGGTCGTCCCGTGCTTGAGGAGATGCGGATACGGTCGCTCGGGGTCATCGACGACGCGGTGGTCGAGCTGTCGCCCGGTTTCACCGCGGTGACCGGCGAGACCGGCGCGGGCAAGACGATGGTCGTCACGAGCCTCGGCCTGCTGCTCGGAGGCCGCGCCGACCCGGCCCTCGTCCGGATCGGGGCCAAGGCGGCGGTGGTCGAGGGGCGCATCGTGCTGCGCCCCGACTCCCCCGCCGCGCTCCGGGCCGAGGAGGCCGGCGCCGAGCTGGACGACGGCGCCCTGCTGATCAGCCGCACCGTGTCCGCCGAGGGGCGCTCGCGCGCCCACGTCGGCGGCCGGTCCGTGCCCGTGGGCGTGCTCGCCGAACTCGCCGACGACCTCGTCGCCGTACACGGCCAGACCGACCAGCAGGGCCTGCTGCGGCCCGCCCGGCAGCGCCAGGCCCTCGACCGGTACGCCGGGGGCTCCGTGGCCGTCCCGCTGGAGAAGTACACCGGCGCCTACCGGCGCCTGCGCGCCGTCGCCGTCGAACTGGACACCCTCGTCACCCGGGCCCGGGAGCGGGCCCAGGAGGCGGACCTGCTGCGCTTCGGCCTCGACGAGATCGCGGCCGTGGAACCCCTGCCCGGCGAGGACGCCGAACTGTCCGCGGAGGCCGAGCGCCTCGGCCACGCGGAATCCCTCGCCTCCGCCGCGCAGGCCGCGCACGCGGCCCTCGCGGGCAACCCCGAGGACCCCGAGGGCATCGACGCGAACACCCTCGTCGCGGGCGCCCACCGCGCACTGGAGTCCGTACGGTCCCACGACCCGGCCCTCGGCGCGCTCGCCGAGCGGATCGGGGAACTGGGCATCCTGCTGGCCGACGTGGCCGGGGAACTCGCCGGCTACGCCGACGACCTGGACGCCGATCCGCTGCGGCTGGCCGCGGTGGAGGAGCGCCGGGCCGCCCTGACCCAGCTGACCCGCAAGTACGGGGACTCCGTCGACTCCGTGCTGGAGTGGGCCGAACAGGGCTCCGCGCGGCTCCTGGAACTGGACGGCGACGACGAACGCATCGCGGAACTGACCGCGGAACGGGACGGCCTGCGCGTCGAACTGTCCCAACTGGCCCAGGCGTTGAGCGACGCGAGGGTGGACTCCGCCGCCCGGTTCGCGTCCGCCGTCACCGCCGAACTGGCCTCGCTGGCGATGCCCCACGCACGGGTCACCTTCGACATCCGCCAGATCGAGGACCCCGAAGGGGTCGAGGTCGGCGGCCGGACCGTGGCCTACGGGCCCTCCGGCGCGGACGAGGTCGAACTGCTGCTGGCCCCGCACCCCGGCGCCCAGCCGCGCCCCATCGCCAAGGGCGCCTCGGGCGGCGAGCTGTCGCGGGTCATGCTGGCGGTGGAGGTCGTGTTCGCCGGTTCCGACCCGGTGCCCACCTACCTCTTCGACGAGGTCGACGCGGGCGTCGGCGGCAAGGCGGCCGTCGAGGTCGGCCGGCGGCTCGCCAAACTGGCCAAGTCGGCGCAGGTCGTCGTCGTCACGCACCTCCCGCAGGTGGCCGCCTTCGCCGACCGGCAACTGCTGGTGGAGAAGACCGTCGACGGATCGGTGACGCGCAGCGGCGTCACCGTCCTGGAGGGCGAGGACCGGATCCGCGAGCTGTCGCGGATGCTGGCGGGCCAGGAGGACTCGGAGACGGCGCGCGCGCACGCCGAGGAACTCCTCGCGACGGCGCGCGCGGACGCCTGAGGGCTGTCCTCTTCACATCGTGTGGTGCGGGCCCCGGGACGCGACGCGTCCCGGGCCCCGGGCGCGTTCCGCATCGGGAGATTTCGCCGTCCGGGTGGCGGCGGGTAGCCCGTGTGGGTGAGGCTGGGGGGCGTCTGGCGGTATCTCCTCGGGGATCCGCACCCGTATGGTCCCGGAACGCGCGTGCGGACTGGCATCCTGGGCGACGTCTCTGACTCCCTCACCCTGGAGCTTCGGCCCGTGAGCAGCTCCCCGGTCTCGTTCCCCCCTCCCGCCCAGCCCTACGGCCGACCGCCCCTGCGCACCGTGCAGGTGCTGGGCGGCGCCGGCGCGGGCAGCGGCGCGCACGTCCGCTCCCTGACCACGGGGCTGGCGGCGCGCGGCGTACGGGTCACCGTGTGCGCCCCCGTCGCGGCGGAGGGCGAGTACGACTTCACCGGCGCCGGCGCCGAGTTCACGCCCGACGCGGTGAGCGCCCTGCGCGCCGCCTGCGCCGGAGCCGACCTGGTCCACGCGCACGGGGTACGGGCCGGGCTGCGGGCCGCGCTGGCCCTGCGCGGTGGCCGCCACCGGGCCCCGCTCGTGGTGACCTGGCACGGCGGCGCCCCCGAGGCGCCGGGCGCGCTGGGGCGGATGGGGCGGTTGCTGGAACGCCGAGTGGCCCGGGCGGCCGCCGTGGTCCTGGGGGCCTCTTCGGACCAGGTGGACCGGGCGCGCTCGCGCGGGGCACGCGATGCCCGACTGGCGGCGATGGCGACGCCACTGCCGGCGATCCCAGAACCGGCCGCCGACCCGGAGAAGGTGCGGGCCGAACTGGGCGCGGTGGAAAGGCCGTTGGTGATCGCGGTCGGCAGCCTGGTCGCCCGGCGCGGGTACTCCGTGCTGCTGGACGCGGCGCGTGCCTGGCGCGAGTTGGACCCCGTACCGCTGCTGCTGATCGCGGGGGAGGGGCCGCTGCGGGCCGAACTGTCCCGCCGGATCGAGGCCGAGGGACTGCCCGTACGACTGCTGGGGCGCCGCCGGGACGCGGACCGGCTGCTGGCCGCGGCGGACGTCGCGGTCCTGCCGAGCCGCTGGGAGGGCCGCTCGCTGCTCGCCCAGGAGGCGCTGCGGTCCGGCGTGGCCCTGGTGGCCACGGACGTCGGGGGAGTACCGGAACTGGTCGGGGACGCGGCGGTGCTGGTGCCGTACGGGGACCCGGCGGCGCTGGCGGCCGCGGTGTCGGGGCTGCTCGGCGATCCGGCCCGGCGGACGGCGCTCGCGTCGGCGGGCCGCGCGCAGGCCGCGACGTGGCCGTCGGAGGACGACACGGTGGCCCAGGTGCTGTCGGTGTACGACGAGCTGATGGAGCGCGGACGGTAGGTCCGGCGCATGCCGGACGCCGGACGCCGCCCGCCGGCTCAGGAAGCGGTGTGGCGCCGGGCGCGCAGGGCGAGGCTGAGGGAGAGCACCGTCTCCGGGTCGTCGAGGTCCGTGCCCAGGAGCTCCGAGATGCGGGCCAGCCGGTTGTACAGCGTCTGACGGTTCAGATGCAGCTCACGGGCCGTCTCCGCCTTGCGGCCCGCGTGCGCCAGGTACGTCTCCAGGGTCGGCAGCAGCGAGGGGCGGGAGGCCACGTCGTGCACCCGCAGCGGGCCGATCGCCCGGTCCACGAAGGCGGCGAGGTCGGGGTGTTCGCGCAGCCGCCACAGCAGCAGGTCGATGTCGAGGCGCCGGGCGTCGTACCAGGGCCGTGCCGGCAGGCCCTGGGCCGCCGTCGCCGTCTCGGCGGCGTGCCGCAGTCCGGCCGAGGCCGCCGCCCAACTCCCCGACACGCCCACCACCACCGCCGGCGAGGCACCCGCCCGGTCCAGACCGGCCCGCTCCACGCCGGCGCGCAACGCCGCCGCGACCCGGTCGGCGACCGTCGTGCGCTCCGACTCCGCCCGCAGGGACACCAGCAGCGGCACCCGGCCCTCCACCGGGCGGACGCCCAGCAGCACCGGGACGCCGACCGAGGACAGCTCCTCCAGCACCGCCCGCGCGAGGACCGCCCAGTTCCCGGACGGGCCCGGGTCCGTGGCCAGCCGCATCACGACCGGCAGGAGCGGGCCCGCGCCCGGCTTGAAGCCCAGGACGCGCGCCTGCGCCGGGGCGTCCTCGGCGGAGATGCGACCCTCCGCGAGATCCGTCAGGAAGTCGCCCCGGCCGCGCGCGGACAACTCGTCCTCCTGACGGGCCTGCATCAACACCACCGCCAGCACGCCCGCCGTCCGCTCCGCCGCCATCCGATGGACGGGCAGCAGCGGGGCCGAGACCCCGAGCAGGACCACACGCGCCCGCACCGAGCCCGTGCCGTGACCGCCCCCGGGGACGTCGACCACCACCGCGTTGGCGGACGGCTCGGCCTCGCGCTGGCCCCGCAGGCCCTCCCACACCTGGAGCGGGTCGGCGGCGGCGTCCCCGGAGACCGGCCCGGCGGCGTAGAGGAGCCGGCCGTCGGGGGTCTCCAGGAAGACCGGGTTCGCCGTGAAGTCCGCGAGGATGCTCAGGACCTGCGGGATCCCGCCGCCACCCAGCAGGGCCTCGGTACATCGCCGGTGGACCTCCTCGGCCCGCTGGAGCAGGGCGTAGTGACCGTTGACGATCTCGGTGTGCACCTCCTCCGTCACGGTCACGAAGGGCACCTCGCGGTGGAGCTGTACGAGGGGGAGGCCGGCCGCCCGCGCCGTCTCGACGATGGTGGCCGGCAGGCGCGTGAAGCGCGGGCCCAGCTCGACGACCAGCGCGGCGATGCCCCGGTCCGCGAGGCGGCGCACGAACGCACGCTGTTCGGCCGGCCGGGTGCCCAGCCCCAGCCCGGTGGTCAGGAGCAGCTCGCCGCCCTTGAGCAGGGAGGCGATGTTGGGGACCTCGCCCGCGTGGACCCAGCGCACGGTCCGACCGAGTCGATCGGCGCAGGCCATCACCTCCGGCAGACCGCTGCGCAGCCCCGGCAGCTCCAGCGCCCGCTGAACAGTGATCCCGCCCTGGTTGTCCATGTCGCGGGACGCTACCAGGGCCTCAGGCCGGCTTGATGTTGTGGTTGAACCGGAAGACGTTGTCCGGGTCGAACCGCCGTTTCACCGAGGCCAGGCGCCGCAGGTTGTCCTCGCCGAGGCCCGCCGCGACCCGGTCCTCGCCCTCGTCGCCGAGGAAGTTGAGGTACACCGCCCCGGTGCTCCACGGGCGCGCATCGGCCCGTACGTCCTTCACCCACCGCCGGCACCGCTCGTCGTCCGCCGGGTCCTCCCAGACGGCGAACGGGTGCACCGCCCAGGCGGCGTCCCGGTACGGCACGGGGAAGTCCGCCGGGCCCTGCGCGATGGCCCCGCCCAGGGGGAACAGGATGTGCTGGGTGCCGGTCGGGACCGGCATGGACGCCGCGCGGGCGCAGTAGAGGTCGACCAGCTCGTCGGGCAGCCCCGTCAGGTACTCGGCGGACCAGTAGTTCCGCATCCCCGGCGGGTCGTCGATCATGCACTGGAGGTCCGCGTACGGGATCGCGGTGACGATCTCCACCTCGTGCGGCACGGCCAGCAGCGGCGCCAGGAGCGCGCGCATGGCGTCCTCGGGACCGGCGTACGTCAGGAGCGCCGCGCAGAGCATGGTGCCGACCAGGTGCGGTGGCACGAAAGGCTCCGGCGGCGCGGTGAGGTGGATCACGCCGCCGCTCGCCTCGGGCGGCGCGGCCTCGATCACCTCCCGGTACAGGCGGGTGATCTCGGGGCCCCGTTCGGGGGCGTACATGAGCATCGCGACCGACATGGCGGGCAGTTCGTGCAGCCGCAGCGTCAGCGAGGTGGCGACCCCGAAGTTGCCGCCCCCGCCGTGCAGGGCCCAGAACAGCTCCGGTTCGTCCTCGGCTGTCGCGCTGACGATCTCGCCGTCCGCGGTGACCAGGTCCACCCCGAGGAGGTTGTCGACGGCCAGGCCGAACTTCCGGTCGAGCCAGCCCGAGCCGCCGCCGAGCACGAACCCGCCGACCCCGGTGGTCGAGACGCGGCCGCCGGTGGTGGCCAGGTCGTGCGGGGCGCAGGCCCGGTCCAGGTCGCTCATCAGGGCGCCGCCGGACACCCGTACGGCCTTCGCCCCCGGATGCACCGTCACCTCGTTCATCCGGCGCAGGTCCACCACCAGGGCGCCGTCGCCCAGGGCCGTGCCGGCGACGCTGTGGCCGCCGCCCCGCACCGCGATCGGCAGGTCCAGCTCGCGGCCGAACCGCACGGCCGTGACCACGTCCGACTCGCTCTCGCACTGGGCGATCACGGCGGGACGCCGATCGACCATCGCGTTGAAGACGGTCCGGGCCTCGTCGTAGCCCGGATCGTCGGGCGCGAACACCGCGCCGGAGAGGTCTTCGCGGAGCGCGGTCAACGCCGCGCCCGCCTTCGAGAGCGGGGCCATGACAGCCCCCTTCCGCGAGGGGCACACAAGACCCCTCCAGGTTAGGCCTTGTCGTCGAGGTCGCGCCGGTCGGAACCTCGACGACAAGGCCCGGGGTCAGCCCCCGTACGCCCCGCTGGCCGTCAGGCGCAGCGCGGTGTCGATCAGCGGGACGTGGCTGAAGGCCTGCGGGAAGTTGCCGACCTGGCGCTGGAGCTTGGGGTCCCACTCCTCGGCGAGCAGGCCCAGGTCGTTGCGCAACGACAGCAGCTTCTCGAAGAGCCGGCGGGCCTCGTCGACCCGGCCGATCATCGCGAGGTCGTCGGCCATCCAGAACGAGCAGGCGAGGAACGCGCCCTCGTCGCCCTCCAGGCCGTCCACGCCGCATTCCTCGCCGGCCGTCGGGTAGCGCAGGATGAAGCCGTCGGGGGTCGACAGCTCTCGCTGGATCGCCTCGATGGTGCCGATGACGCGCTTGTCGTCCGGTGGAAGGAAGCCCATCTGTGGGATGAGCAGCAGCGAGGCGTCCAGTTCCTTCGACCCGTACGACTGGGTGAAGGTGTTGCGGTCCTTGTCGTAGCCCTTCTCGCACACGTCCGCGTGGATCTCGTCGCGCAGTTCGCGCCACCGCTCCAGCGGGCCGTCCGCGTCACCGCTCTCGAGCAGCTTGATCGTGCGGTCCACGGCCACCCACGCCATCACCTTGGAGTGCACGAAGTGGCGGCGCGGGCCGCGCACCTCCCAGATGCCCTCGTCCGGCTCGTTCCAGTGGGTCTCCAGGTAGCGGATGAGCTTGAGTTGGAGCAGCGAGGCGTAGTCGTTGCGGGCCAGGCCCGTCATGTGGCCCAGGTGGAGGGCCTCGGTGACCTCGCCGTACACGTCGAGCTGGAGCTGGTGGGCGGCGCCGTTGCCGACGCGGACCGGCCGGGAGTTCTCGTAACCGGGCAGCCAGTCCAGCTCGGTCTCGCCGAGTTCCCGTTCGCCCGCGATCCCGTACATGATCTGCAGGTTCTCGGGGTCGCCTGCCACCGCGCGCAGCAGCCAGTCCCGCCAGGCGGAGGCCTCGTCGCGGTAGCCGGTGCGCAGGAGCGAGGACAGGGTGATGGCCGCGTCGCGCAGCCACGTGTACCGGTAGTCCCAGTTGCGGCTCCCGCCGATCTCCTCCGGCAGGGAGGTGGTCGGCGCGGCGACGATGCCGCCCGTGGGTCCGTACGTGAGGGCCTTGAGCGTGATCAGGGAGCGGACCACGGCCTCCCGATAGGGACCGTGGTACGTGCACTGGTCGACCCACTCGCGCCAGAAGTCGGTGGTGACCCCTAGCGCCTCCTCGGCGTCCGGCGCCTCGGGGGCGCCCCGGTGCGAGGCCTGCCAACTGATGGCGAAGGTCACGCGGTCGCCGGGACCGACGGTGAAGTCGGAGTACGTCGTCAGGTCCTTGCCGTAGGTCTGCGCGTCGGTGTCCAGCCAGACCGAGTCCGGTCCGGAGACGGCCACCGTACGGCCGTCCACCTTGTGCACCCAGGGCACGATCCGTCCGTAGCTGAAACGCATCCGCAGCGCCGAGCGCATCGGGACGCGCCCGCTGACGCCCTCCACGACGCGGATCAGTTGCGGTGCGTGATCCTCGCGGGGAGGCATGAAGTCGATGACACGGACGGTCCCCCTCGGGGTGTCCCATTCCGATTCGAGCACCAGGGAGTCACCGCGATAGCGCCGGCGGTCGGCCCGCGGGGCCGGGGTGCCGGACGGGACCGCGGGGCCGACCCGCCAGAACCCGTGTTCCTCGGTGCCGAGAATGCTCGCGAAGACGGCATGGGAATCGAACCGTGGCAGGCACAACCAGTCCACGGCTCCGTCCCTGCAGACCAACGCAGCGGTCTGCATGTCCCCGATCAGTGCGTAATCCTCGATGCGCCCGGACACGTTGCATCTCCAGTCGAACGGCCACGTCCGCCCCTGAGGGCGCTTGCATTTGCGCGGTTGCGCGGTCTCCGTGTGTGTAGGGATCCCCGCGTAGAGTCCATGATTCCGGAACCGGCGTGGTTACACCGTAGGCCGGACTGCTCGGCGGCGATGTGCAGCGATATTCGAGCAGGATATGACGGCACCCTAGTGATCCCCTTAAGTCTCGGGACAATGCGGCTCGCCCGAACGGGTGACCTGCGCAAATGCCGTAGTCACGGGTGTGGCGCGGTGTGGCGCGCGTCACCGGGGAGGGCCGGACCGTGCCGTCGGAGGCGGACCGTCCCGGGCGCTGATAGGCTGGTATCCCGTGGACCGGTGGTCTGCCTGTGCGAATCAGGAGCCCCGAAACCGCAGCTTCGGCGCCCCCTGAGACCCCTCCGGTTCGACGGTGGCCGGCGCCGGAAGCACCTCACCTCGCGACCACGGGAGCCCCCTCTTGGCGACGCCGCCCGCTGCTTTTCGAAACAGCACAGCCATGACGACCAAGCACATCTTCGTCACCGGGGGTGTCGCTTCGTCCCTCGGCAAGGGTCTGACGGCCTCCAGCCTGGGTGCGCTGCTGAAGGCGCGCGGCCTGCGGGTCACGATGCAGAAGCTCGACCCCTACCTGAACGTCGACCCCGGCACGATGAACCCCTTCCAGCACGGTGAGGTGTTCGTCACCAACGACGGCGCCGAGACCGACCTGGACATCGGCCACTACGAGCGCTTCCTCGACGTCGACCTCGACGGCTCGGCGAACGTCACGACCGGCCAGGTCTACTCGCAGGTCATCGCCAAGGAGCGGCGCGGCGAGTACCTCGGTGACACCGTGCAGGTCATCCCGCACATCACCAACGAGATCAAGAGCCGCATCCGCCGCATGGCTACCGAGGACGTCGACGTCGTCATCACCGAGGTCGGCGGCACCGTCGGCGACATCGAGTCGCTGCCGTTCCTGGAGACCGTCCGTCAGGTCCGCCACGAGGTCGGTCGCGACAACGTCTTCGTCGTGCACATCTCGCTGCTGCCCTACATCGGCCCCTCCGGCGAGCTGAAGACCAAGCCGACCCAGCACTCGGTCGCGGCCCTGCGCAACATCGGCATCCAGCCCGACGCGATCGTGCTGCGCGCCGACCGTGAGGTCCCGACCTCCATCAAGCGCAAGATCTCGCTGATGTGCGACGTCGACGAGGCCGCGGTGGTCGCCGCGATCGACGCCAAGTCGATCTACGACATCCCGAAGGTGCTGCACACCGAGGGCCTGGACGCCTACGTCGTGCGCAAGCTCGACCTTCCCTTCCGCGACGTGGACTGGCGCGTCTGGGAAGACCTGCTGGATCGGGTCCACAACCCCGACCACGAGGTCAAGGTCGCGCTCGTCGGCAAGTACATCGACCTGCCCGACGCCTACCTGTCGGTGACCGAGGCGCTGCGCGCCGGCGGGTTCGCCAACAGGGCGCGCGTGCAGATCAAGTGGGTCACCTCCGACGACTGCAAGACCCCGGCCGGTGCGGCGGCGGTGCTCGGCGACGTGGACGCGATCTGCGTTCCCGGCGGCTTCGGGGACCGCGGCGTCAACGGCAAGGTCGGCGCGATCACCTACGCCCGCGAGAACCGGATCCCGCTGCTGGGCCTGTGCCTGGGGCTGCAGTGCGTGGTCATCGAGGCCGCGCGCAACCTCGCGGGCATCGAGGACGCCAACTCCACCGAGTTCGACGCCTCGACCCCGCACCCGGTCATCTCGACCATGGAGGAGCAGCTGGCCTTCGTCGAGGGCGCGGGCGACCTGGGCGGCACCATGCGTCTGGGCATGTACCCGGCGAAGCTCGCCGAGGGCTCCATCGTCCGTGAGGTCTACGGCGACGAGGCCTACGTGGACGAGCGTCACCGTCACCGCTACGAGGTGAACAACGCCTACCGCGGCGAGCTGGAGAAGAAGGCCGGTCTGGTCTTCTCCGGCGTGTCCCCCGACAACAAGCTCGTCGAGTACGTCGAGTACCCGCGCGAGGTGCACCCCTACCTGGTCGCCACCCAGGCGCACCCGGAACTGCGTTCCCGCCCGACCCGGCCGCACCCGCTGTTCGCGGGTCTGGTCAAGGCCGCGGTGGAGCGTCGCCAGTCCGCCAAGTGAGCCTGCGGGGCCCGAGGGCCTGACCGCATAACGTAGACAGCCGGGGTACGGAGATCCGTACCCCGGCTGTCGCGCGTTGTGGAGGACATTCGGCATGGGCATCGACATCGAGATCAAGGACACCTCGGAATCCTGGGAGACGGTCTCGACCCGGCGTCCTTTCGAGGGCGCCAAGACGGCGGTGAGCTCCGACGTGGTCCGGATGCCGGACGGCGCGACCGTGCGCCGCGACTACCAGGTGCACCCGGGGTCGGTGTGCGTGCTGGCGCTGGACGAGGCCGGGCAGGTGCTCGTGCTGCGCCAGTACCGGCACCCGGTGCGCCGGAAGCTGTGGGAGCTGCCCGCGGGGCTGCTCGACGTACCGGGGGAGAACCCGCTGCACGCCGCGCAGCGTGAGCTGTACGAGGAGGCGCACGTCAAGGCGGACGACTGGCGGGTACTGGTCGACTTCTACGCCTCGCCCGGAGGCTCGGACGAGGCGATCCGCGTGTTCCTGGCGCGGGACCTGGCGGAGGCGGAGGGCGCCCGCTTCGAGGTGTCGGAGGAGGAGGCGGACATGCAGTTCGCCCGGATCCTGCCGGCGGAACTGGTACGGGGGGTGCTTGCCGGCGAGCTGGGGAACCCGGGGCTGGTGGCGGGCGTGCTGGCGCTGTCCGCGGCCCTCGCCGCGGAGGGCGGTCTGGACGCCCTGCGCCCGGCCGACGCACCGTGGTCGGCCCGGCCCTACGAGGCGTAGTCGCCCGGCGGGCGTCGCCGCGCCGCCCCACCCCGCTCCACCGCGGCCCGGCCCGGGGGCGGGAGGAGGGGTCGGCAGGGGTCTGGTGTGACCATCGGCTGATCCGATCGGGCGATGTGCCCGCCGCGCTCCACACGGGTCGTCGCTCTGCGTGAACTACGCTCGGCAACCCTAAGGCAGGGAGAGGAGCGGATCCCGTGACGGATTTCGTCGGGCGGCGGCGTGAGCTCAAGGAGCTGCGCGAGGACATCGCACGGACCGGGCTCGACACCCTCTCGGGGCGCAAGGCGAAGGCGCCCCGCGCGAGGGTTCTGCTCGTCGCGGGTCGTCCCGGTTCGGGACGGACCGCGCTGGCCGAGGCATTCGTCCGCGAGGTGCGCGACGACTACCCCGACGGGGTCGTGAAGGTGCGGCTCACCACCCCCGGCGGGGAGACCGTCGCCACCGAACGGGCCGTCAGGACCCTGTTGGAGGGCCTCGGTCACTCCACCCCGCCCGGGGCCGGCGAGGACGACCTCAGCTCCGAACTGCGCACCGCGCTGACCGGGCGGCGGGTCATCCTGCTCGTGGACGACGCCGCCGACCCGCACCAGGTCGACGCCCTGTTGCCGGACACCCCCGAGTGCCTGGTCGTGGTGACCGCCGAGGGGCCGCTCACCGGGATCCCGGACGTCCGCCCCTGCACCCTCGGGGGACTGGACACCCCCTCCGCCGTCCAGATGCTCGCGCACAGCATCGGGGACACCCGGATCACCGTGGACCCGCGCGCCGCCGAGACCCTCGCCGAGGAATGCGGCGGCCAGCCCGCCGCGCTCGCCCTGGTCGGCGGATGGCTCGCCGCCCACCCGAAGGCCGCCGTGGCCGACGTGGCCAAGCAGCTCCACGACATGCCGCCCGGCACCAGCGGGCCGCTGGCCCGCTCCTTCCGGCTCGTCTACGAGTCGCTGCCGCAGCCCGCCCAACGGACCCTGCGGCTGCTTCCGCTCGCGCCCGCCGGGTTCATCGACGCGCACACCGCCTCCGCCCTGGCCGGCTGCTCCGTGGCCGCCGCCCAGTCCACCCTGGAGGACTTCGCCGGGCTGGGTCTCGTCCGGCACGCCCCCGACGGTCTGTTCCTGTTGCCCGGCTGCCTCGCGCCCCTGCTCCAGGCCCTGTTGGAGGCCAAGGAGCGACCGGCCGAGGTGCAGTTGGCCCGGGCCCGGATGCTGGAGCGGACCGTCCGTCTGCTCACCTCCTGCCGGGCCATGGCCGAGGAGGACGAAGAGCTCGTGCGGGAGCGGCTGGACGGGTTGCCCCGCGCCCTCCGCTTCGCCGACCGGCGGGCCGCCGCCGGCTGGCTGGACACCCGGCTGCCCGCCCTGTCCGCGTCGGCCGCCCTGGCGGTGGCCGACGGCGACCTGGACACCCTGGCCCGCCGGTTGGTCTCGGCCCTCGTGCGGGCCCTCGCGGAGCACCGCGGGACCGAGGCGGCGGCCCCCGAGCTGTACGGGCTGCACCGCCTGGTCCTGGACGTCGCCGAGCGCCGCGACCTGTACCGGGAGCAGGCCGCCGCGCTGCTGAACCTGGCCGACCTGGACGCCGAGACCGGCCGCACCCACGAGGCGCTGGAGCGCTACCGGGCGGCCCTGGTCGCGGGAAAGGCCGCGAACGATCCGTACGCGACGGGCCGCGCGATGGAATCCGTAGGCGGCGCGTACCAGGAGCTTGCCGACTGGTACCGGGCCTCCGACTGGTTCGGCCGGGCCCTGACCCAGGCGCTCGCCCGGGGGGAGCGCACGGACGAGGCCAGGTTGTACGGCCGGCTCGGCAACGTGCACACGTACGCGGGCCGCTACGGCGAGGCGCTGCGCAGTTGGCGGGCCGCCGCGGCCGGCTACCGCCGGCTGGCCGATGTCCCGGGCCAGGCAAAGGCGTTGAGCGAGATGGCGCGGATCCAGGAGTACGCCGGACGACCCGAGGAGTCCCTGCACACCTGCCGTGAGGCGATCGAGTTGGCGCGCAGGGCCGGGGACCTGCGACTTCAGGCCGCGCTGCAGGTGCGGCTGGCCGACACGCTCGACAGGCTGGGCGACCCCGCGGCTGCCAGGCTGCACCGGTCCGCCGCCGACAGATTGCTGGGAGATGACCCCGCAGCCTGCGAAATCCGTAGTGATTCCGACTGAGATTATTTGTTTGCAAGGCTAGACAGCGACTCATCCTTCATTAGACTGGCTCCACCACGTCATCTCGTGGTGCATCCCGTTGCGCGTTCTTGTGAGCGGGTATGTATGGAAGTGACCCGAAAAATCCCCTGAGCCAAGGACCGTGATCGACGATGAAGGTCGGCATCCCCCGCGAGGTCAAGAACAACGAGTTCCGGGTCGCCATCACGCCCGCCGGCGTGCATGAGCTGGTCCGTAACGGCCACCAGGTCTTCGTCGAGCAGAACGCCGGTGTCGGCTCCTCGATCACGGACGCGGAGTACGTCTCCGCCGGCGCCGAGATCCTCGGCACCGCCGACGAGGTCTGGGCGACCGCGGACCTCCTGCTGAAGGTCAAGGAGCCGATCGCGGAGGAGTACCACCGCCTCCGCAAGGACCAGACCCTCTTCACGTACCTGCACCTGGCGGCCTCCCGCGAGTGCACGGACGCCCTCCTGGCCTCCGGCACGACCGCCATCGCGTACGAGACGGTCGAGCTCGCCAACCGCGCGCTCCCGCTGCTCGCCCCGATGTCCGAGGTCGCGGGCCGACTGGCCCCGCAGGTCGGCGCCTACCACCTGATGCGCTCGGCCGGCGGCCGCGGCGTCCTGCCCGGCGGCGTCCCCGGCACCCACGCCGGCGAGTGCGTGGTCATCGGCGGCGGCGTCTCCGGCTGGAACGCGGCTCAGATCGCGATCGGCATGGGCTTCCACGTGACCCTGCTCGACAAGGACATCAACAAGCTCCGCGAGGCCGACAAGATCTTCGGTACGAAGATCAAGACGATCGTCTCCAACGCCTTCGAGCTGGAGAAGGCAGTCACCGAGGCCGACCTGGTCATCGGCGCGGTGCTGATCCCGGGTGCGAAGGCCCCGAAGCTGGTCACCAACGAGCTCGTCGCCAAGATGAAGCCCGGAAGTGTCCTTGTCGACATCGCGATCGACCAGGGCGGCTGCTTCGAGGACTCCCGTCCGACCACCCACGCCGAGCCGACCTTCCAGGTCCACAACTCGGTCTTCTACTGCGTCGCCAACATGCCGGGCGCGGTCCCGAACACCTCCACCTACGCCCTGACGAACGCGACCCTGCCGTACATCGTGCAGCTCGCGAACCTCGGCTGGGCCGAGGCGCTGCGCCGCGACGCGGCGCTCGGTCTGGGCCTCAACACCCATGACGGGCAGGTCGTTTACGGTCCCGTCGCCGAGGCCCACGGTCTCCCGACGCTCCCGCTGAGCACGCTGCTCGGCTGAACCGTCAACGACTGACGTCAATCTCACGTATCCGGCCGGACCTTGCTCGCGAGGTCCGGCCGGCCGCGTTTCGGGGGTGTGCGCCGAGGGCGCTCAACTCGCCTCGAACGTAACCCTTTAACCCTTTCGCACACCTGCGAAACTTCGCGGCGACAGCTCGTACGCCCTTGACAGAGTGGTGTTCGGTTGCCGACACAACGCGTCGGGTCCGGTGGATTGTGTTGCCGCTGGGTGGTGACACGCCATAGAGTCGCCAACCGTCGGCATGGTGCCACGCTGACCTATCGATAAGTGTCCTGGTCACGTCCGAGGAGGTAAGACGACTTGTGAATGAGTCGACATTTGCTCCTGGGGGTGGTCGAGCAGGAATGCCTGCGCGGGGCCAGGGCCCTGCCGGAATCGAAGCTGTCGGCTCCGTCGCAGTCCGCACCTTCGCAAACCACCAGCACATGACGACGCCCCGAAACAGCATGGACGGCCTAGACGTGAACTCCAGGGCCGGCGACCTGAGCGGCGAAAAGCCCGTGGGTTTCGCCGACTATGAAAACGTGCCCGAAGGGCACTTCTACGACCCCGACGCGGAGTACGAGCCCGACCCCGAGTACGCGGCCACTCTCGCCCCCGACGCTGCCCGTCAGCGCCGTGAGCGGATCGGCCCGACCGGACGGCCGCTGCCGTACTTCCCGATCCCCGGGCCACTGACCGACCACGGTCCGGCGAAGATCATCGCGATGTGCAACCAGAAGGGCGGCGTGGGAAAGACCACGTCGACCATCAACCTGGGTGCCGCGCTCGCCGAGTACGGGCGCCGCGTGCTGCTCGTCGACTTCGACCCCCAGGGCGCACTGTCCGTGGGTCTCGGCGTGAACCCGATGGAACTCGACCTGACGGTCTACAACCTGCTCATGGAGCGGGGCATGTCGGCCGACGAGGTGCTGCTGAAGACGGCGGTCCCCAACATGGACCTGCTGCCGAGCAACATCGACCTGTCCGCCGCGGAGGTGCAGCTGGTCAGTGAGGTCGCGCGCGAGTCCACCCTTCAGCGGGCCCTCAAGCCCCTGATGGCCGACTACGACTACATCGTGATCGACTGTCAGCCCTCGCTCGGTCTGCTGACCGTGAACGCCCTGACGGCGGCTCACAAGGTGATCGTCCCCCTGGAGTGCGAGTTCTTCGCGCTGCGCGGTGTGGCGCTGCTGACCGAGACCATCGAGAAGGTGCAGGAGCGGCTCAACCCGGAGCTGGAACTCGACGGCATCCTCGCCACGATGTACGACTCCCGGACCGTGCACAGCCGTGAGGTGCTGGCGCGCGTCGTCGAGGCATTCGACGACCACGTCTACCACACGGTCATCGGCCGGACGGTGCGCTTCCCGGAGACCACGGTCGCCGGTGAACCGATCACCACGTACGCCTCCAACTCCGTGGGCGCCGCCGCCTACCGCCAGCTGGCCAGGGAGGTGCTCGCCCGGTGTCCCGCCGAGTGAGTCTGCCCGGAGCCGACGAACTGTTCCGCACGACCGGGGGGACGGCACTGCAGTCGTCCTCGCCGCGGCGGGGCGTCGAGGAGTCCGCGGGCGGCTCGGCG
Organism: Streptomyces sp. CA-243310; assembly: GCF_050936775.1. NCBI lineage: Bacteria > Bacillati > Actinomycetota > Actinomycetes > Kitasatosporales > Streptomycetaceae > Streptomyces > Streptomyces sp. CA-243310. Next base: position 1,692,186 of record NZ_JBNJMF010000002.1, on the reverse strand, counting down.
CAGTCGGAACACTCGGCGAACCCGGCGGAGGGCACGACGGAGGGGCGCGGCCGGGAAGCCGGAGAGCCGGCGGTGGGCGCGCAGCGCAGGCCGCAGGAAGGTTCTGCCACCGCCGCGGCCGGGGCGTCCGCGCCCCGGCGCGGCAAGGGGCAGGGCCGGGGCGCCAACCGGCGGCCGAGCGGGCGCGAGCGGCACGACGAGAAGATCACGGTCTACGTCTCCGCGGAGGAGCTCATGGACCTGGAGCACGCGCGGCTGGTGCTGCGTGGGGAGCACGGCCTCGCCGTGGACCGCGGCCGCATCGTCCGCGAGGCGGTCGCCGTGGTCCTCGCGGACCTGGAGTCCCGGGGCGACGCGAGCATCCTCGTACGAAGACTGCGCGGGCGCTGACCGGCGCCTGACGCCAGGGCGAGGGTCGGCCCGCTAACGTCGCCCGGGCCGGCACCGCCGTGCCGGCCCGTCCGTACCGCCCTCGCACCACCCTGGACCTCGATGCACCCTCCCGCCGAATCCGACCCACCCGCCCGCCGCCGGCTGGGCCGCGGCCCGGGCGCCCCCGACGCGGGGGAACAGGGACCGCGGGAGCCGGGAGGCCGGGAGCCGGCCCCCGTGCCGCCGGAAACGCTCCTGCGGATCCCGCCCGAGACGCCCACAGGGCCCCCGGAGGCCCCCCGAGCCCCCTCGACGGCCCAGGAGGCCCCGGAGGTGGTGGAGGCGCCCACAGGGCCCTCTGAGGCCCACCACGGGGCGGGTGTGGCTCTCGCCGACCCGCCCGCCGACGCCGGCGACGGGCGGTTCACGCTCCGGCTGGCGAACTTCGAGGGCCCCTTCGACCTGCTGCTCCAGTTGATCTCGCGGCACAAACTCGATGTGACCGAGGTCGCGCTGTCCCGGGTCACCGACGAGTTCATGGCGCACATCCGGTCCATGGGACCCGACTGGGACCTGGACCAGACCACCGAGTTCCTCGTCGTGGCCGCCACCCTCCTCGACCTCAAGGCCGCCCGGCTGCTGCCCGCCGCCGAGGTGGAGGACGAGGCCGACCTGGCACTGTTGGAAGCCCGGGACCTGCTCTTCGCCCGGCTCCTCCAGTACCGGGCGTACAAGCGGATCGCGGAGATCTTCGAGCGCCGGGCCGAGGACGAGGGCCTGCGGTACCCGCGCACCGTCGGACTGGAGCCGCACATCGCGGAACTGCTGCCCGACGTGGTGATCGGCATCGGCGCGGAGGGGTTCGCCCGGCTGGCCGTGCAGGCCATGCGGCCCCGGGCGGCTCCCCAGGTCTACGTGGACCACATCCACGCCCCGCTCGTCAGCGTCCGCGAACAGGCCGCGCTGGTCGTCGCCCTGCTCAAGGTCCGCGGGGAGGCCACCTTCGCGGAACTCGCGGAGGACGCCCCGGACACCCTGACCGTCGTGGCGCGCTTCCTGGCCCTGTTGGAGCTGTACCGGGAGAAGGCCGTGGTCCTCGACCAGGAGGAGGCCCTGCGCACGCTCACCGTGCGGTGGAGCGGCGGGGACGGCGACGGGATGCCGACGGTGACGGACGAGTTCGATCAGATCGTGGAGGCGAAGGAATGACCGAGCCGGCGGAGCTCGCCCTCAAGGGCGCCCTGGAGGCCGTCCTCATGGTCGTCGACGAACCCGCGACCGAGGAACACCTGGCCAAAGTGCTGGACCGGACCCCGCGCGAGGTCGCCGCCGCCCTGCGGGAACTGGCCGACGAGTACACCGCCCAGGAGCGGGGTTTCGAGCTGCGCCCGGTCGCCGGCGGTTGGCGGTTCTACAGTCGCGCGGCCTTCGCGACGGCGGTGGAGGCCTTCGTGCTGGACGGCCGGCAGGCCCGGCTCACCCAGGCGGCACTGGAGACCCTGGCGGTCGTCGCGTACCGCCAGCCGGTCAGCCGATCAAGGGTTTCGGCGGTCCGCGGAGTCAACTGCGACGGGGTCATGCGGACCCTCCTGCAGCGGGGTCTGGTGGCCGAGGCGGGGACGGAACCCGAAACAGGTGCGATCCTGTACAGGACGACGAACTACTTTCTGGAGCGGATGGGCCTGCGCGGCCTGGACGAGCTCCCGGAGCTCGCGCCCTTCCTCCCCGAGGCGGACGCGATCGAAGCCGAGACGCAAGAGGGTGTTCCGTCGTTCGATCCGGACGCACCTGATGCACCGGACTACTTTGAAGACGACAAGACGACGGAACTTTGATGCGAAGCAGCGGCAACGGCAACGGTGGCGGCAACAGGAACAGCGGCGGCGGTGGTGGCGGCGGGCGTGGTAACGCCCGCGGCGGCTCCTCCTCCGGCGGCGGCGGTGGCTACCGCGGTGGCGGCTCCGGCGGTGGCAGCGGCTCCGGCGGTGGCTACCGCGGCGGCTCCTCCGGCGGTTCGTCCGGCGGCTCCGGCGGCGGCGGTGGCTACCGCGGCGGTTCGTCGGGCGGCTCCGGCGGCGGTGGCTACCGCGGTGGCTCCTCCGGCGGTTCGTCCGGCGGTTCGTCCGGCGGCTCCGGTGGCGGCGGCGGATACCGGGGCGGCGGCTCGGGCGGTTCGTCCGGCGGCTACCGCGGTGGCGGCTCCGGTGGTGGCAGCGGCTCCGGCGGCGGTTACCGCGGCGCCGGCTCCGGCGCGGGCGCCTCGCGCGACCGTGACCGCGACCAGGCCCCCCAGCGTCCCCGCAACCCCCGCCCCGAGGAGCGTCGCTACGACGTGGGCCCCGAGGGTGAGCGCAACGGCCGCGGCGGCGCCAAGGCGGGCGGCGGCGGTGCCCGCGGCGCGGCCGACGGCAACCGCGGCGGTGCCCGCGGCGACTCCGCGCGCGGCGGCGCCAAGGGTGGCCCCCGTACCTCCCGGACCCCCGGCATCGGCGGAGCCGGCGGCCCGCGCAGCGGTCCCGGCAGCCGCAGCGGCCAGTCGCGCCCCCGCGAGCTGGACGCGCGGATCGAGGAGCGCGTGCGCGACCGGTACGCCGACAAGCCCGTGATCAAGACCCCGAAGACCTTCCCGGGTGCCGAGGAGGAGGGGGAGCGTCTGCAGAAGGTGCTCGCCCGCGCCGGCATGGGTTCGCGCCGTGCGTGCGAGGAGCTCATCGAGCAGGCCCGCGTCGAGGTCAACGGCGAGATCGTGCTGGAGCAGGGCAAGCGCGTCCAGCCGAAGGACGAGATCAAGGTGGACGGCCTGACCGTCGCCACCCAGTCGTACCTGTTCTTCGCGCTGAACAAGCCGGCGGGCGTCGTCTCCACCATGGAGGACCCCGACGGCCGCCAGTGCCTCGGCGACTACGTCACCAACCGTGAGACCCGTCTCTTCCACGTCGGTCGGCTCGACACCGAGACCGAGGGCATCATCCTGCTCACCAACCACGGCGAGCTGGCCCACCGTCTGACGCACCCGAAGTACGGCGTGAAGAAGACCTACGTCGCGGCCATCACCGGCCCGCTGCCCCGCGAGATCGGCAAGCGCCTCAAGGACGGCATCGAGCTGGAGGACGGCTACGCCCGCGCCGACCACTTCCGCGTCATCGACCAGCTCGGCAAGAACTACCTGGTCGAGGTGACCCTCCACGAGGGCCGCAAGCACATCGTCCGCCGCATGATGGCCGAGGCCGGCTTCCCCGTGGAGAAGCTCGTCCGGACCTCCTTCGGCCCGATCGAGCTCGGTGACCAGAAGTCCGGCTGGCTGCGCCGCCTGACCAACACCGAGGTCGGCATGCTCATGCGCGAGGTCGGTCTGTAGGACCCCTCGCGCGGGGTCACCCGACCCCTCGCGCGACTGCGCCCCGTCCGCCGGGGCCGAAAGCCCGCGGTGCCCTTCGGCACCGCGGGCTTTTTGCTTGCCCGCACGCCCGATCATGTTTATAGTCAACCTGACTATTAAAGAGACGGGGGCCTCCATGGGCTGGCAGACGAGTTGGACCGAGATCCTGGCGGCAGCCACCGGCGCCCTGTGCGTCTGGCTGGTGGCACGGCAGCACATCGCCAACTGGCCCATCGGGATCGCGAACAACGTCTTCTTCATCGTGCTCTTCGCCCAGGCCGGCCTCTACGCCGACGCCGGCCTGCAGATCGTCTTCATCGCCCTCGCCGCGTACGGGTGGTGGTCCTGGACCCACGGGGGTGGACCAGGAACCGCCGAGGCCCTGCCGGTGCGCCGGACCACGGGCACCGAATGGGTCGCCCTGGCCGCGGCGGGGGCGGTGGGGGTGCTCGCCCTCACCCTGCTGCTGGACCACACCACCGACTCCACCGTCCCCCTCTGGGACGCGTCGGCCGTCGGGCTCTCCCTCATGGCCACCTACGGGCAGTGCCGCAAGCTCCTGGAGTCCTGGTGGCTGTGGATCGCCACCGACCTCGTCTCCATCCCGCTGTACGTCCACAAGGACCTCTACGTGACGGCCGTGCTGTACGTCGGCTTCCTGGCCCTGTGCGTGGCCGGACTGATCGGCTGGCGCCGCGCCCTCGCAGCGACCGACGGGACCGACGGGACCGAGGGCACGCGCCGGCTGAAGACGGCGGCGACCGCATGAGGCGCCACCGTCACGGGCTGGTGCTCGGCAAGTTCTACCCGCCCCACGCCGGCCACCACCACCTGGTGCGCACCGCCCAGGACCAGTGCGAACGGCTGACCGTGCTGGTGTGCGCGGCCTCCGTCGAATCGGTGCCGCTCGCCGACCGGGTCGCCTGGATGCGCGAGGCCCACCCCGGCGCCCACGTCGTCGGTGCGGTCGACGACATCCCGGTCGACCTGCACGACCCGGCGATCTGGGACGCGCACATGGCGATCTTCCGCGCCGCCGTGCCCGGCCGGGTCGACGCCGTCTTCACCTCGGAGGCGTACGGGACGGAACTCGCACGCCGCTTCGGCGCCCAGGAGGTCTGCGTGGACCCGGACCGCACCCTCTTCCCGGTGTCGGGTACGGCCGTCCGCGCGGACCCCGCCGCCTGCTGGGAGTTCCTGGGCCCCGCCGTACGGGCCGCCCTGACCCGGCGCGTGGTCGTCCTCGGCGCCGAGTCCACGGGCACGACCACGCTCTCGCGCGACCTCGCGGCCCACTACCGCCGCCGCGGCGGCGTCTGGGCCAAGACGGGCTGGGTCGCCGAGTACGGGCGCCGGTACAGCGAGGAGAAACTGGCGGCGGCGCGGGCGACCGACCCGACGGCCTCCTGGTCCGAGGTGACCTTCGCCTCCGAGGAGTTCCCGCTGATCGCGCGCCGCCAGGACGCCGAGGAGGAACGGGCCGCCCGACTCGGCTCACCGGTGCTCTTCTGCGACACGGACTCCTTCGCCACCGGCATCTGGCACGAGCGGTACATGAGTGGCCGCAACGAGGAGGTCGAGGAGATCGCCTCCCGCACCCGCCGTGACCTGTACCTGCTGACCGACGACGTCGGCGTGCCCTTCGAGGACGACGGCCTGCGCGACGGACCGCACCTCAGACCGTGGATGACCGGACGCTTCCGGGAGGAACTCACCGACACGGGGAGGCGCTTCCTGCCCATGGGCGGGGACCGGGAGGCACGGCTGGCCTCGGCCGTGGCCGCCGTCGACGAACTGCTCGCCGAAGGATGGCACTTCACCGACCCGCTGCCCGAGAACGTACGGGTGGAGAACGGATGACCACCGGATACGACCCGCACGCCTTCGAACCGTTCGCGGTGACCGTCGACCTGGCCGTCTTCACCGTCCGCGCCGGCGACCTGCACGTACTGCTGATCCGGCGCGGACAGGAGCCGTACGCGGGCGCCTGGGCCCTCCCCGGCGGCTTCATCCTGCCCCGCGAGTCCGCCGAGAGCGCCGCACGCCGTGAACTCGCCGAGGAGAGCGGCCTGTCCGACGCGGTGGTCGCCGCCCTGCACCTGGAACAACTGCGGACCTACAGCGACCCCGACCGCGACCCCCGCATGCGGGTGGTCTCGGTGGCCTTCACCGCCCTGGTCCCGGACATGCCGGAGCCGGCAGCGGAAGGCGGCGGCGACGCCGACCGGGCCCGCTGGGTGCCCGTGGGCGAGGCCGCCGGACTGGCCTTCGACCACACCGCCATCCTCGACGACGCGCGCGAGCGGATCGGTTCGAAGCTGGAGTACAGCTGCCTGGCCACCGCCTTCTGCCCGCCCGAGTTCACCCTCGGCGAGCTCCAGGCCGTCTACGAGACCGTCTGGGACACCGCCCTGGACCGCCCCAACTTCCGCCGCAAGGTCCTCGCCACACCCGGCTTCGTCGAGGCCGTGGCGGGAGCCGCCCGACTGACCGGAGGCCGGGGCAAACCGGCCGCGCTGTACCGCTCCGGGCCCGCGACGGCCCTGCACCCGCCCCTGCTCCGCCCCTCGGAAGGACACGCACGATGACCGTGACGACGAAGAAGCGCGCGGCGACCGGGGCCCTGCTCGGCCTCGCCCTGGGCGACGCCCTCGGCTTCCCGACGGAGTTCCACGACGTCCCGTCGATCCTCTCCAAGACCGGCCCCTGGCGGCAGATGGCCCTGCCCCGCCCGGCGATCGTCACCGACGACACCCAGATGACGCTCGCGCTGGCCCGCGGCATGCGCACCGCGGGGGAGCGGGGCCGCATAGGACCGCTGCGGCTGACCCGGCCCGTCCGGGAGGAGTTCGTCGAGTGGTACCACTCGCCGGAGAACAACCGGGCCCCGGGCAACACCTGCCTGCGCGCCTGCCGGCTCCTCGACCAGCCCGAGCGGGACTGGCGCGACGCCGGCCAGATCGGCTCCAAGGGCTGCGGCGCGAACATGCGGGTGGCCCCCGTGGGCCTGGTGCCCGGCTGGACCGAGGAGGAGCGGGCCGGCGCGGCCCAGCTCCAGTCCGCCCTGACGCACGGCCACCCGACGGCCCTCGCGGCCTCCGACCTGACGGCCAGGGCCGTGTACCTGCTCGCCCAGGGCACGGAGGTGACGGGCCTGGTCGGGCAGTTGCGCTCGTACGCCCTGGAGAACCGCACCCGCTACCACGAGCACTGGCTGGGCGACCTGTGGATGCGCGGCACCTCCGACGCCACGGAGCGGACCTTCATGGCCCGAGGCTGGGACGAATGCCTGGGCGTCCTGGACCGGCTCGCGGTCGCACTGAAGTCGCCCTCCCCGGAAACCGACCCCTGCCTGGCCACGGGCGACGGCTGGATCGCGGAGGAGGCCCTCGCGACGGCCCTGCACTGCTTCCTGCTCTTCCCCGAGGAGCCGCTGACCGTCCTGCGCCGGGCCGCCTGCACCAAGGGCGACTCCGACTCCATCGCCTGCCTGGCCGGCGCCTTCGCCGGTGCCCACCTCGGCGCGGACGTCTGGCCCCGGGAATGGGAGGGCCGCATCGAGTACCGCGACGAACTCCTGGCCCTCGGGGCCCTCTGGGACGCCTGAACCCTGCGGCCGAGCCGGACTCAGAGGGCCACGGCCGCCGAACTCCGGCGGGCACGGGTCAGGAAGTCCTCCACCCGGGCGTGGTCCGGCTCCGCCGGCAGGGGACTGCCGGCGAGGGCCGCCTCCGCCTCCCCGGTCAGGCGGGACATCCAGGAGTCCACCTCCGCCCACCCCAGCTCACCGCGCCGCACCGCCAGGAGACGTTCCCGGTCGGCGCCGGCGTCGATCTCCAGGCGGCCCGTGCGCAGCAGGTCGCGACAGGACCCGAGCAGGCGCAGCAGGTGCATGGCGTGCTTCCAGCGCGGTGCGCCGTGGTTGCGCACGTCCGCGAGGAGCCTGCCGTGCTGGCCGGCCGCGTAGCGGGTGAACGTGACGTGGGCCCGGCGGGAGAGGAAGGCCCCGCGCAGGGACAGGAGTTCCTCGCCGACCGGGGTGACCCGCTCCACCAGCGGGGAGTGCAGGCACTCCAGGATGTTCGGGTTGGCGCGCAGCGCCAGCTCGCAGAAGCGTTCCAGCTCCCAGGAGAACTCCTCGTCCCGCGGCCCCTCCACGTGCGTGGGCGGCTTCTCGAAGCGCCAGAACAGCGGCGTGGGGGCGAGGTAGACACCGCGTACGTCGGTGTCGCTCGCCTCCGTCGCCAGCCCGAACGCGCGGGAGCCCATCACGCAGGAGTAGACGGTGTGGTCCCGGACCAGGGTGAGGTCGTTCATCCCGGGAGGGTAGGCGGACGCCCCCGCGTTACGCGAGGGAGATTTCGCCGCCCGGGGACACGGCGATCTTCTTCTCGGCGAGCCCGGTGGTGGCCGGCCCCTTGGCCACCGCGCCGTCCGTGATCTCGAACTTGCTGCCGTGGCAGGGGCAGTCGATGCTGCCGTTCTCGACCTTGTTCACCAGACACCCCTGGTGGGGGCAGACGGCGGTGAAGCAGCGGAACGACCCGGCCGTCGGCTGGGTCACCACGAGTTTCTGCTCCTTGAGCACGGTGCCGCCTCCGACCGGTACGGCCGAGGACTTCACCAGCGCGGCGCCCCCGGCCGAGGACCCGGGGTCCTGTGGCGTCGACCCGGTGCCCGCCTCGCTCGCGGGCTTCTCGGAGGACGAGCCGCACGCCGCGAGGGCACCGCCCGTGAGGGCCACCGCCCCTGCCGCCAGTACGGTGCGCCGGGCGGTCCGTGTGGGGTCGCTCATGACTGTCTCCTCGCTGTGTGGCCAGGCTGGGCGAGCAGCATCCTGGCCTGCGGCGGGCCTCAGGAGAAGTCCGCCGCGCCAGGCTCTTCGCTGCCGTGCGGCGCGCGTCGGTCGCCCGACTGCCACGGTTCCCATGTGGCAGGAGTGCCGGGTGTGCGCACCACCTCCCACACGCGTACCACCGCATCCCGGTTCAACGGGCCGTGGACATGGGGGTAGAGGCCACCGGATTCACCCTCCCGGCGGACCTCGGCGGTCAGCGCCGCCTCGTCCAGCTCCACGGTCAGCAGGGTGCCGGGGGTGTCCCGGTAGTACGCCTCGGTGATCGCGAGAGCCGTCGCGCGGTCCGCCGAACAGTGCACGAACCCCTCGGAATCGAGCGAGGCGGGGGCGTACGGACGCTCGGGCGCGGCCGTCCAGTCGGTGAGCGCGACGATGTGGAAGATCATGCCGATCGTTCTACCCCAGGTGCTCCGGGGCGGGTTCGGGGGCCGTGCGCCAAGTGGCGTCATGGGGTGATCCGGGTGAGATTGTCCGTATCTCGACGCCGGAGGCGCCGTACGGGCGCGGACCGGTCCCTCTCCGAAAGGCATGACGATGGCGGGTAACGACCTCGGCTCTCTCCTGGGCTCGCTCCTCGGCGGCAGCGGCAGCGGTGGCGGCCAGGCGGGTGGCGGTGGCGGCGGCAACATCCTCGGCGCCCTGCTCGGCGCGCTCTCCGGTGGTGGCGGTGGCGGCCAGGCGGCCGGAGGCGGCGGCAACCCGCTCGGCGGGCTGATGGAGATGTTGACCAAGTCCGGCCTCGTCGACCAGGCCCAGTCGTGGGTCGGCACCGGCGAGAACAAGGCCGTCACCGGCGCGCAGATCGCCGAGGCCCTCCCGAACGAGACCCTGCAGAAGGTGGCCGAGCAGACGGGCGTCAGCCCCGAGCACGCCGCCGATCAGATCGCGCAGTCGCTGCCCCGGGCCGTGGACAAGCTGACCCCCGACGGATCGCTGCCCTCGGGATCGCTGGAGGACATCATCAGGCAGCAGAAGCTGTAGATCCTGCGGCGAGGGCCCGGCGGTCGTCCCACGGGTCGGCCACCGGGCCCTCGCGCCGCGCGCGCCGGCTACCCTGAGTCAGGCCCGCCGTCACGCGATCATCCTGGAGCAGCTCGTGAGAACCGCCGTCGTCATCGGAACCGGACTGATCGGCACCTCCGCGGCGCTCGCCCTGACCGCCCGCGGCATCACCGTGCACCTCGTCGACCACGACCCGGCGCAGGCACGTACGGCCGCCGCCCTGGGCGCCGGCACGGACGAGGCCCCGGAACACAAGGTGGACCTGGCGATCGTGGCCGTCCCGCCCGCCCACGTCGCGACGGCGCTGGCCGACGCGATCGGCCGCGACCTGGCCCGCGCCTACGTGGACGTGGCCAGCGTCAAGGGCGGCCCGCGGCGGGAACTCACGGCGATGGGCGTGGACGCGGGCACCTACATCGGCACGCACCCGATGGCCGGCAAGGAGCGGTCCGGGCCGCTCGCCGCGACGGCCGACCTGTTCGAGGGTCGCCCGTGGGTGCTGACGCCGACCCGGGACACCGACCACGAGGTGCTGAACCTCGCGCTGGAACTGGTGGCGCTGTGCCGGGCCGTCCCGGTGGTGATGGACGCGGACGCCCACGACCGCGCGGTGGCCCTGGTCTCGCACACCCCCCAACTGGTGTCGAGCATGGTGGCGGCCCGCCTGGAGGAGGCCGACGAGACGGCCGTCCGACTGTGCGGTCAGGGCATCCGGGACGTGACGCGGATCGCGGCGTCGGACCCGCGGATGTGGGTGGAGATCCTCTCCGCGAACCCGGGGCCGGTCGCGGACGTCCTGGCCGGGATCGCCGCCGACCTGGACGAGACGGTCGAGGCCCTGCGCGGGCTCCAGTCGGCCGACGAGGCCAAGCGACGGGGCGGGGCCGCCGGGATCGAGGACGTGCTGCGGCGGGGCAACGCGGGCCGGGTCCGGGTCCCGGGCAAGCACGGCGCGGCGCCGATGGCGTACGAGACGGTCGGGGTGTTCATCAGCGACAAGCCGGGCGAACTGGCACGGATCTTCGCCGACGCCGGCCGGGCCGGCGTGAACATCGAGGACGTGCGGATCGAGCACGCGACGGGACAGCAGGCCGGCCTCGTCCAGCTGATGGTGGAGCCCCGCGCGGTGGCGCCCCTGGAGGCCGAACTGCGCGAGCGCGGCTGGGCGCTGCGCCAGCAGTGACCCCCGGGTTCGCGGCCGGTACCGCCCGGTACCGGCCGCGAACCCGTATTTCCGCCGGTCACCGCCCCTCCCGGGCGTCGATGCGGGCCCGTCCCTCCCGGGCGGGACGGGGAGCGGCCAGGGCCCGGTAACCTGGGGAGGGGCGCTATTGGCGCGCCCGGACACGTACGCGCAACCAGGAAGGTGCCCGCACCGTGGAATCCGCAGCTCAGTCCGCCGTGATCGTCGCCATCGACGGTCCCTCCGGCACGGGCAAGTCCAGCACCTCCAAGGCCGTGGCCGCCAAGCTCGGGCTGCGCTACCTGGACACCGGTGCCCAGTACCGGGCCATCACCTGGTGGATGATCACCAACGGCGTCGACATCGACGACCCGCAGGCCATCGCCCTCGCCGCGGACAAGCCCGCCATCGTGTCCGGCACCGACCCGTCGGCGCCCACCATCACCGTCGACGGACTGGACGCCTCCGGCCCCATCCGCACCCGGGACGTCACCTCCAAGGTCAGCGCCGTCAGCGCCGTCCCCGAGGTGCGCGCCCTGATCACCCGACTCCAGCGTTCGATCGCGGCCGACGCCGCCGAGAGCGCCGAGGGCATCGTCGTGGAAGGCCGCGACATCGGCACCACGGTCCTGCCCGACGCCGACCTCAAGGTCTTCCTGACCGCCTCGGCCGAGGCCCGCGCCGCCCGCCGCAGCGGCGAGCTGCGCGGCAAGGAGGCCGCGGACCTCGCGGCCACCAGGGAAGCCCTGATCAAGCGGGACGCGGCCGACTCCGGCCGGAAGACCTCCCCGCTGGCCAAGGCCGACGACGCGGTCGAGGTGGACACCACCGAACTCACGCTGGACCAGGTCATCGAATGCGTGGTGACGCTGGTCGCGGAGCGGCAGAGCGCGGCCGAGGACACCGGGGAGCGGGCGGGTCGCCAGTGAGCGCAGCGCCCTCCCCCAAGGGTGCGGCGGTCGGCCGGAGGATCGGCATCGGGCTGATGTACGGGCTGTGGAAGCCGCGCGTACTGGGAGCCTGGAAAGTGCCCGCGAAGGGCCCCGTCATCCTCGCCGTGAACCACTCCCACAACATAGACGGGCCCATGGTCATGGGGACCGCGCCGAGACCGCTGCACTTCCTGATCAAGAAGGAAGCGTACGTGGGCCCCCTCGGCCCGTTCCTCGACGGCATCGGGCAGGTGAAGGTCGACCGCAGTGGCGCCGACCGCACCGCCATCGGCCGCGCCCTCGACGTGCTCGACAACGGCGGCGCCCTGGGGATCTTCCCCGAGGGCACCCGGGGCGAGGGCGACTTCGCCTCGCTCCGCGCCGGCCTCGCCTACTTCGCGGTGCGCAGCGGCGCCCCCGTCGTACCCGTCGCCGTGCTCGGCAGCACCGAGAGCCGCGGCCGACTCGTGAAGGGCCTGCCGGCCCTCAAGAGCCGCGTCGACGTGGTCTTCGGCTCCGCCTTCGACGCCGGGGACGGCACGGGCCGTCGCACACGCACCGCCTTGGACGAGGCCACCGTACGCATCCAGGACCGGCTGACCGCCCACCTGGCCGACGCCAAGCGCCTCACCGGGCGCTGAGCGAGACTTGACCCAGTAGTGGAACCGCGCCGCGCGGGCACCACCGATCACCACGAACGACGAGGAACGGACTTCATGAACGACCAGCACGACCACGGAGCACTTGGCGACGCCGAGTACGCGGAGTTCATGGAGCTCGCCGCGGAAGAGGGCTTCGACGTCGAGGACGTCGAAGGCGCCCTGGAGGAGGCGGGCCACGGCCCGCTGCCCGTCCTCGCCGTCGTCGGCCGGCCGAACGTCGGCAAGTCGACCCTGGTGAACCGCATCATCGGCCGCCGCGAGGCCGTCGTCGAGGACAAGCCCGGCGTCACCCGTGACCGCGTCACCTACGAGGCCGAATGGGCCGGCCGCCGCTTCAAGGTCGTCGACACCGGCGGCTGGGAGCAGGACGTCCTCGGCATCGACGCCGCCGTCGCAGCCCAGGCCGAGTACGCCATCGAGAGCGCCGACGCGGTCGTCTTCGTCGTGGACGCCAAGGTCGGCGCCACCGACACCGACGAGGCCGTCGTCCGGCTCCTGCGCCGGGCCGGCAAGCCCGTCGTGCTCTGCGCCAACAAGGTCGACGGCCAGAGCGGCGAGTCCGACGCGGCCTCCCTGTGGTCGCTGGGCCTCGGCCTGCCGCACCCGGTCTCCTCCCTGCACGGCCGCGGCACGGGCGACATGCTCGACGCGGTACTGGAGGCCCTCCCCGAGGCCCCCGCGCAGACCTTCGGCACCGCCATCGGCGGCCCCCGCCGCATCGCGCTGATCGGTCGCCCCAACGTCGGCAAGTCCTCGCTCCTGAACAAGGTCGCGAAGGAGGACCGCGTCGTCGTCAACGAACTGGCCGGCACCACCCGCGACCCGGTCGACGAGCTGATCCAACTCGGCGGGGTCACCTGGAAGTTCGTGGACACCGCGGGCATCCGCAAGAAGGTCCACCTCCAGCAGGGCGCCGACTACTACGCCTCGCTGCGCACGGCCGCCGCCGTGGAGAAGGCGGAGGTCGCGGTCATCCTGATCGACTCGACCGAGAGCATCAGCGTCCAGGACCAGCGCATCATCACCATGGCCGTCGAGGCGGGCCGCGCCGTCGTGATCGCGTACAACAAGTGGGACGAGCTGGACGAGGAGCGCCGCTACTACCTCGAGCGCGAGATCGAGACCGAGATGCAGCAGGTCGCCTGGGCGCCCCGCGTCAACGTCTCCGCGCTCACCGGCCGCCACATGGAGAAGCTGGTCCCGGCGATCGAGACCGCGCTGGCGGGCTGGGAGACGCGCGTCCCCACCGGTCGACTGAACGCGTTCCTCGGCGAGGTCGTCGCCGCCCACCCGCACCCGATCCGCGGCGGCAAGCAGCCCCGCATCCTGTTCGGGACCCAGGCGGGAAGCAAGCCGCCGCGCTTCGTCCTCTTCGCCTCCGGCTTCCTGGAGCACGGCTACCGCCGCTTCATCGAGCGCCGGCTGCGCGAGGAGTTCGGTTTCGAGGGCACCCCGATCCACCTTTCGGTGCGGGTGCGCGAGAAGCGCGGCGCGCAGTACAAGAAGAAGAAGTAGGCGTACGCGCCGACGTGTGCCGGGGTCAGTAGCCCCGGCGCGGAGCGGGCGGCAGGGCCGCCGGGACGTGTTGCATCCCGGTCTGGTGCTGCCGCCCGTTGGCGTATCCCTGACCGGAGCCCGTGGAGTGTGCGTACGAGGGCAGCGGGGCCGGGACGTAGGGGGCGGGCTGCCAGGCGTCCACCGGCTGCCAGGAGGGCGTGCTCCAGGCGGCCGCGTACGAACCGCCTCCCGCCCCGGATCCGCCGTGGCCGCCCCCGTAGGAGAAGGCCGTGAAGCCGAGGTCCTCCTCGCCCGTACGGTCACCCGGCAGCGTCCGGAAGGCGCGCAGGTACTCCGAGTACAACGTGTCGTAGATCGGGGTGTGCGAGGCGACCGGGACGATGTCCCGATCCCGGGACGGGCGCATCGGGGGGACGGTGCTCGGATGGGACGGGGCGCGGGAGACATCGTGTGAATGCACGTATCAGCCAACGAACCCGGGGCTCTGCGGATGCGGGGTGAACGGGGAGAAAACGCAGATCGCCGGGGGTGCGCGGGACGGACCGCGCACCCCCGGCGCATGCGGTCCGGCCCCTTCGGCGGGGGCGGGGGACCGGTTCGGCGGGGTGTGAGGGACGAGCGGGACGGGCGAGGGGATCAGGCGCCCGGGGTACCGGCCAGGGGCATCGAGGCGGCGACCAGCTGCCCGTTGGCGGCGGCTTTGTCGAGGGCGTCGCGGAGCAGGTCCTCGCGGGGCTGCTGGCCGATGGAACCGACCGGAGCCGCGTAGATGAGCACGCGCTGGGTCTTGTTGACGGCGGCTCGCCAGCCGTCGGTCACGGACAGCGCCTGGTGCGCCTGCCACCAGTGGATCGGGCTGCCACCGGCCGGACCGGGCTGGAGCACGGCGTGCAGCTGCCCGGCGGCGAGGAGGACCGACCAGCCGGCCAGCGGCGAGGGGAGCTGCCTGGTGTCGGTGACCGGGATGAAGCCCTGCTCGATGAGGAGCGGCAGGAAGTCGTCGCCGGGGCCGGTGGTGCCGGGACGGGCGATCGGCGCGGTCGGCTCGACGACCAGCGCGGGGTGCAGTTCGTTGTCGATCAGGACCAGGCCGCTGGTGATGCCGAGGACGGCCTGACCGCCGGGCACGGACCGGGGCGCGCCGTCGGGGGCGACCGGGGAGGGGGCGGCCGCCGGGCTGTCGCCGGTGATGCTGGCGACGGCGCCCTGGAGCTGGGCCTCGGGCACGGAGACCACCTGGGAGGGGATGCAGGTGGCGTGGGCGAAGGCGAGGACGGCGGTCTCCTCGCCGACGAACAGCACCGTGCTGGTGCGGTCGCTCTCGGGGTTGCCGGGGGTGCGGCAGGAGGTGCAGTCGTAACTGCCCGGCGCGTCGTCGCCGACGAGCAGCCTGTCGGCTTCTTCGTCACCGATCTCGGCACGTACCTCATCACTGACGTCGAGCATGCGCGGCACGGGGTGACTCCTCGGACTAGGCGAGCGGGGGCCGGGGGGTCCCGGCTCGCCGGGCACAACGCAGGAGCGGCGGGCTGGGTCACGCCGTTTGAGGGAACGGAATCGAACCGGCCACCCGGGAGGGTGAACGGCGCGACCGGGGCTTTGTTTTCGTGCCAACTCTTTTCTGTTTGTGCTCAGTTGTCGGTCGCCGCCGGCTGGTTCGCGGGGTACCTGGGGGCGGCCGTCCGGGTGGGCGCCGGGGCGCTCGCGTGGCGGTCCAAGTGCCCGCGGGCGGGCCGCGTAGCGTGACCCGATGCCCAACCTCCGGATCCGGTGGGTCGCCTGCGCGACCGCGGTCGTCGCCGCGCTGGTGCTCGGCCGCCCGTCCCACGCCCTCGCGGCTCCACCGCCACCGGCCCCCGGCCCCGCGGGCGCGGCGCATCCCGGTTCCCCCGGGGTGGTGGGGAACGGTCCGGGGGACTGCGGGCCGGGTGGAGAGTGGCCCTGGGACTGCGTGGCCGACTGCGAGAGCAGCGGGCGGTGGGCGGTCAACACGGGCAACGGGTTCTACGGCGGGCTCCAGTTCCGGCAGCCGACCTGGGAAGGACACGGTGGGCTGCTCTTCGCGCCGAGGGCGGACCTGGCGACCAGGGAACAGCAGATCCGGGTCGCCGAGGAGGTGCTCGGAACCCAGGGGTGGGAGGCCTGGCCGGTGTGCTCGAAACGGTACGGACTGACCGGGCGCACACACGTGGTGCGGGCGGGCGAGTCGCTGTACTCGATCGCGCGCGATCACCGGGTGCGCGGCGGGTGGCAGGCGCTGTACGAGGCGAACCGGGCCCTGATCGGTCCGAGCACGCAGGCGCTGGTGGTCGGCACGCGGCTGATCCTCCCGGCCCCCGAACCGGTGCACACGGCGCCGTCGCCCCGGCCCCGCTGACCGTCCTGCGGGCCCCGCCCGGCCGGGTCCGGCATTTCTTGCGGGCGGTCCGGAACGCGCCGACCCTGGAGGCATGAGCGGACACGGACACTCCCGCCGCGTCGCCTGGGCGGCGGCAGCGGCGCTCCTGCTGGTACCCGCCACCGCCTGCACCGCCGGGGCGACCGGGAACGGCGTCGCGAGCACCTCGTCGGCCCCGGCACCCGCGACGGCGATCCGGGCGGACGGCCCGGCGGACCCGGCGGCGGCCGAGGCGCAGATCGAGAAGAACTGGGCCGCGTTCTTCGACCCCTCGGTCTCCGCCGACCGGAAGGCCGAGGTCCTGCAGAACGGCGTCCTGCTGAAGCCCCTGCTGGCCGCCGTCGCGGACCGTTCCGAGGTCGCCGACGTGTCCTCCGAGGTCACCGGGGTCACCTTCACCTCTCCCACCGAGGCCGAGGTCACCTACGACCTGTTCGTCAGCGGATTCCCGGTGCTGTCCGACACCAAGGGGGGCGCCGTCCTGGAGGACGGCGTCTGGAAGGTCTCCCTCAGGTCGCTCTGCGCCCTGGTGAAGTCGGCCGGCGACCTCGCCGTCCCGGGCTGCTGACCGACGGAGCCGCCCGCCGCCGGGGCGGTGAACCTGGACGTACTCGTGATTCACATCATGTTGCTCGGGTGTGAGTTCGAAGTCGTCGAGCCGGTGGAACCGATCGGGAGGATCCGGGCCCCGCGTGACGTTTTCGACCGATCGGTGAAGAACCCGCAAGGAAGCTGACGGGGGTTCAGCCCCACTCCTTCGGCGACTCTCCGGCAATCCTCCGGCAGTAATTCGGTGGCCGTGGAACGGAATGGGAAACAGCCTTCGCCCCCGCGCGTGTCGCGGGTCGAAAAAGAAAGCCCACCGGCCTCTTGTCGGACGCTTCCGGGTAAGTCGGCCCGGGCAAAGGACTGTCGACAATCCGTGACACAAGCGTGACCCGGTACGGAGGAACCTCAGGGCGCAATGCTGACGGACCGGGCATGCGGACGACAGCGGCGGGCCGGTTCGATGAACCGGCCCGCCGTGCTGGGGCGATGTCGCGGGAGGGTCGTGCGTACCGCTCCGCGGGGTGGGGCGGGCGGCTCAGCCGCCCGCGATCGGACGGGCCGGCGCCGGCCGGGCGGTGGTCCGCTCGGTGTGCGGCGGCCGGCGGCTGCCGACCGGGGTGACCGGGGTCCGCTCGGACCGGATCACGTGCGGGCGGGTGGTCAGGTGCGCGGCCGGCCTGGGGGTCGGGCCGTGGCCGGTCGGGGCGTTGGCGACGGGCTGACCGGCGGCCTGCGCCTGCTGGGTGGCGGGGGCGGGCGCCGGGGCCTCCGCGTTCCGCCGGAGCTGCCACTTGCCGCCCGCGGAGAGCAGCGGGGTGAGCGCCGCGGCGACCGGCTCGGACACCCGGCCCTCCTCCAGCCGGCGGCGCAGCAGTTCGCGCAGCTCGAAGACGTAGGCCTCGGCCCGGGCGACCAGCGGCTCGAACCAGGGCAGCGCCAGCAGGATCAGCAGGCCGGCGGTCCAGCCGAGCAGTACGTCGCTCACCCAGTGGGTGCCGAGGTACACGGTGGTGGCGCCGACGCTCAGCGAGACGACCGCGGACACCACCGACAGCACCCGCCGGGTGACCACGGTGGAAGCCAGGTAGGCCAGGATTCCCCAGGTCACGACGGCGTTGGCGGTGTGGCCGGAAGGAAATATATCGCCGCCCGCGAAGAGCTCGGCGGAGCCGATCTGGGTCGCGTAGTGCGGGCCGAGCCGGCCGAGGCCGATCTTCACGGCGCCGACGGTGACGTTCAGCAGGAGCAGCGCCACGCCGAGGGTGATCAGCGGGCGGAGGGTGTGCTGCCGCCAGGAGCGCCACCCGAGCCAGGCCGCGACCATGACCGCGGTGGGTCCGCGCTGACCGAGGACGACGAGGTAGTCGAGGAAGGCGTGCAGCTGCGGCCACTGTTCGTAGGGCCGGAAGAACATGATCTGCCAGTCCAACCGGACGAGCCAGGACGTGGTCAACACGGCGACCACGATCGCGAGATAGAACGCGAGCGTGGAACCGAGGAGCACGACGCGGTGCCGGCTCATCCGCGGAGTTTGCAGATGAGCCGGTCGCTCTGGTTCCCGGTCGAGCCGGGCGAAGACCCGCTCGAGACGGGTCAGCATATGGTCGGTACGCACTCAATCGACGTTACCGCGCGTCGAAGCTCGGCCCGGTCGAATCGCCGGCTTTGTGATGACCATGTGATGTGGACTTGGTCTCACGCGGTACTTAATTCCCGTTATTCGACCGCCGATTGAAACGCCCGCAGGGCGATTATCGACCCGCTTACCGGCGGTTTATCACCGCAGGTCAATTACTTTACTCAAGCATGGATCGGAATGATCCCTTCCATGACCGCGGCCCCGGCCGTGCTCACGGGGGCCCCGATCCGTTGAGCCAGAACGCCCCGTACACCGCGGAGACCGAGGCCACCGCGCCCAGCACCGCGGCCGCCCGTCCGGTCCGCAGGCGGGCCAGCGCCGCGGCCACCGGCAGCATCAGCGGGAAGGCGGGCAGCAGCAGCCGGGGCTTGGACCCGAAGTACCCGGACGCGCACAGCGCCAGCGCCACCACGATCCCGCAGTAGACCAGCAGGGCCGCGGGCTGGCGCTGCCGTACGCACAGCCGGTACAGCCACAACACCAGCGCCACCCCCGCGATCAGCCCGATCCCCGCCGGGAACGCCGGGGAGGCCAGCCGGGCTCCGACGAACCGGGCGAAGGCCCAGCCCCCGTCGAAGCCGTTGCCCCAGCCGCCCTGCACGTCGAGGTAGCCCAACAGGCCCCCGCCGGTGCGCGCCCCGACCCACAGCACGTAAGCGGCCGCGCCGAGCGGGGCCAGCAGGGCGCCCGCCGCCATCCGCCACGACCGCTCACCGCGCCGCAGGGTCAGGACCGCCGCCACCCACACCGCCGCGACCACGGCGGCACCGACCGGTCGGGTCAGCCCGGCCGCCGCCGCGAGCAGGCCCGCCGTGACCCAGCGGCCGCGCAGGACCCCGTACAGGGACCAGGCCGCGAGGGCGGTGAACAGCGACTCGCTGTACGCCATGGACTGCACGATCCCGACCGGCAACGCCGCCCAGGCGGCGACGGCCAGGACCCCGACCCGGCGGCCGTACAGCGAGTCGGCGACCGCGAAGATCCCCCAGGCCGCCGCGAGCCCCGCGACCGCGGCGACCACCAGGCCGGCCGAGCTGTGGGAGAAGCCGGTCACCGCCGCCACCAGGCGCTCCAGCCAGGGAAGCAGGGGGAAGAACGCCAGGTTGGAGTGGACGTCGCCGTTCGGCAGGAGTACCTCGTACCCGTAGCCCTCGGCGGCGATCCGGGCGTACCAGAGGGAGTCCCAGCGCGCCGACAGCAGCGTGTGCGGGCTGCTGTCGACCGCCGCCCCCCACAGCGCGAGCACGCTCAGCCCGAGCAGCCTGACCGCCGCGAACGCGGCCAGGGCGGGAGCGGCCCGACGAAATCCAAGATCCTTCACGGGCACGATTATCGACGCCGGCCCACCCGGCGCCGGACCGGGACCACGGGCCGTGACCAGGCGTGCGCACGAGGGAAGGGGGGAGGGGGCGGGGCGAGTGGCACACACCACACGCAGGCCGCCGTCGGGATGAGAGCTTGACCACGTGTGGGTCAAACGAACTCGCGTACGCTGACCGTTCACTCGCTTGTCGATGCCGGACCCCGCAGGACGCCGCACCCCCGCTTCACCCCCGTGGCTCCACACGACGCTGGTCCGCCGAGTGCGAGGGATCACCTGGGAGGTACATGCATGTCGGGGACGAACGTGACCGGCGACCGGAACCCTTCCCCCTGGCAGCGAATCAGCGCCGCCTCCGGCGGGGCGAACCGTTGGGTCGTCCTCGCCGTCCTCTGCGTCAGCCTCGTGCTCGTCGCGCTCGACGCGACGATCCTGCACGTCGCCGTTCCCGCCGTCACCGAGGACCTGCGCCCCGGCTCGATCGAACTCCTCTGGATCGTCGACGCCTACCCGCTGGTCTGCGCCGCGCTGCTGATCCTCTTCGGCACCCTCGGGGATCGGGTCGGCCGCCGCCGGATCCTGCTCCTCGGCTACGGACTCTTCGGCATCGCCTCCGCCATCGCCGCCCTCGCCGACAACGCCCAGGTCCTCATCGCCGCCCGCGCCCTGCTCGGCATCGGCGGGGCGATGATCATGCCGGCCACCCTGTCGATCCTGCGCCAGGTCTTCCCCGACCGGCGCGAGCGGGCCCTCGCCATCGGCATCTGGACCGCCGTCGCCGCCATCGGCGCGGCCAGTGGCCCCGTCCTCGGTGGATTCCTCGTCCAGCACTACTGGTGGGGATCCGTCTTCCTGATCAACATCCCGCTGATGGCGCTGATCCTGCCGCTCGGCCGATGGCTGCTCCCCGAGTCCAAGGGAGCCACCGAGGGGCCCTGGGACGTGCTCGGCGCGCTGATGGCCGCCGGCGGCGTGCTCGGGGCGGTCCTCGGGGTCAAGCGTCTCGGCGCCGAACGGCAGCTCGTCGACCCCGAGGCGCTGGTCCCGCTGCTCCTCGGCGTGGCGCTGCTGATCCTCTTCGTGCGCCGCCAGCGACGACGCACCCACCCGCTGATCGACATGCGGCTGTTCTCCCGCGCGGCCTTCACCACCTCCGTCGGCTGCATCGTGCTCGCCATGCTGGCCCTGGTCGGCCTGGAACTGATCGCCGTCCAGTACCTCCAGCTGGTGCTGCGCCTGAGTCCGCTGGAGACCGGCCTGCGGCTGCTGCCGCTGACCTTCGCCGCGATGGCCGCCGGCGCCACCGGTTCGTACACCCTGCAACGGGTCGGCCCGCGCACCATGGTCTCGCTGGGCTTCCTGCTCACCGCCTGCGCCGTGCTCCTGCTGACGCTCATGGGGCAGCAGGACCGGCCCCTCCTGCTCACCGTCGGGTTCATCCTGCTCGGCTTCGGCCTCCAGACCACGCTGTTCGCCGCCTACGAGTCGATGCTGAGCGAGGCTCCGGCTGCCACCGCCGGCGGCGCGGCCTCCATCGGCGAGACCTCCTACCAGCTCGGCGCGGGCATGGGCATCGCACTGCTGGGCAGTGTCATGAACGCGGCCTACGCGCCGGGCCTCGCGCACGTTCCGGGGGTCTCGGCGGCCGACGCCGCCGACGCCGCCAACTCGCTGGGCGAGGCCTACCAGATCGCGGCGCACCTCGGCGGCCCCGCCGGCGCGGCGCTGCACGCCGCCGCCCGGCACTCGTTCGTCCACGGCCTGCACGTGACGCTGGTGGTCAGCGCCGGGCTGCTGTTCGCGGGCGCGGTCATGGCGCTGAAACTGCCGCGCACGATGGACTGCGCCGCCGACACGGACACCGGCGAACCGCTGCGGCTGCCCGCGCAGGCGAACGCCGCGGCCCCCGTCGGCGAACCCGCCGCGCGGATCCCCGGCCAGGCGCACGCCGAGTGCGACCCGGCCGCCCGCTCGGCCTGACACCCGCCTCCGAACGGGACCCTCGCAGGTGGGGGGTGGACCGGGGGCGGGGTCGCGGACACACTGACACCGCCAGGTTTCCGTCCCTCAGGCCGCCGGGAGGCCACGTGTCCTTCGTACCCACCGATCCGCTCGGGATCGACGAGCTGCTCAGCCCCGAGGACCTCGCGGTCCGCGCCACCGTCCGGGACTGGGCCGCCGACCGGGTGCTGCCGCACATCGCCGAGTGGTACGAGAACGGCGAGCTGCCCGGGATCCGGGAACTCGCCCGGGAACTCGGCTCGATCGGCGCGCTCGGGATGTCGCTGACCGGATACGGGTGCGCCGGCGCCTCCGCCGTGCAGTACGGCCTGGCCTGTCTGGAGCTGGAGGCCGCCGACTCCGGCATCCGCTCGCTGGTCTCCGTACAGGGCTCGCTGGCCATGTACGCGATCTGGAAGTACGGCTCCGAGGAGCAGAAGGAGCGCTGGCTGCCCGGCATGGCCGCCGGCGAACTCATCGGCTGCTTCGGCCTGACCGAACCCGACGTCGGTTCGGACCCCGCCGCGATGCGCACCTACGCCAAGCGCGACGGCACCGACTGGGTGTTGACGGGCCGCAAGATGTGGATCACCAACGGGTCGGTGGCAGCCGTCGCCGTCGTGTGGGCGCAGACCGACGAGGGCGTCCGCGGGTTCGCGGTGCCCACCGACAGCGCCGGGTTCTCCGCGCCCGAGATCAAGCACAAGTGGTCCCTGCGCGCCTCGGTGACCAGCGAGCTGGTGATGGACGACGTCCGCCTGCCCGCGGACGCGGTGCTTCCGGGCGTCACCGGGCTCAAGGGACCGCTGGGCTGCCTCAGCCACGCGCGGTACGGGATCGTCTGGGGCTCCATGGGGGCGGCGCGCGCCTCTTTCGAGTCCGCGCTCGACTACGCGAAGACGCGGGAGCAGTTCGGAAAGCCGATCGGCGGCTTCCAACTCACCCAGGCCAAGCTCGCGGACATGGCGCTGGAACTCCACAAGGGCATCCTGCTCGCCCACCACCTGGGTCGCCGCATGGACGCGGGAACCCTGCGGCCGGAGCAGATCAGTTTCGGCAAACTCAACAACGTCCGCGAGGCCATCGACATCTGCCGCACCGCGCGGACCATCCTCGGCGCGAACGGGATCTCCCTGGAATATCCCGTGATGCGGCACGCCACCAACCTCGAATCGGTCCTCACCTACGAGGGCACCGTCGAGATGCACCAATTGGTGCTGGGCAAGGCACTCACCGGGCTCGACGCCTTCCGGTGAGGGCCCTGCTCAGCTCTGGTTGAAGAAGTCGCGCGAGCGCCCACCGGGCTCGCCGCTGACGATCTGGGTGTCGGCCGGGGTCAGGAGGAAGACCCTGGTCGCCACCCGCTCGATCGATCCGCGCAGTCCGAAGGTCAGGCCGGCCGCGAAGTCGACCACGCGCTTCGCGTCGCCCGGGTCCATCGACGACAGGTTCACGATGACCGGGACGCCCTCGCGGAACAGCTCGCCGATGCCGCGGGCGTCACGGAAGCCGTCGGGCGTCACCGTCGCGATCCGCCGACCGTGCTCGACCGCGGACTCCGAGGCCACCTTGACGCGCGGGTCGGTGACCCACTGGTCGCCGGGGCCCGAGACGGACCCGCCCTGCTGGCGCTCCACCGCCTCCGCGTAGTCGTCGTCGTAGTACCGCTCGTCGTCGTTGTCTTCCACGAGACCCAACCAGGCACTCGCCTTGCGCACCGAACCCATGGACGCCTCCTTTCACCGCGGTCAGTTGTCTTCTCTCCGCTGCCCCTATGGTCGTCCATGATGCTGACAACGCGCCAAGTGGATAGCCGCCGCGCCGGCTTTTCGTGACGGTACTGGTGCAGAACATTCGTTGCACGACTAAGGTGCGCGACGGCCTACCGCTGCTGACTGAGTGAAAATACGACCGCCGCCACCTTTCGGGTGATGCGCTGGTGCGTACGGGTGACCGGGTTGGCTCGATACCATGCCCGGAAAGCACGCGCATGACACACGGGGGAAGCAGATTGTTCGGCATCGTCAGGCCTTGCACGCACCGGCTGGGAGAGCGCTTCAAGACCGAGTGGATGGCTCATCTCTGCGGTCTGTGCCTGGCACTTCGCGGTGACCACGGGCAGTTCGCCAGGATCGTGACCAACTACGACGGCCTGCTGGTATCCGTTCTGACGGAGGCTCAGTCCGGACCGGATCCGCAGGCACGACGCACCGCCGGCCCCTGCCCGCTGCGCGGCATGCGCACCGCCGCCGTCGCCAAGGGGGAGGGCGCGCGTCTCGCGGCGGCCGTCTCCCTCGTGCTGGCCTCCGCGAAGGTGCGCGACCACGTCGCCGACCGGGACGGGCTGTTGGCCCGGGCGCCGATCGCCGCCGCCGCGCGCAAGGTGGCCCGGGGCTGGGACCGGGCCGGCGCCCGCACCGGGGCCTCGCTCGGCTTCGACACGGCCGTGCTCGTCGACGCCGTGGACCGGCAGGGCGGCATCGAGGTGCTGGCCGGAATCGGCACACCCGTGCTGGTGGTGACCGAGCCCACGGAGACGGCGACCGCAGCCGCCTTCGCGCATACCGCGGTCCTCGCGGGACGGCCAGGCAACACCGCCCCGCTCGCCGAGGCGGGACGGTACTTCGGCCGCCTCGCACACCTGCTGGACGCCGTGGAGGACCAGCGGGCGGACGCCGCCGCCGGCGCCTGGAACCCGCTCACCGCCACCGGAACCTCCCTCACCGAGGCGCGCAGGCTCTGCGACGACGCCTTGCGCGGCATCCGGCTGGCACTGCGCGAGGTGGAGTTCGCGGACGCCGGTCTGGCCCACCGGCTGCTGGTGCACGAACTGCGCACCTCGGTCGACCGGGCCTTCGGCGCGACCGGCTGCGGTCACACGGGCGACCACGCCGCCGTGAACTCCGGCGGGGGCTTCGGCCCGGCCCCGCAGGGCTACGACGCCCCGGGCGCGGGCAACCCGTACGGCGGCGGCAACCCGTACGCGCCGGGCACCCCGTACGCCCCCGGGGGCCCCGGGACTCCGCCGCCGATGGGGCCGGGCGGGCCGGGAGGCGGCGGTGGCGGCGGGCTGCCTCCGCAGCGACCGCGCCGCGGGCTCCTCGCGGGCTGCGCGGTGGCCGTCGGGCTCTTCTGCACCTGCCAACTCTGCTGCACGGAGCACGAGGGGCCGTGGTCCCGACAGAAGCGGGACCCGTGGTGCGACGGGTGCGACTGCTGTGACGGGTGCGACTGCTGTGACAGCTGCGGCGACGGTTGCTGCTGCTGCCCCTGCGACGGCTGCTGAGCCTCCCTCAGATATTTCGCAGGTCCGGACGGGGTACCCCGCGGTTCCCGCCCGGACCGGCGTGGAAGGGTTGAGCGGCATGAACCATGACGACGACACCGACCCCGAGACCGCCTGGCGGCGCTGGCACGAGCACCGGGTGGCGACCGTGTCCGCCCCGCACGGGCCCCTCGCGCTGACCGGTACCCACTGGCTCGCCGACTACCCGGAAGGTCGAATTCCGGCCGTTCCCGGGGAATGGCGCACCACCGACGCGGGGGTCGCCCTGCACGCCGACCCCGAGGACGGGCTGCGCCTCGACGGAGCCCCCTTCACCGGCGACGCCGTGCTCACGTCCGACGAGGCGCCGCCCTCGCACTCCCGGATCTCCGCGGGCGACCTCCGGATCGTGGTGATCCGGCGGGAGGGGGAGTGGGCGGTGCGCGTCTTCGACCCGGCCTCCGAGGCCCGGCGGGACTTCACCGGCATCGAGGCCGGCCCGTACCACCCGGAGTTCGCCCTCCCGGGGCGCTTTCGACCGTACGACCGGGGCCGGACGGTCCAGGTCGAGAACGCCGACGGGCGGGACCGCGGACTCGGTCTCGGCGGGGAACTGGTCTTCACCCGCGACGGCGTGGAACACGCCCTCCAGGTCGCCGTGGACGAGGAGGACGGGAGCCTGTGGGCCGTCTTCGGCGACGCCACCGGCGGGGTGTCCAGCTACCGGTTCCGCTTCCTCAAGCCCGGCACTCCCGGCGAGGACGGCTCGATCACCGTGGACTTCAACCGGGCCCAGCTGCCACCGTGCGCCTTCGCGGACCACTTCATCTGTCCCTTCCCGCCCCCCGGGAACACACTGCCGTTCGAGGTTCCGGTGGGTGAGAGGAGGCTGAAAGCCGCTCTTGTCGCCGGAATCTGACGCCAGGACACTCCCGAAAGCGTCTCTCACGAGGCTTGTCAGGGGCACGGCGAACGGGCATGCGCCCGTCGTGCTCCCGACCGCCTCTCTCCCGGGCTCCGGCACCCCCACCACCGCCGGGCCCCCCATCCCCTCCGGGAGGACGAGTCAGTGAGGATCCAGAGCATCACCCGAATCAAGCTTCTCGCGGCGGCCACCGGCCTGGCCGCCGTCGCCGCGCTCGGCGCACCCGCCACGGCGAGCGCCGACAGCGGCTTCAGCGCCGATCGCCTCGCCTCGGCAGGCGCCTCCGTCCTGCGCGCCGACGTGGCGGGCACGGCCTGGCACACCGACCCCGCCAACGGAACCCTCGTGGTCACCGCGGACTCCAGGGTGTCGGCCGCCGACATCGCCAGAATCCGCCGCGAGGCCGGCGCCGACGCCGGCGCCCTGCGGATCGAGCGCACCCCGGGCAGACTGACGAAACTGTTGTCCGGCGGCGACGCGATCTACGCGTCGAGCTGGCGCTGTTCGCTCGGCTTCAACGTGCGCAGCGGCAGCACCTACTACATCCTGACCGCCGGCCACTGCACCGACGGAGCCGGCACGTGGTGGAGCAACTCCGCCCACACCACCGTCATCGGCCCCACCGTGGGCTCCAGCTTCCCGACCAATGACTACGGACTGATCAAGTACAACAGCAGCACCCCGATCCCGCCGGGCACCGTCGGCAGCCAGGACATCACCAGCGCCGTCAACGCCACCACCGGCATGTCCGTCACCCGGCGCGGCTCCACCACCGGCATCCACAGCGGCTCCGTCACCGGCCTCAACGCCACCGTCAACTACGGCGGCGGCGACATCGTCTACGGCATGATCCGCACCAACGTCTGCGCCGAGCCCGGCGACAGCGGCGGCCCCCTCTACTCCGGCAGCCGTGCCGTGGGTCTCACCTCCGGCGGCAGCGGCAACTGCTCCTCCGGTGGAACGACCTTCTTCCAGCCCGTCGTGGAAGCACTGAACGCCTACGGCGTCAGCGTCTACTGACCCACGCGCCCCCACTCGACCCCTGGACGTCCTCCCGCCTTCTGGGAGGATGTCCAGGCGTCCACGGGGGAGGATTCCGCATGAAACGTATCGGCGTGACCGGGCACCGATCGATTCCCGTCGAGGTGCTCGACCACGTGAGGGACGGCCTGCGGGCCGTCCTCGACGGCCACGACGGACCGCTGGAGGCCTTCTCCAGCCTCGCCGAGGGAGCGGACCAGCTGTTCGCCGACATCGCGCTGGAATGCGGCGCGGACCTCACCGTCGTGATCCCCAGCGGCGACTACGAGGAGACCTTCGAGGGCGCCGAGTCGCTGGCCCACTACCGCCGGCTCCGGCGCCGCGCCGCGCAGGAGGTCCGGATGGCCTTCGACCGGTCCACGGACGAGGCGTACTACGCGGCCGGCACCTTCATCGCGGACTCCTGCGACCGGCTCGTCGCCGTCTGGGACGGCCTGCCCGCCCGCGGGCACGGCGGCACCGGCGAGATCGTCGCCTATGCGCGGGCCCTCGGGAAGCCCGTCACCGTCGTCTGGCGCGAGGGCGTGACCCGGGTCTGAGCCACCCCCTCCCGCGACGGACGTCAACTGCTGTGTCGCGCGAGCCAGTCCGTGTGCTGCGGAGACACGTAGCGCTCCGTCTCGTACACCGACGAGGGCCACTGGGCCTCGGTGATCGTCGTCTGCATCACGACCATCATCGCCGACAGGTCCTGCTCGATCAGGGTGTGCGCCTCGATCAGCGGATGATGCCGGCGCACCTCGTTCCAGGCGATGCCGGCCGCCGCCGCCGCGCTGAGCAGCCCCGTCAGCCGCGGCCCCGGACCCGAACCGAAGGCCGCCAACAGGGCGAACAGCAGGCCCAGGCACGTCAGCAGCACGATGGTCCACGACCACAGGGCGGTCGCCCGACGCGAGACCTCCGTCTTGCGCTGGTACCAGTTGCGCTGCTCGATCAGCCGATCCCGGACGTACGTCTCCCGGCGCACGTGGTAGCCCAGACCGCGCAACCGGTGCATCGCCCCCGTGATCTCCCCGCCCTCCGGCACGGCGCCCGAGCCCCGGGGATCCTCCCAACCCATCTTGCGCAGCTCGTCCAGGCCCTTCTCCAGGCGGGTCCGGTACGTCGCCTCCGGCCCGGCGACATCACTGCCGAACGGCGCCCCGTGCACGGCGTACCGCCAGGCCAGGGACTTGATGAACTCGGCCGCGCTCCGGTTCAGCTGCCACTGGGGCCGGGCCCGGCGCCGGGTCGCCCGGATGCCCACCCCCAGGACGCCGGCGTACGCCAGCGCGCTGATCGCCCCGAACAGTCGGAGCGAACCCACGGTCGGTCCCTCGGGCAGGGCGGCGGCCCCCGCCGCGACGACGAGCAGCACCAGCTGGGCGCGCGTGGCCTGGGTGGACTCCCGCTGTCGGGAGATCGCCGCCTGATCGGTGTGGTGGAAGAGGGCCGGCAGGTCCTCGTTTCGAAAGGTCATGCTGTCGCTCACAGCGAACCCCCCAGGCTGCTGTCGGGGTGGAGGGCGACCCGTGCGGGGCCGCCCTCCGTCGGATCACACGGCGAGGGGCTCCAGATCGCGGTGCACCCGCCGCTCGTCGCGGGCGTAGCGGGTCAGACCGTGGTCCTCGCCGAGCAGCCGCGTCAGCTCTGCCACCGCCTCGGCCCGCACCCGGGCGGCCTCCTCCTTGCGCCCCATCATGTCCAGGCTGACCGCCATGTTCGAGGCGCTCGCCAGGGTCTCGGGGTGATGCACTCCCAGCGCCTCGCGCAGCCGCATCACCGACGACCGCTCCAGTTCCAGCGCGCCCTCCGGATCACCCAGGTCCGCCCGGGCGTTGGCGAGGTTCAGATGGGCGAAGATCGTGTGCGGGTGGTTGTCGCCCAACACCTCGCGCATGTGTCGGATCGTCTGCCGCAACATCGGCTCCGCCGTGTCCGCCGCCCCCGTGCCCCAGTGGAACACCGCGAGGTTGTTGACCGCGGCGAGGGTGTACGGGTGCCGCTCGCCCGGCACCTTCATGAACTCGTCCACCACCTCCTGCGCCAGGTCCCGCGCCGCGCCCGGATCACCCGTCGCGAACAGGTCCGAGGCGAGGTTGAGTTCGCAGGCCAACAGGTCCGGGTTGACCGAGGTGTACTTGGCCCGGTACCGGTTGCGGGTCGCCGTCGTCAGCCGCAGCGCGTCCTCCAACTCGCCCGCCCTGCGCAGCGACACCGCCAGGTTCTTCGCGGCCGACAGAGTGCCGGGGAAGGCCCGGCCCAGCGTCCGCTTGTAGATCTCGTACGTCCGCGCCAGGAGCTGCACCGAGTCGTCGTACCGGCCCACCTCGCGCAGGTCACGGGCCAGGTTCTGGGCCGAGGAGAGCGTGTACGGGTGGTCCGTGCCCAGCACCTCGGTACGCCGGTCGAAGACCTCCTGGTCGATCTCCCGGGCCCGCGCGTACTGGCCGACCATGCGCAGGTTCAGCGCCAGGTTGTTGGCCGCGGCCAGGGTGCGGGGGTGCGCCTCGTGGAATATCTGGCTGAAGCCCTCGTGGGCGGCCGTCGCCAGTTCCATCGCCTCCGCGTACCGGCCCAGCGCCCCCAGGTCCATCGCCAGACCACTGGTGGTCATGTACGTGTGCGGATGGGAGGGGCCGAGCACCGTCCGCTGCCGCTCCAGCGTGACCTCGCCCAGCTCCTGCGCCTCCACGAACCGGCCCTGCGAGCGCAGGATGTTGGACAGGTGGAAGCGCAGGTACAGGTACTGGAGGTCGTCGTTGCCGAGGGTGTCCTTCCAGATCTCCCGCAACTCCTCGCCGAGTTGGTACGCGGCCTTGAAGTCTCCGCGCTTCCACAGGTAGCGGACCCGGTCGATCAGCAGCCGGCGGGTCTCCGGCTCCTTGCAGTTGCGGGCCTCGGAGGGCGTCAGGTGCGGCCAGATGGTGTTGAACCGCGGCCAGGTCTCCGGATTGTCTATCGGCTCGTCGTCGTCCGGCCGGGCCCCCGCCAGGATCCGGTGCACCGCGTGCCGGGCCTCGCGCTGTTCCTCCTCCGAGAGCTGCGCCCGGATCACGGCCTGGACCAGCCGGTGCACCTGGATGCTGTTGCCGACCTGGTCGACCTTGGCCATCGCGAACCGGCCGATCTCCCGGATCACCCGGCCCAGCATCAGCTTCTCCTGGAGCGAGGAGTCGTACGGCTTGAGCGCGTTGATCATCTCCTTGCTGTAGAGGAGGTTCGCGGAGATCGGCTCGGGCGCGAAGAACGCGCAGAGCTGGAGCAGCCGCACGGCGGCCGGGGAACGGGACTGGAGCCGCTCGATGGACACGTTCCAGGTGGCCGCCACCGGCTCCGGGTACCCGGGGGGCTGGTTCAACCCCAGCACCCGGGCCGCCTGCTCCGCCAACTGCTCCAGGTACGCGGACACCGGCGTCGCCGTCTCCGCGATCCAGGCGCCCGCCTGCTCGACCGCCAACGGGAGGTCGCCCACCGCCACGGCGACCTGCTCGGCGTCCTCCTTGGTGAGCCCCGGCGCCCGGCGCTGGAGGTGCTCGATGGACTCCTCGCGCAGGAACACGTCCACCGGGAGCGCGTCGCCGTACTGCGACCAGGACTGGTTGCGCGAGGTCACCAGCACGTGCCCCGGGCCGCCCGGCGGGAAGAACCGCTTCAGGGTCTCGGGATCGTCGGCGTTGTCGAAGACCAGCAGCCACCGCGAGGTCGGCACCCCGCGCCGGAGCAGGTCGATGGCCTCCTGGGAAGCGGCCGACATGTCCTCGCCGGTCTGCGCGCCGAGGCGTACGGCCAGCTCCGCGAGGGCCGCCACCACGTCGTCGGTCTGCTCCGAGGAGATCCACCAGACCAGGTCGTAGTCGGCCATGAACCGGTGCACGTACTCCAGCGCCACCTGCGTCTTGCCCACGCCGCCGAGCCCGTACAGGGTCTGCGGCTGCGGCAGCACCACGGCCATGCCGCCGCCGAGCTGGTCGCGCATCCGCTCCAGCACGATGCTGCGCCCCGTGAACCCGGGGTTGCGGGGCGGAGCGTTCCAGATCTTCGGGACCGTCCCGGGGAAGCGGGGCCCGGGCTGGGTGGTGCTGTTGACGGAGTCCGGCAGGGCCATCGGCCGCTCGACCGCGCGGAGCAGCGCCGTGGTGGCGTGCACCTCGTCGAGCCGGAACAGGTCCACCGGATTGCGGTCGATGTACGGGGTCGCCAGCCGTACGTCGCCCACGCGCAGCGGCACCAGCTGGCGCCGCCCCCCGGTCGGGTCCTCGGCCGCCGCCCGGTTCCAGACGTCCACGGCCCGGGCGGACTTGAGGTAGGCGCTGGAGAGCAGCACCACGGTCCGGGCCGCGTTGTCGACGCTGATGCCGGCCCCGCCGAGGGTGTCCCCGGACCCGCCCCCGTCGACCGGCGCGCGTTCGGCGGAGACGTCCTGCGGCACCACCCGGAACCCGGCCCGGGTGAGGACCGACTCGATCCAGTCGGCCCACATGCGGTTCTCGGCGACGTAGGAGAGGAACAGGTCGGCGGGCAGGGCCGGGCGACGCCGGGTGAAGGCGTCCCGGATCCGCATCCGGACGTCCTCCGCGATGGCGGGCATCGAGACGATCTCGCCCTCGGTGACCACCGCCGTCAACCGCTCGAACGCGGAGAGGAGGGAGTTGGTGAGACCGGCCTCGTCGCCGAAGGTGGCGAGGGTCTCCTCGTAGGCGTAGTAGGGCCGGTAAGGGATCTCCACCGCGCCCCAGTACGAGGTGAGTTCGTCCCCGACGAGACCGTTGGGGAAGCGGTCGAACCTGATCCGGGCCAGGGCCCGGCCCGCGTCGGCCTTCTCCTTCTCGCCCTCGTCGATGCGCATCGGAACCGGGTAGATCTTGATGCCCCGGTCGTTGAACCGCTCGTCGATCTGCCGCGCCACCGAGGCGGCGCCGTCGATCGACTGGTCGGAGAGGGTGAAGCAGTCCACCAGCACGTCCGGCAGGTGCACCGTGCAGATGTCCGCGATGTCGGACAGACCGGTCCGGCTGTCGATCAGGACGTAGTCGTAGTTCCTCTTCATGTCGGCGCGTAAGGCGTCGAAGAAGAGACCACCGCCGAGCCGGTCGTAGAAGTTGTCCCAGTCGAAGGTGGAGACGGTCGCCGAGTACTCGCGGTTCTGTCGGCCGGCCGAGACGAAGTCGAGCGTGCCGCCGTCGGGGAACTCCCAGCCCAGGGTCTCCGGGGTGAGCGAGACGGCGTGCGGCTGGATCCGCGCGTAGTCCTTGTGCCAGTCGTCGGCGCGCTGCACCGGGCTGGTGGCCGCCCAGGCGTACTCGCTGATCAGGTCGATGACCCCGGTGGTGGCCCCGAGGGTGGAGGGGTCCAGGAAGGGGTGGAAGAAACGGTGCAGCCCCGGGGCCTCCAGGTCCCAGTCGACGGCGAGCACGCGCTTGCCGTTGGCCGCGAGTATCCAGGCGGTGTTGGCGAGCGCCATCGTGCGGCCGGTACCGCCCTTGTACGAATAGAAGGTGACGATGCGTCCGTCACGGCTGTCACGACTCGCTGTCATCCGCGTCCCCCCGGTCTGGTTCGTTGTGGTCGGCGGCGTCCCGGCCGCGCGGCTCGCTGTTCCGGTCTTCCCCGTCCCGTTGCTCGTGGTCGCGACCCTCGCCGTCGCGGTGTTCGCCGTCCCGGGATTCGCTGTCGGGCGGGAAGGGGGCGCGCGGCGGCAGCGGAGCGGGCGGCCCGTTCATCCCCATCGGCCCGATCAGTCGCGGGCGTTCGGTGTGGGTGCCGCCGGCCGGAGGATAGACCTGGGCGTGTCTGAGGAACTGCTGCGCGGCGGCCTCCACGACCTGCGGAAGGATCTGCCCGAGCGTCTCCATGTTGGCCACGCCGTTCGCGGCGGCCCGGCACGCGGCCCGGCCCTGGCTCATCTTGACGGGCATGGTGTCCTCCAGCCGGTGCGCCAGCTCGCTCTCCTTCGCCCGGCTCTGGTGGTCGTAGCGGTTCCACGGCACGACCACGTTGATCCACGGCCGGGACTCCTGGTCGAAGGCGGCGAGTCGCCGGCGGCGCTGCTCGTCCTCGACCGCCCAACGGTCGACGATCAGGATCTCCGGGCGGGTCGGCGGCTGCTTGCTGTCGAAGTGTCCGGCCTCGTCGTCGAAGGATCCGATGCTGGTCTGGTAGTTGAGGTTCCTGACCAGGTCCTCCGCGATCAGGGCGACGGGCCGCTGGGACGCCGGATGGTACGGGTTCCAGTCCAGCGCGCTGTCCCCGTAGTACTCGGGGCTGCGCCCCTCCGGCAGGTCGTGGCGGGACGCGGCGGCGACGGTCACGTGCAGGGAGCGGGCCGGATTGTCGGAGCTGCCGAAGGCGCTGGGCACCACCCGGTAGTCCACCGGGCGGACGGGGTCGAGGCGGACGGTCTCGGCGACGCGGACGATGCGTTTGGCGAGTTCGTAGACGGCCCGCTCGTACTGCTCGGCGTACCCCCGCAGTTTGATCAGCCCGTACAGCCCGTCGGTGACGTAGCGCTCGCCGAAGGTGTTGTGGTTGAACTGCAACCGCTCTGCGGGGCCGGGGAGTTGTGACGGTGGCACCGGTACCCACAAGGCGGGGACGATGGCCTCGGCCGGCTCGTTGCTCGCCGCTCCGTGCTGGATGGCGCGCTGCGCGAAGGCGAACCACTCCTTGCCGCACATCTCACTGGCGAAGTAGCGCGGCGAGAACAGCGGAACGAAGACCCGGCAGGTGGCGAGAGCCGTGCCGAGCCGCTCCGACCAGCCCTCGCCGCTGCGTATCTCCCGGTCCATGAAACCCGCCTCGGACCCGGCGGGCAGATCGGTCAACGCCATGACGTGACTGCAGAGATCACGGAAGAGACGCTCGACCCACATGTCCGGGTCGGGCCCCCCGGCCCCGAATCTCGGTGTATGCGCATAACTGAGAAAGAAGTACGGCTGCACTGATGCGGGCACACGCCCCCCGTCCCGAAGATGCGAGCGAAGAAACATCATTCCGGAGCTGCTTCGCGACATCCCCTCATCGTTCAGTCAATCAGCATCTGTTTTCGGTCATCCAGTCAAGGGCGTGATCGACGGCATCGGGAATCGAGAAGAGCAGGGCCGAGACTCCGCCCACCCGACCCCTGCGCACCTGTGAATCCGGAAACGTTCTGCCGATCTCCGCGAAGTCGCCGTCATCCAGCGCCACGTCCTCGTACGCGGTCCATTCCTCCCCCTGTCGACCCCCCGGAAGGTTCACCTTCACCACACAGTCGTACATGCGCAAGGGGGGCTTCGGAATTCGATACTCCGCGAGATGGAAAGCAGTGCAAACTGAAAACCCCACATTGATCATGAGTACCTGCCCTCCCTCCCAGCACAGCTTTCCCAGAGGCGACTCCTCGCCCATGTGGCTTTCGATCCGATGACCCGCGCACAGGCGCTCCGCGTCCTCGCCGAGCGCGGCGAAGGAGGTCTGCGGATGGTCGCTGCGCACGGCTCCCTGCGCGGTGCGCACGGCCTCGGCCAGGGCGCCCATGCCCTGGCTCGGCGTGGTCGCCGGGTCGAAGGCCGGCATCCGGGCGCGGAACGCCGCCGTCTCGGCCGCGCTCAGCCCGGCGATCCTGGCCAGGTGGGCGCCGGAGGTGAGGGAGTTCTCCGGGGTGAAGGTCGGTACCACCAGCGTGCCGTGCGGGCCGAGGACCCCGGTCAGGGCGTCACGCAGCACCTCGGCGCGCAGGCCGGTCCCGCCGAGCGCGGCGTGCACCAGGAGCCGGGTCCGGGGGCGGACGCCGAGCAGGCGCAGGTGGACGGCGAGGGCGAGGGCGCTCACGCGTCGACCGCCTTCAGTTCCCAGCGCAGCTCCTCCACGAGGCGCTTGCCCGTGATCGTCAGTTCGGCGGCTCCGGACAGCCGGTCCAGGGCCCGGTGGATGGGGTCGGCGGCGCCGGGCTCGGGGCCCGCGACGGCCCGCCGGTAGGCCTCCACCGCCACCCGCTCGTGTACGTCGGCCAGCAGTCGGGACACCGGGACGGGCCGCTCCCGCCAGGGCGACGGGTGCTGCCACTGCCCGTCCAGGGCGTACAGGTCGGCCACCTCGGTCAGCGCGCGCAGGCGGGCCCGCCGACGGCCGGTCAGCAGCGCGAGCGCCGTCTCCCGCACCCCCGCCCCGTACGGGACGCCGAGCGCCCCGGGGGCGTGCCGGCCGGCCTCTCCCCAGCCGTGTTCCCGGGGGCCGCCGGCCAGCGGGGTCAGCGTGGTCAGTCCGGCGGCGGCCGCCCGGGCGAACTCGGGGACCGTGTCGTGCAGCAGCGCCCAGGCCCGGTCGAGGAGGGCCCGCCACTCCTCGGCCTCGCCCGCCCCGAGCCGCAGCCGGGGCGGGCGGGCGAAGCAGTTGCGGTACGGGTCCAGGTCCTCCAGGGCCACCGGCGCCGCGTCCGGGCCGGGCGACCAGGTCCGTACGGGCTGCCAGCGCGCGTCCCCCGCGGCCGGGCCGAAGCGGTGTTCGGCGCGGCCGTCCCGTACGGCGTATCCGTCGTCGACGGCGCGGAGCGCGGCCCGCCCCCGCGTGCCCGGCTCGCCGAGCCGCAGCAGCCCCAGGGTCGGCAGGTACACCTCGCCGTCCCGGTAGACCACCTCGGCCGGCAGGTCCGACCCGCCGCGCAGCACGGCGGCGGCGGCCAGCGCGGCCAGCCGACGGGCCGGGCCGGTGTCCTCCCGGGGGTCCTCGTGCTCCGGGTCCAGGGCCGCCAGTACCCACGTCCGGGTGAACGGGTGGTCCAGAACGGCGTCCAGGGCGTCCGCGCCGGCGTCCCCGGACCGCTCCACGGCCGCCAGCAGTTCCCAGGCCCGGGCCCAGTCGGGGTCACCCGTACGGTCGGCGTTCAACCGGGCCAGCAGCACCCGGGTCAGCTCCTGCTGGGACCGGGCCAGTTCGGCCGGGTCGGTGAGCTCCGGGGCGGTCTCGCGCGGTGCGGTGCGACCTTCCACCCCGTCCACCAGCTCGCGCAGGTCGGCGCAGTACACGGAGGGATGGTCGAAGCTTCCGCCGGTGGCCGGGTCGGGCCGGTAGCGGTGGGCGTAGAGTCCGCCGCCGCACGAGCGTACGACGGGGCAGCTCCGGCACGTCTCGCTGACACCGGCGAGCCCCTGCTGTCGGGCGCGCACCCCGGGGTGGGACGCCACCTGGTCGAAGGTGTGGTCGAAGACGTTGAAGCCGGTGGCGGCGGCTCCCTCGAAGGCGGTCTTGAGGGAGTCGACCTGCTCCAGTTGTCCGTCGGTCTCGACGACGACGAGGTCGGTCGGGGCCAGGCCCAGGGACTCCGTCAGGCTGGGGCCGCCGCGCAGGGTGGACAGCAGCGACTCGAAGAGCCGTACGGGGACGGGTCGTTCCCGGCGCTCCCAGTGGTCGAAGACCCGCAGCAGCCAGCGCGCGTACGCGTCGGGGGCGCCGTCCGGGCGGACCGGAGGGGTCTCCCAGGTGGCGTGGGGGAGCAGGAAGTCCACCCGGGGGGGCTCCAGCTCCACGAGGGCGTCGAGCACGGCGACGGGGTCGTTGGCCACGTCCACGGTGCAGAGCAGCCCCTGGTAGAGGTGGCGGTAGGGCTCGGAGCGGAGCAGCGCGACGGCGGCGAGGACCAGGGGGTGGCTGGTGCGGCCGTCCGCGAACCGGCGGTGGCGGTCGTTCGCGGCGCGGTCCCCGTCGAGGGAGATCCCGACCCGGACGTCGTACTCGGAGAAGAGGTCCAGATGACGCCGGCCGAGCTGGAGCCCGTTGGTGTGGATGCGCAGGTCCAGGGCGGAAATTCCGTCGAGGGCGCGGGTGAATTCCTCGCACACGAGGCGGAGTCGGGCGGTGCCCGCCAGCAGGGGTTCCCCTCCGTGGAGAATCACCGTGACAGAGGGGAGGGCATGGTCACGGGCATGTTCGGCGAGCCGCGACGCGGTGTGTGCGATCACTTCGGGGGAGATCACCTTCGGCCGGGCTCGCCAGCTCTGATCTGCGTGTTCGTAGACGTAGCAATGATCACAAGCGAGATCGCATCTGCTGTGAACTTTCAGGACGATCTCGCGAAATGCGATCAGGCCGGTCATTCCACCAGTCTAGAGCGCCTACTTCGGTGTCAGAGCGCAGAGTTGAAGATCGGTGCCTGAACGTGACGACCGGATTCCGTCCGCAACACGCGGCCGAGTGTCGTCGCCGCCGAGGTGCTGTGCACGTCGATGCGGTCGAGCGGGACCCGGGAGGTCTTGACCGTGGTGGTCGGGGGGGTTGCGGAAGTGTTCACGACACCGTCCTTGGGGAAGCCGGGTGGAATGGGCAGGGGGTTGACAGCGACGTCGTGCCAGTGTCAAGCGTGGACTTTACTCGTCCACACCCCATTGGCAACCGAGACATGACGCCTGGTCAAGCGTTCTATGGAAAGCGTGACGCAATTCTCGCGGCGTCGCATTCGGCCGTTTGCCGTACGGCAAGATCCATTTCTTCCCGGGTGCGCCTTCCCCCGCCGTCCGGGAGTTCGGATCATGGTCCGCGGATCCGTCTAGCATGGGCACGTCACCCTTGCCACCTGCAGTTCCGGACGGAAGCCCCCCCCATGCGCACCCAGCGGATCCTCGCCGTGACCGCCACCCTCGCCTGCCTCGCGACGCTCCCCGCCTGCGAGGGGGACGCGGCCCCGCCCGCGTCCGGCGCGACCGCGCCCGCCGGCGCCGCGGCGACGCCGGCCGGTGGGAAGGGGGCGACGACGGTCACCCTCGCCGGCGCGCAGCAGTACGTACGGCAGTTCACCAACTGTGACGACCTGAGCGCCGAACCCGGCGACCCCCGGCTGCCGTTGACCGAGTTCGTCGGCGTCGGCGAGTGGTCCGTGACGCAGCGGGGCGTGTGCAGCGACGCGGCCAAGGACGGGGAACTCGTCTTCTACGTGCCGTCGGACATGAAGGAGTTCCAGGAGCGGTACAAGCGGAGCGTCCTGGAGTCCTCCGACGGCTCCCGGGGTCTGTTCAGCCGGGTCTTCGTCGGCAAGGGCTTCGTCGTCACCCCGACCTCGACCGAGTCGGCCCTCGCCCTGGCCCGGTCCGAACTGCGCATCCTTTACTGCAACCCGAGCTTCTGGCCGCCCAAGGGGTACAAGATGGACAAGGCGCTCGTCGAGCACTGCGTCCTCAGCGACTTCGTCAACGCGGAGGACGGCAAGGGCAGCCCGAACTTCGAGACCCCGCAGGACCCGGGCGGGCAGAAGCCGGGCCAACCGGCCAAGGGGAGCCTGGGGTTGGCGCACGCCGACAGCGTGGCCGAGCTGCGCAAGCTGGTGGCGCCCAGCGTGGACTGCACACGGTTCTCCACCGATCCCGACACGGTGGCGATCGAGTCGATCGACTACGCGCCCGTGGTCGAGGGGAACGCCCTCGACTGGGGTGTCACCGGACGGGCCCTGTGCGGGGAGCCGG
Organism: Streptomyces sp. CA-243310; assembly: GCF_050936775.1. Taxonomy (NCBI): domain Bacteria; kingdom Bacillati; phylum Actinomycetota; class Actinomycetes; order Kitasatosporales; family Streptomycetaceae; genus Streptomyces; species Streptomyces sp. CA-243310. The sequence continues at coordinate 1,653,730 of NZ_JBNJMF010000002.1, read as the reverse complement.
GCAGTGAGCAGCGCGCCCACCACCTCAACTGGCTCGACACCGTGGGCGACATGAAGAAGCTCCAGACCAGGGCGAAGGCCGCCCAGCAGGCGGACCTCAAGGACGACGGCAAGCTCAGGCGTACGGCGAGCCGGCTGCTGGTCGGCGAGAACGTCGCGGTCGAGAGCAACGACCCGGCCGTCCGGTTCGGCCTCTACCAGCAGCAGTTCCTCTACCTGAACTGCGTACCCGGCTTCTCCGCCCCGGCCGGCTACCGGCTGGAGCGCGCCCTGGTCGAGGGCTGTGTCCTGACCAACCACGACCCCGAGAACCCGGTCGACGGGGGCAACTGAACGGGACCGGGGCCCCGGATGTGCCAGGACTTTCGCGCGCTGTCGGCTGCGAGGGGCCCCGAGGGAAGACGCAAGTCTTGAGCATGTTCACATAGGGGCGGCGGCCGCAGGGCCGGACATCCGACCTACCGGGGGAGAGGTCTGTGAACATGAGTGCGGGGGTCGTGGTGAACAGGAGGATGAGCGGAGGGTGGCTCGTTGCCGTCTCGGCCGCGTCCGTGGTCCTGATCTCGGGGTGCACGGCCTCGATCGACCCCGACGAGCTGTCCGGCGTGTACCGCAACGACAAGACGGGCAGCGAGCTGCGGCTCGAGTCCGACGGGACGTTCTCCGCCGCCGGCGTATCGACAGACGGGCACTCCGGGCCCGCCGACTTCCATGGCGGCTGGGAGTTCCTCGACGACCAAGCGGGCAGCGACTTCATCTACCTGACGGTCGAAGGCGATGGACTCGGCGGGACCGACGGCATCCAGCTCTACCCGAGCGGACGGAACGCGGTGGAGTTCCGGCCCGATCCGGACGGACCGCCGGGCCCGAAGCTCACCAAAGCGGCCGCACCGTAGAGACCGGGTGCCCGCACTGCGCCCGACGGCTGCGGAGGGGCCGCGGACGTCCGTCACGCGGCCGGCGGGTTCGACGCGATTCGGGGATCCTACAGACCAGGCCGAACTGAACCTCCAGGTCGCAGGGTTGCGAGGGCTTGCGGAGTCCGGGACTGCCCAGTGTCCCTGTGCCGGGAATTCGCCTGCTTGTCAACGAATCCACGACTCGGGACGCTAGGCCGGTTGTTGCTCGCTGACCGGGGGCGCGGGCACGTCCCGCAGCAGCCAGTTCAGTACGTCGGGCAGGGCGCGCAGGGCCGCGAAGTGGGCCGCGGCCGGGTCGATGGTGGTGGTGGCGCCGGGGATCCGGCGGGCCAGCCAGCGGGAGTGCCCGACGGGGGAGAAGACGTCCAGTTCCCCGTGCCAGATCATCACCGGGGTCCGGATGTCGGCCGGGTCGAAGCCCCACGGGCGGCTGAAGGCGAGGACGTCGTCGATCCAGCCGTCCGCGGAAGTCCGCAGGCCCTCGCGGTAGTTGCGCAGCAACATGGACCGCAGGCCGGCGTCCGAGACGATCATGCGGTCGTTGTCGGTGAGTTCCCGGCGCAGTTCGTCCAGGAGCCGGCCGGGGTCCGCGCGGATGCCGGCGGCGCGGGGGGTCAGCCGGGCCGCGAGTTCCTCGGGGTCGTCGGCGGCGGTGGTGTACTCCCGGACGTTCGAGTCCGCCATCCCGGCGAACCAGTCCAGGTCCTCCGCGTCCCGGGGGGCGAGGCCCACCATGGCCGCCGTCCGGGTGACCCGGTCCGGGAGCAGGGCGGCGCAGGCCAGGGCTCCCGCGGAGCCGCCGGAGCGGCCCGCCACGGCGAAGGCGTCCAGGCCCAGGGCGTCGGCGACGGCGGCCACGTCCTGGGCCACGTCGGCGACGGTGCGGCCCGGGTGGCGGTCGGAGCCGCCGTAGCCGGGCCGGTCGTAGGCGATGAGCTGCATTCGGCGCTGGTAGAGGACCATGCCCCGGGGGGCCGGCCCGAGTCTGCTGCCGGGCATGCCGTGGAGCAGGAAGACCGGTTTGCCGTCGGGGTCGCCCCAGCGCTCCACGGCCAGAGCGCGTCCGTCGGCGGTACGCACCTGATGGCGCACGCGCTCCCTCCCTCTCGGTCCGAGTCGTCACGGTGATTGTGCTCGCCGGAAGAGGAGTGCGGTAGGGCGCACTTCGCGGGAAATTCTTGTGAATGCCTTCACGAACATGTGGAGGTCTGTGGTCCCCTTGCATATGCCCAGGTCAAGGGCGATGGTCACGGGGGCGCGGACGGGCGTGAACGCCCCTTTGGCCCCCTCGGGGCGGGATTTCCCGGCGTCAAGCCGTCCGCTTTCGGGTGTCGAATGGAGGCACGGGAAAACGGGTCGTCGGTTCGCGTCGGGTCGAAAAGGAGTTCCTGCTCGCGCGGGATCTTTCAGAGGTGCGGGATCAGCAGGGCCGCCGCCGAGCGGGCCCGCTCCAGGGCCACGTCCCGCTCCGCGCCGCGCTGACCGAGGACCACGCGGGTGCTCAGTCCGTCCAGCAGCGCGAGCAGCTCCGAGGCGCGGGCCGGCACGTCCAGGTCGGCGGCGAACCGCCCCTGCCGCACCCCCTTGTCCAGCAGGGTCTCCAGGTCCCGCTGCCAGCCGTCGTCGATCTCCTGCTGGGCGGCCTGGAGGGGCTCGTTGGAGGGCGTGCGGGCCCACAGTTCGATCCACAGCGTCCAGCGCGGATCCCGGGGGCCGCGGGGCAGGTACAGCTCCACGAACAGGGCCAGTTTGCGGTGGGCGGTGACCCGGCGGCCCAGCAGTTCGGTCCGCTCGACGGTCAGCTGCGTCTCGCTCCAGCGCAGCGCCTCCAGCAGCAGCCGGTCCTTGCTGCCGAAGTAGTACAGGATGTGGCCTCCGCTGGTGCCGAGCCGCTCGGCCAGCGCCGACATGGTGAGCGTCGCCAGCCCGTCCTCGGCAATCGCCGTCATGGCCTCTTCCAGCATCCGCTCCTGGGCGACCTGCCCGTCGCGCCGCCGCGCCGCTCCCGCCACCGGTCCCGCCTTCCTGATCTTGCCTGGTCGGACCTTATCCCGGACGGGGTCTTGACGTGGCCCCCGGAGGCGGCGCATCTTGAATGTCATTCAAGAAGTTAGAACGCCATTCAAGGTCCTGGAGGGCCGAGAGTGCCAAGGTCAGGGGTACGGCGGATGACACAGCAGGAGACGAGCCGGTCGTGGACGAGACGGCAGGAGACGAGCCGGCCGGAGACGGCGGCCGACGTCGACGAGGTCTTCGAGGACGAGATCTTCGAGGACGAAGTCTTCAAGGACGAGGTCTTCAAGGACGAGGTCTTCAAGGTCGAGACGCACGGCATCGACCCCATCCCGGACGCCGAGCGCCACGGCGGCGCCAAGGACCTCTTCTGGCTCTGGTTCGGATCGAACCTGACCTTCACCTACGTGATCAACGGCGCCCTCGCCGTGGCATTCGGCCTCTCCTTCTGGCAGGCCACCCTGGTGGTCGTGCTCAGCGGCCTCTCCTTCTTCGCCGTCAGCGCCGCCGGACTCAGCGGCATCCGCACCGGCACCGCCACCCTGGTGATCTCCCGCGCCGCCTTCGGGGTGCGCGGCAACTTCCCCGCCGGCGTCCTCAACTGGGTGGTGAGCATCGGCTACACCATCGTCAACACCGTGGTCGGCACCCTGGCGCTGGAGGTGTTCCTCGCCGAGATCGGCCTCGGCCAGGGCACGGCGATCCGGGCCCTGGCACTCGGCGTCACCCTCGCGCTGACCTTCGCCGTCGCCATGTGGGGCCACGCCACCGTGCAGTTCGCCGAGCGCTGGATGGCGTACGTCCTCGCCGTCGGCTTCGGCGCGCTGCTCGTCTTCGTGCTGCCCGGCGCCGACACCTCCGCGCCCGCCGCCGCCCCCGGGCTGTCCGGCTGGAGCCTGGCCTTCGTCGTCATGCTGGCCGGCCCCTTCTCGTACCTGCCGATGCCCGCCGACTACACCCGCTACCTGCCCCGGACCACCTCGCTGAGGTCGATCACCTGGATGGGGGCGTCGGGAGGGTTCCTCTCCTCCGTGGCCCTCGGCGTCGCGGGCGTGGCGGCCGCCACCCAGACCGACATGACCGACGCCGTCGCGGGCGCCGAGAGCCTGCTGCCGGGCTGGTTCCAGACCGTGTTCCTGGCGCTCGTGCTCGGCGGCTCCGTCACCAACTCGATCATCACCCTCTACTCCTCCAGCCTGAACCTCCAGGTCCTCGGCATCCCGTGGAGCCGCTCCCGGGCCATCGTGATCAGCGCCGCCGTGACCGCCGTCGGCTCGCTCGCCGCGCTCTTCCTCACCGACTTCACCACCTCCCTGCTCTCCTTCCTCTCCCTGCTGATCATCGTGTTCGCGCCCTGGGGCGGGGTCTTCCTCGCCGACATGCTGCTGCGCCGCTGCCGGTACGACTCCGACGCCCTGCACGCCGGGAGCGCGGGCGCCTACTGGTACCGGGCCGGCTATCACCCCGCGGGCATGACCGCCCTGCTCGCAGGCATGCTCTTCGCCGCCCTGACCTGCGACTCCGAGCTTTGGACCGGCCCCCTCGTGGCCCCCCTCGGCGGCGCCGACCTCACCCTTCTCGGCTCGGTCGTCTCCGGACTCGTCTATTGGGCCCTGGTCCGGCGCGCACCCGCCGACACCCCGGCCGCCTGACCCTCCGTACACATCCCCCTCAGCTGCCACAGGAGCACCACCGCATGTCACACCCCATCGCCGCCGACCTGCTGCTCACCGGGGCCCGGATCCACACCGTGGACCCGGACCTGCCCGAGGCCGAGGCCCTCGCCGTCCACGACGGCACCATCGTCTGGGTGGGCCCGGACGCCGAGGCCGAGGCCTGGGCCGGACCCGACACCGAGCGCATCGACGCGGGCGGGCGGCTGGTGCTGCCCGGCTTCATCGACGCCCACAACCACGTACGGCTCGGCTCCGACGACGCGTGCGTACAACTCGCCGGGGTCCGCACGCTCGACGCGATCCTCGACCGGATCGGGGAGTGGCGCGAGGCCCACCCGGACGCGGAGTGGATCGAGGCCGAGGCCTTCGACTACTCCGCCATCCCCGGCGGCCGGATGCCGACCGCCGCCGACCTGGACCCGGTCACCGGCGACACCCCCGCGATCGTGCTCTCGTACGACGTCCACACGGCCTGGCTGAACACCGCCGCCCTGCGTCGCCTCGGCGTCTCCCGGGACCGCGTCGACCTGCCCTTCGGCACCGCCGCCGTCGATCCCGCCACGGGCGAACCCACCGGCTTCGTCAAGGACTTCGCGATCAAGGGGCTCTCCCGCGACGGGCACCGGGCGTTGCGCGAGCTGGGCGTGCCGTGGGCCTCCCCGGACCGCCAGTACGGGCGGCTCGCCAAGAGCCTCGACGACGCGATCCGCTTCGGCATCACCACGGTGGTGGAGCCGCAGAACTCCCTGGACGACCTGGAACTCTTCGAACGGGCCCGCGCGGAAGGGCGGCTGAGGTCCCGGATCGTCGCGGCCCTCTTCCATCCGCGCGGCACGGGCGACGAGGAACTCGACCTCTTCGCCGCCTGCGCCCGGACGTACTCCGGGGACCGCCTGCGGGTGGGCCCGTTGAAGCTGTACATCGACGACGTCGTGGAGCCGCGCACGGCCGCGCTGCTGGAGCCGTACACGGGATGCGGGGCCCACCGGGGCGAGACCTTCTACCCGGCCGAGGAGTTCGCGGAGCTGTTGGCCGGGCTGGATGCCCGCGGCTTCCAGTGCTTCGTGCACGCCACGGGCGACCGGGGCATCCGTACCGTCCTCGACGCCGTCGAGCACGCCCGGGCGGTCAACGGGCCGCGCGACGCCCGCCACCAGGTGGTGCACGTGGAATGCCTGGACCCCCAGGACGTGTCGCGCTTCGCCGAACTCGGCGTGGTGGCCTGCATGCAGCCCCGGCACTGCGCGCCGGAGATCGCCGGACCGGGCCAGGACTGGGCGGAGAACGTGGGTGAGGGGCGCTGGCACAAGGCGTGGCCGATGCGCAGCCTGCACGAGGCGGGCGCGGTGCTGGCCTTCTCCAGCGACTGGAACGTCGCCGAGATGGACCCGATGATCGGCATCTACACGGCGGTGACGCGCCGGCCGCTGGACGGCGGCGACCCGTGGCAGCCGGGCGAGACGGTGGACGTGGCCACCGCCGTGCACGGCTACACGATGGGCTCGGCGTACGCCAACTTCCTCGACACCGAGCGCGGCTCCCTGACGGTGGGCAAGGCGGCGGACTTCGTGGTGCTGTCCCGGAACATCCTTCAGATCCCGGCGGAGTCCATCCCCGGGACCGTCGCGCGGACCGTCGTGGTGGCGGGGGAGGTCGTCCACACCGCCCAGGACGTCCCGGCCGAGGGCCGGGCCGTGTCGTTCGAGGGTCGTGTCGTGTCGCTCGAAGATCAGGACGTGTCGCTCGACGCCTAGGCTGTGCCGATCGGAGTCGGTCGGGAGGCGGGGGCGCGGGCATGTTCGTCGATCTGGTGGGGTCGGCCGTCGGTGCGGCGGCGGGTCTGGGAGTGGTCCACCTGGCGCGTCGCCGGCTGGCCGCGCACCGGGCCGCCGGGGTGGCCGCGGGAGTGCGGACCGCCCTCTCCTGCCGGGTCGAATGGCGCGAGGGGCTGGGCCGCTCGGGCCTCGTGTACGGGACGCTGAGCACGGGCCCGACCGGCGTTCCGGTCTTCAAGCGGCCCGCCCGCCGGGCGGTGGAACTGCCCGGCGGGGGCCGTGCGACCCGCCGGTCCTCCTGGCGGCCCGGCATGCGGATGGTCGAGTACCGGGCGCCCGACGGGGACCGGATCGGGTTCCTCGTCCACGACACCGACGTCGACCTCGTGGCCCGATTCCTGCGCGTCCCGGACCCGGCCGACTACTTCTGAGCGCCGCCGTCGGGGCGCGCGCGGGCCGTCGGGCCGGTCACCGGCCCGAGGCGCTCCCGGCGGGCGCGGGGTCCTGCGGGGCGTCGTCGATGCCGCTGCCCACCGCGGGCCCGGCCTTCCCCTTGTGGAACATCGCGCAGGCCAGGGTCACGGCAGAGCCGAGCAGCGCCCAGCCGGCCAGCACCAGCATGGGGCCGCCCGCGCCGTTGCCACGGAAGTACGCGATCGAGCGGGCGGCGTACGTGCCGGCGCCCGGCGGCAGGGCCGGTCCGATGGTCCTCCAGAACGGCGGCAGCAGCGGGTACGGGTAGGCGCCGCCCGCGCTCGGGTTGCCGAGGACCACCACCAGGAGGATGGCCAGGCCGATGCCGACCACGCCCGCCAGTCCCTGGAGGGCCAGGGTGAGCGCGCCGACGGCGAAGACGACCAGGGCGCCCAGGCCCCACAGGGCCGTGACGCTTCCGGACAGCGCTCCCAGGACGGGACCGGCGATGACCGCGCCCAGCAGCCCGGCGACGATCGAGTACAGGAGCAGGACGCCCAGCCGGATGACGGCGCGGGCGGAGTTCGCGGGCCGGGCGCCGGCGCTGATCGCGAGGATCGCGGCGCACAGGTAGCCGCCCACGCACCAGCCGACGACCAGGTAGAAGGAGCTCAGGCCGCGGGCGTCGCCCCGGGCGGCCGGGGCCACGTCGCGGAACCGCACGTTGCGCCCGGCGGCCTTCTCGGCGCGGCCGACGACCTCCTCGACGGCCTGCGAGAGGGAGGCCCCGGCGCCGCTCGCGACCAGCAGTTCGTCGGTCTTGCCGCTCGGGTCGACGATCAGCGCGCCGTCCACCTCCCGGTCCCGGACCCGCGCGAGCGCCGTGTCCGCGTCCTTGACCGCGTGGGCGTCGAGCGGTGTGCCGGGCAGGGTGTCGAGCTGCTGTGCGTACCGGTCGGCGACCCCTTGCGCGGGAGCGGCCACGGCGAGGGGGATCTCGCTGGGCACGGGGTGGTGGAAGGCGCCGATGTACGAGGTGATGAAGGCGAGTTGGAGGGCCAGCACCCCCAGGACCAGCAGGGCGGCCCGGGCGGTCACGGCGTCCTTGATCTCGGCGAGGAAGCCGCCGGGCGGACCTGTGGAGGTGGTCTGGGTCATGCCTCACACGCTCGGCGTATCGGGGGAGGGGCGCAGCAGGGGCGGGCCGAACGGATGACGCGGAAACCGGTCCCGCGGGCCCGCCCGGCGCCGGGTGGGACGGGTCTCCCGGACGGGGTCCCCACCCAGCGATCGAACAACTGTTTCGCACGCGTATTCGAATTGCTCTATGGTGGAGAGGGGAGGTCGAAGGAGTGTCGGGGGTATCGAGCGAAGCAGGAGGCCGCGGGTGCCTGGTTTTACGCATCTGCACACCGTTTCGGGGTTCTCCGCACGCTACGGAGGCTCACACCCGGAACGGCTCGCGGAACGCGCCGCGGAGCGGGGCATGGACGCCCTCGCCCTCACCGACCGCGACACCCTCGCGGGCGCGGTGCGCTTCGCGAAGGCCGCCGCGGGGGCCGGGGTCCGGCCCCTGTTCGGAGTGAACCTCGCGGTCGCCCCCGCCGCCGACGCGTCGCCGTCCGGCGCCGGGTTCCCCGGGGGCGCGGGGTCCGGCGGGGGCGGTACGTCCCACGCCGAGGCCTCCTTCCGCCGCCGCACCCCCGTCCGGGGCGGCGCCTTCGTCGACGAGTCCGCCGCCCGGGCCGTCTTCCTCGCCCGGGACGGAGCCGCCGGCTGGGCCGAGCTCTGCCGGCTGGTCACCGCCGCCCACGCGGGCGCCCCCGAGGTCCCGCTGGTGACCTGGGACGCCCTGCGCGAGGCGCTCGGCTCCTTCGGGCTGAGCGGCGTGTTCGTCCTGCTCGGCCCCGACTCCGAGGTCGGCCGGGCGCTGGCCGCCGGCCGCCCCGACCGGGCCGCGCGGCTGCTCGCGCCCTGGCGGGAGCTGTACGGGGACGCGCTGCGCCTGGAGGCCGTCCACCACGGCCGCGCCGGCGCCGACGTCGACACGGGCCCCGGTTCGCTGCGCCTCGCCGCGCGCACGGTCGGCTTCGCCGTCGAGCAGGGCGTCCCGGCCGTGGTCACCAACGCCGTCCGCTACGCCGACCCAGGCCAGGGCCCGGTCGCCGACGTCCTCGACGCGGCCCGCCGACTGGTTCCCGTGGACCCCCGCAAACGCCTGGACAGCGGCGAACGCTGGCTCAAGGACCCCGCCGCCATGGCCGAGGTCGCCGACCGGATCGCCCGGGCGGCCGGCCTGCGCCCCACCGACGCGCGCCGGCTGCTCGGCGAGACCCGGCGCACCGCCGACGCCTGCGCCGTGGACCCCGAGGACGACCTGGGCATCGGCTCCGTGCACTTCCCCGAGGCCCGGCTCGTCGGCGCCGGCCACCGCACCGCCCAGCGGGTGCTCGCCTCCCGGGCCTCCGCCGGCATGGTGCTCCGCGGGTACGCGGACGACCACACGTACTGGGACCGGATGCACCGGGAACTCGACGTCATCGCCTACCACGGCTTCGCCTCGTACTTCCTGACGGTCGCCCAGGTGGTCGACGACGTAAGGGACATGGGCATCCGGGTGGCCGCCCGGGGCTCCGGCGCCGGGTCCCTCGTCAACCACCTCCTGGGGATCGCGCACGCCGACCCCGTCGCGAACGGCCTGCTGATGGAGCGCTTCCTGTCCAAGCGCCGCCACGTCCTGCCCGACATCGACATCGACGTGGAGTCCGCCCGCCGGCTGGACGTCTACCGGCGGATCATCGACCGGTTCGGCGCCGAACGCGTCGCCACCGTGTCCATGCCCGAGACCTACCGGGTCCGGCACGCCATCCGCGACGTCGGCGCCGCCCTGTCCATGGACCCGGCCGCCGTCGACCGACTCGCCAAGGCCTTCCCGCACATCCGGGCCCGCGACGCCCGCACGGCCCTCGCCGAACTCCCCGAACTGCGCGACGTGCGGGGGGAGTCGTACGGCCGGCTCTGGGAGCTGGTCGAGGCGCTGGACGCACTGCCGCGCGGGGTGGCCATGCACCCGTGCGGGGTGCTGCTGTCCGACGCCTCGCTGCTCGCCCGCACCCCGGTCGTCCCGAGCGGCGGCGAGGGCTTCCCGATGTCCCAGTTCGACAAGGACGACGTGGAGGAACTGGGACTCCTCAAGCTGGACGTGCTCGGCGTGCGGATGCAGTCGGCGATGGCCCACGCCGTCGCCGAACTCCGGCGCGCCACCGGCGAGGAACTCGACCTGGACGACCCCGCGCAGGTCCCGCCGGGCGACCCGGCCACGTACGAGCTGATCCGCTCGGCCGAGACGCTGGGCTGCTTCCAGATCGAGTCCCCGGGCCAGCGGGACCTGGTGGGGCGGCTCCAGCCGGCCACCTTCCAGGACCTGGTCGTCGACATCTCCCTCTTCCGCCCGGGGCCGGTGGCCGCCGACATGGTGCGGCCCTTCATCGAGGCCCGGCACGGCCGCGCCCCGGCGCGCTTCCCGCACCCGGACCTGGCGGACGCGCTCCGCGAGACGTACGGGGTGGTGGTCTTCCACGAGCAGATCATCGAGATCGTGCACGTCATGACCGACTGCGGTCGGGACGAGGCGGACCGGGTGCGGCGCGGACTGTCCGACCCGCAGTCGCAGGGCCGGATCAAGGTCTGGTTCGCGGCGACGGCGAGCGCGCGCGGCTACTCGGCCGAGGTGATCGCCCGGACCTGGGAGATCGTGGAGGCCTTCGGTTCGTACGGGTTCTGCAAGGCGCACGCGGTGGCCTTCGCCGTGCCCACCTACCAGTCGGCCTGGCTCAAGGCCCACCACCCGGCTGCCTTCTACGCCGGGCTGCTCACCCACGACCCGGGGATGTACCCGAAGCGGTTGCTGCTGGCCGACGCCCGGCGGCGGGGCGTGCCCGTGCTGCCGTTGGACGTGAACCGGTCGGCGGTCGCCCACCGTATCGAACTGGTGTCCGATCAGCGGTGGGGGCTCCGGCTTGCCCTCGCCGACGTCCACGGCATCGGCGGGGCCGAGGCGGCCCGGATCGAGGCCGGACAGCCCTACGCCTCGCTGCGCGACTTCTGGGACCGGGCCCACCCGGGCCGCCCCGTGGCCGAACGACTCGCCCAGGTCGGGGCGTTGGACGCCTTCGGCGCGAACCGCCGTGACCTCCTGCTGCACTTGACCGAACTGCACGGGGCGCAGCGAGCCACCGGCGCCCGGGCGAACACCCAACTCCCCTTGGAAGGAGGCCGGTCCACCGCATCCGTCGGTCTGCCCGACCTGACCGACGGCGAACGCCTCAGCGCCGAACTCGGCATCCTCGGCATGGACGCCTCGCGTCACCTCATGGGCGACCACCAGGCCTTCCTGACCGAACTCGGCGTGGTCCCGGCCGCCCGGCTCCGCGACGTCGAACACGGGCGGACGGTACTGGTCGCCGGCGCCAAGGCGGCCACCCAGACCCCGCCGATCCGATCCGGGAAGCGGGTCATCTTCACCACCCTCGACGACGGCACCGGACTGGTCGACCTGGCCTTCTTCGACGACAGCCACGAGACCTGCGCCCACACCGTCTTCCACTCCTTCCTGCTGCTGGTCCGAGGCGTCGTGCAGCGACGCGGCCCACAGAGCCTGAGCATCGTCGGAGCGGCCGCCTGGAACCTGTCCGAACTGGTCGAACTGCGCGGGGAGGAAGGCCTGGAGGCGGTCACCGCCCGACTGTCCGAACCGGCCCGTGAGCGCGCCCCCCGGCCGGACGGCGAACCGGACGGCCGCCGCATCCACCTGGCGAACGGCTACGAGATGAACCCGTGGGCCGACCTCCGGCCGCCCGGCGAGGGCGCCGCGACCGGCCGCAAGCTGTGGCACTCCAGCCCGGGGAGCGCGGGATGAGCGCGATCCTGCACGTACGGTGCGCCCCGACGCTCACCGGCGAGGGCTACCGGGAGGTCCTGGAACTGCTGCGGGAGTTCTCCCCGCTCGTCCAGGCCCTGCCGCCCCGCGCCGCCCTGGTCCAGGCGCGGGGAGCCCAGCGGTACTTCGGCATCGAGGCCGCCCGGATCGCCGAGGTGGTCCGCCTGCGCGCGGTGGCCCGGCTGGGCACGGACGTACGGATCGGGGTCGCCGCGACCTGGGCCCTCGCGGCCATGGCCTCCGCCCGGATCCCGGGCCCCGGCGGGGTCCTGGCCGTCCCCGACGACCCGGACGCGGTGGCCGGCTTCCTCGGGCCGCTGCCGGTGGAGGCGCTGTACGGGCTCGGCCCCCGACAGGCCGAGGCGCTGCGCGGGTACGGACTGCACACCGTGGGGGCCCTCACCCGGGTACCGCCCGGTGTCGTCGAACGGATCCTGGGCAAGCGGACCGGCCGGCTGGTCGCCGAGCGCGCCCGGGGCGTCGACCCGCGCCCGGTGACACCCCGGGACCTGCCCTCCTCGGCCGCCGTCAGGAGCGGGTTCACCCGGGAGGAACTGGACGGCCCGCACGCCAGGGCCACCCTGCTCGCCCTGGTCGTCCGGCTCGGCGCGCTCCTTCGAGGGCGCCGGCAGGCGGCCCGCTCCCTGTCCCTGACCCTGCGCTTCGCGGGCGGCACCCGCTGGGAGAAGACCCGGCGGCTCGCGGAACCCTCCGCGCACGACGAGGACCTGCGCACCGCGGCGTACCGGCTGATGGACGCGGCGGGCCTGCAACGGGCCCGGCTGACCGGGATGGTGCTGAGGGCCGAGGACCTGACCGGCGCCGAGCGGGTGGCCCGGCAGATCTCCCTGGACCCGGTACGGGAATCCCGGCTGACGGTGGAGGCGGCCGTCGACCGGGCCAACGCCCGCTTCGGCGCGGGCACGGTCCGCCCGGCGGCCACCTTCGGGGCGGGCGCGATCCGGCATCCCGCCGCGGACGCGATCCGGCATCCCGCCGGCCTCGGCAGGGCCTCGTGACCCGGCGGGCCCCGACGGTGCCCGGCCGGTGGATCAGGGGCCGTCCACCATCAGCCGGGCCACCTCGCGCTTGAGCCCGCCGGTCTGGGCCTGGATCAGGTGGAACTGGGCCTCCCGCGAGAGCCGACCCGCCGTGTTGCCGTACTGGACCGCGCGCCCGCCGGCCACCGCGACGCAGGCCGCGGCGGCCCGTACGGCCAGGTCCAGGCTCTCGGCCCGCAGCCGCAGCCGGTCCGCGGGCCGTTCCCCGGGCGGGAGCTCGTCCCGCAGCGCGTACGCCTCGGCGCGCAGCCCGGCCGCCCGGTCCGCGATCCGCAGCCCGAGGTCCTCGTACCCCTCGAAGCCGAGCAGGAAATCCGCGGTGGCGCGCAACTGCCCGAAGACGGCGGGCTGGGCATCGGCGTTCTCCAGGTCGTACGCCCGCACCCAGTCGGCCCGCGGTTCCCGGACCACCACCTCGGCGTCCGGCACGAACACGTCCCGGACCTCGACGGCCGCCGTGCGCGTGCCCCGCATCGCCCACAGCGGAGCCGACGGCGCCGACGCCAGCCCGGCCCCCGGGGCGCAGTCCACCGGCGCGAACAGCACCTCGTCCCGTGACGTGAGGGCTCCCAGGTACACCACGTCGGCCAGCCCCCAGCCCGTCATCCACGGCACCCGCCCCGACAGCCGCCACCCACCCGACTCCCGCTCCGCGGTGACGGGCGGTCGCGGATGGCGCAGGAAGGCGAACCCGGCCGTGGCCCGCCGGTCGCCGCGCGCCAGGGCGGGCAACCAGGTCTCCCCGAGCGCGGCGTCACCACCGTGCAACAGCCCCTTGGCCAGGGCGTGGTGCTGCGTCCACACGAACCACGTCGACGGGTCGGCGGCGGCCAGCAGCTCGTGCACCTCCCGCGTCACCCGCCGCGCGGTGACCCCGCTCGCGGGATCCGGTTCGTATGCGATCAGCCCGTAGGCGCCACACGCCGCGAGCGCGTCGAGGTGCGAACGCGGCACCCCCGCCTCGGCGGTCTCCTCCACGCACGGGCTCAACACGCGCACCGCGATCTCGGTGACGGCGGCGACCAACGGATCGACCGCCAGGTCGGGCGGGGTGGCCAGTGCGGTTCCGGCGCCGGGGACCGTTTCCATGCGGGTCATTCTTCTGGTGCGGGGCCGGCGGGAGCCTCGACACGCGAGTTTTTACCGACGCGTAACTTCCAAGTCTTGCTACTCGCCCGTAATTTAACGGCAGCAGCCCCCCTTGTGATCCGGATCACGGGACGAACCCCCACGCCCTTTCCCCTTGACCCGCAAGGAGATCACACGATGCTGCCCTGGAGACGACTGCTCCGCCCGCTGGCCGTCCTCGCCCTCACCACCGCCGCGCTCGTCGCCCCCACCACCCCCGCCGCGCAGGCCGCGTCGGCGCCCGGCAGCGGCTGGAACAACTGGTCCTGCCGGCCGACGGCCGCGCACCCCCGCCCCGTCGTCCTCGTCCACGGCACCCTGGGCAACTCCGTCGACAACTGGCTGGGCTTCGCCCCGTACCTCGTCAACCGCGGCTACTGCGTCTACTCCCTCGACTACGGGCAACTCCCCGGCGTGCCCTTCTTCCACGGACTCGGTCCCATCGAGAAGTCCGCCGCCCAACTCGACGCGTTCGTCACCAAGGTGCTCGCCGCCACCGGAGCCGCCAAGACCGACATCGTCGGCCACTCCCAGGGCGGCATGATGCCGCGCCACTACCTGAAGTTCCTGGGCGGCGCCGCCAAGGTCAACGCCCTCGTCGGATTCGCCCCCGACAACCACGGCACCACCCTGAGCGGGCTGACCCGACTGCTCCCGTACTTCCCCGGCGCCGAAGACCTGATCAGCTCCGCGACCCCCGGCCTGGCCGACCAGATCACCGGATCGGCCTTCATCACCCGCCTCAACGAGGGCGGGGACACCGTTCCCGGGGTGAAGTACACCGTCATCGCGACCCGGTACGACGAGGTGGTCACCCCGTACCGCAGCGGATTCCTCGACGGACCGAACGTGCGCAACGTCGTCCTCCAGGACCTCTGCGCCCTGGACATCTCCGAGCACGTGACCATCGCCCTGACCGACCGCATCGCCTGGCACGAGGCGCTCAACGCCCTCGACCCGACACACGCCGAACGGACCACCTGCGCCTCGGTCTTCGAGTGACGAGGCGCGGGCGGTCCGTCCGGACGGCCTGACGAGGCTTTGACGACAGGGCCTAGCGGCCGTGGCGGCCCGCGGCGCTCCGGCGGCGGGCCGCCCCGAACAGCACGGCCGCGCCGACGGCCAGGGCGCCGGCCCCGACGATCGCGATCGTCGGGGTGGCGCTGTTGCCGCCCGTCTCCGCGAGGTTGCCACCCTTCGGGGCCACGGGGGCCACGGGGGCCACGGGGGCTTCCGAGGCGAGGAGGGGAGCGGCGGCGTTCCTGGCGTTGGTCTTCGGGTCGTCGTCACCGTGGCCGTGGTGCTCCACCGAGGACTTGACCGCGCCTGCCGCGATCTGCTGGTCCGTGGGCGCCTTGGCCAGGGGGCAGTCCTCGTCGGTGCCGGGCACGCCCGTACCGGGCCTGGTGCCGGGCTTGTCGCCGGGCGCCTTCGACGGCTTGGCGCTCCCACCGGTGCCCGGCTTCGCGCTCGGGCCGGTACCGGTACCGGTACCTGTTCCCGTACCGGTGCTCGGCTTGCCACCGGGCTGCGCGCCGCCGGTGCCGGTGCCCGTGCCGGTGCCCGCGCCGTTGTCCTTGCCGAAGACCACGTCGGAGCAACTGTAGAAGGCCTCCGGGCTGTCCGAGCGCTGCCACACGCTGTAGACGAGGTGGCGGCCGCTCTTCTTCGGGACGGTGCCGGAGAAGACGTAGTCGCCGTTGCTCATGCCCGGGTCGGTGACCTTCACGAACGGCTTCGACTCCAGGTCGGACCACTTCAGCGGCTTCGTCGGGTCGTAGCCGTCCTTGGTCACGTACAGCTCGAAGGACCCCTTGTGCGGGGCGGTGCCCTTGTAGCGGAAGGTGTGCGGGCCGGCGGTCATCGAACCGGCCGGCCAGTCGGCGCGGGGCAGGTCCAGGCCCTTGTACTTGGCGTTGCCCGCCGAGCACAACTGCCCGTCGGGGATCAGGGACTTGCTCTGCCCGGCCGCGTTGGCGATGTTCACCGCGTTCCAGTCGTAGAACGCCTGCGCCCCGCTCGCCGCCACCGCCGCCTTGCAGGCGGCCGACTTCGGGGACTCCGGGCCCTCCGCGTAGCACGCCGCCACCCGGCTCACCGGGTCCGTCATCGAACCGTGGGCGGACGCGGGCACGGTGGCGTACGCGGCCACCGCGAGCGGGGCCAGGCCGACGGCGGCGATTCGGGCGGCGGTACGGCGTGCGTGGCGCATGGATGGAACTCCTCTGGGCAAGGCGGCGGAACGGGCTGAACGCGTCAGGGGCGGGCCGGTGCGAGTCGGCCGGGCCGACGCCGCCCCTCACGGGTCGCGGCGCGGCCCCGGGCTCTCCCCGGCTCGGCCAAGCTAGCCTCCCGAAAGCCCCGTTCGGCCCGGATCCGGCGCCGATCGGAGATCCTTAGGGCGCACTTAAGGCAGGGACAAGCGCCACCTCAGGAACACGCCCGCACAGCCTCGGGAACACGCCCGCACAGCCTCGGGGCACGTCCGTGTGACCTCGCGAACGGGCCCCGGGGCGAGTCGCGAGACCGCGTCCGCTCAGCCGAGGAGCGCGGCCAGACCGGCCGGTGTGCGGGACCGGCGTTCCAGGGCGTCGAGCGCGCGGACCGCCTCGCCGGCGGCCTCCGGGTCGGTCACGGAGAGTCCGCTCGCCTCGAACTCGTCCTCGTCCAGGCGCAGCACCAGGGCCCCGTCCGCCGAGACCCACAGGTCCAGGTCCAGGTCCTCGACCAGGATCTCGCCGTCCCGGACCACGGCCGGGCGGGTGATGTCGCAGTACCAGCCCTTCAGGACGCCCTCGCCCGTGCGGACCTCCTTGACCGCGTACCAGCGCTCGCGCCAGAAGTGCTCGGTGAACACGTCGCCGGGCTCGAAGCGCACGAACCCGAAGTCGCGCACGGTGGCGGCCGCCCAGGGAGCGCGTACGGAGATCCGGTCGCCGGTGTCGGCGAGGAGCTCGGCCGGATAGCGGATCTTGGTGCGGCCCGCCTTGGTGAGGGTGACGTCGACGTGCTCGCTCATCGTGCCGTGGGCTCCAGACGCTTGGTGAAACGGGTCTCGGTGGCGCGGTTCTCGTATCCGAACCAGGAGTTGATCGCGAGCATCGGGCCGTTCCCGGCGTCGTTGCCCGTGAAGGCCTCCGTACAGCCGGCCGCGACCGCCCGGCGCAGGGAATCGATCTTGGCGAGTTTGGCCAGGCCGCGGCCCCGGTGGGCCACCAGGGTCCCGGTCATCCCCGAGGCGTAACGCCCCGTGCCGTCGGTCCGGGCGGCGGTGAACGCGGCCGGCTCGCCGTCGACGAGGACGACCGTGGTCAGCTCCTTGTCGAGCGAGGGGTCGTGCCAGACGCCGCTCAGCCAGTCCTCGTAGTCGTCCAGCTCCACCGGCAGGTCGCCCGGCTCGTCCCGGCTCACCGCCGCGTCGGCCTCGTACAGCGGGCGCGGATCGTCGACGAAGGCGGAACCGGTGCGCAGCTCCACCCCCGGCGGCAGCTCGGCCGGATACGGGGGAAGGGAGGCGGTGGCGAGGTCCAGCCGCAGGAAGTGGGCCGAGCGGCCGGGACGGTAGCCGTGCCGCTCGGCGAAGGCCCGGTGGCCGGGCTCGTCGACGACCCAGGCGTACGTCTCCACCGCGCCCCGCGCGACCAGGTGTTCCTCGGCCGCGCGCAGCAGGGCGGTCCCGGCTCCGAGTCCCCGGTGGTCGGGATGGACGTACGCGTTGACGAAGGACGCGCCCGGCTCGGCACTGTCGTACGCGATTCCGACCTGGGCGGTGGCGACGACCCGACCGTCCGCGGTCTCCGCGAGAAGCAGCCGGTAGCGCTTGGCGGGGTGGGCGGAGGCGAGTTCGTGAGCCACGCCGGCCCCACTGGCGATCATGAACGGGAGCGTGGCACGTCGTACCGCGGCGACGGCCTCGGCGTCCCGGGAGTCGCCCGGGCGCAGGTCACGGATGGTGAGGGTCATGACGAGGACGCTAGGGCGATCGGACCCGGGACGCCTGCGGATTACGAGGGCGATGGGAGAGAATCGGCCGCGTGACCCCGACTTCCTCGCACCTGAAGATCAAGATCGACGCCTCGGCCGGCGCTGCCGCCCCCTACGAGCAACTGCGCGCGCAGATCTCGGAGGGAGCCCGGGCGGGACGGCTGCCCGTGGGGTTCCGACTGCCCACGGTCCGGGCCCTCGCGGAGGAGCTGGGGCTGGCGGCGAACACGGTCGCGAAGGCCTACCGGGCGCTGGAGGCCGACGGTGTCGTCGAGACCCGGGGCCGGGGCGGAACCCTCGTCGCGGCCGCGGACGACTCGGCCTCCCGGGAATCGGCCACCGCCGCGCAGGCGTACGCGGAGCGGGCCCACCGGCTGGGGCTGACCTTCGACGAGGCCACGGCCGCCGCCCTGGACGCCCTGCGGGCCCGGTACGGCAAGTAGGTCCGCCCGGACCATCCTCGGTTCCGGGCCCGCCTCACACCTCGCGGCGTCCCAGTTCGGCCCGGAGGTGGTGTCGCATGGGCTGCCCCATCGCCGCCATCTCCTGCGTGATCGTCAACTCCCCGTCGGCGAGGGAGTACCGGCGCTTCATCCCGGTCACCTCCTTCGCCCGCGGGGTCCGTGCCACGTGATCCGTCTCGATCTCGATCTCCGTACCGGACACACGACCCACGTACGTCTCCACGATCCCGGTCGGGTGGGCCAGCGTGACCTCCAGCGAGGCGTCCGGCATGACCCGCCACCAACCGCTCTCCCGCCCCGAGGGGCGCAGGGGCGCACCGGACTCGTCGATCAGCCAGGCCCGCGACTCGTACCGCAGGAAGGGCCTGCCGTCGTGGCTGAAAGTGATCTCCTGCTCGTACCGGAACCCCTGCTCCAGGGTCGGGTACTCGCCCCGCCCCCGACCGTGCCAACGCCCCAGCAGGGCCAGCACCGGCGCGAGCTGCGGGTGCGGCTCGGGGCCCCCGCCCGGCGTGAGGCTGTCGGGGTACGGATTCTCCTGCGCCGGCTCGGGCACGGGGCACTCTCCTGTTCGGCGGTTCTTCCCGGCGGCGGGCTCGCGCCGACCGACGGGACTGCGGCTACGGGCCATTGTCCCCGGCCCACCACCACGGCAGCGCCGCCGCCCCCACGCGGGTCGGGCTACAGGTACAGCCCCGCCTCGGTCCCGTGCCCCTGCGGGGGCAGCAGCGCGGCCGGGCCGGTGCCCCGCCGGAGGGCGAACAGTTCGGCCAGGGTGGCGCCCTCGCGGGAGACCCCCTCGTCGGTGCCGAGCCAGTCCACGGCCTCGCGGTGCGTCAGCCGGCCGACCTCGATGCGGGCCAGGCAGCGGCCCGGCCGGACCACCGCCGGGTGGAGCCGCTCCAGGTCCTCGTTGGTCGTGACGCCGACCAGGACGTTGCGGCCCTGACCCAGCAGGCCGTCCGTCAGGTTCAGCAGCCGGGACAACGCCTGCCCGGCCTGGTGCCGGGCCTCGCCGCGGATCAGCTCGTCGCAGTCCTCCAGCAACAGCAGCCGCCAGCGACCCTTCGCCGTGCCCTCGTCCTCGCCGATCGCGATGTCCATCAGGTAGCCCACGTCGTTGAACAGCCGCTCCGGGTCCAGGACGCAGTCGACCTGGCACCAGTCCCGCCACGAGCGCGCCAGCGTCCGCAGAGCCGAGGTCTTCCCGGTACCGGGCGGCCCGTGCAGCAACAGCAGTCGGCCCGCGATGTCGTCGGGGGTGACCTTCATCAACCGGTCCATCGCCCCGGCCACCGGCGCGGTGTAGTTCGAGCGCACCTCGGGCCAGGTGCCGGCGGCGATCTGCCGGGTCGTGCGGTACGGCCCGCGGCGCGGGGAGACGTACCAGAACCCCATCGTGACGTTCTCCGGCTGGGGTTCGGGCTCGTCCTGGGCCCCGTCCGTGGCCTCCCCGAGCACGCGGGTGGCGAGTTCGTCACTGACGGCCGTCACCGTCACGTCCGCGCCGCGACTCCAACGCGACACGAGCATGGTCCACCCCTCGCCCTCCGCGAGGGTGGCGCTGCGGTCGGTGTCGCGAGCCGAGCGCAGCACCTTCGCCCCGGCCGGCAGGAGGGTCGCTTCGACCTTCACTCGTTCGATGGAAACGCTCTGGGAGTAAGGCTGCTCGCCGGAGGCGAACCGGCCGAGGAACAGGGCGTCGACGACATCGGACGGTGAGTCGCTGTCGTCTACGTTGAGCCTGATCGGCAGGGCCTCGTGCGGGTTGGCTGGCATGGCGCCCATGATCCGGCACGAACTGACCCCGTGCACCCGTGTTTCGCCGGAACGGGTGCTCAAGTTCCCTCTTCAAACGCATGGGGAGTGAAGATTCCGGCGCAAGCCTGCCCCGAACATTCTTGGCATGGCCACTTCCAGAAGTGGGCGGCTGCTTGTACCACGGACTCAGGAGTAACCCCCACAAGGAGCCGCACACATGAGCAAGAGAATGTCGCGCTTCGCCGTCCTCACCTCCTCCCTGTTACTCGCCGCGGGCGCCGCCCTGTTCGGCGCGGGCCAGGCGGCCGCCTCCGCCCGGGCCGACTTCGGCTACGTCGCGCTCGGCGACTCGTACTCGTCCGGCGTCGGCGCCGGCAACTACGACGGTTCGAGCGGCAACTGCAAGCGCACCAACCGCGCCTATCCGGCTCTCTGGGCCGCCGCCCACTCCCCGCAGACCTTCTCCTTCGTCGCCTGCTCCGGTGCCCGGACGGGCGACGTCCTCGCCAACCAACTGGGCCCGCTGAACTCCGGCACCGACCTCGTCAGCATCACCATCGGCGGCAACGACGCCGGTTTCTCCGATGTCATGACGACCTGTGTGCTCCAGTCGGAGTCCACCTGCGTCAACCGCGTCAACCAGGCCAAGGCCTACGTCGACTCCACCCTGCCGGGCAAGCTCGACCAGGTCTACGACGCCGTCTCCGGCCGATCCCCGGGCGCCCACGTGGTCGTCCTCGGCTATCCCCGCTTCTACAAGCTGAACGGATCCTGCGTCAGCGGCCTCACCGAGGGCGAACGCGCCGCCATCAACGGCGCGGCCGACTACCTCAACGCCGCCGTCGCCAAGCGCGCCGCCGACCACGGCTTCACCTACGCCTCGGTCGCCGGTGCCTTCACGGGCCACGAGATCTGCTCCGGCAGCCCGTGGCTGCACAGCGTCAACTGGACCAACATCGGGGAGTCCTACCACCCGACCGCGTCCGGCCAGTCGGGCGGCTACCTGCCGTCCTTCGCCTCCAAGGCCTGACCCGGGCCCCGTTCAGAGCGTGACCCCCGGGCTCGGCGCCGGCGGCGTCGGGCCCGGGGAACCCGGTGAAGCAGAAGGGCCGGGGGAGGAGGCCCCGCCCGTCGGGGTCTCCTTCTCGCAGGTCACGGAGAACTCCAGCCACGGCGAGGTCACCCGCGCGGGGCCCCGCACCTCCAGCCGGACCGCGTCGTCGAGGGTCGCGCCGGCGCGATGACCCGCCTCGGCGTGGTCGACCTGTCGGGTGGCCGCACCGTCCGCCTCGTACGAGAGGTCCTGCCAGCGGGCCTCCGGCCCGTCGCCCGATCCGCCCCGGGTCACCCAGCGGTACTCCAACTCGGTGGGAACGCGCGCCACCTCCACGGTGCCCGTGAAGGCGGGCGCGTCGACGGGGGCCGGCGGGCAACTCCCCGCGTAGCGCCCGCGGAGCGTGTGGACGTACACCGTGACCTTCTGCGCGGGCGCGCCGGCGCTCGCCGACGCCGAGGTGGATGCGGAACCAGAGGGGGAAGGGGAAACCGGGGCGGATGGCGACGGCGTGGACCGCGTGGCCGCGGGACCCGAACCGCCGGCCCCGGCCGCGGGAGCCCCGGTCGTGTCCCCGTCGTCCTTCCACAGCAGCCAACCCAGCACGACCAAGGCCAGGACCAACACCACGATCCCCACCGTCAGCACCGTCCCGGCCCGCCCCTGGGGCGGCGTCGGTCCCGATGGGGAGAGGACCGTCGGCGTCGCGCCCCGGGGCCCCGCGTCCCGATCGTCCCCGTCCCCGTGCCCGGCCGCCGCAACCGGCCCCGACGACGACCCCGACATCGGCCCCGACACCGGTCCGCCGGCGGCCCGTGCCGTGCCGCCCGCGCCGATGATCCGCAGCATCCGGGACGCCTCCGCCGCCGACAGCCGCTCGGCGGGGTCCTTCCGCAACAGCCCCTCCAGCACGGGCTCCAACGCACCGGCCCGGCGCGCCGGGGGCAACTCCCCGTCCACCACCGCCTGCAGCGTGGACAACGGGGTGTCGCGCCGGAACGGCGAGGTCCCCTCGACGGCCGTGTACAGCAGCACACCGAGCGACCACAGGTCCGACGCGGGACCCGGCTCGCGGCCCAGCGCCCGCTCCGGGGCCAGGAACTCGGGGGAGCCCACCACCTCGCCGGTCATGGTGATGGCCGAGGAACCCTCCAGGCTCGCGATGCCGAAGTCGCCCAGCACCACCCGCCCGTCGTTGGCGATCAGCACGTTGGCGGGCTTGACGTCCCGGTGCAGGACCCCCGACTCGTGCGCGGAGCGCAGCGCGGCCAGTACCTGCTCGCCGATGTGCGCGGCCCGCTGCGGGGGCATGGGTCCCTCGCCCTCCAGCACCTCGGCCAGGGACAGTCCGCGGATCAGCTCCATGACGATCCAGGGCCGGCCGCCCTCGCTCGCCACGTCGTACACGGTGACGACCCCGCGATGGGAGACCCGGGCCGCCGCCCAGGCCTCGCGCTCCATCCGCCGGTACAAACGCTGCACCTCGGCGGTGTCCAGTCCGGCGGGTGCCCGCACCTCCTTGACGGCGACCTCGCGTCCCAGCACCTCGTCGCGCGCCCGCCAGACGATCCCCATGCCGCCGCGACCCAGGGGGCCCAGCAACCGGTACCGGTCGGCGATGACACGCCCGTCCTCACCCGCATTCCCACTCATCCGAGCCCCCCGAACGTGTTACCGGACGATCACTCCAAGTTAGCGCAGTGTGCGCCGTGTGGCCCCTGTCACGACAGGACTCCCCGTATGAACCGCCATGGCTTCCGAGGGGGCGCCAATTCCGCCCATTCGGTGCGGAGAGTGACGATTGACTCCGGTGAGTAATCGTCAACTCCCCGTAGGTATAGGGGTAATTCACACCACCGGGATACCCGGGCGCGACGCGGGGGCGATAGGGTTAACCTGCCCGGGCCGGGTGCCCTCGTACGGGTGGGGAGAGACATGGAACAGATAGCAATGCGCAGCAGGCCGCCTCGCGTGCCTGCCATCACTTGCGGGAGCAGCGCGACCAGCTCGCGCCTCGACCGCCATCTCGCCGTGCTGGGCGGTCCCGCCGTCCCGCACCACGAGACCGCCGAGGCGACGATGCTGATGCGCGAGCTCACCGCCCGCGATCACACGCACGTCCAGCGGAGCCGGAGCGCGCGCGTCGCGCTGTTCGCGCCGCTGCGTCGCCTGCGTCGCACGCTCTTCGGCAGCCGCCGCTCGTAACTGCCCTCAGAACGCGGCCGGTTGCCCCGGCTGCGCCCACCCGGCCCCGTACGTGTTCGCGGTGTCACCGGTGTCGTCGGTCTTGTCGACGTCATCGGTGTTCTTCCGGTGTGGCCCGCCTCAGGCGACCACGCCGTCCTGGCGCAGAGTCGTGATCTGCGCGCCCGTCATCCCCAGGGCGCGCAGCAGGGCGTCGGTGTGTTCGCCGAGCGCGGGCACCGCTCCCATGCGCGCGGGCGCGCCGCCCGGCAGTCCGATGGGCGGCAGCAGCGCGCGCAGCGGACCCGCGGGCGACCCGATCTCCCGCCAGCGGTCGCGGGCCGCCAACTGCGGATGCGCCGCCACCTGCGCCACCGAGTTCAGTCGCGCGCAGGCGATGCCCGCCGCATCCAGCCTCCGGATCGCCTCGTCCGCGTCCAGTGCGGCGAGCGCCCCGGCCACCACCGCGTCCGTCCGCTCCCGCCCCAGGGTGCGGGCGGCGTTCGTCGCGAACGCCGGATCGTCCGCCAACTCCGGCTTCTCCAGGACCTGTTCCGCCAGTCGCCGCCACTCCCGGTCGTTCTGCACCGACAGCAGCACCCGGTCCCCCTCCGCCGTCGGGTAGGCGTCGTAGGGCGCGATCACGGCATGCGCGAGACCGGTCCGCACGGGCTGCTCCCCGCCGTGCATCGTGTGGTGCAGCGGGTGCCCCATCCATTCGGCGAGCGCGTCCAGCATCGACACCTCCACCCGGCCCCCGCGCCCGGTGATCCCGCGGCGCAGGAGGGCGGCGAGCACCCCCGAGAACGCGTACATGGCCGCCGCGATGTCCGCGGCCGGGACACCCGCCTTGACCGGCCGCTCCGGGGTACCGGTCACCGACACCAGCCCCGCCTCGCACTGCACGAGCATGTCGTAGGCGCGCTTGTGCGCGTACGGCCCCTCGGCCCCGTAGCCGGAGATGTCCACGGCGACCAGCCGCGGGTACCGGGCGCACAGCGCTGCCGAGTCCAGCCCGAGGCGGGCGGCGGCCCCCTGGGCGAGGTTCTGGACGAAGACGTCCGCGCCGGCCAGCAGCTCGTGCAGCACCTCCCGGCCCCGCGCGTCCTTCAGGTCGAGCGCCAGGGACTCCTTGCCCCGGTTGGCCCACACGAAGTGCGAGGCCAGACCTTTCGCGGCGGTGTCGTAGGCGCGCGCGAAGTCGCCGCCGTCGGGACGCTCGACCTTGATCACCCGGGCGCCGAGGTCGGCGAGCTGGCGGGTGGCGAAGGGGGCCGAGACGGCCTGTTCGACGGCGACGACGGTGACACCGTCGAGGGGGAGCGGGTCGTGGGGGCGTGAGTCGGGTGTCATGGCAGCCTGCCTACCCGGTCCGACCCGGATCTGTCACCCCCCGCCCGGCCGCTCCGACCCTGCTCCCGGTCCTGACCGCCTCTCAGCCATGGCCGCCTCTCAGTCCTGGCCGCGCGCGAACCGCCGGGTGGCCAACGGCACGAAGAGGGCCAGGATGACGAGCGACCAGAGCAGCGCCCCGGCCACCGGGTGCGCGGCCGGCCAGGCGGCCCCGGCCGCCGGCACGCCGCCCGGGTTGCCGCAGAGGGCGCGCACCGCGCCGGCCACGGCACTGATCGGGTTCCACTCGGCGACCGTCCGCAGCCATCCGGGCAGCCCGGCGGTCGGCAGGTAGGCGCTGGACAGCATCGGCAGGACGAAGGTGGCGCCGCCGAGTTGACCGGCGGCCTCCTCGCTCTTGCTGAGCAGGCCGAGGTACGTGCCCACCCAGGCCGAGGCGAAGCGGAACAACAGCAGCACCCCGAGGGCGCCCAGCGCGCCCGGCAGCCCGTTCTCGATCCGCCAGCCCATGGCGATCCCCACCAGCATCAGCGGCACCATGGACACCCCCGTCGTCAGCAGGTCGGCGGTGATCTGCCCGAGGGGCACGGCGGCCCGGCTCATCGGCAGGGTCCGGAACCGGTCCGTCACCCCGCGGTGGGCGTCCTGTGCCGCCGTGAAAAGGCCCGTCATCAGGCCGTTCGCGGCGGTCGCGGCGAGCAGGCCCGGAAGCAGGAACTCGCGGTACTCGGAGCCCGGCATCGCGAGCGCGCTGCCGAACACGTACCCGAAGAACAGCAGCATCATGATCGGCATGGTCTGCGTGAGCACCAACAGCGCGGGCGCGTGCCGGGCCTTCTGCAACTGGCGGGTGACGACGGCTCCGCCGTCGGACAGCAGGGTGTTCATGCCGCGTGCTCCTTCTCGGGTGCGGTCTCGCGGACCCGGGTGAGGCGCAGGAACACCTCGTCGAGCGTGGGTGGCCGCAGGGTGGCGTCGGTGACCGGGATGCCGGCCGTGTCGAGGGCGCGGATGATCCGCGGCAGGGTCAGCCCGGTGTCGGACACGGTCACGCCCACGGTGAGGCGTTCCCCGTTCAGGGTGGGCCGGCCCCCGGTGAGTCGGTCCAGTACGGCCGCCGCGCCCGTGAGGGCGTCGGGGTGGGTGACGGTGACCTCGGCGTGGGAGCCGATCCGGGACTTGAGTTCGGTCGGGGTGCCGGTGGCGACGGCCCGGCCGCCGTCCACCACCACGATGTCGTCGGCGAGCCGGTCCGCCTCCTCCAGGTACTGGGTGGTGAGGAGCACGGTCGTGCCCCCGCCGTCGCCGCCGACCCGGCCCTTCGCGCCGGCGAGTTCTCGAACCGCGGTCCAGATCCGGTCGCGGGCCGCCGGATCGAGGCCCGTCGTGGGCTCGTCCAGGAACAGCACGCGGGGCCGTGCGATCAACCCGGCGGCCAGGTCCAGGCGCCGCCGCATGCCGCCCGACCAGGTGGAGGCGGTGCGGTCGGCGGCCCCGGTGAGCTCGAAGCGCTCCAGCAGCTCGTCGGCGCGGGCCCGACCGGCGGCCCCGCGCAGCCCGGCGAGGCGGGCGAAGAGCCGCAGGTTCTCCCGGCCGGTGAGGTCGCCGTCCACCGAGGCGTACTGGCCGGTGACCCCGATGGCGCGGCGAACGGCTCCCGGAGCGCGGGTGACGTCGTGTCCGGCGACCAGGGCCCGCCCGGCGGTGGGTGCGGTGAGCGTGGTGAGGATCCGAAGGGCGGTGGTCTTGCCGGCGCCGTTGGGGCCCAGGAGCCCGCAGATCGTGCCCTCGGGCACCGCCAGATCGAGCCCGCGCAGGGCGCGCACCTCGCCGTAGGACTTCTCCAGACCCTCACTAAGTACAGCGTACGTAGTCGTCATGCGTGGCACCCTACCTCACTGCGTACGGTGTACGTAACTAGGATGGAGGCGACGAACGAGGTGATGAGCGATGACCCCCAGCGGCCGCCCCGCTGAACCCGAAGTGATCTGGGCCCGCCCGCAACGCGCGGGACGGGGCCCCCGCCCCGCCCACAGCCGCGAGTCGATCGCGGCCGAGGCCGTGCGGATCGCCGACGCCGAGGGGATCGAGGCCGTCTCCATGCGCCGCGTGGCCGCCGGGATCGGGGCCGGGACGATGTCCCTGTACAACTACGTGCCGCGCAAGGAGGACCTGTACGAGTTGATGGTCGACGCCGTCAGCGGGGAGTACGAACTGACCCCGCCCACCGGCGACTGGCGGGCCGACATGCTCGCGCTGGCCCGCCAGACGCGCGACCTGATGCGCCGCCACCCGTGGCTGCCCCGGCTGCTCACCCCGGTCTACGGCTTCAGCCCGCACGCCCTGCGGTACCTGGAGTACAGCCTGGCCTGCCTGGAGCCGCTGGCCGCGCCGGACGGGCGGAAGCTCGAACTCGTCGCCGCCGTCAACGGCACCGTGGCCACCTACGTGGGCGGCGAGTTGGCCCTCGCCGAGCGGGCCCGCGCACTGCCCTGGAGCGAGGCCGACGAGCAGCGCGTACGGGCGGCCTGGCTCGGATCCCGGCTGGCGAGCGGGGACTACCCGCGGCTGGCGGGCGCCCTCACGGCGCTGCCCTCCGTCCCCGCCGACCTGGACGCGCCGGACGAGCTGTTCGACCGCTGGATCACGCAGCTGCTCGGCACCTGGGGGGCATGAGCGCGGGGTCGGCCACCGGGCCCGCACGGGCGCGGGGCCGGCACGGGCGGGTACCCGGTACTCGGGCGGGCGGGCGGGCGGCGTCGGCCGCGTGGCCGAGTGCACCGCCGCGCCGGGGTGCACGGCGCGCCGGGGTTCACCGCCGCGCCGGGGGCCCGGGTTCACAGCAGGGCGAACTGGCCGCCGGGGCCCTCCTCCCGGTGGTCCAACACCGAGGCCGGCCGTCGGGACCCGCGCGGCGGCGGCAGCACTCCGAGGGCTTCCAGCTCGGTGGACGTGATCGACGGACCGGGTTCGAACGCCGCCCGCTCCGGCGCCAGGTCGGCCAGCAGCGCCAGGCTCGTGACCAACGCCAACAGCTCCGAGGTCCATGACTGCGGCCATTCCCCGGGCCCCAGCGCCTCCAGGCCGTCGACGCCGTCCGAGCGGTGCGCGGTCCGTGCGGCGAACCAGGACTGCAACACCCGCTCGCCCTGCGACTCCTGGTCCCACGCTCCCGGCGGCACGGGGGAGATGCTCCCGTCCCCGAGCCCCAGGGTCTCGGTGTCCGGGTCGTACGACAGCTCCCGCGGCCACGCCGTGACCGCCGAGCGGACGTACGGCCGCCGCCCGCCGGGCAGACGGGGCGGCTCACCGCCCCGCGCCCCGCGCAACTGGACGGTCAGCAGGCGCTGCCCCAGCTCCAGCCCGGCCCGCCAGCGTTCCGGGTCGGCCGCCATCGGGACCTCGTACGCACCCCGGGCCCCGGGGCGGCCCGCCGCGAGCACCCAGCACAGCACGTCCTCGGGAGTGACCCAACCGCCGAGCCGCTCGCCCAGCAGGTGCAGCAGGCCCGGCGCCAGATTGGGCTCCGCCCCGCCGGGACGTCGGTGCAGCGGCCGGATCCGGCCCAGCCGGCCGGCCGGTAGATGGGCGGTGACCAGCGGTTCCGGCGTCTCCACGACGAACAGCTGGTGAGCGTCGCGAACCCGCCACAGCTCGGGGCGGGCCCGGTCGATGAGCCGCTGGTCGGGCAGCAGCCACTGCTCGTCGAAGGGCGCGGTCAGCACCCGTACGGGATCCGGGAACGGGCCCGGGGCCTCGGTGAAGCGGGCCGTGGACGCGGACCGCTGCCCGGGCAGCGCGGCGGCCCCGGAGGAGGGCGTACGGGCCCGGGTCGGTCGGAACAACCTCTCGCGCTCGGCGCCTTCGGCGCCGGCCAGGGTCGCCCAGCGGGCCCGCAGGGTCGCCGGGTCGGGAGCCGTCACCCAGTCCCGCCCCAGCCGCAGCGAACCCACGGCCCAGGGCATCAGATCGTCCAGCAGCGGTACGTCTTCGCTCACCCGGCAGATGGTAGCGAGGGGAGGTCACGCCCGGGCCGCGTCCAGGCCGAAGCGTTACGCTCCTTATGAACGCATCTGTACCGGTGTGGTGGGCCGAGCCCCGTGTGGGCCCCTGCGCGGACCGAGCGCTGTGCGCACCGAGTTCTGCGCAGGCGGAGTTCTGCGCCGACCGACCCCTGTGTGGACCGAGGAGACGGCTGATGAGTCAGTACGACGAATACTCGACTCCTTCCCAGGCCGAGGGCGAACGCCTCGACGAGGACATGGACGAGCGGCAGAAGCGCCAACGGCACCCGCAGACCACGCGCACCACCCCCTCACAGGCCGAGGGTGAGCGGGGCGCGGAGGACGAAGCGAAGCGACCCCCGAGCGCGTAGGCGGGGCGCGGAGGCGGGGCGTGGACGGGGCGTGTGGGCGTGGCGCGTGGACGTGGAGTGTGGGCGGGCTTCCCGCGCCTCGTCCGGCTCGGTGCGCGCAGGCCGTTCTCAGTGCGCGTCGACCGTCACCGTGAAGGAGAACCGGTCGCCGCGGTAGCGGATGCGGGCCACGTCCACCACCCGGCCCCCGTCGTCGTACGTCACGCCCGTGTAGTGCAGGATCGGGCTCAGCAGCGGGACCTGGAGCAGCCCCGCCGTCTCAGGGTCCGCCAGCCGCGCCTCCACGGTGTCCGTGATCCGGCTGATCTTCACCCCGACCAGGTCGCGGAGGACCTTGGTCATCGGGAACCGCTCCAGGTCGCTCAGGTCGATGGATTCGGCCAGCTCCGTGCGGACCGCGTTCTCCGCCCAGTTCGTCGGCTCGCCGCTCACGCTGTCGTGGCGCAGCCGCCGGTACGTGACCAGCTCCGAGGCGTCCGGGAAGTGCTCCAGCAGCTCCCCGGACACCGCCGTCCGCTCGTGTCCGAGAATCGTCGTACGCTCACCCGACTGCTGGGCCACGATCGCGTCGACCGAACCCAACAACCGCACCGGGGCCCCGCGCCGCGCCCCCGGCTCGATGAACGTTCCGCGCCGCCGATGCCGACTGATCAGGCCCTCGCCCTCCAACTCCTTGAGGGCCTGCCGCATCGTCAGCACGCTCACCCCGTAGTGCCCGGCCAACTGCTCCTCGGTGGGCAGGCGCAGCGAGGCGTCCGGGGTGCGCCCCAGTATCGAGGCGCGCAGCGACTGGGACACCTGGTACCAGAGCGGCAACTTCCGGTTCAGTACCAGCGAGTCGGGGGCGAAGGCGGTCACGGGTGGTTCTCCGTACGGCTGGACGTCTGGGGCGGGCGTGCAGCGAATGCTAGGCGCGGAAGTGGCGCTCCAGACCCTGCCAGACGTCGTCGTATCCACGCTGGAGGTGTTCGGCGCCGGCCGCCTGGTCGGTGGCGATGATGGGCCAGCGGGTCTCGAACATGAAGGCCAGCCCGTCGTCGATCTTCTGCGGCTTCAGCTCGGCGGCGCTCGCCCGGTCGAAGGTCTCCCGGTCCGGGCCGTGCGCGGACATCATGTTGTGCAGCGAGCCGCCACCGGGCACGAAGCCCTCGGCCTTCGCGTCGTACGCGCCCTCGATCAGGCCCATGTACTCGCTCATCACGTTGCGGTGGAAGTACGGCGGACGGAAGGTGTCCTCTCCCACCAGCCAGCGCGGGGCGAACACCACGAAGTCCACCCCGGCCAGCCCCGGGGTGTCCGAGGGCGAGGTCAGCACGGTGAAGATCGACGGGTCGGGGTGGTCGTGGCTGATCGAGCCGATCACGTTGAAACGGCGCAGATCGTACACGTACGGGACGTGGGAGCCGTGCCAGGCGACCACATCGAGCGGCGAGTGGTCGTACGTGGCCGTCCAGAGGTTGCCGCAGTACTTGTTGACCACCTCGGTCGGGCGGTCGACGTCCTCGTACGCGGCCACGGGCGCCCGGAAGTCCCGGACGGCGGCGAGGCCGTTGGCGCCGATCGGACCGAGGTTCGGCAGCTCGAAGGGCTGCCCGTAGTTCTCGCAGACGTAGCCGCGGGCGTTCGCGTCGAGCAGCTCGACGCGGAAGCGGACCCCGCGAGGGATCAGGGCCATCTCGCCCGGGCGGGCGCTGAGCAGGCCGAACTCGGTGCGCAGCAGCAGACCGCCGCGTTCGGGAACGATCAGCAGCTCGCCGTCCGAGCTGCTGAACACCCGATCCGTCATCGCGGCGTTGGCGGAGTACAGGTGGATCGCCATGCCGGAGCGCTGGGCGGCGTCGCCGTTCCCGCCGAGGGTCCACAGGCCGGCCAGGAAATCGGTGCCGGGCGCCGGGTCGGGCAGCGGGTTCCAGCGGAGCCGGTTCGGATCCGGCACGGTCCCGGTGAAGGGTGCGCTGCGCAGACCGCCGTTGTCGACGCGGGTGAACGGCGGGTGCGCCGCCGAGGGGCGGATCCGGTAGAGCCACGAGCGGCGGTTGTGGGTGCGGGGCTCGGTGAACGCGCTGCCGCTGAGCTGCTCGGCGTAGAGGCCGAGAGGGGCGCGCTGGGGCGAGTTCCGGCCGTGGGGGAGCGCGCCCGGAACGGCCTCGGAGCTGTGCTCGTTGCCGAATCCGGCGAGGTACTCCAGCGCCTCCGCGGTCTTCCTGGCCTGCTCGCTGGTGTCGCCGTCACTCATGGAACGCTCCCGGTCTGCCGTAGGAATCCTATGGGTGACAGTAGGATTCCCGGGTCCCCGCGTCAACGGTGACCTTCCGGCCGGCCCGCCCTCCCGGCCCGAAGAGCCTCCGTTCGGGCGCGTGGTGCCCCGTTCGGCGGCACTCGGCTTCCGCCTCCGCACTGTCGGCCCCGGTTCCGGTCCAGGCCCCGGCCCTGGTTCCGGCCCGGTCCCTGCTCGCGCCCGCGCCCCTGCCCGCGTCTGCGCCTGCGGTCGGACCGGCGGGTTCAGACGCGCTCCGGTGGGCGGGTTCAGGCGGGTTCGGGCGGGCGGTTCAGGCGGGTTCGGGCGGGCGCCGAACCGATTCGCGCAGAGGGGGGTCCCAAAAGGTGAACATTGCTCTACTCTCTCGCGCATGTCGTGGACCCGCAGGTTTCCTGCCGTGCCGGCGGTGCTCCTCGCCGCCCTCCTCGCGTTCCTGTCCCTCCTCGCCGCCGCGCCCGCCGCCCGCGCGCACGAGGAGCGCCCCGTCACCCTCCCCGACGGCAGCGGCTCCGTACCCGAGTACCGCAAGGCCGAGCCCGACCTCCTGGTGTGCAAGACCGACCGGCCCGCCTTCGAGCGCCGGATATCCGCCTTCCCGCAGGAACTCAGACAGCGCAACCTCGCCCTCTACGCCCAGTGCGAGAAGACCGGCTTCCGTCACCTCCAGGAGGCCGTGGACGCCGTGGACCGGCCGGGGATGAACATCGCGATCCTGCCCGGCCTGTACGAGGAGGAGCCCTCGCTCCCCAAGCCCACGGGGGAGTGCGCCACGCTGAAGGCGCCCAACTCCTCGCTCGGCTACCAGATCCTGTCCTACGAGCAGCAGGAGCGGTGCCGGCACAACCAGAACCTCGTCGCGATCCTCGGCAAGACGAACCTCCAGATCGAAGGCACCGGCGCGTCCCGCCAGGACGTGGTCATCGACGCCAAGTACCAGAAGCTGAACGCCATCCGGGCCGACAAGTCCAACGGCATCTACTTCCGCAACTTCACCGCCCAGCGCACCACCTTCAACTCGCTGTACGTGCTCGCCGGCGACGGCTTCGTCATCGACGACGTACTGACCCGCTGGAACGACGAGTACGGCTTCCTGACCTTCGCGAGCGACCACGGGCTCTACAAGAACTGCGAGTCCTACGGCAACGGGGACTCCGGCATCTACCCAGGCAGCGCCTCCGACATCAACGACGGCCGCGGCTACGACGTCCCCCGCTACTCCATCGAGATCACCGGCTGCCGCAGCCACCACAACATGGTCGGCTACTCGGGCACGGCCGGGGACTCCGTCTGGGTCCACGACAACGAGTTCGACCAGAACATGGGCGGCGCTTCGATGGACAGCGCCTTCCCCGGCCACCCCGGACTTCCGCAGAACCACGCCAGGTTCGAGCGGAACGTGATCCACGACAACAACCAGGACTACTACCGTCACGTCGCCGACGGCACCTGCGCCAAACCGCCCATCGAGCGGGGCTACGAGCAGGGCGTGGTCTGCCCGCAGATCTCCATGCCGCCGGGCACCGGCGTCATCACCGCCGGTGGGAACTGGAACCTGTACGAGGGCAACTGGGTGTACGGGCACCAGCGCGCCGGATTCTTCCTGAGCGCCGTCCCGGCCTTCATCCGCGGCGAGGAGGCGTGGGCCAAGCAGGCCGACACCTCCCACCACAACCGCTACGCCGCCAACATCCTCGGCAAGGACAAGGCCGGGGCGTCCCGCCCCAACGGCATGGACGTCTGGTGGGACGGCCAGGGCAGGGGCAACTGCTGGCAGGACGGCCCCGACGGTTCCACCCCCGCCACCCTGCCCGAGTGCGGCGAGCGGCGCGGCGCCGTGTCCGGCGGCTCCGCGCGTCTCGCCGGCGAACCGGTCAAACTCGTCCAACTGCTGGTCTGCGCCGACTACAACGTCCAGGCCCGCAAGCTGCCGGCGGGCTGTGACTGGTACGGCGCCCGAGGCCTGGAGCGGGTCGAGACCCAGATCGCGCTGGCCGTCGCGGCCGTACTGCTGCTGGTCGGCGGAGTCCTGTGGTGGCGCCGGCTGCGCGGCTCCCGAGGGGGGACGATCGCCTCGCTGCTGGGCCTGGCCGGGCTGTGCCTGGACGTCGCCGGGTCCACCACGGACCTCACCCCCACCTTCGTGCCGGCGCTGGCCCTGCTCCTCCTGGGGCTGTGGTGGACGGGCGTCTGGCTGGTCCTGCGCGCCGACCGGCCGTGGCTCGCCCGGCTCACCCTGCTGCTGGCCGCCCTGACCCTCCTCGACGCCTTCGACAGGGCAGTCCTGATGATTCCCTGGATCCCGCTCGGCCCCGCCTGGGTACGGGCGATCGTCGCGGTGGTGTGGGTGCTCTGGGCGGTCGTCGCCTCCGCCCGTCCGCAACCCCGTCCGGGCAGGCCGGCGCGCCCGACCGGCCCCGGCGGCGACCCCGACGCGGATCGTGCCCCGGCCCCGGACGGCCCACCCCCGGCCCTGAGCGCGGCAGCCGCCACCCACTCCCCGGCCGCCACCGAACCCCCGGCCGGGAACGGAGGCTCGCGGTGAGCCGAGACCACGCCGACCGCATCGGCTGCGACGCGCCACCCCACACGGCCCGACCGACCCCCACGGCCCGACCAACCCGCACGGCCCGACCGCCCCGTCCTCCGCGGCGCGCGGTCGGTCCTCGCCGCCGAACCGTCCGCACCGCGGTTCTGGTCGCCCTGCTCGTGCTGCTCGCCGCCGGCACCGCGACGGGCTGCGGGGGTCGGGCCACGACCCACCACAAACCCGGCACCAGTCACGAACAGGCCTCAGGTGACGTGGGCACCCTGCTCGATACCCAGGACGGCGCCGGTCACCGCCTCCGGCAGGTCCCGGTCCAGGGCGCGCCGGAGGTGCGGCTCGCCACCCGGCCGGACTCGGAGGACGGATGGAACCTCCAACTGGTCGTGAAGAACTTCCGCTTCACCCCCGACAGCGTCGGTGGCGCGGCCCTCCCCGGCGAGGGTCACGCCCACCTGGAACTGGACGGGCGCAAGCTGGCCCGGGTGTACGGCCCCTGGTACCACCTGCCCGCGGCGCAGGTGCCCGAGGGTGCACACACCCTGACCGTCCGCCTGTACGCCGACGACCACACCGCCTGGGCCGTCGGCGGCAAGGCGGTCGAGGGCACCGTCGAGCTGACCGGTGGCCCCCCGGGCCAGGGGTCCCACAGCCACGCCGCCCCCACCCCGACGGCGCCGCCCCAGGCAACCCGGCCGCCCCAGCCGGCCCGGACACCCCGGAGCTCCGAGAACCCGGATGTCGACCGCACGGTCACCGTCGTCGTCCGGGACGGCAAGGTGGTTCCCGCCCCCGGCCGCGTCGAGGTGGGGCGCGGCGAGCGGGTGGCCCTGCGCGTCACCAGCGACCGCGCGGACACCCTGCACGTCCACGGCTACGACAAGGAGCTCGCCCTGCCCGCAGGCCAGGAGGCCACCCTGGTCCTGACGGCCGACCGCACCGGGCTCTTCGAGGTCGAGACCCACGAGAGCGACCTCGTCCTCACCCAGCTCCTCGTCCGATGACCCCCCTCCGACTCGCCCCGGGCCTGCCCCCAGGCCCGGGCCTCCCTCTCGCCCCGGGCCTCCCTCTCGGCCCGGGCGTCGGCGGCTGTCCGGTTCCGTGCGCGGGGGGCGGTCCCTCCGGCCAGGACGTGGTCCCGTACCTGGCCGATCCGTCGACCACCCTGCTCGCACACGGGATCGGGTCCCAGCACGATCTGCCGATCTCTCCCTTCTACGCCTTCGCCGGTGCCTTCGCCGCGCTGTTCGTCTCCTTCCTCGCCCTCGGTCTGCTCTGGTCCACGTCCCGCTTCCGTGGTGACCGCTCGGGCCTCGCCCTGCCCGGCCGGTTCCAACGGGTGGCCGACGCGCCGGCCACCCGCACCACCCTGCGCGGGCTCGGTCTCGCCGCCGCCCTCGCCGTGTTGCTCCACCTCCTCCTCGGTCCCGACGACCCCGCCCACAACCCCGCTCCCGGCGCCGTCTACGTCCTGCTCTGGGTCGGACTCGTCCCGGCCTCCCTCCTCCTCGGCCCCGTGTGGCGCCTCGTCAACCCGCTCCGCACCCTGCACCGACTCCTCGCCGTTGCCCTTCGCCGACGTGCCCCCGACCGCCCACTGCCCGCCCGGCTCGGCCAATGGCCCGCCGCGGTCGGGCTGTTCGGCTTCACCTGGCTGGAGCTCGTCTCCCCGGATCCCGCATCCACCACCACCCTCCTGATCGCCCTCGGTTGCTTCGTCGTCGGTCAACTGACCCTCGCCGCCCGCTTCGGCGAGAAATGGTTCGCCGACGGAGACCCCTTCGAGGCCTACTCCGATCTCCTGGCCAGGCTCTCCCCCCTCGGCCGTCGTGCCGACGGCCTGCTCGTCCTTCGCAACCCGTTCCACGGACTCGACGCGACGCCCGAGCGGCCCGGACTCGTCGCCGTCGTCTGTGTCCTGCTCGGCTCCACCGCCTACGACGGCTACTCCGACAGCCCCGCCTGGATCAACGCCATTCAGACCTCCCCTCTCGGCCGCACCCCCACGGCCACCCTCGGACTTCTCGGTTCCATCGCCCTCGTCGCCGCCCTGTACTGCCTGTGCGCGGCGGCCACCCGTCTCGTCAGCGGCCCGCATCCCCGCCCGCTCACGGCCTTCGCGCACTCACTCGTTCCGATCGCGCTCGGCTATCTCGTCGCCCACTACTTCTCCCTCCTCGTCACCGAAGGACCACGCACGGTAATCATGGCAGCGGGCACTGACAACGCCCCAGAACCCTTGCCGCCACTGGGTCCAGGCGGCCTCGCGGCCCTCCAGGTGATCGCCGTCGTCACCGGGCATGTACTCGGAGTGATCGCCGCGCACGACCGGTCCGTGCGTCTCTTCCCGCCCGCCAAGGCCGTGGCCGGCCAACTGCCCCTGCTCGCGCTGATGATCACGTACACCATCGGTGGCCTCAGCCTCCTGCTGAACTGAGGTCACCGGCCCGAGCGGAAGCCAGGAGCGGCATGATGGACCCCGTGCCCCCCGCCCACCCCATGCGCCGGACCCCGATCCAGCAGCGCAGCGCCGACCGGCTCGCCCGGATCCTCGACGCCTGCGCGGAACTCCTGGACGAGACCGGGTACGAGAACCTCAGCACCCGTGCCGTCGCCCTGCGCGCCGGAGTGCCCATCGGCTCCGTCTACCGGTTCTTCGGGAACAAGCGAGCCATGGCCATCGCCCTGGCCCACCGCAATCTCGACCGCTACGCCGATGGCATCGAGGAAAGGCTGGCTGCCCTTCCGGCCGCCCGATGGCGGCCCGCCGTCGACGCCGTCCTGGACGAATACCTGGCGATGAAGCGCGGCGTGCCCGGATTCGCGCTCGTCGACTTCGGCGTGCCGGCGCCGCCGCCCGAAGGCCCGGCCGCCGACCCCAACCACCTGGTCGCCGCACGGCTCACCGAACTGCTCTCCCGCCACCTCGGCCGCACCCGCGACGCTGACCTCGAACGGTCCGTGCTGGTGGCGGTCGAGGCCACCGACGCGCTCATCCAGTTGGCCTTCCGCGTCGACCCCGCCGGGGACCCCGGGATCGTCGCCGAAACCCGGGCGATGATGCAGGCCTACCTGGCCCGCGTACTGGACTGAGCCCCCAGGGCCGACAACCACAATGAGCGCACCCCTCCCCAACCTCCCTACCGGTCGGTATGCTCGACCCGCCCGTGTGCCCGCACCGCAGCCTGCCGCCCCCAGGAGCGACCATGCCCCGCACCGCCCTGCGCATCTGCCCCCTCTGTGAAGCCACCTGCGGCCTCACGCTGACCATCGAGGGCACCACGGTCACCGGCGCCCGCGGCGACCGGGACGATGTGTTCAGCCGTGGCTTCATCTGCCCCAAGGGGGCGGCCTTCGGAGCCCTCGACGGCGATCCGGACCGGCTGCGCACCCCCCTCGTACGCCGCGACGGCCGGCTGCGCGAAGCGAGTTGGGAGGAGGCCTACGAGGTGATCGCCGCGGCCGTGCCCGCCCTCGTGCGGGAACACGGAGCCCAGTCCGTCGGCGTCGTCCTCGGCAACCCGAACGTCCACACCATGGCCGGAGCCCTCTACCCGCCGCTCCTCCTCAAGGCCCTCGGCACCCGGAACCTCTTCACCGCCAGCACCCTGGACCAAATGCCCAAGCACGTGTCCAGCGGCCTGCTCTTCGGCGACCCCTTCGCCATCCCGGTCCCCGACCTCGACCGCACCGACTTCCTCCTGCTCCTCGGCGCGAACCCGGTCGAGTCCAACGGCTCCCTGTGTACCGCCCCGGACTTCCCCGGCCGGCTCAAGGCCCTGCGCGCCCGCGGCGGCACCCTGGTCGTCGTCGATCCGCGGCGCACGCGCACCGCCGCGCTGGCCGACCGGCACCTCGCACCGCGCCCCGGCAGCGACGCCCTGCTGCTGGCCGCGCTCGCACACACCCTGCTCGACGAGGGGCTCGCGGCCCCCGGGGCAGCGGGGGAGCAGGCCGACGGTCTCGGGGAACTCGCCGACGCCCTCGCCCGTTTCACTCCCGAGGCCGTCGCCCGGCCCTGCGACCTGACCGCCGATGAGATCCGTTCCCTCGCCCGGGAACTGGCGGCCGCACCCACCGCCGCCGTCTACGGACGCATCGGCAGTTGCACAGCCGAGTACGGCACCCTGGCCAGCTGGCTGGTCGACGTACTGAACATCCTCACGGGCAATCTCGACCGCCCGGGCGGGGCACTCTTCCCCCTCTCGGCGACCGACCGCGCCCCCCGACCCGCCCGCCCGGGCAAGGGGTTCGACCTCGGCCGCTGGCACAGCCGGGTCAGCGGACACCCGGAAGCCAAGGGCGAACTGCCCACCGCCGCCCTGGCAGAGGAGATCGAGACGCCGGGCGTGGGGCGCATCCGAGCCCTGATCGCCATCGCCACCAACCCCGTGCTGTCCGCCCCCGACGGCCGGCGCCTCGACACGGCCCTCGCCGGCCTCGACTTCATGGTCAGCGTCGATCCGTACCTCAACGAGACCTCGCGCCACGCCCACGTCGTCCTGCCCCCGCCGCCGCCCTCACAGTCCGCCCACTTCGACTTCGCCTTCAACGCGTTCGCCGTCCGCAACCAGGCCCGCTACTCACCACCCGCCGTACCCCTCGAAGAAGGCCGCATGGACGAGTGCGAGGTCCACGCGCGCCTGATCCTCGCGGTGTCCGGGCTGCACGGGGCATCGCCGGACGTCCTCGACGACCGCGTCATCGCCGACACCCTCGCCCGGGAGGTCGCCGACCCCCACTCACCGCTCTTCGGCGGAGACCCACAACGAGAGGCGCGAGAACTCACCGGCAGCACCGGCCCCGAGCGACGGCTCGACATGATGCTGCGACTCGGACCGTACGACCTCACCCTCGACGAGCTGCGCAAGCGACCGCACGGCATCGACCTGGGCCCCCTGAAACCCAGGCTGCCGGGCGTGCTGAAGACCCGCACCGGCCGGATCGAACTGCTCCCGGACCCGATCGCGGCCGAACTCCCCAGGCTGCACGCGGCGCTCGCCGAACGCCCCGCCGCCCTGGTGCTCGTGGGCCGCCGCCATCTGCGGTCGAACAACAGCTGGTTGCACAACGTCCCGGCCCTGGTCGGAGGTTCCAACCGGTGCACCCTCCAAGTCCATCCGCAGGACGCGGACCGGCTCGGCCTCACCGATGGCGGCCGGGCCAGGATCACCGCCGACGGCGGCAGTCTGGAAGTCCCGGTCGAGATCACCGACGCCGTTCGTACCGGGGTCGTCAGCCTCCCGCACGGCTGGGGCCATGACCGGGCCGGTTCCCGGCTCTCGGTGGCCGGGGCCGTACCCGGAGCCAATGTGAATCAGTTGCTCGACGGCAGCCGACTCGACCCGCTGTCCGGCACCGCCGTGCTCAACGGATTCCCGGTCGAACTGGCACCTCTGCCCTGAGCTGGGGTTTTGCTCGTATTGCTCACGCGTCGACGTCTTGTTGGCACATCGGGGAGCCCCTACGTTCCCAGCATGCTGACCTTCCTCGGCTTCGCCATGATCGCGACCTTCCTGGTTCTGATCATGCTGAAGAAAATGTCGCCCATCGCGGCGCTCGTGCTCATCCCCGCGCTCTTCTGCGTCTTCGCCGGACAAGGTGCGCAGTTGGGCGACTACGTCATCGACGGAGTCGGCAAACTCGCGCCGACGGCCGCGATGCTGATGTTCGCCATCGTCTACTTCGGCGTGATGATCGACGTCGGCCTCTTCGATCCGATCGTGCGTGGCATCCTGCGCTTCTGCAAGGCGGACCCGATGCGGGTCGTGGTCGGTACGGCGGTGCTCGCCGCGATCGTGTCGCTCGACGGAGACGGCTCGACCACCTTCATGATCACGGTCTCGGCCATGTACCCGCTCTACAAGCGCCTCGGCATGAGTCTGGTGGTCATGACCGGTGTCGCGGCCACCGCCAACGGCGTCATGAACACCCTCCCCTGGGGCGGCCCCACGGCCCGTGCCGCCACCGCCCTCAAGCTCGACGCCGCAGACGTCTTCGTCCCGATGATCCCCGCGTTGGCGGCCGGGCTGCTCTTCGTGTTCCTCCTCGCGTACGTCCTCGGCGTGAAGGAGCGACGCCGGGTCGGGCTGCTCGTCATGCCCGGCGCGCAGGATGAGTGCGGCCAGGAGAAGAACGCGGAGAAGCGGGACGCGAAGTCGGAGGTGGAGCCGATCGAAGGGGAGCCCGCCACGGTCGCGGCGGGGATGGGCACCTCGGCCGCCGCCTCGGGCCCGGGCAGCTCCGGCAGGACACCCGCACCCGTACTCACCTCCACCGCTCCGGACGCACCCACGAACGCACCGACGGGCGCACCCACGGCCACGGCCATAACCCCCGACGGTGACGGTGATGGTGACGGTTTCCAGGGGCTCGATCCGAACCGCGCGACGCTCCGCCCCCGCCTCTACTGGTTCAACGCCGGACTGACCGTCGCCCTCCTCACCGCGATGATCATGGAGTTGCTGCCCATCCCCGTGCTCTTCCTCCTCGGCGCGGCCCTCGCCCTCACGGTCAACTTCCCCCACATGCCCGACCAGAGGGCCCGGATCGCCGCCCACGCCGACAACGTCCTCAATGTCGCGGGGATGGTCTTCGCCGCCGCCGTCTTCACCGGTGTCCTCAGCGGCACCGGCATGGTCAAGCACATGGCCGACTGGCTCGTCGGCGCGATCCCCGAGGGGATGGGTCCGCACATGGCGCTGGTCACGGGCCTGCTCAGCCTGCCCCTGACCTATTTCATGTCGAACGACGGCTTCTACTTCGGGGTCCTGCCGGTACTGGCCGAGGCCGGCGCCGCGCACGGGGTCTCGCCGCTGGAGATCGCCCGCGCGTCCCTGGTCGGCCAGGCCCTGCACATGTCCAGCCCACTGGTTCCGGCCGTCTACGTCCTCGTCGGCATGGCCAAGGTCGAGTTCGGCGATCACACCCGATTCACCGTGAAATGGGCGGCCCTGACTTCCCTGGTGGTCCTGGCGGCGGGGATGCTTTTCGGCATCATCTGATCCCGGACGCCTCTGGCGCCCGCAAAACTACCGACGCTAGTTTGTAGGGTGTTGGAGAGGTCGGGTTCTACGCGCTCGTGCGTGTTTCGGGAGGAAAGCCATGAAGGCCCACGACGGGATGTACATCGGCGGCGCCTGGCGACCGGCCGTCGGACGCGAGCGGATCGAGGTCGTCAACCCCGCGGACGAACAGGTCCTCGCCTCGGTCCCGGCCGGCACCGCCGAGGACGTGGACGAGGCCGTACGTGCCGCCCGCGCGGCCTTCCCGGGCTGGGCGGCCACGCCGCCGGCCGAGCGGGCGGCCCTCGTCGGGGCCCTGCGCGACGTACTGGTCCGCCGCAAGAAGGAGATCGCGGAGACGATCTCCGCGGAACTCGGCGCCCCGCTCGGCTTCGCGGAGGCCGTACACGTGGGGTCGCCGATCGCCGTCGCGGGCTCGTTCGCCGAACTCGGCGCCTCGTACGCCTTCGAGGAGCGGCTCGGGAACTCCACGGTGCTGATGGAGCCGGTCGGCGTGGTCGGGGCCATCACGCCCTGGAACTATCCGCTGCATCAGGTCGTTGCCAAGGTGGCACCCGCTCTCGCCGCCGGCTGCACCCTCGTCCTCAAGCCGGCGGAAGACACCCCGCTGACCGCACAGCTCTTCGCCGAAGCCGTGCACGAGGCGGGCATCCCGGCCGGGGTCTTCAACCTGGTGACCGGCACCGGCGCGGTCGCCGGCCAGGCACTGGCCGCACACGAGGGAGTCGACCTCGTCTCCTTCACCGGCTCGACCGCCGTCGGCCGGCAGATCGGCGCCACCGCCGGCGCCGCGATCAAGCGCGTCGCCCTCGAACTGGGCGGCAAGTCGGCCAACGTCATCCTGCCCGGCGCCGATCTGGCCAAGGCCGTCGCCGTGGGCGTCGGCCACGTCATGAACAACTCCGGCCAGAGCTGCAACGCGCTCACCCGCATGCTCGTCCACCGGGACCAGTACGAGGAGGCCGTCGCGCTCGCGGCCGACGCCATCGCCAAGTACCCCACCGGCGACCCCCGCGAGCAGGGCACCCGCCTCGGCCCGGTGATCAACGCCAAGCAGCGCGACCGTGTCCGCGCGTACATCGTCAAGGGGGTCGAGGAGGGGGCGCGTCTCGTCGCGGGCGGGCCCGACGCACCCCACGACCAGGGGTACTTCATCACCCCGACCCTCTTCGCCGACGTCACCCCCGACATGACCATCGCCCAGGAGGAGATCTTCGGCCCCGTGCTGTCGATCCTCCCGTACGAGGACGAGGACGACGCCCTGCGCATCGCCAACGGCACCGTGTACGGCCTCGGCGGAGCCGTCTGGGCGGCGGACGCGGAGACCGCGACGGCCTTCGCCCGCCGCATGGACACCGGCCAGGTGGACATCAACGGCGGTCGCTTCAACGTGCTCGCGCCCTTCGGCGGCTACAAGCAGTCCGGCGTGGGGCGCGAGTTGGGCCCGCACGGCCTGGGCGAGTACCTCCAGACCAAGTCCCTGCAGTTCTGAATCCCGGAAGTACGGAGACGACGACCATGGTCCGCGCCGCCATCCTGCCCGCCGTCGGAGCCCCGCTGGAGATCCGGGAGATCGTGCTGCCCGATCCCGGCCCCGGTCAGGTCCGGGTGCGGCTCGCCGCAGCCGGGGTCTGCCACTCCGACCTCTCCCTCACCAACGGCACCATGCGGGTTCCCGTTCCCGCCGTCCTCGGTCACGAGGGCGCGGGTACGGTCCTCGCCGTCGGGGAGGGCGTCACCCATGTCGCCCCCGGCGACGGGGTGGTGCTCAACTGGGCTCCCTCCTGCGGGGCGTGTCACCACTGCCTGATCGGCGAGGTCTGGCTCTGCACCCAGGCACTGGCCGGGGTCGGCGCGATCCACGCCCATGACGCCGACGGCACCGAGCTGCACCCCGGGCTGAACGTGGCCGCCTTCGCGGAGGAGACCGTGGTCGCGGCGAACTGCGTGTTGCCCGCACCCGCGGGGATCCCGCTCGCCGAAGCCGCCCTGCTCGGCTGCGCCGTCCTCACCGGCTACGGAGCCGTCCACCACAGCTCCCAGGTCCGCCCGGGGGAGTCGGTGGCCGTCTTCGGCGTCGGCGGGGTCGGTCTGGCCGCCCTCCAGGCGGCCCGCGTCGCGCAGGCGGGCCCGATCGTGGCCGTCGACGTCTCACCGGCGAAGGAGGAGTTGGCGCGCGCCGCCGGTGCCACGGAGTTCGTCCTCGCCTCGGAGACCACCGCCAAGCAGATCCGCGCGCTGACCGGGGGCCGGGGCGCGGACGTGGCGATCGAGTGCGTAGGCCGGGCGGACACCATCCGCGGTGCGTGGGACGCGACCCGTCGCGGCGGTCGCACCACGGTCGTCGGCATCGGGGGCAAGGAACAGCAGGTCACCTTTCACGCACTGGAGATCTTCCACTTCGCCCGGACTCTCACCGGCTGCGTCTACGGCAACAGCGACCCGGCCCGCGACCTCCCGGTGATCGCCGATCACGTCCGGGCCGGCCGGCTGGACCTCGGCGCGCTCGTCACCGACCGGATCACCCTCGACGGCATCCCGGCCGCCTTCGACGCGATGCTGGCGGGCAAGGGCGGCCGCTCGCTGGTCATCTTCTGACCGGAGCCGGAGCCGGAGCCGGAGCGGGAGCCGGAGCGGGATCCGGGGTCGGAGCGGGAGCCGGGGGAGCCTGCCAAGG
Organism: Streptomyces sp. CA-243310; assembly: GCF_050936775.1. NCBI lineage: Bacteria > Bacillati > Actinomycetota > Actinomycetes > Kitasatosporales > Streptomycetaceae > Streptomyces > Streptomyces sp. CA-243310. Next base: position 1,610,126 of record NZ_JBNJMF010000002.1, on the reverse strand, counting down.
CTCCGCCCCGTCCCGGCTTCCGCCCGCGTCCAGCCGTCCCGGCTCCAGCCGTCCCGGCTCCAGCCGTCCCGGCTCCAGCCGTCCCGGCTCCAGCCGTCCCGGCTCCAGCCGTCCCGGCTCCCGCCGGTCCCCGCGTCCCGCCGTCCGTCAGGTCGTCCTCTTCAGCGCCTCGTACTGGAGGGCCAGGCCGTCCAGCAGCGCCGCCAGCCCCGTCTCGAACGCGCCCTCGTCCACCTCGTGCTGCCGCTCGGCCAGCAGGTGGGCCTGGCCCAGGTGCGGGTAGTCCGACGGGTCGTACGCGGCGCGGTCGTCCACGAAACCCCCGGCGAAGGAACCCACGGCCGAGCCCAGGATGAAGTACCGCATGAGCGCGCCGATCCGCGTCGCGTGGGCGGGCGGCCAACCGGCCTCGGTCATCGCGCCGAAGACGGCGTCCGCCACCCGAAGCCCTGCGGGGCGACGGCCCGGTCCCCGCGCCAGCACCGGAACGATGTTCGGGTGGTCGGACAAGGCGTCCCGGTACGAGTGGGCCCAGTCGTGCAGCGCGAGCCGCCAACTCCGGCCGTCCTCGGAGTCGAACATCGACAAGTCGACCCGGGCGCTCACCGCGTCCGCGACGGCGTCGAGGATCTCGTCCTTGGTGCGGAAGTGGTTGTACAGCGAAGGCCCGCTGACCCCGAGCGCGGCGGCCAGTCGGCGCGTCGACACCGCCTCCAGGCCCTCCGAGTCCACCAGCGCGCCCGCCGCCTCGACGATGCGGTCTCTGCTGAGGAGGGGCTTGCGCGGTCTGGCCATGCGCCACATAGTAGGGCCTGCCCGCAATAAACTACCGGTGCTAGTTAATCTGCGCCGGACCGCCCGGAGGTGCCCGGTGAACCTGGAGCTGAGCGAGGAACAGGAGGCTGTACGCCGGCTCGCCCGGGAGTTCACCGAGCGGGAGATCGCCCCGTACGCCGCTGCATGGGACCGCGCCGAGAGCGTCGACCGGTCCCTGGTCAAGAAGCTCGGCGACCTGGGCTTCCTCGGCCTGACCGTGCCCGAGGAGTACGGCGGTTCCGGCGGCGACCACCTCGCCTACGTGCTCGTCACCGAGGAGCTGGGCCGGGGTGACTCCGCCGTGCGCGGCATCGTCTCCGTCTCCCTCGGGCTGGTGGCCAAGACCGTCGCCACCTGGGGCACCGAGGAACAGAAGCAGGCCTGGCTCCCACGCCTGTGCTCGGGCGAATCGCTCGGCTGCTTCGGTCTCACCGAACCCGGCACCGGCTCCGACGCCGGCAACCTGGACACCCGCGCCCGGCGCGAGGGGGACGCGTACATCGTCAGCGGCAGCAAGATGTTCATCACCAACGGCACCTGGGCCGACGTGGTGCTGCTCTTCGCCCGCACCAACGACGAGCCCGGCCACCGCGGGATCTCCGCCTTCCTCGTGCCCACCGACAGTCCCGGCCTGACCCGTCGCGAGATCCACGGCAAGCTCGGCCTGCGCGGCCAGGCCACCGCCGAACTCGCCCTCGACGGTGTCCGCGTGCCGGCCTCCGCGATGCTCGGACCCGAAGGCAAGGGCTTCTCCGTGGCCATGTCCGCCCTCGCCAAGGGGCGGATGTCGGTCGCCGCCGGCTGCGTGGGCATCGCCCAGGCGGCGCTGGACGCGGCCGTCTCGTACGCCGCTCAGCGCGAACAGTTCGGCAAGCCCATCGCCCACCACCAGTTGGTCCAGGAGCTGATCGCCGACATCTCGGTCGACGTGGACGCGGCCCGGCTGCTGACCTGGCGGGTGGCCGACCTGATCGACCGCGGCAAGCCCTTCGCCACGGAGTCCTCGACCGCCAAGCTCTTCGCCTCCGAGGCCGCCGTGCGGGCCGCGAGCAACGCCCTCCAAGTCCACGGCGGCTACGGCTACATCGACGAGTACCCGGCCGGGAAGCTGCTGCGCGACGCCCGGGTGATGACCCTGTACGAGGGCACCAGCCAGATCCAGAAGCTGCTCATCGGCCGTGCGCGTACGGGGGTTTCGGCGTTCTGAGCAGCCCCGTCGCCCCGCCGCCCCCGCCATTCGGGGCCCTGCCGGCTGAGTACGTACGTGAGTACACGCACGGATGTGGTGCGGGCCACAGGTCGCCGAAGCTGGACCCATGAACGAGACACCGGTCAAGCAGCAGAACACGGGGGCCTACTACGCCCAGGCCGTCGCCTCCTTCGGCGTCGCCATGGCGGCCGTGGCCCTGGGGATCTACAACCTGGACGCGAACGGCTGGGTGCGCGCCTTCCTCGGCATCGCCGTCCTCTACCTGACCACCTCGGCCTTCACCCTCGCCAAGGTGATCCGCGACCGGCAGGAGGTCACCCAGATCGTCACCCGGGTCGATCAGGCCCGGATGGAGAAGCTCATGACCGGCTACGACCCCTTCGCGCCGAAGTCCGCCCCCGGCCCGACCGCCCAGGATCGCTAAGCGCTTGCTCACCCCTCCGGTAGGGTGTCCATTCCCATACGACGGATCCCGCGACACGGGTTCCGCGAGGCGAAGAGGGTGAGCGAGCGATGGACAGCCCGGCGGACACCAGTGGCTACCAGCCGTGGTCGGAGGTCACCCCCGACGCCGCGCGGCGGCTGCTCGTCGCCGCCGTGGAGGCCTTCGCGGAGCGCGGTTACCACGCCACCACCACCCGGGACATCGCCGGACGGGCCGGCATGAGTCCGGCCGCGCTCTACATCCACTACAAGACCAAGGAAGAGCTGCTCCACCGGATCAGCAGGATCGGCCACGACAAGGCACTGGAGATCCTGGAGACGGCCGCGTCCGGCCCGGGTACCGCCGCAGACCGGCTCGACGAGGCCGTGCGGTCCTTCGTGGGCTGGCACGCCGCACACCACACCACCGCCCGCGTGGTCCAGTACGAGCTCGATGCTCTCGCCGTGGAGCACCGCTCCGACATCGTGGCACTGCGCCGGAAGAGCGACGCGGCCGTGCGCCGGATCATCTCCGACGGGGTCGCGGCGGGGGAGTTCGAGGTCCCCGACGTGCCCGGCACCACCCTCGCGGTTCTGTCCCTGTGCATCGACGTGGCCCGCTGGTTCAACGTGACCGGCTCGCGCACCCCCGACGAGGTCGGCGCGCTGTACTCCGACCTCGTGCTCCGCATGGTCGGCACACGCCCCGACCCCGACCGCGGGACGGCGCGCTGACGCCCGTCACTGGTCGCGCTGACGCCCGTCACGCGCCGACACCGGGCACGCGCTGACATCCGTCACCGGTCGCGCCGACACCGGGCACGCGCCGGCGCCCGTCCCCGGTGGCGTCGAACGGTGAAACCGTCCCGGGGCCCGGTCGCCGTCGCCGACCCGTCGCCCCGGCGCTCGGTTCGGAAGTGTCAGAAGTAGTAGCGGGACACCGACTCCGCGACGCACACCGGCTTGTCGCCGCCCTCGCGCTCGACCGTCACGGTCGCCGCGACCTGTACGCCACCACCCGCCTCGGTGACCTCCGTGATCACGGCCGTGGCGCGCAGCCGCGAGCCGACCGGCACCGTGGCCGGGAACCGCACCTTGTTCGTGCCGTAGTTGATGCCCATCCGCATGCCCTCGACCCGCATGATCTGCGGAACCAGGCTCGGCAGCAGGGACAGCGTGAGGTAGCCGTGCGCGATGGTCGTTCCGAAGGGGCCGGAGGCCGCCCGCTCGGGATCGACGTGGATCCACTGGTGATCGCCCGTCGCGTCGGCGAAGAGGTCGATCCGCTTCTGATCCACCTCCAGCCACTCGCTCGGGCCGAGCGGGGCGCCGACCCCGGCGCGCAGCTCCTCGGCGGACGTGAAGATCCTCGGTTCGGCCATGCCTTGCCCCTGCCTCTCACTGACCAGCGAATAAGCGCTTGCTCAGCATGCTGGGGTCGCATGTATCTGTCAACGGATTCCAGTCCGGCCGACTACGCTCGGCCGAGTGCCGCAGATTCCCGAGAAGGTCCATGAACTCACCGTCGGTCAGCTGTCCGCGCGCAGCGGCGCGGCCGTTTCGGCGCTGCACTTCTACGAGGCCAAGGGCCTGATCAGCAGCCGTCGCACCTCCGGCAACCAGCGCCGCTACACCCGAGACGCACTGCGCAGGGTCGCCTTCGTGCGGGCCGCGCAACGCGTGGGCATTCCGCTCGCCAGCATCCGCGAGGCGCTGTCCCAACTCCCGGAAGGCCGTACGCCGACCCGCGAGGACTGGGCCGGCCTGTCCGAGGCCTGGCGCGCCGAACTCGATCACCGGATCAAACAACTCGGCCGGTTGCGCGACCACTTGACCGACTGCATCGGCTGCGGCTGCCTGTCCCTGGAGAACTGCGCACTGTCCAACCCGGACGACGTGTTCGGCGAGCGCCTCACCGGCTCCCGACTGTCGCTCTAGGTCCAGGTGTGTCGTCCCGGGACGGCCGGGTAGCTCCCGTCACCCCGGCCGCTCGGGAGGCCTCGGCCTCGGCCAGGGCAGCCGTCACCAGCTCGGCATTGGACCGCGCCGCCCGCCCGTCCGGAAGGGCGAGCACGTCGCCCACGCCGATCCGCGCCCCCGCACCACACCGCGCGGCAAGCCGCAGGACCGGCCAGGCGGCGGCCTCCCGCCCGAACAGCACCATCTCCACGGGCGGCAACCAGCGCAACCCCGCCACCAGCGCCGGGTCGGCCTCCGACAGCTCCACCGCGAGGCGGACCCGCCCGTGATCGGGCGCGGCCCACGCCAGGAATCGGCCCAGCGGCTCGGGCCCGGCCGTGCCGCCCAGCGGAACCACCGCGTCCACCGCCACCCCGCGCTCCAGCAGGGCCAGGCCCAGCTCCTCGGCCCCGGGATCCGCGAAACGCACCACCGCGCGATCCGGCAGTACCTCCCAGGAACGGACCCGGGCCTCCCGGGCGGCGGGATCCGGCTCCGCCGCGATGCCCGCCGGCACAGACAGCGGTACGGAGACCCCCGCGCCCCGCAGCGCCTCCAGCAGCGGCCCGACCACCCGGGGCGAGAGGCTCTCCCGGCCGCACGGGCTCCGCGGGTGCACCAGTACCTCACGGGCCCCGGCGGCGACCGAGGCCACCGCCGCCCGCGCCAAGTCCTCCGGGGACATCGGTACAGCAGCTCCCTCGGCGGCCTCCCGACCGCCGTTCAACGCGACCTGGAGCGGAACCCGCGCCGCCGCGCCCCCGCACCCGGCCCCGCCCTTCGGGTCCCGGCCCGTCGTTGTCTTCCCGCTCATGCCGCTCCCGCCGAAGCCGGGTCCACCGACCCCGCGTCGGCGAGGGCCGGTCTGGGAACCACGATTCCGCAGCCCCCGCACACCGGCCCGTCCCAGGACCAGGCACCGGCCCACGCCTCGTGGCCCACCCCGATGGGCGGCCAGCTCAGCTCACGCTCACCACAGATCGGGCACCCCGTGCCCGGCTCCGACTCCAAGGCCCGCACCAACCGTCTCAACACCTCGCCGAGCGTGCCGTCCGGCCGGATCCCCGGGTCCGCACACCGCACCACCGCGTCCCCGCTCCCGCCCCACGCCCAGTCCGGCCGGCGCAGTCCGTGGTGCTTCTCACGCCGGCGTCGCTCCGCGAACTGGCGCTCGTACTCCAGCCAGACCGCGCGAGCCTCCTCCAGCTCCTCCAAAGCCGCGACCAGCCGCTGCGGATCGGCGCCCCGGTCCTCGGGCGCGATCCCGTGCCGATCGCACAGATGCCACCACGTCGCCCGATGCCCGTAGGGCGCGAATCTCTCCAGACAACGGCGCAGCGAATGACGCCGCAACGCCCGGTCATTGCGTGCATCGCGCACCTGGTAGGCCAAACTTCGAAATCCCGCCATCGCACCTTCACCTCCGCCGCGCCCCGCGCCCACGTCGAGGCGTCGTACTAGTCGAACGTCGTCGTACGTCCCGACGTGCCCAACATGCCCGGCGGAATGTGGGCGCATGCGGGGGCGGTCGAGGCGTGCGGGTGGCACATGGCCGGAACTCAGCGCCCCATGCGCCCCGCGGCAACCACGACCCGGGCCAGTTCCTCGTGGCAGATGTCACTGTGCGCCCCCGACGGTGCCCCGCCCCGCCGGACCACGGAGCCCGCGTCCACGCTGACGCAACCCGCCCCCGGCAGCCCACCGCGCAGCACCGTGTCGAGGCTGAGTCGGGGCGTGCCCGGCACGGCCCGTACCCCGTCGTGCCCGATCGCGCCCCAGCGCTCGTCGAAACCGAGCAGTCCGGCCGAATCCCCGGCCATCCGGGAGGCCAGCGGATAGAACACCTTGAGCGAGGTGTCGTACGGGGAATGGCAGGCGACCACCGGACCGTCCACCCGCCGCTGGAGCCCCCCGAGGGCGCCCCCGCGGTCCCCGTCGTGGGGGAGGCGGTCGGTGAAGGCGTAGTGGGAGAAAGCCCCTTGGAGCAGGGTCAGGGACTTCACGTACCGGGATCCGTCCGGCACCGCGCGCAGGGAGAAGGCCGCCACCCGTGCCCCGAAGCTGTGACCGATCAGGTGGATCCGCAGCGCCGGCCGGCGGTGCGCGAGTTCCGCGAGCACCGGCCCCAGCCCGTGTTCGCCGACCACCCCCGCCCGTTTCTTCATCTGATAGTAGGTAGCCTGACGCAGCACCTCTTTCGCGCCGCTCCACAGGGCGCGCAACCCGCTGCCGAGTGCCGAATTCACGCCCCCGGCACCGGCACCTGCATCGGCACCGGCATCGCCCCGGGCATCGCCCCCGGCATCGTCGGCGTGACGCCTCGGCGTCGTGTCCGCCTCCGCGAGCGCGTCGGTGAAAGCCCGGCACACCTCCAGGACGTCGCGGGCGAACATGGCCGGCACGTCCAGGGCGGCCGGCGTGGCCACCGCGTCCACCCCGACGAGCTCCCTCACCAGTGCGCCGAACTCGACGAACGCCGCCGCCGAATCGGGCCGTTCCTCCAACAGCTCGGCGATCCGGTCCAGCTCCGCCCCGCGGCCCGGCCAGAACTCCCCGAGCGCCCGCCGGGTGGCGGGACCCAGCGCGGTGCCGCGGCCCGGTTCCGCGAGGGCGCCGGGCGGATCGAAGTCCGGTATGGGCTCGTCGGAGAACCGGATCGAAGGCCATACCACCCCCACGTACCCCAGCCGCACCCCTGGCCCCACGAGCTGCGGGAACGGGGCGAAGAAGCGGTCGTACAGGCGGGTCGAGGTGGACCGGTCGCTGTTCCAGCCGTGGGCGAAGACCAGCAGGTCGGTCGCCTCGATCCGGGCCACGGCCTCCCGGGTGCTCCGGTCCACGTCGCCGTCGGCGTCGAAGGTGAGTTCCGCGTAAGGCCGGACCCCGACCCCGACCCCGACCCCGCTGCCGACCCCGGCCGCGACCCCGACCCCGACCTCGACCCCGACGCCCGCCGTGATCGCGCCCCCGCCCCCGCCCCCGTCGCCTTCACCGCTTCCGACCACCATGCCGACGTCCGCCATGACGCCCCCCTCCACGCCGCCCCGGCGGACCCGGCATCGCGCCGCCGCGTCCGCCCGCCGGCCCTGCGGCCGGCCGGGTCACCGGTAGAGGAGGTACCCCTCCCGCAGGGTCGCGAAGCGCGCCAGCCCGGCCGCCCAGTCGCCCACGATCTCCTCCACGCCGGCCCCCGCGTCCACCATCGCGCGCACCCGGTCCGATCCCGTCAGCCGGTCGATCCAGTGGTCGGCCCGCCAGCCGAAGCCGCTCCACGTCCGCCGCGCGGTGACCAGCAGCCCCATCCCGGCCCGTACCGGGTCGAATGCCTCGCGGTCGTGCACGATCAGCCGGACCCCGCCGCACACCTTCCCGGCGTGCTTGGAGAAGGACGGGGTGAAGTACGTCTCCCGGAACCAGACCCCGGGCAGCCCCAGCGCGTTCGCCGCCTCGGCCCACCGCCGGTCGACGCCCTCGGCGCCGACCACCTCGAAGGGGGTCGTCGTACCCCGCCCCTCGGACAGGTTCGTCCCCTCGAACAGGCAGGTGCCGGCGTACGCGAGAGCCGTGTCCGGAGTGGGCATGTTGGGGCTCGGCGGCACCCAGGGCAGGCCGGTCGCCGCGAAGAAGGACTCCCGGCGCCATCCCGTCATCCGTACCGTCCTGAGCGTGACCGGCCTGTCCTTCAGGAACTCGCCGTTGAACAGCAGGGCCAGCTCCGCCGCCGTCATCCCGTGCGCGAGCGCGATCGGCTCCCGCCCCACGAAACTCGCGTACGGCCGTTGGAGCACCGGGCCGGCCGCCCGCACCCCGCCCACCGGGTTGGGCCGGTCCAGCACCACCACCGCCTTGCCGGCCAGGGCGGCGGCGCGCATGCAGTCGTAGAGGGTCCAGATGTAGGTGTAGAAGCGCGCCCCTACGTCCTGGATGTCGAAGACCACCGTGTCCACGCCGGCCGCGGTGAACACGTCCGCGAGCTGCCGACCACTCTTGTCGTACGTGTCGTACACGGGCAGCCCCGTCGCCGGGTCCCGACCCGCGCCCTCCGAACCACCGGCCTGCGCGGTGCCCCGGAACCCGTGCTCCGGCCCGAACACGGCCACCAGGTCGACCCGGTCGTCCGCGTGCAGGACATCCACCAGATGGCGCGCGTCGGCGGTGATCCCGGTCGGGTTGGTGACCACCCCGACCCGTTGCCCGGCCAGCGCCTCGTACCCGTCGGCGGCGAGCTGCTCACACCCCGTCCGTACCCGCGTGCTCGCCCCGGCCGCCTTCGCGGAGTCCGGCGCCACCGCGCCCAGGCTCCCCGTGGCCCCCACGGCTCCGGCCAGTCCCAGTACCCCGCGTCGCGACAGCGTCATCCGGACACGCTAGGGCGCAGACCCCTTCCGCCCCGACATACCGACTGGTTAGTCTGCCCCCGATCCGTCCGGATCGAATCGGATGCCCGGGGTCCGCCCGCATCCGTCGTCAGCGTCGAAAGGTGATCCACGTGAGCGCGTACCAGGACCAGCGGGTCGTCGTCACCGGAGCGGGCGGCGGCATCGGCGCCGCCCTCGCGCAACGCTTCGCCGCCGAGGGGGCCACGGTCGTGGTCAACGACCTCGACCCCGTGAAGGCCGCGTCCGTCGCCGAGGGCATCGGCGCGCGAGCCATCGCGGTCCCCGGCGACGCCTCGACGATCGTGGACCGGGCCCGCGAGGCCCTCGGCGGGACCGTGGACGTCTACTGCGCCAACGCCGGCCTCGCCTCGGGCGGCGACGCCTTCGTGGACGAAGCCGTCTGGGAAGCGGCCTGGGACGTCAACGTCATGGCGCACGTCCGTGCCGCCCGTGCCCTGTTGCCGGACTGGCTGGAACGGGGGAGCGGCCGGTTCGTGTCCACCGTCTCCGCCGCCGGACTCCTCACCATGATCGGGGCCGCGCCGTACAGTGTCACCAAGCACGGGGCCCTCGCCTTCGCGGAATGGCTGTCGTTGACCTACCGCCACCGAGGCGTCCAGGTCCACGCCGTCTGCCCGCAGGGGGTGCGCACCGACATGCTGACCGCCGCGGGCTCGGCGGGCGAACTCGTCCTGGCGCCGACCGCGATCGAGCCGGAAGCGGTCGCGAACGCCCTGTTCGACGGCATGGAGAAGGGCCGGTTCTTGATCCTCCCGCACCCCGAGGTGGCCGACTACCACGCCGCCCGGGCCACCGACCCGGACCGCTGGCTGACGAACATGAACCACCTCCAGCAGAAGTGGGAGACGCGATGACCGGGCTCGCCCGCGAGACGACGCCCGTGCCGGTGCCCGCACCCGCGCCCGTTCCCGCGGCCGAAACCGCTGCCGACGCGACGCCCGCACCCCCACCCGCTGCCGACGCGACGCCCGCCCCCGTCGCCGAAGACACGGCGCCCGACCCGGCGCCCGACGCGACGCCCGCCCCCGTGCCCCCGCCCGTCCGCTACGCCGACCGGCCCTGGTTGGCTCGCCTCAGCGCCGCCCAACGGGCGCCGATCACGCCCCCGGTCAGCGTGCCGGCCGCCTTCCGGGCGGCCGTGGCCCGCGCCCCCGGACGTACCGCCCTCGCCTACTTCGACGGCCGGCTGGACTACGCCGAGGTCGACGCGCTCTCCGACTCGGTCGCCGGCCACCTCGCCTCGCGGGGCGTGGGGCGCGGCGACCGGGTCGCCGTGATGGTGCAGAACACCCCGCACTTCGTGCTCGCCGTGCTGGCCGCCTGGAAGGCCGGCGCGATCGTCGTCCCGCTCAACCCCATGTACAAGTCCGGCGAGGTGGGCCACATCCTGCGCGACTCGGGCGCGGTCGCCCTGGTCTGCGACGCCCGCGCCTGGACCGAGTACCTCCGCGAGAGCGTCCGGGACACCGGCGTCGGCGTCGCGCTCACCGCCCGCGACCGGGACTTCCAGACGCGGAACGACCCACGGGTCCTGGCGCCCGTCCCGGAAGGGGCACCGGAAGTGGTTCCGGAAGCGGCCCCGGCCCCCGACACGGACGCGCCGCCCGCCGGGGCCGCAGACGCCTCGCACCTCGACGCCGCCGACCTCACCACGGTGGCCCGCCAAGGCACGCCCGCCCCGCCCGACCCGTGCCTCACCGCTTCCGACACGGCGCTCATCAGCTACACCTCCGGAACCTCCGGCACCCCCAAGGGCGCCCTGAACCCACACGGCGCCCTCACCCACAACGCGACCCGCCAGGTCACCGGCCACCCCCTCCCCGAGGGCGCCGGCTACTTCGCCCTCGCCCCGCTCTTCCACATCACGGGCCTCGTCTGCGAGCTCGCCGCCTGCTTCGTGAACGCCGGCACCCTGGTGCTCGCCCACCGCTTCGAACCCGGCGCCGTCCTCGACGCCTTCCTCGAACACCGCCCCGCCTACACCGTCGGCCCCGCCACCGCCTTCATGGCCCTGGCGGCCCACCCCGCCGCGACCCCCGACCACTTCACCTCGTTCCGGGTGATCTCCTCCGGCGGCGCCCCGCTCCCGCCGGCCCTCGTCGAGCGGCTGCGCGCCCGCTTCGGCTTCTACCTGCGCAACGGCTACGGGCTCACCGAATGCACCGCGCCCTGCGCCTCCGTGCCCGTCCACCTCGAAGCCCCCGTGGACCCGCTCTCCGGCACCCTCTCCGTCGGCCTCCCCGGCGCGGACACCCTCGTACGCATCCTCGACGAGCAGGGCGCCGAGGTCCCGATCGGCGGGACGGGGGAGATCGCCGTCCGCGGCCCCCAGGTCGTCCCCGGCTACTGGGGGCTGCCCGAGGAGACCGCGAAGTCCTTCCCGGACGGTGAACTGCGCACCGGTGACGTCGGGTTCATGGACTCCGACGGTTGGCTGTACGTCGTCGACCGGAAGAAGGACATGATCAACGCGTCCGGCTTCAAGGTCTGGCCCCGTGAGGTCGAGGACGTGCTCTACACCCATCCCGACGTACGCGAGGCGGCCGTGGTCGGCGTCCCCGATCCGTACCGGGGCGAAAGCGTGAAGGCCTATGTGAGCCTGCGCCCCGGAGCCCGCGTCGAGCCCGCCGAACTGTCCGCGTACTGCGCCGAGCGCATCGCCGCGTACAAGTACCCGAGGCAGGTGGAGATCCTGCCTGTCCTTCCCAAGACGAGCAGTGGCAAGATCCTGCGACGGGAACTGCGCGAACGCGGCTGAAAACAGTCGGACGGACGCACGACGTCGCCCCGCAACGGGCGAGGGATCAGGAAGGAAGGCGAGAGCCATGGCCGCCAAGACCACCACGGACTCCGAGGGCACCGGCGACGCACCGGTGCCGCAGCGACTGCTGGCCGTCGCCACCCGGCTGTTCGCCGAACGCGGCTACGACCGCACCTCCGTACAGGAGATCGTCGAGGCGGCCGGGGTCACCAAGGGCGCGCTCTACCACTACTTCGGGTCCAAGGACGACCTGCTGCACGAGGTGTACGCGCGGATGCTGCGCCTCCAGCAGCAGCGGCTGGACGCGGTGGCCGGTTCCGACGCGCCCGTGGAGGAGCGGCTGCGCGCCGCCGCCGCCGACGTGGTGGTCACCACCATCGAGAACCTCGACGACGCGATGATCTTCTTCCGGTCGATGCACCAGCTCAGTCCCGAGAAGTTCAAGCAGGTCCGGGCCGAGCGCCGGCGCTATCACGAGCGCTTCCGGGCACTGGTCGAGGAGGGGCAGCGCACGGGGGTGTTCTCCACCGCGACACCCGCGGACCTGGTGGTGGACTACCACTTCGGTTCCGTGCACCACCTGTCCACCTGGTACCGGGAGGACGGCCCGCTCACGCCCCAGCAGGTCGCCGATCACCTCGCCGACCTGCTGCTGCGCGCGTTGCGCCCCTGAGGCCGGCGGGGATCCCACACCCGGCCCCGCCACCCCCGCCCCTCACACCCGCCCCTCACGCCCGCACACGACGAACCGGCCCGCCCCCCGATCCGCCCCTGGAGGGGGCGGTCGAGGGACGGACCGGTTCAGGTCTGGCGGTCACCCGTTACGGGGCCACCTTGAGCAGCTTGTTCGCGGTACCCGCCGACGGGTTGGTCACCGCGTCCGCGGTGGCCGCACCGGTCAGCGCGGCGGCCGTCTCGGCCGGCGTCGCCGACGGGTGGCCCGCCAGGTAGACGGCCGCGGCACCGACCACGTGCGGGGTGGCCATGGAGGTGCCGGAGATCGTCTTGGTGCCGCTGTCACTGTCGTTCCAGTCGGACGTGATGTCCGAGCCCGGCGCGTACAGGTCCACCACGGAACCGAAGTTCGAGAAGTCCGACTGCGCGTCGTCGATGGTGCTCGACGCCACGGTGATCGCCTCCGGAACACGGGCGGGGGAGCCCTGCCCGGCGTCCGCCGACTCGTTGCCCGCCGCGACGGCGAACGTGACGCCCGAGGCGATCGAGCGCTTCACCGCCTCGTCGAGCGCCTCGTCCGCACCGCCGCCGAGGCTCATGTTGGCCACGGACGGACCCTTGTGGTTCTTGGTGACCCAGTCGATGCCGGCGACGACCTGTTCCGTGGAACCGGAACCGTTGTCGTCGAGCACCCGCACCGCGACCAGCTTCGCCTTCTTGGCGACGCCGTGCTCCGTACCGGCGATGGTGCCGGCCACGTGCGTACCGTGACCGTTGCCGTCGTCGGCGCTGTCGTCGTTGTCCACCGCGTCGAAGCCGTGCGTGGCACGCCCACCGAAGTCCTTGTGGCTCACGCGTATGCCCGTGTCGATGACGTACGCGGTGACCCCCTCACCGGCGGTGTCCGGGTAGTCGTACTTCTTGTCTCCCGCCGTCTTGGCCTGGTCGATCCGGTCGAGCCCCCATGAAGGCGGGTTGTCCTGCGTGGCGTTGATGTGGAACTTCTTGTTCTGCACGACCTTGCCGACGGCGGGATCCGCCGCGAGTCGCTTGGCCTCGGTCTCGCTGAGCCCGGAGGCCGAGAAACCGTTGACTCCGGAGGTGTAGGTGCGTTGCAGTTCGCCGCCGTACTTGTCGGCGAGCTGCCCCTTGTCCGCGGCCGCGTCGAGAATGACCACGTAACTTCCGCTGATCGCGCCGGGCGCGCCCAGTCCGTAGACCGTGCCCTCGGCCGGTGTCGCCGCCCCCGCGAAGGGGGTCGCGAGCAGGGTCACGGCTGCCGCGGTGGCGGCTCCCGTGGCGACTGCCGCGTACCGGAAACCGCGCGAACGCTTGTGAGTTGCCATGTGGAGAGTTCTCCTCGTGTTGACGTGTGGGGCGTCAAACCTTCTGGAGAACCCTGTTCCGATTGACAGGCGCAAATCAAGATCGCACCCGCCTTCAGGGCTTATTCAACAAGGTTTCTCAAGGGACCCCCCGCATCGCCTTCACCGTGCACACATGTTCGCCAGAACTCCCGCACGAACACGTCACGTTCGCTCCCGCCCCGCGTGCTTCCTCAACTCCCGGTGTGCCAGGGAGCGCTGATGGACCTCGTCCGGACCGTCCGCCAACCGCAGCGTCCGTGCCGCCGCCCACAACTCGGCCAACGGGAAGTCCTGGCTGACCCCGCCCGCGCCGTGCAGTTGCACCGCCTGGTCGAGGATCCCCACGACCGCCCGCGGCGTCGCGATCTTGATCGCCTGGATCTCGGTGTGCGCGCCCCGGTTGCCGACCGTGTCCATCAGCCAGGCCGTCTTCAACACCAGCAGCCGCAACTGCTCGACGGTGACCCGGGCGTCCGCGATCCAGTTCTGCACGACACCCTGAGAGGCCAGCTCCCTGCCGAAGGCGGTGCGTCCGCTCGCGCGCTCGCACATCGACTCGATGGCCCGCTCCGCCATCCCGATGAGCCGCATGCAGTGGTGGATCCGCCCCGGACCGAGCCGGGCCTGGGCGATGGCGAAGCCCGAACCCTCCTCGCCGATCAGGTTCGCGGCCGGGACCCGCGCCCCGTGGAACACCACCTCGGCGTGACCGCCGTGGTCGTGGTCGGCGTATCCGTACACCGTCATCGCGCGGCGGACCTCCACGCCCGGGGTGTCGCGCGGGACCAGGATCATCGACTGCTGGCGGCGGGGGTCGGCGCCGTCGGGGTCGGTCTTGCCCATGACGATGAAGATCTTGCAGTCCGGGTTCATCGCGCCGGAGATGTACCACTTGCGGCCCGTGACCACGTACTCGTCGCCGCCGGCGGAACACTCGATGCGGGTCTCGATGTTCGTGGCGTCGGAGGAGGCCACGTCGGGCTCCGTCATGGCGAACGCCGAACGGATCTCGCCCTCCAACAGTGGCTCCAGCCACCGCTTGCGCTGCTCCTCGTCGGCGAACTGGGCGAGCAGTTCCATGTTCCCGGTGTCCGGGGCGGCGCAGTTCGTCGCCATCGGCGCCAGGTGCGGGCTGCGGCCGGTGATCTCGGCGAGCGGGGCGTACTGGAGGTTGGTCAGTCCGGCGCCGTACCGCTCGCCGGGGAAGAAGAGGTTCCACAGGCCTTGGCGACGCGCCTCGGCCTTCAGTTCACCGAAGACGGCCGGGGTGTCCCAGGGCGAGGCCAGCCGTGTGCGCTGCTCGGCGGCGACGGCCTCCGCCGGGTACACGTACTCCTCCATGAACGCGTGCAGCCGTTGGCGGAGTTCCTCGGTCCGGGAGTCGAATGCGAAGTCCATGCGGGGTTCCTCAGCCTTCCTGGAGGGTGTGCCGACCGTGTTCGATGAAGACCGGGACCAGCTCGCCGATCCGGTCGAAGCCCGCTCCGACGGTCTGGCCGAGCGTGAAGCGGTAGTGGATGCCTTCGAGGATCACCGCGAGCTTGAACCAGGCGAAAGCGGTGTACCAGGAGATCGCGGAGGTGTCCCGACCCGAGCGGGCGGCGTACCGCTCGATCAGTTCCGCGGGGGAGGGGTGGCCTGGTGCCCCGCTGGTCGTGCTGACGGGGGAGGCGGTCAGGCCCAGGTCCGAGCTGTACATCACCAGCAGCCCGAGGTCGGTCAGCGGATCGCCGAGCGTGGACATCTCCCAGTCCAGCACCGCCCGGATCGTGTCGTCCGGTCCGCCGATCAGGACGTTGTCGAGCCGGAAGTCTCCGTGCACCACGGTGGGGGCGGGGGAGTCGGGCAGGGACCGGCCGAGCGCGCCGTGCAGGTCGTCGATCCCGGCGAGTTCCCGGCCGCGGGAGGCCGCGAGTTGTTTGCCCCACCGGCGCAACTGCCGGTCCAGGAAGCCCTCGGGGCGGCCGAAGTCGCCCAGCCCCACGGCGTCCGGGTCCACGGCGTGCAGGTCGACCAGGGTGTCCACCAGGCCGAGCACGGCCCGTCGGGTGCGGTCGGGTCCGAGGGCGGACAACTGCTCGGCCGTCCGGTACGGGACCCCGTCCACGTGCTCCATCACGTAGAACGGCGCACCCAGCACCGACTCGTCCTCGCACAGCAGCACCGGCTCGGGCACCGGCACGGCCGTGCCGTGCAGGGCCGCGATCACGCGGTACTCGCGCCGCATGTCGTGGGCGGTCGCCAGCACGTGGCCGAGCGGCGGCCGGCGCACCACCCAGCGGGCGGACCCGTCGGTGACCGCGTACGTGAGGTTCGAGCGGCCTCCCTCGATGAGGCGGCCGGTGAGCGGCCCGGCCGCGAGGCCGGGGAGCGCGGCGTCGAGATGGCCGCGCAGCCGCTCCGTATCGAGGCCCGGCGGGCCGGTCGGGGTCGGTTCTGGCGCTGGGGTCATGGTGCGCACCTCCGTACGGGATGGACGGTGACGGAACGGACGAGAGTCATCATGCCGACCAGTCGGTATGCCGTCCAGAGGGTACGCCGAAACAAGCCCCGACACGCCGGGGCGCGTCGGGGCCGGGGTGAGTCGCGTCGGGGCGGCCGACCGCTCGGATCAGGCGTGGCAGAGGATCGGGGTGCCGCCGTTCATCACCGTCATGTCCCGGAGCACGGCCACGATGTCCAGCGGGGCGCCCTCCGGCTCCCCGGACAGTTCCGCGTACGCCCGGTGCAGGTTCGCCACCAGCCGCTCGCTCTCCCGCCAGGCCGCGAACTCGCCCAGGTCGGCCCCGAGCGCCGTCTCCAGCGGGGTCAGCCCCTTCGCCCTTCCCTCCAGCGCGAGTTCGGCGACGTGACGCAGGTACCGTTCGGTGGCCTCGTACGCGGAGGGATCGGTCAACGGCCCGTGACCCGGGACGACGGTCTCCGCGTCGAGGGAGCGCAGCAGTTCCATGGCCCGCAACGAGCCGGAGAGCGAGCCCATCGCGAGGAACGGCGTGCCGCCCGAGAAGACCAGGTCACCGGTGAACACCACCCGCTGTCCGGGCAGCCACACGAGCGAGTCCCCGGTGGTGTGGGCGACGCCCGGGTGGATGACCCGCACCTCGATGTCGCCCACGTGCAGGGTCGTCCGGTCGTTGTACGTGAGATCGGGAGGGATGATCTCCACTGCGCCGAAGTCCGTCGCGGGCCAGATCATCTCCAGCTGGTGTCCGGCGGCGAGCTGCTCGGCCCGCGCGTTGTCGTGCCCGAGGATCAGCGCCTCCGGGGCGAAGACCCCGTTGCCGTAGGTGTGGTCGCCGTGGTGGTGGGTGTTCACGACCGTGCGCGGCATCGCCACCCCGGTCGCGGCGACGGCCTCCCGCAGGGCCAGGGCCCGGCGTCGGGTGGCGGCGGTGTCGACGAGGAGGGTCCGTCCGCCGTCGCTCACGAAGCCGGCGTTGTTCAGGCACCAGCCTCCGTCCGGTTGGACGTAGGCGTGGACGCCGGCGGCGGGCTGGACGAGGTACGGCTCTTCGGCGGTCATCTGGGTGCTCCCCGGGTCGCGTTGACGGGCGCTGGGCATCCTGCCGGCCGCGGTGGCGCGCGGGGAGGGCGGGGCGGGGGAGACGGGCCGGCAACGGACCCCGCCCCCGACCGGTACTCGGGTCGGGGGCGGGCGGGCCGGCCGGCAGGGCGGGCCGAGGCGGGCGGGGGAGCGGAGCGCGTCGGGTCAGTGGTCGTCGTAGTGGCCGTCGTGCTCGGCGTGCCGGTGCCCGTCGTGCAGGTAGTCGACGTGGTTGCCGTGCCGGACGCTCTGGTGTCCGCAGTCCGCGCCGTGCGCGTGCGGGTGCGCCTCGTGGGTGTTGTGCTCGTCCGTCTCGCACTCGTCCCAGTGGCCGGAGTGCTCCCGGTGCAGGTGGCCGTCGTGCGCGTAGTCGACGTGATCGCCGTGCTCGACCTCGGCGTGACCGCAGCCGGGGCCGTGCGCGTGCTTGTGCGTGGGGTGCTCGTGGTGCAGGGTCGTCATGGAGCCGAGGCTAGTGCGGATCATCCGGGATCACCCCTTTTGTCCCGCTCGTGTCCCTGGCGTGTCCGAGCAGGAGCGCACCGAGCCGAGCAGGAGCGCACCGAGCCGATCGGAAGCGCGCCGAGCCGATCAGCCCGTCGTCGGATCAGAGGATCACCGCGACTGCGAAGGCCGCCAGGGCCAACGTGCACAGCGTCGCCCCCGCCGCCGCGCGCGGCGCCAACCGCGGCGGACGGTGCGCCGCCAGCGCGCGGATCCGCCGGTGCGCCACCCCCAGGAACGCCAGCCACAACAGCACGATCACCGCCGCCCCGGCCACCTCCACCGGGGATCCGGATCCGCGCAGTGCCTGGCGCAGCGCCAGGACCGCCGTCACCGAGCACGCCAGCGTCGTGCGCCGCCACGCGAGCCGGGTCCGCTCCGGCTGGAGTCCGGCGTCGCGGCCCTCGGCCGCGCTCGGACCCGGTCCGCTCACCGCGGGGCCGTCCAGCCCAGCAGGACGACCGCCATCATCACCACGGCCACCAGGCCGACCCCCAGGCTGAGCACGACCGGGAACCGCGACAGCGGCAGGTCCTCGCCCCGCCGCATCGCCCGCTCGCACCGCGTCCAGTGGTTCACCGCCCGCAGGGCGCAGGCCGCGCCCACCGCCAGGAGGGCGAGGGCCATCCCGACCCGTACGCCCCACCGCAGGTCCGGCAGGAACTGGTCCACCGCGAATCCGCCGCCGACCAGTGCCAGCGCGGTGCGGATCCATGCCAGGAAGGTCCGCTCGTTGGCGAGTGAGAACCGGTAGTCGGGGGTCTCGCCCTCGTCCCCCAGCCTTTCGGGTGCGAACCAGAGGCGCACGTCCTTGACGAAGTCGATCACCTGATCAATCTACTGGTGGGACTCCCGGTGCGCGCGCAGCCGCCGGTACGCCTCCAGTCCGTCGGGCACCCACGACCACCCGCCGTCCGCCACCCGCTCCGCCAGTTCCTCCTCGGACAGCCAGGTGTGCCAGGCCACCTCCGACTCCTGCGGTCGCACCGGCGCCTCGCACCGCACCTCGTGCACGTACGACCACCAGGCCCCGCCCGGACCCTCGTACAGGAACTTGAACAGCGGCGTCGGCTGTGCCAACGAGGTCACCCCCAACTCCTCCCCGGCCTCGCGCAGCGCCGCGCGCGGATAGCTCTCCCCGGTGCCCAGCACCCCGCCCACGAACATGTCGTGGTGTGCGGGGAACACCAGCTTCGAGTCGGTCCGACGGTGCACGAAGATCCGCCCCCGCGCATCTCTGACCTGCACGAACACACACCGGTGGAGGAGCCCTCGGGCGTACACCTCCCCGCGCGGGGCGCTGCCCGTCACCCGGTCGTCCCGGTCCACCACGTCCAGTACTTCATCGGAGGCACTCACGGTTTCGTCCCCTCTTCGCTGTTGACTGGTTACCGCTCCGTAGCAAAGGATCTGCCCCACCACCGACCGGAGGACGGGCAGCGCATGACGTACGACGCAGACGTGATCGTGATCGGAGCGGGGCTCGCGGGCCTCGTCGCCACCGCCGAGCTCGTCGACGCGGGCCGCAAGGTCATCCTGCTGGACCAGGAGCCGGAGCAGTCCATCGGGGGCCAGGCGCACTGGTCCTTCGGCGGCCTCTTCTTCGTCGACTCGCCCGAGCAGCGCCGCATGCGGATCAAGGACCACCACGACCTCGCCCTCCAGGACTGGTACGGCACGGCCGGCTTCGACCGGGAGGACGACGCCTGGCCGCGCCGCTGGGCCGAGGCCTACGTCGACTTCGCGGCCGGCGAGAAGCGGCCCTGGCTGCACGCCCAGGGGGTCCGCTTCTTCCCCGTCGTCGGCTGGGCGGAACGCGGCGGCTACGACGCCAACGGCCACGGCAACTCCGTCCCCCGCTTCCACATCACCTGGGGCACCGGCCCCGGCCTGGTCGAGCCCTTCGAGCGACGGGTCCGCGCCGGCGTCGCCCGCGGCCTGGTCCGGTTGGCGTTCCGCCACAAGGTCACCGGGCTCTCCCGCACCGGCGGCGTCCTGGACACCGTCACGGGGGAGATCCTGGAGCCCTCCGACGCCGTACGGGGCGCCGCGAGCGGCCGCGAGAGCGTCGGCGCGTTCTCCCTGCGGGCCCAGGCGGTCATCGTCACCAGCGGCGGGATCGGAGGCAACCACGACCTCGTGCGCAAGCAGTGGCCGGCCCGCCTCGGCACCCCTCCCGAGCGGCTGCTGTCCGGGGTGCCGGCCCACGTGGACGGTCTGATGCTCGGCATCGTCGAGGACGCGGGCGCCCGCCACATCAACAAGGACCGGATGTGGCACTACACCGAGGGCATCGGGAACTGGGACCCCATCTGGAACAAGCACGGCATCCGCATCCTGCCCGGACCGTCCTCGCTGTGGCTGGACGCGACGGGCAGGCGGCTGCCCGTACCGCTCTTCCCGGGCTTCGACACGCTCGGCACCCTCGACCACATCATGAGGACGGGGCACGACCACACCTGGTTCGTCCTCAACCAGCGGATCATCGGCAAGGAGTTCGGCCTCTCCGGCTCCGAACAGAACCCCGACCTGACCGGCAAGTCCATCCGTCAGGTCATCGACCGCGCCCGACAGGCCGTGCCCGGCCCGGTCAAGGCCTTCATGGACAAGGGTGCCGACTTCGTGGTCGAGCGCGACCTGGCCGCCCTGGTGCGCGGCATGAACGCCGTGACCGGCGAGGACCTGCTCGACGAGGCGACCGTGCGCCGCGAGGTCGTGGCCCGGGACCGCGAGATCCTCAACCCGTTCACCAAGGACCTCCAGGTGATGTCCCTCCACGGAGCGCGCAGGTATCTCGGCGACAAGCTGATCCGCACCGCGGCCCCGCATCGGATCCTGGACCCCAAGGCGGGCCCGCTGGTCGCCGTGCGACTCTCCATCCTGACCCGCAAGTCCCTCGGAGGCCTGGAGACCGACCTCTCCTCCCGTGTCCTGGGCGCCTCCGGCGATCCGCTCCCCGGCGTGTACGCGGCGGGCGAGGCCGCCGGGTTCGGTGGCGGCGGGGTGCACGGCTACCGCGCCCTGGAGGGCACCTTCCTCGGCGGCTGCATCTTCTCCGGCCGCGCGGCGGGCCGCGCGGCCGCCGCGGCGGTGAGCTGACCGGGGCGACGGGGCACACCGTCGGGCGGGCCGACCGGCCGACCCGCCCGACGGCCCCGGGGCGATAGGAACCCCCGACGGCCCCGGGGCGGCAGGGACCCGGGAAGGCGTGGAGGCGCAGCCCTAGGCCGTCGGCAACAACTCCAGCACCCGGAAACGCTCCAGCACCACCCGGGTGTCGTCGTCCACCGTGAACCCCGGGTCGCCGATCGCCTCCCGGATCGGCGCGCCGTGCCAGAACCGCTCGTGCGAGGAACGCCATTCGGCCACCGACGCGTACCCCTCGCCCTCGTCCAGCGCGTGTCCCAGGTCCACCTCGGCGAGCGCCACCACCCGCACCTCGGTCACCTCCACCAGCGCGACCGGGCGCTCCAGCGAATCCACCAACACCGAGCGGTCACCCGGCGCCGGCAAGGGTTCCCCTTCGGCCTCGTACTGGGGCAGCAGCCCGGTGGTCGTGGTCTTCGCCCCGCTGAGGACCGCGGCCACCAGGCTGTCCCGCAGCGGCCCCGGGAAACCCAGGAGGCAGGGAGGGAGATCGTCGTACGTCGTCATGCGTCCCACCCTATGCGCGGCACCCTCGACCCCGAACCGGGACCGACCCTTCAACTCCAGCCACCGTCAAACCAGTTGAAACCCGCCACCCGCCGGCCCGGACCTTGACGCGGAGCTGTGCGTACCGCTTTGCTGTGCGTGATCATCCGGCAACACACCGGTTCGATCCCCCCACCCACCCGCTCCCGTGTCCTGGAGGGAACCCGCGGATGTCCCCTCCGCCACCCCTCGGCCGCGCCCGCAAACGGGACGCCCAACTCTTCGACCCCGCCCTCTGTGACACGGAACTCGTCGAAGTCCGCGGCCAGTTCGGCCAGGGCCGGTGGGCCAAGGTGCGCACCCTCCTCGTCGACACCGCCGACGACTGGGACCGCCGGGGCCACCGCGTCGTCGTCCTCGCCGAGACGCCGACGGCCACCGCCTGGGCCCGCGAATGGCTGCTCGCCGAACCCGACAGCGCGGACGCGGCCACGCTCCTCGCCTGCGCCACCGTCTTCACCGCCCTGCGCCACAAAGGGACACCCGAGGCGGCGGAGGAGGCCTGCCGACGCGCGGCCTCACTGCTCCCCGCCGACCCGACCCCCTGGCTCGGGCTGCTCCTGCTCACCCGGGCCTTCGGCACCGACGAGGAGTTCAGCCGCCACTTCGACCAGGTCCGGGCCCGCCACCTGGAGCACCACCACGCCCACCACCTGATGGTCGCCAAGCTCGCCGAGCGCACGCCCGGCGGCGGCTCCGACCCGCTCCACGAGGTGTACGACTTCGCCGCCTGGGCGGCCGAGGAGTCCCCGGCCGACTCCCCGCTCGCCGTGCTCCCCGTCATCGCCCACGCGGAGCGCTACCGGGTGCTCGCCGCCCACGGCGGACCCGACGGGGCCGTCACCCACTGGTCCGGCCGCCGCGCCCGCCAGGTCCTGCGCTCCGCCTTCGACTGGTGGCTCGAATGGGAGCGGGACGACCACCCCCGCAATCGGGTGGACCTCAACTTCCTCGCCCACGCCAAGCTCTCCGAGGGGCGCTCCGCCGAGGCCGCCGCCCTCTTCCACCGGATCGGCCGCCACGCGACCCCCGCGCCCTGGTCGTATCCGGACCTCGATCCGCACAAGGCGTTCCTCGCCGCGCGCAGTGCGGCGCTGGGCACCGCTTAGCAGCACGACCCCAGTCCCCTCCCCGAAAGGACGCCGCCATGGCGACGGGCAGATCCGCCACGCTCACCGACCCCGCCGAGATACGCACGTACAAGGGCCAGGACCGGGCCCTGCGCGCCGGCCGCCTCGGCACCGCCGGCCTGCTGCTCTCCGTACTCGCCGCCAGCGCCCCCCTGATGGTGGTCGCCGGCGTCATGCCCACGATCTTCGGCGTCATGGGCATCGTCGGCCAGCCGCTGCTGTTCGTCGTGCTCGGCGCGGTCCTCGCGCTGTTCAGCATCGGCTACGCCGAGATGAGCCGGCACGTCCACAACGCCGGCGCCTTCTACGCCTACATCGCGCGCGGCCTCGGCCCCACCGCCGGCGCCTCCGCCTCCTTCGTCGCCCTCATCGCCTACAGCGCCATGCAGGTCGGCGTCTTCGGCATCCTCGGCTTCGAGATCTCCGGCCTCTTCGCCACCTACCTCGACATCGAACTCGCCTGGTGGATACCGGCCCTGATCGCGGTCGCGGCCACCGGCGCGCTCGGCTGGCTCAAGATCGACCTCAACGCCAAGGTGCTCGGCGTCCTGCTCCTCATCGAATGCGCGCTCGTCGTCGTCTTCGACGTCGCCGCCCTCGGCAAGCCCGGCCCCGAAGGCCTCTCGCTGCACGCCTTCGACCCCGAGACCCTCACGGGCGCCGGCCTCGGCACCGCCCTCTGCTTCTGCATCGCCGCCTTCGTCGGCTTCGAGCAGTCCCCGGTCTACGCCGAGGAGACCAGCAAGCCGCACATCGTCGTCTCCCGGGTGATGTTCCTCGCCGTCGGGTTCGTCGCGCTGTTCTTCGCGTTCAGCGCCTGGGCGCTCACCGTCGCCACCGGTCCCGCCGGCGTCGTCAGGACCGCCGCCGACGCCGGCCCCGGCCTGCTCTTCGAGCTCACCGAGAGCCGCCTGGGCGCCGGCTTCACCGACGTCCTGCACGTCCTCTTCGTCACCGGGATGTTCGCGGCGATGCTCAGCTTCCACAACGTGGTCGCCCGCTACGCCTTCGCCATGGGCCGCGAGGGCCTCCTTCCGGCCGCCTTCGGCCGTACCAACGCCGGCACCGGCGCCCCCGGCACCGGCTCGCTGCTGCAGACCGCCATCGCCGCGGTCGTGGTCATCGCCTTCGCCGTCACCGACGACGGACCGGCCGGCGACCCCACGGCCCCCGTGCTGCACCTGTTCACCTGGATGGGCAGCGTGGGCGCCCTCGGTGTGACGCTCCTCATGGCCACGGCCTCCTTCGCCGTGATCGCCTTCTTCGTCCGCCGCGGCACCGCAGGCGCCCAGGTCTGGCGGCTCGTGGCTGCCGGCGCGGCCGGTCTGGCGCTCCTGTTCATCGCCGTCTACACCGTCAAGGACTTCGGTGTCCTCGTCGGCGCCGAGGACGGTTCGGTGCTCAACTGGGCGCTGCCCGGCATCATCGGACTGGCCGCCGCGGGCGGCCTCGTGCACGGGCTGGCGCTCAGGTCCCGCCGCCCCGACGCGCACGCCCGGATCGGTCTCGGCAACGAGGCGTTCCGGCTCGACCAGGCTGCGGACCCCACCCCCGGGGACTGATCTCACCGCCACGCATTCGAGCTCCAAAGGAGCCCCCGACACCCCTTTCCAAGGTCGTCGGGGGCTTCTGCGCACATGGACCGGGTTTTGGCGGGTAGCGGAGCCTCATGGTCTCCTGGGGCGACCACACACGGACCGCGGCGCCGGCGACACCACAGAACGTCCCCGCGCGGCGGTTCTGACCTGCCTGTCCCACCCACGAAGGCGAAGTCAGTACATGAGTGACCGCACCTTGGCCGAGGCTCCCGCCGCCGCGCCCTCCCCGCATGTCGACGCCGGTGACGAGGGCTACAGCAAGGACCTCAAGTCCCGCCACATCAACATGATCGCCATCGGCGGGGCGATAGGCACCGGCCTGTTCCTCGGTGCGGGTGGCCGGCTGGCCGGCGCCGGGCCCTCCCTGGCCATCGCCTACGCGGTGTGCGGCGTCTTCGCCTTCTTCGTGGTGCGCGCCCTCGGTGAGCTCGTCCTGTACCGCCCCTCCTCCGGTGCCTTCGTCTCGTACGCGCGCGAGTTCATGGGGGAGAAGGGCGCCTACACCGCGGGCTGGCTCTACTTCCTCAACTGGTCGACGACCACCGTCGCCGACATCACCGCCGCCGCGACCTACGCGCACTTCTGGGCGATGTTCACCGACGTCCCCCAGTGGGTCCTCGCCTTCGTCGCCCTCGCCGTCGTCCTCACCGCGAACCTGATCTCGGTGAAGTACTTCGGCGAGATGGAGTTCTGGTTCTCCCTGGTCAAGGTCGCCGCCCTGACGATCTTCCTGCTCGTCGGCATCTACCTCGTCGCCACCAGCCACGAGATCGACGGCCACACCCCCGGCCTGTCCTCCATCACCGACAACGGCGGCCTGTTCCCCGTCGGCATGCTCCCGATGCTCCTGGTGATCCAGGGCGTCGTCTTCGCGTACGCCTCCGTCGAGCTGTGCGGCGTCGCCGCCGGCGAGACCGAGAACCCCGAGAAGATCATGCCGAAGGCGATCAACTCCATCATGTGGCGCGTGGGCATCTTCTACGTCGGCTCGGTCGTCCTGCTCGCCCTGCTGCTCCCCTACACCTCGTACTCCGAGGGCCAGAGCCCCTTCGTCACGGTCTTCGACAAGCTCGGCATCCCGGGCGCCGCGGGCATCATGAACCTGGTCGTGCTGACCGCCGCCCTGTCCAGCCTGAACTCCGGCCTCTACTCCACCGGCCGGATCCTGCGCTCGATGGCGATGTCCGGCTCCGCACCCAAGTTCACCGGCGTCATGAACAAGGGCAAGGTCCCCTACGGCGGCGTCCTGTTCACCGCGGCCTTCGGCGTCGCGGGCGTCGGCCTGAACTACTTCATGCCCAAGGACGCCTTCGAGATCGTCCTGAACTTCGCCTCGCTCGGCATCCTGGGCACCTGGGCCATGGTCATGCTCTGCTCCCTGCACTTCTGGCGCCGCGCCCGGCAGGGACGCGTCGAGCGCCCCGCCTACCGACTGCCCTGGGCCCCGTACACCCAGATCGTCACCCTGGTCTTCCTCGTCACCGTCCTCGTCCTGATGTGGTCCGACGGCGGCGTGGGTCGCACCACGGTCATGTTCGTGCCCGTCATCGGCGCGGCCCTGGTCGGCGGCTGGTTCCTGGTCCGCCGCCGCGTGGCGGAGATCGCCGCCGCCCGCCGCTGACCCGCCCGACCCGCCCGCGCGGCCCCCCGCACCGGAGTTCCGACCCGGCGCGGGGGGCCCGCGCGCTTTCCGGGGGAGCGGCGGCGACTTGCTTCCTCAAACATGGGATGTTCCCATGTTCCAAGCGACGGAATCGAGAGGACCGGACCATGCCGCTGCGCAGCACCCCCCGCGCCACCCTCGTCGACCAGGTCATCACCCAACTGGAGACCCTGATCGCCGACGGCGAGTGGCCGGTCGGGACCCGGATCCCCGCCGAGCCCGTACTGATCGAACAGCTCGGCGTCGGCCGCAACACCGTCCGCGAGGCCGTTCGCGCCCTCGTCCACACCGGACTCCTCGAACCCCTGCGCGGCGACGGCACCTACGTCCGCGCCAGCAGCGACTTCGGAGCCGCAGTCCAGCGCCGCCTGCGCCGCTCCGGGGAACTGGAGGTCTACGAGGTCCGCTCCGCACTGGAGAGGGACGCCGTCCGCCACGCCGCGCTCCGCCGCACCCCCGAGGACGTCGCCGCCCTGCGCGAGGCCATGGCGGAGCGCACCCGGGGCTGGGAGAGCGGCGACACGGACGCCTTCGTCGACGCCGACCTCGCCTTCCACCGCGCCGTCGTCGCCGCCGCCCACAACAGCGTGCTGACCGACCTCTACGAACACTTCGCGAGCGCGCTGCGGGCCGGCGTCCACTCCGTCGTCAACGCCCCGGTCCCCGATTCCGTACGCCACCAGCTCGATGCGCACCAGGCGATCGCCGACGCCATCGAAGCCCGGGACCCCGACGCCGCGGAAGCGGCGGTCACCACCCACCTCGCCGAAGGCGTGGCCGCCCTGACCGGGCGCCGGCCGGACGCGCGGCCGCACACGCAGCACACTTCAGGAGCACCACGTGAGTAACAGCGCCGCCACCCGCGCCGGCCGACCCGCGATCCCCGCACCCCCACCGCCGCCCGTCCCCGTGCCCCCGCCGGGCACCGCGGGCCGCAGGGCCCTCCTCCTCGCCGCGGGGGTCGTCCTGCTGGCGCTCAACCTGCGCCCCGCACTGGTCGCCGTCTCACCCCTCGCCGACACCATCCGGGTGGACAGCGGGATGTCGGCCGCCTCGGTCAGCCTGCTCACCGCGCTCCCGTTGCTCTGCTTCGGCCTGCTCGCGCCCCTCGCCCCCCGGATCGGCCGCCTCCTCGGCACGGAACGAGCCCTCCTCGCCACCATGGCCCTGGTCTGCGCGGGCACGGCCCTGCGCATGCTCGACAGCGTGCTCGCCCTGTTCGCCGGGACGCTCGTCATCGGCGCGGGCATAGCCGTCGCCAACGTCCTGCTCCCCGGACTGATCAAGCGCGACTTCCCCACCCGCACCGGCCTGATGACCGGCCTGTACTCCATGTCCCTCTTCGGCGGCGCCGCCCTCGCCGCCGGCATCACCCTGCCCGTCCGCCAGGCCGGAGACATGAGCTGGCGGACCACCCTCGCCTGCTGGGGCGCGCTCGCCCTGGTCGCGCTCCTCGTCTGGCTCCCACAGACCCGGGCCCGCACCCGGACCGCGGCGGCCACCGCCCGCGCCGCGGCCCACCCGGTACGCGGCCTGTGGCGCTCCCCGCTCGCCTGGCAGGTCACCGCCTACATGGGGCTGCAGTCCCTCGGCTACTACGCGGCCGCCGCCTGGCTGCCCACCCTGCTCACGGACGCCGGGACGAGCCCCGCCAACGCCGGATGGATGCTCTCCTTCTCCTCGCTGCTCGGCATCGCGGGTTCCTTCCTCGCGCCGGTCGTCGCCGGCCGCAGGATCGGTACGGGAACCCTCGCCGTCCTCGGCGCCGTCCTGTGCGCCCTCGGCTTCACCGGGCTCCTCGTCGCCCCGATCGCCGGCGCGTACCTCTGGATGGTCCTGCTCGGCCTCGGCCAGGGCGTCGCGATCAGCCTCGCGCTCCTGTTCATCCTGCACCGCGCGCCCGACGCCCGGCACACGGCCCAGCTCTCCAGCATGGCCCAGTGCCTCGGCTACACCCTGGCCGCCACCGGTCCGGCCGTCCTCGGCGCGATCCACGACGCCTCCCACACCTGGACGCTCCCGCTGATCCTGCTCCTGGTCCTGCTGGTCCCGCAGATCGCCGCCGGTCTCGGCGCCTCCCGCCCCCTGCACGTGGCCGGCCGCCCCTGACCGGAACGCGGGCGACCGCGCCGGACACCACGGCGGTAGCGTGCTCCCATGACGCGATGGCTACCGGCGCCCCCTCCGCGGGACGAGCAACCCCCCTTGTCCGCGCTGGAGATCACGGAGACCGAGTGCCGCAGGTGCGGGACCTTGATCGCGGGGCTCAACGGTCGGTACGCCTGCCCGCTCTGCGGTTGGGTGAACGACCACGCGGACAGCGATGCCGCCCTGCCCACGGCCGAGGACGACTCGGACCACCCTGCCAAGCGCCGTCGAAGGACCCGGCGACCGCGCGGGGACTAGGTGTATTGCCCCGGGAGGTTGTGGATGGGTGATGCAGGTCTCGGCTGGGGCATCTTGAACGGGTGAGGGCCTTCCGGGTTCGGTGTGGATTGCGACGTCTACACCGACCGAAAGGCCCTCGTGTCCCACCGTAATGCACCCCTGACCGAGACCGGACGCCTGCGCCTTGCCCGCTGCGTCGTCGAGGACGGCTGGCCGCTACGCCGGGCGGCCGAACGCTTCCAGGTATCACCCACCACCGCCCAGCGGTGGGCCGCCCGCTACCGCCGACAGGGCGAGGCCGGGATGGCCGACCACTCCTCGCGCCCGCACCACAGCCCGAAGCGGACACCCACCCGCACGGAACGCCGGATCATCAAGATCCGTCTCCTGCGCCGGTGGGGACCCGCCCGCATCGCCCACCACCTGCGGCTGGTCCCCTCCACCGTCCACCGCGTCCTGACCCGCTACCGGATCGCCCGACTGACGCACCTGGACCGGACCACCGGCCGCGTCATACGCCGCTACGAACGCGAACGCCCGGGCGAACTGGTCCACGTCGACATCAAAAAGCTCGGCAACATCCCAGACGGCGGCGGCCACAAAGCCCTCGGCCGGCCGGTGGGCCGCAAGAACAGGTCCGGCGTCGGCTACCAGTACATCCACACCGCCGTCGATGACCACTCCCGCCTCGCCTACAGCGAGATCCACGCCGACGAGAAGAAGGAAACCGCCACCGCCTTCTGGCAGCGCGCCCAGGCCTACTACGCCGGCGCCGGGATCACCGTCGAGCGCGTGCTGACCGACAACGGTTCCTGCTACAAGTCCCACGCCTGGCGCGATGTGCTGGCAGCGGCCGGGATCACCCACAAGCGAACCCGGCCCTACCGGCCCCAGACCAACGGCAAGGTCGAACGACTGAACCGGACCCTGCTCGACGAGTGGGCCTACGCCCGCCCCTACCGCTCCGAGCAGGAACGACGCGACGCCTTCCCCCAGTGGCTACACACCTACAATCACCACCGCGGACACACCGCACTCGCAGGCAAACCACCCGCCAGCCGCGTCCCCAACCTCACAGGGCAATACAACTAGGTCGTCCCTTTCGGGCCCTGCCGTGGTCCACGTGATCCCGCGGCCGGGCCCGCGGCCGGGCCCGCGGCCGGCACCGTGGGCCCGACGCGCGGGCCGCCCTGGAGAATCTCCGGGCCCCTGGACACGTGGTCGGTCACGCCACGGCCCGAAAACGCAAAGAACCCCACACGAAGTGGGGTTCCTGCTGGTGTCCCAGAGGGGACTCAACTTGAACCCTGTTCTCGCCAGGTACGTCCGCGAACACGCAACTCAAGGCTAGAGCGGAGTCCGTGGCTGCGGCCACGGGATCGGCAACTACGGCCAGGGCCACGCGGCCCGGCCACGCCCCGGCGTCCTCACCTGGGCGTCGCGGCACCCCTCAACAACTAAACAGAGAACACACCCATGCAACCACCTACACAGCTAGGAGGTGATCTTCAAAGCGGCCCGCAGTCAGCGGACGCTACGAATCTCCCTCGCAACACGATCCTCATTGGGGATGTCCGCGAGCGTCTGGTCGACCTACCAGCCGCGTCCGTGGACACCATCATCACCAGCCCGCCGTACTACGGCGTCCGTGACTACGGCCATGAGCAGCAGCGCGGAGCCGAATCGGACATAGACGGCTGGGTGAACGGCCTTCGACTCGTCGCCCGTGATCTGGCCCGCGTCCTGCGTCCACACGGTTCGCTCTGGTTGAACCTCGGTGACAGTTACTCCCGCCGCCCCGCCGAGGGTGCCGCGCCAAAGAGCCTACTCCTTGGCCCTGCGCGGGTGGCGTTAGCCCTGGTCCGTGACGGATGGACGCTCCGCAACGAGGTTATCTGGGCCAAGACCAACCCCATGCCCTCGTCGGTCACCGATCGGCTGACGACGACGCACGAGTTGATCTACTTCTTCACTCGTTCGCCGCGCTACTACTTCGATCTCGACCCGATCAGGCGTCCGCTCGTCACCGGCAAGCGCCAGAACCCCAGCACCGCACCGAGCAGCTATCCGCCTGCTGGCATCGGGGCGGTGAACCGCAAGGGCTGGACGCTCAACGACAACCGCGGGCTTTCCCGCCTGAAGACCTCCGGCCTGTCAGGGCATCCGCTCGGCAAGAACCCTGGCGACGTCTGGACGTTGCCGACCGCAGGCTTCCGAGGCGGCCACTTCGCCGCCTTCCCAATGAGCCTGGTGGAGCGTCCACTCCTGGCGACCACGCCAGAGCGGGTCTGCCCGAAGTGCGGCGAGCCGTGGCACCGCGCCCTGGAACGCCGGGACGGCCGTCTACTGGCTGTCGGTGCGTTGGAGCCAACCTGCCTGTGTGGCGTTGACGGCGTGCCGGGTGTCGTACTCGACCCGTTCATGGGGACTGGTACGACCGCGCTGGCCGCCGAGAAGCACGGCCGCGACTGGATCGGCATCGAGCTGAACCCCAAGTACGCCGAGATGGCCGAGGACCGGCTTCGCGCCGAGCGTACGAAGCGTCAACCGCGGAAAGCAGCCTGACACCTCCCCGGTGTCATGCGGCCGTCGTCGTCATCTCGGCTCAGAGATGGCCGGCCGCACCAACACTGAGGAGGCTTCCGTGACCACGGAACCCCGCAACGGCGGCAGCGTGAAGACCCTGGGCATCAAGGTGCCCGACGCCCTTCACGCGCAGTTCGCCCTCGTCGCCCAGCTCGACGGCATCTCCCTGGGAGACGCCGCTATCCGCGCGGTCGAGCTGTACGTCACCACCAAGAAGGCGGAGCCCGACTTCGCCGCCCGCGCCAAGGCCGCGCTCGAAGCGATCGAGCGCGAGGCAGCCGCCCGGCGCGGCGCAATCCAGGGCCTGTTCGGGACGGAAGACCCGACGGCCGAAACCGCCGCCGAGACCACCACGTCAACGCGGCGCCGCAGCCGTGAGGCTTCCAAGTAAGGACGGAAGCCCCTGCTGACCCGGAGCGGAGTGGCGGCCAACCGGCCGCCCTCCGCTCCACACATCACCTGCACATCAGACCGTTTCCCGACTCAACGCGGGCGGCGGCCTGGTGTGGAACGGACCGCCCACCAGGCAACAGCCCAACGGTCCAGAAGCGAGCGGCAATCTTGATTACCGCCATCGTCATACCCGTCGATCCGGGTCAGCCGATCCGGCTCCAGCAGCTCGAAATAAGCGACATCGACGCCTACCAGCAGATCGTGGGAGGCAACCTCCAGATCGTCGGTCTCGAACGGCCGCCGGCCGGGATGTACCTCAACGAGTCCGGCAAGCTGAACCGGATGCGCGTCAACCACCGAGCAACCACGCTCGTGTGGGTTCACAACTCCGCGTTTCGGAATCACGACGTGATCGTGGGACCGGCGCTCATCGTCGGTCCGCCGAATCGCCACGGTGACGACACCTCGGCCCCGCAGGACCTCACCGACCTGCTGTTCAACAGCGAGCGCTACAGGGTCCAGCTGTGGACTGGCGGTGACTCTCGGTGGACGAGCGACCCGGAAGTGTTTACCGACTGGACGGAGGCGTACCGCTACGCCTTGCAGCAGGTCGAGACGCAAGAGGGCGCTCAGGAAATCCGAGTCGTCGCCGAGTTGGCCGATGAACTGCGCGAGCAGTGGTTCAAGCTCGGCATCGAGAACCCGTGGATCAGCTCCGCGGACGACCCGCCGTTCACCCGAAACAGCTTCGCCGGCTGCTACAGCGTCGAGGAGCTGGAGCAGAACATCGGGCACGGCAACTGGGCGATCGGCACCGCGTTCTACTACCGCGACCTGTGCTTCATCAATCAGGTCGAGGGTGGTGACGAGTGGTTGACCATTCGGCATGGGATTGCGTTCGAGTCCATGACGTTGGAACCGAGCATCGAGGAAGGAAAGTTCGCTTCACTCGTACGACGACTGCTGGCTGCCTCTAAAGAGCAGTGCCAGCAGTTGGAGTACTGAACAACATCGTCGCGCTGATCTGAGCGCATAGGATGATGACAAGCCGCCCCGGCTCGCCCTCCTCTTGGAGTGGTCGAGTCGGGGCGACACTGATGTACCCATCCGAGCAGGCGCGCGATACGCTAATCTTATTTTTCGCAGCCGAGTCAGCAACGGCCTTTCAGCCGTCGGTATTGGACCCTAGCCGGGGATGGAAATCTTGGGCAGGATTGCCTCAAGCGCGTCACACAGGACCATGCGCTCGTCCAATTCCTTCACGATGCGGCGTTGCTCAGCCAGGGGTGGCACCGGGATGGGCATCTGCCTAAGCGTCCCTAGATTCAAACCCACGTAGGCGATACCTCGCAGGTTCGCCTGAATGAGCTTCCAGAAGTATCCAGAAGAAAACACGCACACTAGGAAGTCGGGGTCGACCTGATCGCCGACAGGAACCACAGCAACTTCTCGGGCAACATTGTAGCCAGCGATGCTCTCAGGAATTCGGGCGACCCCACCCAACGTGCCTCGCACGTTGATCACAACCTCGCCGCCAACCAGGCGAGTACGCACGAAATCCTTCTCGATCGAAGGGTCAACGCGACGCACAGTTCTAAGTTCAAGCCTGCGAAACTTGACGTCACTGCACCTGAGAGTTGGCACGCCTCCGGTGGTTGGCTCCGGACCAAGTTTGATCACACCATACGAGATATCCCGATCAGGCTCTAGAACCTGCTTGACCGTGGCAGCACACCAGCCTGCCGGAAGACCAAACGGCAGATCCGGGGCACCGGAAGTGTCCAAGCCGGCGGCAGGCGTCTCAGATGGGTCTTGCCGGACGAGGAGCCCCCGGACAGCAAGATCAAGAAGGGCGGTCTTGAGGCGCTTGACGTCCTCGACACTGGTTACAAGGCTGTCCATATTGGACAGTGCAAATTCGGCGTCCCCTTTCGCCATATCGTCGAACGCAACCAACGAGAGCTTATTTCGTACGGCATTAGCCGAGGCCTGTGACTCCAACAATTGGTCCAGGATGGCGAACCGCTCGTGGACCGCGTCGACGATGCGGCGTTGTTCTCCCAGCGGCGGCACTGGCACCGGAATGGAGCTCAGTCGAGTCTGGTTCATTTTCGGCTGGGCGGTCCCGGTGACATAAGGCTTGAGATCGATACTGTTCAGAAACAGAGCCAGGTACGCCATGGTCTCGGGGTGGACTGTGTCCACGACGTGGGCATGGTTGTTAACCCAATACTTCCCAGTGGCTACGAAAGCGATTGGAGTCGACCGGTTCACCAAGTTAGCGCCATCTTCGCTGACAAGGAGCAGGTCGCCATCAAATAGAAAGTCATCTACCGAATCGATCACCCCCGATGCGCCGTAGTAGTCGTATTGGCCGCGTCGACCCTCGCGCTCAGCAACGCTCAAGGGAACTCGCACGCCGTCCAGGTTGAAGACCAGTTCGCCGAATGGAGCCCAGGTCCAATGCTCTGGCACGGGGAAGGGCTCCGGCAACTTGGCAGCTTTTTTACGAGCCGCCTGCCGTTCTCGCTTACGGCGAGAAATGGCGACCTTCGACGGCATCTCCAAAAGGGCCACGGTGACTTCTGTAAGAAAGTCACTCCCCGTCCCCTCTGATCCGTCCCTTTTGGTCAGCAGACCCCTGATGGCCGCATCGGAGATGACCTGACGCAGCCTCTTCATGCCACCTGGCATGGCGATGAAGGCTTCGAGATTGTCCGACATTGCCGCCAGATCAGCGAGAGCCTCAGTCATTATTGAGGGACTCCTCCAGAAGGGCGCGAAGCTCCTTAATGAGCGTCTGCACCATAGATTGCTTTGCTTGGTAGGCGGTGAGCAGGTCCAGAGCGGACTCGTTGTTCGCCTCTACAGCCGACGGGTTCTTAACGTCCAAATTGTAGTTGCGCGCCTTGATGTCTTCGACCGAAACACGCCACGCGTTGGCAGATTCAACACGATCAAACCACCACGCCTTCTCGCTATCGAACTCCTCGATGCGGATCGGCTTGGTCTTGTTATAGCCCTTCGCTCCCTCAGGCAGCGAGTGCTCATAGAACCAGGTCTCCTGTGTCGCCTGGCCCTTCGTAAAAAACAATAGGTTTGTAGCGATGCTGGTGTAAGGCGCAAAAACGGAGGACGGCAGACGCACAATGGTGTGCAAGTTGCACTCATTGAGCAACTGCTCCTTAATTCGTGTCTTCACCCCCTCGCCGAACAGGGAACCGTCAGGCAAGATGATGCCCGCGCGCCCTCCCGGCTTCAGCAGCCGCATGATTAGCACCAGGAACAGGTCGGCGGTCTCCCGTGTGCGGACGTTCTGCGGAAAGTTCTGCTCAACACCAGGCTCCTCGACGCCACCGAAGGGCGGGTTGGTGACGATCACGTCCACGCGATCCGCCGGGCCGTAGTCCCGGAGCGGTCGCGTTAGGGTGTTGGCGCGGCGAACAGCGGTCGGCGCATCGATCCCGTGCAAGATCATGTTCGTCAGACAGAGCAGGTGCGGTAGCTGCTTCTTCTCGATACCCCGCAACGAGGCCTGCAGGAGCGCTTCGCCGTCGGGCGTCTTCACTTGCCCCCGCAGATGGTCGATGGTGTTGGCCAGGAAGCCGCCGGTGCCGCAGGCCGGGTCCAGCACGGTCTCGCCGAGCTGGGGATTCACCATCTCCACGATGAACTGCGTCAGCGCTCTCGGCGTGTAGTACTCACCAGAATTGCCCGCGCCCTGAAGGTCCTTCAGCAGCTTCTCGTAGAGATCGTTGAACTGGTGCTGGTCGGCCCGCACCGTGAAGTCAATCGAGTTGATCTTGTTGATCACCTGGCGGAGCAGCGTGCCGCTCTTCATGTAGTTGTACGAGTCCTCGAAAGCCTCGCGCACGATCAGGGTGCGCGGGTTGGTGCCGCCACTCAGCTTGCGCAGCGCCGGGAAGAGGTCGTTGTTGACGAAGTCGTTGAGGCCATCACCGGTGAGGCCTTCTTCGTCGCCCGCCCAGGCCCGCCACTGGTAC
Organism: Streptomyces sp. CA-243310; assembly: GCF_050936775.1. NCBI lineage: Bacteria > Bacillati > Actinomycetota > Actinomycetes > Kitasatosporales > Streptomycetaceae > Streptomyces > Streptomyces sp. CA-243310. The sequence continues at coordinate 1,575,012 of NZ_JBNJMF010000002.1, read as the reverse complement.
TGCGCTGGGATCGCCGGCACGTAGCCGTCGGTCATCAGCTCCAGCTCCTGCTCGGTGTCGTCCAGGATCTTGAGGAAGATCATCCAGACGAGCTGGCTGAGGCGCTGCGCATCGCCGTCCACACCCTGGTCTTGCCGCATGACGTCTTGGATGGACTTGATGAGCGTGGACGAAATCACTGCGCCTCCTGGTACAACTGCTGCTCAAGGTCATGCACGGCCTTGAAATAGGTCTCGCGAGTTCCGAAGGATCGTATGAGCTCCATGGGGCCGCCCATCGAGCGGAAAGGCTCCACCCGCAGCACTCCGATGTCCTCCAACGAGCGCACGCCGGACTCGACGTACTTTTCCAGTAGCGCCTCCAACACGGAGCGCATCTGGCCCTGATACTTGCCAAGGTAGCCGTTCGCGTGGACTGCTGCTGCCCGCTGCCGACGCTCGATCGGCTGACGTTCATAGGCAACATCGAGCGCCATGTCGAATGGATCAAGCGCCAGGCCTGACTGTTCCACCAGGTCCTCCAGCGGCATGCCGGCGTCCACCAGCTCATCGAGCAGGGCTGCTCGCTGATCCGCAGCCGACCAGGCGCTCACGAAGGCATCCGCGGTCGGGTACCGCTTGAGCAGGCCGCTGCGGACGAAATCCTTGAGGCTGGAGGTGAGCGGCTTGCCGTCAGTCCCGAGCATCTGCACCTGTTCGCCGATGATCGTCACGGCCTGGCCACTTACCACGATCCGCTTGCGACGGACGTTGCGCGCTCCCGGCCGTTCGACCCACTGCTCCGGACCTTCGTCGTCCTCGCCTTCGCCCGCGGTCTCGTCGACGTCGTCCAGCTCTTCGACGGCATCGCTCATATCGCCGTCGGGCGGCAGTTCGTAGACCTTGACCGGGTCGCCGTCGAAGCCCTCGTCGGCAAACAGCTTGGTGACGTTCTTGAAGTCCATGATCACGAAGAACCACTTGTCGTAGTCCGTCCGTACCCGGGTACCGCGGCCGATCATCTGCTTGAAGTCGGTCATGCTCTCGACCCGGCTGTTGAGCACGATGAGCTTGCAGGTCTGGGCATCGACGCCGGTCGCGAGGAGCTTGGATGTCGTGGCGATCACGGGGTACGGCATCTCGGGGTCGATGAAGTTGTCGAGTTCCTGCTTGCCCTGCTGGTCGTCGCCGGTGATCTGCATGACGTAGCGGGAGTCCTTGCGGACCTCATCGGCGTTGAGGTTGGCCAGTATCCGGCGCATGCGGTTGGCGTGCGGGATGTCCTGACAGAAGACGATCGCCTTGGCGTAGCGATCCGTGCTCTTCAGGTACTCGGTGATCCGCTCGGCAACCCGCTTGTCGCGCTCCGGGAAGACGATCTCATCATCGATGTCCTCGCCTGTGTAATGCCGGTCGGGGATCAGGTTGCCAGCGTCGTCACGCTGCCCCTCCTCAGGGCGCCAGCCGAAAGTGTCGACGTCCAGCGCCGTGCGGATGACCTTGTACGGTGCCAGGAAGCCGTCGTCGATGCCCTGCTTCAGCGAATAGGTGTAGAGCGGGTCACCGAAGTAGTCGCTGTTGCTGACGGTCTTGGTTTCCTTCGGCGTAGCCGTCATGCCCAGCTGAACGGCGGAGCCGAAGTACTCCAGGATGCCGCGCCAGACGCTGTCTTCGCGGGCGCTGCCACGGTGGCACTCATCGACGATGATCAGGTCGAAGAAGTCCTCCGAGAACTGCTTGTAGACGTTGTCGATCTCCTCAGTACCGGTCACCGCCTGGTACAGCGACAGGTACAGCTCGAAGCTCTTGTCAACGACCTTGCTGCCCCCGCCGTCCGGGTCGTCGGCGTTCGCCACCTTGGAGATGGTGCCGCGCGAGGCGCTGAGCTTGGCCATGCGCCCCTTGAACATGGCGAAGTCGTTCATCATGGTCTGGTCGATCAGGATGTTGCGGTCGGCCAGAAACAGCACGCGGGCCTGGCCCTTGTCCGGGTTGATCGCCCGGAAGGACTCCATGAAGCGCCAGATGATCTGCGCGGCGGTGTAGGTCTTACCCGTCCCCGTGGCCATGACGAGCAACAGCCGCTTCTGCTCCTTGGCGATCGCTTCCATCGTGCGATTGACCGCGATCCGCTGGTAGTAGCGCGGCCGACGTCCCGACCCGTCGTCATGGAACTGACCTGCGATCACCGGCTCGTCGGCGTCCTCGATGCCCTTCCACTGTTTGTACAGCTGGTAGAGGGCTTCAGGAGAGGGGAACTGCTCCAGCGGGATCTCGACTTCGACATCGGGCCGGCTGCCAGTGCGGTCGTGCCACACGAAGGAGTCGCCGTTGCTGGTGAAGACCGAGGGTACGTCAAGCTGCTCGGCGTACTCGATCGCTTGCTGCATCCCGTCGCCCGGCTCGTGGTTGTTGTCCTTGGCCTCGACCACGGCGATCGGGAGGTTGGGACGCCATTCCAGCAGATAGTCGACCTTCTTGGGCTTCTTGCGCACACCCTTCTTGCCGACCACCTGGATGCGTCCAGCCGAGAAGTAGTAGTACTCCTCGCGGAGCGACGTCAGGGGCCAACCGGCGGTACTCAGGGCAGGCGTGATGTACCGGGTACGGATCTCCGTCTCGGTCAGCTGGGACTTGTCTGAATCGCTCACGGGGAGATTCTACGGACCACCACTGACAGTCACGAGGGTGGCGCACGACCCGGCGTCCTGGGTGCGCCGTGGAGCCAGACCGGCGGTGCACATCCCTGGCGGCTGGTGGCCCCCGACCTCCAGCCTTCTCCGTTCCCTCCTTTTACTTGCTCCATCTCCTCTCTTGTCGCTACGCTCTCGTTCGAGAGAGGAGTCCCATGACGGAGACAATCGAAGTGGACCCACAGACCTACCGGTCGCTGGAGTTCGCGGCCCGTATCAGCGGCTGCACGGCGGGCGAAGTGGTGGCACGGCTGGTGGCGGAAGCTAGCATGCCGGCACCCTCGGCCAAGGAGGGTTCGGAGCAACCGGAGGCGGCGAGCGGCGTGACGGTCTACGCCGACTACGAGGGCCACCGCACGCAGGGCAGCTACGACCCGAGGACGACGCGCATCGACATCACGTCGGGGCCGCTCGGTGGGCAGAGCTTCAAGACGCCGACCGGTGCCGCTCGCGCCGTGGTGGCGCACTACAAGCCTGGTGTCAGCCCTAACCGCAACGGCTGGTCGTTCTGGATGCTGGACGACGGCTCTGGGAAGTTCCTCCAGAGCATCCGGGGAGCGTTGTGACCAGCGAGGCGGAGCGGCAGTTCCATCGCGCCATGGTGCTCGGCGTGGCACGCCTCAAGCAGGAGATCAGCTACAACGCGACCCGCTTCATAGAGATGGTCGGCGACTTGGGCGGCGCCGAAGCAGCCCGCCAGTTGCTACGCGGACGGGACGCCTCGGACGGCTTCACCACCCTCTGGGAGCACGGACGACTGGAGATGAGCGTCGAGGCGTTCGTGCTGCTGCCGTGGTACCGGGAGCTGTTCACCGAGGAGCAGCTGGAGACGGCCGAGCGGCGGCTGCGTGAGCACCGCTTCGACGTCGAGCGGTTCCTGCGCGCATCCATACAATCACCCCCGGCGTGGGTCGCGTCGGGCACAACCCAGGCTGGCTGATCCATGCCCGCTACCTGCGTCTTCTGCGGCTCCGCCGATACCCTTACCGGCGAGCATGTGCTTGGAGACTGGCTGAGCAAGATCGGCCTTGACCTTGATCCGGTGCCGCACGGCGCTGGTTGGCTGAACCGCATCGGGCGCGAACTCGGCGTGCGCCCGCCGTTCCGCCAGAAAGTCCGAGACGTCTGCGGCGACTGCAACCACGGCTGGATGAGCCGCCTCGAAGTCGTCGCGCAGCGCGTCCTAACCCCGCTCATCGTCGGCCAGTCCGGCCGCCTCGAGGCGGCGGACCAGGGTGCAATCGCGGCGTGGGTACAGAAGAAGAAGGCCGAACAGCTCGGCGCGGTCATCGTGGCCGAGTTCGTAGACGCGGCCGAGTCCGCCAAGACCGCCGATCGTCCCGAACTGCAAGCGATGCTCGGCTTCATCCGCGAGCTGGGCGTCATCAGCTACGTGATCGTGGACAAGGTTGACCGGCTTGCCCGCAACCGTGAAGACGACGTGCTGATCAACATGGCCGTCCGTAAGGCCGGAGCACAGTTCGTCTCCTCCAAGGAGAACATCGACGAGACGCCCTCGGGCAAGCTCCTGCACGGGATCATGGCGAGCATCGCCGAGTTCTACTCGGCGAACCTGGCCAGCGAACCCAAGAAGGGCACGAGGCAGAAGGCCAAGTCCGGCGGCACTCCAGGTCATGCACCGCTCGGCTACCGCAACGTCCGGGAACGCATCGACGGGCGCGAGATTCGCACGGTCGCTGTCGATCCGGAGCGGGCGCCGCTCATCCAGTGGATGTTCAGTGCCTACGCCACCGGGGACTGGACCATGCGCCAGCTCACCGCCGAGCTCAACCGGCGAGGGCTGCGCATCCCGGCCACCAAGAAGCTCGCGGAACGTCCGCTGCGCTACCAACACGTCGACAAGATGCTCGTCAATCGCTACTACATCGGCTTCGTCAGCTACGAGGGCATCGAGTACGACGGCCGGCATCCGGCGCTCATTGACACGGCTACCTTCGAGCAGGTGCAGGACGTCCGGACCGCTCGCGCTGCGGCGCGGGAGAAGGTCCAGAAGCACCCGCACTACCTCAAGGGCTCGATCTTCTGCGGCCGTTGCCGTGGTCGGTTCGGCGTCATGAACGCCAAGAACCGCTGGGGCACGGTCTACCCGTACTTCTACTGCCTGGGCCGAGCCAAGAAGGAGGACTGCACCCAGTCAACGATCCTGATCGCTGACGTCGAGGTGGCTGTTGCGGACTACTGGTCTCGCATCCAGTTGTCCGAGAGCCGCATCACCGCGATCCGTGAGCAGGTCATGGCCGCGCTCGTCGGCCGCCAGCACAGCAACCGAGCCGAACTCGACAGACAGGAGAAGCGCCGGAAGACACTGCAAAACCAACAGCTCAAGCTGATCGAGATGCGCTACGCCGACGCCATCTCGCTCGAACACCTGAAGTCTGAGCAAGAGCGCATCACCCGCGAGCTTGCCCAGGCACAACAGATGATCGACCAGTGCTCGACTGAGATCGAGGCCGTCATGAAGGTGGTCGAGGAGGCACTGCTGCTCTGCGCCAACGCGCACCGGCTGTACCTCAGCGCACCGCCTGATGTCCGCCGACAGCTCAACCAAGCCGTCTTCGCCCGCTTCTGGATCATGGATGACCAGGTGTAGGGTGCGGACCTGACTGAGGGCTTCGCCCACCTGCTCGACCCTGGGATTGCCGCAGGGCTGACAGAGCCGAGCGAGGACGAAGCCGCGAAGATCGAAAACCGTTCACGCCCCGACAAGGGGCAGGGGCGGTCCACTGGGGCACACCGCGCCAACCTGGAACTGGTGCGGCCCGAGGGCGCCATACAGCGCCCGAACGGCCCACTTCCCGCCGATACGACGAACCCCGGACCCAACTGGGACCGGGGTTCAAACATGACCGTTTTGGTGTCCGAGGGGGGACTTGAACCCCCACGCCCGATAAAGGGCACTAGCACCTCAAGCTAGCGCGTCTGCCATTCCGCCACCCGGACAAGGTGTCTGTCTCGCGTCCCTCGCGGGCCGTTCCGACGTGGAAAACATTACCAAACATTCCGGGGTCCTCGATCACACCCCCCGGTGACCGGGGATCGCCCTTGGGGACGGCGGCCGGTGGGGCGAGGATGGGGGGAGGAAGTCGGCACTGATCAGTGGGAGGAAGCAGCGTGAGCGAATCGAGCGCGGGCAGGACCGTCTCCGGTGAGGACGAGGTCGTCGACCTCTGCCGTGACCTCATCCGGATCGACACCAGCAACTACGGGGACCACTCCGGCCCCGGTGAGCGGAAGGCGGCCGAGTGGGTCGCGGAGCAGCTGGCCGAGGTCGGGCTGGAGCCGCAGATCTTCGAATCGCACAAGGGGCGGGCCTCCACCGTCGCGCGCATCGAGGGCGAGGACCCCTCCCGGCCGGCGCTGCTGATCCACGGCCACACCGACGTCGTCCCCGCCAACGCCGCAGACTGGACGTACGACCCGTTCGCGGGCGAGATCGCCGACGGGTGCCTGTGGGGGCGCGGCGCGGTCGACATGAAGGACATGGACGCGATGACGCTGGCCGTCGTGCGCGACCGGATGCGCAGCGGCCGCAAGCCCCCGCGCGACATCGTGCTCGCCTTCCTCGCCGACGAGGAGGCGGGCGGCGTCTACGGGGCCCGGCACCTCGTCGACAAGCACCCCGGCCTCTTCGAGGGGGTCACCGAGGCGATCGGCGAGGTCGGCGGCTTCTCGTTCACCGTCAACGAGAACCTGCGCCTGTACCTGGTGGAGACCGCCCAGAAGGGCATGCACTGGATGCGGCTCACGGTGGAGGGCACCGCGGGCCACGGCTCCATGACCAACAACGACAACGCCATCACGGAACTGTGCGAGGCCGTGGGTCGGCTGGGTCGCCACCAGTGGCCGGTGCGCGTGACCAAGACCGTGCGGTCCTTCCTGGACGAACTCTCGGACGCGCTCGGCACCCCCCTCGACCCCGACAACATGGACGCGACGCTCGCCAAGCTCGGCGGCATCGCCAAGATGGTCGGGGCCACCCTGCGCAACTCGGCGGCCCCGACGATGCTGGGCGCCGGCTACAAGGTCAACGTCATCCCCGGCCAGGCCACCGCGCACGTGGACGGCCGCTTCCTGCCCGGTTACGAGGACGAGTTCTTCGCGGACCTCGACCGGATCCTCGGCCCGCGCGTGAAGCGGGAGGACGTCCACGCGGACAAGGCCCTGGAGACGGACTTCGACGGAAAGCTCGTCGACGCCATGCAGACCGCGCTGAAGGCGGAGGACCCGATCGCCCGCGCGGTTCCGTACATGCTCTCCGGCGGCACGGACGCCAAGTCGTTCGACGACCTCGGAATCCGCTGCTTCGGCTTCGCCCCGCTCCAACTGCCCCCGGAGCTCGACTTCGCCGGCATGTTCCACGGCGTGGACGAGCGGGTGCCGGTGGACGGGCTGAAGTTCGGTGTTCGGGTGCTCGACCGATTCATCGACAACGCCTGAGGCGCCCAATTCGGGTAGGTGTGCGGACGTCACCGAGAAGAGTGAATGCACTCATACGCTCGTAGCCCCGGTGATCCTTCCTCGTTACAGGTGGTGCGGTCCGCGGCTGGGACCGCACTTGCCTACTAGGAGGAACAATGCTCAAGAAGGTTGTCGCCGCTGCGGCTGCCACTGGTGGTCTCATTCTCGCGGGTGCGGGCATGGCTGCCGCCGACGCGGGTGCCCAGGGTGCGGCCATCGGTTCGCCCGGTGTCCTGTCCGGCAACGTCGTCCAGGTTCCGGTCCACGTGCCGGTCAACGTCTGCGGCAACACGATCAACGTGATCGGTCTGCTGAACCCGGCCTTCGGCAACACCTGCGTCAACGCCTGACGTATCTGAAGTCCCGGGCCCCGGAGCGCTTTCCAGCGCTCCGGGGCCACCGGGCTTTCCGGGCCCGATCTCGATCATGCGGCCCGGCTTCCGACATCTCGGCGCGGCAGGCGGGGGAGCCTGCAGGGCCTGCGCGTCGACCGAAACGTGCACAACAGGGGACGAGTACAGATGCGACGACCGGTAGTACAGGTCACCAGGAAGACCCTGATCACCATGGCGGCCGCGGGAGGTGTTCTCGCGCTGGGTGGAGGTGTCGCCCAGGCGGACGCCGGAGCGTCCGGCCATGCCGCGAACTCCCCGGGCCTGCTGTCCGGGAACAACGTCCAGGCGCCCGTGGACGTACCGGTGAACGCCTGCGGGAACACCGTGAACGTGGTGGGGGGCCTGAACCCCGCCTTCGGCAACCGCTGCGAGAACGCCGGCAAGCCGACACGGCCGAGTCACCCCGGAAACCCCGGTCACCCTGGAAACCCGGGTCACCCCGGTCACCCGGGCCACCCCGGAAACCCCGGTCACCCGGGCCACCCGGATGAACCGTGCGACGACGACGAGCCGGGCAACCCCGGAACACCTGGGAACCCGGGCACGCCCGGAAACCCCGGGACCCCGGGTAACCCCGGGACGCCCGGCAATCCGGGTACGCCCGGCAATCCCGGGACCCCGGGCAACCCCGGCACGCCCGGCAACCCCGGAACGCCCGGCAACCCCGGAACGCCTGGGAACCCCGGAACGCCCGGCAACCCCGGCACTCCAGGTAACCCCGGGACCCCTGGCAACCCGGGCACGCCCGGTACCCCGGGTAACCCCGGCACCCCGAGCACGCCCGGCAACCCCGGGACCCCGGGCAACCCCGGTACTCCCGTGAAGCCCGGCCAGGGCCAAGGGCTTGCCGCCACCGGCGCCGGTGACGTCCTCAGCGCCGGCGTTCCGCTCGCGGGCGGCCTGTTGCTGGCCGGCGCCGTGCTCTACCGGCGCGCCCGCAACGCCGCCTGACGGTCGCTCACGACGCGGGTCCCGCCCCCGGGGCCCGCGTCACCACGTGGCGCGGACCTGACGGATGATCCGGCGGCGCAACCGCACGCGGCGACTGCCGTCCCGGTGCAATGTCAGTCGGTCCAGCTCCCAGTGCCCGTACTCGGCATGGTCGGTCAACAGGCGGGTGGCCTCGTGGCGAGGAACCCCGCGGGGCACGTACACGTCGACAAATTCGTATTCCGGCATCGCATCTATTGTGCGGGCAGAGCCCTGCTACGGATAGCGTCTGCACTATGTCTGATGCCGCTCTGCCCACTGTTGCCGAGGTACGTGCCGCCGCCGAGGCGGTCAAGGCCGCGCTCGACCGTCACCTCGCCGCGGTCGAGAGCAGGATCGGGGACGAGGACCCGGCCGTCTACGCCGCCTTCAACGAACTCGCCGCAGCCGCCGAGGAGTACGACGAGCTCCTGTACGACCGCTACGACGAGGTCACCCCCTTCGAGATCCCGACACCCGAGGACGGTGTCCCGTACACCGGCCCCGCCGAGCCCGCCGCCTTCAGCGTGCTCATCCGCCGCGACTACGCCGTCGTGGAACCCCAGCGACTGATCGCCCAGGCCGAGCGTGTCGCCGCGCACGACCGGGACGCCGAGCTGGTCGACGACGGCGGCACCGCGGCCGCCCTCGGCGTGCTCTTCGGGGAGTACGAGCCCGACGAGATCGCCTCCCGCTACAAGGAGTTCGGCCTGGAGGAAGGGGACTCCACGCTGTGGCTCGCCGCCTCGGAGGAGATCGCCGAACCGGGGGAGTGGTTGGACACCCCCTTCGGGCACACCGACCCACAGGACGTCCTGCACCGGTTCGACGTGAGCGCGGTCTTCGACGAGGAGCCGGACGACTTCGAGGACGACGAGGCCGAGGAGGTCACCGCGCCGGGCCTGACCCCGGCCTGATCCCTCGCCCCGCACGTCGGTGTGCCCCCGCCCGGACCCGGGCGGGGGCACACCGACGTCACCCGCGCTACCGCGGTTGCTCGGCCGAGGCCGCCAGGGCCCGCAGCAGGCCCGTCAGGCGGGTCGTGCGCGGCTTCGGCAGCCCTTGGGCCACCGCCGCCGGCAGTGCCTGGTCGACGCCGTGCACCACGGACAGGTGCCGCTCGGCCCGCCCGAACGCCGTGTACACCCAGTCCCGCGACAGGGCCTCCGCCGCGTCCCCCGGCAGAACCACGACCACCGCGGGCCGGCGCGTGCCCACGGCCTGGTGCGCGGTCACCGCCCAGCCGTGCCGGACCCGCGACTCCACCTGCTCCTGCGGTACGACGATCCGCTCGCCCGAGGCGTCCAGGTGCAGCCCCTCGGCGTCGGCCGACACCACCCGCGCGGGCAGCGCCCGCCCCGGCGAGGGCACGTACACCACCCGGTCGCCGGGGTCGAAGCCGCGGAAACGGCCGGGGCCGGGGTTCAGCCGCTCCTTGAGCGCGATGTTCAGCGCCCTGGTGCCCGCCGAGCCGCCGTGGCCGGGAGTGATGACCTGTACGTCGTCCGCCTGGACGCCGAACGCGCGGGGCACCGACTCCGCCACCAGCTGAACGGTCCGGTGCACGGCCTCCCCGGCGTCGCGCACCGGGACGATCACGACCTCCTTGCCGGGAGCCTCGACCTGGTTCAGCTCCCCGATCCCGATGCCCGAGACCAGCTCGCCGAGCGGACCGGGGTCCGGGACGCGGGAGACCGACTGCGGGCAGGCGCGGGCCGCGAGCACATCCGCGAACACCCGCCCCGGCCCGGCCGAGCCGAGGACGCCGGGATCCCCGGACAGCACCAGTCGGGCGCCGTCCGGCACCGACTCCACCAACGCGGCGGCGGTCTCCACGTCCAGCTGGGGGGAGTCGAGGACGATGAGCAGGTCCAGCGCGAACTGTCCGTCCGCGTCCCGCCCGGGCCCCTCGGCGCCGGCGAGCAGGCCCGCCACGGTAACGGCGCCCTCGTGCGGCGCGTGGGCGGCCAGGCACGCCCGCAGCCCGAATGCCCGTGCGGCCGCGAGCAGGGCCGCCGGTTCGGCGCGGGCCGCCTCGCCACCGGTGTGGGTGACCAGGCCGTGACCGGAGACCGCCCGGATCAGATCGGCGCCCGGTCCGGTGGCGGCCTCCTCCCAATCGGCCGCCCCGCCGAAGGTGTTGGCGAGCCGGGCCAGCCCGTCGGCCAGGCTCTCCTCGGCCAGGGCGCAGCCCTCCAGACCGAAGAGGACGCGCACCGGGGGCTCCTCGCCCTCGGCGTACTCGGTGCCCGGCGGGTCCAGCGGCTCGTTGAACACCAGCACCGCGGCGTCCCCGACGGCCTGCTCCAGCGCCTCCCCGGCGTCCGGGACGCCGTACTGGGACAGCGCCTTCTCCAGGACCGGCGCCTCCAGCGCGGTGTGTCCCTTCAGGGCGGCCTGCTCCAGCAGCCAGCCCACCAGGGCGGCACTGCGGCGCTCGTCGGCCGGGCCCGCCTCCGGGCCCAGCAGGGCCCGGGCGAATCCGTCCGCCTGGGTGGGACGCACCCCGGCCACCGACAACAACGACCAGGGGTCCTCGGCGAGCCGCTCGGCCGCGCCCTCGCCGAGCACGGCGGCGGTCTGAGCCGCCAGGGCCTCGGGAGCCCCACCGCGCAGCAGGACGGCGCGTACGGCGTCGACGTCGCCGACGGCGACCGCCGCGACGGGCGCGGGCGTGCGGGGCTGCGGGGGAGCGGCGGCCGGAGCCGGGCGCGGCGCGGTCGGGGCATCGTCGAAGTACACGGGAGCGGGCTTCTCGCCGCTCTCCACGGCCCGTACGGCGGCCAGCAGGTCGGCGGCCGTGCCGCTGAGCTTCGCGCCGGCCTCGATCGGTGCCTCGCGCTCCGCCTTGCGCCGGGCGATCCGCTCCCGCTCGACCTTCTGCGCGGCCAACTCCGCCGCCGCCTCGCTGAGCCCGGGCTTGGCCCCTTCCTCGTCGCCGGCGGCCGCGTCCCCGGCCGGCGTCGCGTCCGGCTCGGCGTCACCGCCACCGGCATCGTCGGCGTCGGACGCCGGGGCCTGCGGCTCGGCAACATCGTCCTCCGCGTCCTCGGCCGCGTCCTCGGCCGCGTCCGTCACCGGCGTCACCGGCGTCACCGGCGGCACCGGCGGCACCGGGGCGTCGGCCTCGGGCCCGTGGGCGTCCTGTTCGGCATCCGGTGCGGCCTCCGGGTCCGACGGGGGCTCGGACGGTGCCTCGGGGGCCTGATCCGCCTCCGGCGGAGCGACGCCGTCGGAGCCGTCCGTGGGCTCGCCCTCCGGGCCGGGGGCGGCCAGTTCATCCGCGGCGGCGGGCTCGGGGGCGTGACGGTCCGTACTCACAGCGTGCTCCAGTCCTGATCGGGGTAGCGGTGCACGGGCGCCGACACGTCGTCCAGCGCACGGCAGATCTCCTCGGGAAGACTAAGGGCCTCCACCGACAGCGCCGCGCCGAGCTGCTCCGCCGTCCGCGCGCCGACGATCGGCGCGACGACTCCCGGCCGGTCCCGGATCCACGCCAGCGCCACCTGGAGCGGGGTCACCGCCAGCCCCTGCGCCGCCGTCGCCACCGCGTCCACGATCCGGCTCGCGGGATCGTCCAGGTACGGGTCCACGAAGGCCGCCAGGGTGTCCGACGCGGCCCGCGAGTCGGCGGGCGTCCCGTCCCGGTACTTGCCCGTCAGGACCCCGCGCCCCAGCGGCGACGAGGGGAGCAGGCCCACACCCAGGTCCAGCGCCGCCGGCAGCACCTCGCGCTCCACCCCCCGCTGGAGGAGCGAGTACTCCATCTGGGTCGACGCCAGGCGGGTCCGCAGGCCCGGCGCCGCCAGCTGCCAGGTCGCCGCCTTCGCCAACTGCCAGCCGCTGAAGCCGGCCACCCCCGCGTACCGCGCCCGCCCGCTGCTCACGGCCAGGTCCAGGGCCTGGAGGGTCTCCTCCAGCGGGGTTCCCGGGTCGAAGGCGTGCACCTGCCACAGGTCCACGTAGTCGGTGCCCAGGCGGGCCAGCGAATCGTCCAGCGCGGCCAGCAGGTGGCCCCGCGAACAGTCGAAGCGCCGATCCGGGTCCCGTACGGACCCCGACTTGGTCGCGATCACCAGTTCCCGCCGCGGCGCCGCTCCGCTGATCAACTGCCCCAGGAGGTACTCCGCCTCCCCGCCCCCGTACACGTCGGCGGTGTCGACGAAGGTGCCGCCCGCCTCCCAGAAGGTCTTCAACTGCTCGGCCGCGCCCGCCTCGTCGGGTCCTTCGGCGGACCGTCCCCAGGTCAGGGTGCCGAGGCCGATCCGGGAGACGCGCAGTCCGGTGCGGCCGAGATGCCTCTGCTCCATGAGCGCTGAGACTACTGGGGCACTGACGCGGGGCACCGTGGCGCGCTACAGTCCCCCGCAGACCAACGTTACTGATCGGTAAACCGGTAAGGGGACGACACATGCGGCTCGGCATCAATCTCGGTTACTGGGGTGCGGGCATGGACGCCGACAACCTCGCCGTCGCCCAGGAGGCCGACCGCCTCGGGTACGACGTCTGCTGGGCGGCGGAGGCCTACGGCTCGGACGCGGCCACGGTCCTGGCCTGGGTCGCGGCCCAGACCGAGCGGATCGACGTCGGCTCGGCCATCTTCCAGATCCCGGCCCGCCAGCCCGCCATGACGGCCATGACCGCCGCCACCCTGGACTCGCTCACCAAGGGCCGCTTCCGACTCGGCCTCGGGGTCTCCGGACCGCAGGTCTCGGAGGGCTGGTACGGCGTGAAGTTCGACAAGCCGCTCGCCCGGACCCGCGAGTACGTGGAGATCGTCCGCAAGGCGATGAGCCGCGAGCGGCTGAGCTACGAAGGACAGCACTGGACCCTCCCGCTGCCCGGCGGCCCCGGCAAGCCGATCAAGCTCACCGTGCACCCGGAGCGCGAGCACATCCCGCTCTACATCGCCGCGATCGGTCCGAAGAACCTGGAGCAGACGGGCGAGATCGCCGACGGGGCCCTGCTGATCTTCCCGGCGGCGGAGCACCTGGAGGAGACGGCGCTGCGACACATCCGCGCGGGCCGCGAGAAGGCGGGCCTGACGATGGACGGCTTCGACGTCTGTCCGACCGTGCCACTGGCCATCGGCGCCGACGTGGGCGGACTCGCGGACATGTTCCGCCCGTACACCGCGCTGTACGTCGGCGGCATGGGCAGCGCCAAGCAGAACTTCTACAACCAGTTGGCCCAGCGCATGGGCTACGAGAAGGAAGCGGCCGAGATCCAGGAGAAGTACCTGGCCGGCGACAAGGCGGGCGCGGCGGCCGCCGTCCCGCACTCGCTGATCGACTCGACCACCCTGCTGGGCTCCGTGGAGCGGATCGCGGACGGGATGCGGGCCTACGCGGAAGCCGGGGTCACGACCCTGACGCTGGCCCCGGCCGGATTCACGCTGGACGAGCGGATCACCGCCCTGCGCGCCGGGACCGAGGCGCTGGAACTGGCGGGTCTCGCCTGAGGCGAGGAGTCGGAGGTTCTGCGGCCGTGGTGGGGGCTCGGGGGGTCTTCCCCGCCACGGCCGACACCGCCAACAACGCGATCGGCGGCCCCCTGGTTACGCCCTGCGGGCATCGCCTTCGGTTCGTTCATTCGGCCGAGCGGCGCGACGCATCGGTTGCCCGTCCGCTCCATCCGCATTTGACTCGTTACATGCTCTCTGCCCGCAGCCTGTTCCAGGAGATCGTCGACCACGACGACTCCTTCCAGCTGTTCTGCTCCATCGCCGCCAGCGGGGAGTCCCAGGGCGGCTGGGAGAACGCCCGGATCGCGGCGCTCGTGCCGGCCGGCATGCGCGATCTCGCCCCCAAGATCACCCGCCACGGCGCCGACGAGGACAAGCACGGCCGGATCTTCCGGGCACTGCTGCGCAAGCGCGGCCTGCCGGCGGTTCCCGTGCCGCCCGAGACCGACTACACGATGCTGCTGGAGCGGCGCGGCATCGGGCTCGCCCACGACAAGCTGCGCCGCGACGAACCGCTGACCGAGGAGGACATCGTCGTCTACCTCGCGCACAGCCGGGTCACCGAACAGCGCGCCGCGGACCAGATGGTGATGTTGGCCAAGTGCTTCGGGGACCACCCCGAGATCGGCAAGGCCATCCGCATGATCAGCAACGACGAGGACAACCACCTCGCCTACTGCCACGAGGAACTCCTGAGGCTCGCCCGCGAGGGCCACGCCCGGACCATCCAGCGGACCCTGCGCACCAGCGCGCTCGCCGAGATCGGCGTCTACCGCGACGTGAGCCTCGCCGTGATGGCGCACATGGGGCGGATCCTGCGCTGGCCGGCGCCCAAGTCCGCCGCGCTCGCCGCCGGCATCCGCGGCATGTACGCGTACGAGCGCTTCGGCGGCTGGCACCGCATGATCGACCTGCGCCTGCCCGAACGGCGCGACGCGCTGGGCGGCGAACCCGCCACCGCACCCGAGTTCGCCTGAGCGCCCTGGCGCCGCCCCGCGGGAGACGGCCTACAGCCAGCCGCGGCGCTTGAACATCCGGTGCAGGCCCAGGCACAGCACCGTCATGATCACCAGCAGTACCGGATAGCCCCAGCGCTGGTGGAGTTCCCACATGTGGTCGAAGTTCATGCCGTAGACCCCCGCGACCATCGTCGGGACGGCCGCCATCGCCGCCCAGGCGGAGATCTTGCGCATGTCGTCGTTCTGTCGGACACCCATCTGCGCCAGGTGCGCCGCCAGCGCGTCCGACAGCAGCCGGTCCAGGCCCTCGATGTACTCGTTCGCCTTCGTCAGGTGGTCGGCGACGTCACGGAAGAAGGGCTGGGCGTGGTCGTGCACGAACGGCACGCTGCCGAAGGCGAGGCGGTCCATGGGCTGGAGCAGCGGACTCGTCGCCCGACGGAACTCCAGCACCTGCCGCTTGAAGCCGTAGATCCGGGCGGCGGTGTTCTTCGTGTCCGTCACGTTCGGCGCGAACACCTCCGCCTCCAACTCCTCCAGGTCGGACTGGAGCTCGGCCGCCACCTCGATGTAGTGGTCCACCACGGCGTCGGACACCGCGTACAACACCGCCGTCGGCCCGTGCCTGAGCACCTCCGGCTCGTGCTCCAGCCGGTGTCGGACGGCGGCCAGCGCGGCCCCCTCCCCGTGCCGGACGGTGACCACGAACGAGTCACCGATGAAGACCATCAACTCGCCGGTGGTCACGGTGTCCGTCGCCTCGTCGTACATCACCGGCTTGAGGACCACGAAGAGCGAGTCGTCGTACACCTCCAGCTTCGGCCGCTGGTGAGCCCCCAGCGCGTCCTCCACCGCCAGGGGATGCAGGCCGAACTCCTGGCTGACGTGCTCGAATTCCTTCTCCGTCGGCTCGTGCATGCCGACCCAGACGAAGGCGTCGCCGTCGGCCCGGGCCTCGTCCAGGGCATCCGAGAAGTCCTTCGGGGCCTGGGAACGGCGGCCGTCCCGGTACATCGCGCAGTCGACAATCACTCGGGGCATTCTTCCCTGCGCCCACCCCGCCCGCACACACGCGCCACCGCTTAGGCTGGGCGCATGGCCACGCTGATCCTCGTACGACACGGGCGGTCCACCGCCAACACCGCAGGCTTGCTCGCCGGATGGACCCCGGGAGTGGCCCTCGACGAACGCGGCGCCGAACAGGCCGCCGCGCTGCCCGGGCGACTCGCGGGCGTGCCCCTCGCGGCCGTCGTCAGCAGCCCGCTCCAGCGCTGCCGGGAAACGCTGGCCCCGCTGCTCGCCGCACGGCCCGGGCTGACCGAGCACACCGACGACCGGATCGGCGAGTGCCACTACGGCGACTGGTCCGGCCGCAAGCTCTCCGAACTCGCCGACGAACCCCTGATGAAGATCGTCCAGCAGCACCCCTCGGCGGCGTCCTTCCCCGGCGGCGAGTCCATGCGGGCCATGCAGGCCCGCGCCGTGGACGCCGTGCGCGAATGGGACGCGCGGATCGAGGAAGAGCACGGCGGCGACGCCGTCTTCCTCATGTGCTCGCACGGGGACATCATCAAGTCGCTTGTGGCGGACGCCCTCGGCATGCACCTCGACCTCTTCCAACGGATCCACGTCGACCCCTGCTCGGTCACCGCGATCCGCTACACCGCGACCCGACCCTTCGTGTTCCGACTCGGCGACACCGGCGACTTCGGGTCATTGATCCCGCGCGCGTCCGCCGAAACCCCGCAGGATCCCGAAGCCGACGGGAACGCCGTCGTGGGGGGCGGTGCGGGCGCGGCCTGATCGAACGGCGCAGTAGGGTGGACGGGCCAACACAACTGCACAGCACCGCCCCTCCCCCCGCCGCCGAACCTTGGAGACTGGACGTGCCCCGTCAGGTTTTCCTTTACGACCCGCCGGACCGCTTCGTGGCCGGCACGGTCGGTCTGCCTGGACGTCGTACGTTCTTCCTCCAGGCCTCCTCGGGCCCCCGGGTCACGAGCGTGTCCCTGGAGAAGACGCAGGTCGCGGCCCTGGCCGAGCGGATGGACGAACTGCTGGACGAGGTCGTGCGCCGCACCGGCGGCAACGCCCCCGTCCCCGCCGTCGCCTCCACCGAGGCGCCCGACACCGCACCGCTCGACGCCCCCGTCGAGGAGGAGTTCCGCGTCGGGACCATGGCGCTCGCCTGGGACGGCGACGAGCAGCGCATGATCGTCGAGGCCCAGGCGCTGGTGGAACTCGACGCGGACTCGGAAGAGGATCTCGCCGAGGCGGAGGAGCGCCTGCTCCAGGACGAGGAGAACGGGCCCCCGATGCTCCGCGTCCGCCTGTCCGGCAGCCAGGCGCGGGCCTTCGCCAAACGCGCCCTGGACGTCGTCAACGCGGGCCGCCCGCCGTGCCCGCTGTGCAGCCTGCCGCTCGACCCCGAAGGGCACGTGTGTCCGCGCCAGAACGGCTACCGGCGCCAGGCGTGAGCCCCGTGACCCCGATCGAGGAACTGCTCACCCGAGGTGAGCTGACCGTCCGCGCCCGCATCGCCGAGGCCTCCAACGCCGTCCTGTTCTGCACGGTGACGCACGAGGGCGAGAGCGTCGACTGCGTCTACAAGCCGATCAAGGGCGAGCGGCCGCTGTGGGACTTCCCCGACGGCAACCTCGCCCAGCGCGAGCGCGCCGCCTACCTGGTCTCCGAGGCCACCGGTTGGGGACTCGTGCCGACGACCGTGCTGCGCGACGGCCCGTACGGCGAGGGCATGGTCCAGCACTGGATCGATGCCGGGGAATCACCGGAGGCGGAGCTCCTCGCGCTCGTCGAGGGCGAGGAGGCGGGGGAGGGCTGGAAGCCGGTGGCCTTCGCCGAGGTGGGCGAGGGCCGCACCGCGCTGCTCGTCCACGCCGACGACCCCCGGCTGCGCCGGCTCTCCGTTCTCGACGCCGTGATCAACAACGGCGACCGCAAGGGCGGCCACCTGCTGCCCGCCCCCGACGGGCGGCTCTACGGCATCGACCACGGAGTGACCTTCCACACGGAGGACAAGCTGCGCACCCTGCTGTGGGGGTGGGCGGGGGAGTCGCTGACGGACGAGGCACGGTCGGCGCTGGCCTCCCTGGCCGATCAGCTGGCCGACGGAGGCCCGCTCGCCACCCGGCTGGCCGAACTGATCACCGCCGCCGAGTTGGACGCCGTACGGGCCCGTGTGGCCCATCTGGTGCGCACGGGGACCCACCCGAAGCCGTCCGGGCAGTGGCCCGCGATCCCCTGGCCGCCGGTCTGAACAGGCCGGCGCGACATGCATGGAACCGGCCAGATCGCAAGAGTGTCGATCAAGCCAACAGTGCAGGTCCGGTTCGTTTCCGGAACACCAGTCCGGTTAGTCTCGAAGCATGCATGCCTGGCCCGCTTCTGAGGTCCCCGCCCTTCCTGGCAAGGGCCGCGACCTCCAGATCCACGACTCCGCGACCCAAGGGACGATCACCCTCGACCCCGGTCCCGTCGCCCGTATCTACGTCTGCGGAATCACCCCGTACGACGCGACCCACATCGGTCACGCGGCGACCTACAACGCGTTCGACCTCGTCCAGCGCGTGTGGCTCGACAACAAGCGGCAGGTCCACTACGTCCAGAACGTCACCGACGTGGACGACCCGCTGCTGGAGCGGGCGCTGCGGGACGGCCAGGACTGGACCGAACTCGCCGAACGCGAGACGGCCCTCTTCCGCGAGGACATGACCGCCCTGCGGATGCTGCCGCCCCGGCACTACATCGGCGCCGTCGAGGCCATACCCGGCATCGTGCCGCTGGTCGAACGGCTCCGGGAGGCGGGCGCCGCCTACGAACTCGACGGCGACGTCTACTTCTCCGTGGAGTCCGACCCCCACTTCGGGCAGGTCTCCCACCTCGACGCCGAGGCGATGCGGCTGTTGTCCGCCGAGCGCGGCGGCGACCCCGAGCGTCCCGGCAAGAAGAACCCGCTCGACCCGATGCTGTGGATGGCCGCCCGCCCGGGCGACCCGAGCTGGGACGGCGGCTCGCTGGGCCGCGGCCGACCCGGCTGGCACATCGAGTGCGTCGCCATCGCCCTCGACCACCTCGGCATGGGCTTCGACATCCAGGGCGGCGGCTCCGACCTGGCCTTCCCGCACCACGAGATGGGCGCCTCGCACGCACAGGCCCTCACGGGCGAGTTCCCGATGGCCAAGGCGTACGTCCACGCCGGCATGGTCGCCCTCAACGGCGAGAAGATGTCGAAGTCCAAGGGCAACCTGGTCTTCGTCTCCGCGCTGCGCCGCGCCGGCGTCGACCCGGCGGCCATCCGACTCGCGCTGCTGGCCCACCACTACCGGGCCGACTGGGAGTGGACGGACGAGGTCCTCGCCGAGGCCGTCGCCCGCCTCGAACGCTGGCGCGCGGCCGTGTCACGCCCCGACGGCATCCCCGCCGACACCCTCGTCGAGGAGGTCCGCGAGGCCCTCGCCGACGACCTGGACGCCCCCGCCGCGCTGGCCGCGGTGGACCGCTGGGCCGAACTCCAGATCGCCGCGTCCGGCGACGACGAATCGGCCCCCGGTCTGGTCTCCCGCACGGTCGACGCCCTGCTGGGCGTGGCCCTGTAGAACCCGGGGGAGCACCGCTCCCCGACAACGAAGCGCGCCCCGACGCAACCGTCGGGGCGCGCTTCGCTCGTTCACCGCACTCCCGGCGACAGGCGGGTCAGGCCTCGGGGGTGTCCTCGTCCGCGTCCGGTGTGTCGGGCGCCTCGGGCGAGCCCGCCGACTCCTCCGGTCCGGGCCTCGGCTTCGGCTGCGGACGACCGCCTCCCGAGAGGTCGCGGAAGTACGAGCCGGTGTCGCCCGCCGTGCCCGGATCGGCCGCCGGATCACGGCGCCGCAGGTACCGCTCGAACTCCCGGGCGATGGCGTCCCCCGAGGCCTCCGGCAGGTCGGCGGTGTCCCGCGCCTCCTCCAGCGTCTGCACGTACTCGGCCACCTCGCTGTCCTCGGCGGCCAGTTGGTCCACGCCCAACTGCCAGGCCCGCGCGTCCTCGGGCAGTTCGCCGAGCGGGATCCGAATGTCGATCAGATCCTCCAGCCGATTCAGCAACGCCAGCGTCGCCTTCGGGTTCGGCGGCTGCGACACGTAGTGCGGCACCGCCGCCCACAACGACACCGCCGGCACGCCCGCGTGCGTACAGGCCTCCTGGAGCACGCCCACGATCCCGGTCGGACCCTCGTACTTGGTCTCCTCCAGGTCCATCGTGCGCGCCAGGTCGGCGTCGGACGTCACCCCGCTCACCGGGACCGGCCGGGTGTGCGGGGTGTCGCCGAGCAGCGCCCCCAGGATGACGACCATCTCCACGCCCAACTCGTGGGCGAAGCCGAGGATCTCGTTGCAGAACGACCGCCAGCGCATGGACGGTTCGATGCCCCGCACCAACACCAGGTCGCGCGGTTTGGCGCCGCCGATCCTGACCACCGACAGACGCGTCGTGGGCCAGGTGATCTTCCGTACTCCGTTGTCCAGCCAGACCGTCGGCCGGTTGACCTGGAAGTCGTAGTAGTCCTCGGCGTCCAGAGCCGCGAAGACCTCGCCCTTCCACTCCCGGTCAAGGTGCGTCACCGCACCGGAGGCGGCGTCACCCGCGTCGTTCCAGCCCTCGAACGCGGCCACCATGACCGGGTCGATCAGCTCGGGCACGCCCTCAAGCTCGATCACCCAGGTCTCCTTCCGAAGTTCCCTTGCGTACGTGGGTCAGCCTAAGCCTTGAAACGACACCAACCACAGCCCACGACAGAGGGGCGGTTCCCCTCGGAACCGCCCCTCTGCCCACCTGCCGAGCAGGCTAAGCCTTGTCGCCCAGCATCTCCTGGACACGGGCGCGCACCGCGTCGTCGTCCAGGCCGCGGACCGTCACCGTGGTACGGCGACGCAGCACGTCGTCGACCGTCTCGGCCCACTCGTTGTCACGGGCGTACGCGACCTGCGCCCAGATCTCCGGACCGTCCGGGTGGATGCGCTCGGCGAGCGCCGCGTCCTCGTTCGCCAGCCGCGCGATGTCGAAGGCCAGCGAACCGTAGTGCGAGGCCAGGTGCCGGGCGGTCAGCGGGTCCATCCGCGTCCCGGGCTCCCGGTCCACCAGCAGCCGGTGCGCCACCGCGTTCGGGTTGGCGACACCGGGCAGGGCGATCCGGCGCACGAGCGACTTCAGCGGCTCCATGTCCTCGGTCAGCGGGCTGCCCGGGAGCTTCGCCAGCTTCTCCATCACGACACGGCCGATGTGGCGGTAGGTGGTCCACTTGCCGCCGGCCACCGACAGCATGCCGCCCGCGCCCTCGGAGACCACGGTCTCCCGCTTGGCCTTCTCCACCCCGCCGGGGCCGCCGGGCAGCACCCGCAGGCCCGCGAAGGCGTACGTCATCAGGGAACGGTCGAGGTCCGCGTCCTTCACGGAGAACGCCGCCTCGTCGAGGATCTGCTGGATGTCGGCCTCGGTGGCGCGCACGTCCGCGGGGTCGCCCTCGTACACCTCGTCGGTGGTGCCGAGCAGCAGCTGGTCCTCCCACGGCAGGGCGAAGGTGATGCGGTACTTGTCGATCGGGGTGGCCATGGCGGCCTTCCAGGGCGACTTGCGCTTCATCACGATGTGCGCGCCCTTGGACAGACGGATCGACGGCATCGAGTGCTTGTCTTCCATGCGCCGCAGGTGGTCCACCCACGGGCCGGTGGCGTTGAGCACGACGCGCGCGTCGACCCCGAACTCGGTGCCGTCGAGACGGTCCTTGAGTTCGGCGCCGCTGACCCGGCCGCGCGTCATGCGCAGACCGGTGACCTCGGCGTGGTTCAGGACGACCGCGCCCGACTCGACGGCCGCGCGGACCGTCATGACGGCCACGCGGGAGTCGTTCATCTGGTGGTCGTAGTAGACGGCGACGGCCTTCAGGTTGTCCGTCTTCAGACCCGGGTTGTCGGCGACGGCACGGGCCGGGGATATGACCTTGCCGATGCCGTCACCGAAGGCGGACAGCGCCGAGTACGCGAACACGCCCGCGCCCAGCTTCGCGGCGCCGACCGGGCCGCCCTTGTACACCGGGAGGTAGAACGTGAGCGGGTTGACCAGGTGCGGGGCCACGTCCTTGGCCAACACCCGGCGCTCGTGGTGGTTCTCGGCGACCAGCTTGACCGCGCCGGTCTGCAGGTAGCGCAGACCGCCGTGGACGAGCTTGGACGAGGCGGAGGAGGTGGCGCCGGCGAAGTCGCCGGCGTCCACCATGGCGACCCGCAGCCCCGACTGCGCGGCGTGCCAGGCCACCGAGGTGCCCAGGATTCCACCGCCGATGACCAGCAGGTCGTACGTGGCCTTGGCCAACTGCTCGCGGGTCTCGGCGCGGCTCGGGTTCGAACCGGCGGTCGGGTGCGTACCCAGGGCGGGAACGCTCTGCGGGCTGCTCATATCGCTTGACTCCTACTTACTCGTCGATTGCGCCGGCTGAGCGGTCAGCTGGCGTCTTCGTCGTCGACCCAGCCCATGGACCGCTCGACGGCCTTGAGCCAGCTCTTGTACTCGCGGTCCCGCTGTTCGGCGGGCATCCGCGGGGTCCACTCCGCCGCGCGGCGCCAGTTGGCGCGCAGGGCGTCGGTGTCGGGCCAGAAGCCGACGGCGAGGCCGGCGGCGTAGGCGGCGCCGAGGCAGGTGGTCTCGGCGACCATGGGGCGCACCACCGGTGCGTCCAGGAAGTCCGAGAGCGTCTGCATCAGCAGGTTGTTGGAGGTCATGCCGCCGTCGACCTTGAGGGCGGCGAGCTCGACGCCCGAGTCCTTGGTCATGGCGTCGGTGATCTCACGGGTCTGCCAGGCGGTGGCCTCCAGGACGGCACGGGCGATGTGCGCCTTGGTGACGTACCGGGTGAGGCCGGCGATCACACCGCGGGCGTCGGAGCGCCAGTACGGGGCGAAGAGGCCGGAGAAGGCGGGCACGAAGTAGGCGCCGCCGTTGTCCTCGACGGAGGAGGCCAGGGTCTCGATCTCGGCGGCGGACTTGATCAGGCCCATCTGGTCGCGCATCCACTGGACGAGCGAGCCGGTGACGGCGATGGAGCCCTCCAGCGCGTAGACCGGCTTCTGGTCGCCGATCCGGTAGCCGACCGTGGTCAGCAGGCCGCTGTAGGAGTTGATGATCTGGTCGCCGGTGTTCATCAGCATGAACGTGCCGGTGCCGTAGGTCGACTTGGCCTCGCCCTCGGCGAAACAGGTCTGCCCGAACAGGGCGGCCTGCTGGTCGCCGAGCGCCGAGGCGACCGGGACGCCGGCGAGGACGCCCTCCTTGACGTGGCCGTAGACCTCGGCGGAGGACCTGATCTCGGGGAGGACGTTGGTCGGGACCCCCATCGACTCCGCGATCTTCGGGTCCCACTCCAGGGAGTGCAGGTTCATCAGCATGGTGCGCGAGGCGTTGGTGACGTCGGTGACGTGCACACCGCCCTGGGCGCCACCCGTGAGGTTCCAGATGACCCACGAGTCCATGGTGCCGAAGAGGATGTCGCCTGCCTCGGCGCGCTCGCGCAGGCCCTCGACGTTGTCGAGCAGCCAGCGGACCTTGGGGCCGGCGAAGTACGAGGCGAGCGGGAGGCCCGTCTCGCGGCGGAAGCGGTCCTGGCCGACGTTGCGGCCGAGCTCCTTGCACAGGGCGTCGGTGCGGGTGTCCTGCCAGACCAGCGCGTTGTGCACCGGCTCACCGGTGTTCTTGTCCCACAGCAGGGTGGTCTCGCGCTGGTTGGTGATGCCGACGGCCTTGACGTCCGCGGCGGTGATCTCGGCCTTGGCGATGGCTCCGGCGACGACCTCCTGGACGTTGGTCCAGATCTCGGCGGCGTCGTGCTCGACCCAGCCCGGCTTCGGGAAGATCTGCTCGTGCTCCTTCTGGTCGACCGCGACGATGCGGCCGTCGCGGTCGAACACGATGCAGCGGGAGGAGGTGGTGCCCTGGTCGATCGCGGCGATGAAGGGGCCGGTGCTGCTGGTCATGGTGGGTGCTCCTGGCAGGTCTCTGGGTTGGCGGAATCAGGGGGCGGTGCGGATCTTGCGATACGTGCCGATGCTGATCAGGCGAACGCGATGTTGTACAGACCACCGGCGGCGGCGGCACCGACGAGCGGGCCGACCACCGGGATCCAGGAGTATGCCCAGTCGGAGCCGCCCTTGTTGGGAAGCGGCAGCAGGGCGTGGACGATGCGCGGACCGAGGTCGCGGACCGGGTTGATGGCGTAGCCGGTCGGACCGCCGAGCGAGAGGCCGATGCCGACGACCACGAAAGAGGTGATCAGGACGCCGATGACGCCGAGGCCCTTGCCGTCGTCCTGGAGACCCTGGGTCAGGATGGCCAGGACCAGGACGGCGGTGCCGATTATCTCGGTCGCCAGGTTCTGGACGATGTTGCGGATCTCCGGACCGGTGGAGAAGATCCCGAGGACCGGGCCCGCCACGTCGTGCGGGTGCGGGTCCTCCGGGCCGAGCTTCGCGTCCCGGATGTGCTCCGGGTCCGCCAGGTGCACACGGAACTGGCCGTAGTACGTGACCCACATCAGCACCGCGCCGAGCATCGCGCCCAGGAGCTGGCCGGCGAAGTACACCGGGACGTTGCCCCAGTCACCGTCCTTGATCGCGAGGCCGACGGTGACCGCCGGGTTGAGGTGGGCGCCGGAGAGGGGCGCGGAGACGTAGGCGGCGATCAGTACGGCGAATCCCCAGCCGAACGTGATGGCGAGCCAACCCGCGTTGCGGGCCTTGGAGCTCTTCAGCGTGACGGCGGCGCAGACGCCGCCACCGAGCAGTGTGAGCAGGGCGGTACCGATGGTCTCGCCGATGAAGATGTCGGAGCTGGACACCCGCGACTCCTTTGTCTTACGTCCAGGGGTACGTGGACACCGGGTCCCTCCGGTGGCCCACGCACTCGGTGAGTGCTGCACCGGTCCTTGGCCTTGTCACACCCTAACGCGTATTGCCGGTAGGTGTTCGACAATGCCGACCGATGAACGGCAGTTTTCCGCCCTGGTGAAGAAGGCGTCAAGGGTTGACCAGGTCAAAGAGTCGGATCGTTACCGGCCGGTGCGATCGACCAAATTCAGCCATTTGATGATCAAAAAAAGGCGCAAGGCATCCGGATAGCGGAGAAAGTGCCTCCGGATGCGATCAATGCAAGGTCAGAACCGGCCCGCGCCAAGGTCGCGCGAAACCGACCTCGCGCAGTCCCGGACCGACGCGACCAGCGTCGCGCGCGGCTCGCCGGCCTCCGTGCACACCCGTTCCACGGCGCCCACGACCGCCACCGCACCCACCGGCATCCGGCGCCGGTCGTGGATCGGCGCCGCCACCGAGGCCAGCCCCTCCCAGGTCTCCTCGATGTCCGAGGCCCAGCCGCGGGCCCGCGTCAGGTCGAGGATCTCCTCGAAACCGGCGCCGTCCGTGACGGTGCGGGGAGTGAACACCTCCCGCTCGACCTCCACGGCCTCGGTGTGCGCCACCGGGTCGTACGCGGACAGCACCTTGCCCAGGGCCGTGGAGTGCAGTGGCTGCATGGCCCCCACCTCCAGCACTTGACGGCTGTCGTCCGGGCGGAACACGTGATGCATGATCAGCACCCCGCTGTTGTGGAGCACCCCCACGTACACGCTCTCGCCGCTCGCCCGGGCCAGGTCGTCCGTCCAGACCAGGGCGCGGGCACGCAGCTCGTGCACGTCCAGATAGCTGTTCCCCAGGCGGAGCAGCTCGGCGCCCAGCTGGTAGCGGCCCGAAGCGGAGTCCTGCTCCACGAAGCCCTCGGCCTGCAGAGTGCGCAGGATCCCGTGCGCGGTCCCCTTGGCCAGGCCGAGGGACGTCGCCACGTCCGACAGTCCCAGCCGGCGCTCGCCGCCCGCCAGGAGCCGCAGCATCGCAGCGGCTCGTTCGAGCGACTGGATGTTCCGTGCCATCGCGCAGCCTCCTGCTGACGTAGTTCGACAATGCTGAACAGTATCGGTCGATGTCGACCTCGCGCATGGTCGGGGGAATCTTCAGGACAGCACCGATCCGGACAGCCGGGACAGACCCCCGCGCACAGAATGCAGTCCGCCACGTGGGACGGCCCCACCGGGGTTGCCACCGCGCGGTTACCCTGACCGCGTGCACCCTTGACACAGAGGGGGTGCAAAGCCGACAGCCGTCGCATCCCAGGGAGCTCATCCATGGCCTCGTTGCCGAACCCGCCCGCAGACACCCAGACCCGGGCCGATGCCCTCCGGGAGGCGCTCGCCACCCGCGTGGTCGTCGCCGACGGAGCCATGGGAACGATGCTCCAGGCACAAGACCCCTCCCTGGAGGACTTCCAGCAGCTCGAAGGCTGCAACGAGGTCCTGAACGTCACGCGCCCCGACATCGTGCGCAACGTGCACCAGGAGTACTTCGCCGTCGGCGTGGACTGCGTCGAGACGAACACCTTCGGCGCGAACTTCGCCGCCCTCGCCGAGTACGACATCGCCGAGCGCAACCACGAGCTGTCCGAATCCGGCGCCCGCATCGCCCGCGAGGTCGCCGACGAGTTCACCGCCTCCACCGGACGCCAGCGCTGGGTCCTGGGCTCCATGGGCCCCGGCACCAAGCTGCCCACGCTGGGCCACATCGACTACGCGACGATCCGCGACGCCTACCAGATCAACGCCGAGGGCCTGATCACCGGCGGCGCCGACGCCCTCCTCGTCGAGACCACCCAGGACCTCCTCCAGACCAAGTCCTCCGTCATCGGCGCCCGCCGCGCCATGGAGGCCCTCGGCGTGTCCGTGCCGCTGATCTGTTCCGTGACCGTGGAGACCACCGGCACGATGCTGCTCGGCTCGGAGATCGGCGCCGCGCTCACCGCGCTGGAGCCCCTGGGCATCGACATGATCGGCCTCAACTGCGCGACCGGCCCCGCCGAGATGAGCGAGCACCTGCGCTACCTCGCGCGCAACTCCCGCATCCCCCTCTCCTGCATGCCCAACGCCGGCCTGCCCGTCCTGGGCAAGAACGGGGCGCACTACCCGCTCTCCGCGAGCGAGCTGGCCGACGCCCAGGAGACCTTCGTCCGCGAGTACGGCCTCTCCCTCGTCGGAGGCTGCTGCGGCACCACCCCCGAACACCTGCGCCAGGTCGTCGAGCGGGTCCACGCCCTCAGCCCGGCCCCCCGCGAGCCCCGGCCCGAGGCGGGCGCCTCCTCCCTCTACCAGACGGTCCCGTTCCGCCAGGACACCTCGTACATGGCGATCGGGGAGCGCACCAACGCCAACGGCTCGAAGAAGTTCCGCGACGCCATGCTGGAGGCGCGCTGGGACGACTGCGTGGAGATGGCGCGCGATCAGATCCGCGAAGGCGCGCACATGCTGGACCTGTGCATCGACTACGTGGGCCGTGACGGCGTCGCCGACATGAAGGAACTGGCCGGCCGTTTCGCCACCGCCTCCACGCTGCCGATCGTGCTGGACTCCACCGAGGTCCCCGTCATCCAGGCCGGCCTGGAGAAGCTCGGCGGTCGCGCCGTCATCAACTCGGTCAACTACGAGGACGGCGACGGACCGGAGTCCCGCTTCGCGAAGGTCACCGGCCTCGCCCGGGAGCACGGCGCCGCGCTGATCGCGCTGACCATCGACGAGGAGGGCCAGGCCCGCACCGTCGAACACAAGGTCGCCATCGCGCAGCGGCTCATCGCGGACCTCACGGGCAACTGGGGGATCCACGAGTCGGACATCCTCATCGACACCCTCACCTTCACCATCTGCACCGGCCAGGAGGAGTCCCGCAAGGACGGCATCGCCACCATCGAGGCGATCCGCGAGCTGAAGCGCCGTCACCCGGACGTGCAGACCACGCTGGGCCTGTCGAACATCTCCTTCGGCCTCAACCCGGCCGCCCGCGTCCTGCTCAACTCCGTATTCCTCGACGAGTGCGTCAAGGC
The DNA here is from genome assembly GCF_050936775.1 of Streptomyces sp. CA-243310. Lineage (NCBI taxonomy): Bacteria > Bacillati > Actinomycetota > Actinomycetes > Kitasatosporales > Streptomycetaceae > Streptomyces > Streptomyces sp. CA-243310. The sequence goes on along the minus strand of NZ_JBNJMF010000002.1, from coordinate 1,547,117 downwards.
CGGCCTGGACTCCGCGATCGTCCACGCCAGCAAGATCCTGCCCATCGCCCGGTTCGACGACGAGCAGGTCGGCACCGCCCTCGACCTGATCTACGACCGGCGCGCCGAGGGCTACGACCCGCTGCAGAAGCTGATGGCACTGTTCGAGGGCGTCAACACCAAGTCCCTCAAGGCCGGCCGCGCCGAGGAACTGATGGCGCTCCCGCTCGACGAGCGGCTCCAGCGCCGCATCATCGACGGCGAGAAGAACGGCCTGGAAGCCGACCTCGACGAGGCGCTCCGGACCCGCCCGGCCCTCGACATCGTCAACGACACCCTCCTGGAGGGCATGAAGGTCGTCGGCGAGCTCTTCGGCTCCGGCCAGATGCAGCTGCCGTTCGTCCTCCAGTCGGCGGAGGTCATGAAGACCGCGGTGGCCTTCCTGGAACCGCACATGGAGAAGACCGACGCCGAGGGCAAGGGCACCATCGTGCTCGCCACCGTCCGCGGCGACGTCCACGACATCGGCAAGAACCTCGTGGACATCATCCTGTCCAACAACGGCTACAACGTCGTGAACATCGGCATCAAGCAGCCGGTCTCCGCGATCCTCGAAGCCGCGCAGGAACACAAGGCCGACGTCATCGGCATGTCCGGTCTCCTCGTGAAGTCGACCGTGATCATGAAGGAGAACCTGGAGGAGCTCAACCAGCGCAAGCTGGCGGCCGACTACCCGGTGATCCTCGGCGGCGCCGCCCTCACCCGCGCCTACGTCGAGCAGGACCTCCACGAGATCTACGAGGGCGAGGTCCGCTACGCCCGCGACGCCTTCGAGGGCCTGCGCCTCATGGACGCCCTCATCGCCGTGAAGCGTGGCGTCCCCGGAGCCACCCTGCCCGAACTCAAGCAGCGCCGCGTCGCCAAGCGCACCGCGCCCCTGCCCGAGCCGGCGGAGACCGAGGAGCCGGGCGGCCGCTCCGACACCTCCACCGACAACCCGATCCCCACCCCACCGTTCTGGGGCACCCGCGTGGTCAAGGGCATCCCGCTCAAGGACTACGCCTCCTGGCTGGACGAGGGCGCCCTGTTCAAGGGCCAGTGGGGCCTCAAGCAGGCCCGCGCCGGCGGGGCGACGTACGAGGAGCTGGTGGAGTCCGAGGGCCGGCCGCGGCTGCGCGGCCTCCTCGACAAGCTGCACACCGAGAACCTGCTGGAAGCGGCCGTCGTCTACGGCTACTTCCCCTGCGTGTCCAAGGGCGAGGACCTGATCATCCTCGACGAGCAGGGCAACGAGCGGACCCGCTTCACCTTCCCGCGCCAGCGCCGCGGCCGTCGCCTGTGCCTCGCGGACTTCTTCCGCCCGGAGGAGTCCGGGGAGACCGACGTCGTCGGTCTCCAGGTGGTCACCGTCGGGTCGAGGATCGGCGAGGCCACCGCCAAGCTGTTCGAGTCCGACTCCTACCGGGAGTACCTGGAGCTGCACGGACTGTCCGTCCAGCTCGCCGAGGCCATGGCCGAGTACTGGCACGCCCGCGTCCGCGCCGAGCTCGGCTTCGGCGGCGAGGACCCGGCGAAGGTCGAGGACATGTTCGACCTCAAGTACCGGGGCGCCCGCTTCTCGCTGGGCTACGGAGCCTGCCCCGACCTGGAGGACCGTGCCAAGATCGCCGACCTCCTCCGGCCCGAGCGCATCGGCGTCCACCTCTCCGAGGAGTTCCAGCTCCACCCGGAGCAATCCACCGACGCGATCGTGATTCACCACCCCGAAGCGAAGTATTTCAACGCACGCTGACGCGGATCGACGTACACTTGTCGGTCCCATACAGGCCGGTCGCCTGCTCCCCGGGGTACGCCCCGAGGAGAGAGGTGGCCGGCCTTGTCGTCCCTTCAGAGAGGTGTGCGCATGACGAGTACCGTCCCCGCCCCCGTCGCCCGTACGGCCGACGACTCAGCCCTCCAGGCGGTGCTGCTCGACATGGACGGCACGCTGGTCGACACCGAGGGCTTCTGGTGGGAGATCGAGGCGGAGATCTTCCGCGAGCTCGGCCACCTGCTGGAGGACTCGTGGCGCGACATCGTCGTCGGCGGTCCCATGAGCCGCAGCGCGGCCTTCCTCATCGAGTCCACCGGCGCGGCCATCGGCATCGCCGAGCTGAGCGTCCTCCTCAACGAGCGCTTCGAGGCCCGGATCGCCGACCAGGTGCCCATGATGCCCGGAGCCGAGCGGCTGTTGGCCGAGCTGGCCCGGCACAACGTGCCCACCGCCCTCGTGTCCGCCTCCCACCGACGGGTCATCGACCAGGTGCTGCTCACCCTCGGCCGGGACCGCTTCACGATGACGGTCGCCGGTGACGAGGTGCCCCGCACCAAGCCGCACCCCGACCCGTACCTGTTCGCCGCCCGCTCCCTGGGCGCGCACCCCTCGCGCTGCGCGGTCATCGAGGACACCGCCACGGGCGTCGCCGCCGCCGAGGCCGCCGGCTGCCGGGTCGTGGCGATCCCCTCCGTCGGCGTGATCGCGCCGGCCCCCGGCCGCACGATCGTCCGCTCCCTGGAGGAAGTCGATCTTCCGTTCCTGCGGTCCCTCATCACTCCGATGAACTGATCGCGTACGCTGCGTGCCGAACAGAACGCGGGTGTGACGCAGGTCCCACAAGAGGATCTCTCGCCTCCTGGACCGGAGGCCGAAATTCCATCCCCCTTGGCGTAGTTGCGGCGGGTGACCTTGGTCACCCACGAAGCCCCCGAGAAGCCCCCACGGGCCCTCCGGGGGCTTCCTTTGTGTCCGGATTGATCAGCTCCTGACCGCATCTGCGGAGACTCCGGCAGATGCGGTCAGTCCGCTCCGATCACCGTCCGATTACGCCCCAACTCCTGCCAGTTCCAGCCATCCCGTCCCAGGCCACTAATGTCGATCCGGGCACCGCGCCGCACCTCAGCCGTACCGGACACACACCCTTGTGCCGGTACCGCGTGGACCGATCGTCACACCACCGGCCCGATCGTTCCGCCCTGAACGGGCGACCGTCGCGAAGTGCCTTTCACGCCGCTTTGAGCAAGTGCCGGGTCGAGGGAGTACTTCCAGCATGAACCGCAAGACCATGGTGCTGACGGCCGTCGCAGGCCTGCTCGCCCCCGCGCTGTCCGCATGCGGCAGCGCGAGCGGCGGAGGAGCAGGAACCGGGGCGATCGTCGTCGGAACCACCGACCGGTTCGAGGCCGCCGACTACGCCCCCGCCCCCTTCGACCCCGCCTACGCCTACGACGCCGGCGCCTGGAACGTACTGCGCCAGACCGTCCAGACGCTGATGCACACCCCGCGCGGCGGCGGCCGGCCCGTCCCCGAGGCGGCCTCCGACTGCCGCTTCACCGACACCGGCAACGAGAGCTACCGCTGCACCCTGCGCCCCGGGCTGAAGTTCGCGAGCGGTGACCCGCTCACCGCCCAGGACGTCAAGTTCTCCATCGACCGCGTCCTCGCGATCAAGGACGAGAACGGCCCCTCCTCGCTGCTCTCCACCCTCGACACCGTCGAGGCCAAGGGCGAGGACACCGTCGTCTTCCACCTCAAGACGGCCGACGCGACCTTCCCGTACAAGCTCTCCACCCCCGCCGCGGGCATCGTCAGCGCCAAGAACTACGACGCCAAGAAGCTCCGCACCGGCTTCGCCGTCGACGGCTCCGGCCCGTACACCATGAAGGCCGAAGTCAAGGACGACCACCTCGTCCGCGCCGTCTTCACCAAGAACCCGAACTACCAGGGCGACATCAAGCTCCGGAACGACAAGGTCGAACTGCGCACCTTCGCCGACTCCGAGAGCATGGGCAACGCCCTCGCCGACGGCGCCATCCACATGGTCTCCCGCACCCTGTCGCCCGCCCAGATCACCGAGCTCTCCGACAAGCCCCCCAAGGGCGTCAAGCTCGTCCCGATGCCCGGCCTGGAGATCCGCTACCTCGGCTTCAACACCGAGGCCCCGGTCGTCAAGGACAAGGCCGTGCGCCAGGCCCTCGCCGCCGCCGTCGACCGCAACCAGCTCATCTCCAAGGTCTACGGCAAGGCCGCGCAGCCCCTGTACTCCCTGGTCCCCACCACCGTCACCGGCCACGTCAACTCGTTCTTCAACAAGTACGGCGAGGCCAACACCGCCAAGGCCGCCGACATCCTGAAGGCCGCCGGCATCAAGACCCCGGTCAAGCTGACCCTGAACTACACCGCCGACCACTACGGCGACGGCACGGCAGCCGAGTTCGAGACGCTCAAGACCCAGCTGAACTCCACGCGACTGTTCGACATCACCGTCCAGGGCAACGAGTGGAACGACTTCCGGCCCGCGCAGAAGAAGGGCGACTACGCCGCCTACGGGCTCGGCTGGTTCCCCGACTACCCCGACGCCGACAACTTCCTCGCCCCGTTCCTGGAGCAGGACAACTTCCTGGGCACGCCGTACGCCAACGCCGCCGTACGCACCCGTCTCATCCCCGAGTCCCGGCGGGCGGCCGACCGCAACGTCGCCGCCCCCGCGATCACGGAGATGCAGGAAATCGTCGCCGAGGACGTACCGGTCCTGCCCCTGTGGCAGGGCAAGCAGTACGTCGCCGCACGCGACGGCATCACCGGAGTGGAGTGGTCCGTCAACGCCATCTCCGACCTCCAGCTGTGGGAACTCGGCCGGGGCGTCAGCGGCTGAGCAAGGCAGGAACCGGCAGCGGGAGTCGCAGGCCGGCGCAACGAAACAGTTCGACTGTGAAGGACGTTCGCGTGATGAGACGTAACCAGTGGCTGGCAGCCCCGCTCGGCGCCGCCACCGCCGCCGCGCTGCTCAGCGGTTGCGGTGCGCAGGATGGATCCGCCGCCGGAGACGGCAAGGGCGTGGTCATGGGCATATCCGACAAGGTCAAGGCCACCGACCCCGCCTCGGGCTACGACCCGGGCTCCTGGCTGCTCTTCAACAACGTCTTCCAGTCGCTGCTGACCTTCCCCAAGGGCGGCACGACCCCGGAGCCCGACGCCGCGCAGAACTGCGACTTCCAGGGCAGCGACAGCAAGGTCTACAAGTGCGTCCTGCGCACCGGCCTGAAGTTCAGCAACGGCAACAAGCTGACCTCCCAGGACGTCAAGTACTCCTTCGAGCGCACCCTGAAGATCAATGACGAGAACGGCCCGGCCGTCATGCTCTCGTCGATCGCCGGCATCGACGCCCCCGACGAGCGGACCGTCGTCTTCCGCCTGAAGACCTCCGACGCGACCTTCCCCAGCAAGATCGCGGCCGGCGCGGGCTCCATCGTCGACCACACCGAATACCCCGCCGACAAGATCCGCACCGACGGCAAGGCCTTCGGCTCCGGCGTCTACAAGCTGGACTCCATCAACGAGAAGGCAGCCAACTTCTCCGTCAACGAGTCCTACAGCGGCAAGGCCAAGCCGAAGAACACCGGCGTCACCATGAAGTTCTTCAACGAGGACCAGGCCGCCCTCAAGAAGGTCCTCGAAAGCGGCGACGTCGACTTCGCCTTCCGCGGCCTCGCCGCCAAGGACATCGCGGGCCTCGCCGGCAACACCGGCAACCAGAAGGTCGAGGTCGTCCAGGGCGCCGGCGCCGAGGTCGAGCACCTCGTCTTCAACATGAACGACCCGGTCGCCGGCAAGCTCCCCATCCGCAAGGCCATCGCCTACCTCGTCGACCGCGAAGCGCTCGTCAAGGAGGTCTACAACGGGACCGCCGTCCCGCTGTACTCGATCGTCCCGGCCGGCATCGGATCCCACACCACCCCGTTCTTCGACCGCTACGGCGGCAGCCCCCAGGTCGACAAGGCGAAGGCCGTCCTGCGCGCGGCCAACATCAAGGACAAGGTGAAGATCACCCTGTACTCGACGCCCTCCCGGTTCGGCCCGTCCACCGACCAGGAATTCCAGCTGATCGCCAAGCAGCTCAACGACAGCGGCCTGTTCGACGCCGACGTCAAGTCCGTCGAGTTCGAGCAGTACGACAAGGACATCCAGGCCGGCAAGTACGGCGTCTACGTGAAGGGCTGGGTGCCCGACTACCCGGACGCCGACAACTTCACGCAGCCCTTCTTCGGCCCGGACAACGTCCTGCGCAACAACTACGACAACAAGGAGATCAGCGGGACCATCATCCCGTCGACCTCCGCGAAGTCCGACCGCACCGCGGCCAACACCGACTTCACCCGCCTCCAGGACATCGTCGCCGACGAGGTCCCGATCCTCCCGCTCTGGCAGAGCAAGCAGTACGCCGTCACCCGCCCCAACGTGACCGGCCTCCAGTGGTCCCTCGACGCCTCGACCGTCTTCCGCTTCTGGGAGATAGCCAAGGGCTAGACCCCGCTCCGGGACACCCCGGACGCGCGACGGCCCCCCACCCTCACGGGCGGGGGGCCGTCGCGCGTCCCGAAGGAACTACTGACCCGCGCCCGGACGCACCAGACCGCTCTCGTACGCGTACACGGCCGCCTGCACGCGGTCGCGCAGACCCAACTTCGTCAACACGTGCCCCACATGCGTCTTGACCGTGGTCTCGCTCACGAACAGGTCCGCCGCGATCTCCGCGTTCGACAGACCCCGGGCCACCAGCTTCAACACCTCGACCTCACGCTCCGTCAACGTGCCCAACGCGTCCGGCACGTTGTCCTCACCCGACGGCAGATGCCCCGCGTACTTGTCCAACAACCGCCGCGTGATGCTCGGCGCCAACATCGCCTCACCCGCCGCGACCACCCGGATCGCCTGCACCAGCTCGACGGCCGGCGCGTCCTTCAACAGGAACCCGCTCGCCCCCGCCCGCAACGCCTCCACCACGTACTCGTCCAGATCGAACGTGGTCAACACCAGCACCTTCGCCGGCCCGTCCCGCCCCGGACCCGTGATCTGACGCGTCGCCTCCACCCCGTCCATCCGCGGCATCCGGATGTCCATCAACACCACATCGGGCTGCAAGGCCCGCACCTGGTCCAGCGCCTGCAGACCGTCCCCGGCCTCACCGACCACCGCCAGGTCCTGCTCCGCCTCCAGGATCATCCGGAAACCGGTGCGCAGCAGCGGTTGGTCATCGACCAGCAGTACGCGGATCGCCACGGGGTCTACCTCGAATTCGTACGACGGCTTCGACGGACGCCGCCCATTCTGCCCTGATCCACCGATCAGGATCCCTCCGGGCGTACCGCCTCGACCTCGACCCGCACCTCGGCCCTCGGCCCGATCACCAGCGGATAGACCGGGGGAGTACCACCGAACTCCGGACACACCGCCTGATGATCACACCAGCCGCACAGCTTCGTCGGACGCGGCCGCCAGTCACCCGTCTCCGTCGCCTCCCTGATCGCCTCCCACAGCGCCAGCAGCTTGCGCTCCACCCGCTCCAGGTCCGCGATCACCGGGTCGTACGTCACCACGTCGCCACTGCCCAGGTACACCAGCTGCAAGCGGCGCGGCACCACCCCCTTCAGCCGCCACACCACCAAGGCGTAGAACTTCATCTGGAACAGCGCGCCCTCGGCGTACTGCGGCCGCGGTGCCTTGCCCGTCTTGTAGTCGACGATCCGGACCTCACCCGACGGCGCCACGTCCACCCGGTCGATGATCCCCCGCAACCGCAGCCCCGACTCCAGCTCCGTCTCCACGAAGAACTCCCGCTCCACCGGCTCCAGCCGCGTCGGGTCCTCCAACGTGAACCAGCGCTCCACCAGCGCCTCGGCCTCCGTCAGCCAGCCGGCCAACCCCGCCCCGTCGTCCCCCTCCGGAAACAGCTCCGTCAGCTCCGGCCTCGCCTCCAGCAGCCGGTCCCACTGCCCCGGAATCAACGCCTTCGCACGCGGCGCCGTCCGCTCCGCCGCCGGATGATCGAAGAGCCGCTCCAGCACGGCGTGCACCAGCGTGCCCCGCGTCGCCGCCGCACTCGGCTTCTCCGGCAACTTGTCGATCACCCGGAACCGGTACAGCAACGGGCACTGCATGAAATCGCTGGCCCGCGAAGGCGACAGCGAAGCGGGCCGCACCGCGCCACCACCCACAGAGGGCGTCGCACCGGCAGCGGCCGTGTCCGGTCCGGGGTCAGGGCTCGTCGTCATGCGTGAAACCCTACGACCCGACGCCGACAGCACACGCATACCATCGACGTCGAGCCCCCTCGCACTGCATGATCGGAGCATCACACCGCGCCACCACACCGCGACGAACCCCCACGAACCGCCGGCACCCCGCACCACGCCGGACAGCACCGAACGAAGGACAGCCGTGGCAGACACCGACGAAACCGGCGAGCGCGCAGCCAAGCGCTCCGACCCGGGCGGCGGACTCCTCATGGGCCGCCCCTTCGGCGTACCCGTCTACGTCTCGCCCAGCTGGTTCCTCGTCGCCGCGCTCATCACCTGGGTCTTCGGCGACCAACTGGACCAAGTGCTCCCCGACCTCGGACTCGTCCGGTACCTCGTCTCCCTCTTCTTCGCCGTGGCCTTCTACGCCTCCGTCCTGGTCCACGAACTCGCGCACACCATCGCCGCACTCCGCTTCAAACTCCCCGTGCGCCGCATCCAGCTCCAGTTCTTCGGCGGAGTCTCCGAGATCGAGAAGGAATCCGAGACCCCCGGCCGCGAATTCGTCCTCGCCTTCGTCGGCCCCCTCCTCTCCCTCCTCCTCGCCGGCGCCTTCTACCTCGGCATGAACGCCGTCGACCCGGCCACCGTCCCCGGCGTCCTCCTCGGCGGCCTGATGATCTCCAACCTCCTCGTCGCCGCCTTCAACCTCCTGCCCGGCCTCCCCCTCGACGGCGGCCGCATGCTCCGCGCCCTCATCTGGGGCATCACCGGCAAACCCATGACCGGCACCGTCGCCGCCGCCTGGGTCGGCCGCGGCCTCGCCGTCGCCGTCCTCATCGGACTGCCCCTGATCACCCACACCGGTGTCATCGGCAACCGCCCCCAGGACATCGGCGGCATGAACACCGTCATGGACGCCCTGCTCGCCGCGATCCTCGCCGCCATCATCTGGACCGGCGCCGGCAACAGCCTGCGCATGGCCCGGCTGCGCGAACACCTCCCCGAACTCCAGGCCCGCACCCTCACCCGCCGCGCCATCCCCGTCGAGAACGCCACCCCCCTCTCCGAGGCCCTGCGCCGCGCCAACGAAGCCGGCGCCCGCGCCCTCGTCGTCGTCGACGGCCACGGCGACCCCATCGCCCTCGTTCGCGAGAGCGCCATCGCCTCCGTCCCCGAACACCGCCGGCCCTGGGTCGCCGTCAGCACCCTCGCCCAAGACCTCACCGCCGGCATGAAGGTTTCCGCGGACCTCGTGGGCGAAGAACTCCTCGACCACCTCCGCACCACCCCCGCCACCGAGTACCTCGTCGTCGAAACCGGCGGCGCGATCTACGGCGTACTCTCCGCCCTGGACGTCGAGAAGGCCTTCGTGAAGGCCATGGCGCGGCCCCAGTCCTAGAGCCAATACACTGGTCACATGTCCGAACCGACCGGTGCCGCCCGCCGACGCGGGCCCTTCGAGGTCGGGGACCAGGTTCAGCTCACCGACCCCAAGGGCCGCCACTACACGTTCACGCTCGAAGCCGGGAAGAATTTCCACACCCACAAGGGTTCCTTCCCGCACGACGAGCTGATCGGTGCTCCCGAGGGCAGTGTTGTCCGTACCACGGGCAACGTCGCGTACCTCGCGCTGCGTCCCCTGCTCCCCGACTATGTCCTGTCCATGCCCCGCGGTGCCGCCGTGGTCTACCCCAAGGACGCCGGCCAGATCCTGGCCTTCGCCGACATCTTCCCCGGCGCCCGCGTCGTCGAGGCAGGCGTCGGATCCGGCTCCCTGAGCAGCTTCCTGCTGCGCGCCATCGGCGACCAGGGCATGCTCCACAGCTACGAGCGCCGCGCGGACTTCGCCGAGATCGCGACCGCCAACGTCGAGCGCTACTTCGGCGGCCCGCACCCCGCGTGGCAGCTGACCGTGGGCGACCTCCAGGACAACCTGTCCGACACCGACGTCGACCGCGTGATCCTCGACATGCTCGCCCCCTGGGAATGCCTGGAGGCCGTCTCCAAGGCCCTCGTCCCCGGCGGCATCCTGTGCTGCTACGTCGCCACCACCACCCAGCTCTCGCGCACCGTCGAGTCCATCCGCGAATTCGGCTGCTACGCCGAACCGCAGCCCTGGGAATCGATGATCCGAAACTGGCACGTCGAGGGCCTGGCCGTCCGCCCGGACCACCGGATGATCGGCCACACCGGCTTCCTCGTCACCGCCCGCCGCCTCGCGGACGGAGTCGAACCGCCCATGCGTCGCCGCCGCCCCTCCAAGGGCGCCTACGGCGAGGACTACGACGGCCCCGGCAGCCAGTCACGCGGCGGCGCCGCCGCCGACCGCGACTGACCCAGGCTCGCCGCCGACCCAACAGCAAGGCGCCGTGGCGTAGTTCCCGAACCGACTCGGGAACTACGCCACGGCGCCTTTTCGTTGTACCGGACATCGTGCGACCCGTCCGGACCCACCCGTTCCACCCCGGTGTGAGGTGTGGCACGATGCTGGCTCCCCGTCACCCTTCGCACAGGAGACACCCCGCGTGCTGCACAGCCCCACCGAGCCGGCCCCCACGCTGGAACTCCTGGCGCACCACCGCACCAGGCCCCTCCACTGGATCGCCACGGCCTCGGCCATGGCCGCCGTCATCGCCGGAGCGGGCCTCCTGCAACCGGACCCCGCCAACGGGGCCTCCGCGGCGCCGTCCGCCGCCGGGAACCCGGGGACCCGCAGCGCGCCCCGGGAGCCCGCCCCCGACGCGCACGCGCTCACGTACCCACTGGACTGCCGCGGCCTCGCACAGGCCGTCACGGCCACCGCCGAGGGCGATCTCGACGGGGACGGACACCCCGAGACCGTCGCCGCCGTACGCTGCGACGCCGGCTCGGGAACCCCGCCCCACGCCCTCTACGTGCTCACCCGGGGCCCGGCCGCCGGTTCCGCCCCCCGCGTCGTCGCCACCCTGCTCGACCCCGCGCGCCGGCAGAACGCCACCGACCTCACCGTGAGCGACGGGCAGGTCACCGCCACGCTCCTCGGCTATTCCTCACGCGAGGTACCGCGCTCCGACCCCGATGTGAGGCAGCTCTCCAAGTGGCGTTGGGTGGGCGGAAAATTCCGCCAGGAGCTGACGGACTCGACCGCCAGAAGTGTTTGAACCGTCACTCGGCGTCGGGACCGTAGACCTCGACCCTGTCCGAAACGCGCCTTACGTGGATGCAGTCACCCGGACATTCCTTCGCCGAGTCGACCACGTCCCGCAGCAGCGTCAGAGGAACCGGAGTGGTCGCCCCCACGTCCTGCAGGAGCTCGTCCTCGGGGCTCTTCACGTACGCCAGACCATCGATGTCCAGCTCGAACACCTCCGGGGCGTACTGCACGCAGATGCCGTCCCCGGTGCAGAGGTCCTGGTCGATCCAGACCTCAAGCGACGCATCCGTCCCACCGGCGCCGCCCGCGGGAGCCTCCTGCTGCACGGTCATATCTCCTGCCGTTCCCTGCACTGAGTGATCCATCCCGGTCGCAACTCGCAGCAAGTCGCGCGAGCCCTGACGGGTGTTGAACACTTCGACCTTACAACCGGCTGCTTTCCGATGTCGCTGGGTGGGTATTTCCTAGGCGTGAGGGAGTACGCAAGGGTGAAGATCGGACACACCCCTACCGTCTTTGTGATCTAGGGGTTTCAATCACCACCAGCCCAGGTAGGGTCAGGAAGCGTCCAGCTCCCCTTGGAGGAGGTGAGGACCGTGGCAGCCCACGACGACGACATCAACCGCGGCATCCGGCCCGGGCGAGGGTCTGATGACCCCGCCGGCCAGGTTGCCTATCTCGAGCAGGAAATCGCCGTCCTGCGACGTAAGCTCGCCGACTCTCCGCGGCACGCGAGGATTCTGGAAGAGCGGATCGTCGAGCTCCAGACGAATCTGGCCGGCGTATCCACGCAGAACGAACGACTGGCGAATACCCTCCGTGAGGCCCGCGACCAGATTGTGGCCCTCAAAGAAGAAGTCGACCGGCTCGCCCAGCCGCCGGCCGGATTCGGTGTCTTCCTTCAGGCGAACGAGGACGGCACCGTCGACATCTTCACCGGAGGCCGGAAGCTTCGCGTGAACGTGAGCCCCAGCGTCGAACCGGAAGACCTCCGGCGCGGCCAGGAGGTCATGCTCAACGAAGCGCTCAACGTGGTCGAGGCCATGGAGTTCGAACGGGCCGGGGACATCGTCACCCTCAAGGAGATCCTCGAGGACGGCGAGCGCGCCCTGGTGGTCGGGCACACCGACGAGGAAAGGGTGGTGAGGCTCGCCGAGCCGCTCCTGGACATCACCATCCGCCCCGGCGACGCCCTCCTGCTCGAACCCCGCTCCGGCTACGTCTACGAAGTGGTGCCGAAGAGCGAGGTCGAGGAACTCGTCCTCGAAGAGGTCCCGGACATCGACTACGACAAGATCGGCGGCCTGGGCGACCAGATCGAGCTGATCCGCGACGCCGTCGAGCTCCCGTACCTCCACCCCGACCTCTTCAAGGAACACGAACTGCGGCCCCCCAAGGGCATCCTGCTCTACGGCCCTCCCGGCTGTGGCAAGACGCTCATCGCCAAGGCCGTCGCCAACTCCCTTGCCAAGAAGGTCGCCGAGGTCACCGGCCAGCCCGCGGGGAAGTCCTACTTCCTCAACATCAAGGGCCCCGAACTCCTCAACAAGTACGTCGGCGAGACCGAGCGGCACATCCGCCTCGTCTTCCAGCGTGCCCGTGAAAAGGCCAGCGAGGGCACCCCCGTCATCGTCTTCTTCGACGAGATGGAATCCCTCTTCCGCACCCGCGGATCCGGTGTCAGCTCGGACGTGGAGAACACCATCGTCCCCCAGCTGCTCGCCGAGATCGACGGCGTGGAAGGCCTGGAGAACGTCATCGTCATCGGCGCCTCCAACCGCGAGGACATGATCGACCCCGCCATCCTGCGCCCCGGCCGTCTCGACGTGAAGATCAAGATCGAGCGTCCCGACGCCGAGGCCGCGAAGGACATCTTCGCGAAGTACCTCAAGGCCACCCTGCCCCTGCACACGGACGACCTGTCCGAACACCAGGACTCCAGGGCCGGCACCGTCCACAGCATGATCCAGACCGTCGTCGAGCAGATGTACGCCGAAACCGAGGAGAACCGCTTCCTCGAGGTCACGTACGCCAACGGCGACAAGGAAGTCCTCTACTTCAAGGACTTCAACTCGGGCGCGATGATCCAGAACATCGTGGACCGTGCGAAGAAGATGGCCATCAAGGCCTTCCTCGAGCACAAGCAGAAGGGCCTCCGGGTCTCCCATCTCCTCCAGGCCTGCGTGGACGAGTTCAAGGAGAACGAGGACCTCCCGAACACCACCAACCCGGACGACTGGGCCCGCATCTCCGGAAAGAAGGGCGAGCGGATCGTATTCATCCGTACGCTCGTCACCGGAAAGCAAGGCGCGGACACAGGACGGTCCATCGACACGGTGGCGAACACCGGTCAGTACCTCTGACAAAGCGGGGCGGCTGCGGGTGCCCGGCCAAGGGCACCCGCAGCCGACTGCTTTATGCCGACTGCTTTTCAGCCGGTGACAAGGCACATTCAATGACTGAAATGATCTCCCCACCAGCGCGGAGTGGTTCTAGGCTCTTCCGTACCGCCGGTCGCGCAGCGCGGGGACGGGCACCGCACGAAACGCACCGGAGCACCAGCGGTACTTGAGCGCCGTTCCCGAGTGGGAGCGCCGCCGGGCAAGGAGGGCCGCATGACCGTACGGCGAGTAATGGGGATCGAGACGGAGTACGGGATCTCCGTCCCGGGGCACCCGAACGCCAATGCCATGCTCACCTCGTCCCAGATCGTCAACGCCTACGCGGCGGCGATGCACCGGGCGCGCCGCGCCCGCTGGGACTTCGAGGAGGAGAATCCGCTGCGGGACGCCCGCGGCTTCGACCTCGCCCGCGAGGCCGCCGACAACAGCCAGCTGACCGACGAGGACATCGGCCTCGCCAACGTCATCCTCACCAACGGCGCCCGGCTCTACGTCGACCACGCGCACCCCGAGTACAGCTCGCCCGAGATCACCAATCCGCTCGACGCCGTCCTCTGGGACAAGGCCGGCGAACGGATCATGGCCGAGGCGGCCGAGCGGGCCGCACAGCTCCCCGGAGCCCAACCGATCCACCTCTACAAGAACAACACCGACAACAAGGGCGCCTCCTACGGCACGCACGAGAACTACCTGATGAAGCGGGAGACCCCCTTCTCGGACATCGTGCGCCACCTGACCCCCTTCTTCGTCTCACGCCAGGTCGTCACGGGCGCCGGACGCGTCGGCATCGGCCAGGACGGGCGCGAGCACGGCTTCCAGATCAGCCAGCGCGCGGACTACTTCGAAGTCGAGGTCGGTCTGGAGACCACCCTCAAGCGGCCCATCATCAACACCCGCGACGAACCGCACTCCGACGCCGAGAAGTACCGCCGGCTCCACGTGATCATCGGAGACGCGAACCTGTCGGAGATCTCCACCTACCTCAAGCTCGGCACCACCGCCCTGGTCCTGTCGATGATCGAGGACGGGTTCATCAACGTGGATCTGGCCGTGGACCAGCCGGTGCGCACCCTCCATCAGGTCTCCCACGACCCCGACCTCGGCCACCTGATCACGCTGCGCAGCGGGCGGACACTGACCGCCGTACAACTCCAGATGGAGTACTTCGAGCTGGCCAGGAAGTACGTGGACGAGCGTTTCGGGTCCGACGCGGACGAGCAGACCAAGGATGTCCTCGCTCGGTGGGAGGACGTACTGGGCCGGCTGGAGACGGACCCGATGAGCCTGTCCGGCGAGCTGGACTGGATCGCGAAGCGGGAGATCCTGGAGGGCTACCGCCGACGGGACAGCCTCGACTGGGACGCCGCCCGGCTGCATCTGGTGGACCTCCAGTACGCGGACGTACGGCCGGAGAAGGGCCTGTACAACCGCCTGGTGGCCCGCGGCAAGATGAAGCGACTGGTGGACGAGACCGCCGTGGAACGGGCCGAGGTGAAGCCTCCGGAGGACACCCGGGCGTATTTCCGGGGCCGGTGTCTGGAGCAGTACGCCGACGACGTGGCCGCGGCCTCGTGGGACTCGGTGATCTTCGACCTGCCGGGCCACGACTCGCTCCAGCGGGTCCCCACCCTGGAGCCCCTGCGCGGCACCAGGGCCCACGTGAAGGAGCTCCTGGACCGCTGTCGGACGGCGGAGGAACTGGTGCGGGTGCTCTCGGGCCGCTGAGCCCATTTCCGGTACCGGGACGGGGCCTGAAAAGGCCCCGCCGAGGGAATCATGAAGTCACCCGGACGTTGTGAAAGTACGGGGACGAATGTCGGGGCCTCCTTGTAGGGTCCGACGTAGGGTCTGATCTTGAGAGATCCCGAATCCGGGGTCTCTCGACATGAGCGTGCGAACCGAGCGGGGTGAGGTAGACATGGCGACCAAGGACACCGGCGGCGGACAGCAGAAGGCGACGCGCTCGACCGAGGAGGTCGAGGAAGCGGCGGTCGAGGAATCGACCGACCTCAAGGAGCGTCAGGAAAAGCTCTCCGACGACGTCGATTCGGTACTTGACGAGATTGACGATGTCCTCGAGGAGAATGCTGAGGACTTCGTTCGGAGTTTCGTGCAAAAGGGCGGCGAATAGCCATCGAATCCAAGGCGAACTCGCTGGCATCGGGGGCATGTCCCATGGGGCCGAGTGGTGTCGTGGCTGCGTCGTGGACGTGTCGCTGAGCGGATTCGCTTCAGACCGAGACCGCGGAGACGGTCCGCAGACGAGTTGTCGGGAGTGTGTGGCCGCGCACCGGGCCACACGCCATCGGCGCCGTCGGGCCGCCGTGGGCGAGGTCGTCAAGGAGAAGGTGGACGTGCCGTCCGGGCGCAAGCCGTGCAGGGTCCGCGGTGTCTGCGGTGAGATCGAGCCGCACGCGGGGTCGTGCGGTTCACCCGAAGCATTCGTGAGGAACCGCCGAGGCGCGGCGCGACGAGATGATCGCCGCTCGAGGCGGGGTCTGCGTGATCTTCGGATCGGCTCCGGCCGATCATGTGGATCACGATCATCAGACGGGTAGGGTCCGAGGCGTGCTGTGCTTCAGCTGCGACGCGGCCTCGGGGCAGTTCAAGGATCGGCCGGACGTCACAAGGCGTGCAGCCGCTTACGTGGAAGGAAACCTGTGGAACCCAACACTCGTAGCACAGGGCGTCTACCGGCAGCCTTCCTGACGCCGGGGTCCTCGTCCTTCATGGACTTCCTGGGGGCGCACCAGCCCGAGATGTTGCCGGGGAACCGCAAGCTCCCCGACGGTGTCGTCGAGGCGCCGCACGGGACGACGATCGTCGCGACGACGTTCCCCGGCGGCGTGGTGCTCGCCGGTGACCGGCGGGCGACCATGGGGAACATGATCGCCCAGCGGGACATCGAGAAGGTGTTCCCGGCCGACGAGTACTCCGCGGTGGGCATCGCGGGCACGGCCGGCCTCGCCGTCGAGATGGTGAAGTTGTTCCAGCTGGAGCTGGAGCACTTCGAGAAGGTGGAGGGGACGACCCTCTCGCTGGAGGGCAAGGCGAACCGCCTGTCCACCATGATCCGCAGCAACCTCGGCATGGCGATGCAGGGCTTGGCCGTCGTTCCGCTCTTCGCGGGCTACGACGAGGCCAAGGAGAAGGGTCGGATCTTCTCCTACGACGTGACGGGCGGTCGCTCCGAGGAGCACGGCTTCGCCGCCACCGGATCCGGTTCGATCTTCGCCCGCGGGTCCATGAAGAAGCTGTACCGCCCCGACCTGACGGAGGAGCAGGCCACCACGCTGGTCGTGCAGGCGCTGTACGACGCGGCCGACGACGACTCGGCGACGGGTGGTCCGGACCTCTACCGCCACATCTATCCCATTGTCACCGTCATCACCGACGAGGGCTTCCGCCGGCTGAGCGACGACGAGTCGCAGGCGCTGGCCCGCTCGGTGACCGACCGTCGGCTGGAGCAGCCCGACGGCCCGCGCGCCGCACTGCTCTGACCATCCGTCGCCTCGTAGGAGCCCAGAAGAAAGGGACGGTCAGCCGGTGTCGACTCCGTTCTATGTTTCACCTCAGCAGGCCATGGCCGACCGGGCGGAATACGCCCGCAAGGGCATCGCCCGCGGTCGCAGCCTGGTCGTGCTGCAATACGCCGACGGCATCGTGTTCGTGGGGGAGAACCCGTCCCGCGCGCTGCACAAGTTCAGTGAGATCTACGACCGGATCGGCTTCGCCGCCGCCGGCAAGTACAACGAGTACGAGAACCTGCGGATCGGTGGCGTGCGCTACGCGGATCTGCGCGGATACACCTACGACCGCGACGACGTGACGGCCCGTGGGCTCGCCAACGTCTACGCGCAGACGCTGGGAACCATCTTCTCCAGCGCGGGCGAGAAGCCGTACGAGGTGGAGCTGGTGGTCGCCGAGGTCGGTCCGACGGCCGCGGGCGACCAGATCTACCGGCTGCCGCACGACGGTTCGATCGTGGACGAGCACGGCTCGGTCGCGGTCGGCGGCAACGCCGAGCAGATCAGCACGTTCCTCGATCAGCGTCACCAGGACGGGATGACCCTGTCCGAGGCGTTGAAGCTGGCGGTGCAGGCGCTGTCGAGTCAGGCGAACGGCGCCGACAAGGCGATTCCGGCCGAGCGGCTGGAGGTCGCGGTGCTGGACCGTACGCGGGCGCAGCAGCGGAAGTTCAAGCGGATCCGGGGTCGGCAGTTGGCGCGGTTGTTGGAGGCCGACGTGCCGGCGGCGGCGCAGGCCGATGCCGTGTCGAATGACGAGGTGCCGGAGGACGACGCCGAGTAGGTCGTGTGTGTGGAGGGGCCCCGGTCTGCCGTTCGCGGTGGGTCGGGGCCTTTGCGCGTTCAGGCGGGGGCGGGGCCGGTGGAGTCGCGGACGACGAGTTCGACGGGGATGTCGGGGGCGGACCAGGGGGTGCCGTCGAGGACGGCGAGGAGCGCGCTCATGCCCTGCTCGCCGACACGTTCGGCCGGCAGCCGGACGGTGGTGAGTTCGGGTTCGACGGCGGTGGCGAGGGCGAGGTCGTCGAAGCCGGTGACGGAGAGGTCGTCGGGGACGCGCAGGCCGAGGCGGCGGGCGGCCTTGCAGGCACCGGCGGCGAGGATGTCGTCGTCGCAGATGACGGCGGTGGGTCGGGGCCCGGGGGCCTCCAGGAGGGCTTCCATGGCCGTGCGGGCGCCGTGCACGGTGAGGGGGGCCCGGATGGTGCGCAGTTCGGTGGAGGGGCCCAGGAGGGCAGGCAGGGCCTTGGCGCGGATGTCGAAGGTCCAGGAGTCGACCGCGGAGGCGAGGTGGAGGAAGCGGCGGTGGCCGTGGTCGAGGAGGTGGGTGGCGGCTTGCCGCATGCCGTCGGCCATGGCGAGGTTGACGTGGGCGGCGGCGGTGTCGGAGGCGGGGTCGCTGTCGAGCATGACGAGCGGGAGGCCTTCGCGGCCCAGGGCGTCGAGGGCGTCGGCGGCCATCGAGGAGGCGATGACTCCGTCGAGGGCGGCGCGGGCGGAGGCGAAGGGGTCGCGGGCGGGTCCGGTGCCGTCGGGGGAGGGGTAGAGGACGACGCCGAAGCCGTGTTCGGCGGCGACGCGGGCGGCTCCGGTGTAGACGCGGGCGAAGAACTCGTTGGTGAGGGCGGGGACGACGAGGAGGGCGGTGCGGGTGGAGCCCAGGCGCAGGTTGCGGGCGGCGAGGTTGGGGCGGTAGCCGAGGGCGGCGGCGCTCTCGCGGACGAGGTCGGCGGTGCGTTCGGAGACGCGTCCGCGCCATTTGTCGCCGAGGACGAGGGAGACGGTGGCCTGGGAGACCCCGGCGGCGGCGGCGACGTCCCGGCTGGTGGGTCTCGTCACAGGGGGCTCCCGTTGTCGCAGGTCATGGGGCGGGGGGTGGTCCGGCGGGTGGACCCGCGGACTGGGGACATGGTACGTATGACCCGTCAAGTTATACGTATTACCCCGGCTGGTTCCGGGCAGGAGGGGGCGGACATGGCCGCGGGTTACGCGGAGCTGCTCAAGACCAGGCACGCCGCGAGGCTGCTGGTGGGCACGCTCGTAGGGCGGTTGCCCAATGGCACCGCAGCCATCGCGATCGTGCTGTTCACCCGGGCCGAGGGCGGCAGCTACAGCCTGGCGGGCGCGCTGGCGGCGGCGTACGGGGTGGCCAACGCGGTGGGGCAGCCGCTCCTGGGCCGGGCCGTGGACCTGTACGGGCAGCCGCGCGTGCAACTGCCGTCCGCCGTGGTCTCCGCCCTGGGCATGGTGTGGCTGGCCCTCGCGGGGACCGGGCAGGTGGCGGTGGCCTACGCGGCCGTGGTCGTGGCGGGGCTGTTCACGCCTCCGCTGGAGGGCGGGCTGCGCGCGCTGTGGCCGGGGGTGCTCGGCGGCAAGGAGGAGCGGGTCCACGTGGCGTACGCCATGGACGCGGTGGCGCAGGAGGTCATGTTCACGGTCGGTCCGCTGCTGGTGACGCTCTTCGTCGCGCTGTGGGACCCGTCGGTCGCGCTGCTGGTGATCAATGGCATCGGCGTGTTGGGCGCGCTGTCCGTGGTGGTCTCCGAACCCTCCCGTACGTGGCGTTCCGCGCCGCGGGAGGCCCATTGGCTGGGTGCGCTGCGCTCTCGGGGGTTGCTGGCGCTGTTGGGCGCGTTCTTCTTCGTCGGGACGGCGCTGGGTTCGATCACGGTGGCCGGTGTGGCGTACGCCGACGATCACGGCGGTCAGGCGGTGTACGGCTGGTTGATGGCGGCCCTGGGGCTGGGCGCACTGGTGGGCGGTGTGGTCTACGGGGCCCGGCAGTGGGCCGGGGCGGCGGAGCGGCGGCTGCGGATGCTGGTGGCGCTGCTCGCCGTCTGCTACCTGCCGTTGATGCTGACACCGGGACCGGTGGGCATGACGGCGTTGGCGGCGTTGGCGGGCGTGTTCCTGGCGCCCGCCATCGCGTGCGCGTTCATCGTCGTGGACCGGCACGCTCCGCGGGGCACGGTGACGGAGGCGTTCTCCTGGCTGGTGACCTTCTTCGGGGTGGGTGCGGCGATCGGTACGGCGGTGGCCGGGCCGGCGGTGGAACTGGGTGACACGAGGGCCGGTTTCGCGGTGGCGAGCGTGGCCGGGGCGGCGGCGCTGGTGGTGCTGATGGCCACTCAGCGGGTGCTGGCCGCCCCGGTGCGCGGCGGGGTAGTGGCGGGCGCCGGCGGGGCCGTCGCGGAGGGCTCGGAGGAGGGCTCCGCGGACCCCCTGATCAGAAACTGATCGGAACGGCGCCGGCGAACCCGGTTTCAGAAGAGGGCAGAAGGCGTAATGTTCAGTCATGGACCGCCGCATTTTCGGGCTGGAGAACGAGTACGGCGTCACGTGCACGTTCAGGGGACAGCGCCGACTGTCTCCTGACGAAGTGGCGCGCTACCTCTTCCGCCGTGTTGTGTCATGGGGCCGCAGCAGCAATGTCTTCCTGCGGAACGGCGCCCGCCTCTACCTCGACGTGGGTTCGCATCCGGAATATGCAACTCCCGAATGCGACAACCTGATCGAACTGGTCACCCACGACAAGGCCGGCGAGCGCATTCTCGAAGGCCTGCTCGTCGACGCCGAACGCCGCCTGCACGAGGAGGGAATCGCGGGCGACGTCTACCTGTTCAAGAACAACACCGACTCGGCGGGCAATTCTTACGGCTGCCACGAGAACTATCTCGTGGCGCGGCACGGAGAATTCTCCCGTCTGGCGGACATCCTCATTCCCTTCCTCGTCACGCGCCAGCTGATCTGTGGCGCGGGCAAGGTGCTCCAGACCCCCCGGGGCGCGGTCTACTGCGTCAGCCAGCGGGCCGAGCACATCTGGGAGGGAGTCAGTTCCGCCACGACGCGTTCCCGGCCGATCATCAACACCAGGGACGAGCCGCACGCGGATGCCGAGCGGTACCGGCGACTGCACGTGATCGTCGGTGACTCGAACATGTCCGAGACGACCATGCTGCTCAAGGTCGGGGCCACCGATCTGGTGCTGCGCATGATCGAGGCGGGCACCGTGATGCGGGACCTGACCCTGGAGAACCCGATCCGGGCCATCCGTGAGGTCAGCCACGACATCACGGGGCAGCGCAAGGTGCGCCTGGCGAGCGGTCGCGAGGCCTCCGCCCTGGAGATCCAGCGCGAGTACTACGACAAGGCGGTGGACTTCGCCGAGCGCCGGGGCATCCGCACCGGTGTCGTCGACCAGGTCCTGGAGCTGTGGGGTCGCACGCTCGACGCGATCGACGCGGAGGACCTGGATCGGATCGGGACCGAGATCGACTGGGTCATGAAGTACCAGCTGATCGAGCGGTACCGGGCCAAGCACAACATGACCATGTCGAACCCGCGGGTCGCCCAGATAGACCTCGCGTACCACGACATCCACCGTCGGCGCGGTCTGTACTACCTGCTGGAGCGCAAGGGGCAGGCGGCGCGGATCTGCAACGACCTCAAGATCTTCGAGGGCAAGTCGGTGCCCCCGCAGACGACCAGGGCCCGGCTGCGCGGTGACTTCATCCGCCGGGCGCAGGAGCAGAGGCGGGACTTCACCGTCGACTGGGTGCACCTGAAGCTGAACGACCAGGCGCAGCGGACGGTGCTGTGCAAGGACCCGTTCCGGTCGGTGGACGACCGGGTGGAGAAGTTGATCGCCGGGATGTGATGTCCGGCGGCGGAGGGCCCCGTGCGCAGTGGCGTGCGGGGCCCTCCGCACGGCGCCGCCTTGTCGGCGAGGGGGTTGGCCGTAGAGTGGGCCGCTACGACGGACCATTCCAGCAACCCTGAGGACCACTGTGCGACGCCGACTTGCTGCCGCGCTCATCGTGCCGGCTCTGATGCTCACCGCGGCCTGTGGAGGGGGCGACGACAAGGACAAGAAGGATTCCGCGTCCCCGTCGGCCGACGCCTCGCAGCCCTCGGTACCGAAGGCGGTCGCGTCCGCGGACCCGATGCCCACCGTGGCGGGTGAGGCCGGGAAGAAGGCGGAGATCACCGTTCCCAAGGGCGACCCGAGCGGCAAGTTCGTGGTGAGCACGGTCAAGGAGGGGTCGGGCGCGGAGATCAAGAAGGGCGATCTCGTCGTCACGAAGTACACGGGCAAGGTCTGGAAGGGCGGCAAGGACCTGAACGGGTCCTACGACGAGGGCGGCGCGCCGATCGTCGTCACCGCCGGTTCCCCGGAGATCCTGCCGTTGTTCAGCGAGTCCGTGGTCGGCAAGAAGGTCGGCAGTCGTGTGCTGGTCGTGGCGCCCCCGGCGGCCGCGTTCGGCGACAAGGGTCAGCCGCAGCTGGGAGTCGGTCCCACCGACAACCTGGTCTTCGTGATGGACATCGACTCGACCCTGCCGAAGAAGGCCGAGGGCACGCAGGCGCCGATCCCGTCGGACCTGCCCCAGGTCAAGGCGGACAAGGACGAGGCCGCCACGATCACGATCCCGAAGAACGACCCTCCGAAGGAACTGGTCGACAAGGTCCTGATCGAGGGCAAGGGTCCCGAGGTCAAGAACGGCCAGACCGTCTACATGCAGTACAGCGGTGCCGCGTGGGCGCCGAACCAGGGCAAGGATGCCGCGAAGCTGTTCGACACCTCCTGGAAGACCGGCTCGCCGTTCTCCACGGCGATCGGCAAGGGGCAGGTCATCGAGGGCTGGGACAAGGGTCTGGTCGGCAAGAAGGTCGGCAGTCGCGTCCTGCTGGTGATTCCGCCGGAGATGGCCTACAAGGACCAGGCCAAGGGTGAGGACCTGCCGGCCAACTCCACCCTCGCGTTCGTCGTGGACATCGTCGGAGCAGTGTAAGACTGGTTCGGTCCTCTTCCCGGTTCAGGCCGGGAGGGGCCCCGGTTCTTAGATTTGAGGAGCAGTTCCGTGAGTGACCAGCTTGAGAAGCCCGAGATCGACTTCCCCGAGGGCGACGCCCCCGCCGATCTCGTGATCGAGGACATCTGGGTGGGCGACGGCACCGAGGCCAAGGTCGGTGCGTTCATCAAGGTCCACTACGTGGGCGTGGCGTTCTCCACGGGCGAGGAGTTCGACGCCTCCTGGAACCGCGGTTCCGCGCTGGCGTTCCAGCTCGGTGTCGGCCAGGTCATCAAGGGCTGGGACCAGGGCGTGCAGGGAATGAAGGTCGGCGGCCGCCGCAAGATCACCATTCCCGCGCACCTCGCGTACGGGGACAGCGGCGCGGGTGGCGGCCTGATCGCCCCGGGCGAGACGCTGATCTTCGTCTGTGACCTGATGGACGCCTGATCCTTCGGTCGTTGAGGCTGTGGGCCCCCGCCGGGACGGCGGGGGCCCTCGCTTTTGCGGGGGACCGCCGGGACGGTACGGTCAACGGTCACGAGGCCGTGCGCGTACGCGTACGCCGGGGGTGTGCGTCGAGAAGGGCGGAAGGGCGTCGATGGCGATTGCCAAGGCCGAGCGGCTGATGAATCTGGCGCTGTGTCTGCTGGGGACCCGACGGCCCCTCAGCAAGCGTGAGCTGCGCGGTTCGATCGAGGCCTACATGGAAGCCGGCAACGACGAATCCTTCAACCGGATGTTCGAACGGGACAAGGACGACCTGCGGGAACTCGGCCTGGTCATCGAGACGGTGGAGAACCTTGACGGTGACACGGGCTACCTGGCCCGTCGGGACAGCAATCGGCTGCCCCCGGTCTCCCTGGACGCCGAGGAGGCCGCCGCCCTCGGGTTGGCGGCGAAGGTCTGGCAGCAGGCCCGCCTGGCGGGCGCGGCCAGCGGAGCCCTGCAGAAGCTGCGCGCGGGCGGGATGCCCGAGGCGGGCGACCCGTACGAAGGTCAACACAGTGCCATCGAACCGCGGATCCCGGTGCACGAGGCCGCCTTCGAGCCGCTGATGTTGGCGTGCCGCGACCGGCGGCCGGTGGTCTTCGACTACCGCAAGTCCACCGCGGCGAGGCCCGAGACCCGTCAGGTCGAGCCCTGGGCGTTGGAGTGCTGGCGCGGCCACTGGTACCTGGCCGGCTTCGACCGGGACCGCGGTGCGGAGCGGGTGTTCCGGCTCTCCCGGATCACCGGCAAGGTCCGCTCCCGGGCCGCGAAGTACACCGCTCAGGTGCCGGACGTGGTGACCGTGCGGGAGACCGTCGCGAGCTGGGCCGGCGAGAGCGCCGACCGGTCCGCGCTGATCCGGCTGCGCACCGGGGCCGGCTATCCGCTGCGGGCCAAGGCCACCGGGGTGCGCGAGGGCGTGGCCGAGGGTTGGGACGAGCTGGAGATCCCTTACGGGCACGGGCTGGACGCCTGGCTGGTCGAGTTCGGCCCGGACGTCGTGGTGCTGGAACCCGCGGACCTGCGGGCCGACGTGGTGGACCGGCTGCGCGCCGTCGCCAAGGGCTGAACCGCAACATTCGCCAGAACCGCCCTGAGGGGGAGACGTACCAGCATGGCTGCGAACGCCATTGACCAGACCCGCCGGATGCTGTCCCTGGTGACGTATCTGCGCGAACGCCCCGGAGCGCACGTCGCCGACGTCGCGCGCGCCTTCGGGATCACCGAGGACGAGCTGATCTCGGACCTCGACGTGCTGCCCATGTGCGGCACCAGCTTCCGGGGCGGGGACCTGCTCGACATCGACACCGACGGGGAGCGCATCTGGTGGCGCAACCCCGACGCGTCGGGGGAGTCCACCGCCGAGCCGCTGCGGCTGTCCGCCGACGAGGCGACCGCGCTGCTGGTCGCCGCACGCGCGGTGGCCACGCTGCCGGGGTTGCGCGAGAGCGACCGGGACGCGCTGCTGCGGGCCACGGCCAAGCTGGAGGCCGCGGCGGGCGAGGTCGCCGGGGCGAGTTCCCGGCTGTCGGTGACCTTCGAGTCGGAGGGCGGGGTCTTCGCGGACGTCGACCGGGCGATCGCCGAGCGGCGCCGGGTCCGGCTGCGGTACTACTCGCCCGCGCGGGACGAGCTGACCGAGCGCACGGTGGACCCGATCCGGCTGTTCGCGGTGGGCCACACGTACATGGAGGGGTGGTGCCACCTCTCGGAGGCCCGGCGGACCTTCCGCCTGGACCGGGTCGCCGAGATCACGCTCCTGGACGAGCGGTCCGACCCGCCCGCGATCGAGCCGCGCGACCTGTCCGAGGGGCTGGTCCAGCCGGCCGCCGAGGACCCGGAGGTCGTGGTCGAGGTGGGCCCCGGCGGGCGCTGGGTCGCCGAGTACTACCCGCACGACAGCGCCGAGGAGCTGGCGGAGGGCGGTCTGCGGATCACCCTGCGCAGCCCGGACCCGGCCTCGCTGCGCCGGCTGGCGCTGCGGCTGGGCCGCGAGGGGCGCATCGTGTCGCCGCCGGAGCTGGCGGACAGCGCGCGGAAGGCCGCTGGAGAGGCGCTCGCGGGGTACGGGGAACAGGGCTAGGGGGAGCGGGGAGCGATGTCGCCATCATCGGGGCCGGTGCCGGGGTCCGGCCCGGCGGATTCGGCGGCGGCGCCCGCCGCGGTCACCTTCAAGGCGGGCTGTCCGCAGTGCCGGGCCCGGTTCGAGCTGGGGGCGGGCGCACTGAGACTGGCCATCGGGGGCAGTCGGCGGACCACCTTCTACTCGTTCACGTGCCCCGAGTGCGGCGCCTCGGTGCGCAAGCCCGCCGGTGAACGGATCGTGGAGCTCCTGACGGGTGGCGGAGTGAGCACCCTGCGCAGTGTCTGAGCCGGTCGTGGCCTAGGCTCGTCCCATGCTGTGGCCGATGCTCGCAATTGCCCTGGGTTTCCTCGGTGTCGCCGTTCTCGGCGTGCTGGCCGTACGAGTCTTCGTGCAGGTCCGGCGGCTGTCCGGCCAGGTGGCCGACGCCAGCCGCCGGATCACCGAGGCCTCGGGCGACCTCGAACGGGCCGCGAGCGATCTGGCCCGCACGGGACGCGCCACACTCCCGTAACTCCTGCCCATGGAAACCGCGGGTCGGGACCCGTACCGTCGGTCCCGTCACCCGCGCGCACGGATGCGGGGAGACGCCGGGGGATTGCCGGGCGTTAACCCCCGGGGGTTACGATCGTTGCAGGAAGGTGTGCCGGATCTTCGTTCGGCGTGACCCGCCACCACAACCAGCCGTTTCGGTGAGTAAGGAAGACACACATGATCGGCAATCTGAAGCCCCTAGAGATCCTTCTGATCATCGCTGTCATCGTGTTGCTGTTCGGTGCCAAGAAGCTCCCCGAGATGGCTCGCTCCCTCGGCAAGTCGGCCCGCATCCTCAAGAGCGAGGCGAAGGCCATGAAGAAGGACGGCGAGCCCGACGACGCGCCGACCGCCGCCACGGTCGCCGACCAGGCCGGCGCCCAGCCCGTCGCGCCGCGCACGATCCAGGCCGCGCCCGGTGACGTCACCAGCTCGCGTCCGGTCAGCGAGCCGAACCGCACCACCCAGGGCTGACGGCCGACGGCCACACCGGTCACGCCAGTCATCTGCATCGAGACGAGGGACGTGGGTTGCTCAAGTCTGCCCGCAAGCAGGAGAAAGCGGACAAGGACGCCGAAGGGCGCATGCCTCTTGTCGAGCACCTGCGTGAGCTGAGAAACCGCCTGCTGAAGTCGGTCCTGGCGATCATCCTGATCACCAGCGTCGCGGCCTTCTTCTACAAGGACCTCATCGACTTCATGCTGAAGCCGATGCTGGGCTCCGTCGGCTGCACCGACGGGGTGGTGTCGCAGCGCAACGGCCGCCCCTGCGCCGACATGACCGTGAACGGCCTCATCGCACCGTTCTCGATCGCCCTCAAGGTCTCGCTCACCGCGGGCATCGTCCTCTCCGCCCCGGTGTGGCTCTACCAGCTGTGGGCCTTCGTGGCCCCCGGCCTGCACGGCCACGAGAAGAAGTACGCGATCAGCTTCGTCGCGGTCGGAGCGCCGCTCTTCGGCGCCGGCGCGGTCCTCGCGTACAAGATCCTTCCGCAGACCGCGACGATCCTGCTGGAATTCACCCCCGATCACGCGCGCAACCTGCTGCCGGTCGACGACTACCTCGACCTGGTCACGCGGATGGTCGTCGTCTTCGGCCTCGCCTTCGAACTGCCGCTGCTGCTGATCCTGCTGAACTTCACCGGGGTCCTCACCGCGAAGCGACTGGCGAGCTGGTGGCGGGTGATGGTCCTCGGCATCACGATCTTCTCCGCCTTCGCGACGCCCACCGGTGACCCGCTCACCATGGTGTCGCTGGCCGCCCCGATCGTCGCCCTCTACTTCATCGCGCTCGGCATCTGCCTGATCAACGACCGCAGGCGCAGGCGCAAGAACCCCGACGCGGGTCTCGACGACGACGAGGCAGCCGAGCTGGACCTGACCCCCGCCCCGATCGGCGCGGTGGGCTCCGCGCCCGCCCCCTCCGCACTGCCGGAGCAAGCCGACGGCGGACGCCGGCAGATCAACGGTTACGACGACGCGACCTGACGGGTGGGCCCCGGACCACCGGGGCCCCACGTCCCTCCCGGCGCGGGCGCGCGCCCGGGATCCCCGGAGGCCGCCGGCATCACCGCCTGCGCGGACGGCGAGCCGCCGGGGCCGCTGCCGGCCACCCCGCACTCGTCGTAAAGATCGCGACTGTTGTCAGGGCCGGCGGGTAGGCTCGACGACAAGATGACCGAAGAACTCTCACCCGCGGAGCGCTACGCCGCTGCCCGGATCCGCGCCGCCGAAGAGGCCACCGCCCTGGCACCCTTCCGCGAGATGTACGAATTCGGCCTGGACCCGTACCAGGTCGAGGCATGCAAGGCACTGGAGGCCGGAAAAGGCGTCCTCGTCGCCGCGCCGACCGGATCGGGCAAGACGATCGTCGGCGAGTTCGCCGTGCACCTCGCCCTGCGGCAGGGCCGCAAGTGCTTCTACACCACGCCCATCAAGGCCCTGTCGAACCAGAAGTACGCCGACCTCGTCAAGCGATACGGCGCCGACAAGGTGGGCCTGCTGACCGGCGACAACAGCATCAACTCCGAGGCACCCGTGGTCGTCATGACCACCGAGGTGCTCCGCAACATGCTCTACGCGGGCTCCCAGTCGCTGCGCGGCCTCGGCTACGTCGTGATGGACGAAGTGCACTACCTCTCCGACCGGTTCCGCGGAGCCGTCTGGGAGGAGGTCATCATCCACCTCCCCGAGTCGGTGACCCTGGTCTCCCTCTCCGCGACCGTGTCCAACGCCGAGGAGTTCGGCGACTGGCTCGACACCGTGCGCGGCGACACCGAGGTGATCGTCTCCGAGGAGCGGCCCGTTCCGCTGTGGCAGCACGTCATGGCCGGCCGCCGGGTCTACGACCTCTTCGAGGAGGAGTCCGACCACGGGGGTCGCGGCTCCGGCCGCCGCGAGGTCAACCCGGACCTGCTGCGCATGGCGCGCGAGGAGAACAGCCGCACGTACAGCCCGAAGGACCGGCGGCGCGGCAAGATGGTCCGCGAGGCCGACCGCGAGCGCGAGCGCCGTTCCCGCAGCCGGATCTGGACCCCGAGCCGGCCCGAGGTCATCGGCCGGCTCGACAACGACGACCTGCTCCCCGCCATCAACTTCATCTTCAGCCGGGCCGGCTGCGAGGCCGCCGTCCAGCAGTGCCTCTACGCCGGGCTGCGGCTCAACGACGAGGCCGGGCGCCTGCGGGTGCGCGAGATCGTCGAGGCGCGGACCGCCACCATCCCCAGCGAGGACCTGCACGTCCTCGGCTACTACGAGTGGCTCGAAGGCCTGGAGCGGGGCATCGCCGCACACCACGCGGGCATGCTGCCGAAGTTCAAGGAGGTCGTCGAGGAACTCTTCGTCCGCGGCCTCGTGAAGGCCGTCTTCGCCACCGAGACCCTCGCGCTGGGCATCAACATGCCCGCCCGCACGGTCATCCTGGAGAAGCTGGTCAAGTGGAACGGCGAACAGCACGCCGACATCACCCCGGGTGAGTACACGCAGCTCACCGGGCGCGCCGGCCGGCGCGGCATCGACGTCGAGGGTCACGCGGTGGTGCTCTGGCAGCGGGGCATGGACCCGGCGGCCCTCGCCGGACTCGCCGGCACCCGCACCTATCCGCTGCGCTCCAGCTTCAAGCCCTCGTACAACATGGCCGTGAACCTGGTCCAGCAGTTCGGGCGGCACCGCTCGCGCGAACTCCTGGAGACCTCCTTCGCGCAGTTCCAGGCGGACCGTTCGGTCGTCGGCATCTCCAAGCAGGTCCAGCGCAACGAGGAGGGACTCCAGGGCTACCAGGAGGGCATGACCTGCCACCTGGGGAACTTCGAGGAGTACGCGCGGCTGCGCCGCGACCTCAAGGACCGCGAGACGGAACTCGCCAAGCAGGGCGCGGCCCAGCGCCGCGCCCAGGCCGCCGGATCGCTGGAGAAGCTCAAGCCGGGCGACATCATCCACGTGCCGACCGGCAAGTTCGCCGGGCTGGCGCTGGTCCTCGACCCGGGCGTGCCGGCCGGCCGTTCCAACGGACACCGCGGGTACGAGTACACCGAGGGTCCGCGCCCGCTGGTGCTCACCGCCGAACGCCAGGTCAAGCGGCTCGCCGCCATCGACTTCCCGGTGCCCGTCGAGGCGATCGACCGGATGCGGATCCCGAAGACCTTCAACCCGCGTTCCCCGCAGTCCCGTCGGGACCTGGCGACCGCGCTGCGCAGCAAGGCCGGGCACGTCAACCCGGAGCGCCAGCGGCGGGGCCGGGCCGCAGCGGCCGACGACCGCGAGATCGCCCGGCTGCGCACCGAACTGCGGGCACACCCCTGTCACGGCTGCGACGAGCGCGAGGACCACGCCCGTTGGGCCGAGCGCTACCACCGACTCCAGCGGGACACCCAGCAGTTGGAGCGGCGTATCGAGGGGCGGACGAACACCATCGCCCGCACCTTCGACCGGATCCACGCGCTGCTCACCGAGTTGGACTACCTGCGCGAGGACGAGGTCACCGTGCACGGCAAGCGGCTCGCCCGGCTGTACGGGGAGCTCGACCTGCTGGCGTCGGAATGCCTGCGCGAGGGGGTCTGGGAAGGCCTTTCCCCGGCCGAACTCGCCTCCTGCGTTTCGGCGTTGGTATTCGAGTCGCGGCAGGCCGACGACGCGGTGGCGCCCAAGGTGCCCGGCGGCGCGGCGAAGGCGGCGCTCGGCGAGATGGTCCGGATCTGGGGTCGGCTCGACGCGCTGGAGGAAGAACACCGCATCAACCAGGCGGAGGGGGTGGGTCAGCGCGAACCGGATCTCGGCTTCGCATGGGCGGCCCACCAGTGGGCCTCCGACAAGAGCCTGGACGAGGTGCTGCGCGAGGCGGAGATGCCGGCCGGCGACTTCGTGCGCTGGTGCAAGCAGGTCATCGACGTGCTGGGACAGATCGCCGCCGCGGCCCCGTCGTCCTCGGACAGCGGGAGCACGGTGGCGCGAAACGCCCGCAAGGCCGTGGACGGGCTCCTTCGGGGTGTAGTGGCATACAGCTCCATCAGCTAGACGCTTTTGGGGCTTCCTCCGAGAGTCGGGACGGCCGGATCTCATCTCTTGCCATGATCGATTCGACGTGTCCTGTGCGACGATCGGTCGCATGAGTGGGGGAACGGACGAAGGGCCGAGACGGGTCGGTCGGCCTCGCGCCGATCAACTGAGACCGGAAAGCGGCCGGCCGCCGCGCGAGGAACTCCTGCGCGCGGCGGCCGAGCTGTTCACCGCGCGAGGGTACGGGGCCACCACCACACGGGCGGTGGCCGAACGGGCCGGAATGCGCCAGGCCACGATGTACCACTACTTCGGCGGCAAGGAGGAACTCCTCGCCGAACTCCTGCAGTCCACGGTGGCGCCCTCGCTTGCGCTGGCCCGCCGGCTGTCGGCCGAGAGCGGCCGGCCCGCGGCGCACCGACTGTGGGAGCTGTGCCGCTCGGACGTGATGCTGCTGTGCGGGGCGCCGTGCAACCTGGGCGCGCTGTACCTGCTGCCCGAGGTCGCCGGGGACCGCTTCGCCGGGTTCCGCCGCATGCGCGGTGAACTGCGCGATGTCTACCTGGAGTTGCTGTACGCCGCCTCGGCCGACACCGAACTCGTCGGCGACAGGGACGGGTTGGCCCTGCGCAACGACCTCGTCTTCGGGCTGATCGAGGGCGTCATACTCATCCGCCGCTCCGATCCGGCGCGCCCGATGGTGACCTTCGCGGAGGCCGCGGCCGATGCCGCCCTGCGGATCGCGGGAGTGGCGCGCTGAGCGCTCGCGGGCCGCTCGCGGCCGCGAGCGCCGGGCGAGGTGGCGGCCGGCCGCCGGGGGTTCAGGAACCCGGGGAGTGTCCGGCGGCTCCGGGGTCGGATTCCCAGCCCGCCCGGTCGTCCCAGGCGCGCAGACTCAGCCCGCTCTCCAGGCGATGGGTCGTCCCGGTGACGGGATCGGTGAACTCCAACTTCCGCGCGAGGAGTTGGAGCGGTCGACGGTAGTCCGACGGATCCGCCGCCGCGGCGACCACCGGATAGACCGGGTCCCCGAGGATCGGCAACCCCAGGCGGTTCATGTGCACCCGCAGCTGATGGGTCCGACCGGTGTGCGGGGTCAACCGGTAGCGGCCCAGCTCGCCCCGGACGGCGACGAGCTCGACGCGGCTCTCGGCATTGGGTTCCAGGTCCGGGAGCTCCACGGCCGCCATCACCCCGCGGACCTTCTCGATGTGGCTGCGGACGGTGCGGGGCAGCTCCACCGAGGGATCGTGCGGGGCGAGGGCCTCGTACTCCTTCGAGACCTTCCGCTGCTCGAAGAGCGACTGGTACGCCCCGCGGTCCTCGGGACGGATGCTGAACATCACCAGTCCGGCGGTCATCCGGTCCAGCCGGTGCGCCGGGCTCAGCGTCGGCAGGTCCAACTCCTCCCGCAACCGCGCCAGGGCGGTCTGGGTGACGTGGCTGCCGCGCGGGGTGGTCGCCAGGAAGTGCGGCTTGTCGACGACCAGCAGGTGCGCGTCCCGGTGCACGACCCGGATCGGGAAGGGCACCACGGGCTCGGTCGGCATGTCCCGGTGGAACCACAGGAAGCCGCCCGCCTCGTACGGGTCCTCGGGGCGCAGCACGCGCCCGCCGACGCCGAGCACCCGGCCGTCGCGCAGGAGCCGCGCCATCGACTCGGCCCCGCGGGTTCCCGCGTACCGCGCCGTGAGGTAGGTGCCGAGATCCGGCCACATCCCCTCCGGGTCGGGGGGAAGCCGCAGTCGTACCGGATCGATGCCGGAGACCTGGGGCAGGGGCGCGGGCGGGATGTTCCGTTTCATCGGGCTCCAGCCTAGGCGCTGCCGTCGCCGCTGCCGCTACTGCTCGGTGAAGGTGCCCAGGTGGTCGGCGTCCAGGTACTCGACGCGGAGCGTGCCGTCGGAGAACGTGACCCCGGTGCGGCCCACGGCGTTCTCGCCGACGGTCTCGAAGCTGAACACGTCGCCGTCGTGGTGGGTGAGCGGGAAACGCATGGGCTTCGGCCCGAGGGCGAGGGTCAGTCCGTCGCCGCCCGGGTTCGCGGTGACGGTGGCCTTGCCGAAGTAGGGGTTGTCGTAGGTCCCGGTGTACGCGCCGACCTCCCGGGCCGGCTTCGCGCCGGCGGGCGGGTGGGCGTAGTCGGTGGGGGAGCGGCCCGCGGCGTCCATCTGCGCGTACAGGGCCCCGGTCAGGGCCGCCCAGTCCGTGGTGGCCTTGCCGTGTTCGGCGACGTCGAAGAAGTCCAGGGCGACGGCGTCGGCGAGACCGACCGGGGCGCCGTTGGTCAGGACGACGATCCCGAGCTGTTCCAAGGGGAGCATCGTCACGTTGGTGTTGGCACCGAGTTCGAAGGCGCCGGAGTGACTCAGGCGCAGCCGTCCGGCCTGGTCGTAGGAGACGTTCCAGCCGAGACCGTAGAAGCCGGTCGTCGCGGTGGGCGTGGCGGGCGGCTGGGAGACGATCTGCGGGACGTGGGTGCGGGCCAGGGTGTCCTGCGGGACGATGCGCCGTCCGTCGAGGGTTCCGCCGGCCAGCTGGAGGCGCAGCCAGCGGGACATGTCACGGGCCGTCGAGCTGACCCCGCCCGCCGGGGACTGGGCGTCCGGGTCGCGGACGAAGCGCGGGCTCCAGGTGCCGTCCGGGTTCCTCACGTGGGTGGCGGCCTTGTCCGTCGCCCGTTCGAAGGCGGCGAACTCCGTGCTGGTGCGCGTCATGCCGGCCGGCCTGAAGAGGGTGTCCCGGGCGAGCTTCTGCCAGGTGGTGCCGTGGGCCCGGGCGATGGCCTCGGCGGCGGCCGTGAACCCGAAGTTGGTGTACGCGTAGCTCGCGCGGAACGGGGTGAGGGGTTCCAGGCGCAGGTGGTCGAGGATGTACGCCTGGTCGTAGCCGAGGTCTTCGAGGAGGTCCCCGGCGTGGTCGGGGAGGCCGCTGCGATGGGAGAAGAGGTCGGCCGTGGTGACGTGGCCGGCGACCCAGGGGTCCTTGAGGGAGAAGCCGGGGAGCGGGACGTGCCGGTCCCATTCGTCGGGGGTGGTCAGGGCGCCGGCCACCACCGTCGAGGAGACGGGCTTGGAGAGGGAGGCGATCTGGAAGACCGTGTCGGGGTCGACCTTCGCGATCTCGCCGGTCCGGCGCAGTCCGAAGCCCTTCAGGTGGATGACCTCGTCGTTGTGGACCACGGCCACGGACACCCCCGGGACGCCGGTGCGTTTCATCATGTCCGTGACGGTGGCGTCGAGGCGGTCCACCGCCCTGTCGACGGCGGCGTCGGTCAGTCGGGGCTTCGGCGACGGGGGGCTCGGTGCGGCGGTCGCTCCCGCGGTGGCGGCGGTGGCCAGCATCATGGCAGCCCCTGCCGCGCCGAGCACGCGGAGCGTACGCATGGGGTCATTGTCCCGCCGGACGGGCGGGGGCGCGCGGTGGCCTGGCGGCCGGGCGGGCGGGCGTGGTGGTTGCGCGCCGCGCGGGGTGTCGGTGCGGGTGCCGGGTGCCGGGTGCCGGGTGCCGGGTGCGGTGCGGGCCGTTGCGCGGAGCGGCCCGGCTGCGCCGGGCTTTTCGGGGCTCCGCCCCGGACCCCGCGCCTCAAACGCCGGCGGGGCTGGAATGGCCGGGGTCCGGCGCCGGGTGTGTGGGGCGGGGCTGGAATGGCGGGGTCCGGTGCCGGGTGCGTGGGGCGGGGCTGGACCCCGGACCTCGAACGCCGGCGGGCTGGAAGTGGGCGGGGTCAGACCGTGGCGGGGGTGGGGAGTTCCTGTTCGGCTTCGACCTTGGCGTTCCAGTCGCGCTTGATCGCGCGCCAGCCCTCGTCGGTCTGGCCCAGGCGCCAGTAGCCGGAGATGGAGAGACGTTCCCTCGGGATGCCGCGTTCGACGCGCAGGTGGCGGCGGAGTTCCTTCACGAAGCCGGCCTCGCCGTGGACGAAGGCGTGGACGTCGGCGGAAGGGAATTCCAGGGAGGTGATCGCCTCGACCAGGGCCTCGCCGACGGGGCGGTTCCCGCGGTGCAGCCAGACGGGGACGATGCCGTCGGGGGTGGCGATCTTCTGCTCGCCGTCCGGGCCGTCGACCTCGATGAAGGCGCGGACCAGCGCCCCGGCCGGCATCCGCTCCATCGTCGCGGCGATGGCCGGCAGGGCGCTCTCGTCGCCCGCGAGGAGGTGCCAGCCCGCGTCCTCGGCAGGGGCGTAGGCGCCGCCCGGCCCGAGGAAGCGGACGAGTTCGCCCGGTTGGACCCGAGCGGCCCAGGGGCCGGCGAGACCCTCGTCGCCGTGAACGACGAAGTCGAGGGTCAGCTCGCGGTGTGTCGGGTCCCAGCAGCGCACCGTGTACGCGCGCTGACGCGGCCACTCCTCGCTGGGGTGCACGGCGCGGATCCGGTCCAGGTCCCACGGCACGGTGTACGTGACACCGTCCGGTGCGAACAGGAGTTTGACGTAGTGGTCGGTGAACTCGCCCGCGCCGAAACCGGCCAGACCCGCACCGCCCAGCACGATGCGCACCATGTGCGGCGTGAGCCGTTCGGTGTGTACGACGACGGCGGTGCCGACTGTGCGGGCGCGTCCTTCTGCCACGGCGTCTCCCCTGACTCCCCAGAAACTTAGGATTACCTAAGTTAGCACCTCAGGGACGCAGCGCGCCTCCCAGGCGCGATACGGCTCCACCAAGACCCCACCGGCGGGCCAATGCGTCGACCATCTCCGGATCCGCCGCAGCCGCCGGGAGCGCGGGGTCGAAGGGGGGCAGCGGGACGTCCGAGGCGACCTGGACCACCTTCGGGGCCACCGCCAGATATGGCCGGGATTCATCCAGCCGCCGGCGCTGCGTGGGGGTGAGGCCCGACGTCGGGTCGTCGATCGCGGCGATGATCCCCGCGAGGTTCCCGTACGCGTCCAACAGTTTGGCCGCCGTCTTCTCGCCGATCCCCGGCACGCCCGGCAAACCGTCGCTCGGGTCGCCCCGCAGCAGCGCCAGGTCCGCGTACCCGGGACCGTCCACCCCGTACTTCCCGCGCAGCCAGGCCTCGTCCGTGACCTGGAGGGTGCCCACGCCCTTGAGCGGGTACAGCACGCGGCGCCGCTTGGCGTCGTCCACCAGCTGGTAGAGGTCCCGGTCGCCGGTGACGATGTCCACCGGGCCGGTCGCCCGTGCCGTCAAGGTGCCGATGACGTCGTCGGCCTCGTAGTCGGCGACTCCCACCCGGGCGATCCCGAACGCGTCCAGCGCCGCCTCGATGATCGGCACCTGCGGGGCGAGGGTGTCCGGGGTCTCCTCCACGTCCGGTCCGGTCGTGGTCTCCTCCGCGACCCGGTGGGCCTTGTAGGAGGGGATCAGCGCCACCCGCCAGTGCGGTCGCCAATCGGCGTCCATGCAGGCCACCAGGTCGTCGGGACGGTGGTCCTGGACCAGCCGGCCGATGAAGTCGAGGAGCCCGCGCACGGCGTTGACCGGGGTGCCGTCGGGGGCCTTCACGGAGTCCGGCACACCGAAGTAGGCGCGGTAGTAGAGGGAGGCGGTGTCCAGGAGCATCAGGCGTCGTGTCGTCACGCTGACGATGATGCCGCAGCGGTCCGACGACCCGCGGCCGAGGACGGGTCGAGCCGTGCACGCGAATCCGGGGCCGGTTGCTGCGTAAGGTGCTTACAGCACACCGATGTGCGTCCGACGGACAAGGGGAGGGCAGCCCCGCCATGAACGACAAGGACGGCAAGGTCGACACGGACGGCAAGGACGAGAAGGACAAGGACAAGGACTCCAAGG
The DNA here is from genome assembly GCF_050936775.1 of Streptomyces sp. CA-243310. NCBI lineage: Bacteria > Bacillati > Actinomycetota > Actinomycetes > Kitasatosporales > Streptomycetaceae > Streptomyces > Streptomyces sp. CA-243310. The sequence goes on along the minus strand of NZ_JBNJMF010000002.1, from coordinate 1,510,868 downwards.
ACCAACCGCTCCGGGTGGGCGTGGCCGTGCGCAAGAGGCGCCGCGCGCTCCAGCTCACCCTCGCCGCGGTGTCGGCGCGCAGCGGCCTGTCCGTCCCCTTCCTCAGCCAGATAGAGAACGAGCGCGCCCGACCCAGCATGCGCTCCCTGGAACGGGTCGCGGACGCGCTGGAGACCACGGCCGTGGAGCTGCTGGCCGCTTCCGACACCGCGCGCACCGTGGATCTCGTACGGGCCGGAGACGACTCCGGTCTCACCCCGATCCCGGGAGTCCGTCCGCTCGTGCGCGGGCACCACCAACTGCACGCGCTGGAATTCACCGGGGACCAGGACGCGGGCCGCGAGTACCAGCACCGCAACGACGAACTGATGTACGTGGTCGCGGGCGCCTGCCAGGTGGAGGCCGAAGGCCGGGCGTACCGGCTGGAGAGCGGCGACGCGCTGTACCTGTCCGGCGGGGTGCGCCACCGCTGGCGGGCCGTCACCGAGGACACCCGGATCCTGGTCGTGGCGGTGGGCGAGCACATCCACGCCACCTCCGAGCCGCCCTCCCCGGGGCACTGAACCGGTGGTCGTGTCCCGCGGGGTCTCGCGCGTCGTCTCGCTCGTGCCCTCCTTGACCGAGGCCGTGGCGGTGAGCGCGCCCGGACGCCTGGTGGGGGTCACCGACTGGTGCACGCACCCCGCCGATCTCGACGAGGCGGGCGTGGTGCGGATCGGGGGAACCAAGAACCCCGACGTGGCGAGGATCGTCGCGCTCCGCCCGGACCTGGTCATCGCCAACGAGGAGGAGAACCGGGCGCCGGACCTGGCCGCGCTGCGGGCCGCCGGGGTGCCGGTGACGGTCACCGAGATCCGCGACCTCCCGCAGGCGCTGCGCGAGCTGGACCGGCTGCTCGTCGGGACGCTGGGTCTGGCCCGACCGCGGTGGTTGACGGAGGCGGAGGCCGCGTGGGAGCGGGTGGAGCCCACGGAGGAGCGGTCGGCCTTCGTGCCGGTGTGGCGCAGGCCCTGGATGGTGCTGGGGCGGGACACCTTCGCCGGGGACCTGCTGGCCCGGCTCGGGGTGCGCAACGCATACGCCGGACATGCGGAGCGGTACCCGCGGGTTCCGGTCGAGGAACTGGCCGGGTCCGGCTGCGATCTGGTGGTGCTGCCCGACGAGCCGTACCGCTTCACCCCCTCCGACGGGCCCGAGGCCTTCCCCGGTCTGCCCGCCGCACTGGTCAGCGGACGGCACCTGACCTGGTACGGGCCCTCCCTGGCCGAGGCGCCGGACGTACTGGCGCGGGCCCTGCGCGCCGCCCGCTGACCAGCCGCTCCGGGACTCAGCGCGGGGCGCGGAGCAGGCGCCCGGAGTGCAGGCCGCGCAGCGTGTGGACCGCGGCCGTGGCCCAGGCGGTCAGCAGGACCACGAACAGGGCCGCGGCCAGCCAGGCGAAGGCGGTCAGCCCGGTGTGGCGGGCCAGGCCGGCGGCGCCGGTGACACAGGTGCCGACCGGGAACGTCAGGGCCCACCAGGTCATCGCGAACCCCATGCCGCCCCGCGCGGCCCGGACCAGCATCGCCGCGGCCAGGGCCAGCCACAGCAGGGCGAAGCCCATGACGGGAACCCCGTAGACGACGGCGAAGGCCCCGAGGGCGCCGGCGTACGGCGCGCCGATCGCCCCGGGGGCCATGTCCGCGAGCTGGTTGGCGGCGGTGGTGGACTGGCCGAGGGGCCCCAGGACCAGGAACAGGGTCGGGGTCAGCAGCAGCGGCAGCGGACCGCTCGTGATCAGTCGGCCGAGGATCAACGGCAGCATCAGCAGGGTGGCCAGCAGACTCAGGCCGAAGAGCGCGTAGCAGCCCAACAGCATGGCCTCGCGGGCCTGGCCGACGGGCAGGTGGGGTATCAGCAGCGGGCCCAGCGCGGCGGAGACCATCGGGGCGACCAGGGGGAGCAGCCACACGGGGGTGACCTGTCGCGGCTCGACCTCGTGACGCACCACCATCAGGTACGGGACGAGCACCGCCATCAGCAGGCCGATCGCGGTGCCGGCGGTGAACAGGACGGCGTCGACGGCGACGGCCGCCTCCGTGCCGATCAGGTCCTTGCCGACGATGAGGGTGCCGCCGCCCACGGCCAGCAGCGCCATCGACAGACAGCCGTAGAACGGTGCGACGGCCGGGTCCAGGAGATGGGCGCGGGCCTGGTCGCGGTGGTACAGCCAGTGCCCGGCACGGGCCGTCAGCAGCACGGCGAGGGCCGCGGCGGAGAGCGCCCAGACGAGTTGGCAGGCCACGCGTTGGCCGGGGAGCTGGTAGGGCAGGGTCGCGCCGGCGTTGGCGATGATCGCCGTACCCATGACCGAGGCGTACCAGTTCGGGCCGAGGTGCCGGAGCGCGGGGGCCTTGTGGGCCCGGGGTGCGGCAGCGGCGGTCGTGCGGGGACGTACGAGGGTGGTGACCATGGGTCCAGCGTCGTGCCGGGCGGCACCGATCGGCAGAGGCCACTGTCCTATGAGGTCATAAACTGACCTTATGGGTAACGAGGAGTGGGTTCCGCTGGCGCACCGCGTACCGGATCTGGGCGCGCTGGAACTGCTGCTCGCGGTCGCGCGCGTCGGCAGCCTGAGCGGGGCCGCCCGACGGCTGGGCATCACCCAACCCGCCGCCAGCAGCCGCATTCGGGCCATGGAGACCCGCTTGGGCGTGGCACTCGTCGACCGTTCCCCGCGCGGGTCCACGCTCACGGCGGAAGGCGCGCTGGTCACCGACTGGGCGCGGCGGGTCGTGGAGGCGGCCGAGGCCTTCGACGCGGGCGCGCAGGCGCTGCGCGGGCGGCGCGACTCGCGCCTGCGGGTGGCGGCGAGCATGACCATCGCGGAGTACCTGCTGCCCGGCTGGTTGATCGCACTGCGGGGGCAACGCCCCGGCACGGCCGTGTCGCTGCACGCCGGGAACTCGGCCGACGTCGCCGCACGCGTCCTCGCGCACGAGGCCGACCTGGGATTCGTGGAAGGACTCTCCGTGGCGGACGGACTGGACTCGGTGGTCATCGCGCAGGACCGGCTGGTGGTGGCGGTGGCTCCGGGACACCCGTGGGCGCGGCGCACCAGGCCGGTGCCGGCGGAGGAACTGGCGGCGACCCCGCTGATCCTGCGGGAACGGGGCTCGGGGACGCGGCAGGTGCTGGACGCGGCGCTGACCGGTTGCGGGGGACTGGCCGCACCCCTGCTGGAACTGGCGTCCACGACGGCCGTGAAGGCGGCGGCGCTCAGCGGGGCCGGGCCGTGCGTGCTGTCGGAACTGGCGGTGGGGGACGAACTGGGGGCACGGCGGCTGGTGGAGGTGCCGGTCGCCGGGGCGGCGCTGGACCGGGCGCTGCGGGCCGTGTGGCCGACGGGGGCGCGGCCTGCGGGGCCCGCGCGGGATCTGCTGGCGCTGACCCGGGGGTGACCCCTGGCCGGGGGCGGACGGGGGCGGGGCGGTTGCCCCGGGCCCCGGCCTCGCCGGCCCCGGCCCCCGGCCTTGACGGGGTGCCGGGGGTGCCTCCGGTGCGGCGCCGTTGCGGGGGCTCCGCCCCCGGACCCCCGCGCCTCAAACGCCGGCGGGGCTGGAGGTGGCGGGCTGGAAGGTGGGCGGGGCTGGAGGGTGGGGCTGGAAGGGGGCTGGGGTCAGACGTGGGCCAGGGGGGGCGGTGGTGAGGTTCTCGGTGGGGGTGGCCGCCGTGATCAGGGCGGCCATGACCCGGGTGTCCTTGTCGCGTTCCGGGTGCCACTGGACGCCCACGACCCAGCGGTCCGGGTCGGGGAGTTCGATGGCCTCCACCGTGCCGTCCAGGGCGTGGGCCGAGACGATCAGGCCCTGCCCCAGGCGGTCCACGGCCTGGTGGTGGTAGGTCGGCACGTCCGCCTCCTCCGGCACCAGCGCCGCGTACCGGGTGCCCGCGACCGGGCGGACCGGGTGCGAGGAGATGGCGCCCGGGGTGTGGACGTGGCCGTCGAGGTGCTGGATCAGGCTGCCGCCCAGGGCCACGTTCAGCGCCTGCATGCCCCGGCAGATGCCGAGCAGCGGGAGGTCGGCGGCCAGGGCCGCCCTGATGAGGGCCAGCTCCCACTCGTCGCGGACCGTGGCGGGTGCGCCCGTACGGGGGTCGCGGGGGGCGCCGTAGTGGACGGGGTCGACGTCCGGGCCGCCCGCGACGACCAGACCGTCCACCCGGCTCAGCACCTCCGCGGCGCGTCCCGGTTCGTCCGGCGGCAGCAGTACCGCGGCGCCGCCCGCGGCCTGGACGAGTTCGTAGTACCCGGAGGGGACGAGGGCGGTCGGGAGGTCCCACACGTTGTAGCGGGTGGATTCCTCGACGTAGGTGGTGATGCCGATGAGCGGCCTGGGCACGGGTGCTACCTCCAGGGTGGTTCCGGGGTGTTCCGACGGACCCGTACCGGCGAACCGGTACGGGTCCAGGATTTCAGTCGCGGGTCAATTCCGCCTCGGCGGCGGCCAGCGCCGCGAACTCCTCCTCGGGTGCGGAGGCCACCAGGTGGTGGCGGCTGTAGAGCGCGAAGTAGGCGAGGGCGACGGCGTACACGGCCAGCGCGATGAAGGCCGCGTCCTTGTCCACGAGGAAGGTCGCGACGAGCGCCGAGAGGGCCAGGACGAAGGCCACCGAGGAGGTGACGATGCCGCCCGGGGTGCGGTACGGGCGCTCCAGGCCGGGCTCCCGCCGGCGCAGCACGATGTGCGAGAGGGCCATCAGGGCGTACGAGATGGTCGCGCCGAACACGGCGATGTTCAGCATGCGCGGGCCGTTGCCGGTGGCGGCTGCCAGGGCGAAGCCGATCGCACCGGGGATCAGCAGGCCCAGGTACGGGGCCTTGCGCTTCGAGGTCAGGGACAGGAAGCGCGGCAGGTAGCCCGCCCGGGAGAGGGCGAACAGCTGGCGCGAGCCGGCGTAGATGAGGGAGAAGAACGACGCCACGAGGCCCGCGAGTCCCGCGTAGTTGACGAACGTCTTCAGCCAGGAGAGGCCGGAGTTGCCCTCCAGGGCGACGACCAGCGGGTTGCCTGCGTCCTTGAGGGCGTCGGCGCCGCGGGCGCCCGTCGAGGCGAGGAAGGTGATCAGGGCGAGCAGGACGAGGATGCCCATGGAGATCGACAGGGCCCTGGGCATCGAGCGGACCGGGTCCTTGGCCTCCTCCGCCGCGAGGGGGACGCCCTCCACGCCCAGGAAGAACCACATGCCGAACGGGAAGGCGGCCCAGATGCCGAGGACGCCCAGCGGGAGCCAGGAGCCCGCGCCGAAGGCGCTGCTGTCGACGGCGATGTCGTTCAGGTTCGACGCGTCGAACTCGGTGAACGCGCCGAGCGCGAAGACGATCAGCGCGATCACGGCGACGGCGGTGACGACGAGGGAGAAGCGCAGGGCCTCGCCGACGCCCCAGAGGTGGATTCCGATGAATATCGCGAAGCAGGCGAGGTAGACCGGCCAGCCGGAGGTGAGGCCGAAGAGGTTCAGGGACTCGACGTAGTCGCCGATGAAGATGGAGATCGCGGCGGGGGCCAGGATGTACTCGATGAGGATCGCCGTGCCGGTGAGGAAACCGCCCCAGGTGCCCAGTGCCCGACGGGCGAAGCCGTAGCCGCCGCCCGCCGTGGGCAGGATCGCGGAGAGTTCCGCGAGGGAGAAGACCAGACAGGCGTACATCGTGCCCATCAGGACGGTGGCGATGGCCAGGCCGCCGAAGCCGCCCTGCGCCAGGCCGATGTTCCAGCCGGAGAAGTCGCCGGAGACGACGTACGCGACGCCGAGACCGGTGAGCAGCAGCCAGCCGGCGCTGCCGCGGCGGAGCGTGCGACGTTCCAGGTAGCCGTCGCCGCCGTCGGGGGACGTGGTGGGATCGGCCGCGGCTGTCTGCCGGGGCTCGGTGTCGTCGGCCATGTGCGCTCCTGCCTAGGGCAATGGTTGTGAGGCGTACCTTTGCGTCAAGGGAGTGGAGCGCGCAAGACCCCTGCGTTAAACAGGGGTTACGAAACACTCTCGGTCCGAAACCCGGCCGAACCAGCTGTAAAGGGCAACTTTCAGGCCAGAAATCCCCGCAGGAGCGCCGCCGTCCCGCAGCAGTGTTCGCGCATCGTCTCCCGCGCCGCGTCCGCGTTCCCCTCCAGGACCGCGTCCACCACGGTCGCATGCTGCTGCTGCGAGTGCTCCAGGTTGCGCACCAGCAGCGGAATGCAGTCCAGCAGGTCGTTCACGGTGGCGCGGACGGCCGCGTACTGGGCCGTCAGCGTGGCCGATCCGGCCAGTTCGCACAGGGTGAGGTGGAACAGCGTGTCCTGGCGGCGGTAGTCCGCGAGCGGGGCGTCGTGGGTGGCGGTCAGCGCGCCGAGCAGCCGCTCGGTCCCCTCCTCGGTCAGTCCCTGCGAGGCGCACAGCCCGGCCGCGCCCACCTCCAACACCTCGCGGAAGCGCAGCGCGTCCTCGATGTCCACGCCCGCCACCCGCCGCCGCAGCTCCCGCTCGGCGCCGCCGGCGGGGGTGTCGGGGCGGTTCAGCACGAACGTTCCGCCGTACCGGCCGCGGCGGGCCTCCACCAGGCCCTGGTCCTGGAGCACCTTCAGCACCTCCCGGAGGGTCACCCGGCTGATCCCCATCCGCTCGGCCAGCTCGCGCTCGGCCGGAAGCCGCTCCCCGCCCGGCACCAGCCCCAGCCGGACGACCTGGAGGATCTGCTCCAACGCCTCCTCGAAACCGTTGCCCGCCCGTACCTGTCGCAGTACGGGATTCAGCCGTGCGATGGCGTCGCCTTCACTGGTCGTATCGGTCATCTCGGCCCCTCCCCTTCCCAAGCAATGGTTCTATTCAATACCTTAGGCGCACTCGGCTCACCGAAGGAGAGATTCCAGTGGTAGACCGCAAGCCGCCGCTCGCGATCGAGGAGCTCCGCTCCCTCGTCGCCAGCGGTGAGATCGACACAGTCGTCCTGGCCTTCCCCGACATGCAGGGGCGCCTCCAGGGCAAGCGGTTCGCCGCACAGTTCTTCCTCGACGAGGTACTCGCCCACGGCACCGAGGGCTGCAACTACCTGCTCGCCGTCGACACCGACATGAACACCGTCGACGGATACGAGATGTCCTCCTGGGACCGCGGCTACGGCGACTTCGCCATGCACCCCGACCCGGCCACCCTGCGCCGCCTCCCCTGGAACCCCGGCAGTGTCTTCCTCCTCGCCGACCTGGCCTGGAACGACGGCTCGCCGGTGGTCGCCGCCCCGCGCCAGATCCTGCGCCGCCAACTGGAGCGCCTGGCCGACCTCGGGTACACCGCCATGGTCGGCACCGAACTGGAGTTCATGGTCTTCCAGGACACCTACGAACAGGCCTGGAACGCCAACTACCGTGACCTGACACCGGCCAACCAGTACAACATCGACTACTCCGTCCTCGGCACCGGCCGCATCGAGCCCCTGCTGCGCCGCATCCGCAACGAGATGCAGGCCGCCGGCCTCGTCGTCGAGTCCGCCAAGGGCGAGTGCAACCTCGGGCAGCACGAGATCGTGTTCCGCTACGACGAGGCGCTCACCACCTGCGACCAGCACTCCGTCTACAAGACGGGAGCCAAGGAGATCGCGGCCCAGGAAGACGTCTCGCTCACCTTCATGGCCAAGTACGACGAGCGCGAGGGCAACTCCTGTCACATTCACCTCTCGCTGGGTGACGCCGACGGACACAACGCGATGGCCGGCGGACCCGACGACCCCGACGGCATGTCGCCGGTGATGCGTCACTTCCTGGCCGGCCAACTGGCCGCGCTGCGGGACTTCTCCCTTCTCTACGCCCCGAACATCAACTCGTACAAGCGTTTCCGCCCCGGATCCTTCGCCCCGACCGCCGTCGCCTGGGGCGTGGACAACCGGACCTGCGCCCTCCGCGTGGTGGGCCACGGCCGCTCCATGCGCTTCGAGAACCGCCTGCCGGGCGGCGACGTCAACCCGTACCTCGCCGTCTCCGGTCTCGTTGCCGCAGGCCTTTACGGCATCGAGCACCGCCTGGAACTGCCCGACGCCTGCGCCGGCAACGCGTACACCGCCGACTTCGCCCACGTCCCGACCTCCCTGCGCGAGGCCGCGGAACTCTGGGAGAACAGCGAGATCGCCAAGGCCGCGTTCGGCCCGGAAGTCGTCGCCCACTACCGCAACATGGCGCGCGTGGAACTCGACGCCTACGACTCCGCGGTGACCGACTGGGAACTGCGCCGCTCCTTCGAACGCCTCTGACCGCACCCACCCCGCACCCACCGCACCCGAACGTCTGAGAGGCACCACGTGTCCGATGAGCTGGCCCCCCTCGATCTGAGAGTGCTGAACCCGGCCACCGAGGAGATCGTCGCCACCGTCCCGACCGCCACACGGGACGACGTCGACGCGGCCGTCACCAGGGCCGCCGCGGCCCAACGGGCCTGGGCCGCGGTCTCACCCGCCGACCGCGCCCGACTCCTGCGCCGCTTCGCCGCGGTGGTCGACGGACACGTCGAGGAACTCGCCGCCCTGGAGGTCCGGGAAGCCGGACACACCATCGGCAACGCCCGCTGGGAAGCCGGGAACGTCCGCGACCTGCTCGACTTCGCCGCCGGCGGAGTGGAACGACTCTCCGGCCGGCAGATCCCGGTCGCGGGCGGCATCGACGTCACCTTCCTCGAACCCCTCGGCGTCATCGGCGTGATCGCCCCCTGGAACTTCCCCATGCCGATCGCCGCCTGGGGCGTGGCACCCGCCCTCGCCGCAGGCAACGCCGTCATCCTCAAGCCCGCCGAGACCACCCCCCTCACCGCCCTGCGCCTCGCCGAACTCGCCCTCCAGGCCGGGATCCCCGAGCACCTCTTCCAGGTCCTCCCCGGCCGGGGAGCGGTCACCGGCGACGCACTGGTCGAACACCCCGGCGTCGCGAAGATCGTCTTCACCGGCTCCACCCCCGTCGGCAAGCGGATCATGGCCAAGTGCGCCGACCGGGTGAAGCGGCTCACCCTCGAACTCGGCGGCAAGAGCCCCAACATCGTCTTCGCCGACGCCGACCTGGAGGCCGCCGCCGCGGCGGCCCCGATGTCCTTCCTCGACAACACCGGCCAGGACTGCTGCGCCCGCACCCGGATCCTCGTACAGCGCTCCGTGTACGACCGGTTCCTCGAACTCGTCACCCCCGGCATCGAAGGCGTGGTCGTCGGCGACCCGTCCGACGAGAAGACCCAGATGGGCCCGCTGATCTCGCAGGCGCAACGGGAACGCGTACGCTCCCACGTCACCGACGACCTCACCGCGATCCGCGGCACCGCCCCCGACGGCCCCGGCTTCTGGTACCCCCCGACCCTCGTCCTCGACGTCGACCCCGCCGCCCCCGTCGCCGTCGAGGAGGTCTTCGGCCCGGTCGCCGTCGTCCTGCCCTTCGAGGACGAGGAGGACGCCGTGCGCCTGGCCAACGCCACCACGTACGGGCTCTCCGGCTCCCTGTGGACCCGCGACATCGGCCGCGCCCTGCGCGTCTCGCGCGCCGTCGCCGCGGGCAACCTGTCCGTCAACTCCCACAGCAGCGTCCGCTACTCGACGCCCTTCGGCGGCTACAAGCAGTCCGGCCTCGGCCGGGAGCTCGGACCCGACGCCCTCACCGTTTTCACCGAGACCAAGAACGTCTTCATCAGCACGGAGGCCTGAACCCACCATGACCACTTCCGACAACGAGATCGTCTGCCGCCGCCTGGTCGGCCGTACCGCCGTCATCACCGGAGCCGGCAGCGGCATCGGTCTCGCCACCGCGCGCCGCCTCGCCTCCGAGGGCGCCAACATCGTCTGCGCGGACATCGACGAGACCGCCGGCAAGGCCGCGGCCGAGGAAGTCGGCGGAACCTTCGTCAAGGTCGACGTCACCAGCCCCGAGGAGGTCGAGGCCCTCTTCAAGACCGCCTTCGACACCTACGGCTCCGTCGACATCGCCTTCAACAACGCGGGCATCTCACCCCCCGACGACGACTCGATCCTCACCACCGGCCTGGAGGCCTGGAAGCGGGTCCAGGACGTCAACCTGACCTCCGTCTACCTCTGCTGCAAGGCAGCCCTGCCCTACATGCAGCGCCAGGGCCGCGGCTCCATCATCAACACCGCCTCCTTCGTCGCGATCATGGGCGCCGCCACCTCCCAGATCTCCTACACCGCCTCCAAGGGCGGCGTGCTCGCCATGTCCCGCGAACTCGGCGTGCAGTTCGCCCGCGAAGGCATCCGCGTCAACGCGCTGTGCCCGGGACCGGTCAACACCCCCCTCCTCCAGGAACTGTTCGCCAAGGACCCCGAGCGCGCCGCTCGTCGCCTCGTGCACATCCCGCTGGGCCGGTTCGCCGAACCCACCGAGATCGCCGCTGCCGTGGCCTTCCTCGCCAGCGACGACTCCTCCTTCATCAACGCCACCGACTTCCTCGTCGACGGCGGCATCTCCGGCGCGTACGTCACCCCCCTGTAGCCGACCTGCGGGGACGCGCCGTCCCCCTCGACCACCCCCGACAGCCGGGCGTCGCACGACGCCCGGCTGCCGTGCTCCACCGTCCGCGACGACCCCCGCAGGAAACAGGAGTGCCACCCCGATGACCCGATCCGGTCCCGCGCGACGCCTCCGGGCCGTCGCGGTCGCCGCGGCGATGGCCGCCGGCTCCCTCGCGGCCACCGCGCCCGCCGCGCGGGCCGCCCACCCCGGCGGCCACTGCACCACCCCCACGCTCGGAGCCGGCTGGTACGGGGACAACCAGGCCCGGCTCCAGCGGCTCCTCGACACGTACGGCACCTGCGCCCCGTACCGACCGAACCGCGACAAGCCCGTCGCCGTCTTCGACTGGGACAACACCGTCGTCAAGAACGACGTCGGCGACGCCACCATGTTCTGGCTGCTGCGCAACGGCAAGATCCGCCGACCCGCCGACGGCGGCTGGGCCGGCACCAGTCGCCACCTCACCCCGGCCGCCGGCGCGGCCCTGGCCGACGCCTGCGACCGGCTCGCCCGCCCCGGCGCCCCGCTGCCCACCGGCACCCCCGCCGGCGCCGACTGCGCCGACGAGGTCAACGCCGTCTACGGCACCGCCACCACCCGGTCCGGCGCCGCCGCCTTCGCGGGCTGGGACCACCGCACCACCGAGCCCGGGTACGCCTGGCTGTCCCAGCTCACTCGCGGCTGGACCGCCCGCGAGGTCCGCGGCTTCGCCGCCGCCGCACGGACCGAGAACCTCGCCGCGCCCGTCGGCGCGACACAGCGGGTCGGCACCACGACCGCCACCGGCTGGGTCCGCTACTACGACCAGCAGAAGGACCTCATCGGCGCCCTGCGGAAAGCCGGCTTCGACGTCTGGATCAGCTCGGCCTCGCCACAACCGGTCGTCGAGGTGTGGGCCCGGGGCGTCGGCATCGCCGCCGACCACGTCATCGGCATCCGCAACACCACCACGCGCGACGGCCGGTACACCGCCCACCTCCAGGGCTGCGGATCCGTCAAGGACGGCGCCGACACGATGATCACGTACATCGACGGCAAGCGCTGCTGGATCAACAAGGAGGTCTTCGGGGTACGGGGCGCCGCCGCCGAGAAGATCCAACCGGCCGCCCGGCGCCAGACCTTCGCCGCCGGCGACTCCGACACCGACATCTCGTTCCTGCGCGACGCCACCGCGCTGCGGCTCGTCCTCAACCGAAACAAGAACGAACTCATGTGCCGCGCCTACGACAACAGCGACGGCAAGTGGATCGTGAACCCGATGTTCATCGAACCCAAGGGGCGCAAGACCACCCCGTACCCGTGCGCGACGACGGGACACGTCGAGCGCGACGGCACCCCGGGCCCCGTCCGCCGGGGCGACACGAGCGTCATCCCCGACCAGCAGGACACCGTGTACTGACCGACGGGATCCGAAGGGGACGGCTCAGAGGAACGTGCGGCCCTCGCCCCGGTACGTCGGGGCGGTGGCCGTCACCCGATCACCCTCGACGAGGTGCAACGTGTCGAAGCGCTCGCACAGTTCGCCCGCCTTCGCGTGCCGGAACCACACCCGGTCGCCGATCAGCAGATCGTCGGCCGGGCCGCCGAGCAGCGGCGTCTGGACCTCGCCGGCGCCCTCCTGCGGGTCGTAGCGCAGGCCCGCGGGGAGGTACGGCACGGGCAGCCGGTCCGGGCCGGGCGCACCCGAGGCCGGATAGCCCCCGCCGAGCACGGTCACGACCCCCACGCCGGGCCGGCGGACCACGGGCTGGGCGAACAGGGCGGCCGGCCGGCCCCGGAAGGACGTGTAGTTGTCGAACAGCCGCGGCACGTAGAGCCCCGAACCGGCGGCGATCTCCGTGACCGCGTCCTCGGCGGCGGTCTGCTGCACGCTGCCGGTGCCGCCCCCGTTGACGAACTCCAGGTCGGGCACCACCGCACGCACGGCCCGTACCGCCTCGGCGCGCCGGGCCGCCAACTCCCTGCGGGCCGCGCCCTGCATCAGACGGATCGTCCGGGACCGCAGCGGGCGCCCGGCCAACGAGTCGCCGACACCGGCGACATGACCCTCGTAGCCCATCAGCCCCACGACCCGGAACCCCGCACGGGCGGAGACCGCGCGGGCCAGGTCCGCGAGCTGCCGCGGCTCGCGCAGCGGCGAACGGCGGGCACCCACCCGGACCCTGCCGCCGAGGAGGTGCAGCGCGGTGTCCAACTCCAGACAGACCCGGATCTCCCGGGAACCCCCGTCCCGGGCCCGGTCGATGAGTTCCACCTGGGCGATGTCGTCCACCATCACGGTGATCGCCCCGGCCAGTTTCGGGTCGTCCGCGAGTTCCGCGAACCCGGCGAGGTCGGCCGAGGGGTAGGCGAGGAGCACGTCCTCGAAACCGGAACGGGCCAGCCAGATGCTCTCGGCGAGGGTGTACGACATGATCCCCGCGAACCCGGGTCGGGCCAGCACCCGTTCGAGCAGCGCACGACACCGTACGGACTTGCTGGCCACCCGGATCGGCTTGCCGGCCGCGCGGCGGACGAGGTCGTCGGCGTTGGCGTCGAACGCGGCCAGATCCACGATGGCCAGCGGCGCGTCGAGGTGGGCGGTGGCCTTGTCGTACCGGGCACGGTCGGAAGTCATGGCGGCAGCCTGCCATGCCCGTGTACCGGTGGGTAGGGGGTCCGTGTCACCACCCCGCGCGGCCGAGAACGACCGCCGTCCGACCGTGGCCCCGACATCCCGCCCGGTGCGCGGCCCCGGCGAACGGGCCGGCCGCCCTCCGGAGACCCGGGGTCGACCGCGCACCCCTGCCACCCCCCTGCCGGAGCCCCCGTACAGTACGGGGAAGGCCGCAGCGTAAGAACGGGGGCGGAGCAGCCGGATGACGACGTCCACACCGCAATCGCCGGTCCTGGCCGAGACCGACCCGCCCCCGCGCCGGCGCCCCGCACGCGTGACGGCCGCAGTCCTCTTCGGGGTGTTGGGAACCGGCCTCGTCGGCGGAGCCGCGTTCACCGCCTGGAACGAACACCGGGAAGCACACCGCCCCGTGGCCCCCGACGCCGCCTACCGCAAGGCGGCCACGCTCTGGCGCGACGCCCCCGTCGACCGGCTCTTCCCGCCCTCCCTCGACGGCCGCGACAAGGGCCCCGACGGCGCCGACCGCACCTGGACCCGGATCGCGCTCGCCCCCGACGCCGACTGCCCCGCCGCCCTCGACGCCACCTGGCGCGCGACCCTGGCCGACACCGGCTGCACCCGCGTGCTCCGCGCCACCTACATCGACTCCACCCGCAGCTCCCTGATCGCCGTCGGCCTGGTCTTCACCACCGCGGACTCCACCACGATGGCCGGCTTCCGCGACCGGATGACCCTCCCCACCGCGTTCGGGTTCTCCGACTCCCGGCGAGCCGCCTGGACCGCGACCCCGATCGCGGGCGCCCCCGCGATCGTCTACACCGTCTCCGCCTTCGCCGACGGCCGCGCACCCGACGCCCCCCGGCCGGCCGAGGAGGCCGTCCGGCAGGACGCGACCGGCGTCGTCGCCGAGTCCGGCCTCGGGCACGAGGCCAAGGCCGTCGCGTCGGAGGTGGGACGTGTGGTCGCCGCCCTGGCCGCCCCGCCCGCGTCACCCGCCCCGGACCGGAAGGCCCGACCGTGAGCCGCCCGACCGCGAGCCGCGCCGCCGGCGCCCTCGCCCTCGCCGTCCTCCTCGCCGGAGCCGCCGCGCACCCCGCCTCCGCCGACGCCATCCGGGACCGCCAGTGGGGCCTGTTGGCCCTGCGCGCGGAGGAGGCTTGGGGAACCACCCAGGGCGACGGGGTCACGGTCGCCGTCCTCGACACCGGCGTGGACGCCACCCACCCCGACCTCGCCGGCCAAGTCCTCGACGGCACCGACCTCGTCGGCATGGGCGCCGGCCGCGGCGACCGCGCCTGGGCCCGGCACGGCACCGCGATGGCGAGCATCATCGCCGGACGCGGCCACGGACCCAGCCGCGGCCAAGGCATCCTCGGCATCGCCCCGCAGGCCAGGATCCTGCCGGTACGGGTGATCCTGGAAGAGGCCGACCCGGGCCGGGCGAAGGCCCGCGGAAGCAAGTCCGGTGCCCTCGCCGAGGGCATCCGCTGGGCCGCCGACCACGGCGCCGACGTCATCAACCTCTCGCTCGGCGACGACAGCGAGTCCGCCCACCACGAGGGCGCCGAGGACGAGGCGGTCCGGTACGCGCTAGGCAAGGGCGTGGTCGTCGTCGCCTCCGCGGGCAACGGCGGCGAGCGCGGCGACCCCACCTCCTACCCGGCCGCCTACCCGGGGGTCATCGCCGTCACCGCCGTCGACCGCGAGGGCCGCAAGGCCGACTTCTCCACCCGCCACTGGTACGCGACCGTCAGCGCCCCCGGCGTGGACGTGGTCATCGCGGACCCCGACCGCTCCTACTACGAGGCGTGGGGCACCAGCGCCGCGGCCGCCTTCGTCTCCGGCACCGTGGCACTCGTCAAGTCCGCGCACCCGGACCTGTCCCCGGCACAGATCAAGAAACTGCTGGAGGACACCGCCTCCGACGCCCCGTCCGGGGGCCGCGACGACGCCCGGGGCCACGGCACGGTGGACGCGGTGGCCGCACTCCAGGCCGCGGACGCGCTCCGCCCCGAAGCGCCGCTGCCCGCCCCCGTCCCGGCCGGCCGGGAGTACTTCGGCCCCGGCCCCGAACCCGTCCGCCCGCCGCAACGCTCGGCACGCCTCGGGCCCCCGGCGGCCGCGGCGGCGGGTGTGGCGCTGCTCGCACTGGCCGGCGTACTGGCCCGGCGCCCGAGGGTTTCCCGGCGGGATAGGGTCGGTTGATTGTGGCGAACAAGAACATTCCCGACCCCGGTTTCTCCGACGACGACGGCTCGGCCGATCCCGTCCTGAGCGCGGCCCTGGTCGCCTGGTCCCAGGACAGGGCGCGGGAACCGGAGGTGTTGGCCGCCCTCAAGGGCGCCCGCCTGCTGGTGCCCGTGGTCGCGGTCCTCGGCGAGGTGGAGACCGACCCGCAGACCGGGCTCAAGCGGGAGAAGACCAGCGACATGGCCGTCCCCACCCTCACGGCGGGGGACCGGCGGGCGCTGCCCGCCTTCACCTCGATCGCCTCGCTGGCGCTCTGGGACCCGACGGCCCGCCCGGTCGCGGTGCCGCTGCACCAGGCCCTGGCCGCAGCGGCGCACGAGAAGGCCGACACGATCGTCCTCGACCTGGCCGGGCCGGTGACCTATCAGCTGACCGGTCCGGCGCTGCTCGCCCTCGCGGAGGGCCGCGCGGGTGCGAGCCCGGTCGACGACCCCGCCGTGCGCGAGGCCGTACGGGCGGCCGTGGCCGCCGAGCCCACCGTGCTCCGGGCCCACCTGGTCGCGGGTCGGGGGGACGCCGACGGCACGCTCGCGATCGTTCCCGCCGCCGACGCCCGGCCGGCCGCGACGGCGCGCCGGGTGGCCGAGGCCATCGCGGCCGACGAGACCCTGCGCGGCCGGCTGGTGCGCGGGCTGGACCTGGCTCTGCTGCCGCCCGACGCGCCGGCCCCGCCCGGCGAGCCGTTGTACGTCCGCTGAGAGCCCCTCGCGAACGACGATGGCCCCCTCGGAAACCTCCGAGGGGGCCATCGTCGTTCGCGTACCGGTCAGGAGAAGACGGGCCCCGTGTACTTCTCGCCCGGCCCCTGGCCCGGCTCGTCCGGCACCAGCGAGGCCTCGCGGAAGGCCAGCTGGAGCGACTTCAGGCCGTCGCGCAGCGGAGCCGCGTGGAAGGAGCTGATCTCGGTGGCGCTCGCGGTGACCAGTCCGGCCAGGGCCGTGATCAGCTTGCGGGCCTCGTCGAGGTCCTTGTGCTCGGAATCCGGCTTGTCCAGGCCCAGGTTGACCGCCGCGGCGCTCAGCAGGTGCACGGCCACCGTGGTGATCACCTCGACGGCGGGCACGTCCGCGATGTCGCGGGTCATGGCGTCGTAGTCGGGGGCGTGCTCGGCGTCGGTGGCGGGAGTGGGGGTCGCGTCAGTCATGTCCCACACGATAAGCCGGGCCGGGCGGCCCGCCGACCGGTGCTCGGGGTGAGCGGGTCCGGCGCGCAGTGCTATATTGGGCTGACGACCGGCCGGAGACGTATGTCCCCGGCCCACAAGTGGAGGCTCCGATCTCCCACCTGACCGCCCTCCGGGGTGGCGGGTCACCGGTCAGGCGGTATCCATCGTTCCGTACGGACGATGGAAAGCTGCCCGAGTTGCGCCCCGCGTTCGCATGCGGCGGTGCTCCGGTCTTTTGGAGCCCCTGCCTGTGCCCGGCGGGGCTTTTTTCATTCCCCGTCGCGGTTGGTCTGACGACAATAACGTCAGCGGCTGTCTGCCAGGCAGTCGTGTGGTGCTACCGAGGAGGATCCATCAGCACCGAGCCCCGCATCAACGACCGGATTCGCGTTCCCGAGGTACGACTCGTCGGTCCGAGCGGCGAGCAGGTCGGCATCGTGCCGCTTGCGAAGGCGCTTGAGCTCGCGCAGGAGTACGACCTCGACCTGGTCGAGGTCGCGGCGTCCGCACGCCCGCCGGTCTGCAAGCTCATGGACTACGGCAAGTTCAAGTACGAGTCGGCCATGAAGGCCCGTGAGGCGCGCAAGAACCAGGCGCACACGGTCATCAAGGAAATGAAGCTCCGGCCGAAGATCGACCCGCACGACTATGACACCAAGAAGGGTCACGTCGTTCGGTTCCTCAAGCAGGGCGACAAGGTCAAGATCACGATCATGTTCCGTGGTCGCGAGCAGTCCCGACCGGAACTCGGTTACCGACTGCTGCAGCGCCTCGCCTCGGACGTCGAGGACCTCGGGTTCATCGAGTCGAACCCGAAGCAGGACGGCCGAAACATGATCATGGTTCTCGGTCCGCACAAGAAGAAGACCGAGGCGATGGCCGAAGCCCGCGAGGCGCAGGCCGCCCGCAAGGCCGAGCGCCAGGGTGTCGCCCTCACCGACGACGACGAGGCTCCTTCCGAGGACGTCGTCGAGGTGACGGAGGACGCCGAGGGTACGGTCGCCTCCGCCGAGGCAGCCTCCGACGAGGCGGACACCTCTCACGAGGCACCTGCCGAGGCCTGATTCCGGGGCAGCCCGTCTCGGATCACCGACACAACATGACGCTCCTGTGAGCCGGTCCCGAAAAGGACCGGTGGGGGCGCCACCGACGAGGAGATAACGGCGCTATGCCGAAGAACAAGACGCACAGCGGTTCCAAGAAGCGCTTCAAGATCACCGGCTCCGGCAAGGTGCTCCGTGAGCGCGCCGGCAAGCGCCACCTGCTCGAGCACAAGTCGTCCCGTGTCACCCGCCGCCTGACCGGCACCGCGGAGATGGCTCCCGGCGACGCCGCGAAGATCAAGAAGCTTCTCGGCAAGTGACGCTCGCCGCTCCCACCACGGGAGCGGGACGTCAGGACCGGGACCCCATCGAATTCGGGTCGTGTGAAGACAACCACGGCCCCGCTACAAGGAGTTAAAAAGTGGCACGCGTCAAGCGGGCAGTAAACGCCCACAAGAAGCGCCGGGCGATCCTCGAGGCGGCCTCCGGCTACCGCGGTCAGCGTTCGCGCCTGTACCGCAAGGCCAAGGAGCAGGTCACCCACTCGCTGGTCTACAACTTCAACGACCGCAAGAAGCGCAAGGGCGACTTCCGTCAGCTGTGGATCCAGCGCATCAACGCCGCTGCCCGCCAGAACGGCATGACGTACAACCGCCTCATCCAGGGTCTGAAGGCCGCCAACATCGAGGTGGACCGCAAGATCCTCGCGGAGCTGGCCGTCAACGACGCCAACGCGTTCGCCGCGCTGGTCGAGGTCGCGCAGAAGGCCCTTCCGGCCGACGTCAACGCCCCGAAGGCCGCTGCCTAAGGCGTAGCCGGCCGCACCACGCGACCGGCACCCACGGACCCGCAGGCTCCACGCCTGCGGGTCCGTGTGCTTTCGCCCCGCACCGCCGGGGCGGGACCTTGCACCCCGCCACCACGTTGGCTCCCGCGACCCGCCGGGCTCCGTCCGTCGGTGAACCCCCGCGGAGCCACGCTCCGGACCCCGAGAGAGAACCGCAGACACATGGGCACCCCCGAGCTGATCTCCCCCCGATCCACCCGGGTGGCCGCCGCCAGGCGCCTGGCGCGGCGCAACTTCCGCACCAAGGAGCGCCGGTTCATCGCCGAGGGCCCGCAGGCGGTCCGTGAGGCCGTCGAGCACCGCGGCCCCGAGGGCGCGTCGACCCTGATCGAACTGTTCGCCACCGTCGAGGCGGCCGAGCGGTACGCCGACATCGTCGAGGCCGCGCTCCTGGCCGGGGCGCGCGTGCAGTACGCCGACGACGAGGTGCTCGCGGAGGTCTCGCAGACCGTCACCCCGCAGGGCCTGGTCGGCGTCTGCCACTTCCTGGACTCGCCCTTCGAGGACATCCTCAAGGCCGGCCCGAAGCTCGTCGCCGTCCTCGCCCACGTCCGCGACCCCGGGAACGCGGGCACCGTGCTGCGCTGCGCGGACGCCGCCGGAGCCGACGCCGTGGTGCTGACCGACGCCTCCGTGGACCTGTACAACCCGAAGTCCGTGCGGGCCTCGGTCGGCTCCCTCTTCCACCTCCCGGTCGCGGTCGGCGTGCCGGTGGAGCAGGCCGTCGAAGGGCTGCGGGCCGCGGGCGTGCGGATCCTCGCCGCCGACGGCGCCGGCGAGGAGGACCTCGACGCCGAACTCGACGCGGGCACCATGGGCGGTCCCTCGGCCTGGGTGTTCGGCAACGAGGCCTGGGGCCTGCCGGAGGAGACCAGGGCCCTGGCGGACGCCGTCGTCAGGGTCCCGATCCACGGCAAGGCCGAGAGCCTGAACCTCGCCACGGCCGCCGCCGTGTGCCTCTACGCCTCCGCGC
Source organism: Streptomyces sp. CA-243310 (assembly GCF_050936775.1). Classification (NCBI taxonomy): domain Bacteria; kingdom Bacillati; phylum Actinomycetota; class Actinomycetes; order Kitasatosporales; family Streptomycetaceae; genus Streptomyces; species Streptomyces sp. CA-243310. The sequence goes on along the minus strand of NZ_JBNJMF010000002.1, from coordinate 1,491,465 downwards.
GTGCACAGCGGGCGTCCGGAGGGTGCCGCTCCGTGACCCCCAGCTAGTAATGTGGCGGCTCGGGGGGCCCACTGCGCTACTCGGAGATGTGGGGTACGGGGACATGAGCGTCGGTACGAACAGCACGCCGGCGGCCGCCGAGGCGGCCGGACCGCCGCCCCCGGCCGTCCCCGCCCGGGCCGCCCGGGGCGTGCCCACGCAGGCCACGCCCGCCCGCGCCGCCGACCGGCAGCAACCACCCGTGTCGGAGTTCGCCGGTCTCGGGGTCGACCCCGACGACCTGCCCGACGGCCTGGTCGTCGCCGACCACACGGGCCGCGTCATCTGCTTCAACTCCGCCGCCGCCCGCATCACCGCCCTCCCGGCGGGCGGGGCGATCGGGGCGCGGATCGACCGCGCGCTGCCGCTGGAGGACCTCGAAGGCCGCCGCTGGTGGGCGCTGACCGACCCGTACGGGGGTCTGGCCACCCGGCGCGGCCAGCCCGAGCGGAACCTCCTCCTCCCCGGGGGGCGCGAGGTCCTGGTCTCCGCACGCTACGTGCGCACCCACCCCACCGGCCCGCTGACCCGCCTGGTGGTCACCCTGCGCGGAACCGAGGCCAGGCGGCGCACCGAACGCAGCCACGCCGAACTGATCGCGACCGTCGCGCACGAGCTGAGGTCCCCGCTCACCTCCGTCAAGGGGTTCACGGCGACCCTGCTCGCCAAGTGGGAGCGGTTCACCGACGACCAGAAGCGGCTGATGCTGGAGACCGTCGACGCCGACGCGAACCGCGTCACCCGCCTCATCGCCGAACTCCTCGACATCTCCCGGATCGACTCCGGCCGGCTGGAGGTCAGGCGGCAGCCCGTGGACGTCGCCACCGCCGTCGGCCGGCACGTCCAGGCGCTCACCGCGAACGGCCAGGCCCCCGAGCGGTTCTTCGTACGCGTCAGCCGTCCGCTGCCCGACCTCTGGGCCGACCCGGACAAGATCGACCAGATCCTCGGCAACCTCCTCGAAAATGCGGTGCGCCACGGCGAGGGAACCGTCACCATCGACGTGTCGCCGACCACCTTCGCGAACGCCGCGGGGAAGACCGAGAAGGGAACCGCCGTCACCGTGACCGACGAAGGGCCCGGGATCCCCGAAGAGTCGATGGGACGCGTCTTCACCCGCTTCTGGCGCGGCAGCAAGCGCGGCGGCACCGGGCTGGGCCTGTACATCGTCAAGGGCATCGTGGAGGCCCACGGCGGGACCATCACGGTCGGCCGCGGTCCCGACGGCGGCGCCGAGTTCCGATTTATCCTGCCCGTCGCCGCCCCGGCCTATCTCACGCAGTAACCCTGCGGAGGGTCTCGCCAGGCGGCCCACGGGCTCCTTCACCCCCGGCGACCTTTAGACTCGACCTTTGGCACCTTTGTGTCCTTGTGCAGAACGGGTCGGTCGAGACTGTCGAGCGGGTCGCGCGGGGATCCACCAGCCAGCCATCGGAAGTACGGGAAGAGATGTCGGCACCGAACAAGTCGTACGACCCTGTCGAGGTCGAGGCACTGAAACCGGAAGAGATCGAGCGCATGCGGGACGAGGCGCTCGCCGCCTTCGCGTCCGCCGGCGACCTCGACGAGCTTCGCGAGGCGAAGACCGCGCACATGGGCGACCGCTCGCCCCTGGCGCTCGCCAACCGCGAGATCGGCGCCCTGCCGCCCCAGGCCAAGGCCGAGGCGGGCAAGCGCGTCGGACAGGCCCGCGGCGCCGTGAACAAGGCCTTCGGGGCCCGCACGGTCGCTCTGGAGGCCGAGCGCGACGAGCGGGTGCTGGTCGAGGAGGCCGTGGACGTCACGCTGCCCCACGACCGGATCCCGGCCGGCGCCCGGCACCCCCTGACCACGCTGATGGACCGCATCGCGGACATCTTCACGGGCATGGGGTACGAGGTCGCGGAAGGGCCCGAGGTCGAGGCGGAGTGGTTCAACTTCGACGCCCTCAACTTCACCCCCGACCACCCCGCGCGCCAGATGCAGGACACCTTCTTCGTCCAGGGGCCCGAGGGCACCGAGGGCGACGAGTCCGGTGTCGTGCTGCGTACCCACACCTCCCCGGTGCAGGCGCGCTCGCTGCTGGAGCGCAAGCCCCCCGTCTACATCGTCTGCCCGGGCCGGGTGTACCGCACCGACGAGCTCGACGCGACGCACACGCCCGTCTTCCACCAGGTCGAGCTGCTCGCCGTGGACGAGGGCCTGACCATGGCGGACCTCAAGGGCACCATGGACCACATGGTCCAGGAGCTGTTCGGCGAGGGCACCACCACGCGCCTGCGCCCGCACTTCTTCCCGTTCACCGAGCCGTCCGCCGAGATGGACATGCAGTGCTACGTGTGTCGCGGCGCGTCGGTGGGCAACCCCGACCGCCCGTGCCGCACCTGCTCCAGCGAGGGCTGGATCGAGCTCGGCGGCTGCGGCATGGTCAACCCCAAGGTGCTCGTCGCCTGTGGTGTGGACCCGGAGAAGTACAGCGGCTTCGCCTTCGGATTCGGCATCGAGCGGATGCTGATGTTCCGTCACAACGTGGAAGACATGCGAGACATGGTCGAGGGTGACGTCCGTTTCACCCGGCCGTTCGGGAGTGAGATCTGATGCGCGTCCCGCTTTCCTGGCTGCGGGAGTACGTAGACCTCCCCGCAGGTGAGACCGGCCGCGACGTGGCCGCCAAGCTCGTCGACGCCGGCCTCGAGGTCGAGACCGTCGAGCAGCTCGGCGCCGGGCTCAAGGGCCCCCTCGTCGTCGGTCGGGTCCTGACCATCGAGGAGCTGGAGGGCTTCCGCAAGCCCATCCGCTTCTGCACGGTCGACGTCGGCTCCGCCAACGGCACCGGCGAGCCGCAGGAGATCGTCTGCGGCGCCCGGAACTTCGCCGTCGGCGACAAGGTCGTCGTGGTCCTGCCCGGCGCGGTGCTTCCCGGCGACTTCGCCATCGCCTCGCGCAAGACGTACGGCAAGACCTCGCACGGCATGATCTGCTCCGGCGAAGAGCTGGGCATGGGCGACGACGGCACGCACGGCATCATCGTGCTGCCGCACGAGCACGAGGTCGGCACCGACGCGATCGAGCTGCTCCAGCTCGTCGACGAGGTCCTCGACATCGACATCACCCCGGACCGCGGCTACTGCATGTCGATGCGCGGTGTGGCCCGCGAGGCCGCCACCGCCTACGGCCTGCCGCTGCGCGACCCGGCGCTGCTCGACGTGCCCGCGCCGAACTCGTACGGCTACCTCGTCAAGATCGACGATCCGGCCGGATGCGACCGCTTCACCGCGCGCACCGTGACCGGTCTCGACCCCGAGGCGCGCTCCCCGATCTGGCTCAGCCGCCGCCTGCAGAAGGCGGGCATGCGCCCGATCTCGCTCGCCGTCGACATCACCAACTACGTGATGCTCGAACTCGGTCAGCCGCTGCACGCCTACGACCGCTCGCGCATCGACGGCGCCATCGGTGTCCGCCGTGCCGAGCAGGGCGAGCAGTTCACCACCCTCGACGGGGTCAAGCGCACGCTCGACGCCGAGGACCTGGTGATCACCGACAACAGCGGCCCGATCGGGCTCGCGGGTGTCATGGGCGGCGCCAACACCGAGATCGCCGACTCCGTCACCGACCCCGAGACCGGCCGGGTCACGGGCACCACCGACGTGGTCATCGAGGCGGCGCACTTCGACGCCGTGTCGATCTCGCGCACCGCCCGCCGTCTCAAGCTGTCCTCCGAGGCCTCCAAGCGCTTCGAGCGCGGCGTGGACCCGCAGGCCGCCGCCGCGGCCGCGCAGCGCACCGTGGACCTGCTCGTGCTGGTCGCCGGCGGTACCGCCGAGGCCGGCGTCACCGAGCTCATCGCCCCGGGCGCCCCGCGCACCATCGCCATGCGCGCCGACCACCCGGACCGGGTCGCGGGCATGGACTACGGTCGCGAGACCGTCGTCCGCCGCCTCCAGGAGATCGGCTGCGACGTCTACGGGCAGGACGAGCTCGTCGTCACCGTCCCGTCGTGGCGCCCCGACCTCGCCGAGCCCAACGACCTCGCCGAAGAGGTCATCCGGCTGGAGGGCTACGGCAACCTGCCGTCGACCCTGCCGCAGGTGCCCTCCGGTCGCGGTCTGACCGCCCGGCAGCAGCTGCACCGCCGGGTGGGCCGCGCGCTGGCCGGCGCGGGCTACGTGGAGGCGCTCAGCTACCCGTTCCTGGGCGAGGGCGTCTTCGACCAGCTCCAGCTGGCCGCGGAAGACCCCGCCCGCCGGGTCGTCAAGCTCGTCAACCCGATCTCCGACGAGGAGCCGGCGCTGCGCACCACGCTGCTGCCGGGGCTGCTGAACGCGCTGCGGCGCAACGACAGCCGGGGCAGCCACGACCTGGCGCTCTTCGAGACCGGCTCGGTCTTCCTCGCCGGCCCGCAGCCGGGTGTCGCCGTACGACTGCCCGTCGACCGGCGTCCCACGGACGAGGAGATCGCCACCCTCGACGCGGCCCTTCCGGCCCAGCCGCGGTACGTCGCGGTCGTGCTGGCCGGAGCGCGCGAGCAGGCCGGCTGGTGGGGCAAGGGCTACCCGGCCGGCTGGGCCGACGCCGTGCAGGCGGCGCGCTCGCTGGCCGTCGAGGCCGGCGCCGAACTCACCGTGCGCCAGGGCCGGTACGGCCCCTGGCACCCGGGCCGGTGCGCCGAACTGCTCGTCACCCTCGACGGGGTGGAGACGGTCATCGGTCACGCCGGCGAGCTGCACCCGCGCGTGGTCAAGGCCATGGGCCTGCCGGCCCGCACCAGCGCCATGGAACTCGACCTGGACCGCCTCGCGGCGGCCGGCGGCGAGGCCCTGCGGGCGCCCCGGATCTCCTCCTTCCCGGTGGCGACCCAGGACGTGGCGCTGATCGTGGACACCGCGGTGCCCGCCGCGGCGGTCGAGGACGCGCTGCGCAGCGGCGCGGGCGAACTGCTGGAGTCCCTGAGGCTGTTCGACGTGTTCACCGGTGAGCAGGTGGGCGAGGGCAAGAAGTCCCTCGCGTACGCGCTGCGCTTCCGGGCGAGCGACCGCACGCTGACGGCCGAGGAGTCCACGGCCGCGCGCGACGCGGCGGTGGCCCTGGCCGGCGAGCGGACGGGCGCGGTGCTGCGGGGCGTGTGACCGCACCGCCGACACAGGCCTGCCGAGGGGCGCGTCCGGATCACCGGACGCGCCCCTCGGTCGTTCGGCGCAGGGGGGTGGAAGCGCGGCGTGGGGTGCGCCGGCCGCACGCACCGGACCCGGTGGATGGGCCCGGTGCGCGTTCGGCCCGGTTCCGGCCGGTCCCGGCGACCAACCGGGCGCCGGCGGAACCGTGGCGCGCCGCCCGTCCTGCCGTGGAGTGTCGGGCAGACAACAGAACGGGCGGCGCGGTGCCGGGTCGTCGCACTGTACGAGGGGGAGCCGACGACCCGAGCGGCCTCTTCACGAGGCCCTTAAGTGAAGCGCTCCGGGGTGCCTTCGCGGCAGGGTGCGTATCGCATTTATGCGCGTACTCGTTTCACACCCCGTGTGAACCGCGCACCCACTAGCCTGATGCGGACGAGCCCTTGGAGGGCCCCATGCAGCCCAATGCCCTGCTCGATGCCCTCCTCGCAGAGGCGGGCATGTCCCACGCCGGACTCGCCGCGCACGTCAACCAGGCGGGCCGCGGTCTCGGACTCGCGCTGCGCTACGAACACACCGCGGTCTCCCGCTGGTTGAAGGGGCAGCGACCGCGCGGCCAGGTGCCCGTGCTGATCTGCGAGGTGCTCGGCGGGCGGCTGCGCAGGCCCGTCACCCTCGACGACGCCGGGCTCGGCGCCGGCGGCCGGCCCGCGCCCCACGCGACCCCGCTGAACGGGTTCGTGGACCGGGCCGCCGCCCTGTGGCGCGCCGACGAACAGGGTCGGTCCCCGCTGCGGTCCGACGAGGCGGTCACCGGCACGTCGGCCGTCATGCCGGTCTGGGAGTGGGAGAACCCGCCCGAGGACTGCGACGTGTCCCGGGACGGCCCGCTGCGGATCGGGCCCGAGCACATCGAGGTCCTCAGGGCCGCCCGCGCGCACTACGAGTTGATGTACCGCAGGGCCGGCGGGATGGCGACCCGGGCACGGATCGTCCGCTTCCTGGGCAACGAGACCGCGCCCATGCTGCGCGGGAGCTACCCCGACGCGCTGGGCCGGCAACTGCACCGGGCCACCGGCTCGTTGGTGGCGGTCGCGGGCATCTGCGCGTACGACTCCGACGCCCACGGGGCGGCCCAGCGGTACTTCCACCAGGCCCTGCGGATGGCGAAGGCCAGCGGGGACCGGGGGCTCGGGGCGTACGTGATCGCCCTGCTCGTCAACCAGTCGCTGTACCTGGGGGACCACCGGCAGGCCGTGGCGTTCGCCGAGGCCGCCCTGCGGGCCGCCGGCCGGCACACCACCCCGGCGCTGGCCGCCGACCTGCACGCGATGCAGGCCAAGGCGTACGCCCGACTCGGCGACGGGGCGGCCGCGTTGGCGTGCATCCGGCAGGCGGAGGCGGACGCGGAGCGGATCCGACCCGGTACCGAGCCGGCGGAGACGGGATACGTGCAGCCCGGGCTGGTCAACGTACAGGTGGCGGAGGCGCTGCTCGCCCTCGGCGATCTGGAGGCGGCCCACGCCCAGGCGGAGGCCGCCGTCGGGACGCCCGCGCACGACCGCGGGCGGGTCCATCGGCTGGCGATCCTGTGCGAGGTGCAGTTGCGGCAGGGGGAACCGGACCGGGCGGTGCCGGCGGCGGTGGAGATGGCCGAGCGGGCCCAGGGCATGGAGTCGCAAAGGCTGCGGGATCGGCTGCGGGCGGTCAGGGAGAGGCTCCTGACCAGCGGTTGTGCCAGCGCGGAGGAGACCGCCCGGCTCATCGACGGGGCGCTGCGCGTTCCCCTGTAAGGGGTAGGGCTGCTGCCATGTTGCCACCGACGATTCGGAAGGTGGCACAACCGTGCAGTGGATGAACCTGAGTGAGCAGACCGTGTACAAGAACCGCTGGTTCGATGTGAACCTCGCGGATGTGGAACTCCCCGACGGCCGGCACCTGGACCACTTCGTGATCCGGCTGCGCCCGGTGGCGGTCGCCACGGCCGTCAACGCGGCCAACGAGGTGCTGCTGCTGTGGCGGCACCGTTTCATCACCGACAGCTGGGGTTGGGAACTGCCCGCCGGCGTGGTCGAGGACGGCGAGGACATCGCCGTCGCCGCCGCCCGCGAGATGGAGGAGGAGTCGGGCTGGCGGCCCGGCCCGCTCCACCACCTGATGACCGTGGAGCCCTCCAACGGCCTGACCGACGCCCGCCACCACCTCTACTGGGCGGACGGGGCCACGTACATCGGCCACCCCGAGGACGACTTCGAGTCCTCGCGCCGCGAGTGGGTCCCGCTCAAACTGGTGCCGGACATGATCGCGCGCGGCGAGATCCCGGCCGCCAACATGGCGGCCGGGTTGCTGCTCCTGCATCACCTGCGGCTGGGCTAGGTCGTCTCTTTAGGATCTTGCCGGGCGGCGCGGGTCAGGCAGGATCCGGAAGAGACGGCCCAGGCCCGGACGATCAGGCGTAGGGGTAGAAGCCCGAACCCGTCTTGCGGCCGAGGCGGCCCGCGTCGACCATGCGCTGGAGCAGCGGGGGAGCGGCGTACAGCGGCTCCTTGAACTCCGCGTACATCGAGTCCGCCACCGAGGCCACCGTGTCCAGGCCGATCAGGTCCGCGAGCTTCAACGGACCCATCGGGTGGGCGCAGCCCAGCTCCATGCCGTTGTCGATGTCCTCGCGGCTCGCGATGCCGGACTCGAACATCCGGATCGCCGACAGCAGGTACGGGATGAGCAGCGCGTTGACCACGAAGCCGGATCGGTCCTGGGCGCGGATCGCGTGCTTGCCCAGCACGTCCCGCACCAGGGCCTCGGCCCGCTTGATGGTCTCCTCGCCCGTGGTCAGCGCCGGGATCAGCTCGACGAGCTGCTGCACCGGGGCCGGGTTGAAGAAGTGGATGCCGATGACCTGGTCGGGCCGCGAGGTGGCGACGGCCAGCTTGACCAGCGGGATCGAGGAGGTGTTGGAGGCGAGGATCGCGTCCGGGCGGGTGATCACCTGGTCGAGGACCTGGAAGATCTCCGTCTTGACCTGCTCGTTCTCGACGACGGCCTCGATGACGAGGTCGCGGTCGGCGAACTCGCCGAGGTCGGTGGTGAAGGTGAGGCGGGCCAGGGTGGCGTCCCGCTCCTCCTCGCTGATCTTGCCGCGTTCGGCGGCCTTCATCAGGGAGTTGTGCAGCCGGGTGCGCCCGATCTCCAGCGCCTCGCCGGTGGTCTCGGCGACCATCACCTCAAGACCGCTGCGGGCGCACACCTCCGCGATGCCGGCGCCCATCTGGCCACAGCCCACCACGCCGACGCGTGCAATGTCGGTCGGGGGGGTAGAGAGGTCCGTCACGTCGTGCCTTTCGCTGCTCATCCATCGCGGGTCCCCCGTACTGGGCAGTGGTAACTGCGTTCGGCGCCCGCCACGCCCCCCGACGTTACCCCCGACCTTGCCCCGGCCGGCGGGCCGGGGCGGGCATGCTGGGCGCACGCAACGCATTGTCACGGAACGGAACGGAGTCGTCACATGACGTACATCGGGCGGCGGGGACTGCTGGCGGCGGGCGCGGGGCTGCTGGCCTCGGCCACGGGGGCGGGGCCCGCCGGGGCGGCGGGCAGGACACGACCCGAGGGGCGAAGGCCGGTGCCGACGGGGGCGCCCGCCTCCGAACTCCGGGGGATGTGGATCGCCTCCGTACAGAACGTCGACTGGCCCTCGGAGACGGGTCTCTCGGCCGCCGCGCAGCGCGCGGAACTCCTCTCGCTCCTCGACACCGCCGTCGAGCGTCGGCTGAACGCGGTGGTCCTCCAGGTCCGGCCCACCGCCGACGCGATGTGGCCCTCCGCGCTGGAGCCGTGGTCCCAGTGGCTGACCGGGACCCAGGGGGTCGACCCCGGCTGGGACCCGCTGGGCACGGCGGTCGCCGAGGCCCATGCGCGGGGGCTGGAACTGCACGCCTGGTTCAATCCGTACCGGGTGGCCAACCACACCGACCCGACCCGGCTCGCCCCCGCGCACCCGGCGCGCCGCAACCCCGGCTGGACGGTCCCGTACGGCGGCAAGCTGTACTACAACCCCGGACTGCCCGAGGTGCGGGCCTTCGTGCAGCGGGCCATGCTCGACGCGGTCGCCCGCTACGCGGTCGACGCCGTGCACTGGGACGACTACTTCTACCCGTACCCCGTGGAGGGAGTGGACTTCGACGACGACGAGGCCTTCGAGGAGTACGGCGGCTCCTTCGCCTCCCGGGCCGACTGGCGGCGGCACAACACCGACGCCCTGGTGAAGGAGATGTCCGAGCAGATCCGCCGGGTCCGCCCGACGACGAGGTTCGGCATCAGCCCGTTCGCGGTCTGGCGCAACGAGGAGATGGACCCGCTCGGCTCCCCGACCCGGGCGGGCATCGGCACGTACGACGACCTGTACGCGGACACCCGCAAGTGGGTCAAGGAGCGCTGGATCGACTACATCGCGCCGCAGGTCTACTGGCAGATCGGTCACCCCACCGCCGACTACGCCTCACTCGTGCCGTGGTGGGCGCGCACCGTCGAGGGCACGGGCGTGGACCTGTACGTGGGGGAGGCGCTCTACCGCTGCGACGCCGCGAGCCCCACCGCCGCCTGGCGCGACCCGGGGGAGCTGTCGCGCCACGTGCGCTTCTCCCGGGACCACGCGCAGGTCCGCGGCCACGTCTACTTCTCGGCGAAGCAGGTGGTCGCGGACCCCAATGGGGCGATGGCCAGGGTGGTGGCCGATCACTATCCGACGCGCGTGCCGCCGCGTTGAGCCTGCGCGTCGGGTCGGGCGCGCGTCGGGGTGTGAGGCGGGTGGGTGGAGTGTCCGGGGTGGGTCGGGTGTCGGGTGTGGGTTCAGTGGGTGGACTCGGACGGGTGCTTGACGACGCAGTCGGGGCCCGGGGACATCACGGCCTCGTGCCCGTCCTGGAAGCGGACCCGGTAGGGAGGGGTTCCGTTCTCTCCCAGGACCTGGGTGATCTCACCCACCTTGTCGTGCTGGCCCACGATCCTGCCGTGCTGCACCAACTGGTCGCCCTCGGTCGCGCGCATAGCCGGCCTCCCTCACAAGGCGGTCTGATCCGGTGCTAGCAGTTTAGGTCGTTCCAGCATTATTTGACCCGCTGTGTCACCGCGATGCAGACGAGTACCGCACCGGCCGCCACCGGTGCGGCCGGGGACATGTGCTCGCCGAGCAGCGCCACCGACCAGACCAGCGTCAGCAGGGGCTGCGCGAGCTGGAGCTGGCTCGCCCGGGCCGCGCCGATCTCCGCCATGCCGCGGTACCAGACGTACAGCCCCAGGAAGGTCGAGCCCGCCGCCACCCAGACCAGTCCGATCACCCCGTGCCAGGTCAGGTGCACGGGCTCGTACGCCGGCCCCAGCACCGAACCGGCGATGCTGAGCGGCAGGCACAGCACCAACGCCCAGCCGATCACCTGCCAGCCCGGCAGCAGGCGGGCGAGCCGCCCGCCCTCGGTGTAGCCGGCGGCGCACACGAGCAGCGCCCCGAAGAGGTAGCCGTCGCCGGCCGAGAGGGAGCCGCCGCTCTGGCCCAGGGTGAAGCCGAGCACGATCACCGCCCCCGCGACGGCCGCGGCCCAGAACCGCCTCGACGGCCGGGCCCCCGTACGCAGCGAGGACACCACGGCGGTGGTCAGCGGGAGCAGACCGACCACGACGGCGGCGTGCGAGGTGGTGGAGGTCTGGAGCGCGAGGGTGGTGAGCAGGGGGAAGCCGACGACGACCCCCGCGGCGACGACGGCGAGCCCCGCCCAGTGCGCGCGGTCGGGCAGCGGTACCCGGCGGGCCAGCAGGAAGGCGCCCGCGATCACCGCGGCGAGGGCGCTGCGCACGGCGACGAGGGACCAGGGGCCGAAGCTCTCCAGGCCCCAGGCGGTGGCGGGAAAGGTCAGCGAGAAGGCGACGACCCCGAGCGCGGCGAGAGCGGATCCGCTTCCGGCCCCGTGCTGAACCGCTATCGGGGTCGGGCGAGTAGCGCTATTCTGTGCTGTCATGTACGAGCGTAGCAGTGCGGCCGAGCTGGCTGAATCCCTCAAGTCGGAACTGAACCGCTACTCGGTAGGTGGAAAGCTGCCGTCGAGTCGGGCCCTCGTGGAGCACCATCGGGTCAGTCCGGTCACCGTGTCGCGCGCCCTCGCCCTGCTCGCGGCCGAGGGGCTCGTCGTCACCCGACCCGGCGCCGGGGTGTTCCGGGCCCGACCCCGCTCGGCGGAACCCGCCTCCGGGGACACCTCCTGGCAGGAGGTCACCCTCAGCGGGGAGGGCGCCGGCGACGTGGTCCCGCGGTCCGTGGACGCCTCCGGTGTGCTCGTCTCGCTGGCCGCCCCGCCGTCCGGGGTGATCGAGCTCAACAGCGGATACCTGCACCCCTCGCTCCAGCCCGAGCGGGCCATGGCGGCCGCCCTCGCCCGCGCCGGCCGCCGGCCCGGCGCGTGGAGCAGGCCCCCGGTGGAAGGGCTGCCCGAGCTGCGCGACTGGTTCGCCCGGGAGATCGGCGGCGCGGTGTCGGCCGCCGACGTGCTGGTCACCGCGGGCGGGCAGAGCGCCCTGACCACCGCGCTGCGGGCACTGGCGCCGCCCGGCGCGCCGATCCTGGTGGAGTCGCCCACCTACCCCGGACTGCTCGCCATCGCCCGCGCCTCCGGCTGCCGACCCGTGCCGGTCCCCGTCGACGCCGAGGGGGTCCGCCCGGAGCTGCTGGCGGCGGCCTTCGAGGCGACGGTCGCCCGCGTCTTCGTCTGCCAGCCGCTGTTCCAGAACCCGACCGGCTCCGTCCTCGCGACCGCGCGCCGCGCGGAGGTCGTACGGATCGCGCGCGCGGCCGGGGCCTTCGTGGTCGAGGACGACTACGCGCGGAACCTGGCCCACGAGGACGCCGGTCCACTGCCCGCCACCCTCGCCGCCGACGACGCCGACGGGGTCGTCGTCCACGTCCGCTCGCTCACCAAGGCGACCTCGCCCAGCCTGCGCGTGGGAGCGCTGGCCGCCCGGGGACCGGTACTCGACCGGCTGCGCGCCATCCAGGTCGTGGACAGCTTCTTCGTCTCCCGCCCGCTCCAGGAGGCCGCCCTCGAACTGGTCGGCGCGCCCGCCTGGCCCCGGCACCTGCGGGCCGTCGCCGCCGAGCTGCGGCACCGCCGGGACGTCCTCGCGGGCGCCCTGCGCCGGGAACTGCCCGCCCTGACCGTTCCCCATCCACCCTCCGGCGGATACCAGTTGTGGCTCCGGCTCGCGGACGGCGCGGACGAGGCGGCCTTCGTCGCGTCGGCGCTGCGCGCCGGCGTCGCGGTCGCGCCCGGCCGCCCCTACTTCGGCGCGGAACCGCCGGGCCCCTACGTACGGCTCAGCTTCGCCGGCGTCGCGGGCGCGGGCGAGCTGACCGAGGCCGCCCAACGGCTGCGATCCGGCCTCGGCCCCCACGCGTGACGCCGCCCCGCAATTCGGTTGAAGGGCGCGCGGGCCCGGCCTGGCCTGCGCCCATGACCGGCATCGAGACCACCACTGTGGCCCGACGTCCCGAACCGGCCCGACGGCTCTGGGACATGAAGGACCCGTGGCCATCGTTCGCCGGCCACGACTCGCTCGCCTGGTTGCCGTACCCGCGCATGGTGGCCGAGTTCCCCGATCACGTGCTGGTCGCCACGGACGGCGACGCCGTGGTCGCCAGGGCGTTCAGCCTGCCCTTCGCCCTGCACGCGGAAGGCCGCGGCGCCGGCGCCCTGCCCGCCCGCGGCTGGGACCAGGTCCTGCTGTGGGCCTTCTCCGACCTGCGGCACCCGCTCGGCTGAGGCGAGCGGGTCGGGTCCGGCCGGCCGGTCCCCGTCAGAGGACGGGCTCGCCGATCCCCACCAGGTTCCCCTCGCTGTCGCGGAACCAGGCGGCGCGCTCACCCCGCGCACCCTTGCTCGGGTAGTTCCCCTCGATCTCGGCGATCCCGTCCTCGGTGTGCAACCCGGGCACGTCGACCTCCTCGAACCGCACCCCGCGCCGCCGGAGCTCCGACACGACCGACGTCAGGTCGTCGACCACCCATCCCATCTGGGTGAACGTGCCGGGAGACGCCCCCGTGGACTCGAACAGGACGAACTCCGTGCCCCCGCACCGGTACAACAGACCACCCGGCCGTTCGTCCACGGGCTCCAGGCCGAGCCGCTCGGCGTAGAAGCGCCTCGCCCGCTCCAGGTCCTGCGCGGGCAACCGGGTCGCGACTCGTCCCCGCGCCAGAATGTTCCTGTCGTCTGCGTTCATGACCCCACTCTGCCGCGCCCCGCGACCGAAACGGACGGCCGACACCGGAGCGGGCGGCGATCGGGACCCGCGCTGACGCGTGCTGAGCGGTTGTGACCGTGCACGATGGTTGGGCCGGCGGGCAACCGCTGCTTTGCATAAACGTGCATAGATACGTATAGTCATGCCATCGATGAGGAGGGTCCGATGGTGGTACGAGTAGCGGTGGCCGGAGCGAGCGGATACGCGGGCGGTGAAGTCCTGCGCCTGCTGCTCTCGCACCCCGAGGTGGAGATCGGCGCGCTGACCGGCAACTCCAACGCGGGCCAATCCCTCGGCACCCTGCAACCGCACCTCGTGCCGCTCGCCGCCCGGACCCTCGAGGCGACCACGCCCGAGGTCCTCGCCGGGCACGACGTCGTCTTCCTCGCCCTGCCGCACGGCCAGTCCGCCGCCGTCGCCGCGCGGCTCGGCGAAGACGTGCTCGTCGTCGACATGGGCGCCGACCACCGCCTCAAGGACTCCGCCGACTGGGACCGGTTCTACGGCGCTCCGCACGCCGGGACCTGGCCCTACGGGCTTCCCGAGCTCCCCGGCGCCCGCGCCGCGTTGGAGCGGGCCAAGCGTATCGCCGTTCCCGGCTGCTTCCCGACCGCCGTCTCGCTCGCACTGTTCCCGGCCTACGCCGCCGGGCTCGCCGAGCCGGAGGCCGTGATCGTGGCCGCCACCGGCACCTCCGGCGCCGGCAAGGCCCTCAAGCCCCACCTGCTCGGCTCCGAGGTCATGGGCTCCGTCAGCCCGTACGGCGTGGGCGGCGGCCACCGCCACACGCCCGAGATGGTGCAGAACCTCAGCCCCCTCGCGGGCCGGCGGGTCTCGGTGTCCTTCACACCGACCCTGGTGCCCATGGCCCGGGGCATCCTCGCCACCTGCTCCGCCAAGGCCCTCCCCGGCACCACCGCCGAGGCGGTCCGCGCCGCGTACGAGAAGGCCTACGCCGACGAGCCCTTCGTGCACCTCCTCCCCGAGGGGCAGTGGCCGGTCACGAAGTCCGTCCACGGCTCCAACGCCGCCCACGTGCAGGTGGCGTACGACGAGTCCGCCGGACGGATCATCGCGATCAGCGCCATCGACAACCTGACCAAGGGCACCGCCGGCGGCGCGGTGCAGAGCATGAACATCGCCCTCGGTCTCGACGAGGGCCTCGGACTTTCCACGATCGGAGTCGCACCGTGAGCGTCACGGCAGCACAGGGATTCACGGCGGCGGGCATCGCCGCCGGAATCAAGGCGAACGGCAGCCCGGACCTGGCCCTCGTGGTCAACAACGGGCCGCGACTGGCCGCCGCGGGCGTCTTCACCTCCAACCGCGTCAAGGCCGCGCCCGTGCACTGGTCCGAGCAGGTCCTGCGCGGCGCCGCCGTCAGCGCCGTGATCCTCAACTCCGGTGGCGCCAACGCCTGTACCGGACCCAAGGGCTTCCAGGACACCCACGCCACGGCGGAGAAGGTCGCCGAGGCGCTCGGCGGCGAACACAACGCCGGCGAGATCGCCGTCGCCTCCACCGGCCTGATCGGCGTCCTGCTGCCCATGGACGAACTGCTCGCCGGCGTCGAGACCGCGGTCACCGCCCTCTCCGCCGACGGCGGCGAGGACGCGGCCATCGCCATCAAGACGACCGACAGCGTGCACAAGACGGCCACCGTCACCCGGGACGGCTGGACCGTCGGCGGCATGGCCAAGGGCGCGGGAATGCTCGCCCCGGGGCTGGCCACCATGCTCGTCGTCCTCACCACCGACGCCGACCTGGACGCACCCGCCCTCGACAAGGCGCTCCGCGCCGCCACCCGCACCACCTTCGACCGGGTCGACTCCGACGGCTGCATGTCCACCAACGACACCGTGCTGCTGCTCGCCTCGGGCGCCTCCGGCCGGGTGCCCGAGTACGAGGACTTCGCGGAGGCCGTACGGACGGTCTGCGACGACCTCGCCCGGCAGCTGATCGGCGACGCCGAAGGAGCGAGCAAGGACATCCGCGTCGAGGTCGTGGGCGCGCTCAGCGAGGACGACGCGGTCGAGGTCGGCCGGTCCATCGCCCGCAACAACCTCCTCAAGTGCGCCCTCCACGGCGAGGACCCCAACTGGGGCCGGGTGCTCTCCGCCATCGGCACCACCCGGGCCGCCTTCGACCCGGACCGGCTGAACGTCGCCATCAACGGCGTCTGGGTGTGCCGCAACGGCTCGGTCGGCGAGGACCGCGAGCTGGTCTCGATGAAGGACCGCGAGGTCCGCATCACCGCCGACCTGGCGAACGGTTCCGAGTCCGCGGTGATCTGGACCAACGACCTGACCGCCGAGTACGTCCACGAGAACAGCGCGTACAGCTCATGAGCACCGCGAGGAAGCACACCGCGCTCCCCAAGGCCGAGATCCTCATCGAGGCCCTGCCCTGGCTCACCCGCCACAACGGCAAGATCGTCGTGATCAAGTTCGGCGGCAACGCCATGATCGACGAGAACCTCAAGGCGGCCTTCGCCCAGGACGTGGTCTTCCTGCGCCAGGCCGGGCTGCGGCCCGTCGTGGTGCACGGCGGCGGACCGCAGATCAACGCCCAGCTGGACAAGCAGGGCCTGGTCAGCGAGTTCAAGGCGGGCCTGCGCGTCACCACGCCGGAGGCCATGGACGTCGTACGCATGGTGCTGGCGGGGCAGGTCCAGCGCGAGCTGGTCGGGCTGCTCAACCAGCACGGGCCGCTCGCGGTCGGCATGACCGGCGAGGACGCCCACACCATCACCGCGACCAAGCACAGCCCGCAGATCGGCGGCGAACTCGTCGACATCGGCCGGGTCGGGGTGATCACCGCCATCGAGACGGGCGCGATCGAGGCGCTGCTGGCCGACGGCCGGATCCCCGTCATCTCCTCCATCGCGCGCAGTGCCGACGACCACCACGTCTACAACGTCAACGCCGACACGGCGGCCGCGGCCCTCGCCGCCGCGCTGGGCGCCGAGACGCTGATGGTCCTCACCGACGTCGAGGGCCTGTACGCGGACTGGCCGAACAGCGACGAGGTGATCAGCCGGCTCACCGTCGGCGAGCTGGAGAAACTGCTGCCCGAGCTGTCCAGCGGCATGGTGCCCAAGATGGAGGGCTGCCTGCACGCCGTGCGCAACGGCGTGAACACCGCCCGCGTGATCGACGGACGGGTCCAGCACTCGATCCTGTTGGAGATCTTCACCGACGAGGGAATCGGCACGATGGTCGTGCCCGACGCACAGGGAGGGGAACCCGCATGACCGGCGGAAACCAGGAGACCGGCAACCAGCGCTTCAGCGCCCGCTGGCGGGGCGCGCTGACCGACAACTACGGCACCCCGGCGCTGGCCCTCGTGCGCGGCGAGGGCGCCCAGGTCTGGGACGCGGACGGCAGGCAGTACACCGACTTCGTCGGCGGCATCGCGGTCAACGCCCTGGGTCACGCGCACCCGGCGATCGTGTCGGCCGTCACCTCGCAGATCTCCACCCTCGGCCACGTCTCCAACCTGTACGCCTCCGAGCCGGTGTTGGCGCTCGCCGAGCGGCTGCTCCAGCTCTTCGACCGCCCGGGGCGGATCTTCTTCTGCAACTCCGGCGCCGAGGCCGTCGAGGGCGCCTTCAAGATCGGCCGGTTGACCGGGCGGACCCACATGGTGGCCACCGACGGCGGCTTCCACGGCCGGACCATGGGCGCCCTCGCGCTCACCGGCCAGCCCCAAAAGCAGGAGCCCTTCCTGCCCCTGCCCGGCGACGTCACACACGTCCCCTACGGCGACGTGGAGGCCCTGCGGGCCGCCGTCACCGAGGAGACCGCACTGGTGATCATCGAGCCGATCCAGGGCGAGAACGGCGTCGTCGTCCCGCCCGCCGGCTACCTGACGGCCGCCCGCGAGATCACCCGGGCCACCGGGACCCTGCTCGTGCTCGACGAGGTGCAGACCGGCATCGGGCGGTGCGGCCAGTGGTTCGAGCACCACGCCCACGAGGGCGTCGAGCCCGACCTCGTCACGCTCGCCAAGGGCCTGGGCGGCGGCCTCCCGATCGGCGCCGTCGCCGCCTTCGGCCCGGCCGCCGACCTGCTCCGGCCCGGCCAGCACGGCACCACCTTCGGCGGGAACCCGGTCGCCTGCGCCGCCGGCCTCGCCGTGATCGACACCATCGCCGCCGACGGCCTGCTCGACCGGGTCAAGGCGCGCGGCGAGCGGCTGCACTCCGGGATCGAGGGCCTGGGCCACGGCCTGGTGTCCCACGTCCGCGGCGCCGGCCTCCTGCTGGGTATCGTGCTGACCGAGCCGCTCGCAGCCCTGGTGCAGCAGGCGGCTCAGGACGCCGGCTTCCTGGTGAACGCGCCCGCCCCCGACGTCGTACGGCTGATGCCCCCGTACGTACTGACCGAGGCGGAGGCGGACGCGTTCCTCCGGGCCCTGCCCGGCGTGCTCGACGCAGCCAGGGACGCAGCCAACGGGGACGGACGAACCGGGGAATGAGACGACGATGAGTCAGGCGCAGGAACATGAGCAGAACGGCCAGTCCGTCCCCCAGACCCGCACCGCACGCCACCGCCGGATCGTGGACATCCTCAACCGGCAACCGGTGCGCTCGCAGAGTCAGTTGGCCAAGCTGCTCGCCGACGACGGGCTGAGCGTCACGCAGGCGACGCTCTCGCGGGACCTCGACGAGCTGGGCGCGGTGAAGATCCGCAACACGGGTGGCGAGCTGATCTACGCGGTTCCCAGCGAGGGCGGCTTCCGCACCCCGCAGGCCCCGCTCGGCGAGTCGGCGAAGGAGGAGCGCATGCGGCGCCTCTCCGGGGAGCTGTTGATCTCCGCCGAGGCCTCCGCGAACCTCGTGGTCCTGCGCACCCCGCCCGGTGCGGCCCAGTTCCTCGCCTCCGCGATCGACCAGGCCGAACTCCGGGAGATCCTCGGCACCATCGCCGGCGACGACACCCTGATGCTCATCAGCCGGGATCCGGCGGGCGGTCAGGCCCTCGCCGACCACCTGTTGCGGTTGGCGCAGAAGGAGAGCTGAGCCCCGCGAGGGGCGGTGAAATCGGCTGTCGGGAACGCCTGTTCGCCCCCTGGCCTCCACGGGTGCACTCCTTCGCCCTGCCCGCCTCGCTGACCGTCGTGGCCTGCCTCCTGTACGGGGCCATCGGCGTGCGGTGGTGGCACAGGGCCGCCGCCGACCGGGCCCTCGCCGAGGCCGTCGCCGGCCTCGACGTGGACCCGTACCACTCCGCCGTCGTCACCGGCCACGCGACCGAGGCGGCCGCCGCACACGGCCGCCCAGTGGGCCTCGACCCTGGCGACCGCGGCGGCGCTCGTGGCCCTGTGCTGCGCGGAATCCGTCAACCGCAGGATGCTCGCGGCCACGGCCGTGCCCGACCTGTCGGCGCAGCGCCACCGGGCGCGGCGGCATCCGGCGTTGACGGCGCTGGACGCCCGACGGACCACCCTGGTGCACCGCGGCCTCGGAGACCGGGAGCCGCGACGGGGCCCCGTCGCCACCCGCCTGCGGGTCCGTGGCCGCGGCGCGCGGGGCACACGGACGCGCGGCGCGAGCGCGCGGAGCCGGCGGGCGTACCGTCGAGGGGCGCCCGGCCGACCCGGAGCGCCCCGACAACGCGGCGAGGTGCGGCATCGGGCGCCGCGGGCCGGGCGGGACTTCGACGGCAGGGCCTAGTACCGGGTCGCGGCGAGCGGGCCGTCCTGCGTGCCGACCACGATGTGCGGGCGGCGGCGTGGGTCCGCCCAGCGCAGGATCGCGCGCATCGACCGCTCCGGCACGGACACGCAGCCCGCCGTCGCCCCCTTGCCGTTGACGTGCAGGAAGATGCCCGCGCCCCGGCCGCGTACGGGCCGGTCGTAGTTGAAGTCCATCACCAGCGCGTACGCGTACTGCTGCCGGTACGTGACCAGGTGCTCGGCCTCGCCCGGCGCGCAGTCGGCCGGCAGCGGCTCCACCCAGCGGTTGTAGCTGCTCGACGCGTTGTCCTGGCACCACCAGGAACGCTCGGTCACCCGCCGGTATCGGGTGCGGTACTCCGTGCCCGCGGGCGCAGCCGCGATGCCGAACGCGTACGGCAGTCCGTACAGGCCCGTCGGGGTGGTGTTCGTGCCCTGGACCCGGGTGGCGCCCTCGGCCAGGCCGTTCGCCCCGAACCGCGCGGGGGCGCTGCCCGCCTCGTACCAGCGGCCCGCGCGCCGGTCCCACCAGGTGAGCCGGCCCGTCGTGGATCCGGCGGAGGGGGCGACGGCGACGATCAGCTGACTGCCGCCCCCGGTGTCGGCGAGGCGCGCGGGCAGGGGTGTGGGTCCGGGCCACAGCAGGCCGGTGACGAACAGTGAGCCGGCGAGGAGAGCGGTACGCAGCACCCGTCAGACGGTACGGGCAGGGAGGGGCAGAGGCAGTGCAGGCAGGCCGTCGAGACTCGTTCCGATGTGGTCCTTCTTCTCGCAGTACTCGGCGAACTCCTCGTCCGTCTTGCGGCCGAAGTACTCCGCGTGCAGGGTGCGCTCGCCCTGGTAGTCCATGAGGGGGACGGCGTAACCGCACACGTCCGCGATCCGGCGGGCGTGGACCACGACGATCGCCCGCGCCGAGGGCCCGTCGGCCTCCCCGAACAGGGCGATGAGTTCGCCCCAGCGCGGATCGTCACGGAAGACCGCCTCGCCCTCGCCGTGGATGCGCACGATGTTCGGCGGACCGGAGAACGCGCACCACATCAGGGTGATGCGGCCGTTCTCGCGGACGTGGGCGACGGTCTCGGCACCGCTCCCGCCGAAGTCGAGGTAGGCGAGGGTCTGCTCGTCGATGACGACGAGGGTCCCGGCGCGGCCCTTGGGGGAGAGGTTGACATGACCGTCCCCGGCGAGCGGGGCGGTCGCGGTGAAGAAGACCGGCTGTTCCTCGATGAACTTCCGCAGGCGGCCGTCGATCTGTTCATAGAGCTTTCCCATGACCTGATCATCTCCTGTCACGCCGGGCGACCACCGCACGTTTCACCTCGTGAGACCCAGGCGCGAGCGTCGCACCCCCATCTCGTACGCGTCGAACAGCCCCGCCGAGCGCCGCAACGGCTCCGCGAGTTCCGGCCGGTCCGTGTCATCCGTGTGGAGACTGAGCTGCCAGTTCCACCCCCGTACGGTGGCACGGGCCGTCGCCCGCAGGCGGGGGTCGGGGTCCCCGACCAGCGCGACGCAGGCCCGCAGTTCCGTGATGCCGCGTCGTGCCCGCAGCAGCCGGAAGGCGGCCCGGCGCAGGTGCCGGGGGCGGTCCGCCTCGAGCTGTTCGACCAGCCGGTCGGTGTCCAGACGCCCCGATGCCGGGAGCAGGCTGAGGGAGGCCTCGCGCACCACGGCCGGCCAGGGGTCCTCCAACAGGGCGGTCAGCGCCGCGATGCCGGTGTTGTCGTCGTTGTCGTCCAGGAGCCGCAGCCCGGCGACGGCCGCGGCGCGCACCCGTCCGTCGGGGTGGGTGAGCAGGGCGTGCAGCCGCGGGCCGTCGGTGCGGCGGGCGCTCGGCGAAGCCCGCCACGGCGTGAGCGGTGACCCGCCCGGGATCCGTCACCAGCTCCAGACAGTGCGGGAAGGGGTCGCCGCCGCCCTGGCCGACGAGCCATCGCGCGCAGGCCCGCACCAGGCCGGAGCGGTCCGTTGGATGGCGCGTCGCCTCCCGGGTCCGTCCGGCTCCGCGCAGTGCCGTGACCCCGGTGGCGCGGACCGTCGGTGACCGCGCGCCGAGCAGCAGGTCGACGGCCTCGTCGTCGGGCCCGTCGGCGGCCATCAGCCGGGTGACCGCGTCGGCCCACAGTCGGGCGGTGACGGGGTCGGGGTCGGTCGCGGCGAGGCGGGCCAGGGCGCGGGCGTCGAACCGCCCGGCGAGGGTGCGAGCGGCGCGCTCGGGGTCGGTGCGCAGGAGCGCGCCGAGCGCCTGGCGGGCCCGGTCCCGTACCGCCGGCGCCCAGTCGGCGCACCGGATCGCGACGAGTTCGGGCCACCGTTCGGCCCGTTCGAGCGCGGCCTCGCGGATCCGCCCGTCGGGGTGGCACAGCAGGGTCTCGTGGAGGCCTTCCCGGGGCCCGGCCGAGTCGCCCGGGTCGTCACGCAGTCGGCTGCGGACCTCCTGGTCGAACGCGATCCACGCCGCCGGCCCGGCGTCCGCGAGTTCCCGTCGGACGTCCGCTCCCGGGCGGGCCGCGTTCTGCCCCGTCCGGAGGTGTTCTTCCCGGTGTACGCGCACGTCGGCGCCGCCTTCCTTGGGCTTGATGCGCCGATGCTACGGACGTTCATCCGGCGAGGGCCATTGAATAACCGCAGGCCAGAGGCGAGCGGACACGGTCGATTGACGAAACATACGGAGCAGTGCATAGTTATGCCTGTCGTTGAATGCATCGTGTCGAACACCCCCTGAGGAGGCACCGTGACCGAGCGCGTCGTACTCGCCTACTCGGGCGGTCTGGACACCTCCGTCGCCATCGGCTGGATCGCCGAGGAGACGGGCGCCGAGGTCATCGCCGTCGCGGTGGACGTCGGGCAGGGCGGCGAGGACCTCGACGTCATCCGCGAGCGCGCCCTCGCCTGCGGCGCCGTCGAGGCCGAGGTCGCGGACGCCAAGGACGAGTTCGCCGACGAGTACTGCCTTCCGGCGATCAAGGCGAACGCCCTCTACATGGACCGCTACCCGCTGGTGTCGGCCCTGTCCCGGCCGGTCATCGTCAAGCACCTGGTGGCGGCCGCCCGCAAGCACGGCGCCTCGACCGTCGCCCACGGCTGCACCGGCAAGGGCAACGACCAGGTCCGCTTCGAGGCCGGCATCGCCTCCCTCGGCCCCGACCTGACGTGCGTCGCCCCGGTCCGCGACTACGCGATGACCCGGGACAAGGCGATCGGCTTCTGCGAGGAGAAGAACCTCCCGATCGCGACGACCAGGAAGTCCCCGTACTCCATCGACCAGAACGTCTTCGGGCGCGCGGTCGAGACGGGGTTCCTGGAGGACATCTGGAACGCGCCGATCGAGGACGTCTACGAGTACACCGCGAACCCGGCCCTCCCTCGCGAGGCCGACGAGGTCGTGATCTCCTTCGAGGAGGGGGTCCCGGTCGCCCTCGACGGCAGGCCCGTCAGCGTGCTCCAGGCCATCCGGCAGCTCAACGAGCGCGCCGGTGCCCAGGGCGTCGGCCGGATCGACATGGTCGAGGACCGCCTCGTGGGCATCAAGTCCCGTGAGGTGTACGAGGCCCCGGGCGCCATCGCGCTGATCACGGCCCACCAGGAGCTGGAGAACGTCACCGTCGAGCGCGAACTGGCCCGCCACAAGCGGCAGGTCGAGCAGCGCTGGGGCGAGCTGGTCTACGACGGCCTGTGGTTCTCCCCGCTCAAGCGCGCCCTGGACGGCTTCCTCGACGAGGCCAACCGGTACGTGACCGGCGACATCCGGATGACCCTGCACGGCGGCCGAGCCGTCGTCACGGGGCGCAGGTCGGACGTGTCGCTCTACGACTTCAACCTGGCCACCTACGACTCGGGCGACACCTTCGACCAGTCCAAGGCCCAGGGCTTCATCGAGATCTTCGGCCTGTCGTCGAAGATCGCCGCACGCCGCGACCTCGCCTGAGTCCAGTCGTTGGGTCGTTACGCAGTACGACGTCGGCCTCCCCGACACCTCCGCGGCGGGGAGTCCGCGCACATCCGAGCATGCAGTCTGAGGAGCAGTAGCTGTGAGCAGCAACAACGGTGGTGACGTCCGGCTCTGGGGCGGCCGGTTCGCCGACGGCCCCGCCGAGGCCCTCGCGAAACTGTCCGCGTCGGTCCACTTCGACTGGCGCCTCGCGCCGTACGACATCGCCGGTTCCCGGGCCCACGCCCGTGTCCTGCACAAGGCGGGTCTTCTGACGGCCGAGGAACTGGACCGGATGACCGACGGTCTGGACCGGCTGGAGGCCGACGTGGCCGACGGCTCCTTCGTCGGCACCATCGCCGACGAGGACGTCCACACCGCCCTGGAGCGGGGCCTCCTGGAGCGGCTCGGCGCCGACCTCGGCGGCAAGCTGCGCGCCGGCCGGTCCCGCAACGACCAGGTGGCCACGCTCTTCCGGATGTACCTGCGCGACCACGCCCGGATCGTCGGCGGCCTGATCGCGGACCTCCAGGACGCGCTGGTCGGCCTCGCCGAGACGCACGCCGACGTGGCCATGCCGGGTCGGACCCACCTCCAGCACGCGCAGCCGGTGCTCTTCGCCCACCACGTGCTGGCCCACGTGCAGTCCCTGTCCCGGGACGCCGAGCGGCTGCGCCAGTGGGACACCCGGACCGCGGTCTCCCCGTACGGATCGGGTGCCCTCGCGGGCTCCTCGCTGGGCCTGGACCCGGAGGCGGTCGCCGCCGACCTGGGCTTCGAGCGCGGCTCGGTCGGCAACTCGATCGACGGCACCGCGTCCCGCGACTTCGTCGCCGAGTTCGCCTTCATCACCGCGATGATCGGGATCAACCTGTCCCGGATCGCGGAGGAGATCATCATCTGGAACACGAAGGAGTTCTCCTTCGTGACCCTGCACGACGCCTTCTCCACCGGCTCGTCGATCATGCCGCAGAAGAAGAACCCGGACATCGCCGAGCTCGCGCGGGGCAAGTCGGGTCGGCTCATCGGCAACCTGACCGGCCTGCTCGCCACCCTGAAGGCCCTCCCGCTCGCCTACAACCGGGACCTCCAGGAGGACAAGGAGCCCGTCTTCGACTCCTGCGACACCCTCGAAGTCCTGCTCCCCGCCTTCACCGGCATGATGGCCACCCTCACGATCAACCGGGAGCGGATGGAGGAACTCGCTCCGGCGGGCTTCTCCCTCGCCACCGACATCGCGGAGTGGCTGGTCAAGCAGGGTGTGCCGTTCCGGGTGGCGCACGAGGTCGCCGGCGAGTGCGTCAAGGAGTGCGAGGCGCTGGACATCGAGCTGGACGAGCTCACCGACGAGCAGTTCGCGAAGATCTCGGAGCACCTCACCCCCGAGGTCCGCACCGTTCTGAACGTCACCGGGGCCCTGGCCTCCCGCAACGGTCGCGGCGGCACCGCCCCCTCGGCGGTGGCCACCCAGCTCACCGAGCTCAAGGCCGACCTGGTCATCCAGCACGCCTGGGCGATCCACAAGCAGTAGCCGCGCGACCCGAAGGGGGCGTCCGGAGCACCCGCTCCGGACGCCCCCTTCGGCGTGCCGCCCCGCAGCCTCCGCGAGCCCCGCCCGTTCCGCGAGCCCCGCCCGTTCCGGGGGTTCCCGGGCGTCTACGCGGCCCAGTGCGCCGGCGCGTCGAAGTCGGCCGGGGTCAGCCCGATCCGTTCGTCGATGCGCATCAGCAGGGTGCGCGCCGGATGGCGCTGGTCCACGTACTCCCGGTCCATCGCGGTGATGTCGTCGTCGATCCACGCGAAGGGCCGCCCTCCGGCGTACTTCAGCACGTACTGCGTCTTCCAGAAGGTGCCGCGCGGCGCCCGGCCGTGCATCTGCGGCCAGTCGATGTACGGCAGGCGGGGGAGACCCAGGCGGGGGCCTATCCAGTCGTTGGCCTCGTCCTTCCACGTCGTCGCCCAGACCAGCTCGTAGGTCTCCGCCAGGGCGAGCAGCGCCGTGCCGTGGTCGGGGTTCAGCCAGACCCGCAGGGGCTTCGCGCTCTCGGCCCCGGTCCAGCCGGTGGGGCGCATGCGATGGGTGCCGTAGCCCTCGGGGCGGCTCTGCGGTTTGGCCGCGTACGGGTTCAGCGGGCCGTCGACGTCGATCAGCAGCAGGGGGCGGTGTCTCGGGTTCATCTCGACAGGATTCCTTTCGCCGCCCTGCGGGGCAGCTTGGTTTTGGATCACCCCGATGAGACAAAGTTGTCTCATTCGGGTTATGGTTGTCTCATGGCCATGGATCGTGACCAGGTGCTCCGCGACGCGGCGGCCCTGCTCTCCCGCAAATCGACCGCGACGATGGACGAGGTCGCCCGCGCCGCCGGAATCGGCCGCGCGACCCTCCACCGGCACTTCGCCGGGCGCGACGCCCTCGTACGGGCCCTGGAGGATCTGGGGATCCGCGAGTTCGAGGTGGCGTTCGACCAAGCCCGCCTCGGCGAGGACACGGCCGTCGACGCGCTCACACGGCTCGTCGCCGAGGTGGAGCCCAACGCCCAGCTGCTGGCCTTCCTCGTCACCGAGAACCAGCTGTTCGAGGGCGACGAGGTCAACGAGGGCTGGGCCCGGCTCGACGCCCGCGTGAACGCCCTCTTCCGGCGCGGCCAGGAAGAGGGGGACATCAGGATCGACCTGAGCCCCGCGTGGCTCACCGAGGCCCTCTACGGGCTGGTCGGCACCTGCGCCTGGGCCGTCATGGACGGCCGGGTCGCGGCCAAGGACTTTCAGTACATGATCATCGAGCTGCTGCTCGGTGGCGCACGACGGAGTGTGGAGAAATGAGTCGTACCGAAGAGCTGAGCAGGCGGACGGGGACGGAGGGACAGAGCCGAGGCCGCTGGCTGGCGCTCTCCGTGCTCGTCCTGGCCGTGCTGCTGGTCGCGGTCGACGCCACCGTACTCGGCCTCGCGACCCCCGCCCTCAGTGAGGACCTCAAGCCGTCCGGCACCCAACTGCTGTGGATCGGCGACATCTACTCCTTCGTCATCGCCGGCCTGCTCGTCTCCATGGGCTCCCTCGGCGACCGCATCGGCCGCAAGAAGCTGCTGCTCATCGGAGCCACGGCCTTCGGCGCCGTCTCCGTGCTC
The DNA here is from genome assembly GCF_050936775.1 of Streptomyces sp. CA-243310. NCBI lineage: Bacteria > Bacillati > Actinomycetota > Actinomycetes > Kitasatosporales > Streptomycetaceae > Streptomyces > Streptomyces sp. CA-243310. The sequence continues at coordinate 1,465,309 of NZ_JBNJMF010000002.1, read as the reverse complement.
AACGCGTACGCGAGCAGCCCCGAGATGATGATCCTGGCCCGCGCGCTCCTCGGCGTGGCCGGCGCCACCCTGATGCCGTCCACCCTCGCGTTGATCCGCAACATCTTCCACGACCCCCGGGAGCGCAGCCTCGCGATCGGCATCTGGGGCGCCACCGCCTCGGCCGGCGCGGCCGTCGGCCCCGTCGTCGGCGGAGCGCTGCTCCAGCACTTCTGGTGGGGTTCCGTCTTCCTCATCAACCTCCCCGTGATGATCGTCCTGGTCATCGTCGGCATCAAGCTGCTTCCCGAGTCCAGGAACCCGGTCGCCGGGCCCTGGGACCTGATCAGCGTCGGCCTCTCCCTCGTCGGCATCATCGCCGTCGTCTACGCCGTCAAGGAAGCCGCCACCCACGGGCCCTCGTGGGAGGCCGCCGGCATCGCCCTCCTGGGCATCGGCACGCTCTACGCCTTCGTGCGCCGCCAGTTCACGCTGACCGCACCGCTCCTCGACATGAGGCTGTTCAAGCACCGCGGCTTCTCCGGCGCCGTCCTCGCCGACCTGCTCACCGTCTTCGGACTGTCCGGCCTGGTCTTCTTCCTGTCCCAGTTCCTCCAGCTCGTCCAGGGGCGCGAACCGCTGGAGGCGGGCCTGGCGGAGCTGCCCGCCGCGATCGGCGCGGTGGCCACGGGTCTGCTCGCCGGCCGGTACGCCCGCAAGTACTCGGTACGGGTGCTGGTCAGCGGGGGTCTCGCCGCCATCGGCGCGGCCCTGGCCGTCCTCACCGTGATCCACAAGGAGACCGGCTACCCGCTGCTCGGCGCGGCCCTGCTCGTGGTCGGCCTCGGCGCCGGCTTCTCCTTCACGGTCACCGCCGACGTCATCCTCTCCAGCGTCCCCAAGGAGCAGGCCGGGTCCGCCTCGGCCGTCTCCGAGACCGCGTACGAACTCGGCGCCGCCCTCGGCATCGCCCTGCTCGGCTCCATCGTCACCGGCGTCTACCAGAGCTTCACCGCCCCGGCGTCGGTCTCCGGCCCGGTCGCCGACGCGGCGCACGAATCGCTCGGCGGCGCCGTCGAAGCGGCCAAGTCGCTGGACCCGGAGACCGCCCGGACGATGGTCGACGCGGCACAGGTCGCCTTCGTGGACGGGCTGCGACTCGCCTCCGGCGTCGGCGCGGCCGTGCTGCTGGCCACCGCCGTGGCCGCCTGGTTCCTGCTCAAGGGGCAGGAGCTCCAGGACGGGATCGAGCACTGACCGCGGTGCCGTGATCCCCTCAAGGGACGGTGTCCCGCCCATGGTTGACAGGCCGTCGACAAGCGGGACACCATCCCGGCGATGGAGATCAACGAGCTGACGCCGGCCGAGCGCCGCGTATGGGACGCCTTCCCGCGCGGCGAAGGCGTCGACTTCAGGACGTCGCCCGACGAGGACTCCTCGGACGGCGGCTCCTGGGGGCCCGAGCGGACCCTGCGCGCCGAGGTGATCACCGCCCTGGTGCTGAGCGGGGCCCCGGCCACCGGCCAGGTGCCGGGGCTCAACGTCAGGGGCGCCCGGATCACCGGCAAGCTGGACCTCAAGTACGCGATCGTGCCGTACGGGATCCGCCTGCGGGGTTGCTGGTTCGAACGCAAGCCCCTCGTCCACGGGGCCCAGCTGCGCGCCCTCGTCCTGTCCGACTCCACCCTGCCCGGCCTGACCGGTGCCACCGTGAGCGTCGACATCGCGCTGCGGCTGTCCTGCTGCCGGATCACCGGGCCCGTCCGCCTCCAGGGCGCCCGCATATCCGGCGGCCTCTTCATCCGGCGGGCGGTCCTCGGGAACCCGGACGCGCCGGGCGGACAGGAATCGGACGAGGAACCGCTGCTCCAGATCAACCACGCCCACATCGGCACCGACGTCATCGCCATGGACCTCACCGTCCACGGCCAGACCCGCGTCAACGGCGCCGTCGTCGGCGGCCAGGTCAACCTCGACGGCGCCCGTCTGTCCGCCCCCGGCGGCACCGCCCTGCACGCCGAGAACCTCACCGTCGGAACCGACCTGCGGGCCATGCACATGGAGGCCCGGGGCCGCGTCAACCTCAGCGGAGCCCGCATCCCCGGCCAGCTCAATTTCGCCCACGCCCGGTTGGTCAACCCCGGCGGCGTCGCCCTGCGCGCGTCGAGCTGCGTGATCGGCGAGGTCTGGCTGCGGTCCTGCCCGAGGCTCCGGGGCGACGTCAACCTGCGCCGCTCCACCTTCGACCTGCTCCACGTCGAGCCCGACGCCTGGCCGGAGCGGATCCACCTCGACGGCCTGACCTACCGCACCCTGGCCCCCCACCTGCCGGCCGAGCAACGGCTGCCCGCGCTGGAGCACGAGGAGTCCGGTTACCTTCCGTACGCCTACGAACAGCTCTCCGCGGCCTACCGCACGGTCGGCGACGAACTCGCCGCCCGGACCGTCCAACTCGCCAAACTCCGCCGACACCGGCGCACCCAGCCACGGCACGCACGGCTCTGGGGACTGCTCCAGGACGTCACCGTCGGCTACGGATACCGGCCGATGCGGGCGGCCGGCTGGCTGACGGCCCTGCTGCTCACGGGGTGGATCGCGTACGGTCTGGAGCCGCCGCCCGCGCTGAAGGCGGACGAGGTGCCGCAGTTCAACGCGGTGTTCTACACGCTCGACCTGATGCTGCCGATCATCGGATTCGGGCAGGAGGGCGCCTTCGCACCACGCGGCTGGTACCAGTGGCTGTCGTACCTGCTGATCGTGACCGGCTGGGTCCTCGCCACGACCACCGCGGCGGGCGTCAGCCGGTCACTGCGCCGCCAGTAGCGGCGGCGCGGCGACGATCAGGCGGCCTTCGCCTTGGTTCAGGCGGCCTTTGCCTTGGTGGCGTACATGTCGACGTACTCCTGGCCGGACAGGCGCATGACCTCGGCCATCACCGAGTCGGTGACGGCGCGCAGCACGTAGCGGTCGCGGTCCATGCCCTCGTACCGGGAGAACTCCATCGGCTCGCCGAAGCGCAGGGTGACCCGCCCCGGGCGGGGCATGCCCTTGCCGCCGGGCTGGAGCTTGTCGGTGCCGATCATCGCGAACGGGACCACGGGCGCGCCCGTCATCAGGGTCAGACGGGCGATGCCGGTGCGACCGCGGTAGAGCCGGCCGTCGGGGGAGCGGGTGCCCTCCGGGTAGATGCCGAAGATCTTGCCCTCTTCGAGAATCCGGCGACCGGTCATCAGGGCCGCGACCCCGCCGTTGGCACCGTCGCGGTCCACCGGGATCATGCCGGAGCCGGTGAAGAACCAGGCCATCACGCGACCCTTGAGGCCCTTGCCCGTCACGTACTCGTCCTTGCCGATGAAGTGCACCGTCCGGTCGCACACCAGGGGCAGGATCATCGAGTCGATGAAGGTGAGGTGGTTGCCCGCGAGGATCACCGCACCGGTGCCCGGAATGTTCTCGATGCCCTCCACCTTCGTGCGGAACATCAGCCGCATGACGGGTCCGACGGTGGCCTTGATGAGCGCGGTACGGAACAACGTGAGCCCTCCGGCATCGAAACGCGGGTTGCGCACCACACAGTGGTAGTGCAGGTGAGGACGATACTCGCGGGTCATCACTGATCGCACATCGGGTTCACGTGTCGGATACGCAGTGTTGACGCGCGTTCGCGCCAAATTCGGCCAGGCGGCCCCTCCGGGCCATCGACCGCTGCCTACCATCGGCACGCCGATTCGGGCCGTCTGACACCGGGCCAACCGAGGTCCCGTGACCACCGGCCCTTGTCCGAACGGGGAGTGGCGGTCATGACGCAGGGTGGGACGGCGCGACGCGCGGTACTGGGAGCGGCGGTCCTGGCGGCGGGAGGCGGACTCGTCGGACTCCCCGCGCCGACCGCCGCGGCGGCGACCGCGGCCACGGGGCGCGGCGGCTACCGGGACCTCCCCGTCCCGACGGTGATCGGCCACCGGGGCGCCTCGGGCTACCGGCCGGAGCACACCCTGGGCTCGTACCGGCTGGCCCTCGACCTGGGCGCCGACGTCATCGAGCAGGACCTCGTCCCCACCAGGGACGGCCACCTCGTGTGCCGCCACGAGAACGAGATCGGCGGCACCACCGACGTCGCCGACCACCCCGCGTTCGCCTCCCGGCGCGTCACCAAGACCGTCGACGGGGTGCCCGTCACGGGCTGGTTCACCGAGGACTTCACCCTCGCCGAACTGAAGACGCTGCGCGCCAAGGAACGCATCCCCGCCGTCCGTCGGCGCAACACCCTCTACGACGGCCGGTGGGCCGTGCCCACCTTCGAGGAGGTGCTGCGCTGGGCGGACCGCGAGGGCGAAAGGCGTGGCAGGCGGATCTGGCTGCACGTCGAGACCAAGCACCCCACCTACTTCCGGGGACTGGGCCTCGGTCTGGAGGAGCCGCTCGCCCGACTGCTGCGCCGGTACGGCCGCGACGGCCGCGACGCGCCCCTCTTCCTCCAGTCGTTCGAGCCGTCCAGCATCCAACGGCTCGCCCGACTGGTCTCGGCGCCCCGCGTGGTGCTGCTGTCGGCCGCCAACACCCGCCCCTGGGACTTCGAGGCCGCCGGCGACCCGCGCACCGTCGCCGACCTGGTCACGCCCGACGGGCTGAAGTGGATCGCCGGCTTCGCCCAGGGGATCGGCCCGACCCTCGACCTGATCGTGCCGCGCACCGCGGACGGCAGGCTCGGCACCCCCACCACGCTGGTGCGCGACGCCCACGCCCGCGGACTGGTGCTCCACCCCTACACCGCGCGGAACGAGAACAGCTTCCTGCCGACCGAATACCGCAAGGGCACCGACCCGGCCGACTACGGTGACGCTTTCGGCGCCTTCCGCGCGTACTTCGAACTGGGCATCGACGGAATCTTCACCGACAACCCGGACACCGGGCTGCTCGCGGCCGAGGACTTCCGCCCGGGCCGCGGCGGACACCGATAGCGCGGGCGCGTCCCGGGAGGAACGCCCGCCGAACGCGTCAACGGGCGCGCGGAGTTTCTCGTACGAGTGTTCCGGGTCCGGCGCGGAAACCACCGGGCGGGACCCCCGCGTCCCGCCCGGCATGGACCTGCTGAAGGACGCCGACCTCCTGAACGAACTGGGACCGCTGCTCTCCGCCGAGGCGGCCGCGGAGGCCCCGGCCGCCGGAGTGGACGCGGCCGACCTGGAACAAGCCGTCTGGGTCAGGCTGCTGGAGGGCGGACCCGCCCCGGAGCCCGCCGACCGTGCGAGCTGGCTGCGCCGGGCGGTCCGCGCCGAGGCGCGCGGTGCGCGCCGCCGGGCGCGGCGCGAAGTCCCCTACGCCGCCCGCCCCGGCAGCGCCGGCGCCGAACCGGAGGACGCCGCCCTGCACGGCGAGGTCAACCGTGTCCTCCGATCGGCTGTCGCCCGGTTGCCCGGACGCTGTCCGGAACTCATAGGGGCACTTCTTTCGCCCAGGGATCTCACCTACCGTGAAATCGCAGGAGAGTTGGGTATCTCACAAGGAAGTTTGGGACCCGTACGTTCCCGTTGCCTGGGATGTCTGCGCAGAATGCTGGCTGCAGAGGTTGCGGCTCCTGACCTGCGGGGAAGGGAGCGGTAGACCAACGGGCCACCAGGTGAGCGGGAGGCATGCGCACATGGGCATGAGTGTGACCATTTCGGCGGCGGCCGCCGAGGACGCGGAGCAGATCTTCAAGCTGCAGTACCTGGCGTTCCAGAGCGAGGCCGAGCTGTACGGCAACTACCTCATCCAACCCCTCACCCAGTCGCTCGACTCCCTCAAGTCGGAGCTGGAGACGGACACCGTGCTGGTCGCCCGACTCGGCGACGAGGTCGTCGGCACCGTCCGCGGCAACGTGGACGAGGACGGCACCGGCAGGATCGCCAAGCTCTGCGTCCACCCCCGACTCCAGGGCCACGGTCTCGGCGCCCGACTGCTGCGCGCGGTCGAGGCGGCGCTCACGGGCGACGGCGAGACCAGCCGCTTCCGGCTGCACACCGGCCACAAGAGCGAGGCCAACCTGCGGCTGTACCGCAAGGCGGGCTACACCCGGGTGGGCAACCGCACCGCCTCGGACGGCGTGCACCTGGTGATCCTGGAGAAGGACGCGAAGGACGCCTCGGACTTCGCCGTCAGCGCCTGACCTCCCGTCACCGCCGGTCGGCCGCCCCTCGCCTCGGGTCGGTCGACCGTCACCGCCGGCAGGCCCGCGGGGCCTTCTGCTCAGCCCTGTCGGCGTCGGCGCAGCCAGAGCATTCCGGTGATCGGCAGGATCACCGGGATGAACAGGTAGCCCATGCCGAAGTCCGACCACACGGTGGCGTCCGGGAAGGCGTCGGGTTCCACCAGGGTCCAGGTGCCCACGACGAGTACGCCGGTCAGCTCGGCGGCGCAGCAGATCCGTGCCGCCTTGCGGGCCGTCTCCCCGCCCCGCACCAGTGAGTACGTGATGAAGGCGTAGACCAGCGCGGCCACCGCCGACAGGGCGTAAGGGAGCGGGGCCCGGTCGAACTCGGTGGAGATCTGGTAGGCCGAACGCGAGACCGCGCCGACCGTGATCACCCCGTACAGCCAGACCAGCAGCAGGCCCGGTCCGGAGACCAGCCGCTCGCGCGCCCCGGCCGGCGGGGCCGCGGCGGAATCGGTGTCGGGCATGTCAGGCACCGGCGGTTCCCCAGATGTCGTAGAGGCGTACTTCGAGCACGGCCAGGACGACGGCACCCGCGGCCACCGTCACCGAACCCCACTTGGTCCGCTCGGTGAGCGAGAGCATTCCGGCGGCCGGGACCGCCGCGAAGGCGCCCAGCAGGTAGGCCACGAAGATCACCGTGCCCTCGTCGGCCTTCTCGCCGCGACCCAGCTGCACCAGGCCGATCACCAGCTGGGCCAGGACCAGCACGGTCACCACGGCCATGCCGATGAAGTGCCAGTCCTTGGTCGGCTGGTCCCGCAGTGCGGCGTGACCGCACCAGGCGGCGAGGGCGAGTGCGGCCACACCGATGGCGACCGTCAGGGCGTCGAGCATGCAGCGAGGGTATTACGGGCCGAAAGACCCGATGCGCTCACCCCTCGGCGCGGGCTTTCCTGGAGGGCATGAAGCCTTCGGACGCGCACGACACACCTGCGGGCACCTGCGTCACGCAGGCCGACGCCCTGCTGTTCGACAACGACGGCACCCTGGTCTCGTCCATGGAGTCGGTGCGCCGGTGCTGGACCCGATGGGCCCGCGAGTACGGGATCACCGAGGAGGCCTTCGCGGCCGTCGAACTGCACGGCCGGCCCGCCGCCGAGATCATCGCGGAGCTGCTGCCCGTCGAGGCCCGGCCGGCGGCCCTGGCCCGGATCGAGGAGCTGGAGGTGGACGACGTGGCCGGGGGAGTCGTCCTCCTCCCCGGTACCGGGGAGCTGCTCTCCTCCCTGCCCGCCGGCCGCTGGGCCGTGGTCACCTCCGCGACCCGCCCGCTCGCCGAGGCCCGGCTGCGCGAGGCCGGCGTCGACTTCCCCGAGCTGGTGGCCGCGGACGACGTCACGCGCGGCAAACCCGACCCGGAGCCCTTCCTGCTCGCCGCCGCCCGGCTCGGGGTCGATCCGGCCCGCTGCGTGGTCTTCGAGGACGCGCCCGCCGGCCTGGCCGCCGGTCGGGCGGCCGGCATGCGGACCGTGGCCTTGACCACAACGCACACCGCCGCGGAACTCGACGCGGACGTGGTCGTGCGCGACCTCTCGGCCGTGTCCGCGCAGGTCACGGACGCCGGTGTGACGATCCGGACCGACGGCTGGAAGTGATCGCCACTGTCCGGAATGTGGTCGATATTCGTCCGCTATCCGGACGGCATTGATCGGTCAGGTGACAGGTCTGGTTTACTGGGGCCCATGACCACGACGAGCAGCCGCACCCTTGCGACCGAGGCGACCACGACGCCCGGTGCTCGTTGTATGTGTCGAATGCGCGCTTTCTGAGGGCCCCCTCCCAGCAGTCTCGCGCCCCGAAGCGAGACCGGCCGAGCCCCGTCCGGCACCACCGTGTGACACCCGGAACGCTCCTGCCCCGCGCACGCGCCGCCATCGCCGATTCGTGATGGTTCGTCCCGTGTCGCGTCCCCTGATGTTTGCCCCGTGCCCGGCACACCGCACCGCCGTGCACTCGACAGCGACGGAATTCCTGTGATCACCACATCGGGCCTCACGAAGGTCTACCAGTCCCGTGACCGCGAGGTCACCGCCCTGGACGGCGTCGATCTCCACGTCCGCGAGGGCGAGGTCTACGGAGTCATCGGCCAGAGCGGCGCCGGCAAGTCCTCCCTCATCCGCTGCGTGAACCTGCTGGAGCGCCCCACCTCCGGCACCGTCACCGTCGACGGCGTGGACCTCACCGCCCTCGCCGGCCGCGGCCGGCGCGCCGGCAAGGAGCTCCGCGAGGCCCGCAGCCGCATCGGCATGGTGTTCCAGCACTTCAATTTGCTGTCCTCGCGCACCGTGCAGGCCAACATCGAGCTGCCCCTGGAGATCCTCGGGATCTCCGGCCGCGAGCGCTCGCGCAAGGCCGTCGAACTCCTCGACCTCGTGGGCCTCGCCGACAAGGCCAAGGCCTACCCCTCCCAGCTCTCCGGCGGCCAGAAGCAGCGCGTCGGCATCGCCCGCGCCCTGGCCGGCGACCCCAAGGTGCTGCTCTCCGACGAGGCCACCAGCGCCCTGGACCCCGAGACCACCCGCTCGATCCTGCAACTGCTGCGCGACCTCAACCGGCAGCTCGGCCTGACCGTCCTCCTGATCACCCACGAGATGGACGTGGTCAAGGCCGTCTGCGACTCCGCCGCACTGATGAAGAACGGCCGGGTCATCGAGTCCGGCACCGTCTCGGAACTGCTGGCGACCCCCGGCTCCGAGCTGGCCACCGAGCTGTTCCCGGTCAGCGGCGCCGCCACCGGCCCCGACCGCACGGTCGTCGACGTCACCTTCCACGGCGAGGCGGCGACCCGACCGGTCATCTCCCAGCTCTCGCGGACCTACAACATCGACATATCGATCCTCGGTGCCGCGATGGACACCGTCGGCGGCAAGCAGATCGGCCGCATGCGGATCGAGCTGCCCGGCCGCTACGAGGACAACGTGGTCCCCGTGGGCTTCCTCCGGGAGCAGGGCCTCCAGATCGAGGTGGTCGACGAGGTCGAGGACGTACAGACCGCGGTGAACACGATCACCGACGCACTGGTCAAGGAAGGTGCCAAGTGACCTGGTCCGAAATGCAGCCCCTGCTCACCCAGGGCACGTACGACACCCTCTACATGGTCCTGTGGTCCACCCTGGTGACCGTCGTCGGCGGCCTGCCCATCGGCATCCTCCTCGTCCTCACCGACAAGGGCGGACTGCTGCGGAACCAGCCGCTCAACAAGGTTCTCGGCGTGATCGTGAACATCGGCCGCTCGCTGCCGTTCATCATCCTGCTGATCTTCCTGATCCCGGTCACCACGGCTGTCGTCGGCACCTTCATCGGCCCCACCGCCATGATCGTCCCGCTCGCCATCGGCGCCATCCCCTTCTTCGCGCGGCTCGTCGAGACGGCCGTCCGCGAGGTGGACCACGGCCTCGTCGAGGCCGTCGAGTCCATGGGCGGCGGTGTACCGACCCTGGTCGGCAAGGTCCTGCTGCCCCAGGCCCTGCCCTCCCTGATCGCCGGCGTCACCACCACCGTGATCACTCTCGTCGGCTACTCCGCCATGGCGGGCGCCGTCGGCGGCGAGGGACTCGGCTCCAAGGCCATCACGTACGGCTTCCAACGGTTCGAGACCGGCTTCATGGTCGCCACCGTCGTGGTCCTGATCGCCCTCGTCACCGTGATCCAGCTGATCGGCGACGGCGTGGTGCGCGTCCTCGCCCGCCGCGGCCGCACGGCCTGACCCCCAGACCCCCACCCCAGAGAGCCCGCACTTGTCGTGCTTGGGCCACCACCCCGCAAGAACCGCGCGCGATCCGCGCCCTTGCAAGCAATGAAAGGCACTCTTCGTGCGTAAGAACATCAAGCTCACCGCTTTCGCCGCCGCGTCCGCCGCGCTCGCCCTCGGCCTCACCGCCTGCGGCAGCTCCTCGGACCCGTCCTCCGCCAAGACCGACGGCGGCAAGGCGGACGAGAGCAAGGCGCTGGTCATCGCCGCGTCCCCGAGCCCGCACGCCGACATCCTGAACTTCGTCAAGGACAAGCTGGCGGCCAAGAACGGCCTCAAGCTGGAGGTGAAGGAGTTCACGGACTACGTCCTGCCCAACACCGCCACCGAGCAGGGCCAGGTCGACGGCAACTACTTCCAGCACAAGCCGTACCTCGACGACTTCAACAAGAAGAACGGCACGCACATCGTGCCCGTCGCGAACGTGCACCTGGAGCCCCTCGGCCTCTACTCCAAGAAGATCAAGGCCATCGGTGACATCAAGGCCGGCCAGACCATCGCCGTCCCCAACGACACCACCAACGAGGGCCGCGCGCTCCAACTGCTCGCCACCAACAACCTGATCACCCTCAAGGAGGGTGTCGGCACCAGCGCCAAGCTGTCCGACATCACCGACAAGAAGGGCCTGGAGTTCAAGGAGCTGGAGGCCGCCACGGTCCCCCGCGCCCTGAACGACGTGGACGCCGCCATCATCAACGGCAACTACGCCATCGAGGCCAACCTGGCACCCGCCAAGGACGCGCTGGTCCTGGAGAAGGCCGAGGGCAACCCCTACGCCAACTTCCTCGCCGTCAAGGACGGCAACCAGAACGACCCGCGCGTCCAGAAGCTCGCCAAGCTCCTGAACTCCGACGAGGTCAAGAAGTTCATCGAGGACAAGTACCAGGGCTCGGTCGTCCCCGCCTTCGGCGCCCCGAAGGCCTGACCCACAGCGGTACTTCGGCCCCGCACGCCCCGGCGGCGTGCGGGGCCGCGCGCTGCCCGCTTCCGGGCAGCCCGGCCCTGCACAACCCGCGGCCGATGCTGCATGCTGTGGCCTACGACCCGCACAAACGGTCCCGCAACACGGTCGCACCACGGTCTCAGGCATGGAGCTGCGCATGACTACCACCTTCCCGGACGTCACCATCAGCACGGACCGGCTGGTGCTGCGCCCCTTCGAGGTGGAGGACGTCACCGCGCTCGCCGAGATGATGAACGACGAGCACGTCACCGCCTGGACCAGCGCCCCGCAGCCGTACACCCATGCCGACGCCCACCGTTGGGCCACCCGCGAGTCCCACGCCGAACGCACCGAGGGCCACGGGATCGTCCTGGCCGTCACCGAATTCCTCACCCACCGCCTCGTCGGCGTCGTCCGCCTGATGAACACCGACTGGCGGACCCTCACCACCGAGGTCGGCTACGTCACCGCCCCCTGGGCCCGCGGCGAGGGCTACGCGAGCGAATCCGTGCTCGCCGTCGCCCAATGGCTCTTCCGCGACCGGGGGTTCGAACGCCTCGAACTGCGCACCGCCGCCGACAACGCGGCCTCCCAGCAGGTCGCCCAGAAGATCGGCTGCATCAGCGAGGGCGTCCTGCGCAACGCCTGCATAGTGCGCACCCAGACCGGCACCGGAGGCTGGACCGGGACCCGCAGCGACCTCATCGTCTGGGGCCTGGTCCCCGAGGACCTCGACGACGCCGAGGGCTACGACGGCTACCCCGGATACGGAGACCAGTACGCGTTCGGCGGGCGCTCCGACGCGAGCGGATACCCCGTCGGGGCCGACTGGAGCTGACCCGATGACCAGGTAGTCTCACCGTGCCCGCCCCCCGACGCATCCCAGGAGACTGACGACGATGGCCGACCGGGTCACGGTGATCGGCTGGGACGGTTCGCCCTTGACCGCGGCCGCCCGGTCCGCGCTCTCCGCCGCCACCCTCGTGGCCGGCGCAGCCCACCACCTCGCGCTCCCCGAGGTCCCCCGGGCGCGGAACGCATCCGCCTCGGCAGCCTCGGCCTCGCCGCCCGCCGGATCGCCGGCCACCGCGGCACCGCCGTGGTCCTGGCCGACGGCGACCCCGGCTTCTTCGGGGTCGTACGCACCCTGCGCGCCCCCGAACACGGACTCGAAGTCGAGGTGGTCCCCGCCGTCTCGGCCGTGGCCGCCGCCTTCGCCCGCGCCGGCATGCCCTGGGACGACGCCCAGGTCGTCGTGGCCCACCCCCGCACCCTGCGGCGCGCCGTCAACGTCTGCCGCGCCCACGGCAAGGTCGCCGTCCTCACCTCACCCGGAGCGGGCCCCGCCGAACTGGCCCTGCTGCTCGGCGGAGTCCACCGGACCTTCGTCATCTGCGAGGAACTCGGCACCGAACGGGAACGCGTCACCGTCCTCACCTCCGACCGGGTCGCCGACCACACCTGGCGCGACCCCAACGTCGTCATCGTCATCGGCGGCGGCGCCGCCCAGGCCGGCGGTGTCGCGGCCGAACCCGGCTGGCTGCTCGGCCACGCCGCCGGAGGCGAACGGGGGTGGGCCCGACCGCAAGCCGACACCGGAGAGGGCGAATCCGCCCTGCTGCGGGCCGCCCAGCTCGCCCGACTCGGCCCGCGCCCCGGCGACCTCGTCTGGGACATCGGCACCGGCTCCGGCACCCTCGCCCTGGACGCCGCCGCGTTCGGCGCCGCCGTCATCGCCGTCGACGCGGACCCGCACGCCTGCGCCCGCCTCGTCACCGCCGCCCGCAGCCGGGGAACACAGCTCCAGATCGTGAACGGCCGTGCGCCCCACGCCCTCGAAGACCTGCCCGAACCCGACGTCGTCCGGGTCGGCGGAGGAGGAGCCGAGGTCGTCGCCGCCGTCGCGGACCGGCGCCCCGAGCGGATCGTCAGCCACGCCTCGACGCGCGACGAGGCCGAGGCCATCGGCCGCACTCTCACCGAACACGGGTACGTCGTCGAGTGCGCGCTGCTCCAGTCCGTCGGCCTCGACACGCGCTCCTGGACCGAACGGCAGCGCTCCGTCGTCTTCCTGCTGGCCGCCGAGCGCCCGGCGAACCGCCCGGACAGGACCTGAGCAAGGGCCCGGGGTAGGCTGACCGATCGGCGTACCGCCCGCGGACCGCGCGACGTGGCGCAGTCCACAACGGACCGCGGTGATTTCTGGCCGACACGGCGGCCGGCGAGCGCGACAATGCTCACTGGTTGTCGTGCGTACGGGCGAGACGCGAACGCGACGCACGGCGGCCCCGCTCGTTGGTCACGTGGGCGTCGGGCGATCGAAGAGGCAACACCGATGGGCGAGGGGTACGCATGACTGACACCGGCCAGGTTCCGGGCGAGGGCCACCCGGACAACGCGGGCATGGTGGATCAGCACGGCATCCCCGCCCCGGTCCCGCCGCAGATCCCGACGGGCTACGCCTTCCAGGACCTCGTGGACAATCCGGCCGAGCCGGAGGACGAGGAACTGCTGCTGATGCCGAGCGGCCAAGGCGCGTGGAGCGACCCGCAGCTGGTCCCGCCGCCGGCCTTCCCGATCGAGTCGGCCCCCGCGTACGACGAGGCCCCCGCATACGACCAGTACGCGCAGCAGCCCGCGGCTCCGGCATACGCCGACCCGGCCGCCGCCCCCCGGGTTCCCGAGCCGTCGGCGCCCCTCCACGCCGAGCCCGCGCCCGTACACCCCGAGGCCGTCGCCGCGCCCGCGTACGCCGAGCCCGCGCACCAGGGCTTCCCCGACGCCGGACAGCCCGAGCCCTTCTACAGCGCCGGCGCCCACGAGGCGGGCGGCCGGGACTCCGGGTCGCTCGACCTCGGCGGCCTCCTGATCCCGTCGCCGGCCGCGCCGCCGGTCCCCCCGGCCCCCGCGACGCCCTCCCGACGCCCCCTGCACATGGGCCCGCCGGTGCCCGAGGCCGGCGGACTCGTGCGCTCCCTCGCCGACCGGGGCCCGGCCGCTCCGCAGACCCCCGTGACGCCGATGCCGGTCCGCCAGTCCGGACCGCCGACCACGGGCCCCGAGTACCTGGACATCCCGCGCGCCGAGGACATCCCCGCCCCCGCCGCGCCGCAGGGTGAGATCCCGCCGCAGGCCGGCGCCCCGTGGGCCGCCGAGCCGGTGCTCCCGGCCCCCGAGGTCGAGCCCGTCACCGCCGCCGCGGAGCCCGGGTCCGAGGCCCCGGTGGAGCCCGACCCGCACACGCCGGTGGCACCCGCGCCGCCCGCCGAGGCCGAACCGGCCGACGCCCAGTCGGTCACGGCGAACGAACCCGAGCCCGCCGTCGCCCCGGAGCCGGCGGCCGAGACCGTCGCACCCGCCGAGCCGGCCGCACCCGCCGAGGTTCCCGCGCCCGCCGACGTCGTGGAGGCCCCGGCGCCCGCGGAGGCCGCCCCGGCCCCCGCCCCGCAGCCCGAGCCCGCCCCGGAACCGGTCGTCGCGGTCGAGCCCCCGCCCGTGCTGGTGGAGGCCGCCCCCGAGATCCCGCAGCCCGTCGAGGCCGCGCCGCCGGCCGCGCACGAGGCCCCCGAGGCCGTCGTGGCGCCGGTCGAGCCGCAGCCGCTGCCCGCCGCAGCCGCGGAGAGCGCCGAAGCCGTGGCGGCGCCGACCGAGCCCCAGGCGGAGGAGCAGGCGCCGGCGGAAGCCGCCCCGCCCGTCGAAACCGTCGTCACGCCCGAGGCGCCGGACCGGCCCGAGGCCACCGAGGCGCCGGTCGAGCCCGCGCAGCCCGAGGCCCCCGCCGAGCCCGCCGCCCCCGCCGAAGAGTCGGAGCCGGACCCGGCCGCCCTGCACCCCGTCGAGCCCGCGCACCCCGTCGAGGTCGCGCCGGAGGAGGCCCCGGAGACCCCCGAGGCCCCGGAGGCCGCCGCCCCCGTCGAGGTCGAGGTGCCCGAGCCCCTCGCCGCCGCCCCCGTCGGCGAGCCGGCCCCCGCCGGCTACGACGAGGCCGAGCGTGACGCCATCCAGCGGGTCATGCGCGAACGCCGCGACATCCGCAAGGGCTTCCGCTCCGACCCGATCCCGCACGATGTGCTGCTGCGCGTCCTGGAGGCGGCCCACACCGCCCCCAGCGTCGGCCACTCCCAGCCCTGGGACTTCGTCGTCATCCGGTCCGCCGAGACCCGCCGCACGATGCACGAACTCGCCCAGCGCCAGCGCGAGGCCTACGCCAAGTCCCTCCCCAAGGGCCGGGCGAAGCAGTTCAAGGAACTCAAGATCGAGGCCATCCTCGACACCCCGGTGAACATCGTCGTCACCGCCGACCCGACCCGCGGCGGCCGCCACACCCTCGGCCGGCACACGCAGCCGCAGATGGCCCCGTACTCCTCGGCCCTCGCCGTCGAGAACCTCTGGCTCGCCGCCCGCGCCGAGGGCATCGGCGTCGGCTGGGTCAGCTTCTTCGACGAGCGCGAGATGGTCCGCGAGCTGGGCCTGCCGGAGCACCTGGAGGTCGTCGCCTACCTGTGCGTCGGCTACGTCGACGAGTTCCCCGAGGAGCCCGAGCTGGCGCAGGCCGGCTGGTCCCAGCGCCGGCCGCTGGCCTGGGTCGTCCACGAGGAGACGTACGGGCGCCGCGCGCTGCCCGGCGCGGAACCGCACGACCTGCTCTCCGAGACGGTCGCCGGCATCCGCCCGCTCGACGCGAAGGCGCTCGGCGAGGCCTGGGAGCGACAGAAGCGCATGACCAAGCCCGCCGGGGCCCTGGGCATGCTCGAGATCATCTCCGCGCAGCTCGCCGGCCTGTCGCGGGTCTGCCCGCCCCCGATCCCGGAGCCCGCGGCCGTCGCGATCTTCGCCGGCGACCACGGGGTGCACGCCCAGGGCGTGACCCCCTGGCCGCAGGAGGTCACCACCCAGATGGTGGCCAACTTCCTCGGCGGCGGAGCGGTCTGCAACGCCTTCGCCAACCAGGTGGGCGCCGAGGTCTGCGTCATCGACGTCGGTGTCGCCGGGGACCTCCCCGCCACTCCCGGGCTCCTCCCGCGCAAGGTGCGCCCCGGTACGGCCGACCTGTCCGTCGGTCCGGCCATGACCCGCGAAGAGGCCATCGCGGCCATCGAGGTCGGCATCGAGACCGCCCGCGACCTGGTGGCCGCCGGCAACAAGGCACTGCTCACCGGTGAGATGGGCATCGCGAACACCACGGTGTCCGCGGCCCTGATCTCGGTGTTCACCGGGGTGGACCCGGGCGAGGTCACCGGACGCGGCACCGGCATCAACGACGAGACGCACGCCCGCAAGGTCGAGGTCGTCCGGCGCGCCCTGGAACTCCACCAGCCCGACCCGGCCGACCCGATCGGCGTCCTGGCGGCCATCGGCGGCCTGGAGCACGCGGCGATCGTCGGACTCCTGCTCGGCGGGGCCTCGCTCCGCACGCCGGTCATCCTGGACGGCGTGAGCGCCGGTGCGGCCGCCCTGGTCGCCCGGGCCATCGCCCCGGAGGCCCTGTCGGCGTGCATCGCGGGCCACCGCAGCGCGGAGCCGGGCCACGTGGCCGCCCTGAACAAGCTGGGCCTGCGCCCCCTGGTCGACCTGGACCTCCGTCTCGGCGAGGGCACGGGCGCCCTGCTGGCCCTGCCCCTGGTGCAGAGCGCGGCCCGCGCGATGCACGAGGTCGCCACGTTCGACTCGGCGGGCGTCACCGAGAAGTAGCCGGCCCCGGCCGGGGAGCGGCCCGTCCCGGCCCCGGCGCCCCGCCCGGGGTGCCGGGGCCGGTCCCTCCGGTCGCCGCCCCGGCCCGGCCGGTCCTGACCGGCCCACCCGCCCGGGTCCCGACGAGGCCCCGCATCGCAGCCTCGGGCACCGGCCCCCGGAAGGACCGGTCGGCGACCGGGTCGTATCGTGGACCCGGGCACACCACACCCCGCCCCACCAGCCGCTTCAGCGCCGCAGCGGCCCTCACCCCGCCGCATCAGGAGCCGCACCGCCATGGCACATCCCGCCTACCCCGTAGGACTCCGCCTGGCCGGCCGCCGCGTCGTCGTCATCGGCGGTGGCCAAGTCGCCCAACGACGCCTCCCCGCGCTCATCGCCGCCGGGGCCGACATCCTGCTCGTCTCCCCGTCCGCCACGCCCTCCGTGGACGCCATGGCGGAGACCGGCGAGATCCGCTGGGAGCGCCGCCGCTACCAGGACGGCGACCTCGCAGGCGCCTGGTACGCCCTGATCGCCACCCAGAACCGCGAGGACAACGAGCGGGTCTCCGCCGAGGCCGAGCGCGAGCGCGTCTGGTGCGTGCGCGCCGACGACGCCTCCGCGGCCACCGCCTGGACCCCGGCCACCGGCCGCGTCGAGGGCGTCACCGTCGCCGTGCTGACCGGCAACGACCCCCGCCGCTCCGCCTCCGTCCGCGACGCGATCGTGGAGGGCCTGCGCGAGGGCACCCTCGCCGCCCCCGGTCACCGCCACCGGTCCGCCCCCGGCGTGGCACTCGTCGGCGGCGGCCCCGGCGACCCCGACCTGATCACCGTGCGCGGTCGCCGGCTGCTCGCCGAGGCCGACGTGGTCATCGCCGACCGGCTCGGCCCCCGCGACCTGCTCGACGAACTGCCCCCGCACGTCGAGGTCATCGACGCCGCGAAGATCCCGTACGGCCGGTTCATGGCCCAGGAGGCCATCAACAACGCCCTCGTGGAGCACGCCAAGGCAGGCAAGGCCGTGGTCCGGCTCAAGGGCGGGGACCCGTACGTCTTCGGCCGCGGCATGGAGGAACTCCAGGCCCTCGCGGAGGCCGGCATCCCGTGCACCGTCGTGCCGGGCATCTCCAGCTCCATCTCCGTCCCCGGCGCGGCCGGCATCCCGGTCACCCACCGCGGCGTGGCACACGAGTTCACCGTCGTCAGCGGCCACGTCGGCCCCGACGACCCCCGCTCGCTCGTGGACTGGGCCTCCCTCGCCAAGCTCACCGGCACCCTGGTGATCCTCATGGGCGTCGACAAGATCGGCCTGATCGCCGAGGCCCTGATCCGCCACGGCCGCCCCTCCGACACCCCCGTCGCGGTCGTCCAGGAGGGCACCACCGCCGCCCAACGCCGGGTCGACGCCACCCTCGCCACGGTCGGGGAGACGGTGCGCGCCGAGGAGATCCGCCCGCCCGCGGTCATCGTGATCGGCGCGGTCGTCGCGGTTCACACCCCCAGCGCCTGACCGGGCCGTTGGCAGCACACCCAGGACAAGGCAGTATCACCCTGTGGCAGATCTCATCACCGTCGAAGACCCCGAAGACCCCCGCCTGCGCGACTACACGGGCCTGACCGACGTCGAACTGAGACGTCGGCGAGAACCCGCCGAAGGCCTCTTCATCGCCGAGGGCGAGAAGGTCATCAGACGGGCCAAGGACGCCGGGTACGAGATGCGTTCGATGCTGTTGTCCGCCAAGTGGGTCGACGTCATGCGCGACGTCATCGACGAACTCCCGGCCCCCGTCTACGCGGTCACCCCCGAGCTCGCCGAACGCGTCACCGGCTACCACGTGCACCGCGGCGCCCTCGCCTCGATGCAGCGCAAGCCGCTGCCCACCGCCGAGGAACTGCTCGCGCAGGAGTCGACGGGGCAGCGGATCGGCGTGTTCGAGGGATTCGTCGACCACGCCAACCTGGGCGCCGCGTTCCGCAGCGCCGCCGCCCTCGGCATCAGCGCCATACTGCTGTCCCCGGACTGCGCGGACCCGCTGTACCGGCGTGCCATCAAGGTCTCGATGGGCTCGGTCTTCTCGGTGCCGTACGCACGCCTGGACCAGTGGCCCGCCGACCTGGAGAAGGTCCGCGAAGCGGGCTACCGGATCCTCGCCATGACGCCGAGCGAGAAGGCCACCCCGCTGGACCAGGTGCCGCCGGAGCGGTTCGCGCGCTCCGCGATCATGCTCGGTTCGGAGGGGCACGGCCTGTCGACGTACGCCCTGCGGGCCGCCGACGAGTGGGTGCGCATCCCCATGGCCGAGGGCATCGACTCGCTCAACGTGGCGGCGGCCTCCGCCGTCGCCTTCTACGCGACCCGCCCGCCCGCGTCCCCGCAGGCGTAGCGCCCGGTCCCGCCGGGCCGAGGCTCCGCGGGACCCCGCTACAGCTTCTGTGCGGCGGCGATCCCCAGCGCCACGACCAGCGTCACCACGATGAACACGATCAGCCGCTGCCGCATCAGCTTCGGGTCCGGCCGCGACGGCCGCCGCCCCGTCCCGGTCGTCCGCGGCGCCGGCCGCCCGCCCGTACGGCCCGCCGTGGAGCCCGGGTTGTGGGGTGACGAGGGCCGCGAGTGCGGTCCGCTGTGCGGCCCCGTCGCCCGGGGGATCGTGTTGCCGCCCGTGCGCTCGGTCCGCTGGTCGACGTACTCCTCGGCGGGCGACCGCTCGGTACGGCGCTGCGCCGGCGGCCGGGCCTCGCCCAGCCCCTGCGCCTCGCGCGCCGCGATCTCCTTCAGGCGCATCGACAGCTGGAGCGTGCTCGGCCGTTCCTCGGGATCCTTGGCGAGGCAGGCGCGCACGAGGGGCGCGAGCGCGTCCGGAACCCCCTGGAGGTGGGGCTCCTCGTGCACCACCCGGTACAACATGACCTCGGAACTGCCGTGCCCGAAGGGCGAGTCGGCGGTCGCCGCGTAGGCGAGGGTGGCGCCGAGGGAGAACACGTCGGTCGCGGGCGTGACGGCCGCCCCGCGCACCTGCTCGGGCGCGAGGAAGCCGGGGGAGCCGACCGCGGTGCCCACATGGGTGAGGGTGCTCGCCCCGGTGGCCCACGCGATCCCGAAGTCGATGATCCGCGGCCCCTTGGGGGACAGAAGAATGTTCGAGGGCTTGAGGTCCCGGTGGACGACGCCGGCCTCGTGCACGGCGACCAGGCCCTCCGACAGCGCGGCGCCGATGGCGGCGATCTGCACGGCCGTGAGCGGGCCCTCCTCGGCCACCTTGTCGTGGAGGGAGGGCCCCGGCACGTACTGGGTCGCGAACCAGGGCCGCTCGGCCTCCAGGTCGGCGGCGACCAGCCGCGCCGTGCACCCGCCCCGGATCCGCCGCGCGGCGGACACCTCGCGGGCGAAACGGGAGCGGAACTCCTGGTCCTCGGCCAGATCCGGCCGGATGACCTTGAGCGCGACACGCTGCCCACGCCGGTCGGATCCCAGGTAGACCACGCCCATGCCGCCGGCGCCGAGCCGCCGGTGCAGCCTGAACGAGCCGACGACACGCGGGTCCTCGCGCCGGAGCCGCATCATCGCCATGTCCACCCCGCCGCCCGGTCGTCCTGCTGACGTGCCACAGCTTACGGACCATCCGCCATCGGCGCTCAGAGGCCGCGCCCTCGCCGGGAGATTCGATTGTCAGTGCGGGGCAAGCCACTTGAGGGTTGTTCAGGTGAAGTGCCGGTTCTTCGTCCGATGGGCCGCCGGATGTCCAAACAGCCCTACCCGCAAGGGGATTGGCCCCGTACCGGGCCGATCCGGCGGCCGTGCCGGAGCCGATCACGCGCGGAGTCGCCGCCGGCTTGATCCACACCACGCGGGAGGACACGCGTGTGCGGGGAGTGACGGAAGTGAGCGAAGTCACTACCCTCCGGTCATCCCCTCCGGGATGACCCTCACGACGGACCGCCGGTCTCCACCCAGGGGAGTAGTCCGGGGGTGACCCCGTCATCCTCCTGGAGGCCTGCCAATGGGTACGGAGGCATGAGGCCAGACGCCCGACGGCCGCCTAGTGTTGAAGACAAGCGGCGGGTGGCGCACTCGTCCCCCGAGGTCACAAGCCCGCCGCTGCCAAACGACAGGGAGAGGGCCATGGCGGACATCGCACGGCAGGGACGCAAGGCATTCGCGTTCAACGGCCATGAGTCCGGCAAGCGGCACCCGCTGGTGGCCGCGGCCATGGTCCTTCCCCTGGCCGCCGTCCTGCTCTTCGTCTTCGGAGGATTCGACCAGGTGGCGGCACAGGCGTCGTCCGTGGGCGCGATGCTGGGGCGCTGAGCGGCGCCCCGGGTCCGGGAGAGCGGCCCGGGCCGGGACATCGGCCTGTCGAACCCCGTGGGGACGGGGGCGCGACGGACGGACGGCAGGTGAAGGGTGCTGCCCGTACGGCTGGGGAGTCGGACGGGCAGCACCCTTTTTCACGCGCCCACTCACGCGCCCGGTCACGCGTCGTCCCGCGCGGCACCCCGCGACGTTCACGCGACCGGCCCCGCCGACGAGCGGGACACGGGCTCGCTCCGGACGCCCACACCCGCACCCGAGTCCGTAACCTCCTCCTGGGACCGCGGTCGCGCCCGGCGACGGCGGGGCGACACCGGAGCCGGCCACCATGACCCAGGACGACACCACCTGGCGCCTGATGCGCGAGGACGTGCTGCTCGGCACGATCACCGTCGAGGACACCGACTTCCCCCGGATGTACGGCCGCTTCACCGCCGAGCCCGCCTTCGCCGAGGTGAAGCCGTGGTTCGACGCCGTCCGGGAGGTGATGGCCGCCGAGGTCCACGACGCCCGGTTCGACGCCGCGTACGCCCCCATCGCGCGGACGCTGACCCTCGTCTCCCCCTCGGGTCCGGTGACGGACTTCCTGCTCCACGTCGACGGGACGACCGCATGGTTTCGCTGAACGACCGGCCGGCGGGCCTGCCCGCGGCCCTCGCCGCGTACGCCTCGACCGTGTGGCCCGGCACCCCGCCCCACCCGTACGTCCTCCTCGCCGACCGGGACGACGGCACCGTCGTGCGCTGCGGCGCCGCCGTGGTCAAGGCGCACGCCGAGGACACCGACCGGGGTGGTCTCGCCGTACGGATGCGGATCGCGGGGGAGCGGGCGCTGGCCGAGGTGTTGCTGCCGCCGCTGTCGGTGGAGGCCGGCCACGTCCTTCGGCGCCCCGTCTCGCTGTGGCCGTACGGAGTTCCGGTGGATCCCGCGCGCCCCGAGGACGCCCCGTGGGAGGCGGTCGCCCGACTCCTGGCGGCCCTCCACCGCGTCCCCGTGCACACGCTCCCCGGACCGGTCCCGCCGATGCGCGGCCCCGCCAAGGTCGCCCGCGCCCTGCGCCGCCTCGCCGAGGCCCTGCCCGACGACGCGCCGCGGGTTCCCGGGGGCGTCCCGGGTCCCGCCGACGCCCGGGTCGTGCGGAACGCCGCGCGGACCCTGCCCGGGTGGGCGCGCGGGGCGGGGGAGCCGCCCCGCGGCGGGGTGCTGTGCCACGGGGACCTGCACCTCGGGCAACTGGTGCGCTGCCCGGCACCGGACGGCGCCTGGCGGCTCATCGACGTCGACGACCTCGGAGTCGGCGTCCCCGCCTGGGACCTGGCCCGTCCCGCGGCCTGGTACGCCGCCGGCCTGCTCGCCCCGGAGGACTGGCTGTGCTTCCTCGACGCCTACCGGGCCGCCGGGGGGCCCGCCGCCGGTCCCCCCGGCACCGACCCCTGGCCGGAACTCGACGTCGTCGCCCGGGCCCTGACCGTACAGACCGCCGCCCTCGCCCTGGCCAAGGCGGCGGCCGGGAACCGGGACCTCGACGAGGGGGAGCGGCTGATGCTGGACGCCTGTGCCCGAATTTCCGCCCTCCCGCCCGAGTTGGAGCCGCAGCCTCCGTCGTAGGGTGAGCCCCACGCCACCGGGGCACCCCTCCGGTGGCGACGTACACGGCGAGGAGTTGATCCGGTCATGCAGTGTCCGAAGTGTCACGCGATGATGCACACCTACAACCGCAACGGCGTCCAGATCGAGCAGTGCAGCGGCTGTCGCGGCATCTTCCTCGACTACGGCGAGCTGGAGGCGCTGACCCGCCTGGAGTCGCAGTACACCTCCCAGCAGTACGGCCAGGTCCCGCCGCCCGCCGCGCCGCCCGCCCCCTACCCGGCCGCCCAGCACGGAGCTCCCGCACCGGCGCCGGCCTGGGGCGCCCCGCAACAGCACGGCGGCTACGGCCACGGCCACGGGCACGGCAAGCACCACCGAGGCGGCTTCGGCCGGATGCTGTTCTCCTCCTGACCCGCGCCGCCGCGTACGGGGCCCGGTACGCACACGGGTCCCGACCGGCCGGCGCCCCCTGCGGCGCACCCGCCACGACAACGCGGAAGCCCCGACCGTCGAGACGGTCGGGGCTTCCGGATGGTGCGCGATACTGGGATTGAACCAGTGACCTCTTCCGTGTCAGGGAAGCGCTCTCCCGCTGAGCTAATCGCGCGGGAACGGCTTGATGGCCGCAATTAAAGCACGTGTTGCGATGGTACTGCGTGCGCGATACTGGGATTGAACCAGTGACCTCTTCCGTGTCAGGGAAGCGCTCTCCCGCTGAGCTAATCGCGCGGGGATCCTTGCGGATCAGTGGACGATACTGGGATTGAACCAGTGACCTCTTCCGTGTCAGGGAAGCGCTCTCCCGCTGAGCTAATCGTCCTTGGAGGTGGAGACGGGATTTGAACCCGTGTAGACGGCTTTGCAGGCCGTTGCCTCGCCTCTCGGCCACTCCACCATGGAGCCGCGGGGGTTCTCGGGAAGATGATCCCCCACTTCGAGCGGACGACGAGACTCGAACTCGCGACATCCACCTTGGCAAGGTGGTGCTCTACCAACTGAGCTACGTCCGCAGGTCACCGTGTTTGGTCCGGGGTGTTGCCCCTTCGCTCCCTGGCGACGTGTTGAACTCTAGCGGATTCCCGGGCCAGCTCAAAAACGCGTTTCCGCAGCGTGCTGCCGGTCGATCACCACCGGTCACCCGGCCGTCACCTCACCGGCGGGATCCCGTCACCGGTCATAGACTCGCAGCCGTGCACGACCTGCCCCCCCTGGCCCGCTTCGGCGGCCGCCTCGCGACCGATCTCCGCGATGTCACCAGCGACCCCTCCGCCCTCGACTCCACCGGCTTCTGGGCCGTGGCCGCCGACTTCGAGGGGCGACTGGTCTGCGCGCGGTTCGGCGACGTACGCCCCGACCCCGTTCCCGCGCCGGTGCCCGGCGCCTGGCGCGGTCCCGCCGCCGACGGCTGGGTGTCCTCGCTCGACCGCGCCGCGTACCTGGCCGGCGTCCGGCGTGTGCGCGAGTACATCGCGCAGGGGGAGGTCTACCAGGCGAACCTGTGCCGGGTGATGTCGGCGCCACTGCCCGACGCGGCCACCGCCGATGTCGACGCCCTCACCGCACTGCTCGCGCGCGGTAATCCGGCGCCCTACGCAGGAACGATTCGGCTGCCGGCGCGCGGCGTCGAGATCGCGACCGCCTCGCCCGAGCTCTACCTGCGCCGCAGCGGACGCCACGTGGAATCGGGCCCGATCAAGGGCACCGGCCGGACGGTGGCCGACCTGCTCCCCAAGGACCACGCCGAGAACGTGATGATCGTGGACCTCGTGCGCAACGACCTCGGCCGCGTCTGTGCGACCGGCTCCGTGGCCGTCCCCGCCCTGTGCGAGGTCGAGGAGCATCCCGGGCTGGTCCACCTCGTGTCCACCGTCAGCGGTGAACTCGCCGAGGGCGCGGGCTGGGCCGAGCTGCTCGGGGCGACCTTCCCGCCCGGCTCGGTGACCGGCGCCCCCAAATCCTCCGCGCTGCGGATCATCGAAGAGCTGGAGACCGCCCCGCGCGGCCCCTACTGTGGCGGCATCGGGTGGGTCGACGCCGATCAGGGCACCGCCGAGCTGGCCGTCGGCATCCGGACCTTCTGGATCGACCGCGCGGCAGCGGGCGGACCCCGCCTGTGCTTCGGCACCGGCGCGGGGATCACCTGGGGGTCCGACCCGGACCGGGAATGGGCGGAAACGGAATTGAAGGCCGCCCGGCTGCTCGGCGTCGCCTCCGGCACGCCCGAGAAGCACGGGCTGAGCGCGGGGAGCGTGCGGTGAAGATCTGGCTCGGCGGCACATTGCGGGACGTGGACGACGCGAAGGTGTCGGTGCTGGACCACGGACTGACCGTGGGGGACGGCGTCTTCGAGACGCTCCGGGCGAGCGAGGGGCAACCCTTCGCGCTCACCCGGCACCTGGACCGGCTGACCCGCTCGGCGCGTGGCCTCGGCCTGCCCGACCCCGACCTCGACGAGGTGCGCCGGGCCTGCGCCGAGGTGCTGAAGTCCAACCCGATGCCGCTCGGCCGGCTGCGGATCACCTACACCGGCGGGGTGTCCCCGCTCGGGTCCGATCGCGGCGAGGCAGGTCCCACCCTGGTCGTGGCGGTCGGCCCGACGACCCGCCGCCCGGACACCACCGCCGTCATCACCGTTGCGTGGGTGCGCAACGAGCGCTCGGCCGTGACCGGGCTGAAGACCACCTCGTACGCCGAGAACGTGGTGGCGCTCGCCCGCGCGCACGCGGCCGGGGCCAGCGAGGCCCTGTTCGGCAACACCGTGGGACGGCTCTGCGAGGGCACCGGCTCCAACGTCTTCGTGGTCCTCGACGGACAGGCGCACACCCCGCCGGTCTCCTCGGGTTGCCTCGCCGGCATCACCCGGGCCCTGACCGCGCGATGGATCGGTGCCCAGGAGACCGACCTGCCCCTCGACGCCCTGGAGCACGCCGAGGAGGTGTTCCTGACCTCGACCCTGCGCGACGTGCAGGCCGTCCACCGGATCGACGGGCGGGACCTCGCGGCCCCCGGGCCGGTCACCGCCCGTGCGATGCGGATCTTCGACGAGCAGGCGGGCGCGGACCTCGATCCGTAGCCGAAGCCGCCGGCGGGCGCCGACCCGCGGCCCCGTCGGGGACGGGCACTGTCGCGGAGGCCGCACGGCGGGTAGAACTCGACGATGACCACCACCCTGCGGCCGAGCGGGCCGCTTCAGCAGAGCGACGGGGGCGTGCGCTCGCGCCCGTACGAGATCCGCGTCAACAGCAGGCGCGTCGGCGCGCTGACGATCGCCACGGACAGTCCCTTCGGGCCCACCGTCGGAGAGATCCGCGACCTCGCCGTCGACGAGCCCGACCGCCGGCGGGGTCGGGCCACCGTCGCGGCACTCGCCGCGGAGGAGGTACTGCGGGGCTGGGGCTGCCGCCGGGTCCGCGTCTCGGTGTCGCCCGACTCGGCGGGCGGGCAGCGGTTGGCCGAGACCCTCGGGTACGTCGAGTACGGCCGCAACATGGTCAAGGAACTCCCCGCCGAACCGCCCGCCGCGCGCGAGGGGGTGACCGGCCGGCCCATGACGCCGGCCGAGTACGAGGCGTGGGAGACCCTGGCCCGCGCGAGCTACGCCGCGCTCTGGGTCGAGCGCGGCATGTCCCCGCAGGCCGCGGCCGCCAAGTCGGAGGCCGACCACGACGCCGACCTGCCCCGGGGACTGGCCAGTCCGGGCGTCTCACTGTCCGTCCTGGAGGCGGGCGGTGCCAGTGTGGGGACGCTGTGGGTCGCGCGGCGCGACGGGGGAGCGTACGTCTTCGACGTGGAGGTGGTCGAGGAGCACCGTGGGCGCGGCCACGGCCGGGACCTGATGCTGCTCGCCGAACGCGTCGCCGTCGCCGACGGCCAACGGACCCTGGGGCTGCACGTCTTCACCACCAACACCCCGGCCCGACGGCTCTATGAATCCCTCGGCTACCGCGCGACCCGCTTCAACCTCGCCAAGGACCTGATCTGAGCGAGGGACCGGTCACCGGGCCAGCAGGCGGTCGGCGATCTCCTCGATGCGGGCGCGAAGACCGTCCTGGCTCTTGCCGCCGTCGAGGCGTTCGCCACCGATCACGTACGTCGGTGTGCCGGTCACGCCGATCGCCTTGCCCTCGGCCTGGTCGGCGTCGACGATCAGGATGTGCCGCCCGTCGACCAGGGCGGTGTCGAACTCCTCGACGTCCAGTCCGAGTTCGCGTGCCACGTCCAGCAGGACGGGCTCCCCGACCCGGGCGAGTTCCGCGGTGCGGGCCAGTACGGCCTCCGCGTACGGCCAGCCCTGGCCCTGCTCCACGGCCTCCTCGGCGGCCTGCGCGGCGGCGAAGGCGTGCTTGTGCTTCTCCAGCGGGAAGTGGCGCAGCACGATGTCCAGCCGGTCGCCGTAACGGGCCCGCAGAGCGCGCACGTCGTCCAGGGCGGCGTGGCAGTCGGGGCACTGGAGCTCGCACCACACCTCCAGGACGACGGGGGCGGGAGCGGAGGCGGAGGCGGAGGCGTGGGAATCGGTCATGGGCACAGTCTCCCAGCAGTGTCCGGGCCTCCGAGCACCCCCACCCACCGGTACCCGGGGAGGAGGTGCGACCCGGAGATGTCCCGGAGATCAGTGCGGGATCCGTTCCGGGCGTGGCCTCGGCGGGGTCGCCCGGTGCAGGATGGATAGGGACAGAACGCCCAAGCCTGACAGACAGCTCTGCCCTGGAGGACAGCATGCTTGCCGAGACCATATGTTCCGCGGTGTCCGCGGCGGGCCTGGGCTTGGCCGCGGTGACGGCCTACCGCAAGCGCTTCCTGGCCGCCACCCGGATCGCCGCCTACTCGCTGGTCCCGGTGGGCCTGGTGCTGACGGGCGTCGTGGAGTGGGTGTCCGGGATGGTCTTCAAGCCGTCCGTCTGGATCGGCTTCGGGCTCCTGGGCCTGTCCTGGCTGCTCTTCATGACCACCCGCGCCGTCGAACGCCGTGCGCTCGCCAAGGGCGGGAAGCCGCCGAAGGAGCCCAGGGCGACCAAGGGGCGCCAGGCACCCGAGGCCGTCGCCCCGAACGCCTCCGCGCCCTCCCTCGGCGCCGGTGCGCCCCGACCTGCCGCGGGCCGGACCCCGGCGGCGCCCGCGGACGACTTCTCCGACATCGAGGCGATCCTCAAGAAGCACGGAATCTGAATCCGGCGGGCGCCCGGGGACGCGTGTGCGAACGGACGGGAACTGACGAACTCCCGCGTGTTCGTTGGCGTGTTGATCGCCGAATCGGGGTGCGCTGCGCGATCATCGCCCCGACATGCTCGACACATCGCAGGGTGAGCCGCAGGCTCCCGCCCCCGTCGCCGAGGCCCCCGTCGCCCCCGAAGCACGCGGTTGTCTCTACGCGCTCTCCCAGCCGCCCTTGATGATCTTCCTAGGGGTGATCGGAACCCTGCTGCTGCTCGCCGCCATGCACGACCTCTTCCTGCTCTGAATCGTGCGCGTCGGCTTCCTTGCGGCGCGCCCGGTACGCCGCCACGTGCAGGCGGTTTCCGCAGGTCCGGCTGTCGCAGTAGCGGCGCGACCGGTTCCGGGACAGGTCCACGAAGGCGCGCCGGCAGTCGGGGGCCTCGCAGCGGCGCAGCCGCTCCTCCTCGCCGGAGACCACGATGAACGCCAGCGCCATGCCGCCGTCCGCGGCCAGGTGGTCACCCAGCGAGGCGCCCGGCGCGAAGTAGTGCACGTGCCAGTCGTAGCCGTCGTGGTCGGTCAGGCGTGGGGTGGTGCCCGCCGTGGCCACCAGTTCGTTGATCTGCGTCGCGGCCGCGCGCGAGGTCGGTGCCGCGAACACGCGGGCGAACTTGCCGCGCACCGCGCGCACCCCGGACAGGTCACGGGCGCCGAGCTCGCCGACGTCGCTGATCGCGTACTCGCGGACGAAACCGCGCAGTGCGCCCAGGTCCGACAGCCCGTCCGCGCGGCCGGGCTCGGCCGCGGTGTTCACCAGCGCGACGACGACGTCGAGCGCGCGACGGGTGTCGTGGGGGATCTGCACGAGGTCTCCCTGGAGGGCGGGCCTGCGACGACGGGCCTGCCGTCACTTGGGGGCCGACTCTAGCGGGTCCTCCGCGAAGCGCACCGGCGCCGCCCTCGCGGTTGGCTTCCGCGAGAACAGCGCCGGCACGGCCGTATGTGGTTGTCCGACGCGCACCGTCGCCCCGAGTCGGACGGTGTCGCGCCGGTGGGAGCCTGGCTCAGCTTTCGGCCAGGATGTGGGAGAGCTCCTTGTCGAGGTCGAAGTGCCGGTGCTCGGTCCCGGGTGGGACCGCGGCGTCCGTCCGCTTGAGGAACGACTCGAGTGCTCGGGCGGGTGCTTCGAGCAGCGCTTCTCCCTCCGGTGAGCTCAGGGCGATGCAGACGACGCCCTGACCGTGGCTGCGGGACGGCCAGACGCGGACGTCGCCGGTACCGGTGGGCCGGTGGAGGCCCTCGGCGAGGAGGTCGCGGGCGAATACCCATTCGACCGTCTCCTCGGCGCCGGTGTGGAAGGTGGCGTGCACGGCGTAGGGGTCGGCCGTGTCATACCGCAGGCCCGCGGGAACAGGCAGTGAGGACTCGCTCGACACAACGAGGCGCAGGTGCAGCTCGCAGCTGACCGTGGTGTTCATAAGCGCCAGGGCCTTTCGCTCAGTGTGCGCTCGGGGATTCGCACGTCGGCGAAATCGACATGCCACCTACGGTGCCGTTGTAAACCCCTCTGACCGTTTTGCGGACCTCTGGGTCCCTCGAACGGCGGATCCAAACCACCGTTCACGCGTGTATCCGGCTCGGGTAGATTCGGTGCCATGAATACGGGGAGTGACCGCGAGACCCATGAGTCCGCGACCAGTGCGACGGAACCGGACGAGCAGCCGCACGTGTCGAGGGCGCCGGCCTTCGTCAAGGCCCGGCGCAGTCTGCACCTGAGCTGGCAGGTCGGCGTTTTCATCGTCGGCCTGGCCGTCATCGCCGCCGGTGTGGCGATGCTCGTCCTGCCGGGCCCGGGCTGGGTCGCGATCTTCGCCGGCCTGTTCATCTGGGGCACCGAGTTCGCCTGGGCGCAGGTCGTGCTGCGCTGGACGAAGCGCAAGGTGGCCGAGGCGGCGCAGAAGGCCCTCGACCCGAGGGTGCGCCGCCGCAACATCATCCTGACCAGCGTCGGCCTCGTGATCGCCGGCGTGCTGGTCGGCTTCTACCTGTGGAAGTACGGCCTGATGCTGCCGTGGAACATCAAGGACCAGTGATCCTTCCCTGATGGCGGGGAGCACCGCTGACATGCGGTAATGTTTGCGGTGCGTCCGGGCGATTAGCTCAGTGGGAGAGCACTTCGTTCACACCGAAGGGGTCACTGGTTCGAACCCAGTATCGCCCACCCGGACCAGAGGCCCGGAGACTTCACCGTCTCCGGGCCTTCGGCGTTTCCCGGGGGTGTCACCCCAGCCGGCCGAACGCGGCCCGCAGTCGACGGGCGTCGCGCAACCGCGCTTCGTACGTCGCCCCCACCGCCAGCAGCAACAGGCCCGCCAGCGCCGGCGGCAGCCACCTGGGCAGCGCGCCGACGGCCTGGACCACGTAGGGGGCCAACTCGTGCAGGGCCACCGCCGCGAGCGTCGCGCCGCCCAGCAGGAGCGGCGCCCGGAGCCGCCGGTGGGCGCCGAGCAGGGTGAGGGCCAGCGACGCGAGCCCCAGCAGCAGCGGTCGCTGCCAGTGCGGGTCGCCCCAGGCCGCGATCAGGGCGGGCAGCAGGGTCGCCGCCAGTCCGGGCCCGTACGCCGTCCAGGACGAGGCGGCCGGATCTCGCCGCCGCCGTACGAAGCCCACCACCAGCGCCGGGAGCGTGACGGGCAGCGTGTACGCCTCCGGCCAGGCCACCCCGGACGCGCTCAGCCGGACCCAGGTCGCGGCCACGAACAGCGCCCAGGCCGCCCAGCCCAGCCGGCGCCGGTCCGCACGGACCGCCGCGGTCGCGCAGACCACCCCGGCCAGGGCCAGCGCCAGAGCAAGCGCGGACCGGTCGGGGGCCGCCAACGCCAGGGCGAGCACCACCGGGGCGATCGACGCGGCCTCGGCGGGAACCCGTACGGCGCCCCACCGGGGGCCGAGCGCGACCACCGCGGCGGCCACGGCCGACAGCGGCGGCGCCCACCACACGACCGCGAGGTCCGACAGCGCGCACAGGGCCACCACCAGGGCCGTGGCCCAGCCGACGGTGAGCACCGCGGCCCCGGCCCGCGCCCACCCGGGCCCGGGCCGGTACGCCGCTCCCGCCGCGCCGGCGGCCGTCAGGGCCCCGAGCGCCAGGACCGTGGCCGACCGGCCGTCCAGCGCCCCCACAGCCACGTTCCCGGCCCCCAGGAGCGCGCACCCGGCGGCCGCGATCCCCAGGCCTGAACCCCCGGGCCGGGGCCGCAGCGCGAGCGCCCCCGCGACCACCGTCACCGACAGTTGCGCCGCGAGCACGGCCGCCACCGGGAACCCGAGCAGCACCGGAGCCGTGAACAGCCCGGCCCAGCCCAGGACCGCCGCGAGCACCCCGGGCTCGGGCCGGGGCGGGAGCAGCCGGGCCGCCGTGGCGGCCGCGCCCGCCGTCACCAGCAGCGTCACCGCCACCGCCGCGCCCGTGGCGGGCCGGTCCACCTCCGGGGTCGTCGCCGCCCACACCTCGCCGAGCACCCGCAGCCGGGCCGCAAGCACCGGGACCACCGACGCCAGGGCCCAGAACGCCGCCACCGCCGTCACACCCAGCCCCGCGCGGGCCAGGCCACGCCGCACCGCCCCCGGTACCGAGGCCGCCCCCACCGCCGCCGGCAGGGTCAGCGCCAGGGCCACCGCCAGGTGCGCCGGCACCGCCCAGCCCGTGTCCCACCCCGGGGAGAGCGGGCCGGCCACCGCCACGACCGCGGCCAGACCGCCCGCGAGCGCCGCCGCGGAGGCCCCCGGCACCCGCCAGGCCACCGCCACGCCGAGCGCCGCACCCGCCGCGAGCAACAGCGCCGGAGCCGACGCGCCCGGGCCGGCCGCCGACTCCGCGAACCCGACTGCCAGCGCGGCCACGCCCAGCGCGGCCCCCGCCGGCCACGCGGCCTGCGCCCGGGGCACCGTCATCGCCGCGACCAGGTCGAGCGCGGCCGTCGCCAGCAGCGCCCAACCGAGCCCCACCGGGTCCGCCGCGGAGGCGAGCGCCGCCAGCGGCAGCGGGAACTGCGCCGCCGCCACGGCGACGGGCAGCGGCAGTCGAAGCCCGGGCAACGCGAACCCGTACCCGGCCCAGAGCGCCGCCAGGACACCGGCCGCCCCCGCCGCGTACGCCGTGCCGTCGACCGTCGACATCCCGACGGCGTGCACCGCGTACGCGTCCAGCACCGTCAGCAACAGCCCCAGCGCGGCGACCGACTCGGCCGTGGACCGCAGTCCGCGACGCAGCAGCGGCTGCGGCGCGACGAGCGCCCCCACCGTCACCACGGCCAACGCCGCGGCGCGCCCGGCGATGCCGAGGGAGCCCCAGCTGACGAGGGTGAAGGCGAGCGCGGCCACCGAGAGCAGCACGGCGCCCAACGTCAGCAGCACGTTCTGCGCGCCGCGCCCCGAGGCGTCCTTGGCCGGGAGCGAGGGCGGTACGGGCGCCGACGGCCACGGGATCGGAGGCAGTCGCAGCAACCAGTCACGGCGGGCCGTCAGATGGGCGCGACGGGCGTCGAGCAGGGCGAGTTCGCCGTCGATGAGCGCCAGTTCCTCGGCGGGCGACAGGGGCGTGTTCATGCTCGGAGTGTGGTGCCCGTCACGCCGCCGGAACATCGGCGTGCGTACTCAGATCCGCCTGAGTACACCCGGTGCGCGGAACGGGGGCGGAACGGGGATCGGGTGCCGCGAGCGGCCGGCGCGAGGCCCGACCGGAAGCGGTTTGAACAGACCCCGAGGCTCTTGTATTGTTCAGTCCGTTCCCGGGCGATTAGCTCAGCGGGAGAGCACTTCGTTCACACCGAAGGGGTCACTGGTTCGATCCCAGTATCGCCCACCGGGACAGGCCGGTCCGTCACTGACGGACCGGCCTTCCGCATTCCCGGCCCTCAGGCCGCGGCCCCCAGTTCCGGTCGCAGCGGCCAGTGCGGATCAACCGATTCGGGAGTGCCCTGGCGGGCGAACCAGGCCTGGAGTCCCCGCGCCTGCGCCGCGTGCCACACCGCCTGCAGCGTGTGCAGCTCGGCCGGTGTCAGCCGCTCCAGCCGGCCCGCGAACCGGCGCCCGACCGCCCGGACGACCTCCAGCGAGGCCAGGGCGTCGGCCGACGCGTCGTGGGCCCCCTCCAGCTCTATGCCGTAGTGCTCGCACAGGTCCGTCAGCGTCCGGCGACCCTTGCGGTAGCGGTCCAGGTGCTTGTCCAACACCCGCGGATCCAGCACCGTCAGCGGCCGGTTGTCCAGATAGCGCCCCAGCGACGACGCCCGGTGCCGGCGCAACTCCCGGTCCAACAGCGTCAGATCGAAGGGCGCGTTCATCACCACCACCGGCCGGCCCGCCACCTGCTGCTCCGCGAGCGCGCGGGCTATCTCCTCCACCACCGGCGCCGGCCAACGGCCGTGGCGCTGGAGGTGCTCGTCGGTCAGACCGTGCACTTCCGTGGCGCCCGGGGGTACCGGGACACCGGGATTGACCAGCCAGCGCGTGGAGCGGACACGACCGCCCGCACACTCCTGCACGACGAGCGCGGCGGACACGATCCGATCCTGCTCGACGTCCACTCCGGTGGTCTCCGTGTCGAATGCGGCCAGCGGGCCCTCGTACCAGCGTGTCATGGCGAACTCCTCGTCCCCGGTCGGCAGGTGGGGCGCACCCGGATCACGCCGCCCTTGCCCGAATCGGTGATACCCGGGCTGTTTGCCCCGTACGCCGTTTGCGACCCGTCCGCTACGGAGACAACTTCCCTGGGGGAACGAACGGATGACCGGTCGTCACCCCGACACCCTCACTCTGCGGAGCCCGGAAGGCATGGGGAGCCGGCCATGGCGCTCACACAGCCCGAACCGTTCGGGGTGCCACCGGCGCGGATCGGTCCGCGGTCGGACGCGGGAACCGGACCGTTGCGCGGCACACTCGCCACCACCGCCTGCATGGAGACCCTCCAAGTGGGATACCTGCACGCCGTCGCGGCCGCGGCCGGCTGCTCGCTGTCCCAGCCCTTCCCGGACAACGGCATCGACTGGCACGTCAGTCACGGCGCCCCCGAGCACGTCGTCGACGACGAGGTCACCATCAAGGTGCAGTTGAAGGCGACCTACCAGACACCGCCCCGGCCGGCCGGGGCCACCTTCGGCTTCACCCTCGACAACGAGCACCTCGTGAAGCTGGCGCGCACTCCCGTCGCCGTCCACAAGATCCTCGTGGTGATGCTCGTACCGAGGGAGCGCGAACAGTGGTTGGCCGCCGGACACGACCGGCTCGACCTGCGGCACTGCTGCTACTGGACCAACCTCGCCGGACAGCCCGTGACCGGCCGGCGCCGGACCACCGTACGGATCCCGACCACGCGGATCTTCGACGACCGGGCGCTGTGCGAGATCATGACCCGGGTCGGGTCGGGAGGGACACCTTGATGGAACGGTACTCACCGCGCCCGGAGCCGCTGACGCCCCCGGATCCCACCGTGTACGCGGACGCCGCCACGCCCGATCCCGCGAAGGTCGACCCCGCCGTGCTCGGTGCGCTGCTGCACCGGCACGGCTGGCTGCGACGCGGCGGGGCAGCCGGTCGGTACGGCAGGTGGGCGCCGCCCGGGCACCCCGGCACCAGCCTGCTCGTCCCCGAGAGCCGGACCTTCCCCGACTGCGCGGACCTGCTGGACGAGGCGTTGGCCGCGCTGGCGCACAGCGGGCTGCCCTCGGCCCGGGAGGTGCTGTTCGGGTTGAGCGTGCCGAGCGACGAGATCCGCTGGGAACGGGAGTTCCCCGAGGGGACGTACCCGTCGCAGGGCGCGGAGGCCTGGACCGTACAGGAACAACTCCGCTCGGCGGCCCGGCAACTGCTGCTCGCCGGCGCCCTGGCGGCGCACGCCCGCGCCGGGTACTACGGGGCGCGTCACCGGGCACAGGCCGAACGGGCCCTGGACGGAGTGCTGGTGGGGCCTTCTCCGGGCGGCCGGCGACTCGCCGCGTACGTTCCGGTGGACGGCGGGAGGGGCATCACCGCCCGGCTCCACCACGCGCTGCACGCCGCCCGCGAGGCGGTGGACTACCGGCGGGCCACCGGCGGCATGGACGCTTTCGACGCGGCGGTGGAGGCCGGCGTCAGCCGGGAACTCGCCGATGCCCTGATCGCCCTCGTCCGGGGTTCGGAAGGGGCCCGGATCGCGTTGGCCTGGGCTCCGGCGGCGGGCGTCCCGGCCGGGTGCGCGGCCCGACCGGAGGCGGTGGAGTTCTCCCCGGGCGACCTGCCGGTGCTGCGCGAGGCGGCCGCCCGGTACACCCGGGACGAACCGGCGATCCCCGTCCGGTTGGCCGGGGCCGTGGTCCGGATGCGGCGCTCGGCGGCGGGCGGCGGCGGGACGGTGCGGCTGCGGGTGCTGTCGGGGGCGGAGGTGCCCTACGTACGGGCCGCCCTGGACGAGGAGTCGTACCGGGTCGCCGGCCACGCCCACCTGGTGGGGCTGCCGGTCCGGGTCAGCGGGCGGCTCCAGCGGCGGGGCGGGTTCCGCAGGCTGACGGACGCGGTGGACGTGCGGCCGGTCCCGCTGGACGAGGTCGAACGGGACCGGCTGATGAAGTCGCTCGACGAGGCCTTCGACCCCTCGGAGGTGCTTCCCTCCGACGACTAGCGGCCTCTGATCGCAGGGGGTTGTGTCTGGTGGGGGTTCGGTCGGCTTCGGTGGCCTTCAGTGGGCTTCGGCGGTGGTCTTGAGGAGGTGGAGCCACTCCTCCAGCGACTGGCGCAGCGCCGCCTCCAGTTCGGCGGGGCGTGCCTCGACGGGGGCGCCGGCCCAGGACTCCTCGGTGCGGACGGTGACTCCCTCGGCGCTTTCGTGGAAGGTCCAGACGTGGATTCCGTCGATGCCGTGGGCGGGGCCGCCCCAGGCGATCCGCTCGCCCGGCGTCACGTCGAGGACGGTGGAGGTGATGTCGAGCCCGTGGGTGAGCCAGCGGAAGCGGGTGCCCGCGGCGAGGGGTCCCACGAACTCGACACGGTCGATGCCGGTGTGCCAGTCGGACCAGCCGGCGATGTCGGTGTGCAGGGCCCACACCGTGGCGAGGGGGGCCGCGACGGTGGTCTCCAGGCGGACGACGGCGGGGGCGTTCTCGTCGATCGTGGTGGGGCGGGCGTTGTTCGTGGTCATGACGGTTCTCCTGGTTCGGTGGGTGGTGGTGGGCTGTTGCAGGAGTGTGAGTGGTTGACCACTCACACTCTGGTCCGGAAACGGGGCGGGCCCGGGGCCCGCCCTGCTCTCGTCGTTCGTCCTCGATCGTCGGCGCCGTCAGTGGTGCCGGACTCCCGCCGAGAGGGTCCGTGTCCACGGCGCGTCCACGGCCTGCGTGTCCATCGACACCAGCAGGTGGCAGAGCATGCCGATCGCGAAGAATCGCTGCACCTCGGGTTCATCGCCGCCCGAGGCGCCGCGCACGTACTCCACCAGGCGGGCGTAGCCGGCCCGGACGGCGTCGCGGACCGCGGTCTCCGACACGGCCGCCGCCTGGGCGTGGGTGAGGACGAGCAGCAGGTCCTTGTCCGCGATCAGGTGGGCGTAGGCGTCGCCCATGGCGCTCAGCACCGTCTCGGGCGCACTGCCGGCGGCGTTCGCCGCGCCCTCCTCCAGGCTGGCCCGCACCCGGGTGAAGCAGTGCTCGACGACCGCGGTGAACAGCGCCTCCTTGTTGGGGAAGAGTCGGTAGACGTACGACTGCGAGATGCCGGCGGCCTTGGCGACCTCCGTGGTCGTGGTGCCGAAGTAGCCGCGCGAGGCGAAGGCCCCGATGGCCGTGCGCAGCACCGTGTCCCGGCGTTCCTCGGCAGAGGAGAGCTGTCGACGTCGTTCCGTGTTCATGTGAGTAATAAACCACTCACACTTTTCGATGTCAACGGATCGGGGGAGCGAGGGGAGCGGGACCTCGGGAGAACGAGGCCATCCGCAGCCCCGGGACGGGCTCGAAGTCCTCGCCGCGCAGGAAGCCGAGACGTTCGTACAGGGCCACGGCGGGCGCGTTCGCGGCGCCGGTGGTGACGGTGACGGGGCGGTCGGCCGGCAGCCGCGCGCACAGCAGCGAGGCGATGCCCCGGCGGAACCAGGCCGGATCCACACACAGCCGGTCGACGCACACGCCGCCGGCCCCCGTGTCCTCCCAGGCGAGGAACCCGGCGATCACGTCGTCCCGCGCGACCGCGCCGATCCAGTGCAACGGCCGCTCCCGCATCTCGTCGAGGCTCTCCCGCAGGGCGGGGATGCCGTCGAAGCCGATGAGCGCGGCCTCCACGCCGTACGCGGCCCGACCGACGCGGTGCACGGCGGCGGCGGTGGGCTCGTGGTCGAGGTCCAGCGGGCGGACGAGCACGTGCGGCATGACGGTTCGCTCCAGGGGGTCGGGACGCGGCGAAACGGTACCCCGGCCGGTCACCGCCGAGGTGGGCGTCCGGCTCCGGCGAACAACCGTTTAGCGATGGCGCCCCCCGGCTCGGTACGATTCAGGCGCGCAGTGTTCGCTCGCGCACCCCCTGAGTCAGGAGAGACCGGTGTCAGACGTCCGTGTGATCATCCAACGCGATTCCGAGCGGGACGAGCGCGTGGTGGCCACGGGCACTACGGCGGCCGAGCTCTTCGCCGGCGAGCGCACCATCGTCGCCGCGCGCATCGCGGGGGAGCTGAAGGACCTCGCGTACGAGGTGAAGGACGGCGAGACCGTCGAACCGGTGGAGATCTCCTCCGAGGACGGCCTGAACATCCTGCGCCACTCGACCGCGCACGTCATGGCGCAGGCCGTGCAGGAGCTGTTCCCCGAGGCCAAGCTGGGCATCGGCCCGCCGGTCCGCGACGGCTTCTACTACGACTTCGACGTCGCCCGCCCCTTCACCCCCGATGACCTCAAGGCCATCGAGAAGAAGATGCAGGAGATCCAGAAGCGCGGGCAGAAGTTCGCCCGCCGCGTGGTCACCGACGAGGCGGCCCGCGAGGAGCTGGCGGACGAGCCGTACAAGCTGGAACTCATCGGCATCAAGGGTTCGGCCTCGACCGACGACGGTGCGAACGTCGAGGTGGGCGGCGGCGAGCTGACCATCTACGACAACCTCGACGGCAAGACCGGCGAACTGTGCTGGAAGGACCTCTGCCGCGGTCCCCACCTGCCCACCACCCGCAACATCCCCGCCTTCAAGCTCATGCGCAACGCGGCCGCCTACTGGCGCGGCAGCGAGAAGAACCCGATGCTCCAGCGCATCTACGGCACCGCGTGGCCCTCCAAGGACGAGCTGAAGGCCCACCTCGACTTCCTCGCCGAGGCCGAGAAGCGCGACCACCGCCGGCTCGGCACCGAACTCGACCTGTTCTCCGTACAGGACGAGATCGGCTCCGGCCTGGCCGTCTTCCACCCGCGGGGCGGCGTCATCCGCCGCACCATGGAGGACTACTCGCGCAAGCGCCACGAGGAAGAGGGCTACGAGTTCGTCTACACCCCGCACGCCACCAAGGGCGCCCTCTTCGAGAAGAGCGGGCACCTGGACTGGTACGCGGAGGGCATGTACCCCCCCATGCAGCTCGACGGTGGTACCGACTACTACCTCAAGCCCATGAACTGCCCGATGCACAACCTGATCTTCGACGCGCGCGGCCGCTCCTACCGTGAACTGCCGCTGCGCCTCTTCGAGTTCGGCACCGTGTACCGGTACGAGAAGTCCGGCGTGGTGCACGGTCTGACCCGCTCGCGCGGCTTCACCCAGGACGACGCGCACATCTACTGCACCAAGGAGCAGATGGCGGAGGAACTCGACCGCACCCTGACCTTCGTGCTGAACCTGCTGCGCGACTACGGTCTGACCGACTTCTACCTGGAGCTGTCGACCAAGGACCCGGAGAAGTTCGTCGGCTCGGACGAGGTCTGGGAGGAGGCCACCGCCGTCCTCCAGTCGGTCGCCGAGAAGCAGGGCCTGCCCCTGGTCCCGGACCCGGGCGGCGCCGCCTTCTACGGCCCGAAGATCTCCGTGCAGTGCCGTGACGCGATCGGTCGCACCTGGCAGATGTCGACCGTGCAGCTCGACTTCAACCTGCCGGAGCGCTTCAACCTGGAGTACACCGGCCCCGACGGCTCCCGTCAGCGCCCGGTCATGATCCACCGTGCGCTGTTCGGTTCCATCGAGCGCTTCTTCGCCGTGCTGCTGGAGCACTACGCGGGCGCCATGCCGCCGTGGCTGGCCCCCGTCCAGGCCGTCGGCATCCCGATCGGCGACGGACACGTGGAGTACCTGCAGGAGTTCGCCGCCGAGGCGAAGAAGCAGGGGTTGCGCGTCGAGGTGGACGCCTCCTCGGACCGGATGCAGAAGAAGATCCGCAACCACCAGAAGCTCAAGGTCCCGTTCATGATCATCGTCGGTGACGAGGACATGGCCGCCGGCACCGTCTCCTTCCGCTACCGCGACGGTTCGCAGGAGAACGGCGTGGCCAAGGACGAGGCCCTGGCCAAGCTGGCCAAGGTCGTCGCGGACCGCGTCCAGGTCTGACCGACCCGCCGCAGGTCAGAAGGGGGCTTGGGGGGAACTCTCGTTCCCCCCGGGCCCCTTCTCGTCCTCCCGGCGGAAGACCTGGATCAGCCAGGACGAGAACGAACCGGTCACCGCGCCCAGCAGGGCCACACCGAAGACCATCAGCCCGACCGCGATCAGCCGCCCCACCGGGGTCACCGGGGTGATGTCCCCGTAGCCGACCGTCGTCAGTGTCTGGCACACCCACCACAGCGAGTCCCCGAAGGTACGGATCGTGGCGTCCGGGGCCAGGCGCTCCTCGTGGTAGACGCACAACGCCCCGGAGAAGCCGAGCAGGACCGCCGAGAGCCCGGCATAGGTGATCACCCGCTCGTACAGTCCGCGGCGCGGGCGGTCCTGCTTGGCCTGGATCGCGTCGTGGACCTTGACCATCCGCAGGGGCCGCAGCAGCGGCAGGATGACCACCAGGGTGTCCAGCCAGTGCAGCCGGATGAAGCGGAGCGGTCGCCGGCGGCTCAGCACCATCCGGACCACGTAGTCCACGATGAAGCAGATCCACATCAGCAGGACCATCAGTCCGGCGATGTCCCGCCAGAGGTGATCGGCCTTGTGGGCGAGTACGCGGACCGCGTATCCCGCGATGAAGATCAGGGAGGCGTAGAACAGCGGCAGCTCGGTCCGGCGTTCCCAGGCCTTGTCGCGGGGCTCGACATCGGGGTGCATGTGCCCAGCATCGGGGCGGAGGTACCCGTCTTCGCCCCGGCGACACGCCCCGCGCGGGCAAGGTCATATGCTGCATCCCATGACGATTGAGCCGGAGCAGCAGATCGGTGTGGGCACGCAGGACGCGTTCCAGCGTCTGTGGACGCCCCACCGGATGGCCTACATCCAGGGGGAGAACAAGCCGACCGGTCCGGAGGCCGGGGACGGCTGTCCCTTCTGCGGGATTCCGGACATGTCGGACGAGGACGGGCTCGTGGTCGCCCGGGGCAGGCACGTCTACGCCGTGCTCAACCTGTACCCGTACAACGGTGGCCACCTGATGGTCGTCCCGTACCGGCACGTCGCCGATTACACGGAACTCGACGCCGCCGAGACCGCCGAGCTCGCCGACCTGACGAAGCGGGCCATGACCGCCCTGCGCAAGGCGTCCGGGGCGCACGGATTCAACATCGGCATGAACCAGGGCGCGGCGGCCGGCGCCGGCATCGCCGCGCACCTGCACCAGCACATCGTGCCGCGCTGGGGCGGGGACACGAACTTCATGCCGGTCGTCGGCCACACCAAGGTGCTGCCGCAACTGCTCGCGGACACCCGTCAGATGCTCGCGGACGCCTGGCCCACCGACTGAGACGCGAGGGCCGGCCGGTCCGGGAGGCCCACGCCTCCCGGCCCGGCCGGCCCGCCCTCGCGCCGTACCGTCCGCGCCTACGCGTCGTAGACGTCCGCCTTGCGCGGCGACGGCTCCTGGATCAGACCGCTCATGATCGAGGAGCGGTTGGTGAAGCGGTCGGTGTCGACGCCGTTCTCCTCCAGGACCTTGAACGCGGCGGTGTGCACCGACCGCAGGACCGGAGCCACGGTGCGCAGGGCGTCGTCCGCCATGAAGCGGTGGCGCCACATCGAACCGGCCCACACGTGCCGCAACCCGAACGGCTCGGGCAGGATCAGCTTGCCGCCGAAGTACTCCAGGAGCGGCGGGTACCAGGTCAGCGAGGCACGCACGGCCAGGCGGACGACCTCCGTCGCGTCCACCAGCGGGAGCTGTCGCTCCACCGTCTCCCAGAAGCGGACGGACTTGGCCACCTCGACCGTCTTGGGCGCGGACTTCGTGGTGAACAGACCGTGCACGGGACCCAGGGCGTGGGCGGTGACGTCCACCCGCAGGGTCTTGTAGAGCACCGTGACCGTCACCAGCATCGTGATGACGAGCTGCCCGTCCCAGAGCGGGTACTGGATGCCCAGATAGTGCCGGTTGCCCGCGCTGAACTGCTGCTCGTTGCAGATCCGGGTGATCTCGTGCGGCTTCACCAGGAAGGTGTCCACGTCCTCGCCGGTGGGCCGGGCCACCTCCGCCGCGCCCTCGCCGATCGGGGTGACGATCCAGTGCTGGATCGACGCGGTCGGGAAGCCCCCGGTGTGCAGCGGGCCACGCTCCAGCTTGCGGAGCTGGGTGTCGATCGCGCGTATGACGTCCCAACTGCGGAAGGGGTGGATGTCGGCGCCCTCGGTCCTCGGCGTCAGCTCCTCGGCCATCTGCCAGCTGCCCCAGCGGGTGCCCATGCCGAGGATCCCCTTGGGGCCGGCGTAGAAGGCGGAGTTGCTGCGGTCCTCGGCGGTGAGCTTCGCCAGTTGGTGGCGCAGGTCCTCACGGGCCTTCTCGTCGGGGTTGCCCGGCACCGCCTCGGGGATCTTGGCGGCGACGCCCCCGCC
This sequence comes from Streptomyces sp. CA-243310, assembly GCF_050936775.1. NCBI lineage: Bacteria > Bacillati > Actinomycetota > Actinomycetes > Kitasatosporales > Streptomycetaceae > Streptomyces > Streptomyces sp. CA-243310. Next base: position 1,423,753 of record NZ_JBNJMF010000002.1, on the reverse strand, counting down.
GCCCAGCAGCCCGTCCCAGCGGGAACGCATGTCGACGGCGGTGGCCTCGCAGATCCGCCGGGCCAGGAACCAGCCCAGCGCCGGAGCGATGATCATCGCCCGCAGGTATATCCCGAGGAACCCGGTGAAGGGCAACCGGAACATCAACACCGCCACCACGACGGCGACGCCCACGAGCAGGGCGGTGACCAGCCAGGACCGCTTGCCCTCGCCCTTGCCCAGGGACTTGCGGAGCTGGAAGAGGCCCAGCCACAGCAACAGCCCGGGCAGGAAGATCACCCCGCAGACCAGCACGATCATGCGCAGCTTGCGGTCGCGCTCCTTGCGGATGCGGGAGGCCGCCAGGCAGTGCTCGACGACGGTCTGCGGGTCGGCGCCGAAGGACTGGATGAGCGGCTTGCGGCCGGCGCCGAGGGTGCGTACCTCGACCGCGCGGCAGAAGGCCTCGCCCAGGTTGGGTTCGAAGAGGGAGATCTTCGGGGCCTTGACCTTCGACTCGTGGAGGTCGTTGTTGGCCTTGAGGATCTCCTCCAGCTTGCCGTCGCGGTACGCGGCGGACGCCAACGCGTTGGTCGCGGCGGTCTGCCCACCGCCTCCCTGGAGCGGAACCTGCGCCCCGGGCCTGAAGTCGAAACCGTCGTCCGCCACCATTGCCCCCATCACCGTGCGCCTGTGCCCACTGCCGGCCCGCGCCTGCCGTCGTCCTGCCCCGCACCGCCGAAAAGCCTATCGGCGCAGCCTGCCCCGTGGTCATGGGACAGGGAAATACCGCCCACCGCAAGCCGGTTGGGTGGGCGGTCGCCGCAGCGCTATGTCAACTACGTTCCCTTCTCGGCCTGTTCGCGAATCTTTTCCGCCAATTGTGGTGGCATGGGTTCGTGGCGTGCGTAGCTGCGACGGAACCCGCCCGTGCCGTGCGACACGGACCGCAACTCCACCGCGTACCGGCCGATCTCGATCTCCGGGATCTCCGCGCGCACCCGCGTCCGACCCGGCCCGGCCTGGTCGGAGCCGACGACGCGACCCCGGCGCCCCGCGAGGTCGCTCATGACCGGGCCGACGTACTCGTCGGGCACCAGAACGTCGAGTTCCGCGACGGGCTCCAGGAGGTGCATGGTCGCCTCGGCGGCGGCCTCGCGCAGGGCCAGCGCGCCCGCGGTCTGGAAGGCGGCGTCGGAGGAGTCCACCGAGTGCGCCTTGCCGTCGAGCAGCGTGATCCGTACGTCCACCAGCGGGTATCCGGCCGCGACCCCGCGCGCGGCCTGGGCGCGGACGCCCTTCTCCACGGACGGGATGAACTGGCGGGGCACCGAACCGCCGACCACCTTGTCGACGAACTCCACGCCGCTGCCGGCCGGCAGCGGTTCGACCCGGATCTCGCAGATGGCGAACTGGCCGTGGCCCCCGGACTGCTTGACGTGGCGACCGCGCCCGGTGGCCTCGGCCCCGAAGGTCTCGCGCAGGCTGACCTTGTGGGGGACCGGGTCCACCTGGACCCCGTAGCGGGTCCGCAGGCGTTCGAGCACCAGGTCCTGGTGGGCCTCGCCCAGGCACCACAGGACGAGCTGACGCGTGTGCGGGTTCTGCTCCAGCCGCAGCGTCGGGTCCTCGGCCACGAGACGGGCCAGCGCCTGCGAGAGCTTGTCCTCGTCGGCCTTGCCGTGTGCCTCGACGGCGAGGGGCAGCAGGGGATCGGGCATCGACCAGGGTTCCATCAGGAGGGGCCGGTCCTTGGCGGAGAGGGTGTCGCCCGTCTCGGCGCGGGTGAGCTTCGCCACGCAGGCGAGGTCGCCGGCGATGCACCGGCCCAGGGGCCGCTGGTGCTTGCCGAAGGGGGAGGAGAGGGCGCCGGTCCGCTCGTCCACGTCGTGGTCCTCGTGCCCGCGGTCCGTGAGCCCGTGGCCGGACACGTGCACCGTCGCCTCGGGGAGCAGGGTGCCGGAGAAGACGCGGACGAGGGAGACGCGGCCGACGTAGGGGTCGGAGGACGTCTTGACGACCTCGGCCACGAGGGGCCCCTCGGGATCACAGGTGACCGGGGGGTGGGCGGAACCGTCGGGGGCGGTGACGGCGAGCGGCGCGCGTTCCGCCGGGGTCGGGAAGCCGCCGGTGACCAGTTCGAGGAGTTCCACCGTCCCGAGGCCCTGACGGGCTCCCTCGGCCGCGGGCGCCGCCATCAGCACGGGGTGGAAGGTGCCGCGCGCCACGGCCCGCTCCAGGTCGTCCACGAGGGTCTTGACGTCGATGTCCTCGCCGCCGAGGTAGCGGTCCATGAGGCTCTCGTCCTCGCTCTCCGCGATGATCCCCTCGATCAGGCGGGAGCGGGCGTCGGTGATGAGGGCGAGTTCCGCGGGGTCCGGGTCGCGTTCGACGCGTTCTCCGGAGCCGTAGTCGTACACGCGCCGCGAGAGCAGGCCCAGCAGTCCGGTGACGGGGGCGTGCCCGTCCGGGCCCGCGGGCCCGTGCAGGGGCAGGTAGAGCGGTACGACGGCGTCCGGGTCCTCGGCGCCGAAGATCTCCCCGCAGACGCCGGCCATCTGCGCGTAGTCGGACCGGGCCGCCTCCAGGTGGGTGACGACGATGGCCCGGGGCATGCCGACGGCCTCGCACTCGTCCCAGACCATGCGGGTGGCGCCGTCGATCCCGTCGGCGGCGGAGGCGACGAAAAGGGCCGCGTCCGCGGCGCGCAGACCGGCCCTGAGTTCACCGACGAAGTCGGCGTATCCCGGAGTGTCCAGGATGTTGATCTTGATCCCGCCCCATTCGACGGGGACGAGGGAGAGCTGGACGGACCGGTGACGACGATGTTCGATCTCGTCGTGATCGGAGACGGTCGACCCGTCCTCGACCCGGCCGGCTCGATTGACGGCCCCTGCGGTCAGCGCCAGGGCCTCGACCAACGTGGTCTTGCCGGCGCCGCTGTGGCCGACCAACACGACGTTCCGTACGGAAGTGGGCCGGTCGGCCGTCAGTGCCCTGCCGGCGGCCCCGGCTTGGTGTGATGTGGCTCCCATGATGCTCGTGCCTCCCGGTGTCGCGGTGAGGAGGGTGATCGGGGTCCTTCGAGCTTTGCACCGGTGTCACACCACGTCCATACGTCGTACCCGGAGCCGTACGGAGCACGACGAACGGCCGGCGCGGAGCCGACGTGGAGCCGGCGCGGGGATTGTCCGGGGCGAACCGGTGGGTGCGCGGCACCCGGGGCGCGAGGCGCCGGCTACGATGGGCCAGCCGGTGGCCGCTGTGGCCGTGCGGCCCAGCGACCCTCCGGGAAGGCCATGCTGAACAAGTACGCGCGTGCATTCTTCACGCGTGTTCTCACGCCGTTCGCCGCATTTCTCCTCCGTCGGGGGGTGAGCCCGGACGCCGTCACCCTGATCGGCACCGCCGGAGTGGTGGCCGGAGCGCTGGTCTTCTTCCCACGGGGCGAGTTCTTCTGGGGCACGATCACCATCACCCTCTTCGTCTTCTCCGACCTGGTCGACGGGAACATGGCCCGCCAGGCCGGCGTCTCCAGCCGCTGGGGGGCGTTCCTCGACTCGACGCTCGACCGGGTGGCCGACGCGGCCATCTTCGGCGGACTCGCCCTCTGGTACGCGGGCTCCGGGAACCACGACGTGCTCTGCGCCGTGTCGATCTTCTGCCTGGCCAGCGGACAGGTGGTCTCCTACACCAAGGCCCGGGGCGAGTCGATCGGGTTGCCCGTGGCGGTCAACGGGCTCATCGAACGCGCCGAGCGCCTGGTGATCACCCTCGTCGCGGCCGGCCTGTCCGGGCTCCAGACCTTCGGCGTCCCCTCCTGGATCGGCGTGCTCCTGCCGATCGCCCTGTGGGTGGTCGCGGTGGGCTCCCTCGTCACGCTGATCCAGCGGGTGGTCACCGTGCGCCGCGAGGCCGCGGAGGCCGACGCCGCTGCGACCGAAGGCGGGGCCGCCTGATGGGCGCCGTACAGGACAAGCTCGTCGACGGGCTCTACGGGCTCGGCTGGGCGGGAGTGAAGAAGCTCCCCGAGCCCGCGGCGGTGGCCCTCGGCCGCCGGATCGCGGACTACGCCTGGAAGCGGCGCGGCAAGAGCGTGCTGCGCCTGGAGTCGAACCTGGCCCGGGTGGTCCCGGACGCGACCCCCGAAGCCCTGCGGGAACTGTCGCGGGCCGGCATGCGCTCGTACATGCGGTACTGGATGGAGTCCTTCCGACTGCCCACGATGGACCCGAAGCGGTTCGGCACGGACGTCGAGATGAAGGACGACCACATCCTGCGCGAGGCGCTGGCCGCCGGACGCGGGGTCGTGGTCGCACTGCCGCACCTCGCGAACTGGGACCTCGCCGGTGCCTGGGCCACTGGCCACATCGGCGTGCCGTTCACCACGGTCGCCGAGCGGCTCAAGCCCGAAACCCTGTACGACCGCTTCGTGGCCTACCGGGAGAGCCTCGGCATGGAGGTGCTCCCGCACAGCGGCGGCGCCGCCTTCGGCACCCTGGCCCGACGGCTCCGCTCCGGGGGACTGGTCTGCCTGGTCGCCGACCGGGACCTGTCGGCCTCCGGGGTCGAGGTGGACTTCTTCGGCTCCACGGCGCGCATGCCCGCGGGACCGGCGCTCCTGGCCCAGCAGACGGGCGCGGTGCTGCTTCCGGCCACCCTGTACTACGGGGACACCCCGAAGATGTACGGCCGGATCCACCCCGAGGTGGCCGTGCCGAAGAACGGCACCCGGGTCGAGAAGACGGCCGTCATGACCCAGGCCGTCGCCGACGTGTTCGCCGCGGGAATCGCCGAGCACCCCGAGGACTGGCACATGCTGCAGCGGCTGTGGCTGGACGACCTGGAGGAACGCGCGCAGTGAAGATCGGCATCGTGTGCCCGTACTCGTGGGACGTACCGGGCGGCGTCCAGTTCCACATCCGTGACCTCGCGGAACACCTGATCCGCAGCGGCCACGAGGTGTCGGTGCTCGCCCCCGCGGACGACGAGACCCCGCTGCCGCCCTACGTGGTCTCGGCGGGACGAGCGGTCCCGGTGCCGTACAACGGATCGGTGGCCCGGCTGAACTTCGGCTTCCTGTCCGCGGCCCGCGTCCGGCGCTGGCTGCACGACGGCGTCTTCGACGTGATCCACATCCACGAACCGGCCTCACCGTCCCTCGGCCTGCTGTCCTGCTGGGCGGCCCAGGGACCGATCGTCGCCACCTTCCACACCTCCAACCCCCGCTCGCGCGCGATGATCGCCGCGTACCCGATCCTCCAGCCGGCGCTGGAGAAGATCAGCGCCCGCATCGCGGTGAGCGAGTACGCGCGCCGGACCCTCGTGGAACACCTCGGCGGGGACGCCGTCGTCATCCCCAACGGGGTCGACGTGGACTTCTTCGCCAAGGCCGAACCCAAGGCGGAGTGGGGCGGCCGGACCCTCGGCTTCATCGGCCGGATCGACGAGCCCCGCAAGGGCCTGCCCGTGCTCATGGCGGCCTTCCCCAAGATCGTGGAGGCCTGCCCGGACGTACGGCTGCTCGTGGCAGGCCGCGGCGACGAGGAGGAGGCCGTGGCCTCGCTGCCGGCCGACCTCCGCTCCCGGGTCGAGTTCCTCGGCATGGTCTCGGACGAGGACAAGGCGCGACTGCTGCGCAGCGTCGACGTGTACGTCGCCCCCAACACCGGTGGCGAGAGCTTCGGCATCATCCTCGTCGAGGCCCTCTCGGCCGGAGCCGCGGTGCTGGCCTCGGACCTGGACGCCTTCGCGCAGGTACTGGACCAGGGAGGCGCGGGCGACCTCTTCACCAACGAGGACGCCGACTCCCTCGCGGCGGGCGCCGTCGCCCTCCTGCGGGACCCGCAGCGCCGGGCGGAACTGAGCACCCGCGGCTCCGCGCACGTGCGGCGCTTCGACTGGTCGACGGTCGGAGCGGACATCCTGGCCGTCTACGAAACGGTCACCGACGGCGCGGCGGCGGTCGCGGAGGACGAACGCGTCGGCCTGCGCGCACGGTTGGGCTTCTCGCGGGACTAGGGCGTCGCCCAGGCGTCCCCCGGCCCCGGGCGCCGCTGGCCGCCGTCGGGCCGGGCCCGGACCGCGGGCCCGCGAAAGGTAGAGTCGCGGCCCGTGATCGAAACCCTTGTCTGGATTGCCCTGGGCCTCGGCGTCATCGGGGTCTACCTCAGTTGGACCGCCGGTCGGCTCGACCGGCTGCACTCGCGGATGGACGCCGCCCGGGCCGCCCTCGACGCGCAGCTCGTGCGGCGGGCGTCGGTGGTGCTGGAGGTGGCCACCTCGGGTGTGCTCGACCCGGCCTCGTCGCTGGTGCTGTACGAGGCCGCGCACGGGGCCCGGCAGGCCGAGGAGGAGCACCGTGAGGTGGCCGAGAGCGAACTGAGCCAGGCGCTGCGCGCGGTGTTCGCCGACGTGGACCAGGTCGAGGTGCTGAAGGCCGCTCCCGGCGGCGCGGAGGCCACCGAGGAGCTGGCGGCCGCCGTCCGCCGGGTGCCGATGGCCCGCCGCTTCCACAACGACGCCGTACGGGCGGCCCGCGCGCTGCGCAGGCACCGCAAGGTCCGTTGGTTCCGCCTGGCCGGACACGCCCCCTTCCCGCTCGCCTTCGAGATGGACGACGAGCCCCCGGTGGATCTTGCGGAACGGCCGTAGCGGCCCCACTTGTACCCAATGGCCAAATCGGAAGGAGCCACCGGCTCCTCATTGGCCCTTGCAGTGGACTGGTCGTGGGGGGTTTGCTCACCGCAGTACCACCGCAGCACCCGTCTTCCTTCGAGTGAGGTCAATCCGTGAGCACGCTTCCCTCCACCCCGCAGTCCGCTGAGTCCGCGATCGGCACGTCCCGCGTCAAGCGCGGCATGGCCGAGCAGCTCAAGGGCGGCGTGATCATGGACGTGGTCAACGCCGAGCAGGCGAAGATCGCCGAAGACGCCGGCGCCGTGGCCGTCATGGCCCTGGAGCGGGTCCCCGCCGACATCCGCAAGGACGGCGGCGTGGCCCGGATGTCCGACCCCAACATGATCGAAGAGATCATCGAGGCCGTCTCCATCCCCGTCATGGCCAAGTCCCGCATCGGCCACTTCGTCGAGGCGCAGGTGCTCCAGTCCCTCGGCGTCGACTACATCGACGAGTCCGAGGTCCTGACCCCGGCCGACGAGGTCAACCACTCCGACAAGTGGGCGTTCACCACCCCCTTCGTCTGTGGCGCCACCAACCTGGGCGAGGCCCTGCGCCGCATCGCCGAGGGCGCGGCCATGATCCGTTCCAAGGGCGAGGCCGGCACCGGCAACGTCGTCGAGGCCGTCCGCCACCTGCGCCAGATCAAGAACGAGATCGCCCGCCTGCGCGGCTTCGACAACAACGAGCTGTTCGCCGCCGCCAAGGACCTGCGCGCCCCGTACGAGCTGGTCAAGGAGGTCGCCGAGCTCGGCAAGCTTCCGGTCGTGCTGTTCTCCGCCGGTGGCGTCGCCACCCCGGCCGACGCCGCGCTGATGCGCCAGCTCGGCGCCGAGGGCGTCTTCGTCGGCTCCGGCATCTTCAAGTCCGGCGACCCGGCCAAGCGCGCCGCCGCCATCGTGAAGGCCACCACCTTCTACGACGACCCGAAGATCATCGCCGACGCCTCCCGCAACCTGGGCGAGGCCATGGTCGGCATCAACTGCGACACCCTCCCCGAGTCCGAGCGCTACGCCAACCGGGGCTGGTAACAAGCATGAGCAGCACCCCCGTCATTGGTGTCCTGGCACTTCAGGGCGATGTACGGGAGCACCTGATCGCCCTGGCCGCGGCGGACGCCGTGGCCAGGCCGGTCCGGCGTCCCGAGGAACTCGCCGACGTCGACGCCCTGGTGATCCCCGGAGGCGAGTCCACGACCATGTCCAAGCTCGCCGTCCTGTTCGGCATGCTGGAGCCGCTGCGCGAGCGCGTGCGGGCCGGGATGCCGGTCTACGGCACCTGCGCCGGCATGATCATGCTCGCCGACAAGCTCCTGGACGGCCGCGAGGACCAGGAGACGCTGGGCGGCATCGACATGATCGTCCGCCGCAACGCCTTCGGGCGCCAGAACGAGTCCTTCGAGGCACGGATCGACTTCGCGGGCATAACCGGCGACCCGGTCGAGGGTGTCTTCATCCGCGCCCCGTGGGTAGAGTCGGTCGGCGCCTCGGTCGAGGTGCTCGCCACGTACGACGGTCACACCGTCGCGGTACGGCAGGGGAACGTGCTCGCCACGTCCTTCCACCCGGAACTGACCGGCGACGACCGCGTTCACGCGTACTTCGTCGACATGGTGCGCGCGGGGCTGTGACGCCGTCCCGGTAGGATCTGAGGCGAACACTGTTGGTGACGCGAAGGAGACAGGCAGATGTCCGGCCACTCTAAATGGGCTACGACGAAGCACAAGAAGGCCGTGGTTGACGCCAAGCGCGGCAAGCTCTTCGCGAAGCTGATCAAGAACATCGAGGTCGCGGCCCGCATGGGCGGCGCCGACATCGATGGCAACCCGACGCTCTTCGACGCCATCCAGAAGGCCAAGAAGAGCTCGGTCCCGAACAAGAACATCGACTCCGCGGTCAAGCGCGGCGGCGGCCTCGAGGCCGGCGGCGCCGACTACGAGACGATCATGTACGAGGGCTACGGCCCGAACGGCGTCGCGGTGCTCATCGAGTGCCTCACCGACAACCGCAACCGTGCCGCGTCCGACGTGCGTGTCGCCATGACCCGCAACGGCGGCTCGATGGCCGACCCGGGCTCGGTCTCGTACCTGTTCAACCGCAAGGGTGTCGTCCTCCTGCCCAAGGGCGAGCTCTCCGAGGACGACGTCCTGGAGACGGTGCTGGAGGCCGGAGCCGAAGAGGTCAACGACCTCGGCGACAGCTTCGAGATCATCAGCGAGGCCACCGACATGGTCGCGGTCCGCACCGCGCTCCAGCAGGCCGGCATCGACTACGACTCGGCCGACTCCAACTTCCTGCCCACCATGCAGGTCGAGCTGGACGAAGAGGGCGCGCGCAAGATCTTCAAGCTGATCGACGCGCTGGAGGACAGCGACGACGTGCAGAACGTCTTCGCCAACTTCGACGTGTCGGACGAGGTCATGGAGAAGGTCGACGCCTGAGCCGCCGGCTCCCGCCGCAACAGACGTGAACGGCCCGCCGGATCGATCCGGCGGGCCGTTTCGTTGGCCGAAGGCCCCCTCGGCCCTCCGCCACTCCTCTCGCCGGCCACCGAACACTGCGGACCCGTCCCGTGCCGTCACCGCCGCTGTCGGTGGTGGCCGGTAGCCTGCACACCTGCGTGAAGGAGGAGGGGACGTGCGAGTGCTCGGTGTGGACCCGGGGCTGACCCGATGCGGTATCGGGGTGGTCGAGGGCGTCGCGGGTCGCCCGCTGAAGATGTTGGGCGTGGGGGTCGTAAGGACGCCGGCGGATGCCGAGATCGGCCTGCGGCTCGTCGCCATCGAGCAGGGCATCGAAAGCTGGCTCGACGAACACCGCCCCGAACTCGTCGCGGTGGAAAGGGTGTTCAGCCAGCACAACGTCAGCACCGTCATGGGGACCGCGCAGGCCAGCGCGGTCGCCATGCTCTGCGCCGCCCGCCGCGGACTGCCCGTCGCCCTGCACACCCCCAGCGAGGTCAAGGCCGCCGTCACCGGTAGCGGTCGCGCCGACAAGGCGCAGGTGGGAGCCATGGTCACCCGCCTGCTGCGGCTCGACGCGCCGCCGAAACCGGCCGACGCCGCCGACGCCCTGGCCCTCGCCATCTGCCACATCTGGCGGGCCCCCGCCCAGAACCGTCTCCAGCAGGCGGTCGCCCTGCACGCCGCGACCGCCGCGCGCGGCTCCGCCCCCGTCTCCGCCCGGAAAGGCCGTACCCGATGATCGCCTTCGTCAGTGGCCAGGTCGCCGCCCTCGCCCCCACCCTCGCCGTGATCGAGGTCGGGGGCGTCGGCATGGCCGTGCACTGCACGCCGAACACCGTCTCCGGGCTCCGGCTGGGCGAATCCGCGCGGCTGGCGACCTCCCTGGTCGTACGGGAGGACTCGCTGACGCTGTACGGCTTCGCCGACGACGACGAGCGACAGGTCTTCGAGCTGTTGCAGACCGCCAGCGGGGTCGGGCCGAGGCTGGCCCAGGCCATGCTGGGGGTGCACAGCCCGGACGCGCTCCGGCTGGCCGTCTCCACGGGCGACGAGAAATCCCTGATGGCGGTGCCCGGCATCGGCAAGAAGGGGGCGCAGAAGCTCCTGCTGGAGCTCAAGGACAAGCTGGGCGCACCGCTGGGCACGAGCGGCCTGGTCGGGGCCCAGCGGGCCCCTGCGGCCGGACCCGCGCCGTGGACGGAGCAACTTGCCGCGGCGCTGATCGGGCTGGGGTACGCCTCGCGGGAGGCGGAGGAGGCGGTCTCGGCCGTCACCCCACAGGCCGAGGAGGCCATCGCCGCCGGCGGCTCGGCCCCCGTGCCGCAACTCCTGCGCGCCGCCCTCCAGTCCTTGAACCGGGCGCGCTGACCCCGCGACGCACCCCGGCGGCGCGCCCCCGGACCCGCCGCCCGCGCCGGCGACCCCGGCAGGCGGCGCCCGACCGGGACCGCCGCGCGACCGCAACTGCCGCCGCCCCCGCCGGCCCGGCCGGCCGGGGGAGTCCGTACGGCGGACGCCCGCGCGCGCGGTAGCCGGTCCCGGGCGGCGTCCCCGTACCGGGCCGCCCCGCAGGGCCACGATGACCACCGCACCGACCGAGAAGGCAGACTGACACCGTGAACTGGGACGACGAGACCGACGCAGCCGAGACCGACCGTCTTGTCGCGGCGGCGGCCGGCGGCGAGGACACCGCCGTCGAGGCGGCCCTGAGGCCCAAGGACCTCGGCGAGTTCGTCGGCCAGGAGAAGGTCCGCCGGCAGCTCGACCTCGTCCTCAAGGCGGCCCGCCAGCGCGGGGCCACCGCCGATCACGTCCTGCTCTCGGGTGCGCCCGGCCTCGGCAAGACCACCCTCTCCATGATCATCGCCGCCGAGATGGGGGCACCCATCCGGATCACGTCCGGTCCCGCCATCCAGCACGCCGGCGACCTCGCCGCGATCCTGTCCTCCCTCCAGGAGGGCGAGGTCCTCTTCCTCGACGAGATCCACCGCATGTCCCGGCCCGCCGAGGAGATGCTGTACATGGCCATGGAGGACTTCCGCGTCGACGTGATCGTCGGCAAGGGCCCGGGAGCGACCGCCATCCCGCTGGAGCTGCCGCCCTTCACCCTGGTCGGCGCCACCACCCGGGCCGGACTGCTGCCCCCGCCGCTGCGCGACCGCTTCGGCTTCACCGGGCACATGGAGTTCTACGTACCGGAGGAACTCGAACGGGTCATTCACCGCTCGGCCCGCCTCCTCGACGTGGAGATCGACACGGCCGGCGCCGCGGAGATCGCAGGCCGCTCCCGGGGCACCCCGCGCATCGCCAACCGGCTCCTGCGCCGAGTCCGGGACTATGCCCAGGTCAGGGCCGACGGAGTGATCAACCGCGAGGTGGCCGGCACCGCCCTCCAGCTGTACGAGGTGGATGCGCGTGGGCTCGACCGGCTCGACCGGGCCGTGCTGGAGGCCCTGCTCAAGCTGTTCGGCGGTGGACCCGTTGGTCTGTCCACCCTCGCGGTGGCCGTCGGGGAGGAGCGGGAGACCGTCGAGGAGGTGGCCGAACCCTTCCTGGTGCGCGAGGGGCTGCTGGCACGGACGCCCAGGGGTCGGGTCGCGACCCCCGCCGCCTGGGCCCACCTGGGGCTCGTGCCGCCCCAGCAGGGCGGTAGTGGATCAAGCGGACAACAGGGGTTGTTCAGGGCCTGACGGCGCGGAGGTTCGACCGCCCAGGAACTGCGGTGCCATGCTGGGCGTTGTTCCATCGGTGCGGACTCGCCTAGACTCCGCCGATGCCGACCCTTCGGGTCGGCATGCCCACCCCCGTAGAAGAAGGCCGTCTCCCGTACGGTCGTGCGAAGGATCTCCGTCCCGTGAATCTCGTGACACTCCTCCCGTTCATCGTGCTCATCGGGGCGATGTTCCTGATGACCCGCTCCGCCAAGAAGAAGCAGCAGGCGGCCGCGCAGATGCGCAACGAAATGACGCCCGGCACCGGGGTCCGCACCATCGGTGGCATGTACGCCACCGTGAAGGAGATCGGTGAGGACACCGTCACCCTCGAGGTGGCTCCCGGCGTCCACGCCGTCTACGCGAAGAACTCCATCGGCGCCGTCCTGGACGACGCCGAGTACAACCGCATCGTCCACGGCGCCACCGATGATCTGACCATCGACACGCCGGTCGTCCCGGACGACGCCTCCTCGCTGACCGCGGGCGAGACGCCGAAGACCGACCTGTCGAAGGACGAGGACGAGGCTCCCAAGCTCGACCTGGGCAAGAAGGACGAGCCCGGCGACGGGCCCGCCGACGAGCCGAAGGACGGCAAGACCGACGGCGAGGCCGGCGCGAAGTAGCGCTTCGCCGGGAACCGCGGAGGCGCCTGATCGGCGGCCGCCGCGGTTCCCGTGAGTGACACTTCTGCGGGGGGCAGGGGTCCCCACCACACATTTCGTGGCCGTCCGCGTGCTGACCCGGCGCGGGACGGTTGGACAGGGAGATACGACAAGGTGGCAGCACCGAAGAAGGGCCGGCGGCCCACGGGGGCTCAGGGGAGGCCGGGGCGTGCCCTGGCGATCATCCTGATCGCGATGGTGGCGCTCACCGCGGGGATGTTCCTCTCCAAGCAGACGACTCCCCGACTGGGCATCGACCTCGCCGGCGGTACGAGCATCACGCTCAAGGCGAAGAGCGAGCCCGGCAAACCGGACGCGATCAACGAGACCAACATGAACACCGCGGTCGGCATCATCGACCGCCGTGTCAACGGTCTCGGTGTGTCGGAGGCCGAGGTCCAGACGCAGGGCCGCGACCACATCATCGTGAACATCCCCAAGGGAGTGAACGAGCAGCAGGCGCGCGAGCAGGTCGGTACCACCGCCCAGCTCTACTTCCGCCCGGTCCTGGCCTTCACCCCGAGTGAGCCGGCCACGCCCAACGCCACGCCGAATCCGTCCGGCAGCCCGTCCGCGAAGCCCTCCGGCAGTCCGTCCGCGAAGCCCTCCGCGAGCGGCTCCGGCGCCCCCAAGGCCCAAGACGGCAAGCCGTCGGCCACCCCGTCGTCCAGCGCCACTTCCCAGGGCCGCGCGCTCAGCGAGGGCCTCAAGGCCCCGAGCGCCCCCTCTCCCACGCCGTCGGCGAACGGGTCGAAGAAGGCAGACGACAACAAGGCCACCACCCCGGCCACCACGCCGGCACCGGTCCCGTCCGGTGCCGATGCCGCCGCGGCCGACCTGCAGGCCAAGTTCGCGGCGCTGAACTGCGCCGACCCGGCGCAGCGCGCCGTGGCCGGCAAGGGCGCCAAGCCCGAGGACCCGATGGTCGCCTGTGGCGACCGCGGCAAGTGGGTGCTCGGCCCCGCCGGCGTCAACGGTCAGGACGTCGACAAGGCGAAGGGCCAGATCAACCCGCAGACCGGTGAGTGGATCGTCACGATGCAGTTCACCGACAAGGGCTCGGACAAGTTCGCCAAGATCACCGGTGAGCTCGCCACCAAGCAGATGCCGCAGAACCAGTTCGCGATCGTGCTCGACGGCTCGGTGATCTCCGACCCGTCCGTGAGCCAGGCGCTGACCGGCGGCAACGCCGAGATCTCCGGTGGTGGCTTCACCCAGGAGTCCGCCACGGACCTGGGCAACATGCTCTCGTACGGCGCGCTGCCGCTCTCCTTCCAGGAGGACAGCGTCACCACCGTCACCCCCGCGCTCGGCAGCGAGCAGCTGAAGGCCGGTCTGATCGCCGGCGCCATCGGCCTGCTCCTCGTGGTGATCTACCTGCTGGTCTACTACCGGGGCCTGGCGTTCATCGCGATCGTCAGCCTCCTGGTGTCCGCGATCCTCACCTACACGATCATGGCGCTGCTCGGAAAGGGCATCGGGTTCGCGCTGAACCTGCCCGCCGTCTGTGGTGCCATCGTCGCGATCGGCATCACGGCGGACTCGTTCATCGTGTACTTCGAACGCATCCGTGACGAGATCCGCGAAGGCCGCACCCTGCGTCCGGCCGTGGAGCGCGCCTGGCCGCGGGCCCGGCGCACCATCCTGGTCTCCGACTTCGTGTCGTTCCTCGCCGCCGCGGTGCTGTTCATCGTCACCGTCGGCAAGGTCCAGGGCTTCGCCTTCACGCTGGGTCTGACCACCCTGCTCGACGTGGTCGTGGTGTTCCTCTTCACCAAGCCGATCATGACGCTGATGGCTCGTACGACGTTCTTCTCCAGCGGCCACCCGTGGTCCGGGCTGGACCCGAAGCGGCTCGGCGCCAAGCCCCCGCTGCGCCGGTCCCGCAGCACCGGTACCGGTGCGAGTGCCGCCACCGTGTCCGCCCCCGTCGACTCGAAGGAGGCGTGAGAGATGTCGAAGCTGGGAGATCTCGGCGCCAGGCTGTACCGCGGTGAGGTCGGCTACGACTTCGTCGGCAAGCGTTTCCTCTGGTACGGCGTTTCCATCCTGATCACCATCACGGCGATCGTGGCCCTGGCCGTTCAGGGCCTCAACATGGGCATCGAATTCAAGGGAGGTGCCGTCTTCACCACCCCGAAGCCGGCCGCCTCCGTCGCCCAGACGACGGAGATCGCGGAGAAGGCCTCCGGGCACGACGCGATCGTCCAGGAGCTCGGCACCGGCGGCATGCGCATCCAGATCTCCGGTCTGGACACCGACGCCGCCGCCGACGTGAAGAAGGACCTGGCGGCCGAGCTGAAGGTGCCGGCCGGGGACATCAACGCGGACCTGGTCGGCCCGAGCTGGGGCGAGCAGATCGCGAACAAGGCCTGGACCGGCCTCGCCATCTTCATGGTCCTCGTGGTGATCTACCTCGCCATCGCCTTCGAGTGGCGGATGGCGGTCGCCGCGCTGGTCGCGCTGATCCACGACCTCACCATCACCGTCGGCGTGTACGCGCTCGTCGGGTTCGAGGTCACCCCGGGCACCGTGATCGGTCTGCTCACGATCCTCGGTTACTCCCTCTACGACACCGTCGTCGTCTTCGACGGTCTCAAGGAGGGGTCGAAGGACATCACCAAGCAGACCCGCTACACCTTCAGCGAGATCGCCAACCGCAGCATCAACGGCACGTTGGTCCGCTCGATCAACACCACCGTGGTGGCGCTGCTCCCGGTCGGGGCCCTGCTCTTCATCGGCGGCGGCTTCCTGGGCGCGGGCATGCTCAACGACATCTCGCTGTCGCTGTTCGTCGGTCTCGCGGCCGGTGCGTACTCCTCGATCTTCATCGCGACCCCGCTGGTCGTGGACCTGAAGGAGCGCGAGCCGGCCATGAAGGCCCTCAAGAAGCGGGTGCTCGCGAAGCGGGCCGCCGCCGCGGCCAAGGGCGAGCCCGTCGACGACGGCCAGGCCGCCGAGGGCTCCCCGCAGGTCGTGGCCCAGGGCCAGGTCGAGGGCCACGGACGGCGGCGCCGATGACCGCGTGCGCACCCGAGGTCCGCGAACTGCTGCTCAGC
Organism: Streptomyces sp. CA-243310; assembly: GCF_050936775.1. Classification (NCBI taxonomy): domain Bacteria; kingdom Bacillati; phylum Actinomycetota; class Actinomycetes; order Kitasatosporales; family Streptomycetaceae; genus Streptomyces; species Streptomyces sp. CA-243310. The sequence goes on along the minus strand of NZ_JBNJMF010000002.1, from coordinate 1,408,197 downwards.
CGGATCAAGGACGTCCCGGACTACCCGAAGCCGGGGGTGATGTTCAAGGACATCACCCCGCTGCTGGCCGACCCCAAGGCCTTCGCGGCCCTGACGGACGCGCTGGTGGACCTCGCGGCCCGGTACGGCGCGACGAAGATCGTCGGGCTGGAGGCGCGCGGGTTCATCCTGGCGGCCCCGGTGGCCGTCCAGGCCGGGATCGGCTTCGTGCCGGTCCGCAAGGCCGGGAAGCTGCCCGGAGCGACGCTCTCGCAGTCCTACGAGCTGGAGTACGGGACCGCGGAGATCGAGGTCCACGCCGAGGACCTGTCGGCCGGTGACCGGGTCATGGTCATCGACGACGTCCTGGCGACCGGCGGCACGGCCGACGCCTCGCTCTCGCTGATCCGGCGCGCCGGCGCCGAGGTCGCCGGCGTGGCGGTCCTGATGGAACTGTCGTTCCTGCCGGGCCGCGCCCGGCTGGAGCCGGGCCTCGACGGCGCTCCGCTGGACGCGCTGATCGTGGTCTGACCCTTCCGTCACACGGAGCGGGCGGTGTACCGGGGCGACCGGTACACCGCCCGCTCCGGCTTTGCGGGGGCGCGCGGCGCACTCCGCCGCAGACCCGTCGCGGGCGAACGCCGGCGGATCGGGGCGTGCCCGGGCGGCGGCGGGGGAGCCGGGGCCGAGGGGAACGAGCCGGCGCAACCCTCGCTACCATGGGTTGTCCGGACCTGACCGGGGCACCGGATCCGCTTGAGGAGCGCTCTTGCCAGACGAGGTCCAGCCAATCTCCGCCGCGCAGCCCGACCCGCAGCCCGAGGAGGCCGCGGCGGCCGCGGCCACGCCCCCGCCGGCCCCGCCGGTCAAGCCCGCTCAGGCGAAGCCGGCCGGGTCCTCCAACCGGGTGCGCGCCCGGCTCGCGCGCCTCGGCGTACAGCGCTCCAACCCGTACAACCCGGTACTGGAACCCCTGCTCCGCATCGTCCGCGGCAACGACCCCAAGATCGAGTCGGCGACGCTGCGTCAGATCGAGCAGGCGTACCAGGTCGCGGAGCGTTGGCACCGCGGCCAGAAGCGCAAGAGCGGCGACCCGTACATCACGCACCCGCTCGCGGTGACCACGATCCTCGCCGAGCTGGGCATGGACCCCGCGACGCTGATGGCGGGTCTGCTGCACGACACCGTCGAGGACACCGAGTACGGGCTGGACCAGCTCAGACGCGACTTCGGCGACGCCGTCGCGCTGCTCGTCGACGGGGTCACCAAGCTCGACCGGGTCAAGTTCGGCGAGGCCGCGCAGGCCGAGACCGTGCGCAAGATGGTCGTCGCCATGGCCAAGGACCCCCGGGTGCTGGTCATCAAGCTCGCGGACCGCCTGCACAACATGCGCACGATGCGCTACCTCAAGCGGGAGAAGCAGGAGAAGAAGGCCCGCGAGACGCTGGAGATCTACGCGCCCCTGGCCCACCGGCTGGGCATGAACACGATCAAGTGGGAGTTGGAGGACCTCGCCTTCGCGATCCTCTACCCCAAGATGTACGACGAGATCGTGCGTCTGGTCGCGGAGCGGGCGCCCAAGCGCGACGAGTACCTCACCGTCGTCACGGACGAGGTGCAGACCGACCTCAGGGCGGCCCGCATCAAGGCCACCGTCACCGGCCGGCCCAAGCACTACTACAGCGTCTACCAGAAGATGATCGTGCGCGGTCGCGACTTCGCGGAGATCTACGACCTGGTCGGCATCCGGGTCCTGGTGGACACCGTCCGGGACTGCTACGCGGCCCTCGGCACCGTGCACGCGCGGTGGAACCCGGTCCCCGGCCGGTTCAAGGACTACATCGCGATGCCCAAGTTCAACATGTACCAGTCGCTGCACACGACGGTCATCGGGCCCAGCGGCAAGCCGGTCGAACTCCAGATCCGCACGTTCGACATGCACCGCCGTGCCGAGTACGGCATCGCCGCCCACTGGAAGTACAAGCAGCAGACCGTCGCCGGCACCTCCAAGGTGCGCACCGACGTGCCGCAGGCGGCCAAGGGCAGCGCCGGGCAGGACACCGTCAACGACATGGCGTGGCTGCGGCAGCTGCTGGACTGGCAGAAGGAGACCGAGGACCCGGGCGAGTTCCTGGACTCGCTGCGCTTCGACCTCTCCCGCAACGAGGTCTTCGTCTTCACGCCCAAGGGCGATGTCATAGCGCTGCCCGCGGGTGCCACCTCCGTGGACTTCGCGTACGCCGTGCACACCGAGGTCGGTCATCGCACGATAGGAGCGCGGGTCAACGGGCGGTTGGTGCCGCTCGAATCGACCCTCGACAACGGCGACCTGGTCGAGGTGTTCACCTCCAAGGCCGAGGGCGCCGGACCCTCCCGGGACTGGCTGGGCTTCGTCAAGTCCCCACGGGCCCGCAACAAGATCCGGGCCTGGTTCTCCAAGGAGCGCCGCGACGAGGCGATCGAGCACGGCAAGGACGCCATCGCGCGGGCCATGCGCAAGCAGAACCTGCCGATCCAGCGCATCCTGACGGGGGACTCGCTCGTCACCCTGGCGCACGAGATGCGCTACCCCGACATCTCGTCCCTGTACGCGGCGATCGGCGAGGGCCACGTGGCCGCGCAGGGCGTCGTCCAGAAGCTGGTGCAGGCCCTCGGCGGCGAGGAGGCCGCCAACGAGGACATCGAGGAGAGCATCCCGCCGGCGCGCGGCAAGTCCAAGCGCCGCGCCAACGCCGATCCGGGCGTGGTCGTCAAGGGCGTGGACGACGTCTGGGTCAAGCTGGCCCGCTGCTGCACCCCGGTGCCGGGAGACCCCATCATCGGGTTCGTCACGCGGGGCAGCGGCGTGTCCGTGCACCGCGCGGACTGCGTCAACGTGGACTCCCTCTCCCAGCAGCCCGAGCGGATGCTGGAAGTCGAGTGGGCGCCCACCCAGTCCTCCGTCTTCCTCGTCGCCATCCAGGTCGAGGCGCTGGATCGGTCCCGACTGCTGTCCGACGTCACCCGCGTCCTGTCGGACCAGCACGTCAACATCCTGTCCGCGGCCGTGCAGACCTCGCGCGACCGGGTGGCCACCTCCCGGTTCACCTTCGAGATGGGCGACCCGAAGCACCTGGGGCACGTCCTGAAGGCCGTACGCGGCGTCGAGGGCGTCTACGACGTCTACCGCGTCACCTCGGCCCGCAGGCCGTAGCCCGCGGCCCCCGGGGCCGAACACCGAACGGGCACCACCGGAGGATTCCGATGGTGCCCGTCTCCACGTGTCGAGCCGGCGTCAGCCGCCGAACTCCTCCAGGCCCTTGAGCGCCTGGTCCAGCAGCGCCTGACGGCCCTCCAGCTCCCGGGAGAGCTTGTCGGCCCGCGCGTTGTTGCCCGAGGCCCGCGCCGCGTCGATCTGCCCGCGCAGCTTGTCGACCGCCGCCTGGAGCTGACCCGTCAGACCGGCCGCACGCGCCCGGGCCTCCGGGTTCGTACGCCGCCACTCGCCCTCCTCGGCCTCCTGGATGGCCCGCTCCACGGCGTGCATCCGACCCTCGACCTTGGGACGGGCGTCGCGCGGTACGTGGCCGATGGCCTCCCAGCGCTCGTTCAGGGAGCGGAAGCCGGCACGCGCCGCCTTCAGGTCCGTGATCGGGACGAGCTTCTCGGCCTCGTCGGCCAGCTCCTCCTTGAGCTTCAGGTTCTCCGTCTGCTCGGCGTCGCGCTCGGCGAAGACCTCGCTGCGGGCGGCGAAGAAGACGTCCTGCGCACCGCGGAAACGGTTCCACAGGTCGTCCTCGGACTCGCGCTGCGCCCGACCCGCCGCCTTCCAGCTCTCCATCAGCTCGCGGTAGCGGGCGGCCGTCGGACCCCAGTCCGTCGACTTCGACAGCGACTCGGCCTCGGAGACCAGCTTCTCCTTGGCCTTGCGGGCGTCCTCGCGCTGCGCGTCGAGCGACGCGAAGTGCGCCTTGCGACGCTTGGAGAAGGCGGAGCGGGCGTGGGAGAAGCGGTGCCACAGCTCGTCGTCCGACTTGCGGTCGAGCCGGGGCAGGCCCTTCCAGATGTCCACCAGGGCACGCAGCCGTTCACCGGCACTGCGCCACTGGTCGCTCTGCGCCAGCTCCTCGGCCTCGACGACCAAGGCGTCCTTGGCCGTACGGGCCTCGTCCGCCTGCCGGGCCTTCTGGATCTTGCGCTCCTCGCGCCGCGAGTCCACCGTCGCGACCAGCTTGTCCAGCCGGACGCGCAGGGCGTCGAGGTCACCCACGACGTGGTGCTCGTCCAACTGCGTCCGCAGATGGTCGATGGCCGTCTGGGCGTCCTTGGCGGACAGATCGGTGGTCCGCACCCGCCGTTCGAGGAGGCCGATCTCGACCACCAGGCCCTCGTACTTGCGCTCGAAGTAGGCCAGGGCCTCCTCAGGGGTGCCCGCCTGCCACGAGCCGACGACCTGCTCGCCCTCGGCTGTACGCACGTACACGGTGCCGGTCTCGTCGACTCGGCCCCACGGGTCGCTGCTCACAGCGCCTCCTCCACCTGATGCCTTGCGAGGGGTTCACCCCCTGGGCATCGTCCACAGTTTCCTGGGGCGGGCCGCGCCCGCCCTGCACAACGCCAACATAGGCGACCGCCGGGTCGGCTGTCCGCATCCCGCACGACGGAATATCGACGCGCGGGCGGTGGACCGGCCGGGTTCGGGCCGCCGTCGCTCGGTCCTCGGTCAGTTCTTGGTGACGACGCCCTTCTCGATGGTCACACCGTTCTTGGGGGCCCCGTCCTGGGCCCCGTCGGCGGTTCCCGCCTTGGCGATCCCCTCCAGGACCTTCACGCCGGCCGCGTCGATCTTGCCGAAGGGCGTGTACGAGGGGGCCAGCGGGCTGTCCTTGTAGACGAGGAAGAACTGGCTGCCGCCGCTGCCCGGCTGACCCGTGTTCGCCATCGCCACCGTGCCGGCCGGGTAGACGACCTGACCCTGGTCGTTCGGCTTGCCGAGGGAGTCGAGGTTCTCGTCGGGGATCGTGTAGCCGGGGCCGCCCGTCCCGGTGCCCTCGGGGTCGCCGCACTGGAGCACGAAGATCCCGCCGGTCACCAGGCGGTGGCACTTGGTCTTGTCGAAGAAGCCCTTGTCGGCGAGCGACTTGAACGAGTTGACGGTCTGCGGGGTCTTCGCCGCGTCCATCTCGAACTTGATCGCGCCCGCGTTCGTCTTCAGGTCGAAGGTGTACTTCGCCTTCTGGTCGATCGCCATGGCCGGCGGCGACTGCTTGGGCGATGGCGAGGACGACGGGGTGTCCGTCGGGTCGGTCGCCTTCGTGTCCTTCGAATCGAAGACGCCTCCCACCACCAGGCCGATCAGCGTGGCGACCACCACGGCCACCGCCGCACCGATCACCGCCATGTTGCGGCGCGCCTTGCGCCGGGCCGCGGCCCGGTTCGCCTGCTGGCGCTCGTACTTCTCCCTGGCGAGCTGTCGCCGACGCTGATCGCTCGTGACCACCGGTCGTCTCCTTGTGCGTCTCTGGTACCGCTGTCCGGGCTGGGCTAGGCCGTACCGTATATGGGTTCGCTGTGTAATGAGCGGCGCCGGTAGGCTCTGAGCAGCGGTATTTCCATCCGCGGCCGCTTCCGTGGCTCCCATCGGACGACGATTGAGGACGAACGTGCTGATTGCCGGGTTCCCCGCCGGGGCCTGGGGGACCAATTGCTATGTGGTCGCCCCCGCCGCCGGTGAGGAGTGCGTGATCATCGACCCGGGCCACCAGGCCACCCAGGGCGTCGAGGACACGCTGAGGAAGCATCGGCTCAAGCCCGTCGCGGTCGTCCTGACCCATGGCCACATCGACCATGTGGCCTCGGTGGTCCCGGTGTGCGGGGCGCACGACGTGCCGGCCTGGATCCACCCCGCCGACCGCTACATGATGAGCGACCCGGAGAAGGCCCTCGGCCGGTCCATCGGGATGCCGCTCATGGGCGAGTTGACCATCGGCGAGCCGGACGACGTCCGGGAACTGGCCGACGGCGCCGCCCTGAGATTGGCCGGGATGGACTTCTCCGTGGCTCACGCGCCCGGGCATACCGAGGGGTCGGTGACGTTCAGGATGCCCGAGGCGGCCGACATCCCGCCGGTCTTCTTCTCGGGCGACCTGCTCTTCGCCGGCTCCGTCGGACGCACCGACCTGCCCGGCGGCTCCCACGCCGAGATGCTCCGGTCGCTGGCCCGCGTGTGCCTGCCGCTGGACGACTCGACGGTGGTGCTGTCCGGCCACGGTCCCCAGACCACCATCGGGCGCGAACGCGCGACCAACCCGTACCTGCGGGAAGTCGCCGCCGGCGGCCCGGACCGCGGAGACGGCACCGCCGCTCCACGACGAGGAATGTGACGAGAGTTTCGTGAGTACTTTTCAGGCCCCCAAGGGCACGTACGACCTGCTGCCCCCCCGCTCGGCGACCTTCCTGGCGGTGCGCGAGGCGATCTCGGCTCCGCTGAGGAACTCGGGCTACGGGTACGTCGAGACCCCCGGCTTCGAGAACGTCGAGCTCTTCTCGCGCGGCGTCGGTGAGTCCACCGACATCGTCAGCAAGGAGATGTACACCCTCACGACCAAGGGCGGCGACCAGCTCGCCCTGCGCCCCGAGGGCACCGCGTCGGTGCTGCGCGCGGCGCTCCAGGGCAACCTGCACAAGGCGGGCCTGCTGCCCGTCAAGCTCTGGTACTCCGGTTCCTACTACCGCTACGAGCGGGCGCAGAAGGGCCGCTACCGCCACTTCTCGCAGGTCGGCGCCGAGGCCATCGGCTCCGAGGACCCGGCCCTGGACGCCGAGCTGATCATCCTGGCCGACCAGGCGTACCGCACGCTGGGCCTGCGCAACTTCCGCGTCCTGCTCAACTCGCTGGGCGACAAGGAGTGCCGCCCGGTCTACCGGGAGGCCCTCCAGGGCTTCCTGCGCGGGCTCGACCTGGACGCCGAGACCGTGCGCCGGGCCGAGATCAACCCGCTGCGCGTGCTCGACGACAAGCGCGAGGACGTGCAGAAGCAGCTCGTCGGGGCGCCGATGCTGCGCGACTACCTCTGCGACGCGTGCAAGGCGTACCACGAGGAGGTGCGGGCCCTGGTGACGGCGGCCGGCGTCGCCTTCGAGGACGACGAGAAGCTGGTGCGCGGCCTCGACTACTACACCCGGACCACCTTCGAGTTCGTCCACGACGGCCTGGGCTCGCAGTCGGCGGTCGGCGGCGGCGGTCGCTACGACGGCCTGTCCGAGATGATCGGCGGCCCGTCGCTGCCGTCGGTGGGCTGGGCCCTGGGCGTGGACCGGACGGTCCTCGCGCTGGAGGCCGAGGGCGTGACGCTGGACATCCCCGCCGCGACCTCCGTCTTCGGCGTGGCCCTCGGCGAGGAGGCCCGCCGGGTGCTCTTCGGCAAGGTCACGGAGCTGCGGCGGGCCGGCGTCGCCGCCGACTTCGCGTTCGGCGGCAAGGGCCTCAAGGGCGCGATGAAGGACGCGAACCGCTCGGGGGCGCGCTTCGCGGCCGTCCTGGGTGAGCGCGACCTCGCCGAGGGCGTCGTCCAGCTGAAGGACATGCAGTCCGGCGAGCAGGGCCCGGTGGCCCTCACCGACCTGGTGGACGTGCTCCGCTCCAGGCTGGCCTGACCGAGACCACCCGAGGGGGCGGGGCCGGGGACCGTTTCCCGACCCCGCCCCCTCGGGTGTTCCGGGGGCGCGGGCACGGCCCGGAGTCCCTCGGTCCGGCCGCCTTGTGCCCATCGAACGGTGGGCGCACAGCCCCGTACGGCACAATGGCCGGTCCTTGACGACCTTGCAGATGTGGAGCGGGCGGGTATGACGACAACAGGTGCTGACGCGGACGCCGCCCGGACCCACGGCGGCAGCCGGGCCCTGGCGCTCCTTCTGGTGATCACGGGAGCGGCCGGACTGCTCGCCGCCTGGGTGATCACCATCGACAAGTTCAAGCTGCTGGAGGACCCGAACTTCACGCCGGGGTGCAGCCTCAACCCGATCGTCTCCTGCGGCAACATCATGAAGAGCGACCAGGCGTCCGTCTTCGGGTTCCCCAACCCGATGCTGGGTCTGGTCACCTACGCGATCGTGATCTGCGTCGGCATGAGCCTGCTCGCCGGGGCCCGGTTCCGGCCCTGGTACTGGCTCACCCTGAACGCCGGCACCCTCTTCGGCGTCGTCTTCTGCACCTGGCTGATGTACCAGTCGCTGTACAACATCAACTCGCTGTGCCTGTGGTGCTGCCTGGCCTGGGTCGCCACCATCGTCATGTTCTGGTACGTCACCTCCCACAACGTCCGCCAGGGGCTGCTGCCCGCCCCGGGGTGGCTGAAGGCCTTCTTCGACGAGTTCACGTGGGTCGCGCCCGTGCTGCACGTCGGGATCATCGGCATGCTGATCCTGACCCGCTGGTGGGACTTCTGGACCTCCTGAGCCCGACGGAGCCCGACGGCGGTGTCGGTGGGCTCGCATAGGCTTCCCGTGTGGAACCAGATCTCTTCACCGCCGCAGCCGAGGACCGCCAGGAGAAGGACCCGTCGAGTTCTCCACTCGCCGTCCGGATGCGTCCGCGCACCCTGGACGAGGTCGTCGGCCAGCAGCACCTGCTGAAGCCCGGCTCGCCGCTGCGCCGCCTCGTCGGCGAGGGCGCCGGGGGACCGGCCGGAGCCTCGTCGGTGATCCTCTGGGGACCGCCCGGCATCGGGAAGACCACCCTCGCGTACGTCGTCAGTCAGGCGACGCAGAAGCGGTTCGTGGAGCTGTCCGCGATCACGGCGGGCGTGAAGGAGGTCCGGGCGGTCATCGAGGGCGCCCGACGCGCGGCCGGAGGGTACGGCAAGGAGACCGTCCTCTTCCTCGACGAGATCCACCGCTTCAGCAAGGCCCAGCAGGACTCCCTGCTGCCGGCCGTGGAGAACCGCTGGGTGACCCTCATCGCGGCCACCACGGAGAACCCGTACTTCTCGATCATCTCCCCGCTGCTGTCGCGCTCCCTGCTGCTGACGCTGGAACCGCTGACCGACGAGGACCTGAGCGCCCTGATGAAGCGGGCGCTGGCGGAGGAACGGGGCCTGGGCGGGGCCGTCACCCTGCCGGCCGACGCGGAGGCCCACCTGCTGCGCATCGCCGGCGGCGACGCCCGGCGGGCCCTGACGGCGCTGGAGGCGGGGGCAGGGTCGGCCATCGCCAAGGGCGAGGAGGAGATCACCCTCGAAACCGTCGAGGAGGCGGTCGACCGGGCGGCCGTGCGCTACGACCGGGACGGCGATCAGCACTACGACGTGGCGAGCGCCCTCATCAAGTCCATCCGCGGCTCCGACGTGGACGCGGCTCTGCACTACCTGGCACGGATGATCGACGCGGGGGAGGACCCCCGGTTCATCGCGCGACGCCTGATGATCTCCGCGAGCGAGGACATCGGCCTGGCGGACCCCACCGCCCTGCCGTTGGCCGTGGCAGCGGCCCAGGCCGTGGCCATGATCGGTTTCCCGGAGGCGGCCCTGACCCTGTCGCACGCCACGATCGCGCTGGCCCTGGCACCCAAGTCGAACACCGCCACGACCGCGATCGGCGCCGCGCTGGCCGACGTGCGGGCCGGGTCGGCGGGCTCCGTCCCCGCGCACCTGCGCGACGGCCACTACAAGGGGGCGGCGAAGCTCGGTCACGCCGTCGGGTACGTCTACCCGCACGACGTCCCCGGCGCCATCGCCGCGCAGCAGTACGCGCCGGACGAGATCCACGGCAAGCGGTACTACGAGCCGACCCGGTACGGCGCCGAGGCGCGGTACGCGGACGTGGTGGAGAAGGTCCGCGAGCGCCTGCGCGGGTCGTAGCGGGCGGGCCGCCTCGCGGGGCGCGGTGCCGGGCGGCGCGGGGCAGGCAGGATCCGGAAGAGACGGTCTAGGCTCCGGGCATGGGCAGTCGGGCTCCGCTGATCGTCGTCGTCGCGGCCGTGCTGTCGGCCGCCGGATGCCATCACGGGGACGGGGCGGAGCGTCCCGCCGGCATCGCGGCGCTCGTCTCGGGGGCGCCGCTCACGAGCCCCGGGTTCCCGCCGACCGCGCGGGAGGCGACCGACCGGCTGGCCGGGCTCAAGGTCGAGTGGGGCAGGAACTGGCAGACCTACAAGCGGGAGAACTTCGGCCGCTACTGGTCGGACGAGACCGACGCCCTCGGTGGCCGCAACGGCTGCGACACCCGCGACGACGTGTTGCGCCGGGACCTCAAGCAACTCCGGGAGGGGGACCGCAACCCGTGCGTGGTGCTTTCCGGGGTGCTGCACGACCCGTACACCGGCAAGGAGATCCCCTACACCTACCGCCGCGCCTCCGGGATCGAGACGGACCACGTCGTCGCGCTGGGCGCCGCCTGGCGGGGAGGGGCCCACGCCTGGACGCCGCGACGCAGGCTGGAGTACGCCAACGACCTGAACGTCCTGCTCGCCGTGGACAAGCAGACCAACCAGGACAAGGGCAGCAGGACCGCCGACAAGTGGAAGCCCCCGCGGCGGGCGTACTGGTGCGAGTACGCCCGGCGCTACACCGGCATCAAGGCGACGTACGGGCTGTCGGTGACACCGCCGGAGAAGGACGCCCTCGTCGAGATGCTGGCGACCTGCCCTCAGGGGTGACCGGCAGCCGAGAAGAGCGTGTGCATCGCCCGGCGCAGACCGCAGATGTCCGATACCGGCTCCGGGAAGTCGAAGCGGGCGTCGAAGGCGGCGGAGGGGTCGCAGCCCGTGAAGCGCACGCGCAGCCCCAGTCGGTCGAGGGCCAGCGGGACCGCGTTCATGCCCTGCGCCCCGCGTGTGCCGAGCAGCCCGCACAGGTCCGCGATCCGGTCGCCGTGGGCGGCGGAGAGGTGCTGGAGGAGTTCCGTCTCGTGGGCGACCATCGGGTCCGGCTCCGCCGCCGCCAGCTCGTCCGGGTCCACCTGCTCCGCACCCCACAGGTCGTCCACCGAGATCTCGCCGACCTCCAGGCGGAGCATCATCCAGGCGGGGCGGCCCGAGTACGGGGCGTCCAGGGACTCGGACATGCCGAGCAGCTCGCCCACCGGACTGCGCTCCGCGAGCAGCGCCGCACAGGCCGGCCGGTCGTCCCCGCGCACCGGCGTCAGCCACCCGGCGAGCCAGGCGCGGCCTCGGATACGATGGGGCACGGACACCGGCGCCACATCCGTGATCTCGATCACGGCGGTGAGGTCGTCGTCCTGGGCGTGAGCGGCTGCCCTGGCAGCCGCGGATTCCCCTGAAACAAGGAGAATCACGTCCCCGTCCGGGGTGACGGTCCGAGCGGCCGGCAGCCCTGTCCCGAACTCTTCCTGGTCGAAAGCACCCGGGAGCGTGAGGGATACTGAGGCGTTGGACTCTACGAGGGTTCGTACGCGTTCGGCTCCGGTGAGCTGCCGAACGCCTTCCCTGGGACGCGGCTGACCTTGCTTATCGTCGTCGAAAGCAGATTCCGTATCGTTGGAATCTGAACTTCGACGCGCACTGGGCAGGGGGATCCCATGTGGTCGAGACATTACGTCCTCCTCGCTAAGGTAAGCCTCACCTAACTTACATGGAGGTAGGTTCCACGTGAACCAGAAGCGACCCAAGGTCAAGAAGTCGCGTGCCCTCGGCATTGCGCTGACCCCGAAGGCCGTCAAGTACTTCGAGGCCCGCCCCTACCCGCCGGGCGAGCACGGCCGTGGCCGCAAGCAGAACTCGGACTACAAGGTTCGTCTGCTGGAGAAGCAGCGTCTGCGCGCTCAGTACGACATCTCTGAGCGTCAGATGGCCCGCGCGTACGACCGCGCCAAGAAGGCCGAAGGCAAGACGGGCGAGGCGCTTGTCGTCGAGCTCGAGCGTCGCCTCGACGCCCTGGTCCTGCGTTCGGGCATCGCCCGCACCATCTACCAGGCTCGCCAGATGGTCGTTCACGGCCACATCGAGGTCAACGGTGGCAAGGTCGACAAGCCGTCGTTCCGTGTCCGCCCGGACGACGTCATCACGGTGCGCGAGCGCAGCCGCGAGAAGGTTCCGTTCCAGGTTGCCCGTGAGGGTGGCTACGCAGGCGAGGGCGAGACCCCCCGTTACCTGCAGGTCAACCTGAAGGCCCTGGCCTTCCGCCTGGACCGCGACCCGAACCGCAAGGAAATCCCGGTCATCTGCGACGAGCAGCTCGTCGTCGAGTACTACGCCCGCTGATTCGGCGGACGTAGCCTCACAGGCTGGTCAACCCGCCGGTTCCCCCTTGGGGGAGCCGGCGGGTTTCCTGTTGTCCGCGCCCGCCCCGGCGCGGCCCGCCGTCCGGGTGGGCATCGTGCGAGGCCTCGGCAGCGCGACCGCGGCAACCGGCTGCGGCCCCCGCAACGCCCGCTCCACCAGCGCGTCCGACGACAGGGCCCGCCCGTGCCGGGCGCCGGCCGCGTAGTGCTCGGTGCCGATCAGCTCGCCCGCGCGCTCCAGGCACCTCAGCCGGGGCGCGTTGAAGTACCCCGAGCCGAAGAGCCTCAGCCCGACGCCGTCCCACATCGGCTCGGCCGCGCCCTGGAGCACCGCCGCCTCCGCCGGATGCCCCTCCGTCACCGTGACCAGGGCCAACAGCTCGATCGCGAGGACCAACCCCACCAGGTCCCGGAACGCGTGGTTGATCTCCACGCACTCGGTCAGCAGTGACCGCGCCCGCCCCGTGTCCCCGGCGTCCAGCGCCGCGTACGCCAGCACGTACAGCGCGTACGCCTTCGTCCAGAGCTCCCCGCGCTCCTCGCAGATCTCCCGGACCTCCTCGCACAGCGAGAGCGCGCCGGCCGGCTCCCCCAGGAAGGCCAGCGACATCGCCAGCTCCACCTGGCACATCAACACGTTGCTGTTCAGCTCGCCGGCCTCCCGGTAGCGCTCCAACGCCGTGCCCAACAGTTCCCGGGCCCGCGCCATGTCGTCCGAGACCAGGGCCAGACAGCCCAGGCGGTGCACCGCGTACGCCGCGGCCACGGGGTTCCCCGTACGGGCCGCGCCGTCCCGGCACTCGTACAGGGCGCTCATCGAGGCCACCGGGTCGCCCTGGAGGGCGGCCACGTACCCCAGCACCCAGAGCGCCTTCAGCCGCGAACTCTCGTACTCCGGGCCCGGAACGTGCTCCAGCGTGCGGTCCAACCAGTGCCGGCCCTCGGTGAGCCGACCGCAGCCCGCCCAGTAGAACCAGAGGGTGCCCGCCAGGTACTGGCCCAGATGCAGCTCCTCCGGTTCGTCGAGACAGCACTCCAGGGCCAGCCGCAGGTTCGGCAGCTCCGCCTCCACCAGCGCGGCCACCTCCCGCTGACGCGGACTGAACCAGTCCAGCTCGCACCAGGTCGCCAGCCCCATGTACCAGTCCCGGTGCCGTCGCCGCAGCCGCCCGGCGTCGCCCAGCGACTCCAGCCAGCCCGCGCCGTACAGGCGCACGGTCTCCAGCATCCGGTAGCGCACCCCGGCCGGGGTCTCCTCCTTCACCAACAGCGACTGGGTCAGCAACTCCCCGACCAGGTCCAGCACGGACTCCACCGGCAGGTCCCGACCGGCGCACACGTATTCGGCGGCGTCGAGGTCGAACCGCCCGGCGAAGACCGAGAGCCGCGCCCACAGCAGGCGCTCCGGCGGCGTGCACAGCTCGTGGCTCCAGCCGATCGCCGTACGCAGCGTCCGGTGCCGCGGCAACGCCCCGCGCGCCCCGCCCGTCAGCAGGGCGAACCGGTCCGCCAGTCGGGCCGAGACCTGCTCCGGCGCCAGCGCGCGCAGCCGGCCCGCCGCCAGCTCCAGCGCCAGCGGGATCCCGTCGAGCCGCTCGCACAGCCCGATCAGCGCCCCCCGGTTGGCGTCCGTCACCTCGAAGGCCGGGTCGAGTGCCGACGCCCGGTTCGCCAGCAGCTCCAAGGCCTCCTCGGCGACCGGCGGGGCCAACGGGAAGACCAGCTCCCCGTCCACCTCCAGAGGACGCCGTCCCGCGGCCAGCACCCGCAGACCGGGGGAGCGGAGCAGCAGCTCCCGGACCAGGACCGCGCACTCGTCGACCAGCTGCTCGAACCCGTCCAGGACCAACAGCAGCCGGCGCCCCGCCAGGTGCTCGGTCAGGACGGTCCGCAGCGGCCGGGTGGTGTGGTCGGTCAGGCCGAGCGCCTCTGCGACGGCGAACTCCAGGAACGCCGGATCCCGCACGGACGACAACTCCGCCCACCACACGCCGTCGCAGTAGCGTTCCTGCTCGGCCGGGGTCCCGGCCGCCTCCAGCTCCCGGGCGGCCGCCAGCGCCAGCCGGGACTTGCCCACGCCCCCGACTCCGGTCACCGTCACGAGCCGCGAGGTCCCGAGGAGCCGTTCCAGCCCGTCGAGTTCGTCCCCCCGGCCGACGAACGCGCTCAGCTCCGAGGGAAGATTGCCCCAGGTCCTGTTTCGAAGGGGTCTCTGTCGCATGGGACACGGAGAGTACTGGTCCGGACGCGCCCCGTACAAGGCGGACCCCGAGGCTCCGGAATTCCGGTACGGGCGGGGATCTCCGGCGCGATAGGGTCGGACGACGACCTTTATACGTGGCGATCGATGTGCAGAGAGTGGTGCGAAGTGTCCGGTGGAGAGGTGGCCGGGATCCTCGTGGCCGTCTTCTGGGCCATTCTGGTCTCCTTCCTCGCCGTGGTGTTGGTGAGGCTGGCCCAGGTCCTGAAGGCGACCACCAAGATGGTGGCCGACGTGACCGAACAGGCGGTCCCGCTGTTGGCCGACGCCTCCACGACCGTCCGCTCCGCCCGCACCCAGCTCGACCGGGTCGACGCCATCGCGAGCGACGTCCAGGAAGTCACCTCCAACGCCTCCGCGCTGTCCTCGACCGTCGCCTCCACCTTCGGCGGCCCCCTGGTCAAGGTCGCGGCCTTCGGCTACGGGGTCCGCAAGGCGCTGGGCAAGAACACGGACGCCGCACCGAAGAAGACATCCCGACGAACCGTGATCGTCGGCCGTACGGTGCCGACGCCCCGGCGCCGGAAGCAGAAGGGCTGAGACCTCCGATGTTCCGCCGAGCCTTCTGGTTCACCGCCGGCGCCGCCGCCGGCGTGTGGGCCACCACCAAGGTCAACCGACAGCTGAAGAAGCTGACACCGGAGAGCCTCGCCGCGCAGGCCGCCGACAAGGCGGTGGAGGCGGGCCACCGCCTCAAGGACTTCGCCCTGGACGTCAAGGCGGGAATGACGCAGCGCGAAGACGAGCTGAACGATGCGTTGGGGCTCCACCAGGACCCCGACCGGCCCGACAACGTCACCGCCCTCCCCGGGCCGCGACGACTGAAGGCCCTGGAGAACGACCAGACCACCCACCGCACGAACCACTCGACGGTCGGGTACAACCGGAATGAGGACCACTGATGGAGTCGGCTGAAATCCGCCGCCGCTGGCTGAGCTTCTTCGAGGAGCGCGGTCACACCGTTGTCCCTTCGGCGTCGCTCATCGCGGACGACCCGACTCTGCTGCTGGTCAACGCGGGCATGGTCCCGTTCAAGCCGTACTTCCTCGGCGAGACCAAGCCCCCGGCCCCCCGGGCCACGAGCGTGCAGAAGTGCGTCCGTACCCCGGACATCGAAGAGGTCGGCAAGACCACCCGCCACGGCACGTTCTTCCAGATGTGCGGCAACTTCTCCTTCGGGGACTACTTCAAGGAAGGCGCCATCAAGTACGCCTGGGAGCTGCTCACCAGCTCCGTGGCGGACGGCGGCTACGGCCTCGAACCCGAGAAGCTCTGGATCACCGTCTACCTCGACGACGACGAGGCCGAGACGATCTGGCGCGACGTGGTCGGCGTCCCCGCCGAGCGCATCCAGCGCCTGGGCAAGAAGGACAACTTCTGGTCCATGGGCGTCCCCGGCCCCTGTGGCCCGTGCTCGGAGATCAACTACGACCGCGGCCCGGAGTTCGGCGTCGAGGGCGGCCCCGCCGTCAACGACGAGCGCTACGTGGAGATCTGGAACCTGGTCTTCATGCAGTTCGAGCGCGGCGCCGGCGACGGGAAGGAAGACTTCCCGATCCTCGGCGACCTGCCGTCGAAGAACATCGACACCGGTCTCGGCCTCGAACGTCTCGCCATGATCCTGCAGGGCGTGCAGAACATGTACGAGACCGACACCCTGCGCGTGGTCATGGACAAGGCCACCGAGCTCACCGGCGTCCAGTACGGGGCCGCCCACGGCACCGACGTCTCGATGCGCGTGGTCGCCGACCACATCCGCACCTCGGTGATGCTCATCGGTGACGGCGTCACCCCCGGCAACGAGGGCCGCGGCTACGTGCTGCGCCGCATCATGCGCCGCGCCATCCGCAACATGCGCCTCATGGGCGCCACCGGTCCCGTCGTCCAGGAACTCGTGGACGTCGTGATCAGCACGATGGGGCAGCAGTACCCGGAGCTGACCACCGACCGCAAGCGCATCGAGACCGTCGCCCTCGCCGAGGAAGCCGCCTTCCTGAAGGCCGTCAAGGGCGGCACGAACATCCTCGACACCGCCGTGAGCGAGACCAAGGCGACCGGTGGCACCGTCCTTTCGGGCGACAAGGCGTTCCTGCTCCACGACACCTGGGGCTTCCCGATCGACCTCACCCTGGAGATGGCCTCCGAACAGGGCCTCTCCGTGGACGAGCCCGGCTTCCGCCGCCTGATGCAGGAACAGCGCGACCGCGCCAAGGCCGACGCCAAGGCCAAGAAGACCGGCCACGCGGACATGTCCGCCTACCGGGAGATCGCCGACGGCGCCGGAGCCACCGAGTTCACCGGCTACGCCACCACCCAGGGCGAGTCCACGATCGTCGGCCTGCTGGTCAACGGCGTCTCCGCGCCCGCCGCCTCCGAGGGCGACGAGGTCGAGATCGTCCTCGACCGCACCCCCTTCTATGCGGAGGGCGGCGGCCAGCTCGCCGACCAGGGTCGGATCAAGCTCGACTCCGGCGCCGTCGTCGTCGTCCGCGACGTACAGCAGCCCGTCCCGGGCGTCTCCGTGCACAAGGGTTCCGTCCAGGTCGGCGAGGTGACGGTGGGCGCCTCGGCGTACGCCGCCATCGACATCAACCGTCGCCGCGCCATCGCCCGCGCCCACTCGGCCACGCACCTGACGCACCAGGCGCTGCGCGACGCCCTCGGCCCCACGGCCGCCCAGGCCGGCTCCGAGAACTCGCCGGGCCGCTTCCGCTTCGACTTCGGCTCCCCGAACGCCGTCCCCGGCACGGTCCTCACCGACGTCGAGCAGAAGATCAACGATGTGCTCTCGCGCGAGCTGGACGTCACCGCCGAGATCATGAGCATCGACGAGGCCAAGAAGCAGGGCGCCATCGCCGAGTTCGGCGAGAAGTACGGCGAGCGCGTGCGCGTCGTCACCATCGGCGACTTCTCCAAGGAGCTGTGCGGCGGCACGCACGTCGGCAACACCGCCCAGCTGGGCCTGGTGAAGCTGCTCGGCGAGTCCTCCATCGGTTCCGGCGTGCGCCGTGTCGAGGCTCTCGTGGGCGTGGACGCGTACAACTTCCTCGCCAAGGAGCACACGGTCGTCGCCCAGCTCCAGGAGCTGGTCAAGGGCCGTCCGGAGGAGCTTCCGGAGAAGATCGCCTCCATGCTCGGCAAGCTGAAGGACGCCGAGAAGGAGATCGAGAAGTTCCGCGCGGAGAAGGTCCTCCAGGCCGCCGCCGGTCTCGCCGCCGGCGCCCAGGACGTACGGGGCGTCGCGCTCGTCACCGGCCAGGTGCCGGACGGCACCGGCGCCGACGACCTGCGCAAGCTGGTCCTCGACGTCCGCGGCCGGCTCGCCCAGGCGCCGGGGCAGGGCGACCGCCCGGCCGTCGTCGCGCTGTTCACCGTCGCCAACGATCGCCCGCTGACGGTCATCGCCACCAACGAGGCCGCCCGCGAACGCGGCCTCAAGGCCGGTGACCTGGTGCGCACCGCCGCCAAGACCCTCGGTGGCGGTGGCGGCGGCAAGCCCGACGTCGCCCAGGGCGGCGGTCAGAACCCGGCCGCCATCGGCGACGCCGTCGCGGCCGTCGAGCGGCTCGTGGGCGAGACCGCCCGATGACACTGCGCCGCGGCCGCCGGCTGGCCGTCGATGTCGGTGACGCCCGGATCGGGGTCGCCTCGTGCGACCCCGACGGGGTGCTGGCCACACCGGTGGAAACCGTGCCGGGACGGGACATCCCCTTCGCCCACCGGCGGCTGCGGCAGCTCGTCGCCGAGTACGAGCCCCTCGAAGTCGTGGTCGGCCTCCCCCGCTCGCTCAGCGGGCGGGAGGGGCCGGCCGCGGTCAAGGTGCGCGCCTTCGCGAACGAACTGGCCAAGGGCATCAAGCCGGTGACGGTCCGTCTCGTGGACGAGCGGATGACCACGGTCACCGCGGCCCAGGGGCTGCGGGCGTCCGGGAAGAACGCGAAGAAGGGGCGCTCGGTCATCGACCAGGCGGCCGCCGTCGTGATCCTGCAAACCGCTCTTGAGACCGAACGGGTATCGGGTAATCCGCCCGGCGAGTGCGTCGAAGTGGTTGTCTGATCGCGATACGGTAACGTTCCGCGCGATGTGGCGGCATTCGAACAGCCGTCGCCCACCACTTCAGAGGCGGAACCGGGTGCCGCGGCAACGAAGCCGCTGCCTCCGTCTCGCGGCTCTAGGGGATCGATGACTGAGTATGGCCGGGGCCGCACCCCCGAACCGTGGCACCCCGAGGACCCCCTGTACGGGGACCAGGGGTGGACCGGACATCCGGTCCAACAGGGTCAGACGCCTTACGACACCGGCGCTCAGGAGCAGTACCAGCAGCAGCCGCCGCAGCATCCGGACCCCCAGACCGGCCGGCCCCCGTACGCGGATCCGCAGTACCAGCAGCAGTACGCGCAGCAGCAGTACCCCCAGGCGCAGTACCCGGACCCGCAGTACCAGGACCCGCAGCAGTACCCGAACCAGCAGCAGTACCCGCAGCAGGGCTATCCCCAGCAGCAGCCCGCCCCGCAGCAGCAGGGCGGGCAGCAGCTCCCCCCGCAGCAACCCCACCCGCAGCAACCCCACCCGGAGCAGCCCCGGCAGCCGTACGGCGACCAGGTCTGGGACACCGGCCAGGGCCAGTACGTCCCCGGGCCCGCGACGGTGGACCCGTACGCCGGCGTGGACCCGTACACCCAACAGAACGCGGGCGCCTACCCCGGCGAGGCCCCCGACCTGTACGGCACTCCCGACGCCTACCCGCCGCCACAGCCCCCGGGCCGGCGGCACCTGGAGCCCGAGCCCGGGGCCGAGGCACAGGACGGCGACCTCCTGACGGAGGAGCGCGAGGAGGAGAACGGATCCCTCGCCGGGGAGGACCCCGACGGGTCGGGCGGCGGGCGCAGGTCGGGCCGTTCGAAGGACACGACGAAACGCAGCGGCGCCGCGTGCCTGATCGCCGCCCTCGTGATCGTGGGCGTCGTCGGCGGGGGCGGTTACTACGGCTACACCTACCTCAAGGGCAAGTTCAGCTCGGCCGCGGACTTCTCCGGCACGGGCAACGACGAGACGGTCGACGTCGAGATCCCCAAGAACGCCGGCCTGATGCTCATGGGCCAGCTCCTCAAGAAGGCGGGCGTCGTGGCCAGCGCGGAGGCCTTCGCCGCCGCCGCCGAGGCCAACCCCAAGGGCAAGTCCATCCAGCCGGGCGTCTACTCCCTCAAGAAGGAGATGTCCGCCAGGTCCGCGGTCGAGATCATGCTCGACCCCTCGGCCCTGAACGTGCTCACGATCCCCGAGGGCAAGCGCAACTTCGAGATCTACACCCTGATCGACAAGAAGCTCTCCCTCAAGCCCGGCACCACGAAGGACGTCGCGACCAAGGAGTCCAAGAACCTCGGCCTGCCGGACTGGGCCAACTCCAACAAGAACATCAAGGACCCGCTGGAAGGCTTCCTCTACCCGGCCCGCTACGACCTGGGCAAGGACATGAAGCCGGAGGCCCTGCTCAAGCAGATGGTCGCCAAGGCGAGCCAGGAGTACGCGAACGCCGACGTCAAGGGCCAGGCCACGAAGATGGGCCTGAAGACCCCCCTCGAACTCGTCACCGTCGCGAGCCTCGTCCAGGCGGAGGGCAAGTACCAGCACGACTTCGACAAGATCTCGCGCGTGGTCTACAACCGCCTCAAGCCGGGCAACACCGAGACGAACGGTCTGCTCGACTTCGACTCCACGATCAACTACATCAAGGGCCAGAGCACCCTCGACGTCGGTTCGGTCAAGGAACTGCGCCAGATCGCCGACCCCTACAACACGTACAAGGTCGTGGGCCTGCCCGCGGGACCGATCAGCAACCCGGGAGCCGACGCGCTCAAGGCGGCGACGAACCCGGAACCCGGCCCCTGGTACTACTTCGTGTCCGTCAACGAGAACAAGACGCTGTTCGCCGTCACCAACGACGAGCACAACGTCAACGTCGAGGAATACGAGAGGGAGCGCAAGAAGTCGGGCCAGTAGCCCGACGGTTCGGGACGCTCCGACACCCGGTCCCCGTCGTCCCCGGACGACGGGGACCGGGTGTCCTCGTCGCCGCGCGGGCTGCGGTACTGTCTCTCGCGCCCGGGCACCGGCCCGGTCGTCCGCGCGTGCCCGCGCGCGGACGGGAACTGGTGAGGGGCGAGGGACATGCAGCCGACAGTACGGCGGGCCGCGGTGCTGGGGTCGCCCATCGAGCACTCCCTCTCCCCGGTCCTGCACCGCGCCGCGTACCGGGAGCTGGGCCTCCTCGACTGGACGTACGACCGCTTCGAGATCGACGAGGCCACGCTCGCCGGGTTCGTCGCCGACCTGGGCCCCGAGTGGGCCGGGCTGTCCCTCACCATGCCGCTGAAGCGGGCGATCATCCCGCTGCTCGACGGGATCAGCGACACCGCCGCTTCGGTGGAGGCCGTCAACACGGTCGTCCTCACCCCGGACGGCCGGCGCCTCGGCGACAACACCGACATCCCCGGCATCGTCGCCGCACTGCACGAACGCGGCGTCGAGAAGGTGCCCGCCGCCGCCGTCCTCGGCGCCGGGGCCACCGCCTCCTCGGCGCTGGCGGCGCTCTCCCGCGTCTGCACCGGCGAGGTCACCGCGTACGTGCGCTCGCGCGAGCGCGCCGACGAGATGCGGCAGTGGGGCGAACGGCTCGGCGTCGACGTCCGCACGGCCGACTGGTCACGGGCGGCCGAGGCGCTCGGCGCACCGCTGGTGATCGCCACCACCCCGGCGGGCGCGACCGACGCCCTGGCCCGGGAGGTGCCCGCCGGCGCGGGGACCCTGTTCGACGTCCTGTACGACCCGTGGCCCACCGCGCTCGCCGCGGCCTGGACGGCGCGCGGCGGCACCCTCCTCGGCGGGCTGGACCTCCTGGTCCACCAAGCCGTCCTCCAGGTCGAGCAGATGACCGGGCGCGCCCCCGGACCCTTGGCCGCCATGCGCACGGCGGGCGAGGACGCGCTCCGGGCCCGACCGTGAGGGTGTGACACCGCCTCGAAGGGCGGGGACCTGACGGATCCCCCGTCCGATACCTGGACCTGGCACCGGGATACCCCCGCGGACATGGGAGGATCGGGTGAGGCGGGTCAGGGCCGCGCACCCGATCGCGCCTTCGCTGTGCCGGGCGCGAGCATGAGGAGCATCGTTGAGCAGGTTGCGTTGGCTGACCGCAGGAGAGTCGCACGGACCGGCCCTGGTGGCGACGCTGGAGGGCCTCCCCGCCGGCGTCCCGGTCACCACCGAGCTGGTGGCCGACCACCTGGCCCGGCGCCGGCTCGGCTATGGCCGCGGTGCCCGGATGAAGTTCGAGCAGGACGAGATCACCTTCCTCGGCGGCGTCCGCCACGGACTGTCCCAGGGTTCCCCGGTCGCCGTCATGATCGGCAACACCGAATGGCCCAAGTGGGAGACGGTCATGTCGGCCGACCCCGTCGACCCCTCGCTGCTCAAGGAGACCGGCCGCAACGCGCCGCTGACCCGCCCGCGCCCCGGCCACGCCGACCTGGCGGGCATGCAGAAGTACGGCTTCTCCGAGGCCCGCCCGATCCTGGAGCGCGCCAGCGCCCGTGAGACGGCCGCCCGCGTGGCCCTCGGCGCCATCGCCCGGTCCTTCATCAAGGAGGTCGCGGGCATCGAGATCGTCTCGCACGTGGTGGAACTCGCGGCGGCCAAGGCCCCGTACGGCGTCTACCCGACCCCCGCCGACGTCGACAAGCTCGACGCCGACCCGGTGCGCTGCCTCGACGCCGACGCGTCGAAGGCGATGGTCGCCGAGATCGACCAGGCCCACAAGGACGGCGACACCCTCGGCGGCGTCGTCGAGGTCCTCGCGTACGGGGTGCCCGTCGGCCTCGGCTCGCACGTCCACTGGGACCGCCGCCTCGACGCCCGCCTCGCCGCCGCGCTCATGGGCATCCAGGCCATCAAGGGCGTGGAGGTCGGCGACGGCTTCGAGCTGGCCCGCGTGCCCGGCTCCCGGGCGCACGACGAGATCGTCTCCACCGACGAGGGCCTGCGTCGCACCTCGGGCCGTTCCGGCGGCACCGAGGGCGGCCTGACCACCGGTGAGCTGCTGCGGGTACGCGCCGCGATGAAGCCCATCGCGACCGTGCCGCGCGCGCTCGCCACCGTGGACGTGTCCACCGGGGAGGCGACGGTGGCCCACCACCAGCGCTCCGACGTGTGCGCCGTCCCGGCCGCCGGCATCGTCGCCGAGGCGATGGTCGCGCTCGTGCTGGCCGACGCCGTCGTCGAGAAGTTCGGCGGCGACTCGGTCCCCGAGACCCGCCGCAACGTCCGCTCGTACCTCGACAACCTGCAGATCCGGTGACCGCCGGACCACTGGTCGTCCTTGTCGGACCCATGGGGTCCGGCAAGTCCACGGTCGGAGAACTCCTCGCCGCACGCCTCGGCGTCCCCTACCGGGACACCGACGCCGACATCGTCGCGGCCACCGGCCGGGAGATCTCCGACCTCTTCGTCGACGAGGGCGAGCCCTACTTCCGCGAGCTGGAACGGCAGGCCGTCGCGGCCGCCGTCGCCGAGCACACCGGGGTCCTCTCCCTCGGCGGCGGGGCCGTCCTCGACGAGGGCACCCGCGGGCTGCTGGCCGGCCTGCCCGTCGCCTACCTGTCGATGGACGTCGAGGAGGCGGTCCGGCGCGTCGGCCTGAGCGCCGCGCGCCCGCTGCTCGCCGTCAACCCGCGCCGCCAGTGGCGCGAGCTGATGGAGGCCAGGCGCCACCTGTACACCGAAGTCGCGCGCGTCGTCGTGGCCACCGACGACCGCACACCCGAAGAGGTCGCGCAGGCGGTCCTCGACGCTCTGGAGTTGAAGGACGTATGACAGACCAGGTGACGCGCATCCAGGTCGGCGCGAGCGCCGGACACGGCGCGTACGACGTGCTGGTCGGCCGGCAGCTGCTCGGCGAGCTCGGCTCCCTCATCGGCACGAAGGCCAAGCGGGTCGCGGTGATCCACCCCGAGGCGCTCGCCTCGACCGGTGAGGCGCTGCGGGACGACCTGGCCGCGCAGGGCTACGAGGCGGTCGCCATCCAGGTGCCGAACGCCGAGGAGGCCAAGACGATCGAGGTCGCCGCGTACTGCTGGAAGGCGCTGGGCCAGTCCGGCTTCACCCGCACCGACGTGATCGTCGGCGTGGGCGGGGGAGCCACCACCGACCTCGCCGGCTTCGTGGCCGCCTCCTGGCTGCGCGGCGTGCGCTGGATCGCCGTACCCACCACCGTGCTCGCCATGGTGGACGCGGCCGTCGGCGGCAAGACCGGCATCAACACCGCCGAGGGCAAGAACCTCGTCGGCGCCTTCCACCCGCCCGCCGGCGTGCTCTGCGACCTCGCGGCGCTGGACTCGCTGCCGGTCAACGACTACGTCAGCGGTCTCGCCGAGATCATCAAGGCCGGATTCATCTCCGACCCGGTGATCCTCGACCTGATCGAGGCGGACCCGCAGGCGGCCCGCACCCCCGCCGGCCCGCACACCGCCGAGCTGATCACCCGCTCCATCCAGGTCAAGGCGGACGTGGTGTCCAGCGACCTCAAGGAGGCCGGGCTGCGGGAGATCCTCAACTACGGGCACACCCTCGCGCACGCCATCGAGAAGAACGAGCGCTACAAGTGGCGCCACGGCGCGGCCGTGTCGGTGGGCATGGTCTTCGCCGCCGAGCTCGGCCGGCTCGCGGGCCGGCTGGACGACGCCACGGCCGACCGGCACAAGGCCGTCCTCGCCTCCGTCGGCCTCCCGCTGACCTACCGCGGCGACCAGTGGCCCAAGCTGCTGGAGACCATGAAGGTCGACAAGAAGTCCCGCGGCGACCTGCTGCGCTTCATCGTCCTCGACGGACTGGCCAAGCCGACCGTGCTGGAGGGGCCGGACCCCGCGCTGCTGTTCGCGGCGTACGGCGAGGTCGGCGCATGAGCCGGCGGGTGTTCGTCCTGAACGGCCCGAACCTGGGCCGGCTCGGGTCGCGCGAGCCCGACGTGTACGGGGCCACCTCCTACACCGGGCTCGTCGAGAGCTGCCGCGCGGTCGGCGCGGAACTCGGCTTCGACGTCGAGGTCCGCGAGACCAACGACGAGGGCGAGCTGGTGCGTTGGCTGCACGAGGCGGCGGACGGCAGGATTCCCGTGGTCATCAACCCGGGCGCCTTCACGCACTACTCGTACGCCATGCGGGACGCGGCGGCGCAGCGCACCGCGCCGCTGATCGAGGTGCACATCTCGAACCCGTACGCCCGCGAGGAGTTCCGGCACACCTCCGTGATCGCCGCGGTGGCGACCGGCACCGTGGCGGGCTTCGGCATCGGTTCGTACCGCCTGGCGTTGCGCGCGTTGGCGGACGAAGTGACCGCCTGACGGCAGGGGTGGGACGCCGGAGGTCCGGGGTCATATAACGTTCTCGCATCAGTCGCCGGAACGAGACGGAGTGGCAGCGGATGCAGCAAGGAGTGGGAGGCGGTGCCTGGGGCGGGTCGGGACAACACCCGGCGTCGCCCTCGCAGCCGCCCATACCCCCCGGGCAGGGCTGGTCGGGTTCCGTACCGCCGCCCCCGCCGGTCCCGCCCCAGCAGGCGGTCCCGGAGACGACGGGTCACATCCCGCTGCCCCCGGCCGTGGCCCCCGGCACCGGCGGCGCCACCCTCGCCGTCCTGCTGATCGGCCCGGCGGGCGCGGGGAAGACCACCGTCGCCCGCCACTGGGCGGCCACCCGGCCCGTGCCCACCGCGCACATCAGCCTGGACGACGTCCGGGAGTGGGTCTGTTCGGGCTTCGCCGACCCGCAGGCGGGCTGGAACGAGCACTCCGAGGCCCAGTACCGGCTCGCCCGCCGCACCTGCGGTTTCGCCGCGCGCAACTACCTGGCGAACGGGATCTCCTGCATCCTCGACGACGCCGTCTTCCCGGACCGGCCCGTGGTGGGCCTGGGCGGGTGGAAGCGGCACGTCGGCCCGGCCCTGTTGCCGGTCGTCCTGCTGCCCGGCCTGGAGATCGTCCTGGAGCGCAACGCGGCCCGCTCCGGCAACCGGCGGCTCTCCGACGAGGAAGTCGCCCGCATCCACGGGCGGATGGCGGGCTGGTACGGGTCCGGGCTGGCGATCATCGACAACTCGCACCTGGACGTCGAGGGCACCGCCCGCGCGCTCGACGAGACCCTGGCCCGTGTCATCGGGGCCCCGCAGGCCTGAACCGGGGCCGGGCCCCGGGACCGCAGGCCCGTACGGACCCGCTCGCCAGGCCGGATGGACGGGGCGCTCGTAGGCTCGAAGACATGTCAGACGCCTACGCGGCCCGCAGGGGCCGGCTCCGCGACCGCTGTGCCGCCGCGGGCAACGCCGCCGCGTTGATCACGCGTCCGGCCAATGTCCGCTACCTGGCCGGGGCGTCCCCGCGCGGCGCCGTCCTGCTGGTCGGACCCGTCGAGGACGTGCTGTTCTGCGGCACCTCGCCCACCGGGGAGGCCGACGAGGGCCGCCTGGACGACCGACTCCGACTGAACGTGCTCTCCGCCCCCGGCGGGGACCCCGCCGTGGCCGCCGCCGACATGGCGGCCTCCGCGCGGGCCGACTCGCTCGCCGTGGAGGAGCACCACCTCACCGTCGGCCGCCACCGGGCCCTGCGCTCGGTCGCGCCCGGACTGCGCCTCGCGGACCTCGGGACGTCCGTGGAACAGCAGCGCCTCGTCAAGGACGAGGAGGAGATCGCCTGTCTGCGGATCGCCGCCGAGATCGCCGACCAGGCGCTCGGCGAGCTGCTGGAGTCCATCCTGGTCGGCCGGACCGAACGCCACCTCGCCCTGGAGCTGGAACGGCGCCTGGTGGACCACGGCGCCGACGGCCCCGCCTTCCCCACCTCGGTCGGCACCGGACCGCACTCCGGCCGCTCCCGGCACCGGCCCTCGGACCGTCGGGTGGAGGAGGGCGACTTCCTCTCCGTCTGCCTGGGCGCCAACTACCGTGGATACCGCTGCGAGATCGGCCGCACGTTCGTGATCGGCACCACCCCGGCCGACTGGCAGATCGAGCTGTACGACCTGGTCTTCGCGGCCCAACGGGCCGGCCGGGAGGCCCTCCTGCCGGGGGCCGCCTACCGGGACGTCGACCGCGCGG
This sequence comes from Streptomyces sp. CA-243310, assembly GCF_050936775.1. NCBI lineage: Bacteria > Bacillati > Actinomycetota > Actinomycetes > Kitasatosporales > Streptomycetaceae > Streptomyces > Streptomyces sp. CA-243310. Next base: position 1,381,598 of record NZ_JBNJMF010000002.1, on the reverse strand, counting down.
CGCGGTCCGTGTTGGGCTCGGGCGGCCACGGCGAGGCCCTCGCGCCGTCCACCGGACACGGTGTCGGTCTCGAAATCGACGAGGACCCGCAGCTTGCACCTACGGCAATGGGTAAACTGGACGCTTGCGTGCCGGTCACCGTCGAACCGGGGGTTCACCTCCCGGGCCGGGGAGGTGTCCGGATCGATGACACGCTCGTCGTGCGCCCCGAGGCGGACGGCGGTCCCGAGCTACTCACCATTACGACCAAGGAGCTGCTCGCGCTGTAGTCCGCCAACCGGACCGTGCGCGCCTCCCTGGTCTTCCAGTGCAGGAGATTCCGCAACCGTGGCTTCCACGAACGACCTCAAGAACGGCATGGTGCTGAAGCTCGACGGGGGCCAGCTCTGGTCCGTCGTCGAGTTCCAGCACGTCAAGCCCGGCAAGGGCCCGGCCTTCGTGCGCACCAAGCTCAAGCACGTGCTCTCCGGCAAGGTCGTCGACAAGACGTTCAACGCCGGCACCAAGGTCGAGACGGCCACCATCGACCGCCGCGACATGCAGTTCTCGTACATGGACGGCGAGTACTTCGTCTTCATGGACATGGAGACCTACGACCAGCTGATGGTCGACCGCAAGGTCGTCGGCGCCGCCGCCAACTTCCTGATCGAGGGCTTCACCGCCTCCGTGGCCCGCCACGAGGGCGAGGTGCTCTACGTCGAGCTCCCCGCCGCCGTCGAGCTGGTCATCCAGCACACCGACCCGGGCGTCCAGGGCGACCGCTCCACCGGTGGCACCAAGCCGGCGACGCTGGAGACCGGTCACGAGATCCAGGTCCCGCTCTTCGTCAGCATCGGCGAGAAGATCAAGGTCGACACCCGCACGAGCGACTACCTCGGCCGGGTGAACAGCTAACCGTGGCTGCCCGGAGCAACGCGCGAAAGCGCGCTTTCCAGATCCTCTTCGAGGCCGATCAGCGCGATGTGCCCGTGCGCGAGGTCCTCGCGGACTGGATCCGCCACGCGCGGTCGGACGACCGCCAGTCGCCGGTCAACGCCTACACGATGGATCTTGTCGAGGGTTACGCCGACAAGGTGGACCGCATCGACGATCTGATCGCCACCTACGCCGTGGACTGGGACCTCGACCGCATGCCGGTCGCGGACCGGAACATCGTGCGGCTCGGAGCCTACGAGCTGATCTGGGTGGACGACACCCCGGACGCCGTGGCGATCGACGAAGCGGTCCAGCTCGCCAAGGAGTTCTCGACGGACGAGTCGCCCTCGTTCGTGAACGGACTGCTGAGCCGGTTCAAGGACCTGAAGCCGAACCTGCGCCGCAGCGAGAGCTGACGCACAGGCCACGCACACACGGAAGGGCCCGCAGCGCACGCGCTGCGGGCCCTTCCGTCCGTTCCCGTGGATCCCGGAGCCGGGGACGCGCGGGGCACACGGAAACGGCGGCCGCCGGGACCCCCGAAGGGGCCCCCGACGGCCGCCGGTACGTTTCTGCTGGGCCTGGGCCCCGGGACTAGATGTCCTCGTGCGCCACCGCGCGACGTGCGTCCGCGTCCAGCACGCCCCAGCTGATCAGCTGCTCGGTCAGGACCGAGGGGGACTGGTCGTAGATGACGGCGAGGGTGCGCAGGTCGTCCTGGCGGATCGACAGCACCTTGCCGTTGTAGTCGCCGCGCTGGCTCTGGATCGTCGCCGCGTAGCGCTGCAGCGGACCGGCCTTCTCGGCGGGCACGCCCGCGAGGCGCTCCAGATCCAGACGGAGCTTCGGCGGCGGCTCGGCGGCCCCGCCGGGAGTCGTGCCCGGCAGCAGCTCCTGCACCGGCACCCCGTAGAAGTCCGCCAGCTCGGCGAGGCGCTGGACGGTCACGGCGCGGTCCCCGCGCTCATAGGAACCGACCACCACGGCCTTCCACCGGCCCTGGGACTTCTCCTCGACACCGTGGAGGGAAAGGCCCTGCTGGGTGCGGATGGCACGGAGCTTGGCCCCGAGCTGTTTGGCGTATTCGCTGGACATAACGCTCCCGGACGCTGTGACGCTGTGACGACATGGACAACGTGCGGCTCCGCCGCGCGGCTGGTAACTCACTGTGAGGTTACGCAGCGTTACTTGGATGCGTCAAGCCGAATGGTCTTCGTCGCCCCCTCGCAAGGGCCTCCGCCCGGGCCCGGCGCGAGGAGCGCGGAATCGCCCTGGTACCGTGGAAGGCGTAGATCAGACGTCCTTTAAGGTCCGTCCCGTGAGGCGGAGAAGGAGGTCCTTTTCATGGACACCCAGCACAGCCCGGACACCCGGCACGCCCCCGATGACATGCGCCCCGTACTGGACGCGCAGGACATCGCACGGGTCCTGACCCGCATCGCCCACGAGATCGTCGAACGCGCCAAGGGCGCCGACGACGTGGTGCTCCTCGGCATTCCCACCCGCGGTGTGTACCTCGCCCGCCGGCTGGCCGCCAAGCTCGAAGAGATCACCGGCACCAAGATCCCGGTCGGCTCCCTCGACATCACCATGTACCGGGACGACCTGCGCCTGAAGCCCGCACGGGCCATCGGCCGCACCGAGATCCCCGGCGACGACATCGACGGCCGTCTCGTGGTCCTCGTCGACGACGTGCTCTTCTCCGGCCGCACCATCCGCGCCGCCCTCGACGCGCTCGGCGCCATCGGACGTCCGCGCGCCGTGCAGCTCGCCGTCCTCGTCGACCGGGGCCACCGCGAACTGCCGATCCGCGCCGACTACGTCGGCAAGAACCTCCCCACGTCGCTGCGGGAGACCGTCAAGGTCCAGCTCCAGGAGGAGGACGGCCGTGACGCCGTGCTGCTCGGCCAGCGGACCGCCCCGGCAGCGGGGCAGCAGTAGCCCACACCGGCTCGGGGCCCGCACACGGGGCCCGTGCCGCGGCACGCCCTGCCCGCACGCCAGTCAGTCCACCTGCCTGCCCTCCTGACCTACGGAGCACCCGGATGAAGCGCCACCTCATCTCGGCCGCCGATCTCACGCGCGACGACGCCGTCCTGATCCTCGACACCGCCGAGGAGATGGCCCGCGTCGCGGACCGGCCGATCAAGAAGCTGCCCACCCTGCGCGGCCTGACCGTCGTCAACCTCTTCTTCGAGGACTCGACCCGCACCCGGATCTCGTTCGAGGCCGCCGCCAAACGCCTGTCCGCCGACGTCATCAACTTCTCCGCCAAGGGGTCCTCGGTTTCCAAGGGCGAATCCCTGAAGGACACCGCCCTGACCCTGGAGGCCATGGGCGCGGACGCGGTCGTCATCCGCCACCACGCCTCCGGCGCCCCCTACCGGCTCGCGACCTCCGGCTGGATCGACTCCGCCGTGGTCAACGCCGGCGACGGCACCCACGAGCACCCCACCCAGGCCCTGCTGGACGCCTTCACCATGCGCCGCCGGCTCGTCGGCCGCGACGCCGGACTCGGCAAGGACCTGAACGGCCGCCGGATCACCATCGTCGGCGACGTGCTGCACAGCCGCGTGGCCCGCTCCAACGTCCAGCTGCTCCACACGCTGGGCGCCGAGGTCACCGTGGTGGCCCCGCCCACCCTCGTCCCGATCGGCGTCGAGAGCTGGCCCTGCGAGGTCTCATACAGCCTCGACGAGGTGCTGCCGAAGTCCGACGCGGTCATGATGCTGCGTGTGCAGCGCGAACGCATGAACGCCGCCTTCTTCCCGACCGAGCGCGAGTACTCCCGCCGGTACGGGCTCGACGGCGACCGCATGGCGAAGATGCCCAAGCACGCCATCGTGATGCACCCCGGCCCGATGAACCGCGGCATGGAGATCACCGCCGAGGTCGCCGACTCCGACCGCTGCACGGCCGTCGAGCAGGTCGCCAACGGCGTCTCCACCCGGATGGCCGTCCTGTACCTGCTGCTCGGTGGTTCCGAGCCCGCCGTCACCACCACCCCCGCCGCCGCCCGTACCGAGGAGAGCAAGTAACCATGAGCAAGATCCTTATCCGTGGCGCGCAGGTACTCGGTGGCGAGGCGCAGGACGTCCTGATCGACGGCGAGACCATCGCCGAGGTCGGTACCGGGCTGTCCGCCGAGGGCGCGACCGTCATCGAGGCCGAGGGCCAGGTCCTCCTCCCCGGCCTCGTCGACCTGCACACCCACCTGCGCGAGCCCGGCCGCGAGGACTCCGAGACCGTCCTGACCGGCACCCGCGCCGCCGCGAGCGGCGGCTACACCGCCGTCTTCGCCATGGCGAACACCTTCCCGGTCGCCGACACCGCCGGCGTCGTCGAGCAGGTCTGGCGGCTCGGCAAGGAATCCGGCTACTGCGACGTGCAGCCCATCGGCGCCGTCACCGTCGGCCTGGAGGGCAAGCAGCTCGCCGAGCTCGGCGCCATGCACGACTCCGCCGCCCGCGTCACCGTCTTCTCCGACGACGGCAAGTGCGTGGACGACGCCGTGATCATGCGCCGCGCCCTGGAGTACGTGAAGGCCTTCGGCGGCGTCGTCGCCCAGCACGCCCAGGAGCCCCGCCTGACCGAAGGCGCCCAGATGAACGAGGGCGTCGTCTCCGCCGAACTCGGTCTCGGCGGCTGGCCCGCCGTCGCCGAGGAGTCGATCATCGCCCGCGACGTCCTCCTCGCCGAGCACGTCGGCTCCCGCGTGCACATCTGCCACCTCTCCACCGCCGGCTCCGTCGAGATCGTCCGCTGGGCGAAGTCCCGCGGCATCGACGTCACCGCCGAGGTCACCCCGCACCACCTGCTCCTCACCGACGAGCTCGTCCGCTCGTACAACGCGGTCTACAAGGTCAACCCGCCGCTGCGCACCGAGCGCGACGTGCTGGCCCTGCGCGAGGCGCTCGCCGACGGCACGATCGACATCGTCGCCACCGACCACGCCCCGCACCCGCACGAGGACAAGGACTGCGAGTGGGCCGCCGCCGCCATGGGAATGGTGGGCCTGGAGACCGCGCTCTCCGTCGTCCAGCAGACGATGGTGGAGACCGGACTGCTCGACTGGGCGGGCGTCGCCCAGCGGATGTCCTTCGCCCCCGCGCGCATCGGCGGCCTGGAAAACCACGGCCGACCCGTCTCGGCAGGTGAACCCGCGAACCTGACCTTGGTCGACACCTCGTACCGTGGTGTCGTGGACCCCGCACACTTCGCCTCCCGCAGCCGCAACACGCCCTACGAGGGCCGCGAGCTGCCGGGGCGCGTCACTCACACATTCCTGCGGGGCCGGGCAACGGTCGTGGACGGGACGCTGGCGTGACACCTGCAGTAATCCAACTGGCCGCCGAGGCCGCCGAACGACAGTCGGCGGAGGTGACCAGCCTCGGCGCCCGCATCGCGTGGGTGATCGGCCTGGTCGTCTTCATCGTGTTCGTGTACTGGCTGATGCGGCAGGGCTGGAAATGGCGCGGCGCCCTGCAGGGCGATCTGCCGGAACTCCCCGCCGCCCCGAGCGGTCTGCCCGAACACCGGCTGGCGCTGACCGGCCGGTACCACGGGTCGACCACCGCCGGGCAGTGGCTCGACCGGATCGTCGCCCACGGTCTGGGTGTCCGCAGCCGGGTGGAGCTCACGCTCACCGACGCGGGCCTCGACGTGGTCCGACCGGGTGCCACCGACTTCTTCGTACCGGCCGCGCAGCTGCGCGGCGCCCGCCTCGACAAGGGGATCGCGGGCAAGGTACTCACCGAGGGCGGTCTGCTCGTCGTCACATGGGCGCACGGCGACAAGCTGATCGACTCCGGATTCCGCTCCGACCGCGCGGCCGAACACGCCGCCTGGGTCGAGGCGATCAACCACATGAACTCATCCATCACGACGGAAGGCGCCGAACGATGACGACCTCCACCAGGGGAGCAGCCAAAGCTCCCGCCGTACTCGTCCTGGAGGACGGTCGGATCTTCCGCGGCCGCGCCTACGGCGCTGTGGGGGAGACCTTCGGCGAGGCCGTGTTCTCCACCGGCATGACCGGCTACCAGGAGACCCTCACCGACCCGTCGTACCACCGACAGGTCGTCGTGATGACCGCCCCGCACGTCGGCAACACCGGCGTGAACGACGAGGACCCCGAGTCCTCCCGCATCTGGGTCGCCGGCTACGTCGTGCGCGACCCCGCCCGCGTCCCCTCCAACTGGCGCTCGCGGCGCTCGCTGGACGAGGAGCTGGTCCGGCAGGGCGTCGTCGGGATCTCCGGCATCGACACCCGCGCCCTGACCCGCCACCTGCGCGAGCGCGGCGCCATGCGCGTCGGCATCTTCTCCGGCGAGGCCTGGGAGGGCGTCCGCGACGAGGCGCTGCTGGCCAAGGTGCAGGCCGCCCCGCAGATGAAGGGCGCGAACCTCTCCGCCGAGGTCGCCACCAAGGAGGCGTACGTCGTCCCCGCGATCGGCGAGAAGAAGTTCACCGTCGCCGCCGTGGACCTCGGCATCAAGGGCATGACCCCGCACCGGATGGCCGAGCGCGGCATCGAGGTGCACGTGCTGCCCGCCACCGCCACGGTCGAGGACGTGTACGCCGTCAACCCCGACGGCGTGTTCTTCTCCAACGGGCCGGGCGACCCGGCCACCGCCGACGGCCCCGTCGCCGTCATGCGGGCCGTGCTGGAGCGCAAGACCCCGCTCTTCGGCATCTGCTTCGGCAACCAGATCCTGGGCCGCGCGCTCGGCTTCGGCACGTACAAGCTGAAGTACGGCCACCGCGGCATCAACCAGCCGGTCCAGGACCGCACCACGGGCAAGGTCGAGGTCACCGCGCACAACCACGGCTTCGCCGTGGACGCGCCCCTCGACAAGGTCTCCGAGACCCCCTACGGCCGCGCCGAGGTCTCCCACGTCTGCCTGAACGACCAGGTCGTCGAAGGTCTGCGGCTGCTCGACCGGCCCGCCTTCTCCGTCCAGTACCACCCCGAGGCGGCCGCCGGCCCGCACGACGCCGCGTACCTCTTCGACCGCTTCACGTCTTTGATGGAAACCGCCCTGATGGAGGCCGAGCGTGCCTAAGCGCACCGATATCCAGTCCGTCCTGGTCATCGGCTCCGGCCCGATCGTCATCGGACAGGCCGCCGAGTTCGACTACTCCGGGACCCAGGCCTGCCGCATCCTCAAGGCCGAGGGCCTGCGGGTCATCCTGGTCAACTCCAACCCCGCGACGATCATGACCGACCCGGAGATCGCCGACGCCACGTACGTCGAGCCGATCACCCCCGAGTTCGTCGAGAAGATCATCGCGAAGGAGCGCCCCGACGCGCTGCTGCCCACCCTCGGCGGCCAGACCGCGCTCAACACGGCGATCTCCATGCACGAGCAGGGTGTGCTGGAGAAGTACGGCGTCGAGCTGATCGGCGCCAACGTCGAGGCCATCAACAAGGGCGAGGACCGCGAGCTCTTCAAGGGCGTCGTCGAGGCCGTCAAGGCCAAGATCGGCCACGGCGAGTCCGCCCGCTCGGTCATCTGCCACACGATGGACGACGTCATCGCCGGCGTCGACACCCTCGGCGGCTACCCCGTCGTCGTGCGCCCCTCCTTCACCATGGGCGGCGCCGGCTCCGGCTTCGCCCACGACGAGGACGAACTGCGCCGCATCGCCGGCCAGGGCCTCACGCTCTCCCCGACCACCGAGGTGCTCCTGGAGGAGTCCATCCTCGGCTGGAAGGAGTACGAGCTGGAGCTGATGCGCGACACCAAGGACAACGTGGTCGTCGTCTGCTCCATCGAGAACTTCGACCCGATGGGCGTCCACACCGGCGACTCGATCACCGTCGCCCCCGCGATGACGCTGACCGACCGCGAGTACCAGCGGCTGCGCGACATCGGCATCGCGATCATCCGCGAGGTCGGCGTCGACACCGGCGGCTGCAACATCCAGTTCGCGATCGACCCGGTCGACGGCCGCGTCATCGTCATCGAGATGAACCCGCGCGTCTCGCGCTCCTCGGCGCTCGCGTCGAAGGCCACCGGCTTCCCGATCGCCAAGATCGCCGCCAAGCTGGCCATCGGCTACACCCTCGACGAGGTCCCCAACGACATCACCGAGAAGACGCCGGCCTCCTTCGAGCCGTCCCTCGACTACGTCGTCGTCAAGGCCCCGCGCTTCGCCTTCGAGAAGTTCCCGCTCGCCGACGCCACCCTCACCACCACCATGAAGTCGGTGGGCGAGGCCATGGCCATCGGCCGCAACTTCACCGAGGCCCTCCAGAAGGCCCTGCGCTCGCTGGAGAAGAAGGGCTCGCAGTTCACCTTCGTCGGCCCGCCCGGCGACAAGGAAGAGCTGCTGGCCACCGCGGTCCGCCCGACCGACGGCCGCATCAACACCGTCATGCAGGCGATCCGCGCCGGCGCCACCCAGGAGGAGGTCTTCGAGTCCACGAAGATCGACCCCTGGTTCGTCGACCAGCTGTTCCTGATCAAGGAGATCGCCGACGACCTGGCGGCCGCGGACAAGCTCCGGCCCGAGCTGCTGGCCGAAGCCAAGCGGCACGGCTTCTCGGACCACCAGATCGCCGAGATCCGGGGTCTGCGCGAGGACGTCGTCCGCGAGGTCCGCCACGCCCTCGGTGTCCGCCCGGTCTACAAGACGGTCGACACCTGCGCCGCCGAGTTCGCGGCCAAGACCCCGTACTTCTACTCCTCGTACGACGAGGAGTCCGAGGTCGCGACCCGCACCAAGCCCGCGGTGATCATCCTGGGCTCCGGCCCGAACCGCATCGGCCAGGGCATCGAGTTCGACTACTCCTGCGTCCACGCCTCCTTCGCGCTGAGCGACGCCGGCTACGAGACCGTGATGGTCAACTGCAATCCCGAGACCGTCTCGACGGACTACGACACCTCCGACCGCCTGTACTTCGAGCCGCTGACGCTGGAAGACGTGCTGGAGATCGTCCACGCCGAGTCCCTCGCCGGCCCCATCGCGGGCGTCGTCGTCCAGCTCGGCGGCCAGACCCCCCTCGGTCTCGCCCAGGCCCTCAAGGACAACGGCGTCCCCGTCGTCGGCACCCCGCCGGAGGCCATCCACGCCGCCGAGGACCGCGGCGCCTTCGGCCAGGTCCTCGCCGAGGCCGGGCTGCCCGCCCCCAAGCACGGCACGGCCACCACCTTCGCGGGTGCCAAGTCCATCGCCGACGAGATCGGCTACCCGGTCCTGGTCCGCCCGTCCTACGTGCTCGGCGGCCGCGGCATGGAGATCGTCTACGACGAGACCCGCCTGGAGTCGTACATCGCGGAGTCCACCGAGATCTCCCCGACCCGCCCCGTGCTGGTCGACCGCTTCCTCGACGACGCGATCGAGATCGACGTCGACGCGCTCTACGACGGCCACGAGCTCTACCTCGGCGGCGTCATGGAGCACATCGAGGAAGCCGGCATCCACTCCGGCGACTCGGCCTGCGCCCTGCCCCCGATCACCCTCGGCGGGTACGACATCAAGCGCCTGCGCACCTCCACGGAGGCCATCGCCAAGGGCGTCGGCGTCCGCGGCCTGATCAACATCCAGTTCGCGATGGCGGGTGACATCCTCTACGTCCTGGAGGCCAACCCGCGCGCCTCCCGGACCGTTCCCTTCACCTCGAAGGCGACCGCGGTCCCGCTGGCCAAGGCCGCCGCCCGCATCTCGCTCGGCACCACCATCGCCGAGCTGCGCGAGGAGGGCATGCTGCCCAGGACCGGGGACGGCGGCACCCTGCCGCTCGACGCGCCGATCTCCGTCAAGGAGGCCGTGATGCCGTGGTCGCGCTTCCGCGACATCCAGGGCCGCGGCGTCGACACGGTCCTCGGCCCGGAGATGCGCTCCACCGGCGAGGTCATGGGCATCGACTCGGTCTTCGGCACGGCGTACGCCAAGTCGCAGGCCGGCGCCTACGGCCCGCTGCCCACCAAGGGCCGCGCCTTCATCTCCGTCGCCAACCGCGACAAGCGCTCGATGATCTTCCCGGCGCGCGAGCTCGTCGCCCACGGCTTCGAGCTGATGGCGACCTCGGGAACGGCGGAGGTGCTGCGTCGCAACGGCATCAACGCCACCATCGTGCGCAAGCTCAGCGAGGGAGAGGGCCCCGACGGTGAGAAGACCGTCGTCCAGCTCATCCACGACGGTCAGGTCGACCTGATCGTGAACACCCCGTACGGCACGGGTGGCCGCCTCGACGGCTACGAGATCCGTACGGCTGCCGTGGCGCGCGGCGTCCCGTGCCTGACCACGGTCCAGGCGCTCGCCGCCGCCGTCCAGGGCATCGACGCGCTCAACCGCGGCGACGTCGGCGTCCGCTCGCTCCAGGAGCACGCGGAACACCTGATCGCGGCCCGCGACTAGCAGCCCGTACGAAAGGGGGGCACCGGCACGGCGACCGGTGTCCCCCCTTTCATGAGCGCACAAGGGATATTTCGGACGATGTACAAACTGTTCTTCAACCTCGTCTTCAAGCGCATGGACCCGGAGCAGGCGCACTACCTGGCCTTCCGCTGGATCCGTCTCGCGGCCCGCACCCCCGTGCTGCGGACCTTCGTCGCCGCCTGGCTCGCGCCCCGCCACGAGGAGCTGCGCACCGAGGCCCTGGGCCTGCGCATGCACGGCCCCTTCGGTCTCGCGGCGGGCTTCGACAAGAACGCGGTCGCCATCGACGGCATGGCGATGCTCGGCTTCGACCACGTCGAGATCGGCACCGTCACCGCGCAGGCACAGCCCGGCAACCCCAGGAAGCGGCTCTTCCGACTGGTCCCCGACCGCGCCCTGATCAACCGCATGGGCTTCAACAACGAGGGCTCGGAGGCCGTCGCCGCCCGGCTGGCCGCCCGCAACCCCGTCTTCAAGACCGTGGTCGGCGTGAACATCGGCAAGACGAAGGTCGTCCCGGAGGCGGAGGCCGCGGCGGACTACGTCGCCTCCACCGAGCGGCTCGCCCGCCACGCCGACTACCTCGTCGTCAACGTCTCCTCCCCGAACACCCCGGGCCTGCGCAACCTCCAGGCCACCGAGTCCCTGCGACCGCTGCTGACGGCCGTACGGGAGGCCGCGGACCGGGTGGTCACCGACCGCCGGGTCCCGCTCCTGGTCAAGATCGCCCCCGACCTCGCCGACGAGGACGTGGACGCGGTCGCCGACCTGGCCCTGGAACTCGGCCTCGACGGCATCATCGCCACCAACACGACCATCGCGCGCGAGGGCCTGGGCCTCAAGTCCGACCCCGCCCTGGTCAAGGAGACCGGCGGCCTGTCCGGCGCGCCCGTCAAGGACCGCTCCCTGGAGGTCCTCAGGCGGCTGTACGCCCGTGTGGGCGACCGCCTGGTCCTCGTGGGCGTCGGCGGCATCGAGAACGCCGAGGACGCCTGGCAGCGGATCCTGGCCGGCGCGACGCTGATCCAGGGGTACAGCGCCTTCGTCTACGAGGGTCCGCTCTACGCCCGCGCCCTTCACCGAGGCCTGGCCGCCCGCCTCGCGGACAGCCCGTACGACTCGCTCGCCGACGCGGTGGGCGCCGAGACCCGGAAGGCCTCGCTGTGACCTCTGTGACCCCCTTCGGCACCCGCCTGCGCGCGGCGATGGACTCCCGGGGCCCGCTGTGCGTCGGCATCGACCCGCACGCCGCCCTGTTGGCCTCCTGGGGCCTGGACGACGACATCGCGGGGCTGGAGAAGTTCTCCCGCACGGTCGTCGAGGCGCTGGCGCAGGAGGTCGCGGTCTTCAAGCCGCAGGCCGCCTTCTTCGAGCGGTTCGGGTCGCGCGGCATCGCCGTCCTGGAGCGGACCGTCGCGGACGCCCGGGCGGCGGGCACGCTGGTCGTCATGGACGCCAAGCGCGGAGACATCGGTTCGACGATGGCCGCGTACGCGGAGACCTTCCTGTCGCCGTCCTCGCCGCTGTTCTCCGACGCGCTGACGGTCTCCCCGTACCTGGGCTACGGCTCGCTGGCCCCGGCGGTGGAACTGGCCCGCGCGTCGGGCGCCGGCCTGTTCGTGCTGGCCCTGACCTCGAACCCGGAGGGCGCGGAGGTCCAGCGCGCGGTGCGCGAGGACGGTCGCACGATCGGCGCGACCATGCTGGGGCACCTGGCGGCCGAGAACGCGGGCGCCACCCCCATGGGCTCCTTCGGCGCGGTGGTGGGCGCCACCCTGGGGGACCTGTCCTCCTTCGACCTGGACATCAACGGGCCGCTGCTGGCCCCGGGCATCGGCGCGCAGGGCGCGACCGCGGCCGACCTCCCGGGCGTGTTCGGGGCGGCCGTGAGCAACGTCGTGCCGAACGTCTCGCGAGGCGTGCTGAAGCACGGTCCCGACGCGGGTGCGCTGCGCGCGGCGGCGGCCCGTTTCGCGGACGAGGTCCGGACCGCGGTGGCGTCGGCCTGAGCCCCGTCGGGGCGGTGGGCGGGCCCGACGTGACGCGGATCACGTCGAACCCGCCCGCAGGGCGGCTTCGGGGCGCGGAACGGGGGCGTTCGGGGAGGCGTGGGCGGGACGCGTCGCACTGCTTGACGAAATTCGAACGTCCTTCACCGGACAAAACCGAGGTAGTTTGTCCGTGATGTACGGTTCAGCAAAGGCTGACCAGGACTTTTCGTCCGTTCTCGCTGACGGGAGCGGCCCTGGCCGCTAGTCTCCGACCAGAGTGAACGAGCAGCGATCGAGCACCACCGCTGTTCTGGGGCTCGCCTGGTGTGATGCCTTCCGGCATCCCGCCGGTCCGTATCCGACAGTTCGACATCCGAGGTGACGTAGGCGTGGCTCTTCCGCCCCTTACCCCTGAACAGCGCGCAGCAGCGCTCGAAAAGGCCGCCGCGGCTCGCCGGGAGCGGGCCGAGGTGAAGAATCGACTCAAGCATTCCGGCGCCTCCCTCCATGACGTCATCAAGCTGGGCCAGGAGAACGACGTCATCGGCAAGATGAAGGTCTCCGCTCTTCTGGAGTCCCTCCCCGGCGTGGGCAAGGTCCGCGCCAAGCAGATCATGGAGCGCCTCGGCATCTCCGAGTCTCGACGTGTTCGAGGTCTCGGCTCCAACCAGATCGCCTCTCTGGAGCGTGAGTTCGGCGGCAAGCCCGCCTGAGGCTTCGCACGAAGTTCTCCCGGCGTTCTCAGGCAGTCCCGAGAACCTGGATAATCGCTCTATGGCAGCAGAGGTTCGTCCGCGGCTGACCGTGCTCTCCGGCCCCTCGGGGGTCGGCAAGAGCACGGTCGTCGCGCATATGCGCAAGGTTCACCCCGAGGTATGGCTCTCGGTGTCGGCCACCACCCGCAAGCCGCGGCCCGGTGAGCGACACGGAGTCCACTACTTCTTCGTCAACGACGACGAGTTCGACAAGCTGATCGCCAACGGCGAGCTGCTGGAGTGGGCCGAGTTCGCGGGCAACCGCTACGGCACACCGCGCGGCGCGGTACTGGAACGCCTGGAGAACGGCGAGCCGGTCCTGCTGGAGATCGATCTCCAGGGCGCCCGACTCGTCCGCGAGTCCATGCCCGAGGCCCAGCTGGTCTTCCTCGCCCCGCCGAGCTGGGAGGAGCTGGTCCGCCGGCTCACCGGCCGAGGGACCGAGTCGGCCGAGGTCATCGAGCGTCGGCTCGGCGCGGCACGTGTCGAACTCGCCGCCGAATCGGAGTTCGACACCACCCTCGTCAACACCTCCGTCGAGGACGTGGCGCGCGAGCTGCTAGCCTTGATGGAAGTTGTCTGATCGTTGATCGATGTTCTTTCGATCGATGTTTGAATCTTCACCCATCTTCGGAAGGTAGAGCGTGTCCTCTTCCATGACTGCGCCCGAGGGCATCATCAACCCGCCGATCGACGAGCTGCTCGAGGCCACCGACTCGAAGTACAGCCTCGTGATCTACGCGGCCAAGCGTGCCCGTCAGATCAACGCGTACTACTCGCAGCTCGGCGAGGGCCTGCTTGAGTACGTCGGCCCGCTGGTGGACACCCACGTCCACGAGAAGCCGCTTTCGATCGCGCTGCGCGAGATCAACGCGGGTCTGCTGACCTCCGAGGCCATCGAGGCCCCGGCTCAGTAAGCACCGAGAATTCCTTTCACCACAGGCCCGGCAGAACATCTGTCGGGCCTGTGGTGTGTCATAGGTGTCAGTGACGTTCCGCGAAGGGGAGTGTGTGGTGGGCAAGCCGAAGGTCGTGCTGGGGGTCAGTGGCGGAATCGCCGCCTACAAGGCCTGTGAGCTGCTGCGTCGGCTGACCGAGTCCGGGCACGACGTACGGGTGGTGCCCACCGCGGCGTCCCTCAACTTCGTCGGCGAGGCCACGTGGGCCGCGCTCTCCGGCAACCCGGCCTCCCATCAGGTCTGGGAGACCGTGCACGAGGTGCCGCACGTGCGCATCGGCCAGTCGGCCGACCTGGTGGTCGTCGCGCCCGCCACCGCCGACATGCTCGCCAAGGCCGCCCACGGGCTCGCGGACGACCTCCTGACGAACACCCTGCTCACCGCGCGCTGTCCGGTCGTCTTCGCACCCGCGATGCACACCGAGATGTGGGAGCACCCCGCCACCCGGGAGAACGTGGCCACGCTGCGCCGACGGGGCGCCGTCGTCATCGAGCCCGCCGTCGGCCGGCTCACCGGCAAGGACACCGGCAAGGGGCGACTGCCCGACCCCGAGGAGATCTACGAGGTCTGCCGCCACGTCCTGCGGGGCGCCGGCCGCGCGGACGGCGCCGGACCCGACCTCGCCAGCCGGCACGTGGTGATCAGCGCCGGCGGCACCCGGGAGCCGCTCGACCCGGTCCGGTTCCTCGGCAACCGCTCCTCCGGCAAGCAGGGCTACGCGCTCGCCCGCACCGCCGTCGCCCGCGGCGCCCGCGTCACGCTGGTCGCGGCCAACACCGCGCTGCCCGACCCGGCCGGGGTGGACGTCGTACGGGTGGGCACGGCCCTCCAGCTCCGGGAGGCGGTCCTCAAGGCCGCCGCCGAGGCCGACGCGGTGGTGATGGCCGCCGCCGTCGCCGACTTCCGGCCCGCCCACTACGCGGACGGAAAGATCAAGAAGAAGGACGGGCAGGAGCCCGAACCGGTGGCCCTCGTGCGCAACCCCGACGTCCTCGCGGAGGTCTCCGCCGACCGTGCCCGTGAGGGGCAGGTCGTCGTGGGATTCGCCGCCGAGACGGACGACGTGCTCGCGAACGGACGTGCGAAACTCCGCCGCAAGGGGTGTGACCTTCTCGTCGTCAACGAAGTGGGCGAGAGCAAGACCTTCGGTTCGGAGGAGAACGAGGCGGTCGTCCTCGCTTCCGACGGGACCGAGACGGCCGTGCCGTATGGTCCCAAGGACGTACTGGCCGAGGTGATCTGGGATCACGTCGCGAACCGTTTCGCGCCACGACGCGCCTGAACGGGACGCTTCCCGCAGACATGCTCCTGGGTCAGAATGGAGTGCCGCAGGTCACACGGCTCCCACAAGGCGAGACGGGTGGTCCGACAGACGGCGACGACCGATAAACTGCACTCGGAACGTGATCGGGCGCAGCCCCCGATGTGGTTCCGCCAAATGATCAGCCAGCAGCCGCTGCAACCCCAGGGAGCGTTGTGTCCCGTCGCCTGTTCACCTCGGAGTCCGTGACCGAGGGCCACCCCGACAAGATCGCTGACCAGATCAGCGACACGATCCTCGACGCGCTTCTCGCCGAGGACCCGACTTCGCGCGTGGCCGTGGAAACCCTCATCACCACCGGTCTCGTGCACATCGCGGGAGAGGTGACGACGAAGGCCTACGCCCCGATCGCGCAGCTCGTCCGCGACAAGATCCTCGAAATCGGCTACGACTCCTCGAAGAAGGGCTTCGACGGCGCCTCCTGCGGCGTGTCGGTGTCCATCGGCGCGCAGTCCCCCGACATCGCGCAGGGCGTCGACACCGCGTACGAGAAGCGGGTCGAGGGTGACGAGGACGAGCTGGACAAGCAGGGCGCCGGCGACCAGGGCCTGATGTTCGGGTACGCCTGCGACGAGACGCCCGAGCTGATGCCGCTCCCGATCCACATCGCGCACAAGCTCTCGCGCCGCCTGTCCGAGGTCCGCAAGAACGGCACCATCCCGTACCTGCGCCCCGACGGCAAGACCCAGGTCACCATCGAGTACGACGGTGACAAGGCCGTGCGCCTGGACACGGTCGTCGTGTCCTCGCAGCACGCCGCCGACATCGACCTGGACTCGCTGCTCGCCCCGGACATCCGCGAGTTCGTCGTCGAGCACGTGCTGGCCCAGCTGATCGAGGACGGCATCAAGCTCGACACCGAGGGCTACCGCCTCCTGGTGAACCCGACCGGTCGCTTCGAGATCGGCGGCCCGATGGGCGACGCCGGCCTCACCGGCCGCAAGATCATCATCGACACCTACGGCGGCATGGCCCGTCACGGTGGCGGCGCCTTCTCCGGCAAGGACCCGTCCAAGGTCGACCGCTCGGCCGCCTACGCCATGCGTTGGGTCGCCAAGAACGTCGTCGCCGCCGGGCTGGCCTCGCGCTGCGAGGTGCAGGTCGCGTACGCCATCGGCAAGGCCGAGCCGGTCGGTCTCTTCGTGGAGACCTTCGGCACCGCCAAGGTCGACGTCCAGAAGATCGAGGAGGCGATCGGCCAGGTCTTCGACCTCCGCCCGGCCGCCATCATCCGCGACCTGGACCTGCTGCGCCCGATCTACGCGCAGACCGCCGCCTACGGCCACTTCGGCCGCGAGCTGCCGGACTTCACCTGGGAGCGCACCGACCGCGTCGACGCCCTGCGCGCCGCCGCCGGTCTGTAGGACCCCCGGCGCGAACGCGCCCGCACGTACGGCCCCGGACCCCTCGGTCCGGGGCCGTACGTCGTTGTCACCGGCATTTGGTAAGAATTCGGGTGTGAGCAGCGAGAGCGATTCCGAAGAGCGGCCCGAGGACGGGAGTCCCGGCGGTCCGCCGGAGCAGCTCGCGCTGATCCGGGGGATGGTCGCCGAGGCCAAGGCGACGGCCGAGGAGAAGGCCAAGCCCCGCACCTGGCGGGGAGCGCCGCTGGCCAAGGACCTGCCGATCGCCAGGGTCCTCGTCAACAAGGGCGTCCTGCACCTCGACCAGACCTGGGACTACGCCGTCCCCGAGCACCTGGCCGAGGACGCCCAGCCGGGCGTCAGGGTGCGGGTCCGCTTCGGCGCCGGGGAGGGCCGCGTCCGTGACGGACGCCGCGAGGGCGGCGGCCTGATCGACGGCTTCGTGATCGAGCGGATCGCCGAGACGGACTACACCGGGCCGCTGGCCGCACTGGCGCAGGTGGTGTCCCCGGAGCGGGTGCTGAGCCCGCGGATGGAGAAGCTCGCCCGGGCCGTCGCCCAGCGCTACGCGGGCAGTCTCGCCGACGTCCTCCAACTGGCGATCCCGCCGCGCCACGGCCAGGCCGAGAGCCGCCCGTCCCCGGAGCCGAGGCCCGCCCCCGAGGCGCCGGAACCGGGCGGCTGGGAGCGGTACCCGGCCGGACCCGGCTTCCTGCGCGAGCTGGCTTCCGGCGCGAGCCCCCGCACCGTGTGGACGGCACTGCCCGGTCCGCACTGGCCGGACGAGCTGGCGCGCGCCATGGCGACCACCCTGGCCTCCGGCCGCGGCGCGCTGGCCGTCCTTCCCGACGGGCGCGCCGCCGCCCGGGTGGACGAGGCGCTGACCGCCCTGGTCGGCAAGGGGCTGCACACCCTGCTCACCGCCGAATCGGGCCCCCAGAAGCGCTACACGCAATGGCTCTCGGTGCACCGCGGCTCGGTGCGGGCCGTGATCGGGACCCGGGCGGCCATGTTCGCTCCCGTCCGGGACCTGGGGCTGGTCGCCGTCTGGGACGACGGGGACTCCAGCCACAGCGACGACAACGCCCCCTTCCCGCACGTGCGGGAGGTACTGCAACTGCGCTCGTTGACGGAGGGCTGCGCCTTCCTCCTGGGCAGTACGAGCTGCACGGTCGAGGCCGCCCGACTCGTCGAGTCCGGCTGGGCCCGGCCGCTGGTGGCCGATCGGACGACGGTACGCGCGCACGCACCCCGCATCCGGACCGTCGGCGACGAACTCCTCGCGCGGGACGAGGCGGCCCGCGTGGCCCGACTGCCCAGCCTGGCCTGGGAGACCGTACGGGAGGGCCTGAAGACCGGGCCCGTGCTCGTCCAGGTGCCCCGGCGCGGGTACGTGCCCCGGCTGGCCTGCGAGCGGTGCCGGACCCCCGCGCGGTGCGGGGCCTGCGCGGGACCGTTGGAGGCGCCCGACGCGCGGGAGCTGCACTGCGGATGGTGCGGCCGACAGGAGAGCGCCTGGCACTGCGAGGAGTGCGGGTCCTTCCGCCTGCGGGCCCAGGTGGTCGGGGCGCGCCGCACCGCCGAGGAACTGGGGCGCGCCTTCCCCGCCGTGTCCGTGCGCACCTCGGGGCGCGACCACGTGCTGGACCGGGTGCCCGACGCCCCGGCCCTGGTGGTCTCCACGCCGGGCGCGGAGCCGGTGGCGGAGGGCGACGGCTACGCGGCCGCGCTGCTCCTCGACGGCTGGGCGATGCTCGGCTTCCCCGACCTGCGGGCGAGTGAGGAGGCGCTGCGACGGTGGATCGCCGCGTCGTCCCTGGTGCGAGGCAGCGGCCAGGTCGTCATCGTGGCCGAGCCCACGCTGCGCCCCGTGCAGGCGCTGGTCAGGTGGGACC
Source organism: Streptomyces sp. CA-243310 (assembly GCF_050936775.1). NCBI lineage: Bacteria > Bacillati > Actinomycetota > Actinomycetes > Kitasatosporales > Streptomycetaceae > Streptomyces > Streptomyces sp. CA-243310. The sequence goes on along the minus strand of NZ_JBNJMF010000002.1, from coordinate 1,363,011 downwards.
CGGTGGGGCACGCGCTGCGCGAGCTGGCGGAGCGCGCCGAGCTGCGCTTCCCGCCGGTGTCGCGCATGGCGTCCGTCATCGGCCGCAAGGAGGCGATCGAGGGCTTCCTGGCCGCCGCGGACCTGCCGTCGGACGCCGAGATCCTGGGCCCGGTGCCGCTGCCGGCGCGGCGCGGGGAGGCCTCCTCGAGCGAACGGGCGCTGGTTCGGGTCAGGCCCGGCAACGGTGCGGCCCTGGCGGCGGCGCTCAAGTCGGCGCAAGCCGGTCGGATGGCCCGGGGCGTGTCGGCGGCGGAGTCGGTGCGGGTCAGGATCGACCCGCCGGACATCGGCTGACGCCCGCCCCGGGCCGGCGGGTGGCCCCCTCCGGGGAGCCGCGGCGTCGAGTGCTCGGGCGCGTCCGGCGGCCGGGACGCCGAACGCCCCCGGCGGGGCGACCGTTCGGATCGCCCCGCCGGGGGCGGGAACAGCTGTACTGCGGCAACGGATCGGCCCCGACCGTCGGGGGTCGGCGTCCCGGCGGTGGGGGCGATCAGCCGTTCCGCGGTCCCGGGAACGCCGGCGAGCGGGGGACCGACCCCGCCGCGGCTCCGGCTTGGGCACCCGCCTGCGACTCCTCGCGCACGGGCTGCGGCGGTACCGAGCGGGCCGCCGGGATGGTGGGGAGCGGCCCCAGGGTGCGGGTGGTGGTGGTCGCCTCGGCCGGCGGCTCGGCCGACTCGACGGGCTGCGCCCGCCGGGCCCCGTAACGCCGGTGCACGGCCTGCTTGGTGACGCCGAGAGCCGAACCGACCGCGTCCCACGAGAAACCGAGCGAGCGGTCGAAGTCCACCGCGGCGGTGACCAGCGTCTCGACGCTGTCCCGCAGTTCCTGCGCGAGGCGGACGGTGGGCGCGGGCGCCCTTCCGTAGACGACGAAGCCCGTGGAGGGCCCTGAGCGGCGCGGGCGGTACACGTTGCCGAGCTGGGCGGTGAGCGTACGCAGGGCATCCACCTGCCGGCGAACCCGCTCGATGTCCCGCACCAAGAGGTGCAGGCTGGCCCGTGCTTGGGCGTCGTGGGTGGCGTGGTCGGCCATGAAGTAGCCTCTCGAACCGGTGCTGAAGAGCGGAGCGGCCGCAGACACCGGTGTGATGCGCGGCCCGTTTCGGTCAATCTCTCTTGACCAACGCTCCAGCCGGTGCGCAGGTCACGCTGTGGGGGCGTGTCGGCATATGCGAGGGGCGCGCGCGTGTGCGTACGCCCCCTCGGGAGCACAGGTGAGCCGCCTCGCGCGCACCCCCATAGACTGGTGTGCTGCTGACAGCCGAGATAGCGAGGTAGTAACCGGTGAAGCTCGTCTTCGCAGGCACCCCCGAGGTCGCCGTGCCCGCCCTGGACGCCCTGATCGCCTCCGGGCGCCACGAGGTCGCCGCCGTCGTCACCCGGCCCGACGCACCGGCGGGTCGTGGCCGACGGCTCGTCGCGAGCCCCGTCGCCGAGCGCGCCGAGGAGGCCGGGATCGAGGTCCTCAAGCCCACCCGGCCCCGCGACCCCGACTTCCAGGCCCGGCTGCGCGAGATCGACCCCGACTGCTGCCCGGTCGTCGCCTACGGGGCGCTGCTGCCCAAGAGCGCGCTGGAGATCCCCCGGCGGGGTTGGGTCAACCTGCACTTCTCGCTGCTCCCCGCCTGGCGCGGCGCGGCCCCCGTACAGCAGTCGATCATGGCGGGGGACCAGGTCACCGGCGCGTCCACCTTCCAGATCGAGGAAGGTCTCGACTCCGGCCCGGTCTACGGGATCCTCACCGAGGAGGTCCGGCCGACCGACACCAGCGGCGACCTGCTGACCCGGCTCGCCTTCGCCGGGGCCGGTCTGCTGGCGGCCACCATGGACGGCATCGAGGACGGGACGCTGCGCGCCGTCGAGCAGCCGGCCGACGGGATCTCGCTCGCGCCCAAGATCACGGTGGAGGACGCCCGGATCGACTGGAAGGCCCCCGCGCTCCGTGTCGACCGGGTGGTGCGCGGCTGCACGCCGGCCCCCGGGGCGTGGACCGTCTTCCGCGGCGAGCGGCTCAAGCTGATCTCGGTCGGCCTGGTGCCCGACCGCACGGACCTGGAGCCCGGGGTGCTCGCCCCGGCCAAGAACAACGTGTACGTCGGCACCGGTTCGCACGCCGTGGAGCTGCTCTGGGTGCAGCCGCAGGGCAAGAAGCCGATGAAGGGCGCCGACTGGGCGCGCGGGGTGCGGATCGCGCCCGGCGAGCGCCTCGGTGGAGTCGACGTAGGCTGATCCCCGTCGTTCCCCCCCCCGCCTCTGCAGACCCGTAGCACCTCGTACATCCGGAGCACCTTTCACGTGAGCGAACAGCCTCGCCAGCCTCGTCGTCGACCCGCCGCCACCGGGGGTGGCAAGCCGTCCGGGGCCCAGGGCGGCAAGCCGGGCAAGCCGTACCGCCGGCCGCAGAAGGACCCCGTGCGGATGCTGGCGTTCGAGGCGCTGCGGGCGGTGGGGGAGCGGGACGCGTACGCCAACCTCGTGCTCCCGCCGCTGCTGCGCAAGGCCCGCCAGGACGAGAACTTCCAGGCACGCGACGCGGCTCTGGCCACCGAGCTGGTGTACGGGACGCTGCGCCGCCAGGGGACGTACGACGCGGTCATCAAGGCCTGCATCGACCGACCGCTGCGGGAAGTGGACCCGCCGGTGCTGGACGTGCTCTCGCTCGGCGCGCACCAACTGCTGGGGACCCGGATCCCGACGCACGCGGCGGTCTCCGCGAGCGTGGAACTGGCGCGGGTGGTGCTCGGCGACGGACGCGCCAAGTTCGTGAACGCCGTCCTGCGCAAGATCGCCGCGCACGACCTGGACGGCTGGCTGGAGAAGGTCGCCCCGCCCTACGAGGACGACGCGGAGCAGCACCTGGCGGTGTACCACTCGCACCCGCGCTGGGTCGTCAGCGCGCTGTGGGACGCCCTGGGCGGAGGCCGCGCGGGCATCGAGGACCTCCTGGAGGCCGACAACGAGCGGCCCGAGGTCACCCTGGTGGCGCGACCCGGGAGGTCCACCACCGAGGAGCTGTTGGAAGCCGTCGGCGAGGACTCGGCGCTGCCCGGGCGCTGGTCCCCGTACGCCGTGCGGATGGCCGAGGGTGGCGAGCCGGGCGCGCTGGAGGCGGTGCGCGACGGGCGGGCCGGCGTGCAGGACGAGGGCAGTCAGCTGGTGGCGATGGCCCTGGCGGCGGCTCCGATCGAGGGTCGCGACGCCCGCTGGCTGGACGGCTGCGCCGGCCCCGGCGGCAAGGCGGCCCTGCTGGCGGCGCTCGCCGCACGGCGGGGCGCGTTCCTGCTGGCCTCCGAGAAGCAGCCGCACCGGGCACGCCTGGTGGAGAACGCGCTGGCCGGAAACCCCGGTCCGTACCAGGTCATCGCAGCCGACGGCACCCGCCCGCCGTGGCTGCCGGGCTCCTTCGACCGGGTCCTGGTGGACGTGCCCTGCTCCGGCCTGGGCGCGCTGCGGCGACGCCCCGAGGCCCGCTGGCGGCGACGTCCCGAGGACCTGGACGGCTTCGCGCCGCTCCAGCGCGGTCTGCTCCGGGAGGCGCTCTCGGCGGTCCGCGTCGGCGGCCTCGTCGGCTACGCGACCTGCTCCCCGCACCTGGCGGAGACCCGGGTCGTGGTGGACGACGTCCTGAAGGGGCGCGGCGCCGGCGCGTCGCCCGTCTCGGCCGAACTGATCGACGCCAGGCCCTACATGTCCGGCGTGCCGGCCCTGGGGGACGGCCCGGACGTCCAGCTCTGGCCGCACCTGCACGGTACGGACGCCATGTACCTGGCACTGCTGCGCCGCACGGCCTGAGGGCCGGCCCGCCGCCCCCGTCGAGGGCGCGGCGGGCGGTGCGGCGGTGGCGGGATCCCTCGGCGGCGGCGGGGCGCGCGGCGCGGTCGTGCCGGGGGTGGTGACGAGGGGCGAGTGGGGCGAGGCCCATGATCACTCGCGCGTCCCGCACCGTACGGAGACTTCCGGGGTCATGGCCGGAACCGGGCGGGGGCATGGCAACCTTGGGGCATGGCCGTTCAGATCAATCCCAGCATCCTGTCCGCCGACTTCTCCCGGCTCGCCGAAGAGGCCAGGGCCGTCGAGGGCGCCGACTGGCTGCACGTCGACGTCATGGACAACCATTTCGTCCCGAACCTCACCCTCGGCATGCCGATCGTGGAGTCCCTGAGCCGGGCCACGGACATCCCGCTCGACCTGCACCTCATGATCGAGGACCCCGACCGCTGGGCGCCGCAGTACGTGGAGGCCGGCGCGGGATCGGTCACCTTCCACGCCGAGGCCGCCGCCGCGCCGGTGCGGCTGGCACGGGAGATCCGGGCGAAGGGGGCGCGGGCGTCGATGGCGCTCAAGCCGGCCACGCCGATCGAACAGTACGAGGACCTGCTCCCCGAGCTGGACATGGTGCTGATCATGACGGTGGAGCCCGGCTTCGGCGGACAGGCCTTCCTCGACATCATGCTGCCCAAGATCCGGCGTACCCGGGAGCTGATCGCCAAGCACGGGCTGGAACTCTGGCTCCAGGTCGACGGCGGGGTGTCGGCCTCGACGATCGAGCGGGTCGCCGAGGCGGGCGCGGACGTGTTCGTCGCCGGGAGCGCGGTCTACGGCGCGGTCGACCCGGCCGCCGCGGTGCGGACGCTGCGTGAGCAGGCGAGTGCGGCCATCGCCGCCGCGCCCTGGGGTTGCGACCACTGAGACAAGGCTTGGTGAACAGCTCGGTGAACGGGGGCTGTCCAGGCTGATCAACGGCCGTCGGATCTGACAGGATGAACGGCGAGTCGAGAGTGTGAACACGAGAGTGTGAACAGCAGTGAGGAGAACGCGGTGTCTGCAATGTCGGCGGGACGGTCAGCCCTGCGGATGGGACCCGCGGAGCTGGTGCAGGCGGCGGCCATGGCGCGCCGCTTCTACCTGGAGGGGAAGTCCAAGATCCAGATCGCCGAGGAGTTCGGCGTGAGCCGCTTCAAGGTGGCCCGGGTCCTGGAAACGGCGCTGGAGCGCGATCTCGTGCGCATCGAGATCCGGGTCCCGGCCGAACTGGACGCGGAGAGGTCGGACGCGCTCCGCGCCCGGTACGGGTTGCGTCACGCGGTCGTCGTGGAGTCGCCGGCCGACGCGACCGAGGACGCACCCGACCCGGAGAACCTCGGCGCGGTCGCGGCCGACCTCCTCGGCGAGCTCGTCAACGAGGGCGACGTCCTGGGACTGGCGTGGGGCAGATCGACCATTCACATGGCCGCCTCCCTGCACCGCCTGCCTCCCTGCACGGTGGTCCAGCTGACGGGCGTGTACGACGCGGGGACCGCCGAGCGCGGCTCCGTGGAGGCCGTGCGCAGGGCCGCGCAGGTCTCCGGCGGCGACGCGCACCCCATCTACGCCCCCATGCTGCTGCCCGATCCGGCGACGGCCGCCGCGCTGCGCGGCCAGACGGGCATCGCGCGCGCCTTCGAGTACTTCGACAAGGTGACCGTCGCGGCCGTCTCCATCGGGTCCTGGGAGACGGGCATCTCCACGGTCCACGACATGCTCACGGACGAGGAGCGGGCGCACTACGCCTCCTTGGGCGTCGCCGCCGAGATGTCCGCGCATCTGTTCGACGCGGAGGGTCGTCGGGTCGGACGGGACCTCGGCGAGCGGTGCATCACCGTCGAGGCGGACCGACTGCGTCGGATTCCCGAGGTCGTGGCCATCGCGGGCGGGTTGCGCAAGGCCTCCGCGATCGGGGCGGTGCTCCGGTCGGGCCTGGTGACCAGCCTCGTCACGGACACGGCGGTGGCCGACTACCTGCTCACCGAATCCGCGCCGGGGCTCCGGCCGGCGCTGGAGCGGGCCGACCCGGACGACTGACCGGGCCCCCGTCGGGGGTCGGTGGTGCGGATGGTGCCGGAATTGAGATCCGAACGGCGGACCGTGGGGCGGCCTGTGGGGCGCATACTGGGTTCAATGACAAAGTCAGCAGTACCTCGCCGCCATTTGCCGTCCAGCCCGTTCAAGGCCCCTGTGGAAGCGCCCTTGCGGCACTTCAACGTGGGCGACCGGGTTACTCACGACGAACACGGTCTCGGCCGTGTCGTCGGGATCGAGGAGGGGATCGCCGTTCTCGTCGACTTCGGGTCGGTCCAGAAACGAATCCTGAGTCCCTACACCAAGATGGCCGCGCTCTGAGGCCACCGGGCGATTCGCGAGCGAATCGGATATTTGGCACGATCGGTGCATGATCTTTCGGAACGTGCCCCGATCGTTGCTGCGTGTGCTGGGGGCTCTGTTCCTCTGCGTCGCGCTGGTCGGTGCGGCGGGCTGCGGTGCGAAGAATCCCGCGCCCACCGACGCCGGCACGCCTGCCTCCGGCTCGGCCTCCGCCTCCACCGGGGGCGACGCCGCCGTGCCGAAGTGGGCGAAGGGGATGGCCACGGTACGCGCGGACGCGCTGCCGCGGCAGGCACGTGAGGTGCTGGCGCTGATCGACCGGGGTGGGCCGTACCCGTACCGGCAGGACGGGACCGTCTTCGGGAACTTCGAGAAGGCACTGCCCCGGCAGAAGCGCGGTCACTACCACGAGTTCACCGTGACCACGCCGGGGGCGCGCGACCGCGGGGCCCGGCGGATCGTGACGGGCGAGGGCGGGGAGTTCTTCTACACGGACGACCACTACGAGACCTTCAAGGCGGTTCTCCGATGACCCTCGACGCGCAGCCGCTCGGCCCGGCACTCGCCGCCGCGAGGGAGGCGGGGTGGACGATCCTGGACCTGGACCTGGACGGGGTGCGGAGCAAGGCCGAGCTGATGCGCCGCCTCGGCGAGGCGCTGCGGGTCCCCGAGTGGTTCGGCGGCAACTGGGACGCGCTGGCGGACGCGCTGATCGACCTGTCGTGGCTGCCGGCGGCGCCGGGGCGACTGGTCGCGGTGACCTCCTGGCGCGGGTACGAGCGGGCCCGCCCGGCGGACTGGGAGACCCTCCGGGAGATCCTGGAGGAGGCCGTGGACTTCTGGGCGCGGGAGGACGACGGACCGTCGTCCCCGCTGACCGTGCTGCTGGCGGACGGGTCGACGACGGACCGCGGGGACTCGCCCCGGTCACCGCGCCGCGGGCCCCGGCGGGACTGAACCGACGGGGCGGGAAGGTGGGGGCCGGGGCCCCCACCGGGTCACGGGGTCTTGGGCGGTCCGGGGACCCACGGCGGGGTCTGGCCCCAGGACCAGACCGGGATGTCGGCCGCGTCGACCGGCGGCGGGTTGGCGCCCGAGTAGATCAGCGCCATCCGGGTCCCCCATTCGATGTAGTAGGCGAAGACCGCCCGGAACTCGGGGTCCGTCGGGAGCTTGACCTCGTCGGCGGTGTCCATCAGCAGGTCCACCCAACGGCGTCGCTGCTTCTCGGTGATGCCCCGGCCCAGGTGCTTGGTGGCCATGTGCCGGTGGCCGCCGTGGTGGGCGGTGTAGTCCTTCGGGCCGCCGAAGACCTCCGACAGCCAGACGGCGACGTGCCGCGGGTGCTCCGCGTCCATGCCGGCGAAGACCGGGGCGAGGATCTCGTCGCGCAGCGCGTGTCCGTAGAAGGTGTCGGCGAGGCGGTTCATCGCCTCCTCGCCGCCCATCCACTCGTAGATGGTGGGGGTGGTGTCGGGCGAGGTGCTCATGACCGGGAGGCGGCCTTCCCCGGGCCGACCACGTCGGTCACCCGGTAGTGCTTCATTTCCTCGATGTTGCTCACGTACGGGCGGATCGCGTTGAAGAACGCCGGGAACTGCTCGCCCTTGCGGAAGCCCTCCAGGTGGTCCGCGACCGAGGTCCAGCGGATGCGGAGGATGTAGCGCTCGGCCTCCTCCTCGCCGTGGGCCAGCTCGTAGTCGATGCACTCGGGCGAGGCGGCGAGGGACTCGGCGGCCCGGCCGTACGCCGCCTCGAACTCCTGCTGATCGCCCGGGGCGATCCGGTAGCGGATGTATTCGACGGTGGTGGTCATGGTGTGCGTGCCTCTCCCTGGGTTCAGGTGGTCCCGGCCAGCCTTCCGCGATCTTGCGTTCCCGGCGACGCTTTCGGCTATTCGGACCCGGACTTCTTGATGTTCGAGTCGGTGTCCGCGTCGAGGTCGGGGCCCTGGGAGCGGACCTGCCGGACCTTGTCGAGGGAGTCGCGCAGCTCGGTGAGCCACGCGTCGGTGTTGCGGTCGACCAGGCGTACGCACCAGGCGAGGGCGTCGGCCCGGCTGCGCGCGACGCCGCCGGCCACCAGGGTGTCGAGGACCTGGCGTTCGCTCTGGCGCAACCGGGTCATCACGGGCACCGCGAGGTGGGTGAAGACGGTGGTCTCCCCGCCGGAGCGGACGCCCCAGGCGACCTTGCGGCGGTAGAGCTCCTCCGCCTCGCGGGCGACCTCGACGCGCTGCTCGCGGGTGCGTTCGCGGAACTCCGCGACCGATTCGTTCGCCGGCGCGGTCCCGACGACCGTGATCTCCTCGCGGTCGACGGTGACCGACACCAGCGACTCGTAGACGTCCACCGGAAGGCGGTCCGAGAACCAGGTGCGGAGCTGTGTCTGCTGCTCGGCTGTAATCATGTAATCAACGTTGCATCCGTTGTCCGCTTGATCGCAAGCGTCCGGCGGGCATCGTCGACCGTGTTCGCTCTCAGCCCATCGAGCGGTAGCGGTGGATCAGCGAGACCGCCATCGCCCCCTCGCCCACCCCCGACGCGACCCGCTTGACGGAGTGGGCGCGCACGTCGCCCGCCGCGAAGACCCCCGGCACGCTGGTCTCCAGGGGGTAGGGCGCGCGTTCCAGGCTCCACTCCTGCGGGAGCTCCCCGCCGTTGGCGATCAGGTCGGAACCGGTCAGGACGAAGCCGTACTCGTCGCGCTCCACGACCCCCGCCAGCCAGTCCGTGTGGGGGCGGGCACCGATGAAGGTGAACATGAAGCGGGCCGGCACCTCCTTGTCCTCGCCGGTCTCCGCGTCGTGCAGGGTCAGCCGCTCCAGGTGCTCGTCACCGTCCAGCGAGACCACCGTCGTCCGCACCCGGACCTCGATGTTGGGGGTCCGCTCGATCTCGTCGATCAGGTAGCGGGACATGCTGTCGTCGAGCGAGGCCGCCCGGACCAGGATCGTCACCCGGGCCGCGTACTTGGCGAAGTGCACCGCGGCCTGCCCGGCCGAGTTCGCGCCGCCCACGATGAACACGTGCTGCGAGATGCAGGCCGAACTCTCCGTGGTCGCCGCTCCGTAGTACAGACCGGCGCCCTCGAAACGGTCCGCGCCGGGGGCCTGGAGCCGGTTGTACGAGACCCCGGTCGCGAGCAGCACCGTCTCCGCGCTGATCTCCGTGCCGTCCGCCAGGGTCAGGATCTTCGCCGGGTCGTCCCGGGTCAGCGAGACCACCTCCACCGGGTGCAGGATCTCGGCGCCGAACCGCGAGGCCTGGATGGTCGCCCGGCGGGTCAGGTCCCCGCCCGAGAGGCCCGAGGGGAAGCCCAGATAGTTCTCGATCAGGCTGGAGGTGCCCGCCTGGCCGCCCGGGGCGCGGGAGTCCAGCATCAGGGTGGACAGGCCCTCGGACGCCGAGTAGACCCCGGCCGCCAGCCCCGCCGGGCCCGCGCCGACGATCACGCACTCGTAGTGCGGGCGGGAGGCGGTGGTGGACAGGCCCAGCCGCTGGGCGAGTTGGGTGTCGGTCGGGGCGGAGAGCACCGTCCCGTCCGGGAAGCGGACCAGGGGGAGCGCCGCGTCGGCGTGCGCGGAGGCGATCACGGTCAGCGCCTCGGGGTCCCGCTCCACGTTCAGGAAGCGGAACGGCTGCCCGTTGCGGGTGAAGAAGTCCCGGACGGCGTGCGTGCCGGGGGAGACCAGGTGGCCGGCGACGATGATTCCGTCGTACGCGGGCCGGTAGTTGGCGAGCCAGTCCGAGAGCAGGTCGTCCAGGACGGGGAAGAGCCGCTCGTGGGGCGGGTCCCACGGCTTGAGCAGGTAGTAGTCCAGCCGGACCCGGTTGATGGCGGTGATCGCCGCGTCGGTCTCCGCGTACGCGGTCAGCAGGACGCGACGGGCGTCGGGGAAGCGGCTGACCGCCTCCAACAGGAACTCGACCCCCGTGACGTCCGGCATCCGCTGGTCGACGAGGAAGAGCGCCGGGTCGTGACCGCGTTCGTCGAGGGAGTCCAGGATCTTCAACGCGTCGGCGGCGGAGGAGGCGCCGAGCACCCGGTACCGGTCGCCGTAGGCGCTGCGCAGGTCCCGACGGACGGCGCGCAGGACCTGCGGATCGTCGTCCACGGCCAGGATGACGGGCTTGCGGTTCTCGGTGCGTTCGGCGGCGGTGCCGCTCCCCGCGGGGGCGACGCGGGCGCCCTCCCGGGCCGCGCTCACGCCGGGTCCAACATCAGCTGGTCCGCGTAGCACCAGGCCCAGTCCTCACCGGGCTCGTGGGAGGCCGCGATGGGGTGCTCCGTGGTGCGGTAGTGCCGGGTGGCGTGACGGTTCCTCGAGGAGTCGCAGCAGCCCACGTGCCCGCAGCTGAGGCACATCCGCAGGTGCACCCAGCCGTCGCCCAGGACCAGGCACTCCTCGCAGCCCTCGGTGCCCGGTTTCACCGGACGTATCCGGTCGACGTGTGTGCACAACAGGTCCATGGTCATCGTCCCCGTCCCTCTCCTCGCGCGCTCGTCCCGATCGCGTGCGGTTGTGGTGCCGCTCATCGCGCCAGTGATTCACGGCGCGTCCAGACCATAAGTCGGGCCCTCGGGAATGGTTCACCGATTCGGCCGAGGTCATGAAGTGTCGGGGCTACTTCATGACCTCGCGAGATGACTACGTGAGGTGTCGGGCCGGCCTGCCCTTCTACCTCACGAAGTCGCACACGGGCGCTTTGACGCAGGCCCCGGGCGGAAGCAGTGTGGGGGACGCCAACGACAACAGGCGGCGCCTGGAGGAATCCGTGAGCAGAAAGATTCTGGTCATTGTCTCCGAACACGGTTACTGGGCCGAGGAATTGATCGGCCCCGTGTCGAAGTTCGACGAGCGAGGCTACGAAGTCGTATTCGCCACACCCACCGGAAAGCGGGCGCACGCCCTCCCGCCGAGCCTCGACGCGCACTATGTCGACCCTCCGCTGGGCCGTTCGGTGACCACCGAGGAGAACGCCCGGCTCGGCCGCGAGTTCGAGCAGTCGAGCCGACTGGACTCGCCGATCGACATCGAGGCCTGGGCCCCCGAGCGCCCGTACACCAGCGACGCGGACTACCTGCCCAGGCTGGAGCAGTACCACCGTGATCTGGACCGACTCCAGGAGGAGATCGCCGGCTTCGACGCGATCCTCGTCGTGGGCGGCAGCGGGCCGATCGCGGACCTCGCCAACAACGAACGCGTACACGCCCTGATCCTGGCCTTCAGGAACGCCGGCAAGGTCGTGGCCGCCGAATGCTACGGAGTCGCCTGCCTGGCCTTCGCCCGCGACTGGGGCGACCGCGAGAGCATCATCCGGGGCAAGCACGTGACCGGCCACTGCAAGGAATACGACTACAAGGACGGCACCGGATTCCTCGGCACCGACTTCAACATGGGGCCGCCGCCGTACCCGCTCGAATACATCCTGCGCGATGCCACCGGTCCGAACGGCGCATACCACGGGAATTTCGGCCACCCCCTGTCGGTGATCGTCGACTACCCGTTCGTGACGGGTCGTTCCACCCCCGACTCCTATTTGACGGGGCAGAAGATCGTGGAAGTGCTGGAGGACGGTCTCACCCGTTACGGGTGGTAGGGGGAATTCATGGAAGCCACTCCCGGACGGGAAAGGCTGATCGAGCAGTTCAAGGCCGACGGTCTGCACGTGATGTTCGGAAATCCGGGGACGGTGGAACAGGGATTCCTCGACGCGGTCGACGCGGCGGCGGACTTCCGGTACGTCCTCGCCCTCCAGGAGACCGTGGCGGCCGGCATCGCCGACGGCTACGCCCGCGCCACCGGCGGTGCGGCCCTGCTCCAACTGCACTCCGGCGTGGGCCTGGGCAACGGCATCGGCATGCTGTACCAGTCGCTGCGCGGCCACACCCCGCTCGTCGTCGTCGCCGGTGACGCCGGGGTGCGCTACGACGCCATGGACGCGCAGATGGCCTGCGACCTGGTGGCGATGGCGAGGCCGGTGACCAAGTACGCGACCCGGGTCACCGACCCGCGGTCCGTGCTGCGCACCGTGCGACGGGCCGTCAAGATCGCCCTGACCCCGCCGCGCGGGCCGGTGTTCGTGGCCCTGCCCATGGACGTGCTGGACGAGCTCAACTCCGAGCCCGTGCTGCCCACCTCGGTGCCACTCACCGACGTGGCGCCCTCGCCGGCCTCGGTGGGGCGGGCGGCCGAACTGCTCGCCTCCGCCGAGCGGCCGGTCGTGCTGATCGGTGACGGTGTGGCCCTCTCCGGGGCGCAGGCCGAACTCGTCGCGGTGGCCGAACTGTTGGGCGCCGACGTGTACGAGGTCGACTCCTCCGAGGTCAACATCGCGGCCTCCCACCCACTGCGCCGCGGCCAGACGGGACACATGTTCGGCCCGCACAGCAAGGAGCTGATCGGCGGCGCGGACGCGGTGCTGATCGTCGGCACCTATGTCTTCCCGGAGGTGTTCCCCGAGCTGGAGAGCCCCTTCCGGGCGGGCGCGAAGGTCGTGCACATCGACCTCGACGCCTACGAGATCGCCAAGAACCACCCGGTCGACCTCGGTCTCGCCGCCGACCCCAGGGAGGCGCTGCGCGCGCTGGCGGGCGTACTGCGACAGCGGCAGACCACCCGGCAGCGCGCCGCCGCGGCGGCCCGGCTGGACGCGCGGACCCGCGAGCGGGCCCGCGCCGCCCTCGACGGTGGGCGAAGCGACGACGACGGCACGCCGATGGCCGTCTTCCTGCGGACCCTCGCCGAGCGGACCGGGGGCGACCTCATCGTCTTCGACGAGGCGCTGACCACCTCGCCGCTGGTCACCAGGTACCTGCCGGCGGAGCGGCCGGGCGACTACCACCTCACCCGGGGCGGTTCGCTCGGGGTGGGCTTCCCCGGGGCGGTCGGGGCCAAGCTGGCCCGCCCGGACCGGCTCGTCGTCGGCTTCGCCGGCGACGGCGGCTCGATGTACACGTACCAGGCGCTGTGGACCGCGGTCCGGCACGGGATCGACGCCAAGTTCGTGGTCTGCAACAACCGCAAGTACCGGCTGCTCGACGACAACATCACCCGGTACTGGCAGGAGCGGGACATCGCCGAGCACGCCTTCCCCGGCTCCTTCGACCTCTCCCGCCCCGAGATCGACTTCGCCGGCCTGGCCCGGGCCCTCGGCGCGGACGGGATGCGGGTGGAGAAGCCGGACGAGGCGGTCACCGCCGTCACCAGGATGCTGGCCCACCCCGGCCCGTACCTCGTCGACGTCCAGATCTGAGTCCCCGCACCACTTCATCCGACTCCCCGCACCACCTCACCGGCACGGACAGGAGGAGACCGCATGCCCGCCGAACGGCTGACCGAGGACGCGATCCGCAGCTTCACCGAGGACTGGTACGTGGCACTGGACCAGCACCTTCCGCCGGCCCGGGTGCTCGCCCTCGTCACGCGGGACCTGGAGTTCAAGGTGCCCGAGGACACCTTCCTCGGGCACGAGGGCTTCGGCCGCTGGTACGCGGCCGTCACCCACCGGTTCTTCGACGAGGTCCACACCGTCACGAAGGTCGAGCCCGTCATCGAGGGCGACCGGGCCGTCGTCCGGGTCCTCGTGAACTGGCAGGCCAAGATCTGGGACCCGCCGGCCGCCCGCAGCCAGTGGCTCGGCTTCGACGCCGACCAGACCTGGACCCTGGTGGCCGGCCCGGACGGACCGCTGATCAAGCAGTACACCGTCAACGAGCTGGCGCCGATGCCCGGTTCCGGCGCCCTGTGAGCGCCGGCGACCGCGAGGAGGAACGGCGATGACCGAAGTGACACGGGAGCGGGTCGAGGCGGCCTACCGGGCCCTGGGCTCCGGCGACCGGGCGCGCGTCCTGGAGTACTACGCCGAGGACCTGCGCTGGCTGGTGCCGGGCAACCATCCGCTGGCCGGCTGGTACGAGAGCCTCGACGCCTTCCTGGAGCTGATGGGGCAGACCCACAAGCTCACCGGCGGCACCTTCCGGATGGACGTCCAGGCGGTGCTCGTCGGAGAGGACTGCAGCGCCGACGTGTGCCGCAACGTCGCCCTGCGGGACGGCGCGGACCCGGCGAGCGCGTCCCCGTACGAGCGGATGGACTACCCGGTCTTCCACTTCATGCGGTGGCGCGACGGCCGGATCGTCGAGGGCCGCGACGGGCTCTTCGGCGACACGGCTTCCGCGTTCAGCCAGTTCTGGGCGCCGTTCGCACCGGACGGAACCCGCAGGGACCGATAGGGGAGGAGCGCGATGAGCGCGTCGGACGCACGAGACAGCTCGACCGAGATCCTTCGGAAGTACTACGAGTACGCCAACGCCGGTGACTGGGACCGCTGGTGCGACCTGTTCGCCGACGACCAGGTCATGGACGAGCAGCTCGCCGGCCACATCGAGGGCCTGGAGACCCTGCGTTCGATGATGAAGGGCATGGGGACGATGTACCGGGTCTTCCGGAACGAGCCCGTGCACTTCCTCGTCGACGGGGAGAAGGCCGCGGCCGTGTCCCACCTGACCGCGGTCGCGGCGAACGGCGGGGCCATCGAGGCCGAGGTCATGAACTTCTTCCGCATCGTGGACGGAAAGATCGCCTACATGGCGAACCACCACGACACGGTCCCCTTCCAAGTCCTGAGCCGGGACTGAGGTGGCCTCGATGACCGTGGACGCATACGACTACATCGTGGTCGGCGCCGGCACCGCCGGCAGCGTGCTCGCCAACCGGCTCTCCGAGGACCCCGACGTCACCGTCCTCGTCCTGGAGGCCGGAGGCCCCCGCATCCCGCCCGAGGTGGACGACCCCTCCTCCTGGTACAAGCTGCTCGGCGGACCCCTCGACTGGGGGTACACCAGCGTCCCGCAGCCCGGCCTCGACGGCCGCCGCACCCACGAACCGCGCGGCAAGGCCCCCGGCGGCAGCAGCAACCTCTACATCATGATGCACGTCCGGGGCCACGCCTCGGACTTCGACAACTGGGCCTACCAGGGCGCGGCCGGCTGGTCGTACGAGGACGTACTGCCCTGGTTCGCCCTGCTGGAGGGGCAGGAGGACGCCACCGCGGCGACCACCGGCACCCGGGGCCCCCAGCGGATCACGCACGCCGGCCGGCACCAGCCCAACCCGACCTCCCGCGCCTTCATCGACGCGGCCGTGGAACTCGGCCACGAGGAGATCGCCGACTTCAACACCGACGGCCCCCGGCGCGGCCTGTTCGGCACCGGCTGGCACCACATCGACGTGGCCGACGGCCGCCGCCAGGGCGCTCTCGCCGCCTACCTCGAACCGGCGCTCGACCGCCCCAACCTGACCCTGCGCACCCACGCGCAGAGCACCAGGCTGCTGTTCGACGGGGACACCTGCACGGGCGTGGAGTACACCCGCCTCGCCCCGCCCGCGGAGTTCCCCGGCCGCACCGTCCACGACGGCCACAACGACTCCGGCTCGCCCGGGGCGCACACCGCACGCGCCCGCCGGGAGGTCGTCGTGGCGGCGGGGGCCATCGAGTCCCCGAAACTGCTGCTGCTCTCCGGCATCGGGCACCCGGAGCAACTGCGCGCCCACGGCATCGAGGTCACCGCGGCCCTGCCCGGCGTCGGGGAGAACTTCCACAACCACGTCCTGACGGGGCTGATGGCCGAGGTCACCCAGCCGCTCCCGGCGCCGACACAGAACCTGTCCGAGAGCGCTCTGTTCCTCTCCTCGCGGCCCGGCCTCCCCGCCCCCGACCTGCAGATCGCCTTCGTCCACGTGCCGTTCGACGTGATCGTCGGCCAGGACCACCCGAACACGGTCAGCATCCTGCCGGGCGTCGTACGCCCCGTCTCGCGCGGCTGGATCAGGCTGGCGAGCGCCGACCCGCTGGCCCACCCGCTGATCAACCCGAACTACCTGGGCGACCGCTGGGACCTGGAGCGGATGGTGCAGGGCGTCAAGCTCGCCCGGGAGCTCTTCGCGACCTCCGCCTTCTCGCCCTGGTACAAGCAGGAACTCCAGCCCGGTCCGGGCTTCGTGGGCGACGAGGACCTGCGGACCTTCGTGAAGCGGACGTCCGAGAGCTACCACCACCAGGCCGGCTCCTGCCGCATGGGCATCGACGACCTCTCCGTCGTCGACCCCGAACTGCGGGTGCACGGCGTGCGCAACCTGCGCGTCGTCGACGCGAGCGTGATGCCCGCCGTCCCGTCGGGCAACTGCCACACCGCCATCGCGATGATCGCCGAGCGCGCGGCGGACTTCCTCAAGGGAGGGTCCCGTGCCTGACGCCGTACCGCGCGAGGGAGCGCTGTCCGGGACCCGGATCGCGGTCCTGGTCGAGAGCGACTTCTACGAACCGGAGATCTTCTACTACCGCCACCGCTTCGCCGAGGAGGGCGCCGAGGTCGACTTCCTGACCCGACTGTGGGGCAACGACTCCCTCACCTTCACCGGACACGAGTACCGGGCGCCGTTCACCGCCGACCGCTCCCTGGAGGGGCTGACCGACGAGGAACTGCGCCGGTACGCGGCGATCATCGTGCCCTCGGGCATGGTGGCCGACCGGCTGCGCTACACCGAGGACGTGGACGTGCTCGCGCCGGCGACGGAGCTGCTGCGCAGGGCCTTCGAGGAGCCGACGGTCCTCAAGGGGATCATCTGCCACGGCATGTGGCTGGCCGCCTCGATCCCGGACAAGATCCGCGGTCGCAAGGTCGTCTGCCACAACAACCTCGTCGGTGACGTCCGGAACATGGGCGCCCAGTACGTGGACGAGGACGTGGTCGTCGACGGCGACCTGGTCACCGGCCGCACCGGCGCCCACCACCACCTCTTCGCCCGGCGGATCATCGAGCTGATCGCGGCCGGCCGCGGCCGGGGCGCCGACTGATGGGGGCTGTGGTCTGGTCGCACGTCGGCCTCAACTGCGCCGACCAGAAGGCCACCGAGGAGTTCTACACCCGGTACTTCGGCTTCCGGCGGGCCCGCGTGGTCGACCTCGGGGAGTCGGCGATCGTCTTCCTGCGCCAGGGGGACGCGTACCTGGAACTCTTCGCGGCCGGCACGGAACCGGCGATCCCCGCCCACGACGACGGGCCGCAGGCGCCCGGGCGGCTGCGTCACCTGGCCTTCCAGACCGACGACGTGGACGCGTTCCTGGCGGAGCTGGGGGACGCGGCCGAAGTGACCCTGGGGCCAACGGACTTCGACGACTTCATCCACGGCTGGCGGACCGTGTGGGTCCGCGATCCCGACGGGGTGATCGTCGAGGTCAGCCAGGGATACGAGGACGAGCACGGCACGCCGCGACAGCCCGGTGGGCCCTTCAACGAAACGGACGGTGCATGACATGGCGGATGCCGTGAGCTTCTCCTTCTCCGACACCATCGCCGGTTACGTCAGCCGCTTCGACTCCGGAACCCGGCTGCTCGGCCTGAAGACCGCGGACGGCCGCGCGTTCGAGGTGTCGCTGGCGGGCGACCCGAGCGCCGAACTGGTCCGCAACCTCGACGAGCCCTACGTCGACGCCTCCGGGCACCTCGACGAGATGCTCTCGCCCGGCCGTTTCCTCTACGTCCACGGGATCCACTATCCCGAGCACGGAGGCCGGTTCGACGCCAAGCGCCTGGTGTTCCTCGGGCGCGGCGCGGAGGACTACCGGTTCGAGGAGCCGAGCTGGTGGGTCAAGCAGATCGAGTCGCTGGCCACCTTCTACCGGCGGGCGCAGTTCGGCGACGGGCCGGTGGACTTCACCGAGTACCGCACCGAGGTCCGGCTCGGCGGGGACAAGACGGCCAGTCATGTCCAGGAGACCGACACGATCTCCCGCCTGGTCTACGGCATGGCCTCGGCCTACCTGCTGACCGGCAAGGACGAGTACCTGGAGGTCGCCGAGCGCGGCACCGAGTACCTGCGCAAGCACATGCGGGTCGTGGACAGCGAGGAGGACGTGGTCTTCTGGTACCACGGCATCAGCGTCGACGGGGACAGCGAACGCAAGCTGTTCACCTCGGAGTTCTCCGACGACTACGACGCGATCCCGATGTACGAGCAGATCTACGCCCTGGCCGGCCCGATCCAGACCTACCGGGTCACCGGAGACACCCGGATCAAGAACGACGCCGACGCCACCATCCGGCTCTTCGACAAGTTCTTCCACGATCCGGAGCAGGGCGGCTACTACTCGCACATCGACCCGATCCTCTTCAGCGCCGACCACGAGTCGCTGGGGGAGAACGCGGAGCGCAAGAACTGGAACTCGGTCGGCGACCACGCGCCCGCCTACCTGATCAACCTCTACCTGGCGACCGGCGAGCAGAAGTACGCCGACTTCCTGGAGTACACCTTCGACACCATCGCGGACCGCTTCCCGGACTACGGGAACAGCCCGTTCGTCCAGGAGCGCTTCCACCGCGACTGGTCGGCCGACACGGAGCACAGCTGGCAGCAGAACCGCGCCGTCGTCGGTCACAACCTCAAGATCGCCTGGAACCTGATGCGGATGAACTCGTTGAAGGCCAAGCCGGCCTACGAGGAACTGGCGCGCAGGATCGGCGACATCATGCCGGCCGTCGGCAGCGACGTGCAGCGCGGCGGCTGGTACGACGTGGTCGAGCGGACCCGGTCCGGTGACGAGGAGACGCATCGTTTCGCCTGGCACGACCGCAAGGCCTGGTGGCAGCAGGAACAGGCGATCCTCGCCTACCTCATCCTGAACGGCACCGTCGGCGGGGACGCGTACCGGCGCGAGGCCCGACAGGCGGAGGCCTTCTACAACACCTTCTTCCTCGACCACGACGAGGGCGCCGTCTACTTCAACGTGCTGGCCGGCGGCACGCCGTACCTCCTCGGCACCGAACGCCTCAAGGGCAGCCACTCGATGTCGATGTACCACTCGGCGGAGCTGTGCTACCTCTCCGCCGTCTACAACAACCTGCTCGTCAACGGTCGGGAGATGGACTTCCACTTCCAGCCCGACCCCACGAACCTGCCCGACCGCGTGCTGCGCGTCTCGCCCGACCTGCTCCCCGCGGGATCCGTGGCCGTCGCGTCCGTCGAGATCGACGAGAAGCCGTGGACGGACTTCGACGCGGACGGCCTGACCGTCCGCCTGCCCGACGTCCAGGGACGGGTCAAGGTCAAGGTACGGCTCCGGCCCGTCACCCAGAAGTAGCGCTCAACGGGGGGCGCCCCGACACGAGGGGAAGACAATGACACTGAGTGTGAAGGAACGTCGGAACAAGACGGCCACCGTGCTCGTCGCCACCGGCGAGATCAACAGCGAGACCTCGGGCGCACTGCTCCAGGCCCTGCTGCCGCTGGTCCGCGAGGGCCGGCCGCTGCGCATCGACCTCACCGCCGTCGACTACGTCTCCAGCGCGGGGCTGCGTACCCTGCTCGTCGTCTACCGCGAGGCGCAGCACGCCGGCGTCGCGGTGACCCTGTACGGGGTGAGCGAGGAGGTCCGGTTCGTCATGTCGGCCACCGGCTTCCTCGACTTCTTCTCGGCCGGCGAGGCCGCGGCCGCCGAGGCCAAGGCCAAGGCGAAGGCCGCGCGATGACCGAGTCCCGGTCCGAGCAGGTGCTGCGCGTCGACGCGTACCCGACCCACGAGGTGGGCGGGTACCGCGTCCGGGCGGGCAAGCCGTTCCCCTTCGGGGCCAACGTGGTCCCCGGCGGGGTCAGCTTCTCCGTCTTCTCCGACCAGGCCACCTCCATGACCCTGGTCCTCTTCCGGCGCGGCGAACCCGAGCCGATGGCCGAGTTGGAGTTCCCGGAGGAGTTCCGCACCGGCAGCGTCTTCGCCATGACGGTCTTCGGTCTCGACCACGAGAACATCGAGTACGGGTACCGGGCCGACGGCCCCTACGACCCGGTCACCGGGCACCGCTTCGACGCCCGCCAGATCCTCTCCGACCCCTACGCCCGGTTGATCGCCGGCCGCGACGTGTGGGGCGTGGAGCCCGACCGGGGCCGCGGCTACCAGTACCGCTCGCGGGTCTGCCTCCAGGACTTCGACTGGGCGGACGACACCCCGCTGCGGATCCCCGCCGAGGACCTCGTCGTGTACGAGGCACACGTGCGCGGCTTCACCCGACACCCCTCCTCGGGGGTCACCGCCCCGGGCACCTTCGCGGGGCTGCGGGAGAAGATCCCGTACCTGAGGGAACTCGGGGTCAACTGCATCGAGCTGCTGCCGGTGTTCGAGTTCGACGAGAGCGACAACCCGCGGAGCAACCCGGAGACGGGCGAGAAGCTCTACGACTACTGGGGCTACAACACCGTGTCGTTCTTCGCGCCCAAGGCCGGCTACGCGGCCACCGGACGCTACGGGATGCAGGGCGACGAGTTCCGGACCCTGATCAAGGACCTGCACGCCGCCGGCATCGAGGTCATCCTCGACGTCGTGTTCAACCACACCGCCGAGGGCAACGAGCAGGGCCCGACGATCTCCTTCAAGGGGCTCGACAACGCCACGTACTACATGCTCACGCCCGAGGGGTACTACTTCAACTTCAGCGGCACCGGCAACACCGTCAACTGCAATCACCCCGTCGTGCGCAACTACGTGCTCGACTGCCTGCGCCACTGGGTCGCCGACTACCACATCGACGGCTTCCGCTTCGACCTCGCCGCCATCCTCGGCCGGTCCGCGGACGGCACCCCGCTGCCCAACCCGCCGCTGCTGGAACTCCTCGCCTACGACCCCGTCCTGCGCCACACCAAGCTCATCGCCGAGGCCTGGGACGCGGGCGGCCTCTACGAGGTCGGGAACTTCCCGGCGTACGGCCGCTGGGCGGAATGGAACGGCAAGTACCGCGACACCGTGCGCAGCTTCCTCAAGGGCGATCCCGGGGTGACAGGGGAACTCGCCACCCGCATCGCCGGCTCACCCGACCTCTACTCCGGGCGCGGAACCTCCGCGTCGGTCAACTTCCTGACCGCGCACGACGGTTTTCTCGCTCGCCGACCTGGTCTCCTACAACGACAAGCACAACGAGGCCAACGGCGAGGGCAACAACGACGGGGGCAACGACAACGCCAGCTGGAACTGCGGCGTCGAGGGGCCGACCGACGACCCCGGGATCAACGCGCTGCGCGAGCGTCAGATGAAGAACGCCCTCGCCATCCTCTTCACCAGCCAGGGCATTCCGATGCTGCTGTCGGGGGACGAGGTCGCACGCAGCCAGCAGGGCAACAACAACACGTACTGCCAGGACAACGAACTCTCCTGGTTCGACTGGGACCAGGTCGACGAGAACGCCGAACTGCTTCGGTTCACGCGCGAGATGATCGCCTTCCGCAAGCGTCACCGCGAGCTGCGCGCGACCGTCCACCCCACCGGCCGCATGCGTGACGGCCTCGGACTGCCGGACATCAGCTGGCACGGGGAGCGGGCCTGGCAGCCCGACTGGTCCGGCGACGCCCGGCTGCTGGCGGTGGCCCGCTGCGGCACCGGTGACGACGACGTGGTGTACGTGGCCATGAACGCGCACTGGGAGTCGCACGACCTGGAACTGCCCGCCCTGCCGGGAGGCCGGAGCTGGCACCTGTTCGCCGACACCGGCAACGAGGCGCCGTACGACATCCGCACCCCCGGGGCGGAGCAGGAACTCGACAACGCCGGCAAGTACCTGATCGGCCCGCGCTCGGTGGTGATCCTCGTGGGCCGCGCGAACGATCCCGAGACGACCGGGACCCTCTGACCGAAGGAGACCTGACATGCCGCTTTCCGTGTCCCTGAGCATCGAGGGCGACACCACCGTGATCGAACTGACGGGCGAGCTGGACGCCAAGACCGCACCGGAGTTCCACCAGACCATCGAGAAGGCCGCCGGCCACGGCACCAGCACCGTCGAGATCCGGATGGCCGGCGTCGGCTACATGGCGAGCGCCGGACTGCGCTCACTGGTCTTCGCCCAGCAGAAGGTGGCCGACCACGTCACCATCAAGGTGGTCGGAGCCATCGAACCCGTCTCCCGGACCATCCGCACGGCCGGACTGGACCGGAGCATCATCCTCACCGATGAGTGACGGCCGTGGGTGACATGGTCGAACTGGCGAGGAAGCCCTGTGTGCTGGAGGTGCCCGCGACGGTGGGGGCACTGGGCGACATCGCCGCGTTCGTCCTGCGGCTGGCCGGCCGGGCCGGGCTCGGCAAGAGAGCCACGTACCGGATCCGGCTGGCCGTGGACGAACTGGCCACCAACATCGTGATGCACGGATACCGGGGCGGCGACGGACGGATCACCGTCCGCGGCTGCTCCGGCCCGGACGGGGTGCGGATCGTCATCGAGGACACCGCTCCCGCGTTCGACCCCGTCGCAGGGCGCCTGCCCCCCGCCACCGGGGTCCCCCCGCAGCGGCGGCGGGTCGGCGGCCTCGGTATTCATCTCGCGCTGACCAGCGTGGACGCATACCACTACGCCCGCAGGGACAGCCGCAACATCAGCACGCTGACCGTGAAGGCCGAGGGGACGGATCCATGCCCTCCACGTCCGTGATCATCCTTGACGAGTACCCCGCGCCCCCGGCCGAACTGCTCGACGCACTGCGGCTGATGGACGCGGAACCCGTCTCGCGCACGCTGTCGGAACTGCTGCACGACCGCCAGGAGACGCTGCCCGTCGCCGACGTGCTGCTCGCCCCGGCCGAGGCCGACGGGGAGTCCGTGCGGGCGGCCGTGCGCAGGCTGCGCCGCCGGGCCGGCGCTCCCATCGTGGTCGTCTGGACGGTGGCCGGGTTCACCGCGCTGGAGGAACACGTGCGGCTCGGGCACGACTACCTGGTACCGCCGTTCCTGCCGGCCCTGGTCGGGGCCCGACTGCACAGCTGCTCCGAGCGCGCCGGACTCGGACGAACCCTGCGGGAGGCCGACGCCCGCGCGGAACTCATGGGATACGAGAAGGAGTTGGAGATCGGTCGGGAGATCCAGGCGGGCTTCCTGCCCGAATCGCTGCCCATCCCGGACGGCTGGGAGATCGACGTCTGCTTCCGGCCCGCCCGCCAGGTCGCCGGGGACTTCTACGACGTCTTCGAACTCTCCCGGGGACGCCGCCTCGCCGTCGTCGTCGCCGACGTCTGCGACAAGGGGGTCGGAGCGGCCCTGTTCATGGCGCTGATCCGCTCCCTGCTGCGGCACACCGCCGAGAACAGCGGACTCCAGCACCTGATGGCGGCGGGCCGCACCGGCGGCGGCCGGCGCACCCCCGTCGTCGGCGCCACCCCCCTGCTCAACGCGGTCACCGCCACCAACGGCTACCTCACCCGCAACCACCTCAGACAGGGGTACTTCGCCACGCTCTTCTTCGGCGTGCTCGACCCGCTCACCGGAAGCCTCGTCTACATCAACGGCGGCCACAACCCGCCCCTGCTGCTCTCCGGCTCGGGCGACGTACCCGTCCCGCTGGACGTCACCGGCCCGGCC
This sequence comes from Streptomyces sp. CA-243310, assembly GCF_050936775.1. Taxonomy (NCBI): domain Bacteria; kingdom Bacillati; phylum Actinomycetota; class Actinomycetes; order Kitasatosporales; family Streptomycetaceae; genus Streptomyces; species Streptomyces sp. CA-243310. The sequence goes on along the minus strand of NZ_JBNJMF010000002.1, from coordinate 1,339,427 downwards.
GTCGGGGTGCTGCCCGACTGCGTCTACACCCTCGGCTACGCCCAGGTGAACCCCGGCGACACCCTCTTCGTCTTCACCGACGGGGTGCCGGAGGCGCGCTGTCCCGACGGGGCCTTCCTCGGGGACGCGCGCATGCTCGAACTGCTCGCCGGCCCCCCGGTGAACGGCAAGGACACGGTCGAGCGGATGGACCGGGCGGTGCGCGAGCACACCGGCACCGCCGAACAGCACGACGACGTCACCATGCTGGCCCTGCACCGGCCACGTGCGGCGCGGGGGCCGCACGCGGACGGCGCCGGTCACAGGGTGGTGGCCTAGATGACCCGGACCATCGCGGCGCACTCGCACCGCGGCGGCACCGGGAAGTCCTCGGCCCTGGCCAACCTCGCCCTGCTCATCGCAGCCGGGGGGCGCCGGGTGGGGGTGGTCGACACCGACATCCAGTCGCCCACCCTGGACCTGCTCTTCCGACTGCCACCGGGCGCGGGCTCGCTCGCCGACTACCTGCTCGGACGCTGCGAGATCGAGGCCGCGGCCCAGCGGACCCGACTGCCCGGGTTGTACGTCGTACCGGCCCGGACCGGGACCCCGGCCCTGCGCGAGCTGATGTCCACCGGGTACGACGTGGGGCTCCTGCCGGAGGGCTTCGACCGGCTGGCCGGGCACTTCGCCCTCGACGTGCTGCTGCTCGACACCCACGCCGGCCTCAACAACGAATCGGTGACCGCGATGGCGAGCGCCGACGTGGTGATGATCATGGCGCGGGCGGACCGGATCGACCTCTCCGGTGTCGAGGAGACCATCGCCCTCGTCGGCCGGCTGGCCTGCCGGCGGGCCCTGGTCCTGAGCATGGCGCCCGAGGGCACCGACCGGGCCGCGGTCCGACGGCGGGCCGAGGACGTCTACGGGGCGCCGCTTGCCGGAATCCTTCCGTATGTGCCGGAAATGGCGGCGCTCTACGGAGAACGCATATTCGCGGAAGCCCATCCCGACCACTCCCTGGTCGGTGAATTCCGCGCGATCCTGTCGGCGTTGGACGCACGTGACGAAGTATCACGGGCCTGACGCCTTCCCCTTACGCCCCCAGCAGGGGGCGTGTTGAATCGGCAGCGAATCCAGAACTGGGAGAGAATCATGAAGATTCTCGTCGTCATGACGGCAAAGGCCACGCTTCATCTGCTGGACGGGGAACAACACCCCTCGGGATTCTGGGCCGAGGAATTCGTCGTCCCCCACGAGCTTTTCCGGGCCGCGGGTCACACCGTGGACGTGGCGACGATCGGGGGAGCGGCCCCCACCGTCGACCCGACCAGCATCGACCCACAGTTCCTCCAGTGGGTCCGCCCGGTGGGCTCCCCGAACGAGGACGCGGCCAACGCCGCCGAGTACGTCCGGGTCATCGAGGAGACCGAACAACTGCGACACCCCCTCGCGCTGGAATCCCTCGGCGAGAAGGACATCGCGGAGTACGACGGCGTCTACGTCAGCGGCGGTCACGGCGCCATCGGCGACCTGCCCAAGTCCGACGAACTCGCGCAGATCCTGCGCTGGGCCATCGCCCAGGACAAGCCGCTCGCGACCGTGTGCCACGGCCACACCGCGCTCCTCGCCCTGCGCGACGGCGAGGGCCGGTGGCCCTTCGAGGGCTACCTGATGACCGCCTTCTCGCACAGCGAGGAACTGGTCACCAACATGGCCGGCCGACTCCCGCTGATCCTGGAGGTCGAGCTGACCCGGCTCGGCGCCCGGTACGAGAAGGCCGAGGCGATCTGGGACTCGCACGTGGTCGTGGACCGCAGGCTGACCACCGGGCAGAACCCGTACAGCTCGAAGGCCCTCGCCGAGACGTTCCTACAGCAGCTCGCGAAGGGCTGACACGCCCCCGCACACGACACCGGAAGGCAGCCATGACCAAGCGCGAGCTGAGCGGCAAGCCCCTGGCCAACCCCGGGAAGCTGTTCATCGGCGGCCGATGGGTCCCGGCCCGGGACGGCCGTACCGAACCGGACGTCAGCCCCGTGGACGGGCAGGAGATCGTGCCGGTGGCCCAGGCCGCCGCCGCCGACGCGGACGCGGCCGTGGCCGCCGCCCGCAAGGCGTACGAGGAAGGGCCCTGGAGCAGGCTGTCCGCCCAGGAACGCGCGCTGCGACTGAACCGGGTCGGTGAACTCATCGAGCGGGACCTGGAGGAGATCGCGCTGCTGGAGACGGTCGACATGGGGAAACCCTTCGCCTTCTCCAGCACCGTCGACGCCCCGATGGCCGCACAGCTCATGCACTACTACGCGGGCGCGGTCACCCGGGTGGACGGTTCCTCCCGGGCCCCGGCCGGCGGACAACTCGCGTACACCCTGCGCGAACCGCTGGGAGTGGTGTGCGCCATCACCCCCTTCAACTTCCCGCTGCTGCTCTCGATGACGAAGATCGCCCCGGCCCTCGCGGCCGGGAACACGGTCGTCCACAAGCCCTCCCCGGCCACCCCGCTCACCGCGCTGAAGATCGCGGAGCTCTTCCAGGAGGCGGAGATCCCGGACGGCGTGCTGAACGTCATCACCGGTCCGGGGGTGGAGCTGGGGGAGACCCTCACCGATCACCCGGACATCGACAAGATCGCCTTCACCGGCTCGACCGTCGTCGGCCAGGCCATCATCCGCAAGTCGGCCGGCACCCTGAAGAAGGTGACGATGGAACTCGGCGGCAAGTCCGCCAACATCGTCTTCGCCGACGCCGACCTCGACGCCGCCGAGGAACTCGCCTTCTTCGGCATCTACTACAACAAGGGCGAGATCTGCACCGCCGGCTCCCGGTTGCTCCTGCACCGCCCCATCCACGACGAGATGGTCGAACGCCTGGTCCGCCGGGCCGCGGCGCTCAAGCCCGGAGACCCCCGCGATCCCGAGACGCTGTTCGGTCCGCTGGCCCACCGCGGCCAGTTCGACAAGGTCAGCTCCTACGTCGAGGTCGGCGAGAAGGAGGGCGCGATCCTGCGCACCGGCGGCGCCGGCTGGACCCCCGAGGGCGCCTCCAGCCAGGGCCTCTACTTCCTGCCGACCGTCTTCACCGGCGTCGACAACGGCATGCGGATCGCCCAGGAGGAGATCTTCGGCCCGGTCCTGTCGATCATCCCCTTCGACACCGAGGAGGACGCCGTGCGCATCGCCAACGACAGCGCCTACGGACTCGCCGCCGGTGTCCACACGAAGGACCTGCGGCGCGCCCACCGGGTCGCCTCGCAGATCAAGGCCGGCACGGTCTGGGTGAACTGCTACAACCAGTACGACCCCTCCGTGCCGTACGGCGGCTACAAGGCCTCCGGATACGGCCGCGAGTGCGGGCCCGAATCCCTGGAGAGCTACACCCAGACCAAGTCGGTCTGGATCGGCATGGACTGATCGACCCACCACCGTTCACGGAGGAGCGTCAATGAGGACAGGCGTCATCGGCACCGGGCGGATCGGTTCGACCCTGGCCCGGATCCTCGTGGCCGCGGGCCACGAGGTGGTGTTGGCCAACGCGCGCGGACCGCGCTCGCTCGCCCCCCTGGTCGCCGAACTCGGCCCGAGGGCCTCGGCGGCGCACCCCGCCGAGGTGGCCGCGCGGGCCGAGGTCACGGTGCTGATGGTCCCGTTCGAAGCCGTCCGCGGGCTGCTGCCCCGGGACGCCGTCCGGGACACCGTGCTCGTGGACGCCACCAACGCCTTCGGCGGCCCGGACACCCCCCGCGACCCGGCCGGCCGGGGATCCAGCGAACTCGTCGCCGAGTGGTATCCCGGCGCCCGGATCGTTAAATCGCTCAACACCATGCATTTCGAGACCCTCGCCGTCGCCGGCACCGCGGGAGGCGAGCGTCTGGCCCATTTCACCGCCGGCGACGACGAAAAGGCAAAGGGCATCGTCGCGGGAATCATCACGGACCTGGGATTCGTGCCCGTGGACACCGGACCGCTCCATTCCGGAGGAATTCTCCAACAGCCCGGCGGTCCCCTCTTCGACAAGCCGCTCACGGAAGCGCAGGCGCTCGCATGGATCTGACACTGAATGTCAACGGAAGACCCAGAAAATTTACCGCCGAACCGAACGAACTCCTCGTGGAACGGCTCCGTGACGGCCTCGGGCTGACCGGGACCAAGGTCGGCTGCGACACCGGACAGTGCGGCTCGTGCGTCGTGCGACTCGACGGCAGGTCCGCGAAGAGCTGCCTGGTCCTCACCGTCGCCGCCGCCGGCTCCGAGGTGACCACCATCGAGGGCGTCGCCACCCCGGGCGGCGAACTGACCGGCCTCCAGGAGGCCCTGCGGCAGGAGCACGGCACCCAGTGCGGCTTCTGCACGCCCGGCATGGTCATGGCCCTGGGCGAACTCGTCGAGAACACGGCGGACGGCGACGCCCCCACCGAACCCGAGATCCGCGAGTGGCTCACCGGGAACCTGTGCCGCTGCACCGGCTACCACAGCGTCGTGCGCGGGGTGCAGCGCGCCTGCGCCGCAGCCCGGGCCGCGGCCCCCGGGACGGACGCCGTCTGCGACGCCATGGCCGACGCCGTGACCGCCGCGTCCGGACAGGAGGGTTGAGGGAGATGACCACGACGACGGGGGAGAGCGTCCTTCAGGGACAGGGAGTGCTGGGAAGACCCCTGGACAGCCGCGAGGACCCGCACCTCCTGCGCGGCGAGGCCACGTACGTGGCCGACATCGACCTGCCCGGCACGGCCCACATGACCATCCTGGGCAGTCCGGTGGCCCACGCCCGGATCCTCTCGATCGACACCAAGGCCGCGGAGCAGCTCCCGGGCGTCCTGAAGGTCGTCACGGCCGCCGACTTCACGGACGTGATGCCGCTGCCCTGCATCTGGATACCCGGCGGGGTGGAGAGCCACTTCCCGCCCCACCCCTACGGACTTCCCGGCGCCCGCCCGGTGCTGACCGGCGACGCCGTCCGGCACGTCGGCGACCCGATCGCCGCGGTCGTCGCCGAGACCCCGCGCCAGGCCGCCGCCGCGCTGGCCGCGATCCACGTGGAGTACGAGCCGCTGCCCGTGGTCACCCGGGCCGACGAGGCCCTCCGGGAGGGCGCGCCCCAACTGCACGAGGCCGTCCCCGGGAACCTGAACGCGTACTGGACCTGCGGCGACAAGGACCGCACCGACGCGGCCATCGCCGCGGCCGAGGTCACCGTCGAACTGGACCTGGTCAACCAGCGCACCATCAACAGCCCCATCGAGCCCCGCGGAGCGGTCGGCGACTACGACCCCGCCACCGGTGAGTACACCCTGTACGCCACCACCCAGGGCCCGCACAACCATCGCTTCCTGCTCTCCGCGCTGGTTCTCGGCATCCCGTTCAACAAGCTCCGCGTCGTCGCCCCTACCGTCGGCGGCAGCTTCGGCACCAAGGGCTACCTGTACCCCGACATGCCGCTCGTCCTGCTGCTCTCCAAGGCGCTGGGCCGGCCCGTGAAATGGGTGGACACCCGTACCGGGCTGATGAGCTCCACGGTCCAGGGCCGCGACCACCGCCAGCACGTGACCCTCGCCGGCACCCGCGACGGCCGGATCACCGCCGTGCGGGCCACCAGCCACGCCAACCTGGGCGCGTACCCCTCCACCATCGGCCCCGGCGTCGCCACCGCCCTGATGGGCCGCTCCATCAGCGGCATGTACGACATCGACGCGGCCTTCTGCGAGGTCTACGCGGCCTTCACCAACACCGTCCCGCTCGGCGCCCAACGCGGCAGCGGGCGCGCCGAGGCGGCCTTCCTGATGGAACGCCTCGTCGACCGGTACGCGTCCGAGATCGGCATGGACCCGGCGGCCGTCCGCCGCAAGAACCTGGTGCCGAAGGAGAAGTTCCCGTACGACAACGGACTCGGCTGGACCTACGACTCCGGGGACTACCTGCTGAACTTCGACCGGGCCATCGAACTGTCGGGCTACGCCGACATGCCCGCCCGCAAGACCGAGGCGCGCGCCCGCGGCAAGCGCCTCGGTGTCGGCATCGCCGCGTACGTCGCGATCTGCGGGGTCGGACCGTCCACCCGGATGTCCAAGGAGGGCATGCTCGGCGGCACCTGGGAGAGCGCGAACATCCGCGTCCACCCGACCGGCGAGGTCACCGTCACCGTCGGCTCCGCCTCCACCGGCCAGAGCCACGGCACCGTCTTCGCGCAGGTCGCCGCCGACGAACTCGGCATCGACCCGGACACCGTCCAGGTGTACGAGGGCGACACCCTCAAGGCCCCCTACGGGCAGGGAACCTACGGGTCCCGCTCCTACAGCATGGCCGCGCCCGCCATCGCGCTCACCGCCCGGAAGATCAAGAGCAAGCTGGTCAAGGCCGGCGCGGTCTTCCTCGGGATCCCGGAGGAGAAGGTCGTCTACGCCGGCGGCAAGGTGTACGAAGAGGGCAACGAGGCGAACACCAAGACCTTCGCCGAACTGGCGATGGCCATGTGGTACGGCTGGGGGCTGCCCCCGGAGATCGAGCCGGCCCTCGACGAGACCACCCACTTCGACCCGCCGGACTTCAACTACCCCTTCGGCACGCACGTCGCCGTCGTCGAGATCGACGAACTGACCGGCGAGACCGAGGTCGTGGCCTACACCGCCGTCGACGACGCCGGCAACATCGGGAACCCGAAGGTGGTGCTCGGCCAGATCGAGGGCAGCATCGTGCACGGGCTCGGCCAGGCCCTGATGGAACACGCCGAATACGACGAGAACGGCCTGCTCCTCAGCTCCGACCTGGGCCACTACGCCCTGCCGAGGGCCTTCGACGCGCCGTTCTTCTCCCTCGACAAGACCACCACCCCGTCCCCGCACAACCCGCTCGGCGCCAAGGGGGCCGGCGAGATCGCCACCGTCCCGCCCGCCGCGGCCGTGGTCAACGCCGTCGTCGACGCGCTCTCCGACCTGGGCGTGATCCACATCGACATGCCCGTCACCCCCGAGAAGGTCTGGCGCCACCTGAGAGGGGAAGCCCGGTGATCCTCACCGAATTCGACTACGCACGGCCCGCCGCCCTCGACGAGGCCCTGACCCTGCTCGCGGGTGCCCCGGGCGCCCGGATCCTCGCCGGCGGCCAGAGCCTGCTGCCCGACCTGCGCTCCGGCGCCGACCGGGCCCGGCTGCTGGTCGACGTACGGCACCTGGCGGAACTCCGGGGCATCGCGCGCACCGCCGACGGGCTGCGCATCGGAGCGCTGACCACGCTCGCCGAACTGGCCGCGCACCCGCTGGTGTCGGCCGAGGCGCCCGAGCTGGCGGCCGCCGCCCGCGCCAACGGCGACCCCCAGGTCCGCAACCTGGGGACCGCCGGCGGGAACCTGGCCGCCGGTGGACGCGCCACCGACCTGCCGGTCGCCGCCATCGCCGCGGGCGCCGTCGTCGAACTCGCCGGCCCCGCGGGTCTCTCCACCCTCCCCGCCGAGCGGCTCGCCGCCTCCGGGGTGCCCGGCGGCGCGGTGATCACCGCGCTGCTGCTGCCGCCCGGCGGGCGGGCCGCCGCCTTCGAGAAGGCCGCGGACCGCGCCACCCGCTACCCGCTGTGCGCCGTCGCCGTACGGATCACCCCGGACGGGCCGCGGATCGCGGTCACCGGGGCCACCGCCCGCGCCCTGCGCCCGCGCGGCGTCGAGGAGCGGCTGCGCGCGGGCCCGCACACCACGGACACCGTCCTCGCGGCGTTCCGGGCCGAACCCCGGGGGCTGTTCGTCCCGGGCCGCGGCACCTCGGCCGAGTACCTCGGCCACCTCGCGGGAGTGCTCACCGCCCGCGCGCTGGTGAGGGCCCAGGCACTCGCCTGACCACCGCACACCACGGGGGAGTTGACGCAGTGCCCGAACCGACCGAGACGACCGCGGGGGACATCGTGCAGCCGACCGGCCCGCCCGCCCGAGCGACCGCGGGCCCCGGCTTCCGCGTGGTGGGCGCGATCCTCGTCCTGCTGATGCTCTCCTCCTCCGTGCCCTCCGCCCTCTACGTGCTCTACCAGCAGCGGTGGGGCCTGTCCTCCGGCACCATCACGGTGGTCTTCGCCCTGTACGCCGTCACCGTGCTCGGCGGACTCCTGCTGTTCGGGTCGCTGTCCGACACCCTCGGGCGGCGCCCCGTGCTCGGCGCCGCACTGATCCTGGCGATCGTCTCCATGGCCCTGTTCGCCGGGGCCCAGGGACTGGCGCTGCTGCTCGCCGCCCGCGCCGTGCAGGGCCTGGCCGTGGGCCTGGCCACCGGCGCCATGGGCGCCGCCCTGCTCGAACTCACCCCGCCCTCGCGGCCGGCGCTCGGCGCCCAGGTCAACAGCGCCGGACCGACCGTGGGCATCGGGCTCGGCGGGCTCGGGGCCGGGCTGCTCGTCCAGTACGCGCCGGCCCCGACGGTGCTGAGCTACCTCCTGCTGATCGGCGCGTTCGCCGTCACGCTGGCGGGCGTGGTCCGGATGCGTGAGAGCGCTCCCGGGGCCGGTGGGCGGTTCCGCGTGGTCCCGCACCGGATCCGGGTGCCGGCCGCCCACCGCGGCCGATTCGCCGTCCTCGTCCTGACCATCGTGGCCGTCTGGTCCGTCGGCGGCTTCTACCTCTCGCTCGGGCCGCACCTGGCCCTGTCCCTGCTCCGGAGCACCAACTACCTCGTCGGCGGCGCCACCGTGGCCCTGCTCGCGGGCGCCGCCACCGGCGCCCAACTGCTCCTCGGCCGCACCGAGGCGCTGCGCACCGCCGTGCTGGGACTGTGCGGACTCCTCGCCGGGCTGGCCCTGGTCCTGCTGGCGCTGGGTCTCGGTTCGGCGCCGGTGTTCCTCGCCGCCACGGCCGTCCTCGGCTGCGGCTGGGGCGCGGCCTTCCTCGGTTCCTTCCGGGCGCTCAGCGCCCTCGCGGATCCCGGCCACCGGGGCGAACTGACCGCCGCCGTCTACGTCTTCGCGTACCTCGCCATGAGCGTCCCGGCGGTCCTGGCCGGAATGCTGACCAACATCCACGGACTGCACCGCACCTCGGTCGGCTTCATGGCCGCCGTCGCCGGGGTGTGCGCCCTGGCCCTGATCGTCACCCTGCGGCTGTCCGCCCGCGTCAGGGCCGAGGGGAGCACACCGTGAACACCGGACCGTGGAACACCGCGGAACTGCGATCGGCCCTGCACGGACTGGAGATCTTCGAAGGGCTCACCGGGGAGCAACTCGACTGGCTGGTGTCGGTCTCCGAACCCCGGGTCCTCGCCGACGGGCAGGTCCTCTTCCGCGACGGCGACGAGGCCACGTGCTTCCACGTCCTGCTCGCCGGCGGGCTCGTCGTCACCAAGATGGTCGACGGACGGGAGGAGGTGCTCACCCGACACTCCACCGAGGAGGAGAGCGCGGCGGCCGAGGAACACGACGGCAAGCCCACCGCCGCACACCGGTTCACCGGGGAACTGCCGCTGCTGACGGACGGCTCGTACGTGGCGACCGCCGCCGCGAGCGGACCGGCGACCACCGTCGTGGGCTACCCGAAGGCGGTCTTCTTCGAGATGCTGACCCGCTGCCACGGGGTGGCCGCCGTACTCATCCCCGTGCTGGCCTGGCGGATCAAGTCCTCCGAGGTGCAGGCCCGCAAACGGGCCACCGTGGAGGCGCTCGGCACCCTCGCCGCGGGACTGGCGCACGAACTGAACAACCCGGCCGCCGCCGTGGCCCGCGCCGCGCAGGAACTGGCCCCCGCCCTGGAACGGCTGACCCTCACCGCCCACGCCTGGGGCGCCGCCGCCGACGGAGCCGAGCGCGCCGTCCTCGATCGACTGGCCGAGGAACTGGACAAGCTGCCGCCGCCGGAGACCAGCGACCCCCTGGCCCAGGCCGACGACGAGGAGGAGATCACCGACCGGGCCGAGGACGCCGGCGCCGAACGGCCGGGTCTGCTCGGGTCGGGGGTCTCCGACCTCGGAGTGGGACAGGCCTGGCTGTGGGCACGACTGGAGGGGATCGGCGAGCCCGCCCTGCCCGCCGCCCTCGACCATCTGGCGGCGCTGCTGGAGACCCGGTCGCTGGCCGCCGAGCTGCGGGCGGCCGGTCCGCGGATCTCCCAACTCGTGGCGGCGACCCGCGATTACGCCAATCTCGACCGGGCCCCCGAGCAGCGCTTCGCGGTGACCGAAGGGCTGGAGAACACGCTGGTCGTGCTGCGTGCCAAGCTCGCCGGCATCACCGTCGTGCGCGCCTACGGCGAGGGTCTGCCCGAACTGACCGGCTATCCGGGAGAGCTGAACCAGGTGTGGACCAACCTGGTCGACAACGCCGCCGAGGCCATGGAAGGCGCGGGCACGCTCACGCTGCGCGCCTTCGCCGAGGGCGTCTGCATGGTCGTGGAGATCATCGACAGCGGCCGGGGCATCCCCGAGGACGTGCTGCCGCGGATCTTCGAACCCTTCTACACCACCAAGGACGTCGGCAAGGGCACGGGCCTGGGGCTGCACCTCAGCTACCGGATCGTGACCCAGCGGCACCGCGGGTCGATCGCGGCCCGCTCCCGCGCCGGCGAGACCCGGATGGTCGTCCGGCTGCCCCTCGCCACACCGTCGGCATCAACCGCCGTACGGGACCACACCAGTTGAAACGGAGTCGAACATGTCCAAGTACGACATCGCCACACTGCACCCGGTCTTCGTCCGCCAGATGGAGGCGCTGGCCGCCCTGGACATCGAAGCGGTGATGAAGAACTACACCGACGACGCGGTCCTGTTGCGCTTCGAGGCGACCGCGGTGGGCATCGAGGCCGTTCGGGAGGCGCTCACCGGCTATCTCACCCTCAAGCCCACCCTGGTCGAACTCCAGGAGTACATCGAGACCGAGGACACCGTCTTCTACCGGGCGATCATGAACCTCAACGGCGAACCGGAGCACGCTTTCGGGACACTCGTGGTCCGCGATGGCCGGATCTGGCGGCAGACCGCCGGATTCGGCGGCTGAACCCGAATATCTGGGTAGCGTGTGCGGAGAGGGCGCGGCGGCGCCCTCTCCGCATGTTCGACCGAATGGCAAAGGGGAGGTCATGGAACGCGAAACCGCGCGGGTCGAGGCATTCAGTGACGGTGTATTCGCCATCGTCATCACGATCCTTGTTCTGGAACTAAAGGTTCCGGAGGAAACCGGAAGCGACTTCTGGCACGGTGTCGGGGAACAATGGCCGCACTACGCCGCATACGTGGTGAGTTTCCTGATCATCGGCGTCATGTGGGTCAACCACCACACGATCTTCAGTCACCTCAAGCGCGTCGACCGACCGCTGTTGTTCCTGAACCTCCTGGTGCTGATGGTGGTGTCGGTGATCCCCTACACCACCACCGTGCTCGCGGAACACCTCGTCGAGGAAGGTGGTTCGGCCAACGCCGCCGCCGTCCTCTACAGTGCCATCACCGTGCTCTACGCCTTGGCCTTCCTGGCCTTCTGGTGGTACGTCACACGGGTCGGCCACCTGTTCCACGAACGCGTGGACAAGGAGGGTGCGCGGGCGACCCGGATGCGGTTCGGTCTCGGCGCCATCGCGTATCCCCTCACGGTGCTCTTGTCGTTCTACTCCGCACCACTCACTCTTGTCGCACACTTCCTGATCGCGCTCTACTACGCGGCGAACCAGATCCCCATCCCGCTCGTGGTGGAGGAAGAGCGGCTCGAAACCGCCGGCGACCTCAGGAAGTAGCCGTCTCGGCCTACGGCCGTTCTTCGCGGTCAAGTAGGGTATTGGATCTAGCTGGTCGCGGGGGAGGCCCAGATGGCTCGCGTAGTCCTGCCGGAGGATTCCACGAAGGAAATCTCCGATCTGATCGACGTACTGATCTCGCTCTTCTTCGAGTCATTACCCCGGCGGGACCAGCGAAACTGGGCCCGCGTTTATCTGAATGGACTGGTGCGTACCACCGGGAAGAAAACAATCCGTAACATCGCCGGAACCGGGGCCAGTTCCGTCGAACAGAGCCTTCAGCAGTTCATCAGCAAATCACCGTGGGACTGGACCCCCGTCAGACGGTCCCTCGCACAGCACCTCGAACGGACCGCCCAGCGCCCCCTGGCGTGGGTGGTCCAGCCCATGGTCATCGAGAAGGCCGGCGACGCCTCCGTGGGCGTCGGCCGACAGTTCGTTCCCCAACTGGGCCGCACCGCCAACTGTCAGCAGGCCGGCGGGATCTGGCTCGCCTCCAGCGAGGCCAGCTTCCCCGTCGAATGGACCCTCACCCTCCCCGGGCCCTGGACCAGTGAACTGCTGCGCCGCACGCGGGCGGGCATCCCGGACACCGCACGCTCGCTCACCCCCGCACAGGACGCCGTACACGCCGTCCAGCGCATGGCCGCCACCTGGCAACTCCAGCGGCGCCCCGTGGTGATGGAGGTGTCCAACGCCGAACTTCCCCACTGCGTCGAGTCCTTCTCCCTCCAGGACATCCCGTTCGTCTTCAAGGTCGACGGGTCGCTGCCCGTCTCCTTCGGCGGCGCGGGCCGCCACAAGCCCGGACCGCACACCGCGCCCGCCCGCGAACTCATCGACTCGCTGCGCTCCCAGCGGCGCGTCGTGGAATGGACCCGGCACGGCCGCACCGAGGGGGCGGTGACCCTGCTGACCTCCGCCGCCATCCTCGCCGGCGTCGCCGAGGACCGGCCGCCGCCGACCCCGCCCACCCCCCTGCTGCTCGTGGGAGCCTGGACGGAAGCCGCCCTGCTGCCCTCCGAGTTCTGGATCACGAACATCGGGGACCGGCCGCTCGCCCAGCTCTTCCTGCTCGCCAAACTCACCGACCGGGTCTCCCTGGACTTCGCCGAGACCTGCGAACCCGTCGGCATCCGCGACTTCGAGGGCCGCTCCTTCCGGGGCTGGCACCACCACGCCACCCTCGCGAGCGTCGCCCACGCCGCACAACTGCTCGGCTGCGCCACCGGCCGGGCCCCCGAACCGCCCACCCCCCTGCCCTACCCGGGGCCGCCGAGGGCCCCCGGCCGACCCCCCGCCGTACTGCCGCCGCGCCCCCTGATCCCCGGGCAGACCACAAGACGCGAGTACATCCGCTGATGCTCGACATCGCCGCGGAACTACGCGCGTGGTGTGCCGAGCGGCGGGAGTTCGCCCTGGCCACCGTGGTCGCCGTCAGCGGCAGCGCGCCGCGCGGACCCGGCGCCTCACTGGCCGTGGACGCCGCCGGGACCGCCCTCGGCTCCCTCTCCGGCGGCTGCGTGGAATCCGCCGTGCACGAACTGTGCCTCGACGCGATCACCTCCGGCGAAAGCGCCGTGCACCGCTTCGGCTACAGCGACGACGACGCCTTCGCGACCGGCCTGACCTGCGGCGGCGTCCTGGACGTGCTCGTCACACCGGTGCGCGGACAGGACCCCGTGCGACCGGTCCTGCGTACGGTGCTCGACGCCGCCGTCGCCGGGGCACGGGCCGCGCTGGCCAGGGTGGTGGCCGGGCCGCCCGAACAGCTCGGTCGGGCGCTGGCCGTCCACGCCGACGGTTCCTACCAGGGCTGCCTCGGCGGCGCTCCGGCCCTCGACGAGAGCGCCGCGCGGCGGGTCCGGGCCCTCCTGCTCGCCGGACGGACCGGCACGGCGGAGCTCGGGACGGCCGGCGGCCTGTGCGGAGAGCCGCTGACCCTGCTCGTCGAATCGGCCGCCGAACGCCCCCGGCTGATCGTCTACGGGGCCATCGACTTCGCCGCCGCCCTCGCGCGGATCGGCGCCTTCCTCGGACACCGGGTCACCGTCTGCGACGCCCGGCCCGTCTTCACGACGCGGGCCCGCTTCCCGGACGCCGACGAGGTGATCGTCGACTGGCCGCACCGGCACCTCGCCGCGGAATGGGAGGCGGGGCGCCTGGACGCCCGTACGGCGGTCTGCGTACTGACCCACGACGCCAAGTTCGACGTTCCGCTGCTCGCCCTGGCCCTCGGGCTGCCCCTGGCCTACGTGGGCGCCATGGGTTCCCGGCGCACCCACACCGAGCGGGCCGGACGACTGCGGGCGGAGGGGGTGACGGAAGCCGCCCTGGCCCGATTGCGCTCCCCGATCGGCCTCGACCTCGGCGGGGGGACCCCCGAGGAGACCGCCCTGGCCATCGCCGCCGAGTTCACGGCGGTCCGGCACGGCGGATCGCTGTTTCCGCTCGCCGAGAGCCGAGGACCGGTCCACCGCCGGCCGGCGGACCGCAGGCCGTCCCCGATCGGAGGTCCCGACACGCCCGCCCGGCCGCCCCGGACCGCCCGGTTCGGGACCAACGTCCCGTAGGAACGAACCACCCGGCCCGGTATGTCCTGGACGATCGACCCGGGCGGCACGAACGGCGGGACATGGGAGAATGAAGTACGTGCGTTTCCTCGGCTGCCCCGCCCGGGCATGACGGGCTCCTCCGAACGACTGGGATGTTCAGCACGTGCGTTTCCTCAATGACCTGAAGCCGCCGTACGACCTGACGTACGACGATGTGTTCATGGTGCCGAGCCGCTCCGCGGTCGGCTCCCGCCAGGCCGTGGACCTGTCCTCGCCCGACGGCACCGGCACCACCATTCCGCTCGTCGTGGCGAACATGACCGCCATCGCGGGGCGCCGGATGGCCGAGACCGTCGCCCGCCGCGGCGGCATCGTCGTCATCCCGCAGGACATCCCCATCGACGTCGTCACCGACGTCATCTCCTGGGTGAAGACCCGCCACCACGTGCTCGACACGCCGATCACCCTGGCGCCCACCCAGACCGTCGCGGACGCGCTGTCCCTGCTGCCCAAGCGGGCCCACGGCGCCGGCATCGTCGTCGACGCCGACAACCGCCCGATCGGCGTCGTCACCGACCACGACCTCACCGGCGTGGACCGCTTCACCCAGATCTCCGAGGTCATGTCGAAGGAGCTGCTGCTCATCGACGCCGACATCGACCCGCGCGAGGCCTTCAACAAGCTCGACGCCGGCCACCGCAAGCTGGCCCCCGCCGTCGACGAGGACGGCAGGCTCGTCGGGATCCTGACCCGCAAGGGCGCCCTGCGCGCGACCCTCTACACCCCCGCCACCGACGCCCGGGGCAAGCTGCGCATCGCGGCCGCCGTCGGCATCAACGGCGACTTCGCGGCCAAGGCCAAGCAGCTCCTCGACGCGGGCGTCGACACGATCGTGATCGACACGGCCCACGGCCACCAGGAGTCGATGATCAACGCGATCAAGGCCGTCCGGGCGCTGGACCCGCAGGTCCCGATCGTGGCGGGCAACATCGTCGCCGCCGAGGGCGTCAAGGACCTCATCGAGGCCGGCGCCGACATCATCAAGGTCGGTGTGGGCCCCGGCGCCATGTGCACCACCCGCATGATGACCGGCGTGGGCCGCCCGCAGTTCTCCGCGGTGATGGAGTGCGCGGCCGAGGCCAGGAAGCACGGCAAGCACGTCTGGGCCGACGGCGGCGTCCGCCACCCGCGCGACGTGGCGATGGCGCTGGCCGCCGGCGCCTCGAACGTCATGATCGGTTCCTGGTTCGCCGGGACGTACGAGTCCCCGGGCGACCTCCAGCAGTCCGCCGACGGTCGCTTCTACAAGGAGTCCTTCGGCATGGCCTCGGCCCGCGCGGTGCGCAACCGGACCTCCGAGGAGTCGGCCTACGACCGGGCCCGCAAGGGGCTCTTCGAAGAGGGCATCTCCACCTCGCGGATGTTCCTCGACCCGACCCGTCCGGGCGTCGAGGACCTGATCGACTCGATCATCGCGGGCGTGCGCTCCTCGTGCACCTACGCGGGCGCGGGCTCCCTCGCGGAGTTCGAGGAGAAGGCCGTGGTCGGCATCCAGTCCGCCGCCGGCTACGCCGAGGGCAAGCCCCTGCACGCCAGCTGGAGCTAGGTCCAGTCGTCACCCGAGCGATCGGCTCCTCCCTTCCGCGGCCCCGGGCCCGCCCCCTCCGGGCGGCGCGGGGCCGCGGGGGTTCGCGCGGGCGGGGGCCACGGGAGCCGCCGTGGCGTTCCCGACCCGCTGTCTGCATCACCACCGCCCCGCCCCTCGTAGCCTGGTGACACCCCGTCAGGATCCGAGAGGCTCTTCCGTGACCACGTATCTCGTCGGCTCGCGCGCGAGCAATCTGGCCCGGACCCAGGTCCGCGAGTTCCTCGCCCCGCTGCGCGAACGGTTCCCCGACGTGGCCTTCACCCACCGGGTGATCCTCGAAGGCGGGGACCGGGACCGCCGGTCGCCCCTGGCCGCCGTCTCCGCCGTCAGCGGCGGTTCGGCGTTCAGCAGCGAACAGGAGGCGGCGCTGGTCCGCGGCGACGTGGACGTCGTCGTGCACTCGCTCAAGGACCTGCCCACCGAGAACCCGGCCGGCCTGACCCTGCTGCCCCCGCCGGTCCGCGAGGACGTGCGCGACGCGCTCTGCGGATCCACGCTCGCCGGACTGCGCGAGGGGGCCCGCGTGGGCACCGGGTCGGCCCGGCGCAAGGCCCAGCTCCTCGCGGTCCGGCCCGACCTCGACGTCGTGCCGATCCGAGGGAACGTGCCACCGAGGCTCCGCAAGATCCAGACGGAGGGGCTCGACGCGGTGGTCCTCGCGGCCGCCGGTCTGCACCGACTCGGACTGGCCGACGCCGTCGGGGAGTTCCTCCCGCTCGGGGACTTCCCCCCGTCACCCGGACAGGGTGCGCTCGGCATCCAGGTCCGCGAGGAGTCCGCCGCGCTGCGCGAGATCCTCGCCGGTGTCGGCGACCCCGACACCGATGCCCAGGTGCGCGCGGAGCGCGCCCTCCTCGCAGAACTGCACGGCGGGTGCAGCGTCCCCGTGGGAGCCCACGCGCGCACCGCACCCGACGGCACCCTCACCCTCCACGCCCAGGTCACCTCCCTCGACGGCCGCCGCAGGGTGTCGGGAACCCTCACCGGCCCCGCGGACGCGCCCGAGAAGATCGGCGCCGCCCTGGCCGGTGAACTGATCGACGAGGGCGCCCGCGAGATCCTCGACGCGGTGCGCGCCGCCCTCTGACCGGGTCGCGCCGCGCACGGGTCGCAGCCGCCCGGGTCGGGTCAGCTCCGGTGCCGGCCCGGCGGCGGGCCCGGTTCACCGGGTGCCGACGAGTGCACACCCGCCCGGTACTTGGGGATCCGCACGGTGATCTTCATGCCGGCGCCCACCCCCGTCTCGATGACGAGCCCGTACTCGTCCCCGTACACCTGCCGCATCCGCTCGTCCACGTTCGGCAGGCCCACGCCCGAGGAGGAGCCGGTCCGCTCCCCGGCCAGGATCCGCCGCAGCAGCGCCGGATCCATCCCGACCCCGTTGTCCTCGATGGTCAGCACGGCCTCCGAGCCCTCGTCCCGGGCCGCGATGGTGATCCGGCACTCCTCGGTGGAGTCCTCCAGCCCGTGCTTGACCGCGTTCTCCACCAGCGGCTGCAGACACAGGAAGGGCAGCGCCACCGGCAGCACCTCCGGTGCCACCCGCAGCGTCACCTTCAACCGGTCGCCGAACCGGGCCCCCGCCAGGGCCAGGTACTGCTCGATGGACCGCAACTCCTCGGCCAGCGTGGTGAAGTCGCCGTGGCGACGGAACGAGTAGCGGGTGAAGTCCGCGAACTCCAGCAGCAGGTCCCGCGCACGCTCCGGATCGGTCCGGACGAACGAGGCTATGGCCGCCAGGGAGTTGAAGATGAAGTGCGGGGAGATCTGCGCCCGCAACGCCTTGATCTCCGCCTCCATCAGCCGGGTGCGCGACCGGTCCAGCTCCGACAGCTCCAGCTGGACCGACACCCAGCGCGCGACCTCCGTCGCCGCCCGCACCAGCACCGCGGACTCCCGCGAACCGTACGCGACGAGCGCGCCCGACATCCCGTCCTCGCCGGTCAGCGGAGCGAACACCGCCCACTTCAACGGACAACCCGGCTGCCTGCAGTCGGTGCGCAGGCTCACGCTCCGCCCCGACTCCAGCATCGCCGTCACCCGGGCCATCGCCCGCCGCTCGTGGTGATCGGCCCCCGGACCGTCCCAGGCCAACACCGCCTCCCGGTCGGTCAGACACAGCGCCTCCGTGCCGAGCAGCGACCGCAGCCGCCTGGCGGCCTTGCGGGCGGCGTCCTCGGTCAGGCCGGCCCGCAGCGGGGGAGCGGCCAGCGAAGCGGTGTGCAGCGTGTGGAAGGTGGCCCGCTCGACGGGAGTACCGAGGTCGAGCCCCGACGCCCGGTCGCCGCGCCGCGCGTGCCACCGCCCCCCGGCCCAACCCGACGCCAGCAGCAGCGCCGCGCCCGCCAGGGCCGGAACCGCGAGCGCCACCGCGCCCGTCACCGCGCGTCCCCGGCCCGGTGCCCGGCCACGTCCTCCGGCAGGTGCAGCCGGGCCAGCGTCGTCGCGGTCCCCGCCGGGATCCGCGACCTCGTACCCAGCGACACCACGACCATCGTCAGGAAGCCCAGCGGTACCGACCACACGGCCGGCCAGGCCAGCAGGGTGTGCGCCCAGCCCGGCGCCGCCAACCCGCCGCGGGTCGCGACCACCGCGCCCAGCGCCGCCCCACCCCCGGCGATCAGCCCGGCGACCGCCCCCGGCGGGGTCAACCCGCGCCACCAGATGCCCAACACCAACAACGGGCAGAACGACGACGCCGACACCGCGAAAGCCAGACCCACCGCGTCCGCCACCGGTACCGCCGTCGCCGCCACCGCGCCCACCAGCGGCACCAGCATCGCGACCACCACCGCGAACCGGAAGCTGCGCACCCCGCGCCTGGGCAGCACGTCCTGGTGCAGCACCCCGGCCACCGCCATGGTCAGCCCCGAGGCCGTCGACAGGAACGCCGCGAACGCGCCCCCGGCCAACAACGCCCCCAACAGCTCGCCGAGCAGCCCGCCGACCATCCGCCCCGGCAGCACCAGCACCGCGGCGTCGGCGTCGCCCGTCAACGCCAGCTCGGGCGTGTAGATCCGGCCCAGCGTCCCGTACACCGGCGGCAGCAGGTAGAAGATCCCGACCAGCCCCAGCACCACCAGGGTGGTGCGCCGGGCGGTCCGTCCGTCCGGGCTGGTGTAGAACCGCACCGCCACGTGAGGCAGGCCCATCGTGCCGAGGAAGGTCGCCAGGATCAGCCCGTACGTGGCGTACAGCTGCTGTCCCCGCCGCTCCCCGGACAGCGGCTCCGACCAACCGGCCCGGGCCGGGCCGGACTCGGCGCGTGCGTCGGGCACCCGGCTCTCCGGCGCGAACTCCAGCCGGGTGCCGGCCCGTACCGAGTGCTGCCCGGTGGCCAGGACCAGCGACTCGCCCTCGACGGCACGCCCGTCCACCCGCCCGGTCACCGTCACGGGCAACGGCTCGTCCAACGCGATCCGCAGGTCCTCGCCCACCGTCACGGCGGTGTGCTCCCGGAAGACCGCCGGTGCGTCGAAACCCGCGCGCGGGGCCCCGTCCCCGGCCCAGGCCGCGATCAGGAAGAAGGCCGGCACCAGCAGTGCGGTGAGTTTGAGCCAGTACTGGAACGCCTGGACGAAAGTGATGCTGCGCATCCCGCCGGCCCCCACGGCCGCCGTCACCACACCGGCCACGACCAGCCCGCCGACCCAGGTCGGGGCCCCGGTGAGGATCTCCAGCGTCAGCCCGGCGCCCTGCAACTGGGGCAGCAGGTAGAGCCAGCCGACCCCGACGACGAACAGCACGGCGATCCGCCGCACGACCTGCGACTCCAACCGGGCCTCGGCGAAGTCGGGCAGCGTGTACGCCCCCGAGCGCCGCAACGGGGCCGCCACCAGCACGAGCAACACCAGGTACCCGGCCGTGTAGCCGACCGGATACCAGAGCATCCGCGGCCCCTGGAGCAGCACCAGCCCCGCGATGCCCAGGAACGAGGCGGCGGAGAGGTACTCCCCGCTGATGGCCGCCGCGTTCAGGCGCGGACCCACGGTGCGCGAGGCGACGTAGAAGTCGGAGGTGGTCCGGGATATCCGCAGGCCCAGCGCGCCGACGAGCACCGTGACCAGGACGACGACGGTGACCGCGGTCAGCGCGTACGTCTGGTTCACCGGGTGGTCCTTCGACGGGGAGATGCGCTGGGCAGCGGGGACTTTCGGAGTCTATGCAGCGCCGCGCACCGGCGAACAGGCGCGTTCCGGCACCTTGGCGGGAGATGTGCGGCGCCGCGTCGGCGCCCTCCCCGTGCGCCGGGTCGGGTTCACCGGGCGGGGGCTTCAGCGGGCCGGGTCGCCGTGGTCCGCACAGTCGCGCAGGGCGATCTCCAGCTCCACGTACGACTCCTCGGCGCGACGGAAGGCCTGCATCAGGGCGGCCTCCGCGCGCGGCGGCAACTGCCGGCGGGTGCCGTCGTGGGCCTCGTACAACAGGTCCGCCCAGCGGGCCGCCGCGCTGCGCAGCCGGGCCAACAGGGCCTCGGCCTCGGCCGGGCCGGCGGGCCGGGTCCGGGGCAGTCCGGTCAGCGCGTCCAACAGCGCCTCGATCTCGGACAACCGCTGCTCCTCCCACGCCGGAAGATCCACGATACGCGCGGCCGGCCGGCGCGGGGGGAAGCGGGACGACCGGTGCGACCGACGGGCCCCGGGCATCGCCGTACGCCCTCCCCGGCGCGACGAACGGCGCGCCGGACGGTCGGCGGTCCGGAGGTCAGCCGGTGGCCTGGCGCATCAGGAGGTCGCGGAGTTCGCGTGCGTGGCGCCGGCTGACCTGGAGTTCCGCCGAGCCGATGCGGACGGTCGTGGCGCCGCCGTCCAGGCGCAGTTCGTCGATCCGGCGCAGCGCCACCAGGTGCCGGCGGTGGATCCGGACGAAGCCGCGGGAGGCCCAGCGTTCCTCCAGCGTGGACAGCGGGATCCGCACCAGGTGGCTGCCCTCGTCGGTGTGCAGGCGGGCGTAGTCGCCCTGGGCCTCCACGTGGGCGATGTCGGCGATGGCCACGAAGCGGGTGACCCCGCCCAGTTCGACGGCGATCTGGTCCGGCGCGCGGTCGGTCACGACGACCTCCGGCGGCGCGGCGCCGTCCGTCCCAATCGAGGGGGCCTGGCGGTCCGCCGCCGGCGGCTCCTGCGGCCGGCCGAGTTGGGCGCCGACCCGGCGGACGGCCTCGGCCAGCCGCTCGGGGCGCACCGGCTTCAGCACGTAGTCGACCGCCTTGAGGTCGAAGGCCTGGACGGCGAACCCCTCGTGGGCGGTGACGAACACGATCAGCGGCGGTCGCGCGAACCCGGCGAGCAGCCGGGCGATGTCCAGGCCGGTCAGCCCGGCCATGTGGATGTCGAGGAAGACCACGTCGATGCCGTCGGGGCCGTCCGGGCCGCTCTCCAGCGCCCGCGTGATCCGGCGCAGCGCCTCGGTGCCGTCCGAGGCGCCCTCCGCGCTGCGCACCCTCGGATCGGAGCGCAGCAGGTAGAGGAGTTCCTCCAGCAGGGGTCTCTCGTCGTCGACGGCCAGTGCGCGCAGCATGGGGCCGAGTCTAGGTTCCGCTCCGCCGGGGCGGAACGGGGCGCGACCCCCGCCGGGGGGAGGGGGCGGGGGTCGCGCGTTCAGGATGGTCCGTGGCGCCTACTTGGCGATGGTGATGAGCTTGCCCTGGGGGGAGACGGCGTACCAGGTGCCGCCGACGCCCTGGCCGTTGGTGTCACCGGCCTGCTTGTCCCCGCTGAAGGTGTAGATGGGCCAGCAGTCGATCGACTGCTGCTTCTTGCCGTCCGGGCGGTTCAGGACCGTGTAGCCCTTCTCGATGATGCCCTTGGCGTTGGCCTTGTCGACCGGGGCGACCGCGGGCCACTTCTCCGCGCAGGCGCCCTCGCAGTTGGACTTCATGGGCCAGGCGCTGTCCTTCTTGAACCGGTAGACGGTCATGCCGTTCCCGTCGACGATGTGCTCGCCGAGCTTCGGGTCCTTGGCGACGGTCAGCGCGCCGGCCGCCTCGCCCGCGCCTTCCGGAGCGGGGGCGGGTGCCGCCGCGGCCCCCTTGGCCGCCTTCTTGCCGTCGGGGGCGGAGGCGAACCACGTGCCGCCGACGCCCTGGCCGTTGGTGTCACCGGCCTTGGCGTCCTTGCTGTACCGGTACATCGGCCAGCCCGCCACCGTCAGCTGCTTGCTTCCGTCGGCGCGCTCCACCTCGCCCAGCAGCGCCGCGTCCACGCCCGCGGCGGCCGTGACGTCCCCGGCGGGGACGATCGGCCACGTGTTCGCGCAGGCGCCCTCGCAGTTCGACTTCGGCGGCTTCGGGGTGTCCTTGTCGAAGCGGTACAGGGTGAACCCGGCGCTGTCGGTGAGTACGGAGCCGAGCTTGTCGTTCTCGGCGACGGTCAGTTGGCCGGCGGGCTTGGCCTCGGCGGCGGCCGCGGGGTCCGCGCCGGCGCCGGCGCCGTAGGGGTCGGCCGCGGGAGCCACGGCCCCGGCCGGCTGGGTGTTGCCGCCCGCCTTGTCGGCTCCGCCGCAGGCCGTGGCCGAAAGGGCGACTGCGACTGCGACGACGGCCAGGGTGGTTCCGCGCTTGAAGCCCATCTTGATCTCTCCCACGTGTGATGACTGCCGAGTCCGTCGCCGGAGCGTCGGCAACTTGTGCAGGACACGTCGCCGGGGGAGCGAACCGTTCAGCGCGAGAGGTGTGTCGTCTTTCACCTAACCCGCGTCGAACCCGGCCCGCCGCAGAGCCGTGCACACAGCGAGGCCGAGAACCTGGTGTCCGTTGTCGTCGGGGTGCAGTCCGTCCGCGAGGTGCTCGGCTCCCAGCAGGTTCCGCCCGGGCAACAGCGCCAGCCGGCCGTCCCCGGCGGCCATCCGGTCGCGGGTGGCGCGCTCCATGGCGTCGCGCAGGGCGCCCAGGGTGGCGCCCAGCTTGTTCGGCGTGCGCTCGGCGTCGGGCCGCAGCACCGGGGAGAGGAGCAGCAGCGGGGTGCTCGGGTGGCCCTGCCGGACCAGGTCGAGGAAGGCGCGCGTGGTCTCGTACAACATCGCCGGGGTGAACGGCGCCCGGGACCAGCAGTTGGTGCCGAAGGCCAGGGTGAGCACGTCGGCGGGGAGCCCCGCGAGCTGTTCGGCGGTGGCGAGTTCCCCGCACGCGGCGCCCGCGTAGCCGAGGTTGACGGTGTCCCAGCCCATCGACCGGCCGGCGACGGCGGGCCAGCCGTGCGCGGGGCGGGTGGACCACCACCCCTCGGTGATCGAGTCGCCGTGCACCACCCAGCGCGGGGCCGTCGGGGCGGGGGAGATCGGGCCGCCGATCCCGCGCACCCCGAGGATCACGGGGGACTGGGCCTCGGGCGGATGGACGGTGAACGGTCCGCGACCGCCGGTGATCCCGACGCGTACGACGGCCTCCGCGGCCGGCTCGGTGAAGACCTCGGTGAGCATGCCCTGCCGGTTCCACAGCGCGAAGCCGTGCGCGAGGTCGCGCAGCGCGTCGGTGGGGCCGGGCACGGTCGCCCGGTAGCGGATCTCCAGCGCGTGCGCCGACTCGGTGGTGAACTCCAACCGCACCCCGATGGGCAGGGCGGCCCGCTCGCCGGTGTCCCAGGGCAGCCGCATGGTGTCCGCCGGGTCGGCACGCACGGGCCGGCCCTCGTCCAGCCAGGCGACACCGCGCAGGAAGGGGCCGGGGTCCAACCACCCGTCGTCCGCCGTCAGTGGTCTCGCCACGCTCACTCGTCGCCTCCGATCGTCGGGTACGGGAACCTCGCGCGCCGACCCCGCGGCCGACCACCCCCGTCTGCCCCGTCACGTGCGGGAACACCCGTGAGGGGCCGGCGGCACCGTCCTGGCGGCACCGTGCGGCAGATCTGACGAAGTGTCAAGGAACTGCCGTCGGGGCGGTCGGGAGGGGGGTCGCGCAGTGATCGATCATCCGCGCGCAACAAAGGACCATCCAGGACAGATCCGCGCAACGATCGTGCGCCAATGTGCAAGGATGGTGCATTACGGGCGGTATCACTCAGCTCGTAGGCTCACTCGCTGTACGTGGAGTGGCGTGGACCGCCTGCTCGGCGGTCCCCCATGCCCAGGCTGGCTCCTGCCCGCCTGCTCCTGCTCCGGATCGCTGCGGTCGATGCCTGAATCCCCACCCGCAGTGTCAAAGGAGTCCCCTCGTGCTCGAAACCGGCCAGGCGCCACCGCTCACCTCGGAGCCGCGCAAGCCTGCCCATCCTTTGCTGCGCCGCAAGCCGGTCGAGCAGCTGGTCGCCGAGGGCGGCCAGGGTGAGGGCGGCTCCCTGCGCCGCTCGCTCACCATGTGGCAGCTGACGATGATCAGCATCGGCGCCACCCTCGGCACCGGCATCTTCGTCGTCCTCGGCACGGCGGCCCCCAAGGCCGGCCCCGCCGTCACGATCTCCTTCGTCATCGCGGGCCTGACCGCCCTGTTCTCCGCGCTCTCCTACGCGGAGCTGGCCGGATCCGTGCCGGTCTCCGGCTCCTCGTACTCCTACTCGTACGCCACCATGGGCGAGCTCGTCGCCTGGGTCTGCGGCTGGTGCCTGGTCCTGGAGTACGGCGTGTCCGTCGCGGCGGTCGCCGTCGGCTGGGGCGAGTACCTCAACGAACTCCTCGACGGGACCATCGGCGTCACCATCCCCGAGGCCATATCCGCCCCGCTGGGCGAGGGCGGCTTCATCAACCTGCCCGCGCTGATCGTGGTCCTGCTCGCCATGGTCTTCCTGATGGGCGGCGCCAAGGAGAGCGCCCGGGTCAACTCGATCATGGTGGGCGTGAAGATCGTCACGCTGCTGCTCTTCATCGGCATCGGCTTCATGGGCATCAAGGCCGGCAACTACACCCCGCTCGCCCCGCTCGGCATCACCGGCATCAGCGCCGCCGCCTCCACGCTGTTCTTCTCGTACATCGGGTTCGACGCCGCCTCCACCGCGGGTGAGGAAGCCAAGGACCCCAAGCGCGACCTGCCCCGCGCGATCATGCTCTCGCTGGGCATCGTCACCGTGCTCTACGTCCTCGTCGCCTTCGTCGCCGTCGGCGCCATGCCGTGGCAGGACTTCGAGGGCACCGAGGCCGCCCTGGCGCAGATCATGACCGACGTCTCCGGTCACACCTTCTGGGGAGTCGTCCTCGCCGCGGGCGCCGTCGTCGCCATCGCCTCCGTGGTCTTCGCCGTGCTCTACGGCCAGACCCGCATCCTCTTCGCCATGTCCCGCGACGGCCTCGTCCCCAAGGTCTTCGCCAAGGTCAACCCGAAGACCGGCGCCCCCCGCGCCAATGTCGTGATCGTTTCCCTCTTCTGCGGGATCCTCGCGTCCTTCATTCCGCTCGGCAAGCTCGCCGACGCCACCAGCATCGGCACCCTCTTCGCCTTCGGCCTGGTCAACATCGCCGTCATCATCCTGCGCCGCACCAAGCCCGACATGCCGCGCACCTTCAAGGTGGCGCTCTTCCCGATCACGCCCATCCTCGGTTTCCTCGCCTGCGGCTACATGATGTTCAGCCTGGACACCGTCACGTGGATCGTTTTCGGTGGCTGGATGGCAGCGGGTCTCGTGTTCTACTTCCTGTACGGCATTCGCCGCTCCCGACTGGCCACAGCAGAGAAGTGATCCACCCGCAGTGCGACTGAACGATCTCGACGAACGCATCGTGCACGCCCTCGCCGAGGACGCCCGACGTTCTTACGCGGACATCGGCTCCGAGGTCGGACTCTCCGCCCCCGCCGTCAAACGGCGCGTGGACCGGCTGCGTGCCGAGGGAGCCATCACCGGCTTCACCGTCCGGGTCGACCCCGCCGCCATGGGCTGGGAGACCGAGGGCTTCATCGAGATCTACTGTCGCCACAACACCTCGCCGGACGACATCCGGCGAGGGTTGGAGCGGTACCCCGAGGTCGTGTCCGCGTCCACCGTCACCGGTGACGCGGACGCCCTCGTGCAGATCTTCGCCTCCGACATGAGGCACTTCGAACGCGTACTGGAACGGATCGCGGGCGAGCCCTTCGTGGAACGCACCAAATCCGTCCTGGTCCTCTCCCCGCTGCTGCGCCGCTTCACCTCCGGCGCACCCGCGTAGCCGCCGACGCCCCGGTCCACGGACCGGGGCGTTTCGGCGGGCCGGGGCGTGCGGCGGACCGGGGTGTTCAGCAGAACGCCTCGCGCGCCACGGCCGCGCCCTTCTTCCAGCCGTTCGAGAACTGCTGGTTCGCCGACGGCGGCGCGGTCGCGTCGCAGCTCCCCTTGACCGCGTCCCACCCGGCGGCGACACCGGCCTTGTACGGGTTTCCGCCCGCCCGGGCGTGCGCGTCCGCCTCGTCCGCGCCACCGCACCTGGTGTCCCGGCCGCCCTGGGCGACGGTGTACGCGCCGTTCTGTCGCTTCGGGAGGGTGAAGGAGCCGTCGGGGCCCACCTCGAACCGGCCGCCCTGGGCGGTCGGAGAGGAGAGGACCGCGGGTCCCGGCGCGAACCCGCTGCCGGACACGGACACCGTTCCGCCGGGCCGGGTGGCCGACACGGAGCAGGTGGCCGCCGGTGCGGCCGCCCCGGCGCCACCCGAGGAGATCACCACGGAACCGACGGCGAGGGCGCCGGTCGCCAGCGGGGTGAGCACGGTCAGACGAAAGCGTCGCTTCATGGGTGTTCCTCTCGTGGGACCCCCGGTCGACAGAACCTCGTCACGCGGCAGATGCGCCTTCGCGCGGCCGATGCGCACAGCCGGTCAATTTTATCCCGGCGGCAACCGCGCCGCCCGCTCTCGCCGACCCACGACCCGCACCGGCCAGGGCGCCGCAAGGGCCAAGGGGCCGGGGCAGCGAAACGGGCCGGACGCTTCACACGTCCGACCCGTCGTCGTCGCCCGTCCCGCACGCGCGCGGCCGACCGGCTCTTCTACACATGGGCCGGCGCGCGGCGACCGCCCAGGAGGGCGTGCCGCTCCTCCTCGGTCAGGCCGCCCCAGACCCCGAAGGCCTCACGGGTGCGCAGCGCGTGTTCGAGGCAGGCCGTGCGCACCGGGCATCCGGCGCAGATCCGCTTCGCGGCCTCGTCCCGGTCGTCGCGGTCCTCGCCACGCTCGCCGGCGGGGTGGAAGAACCGGGTGGACCCCAGGTCCCGGCACGCCGCCCGGGATTGCCACTGCCAGTTGTCGGGGGCGGAACCCGGCAGGCGGGAGACGTCGGTCATGGCAGTTCCTTTCCGAGGGGTACGTGGGTTCCCCCGCGTGTGACCGCTCCGTGCCCCCTGAAACATCCCCGCCCGCAAGGGAATCCCCACCCGCCCGCCCACCCGTCGAAGCGGGCGGTACGGGGACCGGCGCCGAAAGCGCGGGCACGCCCCCGGGCCTCGACTCGCCGATCGGACAAGGGCATTGGAGGCGGGCGGTGCGCCGCCCGTGCCGATCGGGGCCGGGCGCCCGGGAGTTGCTCAGGGACGACGCGGCGGGACGCAGGCCCGTTCCGGGCCGAAGCGGGTCCGGGAATGCCACCGGACCGACCCCGTCGCAGCGAGCCGGGGGGTGGGATGGGCGCCCGCACACTGCGTGTCCACCGCCACCCCCCTGTTCATCGCTACCCACCCCGAACCTAAGCCGCCGGGTGCGCTCACTCGATGAACCCCGTGTTAAGCCTTCTTTTCGTCGCCCGGGCCGCCCGGGGTCCGCACCCCGATGAAGACCGGCTCGCGGCGCAGCACGAAGCCCATCGACGTGTACAGACGGATCGCGTTCACATTGCCCGCGGCGGCGTGCAGGAAGGGAACGTCCCCGCGCTCGCGGATGCCGGCGGCCACCGCCCGGATCAGCCGCGCCGCCAGGCCCTTGCCCCGGTGCCCGGGGTGCGTGCACACCGCGCTGATCTCCGTCCAGCCCGGTGGCCGCATCCGCTCCCCGGCCATCGCCACCAGCCGGCCCTCGTGCCGGATCCCGAGGTACGTGCCCAGCTCGACGGTGCGCGGCAGGAAGGGCCCCGGCTCGGTCAGCCGGACCAGGTCCAGCATCTCGGGGACGTCGGCCGCCCCGAGCCGCACCGCCTCGGGCGCCGGCTCGCCGGGCACCGCGCTGCCGTCGAGCTGGACGCCCGGTACGGCCAACACCGTCTCCCAGCCGGCGGGCGGCGTCGGCAACCCCGTCAACCAGACCTCCGTGCCGGGACCCACGAGCGCCGCGAGGTCCTCCCAGGCGCGCGGGTCGTCCGGATCGGCCAGGGCGGCGAAGGGGTTCGCGTCCGTCCGGTAGCGGGCGGCGCGCCCACCGGGTATCGCGAAGTCGCGGTGCGGGCCGCTCAGCGCCGCCCAGACCGGGTTGTCGAGAGGATGTGTGTCGGTGTCCGTGTCGGGGGACATGAGGTGCGGGGATCCTTCCGTCGAATACGCGGGGTCGCCGGTTCGTGACCGACTTCTTGACGGCCTCGCGCGACGCCGTGAGACTGCGGGGGACGGTCAGGATCGTCAGCGCCCGCGACGGGCGGGTTTATGCCCCGAGGACAGGACGAGATCGGTGGAGATGGCCCGGACACCCGAGACGGGGACGCATCCCCTGCGCCGCTCGTGGCTGACCCGACGCCTGCACATCGACCTGCTCCGCGTCTGCAGCGCCTTCGCCGCGCACGCCTGAAGCCCTCTCCACCGCCCGGCCGGCCGATCAGGCCCGCCGACCCGCGGTCCCGCCACGCCTCCGCGCCGCCGTGTGCGGGCGGCGGCCGGGGCGCCCTCCCGTGCCCCGGCACGGCCGGGCCGCCCGCGCCGCGGCGTCCCCTTTCCCACCCGCCGCGCCTCCTCCTGCCCGGGCCCGGGGCACCCTCGGCCCGGGTACCGCTCACCGACGACCCACCCCGCGGCCCCGCAGGCCCCGGTACCGACGACCGAGGAGAGCCATGCTCCAGATCACCCTGCCCCGCACCGCCCCCGCCCCGGCCCTCCGAGGCCGCATCGGCAGCGGCTTCTCGCCCGACCCCCGCCGCTACCACCTGCACCTCGCCGCCGACTGTCCCCGCTCGCTCCGGGTCACCACCACCCTGCGCCTCCTCGGCCTCGCCGACTGCGTGGGCACCACCGTGCTCGGGGATCCGGCCTCCCATGCCGCCCTGCGCGCGGCGTACGAGGCCGCCGGACACCACTACGACGGCACCCTCACCGTTCCCGCGCTCAGCGACACCTGGAGCGGCCGCGTGGTCAGCAACCACACCCCCGACATCATCGACGACCTGGCCGTCGGTCTCGCGGGGCGCCCCGATCTCGCCCCGCCCGCCCCCGCCGCGCTCGCCGAGGCCGTCCGGACACTCCTGGACGACACCGCGCCCCCGGCCGGGTGGTCGGCCGCCCTCGCCCTGCTGGAACAGCGCCTGGCCCGGTCCCCGTACGCCCTGGGCGACCGGCCGACCGTCACCGACGTGGACCTGTGGGTGGCGCTGCGACACCACCCCGCGTCGGCCGGGGCGGGGCGGTCCGTACGCTCGTACCTGGGTCGCCTCCGCGCCCATCCCGCCTTCCGCTCGGGCGAGTGAATCGGCGGCGGAGGGGGTGCGTGCAACGAATCGCCGCTCGACCCGCCGAATGCGCAACGAATCGATACTCCGAGCGCAACGGTGACGGCTTGTCCCGGTCGAACGCCCGAACGTACCGTCTAATGACCCCCTCCCCACCTGTCACAGAGGTACGCCCATGCCCCCGCTGCGCACCGCCCTCCTCCAGAGCTCCGGACGGCTCGGCGACACCGCCGCGAACCTGAAGGCGCTCGACGAGGCCGCGGCACGTGCCGCACAGGGCGGGGCCGGGCTCCTCGTGACCTCGGAGATGTTCCTGACCGGCTACGCGCTGGACCTCCAGGACATCCCCGGCATCGCCGAGCCGGCCGACGGCCCGTCCGCCGTCGCCATCGGCGACATCGCCCGCCGCCACGGCGTCGCCGTCCTGTACGGCTACCCGGAGCGGGCGGGCGACGCCGTCTTCAACTCCGCGCAGCTCATCGGTCCCGACGGGACCCCGCTCGCGAACCACCGCAAGACCCACCTCTTCGGCTGCTTCGAGCAGGACGCCTTCACCCCCGGCGACACCCCCGTCGTCCAGGCGGACCTGAACGGCCTCCGCATCGGCATCCTGATCTGCTACGACGTGGAGTTCCCCGAGAACGTCCGCGCGCACGCGCTGGCCGGCACGGACCTCCTCCTCGTCCCGACCGCGCAGATGCACCCGTTCCAGTTCGTCGCCGAGCAGCTGGTCCCCGTCCGGGCCTTCGAGAACCAGATGTACATCGCGTACGTCAACCGCACCGGCCCCGAGGGCGAGTTCGAGTTCGTCGGCCTCAGCTGCCTGGCCGCCCCCGACGGGGTCACCCGCACCCGGGCCGGCCGCGGCGAGGAACTCGTCTTCGGCGAGGCCGACCCGGAACTGCTGCGGGTCTCGCGCGAGACCAACCCCTACCTGCGCGACCGCCGCCCGGGGCTCTACGCCTCGCTGGTCTGACCCACCAGAGCCCGGAACCCCACGGACCCGCCCCCGGTCCGCCCTCCCGCCCCCACTGCCCGAGTCCGTTCGCAAGGAGCCGTACCCCATGACGTCCACGGTGCCCACCACCGCCGTCCCGCACAGCGACGGACAGCCCCCGATCACCATGTTCGGCCCGGACTTCCCGTACGCGTACGACGACTTCCTGGCCCACCCGGCGGGGCTCGGCCAGATCCCGGCGACGGAGTTCGGCACGGAGGTCGCCGTCATCGGCGGCGGACTGTCCGGCATCATCTCCGCCTACGAGCTGATGAAGATGGGCCTCAAGCCCGTCGTCTACGAGGCCGACCAGATCGGCGGCCGGCTGCGCACCGTCGGCTTCGAGGGCGCCGGCACCGAGGAACTGACCGCGGAGATGGGCGCCATGCGCTTCCCGCCGTCCTCCACGGCCCTCCAGCACTACATCGACCTCGTCGGCCTGGCCACCGAGCCCTTCCCGAACCCGCTCGCCGAGGCCACCCCCTCCACGGTCGTGGACCTCAAGGGGGAGACCCACTACGCCGAGACCATCGCCGACCTCCCGCAGGTCTACCGCGACGTCGCCGCCGCGTGGAACGCCTGCCTCGACGAGGGCGCCGACTTCTCCGACATGAACACCGCGATGCGCGAGCGGGACGTCCCGCGCATCCGCGAGATCTGGGCCAAGCTCGTCGAGAAGCTCGACGACGAGACCTTCTACGGCTTCCTCTGCAAGTCCGAGGCCTTCCAGTCCTTCCGCAAGCGCGAGATCTTCGGCCAGGTCGGCTTCGGCACGGGCGGCTGGGACACCGACTTCCCGAACTCCATCCTGGAGATCCTCCGCGTCGTCTACACCGAGGCGGACGACCACCACCGCGGCATCGTCGGCGGCTCGCAGCAGCTGCCGCTGCGCCTGTGGGACCGCGCGCCCGGCAAGATCCTCCACTGGGCCCAGGGCACCTCGCTGTCCACCCTGCACGACGGCGCCCCGCGCCCGGCGGTCACCCGCCTGCACCGCACGGCCGGCAACCGGATCACGGTCACCGACGCCACCGGCGACATCCGCACGTACCGCGCCGCGATCTTCACCGCGCAGTCGTGGATGCTGCTGTCCAAGATCGAGTGCGACGACACGCTCTTCCCGATCGACCACTGGACGGCGATCGAGCGCACCCACTACATGGAGAGCTCGAAGCTGTTCGTCCCCGTCGACCGGCCGTTCTGGCTGGACAAGGCCGTCGACGACGCCGGGAACCCGACCGGCCGCGACGTCATGTCGATGACGCTGACCGACCGGATGACCCGCGGCACCTACCTCCTGGACAACGGCCCGGACAAGCCCGCCGTCATCTGCCTCTCGTACACCTGGTGCGACGACAGCCTGAAGTGGCTGCCGCTGTCCGCGAACGAGCGGATGGAGGTCATGCTGAAGTCCCTCGGCGAGATCTACCCGAACGTCGACATCCGACGGCACATCATCGGCAACCCGGTCACCGTCTCCTGGGAGAACGAGCCCTACTTCATGGGCGCGTTCAAGGCGAACCTGCCGGGCCACTACCGCTACCAGCGCCGCCTGTTCACCCACTTCATGCAGGACCGCCTCCCCGAGGACAAGCGCGGCATCTTCCTCGCGGGCGACGACATCTCCTGGACGGCAGGCTGGGCCGAAGGCGCCGTGCAGACCGCCCTCAACGCGGTCTGGGGCGTCATGCACCACCTCGGCGGCACGACCGACACCACGAACCCGGGACCGGGCGACGTCTACGACGACATCGCGCCGGTGGAGCTCCCGGAGGACTGACCCCTCCCGGACCCCGTGACCACGGGCCGCCCCCGCGCGAACAGCGCGGCGGCGGCCCGTTCTCGTGCCCGCGGCCCGTTCTCGGGCATGCGGGCGCCGCGCGCGAGGTGGGCGAAGGTGGCGCGGGAACCGTACGGGGCGAACCGCGCGACACGGGTGCGCAGCGCGGCGGACCGCCGCCGAGGCGTCCGGGTCGGGTCGAGGACCTGCGGGCGACGGGCGGCGAGGCCGGTCACCGGGGGAGGCCGGCCGGCGGCCCGCCCCGCCCGCACGGGATTTCAGCCGCGCGGGGTCAGCAGACAGCGGCCGACCAGTCCGACACCGGCGTCCAGGGAGTCGGCGAACTCCTCGGCCAGTTCGGGGACGCGCCGCAGCGTCCACAGCAGGCGGGCCGCGGACCAGGCGCCGGCCCGGGCGCGCTCCAGGCTCCACGACCCCACGAGATGGGTCAACGGGTCGGCGATCTCCAGCAGGTCGGGGCCCGGCATCAGGTCCTCGCGGATCTGCTCCTCCAGGGAGACCAGGGTGTCGCCCACCCGGTCGAAGTCCCCTTCCAGGGCGGCCGGTTCACACCCAAGGTGACGGCAGGTGGCCACCACCGCCAGCGCCAGGTCGTGTCCGATGTGCGCGTTGATGCCCGCCAGCGCGTGCTGGAGCGGCCGGATCCCGGGGTGTCGGCGGTATTGGAGGAGCGGACGCCAGCAGGCCGGGGCCCGGTCCGCCTCCACCGCCGCCAGGTACCGCTCGGCGAAGCACACGCTGAGGGTCTGAGCCCTGCGCGGGGCGGGGAACGCCCCGTGGGAGAGCCGTTCGTGCAGCGTCTGCGTCACCGTCAGGTACACCCGGTTGAAGACGGCCACACCGTCCTGCGCGGGGAGCCGCTCGTCCAGGGCGCGCATACGCGCGAGCACCGCTTCCATGGGAGGCAGCGTCGCAGCAGGAGCGCGCCGTGTGGGGAACTTGGCCGTACGCTTCGCCGGTTCGGGCGAAGCGGCGTCAACCCCGCTTGTCCCCGGGCCCGTCCCCGCCCCGCGGACCGTCGTAGTCGGAGGTGCCCGAGTCGAGCGGCGGCTCGTCCTGCTTCATGTGCGCCGGGGCGAAGTACCGCAGCGTGTGGTAGCCGGTGATCACCACGATGGTGCCGAGCGCGATGCCGCCCAACTCGAAGCTGTCGGTGATGTTCAGCGTGACCCCGCCGATGCCGATGATGATGCCCGCCGCGGCCGGCACCAGGTTCAGCGGATTGCGCAGGTCCACCCGGCCGCTGATCCAGATCTGGGCGCCGAGCAGGCCGATCATGCCGTAGAGGATCACGGTGATGCCGCCCAGCACCCCGCCGGGGATGGCGGCGACGACGGCGCCGAACTTCGGGCACAGGCCGAAGAGCAGGGCGAAGCCGGCGGCGGCCCAGTAGGCGGCCGTCGAGTAGACCCGGGTGGCCGCCATGACGCCGATGTTCTCGGAGTACGTGGTGTTGGGCGGGCCGCCCACCGCCGTCGACAGCATCGACGCGGCCCCGTCGGCCGCGATGGCGGTGCCGAGCTTGTCGTCGAGGGGGTCACCGGTCATCTCGCCGACGGCCTTGATGTGCCCGGCGTTCTCCGCGATCAGCGCGATGACCACCGGCAGCGCGATGAGGATCGCCGACCATTCGAAGGCCGGCGCGTGGAAGCTCGGCAGCCCGATCCAATCGGCCTGGGAGACCCCGGAGAGGTCGAGCCGCCAGTGGTCGACCTTGTCCGGCCCGCCCGTGGTCGAGTGGATCTTGCCGAAGACCAGGTCGAGGATCCAGGAGAGCGCGTACCCGAAGACCAGGCCCAGGAAGATCGCGATCCGGGACCAGAAACCCCGCAGGCACACCACGGCGAGTCCGGTCACCAGCATGGTGAGCAGCGCGGTCCACTGGTCCTGCGGCCAGTACGTGGAGGCCGTCACGGGCGCCAGGTTGAAGCCGATCAGCATCACCACCGCGCCGGTCACCACCGGCGGCATCGCCGCGTGGATGATCCGCGCCCCGAACCGCTGGACCGCGAGCCCCGCGAGGAACAGCGCCACGCCGACCACGAACACCGCGCCCGTCACGACCGCGCTGTCCCCGCCGCCCGCCCGGATCGCGGCCGCGACCCCGACGAAGGCGAGCGAGCAGCCCAGGTACGAGGGGACCCGACCGCGCGTCGCGAGCAGGAAGATGATCGTCGCGACGCCCGACATCATGATGGCCAGGTTCGGGTCCAGGCCCATCAGGACCGGCGCCACGAAACTCGCGCCGAACATCGCCACGACGTGCTGGGCGCCGAGCCCGGCGGTCCGCGGCCACGACAGCCGCTCATCCGGCCGCACCACCGCGCCGGGGGCGGGGGTCCGCCCGTCTCCGTGCAGGGTCCAGCGCACGCCGAAGCCCATGTTCCACCACTCCCGTTTCACCGACCGGTCAACCATCCGGGCCGCACCGCGTGTCCAACCACGGGAGCCAGCCGACATATTACGGCCGGATTCCAGCGGTTTCGTCCCGGTTGGTCGCGGCGGCTTTGCCGGCCGCGGGCTTCGGGCGCAGCACGGCGGCCCCCACCACCAGCGCGAACGCCAGCAGGGTGACCAGACCGAAGGAGACCACGAGCGAGGTCGCGTCCGCCACCGCGCCGATTGCCGACGGTGCGATCAGACCGGAGGTGTACGTGATCGTCGCCACCCCGGCTATCGCCTGGGCCGGCGCCGGACCGCTGCGCGCGGCCGCCGCGAACGCCAACGGGACCACGACCGCGATGCCCAGTCCGATCAACCCGAACCCCGTGAGGGCCGCCGCCGGATGCCGCACGGTCACCACCAACACCCCGCCCAGGGTGGCCAGCACGCCGCCCACGCGGACGGTGCGCACGGCCCCGAACCGGTCCACCACCCGGTCCCCGGCGAGCCGCGCGACGGCCATCGTCAGCGCGAACGCCGTGGTCGAGGCCGCGGCCAGGCCCGCGTTCGTGTGCAGCACGTCCCGCAGGTACACGGCGGACCAGTCGAGACTGGCGCCCTCCGCGAAGACGGCGCAGAAGCCGATCGCGCCGATCAACAGGGCCGACCGCGGGGGCAGGGCGAAGCCCGGCGGCGCCTCCGCGTTCTCCGCGCTGCGCAGGTCCAGTACGCCCCGTACGGCGATCAGCCCGGCCGCGGTCAGTGCGAGCGCGGCGATCAGGTGGTGAAGGCGGGCGTCGGCGCCGGTGTGGGCCGCGAGCGTGCCGGCCGCCGAGCCGACGAGCGCGCCCACGCTCCACATGCCGTGCAGCGAGGACATGATCGAGCGGCCCATCCGGTTCTCGGTCTCCACGCCGAGCGCGTTCATGGCCACGTCCGCCATGCCCGCGCTCGCCCCGTAGACGAAGAGCGCGAGGCAGAGCGTCACCAGGTTCGGGGCGAGGCTCGGCAGGATCAGCGACAGCGTCCACATCGAGAGCAGTCCGCGCAGCGCGGCGCGCGCGCCGAACCGGTGGTTGATCCGCCCGGCCAGCGGCATGGCGAGCGCCGCGCCCAGGGCGGGGAAGGCGAGTGCGAGCCCCAGGGTGCCGGCGCTGAGCTGCGCGTGGTCCTGGATCCAGGGGATGCGGGTGGCGAAGGAGCCGGTGACGGCGCCGTGGGCGCAGAACACGGCGGCTATGGCGAGGCGGGCATGGCGCAGTCGCGCCGGGCTGAGGTCGGTTTCCCCGGTCATGACACGTAAACTATCAGGGACCCTGCCTGATGGTTAATGCCCCGGGACTCCCTAAGATGGGCGCCGTGACCCCTGCCAAGGCCCTGACGGCCGCCGCTCCCTCGCCCGCGTCGCCGAGCACGGCCCGAGCCATCAACGACCGGCTCGCCCTCGGGCTCCTCCAGTCCGAGGGCCCCCTCACGGCCACCCAGCTCAAGCACCTGACCGGCCTGTCCCGGCCGTCGGTGGCCGACCTCGTGGAACGCCTCGCCGAAGCCGGCCTGATCGAGGTCGTGGGGGAGTCCGGGGAACAGCGGCGCGGCCCCAACGCCCGCCTGTACGGGATCGTCGCCCGCCGCGCGCACCTGGCCGCCCTCGACGTCCGCACCGACAGCGCCACCGCGGTCGTCACCGACCTGCTGGGCCTGCCACTGGCCGAGGTCTCGCTGCCGGTCGACGCCGTCGAGGAGGCCGTGGACCGGCTGGACGCCCTGACGCGGGAGGTCGGCGCGGACCCCCTGCACACCGTGGTCGTCGGCGCTCCCGGGCTGGTCTCCCCGTACAGCGGCCAACTCGGCGACACCCTGCGCCTGCCGTCCTGGCACCGGGACCTCGTGGCGGCCCTTCGGCGACGGCTGCCGGCGAAGGTGGTCGTGGAGAACGAGACCAACCTCGCCGCCCTGGCCGAACAGCGGATCGGCGCGGCCCGCGACGTGGACTCCTTCGTCCTGCTGTGGCTGGGCGCCGGTGTGGGCGCGGCGGTGGTCCTGGACGGGCGGCTGCGTCGAGGGGCCTCCGGCGGAGCGGGGGAGATCGGCTTCCTGCCCGTACCGGGGACCGCCGCACTGCCGTCCGACACCGACTGCGGTGGAGGCTTCCACGCGCTGGCAGGACGCCGGGCCGTCACCGCGCTGGCGGCCGAACACGGCTTCCGGGGACCGGCGGAGGAGGCGGTCGCCGGAGCCGCCGGCGAGGCCTTCCTGGACGCGCTGGCCGAACGCCTCGCGATCGGGGCGGCGGCCGTCGCGGCGATCCTCGACCCGGGATGCGTGGTCCTGGCGGGCGAACTCGGCCACGCCGGCGGCCCCGCGCTGGCGGCCCGCGTCGCCGCCCGCCTGAGCACACTGACCCCGGTCACGACGGAGGTCCGCGCCACGGTCCTCGGCGGTGCGGCGGTACTGGCGGGGGCCAGGCTGGCCGCGCGCGAGGAGGCGCAGTCCGTGCTGTTCGGCGGTTGAACCCACCCGCGCCGGGCCACCCGCGCCGGGCCAACCCGCGCCGGGCCCGCCCGCACCCGGCCGCCGCCCCGTCTGCGCACGGCTACCGCCGGGCCAGGAACTCCGCGAAGGTGCCCCGGCCCACCGCGTGCGACGGGGCCAGGTTCCCGCCGCGCCGGAAACCGGCGTACGCCCTGCCCGCGAGCGGGAGCGCGACGATCCGGCGCCGCCTGCCCGTCGCCCTCAGGTACGCGCGCGCCAGGTCCGGCAGGCTCCGGATCTCCGGGCCGCCCATGTCGTCCACCCGCCCCGCCGGGGCGGGCACCGCCAGTTCCGCCAACCGGTCCGCGACCTCCTCGACGGCGATCGGCTGCACCCTGACCCCCTTCGGCAGCGGCATCACCGGGAGCTTGGCCGCCGCGCCCACCACCTGCGCGACCAGGTCGTGGAACTGCGTGGCCCGCAGGATCGTCACGCCCAGCCCCGAGGCCTCCAGCAGCCGCTCCACCTTCAGCTTGGTCGCGTAGTAGCCGAGCGGCACCACGTCCACGCCCACGATCGAGACGTAGACGATGTTGGTCACGGTCCCGGCCCGCCGGGCCGCCTCCACCAGGTTCCCGGCGGCCACGTCGTCACCCCCGCGCGGGGAGCTTGCGCAGTGCACCACCACCTCCGCGCCCCGCAACGCCGCATCCAGGCCGGACCCGTCGATCAGGTCCACCGGGTGGTCGGGCGCGTGCCGACTGAGGACCCGTACGTCGTGCCCCGCCGCCAGCAGTCGCGTCACGACGAACGAGCCGAGGTTTCCGGTGCCTCCGGTGACGACGATCGTGTTCATGGTGTCCCTTCCTTCCCGAGAGGATGCGTTCACCAGCCTGGACCGGACAGCCCTCCGGAATGTGACAGCTGTCGTCGCAGGAACCCCAGCTTCCCCGGGGCGACCACCACCCGCGCGCCACTGACCAGTCCATTCTCGAATTCCGGCACGAACACCGCCACCTCGCCGAAGAGCAGCGCCGGAGCCCCGTTGACCTCCGCGAACGTGACCGCCTCCGCCCCGACGAACTTCCGCAGCGCCCCCACGAGGAAACGGGCCACGTTCTCCCGGCCCACGACGGGTCGCCGGGCCGCGCCCACCACCCCGCCGCCGTCCGACACGTACCGCACGTCGGCGGTGAGCAGGCTCTCCAGCCGGGCCAGGTCTCCGTCGCGCGCCGCGGCCATGAAGGTCTCCACCAGGCCCCGCCACTGTCCGGGATCGGGTTGGAACCGCGGCCGGGGCGTGTCCACCCGCACCGCCGCCCGCCGGTGCAGCTGCCGGGAGTTGACCTCGGTGACGTCCAACAGCCCGGCGATCTCCCGGTGTCCGTACCCGAAGGCCTCCCGCAGCACGTACACGGCGCGCTCCATCGGCGTCAGCCGCTCCAACAGCACCAGCAGGGCCATCGAGACCCCGTCCCGCCGCTCGGCCGAGTCCAGCGGGCCGAGCGTTCCGTCCCCGGTGAGGACGGGCTCCGGGAGCCAGGGGCCGACGTACTCCTCGCGGCGGGCGCGCGCGGAGGTGAGCCGGGTCAGGCACAGCCGGGTGACCGTCTTGGCCAATCAGGCCCCCGGGTGCGCGATCGGTTCGCGGTCGGCGCCGTTCCACCGCAACCAGGCGTCCTGCACGACGTCCTCGGCCTCGTGGGCGGAGCCCGGCATGCGGTAGGCGATGCCGAACATCCGTCGTCGGTGTTCCTCGAAGTCCGCTCCGGTCGCGGCGTTGTCCGTGATCACCGCACCAGCCTACGAGCGGACGCGCGAGGACCCGGTGGCCGCCGGGCCACCGGGTCCTCACACTCGTCGGGTCAAACGGGCGGACCGGGGGTCAGCACGCGCCCTGGTCCTTCCAGACGCCCCAGTCACCGGTGGTGCCGGGCTCCTCGTTCTGCGTCCACCAACCGGCCTTCCAGTTGCGGCCCTTGTGCGACACCACGTTGCCGCTGTTGTAGACCTGACCCGCGACGTACGCCGGGTTGGTGCACGTGCCGCCCGGAGGCGTGGTCGGGGGAGTCGTCGGCGGGGTGGTCGGGGGAGTGGTGGGCGGGGTGGTCGGCGGGGTCGTGGTGCCCGGCTCCACCACCGTCGTGCCGCGCGCCAGGTCGCCGGCGAGGGCGTAGGTCGTGCCGGAGATGTTCACCGTCCAGTTGGAGGGCGTGGACACCGGCAGGTAGTAGTTGAACGACAGGTCGACCGAGGCGCCCGGGGCCAGTGTCTGCCAGGCCGGGAGCTTCAGTGAGACGCGGTTGAAGTCGCCCTTCAGGCCACCGACGTTGCTGCCGGTGTGGTCGCTGCTGATCACCTTGGTGCCGAAGCCGGACTGGTCCGAGGCGTTGGCGGGGGCCGAGGTGCCGTAGTCGAACTGGAACTCGGTGCCGCCGGGCAGCGTGCCCTTGGTGTTGTTGGTGATCTTGATCTTCGGGGTGATCGGGTAGTTCGAGTCGCCGAGCTTGAACTCGTTGAACTCCGTCTTGATGTCCACGGCCTGCGTCGGCAGGGTCGCGTTGGACTTCTTCGCGCCGTACGGGGACGCGGCCTTGAACTTGTCGTACATCACCGAGGTGAGCGTGTCACCGATCTCGTACTGGCCCTTGGCGGCGTTCCAGCCGTAGTCGCCTGCCATCTCCCAGACCATGGTGCCGCCGATGCCCCGGTTGACCACGTAGTCGGCCTTGGCCGCCACCGACTGCTCGTCCTCGGTGGAGAGGAAGACCTTCTTCTGCGCGTTCCACAGCCACGGGGCGACCAGGTTCGCGTCGTACTTGCGGACGTAGCTGCCGGTCAGGGTGGTGTTCGCGGGGAAGCCGTACTTGGTGACGTAGTCGCCGACGATCCCCTTCTCCAGGTTCTTGGCGTGCCACATCGGGTTGGAACCGGCGGGGGACTCGACCCCGTTGGTGTCCTTGTCGTGCCACAGGTTGTCGATGCCGACCGCGCCGTCGCCGCACTTGGTCAGGCCCGCTCCGGCCGGACAGGTGGTCGCGGACGCCTTGCCCCACAGGCCGTCGGTGCCGCCCTGCACGTTCTTGAAGCCGCGGGTGTAGTAGGGCAGGCCGATGTTGATGCGGCCGGCCGGCATGGAGCCGCGGAAGTAGTGGTAGGCCCAGTCGGTGTTGAGGTAGCCGACTCCGCCGTACTGGGAGCTGCCGTAGACGTTCGCGGCGGCCAGCTCGGCGTCCTTGCCGTCGTCGAAGAGCGAGGCGTTGGGGCCGACGTACTCGTTCCAGGCGCCGTGCAGGTCGTAGGACATGATGTTGACGTAGTCCAGATACTTCTGCATCTGGAAGGTCTCCATGCCGCGCAGCAGATAGCCGGAGGAGGGGGCGGCGACGGTGAGCAGGTAGTGCTTGCCGTCGGCGGCGCCGGCCCGGTCCAGCTTCTCGCGCAGGGACTTCATCAGGACGTCGTAGCCCTTGACGAGGCCGGCCCGGCGGGCGTTGGACAGCTGCCAGTCCAGCGGGTTGCCCGCGTCCTTCATGGTGGTCGGGTACTCGTAGTCGATGTCGACGCCGTTGAACCCGTACTTGCGGATGAAGTCGACGGAGGAGGCCGCGAAGGTGTCGATGCCCGCCTGGTTGACCGAGCCGTCGGCGTTGGTGGCCATCGAGTAGAAGCCGCCGGAGGCGACGCGGTTGCCGTCGTCGCCGAAGTAGCCGCCGGTCTCGGCCCAACCACCCACGGAGATGAGCGTCTTGACGTTCGGGTACTGCTTCTTGAATTTGTTCAGCAGATTGAAGTTGCCCTTGTAGGGCAGGGCGGGGTCCATCTCGGCGCCCGCGACGCCCGGCCAGGTCATCCCGGTGGCGGAGTTGTTCGCGTTGTCCGAGCCGACCGAGATCTTGTTGTCGGATCCGACGTGGGCGAAGGCGTAGTTCAGGTGGGTGACCTTGGACCACGGGATGTTGTTCGGCAGGTAGGCGGGGGTGCCGTCCTTGCCGGTGCGCCATCCGGTGAAGTAGCCGATGACGCGGCGCTGGTGGTCGGCGCCCATCTTCTCGCGGCCCGCGGAGTCGTAGACCGAGCAGTACGGGACGTCGACGCCGGCCGTCTTGTACAGCCCGTCGGGGCGACAGGACTCGTTGTCGGCGGCGTGCGAGACGCCGGTCGAGAGCCCGCCGACCAGCAGTCCGGCGATGGTGGCGCCGGATGCCAGGAGCATCGCTCTCGTACGTGTGGGGGACGGCATGGTGCCTCCTGGGGAGGGGAGGATGGCAGGACACAACGTGCAGCAACATGCGGAAGGGTGAAGCTGGTTGGCCCGCGACGTGCGCACATCCGACGGGCCGCTCCCTGGGAAGATGAAGGGAACGTTAAGAGGACTAGACCAACCCGTCAATAGGTCTGGACCAACGCTCGGTCGGAAGTGTGCGCCCCGCACCGGCCGCGCGCGGCCGGCGCGACAGCGGCGCTCGAGAATGGCTTGTTTGTGATCCAGGCCACACGCACTCACCCGCATGGCCGCCGATCACCCGTGGCACACTGGCCTGAGTACCAGTAGCAGCGCACTCCGGGGTCGGTGTAATTCCGAACCGGCGGTTATAGTCCGCGACCCGTCCGCAGCCAGCGGCCGGTTGACCAGGTGAAATTCCTGGACCGACGGTTAAAGTCCGGATGGGAGGCAGTGCGCGGCGGGCCAGTCACCGGTACGCCGCCGTCGGCGGTCCATCGGCGTATCCAGTGGATACGTCTCGAACGGATCGTTTCATCCGACCTCGGCGTTCCCGCGTGTGCTACCCGCTTCATCTGTCGTATCCCGACAGGCCCCGGAGTCCGTGCCCGATTGAGGCAGGAGGACCCGGTGGCACCACACGTCGAGCCGCACCGCGACGACACATCCGCACGTGACGTGCGCGCCGTACGTGCCGTACGTGACGAAACCGCCATGCGCCGAGCCATCGAGCTCGCGGCCCGCGGACTCGGCTCCACCAGCCCCAACCCCGTCGTCGGCTGCGTCGTCACGGACGCCACCGGCCGCGTCGTCGGCGAAGGCTGGCACCAACGGGCCGGCGGCCCGCACGCCGAGGTCCACGCCCTGCGCGCGGCCGGAGCCGCGGCCCGCGGCGGCACCGCATACGTCACCCTCGAACCCTGCAACCACACCGGCCGCACCGGCCCCTGCGCGCAGGCCCTCGTCGACGCCGGCGTCACCCGCGTCCTCTACGCCGTCCCCGACCCGACCCCGCAGGCCGGCGGCGGCTCCGCCACCCTGCGCGAGGCCGGGATCACCGCCGAGGCCGGCCTCCTCGCCGACGAGGCCGAGGACGGCAACGCCGCCTGGCTGACCTCCGTGCGCCTGGGCCGTCCCCACGTCCTGTGGAAGTACGCCGCCACCCTCGACGGCCGTGTCGCCGCCGCCGACGGCACCAGCCGCTGGATCAGCTCCGCCGAGTCCCGCGCCGACGTCCACCGGCTGCGCGCCCAGGTCGACGCCGTCGTCGTCGGCGCCGGCACCCTGCGCGCCGACGACCCGCACCTCGCCGTGCGCGGACCCGCCGCGCAGGCCCTCGCGGGCCGGCCGCTGCGGGTCGTCCTGGACACCCGCGCCGGCATCCGGCCCGGCGCCCGCGTCCTGGACGACGCCGCGCCGACCCTGCTCGCCGTCGGCGAGGACGCCGACACCCGGCACCTGCCCGGAGTCGACGTGGTCCGCCTCCCCGGCGACGCGAACGGACTCTCCGTCGAGGCCCTGCTCGCGGAGCTGTACCGGCGCGGCACCCGCTCCGTACTCCTCGAAGGCGGCCCGACCCTGGCCGGCGCGTTCGTGGCGGCGGGCGCCGTCGACAAGGTCGTCGGCTACCTCGCCCCCGTCCTGCTCGGAGCGGGCCCGAGCGCCCTCGCCGACGCCGGTGTCGCCACCCTCACCGACGCGCTCCGTCT
Organism: Streptomyces sp. CA-243310; assembly: GCF_050936775.1. Taxonomy (NCBI): domain Bacteria; kingdom Bacillati; phylum Actinomycetota; class Actinomycetes; order Kitasatosporales; family Streptomycetaceae; genus Streptomyces; species Streptomyces sp. CA-243310. Next base: position 1,296,502 of record NZ_JBNJMF010000002.1, on the reverse strand, counting down.
CCGCATCACCGACACGACCCGCATCGGCACCGACATCCGCGTCACCGCAGTCCCCGAAGCCGTCCCCACCGCCCCCAAGGAGCACTGAGTGTTCACCGGAATCGTCGAAGAACTGGGCGAGGTCACCGCCGTCGAGCAGCTCGCGGAAGCCTCCCGCTTCCGCCTGCGCGGCCCCCTCGTCACCGACGGCGCCAAGCACGGCGACTCGATCGCCGTCAACGGCGTCTGCCTGACCGTGGTGGAGACCGCCGACGGCGAGTTCACCGCCGACGTCATGCAGGAGACCCTGAACCGCTCCAGCCTCGGCGCCCTCACCCAGGGGTCCCGGGTCAACCTGGAGCGTCCGATGGAGCTCGGCGGGCGCCTCGGCGGCCACCTGGTCCAGGGCCACGTGGACGGCACCGGCGCGATCCTCTCCCGCACGCCCTCCGAGCACTGGGAGATCGTCAAGGTCGGCCTCCCCGCCGGCCTCGCGCGGTACGTCGTCGAGAAGGGCTCCATCACGGTGGACGGCGTCAGCCTCACCGTGGTCGAGGCCGCCGCCGACTGGTTCACCATCAGCCTCATCCCGACCACCCTCGCCCTGACCACCCTCGGCCTCAAGCAGAGCGGCGACCCGGTCAACCTGGAAGTGGACGTCCTCGCGAAGTACGTGGAACGCCTGCTCGCCGCCGGAGTGAACCCCCTGCACGCCCAGGAGGAGTCGAAGTGAGCGCCCTGACCTGGCTCAACGCCGAGGCCTTCGAGGTCGTCGGTCAGAAGGTCATCTGGTCCGACATGATCGGCAACCTGATGGGCCTGGCCGCCCTCGCGCTCGGCTGGCGCCGCTCCATATGGACCTGGCCCGCCCAGCTCCTCTCCGGCCTGATCCTCATCGCCGCCTACGCCTCCGCCCACCTCGCCGGCGGCGTCGGCAAGCAGCTCCTCGTCATCGGCGTGGCGCTCTGGGGCTGGCGGGCCTGGCAGAAGGGCCGACAGCAGGCCCAGGACGGCTCCATCGCGGTCCGCACCGCGAGCTGGAGGGAGCGCGGACTGCTCCTGGCCGGCGCGGCCCTCGGCACCCTCGCGGTCGGCGGCCTCTTCACCCTGTTCCCGCACCTGTCGTGGAGCCCGTGGGCGGACGCCTACATCTTCGTCGGCACGATCGTTGCCATGGTCGCCCAGGCCCGCGGCCTGGTGGAGTTCTGGTTCGCCTGGCTCCTCGTCGACCTCGTCGGCGTGCCGCTCGCCTTCAACAACGGCCTGGCCTTCTCCGGTCTCGTCTACGTCCTCTACTTCGCGCTCGTCCTGTGGGGCGCGTACGACTGGTACCAGCGCTCGCGCACCACCCCCGCCCCGGCCCTCGAAGGAGCAACGGCATGACCACCCTCAAGCCCGTGCCGGACATGCCCGCCGCAGCCGAGGAGACCTTCCGCCTCGACCCGGTCGAGCAGGCCATCCGCGACATCGCCGCGGGCCGCCCGATCGTCGTCGTCGACGACGAGGACCGCGAGAACGAGGGGGACCTCGTCCTCGCGGCCGAGAAGGCCACCCCCGAGATCATCGCGTTCATGATGAGCGAGTGCCGCGGCCTGATCTGCGCCCCCATGGAGGGCCCCGAGCTGGACCGGCTCGAACTTCCCCAGATGGTCCGGAACAACACCGAGTCCATGCAGACGGCCTTCACCGTCTCCGTCGACGCGAGCGCCGCCCACGGCGTCAGCACCGGGATCTCGGCCGCCGACCGCGCCACCACGCTGCGCCTGCTGGCCGCGGGCTCCTCCGAGCCCTCGGACTTCGTCCGCCCCGGCCACGTCTTCCCGCTCCGCGCCAAGCCCGGCGGCGTCCTGGTCCGCAACGGCCACACCGAGGCCGCCGTGGACCTCGCCCGCCTCGCCGGCCTGAGCCCGGTCGGCGCCATCGTGGAGATCGCCGGCGAGGACGGCGCCATGCTGCGACTGCCCGAGCTGATCCCCTTCGCCCGCAAGCACGGGCTGACGATCATCTCGATCGAGGACCTGATCGCCTACCGCCGCTCGGCCGAACCGACCGTGCGCCGCGAGGCCGAGGTCAGCCTGCCGACCGCCTTCGGCGAGTTCACCGCGTACGGCTACCGCTCCACCGTCGACGGCGTCGAGCACATCGCCCTCGTCCGCGGCGAGGTGGGAGACGGCCGGGACATCCTGGTCCGCATGCACTCCGAGTGCCTGACCGGGGACATCTTCCAGTCCCAGCGCTGCGACTGCGGCCCCCAGCTGCACGCCTCCATGGCCCGCATCCAGGCCGAGGGCCGCGGCATCGTCGTCTACCTGCGCGGCCACGAGGGCCGCGGCATCGGCCTCCTGTCCAAGCTGCGCGCGTACGAGCTCCAGGAACGCGGACGCGACACCCTCGACGCCAACCTCGAACTCGGCCTGCCCGCCGACGCCCGCGACTACGGGGCCGGCGCCCGCATCCTCGCCGACCTGGGCGTGCACGGCGTGCGACTGCTGACGAACAACCCCGACAAGGCCGCGGCCCTGGTCCGCCACGGCATCGCGGTCGACAGCCGGGAGCCGATGCCCGTCGAGGCCGGCGAGCACAACCTGCGGTACCTGCGCACCAAGCGGGACCGGATGGGCCACGACCTGCCCTGGCTGGACGAGGCCGTGTCCACCTCCGCCTGCGGCAACCAGTAACACGTACGAGCCAACCCGACACCACCCGAGCACCACCCGACGAACACCCGAGGAGCAGAGCTGTGAGCGGCAAGGGCGCACCCGAACTGAGCGTGAAGAACTGCGGAGACCTGCGAGTCGCCGTGATCGCGGCCCAGTGGCACGAGAAGGTCATGGACGGTCTGGTCGACGGCGCCCTGCGCGCCCTGCACGAGCTGGGCATCGACGAGCCCACCCTCCTGCGGGTCCCGGGCAGCTTCGAACTCCCGGTCGTGGCGAAGGTACTCGCCGGTCGCGGTTACGATGCCATCGTCGCCCTCGGAGTGGTCATCCGCGGCGGCACCCCGCACTTCGACTACGTCTGCCAGGGCGTCACCCAGGGCCTGGTACAGGTGTCGATCGACACCGGAGTCCCCGTCGGCTTCGGCGTACTGACCTGCGACAACGACGAGCAGGCGCTGGACCGCGCCGGGCTCGAGGGGTCGAATGAGGACAAGGGGCACGAAGCGGTCACCGCCGCCGTCTCCACCGCCATGACCCTGCGGACCGTCAGCGAACCCTGGCGCTGAGTGGCGGCGGGGGACCCCTTATTCTGAGGACCATCATGGCGAACACATCCTCCAAGACCTTCGAAGAGCTCTTCACCGAGCTCCAGCTCAAGGCCGCCAACGGCGACCCCGGCACGTCCCGCACCGCCGAGCTCGTCTCCAAGGGCGTGCATGCCATCGGCAAGAAGGTCGTCGAGGAGGCCGCCGAGGTCTGGATGGCCGCCGAGTACGAGGGCAAGGAAGCCGCCGCCGAGGAGATCTCCCAGCTGCTCTACCACGTCCAGGTCATGATGGTGGCGCGCGGGATCACCCTCGACGACGTCTACGCGCACCTCTAGACCGGCCGACCCTCCCGCGGGCCCCCGCCCGCCCCAGCCCCCACCTCTCGCAACCCACGCATCAAAGGAAGCCCCATGCTGCGCATCGCCGTCCCCAACAAGGGTGCACTCTCCGGACCTGCGTCGGCGATGCTCCATGAGGCCGGCTACCGGATGCGCAAGGAGTCCAAGGAGCTCGTGGTCGTCGACCCCGAGAACGAGGTGGAGTTCTTCTACCTCCGCCCCAAGGACATCGCGATCTACGTGTCCTCCGGGAAGCTCGACATCGGCATCACCGGCCGCGACCTGCTGCTCGACTCCGGCGCCAGCGCCGAGGAGATCCTGCCGCTGAACTTCGGCCGGTCCACCTTCCGCTACGCCACGATCCCCGGCACCGCGAAGGGCCCCGAGGACTTCACCGGGATGACCATCGCGACCTCGTACGAGGGAATCGTCGCCAAGCACCTCGCCGACCAGGGCATCGACGCCTCCGTCGTACACCTCGACGGCGCGGTCGAGACCGCCATCCAGCTCGGCGTCGCCCAGATCATCGCGGACGTCGTCGAGACCGGCACCAGCCTGCGCAACGCCGGCCTGGAGGTCATCGGCGAGCCGATCATGACCTCCGAGGCGGTCGTCATCCGCGGCAACACCGCCGACGCCGAGGACCCGCGCACCCAGCAGTTCCTGCGCCGCCTCCAGGGCGTCCTGGTGGCCCGCAGCTACGTGATGATGGACTACGACTGCCGCGCCGAGCACCTGGAGCGCGCGGTCGCCCTCACCCCGGGCCTGGAGTCGCCGACCGTGTCCCCGCTGCACAACGAGGGCTGGGTCGCCGTCCGCGCCATGGTCCCCGCCAAGGAGGCCCAGCGGATCATGGACGACCTGTACGAGCTGGGCGCGCGCGCGATCCTCACCACCTCGATCCACGCCTGCCGCCTCTGACACCCCCTCCCGGCGGATCCGCCGTCACCGCGGATCCGCCACTCCACCGGCCCCCACCGACTCACCACCTTCCGAGCAGAACCGAGCGCACACCATGGCCGAGTCCGCCGCCCCGCCCGCACCGCCCGCCCTGCCGGTCACCTTCCGGCCGACCCGCACCCGGGTCGTGCTGCTGAGCGTCGGGCTCGCCATGTTCGTGACCATCTCGGCCATCGCCCTGATCCTCGACACCCTCCATCCGGGCGAGCGGATCAGCTTCATCTTCGTGGCGATCCTGCTCAGCTCCGTCCTCGTCCTGCTCAGCCGCCCCAAGGTGGTCGCGGACGAGGCCGGCGTCACCGTCGTCAACCTCACGACCACCCGCCGGCTGGAGTGGGCGCAGATCCTGCGCGTCAACCTGCGCCCCGGCGACCCGTGGGTGTTCCTCGACCTGAACGACGGCACCAGCCTGCCCGCACTCGGCATCCAACCCGGCGTCGCCAAGGCCCAGGCGATCGGCGACGCCCGTGCCCTGCGCGCCCTGGCCGAGAGCCGCGGAACGGGCGGACACGACCACTGACCCCGCCGAGGATCGTCGCTGCGTCCCATTGCGGCGGCGATCCCAGTGACTACCCTGGTGGCGGGGCGCAGCCGTGCGCCCTCCCACCGGCCCCGGGACCCCGTGGCCCGTGGGCAACTGCGACTTGAGGAGTGACTCCCTCCAGCAATGGACGGATCGTCCGGTAGTACCCGCGCCGCCCTCCCGATGGAGGCGGCGGCATGACCATCCCGCTACTCCTGCTCGTGGCGGCTTTCGTCCTGATCCTCGCCAACGGTTTCTTCGTGGCTGCCGAATTCGGCCTCGTCACGGTGGAGCGACCCGAGGCCGAACGCGCCGCGGCCGACGGCGACCGCCGTGCCCGCACGGTGGTCGAGGCCCTGAAGGAACTGTCCTTCCAGCTCTCCGGCACCCAGCTCGGCATCACCATCACCTCCCTCGTCGTCGGCATGCTCGCCGAACCGGCCCTCGCGGCCCTGCTGTCCGGGCCGCTCGCCGCGACCGGCCTGCCCGGGGGAGCCGTCTCCGGCGTAGCCGTCGTCATCGGCATGCTGCTCGCCTCCGCCGTCCAGATGGTCGTCGGCGAGCTCGTACCGAAGAACTGGGCGGTCTCCCGGCCGCTCCAGGTGGCCCGGTTCGTGGCCGGCCCCCAACAGGTCTTCTCCCGCGCCTTCCGACCGGTCATCGCGGCCCTCAACGCCGTCGCCAACCGGCTCGTCCGGGCGCTCGGGGTGGAACCCACCGACGAGATGGCCTCCGCCCGCACCCCCGGCGAACTGGTCTCCCTGGTCCGCCACTCGGCCCAGGCCGGCGCCCTCGAACAGGACACCGCCGACCTCTTCGTACGGACCCTCTCGCTGGGCGAGCTCACGGCCCAGCACGTCATGACCCCCCGGGTGAAGGTCAGCGCCCTCCAGCACACGGCCACCGCGGCCGACGTGCTCAACCTGACACGGGCCACCGGCCTGTCCCGCTTCCCGGTCTACCGCGAACGCATCGACGAGATCACCGGCGTCGTCCACCTCAAGGACGCCCTCGCCGTGCCCGAGTCCGAGCGCGCCCGCACCACCGTGGGCCGGATCTGCGTCGCCCCGCTGCTGGTCCCCGGCTCCCTGCCGGTACAACCCCTGCTGGAGCGGCTGCGCAGCGAACAACCGATGGCCGTGGTCGTCGACGAGTACGGCGGCACCGCCGGAGTCGTCACCCTGGAGGACATCGTGGAGGAACTCGTCGGAGAGGTCCGCGACGAGCACGACCTCGCGGAGGACGGCACGCCCGAACTGGCCGCCGTGCCCGCCGAGGACGGCCGTCCCTCCTGGGAGGCCGACGGCAGCTGCCGCGTGCACACCTTGCGCCGCATAGGCCTGGAGGTGCCCGAGGGCCCCTACGAGACCGTCGCCGGGCTGGTCGCCGACCTGCTCGGCCGGATCCCCGCCCCCGGTGACCGGGCCGAGCTCCCCGGTTGGAAACTGTCCGTCCGCCAGGTCGGCCGCTACCGGGCCGAACGGGTCAGGCTGGTCCGCACGGCCCCCGTCCCCGCCCCGGCCGAGCCCCAGGCGGTGGGTCGGTGAACGCGCTCCAGCTCGTCTTCGCCCTGCTCCTGGTCCTGGCCAACGGCTTCTTCGTCGGCGCCGAGTTCGCTCTCGTCTCCGTACGCCGCAGCCAGATCGAACCCCTCGCGGCCGGGTCCAAGCGGGCCCGCCAGGTCCTCCACGGCCTGGAGAACCTGCCGCGCATGATGGCGGCCGCCCAGTTCGGCATCACCATGTGCTCGCTCACCCTCGGCGCCGTCGCCGAACCGACCGTGGCCCGGCTGCTGGAGCCCGTCTTCCACGCCGCGCACGTGCCGGAAGGCCTGATCCACCCCCTCGGCTACGCCGTCGCGCTCGCCGCCGTGGTCTTCCTGCACCTGGTCATCGGCGAGATGGTCCCCAAGAACCTCGCCATGGCCGCCCCGGAGAAGACCGCCCTGTGGTTCAGCCCCGGCCTGGTGGCCTTCGCCCGGGTCTGCGGCCCGGTCACGACCGCCCTCGGTGCCTGCGCCACGCTCGTCCTGCGGCTCTTCAAGGTCGAGCCGAAGGACGAGGTCGAGGCCGTCTACACCAGCGCCCAGCTCGGTCGCCTCCTCAAGGACTCCCGGCAGGCCGGGTTCCTGGGGCCGGTGCAGCACGAACGGCTGGAGGACGCCCTCGAACTGGGCAGCCGCCCGGTCACCGACGTGCTGCTGGCCCACGACCGGCTCGTGTCGGTCAGTCCGGCGGTCACCCCCCGCCAGATCGAACAGCTGACGGTCCGCACCGGCTTCTCCCGCTTCCCCGTCCAGTCCGACAGCGGTGCCTTCATGGGCTACCTGCACGTCAAGGACGTACTGGACCTGGAGGACCGGGAACGGGCCGTGCCCCAGCGGGTCTGGCGCCGGATGACCACCGTGTGCTCCACCCTCCCGCTGGACGACGCCCTCACCGTCATGCGCCGGGACGCCACCCACCTGGCCCAGGTCGCGGACCCGGCCGGCCGGGTGCTGGGCCTGGTCGCGATGGAGGACGTACTGGAGATGCTGGTCGGAGAGGTACGCGATCCCGCGCACCGCACCGCCCCGCCGGCCCGCCGGGCGCCCGTCTCGGAGGAGGCCATGGCGAGCTGACCCCGCCGACCCGCCCCGGAGCCCCCGTCGCCTACAGCGGCGGGGGCTCCGTGCGGTCCTGGGGACCCCGGCCCGACAGGACCTCCCCGTAGGCCTGCATCAGATCGGCCAACCGCAGCGTGGCCAGGTCCTCCCGTGAGGGATCCGCCGCGAACCCCGCCAACCTCAGGTCCCGGTAGGCGCAGCTCTTCTCGTACAGGGTCCGCAGGAAGCGGCCGTTGCCCAGCTCGTCGATCCAGCCCTGCTCGACGACGTGCCCGCTGATGCTGCGCAGCTCGTCCAGGGCCTCCTCGTCCCAGCAGTCCCCGTTCGCGTCCGCGAGCACCCCGCCGATTGCGGTCAGCTCCGGCGGCCGGTAGCTCGGGAAGTCCACCCGGGTGGTGAAGCGCGACGAGAGCCCCGGGTTCGTGGCCAGCAACCGGTCCATCCCCGCCGGATAGCCCGCCAGGATCACCACCAGGTGGTCGCGATTGTCCTCGGCCCGCTTCAGCAGGACCTGGAGGGCCTCGTCCCCGTACGCGTCACCCTTGCTGTAGCCGGAGTTGGACAGGCTGTAGGCCTCGTCCACGAACAGCACCCCGCCGATCGCGGAGTCGATCAGTTCGTTCGCCTTCACGGCCGTCTGACCCAGGAACTCGCCCACCAGATCGGCTCGTTGGGCCTCCACCAGATGGTCGCCGCCCAGCAGGCCGAGGGCGTAGAACACCCGGCCCAGGATGCGCGCGACCGTGGTCTTGCCCGTCCCCGAGGGCCCCGAGAAGACGAAGTGCCGCTTCGGCGGCTGTACCGGCAGCCCCTGGCTCGCCCGCAACCCGGCCATGTGCAACTGCGCCGACAAGGCCTTCACCTGCCGCTTGACGGGCTCCAGGCCCACCATCCGCTCCAGCTCGGCCAGCGCCTCGGACAACGCCTGCGGATCGGCGGGCCCGGACGGCAGACCCGCCGCCCGGGGCGGAACCACCACCTTGCGGCGCACGCCCTCCAAGCGGTTCGGGCCGGGCGGCACCCCACCCGACCCGAACCGCTGATCCGGCGGCTCCAGGACCGTCGGCGGATCCGGCTCGACCTGTCCGTCCGCCGCGATGTCCTGCACCGGGCCCGAGCCGCCGCCCAGCGCCACCGCCGCGAAATCCCCGCCGGACGGGGAGAGGCCGTGCCCGGCGAAGCCCTCGCCGGAATGCCCGTACCCCGCGTACCCGTCGGCCCCGTCGACGAAGTCGGCGTCCTCGATCGCCGTCAGCCGCGCCACCGTGTCCATGAACGCCGGATCGACCCGGTGCACGGCGCGGTACAACGGCAGCGCCGCCGCGCTGCGCCCCGTGCCCTCGTGGGCCCGCGCCAGCCAGTACCGAAGCTCCTTGCGCTGGGGCTGCTCGCTGCGGCACCGCATGAGCGCCGCCGACAGCATCGGCTCGGCCTGCCCGTACATCTCCAGCCGGACCCGGGCCATCCCGCCGAACAGACCCGCCTCGATGCCCAGCAGCGGATCGTCGACCAGCGGCTCGGTGTGCCGGACCAACTGGTCCCAGTCCTTGACCAGATACGCCCGGCAGGCGTGCAGGAACCGCACCTGGGCATCGGTGTCCACCGGCGGCAGGGCCGCCAGCGCCTGGTCCAACTCGGGCACGTGACGACCGTCCAGCCAGTGCGAGGCGTGGGCCAACAACAGGTCCCGGCGGCTCTCCAACACCGGCTGCACCCACCAGCCCAGCCAGTACCACGAGTTCAGCATGCGCCGGTGACGGGCCCGCTGCTCGCCGAACCGGTCCCGATGGGCGTACATGCGCAATAACGCGTTGGTGGTGTCCACCCGGAGCGCGTGGAGACCGAGCCAGGCGTCGGCCATCGCGGGATCGAGCCGTACGGCCGCCCGGAACTCCTCCTCGGCCTGCGGATAGGCACCCATCGTGCAGGCGTCCACTCCGCGCAGCCAGGCGAGTTCGGCCGGGGCGTGCGTGCTGCCCGGCGTGCCGAAGTCCATCACATCCCCCACAAGCCTGCCCCCGTGGTACGCGGCAACCCCCGCGTCAGTCCCGCGAGTTGCCCACCGCGCCAGATGAAATCAGGGCTGCATCGTACCTGCGGTCACGCACCTTACCCAGGGTGCGGGGGGTGTGCGTCGGGGGCGCGTTTCCGGCTCCTGCGGTGACACAGGGTGAAGGCCGGTGCGCGGCGGACCCGACGGAGGGCAGAACGAAGCCCCCGGTCACGGGGGAACAACCGGGGGCTTGACGTCCGCCGCGGCCCTTGCGGACCGAGCATTCAGAACGTAAGGCCGCCGCGGGCGCCAGGTCAAGCCGGTCGGAGAGGCCCGGTGCGGACGGATTTCCGGACCCGCTCAGGCGCGGGGGAGCCCGTCACCTTGCGTGACGGAAGAGGTGGTTCCTGCGGTCGCAGCGGCCCCGGAAGTCCACTCGTATCCCGTACCGCTCTGGCGTACCAGGGTGTCGGCGAAGGGGCGTGAAGGGTCGTCCGCGAAGTGCGCGAGCTCCGCGCGCTCCCATCCGTCCCAGAAGTCGGAGAGTTCGCGCCCGTCCCGGTTTCGCCCGCGCCCCCAGGACTTCGCGCGCGGTGTCTCCATCCACAGCAGTCCCGCCAGCCACGGCCGGAGGGTCCGCCGCCCGGCCCCGACCCCCTCGACGAGCAGCACCGGGGCCGGCTCCAGCTCCCGCGCGGGACCGAACCGACGTTCGACCCAGTCGTACGGCGTCCAGAGCGCGGGCCGGCCGGCGCGGAGCGGCTCCAGGACCTGGGTACCGAGTCGCCCGTCCCACGCGAAGGGTTCCTCGTGGGTGGCCACGTCGTCCAGATGCATCACCGGCGCCCCGCCCAGGGCCTCGGCGAGCCGCTCCGCGAAGGTGCTCTTCCCGGAGCCCGCGTGCCCGTCGATGCCGATCAGTCGTACCGGACCGAGCGAGGGGGGCAGGGAGGCCAGCTCCCGCGCGAGCCGCTCCAGGGAACCGCCCGCCCGGGCGGGCCCGGGGGGTGCGACGACCGACCGGGAACCGGGTGACGGGTGTGACGGGTGCGACGGGTGTGCTTCCACCCGGCCAGCCTAGATCCTGCCGTCCGCGTCGGAGTCGCCCGCGGGACCGCCCGAGTGGCAGGACCGACACGGGGCCCGTGGCTTCGCCGCCCGGCAGCCGGGAACTGGAAGGGTGGACCACCAGCCGAGCCACCGCACCGACCCATGGGGGCCACCACCGATGACCGCACCCACCCCACGCAGGGCCCTGCTAGCCGTCGCCCTCGCGGCCGCCGCCGCGGCCACCGTTCCCGGCGGGGCGGCCTCGGCCGCCGGCGCGTCCCGGGGCGGAGCGAAGACCCCCCCGGCCCCGGGCGCCGGCGCGTCCGGGGCCGGGGCCGCCGCGGGCCGGACGGTCGACAACCGCTTCTGGTACTCCCACGCGCACTGGCTGGCCGGCACCCACCGGGGCACCGCGGCGGTCGGCGGCGCCCGACCCGGACTGGAGATGAGGACCCCGGCCGGCCGGACCGAGTACACCGACCCGCACACCGCGCGGAAGGCCACCTGGGAGTACGCCTCCTGGACCTCTCCGGTGCACCGCTCGACCGTCCCCGCCACCGAGGCCATCGCGTCCTGGAACGCCCGCACCCCGGCCGGCACCTGGATCCGGATCGAGCTGCGCGGCACGTACACCGACGGCACCGCCACCCCGTGGTACGTCATGGGCCGTTGGGCCTCCGGCGACGGCGACATCCGGCGCACCTCGGTCGACGGACAGAGCGACGGGCGCAGCACCGTCTGGACCGACACGCTGGCCCTCGACGGACCCGCCAAGGCCGCCGGCCTGCGCCTGCGCGGCTGGCAACTGCGCCTGACCCTCCACCGCCGGCCCGGAGCCGAGCGCGGCCCCACGGTCTGGCTGGCCGGGGCGATGGTCTCCGACGTCCCGGACCGCTTCACCGTCCCCGCCTCCAAACCGTCGGGCAAGGCCCACGAACTGAAGGTCCCGAGGTACTCGCAGGAGGTCCACCTCGGGCGGTACCCCGAGTACGACAACGGCGGCGAGGCCTGGTGCAGCCCCACCTCCTCCCAGATGATCATCGAGTTCTGGGGGCGCAGGGCAACCCCGGCGGCCCTGGGCTGGGTCCGCAAGGGGTACTCCGATCCGCAGGTCTGCCACGCAGCCCGCTCCACGTACGACGCGGCGTACAAGGGCTGCGGCAACTGGCCCTTCAACGCCGCCTACGCCGCCACGTACCCGGACATGGCCGGGGTCGTCACCCGGCTGACGTCCCTCGCCGATCTGGAGGTCCTGGTCCGTGCCGGGATCCCGGCCATCACCTCGCAGTCCTTCCGCGCCGAGGAGCTGACCGGCGCCGGCTACGGCACGGCGGGCCACCTGATGACCGTCATCGGCTTCACGGCCACCGGGGACGTGATCGCCAACGACCCGAACTCGGCGGACAACCCCTCCGTCCGCCGCGTCTACCGGCGCAAGGAGTGGGAGACCATCTGGCTCCGCACCAAGCGCCGCAACGCCACGGGCAAGGAGGTCTCGGGCACCGGCGGCATCTGTTACCTGTACGTCCCCGCCCGTCCGTCGGCGGTCGCGATCCGGGCCCTGCGGACGGTGGGGGTGCTCTGACGCGGACGGCGGCCCGCTTGTCCCAAGTGCGCGGCCCTTGTCGGAAGTACGAAAAAACCCGCGCCTGTTTCCGTTGACCCGAATGGGTTGTAAGTGGAACATAAAGGGCACAGAACGTGTGTAGGCACAGGGCAGATTCAGGCTTCAACAGGAGGCGGCCCGCCATGACCACCCACCCGAACATCGAACAACACCCCGACCTCGCCGAGATGCGCACGCGCTTCGAGCAGGTCACCAGCACCCCCCGAGCGCAGGCGGTCGAGGCGATGGCCCTGATCACCGGTCTCTACATCGCGGCATCGCCGTGGATCGTGGGATTCAGCGGCTTCGGCTCGCTGGCGGTCAACAACCTGATCGCCGGACTGGCGTACTGCCTGTGCATGGGCGGCCTGGGGTCCGCCTACGAGCGCACGCACGCGATGGCGTGGACCGCCGTCGTCGTCGCGGCCTGGACGATCGTCGCCCCGTGGGTCATCGCGGGAGACGTCGCCACCACCCGTACCGTGCTGAGCAACGTCATCGCCGGCGCCGTCGCCCTGCTGCTGGCACTGGCCATGGCCGGCATGGCAGGTCGGGACCGCCGCGCCGGCTGACCGCGGCGCACCGCCCCGTCACGCCCGCCGGACCCCGGCGGGCGTGACGTGCGCCACCCGTGACGCTCGTCTCTCGTCCCTACCGCAAGAGCCGCGAATGCTGCCACATTGGACGGCATGACCACACCTGCCGCAGCCCCGACCGACCGCGCCCGCAGCCTCGCCCGCACGGGTGGCCCCAAGGACGCCTCCGGCTGGCTGGAGCACGTGCTCGGCTGGACCCTGGTGGTCGTCATCGCCATGTTCGTCACCCAGGTCGGCTGGCTCTAGGCTCTGTCGTCAGGGCCCGGCGGGCCCGCGGCGGCGCGCGGAACGGGGCCGCCGGACGGATCACGAGGCGTCCAGCCTCAGCCCGTCGGTGACGATCACGTCCGAGGTGACCAGCGCCTGTTCGGCGCTCACCCGCGTCATGAAGACGAACGGCGGGATCACCGGGGGAGCGGGCAGCCCCTCGGGGCTGAAGGTGACGCACAGCAGCCCCTCGATGCAGCCGCTGAACCGCGTCAGGTACAGGGTGACGTCGCCCCGCAGGGTCAGGGACCGGGCCGCCAGACCGTACTCCTCCCCGCCGTCCCGGGTGCGCAGCCGGTAGTCGTACAGCGAGGCCGCCGCCATCTTCAGCACCAGTACCTTGCGCGGTCCGTCGATCGTGTCCACCTCGGTGACCCCCGCCAGGGCGAAGCCCTGGGGTGCGAAGAGCGAGGTGGTCACCGTCGGGGGAGTCCGGGCGGCCTTCGGTGGTCCCTGCCCGGCCGCGTCGGCCCTGGCGGGCGAGGTCCCCGAGGTCAGCGCGACCAGCAGGGCCAGCGGCACCGCCACCGCCGCCGCACGGGACCCGGCGCCATCCGGACCCGTTCCGGGGCCGGGACCGGTCCGGGAGTCCGTCGCCGTCGTGGTGTCGCCCTCCGGCAGCGGGGTCCAGCCGAAGGCCAGGGCGCTGCCCGCGATGCCGAGCAGCATCCCCACCAGGAAGCCGCCCAGGTTCGTCGCCACGAACGACAGCACCGAGAGCAGCAGTGCGTGGATCGACACGTAGGTCCTGGCCTGCGGCAGGAACCACAGGAACAGCCCGGCCACCACCAGCGCCGCGCCGATCCCGATCGCCGCGATCCCGCCGAGCCCCAGGCTGACCAGCACGGTCAGCGGGGACAGTGGGATCAGCAGCAACTCGACCCCGCCCGACAGCACCAGCAGTCCGCCCCAGAACGGCCGGGTCCGCCGCCAGGTGCGCAGTCGTCGCCTGGGTCCGGGCAGGGGGAGTCGCGGCGCCCGCCTCCCCCTGCCCGGGTTCGCGGGTCGGCGCGTCCCTAGAAGCACTGCTTGCCGTCCAGTCCGACGCTCAGCCGCATGCCCTTGAGGCGGAAGTTGCCGCCGGTCGCGGACCAGGCGTGCGAGCGCACGTTCAGGACCTCGATGTTCCCCGCCTGGAGACCGAACCTGCCCGGTTCGCCCCTGACCCCCTCGACCTGGTCGAGGGTGGAGGCGTCCCGGCCGATCTGCGCCGTGCCGAAGGTCGCGTCGCCGTCGAGGTCCTCGCCGTCGATCACCAGGTTCTCGGCGGTGACCTGGCCGGCGGGTCCGCCCGCGCTCAGTTTGAAGACCACGGGCCCCAGAGGGGTGTCCACCCGGGCGGACTGGCAGATGTCGGCCAGTGTGGCCTCGCCGATCCCGAGCAGTGCGACCGGATGCCCCTTGCCGTCGACGGAACGGTCCGTCTGCACGTAGGACGCCAGGCCCTTGCTGCTCAACTTGGATGAGGAGACCTGGAAGGAGGTCCCCGAGACGGCGAAGGACGCGGCGAGCGCGCCCTGCGCCATGACGACGCCCATCGCCCCGACCGCGATCACCGCGGGCAGTGCGACCGCCACCGTCCTCTTCCACTCGATCCGGCCCTCGCGGCCGCTGTTCGTGCTCATGGAGGTGCCTCCCGTACGTCGTCCGTGCGCAGGGAAGTGCATGAGACAGGTCTGCCATACTGCGGGCATCCTGTGGGAGTTCGAGGCTAGGGCCGAATTTGAATAATAGTCAACAGCGCGGCGCGACCGGCCGTTCGCAGGTCCGCCGGGCCGAACTCATGGCGATCGGGCGCAAGTTGTTCGCCGACACCTCGTACGACGCGCTCTCCATGGACGACATCGCCCAACACGCGGGTGTCGCCAAGGGGTTGATCTACTACTACTTCAAGAGCAAGCGCGGCTACTACCTCGCCATCGTCGAGGAGTCCGTCGCCGAACTCGTCGCCCGCGCGGCCGCGGAGACCGAACTGCCCGGCCCGGAACGCGCCCGCCGCACCATCGACGGCTACCTGTACTACGCCGAACACCACCGGGCCGCCTACCGCACCATCGTCACCGGCGGCGTCGGCTCCGACGCCGAGGTGCTCGCGATCCGCGACGCTGTCCGCGAGGAACTGGTCGCCACCATCGCCGAGGCCGCGTATGGCCGTCGCACGGTGTCCCCGCTCGCCAGGCTCGCGCTCGTGGGCTGGCTCTCCGGGGTCGAGGGGATCACCCTGGAGTGGATCGGCGTCCTCGGCGCCGAGGGGCAGCCCGGCCGGGAGGAGGTCGCGGCGCTGCTCGTGCGGCAGCTGCGCGCGACCCTGACGGTGATCGAGGAGTTCGCCCCCGACCACCCCGCTCCACCCGCGCACGAGGTCCCGGAGAATCTCGATGATCATGCACCGGTGACGGGAAGCCCCTGATCGGGCATACTCAAGCCGCCGCAGCCACTGAACAGGCCCTTCCGCGATCCGGGAGGGCAGTATCGGCTGTGAGAGCACCGAGATCCGGTGGCGCGTCCCACACCTCACGCGTCGCCGCCGTGCCCGACCAGGGAGGAGAGCGCCGCCATGACCGACCGCGCCCCGCAGCCGGTGGACCGACAGTTGCCCACCGAAGAGTCCCGTGATCTGCTCGCGCTCGCACGAGAGATCGCGCAGCGGGAGATCCGTCCCCGGGCCGCCGAGGAGGAGGACGACGGACGCTTCCCCCGGGAGGTCTTCACCCTGCTGTCCGAGGCCGGCCTGCTGGGGCTCCCGTACGCCGGCGAGTTCGGTGGCGGCGAGCAGCCGTACGAGGTCTACCTCCAGGTGCTGGAGGAGCTCGCCGCGGCCCGGCTGACGGTCGGCCTCGGTGTCAGCGTGCACTCCCTGGCCTGCCACGGCCTCGCCGGCTACGGCACCAAGGAGCAGCAGGGCGCCCACCTCCCCGCGATGCTCGGCGGCGGCCTGCTCGGCGCCTACTGCCTCTCGGAGCCGGCCGCCGGCTCCGACGCCGCCTCACTGACCACCAAGGCCGTCCGCGACGGCGACGACTGGATCATCACCGGCACCAAGGCGTGGATCACGCACGGCGGGGTCGCGGACTTCTACACGGTCCTCGCGCGCACGGGTGTCAACGGTCCCAAGGGCATCACCGCCTTCCTCGTCCCCGGCGACGCGGCCGGCCTGACGGCGGCGGTCCCCGAGAAGAAGATGGGCATGAAGGGCTCGCCCACCGCCCAGCTGCACTTCGACGGCGTACGCGTCCCCGACACCCGGCGCATCGGCGAGGAGGGGCAGGGATTCACCATCGCCCTGGCCGCCCTGGACGCCGGCCGGCTCGGGATCGCCGCCTGCGCGATCGGTGTCGCCCAGGCGGCCCTGGACGAGGCCCTGGTCTACTCCCTGGACCGCAAGCAGTTCGGGCACCCCATCGCGGACTTCCAGGGGATGCGCTTCATGATGGCCGACATGGCGACCAAGATCGAGGCGGGCCGGGCGCTGTACCTCGCCGCCGCGCGCCTGCGGGACGCCGGCAAGCCCTTCTCCCGGCAGGCCGCCATGGCCAAGCTGTTCTGCACGGACGCCGCGATGGCCGTCACGACGGACGCCGTGCAGGTCCTCGGCGGCTACGGGTACACCGCGGACTTCCCGGTGGAGCGGCTCATGCGCGAGGCGAAGGTGCTGCAGATCGTGGAGGGCACCAACCAGATCCAGCGCATGGTCATCGCCCGCCACCTCGCGGGCCCCGAGACCCGCTGAGGCGCCCGGGCCGGGGCGCCGGCCGTTCCGGCCGTCCCGGCCGCAGCCGCACCGTGGCCCGGCCGTCCCGGCCGTCGCCCGGCCGGTCCGGTCCCGGGCCGCGTCGCCGGGCCGCGTCGCCGGGCCGGGCCCGCCCCGGTTCGTCGGATGGCCGTCCCGCCCCGGCAAGGCGTCGCTCCGGCCCGGCCCGGCGGTACATCGGCCTCCCGCTCAGCCTCCGTACAGGGGGCCGCTGGGCCAGATCGGGGTCGAGGCGATCCGTGACCACTCCGGATCGCGCCGCCCCGGCACCGTCCGGCCCTCGGCGGTCCAGCGGGCCAGGAGCGTGGTGTAGACGGGTGTGTCGGGGTTCCTCGGCGGAACCGATTCTTCGTACCCGTGAGGCAGGGGCCGCCGCCTGCGACCCGTTCTCGGCGTGGACGTCTCAAGCGTGGTCATGCACGGCAGAACGCGAGATCAGCCCCCGGGTAACCGGGCCCCGCCCACGGCCATCCGTTCGACGTGTCGCCGACGCCTCCATCGACCGCGTCTCCCCACCGGCGGTCGCTCGAACCGCGGTCGGCGGGCGACATCCCCCTCCCGGTCCGGGTGTCCGGACGTGCCCTCCTGTCGCGTAGTGCCACAAGTCTGTTCCTTGAAACGGTTTCTGACGTACCGTCATATCCGCTTGAGTCGCACACCAGGCCAACCCGCGCCACGTCACGTCACGCGCCGCCACGCCGCCGCGCCCAGGAGGTCCGCCATGCCCGCCGACCGGCCCGTCCCGCTTGACGAATACCCCATCCACCAGGCGCCGTTGTCGATGAAGCACCTCGTCAGCGGCGACCGCAACGCCTACGACCGCTGCATCTTCCACGTCTTCGACCACGCCGGCCGGGCCGTCCTCATCCTCGGCCTCGGCGTCTACCCCAACGCGGGCGTCATCGACGCCTACGCCACCCTGCGCATCGGGGACGAACTCCTCGCCGTCCGCGCCTCCGACGCCCTCGGCGACGACCGGATGAACCTCTCCGTCGGCCCGCTCCGCATCACCGTCGACGAGCCGCTCAAGCGGATCGGCCTCCACTGCGACGCCGACCCCGACGACCCCGAGGGGCTCTCGTACGACATCACCTGGACCGCCGAGTTCCCCGCCGTCTGGGAGCCCCACCACGTACAGCGCCGCGGCGACCGGCTCATGCTGGAAGGTCGCCGCTTCGTCCAGGCCGGCAACGTCACCGGCACCATCCGGGTCGGGGGCGAGGAACTCACCCTGACCCCCGGCGCGTGGACCGGTACCCGCGACCGCAGTTGGGGCGTGCGCCCCATCCCCGGCGAGGACGGCGGCCGGGCGGGGGAGGAGCACCGCACCGAGGGCTTCCACTGGCTCTGGATACCCGTCCGCTTCGAGGACCGGTTCCTCATGGTCATCGTCCAGGAGGACGCCGACGGCCACCGCATCCTCAACGAGGCCGTCCAGGTCTTCCCCGAGGGCGACGGCCGTCACGACGTCCAACTCGGCTGGCCGCACACCGACATCCGCTACCGCCCCGGCAGCCGCCACCCCGAGAGCGCCGTCGTCCACCTCACCGACCCGGCCCGCAAACCACTCGAACTCGGCGTCCGCGTCCTCAACTCCTCCCCCCTCGCCGTCGGCGCCGGCTACCCGCCCGCCGCCGACTGGCAGCACGGCACCTGGCAGGGCCGCGGCTGGACCGACCGGCGCGTCTACGACCTCTCCGATCCCACCGCGCACCCCACGGCCGCCTTCGGGGTCACCGACCACTCGGCCCGCTTCACCCTCGACGGCCGGGTCGGACACGGCATCTTCGAGCACGGCAGTTTCGGCCGTCACGACCCCAGCGGCTTCACCGACCACACCTCGGTGGCCCCGTGACCCCGGGCGGACCTCGCGAGAGCCCCGAAGACGAGGCTCCATCGGAAAGGAAGGCAGGACCCGCCATGGCGACGGCACCACGTCCCCGCACCTCCACCCGCGAGCCCGAGGAACTCGGCCGCCGCCTCGCGGCCTGGCTCGACGCGATCCTTCCCGGCGCGAAGGTCACCGACATCTCCGTCCCCGGTTCCAACGGCATGTCCAGCGAGACCCTGCTCTTCGACATAGAGCACCCCGACACCCCGGAGCGGGCCTGCGCCCTGCGCCTGGCCGCGGACCCGGCCGCGTACACCGTGTTCCCCGTCTACGACCTGCCCCGCCAGTACCGGGTGATGAGCCTGGTCGCCGCGCACACCGACCTGCCCGTGCCGCGCGTGCGCTGGCTGGAGGAGGACCCGGGCCCGCTCGGTGCGCCCTTCCTCGTCATGGCCCGCGCCGAGGGCCGGGTACCGCCCGACGTCATGCCCTACACGTACGACGGCAACTGGCTGCACTCCGCCACCGACGCCGAACGCGCACGACTCCAGGAGGCGAGCGTCTCCCTGCTCGCCCGCCTCCACGACCAGTTCCCGACCGGGGAGGCGCGCTTCCTGCTCCCGCCCGGGGAGGGAAGCCCGCTGCGCCGCCACGTCGAGGCCCAACGCGCCTACTACGCATGGGTGGTGGCCGGACTGGCCCCCTCCCCGCTCCTGGAGCGGGCCTTCGACCGACTGGAGGAACTCTGGCCGGCCGACGAGGGTGACCCCGTCCTCAACTGGGGGGACGCCCGCATCGGCAACGTCGTCTACCAGGCCGACGGCTTCGAGCCGGTGGCCGTGCTTGACTGGGAGATGGCCTCGTACGCCCCCCGGGAGGTCGACCTGGGCTGGACCGTCTACCTGCACCGGTTCTTCCAGGACCTGACCGTCGGATTCGGCCGGCCGGGCCTGCCCGACTTCCTGCGCCGCGAGGACGTGGAGCGCCGGTACGCCGAACTCACCGGGCACACCCCGCGGGACATGGAGTTCCACACCCTCTACGCCGCCCTGCGGCACGGGATCGTGATGCTGCGCATCGCCTACCGACAGGCGCACTTCGGGGAGGTCGAGGTCCCGGCGGACCCGGACGGCCTGATCCTGCACCACGCCACCATCGACGCCATGGTGCGGGGAACGTACTGGTAGGGCGGGCGGTCCGTCAGGCGGCCTGCGCGTGCTGGCGCATCTGCGGCGGCAGCGGGGCCGTCACGCGGACGGGACGCGAGCCCGGACCGCCGACGTGCGAGAAGGGCTGCGTCCGCCAGTCGAGGCCCTGCGGGAGCGACAGGTGCACGATCGGGTCGAGTTCCTGCACGTCGTGCTGGAACCCGCCCACGGTCGGCAGCGCGTCGGAAGCCGGTCGGCCCGTACCCGCGCACACCGTGAGCCCGAACGGGTTCCACGGGGACGGGCAGAGGGCGTGCTGCGGCAGGTACTCCTCGTCCGCGACGAGGGCGATCGACTGGCCGCAGTCGGGGCAGATCGCGTGGTGGATCTCGAACCCCTCGGCCTCGTCGAGGTAGCCGTCCTCGTCGGAATCGAGCAGTTCCGGAGGCTCCGGTTCGATGCGACCGGCGCGCTTGGCGTTCAGCATGGATGTACTCCCCCTTGAATGGGCCGGGCGGGCAGGTTCTTCGGCCACGGCCACACCAAGCACTTCCCGTCACGCGGCACGAGTAACCACAACCACCCCCGGTACGCCCCGGTACCCCTGTGGCCTTGGTCACATGCCCGCCGCAGGTGCCACCCAACCCGTGGACACCGCTGTGCCTGGAGCGGCATTGGGCAATAGGTTGAGCGGCTATGAGCGCAATGGAGGAGCTGGACCGCCAGATCGTTGATCTGCTCGTGCGGGACGGGCGAATGAGCTACACGGATCTGGGCAAGGCCACGGGACTGTCCACGTCGGCGGTCCATCAGCGAGTACGCCGCCTGGAGCAGCGCGGGGTGATCCGCGGCTATGCCGCCGTGGTCGACCCCGAGGCCGTCGGGCTGCCCCTGACGGCGTTCATCTCGGTCAAGCCGTTCGACCCCAGCGCGCCGGACGACATCGCCGACCGCCTGGCGGGCGTCCCGGAGATCGAGGCCTGCCACAGCGTGGCCGGAGACGAGAACTACATCCTCAAGGTTCGCGTGGGCACGCCCCTGGAGCTGGAGGACCTGCTGGGCCGACTGCGCGCCCTGGCGCACGTCTCGACCCGCACGACGGTGGTGCTGTCCACCCCGTACGAGTCCCGTCCGCCCCGCGTGTGACGGCCCCCTGACCCGTCTTCGACCCGTCTTCCGTACCGCCCGGCCCCGGCCCCCACCCGGGGGACCCGAGGTCGGGCCGGGCCGGCCCAGGCGGGAGACTGGGTCCCATGACTGACCGCACCGCCTCCGCCGACGCCGCCGGAGCCCCCGTACCCGACCGCACCGTCCTCCTCCGCGGCGGCGAGGTGCACAGCCCCGCCGACCCGTTCGCCACCGCGATGGTCGTCGAGCGCGGCCGTGTCGCCTGGGTCGGCTCGGAAGGCGCCGCCGACGCCTTCGCCCAGGGCGTCGACGAGGTCGTCGACCTCGACGGGGCGCTCGTCACGCCCGCGTTCACCGACGCCCACGTGCACACCACCTCCACCGGTCTCGCCCTCACCGGGCTGGACCTCTCCGACGCCCCCACCCTCGCGGACGCCCTGGAGCGGGTACGCGCCCACGCCGCGCGCCGCCCCGCCGACCCCGTGCTCCTCGGGCACGGCTGGGACGCCGCCCGATGGCCGGAGCGCCGCGCCCCGCGCCGCGAGGAGCTGGACCGGGCCACCGGGGGCCGCCCGCTCTACCTCAGCCGCATCGACGTCCACTCGGCCGTGGTCACCACCGCGCTCCTCGACCTCGTCCCCGGGGGTCTCGGCCCGGTCGCCGGCGACGAGCCGTTGACCGCCGACGCCCACCACGCCGTACGCGCGGTCGCCCTCGGCGCCGTCGGTCCCGCCCAGCGTGCCGAGGCCCAGCGGGCCGCCCTGGACCGGGCCGCCTCCCTCGGCATCGGCTCCGTGCACGAGTGCGGCGGCCCGGAGATCTCCTCCCCGCAGGACTTCACCGCCCTGCTCGACCTGGCGCGCAGCCACCCCGGCCCGCGCGTCTTCGGCTACTGGGCCGATCGGGACCTCGACCTCGCCAAGCGGCTCGGCGCGGTCGGAGCCGCCGGCGACCTCTTCGTGGACGGCGCACTCGGCTCCCACACCGCCTGCCTGCACGCCCCGTACACCGACGCCGCGCACACCGGCACCGGCTACCTGGACGCCCGTGACGTCGCCGCGCACGTGACCGCCTGCACCGAACAGGGCCTCCAGGCCGGATTCCACGCCATCGGCGACGCCGCCGTGAGCGCCGTGGTCGAAGGCGTCCGGGCCGCCGCCGACACCGTGGGCCTCGCCCGGGTGCGGGCCGCCCGCCACCGGGTCGAGCACGCCGAGATGATGACCCCGGCCACCATCGCCGCCTTCGCGGAACTGGGCCTCACCGCCTCCGTGCAGCCCGCCTTCGACGCCGCCTGGGGCGGCGAGGACGGCATGTACGCCGACCGGCTCGGCGTCGAGCGCGCCCGCACCCTCAATCCGTACGCGGCCCTGCTGAAGGCCGGCGTCCCGCTCGCCTTCGGCTCGGACGCGCCCGTCACCCCGCTCGACCCCTGGGGCACCGTCCGGGCCGCCGCCTTCCACCGGACCCCCGAGCACCGGATCTCCGTACGAGCCGCCTTCGCCGCCCACACCCGCGGCGGTTGGCGGGCGCTCGGTCGGGACGACGCCGGCATCCTCGTCCCCGGTGCCCCGGCCGACTATGCCGTCTGGCGGACCGAGGAACTGGTCGTCCAGGCTCCCGACGACCGGGTCGCCCGCTGGTCCACCGACCCGCGCTCGGGCACCCCGGGGCTGCCCGACCTGACCCCCGGCGGGGATCTGCCGGTGTGCCTGGCGACGGTCGTCGGCGGCCGGGAGATTTTCGTACGCCCACAGGGGTGATCCGACCGGCCTCGGTTCGGTCCCGGCGGCCGGACCCGGATAGGTTCGGCCGGGTCCACCACAGGACGTCCGTACCGGACGGATCCGTCCGCTCAGCGCACCCGCGCCTCGGGGGCGAGGGAAGGTTTCGCCGGCGGCTGGTGGCCCCAGGTCGGGGCCCGGCGGTCCAGTAGACAACGGTCACGGTGACCCGCAGCCAGCGGGAGCCGGGCCGGCCCGAAGGACCGCCGGCTCCGATCGCTGTTCTAAAATCATCCTGCTGTGACGGGACGTACGAGGCCGGCCGGACGAGAAACACGCAAGGGGACCCAGTGAGCGATGGCGGACAGCGGACCTACGGGCCGCTCGGCACCACCCTGGTGATCATTCCGACGTACAACGAGGCCGAGAACATCGGCCCGATCGTCGGCCGGGTCCGAGCCGCCGTTCCCGCAGCGCACGTCCTGGTCGCCGACGACAACAGCCCCGACGGCACCGGCAAGCTCGCCGACGAACTGGCCTGCGCCGACGAGCAGGTCCACGTCCTGCACCGCAAGGGCAAGGAAGGCCTCGGCGCCGCCTACCTGGCGGGCTTCGCCTGGGGCCTGGAGCACGGCTACGGGGTCCTCGTGGAGATGGACGCCGACGGCTCCCACCGCCCCGAGGAACTGCCCCGGCTGCTCACCGCCCTCGGCAACGCCGACCTGGTCCTGGGATCCCGCTGGGTGCCGGGCGGGCGCGTGGTCAACTGGCCCAAGAGCCGCGAGATGCTCTCCCGCGGCGGTTCCACGTACTCCCGGCTGCTCCTGGACGTGCCGATCCGCGACGTGACCGGCGGCTACCGCGCCTTCCGCAGCGAGACGCTGGAGGGCCTGGGCCTGGAGGAGGTGGCCTCCGCCGGCTACTGCTTCCAGGTCGACCTGGCCCGCCGCGCCATCCGCCAGGGCTTCAGGGTCGTCGAGGTGCCCATCACCTTCGTCGAGCGAGAGTTCGGCGACAGCAAGATGAGCAGGGACATCGTGGTGGAGGCCCTGTGGCGGGTCACCCAGTGGGGCATCAAGGCCCGGGCCGCCAAGCTGACCGGCCGGCCCCCGTACTGACCCGCCTCCCCGACACCCCTTAAGGGATGTCCGGTACCTCCGACTGAGGTCGCTTTTACACCGCCCCGGGCACACTGGTGACATGACGACCGGCATCTCGACGGCCCCACGACGGCGCTCGCCCGCCCGCACCCTGCTCCCCCTGGCGGTCGCCGCCTGGCTGATCCTGGAGATCTGGCTGCTCAGCCTGGTCGCCGGCGCGGCCGGCGGGCTGACCGTCGCCCTGCTGATCGCGGGCGGGATCCTGCTCGGCGCGGTGGTCATCAAGCGCGCCGGGCGACGGGCCTTCAAGAACCTCACCGACACCCTCCAGCGGGCCCAGCAGGGTCAGGTACCCGAGCAGACCAGGCAGCAGCCCGGCCAGGGCAACGGCCTGCTCATGCTCGCGGGCCTGTTCCTGATGCTGCCGGGCCTGATCTCGGACGCGGCCGGACTGCTCCTGCTGCTCCCGCCCGTCCGGGCACTGATCAGCCGCCGCGCCACGCGCTCCCTGGAACGCAAAATGGCCGCGGCGCCCGCCGGCACCTTCGGCGACGCCTTCCAGCAGGCCCGGATCCGCCGGCCCGACGGCAAGGTCGTCCAGGGCGAGGTCATCCGAGAGGACCGTCCGGCGCCCGGACCGGGCCAGGCCGGCCCGGACGCCGGCCACCGGCCGCCGCTGACCCCCTGACGCGCCGATCCCCGAGCCGGTGGGCTCGGGAGCCGGACAAGCCGAGGGCCCCCGCCACGGATGTGGCGGGGGCCCTCGGCTTTGTTCTCAGTCCGGTTGTCAGGCGGACTTGCGGCTGTCCCGCGGATGCACGGCAATGTTCATGGCGCCGGAACGGAGGACCGCGAGCCTCTCGGCAAGCACTTCCTCCAGCTCCTCGCGGGTGCGTCGCTCCATGAGCATGTCCCAGTGCGTTCGCGCGGGCTTGCCCTTCTTCTCTTCGGGCCCGTCCCCGTCGACCAGGAGTGCCATGGCGCCGCACGCCTTGCACTCCCACTCCGGCGGAATTTCTGCCTCAACCGAGAACGGCATCTCAAATCGATGTCCGTTCTGGCATGCGTACTCCACCGCCTGGCGCGGGGCCAGATCGATGCCGCGGTCCGTCTCGTAGCTGGTAACCACGAGCCGCGTACCGCGGAGAGCTCGCTCACTCATGAATCGTGCCTCCCGGGCTTGTCGCCCACAGGACAGGTGTCGCTGTCGTCGTCATCCGGTCAACGTCCGGTCGGCGGTATAGATTCCCGCTCCGGGTCATGCGTCGCCCGTCGTACCGCCCCTTGTTGTACCCACCAGTGCCCGTTTTGTCACATCTGGCAGCAGATGTCACCCAACGTCCGCTCTTCTTGAGCGCGCAGTAACGGTCCGCCTGGCAGGCCAAAGGCGTACACTACCGGCCCTTCGCTTGAACGTCGAAATTCGTTCCGAATTCTTTCCCGGACCCGCTGTCAGATCCTCTCGGGAACAGGATTGCCCGCCGCCTCCACCGCGCGCCGCACCGGCACCCTCGCGAGCAGCACGAAACCCAGTGCGAAGAACACCACCAACGAGATGATCGCGTCCCGATAACTGCCCGTGACCTGGTACGTCAGTCCGAAGACCAGCGGTCCGATCCAGCTCAGCCCCCGGTCGCTCATCTCGTAGGCGGAGAAGTACTCGGCCTCCTTGCCCGCCGGGACCAGGTGCGAGAACAGTGAACGCGACAACGCCTGGCTCCCGCCCAGCACGAGCCCGATCATCGCCGCCAGCGCGAAGAACCACACCGGTGTCCGGGCCGGCAGGAAGTACCCCGCGGCCAGCGTCACCGCCCACGCGGCCAGCGAACCGAGGATCGTCCGCTTGGCGCCGTAGACGCGTGCCAGTCGGCCCATCCCCAGCGCGCCCGCCACCGCCAGGACCTGGACCAGCAGCACCGCCACGATCAGCGTGGACTGTTCCAGCTCCAGTTCCTCCGACCCGTAGACCGAGGCCTGGGAGATCACCGTCTGCACGCCGTCGTTGTAGATCAGGTAGGCCAGCAGGAAGGACAGCGTCAACGGATAGCGCCGCATGTCCTTCAAGGTGGCCACCAGCTGCCGCCACCCGCTGACCGGCGGCGCCGCATCCGCCTCCCGGACCACCCCGCGGTCGCGCAACCGGCGCAACGGGATGATCGCGAAGGCGCCCCACCACAGGCCCGCCGACGCCAGACAGATGCGCACCGCCGCGCCCTCGGACAGCCCGAAGGAGTCGTGGCCCTGGTAGAGCACCAGGTTCATCACGAGCACCAGGGCTCCCGAGGTGTAGCCGAAGGCCCAACCCCGCGAGGAGACGGTGTCCCGCTCGTCCGGAGTGGCGATCTGCGGCAGGAAGGCGTTGTACAACACCATCGAGACCGCCAGCGAGGCGTTCGCCACGATCAGCAGGAACCCGCCGAGCAGATAGCGATCACCGTCGAGGAAGAACATCCCGGTCGTCGCCGCCGCGCCCGTGTACGCCGCCACCGCCAGCAGCGGCTTCTTGCGGCCGCTCCGGTCCGCGAGGGCCCCCGCCAGCGGCATGATCAGCACGGCCAGCAGCACCGACGCGGAGACCGCGTACGCGAAGAAGGAACCGGCTCGGACCGGGACGCCGAGCGGGTGCACGTAGCCCTCGACGTCCGCCGCGGCCCTGGTCACCGACGTCAGGTAGGGCCCGAGGAACACCGTGAGCACGCTGGTCGAGTAGACCGAGCAGGCGAAGTCGTAGAAGTACCAACCGTGCTGTTCGCGTGTGCGGGCGGCGGCGCCGGCTCTGCCGTCCTCCGTCCCCGGTTCCGCTTCCTCCGGTGGAGATATGTCTCGCGCGGTCACTCCGGTGCCCCCTCGCTGTCCCGTGCCGCCTCGGCCGCCGCGGCCCGCGCGGAGCCCGAAGGGCGGTCAGGCCCAGGCCCCGCGCCGGTCCAGCACCGTGCGCAAGATGTCGATCCGGTCGGTCATGATGCCATCGACTCCCATGTCGAGAAGAGAGTCCATGCGTTCCGGTTCGTTCACGGTCCACACGTGCACCTGGAGTCCCCGCTCGTGCGCCGTCCGGACGAACCGCCGGTCGACCACGCGGACGCCGGCCTGGGTCTCCGGAACCTGCGCCGCCACCGCTCCCGCGCGCAGCGCCGCCGGGATCGCGAACGACCGCAGCCGCAGCCCCAGCACGCCGCGCACCCCGTACGAGGTCGCCAGCCGGGGGCCGGCGATCTTCTGGGCCCGGGCCACCCGGCTCTCCGAGAAGGAGCCCACGCACACCCGGTCCCAGACCCGGGCCCGCGCGATCAGGTTCACCAACGGGTACAGGGCGCTCTCGGCCTTGACGTCGACGTTCCAGCGGGCCTCAGGGAACTCCTCCAGGAGGTCCTCGAACAGGGCCAGGGGCTCGGTGCCCGCCACCCGGGCCTCCCGGATCCGCTTCCACGGCAGTTCGGCGATCCGCCCGCTCCCGTCGGTGACCCGGTCCAGGGTGGAGTCGTGGAAGGCGACCAGCTTTCCGTCGACCGTGGCGTGCACATCGGTCTCGAAGTAGCGGTAACCCGCGTCGGCCGCCCGGCGGAAGGCGGCGGCGGTGTTCTCCAGCCCGTCCGCGGCCCCTCCCCGGTGCGCGAAGGGGATGGGAGCGGGGTGGTCCAGATACGGGTGCCGAAGGCGTACGTGCGTCACGGCGGCAGTATGCCCCCTGTCACCGGTGGGACGGGAGCGTCCGGATGGCCGCGGGGTGAACGCGCCCGCGACGAGGCGGGTCCCCTCCGGTGGCCCCTCGCCGTCCCCCTCCGCGGAACGTCGCCGGAGCCCCCTGGCCGCAGTGGACCGCCCCGTGACACCCTGGATCACGCGGAACCAATCCAATGCCGGTCGCCCTTCGGGTCGGACGGGGCCAATTCGATGAAGGTGGACCGGACAGCATGGCTCAGTGGACCTCGGCGGTCGGCGCCGCACAGCTCGCCCGCCTCATCACCTCACAGCAGGGACGCTCCGCCACGTCCGGCACGCGCAAGGCGCCCGCCTACCGCAGCCTCGCCGACGGCATCCGGCTCCTCGTCCTCGAAGGACGCGTCCCCGTCGCCGCCCGGCTGCCCGCCGAACGGGAGCTGGCCGTCGCGCTCACCGTCAGCCGCACCACCGTCGCCGCCGCGTACGAGGCGCTGCGCGGTGAAGGGTTCCTGGAATCCCGCCGGGGTGCGGGCAGCTGGACCGCCGTGCCCGCCGGGAACCCGCTTCCCGCCCGGGGCCTTGAACCCCTGCCGCCCGAGTCCCTCGGCTCGATGATCGACCTCGGCTGCGCCGCCCTGCCGGCCCCCGAGCCCTGGCTCACCAAGGCCGTCCAGGGAGCCCTGGAGGAACTGCCGCCGTACGCGCACACCCACGGCGACTACCCCGCCGGCCTGCCCGCGCTGCGCAGGATGCTCGCCGACCGCTACACCGAGCGCGGCATCCCCACGATGCCCGAACAGATCATGGTGACCACCGGCGCCATGGGCGCCATCGACGCCATCTGCAGCCTCTTCGCGGGGCGCGGCGAGCGCATCGCCGTCGAATCCCCGTCCTACGCCAACATCCTCCAGCTCATGCGCGCCGCCGGGGTGCGCCTCGTGCCCGTCGCGATGGCCGCCGGGCTGAGCGGTTGGGACATGGACGTCTGGCGGCAGGTGCTGCGCGACTCCGCCCCCCGGCTCGCCTACGTGGTCGCCGACTTCCACAACCCCACCGGCGCCCTCGCCTCGGACGAGCAGCGCCGCGCGATGGTGGAGGCGGCCCGTTCGGCCGGCACCGTGCTCGTCGCAGACGAGACCATGGCGGAACTCCTGCTGGACCCGGACGTGGAGATGCCCCGACCGGTCTGCTCCTTCGACCCCGCGGGCTCCACGGTCGTCACCGTCGGTTCCGCCAGCAAGGCCTTCTGGGCCGGCATGCGGATCGGCTGGGTCCGAGCCGCCCCCGACGTCATCCGCAGCCTGGTCGCGGCCCGCGCGTACGCCGACCTCGGCACGCCCGTGCTCGAACAGCTCGCGGTGAACTGGCTGATGCGGACCGGGGGCTGGGAGGAGGCCGTGGGGATCCGGCGCGACCAGGCCCGGGAGAACCGCGACGCGCTCGTCGCCGCGGTACGCCGGGAACTGCCCGACTGGGAGTTCCAGGTGCCTCGGGGCGGCCTCACCCTGTGGGCCCGCGCGGGTGGACTGTCGGGGTCCCGGCTGGCCGAGGTGGGGGAGCGGGTCGGCGTAAGGGTTCCCTCGGGCCCCCGGTTCGGCGTCGACGGGGCCTTCGAGGGGTACGTCCGGCTCCCGTTCACGGTCGGCGGCCCGGTGGCCGAGGAGGCCGCCTCGCGCCTCGCGGCGGCGGCCCGGCTGGTCGGCACGGGCGCCGGCGGCAGCGGGGCGGAACCGCCGCGCACGTTCGTCGCGTAGCGGGGCCCCTCCGCCCGACCCGACCCGACCGGGCCTAGGCCCGGTCGTCGAAGTCTCGCCTGGCCCGCGGCGCTACCGGCGCCACTTCGACGTCAGGACCTAGGGCCCGACCGGCCACGGGCCGCGGGCGGGCGGTGTCTCCGCCGGCACCTCCGCGATCTCCCGGGTGTCGATCGAGGGGCCCTGGGCCTGGGCCGGGGGCTGGACGATGTGCAGCGGCTTCGTCAGCGTGACGTGCTCCGCGACCGCCGTCGGCCGGGCCTGTCGCTCCGGCAGCAGCTCCAGCACCGCCTGACGGTGCGCCGGATGCGCGGCGTCGTCGTACGGGTCCGGGGTCGCGGGCACCTGCACCCGGTGCACGGGGCCCGTGCCGAGCCGCGCGTAGCCGCGCCCGGGCGGCACCATCGCGGTCGGGGTGGTGTGCGGGGGCAGGCCGAGCACGTCGGCGATCTGCTGGATGGAGGCGGAGCCGAGCACGACGCGGGCCCGGGTGTGCTGCCAGACGGCGTCGTCGAGCAGTTCCAGGTGCTCGAACTGCTCCGCGACCACCACCGTGACGTGCGCCGCCCGACCGTGGCGCAACGGCACCTGGAGCTGCGCGAGGGGATCGGGCCGCCCCTCGGCCGCCGCGAGGTGGGTGAGCACGCTGGGGCGGTCGAGCAGGATCCACAGGGGGCGCCGGGTGTCCTCGGGCAGGGGTCGGCCCGCCTCGCGGGCCCGGTGGGTGGCGACGAGGCGTCGCTCGGTCTCCTGCGCGGCCCACTCCAGGACGGCCGGCGCCCCCGCGGGCCCGCACTCCACGGACAGGACGCCCGCGCGGCCGGAGAGGCAGGAGTACTCGCCGCTGCCGCCGCCCTCGACGATCAGCACGTCGCCGTCGTGGTGGAGTGCCTGGAGGGCGACGGAGCGCAGCAGGGTGGACGTCCCGCTGCCGGGTTGGCCGACGGCCAGCAGGTGCGGTTCGGTGGAGCGGGGCCCGGTGCGCCAGATCACCGGGGGCACGTCCCGGGTCTGTTCCCCCTCCGCGACGGGCAGGGTGCGCTGTACGCCGCCCGCGTCGGTGAGGCCGAGGACGGTCTCGCCGGGTGAGGTGACGAACCGTTGGGCGGCGATGCCCGTCGGCAGTGCCTCCAGCACGCTCAGGTCGAGTTGGTTGGCCTCCTCGTCCCAGGCGAAGAGGTACTCCCGTCCGCGCCCGGACTTGGCGTGCAGCAGGGCCTCGATGCGGGCCCGTGAGGCGAGTTCGCCGTCGGCGAAGTAGGCCGGGTAGCGGATGCGGAGCCGGGTGACGCGGCCCGCGTCGTCGAAGACGTGGCCGCTGAAGGCCCGGTCCCATGCCCCGCCGTGGGCGAAGAGCGGGTTCGGGTCCTCGGGGAGGGAGAAGTACGGCACCAGGGCCTCGTAGAGGGAGGCGAGCCGCTCCGTCTCGGCGTCGCTGGGGCCGGTCTTCACCGGGGTGCGGTCGCGTCCGTGCCAGCCCGCCGCCGCCATCAGGCTCACGAGGGCGGCCGGCGGTCCGTACGGGACGAGTGCGACGACGAGGACGCAGGCCACTCCCAGGAACAGGGCGGGACCGCGTTTGTCCTTGGGCGTGTCGGACCACTTGCGCCGCCCGGCGGCGGCCAGGACGCGCAGGCCGCGTGTGATGACGAGGAGCGGATGGAGGACGTCCGTGGCGCTGTCGGCGGCCGTGCGGGCGAAGTCGCGGACCCGGGCCGGCGACACGGTGCCGCTGCTGAGGATGCGGGGGAGTGGGCGCCTGGCCACGGGCGTCTCCTGGAGTCGGGGTGGTGGCGGGACGGTGCGGTCGGGGGCCTGGGGCGTGTCGTCGAAGTCCCGCCTGCCGGCCGGCAGGCGCCACTTCGACGACGTGCCCTAGAGCTTGATCCCGCCGAGAAGGCTCGCGAGGCTCGCGGTGCTCGCCGTGATGCTGGGGGCGATGGCGGAGCCGGCGAGGAAGAAGCCGAAGAGCGCGCACACGAACGCGTGCGACAGCTTCATCCCGTCCTTCTTGAAGAAGAGGAAGCAGATGATTCCGAGCAGGACGACACCTGAGATGGACAGGACCATGAGAAGTTCTCCTGGTGGGTGGGGACGGTCACCGTCAGTCCTTCCAGGCTCACAGCAAGTATCAATGCGACAAAAGGTGCATACGGGTGAATGCTGTAATTTTTCACTTGACTGGACCCGCCCGGCTGGCGCGCCGGGCGATCAGGGGGGCGGAGTGATCCTTGCCTCGGACCGCACCCGTCATGTCCCGGATCGGGCGCTACTCTGACGCTTCACCCGCACGGACGCGGCACCGTGCGCCCCCCGGCCCGCCTGGCCTGGGGAAACGAGTGCCGTGACAGCGAAGCGAAAGGCGGCACGAACGATGAGCGAGCACACCCCGGAAGGCGCCGGCGCGCAGGGCGTTCCCGACGAGGACGTCATCGAACTGGCCACCAAGATCTTCGACCTCGCCCGTCAGGGCGACGCCGAGACGCTGGCCGCCTACCTCGACGCCGGAGTCCCGGCGAACCTCACCAACGACCGCGGCGACACCCTCGTCATGCTCGCCGCCTACCACGGCCACGCCGAGGCCGTCACGGCCCTGCTCGCCCGCGGCGCCGAGGCGGACCGCGCCAACGACCGGGGTCAGACCCCGCTCGCCGGCGCCGTCTTCAAGGGCGAGGAGGCCGTCATCCGCGCGCTGCTCGCCGGTGGGGCCGACCCCGAGGCCGGAACCCCCTCCGCGGTGGACACGGCGCGCATGTTCGCCAAGGCCGACCTGCTGGAACTGTTCGGAGCCAAGTAGTCCGGTTTTAGCCGTGACCTGGCAAGGTCCGACCGGCCCCGGACCTCACGGGTTGGTCACGGCGGCCGTAAATGTGGTCGCGGTGCACAAACCGACTGGGTCATCATGGCGTCGGATTCGATTCGCGAACTTGACAGACGGGCAGGAGCGGGCTGGACACAAGAGGTGTCCATACCCTCCCTGCCGAACCGGCCGCCGTGGTCGCGAAGCACCGACGAGAGTGAGAAGGCAATGGTCTACATCGAGCGGAACATGACGGCGAACGTCCTCACATGCTGTTACGCGGCCCTGTGAATCCCGATTCCCGGTTGCGTCCCCAGCTTGATTTGAGGCCATTCCCATGTTCGAACCAGTCATAGCGCCAAGCGGCACCCTGCTCGGGCTCCTCCAGAGGGGCCGCGGCGACGGCACGCTGCACGCACTCGCGGCGCCCCGGGCGGAGGCCCTGGAGGCCCTCGACCAGTGCGTGATCAGCGATCCGCGCCAGGACTGGCAGGTCGAGAACCGCTCGCTCTACTACGCCCGGCTCTACCTCGACCTCGACGGCCCCCTCGGTGCCATCGAGAGCCACCTCTTCAGCGCCGACGACCTCCTCGACGAGGAGGACCACCGCACGGGGCTCGCCCTGTCCGTCCTGGGCCACCTCGCCTCGTACGGCCGTGACGACGCGCTCATGCTGCTGCGTCGCTACGCCGCCTCCGGCGCGAACTGGGCCTGGGCCCTCGACGAGCTCGCCCTGCGCGACGACGACGAGGGGCTGCGCTCCCTCGCCGGGCCCGTCGTCGCCCGCTTCCCCGCCACCGCCGAGGGCGAGGCGCGGCTGGCCGCCGCCATCCGCGACGCCTACGAACCCCGGCCCTGGTGCCTGTGGGAGGAGTCCGCCCCCCACGGGGAGCGACTGCGCGCCGCCCGCCGACAGGGCTCCTTCGACCGATGGCAGCGCCAGCTCACCCCCAAGGGACCTCAGCCCGGCTGGGGAGTCCAGGCCGTCTTCGACTGGGCCGCCGAAGGACTGGGCCGCGGCACCCCGCTGCACGTCCCGGCGGCCCGCTGCCTGGCCGCCGTGGCCGCGCCCGAGGACCGCTCCGCGATCCTCGCCGCCGCGGCCGGCGCCTCGGGCGAAGCCGCCCGGGCCACCGCCCTGCACCACCTGGTCCTCGCCGAACCGGAGAACCCGGCCGTCCTGGACCTCATCGAAGCCGCCGGGGACGAGCCCGCCGTGGCCGCCTACGAACGCATGTGCGGCCCCGGGGCCGTGGAACGGGCCCGCCGCTGGGTCCACCGCCCCGACGCCCTCGGAGCGGCCGCAGCGACCCTCCTCGCGGCCCGCGGCGGAGCCGAGGACGCCGGTCTCGTCCTGGGCGCCCTGCGCTCCACGGTGCGCGGCTCGGGACCGGACACCCGCAACCTGTTCGCCCTCGTCGACGGGGCCGGCCGCCTCGCCATCGGCTGCGCGGCGCCCGTACTGCGCCACGTCTACCGGGAGACCGCCTCGTCCCACCTCCGCGGCCGGGTCGCCCGGGCCCTGGCCCAGACCGATCCGTCGTTCGCGGCCGGCTTCGCGGTGGAATGCCTGTGGGACTGCGAGGAGACCACCCGCGAGGTGGCCGCCCACCACGCCGAGACCGCCGACGCCCGCGTCGCCCCCCGGCTGCGCCGCCTGGCGGCGGACCCGGCGGAGGAGGAGGACGTGCAGTCGGCGGTGCGCAGCCGCATCGCACCGGAGTCGACGGTGTAGGCCGTCCCCTGCGGACCCCGCCGGGCCACGGCGGGCCACGGCGGGCGGCTCACCGAGCCGCCCGCGTCCCGGTACCGCGGCGTCACGCCCCACCGATCAGGTGCCGGACGGAACCCGGGCCAGGAGCCGCGCCACGATCAGGTGGTGGAACGGCGTGATCGCCGTGAAGTAGAGCCGCCCGGCGGGACGGTTGAAGCGCACGACCGTGGTGCACACGCCTTCGGGGCCGGATCCGTCCGGCTTGGGCCGCACGGCGAACGAGACGCGGAAGTCCAGATGCCTGTCGTCGTCCCCCGCGAGCACCTCGCCCCCGCCGACCGCCAGGATCCGGAAGGGCCCCGTCTTCGCCCCCGGCTCCACGCGGACGTCCCGCGCCCCGCCCGGCTCCGTCACCTTCAGGCCGAACGGAGCGACCACCCTGTCGCGAACGGCCATCAGCCGGCTCACCCAGGGCGTCCTTCCCGTCAACACCAGCCGGGCGAACGCCACGGCGTCGGTGCCGGCCGGCACGTCGACCGCCACCGCGTCCACGTGCTGGTACGTCCCCAGGCTCGCCCGAGCCGCCTCCACCACCGGTACCGCGTGCCTGCGCACCCTGCCCATGTCGTGACTCCCCCGCTCGACGTGGCCCCATTACCTCACAGACCCCGCACGAAGCGGATCGTCACCCCCGGCCGGGCCTGCGCCGCCGCGTCCAGGGCCGGGCCCGCGGGAACCACCCCCACCACGGGATAGCCGCCGGTGACCGGGTGGTCGGCCAGGAAGACGACGGGGAGCCCGTCCGGCGGCACCTGGACCGCGCCCAGGACCATCCCCTCGCTCGGCAGCTCCCCGGCCCGGCGCCGGACCAGCGCCGGGCCCCCCTCCGTGCGCAGCCCGATCCGGTTGGACATCGCCGAGACCCGGTACGGGGCCCGGAGCAGCCGGGCCACCGACTCCGGCTCGAACCAGTCGGCCCTCGGACCCGGCCCCAGCGGCAGCACCAACTCCGTCGGCGGCCCCGGCACCCCCAGGGCGTCGACCCCGCGCACCGGGTCCCGTCCCGGCGACCCCACCGGCAGCAGCGTGCCCGCCGACAGCACCGGCGGCCCCAGGCCCGACAGCAGGTCCGTGGCCCGACTCCCCAGCACCGGGGGCACGGCGAACCCGCCGCGCACCGCGACGTAGCTGCGCAGCCCCCACTCCGCCGCCCCCACCTCCAACTCCGCCCCCGCCCCCAGCGGGACCGGCGCCCCCCAGGCCACCGGGCGCCCCGAGACCCGTACCGCGCAGGGTGCCCCCGTGACCGCCACCGTGACCCGGTCCGACGCCCGCAGCACGACCCCGTCGAGGGTGGTCTCCAACGTCGCCGCGCCCGGGTCGTTGCCCAGCAGCCGGTTGCCCAGGGTGTGCGCCCCGACGTCCAGCGCGCCCGAACGGGGGACGCCCAGGTGGGCGTACCCCGGCCGACCGAGGTCCTGGACGGTGGTCAGCGCCCCCGCCCGCACCACCAGCAGCCCGCTCACGCCCCCGCCGCCTCGACGAAACGCACCCGCACCCCCGGCGCGAACAGCGCGGCAGGCTCCCGCCCCGGGTCCCACAACACGGCCCCGGTGGTCCCGACCAGCTGCCAGCCGCCGGGGGAGGAGCGCGGGTAGACCCCCGCGTAGGCACCCGCCAGGGCCAGCGAGCCCGCCGGCACGGCCGTACGGGGCGTGGCCCGTCGAGGCAGGTGGAAGCGCTCGGGAAGCCCGGTCAGGTATCCGAAGCCGGGCGCGAACCCGCAGAACGCCACGCGGAACTCGACCGACCCCACGATCCCCGGCACCTTCCCGGGTCCCACCCCCCACAGCCGCGCGACCTCCGCCAGGTCCGGCCCGTCGTAGCGGACCGCGACGGTGATCAGCGGCCCCTCGCTCCCGGCGAGAGGCGGCACCTCCCACCCGGCGATCCGGGCCGCCAGCGCGGCCGGCTCCGCCACCCCGTCCAGGAGCACGGTCCGCGCGGCCGGCACGATCTCCCGTACGCCGCCCAGTTCCGCGCGCCGCCGCAGCAGCTCGGCGTGGAGCGCGGCCACCTCCCGCGCCGAGTCCGCCTCCAGCAGCAGGGCCCGCGCGCCCACGGCGAGCGCCCTCACGCGAAGGCCTCCACCCGTACCCCGGCCGCGCCCAGGGCCCGACGCACCCTCAGGGCGAGGTCCGCCGCCCCCGGGGTGTCCCCGTGCAGGCACAGGGAACGCGCGGGCACGGCCACCGGGCACCCGTCGATCGCGGTCGCGGACCGCTCGGCGGCCATCCGCACCGCGCGGGCGACCACCGCGTCCGGGTCGTGCAGCACCGCCCCCGGCTCGCCGCGCGGCACCAACGTGCCCTCCGTCGTGTACGCCCGGTCCGCGAACGCCTCCGGTACGGCGGTCAACCCCGCCTCCTCGGCGGCGGACAGCAGCAGCGACCCGGGCAGGCCCAGGACCGGCAGCCCGCCCGCACCGGCGGCCAACCGCACCCCCGCGACGACCGCCCCGGCCTGACCCGCGTCGCGCACGGTGCGGTTGTAGAGGGCGCCGTGCGGCTTCACGTACGACACCCGGGAACCGGCCGCCCGCGCGAACACCTCCAGCGCCCCGATCTGGTACGCCACCTCGTCCGCCAGTTCGCCCGCCGGCACGTCCATCGCCCGCCGGCCGAAGCCCGCGAGGTCCCGGTAGGAGACCTGCGCCCCGATCCGCACCCCCCGCTCGGCGGCCAGCTCGCACACGCGACGCATGATGGACGGGTCCCCGGCGTGGAAACCACAGGCCACGTTGGCGCTCGTGACGACGGACAACAGCGCCTCGTCGTCGGTCAGCGTCCAGCGACCGAAGCCCTCGCCGAGGTCGGCGTTGAGGTCGATCACGGGCGGGTGCGCGGGCGTGGCCATCGGTGTGATCATGGAAGCCATGCGGTGAGCGTAGAACAGCGCCCGCTCCGAGCGGCCAGGGACGATCCGGCCGAACCATGCCGTTTGGGATGTTGTCCGTGTCAGCGCCTAGTCTTTCCGTCGTGACTCTCCCTGCCCCGGCGAAGACCCTTCCGTCCCCGGCGCCGGGCCCGGCCGCCGACGAGGGCCTGGCCCGGCGGCTGCGCGCCCTCGCCTGCACCGCCCCGCTCCACGACCTCGACGTGCGCAAGGCCAATCTGGCCGGCGAGTACGGGGTCTACGCGATGGCCGAGGTCGCCCTGTCCGCGATCGACCTGGTCACGCTCAACATGGACTTCGACACCGGCGCGGACCACGAACAGATAGTGGCCAGGCTGCTGCCGCGCGTCGCGGCGCAGGCGCCCGCCCGCCCGGTCGCCGAGCACGAGCGGGTGGCCCGCTGGGTCCTGGAGAACCTGATCAACGTCGGCAGCGTCGACCGGGGCTTCCGCGCGATCTACGGCACCTTCGGCCCGGACGGCGTGTACGTCCGCCGCGACTACGACTTCAAGCTGATCGAAGAGGTCCCCGGCCACGGCGGGGCCGTCTACCTGCGCACCACCGACGAGGCCGTCAACGTCCTCGTCGGAGCCCTCGACACCGACGTCACGAGCGCCCAGATCGCCGCCGAGGTCAAGCTGGAGGTGCTGATCAGCCGGGGACGCCTCGCGGACGCCCAACTGGCCGCCGAACAGGCGCGCTACCGGACCGTCCAGTACGCCGAGACCCTGCGCCGCACCCTGGACGCCACCCGCCGCAACGTACGCGCCGTGGACTGGCTGGAGGCCGTCCCGGACATGATCGCCGAAGCGCTGGACCACGTCGCCGACCGCTACCGGCACGAGAACGCGATCCTGACCAACATCCGCAAGGCACGGGACGAGGCCGAGGACCCCGACAACAAGCGGCGCGCCGCCGAACTCGTCGACATCGTCAAGGACTGCATCCGCCGCCACACCCAGCTCCAGTCCCGACTGCTCGACGCCGGTCCGCTCTTCCGCGCCGAACAGGACCGCCAGGCCTTCGCCGCCCCCGCGCCGCGCACCGGCATCGACCTGTACGGACAACTCGTCTCCCCGGTCCTGCCGCTGCCGCTGGAGCAGGCCACACGGGTCACCGACGCCTTCTTCGCGGCGGGCACGGGACTGCGCACCCCCGTCTCGGTGCGCATGGCGGACCTGGTCGAGATCCTGCTGACCCCGCCCCAGGAACGCGAACACCTCGGCGTGGAGATGCCCGAACCGGACCTCATCGCCACCCCCGACGACAGCCGGTTCAGCGAGGAGCAACTCGCCGTCGCCATGAAGCTGCTGGACCTGCCCCACGACGCCCCGCGCCGGCTCTCCGGCCTGCTCGCCGAGGCCCGACGCGAGGATCCCGACCTGCCGTACCTGGTGGCGCTGCTGGCGGTCCACGCGGCGAGCCCCGCCGTGGGCACGGCCTACCGCCAGGGCGAGGAACGCCTGCTGTTCGCCGTGGACGACGGCGCCGAACTCGACGACCCGGAGTTCGGCGGCGCCGACCTCATCGTCGGCACCGCGCTCCTCGACTCCGCGGCGATGACCGCGGACCGCACGGAGGCGGCGTGAGCACCACCGGCGTGACCACCGCCCGCGTCCCCGACGTCGGCGCGAGCACCAGCGGCGTGACCACCGCCCCGGCGCCGGCCGACCGCCGCGCGGACACCCCGCCGCGCTCGTCGCACGGACTCGCGCGGCCCCGGCGGCGCCCCGCCCCCCGGCCCGCCGCCGAGCCGGCCCGCGCCCCCCGAGACCACCACCACCCGTACCGCATTGCCGAGGAGCCGCACCCGTGAGCGAGACCCACGCCGAGCACCCCGCGTGGAGCGAGCCCGACGCGGCGTCGGCTCCGACCGGGACCACCCACCCCGTGACCCCGGCGGACGCCGCCGACGCGGCGCGCCTCGTCGCGTTCGGACTCCAGCCCAAGCTGCTGCCCGCCCGCGACGCCGAGTACGCCGAACTGCTGCGCCGCTACCGCGAGGAACCCGCCTTCGGCCGCCTCGCCGACGCCGTCGCCACCGGCCTCGGCCTGATCGTGCTGGAGGTCTCCCCCCGCGCCGGCATGGCCGTGGCCGCCGGCGAGGACTCCGTCTTCGCCGTCCGGATGGGCGACTACGCCCGCCGCACCACCGCCGACGGCGGCGACCGCTTCCTGCACGGCCTCGCCCACCTGGCCGTCGCCGCCCTCGCCTTCCCCCGCCCCGAGGACCTCGCCGACGACGGCTACATCGGCCGGATCACCGTCAACGGAGTCGACGCCTTCGTCCGGCAGACGTGCCGCCGCCTCGAAGAGCGCGCCGACGAACTCGGCGAGAACACCGACCCCGCCTCCGACGCCCCCGGCCTGGAGGCCGGCTGGCGGGTGTACGCCCGCCGCTCCGCCACCGGCGCCACCAAGGACGCCCGGCGGCTCGCCGGCTCCACCACCGGCATCGTCGGCAAGGCCGCCGCCTTCCTCACCGAATCCGGTTTCCTCCAGCGCACCGGCGACGACGCCGGAGGCACCTACCGCACCACCCCCCGCTACCAGCTCCAGGTCCGCGACATGGCGGGCAGCGCGGCCATGGCCGAGCTGCTGGAACTCGGCGTGGTCCCCGTCAGCGACGGCTCCGCCACCCTGCTGCCGCCGCCCGAGGGCGACGACCTGGAGCTCGCCGCCGACGCCGGGCTCCCCTTCCACGCCTGAGCGAGCCCCGCGCCACCTGTCCTCCGTACGACCCACGAGAGACCACGAGAGTCCGCCGCCATGTACGAGCTGTCCCGGATCCGCCTCTACTCCATCGGGCCCGCCGGCGCGCGCTACGCCGACACCGTGCTCGACCTGCGCGGAGTCGGCGCGCCGGTGCCCCACCCGGCGCCCACCCAGGCGGAGTTCTTCGAGGACGAGCCCGCCGGCCCGCCCCGGCGCCCGGCGCCCGCGGGCGTGCTCTTCCTGGAGAACGGCGGCGGCAAGTCCGTCCTCCTCAAACTGATCTTCTCGGTGATGTTGCCCGGCCACCGCAACACCCTCGGCGGGGCCAGCTCGGGCGTCCTGCGCAAGTTCCTGCTCGCCGACGACTGCGGGCACGTCGCCCTCGAATGGCAGCACACCCAGACCGGCGAGTGCGTGGTCGTCGGCAAGGTCAGCGAATGGCGGGGCCGCCAGGTCTCCAACGACCCCCGCAAGTTCGCCGAGGCCTGGTACTCCTTCCGCCCCGGACCGGGACTCGGCCTCGACAACCTCCCCGTCGCCGAGGCCACCGCCGTCCGACCGCCCGTCGAGGGCGCGTCCGGCGCACAGGGCCGCCGCCGCACGATGAAGGGCTTCCGCGACGCCCTCACCGAGGCCGGCAAGGCGTACCCGCACCTGGAGGTGTACTGGGAGGAGATCCACGACCGCTGGAACGAACACCTCACCGAGGTCGGCCTGGATCCCGAACTGTTCCGCTACCAGCGCGAGATGAACGCCGACGAGGGCGAGGCCGCCGGCCTCTTCGCCGTCAAGAAGGACTCCGACTTCACCGACCTGCTGCTGCGCGCCGTCACCGACACCCGCGACACCGACGGTCTGGCCGACCTCGTCCACGGCTTCGGCAACAAACTCGGCCGCCGCGCCGAACTCATGGCCGAACGCGACTTCACCGCCGGCTCGGTCGACCTCCTGCACCGCATCGTCGAAGCAGCCGAGACCCGCTCCCGGCTGCGCGACGTCCACGCCGGCGCCGAACGCCGCACCCGCACCCTCGCCCGGCGGCTGTCCGCCCGCGCCGTCGAGGAACGGGGCCGCGCCGCCGACCTCGCCCAGCGGGTCACCGAAGCCGCCCACCAGGTCACCGGAGCCGAGAGCGCCCGCGGCCGCAGCGCCGCCGTGTCCGCCGAACTCGCCTACCGGCACGCCTCGCTGGCCCTCACCGTCGCCGACAAGGCCGCCGCCGCCCAGCGCCGCGAACTCCTCGAAGCCCGCACCCTGCACTCCGCCTGGCAGGCCGCCGAGATCGTGCTGCGCCACCGCGCCGCCGCCGACCGCTCCGCCCGCGTCGCCGCCGCCATCCTCGAAGCCGAACGGGACGCCGCCCCCGCACTGGCCGCCCGCGCCACCGCCGCCGCCGACCTCGTACGGGCCCTGCACACCGCCGCCGAACACGGCGAGACGCGCGCCAACGAGGAGGAGGAACGGTCCGCGGAGCTCCAGGCCGTCGGCGAGAGCGCCCACCGCGACGCCACCTCCGCCGCCACCGCGGCCCAGCGCGCCCGCAGCGAGGCCGAACACCTCCGGGCCCGCCTCGCGGAGGTCCAACAGGAGACCGCCGAGGCCGTACAGGCCGGCTGGCTCGACGACTCCGAACCCGACGCCGACCCCGCCCGCGCCGCCCTCGCCGCCAGCGACGCCGAGAAGACCGCCGTCGCGGCCTGGAGCGAGTCCCGCGAGGCCGCCCGCGGCGCCGCCGAGACCGCCCGCGAGGCCGCCACCGCGGAATCCCGCGCCGAACTCACCGCCGCCCGCGCCGCGGACGCCGCGGACGCCGCCGAATCCGCGCACGAGGCGGAGGCCCGCGCCGCCGCCTCGCTCGCCGAAGCGCCGCGCCTGGCAGCCCTCCTGGGCCTCCCGAGCGCCCCCGACGCCACCGTCCCGCACCCGCGCGGCGACCACGGCCCGAACGACACACCCCCCACCCCCGAACAGGGCCCCGCCTGCGTCGCCTCGGCCGCGACCCACGGCGGCCTCACCGTCGAAGACCTCGACCGGGGCGCCGACGACCTCCGCACCCTGCTCACCGACTCCATCGCCTCCGCCGAACGGCAACTCTTCGAGCTGCGCACCGCCGCCGCCGACGACGCCCGCATCCTCGGCGCCCTCGGCGACGGCGGACTCCTGCCGCCCGGACCCGACGTCCTCGCCACCGTCGAGCACCTCGGCGAACACGGCATCCCCGCCCTCCCCGGCTGGCGCTACCTCGCCCAGTCCGTGGACCCCGCCGACCACGCCGCCGTCCTCGCCGCCCGCCCCGAACTCGTCGACGGCGTCGTCATCACCGACCCCGACACCCACGCCCGGGCCCGCGAGGTCCTGTCCGCCGCCGCCCTGCTGCCCCGCTCCACCGTCGCGGTCGGCACCGCCGCCGCCCTCCTCGCGCCACTGCCCCCGACCGACGCCGACAACGACGTCTCCGGCATCTTCATCGTGTCGCCGAACCCGGCCATGCACGACGAGCAGGCCGCCGACGCGGAGCGCCAGACCCTGCGCACCCGCGCCACCGCCCGCGACACCGAGATCCGGGACCTGGCCGCCCGACTCTCCGGCGACCGCGAACTCGCCGCCCGACTCGCCTCCTGGCGCACCGGCTGCCCGCCCGGCCGCCTCGCCGAACTCGCCCGGCACGCCGAGGCCGCCCGCGCCTTCGCCGAGGAGGCCGACGCCGAACTCGCCGAGGTCCGCACCGTACGGGCCGAGGCGGACGAGGCCGCCGCCGACGCCGCCCGCGTCCGCGAGGAACGCCAGGACACCGCCCAGCGCGCCCGCCGCGTCGCCGACGCCCTCGCCGGCCTCGCCCACCGCCTGCGCGAGCGCGCCGGCTGGCAGGCGAGGCTGCGCGAACTCGCCGACGACACGGCCGAGTCCGAAGCCCGCGCCGAGGTCTGCCTGGACCGGGCCCGGGCCGCCGACGAGGACCGCCGCGCCGCCCAGCGCGCTGCCGACGACGCCCGCCGCACCTCCCGCGCACTGCGGGCCGAACGCGCCGAGATCGCCGGCGCCCCCGAGCCGCTCCCGGCGGACGACGGCTCCGCCAAGGCCCCCCTGCCCGACCTGCGCGAGGCCTACCGGGCCGCCTCACAGCTCTACGAGAAGGTCGGGGTCGGCGCCGACCTGCGCGCCGAACAGGCCCGCGCCGAGAGCGCCGAAAGCGCCGCCCTCGCCGAACTCGACCGCCTCACCAACAAGGTCCGCACCCGCGCCGCCCAACTCCTCGAAGGCACCGACGGATCCGACGGCCCGTCCCGGCAGGCCGCCGCCGCCCGCGCCGAATCCCTCGTACAGATGCTGGAGACCCGCGCCTCGACCGCGAGCGAGCAGCTCGGCCGACTGCGCGGCGAGGCCGAACGGCACGCACCCGCCGAGGGCGAGGCACACACCGAACTCCCCGAGGACCTCGTCCCCGAGAACGTGGAACAGGCCCAGGGCCTGCTGCGCGCCGCCACCGCCCGGCTCGCCGCCCACACCGCCGCCGTGGAGGGCGCCCGGGCCGCCCACGCCGACCTGCTGCGCGCCCACCGCACCGCCGAGGACGGCGCCGGCGGCTTCGACGAGACCGCGACCCTGCTCCGGGACCTGCTGCGCGACCACACCCACCAGGACGACGAACAGGAGCCGGTGGCCCACCCGGGGACCCTGGAGGAGGCCCGCCAGTCGGCCACCGAGGCACGCCGCTCCCTGCGTGGCTGCGCCGCGGACCTCTCCGCGGCGGAATCCGGCGTGCGCGAGGCGAGCGACATCCTCGTCCGGCACGCCAACGCCAACCGCTACGAGCAGGTGCGCACCCCCGCCCGCCAGCAGATCCGCGAACTCCCCGCCTCCGCCCTGCCCGAACACGCCGCCGCCTGGGCCACCGCCTTCGCACCCCGACTGCGTGTGCTCACCGACGAGTTGGAACAGCTGGAACGCAACCGGGGCAGCATCGTCGACCGACTGCGCGGCCTGGTGGAGTCCGCCCTCGCCACCCTGCGCTCCGCCCAACGGCTCTCCCAACTGCCCGAGGGCCTGGGGGAGTGGTCGGGGCAGGAGTTCCTGCGCATCCGTTTCGAGGAACCCGACCAGGCCACGCTCACCGAGCGGCTGGGCGAGGTC
This sequence comes from Streptomyces sp. CA-243310, assembly GCF_050936775.1. NCBI lineage: Bacteria > Bacillati > Actinomycetota > Actinomycetes > Kitasatosporales > Streptomycetaceae > Streptomyces > Streptomyces sp. CA-243310. Next base: position 1,252,963 of record NZ_JBNJMF010000002.1, on the reverse strand, counting down.
ATCGACGAGGCCACCCGCGCGGCCGTGAAGAAGAACAGCACGGCCTCCTTCGGGGAAGGCCGGCGCGACGGCATGTCCCTGCTGCTGCGCGGCGTGCAGGCCGCGCTGGAGCCCAAGGGCATCGCGGTCGAGATCCTCAAGCCGGACGCGGTCCTGCGCGCCGAGCGCGTCCCGGTCGGCCAGATGGGCGACGTGTTCTCCGGGGGGCAACTGCTCACCGCCGCCATCGCCCTGTACTGCACGATGGCGGCGCTGCGCAGCAACGACCGGGGCCGCGACAAGCACCGCCACGCGGGCACGTTGTTCCTCGACAACCCGATCGGCCGCGCCAACGCCACCTACCTGCTGGAGCTCCAGCGGGCCGTCTCGGACGCGCTCGGCGTCCAGCTCCTCTACACCACGGGCCTCTTCGACACCACGGCGCTCGCGGAGTTCCCGCTGGTCATCCGGCTGCGCAACGACGCGGACCTGCGCGCGGGCCTGAAGTACATCAGCGTCGAGGAGCACCTGCGTCCGGGCCTGCCCCAGCAGTCGCCCGACGAGGAGACGATCCACGGCGAGATCACGGCCACCCGCATGTACCGCCGCTCCGCGGTGGGCGCCTGACCGCTCCCGGTCCCACCGTGCGCGGCAGGGTCGCCCGGGGGTGCCACGCACCCCGCCGCCCCGCTCCGGGCCGGACTATCCCCGGCCGGGCGCGGCGTGTCGTATGCGGGCGGGCCGGGCGGCCGGCGGTCCCGCACCGGCCTGCCCCCGGTCCCGCCGCCGCTCCCCGCGCCCGTCGCGGGCGGTGCTGCCGGGCGCCGAGACGACCCCGTACCGCTGGTTCCACGTCTGCCGGGTGATCAGTACGTCCAGTACGCCCCAGGTGGCCACCACCGTGCCGCCTATCGCGATGAGCGCCATCGGCAGTACCAGCCAGGACCCGGTCAGCGCGAGGAAGAAGGTGATCGTGGACTGGGTCAGGGTGACCGAGACGATCAGCACCGCCCGCACCGCGGACGTCCGCACCGGGTCGGGCAACCGATACCGCCTGGCCGGCTCCTCGATCCACAGCCCGTGCCCGGGCCCCTCCGTCACCGCGCCGTCCTCTTCGTACATCCTCATGTTCCGCTCACTCCCCACAACGTGGTCCGCCATGCGTCCCCGACGATGACGATCCGAACGTCTCCACCAAAGTGTCCCCAAAACGTCCCTCGACCAGACAGACGTCCGGGACGGCCCGGACGTTCCGGGGGAGGCAGTGGCCCCGCCGGGAAAAAGGATCAGGAGCCGGCCCTGGCCGAGCCCCGGTTCCCGCCCCGATGTCCCTCACCCCGCATTCCCGCATCGCGGACTCCTCCCGAGTGCCCGAACGGCACGGAACGAAGAGTTCCAGCCATCCACTGCCTTGCGGGAACCGATGGCCCACCAGGTGTCATGTGCCACAAATCGGGCCGGACTTGACCGGATCTATCGGACAACTCGTGATCTTCGCCGGAGGTGTCGGCCGAAAACGTCCGGACAGGCCTTCGAAGGCGCCCGGTGGCAGTAGTAGGCTCACGCCGTTTAAATGACGGAACACCTACCCCCGGCAACGGGGTTGAGCTGGGGGAGGCTGGGGAGGCCATGCGCTTTCGCGGGAAGTCCATCCGCCGGAAGATCGTGGCGTTGCTCCTTGTGCCGCTCGTCTCCCTGACCGCCCTCTGGGGTTTCTCGACGGTCATCACCGGTCGGCAGGCCGTCCAACTCCTCGACGTCGCCTACGTCATCGAGAAGGTCGGATACCCCATCGAGGACGTCGTCCGGGTCATCCAGAAGGAACGTCGCCAGACCCTCGTCCTCATCGGCGACCCGCGGGCCTCGGCCGCCACCGCCGAGCTGACCCGCAGCCGCGCCGCCACCGACGCCGCCGTGCGGACCATCACCGAGAACGCGAAGGACCCGGAGGTGATGGACGAGCTCGCCCCCGAGACCGCCCAACGCCTGCGTTCCATCCTCGAAGCCTTCCGGGGCATCGAGGCGCTGCGCCGCTCCGTCGACCGCAACAGCCTCGACACGAACCAGGCCCTGGAGCTCTACAGCCGCCTCGTCGACCCCTGCCACGAGTTCCTCATGAATCTCCACGCCCTGGAGAACGTGGAGATGGACAAGCAGGGCCGCGCGCTCGTCGGCATCACCCGGGCCCGCGAGACGCTCTCCCGTGAGGACGCCGTCGTCGCCGCGGCCCTGGCCGCCAAGGTCGTCAGCCCCGTCGACGTCCGCGGCGTCTCGGACCTCGCCGCCAACCGCGCGCTGCTGTACGAGTTCAACCTGGCCATCCTCCCGGCCGAGGACCGCAGCCTCTTCGAGAACTACTGGAACGGCCCCGAGACCAAGGCCCTGCGCGACGCCGAGGAACGGTTCATCACCGACGGCGCCCGCCGCAACCCGCGCGCGTTCACCGCCGCCCAGTGGGACGAGGCCGCCGGCAAGGTACTCGACGGCCTCGCCACGATGGGCACCGAGGCCGGAGACCGCTACCAGCGGCGCGTCGAACCCGCCGCCATGAACGTCCTCGTCCAGGCCGCCGTCGCCGGCATCCTCGGCTTCATCGCCCTGCTCGTCTCCCTCGTCCTGTCCGTACGCATCGGCCGCGACCTGATCCGCGACCTGTCCCGGCTCCGCAAGGACGCCCACGAGGCCTCCGGCGTCCGCCTCCCCGGCGTCATGCGCCGGCTCGCCGCCGGCGAACACGTCGACGTGGAGACGGAAGCCCCCCGGCTGGAGTTCGAGAAGGACGAGGTCGGCCAGGTCGCCCTCGCGCTCAACAGCCTTCAGCGCGCCGCCGTGGAGGCGGCCGTCAAGCAGGCGGAACTGCGCCGGGGCGTCTCCGAGGTCTTCGTCAACCTCGCCCGCCGCAACCAGGTCCTCCTGCACCGCCAACTGACCCTGCTCGACACCATGGAACGGCGCACCGAGGACACCGAGGAACTCGCGGACCTCTTCCGCCTCGACCACATGACCACCCGCATGCGCCGCCACGCGGAGGGACTGGTGATCCTCTCCGGCGCCGCCCCCTCCCGCCAGTGGCGCAAGCCGGTGCAGCTGATGGACGTCGTGCGCGCCGCCGTCGCGGAGGTCGAGGACTACGAGCGCATCGAGGTGCGGCGCCTGCCGCGCATCGGCATCGAGGGCCCCGCCGTCGCCGACGTCACCCACCTCGTCGCGGAACTCCTGGAGAACGCCACCGTGTTCTCGCCGCCGCACACCGCGGTCCAGGTGCACGGCGAACGCGTCGCCAACGGCTTCACCCTGGAGATCCACGACCGCGGCCTCGGCATGAACCCGGAAGCGCTCCTCGACGCCAACCTCCGGCTCGCCGAGACCCCCGAGTTCGAACTGTCGGACACCGACCGGCTGGGCCTGTTCGTGGTCAGCCGGCTCGCCCGCCGCCACGGCATCCGGGTCGTCCTCCAGCACAGCCCGTACGGAGGCACCACCGCGGTGGTCTTCCTCCCGGTCGAACTGCTCACCGAGGCCCCCGACACCAACGGCACCGGCATCCGCCTCGACGGGCTCAAGCCCGCCGCCGCCGCGAAGCTCGGCAAGGGCGCGGGCCGGCCGGGATCCACCGCCATCGAGGGAGCGCCGGCCGGTCGGTCGCTGCCCCCCGGCGTCCTGAACGGCCCGGTCGAGCTGGAGAGCCCCCTCGGCCTCCTGGGACTGGACGGCATCGACGAACCCACCGCCCCCGACGAGGTCACCGCCGGGATCACCGGCCTGACCGGAGTCGTCGGCCGGCCGCCGATGGCCACCCTCGACGACGAGACCCCGCCCGGAGGCATATCGCGCAGCGCCCTGCTGGGCCTGCGCCCCGCCGGCCGCCCGAGCACCGACCGGCTCGCGGAGCGCGGCGCGGCCTGGAAGGGCGACCGGATCGGGGAGCGCGGCGCGGCCCGCCGGCCGGACCTCAACCGGGAGCTCGACGGCGACCGCGAGCCGTCGGCCCCGACCGGCCCCGTACGGCCCCCGCGTCCGCGCCCGGACACCGTGTCCGCGGCCCACCCGGACGTCCCGCGCGGATCGGGCACGGTACCCCTGCCCCGCCGTCGTCCCGCCCCGACCCTGGTGGCGGAGCACGGCCGTCGGGTGGAACCGCGCCCGGCGGCCCCGTTCCCGCCGGTCGGCAAGGCCGGCCGGCTCCCGTCCGAGGCGCCTCCCCGGCCCGAGAGCCCCCGGCCCGAGGCGTCCGGATCCCCCCAGGCCTCGGGGGCCGCCCGGGTCCCCAGGCCGGCCCAGGCCCCCGCCGGCCTGCCCCGCCGGGTGCGCCAGGCCAACCTGGCGCCCCAGCTCAAGAACTCCCCGGCCGCCGCCCCGGCCGAAGCCGCCGTCGAACCGGTCGAGGACCGGGACGCGGAGGAGGTACGCACCCGCATGTCCGCCCTCCAGCGCGGCTGGACCGCGGGACGCAATCAGCACGCATCGCAGCAGTCCGCGGCCGCGGCGGGCACCCCCGCCGCCGCGGATCCCGGATACGAGAACGAAGGGGACGGTCGATGACCGCACCGCAGACCGGCAACGACACCAGGGGCCGCGGCTCCGGCCCGCTGAACTGGCTCCTCGACGAGCTGGTCGACAAGGTCGGCAGCATCCGCAAGGCGGTGGTGCTCTCCGGTGACGGCCTGCCCACCGGCAGCTCCAAGGACCTGACGCGCGAGGACAGCGAGCACCTGGCCGCCGTGGCGTCCGGCTTCCACAGCCTGGCCAAGGGCGTGGGCCGGCACTTCGACTCCGGCCGGGTCCGCCAGACCGTGGTCGAGCTCGACGAGGCCTTCCTGTTCGTCATGGCCGCCGGTGACGGCAGTTGCCTGGCCGTGCTCGCCGACGCGGAGTCGGACGTCGGCCAGGTCGCCTACGAGATGACCCTGATGGTCAAGCGAGTGGGCGATCACCTGGCGACCACCCCGCGCACCGGGCTGCCAGCCGGAGGGTGAGTAGGACGGCATGAGCGATTCAGGTCAGGACCACCCCGCCGACACCCCCGGCAGCGGCCCCGAGACGGCGCCCGAACCCACGCACTGGTTCGACGCCGACGCGGGCCCGGTCGTCCGCCCGTACGCGATGACCCGCGGCCGGACCAGCCACTCGGGTCAGCACCGCCTCGACCTGATCGCGCTCGTGGTCGCCGAATCGGCGGCCGACGACCCGGTCTGGGACGTGACCCTGTCCCCGGAACACGCCCACATCCTCGGGCTCTGCCGGGGGCGCCCCCAGTCGGTGGCGGAACTCGCCGCCGATCTGGACCTGGCGATCGGGGTCGTCCGCGTCCTGATCGGCGATCTCGTGGACGACGAACTGGTCCACGTGACCCGGCCGGTGCCCCCGGCCGAACTGCCCGACGAATCCATTCTGCGTGAGGTGATCAATGGCCTTCGGGCGCTCTAGCCGCACCGGCGCGATGCATGCCGTGTCGCCGGTCGAGCCGCTGACCTTGAAGATCCTGGTCGCGGGCGGCTTCGGGGTGGGCAAGACCACCCTGGTCGGTGCGGTGAGTGAGATCAGACCGCTGCGGACGGAGGAACAACTCTCCGAACCCGGCGTCGGCATCGACGACATCGGGGGAGTGGAGGGCAAGACCACCACCACCGTGGCCATGGACTTCGGCCGCATCACCCTCCGCGAGGACCTGGTGCTCTACCTGTTCGGCACGCCCGGACAGGACCGCTTCTGGTTCCTCTGGGACGAGTTGGCCCAGGGGTCCCTCGGCGCGGTCGTCCTCGCCGACACCCGCCGGCTCGCCGACTGCTTCGCCGCCGTCGACTACTTCGAGCGACGCGGCATCCCCTTCGTGGTCGCGGTCAACTGCTTCGACGGCGCCGACCGGCACCCGGTGGTGACCGTCCGGGAGGCCCTCGACCTCGACGCCGGGGTACCGGTTCTGTTGTGTGACGCCCGCGACCGCGAGTCCGTCAAGGACGTGCTGGTGGGGGTCGTGGAGCACGCGATGTCACTGGCCCGGGCCCGCCGCCGGATGACGACCGCCGGCGCCTGAACGACCGTCCCGAGGGGACGTCGCGGACCGGATCCCCACCCGGGCCCTCCCCGTGCATGGAGGCGGCCCGTACCCCCGCCGACTGGGGTACGGGCCGCAGCTCTCATGGGGGGTCACGGGATCCCGGTCGCGGCGCGGGACCGTGCAGCGAGTGTGAACCTGCCACCAGGGGTCGTCAAGCCCCCGGACCACGCTCGTCGTCGTACGCGGTTCACCGTACGACGACGACGGCCGATCCGTGCCCGAAGAGCCCCTGGTTCGCCGTGATCCCGGCCCGCGCGCCCGGCACCTGCCGCTCCCCGGCCGTACCCCGCAACTGCCAGGTCAGCTCGCACACCTGGGCTATCGCCTGCGCCGGCACCGCCTCCCCGAAGGAGCACAGCCCGCCGCTCGTGTTGACCGGAATCCGGCCCCCGAGCGCGGTCGCGCCCTCCCGGACGAGCTTGGCGCCCTCGCCCTCACCGCAGAGGCCGATGTCCTCGTACCACTCCAACTCCAGGGCCGTGGACAGGTCGTACACCTCCGCGAGCGACAGGTCGTCCGGCCCCAGCCCCGCCTCCTCGTACGCGGCGCGCGCGATGGACGCCCGGAACGACCCGGTTGCCGGCCGTACGGCGGTCATCGAATCGGTGGCGATGTCCGGCAGGTCGAGGACGGTACGGGGATAGGTGGGCGTCACCGTCGACACCGCCCGGATCCGTACCGGGTCCGCGACCCCGCGCGAGCGGGCGTAGTCCATGCTGCTCAGCACCAACGCGGCGCCCCCGTCGGAGGTGGCGCAGATGTCCAGCAGCCGCAGCGGGTCCGCGACGACCGCGGAGGCCGCCACCTCCTCGGCGGTCACGGTCTCGCGGTAGCGGGCGTGCGGGTTGAGCGCGCCGGCGACGGAGTTCTTCACCTTGACCCGCGCGAAGTCCTCGCCGGTGTCCCCGTACAAGGCCATCCGCCGACGGGCGTACAGCGCGAAGTACGCCGGGTTGGTCGCGCCCAGCACCCGGAAGCGCAACCAGTCCGGATCGTCCGGCCGGTTCCCGCCGGCAGGGGCGAAGAACCCCTTGGGGGCGGCGTCCGCGCCCACCACCAGCACCACGTCGGCCAGTCCGGCCAGGATCTGCGCCCGGGCCGCCCCGATGGCCTGGGCGCCGGAGGCGCAGGCCGCGTACACGCTGGTCACGCGGGCGCCCTGCCAGCCGAGCGCCCGCGCGAAGGTCGCCCCGGCCACGTAGCCGGGATAGCCGGAGCGCACGGTGTCGGCCCCGACGATCGACTGCACGTCGGTCCAGTCCAGCCGTGCGTCGGCCAGCGCCGACCGGGCGGCGATCCGCCCGTACTCGACGAACCCCCGACCCCACTTGCCCCACGGATGCATCCCGGCACCGAGGACGGCCACGTCGGTACTCACGCGCCCACCTCCACCGGCCGGAACCGCCATGTGGTCCAGACGGTCTCGGCGTCCTCGTCCAGCACCCCGCCGACCACCTCGACCTCCATCCCGACCGCGAGGTCGGCGACGGTCACCCCGGGCGCCGCCTGGCCGAGCACGACCATCCCCTCGGCCTCCAGCTCGACCGCGACCAGCGTGTACGGCTCCCAGGGCTCGGCGGGGTCGGACACGTAGGGCGCGGGGGGCCGGTACCGCCCGTCCGTGTAGGACCAGACCCGCCCGCGCGGGGACAGCGGCACCTCCGCGAGCCGCCCGTCAGCCGGGCAGTGCGGGTTGCGGCAGCAGGTGTCCTCGCGCGGGAAGAACACGGCGGCGCAGGCGGAACACCGGGTGCCGAGCAGCCGGAAATCGCCGCCCGCCTCCGTGCCCGTGAACCATCCGCTCACGACGGGTGTGCGTGTGCGTTCCAAGACCCCTCCCCGAATCGACTCCTGACGGATCGTCAGAAAGTCTCGCACGGGGCCCGCTCCCGGTCACCGGTTCTCGGCGAGCCACTTCCGGGCGATCTCGTCCAACTCCGCGTCCCGCCCGGCGAGCATCATCCGGATCATCCGCGCGTCCCCGCGCAGCGACCAGCCCGGATGCCCGAAGGTGGCCGGGTTGTTCCCCTCGATGAGGAAGTGCGCCGGCCAGGCCGTCCCGTAACCGATCAGCGGCAGGGCGGCGAGGAAACGCCTGCGACCGCGCGCCACCCCGTACACGGACAGGGCGAGCCCGCCGAGCGTCCCCGTGAGGTGCACCCAGCGGGTCGCGGCCTTGGAGTGCATCGCGACGTAGTAGGGCCAGAATTCCTCGTACGAACCGAAAGTCATGCGGGCACCGTACTCAGGGCCGCACCGCCGCGACAGAGACCGGGAAGTCGAAGTACCGGTCGGGGAAGGCCTCGGGCCGGTACGTGAAGTGCCACCACTCCTGCGGAAGGTTAACGAAGCCCTGCCCGGCCAGCGCCCGCCCCAGCGCCTCCCGGTTCCCCCGCGCCGCACCGACCACCCGAGGATCGTCGGTGTGGGAGAGCGGATCGAAGAAGTCGAACGCCGTCCCCATGTCCACCGGCCCCCCGCCCGGCACCCGCACCAGCGTCACGTCCACCGTGCTCCCGCGACTGTGCCCCGACCTCGGGGCCACATAGCCCTCCGGGATCAGCCGCGACTTGTCCACCCGCGGATAGAACTCCTCCTTGGTCGACCGGTCCCCCTCGTCCCCGGCCCACCGCACGAACCGGTCCACGGCCCGCTGCGGCCGATAGCAGTCGTACACGAGCAGCGACAGACCCCTGCGCGACAGACCGGCCTGAGCCCGCCGCAAGGCCTCGGCCGCGGGGCGCGCGAGCAGACAGACGGGCTCCTCGTACCCCTCGACGGGCCGGCCCGTGAAGTTCCGCGCCGACGCGTACCGCACGTCCTGACCGATCGTCGGATCCACGTCCGCCAGCGCCACGAACCCCGGCGGCGCCACCTCGTCCACCGCGAACCCCGGCGGCGGGGGCCCCGTCGGACCCGTCACCAGCGCACCCGACAACGCCACGACCACCATCGTCCTCATACGCCCTGGCATACCATCACCGGATGCCGGAACAGCCGAGGAACGCCCACTGCTCCACCTGCGGAGCACCGTTCGACACCACCGCCTGGCCCCGCAGGTGCGCCACGTGCGGCGCCACCACCTACCGCAACCCCCTCCCGGTGGCCGTCACCCTCCTCCCCGTCGAGGACGCCGACGGCACCGGCCTGGTCGTCATCACCCGCACCATCGAACCGGCCCTGGGCGGCGTCGCCCTCCCCGGCGGCTTCATCGACTTCGGCGAGGACTGGCGGGAAGCGGTGGTCCGCGAACTGCGCGAGGAGACCGGCATCGAAGCCACCGCCTCCGACGTCACCCTGGCCGACGCCAAGAGCTCACCGGCGGGCCACCTGCTCCTCTTCGGCCTGCTGCCCCGCCGCCCCGCCGCCGCCCTCCCGAAATCCGTCGCCACCGACGAGACCACCGGCTGGCACCTCCTGCGCGAACCGACCGACCTGGCCTTCCCCCTGCACACCGAAGCGGTGGCCGCCTGGTTCGCCGGCTCCTACGCCTGACACCCCCGCCGACGGTCCTCAGAGCCCCCGCACCACGACCCCCTCCACCACCTCCCCGCCCTCGTCCTCCACGACGACCGACTCCCCGACCCACCGCACGGAGTACCGCTCCACCACCCCCGGCTCGAACCCCGGCCCCGGATCCCGGATCACCACCCCGCCGCCCGTGCGCCCCCGCGCCGGAGCCCACACCTCCAACACCACCGACCCGTCCCCGCTTCGCACCGGCACCACCGAACCCGCCCGCGCCAACACCGGCATCCGGCCCGGCGGAGCGTCCAACAGCACCTGCCCGGGCCCCTCGTGCACCACCTCCGTCACCGTGTCGTACCAGCGCCCGCGCGGCAGCCGCACCGCCCGCCGGTCCGCCCCGCACTCCAACACCGGCGCCACCAACAGCGCGTCCCCCAACAGGAACGCGTCCTCGCAGTCCCGCAACACCCGGTCCTCCGGCGCCCCCCACCACAACGGCCGCACGTACGGGGCGCCCGTCCGCCGCGCCAGATGGGCCAGCGACACCAGGTAGGGCCGCAGCCGCTCCCGCTCCGCCAACACCCCCCGCGCGTGCTCCACCACCTGCGGCCCGAACTCCCACGGCTCCCGCCGCCCCGCCCAGATCGCCGAGTGGGTCCGGAACAACGGCAGGTACGCACCCAACTGCAACCACCGCAGGTACAACTCGGGGGAGGGCGAGCCGCCGAACCCCCCCACGTCCGGCCCCGAGTACGGCACCCCGCACAAGCCGAGCCCCAACACCAGCGCCAACGAGGCCCGCAGTCCCTCCCACCCGCTCTCCACGTCCCCCGACCAGGTACCCCCGTACCGCTGCATCCCCGCCCACCCCGAACGGGAGAAGAGGAACGGCCGCTCCTCGGGCCGCAGCCGCACCAACCCCTCCCAACCCGCCCGCGCCATCCCGAGCGCGTACACGTTGTGGGCGGCCCGGTGATCCCCGCCGGCCCCCTCCAGCGAGTGCCGCGCCGACCTCGGCAGGGTCGCGTCCCCGAACGGGGCGAACGACACCGGCTCGTTCATGTCGTGCCACACCCCGGCGAAGCCCTGCTTCAGCCGTTCCTCGTACAACCCGCCCCACCACTCACGCACCGCCGGATCGGTGAAATCCGGATACACGCACTCACCCGGCCACACCTCGCCCCGGACCTCCTCACCCGCCGCGTCCCGGACGAAGGCCCCCCGCGGCCCCACCTCCCGACCCGCGTCGTGCAGCGCGTCCCCGGTCTTCACCGCCGGGTCCACGATCGACACCAGCCGCACCCCCTGATCCGACAACTCCCGCGCCAGGCCCGACAGATCCGGGAACCGCTCCCGGTCCACCGTGAACACCCGGTGCCCGTCGTAGTGGTCGATGTCCAGGTGCACGGCCGACAGCGGCAACCCCCGCGACACGTACCCCGCCACCACCCGCCGCACCTCCGCGGCGCTCCCGAACCCCCACCGCGCGTGCTGGTACCCCAACGCCCACTCCGGCGGCACCGCCGCGGACCCCGTCAGCCCCGCCCAGCCCTGCGCCACCCGGGCCGGCGTCCCCACCAACACCCAACAGCGCAACGGCCCGCCCTCCAGGCGCAGTTCGCTCGTACCGGGCCGATCCGCCCCCGACCCGGCCCCCTCCTGGCCCTCGCGCAGCAGCACCCGCCCGTCCCACGTGTTGTCGTGGAACGCCAGGTGCGTGCCCGCGTCCGCCACCACCCACTGCACCGGCATGGTGATGTACAGCGGATCGTCACCCGGCCCGAACCCACCCTTCGGATCGGTGTTCCACAGCCGGTACGACCCGTCCCGCAGCCGGGGCCCGCCCGCCCGACCACCCAGCCCGAAGAACCGGGCGTCCGCCGGCACCTCCGCCCGCACCTGCCACCGCGCCCCGCCGGCCCCCTGGCCCGCCGCCCCCTCCACCGGCTCCCACCAGCGCGGCGGCAGCTCCCGCCGCAACACCACCCCGCCCGGCGTACGCACCTCCACCGCCCCGAGCCGGGACACCGCCACCGTCACCCGCTCCGACACCACCCGCCGGCCACCCCCGGTGTCCGGCTCCAGCACCGCCCGCGGATCGGGCTCCGGCCCGCCGCCCAGCACCGCGTGCGACGGAGACGCCTCCGCCCCGTCCCAGCCCCAGAACACCGCCCCGCCCACGGTCACCCGCACCAACAGCTCCGCCCGCGCGAACCGCAGCACACCACCGCCCGGCCGAGGCTCCGAACCGGTCAGCACCCCCGGCACCCGCGCCCGCTCCGCGCCCCGGCGCGCAAGCCCCGCCGCGTCCGCGCGCCGGTGGCGCAACGCCGAACGCCAGGCGCGCCTCCCGCCCGCCGTACCGATCTCCATCACCGCACGCACCAGATCACGACCGTCCATGCCGCTCACCCTGCCACCGCCCCTCGGCCGCGCGGGCGGCGTTCAGCTGCCGTTCACCCGCCGGCGGGGCGACGCGGGGGAACAACGCGCCGCCCATGACGACCCTGGTGCTGATGTCGATCACATGGCATGGTCCCTGTGAGCCGCCGCGCGCGCACCGAACGCACGACGGCACCCACGCACACGAAGCGCGAACCACAGACTCGACCGGGAGCCGACCCATGACCTCAGCCACCCAGCCGGAACCCCTCTGGTCCCCGAGCCCCGACCGGATCGCCGCGGCCAGGATCACCGCCTTCCAGGCCTGGGCCGCCGAGCGCTTCGGAGCCCCCGCCGACGGCGGCTACCCGGCCCTGCACAGCTGGTCCGTCGACGCGCTCGACACCTTCTGGCAGGCCATCGCCGAATGGTTCGACGTACGGTTCACCACCCCGTACACCTCCGTGCTCGCCGACCGCTCCATGCCCGGCGCCCGCTGGTTCACCGGCTCCACCCTCAACTACGCCGAACACGCCCTGCGCGCCGGCGAGGACCCGGCCCGCGCCGACGACCCCGCCCTGATCAGCGTCGACGAGACCCACGAGCCCACCCCCGTCACCTGGGCCGAGCTCCGCCGCCAGGTCGGCTCGCTCGCCGCCGAACTGCGCACCGCGGGCGTACGCCCCGGCGACCGCGTCAGCGGCTACCTCCCCAACATCCCCGAAGCCGTCGTCGCCTTCCTCGCCACCGCCTCCGTCGGCGGGGTCTGGACCTCCTGCGCCCCCGACTTCGGCGCCCGCAGCGTCCTGGACCGCTTCCAGCAGGTCGAACCCGTCGTCCTGTTCACCGTCGACGGATACCGCTACGGCGGCAAGGAACACGACCGCCGCGAAACCGTCGCCGAGCTGCGCGCCGAGCTCCCCTCCCTGCGCGCCGTCGTGCACATCCCCCTCCTCGGCACCCCCGCCCCCGAGGGCACCCGCGCCTGGGCCGACCTCACCGCCGCCGACACCGAGCCCGTCTTCGAGCCGGTCCCCTTCGACCACCCGCTGTGGGTCCTCTACTCCTCCGGCACGACCGGGCTGCCCAAGGCCATCGTCCAGTCGCAGGGCGGCATCCTCCTCGAACACCTCAAGCAGATCGGCCTGCACTGCGAGCTGGGGCCCGAGGACCGGTTCTTCTGGTACACCTCCACCGGCTGGATGATGTGGAACTTCCTCGTCTCCGGCCTGCTCACCGGCACCACGGTCGTCCTCTACGACGGCAGCCCCGGTTTCCCCGACACCGGCGCCCAGTGGCGGATCGCGGAGCGGACCCGGGCCACCCTGTACGGCACCTCCGCCGCGTACGTGATGGCCTGCCGCAAGGCGGAGGTCCATCCCTCCCGGGACTTCGACCTCTCCTCCGTGAAGGCCGTGGCCACCACCGGCTCCCCGCTCCCGCCCGACGGCTTCCGCTGGCTGCACGACGAGGTGGCCGAGGACCTCTGGATCGTCTCCGTCAGCGGCGGCACCGACGTGTGCAGCTGCTTCGCCGGCGGCGTCGCCACCCTCCCCGTGTACATCGGCGAACTCCAGGCGCCCGGCCTCGGGACCGACCTCCAGGCCTGGGACCCCTCGGGCAAGCCGGTCATCGGCGAGGTCGGCGAGCTCGTCGTCACCAACCCCATGCCCTCCATGCCGATCCACTTCTGGAACGACCCCGACGGCAGCCGTTACCACGAGAGCTACTTCGAGATGTTCCCCGGCGTCTGGCGCCACGGGGACTGGATCACCCTCACCGACCGCGGATCGGTGATCATCCACGGCCGCTCCGACTCCACCCTCAACCGGCAGGGCGTCCGGATGGGTTCCGCCGACATCTACGAGGCCGTCGAACGCCTCCCGGAGATCAAGGAGTCCCTGGTCATCGGCCTTGAGGAACCAAACGGCGGCTACTGGATGCCGCTGTTCGTCCACCTCGCGCCCGGCGCCACCCTCGACGACGACCTGCGCGACCGCATCAAGGCGACGATCCGCGCCGAACTCTCCCCGCGACACGTCCCCGACGAGATCATCGAGGTCCCGGCGGTCCCGCACACCCTCACGGGCAAGCGCATCGAGGTCCCCGTCAAGCGCCTCCTCCAGGGCGCGCCCCTGGCCAAGGCGGTCAACATCGGCTCGGTCGACCGTCCGGAACTCCTCGACTTCTACGCGAAGCTGGCCCGCACCCGAAAGTGACTGTCAGTGGTCATGGTTACGCTGAGTGAGCGAATCGTCGCGTCACTCAGGGGGAGCCATGCCACCGAAGAACATCCGCTCGAAGGACACTCCGGGCACCCGGCACCGCCGGTCCCCGCGCCGCACCCTGCGTCGTGAAGTCCCCGGCACGGTCGGCCTCCTGGCCGACGCCGGGGACTTCGCGGCCATGCGCGGCTACCGGAGCTTCACCTTCGACGACCACCAGGACTACCTCCGCCACATGGACGCCCTGCTCCGCTCCCTCGCGGCCCAGGGCATCCACACCACGGTCGCCCTCTTCGATCCCGAGGAGTACGCCGACTACTGCGCGCACCACGGCCTGGACCCGGACACCGCCGACACCCGCACCCGCTACACCGCCGGGCTCGCCGGCAGCGGAGCCGGCCTGCCGTACCAGGGCCAACCCATCGACGAACTGGTCCCGCTCCTCCTCGACGAGGCCGTCCGGCAGGCCACGTGGGAGTACGCCGGCACCCTCCTCGCCGAGGCCGGCACCTGCGCGGACTGCGGCGAGGACATCGGCCGGGCCTCCTTCGAGCGGGCCGCCGACGCGGTGAAACGCCTGGTCGACGGAGCCGGCTCCGGCCACCACCACCTCGTGTGCAGCATCCCCACCGACACGGAACAGCTCGTCGCCGTGCTGCACGCGGACACCACCGCCGACCAGGACCGTCCACCCCGGATCGAGGGCCGCGAAGGCCTCGACTTCATGACCGTCCTGGCCGCCGGCATCGCCCTGGGCGGATCCGGGGGACTGGTCCTGCGCAGCACCACCGAGGAGTTCCGGGACCGGGTCCACGGCTGGCGCCTGGACCGGGGCCGACTGGTCCCCCTCTCCGCGGCGGCGGTGTTCAAACGCCTACTGCACCGACGCCGACACCGGTGAGCCGGTGGCTCCCGAACCGGGCGTCGAGTACTGCCCCGGCTACGAGGTGGACGATCCCGGCCCCCACCACTGACCCGGACGCGTGGGGGGAGACGACAGCGGAAACGACCGAGGGGCCCTCGCCACCGGCGAAGGCCCCTCCATCGAACGACATGCCCCGGCTACTCGCCGGACAGCACCGCCTGGGCGGCCGCGCGGGCCTCCTCGGCGGTGTCCGTCGCACGCGCCGCCGCGGCGGCCCGCTCACACTGCGCGAGCGTGTGCTTGGCGAGCGTCGCCCGCACGTAGGGAATGGAAGCAGCACCCATGGAAAGAGAGGTGACACCCAGACCCGTCAGCACACAGGCGAGCAACGGGTCCGAGGCGGCCTCGCCACAGACACCACAGCTCTTGCCCTCGGCCTTGGCGGCGTCGGCCGACATGGCGATCAGGTCGAGCAGCGCGGGCTGCCACGGGTCCTGCAAACCGCGACACGGCCCCGACCTGACGGTCGGCGGCGAAGGCGTACTGCGCCAGGTCGTTCGTGCCCAGCGACAGGAACTCGACCTCCTGGAGGATCGAGCGCGCCCGGAGCGCGGCGGAGGGGATCTCCACCATCGCCCCGAACTTCGCCCGCAGCCCGGCCTCGCGGCACGCGTCCGCGAACGCCTTGGCGTCGATCCGGTCGGCCACCATCGGGGCCATGACCTCAAGGTAGACCGGCAGCCCCGCGGAGGCCTTCGCCAGTGCGGTGAGCTGCGTGCGCAGCACGTCCGGGTGGTCCAGCAGCGACCGGAGCCCGCGCACACCCAGCGCCGGGTTCGGCTCGTCGCCCGGGGTCAGGAAGTCCAGCGGCTTGTCCGCGCCGGCGTCCAGGACACGGACGACGACCCGCCCCTCGGGGAAGGCCTCCAGCACCTTGCGGTACGACTCGACCTGCTTCTCCTCGGACGGCGCCTTCTTGCTGTCGTCCAGGAACAGGAACTCGGTGCGGAACAGGCCCACGCCCTCGGCCCCGGCCTCGACGGCCGCCGGCACGTCCGCCGGACCACCGACGTTGGCCAGCAGCGGCACCTTGTGACCGTCGGAGGTGGCGCCCGGACCGGACGAGGCGGCGAGAGCCGCCCTGCGCTCTGCTGCCGAGGCCTCCAGCTCGGCCCGCTTCTCGGCCGACGGCTCCACGAACAGGTCACCCGTGCTGCCGTCGACGGCGATCAGGGTGCCCTCGGCGATCTCACCGGCACCCGGCAGCGCCACGATCGCGGGTACGCCCAAGGCGCGCGCGAGGATGGCGCTGTGGCTGGTCGGCCCGCCCTCCTCGGTCACGAAACCGAGGACCAGCGCCGGGTCGAGCAGCGCGGTGTCGGCGGGAGCGAGGTCCCGGGCGATCAGCACGTACGGCTCGTCGCTGTCGGGCACGCCCGGCATCGGCACGCCGAGCAGGCGCGCCACGATGCGGTTGCGCACGTCGTCCAGGTCGGCCACACGCCCGGCCATGTACTCACCGGCCCCCGCGAGCAGGTCGCGGTAGGAGGCGAACGCGTCGTAGACGCCGCGCTCGGCCGTGCTGCCGACGGCGATCCGCCGGTCGACGTCCGCCATCAGCTCGGGGTCCGTCGCGATCATCGCCTGGGCCTCCAGCACGTGCTGGGCCTCGCCGCCGGCCAGTTGGCCGCGCGCGACGAGGTCGGCCGACACAGCCTCCACGGCCTGACGGGCGCGCCCCTGTTCGCGCTCCGCCTCGGCCGCGGTGATCTGCTTGGCCGGCGGTTCGAGAACGGCCGTGCCCATGTGCCGGACCTCGCCGATCGCCACCCCGTGGCTCACGCCGACGCCTCGCAGCGTTGTCTCCATTTCACCCGTCTCCGATTGAGCGACGGCCCCGCCGCCGCGATGAATGTCCGACCCACCTGTGAAGGCGGACACGTCACTGCCAGCTGAAGAGAACGTCCGAGGTCTTGACGTCACCGTCGTCGACGACGTCGGAGAGAGAGTCGGCAGTCGCCTCGAGCGCCACGACGGGGCAGACCGCGGACTTGCCGGCGGCCTCGACCGCGGCGGGGTTCCAACGGATGACGGCCTGGCCGCGCGTCACGGTGTCGCCCTTGTTCACGAGCAGCTCGAAGCCCTCGCCGTTGAGCTGAACGGTGTCGATGCCGAGGTGCACGAGCACCCCGTGGCCTTCGCCGTCGACGACCACGTACGCGTGCGGATGCAGGGAGACGACCACACCGTCGACGGGTGACACCGCCTCCGAGGGCTCGCGCACGGGGTCGATGGCGGTGCCCGGTCCCACCATCGCGCCGGAGAACACCGGATCGGGCACTGCCGCGAGTCCGATGGCGCGCCCGGCGAGTGGGGACGTCACGCTGGTCATGGAGGGCCTCCCAGGGGGTGGGGCTTCTTCGTGTCGCCGTCACAACCTGTCCTGGACGGCATACTTTGAGAAGGGTAAGTCATGAGATGTCCCGGTTCCGCACGAAGCGCACCCCTGGAAAGGGGCTGCGACGTGCGGCCGCGACACCAACGTAGTGGACTAGACCATACGCCTGAATCGATTTGCCTGGGCACTGGTCGACCTGTACTGTCGTGACTCCCGCCGGGACGCACCGCGTGAACATCTCGCGAACTGCTGATGGACGGGAACCCCCTCTCCAGTATCGATCTTCACTCTCTGCCCTTCCGTGTGCCTTTTGGCGAAACGGCAAGTGGTCGGAGTCGCGAAAATCCACTGGTAGAGTCGGAATCGCCGAAAAGGGAAAACGCGAAAGCGGCCCCCTGGAAGGCAAAAGCAAAACCCGCTTCGACCGGGAATCGGACACGAAAGAGTCTGATAGAGTCGGAAACGAAGGAAGCGCACGGAGGAAAGCCCGAGAGGGTGAGTACAAAGGAAGCGTCCGTTCCTTGAGAACTCAACAGCGTGCCAAAAATCAACGCCAAAAGTTGATACCCCGTCCATTTCGGTGGATGAGGTTCCTTTGAAAAAGACCTGTAAGGTCGCAATCTTCGGGTTGTGGTGCTTGCAGGCGGTTACACAGCGAGGACGCAGTGGTCGATCGGTCTTATTCCGACATGATCGGCCCGCTCTAAGTGCGTGTGCACCCGATTACGGGTAAACATTCATGGAGAGTTTGATCCTGGCTCAGGACGAACGCTGGCGGCGTGCTTAACACATGCAAGTCGAACGATGAAGCCCTTCGGGGTGGATTAGTGGCGAACGGGTGAGTAACACGTGGGCAATCTGCCCTTCACTCTGGGACAAGCCCTGGAAACGGGGTCTAATACCGGATAATACTCCTGCCTGCATGGGTGGGGGTTAAAAGCTCCGGCGGTGAAGGATGAGCCCGCGGCCTATCAGCTTGTTGGTGGGGTAATGGCCCACCAAGGCGACGACGGGTAGCCGGCCTGAGAGGGCGACCGGCCACACTGGGACTGAGACACGGCCCAGACTCCTACGGGAGGCAGCAGTGGGGAATATTGCACAATGGGCGAAAGCCTGATGCAGCGACGCCGCGTGAGGGATGACGGCCTTCGGGTTGTAAACCTCTTTCAGCAGGGAAGAAGCGAAAGTGACGGTACCTGCAGAAGAAGCGCCGGCTAACTACGTGCCAGCAGCCGCGGTAATACGTAGGGCGCAAGCGTTGTCCGGAATTATTGGGCGTAAAGAGCTCGTAGGCGGCTTGTCACGTCGGATGTGAAAGCCCGAGGCTTAACCTCGGGTCTGCATTCGATACGGGCTAGCTAGAGTGTGGTAGGGGAGATCGGAATTCCTGGTGTAGCGGTGAAATGCGCAGATATCAGGAGGAACACCGGTGGCGAAGGCGGATCTCTGGGCCATTACTGACGCTGAGGAGCGAAAGCGTGGGGAGCGAACAGGATTAGATACCCTGGTAGTCCACGCCGTAAACGTTGGGAACTAGGTGTTGGCGACATTCCACGTCGTCGGTGCCGCAGCTAACGCATTAAGTTCCCCGCCTGGGGAGTACGGCCGCAAGGCTAAAACTCAAAGGAATTGACGGGGGCCCGCACAAGCAGCGGAGCATGTGGCTTAATTCGACGCAACGCGAAGAACCTTACCAAGGCTTGACATATACCGGAAAGCATTAGAGATAGTGCCCCCCTTGTGGTCGGTATACAGGTGGTGCATGGCTGTCGTCAGCTCGTGTCGTGAGATGTTGGGTTAAGTCCCGCAACGAGCGCAACCCTTGTCCTGTGTTGCCAGCATGCCCTTCGGGGTGATGGGGACTCACAGGAGACCGCCGGGGTCAACTCGGAGGAAGGTGGGGACGACGTCAAGTCATCATGCCCCTTATGTCTTGGGCTGCACACGTGCTACAATGGCCGGTACAATGAGCTGCGATACCGTGAGGTGGAGCGAATCTCAAAAAGCCGGTCTCAGTTCGGATTGGGGTCTGCAACTCGACCCCATGAAGTCGGAGTTGCTAGTAATCGCAGATCAGCATTGCTGCGGTGAATACGTTCCCGGGCCTTGTACACACCGCCCGTCACGTCACGAAAGTCGGTAACACCCGAAGCCGGTGGCCCAACCCGTAAGGGAGGGAGCTGTCGAAGGTGGGACTGGCGATTGGGACGAAGTCGTAACAAGGTAGCCGTACCGGAAGGTGCGGCTGGATCACCTCCTTTCTAAGGAGCACAGTACCGATTGCAGACAAATGTTCTGCACGGTCAGCTCATGGGTGGAACGTTGATTATTTGGCACGGTCTTCCAGATGGATCACGAGTACTGCTTCGGCGTGGAAAGTGACTCACTGACGGAGGGTCGTGCCTGGCACGTTGTTGGGTATCTGAGGGTACGGCCGTAAGGTTGTATCTTCGCGATGCCGGCCCCAGTGAACTCGCCAGCTTGTCTGGTGGGGTGATGGGTGACTGGTCGTTGCTTGAGAACTACACAGTGGACGCGAGCATCTGTGGCCAAGTTTTTAAGGGCACACGGTGGATGCCTTGGCACCAGGAACCGATGAAGGACGTGAGAGGCCGCGATAGGCCCCGGGGAGCTGCCAACTGAGCTTTGATCCGGGGGTGTCCGAATGGGGAAACCCGGCAGTCGTCATGGGCTGTCACCCACTGCTGAACACATAGGCAGTGTGGAGGGAACGAGGGGAAGTGAAACATCTCAGTACCCTCAGGAAGAGAAAACAACCGTGATTCCGGGAGTAGTGGCGAGCGAAACCGGATGAGGCCAAACCGTATGCGTGTGATACCCGGCAGGGGTTGCGCATGCGGGGTTGTGGGAATTCTTTTGATCGGTCTGCCGGCCGGTCGGCGAGTCAGAAACCGTTGATGTAGTCGAAGGACATGCGAAAGGTCCGGCGTAGAGGGTAAGACCCCCGTAGACGAAACATCAGCGGCTTGCTTAAGAATCTCCCAAGTAGCACGGGGCCCGAGAAATCCCGTGTGAATCTGGCGGGACCACCCGCTAAGCCTAAATATTCCCTGGTGACCGATAGCGGATAGTACCGTGAGGGAATGGTGAAAAGTACCGCGGGAGCGGAGTGAAATAGTACCTGAAACCGTGTGCCTACAAGCCGTGGGAGCGTCGCTGTATGTGCTTGCACATACAGTCGTGACTGCGTGCCTTTTGAAGAATGAGCCTGCGAGTTAGCGGTGTGTAGCGAGGTTAACCCGTGTGGGGAAGCCGTAGCGAAAGCGAGTCCGAATAGGGCGATTGAGTTGCACGCTCTAGACCCGAAGCGGAGTGATCTAGCCATGGGCAGGTTGAAGCGGAGGTAAGACTTCGTGGAGGACCGAACCCACCAGGGTTGAAAACCTGGGGGATGACCTGTGGTTAGGGGTGAAAGGCCAATCAAACTCCGTGATAGCTGGTTCTCCCCGAAATGCATTTAGGTGCAGCGTCGTGTGTTTCTTGCCGGAGGTAGAGCACTGGATAGGCGATGGGCCCTACCGGGTTACTGACCTTAGCCAAACTCCGAATGCCGGTAAGTGAGAGCACGGCAGTGAGACTGTGGGGGATAAGCTCCATGGTCGAGAGGGAAACAGCCCAGAGCATCGACTAAGGCCCCCAAGCGTACGCTAAGTGGGAAAGGATGTGGAGTCGCAGAGACAACCAGGAGGTTGGCTTAGAAGCAGCCACCCTTGAAAGAGTGCGTAATAGCTCACTGGTCAAGTGATTCCGCGCCGACAATGTAGCGGGGCTCAAGCGTACCGCCGAAGTCGTGTCATTTCAGCAATAGGGCCAACGCCCGCTGGGATGGGTAGGGGAGCGTCGTGTGCCGGGTGAAGCAGCAGCGGAAGCTAGTTGTGGACGGTTCACGAGTGAGAATGCAGGCATGAGTAGCGATACACACGTGAGAAACGTGTGCGCCGATTGACTAAGGGTTCCTGGGTCAAGCTGATCTGCCCAGGGTAAGTCGGGACCTAAGGCGAGGCCGACAGGCGTAGTCGATGGACAACCGGTTGATATTCCGGTACCCGCTTTGAAACGCCCAATATCGAATCCTCTAATGCTAAGGCCGTGAAGCCGTTCCGGACCCTTCGGGGAAAGGAAAGTGGTGGAGCCGCCGATCCAAGGTGGTAGTAGGTAAGCGATGGGGTGACGCAGGAAGGTAGTCCAACCCGGGCGGTGGTAGTCCC
The DNA here is from genome assembly GCF_050936775.1 of Streptomyces sp. CA-243310. NCBI lineage: Bacteria > Bacillati > Actinomycetota > Actinomycetes > Kitasatosporales > Streptomycetaceae > Streptomyces > Streptomyces sp. CA-243310. The sequence continues at coordinate 1,231,359 of NZ_JBNJMF010000002.1, read as the reverse complement.
GGGGTAAGGGTGTAGGCCGAGGGGTAGGCAAATCCGTCCCTCATTAAGGCTGAGACCTGATGCCGAGCCGATTGTGGTGAAGTGGATGATCCTATGCTGTCGAGAAAAGCCTCTAGCGAGTTTCATGGCGGCCCGTACCCTAAACCGACTCAGGTGGTCAGGTAGAGAATACCGAGGCGTTCGGGTGAACTATGGTTAAGGAACTCGGCAAAATGCCCCCGTAACTTCGGGAGAAGGGGGGCCATCACTGGTGATCGGATTTACTCCGTGAGCTGGGGGTGGCCGCAGAGACCAGCGAGAAGCGACTGTTTACTAAAAACACAGGTCCGTGCGAAGCCGTAAGGCGATGTATACGGACTGACGCCTGCCCGGTGCTGGAACGTTAAGGGGACCGGTTAGTGCGCTTTCGGGCGTGCGAAGCTGAGAACTTAAGCGCCAGTAAACGGCGGTGGTAACTATAACCATCCTAAGGTAGCGAAATTCCTTGTCGGGTAAGTTCCGACCTGCACGAATGGCGTAACGACTTCTCGACTGTCTCAACCATAGGCCCGGTGAAATTGCACTACGAGTAAAGATGCTCGTTTCGCGCAGCAGGACGGAAAGACCCCGGGACCTTTACTATAGTTTGATATTGGTGTTCGGTTCGGCTTGTGTAGGATAGGTGGGAGACTTTGAAGCAGCCACGCCAGTGGTTGTGGAGTCGCCGTTGAAATACCACTCTGGTCGTGCTGGATGTCTAACCTCGGTCCGTGATCCGGATCAGGGACAGTGTCTGATGGGTAGTTTAACTGGGGCGGTTGCCTCCCAAAGAGTAACGGAGGCGCCCAAAGGTTCCCTCAGCCTGGTTGGCAATCAGGTGTTGAGTGTAAGTGCACAAGGGAGCTTGACTGTGAGACCGACGGGTCGAGCAGGGACGAAAGTCGGGACTAGTGATCCGGCGGTGGCTTGTGGAAGCGCCGTCGCTCAACGGATAAAAGGTACCCCGGGGATAACAGGCTGATCTTCCCCAAGAGTCCATATCGACGGGATGGTTTGGCACCTCGATGTCGGCTCGTCGCATCCTGGGGCTGGAGTCGGTCCCAAGGGTTGGGCTGTTCGCCCATTAAAGCGGTACGCGAGCTGGGTTTAGAACGTCGTGAGACAGTTCGGTCCCTATCCGCTGTGCGCGTAGGAATATTGAGAAGGGCTGTCCCTAGTACGAGAGGACCGGGACGGACGAACCTCTGGTGTGCCAGTTGTCCTGCCAAGGGCATGGCTGGTTGGCTACGTTCGGGAGGGATAACCGCTGAAAGCATCTAAGCGGGAAGCCTGCTTCGAGATGAGTATTCCCACCTCCTTGAGAGGGTAAGGCTCCCAGTAGACGACTGGGTTGATAGGCCAGATGTGGAAGCCCGGTAACGGGTGGAGCTGACTGGTACTAATAGGCCGAGGGCTTGTCCTCAGTTGCTCGCGTCCACTGTGTTAGTTCTGAAGTAACGAACTGTGTTCATATCCGGTTGGTTAACTTCATAGTGTTTCGGTGGTCATAGCGTTAGGGAAACGCCCGGTTTACATTCCGAACCCGGAAGCTAAGCCTTTCAGCGCCGATGGTACTGCAGGGGGGACCCTGTGGGAGAGTAGGACGCCGCCGAACAATCATTGTGGGAAAGCCCCGCACCCTTCAGGGTGCGGGGCTTTTCTGCGTTCCGGGCCAGGTCGAGGTCTCCTGTAGGGTCAGGGGGCAATCGTCTTCAATATTTCTACAGTCACAGTGGAGGCCCCCGGGTGGAGGTCCAGGAGACTCGGGTTCAGACCGACCGAATTTTCACCATTCCCAACATCCTGAGCATGGCGCGCCTCGCGGGCGTGCCGTTGTTCCTCTGGTTGATCCTGGCGGGGCACGACGGCTGGGCCCTGGCTGTTCTCATGCTCAGCGGGATCACCGACTACCTGGACGGGAAACTCGCGCGTCGCTGGAATCAGATCAGCAATCTGGGCCGGCTGCTCGACCCGGCAGCGGACCGCCTGTACATCCTGACGACGCTGTTCGGCCTGACCTGGCGCGAGATCCTGCCCATCTGGCTCACCGCGGCCCTGCTCGCGCGAGAGCTGATGTTGCTGGTCATGGTGTGGATCCTGAGACGACACGGCTATCCGCCGCCCCAGGTCAACTTCCTGGGCAAGGCCGCGACCTTCAACCTGATGTACGCGTTCCCCTTGCTGCTGCTCAGTGACGGAACCGGCTGGTTGGCCTGGATGGCGTCAGTTTTCGGATGGGCGTTCGCCGGATGGGGTACAACCCTCTATTGGTGGGCAGGAATCCTTTACGTGGTGCAGGTCCGCCGTCTGGTCAAGGCGGATGCCACGGCCGATTGAACTTGCTCGACGCCGGTACTGACGCGGAGGAGTTGCGAAGTCACCGTCCGAGACGGGTGAGGTCGGCTGACCGTCATCTCTCAAGGAGGACTCTTCCGACATGAAGGCCGTCGTGATGGCCGGTGGCGAAGGTACGCGTCTTCGCCCGATGACCTCAAGCATGCCCAAGCCGCTCCTTCCGGTCGCCAACCGGCCGATCATGGAGCACGTGCTCAGGCTGCTCAAGCGGCATGGGCTCAGCGAGACCGTGGTTACCGTTCAGTTCCTGGCGTCCCTCGTCAAGAACTACTTCGGTGACGGCGAAGAGCTCGGAATGGAACTCACGTATGCCAACGAGGAGAAGCCACTCGGCACCGCCGGCAGCGTGAAGAATGCCGAGGAGGCCTTGAAGGACGACTCCTTCCTCGTCATTTCCGGCGACGCGCTCACCGACTTCGACCTCACCGACCTCATCAATTTCCACAAGGAGAAGGGCGCACTCGTCACGGTGTGCCTCACTCGCGTGCCGAATCCCCTGGAATTCGGCATCACCATCGTGGACGAGGAAGGAAAGGTCGAACGCTTCCTGGAGAAGCCGACGTGGGGACAGGTGTTCTCGGACACCGTCAACACCGGCATCTACGTCATGGAGCCCGAGGTCTTCAACTACGTCGACCCGGACGTATCGGTGGACTGGTCCGGCGACGTATTCCCTCAGCTCATGAAGGAAGGCCGGCCGATCTACGGCTACGTGGCCGAGGGCTACTGGGAGGACGTCGGCACCCACGAGAGCTACGTCAAGGCGCAGGCCGACGTACTCGAGGGCAAGGTCCAGGTGGACATGGACGGCTTCGAGATCTCTCCCGGGGTGTGGATCGCCGAAGGCGCGGAGGTGAGCCCGGACGCGGTACTGCGCGGGCCGCTGTACATCGGCGACTACGCGAAGGTCGAGGCCGGCGTCGAGATCCGCGAGCACACGGTCATCGGATCGAACGTGGTCGTCAAGAGCGGGGCCTTCCTCCACAGGGCCGTCATCCACGACAACGTGTACATCGGGCCCCACAGCAATCTGCGCGGCTGCGTGATCGGCAAGAACACCGACATCATGCGGGCCGCCCGGATCGAGGACGGGGCCGTCATCGGTGACGAGTGCCTCGTCGGTGAGGAATCCATCGTCCAGGGGAACGTACGCGTCTACCCCTTCAAGACGATCGAAGCAGGCGCCTTCGTCAACACGTCGGTGATCTGGGAGTCGCGAGGACAGGCACATCTGTTCGGCGCGCGCGGGGTCTCCGGCATCCTGAACGTCGAGATCACCCCCGAGCTGGTGGTACGGCTCGCCGGCGCCTATGCGACGACCCTGAAGAAGGGCGCGATCGTCACCACGGCCCGAGACCACTCCCGAGGCGCGAGAGCACTCAAACGCGCCGTGATCTCGGCGCTCCAGGCCAGCGCCATCAACGTCCGCGACCTGGAGAACGTGCCGCTGCCCGTGGCCCGCCAGCAGACCGCGCGAGGAAGCGCCGGCGGCATCGTGCTCCGTACCTCGCCCGGCGTGCCGGACTCGGTCGACATCATGTTCCTCGACGAGCGCGGAGCCGACCTGTCGCTCCAGCAACAGCGCAAGCTGGACCGGGTGTACGCACGTCAGGAGTACCGGCGCGCGTTCCCCGGCGAGATCGGCGACCTGCAGTTCCCGGGCAGCGTCTTCGACGCGTACACGGGCTCGCTGCTGAGACGTGTGGACATCACCGGCGTCGCGGACTCCGGGCTCAAGGTGGTCGTGGACGCCTCGAACGGCAGTGCGGGCCTGGTCCTGCCGAGCTTGCTCGGTCGGCTCGGTGTGGACGCGCTCACCGTGAACCCCGGCCTCGACGAATCCCGACCGACCGAGACGAGGGAATCCCGACGGGCCGGGCTGGTGCGGCTGGGCGAGATCGTGGCGTCCTCGCGGGCCGCCTTCGGCGTGCGCTTCGACCCGGTGGGTGAGCGGATCTCGCTCGTCGACGAGCGCGGGCGCATCATCGAGGACGACCGGGCCCTCCTGGTCCTCCTCGACCTGGTCGCGGCGGAGAAGCGCAGTGGCAAGGTGGCGCTGCCCGTCACCACGACCCGGGTCGCCGAGCAGGTGGCGGCGTACCACGGGACCCAGGTGGAGTGGACGACGACCTCGCCGGACGACCTGACGCGGGTGGGCCGGGCCGAGAACACCATCTTCGGCGGCGACGGCCGGGGCGGATTCATCGTTCCGGAGTTCAGCAGCGTCTTCGACGGTTCCGCGGCCTTCGTGCAGCTGATCGGGTTGGTGGCGCGCACGCAGCTCACCCTCAGCCAGATCGACGCCCGCATTCCGCGGGCGCACGTGCTCAAGCGCGACGTCCCGACGCCGTGGGCGGTCAAGGGGCTCGTCATGCGACGGGTCGTGGAAGCCGCCGGCGACCGTCAGGTGGACACCACCGACGGTGTGCGGGTGGTCGAGGCCGACGGGCGATGGGCACTGGTCCTTCCCGACCCGGCCGAAGCCGTCACGCACCTCTGGGCCGAGGGGCCCGACGACGCGTCCGCACAGGCACTGCTCGACGAGTGGGCGGCGGTCGTGGACGGTGCCGGCGATCACTGAGCGAAGCGTGTGAGACACCGGTCCGGCGGGCCGGCACGGGAAAGCCCTCCGTGCCGGCCCGCCGGACGCCCGCATTCGGTGGCAACGGTGGTGACATGCGACGATGTGGGGCATGTCGCAGCCGCCCAACAACCGGAGTTCGGCCACGCCGCCCGCGCGCCCGGACGCTTCCATGTCGCTGCTGACGCACGTGATGGACCACAGTCTCGACGAGGGCTATGCGGAAGCCTCGGCACGGCGCGCGGCGGACGGCACGGCGGGCCTTCCGCGCAGCCTCAAGGCCAAGCTGGGCCTCGCCGCCGGACTGGTGATCGCCGCCATGGTCGTCACCCTCGGAGCGGCCGAGGCGCGGATATCGGCGCCGGTGCTGGCCAAGGAGCGCCAAGAGCTCATCGACCGGGTGGAGCGGGCCGACGAGCACGCGACCACCGTGGAACGGGACATCGAGCGGTTGCGCACCGAGGTCGCGGACAGCCAGCGCGAGGCACTCAAGCAGCACGGCGGGGACCAGGGGCAACTCGTGGCCCTGCTGGCCGGCGCCACCGACGTGCGCGGGCCGGGTGTCAAACTCACCGTGGACGACGCCAAGGGGGCGTCCTCCGGAGGCGGCGGAGGGCCGCGCGAGAGCGCCGGGTTCGCGAACACCGGCCGGCTCCGCGACCGGGACATGCAGAAGATCGTCAACGGCCTCTGGCAGTCCGGTGCGGAGGCGATCTCGATCAACGGTCAGCGCCTCACGGCCCTCTCGGCGATCAGGGCGGCGGGTGACGCGATACTGGTCGACAACAAGCCGCTGGTACCGCCGTACGAAGTGCTCGCGGTGGGCGACAAGAAGAAACTCGGGGCCGCGTTCCAGGACTCCGTGGGCGGTCAGTACCTGCACGTGCTGCAGGAGAGCTACGGGATCCGCTCCAGCCTGGCGCCCGCTGACGACATCCGCCTGCAGGCCGCGTCGAGCCTGACCGTACGTACAGCTACAGCAGCAGAGCCGAAGAAGGGTGCATCGTGATCGCGGTACTGGGCCTCGTGGTCGGAGTGGTGGTCGGGCTTCTGGTCCGACCCGAAGTGCCGGCCGTGGTGGAGCCTTATCTGCCGATCGCCGTGGTGGCGGCGCTGGACGCGGTCTTCGGCGGTCTGCGGGCGATGCTGGACGGCATCTTCGTCGACAAGGTCTTCGTGGTGTCGTTCCTGTCCAACGTCGTGGTCGCCGCGCTGATCGTCTTCCTCGGGGACAAGCTGGGCGTCGGCGCGCAGTTGTCCACCGGTGTGGTCGTCGTCCTCGGCATCCGCATCTTCTCCAACGCCGCGGCCATCCGCCGCCACGTGTTCCGGGCGTGACGCCGATGACTACGGAGAACACCCCGCCGGAGGAACCGAACGTCCCCGAGCAGCCTCTTAAGGAGGGGTCGGCGCAGGCAGCCGAGCCCGAGGAGACCGGTCGGCAGCGCCTGGCGGCCGGTCTGTGGCCGCCGAGGGTGAGCCGCGCCCAACTGATCGTCGCGCTGTTGCTCTTCGTCCTCGGCCTGGGCCTGGCCATCCAGGTCCGTTCGAACAGCGACTCGGGCGCTCCGCTGCGCGGGGCCCGTCAGGAGGACCTCGTACGGATCCTCGACGAGCTCGACGGTCGTACCAAGCGCCTGGAGGACGAGAAACAGAGGCTGGAGGACCAACGCAAGGAGTTGGAGAACAGCTCCGATCAGGCCGAGGAGGCGCGCAGGCAGACCGTGGAGAAGGAACGCCAACTGGGCATTCTGGCCGGTACGGTGGCTGCCCAGGGACCGGGCATCACGCTGCGGATCACCGACCCCACGGGGCAGGTGCAGCCGGACCAGCTCCTGGACACGCTTCAGGAGCTGCGGGCGGCCGGGGCCGAGGCGATCCAGATCAACGGGGTGCGGGTGGTGGCCGGGTCGTTCTTCTCGGACGAGGGCGGTGGGGTCGGCATCGATGGGAAGAAGATCACACAACCCTATGAATTCAGGGTGATCGGCAAGCCGCAGGACCTGGAGCCCGCGCTGAACATCCCCGGCGGCGTTGTACAGACGTTGGAGAAGGAACAAGCCACGGTTGCCGTCACACGGTCGGCGAAGATCGTTGTGGACGCCTTGCGGGCTGCGAAGCAGCCTGACTACGCTCGGTCGTCATCACCGTGACACGGGGCGTAACGTGGAGCGGCTCACGCGGGTGGATGCCTGCGGGGGGTCGAGGCACCGAAGTCGCGGTGCGTGGTGGAAACTGTCTGGTGGTTACGGACGTTGTGAGAATGTCCGGATCGGCAGGTGTGTGCATTCGGAGTTCGTCCTGCCCCACGGGCGGGTCTGTTTCGGTCAAGGGGAATCGCCCGTGAAGTTGTTTGAGAAGTTGTTCGGCAAGAAGAACCGCGAGGAAGGCGGTGCCGCGAGGCATCGTGCGGGGCACGGAGACGGGGAAGGGCAGGGCGACCGGCCGCTCTTCCGCGACGAGGTCGCCGGCTCGGGTGATGTTTCGGGTGCGCAGGGCGCGTCGACTGTTGACCCTGCCGGTACCGGCCGCATAGGTTTCGGTGAACCATCAACCTCAAGTGCGGGTGGAGGGTTTGCCTCCGACCCGTATGCCACCAATGCCTCCGCGGGGCAGCCGCGGCGCGAGGAGCCGTCCATGTCGGCCGAGCAGATCTGCAGCAGGTGCGGGCACCGCAGCGATGCGGCCAGCCGGTTCTGCTCCAGCTGCGGCGCGCCGCTGCGGCCGGGTCTGACGCCGGAGCGTGCTTCGGAGACCACGTCCACGATCTCGATCTCGGGCCTCGAGGCCTACGAGGCCGAGGTCTCGGGGCAACAGCACGTGTCGTCCTCGCTCTCTCCCGAGGCCCAGGCCGCGGTGGAAGCGCTGCCCCCGGGTTCCGCTCTGCTGATCGTGCGGCGCGGCCCCAACTCCGGCAGCCGGTTCCTCTTGGACGGCGAACTGACCACGGCCGGCCGGCACCCGCAGAGCGACATCTTCCTGGACGACGTCACCGTCTCCCGGCGGCACGTCGACTTCCGCCGGGGCCAGGACGGTGGCTTCACCGTCTCGGACGTGGGCAGCCTCAACGGCACGTACGTGAACCGAGAGCCGATCGACTCCGTCGCCCTGCACAACGGCGACGAGGTGCAGATCGGCAAGTACCGGCTGGTCTTCTACGCGAGCCTGCGGGGCATCTGACCCGTCAAGGGAAGGTCCCATGCTGCGCACCCCGACAGGCGGTGCCGGAAACGGCACCGCCGCCTCGGCCGGGCGGCTGGTGAGCATCGGCACGGTGCTCACCATGCTGCGTGACGAGTTTCCCGACGTCACGATCTCGAAGATCCGCTTTCTGGAGGCGGAGGGGCTCGTCGAGCCCCGGCGCACACCTTCCGGATACCGCAAGTTCAGCACCGACGACGTCGATCGGCTGAGCCGGATCCTGCGCCTCCAGCGGGACCACTACATGCCGCTGAAGGTCATTCGCGAACAGCTCGACGCGCTCGACCGCGGCGAGCAGGTCCGCATCCCGTCGCCCACCATGCACGGGGACTCCGTCGACCCCGCGAGCCCCGCCGCCGTGTACGGCGAGGTGGGGCGAGAGCGCTCCACCGCGGCCCGGGTGGGCCGCGCCGAGCTGATCTCCGCCGCCGAGGTGGACGAGGTGCAGCTCGGCGAGTGGGAATCGTACGGGCTCATCACCGAGGCGCCGGACGGCGGATTCGACGCCGAGACGGTCACCGTGGCCCGGTTGATCGCGGGTCTCGGTCGATTCGGGCTTGAGCCCCGCCATCTGCGCGCCATGAAAGCGGCCGCGGATCGGGAGGCCGGTCTGGTCGAACAGCTCGTGGCCCCACTGCGCCGGCACCGCAACCCGCAGACCAGGGCCCATGCGGAGGCCACCATGAGGGAGCTCGCCGGGTTGTCCGTACGGCTCCACGAAGCCCTGGTACAGACCGCCCTCGGGGTCCGGCTCAACTGACCAGGGGGAGCCCGACTACCCAAACCTGCCGGGCAGGTCCTAGGGTTGCTGTGTGAACGAGCTCGACGTTGTGGGTGTCCGGGTGGAAATGCCCTCCAACCAACCGATCGTGCTCCTGCGTGAAGTGGGAGGCGATCGGTACCTCCCCATCTGGATCGGACCCGGGGAGGCGACCGCCATTGCCTTCGCTCAACAGGGCATGGCCCCTGCCCGTCCGCTGACGCACGACCTGTTCAAGGACGTGCTGGAAGCGGTCGGTGAGGAGCTCACCGAGGTTCGGATCACGGATCTGCGGGAGGGCGTCTTCTATGCGGAGCTTGTCTTCGCCAGCGGGGTCGAGGTGAGCGCGCGGCCCTCCGATGCCATAGCGCTGGCCCTGCGGACGGGAACGCCGATCTACGGCAGTGACGGCGTGCTCGACGACGCGGGCATCGCCATCCCCGATGAGCAGGAGGACGAGGTGGAGAAGTTCCGCGAGTTCCTCGACCAGATCTCGCCCGAGGACTTCGGCACCGGGCCACAGTGAGGCGGCGCGCGCCGTGTCACCCTCCGTGAAGATTCAGCCCATTCGAGTAGCCTTTCCCCGTAAAGGGACACGGGAAACCACTCTCAGGGTGATTATCACTCGGCGTGCCGAGTGTGGCGATCGTTGACGCACCCCTGGTGACTGCCTACCTTCGAGGAGGCAGGTCAAGGACGGAGGGTCGGCGTGAGGATCACGGGCGACGGTACGACCGGGGGCATCCCCGCACGGAGTGACGGCGGGCCGTACCCGCTGCACGGCGGTGCGGCGGGTTCCGCGCGCCGTCAGCCGGAGTCGGTTCCGACGCCGGTCGGACCGGTGAGCGAGGAGCAGGCGCCCGAGCAGATCGGCTACAGGGGGCCGACGGCGTGCGCCGCCGCCGGCATCACCTACCGGCAACTGGACTACTGGGCCCGGACCGGGCTGGTGGAGCCGAGCGTCCGACCCGCGTACGGCTCGGGCACGCAGCGGCTGTACAGCTTCCGGGACGTGGTGGTCCTCAAGATCGTCAAGCGCTTCCTGGACACCGGGGTGGCGCTGCAGAGCATCCGCACCGCCGTGCAGCACCTGCGCGAGCGGGGGTTCTCGGACCTGGAGCGCATGACGCTGATGAGCGACGGCGCCACCGTCTACGAATGCACCTCGCCAGATCAGGTGGTCAGCCTGCTCCAGGGTGGACAGGGCGTCTTCGGCATCGCGATCGGCGTGGTCTGGCGGGACGTGGAGAACGCGCTGTCCCAGCTCCACGGCGAGCGGATCGACACCGGCGAGACACTGGTCGGGCAGAACCCCGCGGACGAGCTGGCGGCGCGCCGCAACCGGGCGGTCTGAGGCGCCCCGGCGGGCTCCCGGCGGGATTGTCAGAGGCGTAGGGCAGCATCGGGGCTGTGAGAGCCGCGCCGACCATCCTGCATCTGGACATGGACGCCTTCTACGCATCTGTGGAGCAGGCGTCGAAGCCGAGTCTGCGCGGCAAGGCCGTGATCGTCGGCGGGCTCGGGCCGCGCGGGGTGGTGGCCACGGCCTCCTACGAGGCCAGGCGCTTCGGTGTGCACTCGGCGATGCCGACGGCGCAGGCCAGACGGCTCTGCCCGAACGGCGCCTACCTCACCCCCCGGTTCCGCCTCTACCAAGCGGTCAGCGAGCGCGTCATGGGGCTTCTGAGGGCCCTGTCGCCCCTCGTGGAGCCGCTCAGCCTGGACGAGGCCTTCGTGGACCTGGAGGCGGGCGGGATCGCCTTCGACGCCGCCGGTGCCCGGGCGGCGGGGGAGCGGCTGAGGGCCGACATCATGGCCGCGACGGGGCTCAGCGGGTCCGTGGGGCTCGCCGGATCCAAGATGCTGGCCAAGGTGGCCTCCGAGGAGGCCAAGCCGGCAGGGCTGCTGCTGATCGAGCCGGGGACCGAGCGCGCGCACCTCGCGCCGATGACCGTGCGGACCCTGCCCGGTGTGGGTCCGGTCACCGGGGAGCACCTGCGGCGTGCCGGGATCACCACCGTGGGGGAGCTGGCCGAGGCCGGCGAGGACGAGTTGATCCGGATGGTGGGGCGCTCGCACGGGCTGGGGCTGTACCGGATGGCGCTGGGACTGGACGACCGCCCCGTGGTCGCCGAACGCGACGCGAAGTCGGTCTCGGTGGAGGACACCTTCGACGTGGACCTGCACGACCGGGTCCGGATCCGCGGCGAGGTGCAGCGGCTCGCCGACCGGTGTGTGGGGCGGCTGCGGTCCTCCGGGCACTCGGGCCGCACGATCGTGCTGAAGGTACGGCGCTACGACTTCTCGACTCTGACGCGCTCGGAGACGCTGCGGGGGCCCACCGACGATCCGGGAGTGGTCCGGGAGGCTGCCGCGCGGCTGCTGGAGGGTGTGGACACCACGGGCGGGGTGCGGCTGCTGGGGGTCGGGGTGACGGGGCTCGCGGACTACACGCAGGAGGACCTGTTCGCCCAGGCGGAGGCCGAGGCCGAGGCGGAGGAGGGCGCGGAGGCGGTCGGGCCCGCCGGGGATCCGGTGGCGGAGGACCCGGAGCCGTCGGGTGGGGACGCGGCGGACGGTGCCGGGGCCCCGGACGGGGCTGCGGTCGATCCGGCGGGGGCAGGAGAGGCCCCACGGGGCACGGAGGGCGACGGGGCCGTCGGGACGCCGGGGGAGCCCGTGATCGCCCTCGGGCGGTTCTGGCCGGCCGGCAGCGACGTGCGGCACGCGGTGTACGGGCCGGGGTGGGTCCAGGGCAGCGGGGTCGGGCGGGTGACCGTACGGTTCGAGCGGCCGGGATCGCCGCCCGGGCGCGTGCGCACCTTCAAGGTGGACGATCCGGAGCTGGAGCCGTCCGATCCGTTGCCGCTGGTCGGGGGAGACGGAGGGGGAGTGGTGGGCGAGCGGGCGCGCCCGCGTGGCGCGGGGGCCCCTTAGCCCTCGCCCGCGAGCCGGCCGAAGTCGCGGGGGGTGTTCTTCGGCGGGGGCGGCGGGTGATGGAACTCCGTGGGCAGGGTCACGTCCAGTCCGTAGTGGTGGTAGAGCTGCAGCTCCTGCTCGGGAGAGAGGTGGCGACCGACGCCGAAGTCGGGTGCGTCCCTGATCAGGGATCGTTCGAAGGGGACCCGAAGGGTGTCCCCGACCATCTCGCTGGGCTCCAGGGGGACGAAGGCGTCCCGGCTGAACAGGCCCGTCCGGACCGCGGCCCATTCCGGTACGCCCGTGGCATCGTCGAGGTAGACCTCGTCCACGGTTCCGATCTTGGCTCCGTTGCGGTCGAATGCCTTGCGGCCGATCAGGCTGCGCGGATCGATGTCGGTCTGCACGGTCCCTCCACATGGTCGCAACTCCTCCGTATTCACTACAGAAGTGCATATTCGGAGAGGGGGCCACTCGAGGGAGGGTTCGGAACCTCGCTGGTAGGCTGGGTGACGGCTGTCGACCCTGTGCGGGAGAGTCCTCCGAGTGAACGTGACGGAGGCGCCGAAGGAGCAAATCCTCCCCGGAATCTCTCAGGCATACGTACCGCACGTGGTGAGGCCACTCTGGAAAGCAGGGGCGGGTACCGGATGATGTGTGCCGGTTCCTCTCCTCACCGACGGTGAAAGCCGGATCTCGTGGGCGAACCCCAGGAGACCCGGTGAAGCTCTCAGGTTGAGATGACAGAGGGGGAGGCCGTTCGGGTGCCCGCGCCGTGGTGCCCCTCGCAGGTCATACGACCAGGAGGCCTCCGTCATGACCGCCAACCGCATTCCGCTCTCCCAGCTGGAGCGAGGCATCCCCTTCGAGCAGCGCCACATCGGCCCGGATGCCGAGGCGCAGGCGAAGATGCTCGCCCACGTGGGCTACGGCTCCCTGGACGAACTGACCGCCGCAGCGGTCCCCGATGTGATCCGCAGCGCCGAGGCGCTGAACCTGCCCGAGGCGCGGACCGAGGCCGAGGTGCTCGCCGAGCTCCGTGAGCTCGCCGACCGCAACCAGGTCCTCTCGTCCATGATCGGTCTCGGCTACTACGGGACCTTCACGCCGCCGGTGATCCTGCGCAACGTCATGGAGAACCCGGCCTGGTACACGGCCTACACGCCGTACCAGCCCGAGATCTCGCAGGGCCGCCTCGAAGCGCTGCTGAACTTCCAGACCGTCGTCGCGGACCTGACCGGCCTGCCGACCTCCGGGGCCTCGCTGCTCGACGAGGGCACCGCCGCCGCCGAGGCCATGTCGCTGGCCCGCCGCGTCGGCAAGGTCAAGAACGGCGTCTTCCTGATCGACGCGGACGCGCTGCCGCAGACGATCGCCGTGATCGAGACCCGTGCCGAGCCGACGGGCGTCGAGGTCGTGGTCGCCGACCTGTCCGAGGGCATCCCCGCCGAGATCGCCGAGCGCGGCGTCTTCGGCGTACTGCTCCAGTACCCGGGCGCCTCCGGCGCCGTACGGGACATCAAGCCGGTCATCGACCAGGCGCACGAGCTCGGTGCCATCGTCACCGTCTCCGCGGACCTCCTCGCGCTGACCCTGCTCACCTCCCCGGGCGAGCTGGGCGCGGACATCGCCGTCGGCACCACCCAGCGCTTCGGCGTGCCGATGGGCTTCGGCGGACCGCACGCCGGCTACATGGCCGTCCAGGCCAAGCACGCCCGCTCGCTCCCCGGCCGCCTCGTCGGCGTCTCCGTGGACGCGGACGGCAACAAGGCGTACCGCCTCGCGCTCCAGACGCGTGAGCAGCACATCCGCCGCGAGAAGGCCACCAGCAACATCTGCACCGCGCAGGTGCTGCTCGCCGTCATGGCCGGCATGTACGCCGTCTACCACGGTCCGGACGGGCTGCGGACGATCGCCCGCCGGACCCACCGCTACGCGGGCGTGCTCGCCGCGGGGCTGGCGGCCGGCGGGGTCAAGGTCGTGCACGGCTCGTACTTCGACACCCTCACCGTCCGGGTGCCGGGCCGGGCCGGCGAGGTCGTCGCCGCCGCCCGCGCGGGCGGGGTCAACCTGTACCGCGTGGACGCCGACCTGGTGTCGATCTCCTGTGACGAGACCACGCTGCGCGCCGACGTCGAGGCCGTCTGGGCCGCCTTCGGCGTCACCGCGGACATCGAGGCGCTGGACGAGATCACCCCCGAGAGCCTGCCCGAGGGCCTGCTGCGCTCGGACGAGTACCTGGCCCACCCGGTCTTCCACCAGCACCGTTCCGAGACCGCGATGCTGCGCTACCTGCGCAGGCTCTCGGACAAGGACTACGCGCTGGACCGCGGCATGATCCCGCTGGGCTCCTGCACGATGAAGCTCAACGCGACCACCGAGATGGAGCCGGTCACCTGGCCCGAGTTCGGGCAGCTGCACCCCTTCGCGCCGATCGAGCAGGCCGAGGGGTACCTCACGCTCATCAACGAGCTGGAGGAACGTCTCTGCGAGGTCACCGGCTACGACAAGGTGTCGATCCAGCCGAACGCCGGCTCCCAGGGCGAGCTGGCCGGTCTGCTGGCCGTCCGCGCGTACCACCGGGCGAACGGCGACGAGCAGCGCACCATCTGTCTCATCCCGTCCTCCGCGCACGGCACGAACGCGGCCAGCGCCGTGATGGCCGGCATGAAGGTCGTCGTCGTCAAGACCGCCGACGACGGCGAGGTGGACGCGGACGACCTGCGCGCCAAGATCGAGCAGTACCGCGACGAACTCGCCGTGCTGATGATCACCTACCCGTCCACGCACGGTGTGTTCGAGGAGCACGTCGCGGACATCTGCGCCCAGGTGCACGACGCCGGCGGTCAGGTCTACGTGGACGGCGCGAACCTCAACGCCCTCGTCGGTCTGGCCAAGCCGGGTCACTTCGGCGGCGACGTCTCGCACCTGAACCTGCACAAGACCTTCTGCATCCCGCACGGTGGCGGCGGTCCGGGCGTCGGCCCGGTGGGTGTCCGGGCGCACCTGGCCCCGTACCTCCCCAACCACCCGCTCCAGCCGACCGCCGGTCCGGAGACGGGCGTCGGCCCGATCTCGGCCGCCCCGTGGGGATCGGCCGGCATCCTGCCGATCTCCTGGTCGTACGTGCGCCTGATGGGCGGCGAGGGCCTCAAGCGCGCCACCCAGGTGGCCGTGCTCGGCGCCAACTACATCGCCAAGCGTCTGGAGCCGCACTACCCGGTGCTCTACACCGGTCCCGGCAACCTGGTCGCCCACGAGTGCATCATCGACCTGCGTCCGCTGTCGAAGGCCACGGGCGTCAGCGTCGACGACATCGCCAAGCGCCTGATCGACTACGGCTTCCACGCGCCGACGATGTCGTTCCCGGTCGCCGGCACGCTGATGATCGAGCCGACGGAGTCCGAGGACCTCGCCGAGATCGACCGCTTCTGCGACGCGATGATCGCCATCCGTGCCGAGATCGAGCGGGTCGCCGGCGGCGAATGGCCGCTCGACGACAACCCGCTGGCCAACTCCCCGCACACCGCGGCGGCGCTGGGTGGCGAGTGGAACCACCCGTACACCCGCGACGAGGCCGTCTTCCCGGGCGGGGTCACGGCCGCCGAGAAGTACTGGCCGCCGGTGCGCCGGATCGACGGCGCCTTCGGCGACCGGAACCTGGTGTGCTCCTGCCCGCCGCTCGACGAGTACGACAACTGAGTCGTGATCGTGGCGGTGTGAGCCGATGAGGAAGGGGCCGGTCCCGGAGCGATGCTCCGGGACCGGCCCCTTCCCCGTGTCCCCTGTCGTCCCGTCTAGGCGACCGCGAGCGGCCGGTGCGGGGCGATGATCTGGCCGTCCGGCAACAGCTCCCCGGTGTCCTCGAAGAGCAGGACGCCGTTGCACAGCAGGCTCCAGCCCTGTTCCGGGTGGTTGGCCACCGGCAGCGCGGCCTCCCTGTCGGCGGAGTCTGACGTCGGGCAGGCTGGCTGGTGCTGGCACATGGATGCGTTCTTTCGCTGCGATGTGGTCTGTGTGCTACGGCTCGATGCGTGATTCATGGCCGTCCCCCTGGGTCATCCCCGCGCCTGCGGGGAGCATGTCCCTCAGTGTTCCCCCACGACGGCTGCTTCGTAGGTATTTCCCGGCAGCTGTCCTCATACATTGATGACGCATCACTCGTGCGGGCGGTTCAGGCCAACTCCCCTGTCATTTCGGGTGGTTCACCAGTGGTCCTAGCGGGCTAGGCCGAATGGGCAGCTTGGGCCATGCCGGTCGGGGAGCGCTGGTCAGGCCGCCGGTGCGGCCACCGCGGGCGGTGCCGGAGGGGCGGGCGGGGTGAGTCGACGGGTCAGCACGGGCAGCAGCTCGGACACGGTGTGCGGTCGGAAGGGCGCGATCCCGGGAGGCGCCGGCGCCAGGGGGATCAGCAGGTCGGCGGCGTCCGGCAGGCCCGCCGAGGCGTCGGCGTTGACCGCTCCGTGCAGCCAGAGGGTCAGCATGTACAGCTCCGGTACGGACAGGAGTCTCGGCTGGTGGTTCCTGCCGAGCGACTCGGCCTGACGCAGGGCGCGTTCGGTCGCCGTCACGTAGGGGCCCTCGAAGAAGTGGGAGAAGGCCCAGCCGTCCGCGGTGAGCCGGGTGTCGGCCGCGGCGACGAAACGGTCCCCGCTGCGGATCATGAACCGCCAGCCGGTCAGCCGCGTGCGGGGCGGCCGGCCGCCGGTCGTGAGCGGCGAGGCCTGCAACCGGTCGAGGACGTGGACCGGCAGGGGGAGTTCGGCGGTCAGGGGGCCCTGGATCTTGCGCAGGGCCGGGGTGTGCGCCTCGTGCACGGCGGTGGGGGAGCGGAGTGCCGCGAGGACGCAGCGCAGGGCGGGCGCGGGAGCCGGAGGGACGTGCAGCGGCATGGTGGGTCGCCTCTCACTTGGGAGACCTGGGGTGCGGGGGAAGGTGCGGACGGCGCTGTCGCATTCTGGGGCCAGAGGGGGGCTGAGGGGCAATGGCCGCGCGCCAACTCTCTGCCTCGTTTGCGGAGTTTATACGACATGTGTTCACGCAGTGTTTCGGCTAGCCGTCCCGTCCATTGCCGACAAGGCGCTTACCGGTCCCTCTGGCATGGCTTTCATGCCGGTTGCGCGCGAACATGCCGCGCTGACCTCGGAGGTTACCGGACGGGGGCTCGGCTGGAAAGCGTCGGTTATGTGGAATAGGCAAAGTCGAGGCGGAATTTGCGCTTTCAGGCTTGCCAGGTGAATGTGCCGAAGCGCCCTTCGGGCCAAACCGGCGCGCGCTGTCCGCCAGGGGCGTCCCCGCCGCGTTATCGATCACTCCGCCGGGGCATCATCGACCGTAACGCGCGCCTGGGTGCACCGGGCCAGGCCCATTCGAGGAGGGACGCTTCGATGGGGGAGAAGGTCGTGGCAGGCGGATTCGACCTGTCCGATCGGCATCGGTATCGAAGGAAGCTCCACGAGTGCCTGGAGGGGCTGGAGCGCCTTCTGGCGGAGAAGAGGTTCGATCGGCCCAAGAACATGATGGGACTGGAGATCGAACTGAATCTCGCGGGTGCCGACGGGTTGCCGAGAATGGTGAATGCCGAGGTTCTGGAGCGTATAGCGAGCCCCGATTTCCAAACCGAACTCGGAATGTTCAACCTGGAGGTGAACGTACTCCCGCACCGCCTCGGCGGACGGGTATTCGACCAGCTCGCCGAAGAACTCGGGGCCGGGTTGAACTATGCCCACCGGCAGGCCGCCGCGATCGACGCCGGGGTGGTGATGATCGGCATCCTGCCGACGATCACCCGCTCCGACCTGGCTCTGGCCAACCTCTCCGCCGTGGACCGGTACTCGCTGCTCAACGAGCAGATCCTGATGATGCGCGGCGAGGACTTCATCCTCGACATCGACGGCGTCGAGCGGCTGACCTGGACCTCCGGATCGATCGTGCCCGAGGCCGCCTGCACCTCCGTGCAACTGCACCTCCAGGTGACCCCGGCCCGGTTCGCGGACGTGTGGAACGCGGCCCAGGCGGTGTCCGCCGTACAGACGGCGGTCGGCGCCAACTCGCCGTTCCTGTTCGGGCACGAGCTGTGGCGGGAATCGCGGCCGCCGCTCTTCACCCAGGCCACCGACACGCGCCCGCCCGAACTCCAGTCGCAGGGCGTGCGGCCGCGGACCTGGTTCGGGGAGCGGTGGGTGGACTCGGCGTACGAACTCTTCGCGGAGAACGTCCGCTTCTTCCCGTCGCTGCTGCCGATCTGTGACGAGGAGGAGCCGCTGCGGGTGCTCGCCGAGGGAGGCGTGCCGAGCCTGCAGGAGCTGGTGCTGCACAACGGCACGGTCTACCGCTGGAACCGGCCCGTGTACGGGGTCGCCGACGGGGTGCCGCACCTGCGGGTGGAGAACCGGGTGCTGCCGGCCGGGCCCACCGTGGCCGACGTGGTCGCCAACGCCGCCTTCTACTACGGGCTGGTGCGCACGCTCGCGGACGAGCAGCGGCCGGTCTGGACGAGGCTGCCGTTCGCGGAGGCCGAGGCCAACTTCGACGCGGCCTGTCGGTACGGGATCGACGCGCGGCTGCGCTGGCCGCGTCGGGGCAGGGGCGGAGGTCTGGCGAGCGTGCCGGCGGTACGGCTGGTGCTCGACGAGCTGCTTCCGCTGGCGGCGGCCGGGCTGGACGCCTGGGGGATCGCGCCGGCGGACCGGGACCACTACCTGGGAATCATCGAACAGCGCTGTCGGCTCCGGGTGAACGGTGCGACCTGGCAGGTGGACACCTTCCACCGGGCCGTCGCGGCCGGCCTGGGACGCGACGACGCGCTGGCGGCCACCACCCGGCGCTACAGCGAGCTGTCGCACCGGGGCGAGCCCGTGCACACCTGGCCGGTCGGGCTCGCCGGGCAGGAGGTGGACGCCGCCGCGGCGGCCCGTCTCTGACCCCGATCGAGTCCGGTGATCCCGTTCCCCCGCCGAGGAGGCAGTATGGGGGTGTCGTGACGGCACGTCGCGACACCGATCGCGGCGGGACGGGAGTCGGGCGTGCGGGTGGAGCCGGAGCCGATGGTCAAGGACCTGCGGGAAGAGAGCCGCGGATACCTGCGGACCGAGACGCTGCTCGTCCTCGCGCTGTCGCTGGGGGCGAGCGGGGTCTCGGCCCTGATCAGCTTCGTCGGTTCGCTGACCAAGCCGGGTGGGCTCAAGGACCAGGCGGCCACGCTGAACGGGTCGTACGCGCCCGGGCGGCCCTGGCTGGACCTGGCCTGGCAGCTCTTCGGGATCGCGAGTGCGCTCGTCCCCGTACTGCTCGTCGCGCACCTGCTGACCCGCGAAGGCGCGCCGGGGCTGCGTGCGCTGGGCTTCGACCGGACCAGGCCGCTGTTCGACCTGAGTCGCGGCGCTCTGGTCGCCGCCGGCATCGGCAGCGCCGGCCTCGCCTTCTACCTGGCGGCCCGCGCCACCGGCTTCAACCTGACCGTGGTGCCGGAGGCACTGCCGGACGTGTGGTGGAAGTTCCCCGTACTGATCCTCTCCGCGCTGCAGAACTCCGTGGTCGAGGAGGTCATCGTGCTGGCCTACCTGCTGCGCCGGCTCGACCAACTGGGCTGGTCCCCGACGGCGTCGCTGCTGGCGAGCGCGGCACTGCGCGGTTCCTACCACCTCTACCAGGGCATCGGCGGCTTCATCGGCAACATGGTGATGGGCGTGGTGTTCGTGCTGGCCTACCGCCGTTGGGGGCGGGTCGGACCGCTCGTCGTCGCGCACGCGCTGCTCGACATCGTGGCCTTCGGCGGCTACGCCCTGCTCGCGGGCAAGGTGGGCTGGCTGCCGACTCCCTGAGGCCTCTTCGGGGGTCCTCAGGGGCGGGTGAGGAGCTCCCCGTCCAGGACCGTGACGGCGTGACCGGTCAGCAGGGTGCGCTCACCGGCGAGGGTGACGCGGACCAGCCCCGTGCGCGATCCGCCCTGGAGGCCCGTCAGCGTGGTGCTGCCCAGGCGACGCGCCCAGAAGGGGGCGAGCGCGGTGTGGGCGCTGCCCGTGACGGGGTCCTCGTCGATGCCGAACGCCGGGAAGAAGCCGCGGGAGACGAAGTCGTGGCCGCGTGAGGGGTCCTCGGCGGCCGCGGTGACGATCACCCCGCGGCGGGCGTAGCCGCGCAGGGCGGCGATGTCGGGGGTGAGTTCCCGTACGGTCCGCTCGTCCGCGAGTTCCACCACCAGGTCGCCGACGTGGGCGGACGTGTCGTGCACCGAGACGATCGCGGCGCCCAGCGCGCGCTCCACCTCGGGCACGGGCTCGACCTCCGTCAGCGAGGAGGTCGGGAAGTCCATGGTGATCGTGCCGTCCTCGGCGGTCCGCGCCGTGAGGATCCCGCAGCGGGCGGCGAAGCGGATCAGCCCGCTCGCCCGACCGGTCGTCGCGAGGACGTGGGCGGTCGCGAGGGTGGCGTGGCCGCACATGTCCACCTCGGCGGCCGGGGTGAACCAGCGCAGCTCCCAGTCGGCCTCCCCGCCCGTCGGCAGCGGCCGGGCGAAGGCGGTCTCGGAGAGGTTGACCTCGGCGGCGACCTGCTGGAGCCAGGAGTCCGGGGGGAACGCGCCGTCCAGCAGCAGGACCCCGGCGGGGTTCCCGTGGAACGGGCGGTCGGTGAAGGCGTCGACGATTCGGATGCGCATGACCTCGACCGTAGGGCGGGGCGTGGAACGGCGCCAAAGGCCAATCCGGGGTGCCTGGCTCTATCGTCGAGAAGTTTCCGATATATCGTTGACGCATCGCGAGCGATCAGTGATAGTGGAGACATCGAAGCCGTCGGACACCGGGTCGGACGGCGAGGACACTCGATGACGAAAGGAGCGCAGTCATGCGTTCACACGGACAGCACGGACACGACCACGGCCACGAGCACGGACGGGGTCACGGCCACTGCGGGCCGGACCGTCGGGAGGAGTTCGGCGGGCGCCGCGCCGCCTTCGGCCCGTTCGGACCGCCCTTCGGCGGTGGACCCTTCGGAGGGCGCGGCGGACGCGGCGGACCGCGCGGCCGGGCCCGGCGGGGTGACGTGCGCGCCTCCATCCTGGCGCTGCTCGCGGACCGGCCGATGCACGGCTACGAGATGATCCAGGAGATCGGGGAGCGCAGCGGAGGGGCCTGGAAGCCCAGTCCCGGCTCGGTCTACCCGACCCTGCAACTGCTGGAGGACGAGGGCCTCATCACGAACGAGAGCGAGGGCGGCAAGAAGCTGTTCACGCTCACCGACGCCGGCCGCACCGAGGCCGAGTCGGGGCCGGACGCCCCTTGGGCGGACGCCGGGCGGGGCTTCGACTTCGAGGCGATGCACGAGGTCCGGACGGCCGGAATCGGCCTGATGGAAGCCTTCGGGCAGGTCTTCAAGACCGGCACGCCCGAGCAGCGCGAGAAGGCGCTCGGGGTCATCAACGACGCGCGCAAGAAGCTCTACCTGATCCTGGCCGACGAACACTGAGCCGGCCGACAACACGCGAGGGCGCGCCCCGCAGGAATCCTCCCGCGGGGCGCGCCCTCGCGCGTACCGGCGTGCGGGGCGGCGCGGGTCAGGTGACCAGGCCCGCCAGCTTGCGCAGCGACTCGTTCAATGCGGCCGTGGCCGAGTCCTTGAGCTTGCCGGCCATCAGCGACACGGCGGCTCCGGTGAACTCGCCGTCGATCTTGACGGTGGTGGCCCCGCCGTCCGGGATCAGGGTGTACCGGGTGAGGACGGCCACGCCCATCGGGCCCTTGCCGGTGATGGCGAAGAGACGTTCGTCCTCCAGCTCCGAGACGGTCCAGAGGACCTCGGCCGGGAAGCCCATCATCTTCATGTTCTCCGCGAAGGTCGATCCGACCGCCAGGGTCTCCGGTCCGCCCTTCGGGAAGTTGGTGTGGGTCATGCTCCACCGGCCGTACGCGTCCCAGTCCGTCAGCTGCGCCCAGAGCTTCGCGGCGGGCGCCTCGATGCGTGATTCCGCGGTGACTTCGGCCATGCGACCACCCCTTCTCGTCGGGTACGTGCGGCGGAAGGTAGCCCCGGCGGGCGGAACATTCAATACTGACGACCTGTCAGATTCGGTGGGTCGGACCAGGGTGGGTGTCGGGTGCGTCTCAACAGGTGTCATGACGATGACGGTCCTGACGCCTCCTGCCATCATGTGGCCATGCAAGCGTCAGGGAAGAACGCCGGACTGGGCCTCGCCCTCGTCTCGGCGTGTGCGTTCGGTGGTTCGGGCGTCGCGGCGAAGCCGCTGATCGAGGCGGGTCTGGACCCGTTGCACGTGGTGTGGTTGAGGGTGGCGGGTGCGGCGCTCGTGCTGTCGCCCCTGGCCTGGCGCCATCGCGACCTGGTGCGCCGCAAACCGTTCCTGCTGGCCGGCTTCGGACTCGTCGCCGTCGCCGGTGTGCAGGCCTTCTACTTCGCCTCCCTGTCCCGGATCCCCGTCGGCGTGGCACTCCTGCTGGAGTACCTGGGGCCCGCCCTGCTGCTGGGCTGGATCCGCTTCGTGCAGCGCAAGCCGGTGACCCGGGCGGCTGCCGCCGGGGCGACGGTGGCCGTCGTCGGGCTGGCATGCGTCGTGGAGATCTGGGCCGGGCTGAGCCTGGACCCGCTCGGGGTGCTGCTCGGCCTCGCCGCCGCCTGCTGCCAGGCGTTCTACTTCGTGTTCGCGGACCAGGGGACCGACGGGGACGACGTCCCCGACCCGCTGGGCGTGATCGCGTTCGGCATGATCGTCGGCGCCCTGGTCATGACCGTGATCGCCCGGCCCTGGCGGATGGACTGGGCCGTGCTGGGCTCCGAGGCGGCGCTCGGCGACACGGCGGTGCCGGCGGTGGTGCTGCTCGGCTGGGTCGTGCTGATCGCGACCGTGTTCGCGTACCTGACCGGGGTCGTCTCGGTGCGCCGGCTCTCGCCGCAGGTGGCGGGCGTGGTGGCCTGCCTGGAAGCGGTCATCGCGACCGTGCTGGCCTGGGTTCTGCTGGGCGAGCACCTCTCCTCCTGGCAGATCGCGGGCGGTGCGCTGGTCCTGGGCGGGGCCTTCATCGCGCAATCCGCGCGGCCCACCCCGCCGGGGGCGGCCGACCCGGCCGTGTTGGACCTCGAACCGGCCAAGGCTTAGGGTTTCGAGCATGCCTTCGACCGTGCTTCCGCCTCCCGCCGCCTAGCGCGGGCGGCCTTCGAGCGAACGAGTACCCGCACCGGGGAGATCCCGGGCGGATTCGCGCTGCCCGCGAAGCGATGACCCCTTTCCCTCATCCTTCACGCATGCGCGGAGTCACACGTGTCGAACCATTCGCCCGCTACCGGGCGCAGTCTCCTCTCCCTCGTCGTCGCCGGAGCCGCCTGGGGAACCGCCGGGGCGGCCGCCTCGCTGTTGTTCCTCGCCAGTGACCTCGGACCGCTGGCCCTGTCGTTCTGGCGGTGCGCGGGCGGATTGGCGGTCCTGCTCGCCGTCCTCGCGGTCCGTCGCCCCGCTGCCGCCCTCCCGCGGCCCTCGGCCGGCTCGCTGATCGCCACCGGGCTGATGTTCACCTTGTTCCAGGCCGCGTACTTCGCCGCGGTGCGTGAGACCGGTCTGGCCGTCGGGACCGTGGTCACCCTGGGGGCGGGGCCCGTCCTGATCACCGTCGGCGCCCGGTACTGGATGGGCGAGCGGCTCGGACGCGGCGGGATCGTCGCCGTCGGCGGGGCGCTGGCCGGGCTGGCGGTGCTGGTACTGGGCAGCGGTGGCGGCGAGGTGCGGCCGATCGGCGTCGGCTGGGCGCTGTTGTCGGCCGCCGGTTACGCCGCCATGACCCTGCGGGCCCGCCTGCTGGGGCAGCGCGGGGCCGGCGGGGACCCGCTGGTCACCACGGCGTGGTCGGTGGCGGTGGGCACGGTGTGCCTGCTGCCGCTCGCCGCGGTGGAGGGCCTGCTTCCGCACACCGCCGAACTCGGGCGGGTGCTCTGGCTGCTCGTGTACGTGGCCACCGTGCCGACGGCCCTGGCGTACGCGCTCTACTTCCACGGCGCCGCCGCGGTACGGGCCGCCACGGTGTCGGTGATCATGCTGATCGAGCCGGTGAGCGCGGCGGTGATCGCCGTCCTGCTGCTCGGAGAACGGCTGACCGGCGCCGTGATCCTCGGCACCGTCCTGCTGCTGACGGCCGTCGGGGCGCTGATCTTCGCCGAGGCGCGGAGGCCGGCGGGCGGGCCGGTGGCCAGGCCCGCCCCGGTGGCTCAGAGCGCGGCGAGGTAGTCCGGGACGGCGACGCCGGGGGACAGGTCGGCGGCCGGGATCGGCGTCCCGTACGTCGGGGCGACCGGGACCACGCCCGACCAGAAGGGCAGGCCCAGGTCCTCGGCGTCGTCGCTCGGCCCGCCCGTGCGCAGCTTGGCGGACACCTCGGTCAGGTCCAGTCGGATCACGGCGGTCGCCGCGAGTTCCCTGGCCGTGGGGGGCCGGCAGTCGGCGGACCGGCCGGGCACGACCTGGTCGACGAGGGCGTCGAGCGCCGTCCGGCACTCCTGCTCGTCGGTGACCTGGTGGGCGGTGCCGTGGATGACCACCGAGCGGTAGTTCAGGGAGTGGTGGAAGGCCGACCGGGCCAGCACCAGGCCGTCGACGTGCGTCACGGTCACGCAGACCGGCAGGCCCGGATCGGTCCTGCCCGCCGCGAGCAGGGGGCGGGACCCGGTCGAGCCGTGGAGGTACAGGGCCTCGCCGATCCGGCCGAACAGCGTCGGCAGGACCACCGGCGCGCCGTCGCGCACGAAGCCGAGGTGGCAGACGAAGGCCTGGTCGAGTATCGCGTGCACGGTCTCGCGGTCGTAGCGTGCCCGGTCCCGGGAACGGGTCGGGACGGTGCGGTCGGTGGGTTCGTACGCGGAGGTCGTCCGCGCGGCCGGCTGCGCGGTGGTCGGCGTGGTCGGCTCGGTGGCGGGCGTGGCGGTCATGGTGCGAACTCCGTTGCACTAGTGCATACTGTGGTTTGTGCTAGGAGACTATCGGATCGCAGGGCGTCGCGCATCGGACATCGCGGCCAGTGTCGAAGCGGGGATCGGATCGGGCGCGCTCGCCCCGGGAGCGCTGTTGCCGCCGATGCGGGAGCTGGCCGGAGTGCTCGGGGTGAACCCGAACACCGTGGCCGCCGCCTACCGGACCCTGCGCGAGCGCGGGGTCATCGAGACGGACGGCCGGCGCGGCAGCCGCGTCAGGTCGCGGCCGGCGAGCGCGCCCCGCGACGCGCTGCGGATGGACATCCCGCCCGGCGTGCGCGACGTCGCCTCGGGCAACCCGGACGTCTCGCTGCTGCCCTCGCTGGACGGGGCCCTGGCCGCCGCCGCCCGACGGTACGCGCGGACGCCCACCCTGTACGGAGCCGACCCGGTCGCCCCGGAGTTGGCGGCCCTCGCCCGCGCCGGCTTCGACGCCGACGGGGTGCCGGCCGGGCCCGTCGGGCTCACCTCGGGGGCCCTCGACGGCATCGAACGCGTACTGGCCGCCCACCTGCGCCCCGGCGACGCCGTGGCCGTGGAGGACCCGGGCTGGGGGAGCGTGCTGGACCTGGCGCCCGCGCTGGGGCTGCGGGTGCTGCCGGTCGCCGTGGACGACGAGGGGCCGCGGCCGGAGGCGGTGGCGCGGGCCCTGGCGGACGGGGCGCGGGCGCTGGTGGTCACGGCCAGGGCGCAGAACCCGACGGGCGCGGTGGTGAGCGCGCGCCGGGCCGGGGAGCTGCGGGAGTCGCTGGCCCGGCACCCGGAGGTGCTGGTCCTCGACGACGACCACGGACACGGGATCGTGGACCTGCCGTTGCAGAGCCTGGGCGGGGTCACCCGACACTGGGCGCTGGTCCGGTCCACCGCCAAGGCCTACGGGCCGGACCTGCGACTCGCGGTGCTGACGGGAGACACGGTCACGATGGACCGGGTGCGCGGGCGGCAGCGCCTGGGGCCGGGTTGGGTGAGCCGGCTGCTCCAGTACGCGGTGGTCGAACTGTGGACCACGGGCGCGGTGGACGCGGCAGCGGTGGCGCGGTCGTACGGGGAACGGCGGGACGGGCTCGTCGCGGCCCTGGAGCGGCGCGGGGTGCGGGCGTACGGGCGCAGCGGGATGAACGTGTGGGTGCCGGTCGCCGACGAGACGGGAGCGGTGGCGCGGCTGCTGGGTGCGGGCTGGGCGGTGGCGCCGGGGGCACGGTTCCGGGTGGACAGCGGGCCCGGGGTGCGGATCACCGTGTCCGGGCTCGGGGCGCAGGAGGTGGCGGGGCTCGCGGACGCGGTGGCCGACGGGGTGCGGCCGGCGGTGGGAGGGCGCTTCGGTTGAGGCCCCGGCGTGGGGGTGCTCCGCGGTGGGATCGGTGGGTGTGCGGGCCGGGTCAAGCGGGGGCCGGGGCGGTGGTCGGCCCGGCCCCGCTGTTGCGACGTCCGGCTGGTGGGCGGGTGCGGCGCCGTTGCCGGGGGCTCCGCACCCGGACCCGCCTTGCCGGGGGCTCCGCACCCGGACCCCCGCGCCTCAAACGCCTGCGGGGCTGGATGGGGCGGGGTCGGAGACGGCGGGGGCCGAGGTGGTGGGCTTCGGGGGGCGGGTCTGGGTGAGGGCCGCGCCGGCCAGGACGATCGCCGCGCCGACCGGGGTGTTCCAGTGGAGCTGCTCGCCCAGGACCAGGACGCCCGCCGTGGTGGCGATGACGGGGATGAAGTAGGTGACCATCTGTGCGGTGGTCGGGCCGACCTCCGTCACGAGTCCGTACTGCATCTGCAGGGCCAATCCCGTGCCGAGGGCGCCCAGGGCGATCACCGACAGGGTCGGCCAGAGCGGGAAGGAGTGCGGCGCCGAGGTGAACAGGGCGCTGACCAGCAGCAGTTGAACCGTCGAGATGCCGAGCTGCGCGCCGGTCAGGGCCACCGGCGAGCCGGGCGTGCCGGCCAGGGTGCGGCGGACGTAGATCCAGCCGATGGGGTAGCACAGCGAGGCCAGCAGGGCGAGCGCGGTGCCCCTGGCGTCGACCCCCGAGAAGCCCTGCCAGGCTCCGAGGACGGTGAGCACGCCGAGGAAGCCGAGACCAAGGCCGGCGAACCGGCGGCGGGTGGGGCGGTCCTCGGACAGGGCGACCAGGGAAAGGGCCATGCCCCACAGGGGGGAGGTCGCGTTGCAGATGCCGGCCAGGCTGGAGGGGATGCTCAGCTCGGCGTACGCGAAGAGCGAGAACGGCGCGGTGTTGAGCAGGAGCGCCGCCACCGTCAGGTGGGCCCAGGTCCGCCGACCCCGGGGCAGCCGCTCACGGCGCAGCAACAGGACCGTGAGCAGCGCGAGGGCGCCGAAGGCGACCCGACCGAGAGCGACCTGGAACGGGGCGTAGGCCTCCGTTCCCACCTTGATCAGCAGGAAGCTGAAGCCCCAGATCACCGAGAGGACGGCGAAACGGATCCGCCAGTCGAGGCCGGCCCGGCGAGGGACGGGCGGTGTGGTGACGGTCGCAGCGGCGGCGGCGGTCGGCTGGGGATCGGGGAGGGCCTCGGTTGTCGGTCTCGGGGCGGTGGGTGCGCTCATGGGTTTACTCTGTGGCGTCCGACGCATTAGAACAAGCGAGAATATGTGGCGCTCTCGTCGTAGCATTGCTTACATGTTGAACCTGGAGCGCCTGCGCACCCTCGACGCCTTCGCCCGCCACGGCTCGGTCGGCGGCGCGGCGGACGGGCTGCACGTCACCACCTCCGCGGTCTCCCAGCAGATGGCCAAGTTGGAGCGGGAGGTGGGCCAGCCGCTGCTGGCCAAGAACGGGCGCGGAGTCCGGCTGACCGACGCCGGGCGTCTGCTCGCCGACCACGCGGCCCGGATCCTCTCCCAGGTGGAACTCGCACAGGCCGACGTGGAGGCCCAACGTGGTTGCGCGGTGGGGGAGTTGCAGATCGCCGCCTTCCCCACCGCCATGCGCGGACTGTTGCCCGGGGCGCTGACGGCGCTGCGCACCGGGCATCCCGATCTCCGCACCCGGGTGCGGGAGCAGGAGCCGGGGGAGAGCATGGCCGCGGTGGTGCGCGGCGATCTCGACCTGGCCCTGGCCATCGACTGGCACAACAAGCGGATGCCGGTGCCCGTCGAACTCACCCGCTGCCATCTGCTGGAGGACTCCGTCGACATCGCGGTGCCGGCCGGTCACCGGCACGCGGGGCGCTCCCTGGTGTCACTGGCCGACTTCGCCGACGAGGAGTGGATCTCCTGGAATGAGGGCCAGTTCTGTCACGAGTGGCTGGTGTTCACCCTGCGCGGCATCGGCATCGAGCCCCGCATCGCGCACATCGCCGAGGAGCACCACACCCAACTGGCCTTCGTCGAAGCGGGACTGGGCGTGTGCGTGACCCCCCGGCTGGGACGTGGGCCCGTCCCGTCCGGGGTGCGACTGCTGCCGGTGAGCGACGCCGTCCGCCGGCACGTGTACGTCGTCTGGCGGGCGGACGCCGACCGGCGGCCCTCCGTCCGGGCCGCCGTCGACGCCCTCAAGGCGACCGCCTCGACGCTGTAGGGCCGCCGCGTGCGGCCCGGAGCACGGTTCTAGAGCTTGCGGAAGTCCCACGAGACGATCGACTCCGGGGTGAGTCGGATCCAGGCGTGGCGCCCGTCGTGCGGCATCTCGTCGATCCCGAAGTTCTTCACCGGGAAGAGGCGTTCGGCTTCCGCCAGTTCCGGGCACGGCTCTCCCGTGCGGGGGGCCTCGCCGACGAAGACCGCGCTGCCGGACAGTTCGACCCCGCGCAGTTCGTCGTACGCCTCGCCCGCGTCCACGACCACCGAGATCCGAGGGTCCTTGCGCAGGTCGGACCAGCGGCGGCTGCGCGTGATCGAGTAAAGCCACAGGGAACTCCCGTCCCACGCGAACCACAGGGCCCCCACGTGGGGGCGTCCGTCCGGGGAGACGGTGGCCACCCGGCAGGTGCGCTGCTCGCGCAGGAAGGCGTCCACCTCCTCGTCGGTCATCATGATGCGGCGGCCCCGCCGTTGCGTCCGATCCACGCGTGCCTCGTCCATCCGTCCCGCGCCCCTTCACATCTGACTGTGTGTCAGGAATCATGCGGGCTCTTCGGCCGTCACGCCAGGGGGAGCCATGCCGGAACTCGATCCCGCCACCACCGCCCTGCTCACCGTCGAATGCCAGAACGGCGTCGTCGGCGAGGAGAGCGCCCTGCCCGAGCTGGCCAAGGAGGCCCGCGACTCGGGGATGCTGGACCGGGTGGCCGCGCTGGTCGACGCCGCCCGGGGAGCGGGCGTACAGGTGCTGCACGCCGTCGCGGAGCGGCGGGCGGACGGACTCGGCGCCAACGCCAACGCGCGGCTGTTCCGGGCCGCAGGGAAGCTCCCGGTGCGTCAACTCAGCGGGAGTCGCGCGGTCGAGGTCGCCGCCCCCATCGTGGTGGCCGAGCGGGACCTGGTCGTGCGCCGGCTCCACGGCCTCTCCCCGATGGCCGGTACGGATCTGGACCCCCTGCTGCGCAACCTCGGTGTCCGCACCCTCGTCGTCACCGGTGTCTCCTCGAACATCGCGATCCCCAACACCGTCTTCGACGCGGTGAACCTCGGCTACCGGGTGGTGGTCCCGTCCGATGCGATCACCGGGGTACCCGCGGCGTACACCGCCGAAGTGATCCGCAACGCACTGGCACTGGTCGCCACCATCACCACGACGCGGGAGTTGCTCGACGGGTGGGCCGGGCCGCGCTGACCCCCGCAACCTCGGCGGACGCCCCCGGCGCCCACGTCACGCAGGCCCGGGTCCGGGTACGGCCCCGCAGGCCGCACCCCGACGGGGGGTTCGGGCAGCGCGACGCATCGCGTTCGGCTTCGAGGCCCCCACCGGAGACACGCGCCGCCGGGAAGGGCGTCGGTGCCGACTCGGCAGGTGCAACGACGAGCCGTCCCGCGCCGATCGAACCGTCCGGCCCCATGCCGCTGACCTCGGCACGCGCGTGTCCCATGACGCACCCTCGGGGCCGCTGGTCGTCGCACCCGTCAGGGCGGACTGACTGCCGCCGCCCGTTAGCCTGGGAAAATGCTCACAGAAGTGATCGCGACCCGTTACGTCACGCCCCTGCGTGAGGGCGGCTCGCTGCCGGGGATCGTCGAGGCCGACGATCTCGGCACCTACGTCATGAAGTTCACCGGGGCCGGCCAGGGGCGCAAGACCCTGGTCGCCGAGGTCGTCTGCGGCCGACTGGCCCAGCGGCTGGGCCTGCGGGTCCCGCGGCTGGTGCAGATGCAACTCGACCCCGTCATCGGGCTCGGCGAGCCCGACCAAGAGGTTCAGGAGCTGCTGAAGGCCAGCGGCGGATTGAACCTCGGGATGGACTACCTGCCCGGTTCGATCGGCTTCGACCCGCTCGCGTACCAGGTGGACCCCGTCGAGGCCGGACGCGTGGTCTGGTTCGACGCCCTGATCAACAATGTCGACCGTTCCTGGCGCAACCCGAACCTTCTCGTCTGGCACGGCGACCTGTGGCTCATCGACCACGGCGCCACCATGATCTGGCAGCACAACTGGCCGACCGCGGCGGCCGCCGCCGCCAAGCCCTACAACGCCTCCGACCACGTCCTGGCCCCCGTCGGACCCGACATCGCGGCCGCCGCCGCGGAGCTCGCGCCGCTGGTGACGAGGGAGCTGCTCGCCGAGGTGACCGCCGACGTGCCGGACGAGTGGCTGGTCGACGAGCCCGGGTTCGACTCCACGGACGCCGTGCGACGCGCCTATGTGGACGCGTTGCTGCCGCGCGCGGCCGGCATCCACGAGAGGATCACCATGAAGGCCGAGGTTCGGCCGAGGTCGGGTCCGCCCGGGTGGCTGGCCGAGCGCCTCGCGCCGCCGCGCGCCAAGACCGAGCCCGACGAGAAGAAGAGCGACAGCGAGTGATCAAGCGGGACGTGTTCGAGTACGCGCTGGTGCGTGTGGTGCCCCGGATGGAGCGCGGCGAGTGTTTCAACGCCGGCGTGATCGTCTACTGCCGGGCGCACTCCTACGTCGCCGCGCGCATCCACCTCGACGAGGGCAAGCTGCTCGCCCTCGACCCCGGGGCCGACGTGATCGGTGTACGGGCTGCGCTGCTCGGGGTCGAGGGGCTGTGCGCGGGCGGCGAGTCGGCCGGTCAGGCGGCGGGCGACGAGCCCGGCCGCAGGTTCCGCTGGCTGATCGCGCCGCGCAGCACCGTGGTGCAGCCGGGCCCGGTGCACACCGGCCTGACGGCCGACCCGGAGGCCGAGGTGGAACGGCTGCTGGAGCTGCTGGTGCGCTGAGCGCGGCGGACCCTCCGAGGATCGGCGCACGACCCGGGGAGCCCCGCGGGCCGGTGCCGTTGACACCGGGTGCCAGGGCTCCTAGCGTCTGTCCAGCCGAAGCTACTAAGCGGTTGCTCACCCACGAGGGGCCGCGTCGGCGCACCGAGGATTCCAAGCGCGAGGAGATCCAGCATGTCCACCACCGAGCAGCGCGTCGCGATCGTGACCGGGGCGGCCCGGGGCATCGGCGCGGCCACCGCCGTACGCCTGGCCGCCGAAGGCCGTGCGGTCGCCGTACTCGACCTGGACGAGGCGGCCTGCAAGGACACCGTCGAGGCGATCACGGCGGCCGGCGGCAGGGCCGTCGCCATCGGCTGCGACGTCTCCGACAGCGCGCAGGTGGAGGCGGCCGTCGAGCGCGTGGCGAGCACGCTCGGCGCTCCGACCATCCTGGTCAACAACGCGGGCGTGCTCCGCGACAACCTGCTCTTCAAGATGAGCGCCACCGACTGGGACACGGTCATGAACGTGCACCTGCGGGGCGCCTTCCTGATGGCCCGGGCCTGTCAGAAGTACATGGTCGAGGCCGGGTTCGGCCGCGTCGTGAACCTCTCCAGCAGCTCCGCCCTCGGCAACCGCGGCCAGGCCAACTACTCCGCCGCGAAGGCTGGTCTGCAGGGCTTCACCAAGACCCTGGCCATCGAGCTCGGGAAGTTCGGCGTGACCGCCAACGCCGTCGCGCCCGGTTTCATCGCCACCGAGATGACCGCGCAGACGGCCGCCCGGGTCGGCATGGGCTTCGAGGACTTCCAGGCCGCCGCCGCCACCCAGATCCCGGTGCAGCGCGTCGGCAACCCGGACGACATCGCCAACGCGATCGCCTTCTTCACGGGCGACGCCGCCGGCTTCGTCTCCGGGCAGGTCCTGTACGTGGCCGGCGGCCCGCTCAACTGACGCGCGGCGACGAACGAGAGGCAGGGCGTACGGCATGACGTACAGCGGCAACGACAGCGGCAAGGTCGCACTCATCACCGGGGCGAGCCGGGGCATCGGCTACGGCATCGCGGAGGCACTGGTCGCCCGGGGCGACCGGGTGTGCATCACCGGGCGCAACGAGGACACCCTCAAGGAGGCCGTCGAGCGGCTCGGGGCGGACCGGGTGCTCGGCGTCGCGGGGAAGGCGCACGACGAGGCCCACCAGGCCATCGCCGTGGAGCGGACGATGGAGGCCTTCGGGCGGGTCGACTTCCTGATCAACAACGCCGGCACCAACCCGGTCTTCGGGCCGATCGCGGACCTGGACCTGGGCGTCGCGCGCAAGGTCTTCGAGACGAACGTGATCTCGGCGCTCGGTTTCGCGCAGCGGACCTGGCGCGCCTGGCAGAAGGACAACGGCGGGGCGATCGTGAACATCGCCTCCATCGCCGGCGTCTCCGCCTCCCCCTTCATCGGCGCGTACGGAATGAGCAAGGCCGCGATGGTCAACCTCACCCTCCAGCTCGCGCACGAGATGGCGCCGGGCGTGCGGGTCAACGCCATCGCCCCCGCGGTGGTGAAGACCAAGTTCGCGCAGGCGCTCTACGAAGGTCGTGAGCAGGAGGCCGCGGCGGCCTATCCGCTCGGCCGACTCGGGGTCCCGGAGGACATCGGGGGCGCCGCGGCCTTTCTTACATCTGCACAAGCGGAATGGATCACGGGACAAACTCTGGTCGTCGACGGGGGAATGTTCCTCAATGCCGGGGTGCACTGACCGATAACCGGACGCATTTGCCTCCCAGGAGGAGGCAAATGCGTACCTAAAGCGCACGTAATCGGTCAAGTGCCTCACGAAACCTGCCCATTGGATTTGTGAGGCACTGCGGTAGGGTCTGCCGCACCCCTGGCTGATCGAGGAGCGTGCAAGTGTTCAACCGGACCAGATGCCTGCAGATCACTGCGGCCCTTGCGTCCATATCCCTGCTCGCCGGATGCGGTCTGCTTTCCGACGACAGCGGCGACGACAAGAAGCGGATAGTCGTCGGTACGATGAGCCAGCCGAGCACCCTCGACCCCGCCGCGGCATGGGACGGCTCCTGGGAGCTGTACCGGAACATCTACCAGACGCTCTTGGCGTTCCCCACGGGCTCCACCAAGCCCCAACCGGACGCCGCCCAGGCCTGTGAGTTCACCGACTCCCGCAGCGAGTCCTACCGCTGCACCCTGAAAAAGGGCCTCAAGTTCTCCAACGGGGAACCGCTGGACTCCAAGGCGGTCAAGCACTCCCTCGACCGGATCCGGACGATCAACTCCCAGGTCGGTCCGAAGGACCTCTTCGGCAGCCTGGACAAGATCGAGACCCCGGACGCGACGACGGTCGTCTTCCACCTGAACACCCCGGACGCGACCTTCCCGTACGTCCTCGGCTCGCCGGCCGCCTCGCTCGTCCCGCCCAAGGAGTACCCGGCGGACAAGGTGCGCGAGGAGGGCAAGACGATCGGCTCCGGCCCCTACGTCCTCGACTCGTACACCGAGGGCAGTGAAGCGGTCCTCAGCGGCAACGCGAGCTACTCGGGCTTCGCGACCCGTCGCAACGACGCGGTGACCATCCGCTATTTCGCGGACTCCAAGAAGATGGTCGCGGCCCTCAAGGCCAAGGAGATCGACGCCACCTACCGAGGCCTGTCCGCCGCGGAGGTCAAGGACCTGCAGACGCCCGCGTCCCACGAGGCCGGCATCCAGGTCGTCGAGAACGTCGGCGCCGAGATCCGCTACCTCGTCTTCAACCCCAAGGACCCGCAGGTCGCCAAGCTGCCGGTGCGCCAGGCCATCGCCCAGGTCATCGACCGCGGCGCGCTCGTGGCCAAGGTCTACCAGGGCACGGCCGAGCCGCTGTACTCGATGGTCCCCAAGGGCACCGTCGCCCACCGGACGCCGTTCTACGACCTCTACGGCCACTCGGACGTCGAGAAGGCGAAGAAGATCCTCCGGGAGGCCGGGATCACCCAGAAGGTCGAGCTGACCTTCTGGTACACGACCGACCGGTACGGCCCCTCCACGGCCGAGGAGTTCACCGAGATCAAGCGGCAGCTGGAGGAGAGCGACCTCTTCAAGATCAACCTGCGGGGTCAGCCCTGGAAGGCCTTCCAGGCCGGATACAAGAAGGGCGACTACCCGGTCTTCGGCCGAGGTTGGTTCCCCGACTTCCCGGACCCGGACAACTTCATCGCCCCGTTCGTCGGCAAGCAGAACGCGGTCGGCACCCCGTACGAGTCCGCTCCCATCCTGAACGATCTGCTGCCCAAGTCCCGCCGCGAGAGCGACCGGGGCGCCGGCGTCAAGGAGTTCGAGGAAGCCCAGCAGATCTTCGCCCAGGACGTCCGGCTGCTGCCGCTGTGGCAGGGCAAGCTGTACGTCGGCGCGCGCGAGGACATCGCCGGCGCCGAACGGGCCCTCGACCCGCAGACCGTCATGCAGATGTGGGAGCTGTTCCGCAAGACCAGCTGGTAGCGGCTTCGGGCGGGCAGGCGGACGACGCGTTGTCAGTGGCTCCCGGTAGGTTCTGGGCAGTTGCACCACGCAGTTGCACGATCCCGTACCGGAGGTTGTAGACGTGACCCAGATGCTGCCCGAGTCCTGGCTCCCCGCTGTCGGCGGGGAGCTGGACCAGCCCTACTTCAAAGAGCTCGTCGAGTTCGTCGAGAAGGAGCGGGCGAACGGGCCGGTCTACCCGCCCCGCGACCAGGTCCTCGCGGCCCTGGAGGCCACGCCGTTCGACAAGGTGAAGGTCCTGGTCCTGGGCCAGGACCCCTACCACGGCGCCGGCCAGGGGCACGGCCTGTGCTTCTCCGTGCGGCCCGGGGTCAAGACCCCGCCCTCGCTGCGCAACATCTACAAGGAGATGAAGGAGGAGCTCGGCCTCCCCGTCCCGGACAACGGGTACCTGATGCCGTGGGCCGAGCAGGGCGTCCTGCTGCTCAACGCGGTGCTCACCGTCCGCGAGGCCGAGCCCAACTCGCACAAGGGCAAGGGGTGGGAGAAGTTCACCGACGCGGTGATCAAGGCCGTCTCCGCGCGTCCCGACCCGGTCGTCTTCGTGCTCTGGGGCGCGTACGCCCAGAAGAAGATCCCGCTGATCGACGAGGACCGGCACGTGATCGTCAAGGGCGCCCACCCCTCGCCGCTGTCGGCCAAGAAGTTCTTCGGGTCCCGCCCCTTCACGCAGATCAACGAAGCCGTCGCCGCCCAGGGGCATGAGCCGATCGACTGGCGTATCCCGGACCTTGGCTGACGCCACACCCCGCCTGGGCGTCGCAGGCGGTGCATGCGGTTAGCGTCGTGACGATCAGACCGGAGAGCAGGTCTGGCGGAGCCAGCCGGAGGCCGCGTTGACGGAGCAGCAGGAGGCGTCCGAGGACGCCGTCATGACCAGGATCGGCCAGGCCGTGATCCTGCTGCACGCCGGGGACCGCGAGGAGGCCCGCAATCGCCTGGGGAAGATCTGGTCCGAGATCGGCGAGGCGGGCCCCCCGCTCCACCGGTGCACCCTCGCCCACTACATGGCCGACGCGCAGGACGATCCCGCCGACGAACTGGCCTGGGACCTGCGGGCACTGACCGCCGCCGACGGGCCGACCCCCGCCGACGGGCCGACCGCGGGCCCACCCGGCGCCCGGTCCCCGCGCGGTGCCCGCGATGCACATCCGGCGGTCCGGGTGTTCTACCCGTCGCTGCACCTCAACCTGGCCGCCGACTACGTGAAACTGCGTCGACCCGAGGCGGCCCGGGCCCACCTCGCCCGGGCCCGGGCGGCCACCGGCGCGCTCGCCGACGACGGGTACGGCGACCGGGTCCGGGCCGCCATCGCCCGGCTGGAGCTGCGGCTCGCGACGGAGCCGGGCGAGCGGCCCCGAACCTTCCCGGAGCAGTCTCCGTAGGCTTCCGGGGCCCGGGAGGCGTCCACGGGCCGCGGAGGCCGTACGGGAGGGCCTCAGCCGCCCTGGACGCCCGCGCAGATCCGGGCCTCCGGGCTGTCGGGGTGCCAGCGCCCGTGGCGACGGCCCATGGCGCACACGTCCGCCGGGCGCACCGGCAACTCCCGCATCAGCTCCCGCGGCGCCTTCGCGTCGGGCCGGGGGCGGTGCGGCCGGTCCCCCGGACGGCCATCGGCGTGCCCCGGGGGATGCTCGCCCCGCCGGCGGGGCTCAGGGATGTCCGGGACCGGCGGCGCGGCCCGCCCGGGCTCCGCGGGCGTACGCGGCGCGCTCGGCGCCTCGCCCCGGCTGCCGGTCGTCGAAGCGGTCGAAGCCGCCGGATGCCCCGGCTCACGCGGGACCGCCCGCAGCGCCTCCAGGGCGGGCGCCTGGACGACCACCGGGAGGGCTCCCGGCCCGCCGCGCGGCTCGTACCGCGGCGGCAACCCGGCGGGGGGCACCGCGGCGGGGTGCGCCGGAGCCGGGGTCACATTCACGCAGCCGGAGACAGCCGAGACGGCACAGGCCACTCCGAGCAGCAGTTTCGTCGTGGTTCGGGTTGGATGCACGCGCGCAACTCTGCTGTGCGAGGACCCGGTTGCGAAAACCCTGGGGCGATATTGCCCCCGCACGGGTGACGGCCGCCCGCCGGTGCGCCGCCAGTTGACGGCCGGAGCGCGATCCGGGTCGAGACCGGGTCCGCTACTCGCCCGTGGCGCCGTCGATGTGCTCGCGCAGCAGGTCCGCATGACCGTTGTGGCGGGCGTACTCCTCGATCATGTGGGTGTACACCCAGCGCAGGCTGAACACCTCGCCCCGGCGGTGGCTCTCGGGTCGAGAGACCAGGTCCAGGGAACAACCCTGCACGGACTGCCGGGCCAGCTCGATCTCGGTCTGCCACACCCGCTCGGACTCGCTCCAGGTGTCCTCGGCGGTGAACCGGAAGTCGCCGTCCACGTCGTCCGGCGTCGAGTACAGGTCGGGGAGCTCCTCGCCGTGCATGATCTCGCGGAACCAGTAGCGTTCGACCTCGGCCATGTGCCGGACGAGGCCCAACAGGCTCAGTTCGGACGGCGCGAGCGCGCTGCGGCGCAGTTGCTCGTCCCCGAGTCCCTCGCACTTCCAGGCCAACGTGGAGCGGTGGTAGTCGAGCCAGCCGTCCAACATGTCCCGCTCGTTCGCGGTGGTGGAGGGTTCGGGGCGGTGGGATCCGGAGTTGGTCATGTGCCCCATCCTCAGCGACCGCAGCCCCTGTCACCAGGGATTAAGCTGCGAGCGTCCCACAAGGAACGAACCTGGAGGCTCCCGGTGAAGGTTGGCGTCATCGGACTCGGCGACATCGCCCGCAAGGCGTACCTGCCCGTCCTCACCGCCCGTCCGGGAGTGGAGCTGCACCTGCAGACCCGCACCCCCGCCACGCTGGAGCGGATCGGCGCGATCCACCACGTCCCGGCCGAGCGCCGGCACACCACGCTCGACGCACTGCTCGCCGCGGGACTCGACGCGGCCTTCGTGCACGCGCCGACCGAGGCCCACCCGCAGATCGTGGCGCGTCTGCTGGAGGCGGGCGTGCCCACCTACGTGGACAAGCCCCTGGCCTACGAGTTCGAGGACTCGCGGCGACTGGTGGAACTGGCCGAGGAGCGCGGGATCTCCCTCGCCGTGGGCTTCAACCGGCGCCACGCTCCCGGGTACGCGCAGTGCGTCGACCACCCGCGCGAGTTGATCGTCATGCAGAAGAACAGGGTCGGGCTGCCCGAGGACCCGAGGACGCTGGTCCTGGACGACTTCATCCACGTCGTCGACACCCTGCGGTTCCTGCTGCCCGGGGACGCCGACCACGTCGACGTCCGGGCCGTGGTCCGCGAGGGGCTCATGCATCAGGTGGTGCTCCAGATGTCCGGCGACGGGTTCACCGCCCTCGGCATCATGAACCGGCTGTCGGGGTCCACCGAGGAGACCCTGGAGGTCTCCGGACAGGACACCAAGCGGCAGGTCGTCAACCTCGCCGAGATCGTCGACCACAAGGGCCAGCCGACCGTGCGCAGGCGCGGCGACTGGGTGCCGGTCGCCCGCCAGCGGGGCATCGAACAGGTGGTGGACGCCTTCCTGGAAGCCGTCGAGGCGGGCACGACGCTGAGCGCCCGGGACGCCCTCCTCACCCACGAGCTGTGTGAACGGGTGGTGCGCTCGGCTCTGGAGCAGGCTTCCTGATCGAGGGCCTCCACCGGGCCGCGCAGAACGCGGCCAGGGCGGCGAGGGCAGCGCCCACCGGCCAGTCCCCGAAGCGGACGTAGAGCGTCGAGCCGGTGGCCAGCGGCACGGCGTACACGTGGGCGGTGCTCTCCGAGGTGGCCAGGGACGGGCCGACCCGCTCACCGGCCGGGCCGTGCACCTCGCTGATGCCGGTGAGGGTGGCGTGCACCACCGGGCGGCCGGTCTCGGCGGCGCGCAGGGCGGCGAGCGAGGCGTGCTGGGCCGGGGCCCAGCTGTCCTGGAAGCTGGACGTCGCGGACTGCGCGACGAGCAGGGCCGCCCCGCCACGCGTCAGGTGCCGACTCATGTCGGGGAACGCGGACTCGAAACAGACCAGCGGACCGATCAGCAGCGCGGGCCGGCCCGGCAGCGGCATCAGCACGGGGGAGTCGCCCCGCACCCGGTCCTCGCCCGCCGCCTTGCCCACCGAGGTCGCCCAGCCGAACAGCGCCCGGGCGGGTACGTACTCGCCGAAGGGAACCAGCCGCATCTTGTCGTACCGGTCGCCGGTCGGACCCTGGGGCCCGATCAGCACGGAACTCTTGCGGATCCCGGCACTGTCACCCCGCCGCGCGTCCACGTTCACCAGCAAAGGAGCCCCCACCTCGGCGGACAGCGCCGTCAACCGCCGCTCCAGGTCCGGGCGGGCCTCCAGATCCGCGCCGACGCTGCTCTCGCCCCACACCACCAGGTCGGGGCGTTGACCCGCCAGGGTCCGGGTCAGCTGCTCCCCGACGTCGAACCGGCGCTCGGCGCTGTCCGGCCCGTCCGCGACGACCCCCGGCTGGACCACGGCCACGCGCAGCACGCCGGCCGCCTCCGGGCGCGGTACCCACAGCCACGCCACCCCGGTCAGCACCGCACAGCCGGTCACCCCGGCCACCGCCGGGACCCGCGCCCCGGGCACCGCGAGCAACAGCACCAGCGCACAGTTCACCGCCACCACCAGCAGGCTCACCAGCCACACCCCGCCCAGGGAAGCCAGCACGAGCGCCGGCGGCACCTGCCACTGACTCGCCCCGAGCAGCCCCCACGGCCCGCCCAAGCCCTGCCAGGATCGGACCAACTCCGACAGCAGCCAACCCGCCGGTACCAGGACCAGCGCGGCCACCGCACGACCGGCGGCCGGCACCCCGCCGAGCAGTTCCCGCACCAACAGTGCCCAGGGGATCCACAGCAACCCCAGCAGCGCGGCCACCGCGACCAGGAACACGTGCATGCTCGGCAGCAGCCAGTGGTGCACGGCGAAGATGAACCCGGCGCCGCCGAGCCACCCCTCCAGGGCCGCGCGCCGTCCGCTGGGGGCAGACCTGAGCAACAGCATCCAGGGCACGAGGGCGACGTAGGCGAACCACCAGAGGCCGGGCGAGGGGAAGGCGAGGGCGGGCAGCGCTCCGGCGGCGACGGCTGCCGCCGCCCGCCACCACCGGTTCGACCTCGAGATCATGACGCGCCTCCGCCTCCAGTGTGGAACGGCCGGGCCGGATCAGCCCGGCCAGGGCTACGCGGGCATGTGCCGCCACTTCTCGTGCACGGTGACCGAGGCGAGCCGCCAGCCGTCCGCGGTCCGGGCCAGCGCGAACGCGTACCGCCCGGCGGCGACGAAATTGGGGGAGGTCACCGTCCCGTCGAACTCCTCCCCGGCCAGTCGCATCGGGTTGAGGAAGTCCGCCCGCACCTCCGCGGAGTCCCCGGGCGAACCGCCCAGGTCCTCCAGCCGGATCAGCCGGTTGACGATCAGGTGCTGGCGCACCGGGAACAGCAGCATCGTCTGCGCGAGCCATTCGGCCACCTCGCCGGCGGGCCCCTCCACCCCGCCGGCCGAGCTGTAGTCGGCCCGCCCGGTCGGTGTGAACAGGGCGCGGTAGGCGTCCCAGTCACCGTCGTCGACGGCTGCCGCGTACTCCGACACCACCTCGTCGATGGCCAGCCGGTCCATCAACGTCCCGAGGTCCACGCGCTGCGTCATCGGGACAGTCTGGGGGCGCACGCCCGCGAGGCCAAGGGGCGTGCGCGGACCGGGCCCCCACACTCGCGATCAATGACCGGAATGAGCCTCCCGCGGTCGGACCACGACCAGGAACGCGTCACTGTCCAGGTCCATCACCACCTCGGCCGGCACGCCCTCGCGCAATCGCTGCGCCGCGTACTCCTCGGCGGGCCAGCTTCCCCGCGGACTTCCGGCCGGAAAACGCTCCAACACCACACGACCCATGGGACACCCCCTGCTTGCTTGCCTTCAGGTCCTTCAGGCACAACGACGCGGAGGCCGCCCGGGAACGTTCCCGAACGGCCTCCGGTTCACGCGAAGCGGTGAGCGCGCCGTGCGCTACGATGCCGCCCCGCCACCTACCACAGCTATTGATTCAGAAACTCAAAGGGTTCTCGTCCAGGACGTAGCGGACGTGTGGGCCGCCGAAGTAGCAGCGGACGATGTGTGGTTGACGCCGGCGTCTGTGGAAGAACCTGAGGGTTTCGGCGGCGAGTTCAACCTGGTTCCTGGCCCGGTGGGTGTGGGGCAGGCTGCGTTTGAGGTCGGCGTTGACCGGCTCGTCGGGGTTCAGCTCGGGTGAGTACGAGGGCAGGAAGTGCACCTCGATCTCGTCCGTGCGGCCGGCGAGCCAGGCCTGGACGGTCTTCGAGCGGTGGGCCGAGTGCCGGTCGAAGATCAGGTGGACCTTCCGGTCGAAGTGCCCGACGATCCGGGTGAGGAAGCGGCACATGACCCAGGTCTCCTCGTGCCAGACGCGGACCGCTTCCGCGTCCTGCTCTACCGCCCGCTTGTCAGGACGCTGGAAGGCCAGCCCCCAACGCTTGAGGTACGGGTTGGCACCGAGCCGGACGATCACGGGCTGGGCCGGTCAAGGGGTGGGTTAACCACGAAGATTCATCTGGCGTGCGAGCAAGGCTGTCACTGCTGGTCACTGCTGGTCACTGCTGGTCGCAGCGGGGCAGCGGGGTGACAGCCCGCAGTTCGAGCCGGTCCTCGAAGCGATCCGGGTTCCCGAGCCGGGTGGTGGCCGACCCAGGCACAAGCCGCTGCGGGTGAGGGGCGACAAGGCGTACTCCTCGCGCGCCAACCGTTCCTACCTGCGCAGACGCGGAATCCGGTGCACCATCGCCGAGCCGGCTGATCAGATCCGAAACCGCAAGCGCCGCGGTCGTGACGGGGTCCGCCCGCCGGCCTTCGACCGGGAGGACTACAAGGCCCGCCACGCGGTCGAGTGCGGGATCAGCCGGCTCAAGCAGCACCGGGCGGTGGCGACTCGATACGACTGCTCGCCGTCCGCTTCGAGGCCACCGTCCAGCTGGCGGCGGTCCAGCAGTGGCTGTGAACCACCGGCCGCCGACCTGGCCATGCCATGCCGACTATCGGCATTCAGCAGCTCGTTCAGGGGGGAACAGTGGCCGCCCAGTACTACTGCGCCGACAGCGAGAACGGTGACCACATCGACGACCCGTCCGAGGACGCCCTGTTCATGCTGATCACCGACCTGAACGACGGCGACAACACCTTCGTCGTCATCCCCGACGAGGGCAATCCCGCCTGGTTCGCCTCCGTCGCCGTCCTTGACGAGGGCGGATACGAGATCGTCCGCCGTGACACCACCCGCCGCGAGCACGACGTCACCATCGAGAGCAGCAGCGACCGCATCGCGGGCCTCACTACATGGCTGGCCACCCGCGCTACCTAGAACACGGCCTAGCCGCCCCACGGG
Source organism: Streptomyces sp. CA-243310 (assembly GCF_050936775.1). Lineage (NCBI taxonomy): Bacteria > Bacillati > Actinomycetota > Actinomycetes > Kitasatosporales > Streptomycetaceae > Streptomyces > Streptomyces sp. CA-243310. The sequence goes on along the minus strand of NZ_JBNJMF010000002.1, from coordinate 1,189,367 downwards.
ACTTCCGTTGCCCATCAGCCCCTCCCACATGTCATGGACGGCTCAGACACAGGTACTGAGCTTGTTCTTTATCTACCAAGATGTACCAAGATCTTCCAGGTCTGCCGATGGCTTTGAGGGTCTCGGGGCGTTTGACGGTTTTGTCGACGTCGTAGCGGGTGGCGGGCCGTCGGTTCTTTGAGCCGAGGGGTCGTCCGGGCCCGGTTCCGGTCGGTTGAGGAACACGGGCCGGGCAGAGCAGGTGGGCGCGGATGTTCCTGAACCCGCGGCGGACCCGGGCCGGGGTGAGGCGTTCAGGCTTGGCCGGTTTCTCCCAGGGCCGCCGGAGATCGGTGGCCAGCGGCCGGGCGAGTCGGAGCTGGGTGTGGGCGACGACCAGGAGCCAGGTCCAGCGGTCTGCCGCCTCGGGAGTACGGACTTTCGGGGTGGTCCAGCCGAGCGAGGAACACCTGCCAGCACAGGTCCACGTCTACCGGGACGGCTCCGGTCTTGGAGGACCACAACCACACCGGCGGGGCCTCTCGTTCCTTCGAGAGGTGCTCGACTTTCAACCGGATCGGGGTGCCCTCGACGGCGGTGACCGCAGTCGCGTCGCCCTCGGGCCCGAGCCGGACCACGTCCAGGATCCCGGTCCACGACGTGGCGCCCGGCTCCAGGACGGCGACGAAGGAGTAGGGCCAGCCCGGGATGAACTGCGCCGCGGACTTCGCCCGCCCGTAGACATGGCAGAACGGCCGGTCCGCCGAGCACGGCGCGTCGGACCGCAGCCACGGCGGCACGTCGACCGCCAGCACCAGACGACCGTCGTCGAAGCGCGGCAGCGGCATGTCGGCCAGAAGGGACCGCAGCCCTGTCGACGTCGATTCGGCCGTGCTTGAGGGCTCCGTACAGCGCCCCGTGCCCACGACGGTGCTCGGGCACCAGCGTCAGGTCCACCGGTCGGTCGACGCACAGCAGCGCGTCTGTCAGCTCGAACAGTTCGTCACGCCGGGCGGTCAGACACTTGTAGAACTCGGCCCGGAAGCGTGACGCTTCCGCGAACGCTTCCCTCCGGACAGCATCAGGCAGCAGACTCAGCCTCACGGCCTTCGTCTTGGTCACGTGCACCTTGGTCGGAGCACGTGATCAGACGAATGTCGCCCCCGTGTCCGGCGAATGCGCAGGTGAGCGCTCTAGTGCGAGCCGTCGTTCGATGCCGGATGCCACATCGGTCCAAACATGCCGAGGCGAGTACGACCCACCGGACTCAACAGCGCGTCCCTCTCACCAGTCGATCTTTCCGTCCTCGTCTACAGAGGGATGAGCGACGGAGTCGAGCCGGTCGGTCCGATCGTGGTGTTCCATGGCCTCGGCCACCTCGTGGAGCCAGGTTCCAAGGCTCGGCCACCCCACGAAGTAGGCATGGTCGGCGTGCGGGGCGCTACCGACATGGTCATGCCACAAGCCCGGGCCCGCGTCGATGAAGTGCTCATCGCCATCGCCGCCGGCGAAGGGAATCCCCTGCGTTCCCCACCAAGGAGTCTCCTCCTCGTCGGGGTCGTCCTCGCCCTCCCAGATCTTCATGCGTCTCTGTCTCACGTCGGCGATCGCGTCCGTGGAGTAGAGAGGGCCGCACGGCAATATGCCGAGATGGGATGACTCCCCGTTGTGGCACAGCAGTGACGCGCGCAGGTCGGTGGGGAGAGCTACGCCCAACGCGACTTCGAGCTGGTCGACGGCATGCGGCGAAGCCGGAGCAGCAAGCTCTGCCAGTCGAGCGGGCGCATGCCGGCCCAGCCATGTGTCGATGCGCTGCCAGGAGGTGGCGACGGGAGGAATCACCGGCGTGATGCCGATCCGAGGCGGCTCAATCATGAGCTGAAGCATCTCATCCGCGGTCAGCAGCAGGCTGAGAGGTGCAGGCTACGGATGCTTCTCATCTACCTGGACGGGGCTGGAAGATAAAGAACAAGCTGAGGCACATCTGGCCGTGTGACCAGGCCGTCGCCGCCGAGGCCGCCACGTCTGCCGCCGTTCCTGTACAGCAGTCGGACTTGCGGCCGGTACCCCGGTACGAGCCGACGGTGGCTATCCGGTGGGTCACCGCCCCCGTGCTCGCCGCCACGTCTGCTGCTGTGTCGCGGGATGCCGCCCGCTCCGTCGCCTGCACCTGAAGCACCCATGGGAAGCATGGAATCCCCGGCCTTGAGGGCGGGGAGATGCCAAGGTCTGCACGGCGTCCTGGCTCCGGCTCGCCTCTGGGCGATGGCAGTGAGGAAGAGTTGCTTATTCGCCGATATGTACGCTTCGTGTAGCGCCCGGTGCTGTGCACGCGGTCGACGGGCAGACTTACCGCCTGAACCACACGCTGTACGAGACCGAGTGCCGAAACCGCCAGACCCAAGGGCCGTACGACCACATGACGACGGACGTCATAGCCCTCTCCCCGCGGATGCCGGACGCCTGGAGCGTGCTGGCCGGGCCCCTTTGCGGCGGCCCCGACAAGCTCGTGGACACCACCGGTGAGGGCGCCGTCGGGCAGCTCTGAGATGCCCAGGGCCGGCCGCTGGTGGCAGTCGAGGCGCCGATGTTCACACAAGTCCCGGGCGAAGCAGCCCGGTTGTTCGGGGCCGTGGAGCCGCCGGTGCCGTTCTGGTGGACCGAGGCCCGCGCCACCACCGGCGTCGCGGAGGCGGAACGGCTGGCAGGTACCTTTGCGGCCCGGGTTGCTGCGCTGATCGGCGGCACGGCGTGGCCGCCGGAATCCGCGCTCTCCGTGGCGGTGGTCCCGTCCGAAGGCGTGGGCGTGGCTCCCGCGCAACCCGCCGCGCAACCCGCCGTGAACGTCCTGACTGACATGGTTGCCGTGGTGATCACGGACCGGTCGGTCGTCGCGATGACGGCCTGGCTCTCGGATGCCTTCCGGGCTGCCGCCGCCTCGGGGCGCGGGCTCCAGATCGTCAGTCCGGCGGGCAGCACTCTCACCCCGACCGTGCGTGACGCCCTGCCCGGCGCCATCGCGCTGGGTCGTCCGGGACGCGCGGGACGGGTACTACGACGGCCCTACGGGCGCGGTGCTGCGCCGGCAAGAAGGCATGTTCGCGCCGGTCGTGCAGCCGGACGGGGCCGAGGGCGATCTGCGCACCCCGGTGGCGGCCTCGTTCCAGGAGTTCGATGACACGGGCGAGCGCCAACTCGCCATCTCGTTCCGGACGATCCACCCTGCCGACGATCGGCTGGTGCTCGGGGGCGCCCTGGAGGCGGTCTGGCGCGAGCTCACCGGCGGAGCGCCGGCCGGCTGGTCCACCGCCGAACCGGCCAATCTGCCCTGGTCCCCCGAAAGACTGACCGAGGTCGCCCACGCGCGGTCCCCCGAGTCGACCTGGTTCGCAGTCGTGGGAGCCCCGTCGCGGCCGGGACTCGCCGGGGTTCGGGTGACCCGTACGAAGGCGGGGCTGGAGGCGGACGTCACGCCGGCGTTCGGCTACGGGGCGCACGAGGAAGTGCCGTTGGATGTGCTGCCGCGGCTGGCGGAGTCGCTCGCCACCCGCCACCACTTGTGCTCCATGCCCGTGCAGCTCCGCAAAGCGCGCCGCGATCTGGCGGTACCGGCCCGTTTTGAGGGTCCCGATGTGCCGTTGGCGTTCGTCCTGGGCTCCGAGGAGGTTCGGGCGATGCCGGGTGACCGCGCACGGCGTACGCCGCTGTCAGTGCAGCCGGTCATGCTGGGACCGAAGGCCCGCCCGGCGCTGTACTACCCGTTCCCGGGGGATCCTTCGGATCTTTCGGGGTGGAGCGATTTCGAGCGGTTGGTGCGCCACCTGCAGGGTGAGTGACGGACCTGCGGGTTTGTCAGGCTTGTGTCACAACTGGTCGGTTGCTGGTTGCATTAGCTATGTAGATTGATAGAAACGATCATACTTGCGATCGTTTGAGTGTCGGGGGAGCGCGACGTCGTTGTGGGGGTGCAGTGCCCCGCGGGTCTGGTGCCGGCCCCGCGGCGGACGGGCGCCGAGCTGAGAAATGGGTTGGAAGTGCGCCTCGTAAGGGGTGGGCATGTCGGAGCTTCGGGGGAGCCATGACGTCGTGGGACATCAAGCCGCAGGGTGTGCAGAGCCAGCTCAAGCTCACCGGTGAGCGGGCGGGTGATCTGGAGAAGGCGCTGAACAAGCTGATGTCGGACATGTCGGAGGCGGCGTACGCGGCCGGCACGGCGATTCCGGGATCGGCGGCCACGCTGCCCTCGCCCACCATGCAGGGGCCGGTGGCGACGGGGCAGGTGCCGCTGTCGCACCGCGGCAGCACGGGTCCGGTGGGTGCCGCGCTCAGCCAGTACCTGGAGAAGCGGCAGACGGACCTCAAGTCCATGGTCGACCGCATTCAGGCCGCGGTCCTGGGCGCGGCCAAGGCGACGAACGAGTACGTCCACGGCGACCTGGAAGCGGCCAAGGAGGCCCAGGACGCGGCGAAGAACGTGCGCCTCGACCAGCTCAAGGAAGCCGCGGGAGGGCACAAGTGAGCAACGCACCGGTCGATCCGGCCAACGTTCCCGTCTTCACGGGTCAGTTGTCGGTGTTGGACGAGAAGGTCAAGGCCCTGTCGGCGGACGGCGGCGCCCTGGCCAATGCCGGCTCGTCGGTCCACACCACCTTCGGCGGGATGTCGGCGTACTACCAGGCGCCCGAGGCCGAGCAGTTGTTCGCGGTGACGAAGCCGGTCGTCGACATCACGATGTCGTTCAGCGGCGACATGTGCACCATCGCGGGAGCGCTGGGCACCTACGCGCAGGAGATCCGTCCTCTGGTGAAGAGGATGGAGGAACTGAAGACCGAGGCGGCGTCGTTCAAGTCCAAGGTCTCCCAGGACGAGGACTGGATCGAGGACGGGGATCTCATCGACGAGAACCTCGAACGCCGCAACAAGATCGCCGAGGTGTGGACCCAGTTCCAGGCGGCGGAGCGGCACGCGCACGACAAGATCGTGGCGTTGGTGTGCGGAACGCCGCTGAAGGTCAACGACGGCTCCAACGGCGAGGGCATGTACGGCTATGACGCCGAGGCCCTCAAGCATGCCAAGACGCTCCCGTGGGGCGACGCGGTGGAGGAGTCGGTCCCGGCGTGGCAGGTGTGGGAGCACGCCTACGACTTCGGCAAGGGCCTGATCGTCGACGGCGTGTGGGGCACGATCAAGGGTCTGGGCACGCTCGTCGGCTTCGACGGCTGGGACGCGGCGGGGCAGGCGTGGACGGGGCTCGGGAAACTCGCGACGGGTCTGGTGATCGCCTCGGTCCCGGGCGTCTCGACGGTGTTCTGGCTGGCGGACGACAAGGACCTGCCGCCGTGGATCCGTGACTCGCGCACGGCGATGAAGGAAACGGGCAAGGCGCTTCTGGCGTGGGACCAGTGGGGTTCGAACCCCTCGCGGGCGGCGGGCGCGGTCACCTTCAACGTGTTGACGACGGTGTTCACCGGCGGCGCCGGCGGTGCGGCGGCGGGTGCGGGCAAGGCGGGCCTCGCGGCGAAGGCGATCTCGTTGGCCGGCAAGGCCGGTCGCGCGATCGATCCGATGACGTACGTGTTCAAGGGTGCCGGTGCCGGCATCTCGAAGATCGGCGACGTCATGGCCGGTCTCAAGGGCATGGGCAAGATCGAGCTTCCCAAGATCGACGAGGGTGCGTTCAGCCTGCCCGAGGGCTCTCTGGAACTGCCTGACGGAACGATTCAGCTGCCCAAGGATACCCCGATACCCGAGGGGGCCATCAAGGTCTCCGACGACACCATCAGACTCCCCGAAGGCACCACCTCCCTGCCCCCGGGCACCGTGAAGTGGCCCTTCGACGGCCCCGCGAAGTACGCCGACGAGGCGGGCAACCTCTACAAGGAGGACGGCAGCCTCTACCAGAAGGCCGGCGAGGCCAGGCCGGAGCCGTCCCCGAAGATCGACACGGGCGCGAACACCCCCCGTACGGAGGTCCCGGTCCGCCAGGAGACCCCGGTCCTCGCGGGAGTCGGCGCCCGAGGCGGCGACGACGTCATCCGCCTCGGCAGCGACATCTCCGAACCGGTCCACGCGGTGGACAACGGCGCCCACGGCGGCCCCCACGGCCTCGACAACACCCCCACGGGCCGCGCGGGCGACCACACCACCCCGGGCGGCCACGCCCCGGACGGCATGCCGCGCAACAGCGCGGACCACCACTCCCCGGGGACGGGAGGGCACCCGGAGCCCCCGTCCACGGCGGGCCACACGGACGGCCCGGGCGGCGGCAACCACGAGCCTCCGCCCACGGGCGGTGGCCATGGTGACACCCTTCCGGGCGGCGGCCTCGGCGACGGTCCGGGAACCGGTGGGCTTGCTGGTCCTGATGGACCGAACGGTCCTGCCGCCTGGGAGCGGCCCGCGAACGGAACCGGCCCGCTCCAGCGGGGCAGCGAACTGGAACAGCAGGTTCGGGACCAGATACGCGCCGTCAAGGTCAAGCATCCGGACATCGAACCGGTCCTGAAGACCCTGTCGGAGTCCCCCTTCGGCAGGGAGATGGCCGACACCATCGCCTCGGGCCGCTTCACGGATGCCGACGGCTTCAAGACCGTGGTGTCCAACCTCGTCCGGCCCTCTGAGATCCCGGGCAGCCTCGAGGCGATGCGTCTGGGTAACCGACTGCATGACAGTGGTGTCACCGATGTCTCCTTCGAGGTCAAGCAGGGCGGGAACGAGATCAGGCCCGGTGTCTTCACGGGCGAGAAGACCGATCTCGATGTGATGGCCACGGACGCGGCCGGCAGGGTTCACGGCTGGCAGTTCAAGGACATGACAGGACCGGAGTCGTCGCCCATCGCGGGGAAGTCGGTCCAGCGCATCTTCAAGAGCATCCATCAGCTCCTGGACTCGAACGCGGACGTGCAGACCTTCGTGATCGACTCCAAGATCCCGAGGGGCGAGATGGAGACGCAGCTCGCACGTCTTCAGGAGAAGTACGACACCAAGGGTGTGCAGTTCGTCATCCGCACGCCGGACGGAGTCATATTCGTCCCCCGGGACGGTAAGTTCATGCCGGAGGTGGCACCGTGATCGCCAGTACGCCAGTCGCCCGATGGACGTGGGGCGACTTCATCGAGGATGTGGACCCGCTGGTCCGGTGCCTCGGAGACCTGATCGCGGCTCGATCCGTGCTGGCCTCGCACCAGCTCGCGCTCGGCGAGCCGACCTTCCGTCTCGCCATCGCCGAGGCCGGCACACCGGCCGGCATGCTGTTCCAGAGCGAACTCACCGCTACCGGATCCGCCGAGGAACTGGCCGGCGCGATCAGGTCTGCCATGCGCCCTGGTCGCATCGGATCGGTGGATGCCCGGTGTACCGTGGCCGGCTCGCTGTCCACCGGTGCGGAGCAGATCCGGACGGAAGGAGTGTTCGACCTGACCGCCTTCGTGGACCCCAGCTTCGCCACAGTGGATCTGGTCACATACTCCGATGCCTGGATGCCGTACGACCTCCGAGGCCGTGCCCAGTCCGCCGTCCACGAGGCGAACGCGCCTCGTTTGGAGTCCGCGCTCGCGGAGCTCACCGATGTGCTGGGATCCGACATGGACCCCGAGGACCCCACCTACTTCGGCACGCCGACGGAGACGGGCGTCGTTCCCCATGTCGACCAGGACGGAACTCCGTCCGACTCCTGGTCCCGGTACGAAGTCGCCCGGCGGTACGACGTCTTCACCCATGCGCCCGGCTTCGGGCACATCGGATACCGACGCTCGGTGCCGGGCGAGGTCCGGTACGTGTCGGTGACCGACGACCGCGGGGTGCTCGGATATCTCTGGGCCTCTGAGACAGAGCCCGCGGCGAGCTTCGAGCCCCTCGATCTCGACGACGACGAGAGGTACCGGACCGCGCTCACGTGGTTGGACCGCCTGCGCTCCGCCTCCGATCGGGGACTGTCACCGTGCCAGGCACTCACGGAGCTGACGGGACGATCACTGAGCGACACCGAGGGGCCCGTGGGCCTGGCGGAGCTGCGTGCACGGGCGGAAGACGTCTGACCGTTTCCGTCCCCCACACCGCTGTGGACCATCAAAGGGGTGTGTCTGTCCCCGCGGGCCGCCAAGACCCTCGCCGGACTTCCCGGGCCCACCCGGGAGATGGTCCGCGACGTCCTGGACGTCGCGGTCCGTTCCCCGTGGGGCTGGCCCCAGTGAATACCGGCGACCCGGAGGGTGAGGACGTCCGCGCCGCGTCGGTGGGCCGGCTGTCCGTCGTCTCCACGGTCAATCGCCTCACCCGGCGCATGTCTGTCCTGGAGATCGTCTGGGGGAGGTGTCGCCGGTCGTGCCCGGGGGTGAGGAGCTCGGCGGTACCCGGCTCCTCCACCCTTGCCCGGCCGGGCGCGGTACCGCGGTTTCCTACGCGTAGTGGTCCAGAGGAGCAGGACCTGCTCGCGCGGCCGACGCTCACCGGGAGATCGGCCACGACCCTGTTCTGATCAATGAGAAGCCCGTGCCCACGGCATGCTTCCGCTGGTGCCCGAGATCCGTCCGTCCCTCCCCGTGGTTCCCCAGCTCGCCGCGGGGTTCGGGATCGGTATAGCGACCGTCTACCGGTACATACGTGAGGCGATCGAAGTCCTGTGCGTCCTCGCACCGTCTCTGGACGAGGCGATGGAGACGGCCCGGACGAAGGCGTTCGCGATCCTGGTCGCCCCCTGCTGCCGACCGGCCGGATCGCCGTCGACACGCCGTACTACTCGGGGAAGCACAAACGCCACGGCATGAATGTGCGGGTCCTCACCGATCCGCTCGGCCGACTGCTCTGGACCTCGGCCGCTCTGCCAGGCTCCACCCGTGACCTGACGGCCGCCCGAAGCCACGGGATCGTCAAACGCGATCGCTGCCGCGGGACTGAAATGCTGGGCGGACAAGGCCTACCAAGGCGCCGGTCGGCACATCCGAGTCCCCTTCCGGGGCCGCCGGCTGAAGCGGTGGAAGCCACGTCACAACAGCAGCCACGCCAAGATCCGGTGCGTCGGCGAGCAGGCCAAGGCCGTCCTGAAGGGCTGGCGCCTCCCGCGGAAGCTCCGCCGCAGCACCAACCGGATCACCGACATTGTCAAGGCCGTGGCTGATCGCCTCCCGATCTCCTGGGTGGGAGACGAGTGGGAGGCGATCATGGCCTGGTGATGCGTCCAGGCGCCAGGAAATGCTAGATGGTGCTCCATGCGTGGCCCGGGATCAGGACCCGGACTCGCCGGCGTGCGGGCTCAGCACATCCGTGCCGATCAGCGCGAACAACAGGATGCCCAGGGCGATCCGGTAGATCACGAACGGCATGAAGCTCTTGGTGGAGATGAACTTCATGAACCAGGCGATCACGACGTATCCCACGAAGAAGGCGATGACCGTCGCGAAGATCGTCGGTCCCCAGGAGATGTGCCCCGGGGTCTCGACCACGTCCTTGATCTCGAACGCCCCGGAGGCCAGCACGGCCGGGATGGCGAGGAGGAAGGAGTAGCGGGCCGCCGCCTCGCGCGTGAAGCCCAGGAGCAGACCGCCGGAGATCGTCGCGCCGGAACGCGAGACGCCGGGGATCAGGGCCATCGCCTGGCAGACACCGAAGATCAGACCGTCCTTGACGCCCAGCTCCTGGAGCGTCTTGCGCTCCTTGACCACACGGTGCTTCCCGCCCTGCTCGTCGCGCGAGGCCAGCCAGTCGGCATAGCCGAGCACGATGCCCATCACGATCAGGGTGGTGGCAGTCAGTCGCAGGTCGCGGGCCGGGCCCACGATCGCGTCCTTGAAGACGAGGCCGAGGACACCGATCGGGATCGATCCGACGATCACCAACCAGCCCATCTTCGCGTCCTGCTCGGAGCGGAGGGCCTTGGTGTAGAGCGAACGGAACCACGTGGAGATGATCCGCGCGATGTCCTTGCGGAAGTAGATCAGGACGGCGGCCTCGGTGCCGATCTGGGTGATGGCGGTGAAGGCCGCCCCCGGGTCGTGCCAGCCGGCGAAAGCCGCAGTCAGCCTGAGGTGGGCACTGGAGGAGATCGGGAGGAACTCCGTAAGCCCCTGGACGAGACCGAGGATTAGGGATTCGAACCAGCTCATGTCGGGGTGCGCTCGTCCTTGTGATCGTCGGGCAGTTCGGGTCCGATGCTAGGGCCCGTGGGGGGCGCCGCTGACCACAGGGGGGTGGTGGGGCGCCGGCTCGTACGCCGGGCCGTGTGCGACGGGGGGTGCCAGACGGTGCCGCTTGCGCCAGGCGACGGCCGCCGCGACGACCCCGGAGACCGCGATGAAGCCGAACGACGCGAGGAACGCGGGCGAACCCGGGGACGAGGCGCTGGCTCCCGCGATCACGTACGCGGCGGTGTTCGGGACCGTGCCGAGCGCCGTCGCCGCCAGGAACGGCAGCCAGCCGCAACGGGAGACCGCGGCGCAGTAGTTGGCCGCGGCGAAGGGCACCCCGGGGAAGATCCGGATCGCCAGCATGGAACGGAACCCGTGCCGGCTCAACTGTCCGTCGGCCGCCTGCAACCAGCGCCCGCGCAACAGCGGACGCAAAGCCCCCTGCCCCATCACCCGCCCCAGACCGAAGGCGACGCCGGCCCCGAGCACCGTGCCACCCACCGCCGCCACCAGCCCGAACGCGGTTCCGAAGACCGCCCCCGCGGCGAGGTTCAGCAGCGGGCGCGGCACGAACGCCGCCGTGCACAGCCCGTACACCGCCGCGAACAGCGACACCGCCACACCCACCGGGAGCGCCGGCGCCCACCCCTCCGAGAGGAGGCGCTGGGGCTCGTACAGCAGCACGCACACGCCCGCCGCCACGAGCAGCAGGACGAGCACGGACAGCCGGGTCCACGGCGCGAGGAGGAGGGACATCCCGGGAGACTAACCGACACATGCGGCGTCGCGCCGTAATCCGGACCTCATGCGGTCGAACGACCGGCGGCCTCCGAACGTGCCTCGCGCCCGCCCGCGGACGCGGCTCGCGTCGCCCGGCGGAGGGCGCGTCGTGGACGCCGAGCAGGTCGGTCGTGCGACGCGCCCGCGCCGAGGGCGACGAGCCCGTCCGCGCGGATCCGCGCGGACGACGCCGCGCACCGGCCCGGGCAGTGACGAAGGACACTGCGCGGCCGGCCGGGACCCGCCGGCCCTTCCCGCCGCCGGGCCGCCGGGCCCTCGCGGACCGTGAGCGCCCCGGGCGGTCGGTGAAGCGGCCGAGCCGGCAAGAACCCCCGGCCGCGCCGAAATTGGGTCGACGCCGGCCCGATCGCACGGCAGGATCGCCGACATGTCCAGGCACGCCTTCCTCGCAGCGCCGTCCGCAGTCGCGGACGCGCCGAAGGCTGCCTTCCTCGTGGAGGATCTCGCCCTCGTCGCATTCGACGGCGCACGAAGCTGACCCTTCCCGGATCGTCCGGCGGACCCCACAGGGGGAGGGTCGGTTCGCTCCAGGGGTCCCGCTCCAGCTTCGGAACACGCGGGAAGACATCATGGCCAAGACGGCCTTCGTGCGCACCAAGCCGCACCTCAACATCGGCACCATGGGACACGTCGACCACGGGAAGACGACCCTCACCGCCGCCATCACCAAGGTTCTCGCCGAGCGCGGCGGCGCCTCCTTCGTCCCCTTCGACCGCATCGACCGGGCCCCCGAGGAGGCCCGGCGCGGCATCACCATCAACCTCACGCACGTCGAGTACGAGACCGACACCCGGCACTACGCCCACGTCGACATGCCGGGTCACGCCGACTACGTCAAGAACATGGTCACGGGCGCGGCCCAGCTCGACGGGGCGATCCTCGTCGTGTCCGCGCTCGACGGCGTCATGCCACAGACGGCCGAGCACGTACTGCTGGCCCGGCAAGTCGGCGTGAACCACATCGTGGTGGCCCTCAACAAGGCCGACGCCGGGGACCCGGAGCTCACCGACCTGGTGGAGCTGGAGGTCCGCGAGCTGCTCACCGCGCACGGCTACGGCGGCGACACCGCCCCGGTCGTCCGGGTCTCCGGGCTCGGAGCGCTGGAGGGGGACCCGCGCTGGACCGGGGCGATCGAGGCGCTGCTGGACGCCGTGGACACGTACGTGCCGATGCCGGTGCGCTACAAGGACGCGCCGTTCCTGCTGCCCGTGGAGAACGTGCTGACCATCACCGGGCGCGGGACCGTGGTGACCGGAGCCGTCGAGCGGGGCTCGATCCGGCTCGGCGAGCGCGTGCGCGTGCTCGGCGGGGACGGCGAGCCGGTCGAGACGGTGGTCACCGGGCTGGAGACCTTCGGCCGGCCGATGGAGTCCGCCGAGGCCGGGGACAACGTCGCGCTTCTGCTGCGCGGCGTGCCGCGCGACGGGGTCCGACGCGGTCACGTGGTCGCGGAGCCCGGGAGCGTGGAGCCGAGCCGCCGCTTCACCGCGCGGGTGTACGTGCTCTCCGCGCGGGAGGGCGGTCGTACGACGGCGATCACGTCCGGGTACCGGCCGCAGTTCTACATCCGCACCGCCGACGTGGTCGGGGACGTGGACCTGGGCGAGGCGGCCGTCGTCCGACCCGGGGAGACGGTCACCATGACCGTGGAGCTGGGGCGGGACGTGCCGCTGGAGGCCGGCCTCGGCTTCGCGATCCGTGAGGGCGGGCGCACGGTCGGCGCCGGGACGGTGACCGCCGTCCTCTAGTGGGTCCGGGCCGACCGTCGGTGTCGGCCGGATCGGGGCCCGCCGTGGTGGCGGCGGTCGGCTTCGGCCAGACTGCCGTCATCACGGGACACGACCGAGGGGCGGGCGGCGATGAGCGGCGAAACGGCACTGGTGCTGGGCGGCGGGGGGCTCACCGGAATCGGCTGGGAGAGCGGGATCCTGTACGGGCTCGCCCGTGCGGGCATCGACCTGGGCAACGCCGAACTCGTCGTCGGCACCTCGGCCGGCTCGGTGGTGGGTGCGCAGCTCACCTCCGGGCTGCTGACCCCCCGGGAGCTGTACGAGCGCCAGCTGGGCGACGCCTCGGGCGAGGCGGTGGCGCGGCTCGGCGCGGGGCTCGTCGCGCGGTACGCCGTCGCGATGGCCCGCTCGCGGGACGCCGCCGGCTACCGTCGGCGCGTCGGCGCCTACGCCCTGGCCGCCGCCGGGACGGCATCGGAGACGGAGCGCCGCGAGGTCCTCAAGGCCCGGCTGGTCTCGCAGGAGTGGCCCGAGCGGAGGTTCGTCGTCACCGCCGTGGACACCCTGACCGGGGAACTCGGCGCGTTCGACCGCACGGGCGGGGCCGGGCTGCTGGACGCGGTCTCGGCGAGCTGCGCCGTGCCCGGGGTGTGGCCGCCGGTGACCGTGGGCGGGCGACGGTTCATGGACGGCGGTGTCCGCTCCGCCACCAACGCCGACCTGGCGGCGGGATACGCGCGGGTGGTGATCCTCGCGCCCATGAGCCTGGGCACCGGCATGATCCCCTCGCCCGCCACACAGGCGGCCCGACTGCGGGCGGCCGGGGCCCGGGTGCTGCTGATCACCCCGTCCCCGTCGGCACGCAAGGCCTTCGGGCGCAATGTCCTGGACCCCGCCCGGCGGGACCCGGCGGCGCGGGCGGGGCTGGCACAGGCGGCCGATCACGTGGCCGAGGCGACCGCCGTCTGGGCGACCTGACGGCGCGGCGGCCCGACAATGGTGGGGTGGACGACGAACAGATCCCGGTGATCCGGGACGTGGGTCAGGGCACCGCCAAGCTGATGCCGGACGTGGACCGGGAACGGGCCTGGCTGCTGACCGTCAACGGGGCACCGCAGTCGTACGTGGACCTGGACGCGCCGGAGCACCTGGAGTTCGAGTACGTGCGCCGGCTCGCCCACGTACTCGACTGCGCGGCCGAGCCCGGCGCCCCGCTCGACCTGCTGCACCTGGGCGGGGGCGCGCTGACTCTGCCGCGCTACGCCGCCGCGACCCGGCCGGGGTCCCGACAGCAGGTGGTGGAGTTCGACGCGGAGCTGGTGGACATGGTGGCGCGGCACCTGCCGCTGGCGGAGGGCGCCGGGGTCACGGTGCACGCGGCCGATGCCCGGGCCTGGTTGGGCGGCGCCCCCACCGCGAGCGCGGACGTCCTGGTCGCGGACGTGTTCGGCGGCTCTCGGGTACCGGCGCAGCTGACCTCGGTGGAGTACGCGCGGGAGGCGGCCCGGGTGCTGAGGCCCGGCGGGCTGTACGCGGCGAACCTGGCCGACGGGGCCCCGTTCGGGTTCTTGCGGGCGCAGCTGGCGAACTTCGGGGCGGTGTTCGGGGAACTGGCGCTGATCGCGGAGCCGGGCGTACTGCGGGGGCGGCGCTTCGGGAACGCGGTGCTCGTGGCGTCGGACCGGGAGATCCCGGTGGCTGCGCTGGCCCGGCGCTGCGCGGCCGACGCGTTCGCGGCTCGGGTGGAGGACGGGGAGGCGTTGGCCCGGTTCACGAGGGGGGCGTTGCCGGTGGGGGACGCGCAGGCGGTGGACTCGCCGGAGCCGCCGACGGGCGCGTTCAGCGTCGACTGAGGAGACCCCGGGCGGGGGCCGGGACCCGCCTGCGGCCGATCTCAGCCGTGCAGGACGGCGGCGGCCGGAGCGGGCGCCGTGTGGAGGTCGGGGGCTTCCTTCGCGGACTTGCGGGTCATCCGGCGGACGTCCGGGACGAGCAGGACCAGTCCGGTGACCAGGATCACGAGCGCCGCGCACCCCCACAGGGCCGAGGTGCGGCCGACGGCCGATTCGACGGGGCCGGCCAGGGCGGTGGCGAGCGGCAGCATCGACACCGAGCCGAACCAGTCGTAGGCGGACACCCGGGAGAACTTCTCCTCCGGGATCTCCTGGTGCATGGTCGTCATCCAGCTGACGCCGAACACCTCGATCGCCAGGCCGCTCACGAGCATCACGAGGCACAGGGCCCACACGGGAAGCGGGACCGCCAGTCCGGCGGAGGGCAGGGCCAGCGGGAACACGCACAGGGTGCCGACCAGCAGCAACCGTCGGGGTTTCCACGCCATCATGAGGAAGGCTCCGGCGATGGTGCCCACGCCGAAGAAGGCCAGGGCGAGGCCCCAGGGGGCCGCCCCGCCGAGTCGATCCCGCGCGACCAACGGCCCGTACACGGCCTCGGCGGCACCGACGACGGCGACGACCACGGAGAACTGGAGCACGATGCTCCACAGCCATGGGCGGGTCTTGAACTCCACCCAGCCCTCGCGCAGGTCGGACAGCAGTCCGCCGCCGGGGACCCGGTCGGGGATGTGGCCTACGTCGAGGAAGGCGCGCAGGGCGCCGGCGACGGCGAAGGCGGCCGCGTCGACGGCGAGCACCCAGCCCGGGCCCATGGCGGCGATCAGGGCGCCGCCGAGGGCCGCGCCGCCGATGCCGGCGCCGTTCACGGCCATCCGGAAGAGCGCGAAGGCGCGGTTGGCGTGCGGGCCGGACACGGTGGAGAGCAGCATGCCCTCGGCGGCCGGATTGAAGAACGCGGTACCCGTGCCGCAGAGCGCGGTGAACAGCATCATCTGCCACAACTGCGGGTGCCCGGTGAGGACGATCGCGGCGAACGCGGCCTGGGACACGCAGTTCAGGGCGTTCGCCCCGACCATCACCCGGTGGCGGGGCAGCCGGTCGGCGATGGCTCCGCCGATGAGCAGGAACAGGACGAGCGGCAGGGTGCGCGCCGCCGCGACGAGACCGACGTCACCGGGGGATCCGCCGGTCTGTATGACCGCGAAGGAGGCCGCGATGAGCGCTCCGTGGCTGCCGAGGTTCGTGACGACCGCCGAGGCCGTCAGGAGGCTGTAGTTGCGGCCCGCCCATTCGGGGCGGCGGCGCGCGGACAGCGGGGCGGGATCGGCGGGGGGAGTGCTCACCCACGGACTATCCCTGTCCGGGGCCGGGATTCCAAACGGAATTCCGGCCCCGGGGGAGGGGATGCAAAGATCAGCTCGTGTTGAGGCGGACGGAGCTGAGGATCTTCTCGTACGTCTCCTGGCTGACCTCGCCGGGAACTCCGGCCGCGCTGTAGAGGACCCAGGTCGCGAAGTCGTTCTTGGCGTTCTTGAAGCTGAAGGCGATGCTCTTGCCGTCCGAGGAGCACTTGTTCTCCTTCGGCAGGCCGGTCACCGAGGCGGTCGCCATGTGCCCCTTGAGGCCGGAGGAGGTGGTGTACTCCTTGGGCTCCGTGACCTTGGTGGTGCCCTTGGGCCCCTTCTGCGCGTATCCGGCGAAGGCCCAGTTGCCGGCCTCGGTGCGCGCCGCCTCGGCGGTGTCCTTGGCTCCCTGGCCGCCCTTGGTGCCGGTGCCGCCGAGCGCCGTGGTCTCCTCGCTGCCGTTCTTGTCGGAGTCGACCTTGCACCAGTCCTGCTTGAGGTACGCCGGCGCGGACATCATGAGGATCGGCGAGCCGTCGCCCTTGGCCTCGTCCTCGAAGCCGATCGACATGCCGGAGGTCAGCACCTCCCAGTCCGGCGGGACGTCGAAGGCGGTGCCGTGCTTCGGGTTGACGACCACCTTCCAGCCGGGGATCACCGGCTTCAGTTCACCACCGGCGCGCGGGTTCCCGGTGGGGGCGGCCGGTGCGGTCGAGCTCGCGGCCGGGGACGAGGCGGCGACGACGGGCTTGTCGTCCGCCTGGGCGCCCTTCTTGTCCCGGGTGAGCACGAAGGTGCCGGTGACGGCGGCCGTCACGACGACCGCCGCGGCCGCGACGATGGCCACGGTCTTCGTGGAGAAGCGGGTTCCGCCGCCCTGGGGTGCCTGCGGGGGCTGCTGTCCCCACGGCTGTACGGGAGGGGGGGTCTGGTAACCCGGCTGGGGATAGCCGTAGCCGGGCGGCTGCTGCTCGCCGAACCCCTGCTGCGGCGGCTGCTGCTGGTACGGGTTCGGCGTTCCCGGCTGCTGCTGGTACGGGTTCTGTTGCGCGTCCTGGGGGCTGTTCTCTCCCCCGGGCGGCTGCTGCTGTCCTGGCCACATGGCCGGTAACGATAGTGGGAGCGGGTGTCGGGAGCCACGGCCGCCCCTGGGGGAGGTCTGGCCAACCGCATCTACTCGTGGGTAACATCGCGTTCCATGAGCGCAGAACAGATGAACGTGGGCGAACTGCTCGCCGCGACGGTACCGATGGCCCGCACCCTCAACCTCCAGTTCCTGGAGACCACCCCGGAGCGCGCGGTCGTCCGCCTGCCGGACCAGCCCGACTACCACAACCACGTGGGCGGCCCGCACGCCGGCGCCATGTTCACGCTGGCCGAGTCCGCGAGCGGCGCCATCGTCCTGGCCGCCTTCAGCGACCAGCTCTCGCGCGCCGTACCGCTCGCCGTCAAGGCGGAGATCGGCTACAAGAAGCTCGCCAAGGGCGTCGTCACCGCCACCGCCACCCTCGGCCGCCCGGCCGCCGAGGTCATCGCCGAGCTGGACGCCGGCGGTCGCCCCGAGTTCCCCGTCACCATCGCCATCCAGCGCGAGGACGAGGCCGTGACGGGTGAGATGACGGTCGTCTGGACGCTGCGCCCCAACGCGTAGTGCTCTGAGCTGCTGGAAGAGGGTCTCCCTGGGCCTTCGGGGGGAAGCCCAGGGAGTTCCCGGGAAGCTCTTCCCGGGGGCTCATCACGGGAAGCGGCCGGAAGGCCGTCGCCGGCCGCCGGAGTCCGTCCGGCGACGGAGGGGAGTCCCATGGCCGAGGTCGACATCGGCCTCGACGCCGAACTCGTGGTGGAGGTGATGGTCCACGGCCGGCACCACACGAGGCGGGAACCCGAGGGCCTGCCACCGCCGCCGCAGGGCTGAACCTCGGCATCGCGGTGGCGCGTCCGGGCGAACCCGACGGCCCCCCGGCGCACAGTGGGCGCGGGAGCGGTCCGGCGCGGGCCGCTCCCGCCGATGCCGACGCCGCAGGGAGCGCCATGAGCGAGGCCGTGTCCAGACGTTCCGCGGTGCGCCTGCTCGGCGCACTGGGCGCCACGCTCGCCACCGCCGGCTGCGTGGCCGCCGTACCGCCCCGGGCCACGCCCCGCAAGGCGTCCCCCGCGGCGGGCCCCGCCGGGCAGCCGGCCGGCACGGCCCGGATCGACGCCCTGCTGGGCCGGCTCACCCTCGACGAGAAGACCGCCCTGCTGCACGGGGCCCCGGACCCCGCCCCGCTCGGCCAGGCCGGCCACGTGCCCGGCGTACCCCGGCTCGGGGTCCCGGCCCTGCGGCTCGCCGACGGACCCGCCGGCGTCCGCGTCGCGGCACGCGCCACCGCCCTGCCCGCGCCCGTGCTGCTGGCCTCCGCCTTCGACCCGGCGCTCGCCCGGGAGTACGGCCGGGTCCTCGGCCGCGAGGGTCGCGCGCTGGGTCAGGACGTGCTGCTCGCCCCGATGGTCAACCTGATCCGCACCCCCTTCGCCGGACGCAACTTCGAGACCTTCGCCGAGGACCCCAGGCTCACTGCCGACCTGGTCGCCGAACTCGTCCGGGGCATCCAGGACGAGGGAATGATCGCCACCGTCAAGCACTTCGCCCTCAACAACCAGGAACGCGGTCGCGACACCATCGACGTCGTCGCCTCCGAACAGACCCTGCACGAGACCGAACTGAGGGGTTTCGAGGCCGCGGTCGCCGCCGGCGTCGGCGCGGTGATGGGCGCGTACAACAAGGTCAACGGGACCTACGCCTGCGAGAACAAGGCGCTCCTGGACGAACTGCTGCGCGGCCGCTGGGGATTCGACGGCTGGGTGGTCTCCGACTGGGGCGCCACCCACGGCACCGTCGCCTCCGTCAACGCCGGCCTCGACATGGAGATGCCCGGTGGCACCCACTACGGCGCCCCGCTGCGCGAGGCGGTGAGCGGCGGCTCGGTGTCACAGGACACCGTGGACCTCGCCGTACGCCGGATCCTGACCACCATGGACCGCTTCGGGCTGCTCGCCGAACATCCCGCCGCCCGTCCCGCCCGCGACGCGTCCGCCGGGGCCCGGTTCGCCCGCAAGGTGGCCACCGCCGGGGCGGTGCTCCTGCGCAACGAACACGGCACCCTGCCGCTGACCGGGGCGTCGGCCCGCTCGATCGCCGTGATCGGCCCGACCGGGCAGGTGCCCTTCGTCGGCGGTGGCGGCAGCGCCCACGTGGTCCCCGACGCGGCCGAGGCCCCGCTCACCGCCATCAAGCGGCGCGCCGGGAAGGGGGCGAGCGTCCGGCACGTGCTCGGCGAGGACGTGTACGGCCGGGCGCTCCCGCCGACCCTGCTGACGCCGCCCGTCGACCTGGACGACCGCAGCGTGGACGCCGGCCGCCGCTGGAGCCACGAGGGGACGTTCAGCCTGGCCGCGGACGACGAGTGGACGCTGATCGTCCACTACGCCGGGAAGCGGCCGGTCGTACGCCTCGACGGGGAGGACCTGTTCCCCGTGCGCCAGGGCGTCGCCGAGTACTTCGCGGGCGGCCTTCTCGGGGCGGCCCCCGACGGGCTGACCGTCCGGCGCCACACGCGCCCCCTCAAGGCCGGCGTCCACCGCCTCGCGGTCACCGCGGACGGCGGGGACAAGGGGCTGCGCTTCCGGCTGCGGCACATCACCCGCGCCGGCCGGGCCGCCGACGTCGCCGAGGCCGTCAAGGCCGCCGAAGAGGCCCACAGCGTGGTCCTGTTCGCGTACGAGGACGCCACCGAGGGACGCGACCGCACCTCGCTCGCGCTGCCGGGCGGGCAGGCCGCGCTGATCGAGGCCGTCACCGCCGTCAACCCGCGGACCACCGTGGTCCTCAACACCTCCTCCAGCACCACCATGCCCTGGCTCGCGCGGACCGGGGCGGTCCTCCAGATGTACTACCCGGGGCAGGAGGGAGCCGGCGCGACCGCCGACCTGCTCTTCGGGGACGTCGATCCGGGCGGCCGGCTGACGCAGACCTTCCCGGTCGAGGAGCGGGCGACCCCGGTCGGCGGGGACCCGCAGCGCTACCCCGGCGTCGGCGGCCGGCAGGAGTACACCGAGGGCGTGCACGTCGGCCACCGCTGGTACGACGAGCGGAAGGTGGAGCCGCTGTTCCCCTTCGGGCACGGGCTCTCGTACACGACGTGGGCGTACGAGAAGCTTGCCGTGCGAGCGGAGCGCGGCGGGCTGCGCGTGGAGTTCACGGTCCGCAACACCGGACCCCGCAAAGGCGTGGAGGTGGCGCAGGTGTACCTCGGGCCGGCCGGCTCGCTGCGACTGGACCAGCCTGTGCGCGTGTTGGCCGGGTACCGGCGGCTGACCCTGGCCCCGGGACAGGCGCAGCGGGTCACCGTCGACATCGACGCCCGGACGCTGTCGTCCTGGGATCCGGACCAGCACACCTGGGTGGTGGGTTCAGGCCCGCGCGAGGTGTTCGCGGGCCGTTCCTCGCGTGAACTGCCACTGAGGGCGAGGGCCGTCGTGGCGAGCCGATAGGCTGCCCGTTCGGCGTGTCACAGGGGGCGCGCCGAAGATGATCTGGAGGACGTACCGGTGCACATCCAGGAATGGCTGGAGACGATTCCGGCGGTCAGCGTCTATCTCCTGGTGGGGCTGGTCATCGGACTGGAGAGCCTGGGCATCCCCCTGCCCGGTGAGATCATCCTGGTCAGTTCGGCCCTGTTGGCCTCGCAGCACGGCGAGATCGACCCGGTGGTGCTGGGGCTCTGCGCGATCACCGGGGCCATCGTGGGCGACTCCATCGGCTACGCCATCGGCCGGCGTGGTGGAAAGCCCCTGCTGGAGAAGCTCGGCCGGCGCTTCCCGAAGCACTTCGGGCCGGAACACGTGGCGCTGGCGGAACGCTCCTTCGACAAGTGGGGCATGTGGGCCGTCTTCTTCGGCCGGTTCGTGGCGCTGCTGCGCATCTTCGCCGGACCGCTGGCGGGCGTGCTGCGCATGCCGTACTGGCGCTTCCTCGTCGCGAACATCCTGGGCGGCATCCTCTGGGCCGGCGGCACCACCGCCGTCATCTACTCCGTCGGGATCGTCGCCGAGCCGTGGCTGAAGCGGTTCTCCTGGCTGGCCCTGGCGGCAGCCCTGCTGATCGGGCTCACGGTGACGCTGGTGGTGCGCGGCCGGATGAAGAAGGCGGCGGCGCAGATGCGGGCGACGGAGTCGGCCGTTCCCGCCGGGCGGACACCCGCGGCCCGGTCCTCCGAGTCGGCCGAGTCGTCGGCGGCGCCGGCGTCCTCGACCTCCTCCACCTCTTCGGCCTCGACTGCGGCGAGGCCGTCGGACTGACGCCCCGACCCGCGCCGGCCCACGTCCGCCGGCCCGCGCGGGCGGCGGGCCGGCGGAACCGCGTCAGGCGTCGGGGGTCACCGAGGCGCGGTGCTGCTTGGCCAGTTCCGTGTACATCAGGGCGTTGACCTTGATCCCCTCGCGCTCCTCCTCGGTGAGCTCGCGCCGCACCTTCGCCGGCACGCCCGCGACCAGGGAGCCCGGCGGGACCACCATGCCCTGCGGGACCAGCGCCTGCGCGGCCACCAGCGAACCGGCGCCGATCACCGCGCCGTTCAGCACCGTGGCGCCCATGCCGATGAGGCAGTCGTCCTCCACGGTGCAGCCGTGCACCACCGCGTTGTGGCCGATGGAGACGCGCGCGCCGATGGAGACCGGGAAGCCGGGGTCCACGTGGATCGTGCAGTTGTCCTGCACGTTGCTGTCGGCGCCGAGCGCGATCGGGCCGCAGTCCGCGCGCAGCACCGCCGAGTACCAGACGCTCGCGCCGGCGGCGAGGGTCACGTCGCCGATCACCGCCGAGGTGGGCGCCGTGAAGGCGGTGGGATCGATGACCGGCTGCCGTCCGCCCACACCCGCGACGAGTGCCTGGGCCGCCTGCTGCGTCATGTTCTCTTCCCTCTGTTCCGTGGTCTGCGGTCTGCCGCGCTGACAGCACGGTAGGCCACCTCCCGCGCGGGCCCGGGGATGGGGTGAAGATCACGGCGCGCTACCGGCGGCCGGCAGGCTACGGTGACCGGGTGCCGAAGAACCAGAACACGTTCTCATCCCTGCGGCGTCGGGTGGTCAACCGCGCCGTCCACGCGGGCTGGCGCTGGATGCAGCGTGCCGGCGCCGTCACCGCCGAGACCCCCGGACGGCTGCGCTTCGGCGCCATCGGGCCCGCCACCCGTCTCGCCTTCCCGCAGGGCACGATCTTCGGGGAACCCTGGATCAGGCTCGGAGACCACTGCATCATCGCCGAACAGGTCACCCTGACCGCAGGGATGATGCCCGACCTCGACCTCGGCCCGGACCCGATGCTCGTCCTCGGCAACGGCGTGGTCCTCGGCCGGGGCAGCCACGTCATCGCCGACACCCGGATCACCATCGGCGACGACACCTTCTGCGGGCCCGGCGTCTACATCACCTCCACCAACCACAGTTACGACGACCCGCACCAACCCGTGGGCAAGCAGTGGCCGCGCAGCGCCCCGGTGGAGATCGGTCCGGGCTGCTGGCTCGGCACGGGCGCGGTGATCCTGCCCGGGGCCCGGCTGGGCCGCAACGTGGTGGTGGCCGCGGGGGCCGTCGTACGCGGCGAGGTGCCCGACCACGCGGTGGTCGCGGGGGCGCCGGCGCGGATCGTGCGGCGCTGGGAGCCGGAGACGGGCTGGCAGCCGCCGCTGCGCACGCCGACGCCGGTGCCGATCGCGGACGGGGTCACCCCCGGCCAGTTGCGGGCACTGGCCGAGCTGGCGGAGGCGGAGCAGCGCACGTCGCAGACCGCGGGCGACCCGGCGTAGCGGGCCGCTACCCGGCGGCCAGGAGGACGGTGCCCGCCAAGGCCAGTCCGGCGCCCGCCGCCTGTACGGTCCGCAGCCGCTCCTTGAGCATCACGAACGCGGCCAGCGCGGTGATCACCGGGTAGAGCGAGGAGAGCACGGCGGCCACGGTGACCGGGCCGTTCTGCGCGGCGACGGAGTACGTGCCGTTCGCCGCGACGTCCGCGAGGCCGACGAAGGCCAGCGCCGGCAGCAGTGCCCACAGGATCGCGCGCCCGCCGTCCGCCGGAAGGGCGGGGGCGCCGCGCCGGGTCCGGACCCACAGGGCCGCGCCGCCGGCGGCCACGTTCGTCACCCGCTGGACGAAGAGGGCCAGGAACAGGCCGGGCAGGGTGGTGGAGGCGTGCGAGATCAGGGCCATCACCGCGCCGAACCCGAAGGCCGCCACCAGGGTGAGGACGACGGCCCGGCGCTGTACGGGGGCTCCCCGCAGCTCGGGACCGCCGGCGAGGACGATGCCCCCGACGGCCACGGCTATCCCGGCGAACTGGCCGAGCCCCGGCCGTTCACCCAGCGCCAGCCCGGCCCCGACCGGCACGATCACGCCGAGCGAACCCAGCGGGGACACCACGCCCATCGGCCCGAGCGCCAGCGCCTCGTAGAAGGCGAGCATCGCCAGCGGGCCGACCAGGCCGGCGCCGACCGCGAACCACAGCTGGGGCCCGGCCTCGTGCCAGGCGCCCGTGCCGAGGACCACCGCGCCCAGCACGACGACGGCGACGACTTGCGAGACCACGACCACCGTGAGCGCCGGCAGCCGGCGGGTGAGCAGCCCGCCGCCGAAATCGGCCAGGCCCCACAGCGCGGCTGTGGCCAAGGCGAACAGGGTGGTCATGGCAGGACCTCGCAGTACAGTGCAGTGAACGATGAAGTACACCGCACCATAGTTCACTTCATTGGACTCTGTCAGTCAGAATATTGGACCACGAGTGTGGGGGCGATACGTTGTCGGACCTAGAGGAGCTCACCCAGGCCCTCGCGCGGAACCTCAGGCGATGGCGCGGCGAGCGGGGCTTCACCCTGGAGGCGCTCGCGGCCCGGGCCGGGGTCAGTCGCGGGATGATCATCCAGATCGAGCAGGCCCGGACGAACCCCAGCGTCGGCACCACCGTCAAACTGGCCGACGCGCTCGGCGTCAGCATCACGACCCTGCTCGACCGCGACCGAAGCCCACAGGTGCAGGTGGTGCTGCCGGGCCAGGGGGTGCGGATGTGGTCCACCGAGGGCGGCAGCGGCGCCACCATGCTGCTCGGTGACGACCGGCGCGGACCCCTGGAGGTGTGGACCTACCGCCTGGAACCCGGCGAGGGCACCGACTCCGACCCCCACCCGGCGGGGACCCTGGAGATGCTCCACGTCACGGCGGGCACCCTCACCCTCCTCGTCGACGGGGAGGTGTACGCGGTGCCCGCGGGAGGGGCCGTCTCCTTCGAGGGGAACGTTCCGCACACCTACCGCAACGACGGGACCGAGCCCATGGAGATGACCATGGCCGTCTCGATCCCGCCGGTGACCGGGCCGTGAAGACTCAGGTGCGGTGAAGGCTCGCGCGGTCGGGGTTCGTGCGGTCAAGCCTCGCGTGCGGTGAAGCCTCGCGTGCGGTGACGCCCCACGTGCGGTGAACGCGTCCGGCCGGTCGGGCGGTCAGAGCGCCGGGATCTCGATCGCCGGGCAGCGGTCCATGACCATGTCCAGGCCGGCCTCGCGGGTACGGGCGTAGGCCTCCTCGTCGATCACGTCCAGCTGGAACCAGACGGCCTCCGCCCCGACCGCCACGGCCTCGTCGGCCACGGCGCCGGCGAGGGCGCTGTTCACGAACACGTCGACCACGTCCACCTTGAACGGGATCTCGCGGAGCGAGGCGTAACCCCGTTCCCCGTGCACCGTCTCCGCCTTGGGGTGCACGGGGATCACGCGCTTGCCGAACCGCTGGAGCACCCGGGCCACCCCGTGGGCCGCCCGGTCCTCGTTGTTGGACAGGCCTACCACGGCCCAGGTGTCACCGAGTTCGGTGAGGATCTTGCGGATGGTCGCCGGGTCGCCGTACACGTGTGCCGCCTCCTGCCGCTCCGGTGCTGCGCGCGGCCCGGCCCGATGCCGGCCCGCACGTCGATCAACCGCCGGGACCCGTGTCCGATTCCCCGGCCCGACGAGCGGCCGGAAAGACCCTTGGCCACGGCTTAGGGTGGAACGGTGACGGCAGACCAGTACGTGACGGTGGCCCGCGAGGGCGTGCACGAGTCCGAGATCAACCGCTCGCGGTTCCTGTGCTCGCTCGCCCCGGCCGCGACCGAGCAGGAGGCGCAGGCGTTCATCGCGCGCATCCGCAAGGAGCACCCCACCGCCTCGCACAACTGCCACGCCTACGTGATCGGCGCCGACGCCTCCGTCCAGAAGGCGAGCGACGACGGGGAACCCGGCGGCACCGCCGGAGTCCCCATGCTCCACATGCTCACCCGACGCGACATCCGCTACGCGGTCGCCGTCGTCACCCGCTACTACGGCGGCGTGAAACTCGGCGCCGGCGGCCTCATCCGTGCCTACGGCGGAGTCGTCGGCGAGGCGCTCGACGCCCTCGGCACCGTGACCCGCAGGCGCTACCGCCTGGCCACCGTCACCGTCGACCACCAGCGCGCCGGCAAGACCCAGAACGACCTGCGCTCCACCGGTCGCACCGTGGTCGACCTGCGCTACGGGACCGCGGTGGAGATCGAGGTCGCGATCCCCGAGGCCGACCTGCCCGCGTTCGAGGCCTGGCTGGCCGACAGCACCGCGGGCAGCGCCACCCTCACCCTGGGCGGGGAGACGTACGCCCCCTGACGGCGGGACGCGGGCACCCCGAACACGTCCTTGGCGGGCCCGGCGACGGGTTAGCGTAGAGGTGGCACAGGGCCAGAGGGCGACCAGGGGGAGACGGCATGCGCGGCGGGGCCGGCGAGTGAAGTTCCTGCACACCTCCGACTGGCACCTCGGACGCTCCTTCCACCGCGTGAACATGCTCGGAGCCCAGGCCGCCTTCATCGACCACCTCGTCGCGACCGTCGAGGAACACGAGGTCGACGCCGTCCTCGTCGCCGGTGACATCTACGACCGGGCCGTGCCCCCGCTGCCCGCCGTCGAACTGTACGACCGGGCCCTGCACCGGCTCGCCGCGCTCGGCGTACCGACCGTGATGATCTCCGGGAACCACGACTCCGCCCGCCGCCTCGGGGTCGGCGCCGGGCTCATCGACCGGGCCGGGATCTTCCTGCGGACCGACCCGGCGGGCTGCGCCGACCCCGTGGTGCTGTCGGACGCGCACGGCGACGTGGCGCTGTACGGACTGCCCTATCTCGAACCGGCTCTGGTGAAGGACACCCTGGGCGCGGACCGGGTCGGTCACGAGGCCGTGCTGGGCGCGGCGATGCGCCGGATCCGGGCCGACCTGGCCGGCCGGGCCCCCGGCACCCGCTCGATCGTCCTCTCCCACGCCTTCGTCACCGGGGGGACGGCCAGCGACAGCGAGCGCGACATCACCGTCGGCGGGGTCGAGGCCGTGCCCGCCGACGTCTTCGCCGGGGTGGACTACGCCGCACTCGGCCACCTCCACGGCTGCCAGACCATCAACGAACGGGTCCGCTACTCGGGTTCCCCGCTGGCCTACTCCTTCTCCGAGGCCGACCACCGCAAGACCATGTGGCTGATCGACCTCGGCGCGGGCGGGGAACTGACGAGCGCGCAACGGATCGAGAACCCCGTCCCGCGCCCCCTCGCCCGGATCCGCGGCCGACTGGACGACCTGCTCACGGACTCCGCGCTCACCCGGCACGAGGACTCCTGGATCGAGGCCACCCTCACCGACCCCGCCCGGCCCGAGGACCCCATGGCGCGCCTCGCCGCCCGCTTCCCGCACACCCTCAGCCTCGCCTTCGACCCCGAGGGCCGCGAGGAGGACGGCGGGATCTCCTACGCCCAGCGGCTCAAGGGCCGCAGCGACCAGGAGATCGCCGAGGACTTCGTCGCCCACGTGCGCGGCGGCGGATCCGCCGACGAGGCCGAACGGGTCGTGCTCCGAGGAGCCTTCGACGACGTACGGGCCCAGGCCCGGCACGAGGAGACCGCCCGATGAGGCTGCACCGGCTCAAGGTCACCGCCTTCGGCCCCTTCGCGGAACCCCAGGAGATCGATTTCGACGCGCTGTCCGGCGCCGGCCTCTTCCTCCTGCACGGTCCCACCGGAGCGGGCAAGACCTCCGTCCTCGACGCGGTCTGCTACGCCCTGTACGCCTCCGTGCCCGGCGTCCGCCAGAACCCCGGGAACAGCCTGCGCAGCGACCACGCGGCCCCCGAGGCCCCCACCGAGGTCACCCTCGAACTCACCGCGGGCGGACGCCGTCTGGAGATCACCCGGCGGCCCGAACAGGACCGGCCGAAGAAACGCGGCACCGGCACGACCAAGGACAAGGCGCAGAGTTGGCTGCGCGAGTACGACGGCGAGAACTGGACCGCGCTGAGCCGCTCCCACCAGGAGATCGGCGAGGAGGTCGAACAACTCCTCGGCATGAGCCGCGACCAGTTCTGCCAGGTGGTGCTGCTGCCGCAGGGGGAGTTCGCCCAGTTCCTGCGGGCCGGCGCCGAGGCCCGCGGCCGACTGCTCGGGCGGCTCTTCGACACCCACCGCTTCGCCGCCGTCGAGACGCTGCTCGCGGAACGTCGCCGCACCGCCGAGGCCAAGGTGCGCGCCGGCGACGAGAAGGTCCTCCACACCGCACAACGCCTGGCCCAGGCCGCCGGGGACTGCGCCGACCTGCGCTCCTGGCCGCTGCCCCGCCACCAGCCCGGCGACCCCGGCCTCGCCGAGGCGATCCGGGCCTGGGCGGCCGTCGCACGGTGCGCCGCACGGGAACGGCTGACCGTGTCCGAGTACGCGCTGGCCGCCGTCGAAAGCCGGTACGCCGCCACCCGGCGGGCCGCCGAGGACGCCCGGGAACTCGACCGGCTCCAGCGCCGGCACGCCGAGACCACCCGCCGGGCCGCCCTGCTCGCCGAGGCCGCACCCGAACGCGAGCGGGTCCGGGCCCTCCTGGACCGGGCCCGTCGGGGCGCCCTCGTCGCCCCCGCCCTGGAACTGCGCGGAGCCGCCGCCGCCGCCCACCTGACCGCCGCCCACGCCGAATCCCTCGCCCGCGCCGAACTCCCCCCGGCCCTCGCCGAGGCCGGCACGGAACAACTCGCCACCGTCGAGCAGCGGTTGCGCGAGGAACTCGGCGCCGTCGGCGCCGCCCAACGCGCCGAGCAGCGCAGCGCCGAGATCGGCCGCGAACGTGCCACCCTCGACCGGGAGTCCCGGGACGCCGACGAGCAACACCAGGAGTCCGCCGAGTGGCTCGCCCGCTGGGAGGCCACCCGGACCGCGCTGGTCACCCGTGCCGACGCCGCCCAACAGGCCGCCACCCTCGCCGAACAACTCGCGGGCCGCCTGGAGCCCGCCCGGATGCAGCTGAGCGCCGCCCGGCGACGCGACGCCCTCGCCTCCGACGCCGAAGCCGCCTCGGGCGACCTGCTGGCCGTACGCGAGGAGTCCACCGCCGCCCGGGAACGTTGGCTGGAGCTGAAGGAGACCCGGCTGCGCGGGATCGCCGCCGAACTCGCCGCCGCACTGGTGGCGGGGGAGCCCTGCACGGTGTGCGGATCGGCGGAGCACCCCGAGCCGGCCCGCCCCGCGCCCGGGCACGTCGACCGGGCCGCCGAGGACGCCGCCCACGCCCGCTTCGAGCAGGCCGAGGAGCGCAGGGCCACCGTCGAGCGGAGACTGGCCGCCGTGCGGGAGGCCGAGTCCGAGGCCGCCGCCGCGGCCGGGGACGCCACCACCGCCGAACTGCTCGCGCTCCACGCCGACCTCGGCTCCCGGCACGCGGCCGCCCACGCCGACGCCGCCGGACTGCACGCCGCCCGCGAGCGCCTCGCCCGCGCCGAGCAGGAGCACACCGCGCGCAGCGCCGACCGGCTCGACGCCGAGCGCCGGGCCGCCGCGCGGGCCTCCCGCCGGGAGGCCCTCGAACGGGAACAGGCCTCCCTGGAGGCCGAACTGGTCCTCGTACGGGGCGACGCGCCCAGTGTCGCGGCCCGCGCCCGGATCCTGGAGGACCGGATCCGGATGGTCACCGGCGCCGCCGCGTCCCTGCGCCGCGCCGAGACCACCGCCGCCCGCCTGAAGGAAGCCG
This sequence comes from Streptomyces sp. CA-243310, assembly GCF_050936775.1. Taxonomy (NCBI): domain Bacteria; kingdom Bacillati; phylum Actinomycetota; class Actinomycetes; order Kitasatosporales; family Streptomycetaceae; genus Streptomyces; species Streptomyces sp. CA-243310. The sequence goes on along the minus strand of NZ_JBNJMF010000002.1, from coordinate 1,160,451 downwards.
ACGACCAGCTCGCCGACGCCGCCTTCAAGGCCGGCTTCGACACCACCGAAGCGGCGTCCGACGCCGTGCTCCCCGAGTACGAACGCACCGCGCTCCAGCACCGGCTGGACTCCTGGCAGGCCGAGGAGGCCATGCTCGCCGACCGCCGCGGCGAGAGTGAGACCGCCGCCGCTGCGACCCTGCCGCCCGCAGACCCGCACAGCGCCGAGGCGCACGCGGACGCGGCCGCCGCGAGGCTGCGCACGGCCGGCTCGGCCGTCGACGCCGCCCGGGTGCGCTGCGCCGAACTGGACCGGCTCTCCCGGCAGGCCGAGCAGGAACTGCGCGCCCTGGGCCCGCTGCGCGAGGCCTACGACCGGGTGGCCCGGCTCGCCGGACTCACCGCGGGCACCTCCGCCGACAACGAGCGCAAGATGCGGCTGGAGTCGTACGTCCTGGCCGCCCGACTGGAGCAGGTCGCCGCTGCCGCGACGGTGCGGCTGCTGCGCATGTCCGGAGGCCGCTACACGCTCGTCCACTCCGACGCGAGGGCGAGCGGCCGGGGCCGCTCCGGCCTGGGGCTCCACGTGGTGGACGCCTGGACCGGCATCGAGCGGGACACCGCCACCCTGTCCGGCGGCGAGACCTTCTTCGCCTCGCTCGCGCTCGCCCTCGGGCTGGCCGACGTGGTCACCGACGAGGCCGGCGGGATGCGCCTGGACACCCTGTTCATCGACGAGGGCTTCGGCAGCCTCGACGACCAGGCCCTCGACGAGGTCCTCGACGTGCTGGACTCGCTGCGCGAGCGGGACCGCAGCGTCGGCATCGTGAGCCACGTCGCCGATCTGCGGACCCGGGTCCAGGCCCAGCTGGAGATCGTCAAGCAGCGCGGCGGCTCGATCGTGCGCCACCGTACCGGCGGTCTCAGGGGCTGAGGGGCCGCCGTGACAGCGGGGACGAGTACACGATGCTCGTGGTGACGGACCCGAGCCCCGATATCCGGCCGGTGATCTCCTCCAGGTGCCGCATGGAGCGCGCGGCCACCTTGAGCACGAAGCAGTCGTCGCCCGTGACGTGGTGGGCCTCCAGGATGTCCGGTGTGGCCTCCAGGAGATCGTTGAACGGCTTGTAGTTGCCGTGCGGATAACGCAGCCGAACCAGGGCGAGCACGGGTTTGCCCAGCTTCTCCGGATCCACCACGGCCGTGTACCCGGTGATCACGCCCGCCTCCTCCAGCCGACGCACCCGCTCGGTGACGGCGCTCGCGGACATGGACACCGCCCGCGCGAGCTTGGCGAATCCGGCCCGTCCGTTCTCTTGCAGGGCCGCCAGGATGCGCCAGTCCGTGGCGTCGGGGGAATAGTCGGTCATCCCGCAGATGTAGCAGGACATTCCCCGGCCATACAAGAGGAAGGCCGGGGAAACCACCTTCCGACGCCGATCGGCAGGTCATAGATTCCAGACCATGACGACGACACGGAACACCGAGGCCACCCCCGCCACCACCGCCCACCCCGTGCTCCGGGTCCCCCCGGCGAGCCCGGCCGCGGCGGCCGCCTACTTCGCGGCGAGCCTCGCCTTCCACGCGGACGTCTCCGACGTCGCCGGCGCGGTCAAGGCCCACCGCGAGGAGGGCGCCGCACTCGGCTTCCAACTGGTCGACTCCCGCTCCACCGGGGCCTGGGACCAGGCCCACGTGCCCGGCGCGATCCACCTGCCCACCGCACTCGTTCCCGGACAGGCCGACGAACTCCTCGACAAGGACGTCCCGGTGGTCACCTACTGCTGGGGCCCCGGCTGCAACGGAGCCGCCCGGTCGGCCCTCGCGCTCGCCGAACGCGGCTACCGGGTCAAGGAAATGCTCGGCGGCATCGAGTACTGGATCCGCGAGGGCTTCGAGGTCGAGACCCGGGAAGGCAACCGGCAGCGCGCCGAAGCCGACCCGCTGACCGCGCCCACGGACTCCGCCGACTGCGGCTGCTGACCTCGCCCCGCGGGCGCGGCACGACGGCGGACCGCCCACCCGCGCAGGGGTGAGCGGCCCGCCGTCATCCGTGACCCGAAGCCGGGATCAGAGCTTCGAGAGCTCGTCCACCAGGTCGTCCAGCCCCAGCGAACCCTGCGACAGCGCCGCCATGTGCCACGCCTTCAGGTCGAAGGCCTCGCCGTGCGCGGCGCGGGCGTTGTCCCGGCCCAGCAGCCAGGCGCGCTCGCCCAGCTTGTAGCCGATGGCCTGGCCCGGCATCGACAGGTAGCGGGTCAGCTCACTCTCGACGAAGTCGCCCGGCCGACCGCTGTGCAGGCCGAAGAACTCCTGCGCCAGCTCCACCGTCCACCGCTCGCCCGGGTGGAACGGCGAGTCCGCCGGGATCTCCAACTCCAGGTGCATGCCGATGTCCACGATCACGCGCGCGGCGCGCATCATCTGGCAGTCCAGGTAGCCCAGCCGCTGCTCGGCGTCCTTGAGGTACCCGAGTTCGTCCATCAGACGCTCGGCGTACAGGGCCCACCCCTCGGCGTTGGCGCTCACCAGACCGACGCTCGCCTGGTAGCGGGACAGCTGGTCCGCGACGTGCGTCCACTGCGCCAACTGGAGGTGGTGACCCGGAACCCCCTCGTGGTACCAGGTCGAGACCAGGTCGTACACCGGGAAGCGGGTCTGGCCCATCGTCGGCAACCAGGTGCGCCCCGGGCGGGAGAAGTCCTCCGACGGGTTGGTGTAGTACGGGGCCGCCGCGCCACCCGGCGGGGCGATCATCGACTCCACCTTCTTGACCCGCTCGGCGAGTTCGAAGTGGGTGCCGTCGAGGTTCTCGATGGCCTCGTCCATGAGGCCCTGCAACCAGGAACGGACCTCGTCGACGCCCTCGATGTGCGTGCCGTGCTCGTCGAGGTGCCGCAGCGCGTCCCACGGGTTCGAGCCCGGCAGGATCTTGTCCGCCTCGGCCTTCATCTCGGCGAGCAGCCGGTGGTACTCCGACCAGCCGTAGGCGTAGGCCTCGTCCAGGTCCAGGTCCGTGCCGTTGAAGTACCGGGACCAGCGCGCGTAGCGCTCGCGGCCCACGGTGTCCGGGGCGTCCGCGACGGCGGGTGCGTACACCTCGCTCATCCAGTCGCGCAGTGCGACGACGGCGGTCGTGGCGGCCGAGGCCGCCTCGTCCAGCTCGGCGCGCAGGGAGTCCGGGCCGTCCGCCGCGAACTTCCCGAAGAAGTCGCGCTCGCCGTCGTCGGCCTGACCGGCCCAGGTGGTGAGCTGACCGATGAAGGTGGCGGTGGGGCGCGGACCTCCGTACAAGCCCCGGTCCAGGCCCAGTTGCAGGCTCTCGCGGTAGCCGGCGAAGGTGGCCGGGACCGCCCGCAGCCGTTCGGCGATGGCCGCCCAGTCCTCGGCCGTGTCGGCCGGGGTCAGCGTGAAGATCTCGCGGACCGAATGCGCGGGGGAATGGAGGTTGCTGACCGCACGGAGGTCCTCGTCGGCCTCGTACACGCCCAGTTCCGCGGTGAGGCGCTCGCGCAGCAGGCGCGCGCAGCGGCGCTCGGCGTCGGTGTCGGCGCCGGGCAGCAGCTCGGCGGCGTCGAGCCGGTCGAGCGTGGTGCGGGCCAGCTCGGCGACGGCCGCGCGCCCGGCCGGGGAGAAGTCCGGGAGCCGGCGGGAACTCTCGGCGACGCCGAGGTAGGTACCGGTGATCGGGTCGATGGCGATGAGGTCGTCTACGTACGCGTCGGCGACCTGGCGGGGAAGCCGGCGGGCGCGGTCACTGTGGAGGGTCTCAGACATACGGCCATCTTCGTACGTGAGACGCCCTCCCGTCATCGGAGTTCGCTCTCGGCCTGCGGGCCCCTCGACCTGATGGCTTCCCGGGAGGGCCGTACGCGAGCGGGGGCCGCCCGCACCCGGCGGACGGCCCCCGAGTCCGCTCGTCAGCCCTGGAGCCGCGGGTTGTCGTACGCGTGCCTCGCGCGCGGGGCCTCGTGGGACGGCCGGGAGTCGACGCGGGCGGCGTCCAGCCGGGCCGTGATCACCAGGGTGCCCTCCTCGATCTGGTAGTCGAGGGGCAGTCCGAGGCCGCGCATGGCTGCGACCATGCCGGTGTTGGAGGCCTGGGTGACGGCGTAGACGCTGTCGCAGCCGGCCTCCACGGCCATCGACAGCAGCCGGCGCAGCAGTTCCGAGCCGATGCCCCGGCGCTGCCAGTCGTCCTCGATGAGCAGCGCCACCTCGGTCTCGTCGCCGTCCCACAACAGGTGACCGAGGGCGACGAGCTTCCCGGACGCGGTCGTCGCGGCCAGCGTGCGACCGAACCGGGGACTCAACAGGTGTCCGAGGTAACGATCGGCGTCGCCGACCGGCCCGTGGTAGCGAAGGCCCAGCGTGCGCTCGGAGCAACGGTCGTGCATCGCGCGGGCGGCGGCCAGGTCGGAGCCGTCGGCCCGCCGCACGGTGATCTCGTTGCCCTCCGGCAGCGTCAGCACGTCCTGGCTGCGCGGGACGCGCGGCCCGAGCCGGGCGTCGAGTTCCACCAGGGCCCGGGCGCGGGCGAACTCGGTCGGGGTGAAGGGAAGGTAGGGGCGCTCCACGGTGATCGCGCCGCCCGAAGGGTCGCGCAGCCGCATGACCGTGGCCTCCAGGACCCCTTCGACGGGGGCGTCCGCGCCGGCGTTGGGGCGGCCGGAGAGCGTGGTCGCGGGGATCGAGTGGATCGTGCAGCGGCCGAGCAGTTGGCGCAGGGCGAGCGGCAGCTCGGCGGCGTCCAGCGCGGTGCGGGTGGCGAGCCCGAGGACCCGGGTCGGGGTGTCGACCAGGTCGTGGGCGTCCGCGCGCTCGATCCAGGTGCTGTGCCCGCCGGCCCCGGCGATGGCCCGGGTCAGCTCCGCGGAGGGCAGCCGCTGGGGGGCGCGCAGCAGGAACTCGTCGACCGTGCCGCCCTCGGGGAGGGGGTGGGTCTGCAACGTCAGGATGTCCACGCCGCCGTGGGCGAGAGCGGTGCAGATCGCTGCCAGGCTGCCGGGTTCGTCACGCACCGTCGTGCGCATCCGCCACAGGGCGGGGGCCGCCTTCGGGTCGGCGGGGGAACCGGCGGTCTTCCCGGCGGGTGCGGCATGCGGCGCCGATCCCGCGGCCGGATCGGAGGGAGCTGCGTGTCCCGGAGGGGGCGCATGACTGTGGCGGCGTGCCCACCAGGTGTGGAACGCGGCCGTGACCAGGAGTGCGATGGCCGAGGCGACCAGCAGGATCGGGCCCCTGGGGCCGTGCACCACGAGATTGGCGATGCCGTCGGCCACCGCGACGGCGCAGAAGAGGGCGGCGAGTTCGACGACGTCACGGCGCCAGTGGTGGCGGTGGGGACGCTGGGCGGAGGCAACATTACGGTCAGTCATGCACACCACTGTGGCGTAGGGGTGTTGCGTGATCACGAACGATCTGTGACCGACTGGTTAAGTGTCGATCCGCTCGGTCTGCGATGTTTCAAGGTGTTTCGGCCGTTGTTTCCGGCGAGGTCACGACTGCCCCACGCGCCCCGGTCGGAGCGTTTTGGTGAAGAGCACCCGCCCTCCCTGCTGCCGCAGGCGCACGGTGAGATCCCCACTGTCCCCGTCGATGTCGACCTCACCGTAGTAGGGCGGGTTCTCGGCCGGGGACATGTTCGCCACCGAGGCCGACCGGACGTAGGCGGTCCGAGCGCCGAAGGTCGCGTCGAGGCGGCCCGCAGGGAAGGCGCCCGCGCCGATCGGGCCGGAGACGAACTCCCAGAACGGCGCGAAGTCCGTGAAGGCGGCCCGCTCGGGCGCGTAGTGGTTGGCGGCCGTGTAGTGGACATCGGCCGTGAGCCAAAGAGTGCCGGTGATGCGTTGGTGCTTGATGTGACGCAGGAGTTCGGCGATCTGGAGCTCCCGACCGAGAGGGGCGCCCGGATCCCCCTGGGCGACGGCCTCGAAGTCGGTGGCCCCGTCGGCGACGACGATGCCCAGCGGCATGTCCGCGGCGATCACCTTCCACGTCGCGCGCGAGCGCGAGAGCTCGCGCTTGAGCCGGCCCAGCTGTTCCGGACCGAGAATGCCGATCGGGTCGACGGTCTGGGTGTCGGGGGAATTGGGATTCCGGTAAGTCCGCATGTCGAGGACGAACACGTCCAGCAGCGGCCCGTGCCGCACCACCCGGTACATCCGCCCCTCGGCACCACCGCGCAGATCACTGACCGGGAAGTACTCCCCGAAGGCCTGCCGGGCCCGACCGGCGAGGGTGTCCACGTCCTTGACCGTGTACCGGGGATCCTCGATCCGCTGCCCCGGATACCAGTTGTTGCGCACCTCGTGGTCGTCCCACTGGGCCAGCACCGGGACCTGGGCGTTGAAGTCGCGGAGGTTGCGATCGAGCAGGTTGTAGCGGAAGTTCCCTCGGAACTCCGCCAGGGTCTCCGCGACCTTCGACTTCTCCTCGCTGGTGACGTTGCGCCAGACCGTCCCGTCGGGCCGGGGCACGGCAGCCTGGAGGGGACCGTCGGCGTAGATCGTGTCGCCGCTGAAGAGGAAGAAGTCGGGGTCCCTCAGCCGCATCTCCTCGAAGACGCGGTACCCGCCCACCTCGGGATTGATGCCCCAGCCCTGCCCCGCGAGGTCACCGGACCACAGGAACCGCACGTCGTGGCGGCGGGACACCGGCGTGGTGCGGAACGTGCCGCGCACCGGCTCGCCGGTCCGGCGGGGATCGGCGGGGTCCGCGAGCACGATCCGGTAGTGGATCTGCCGGCCGGGCGGCAGATCGCGCAGGGTGACGGTGCCGGTGAAGTCGGTGGCGGGACCGAGGAACACGCCCCCGTGGCGGCGCACGCCGTACCGGAACGACTCGCTCGGGGAGGTCTCGACGTACATCCGCGCCGGGCGGTCGGAGCGCGTCCAGACGGTGGCCGAATGGGCGGTGATCTCGCCGGACTGGGTGCCCCACAGGGCGTTCGGGCGGCCCGAGAGGACGAGTGCGGGAGCCCGGCGCGACGCGGCGAACGCCGGCGCGGCGAAGGCGCCGGACAGGACGAGCCCGGCCGGAACGGCGAGCGAACTGCCGAGCAGGGAACGTCGGGTGTGCGGCAGGGGTGCCATCGGTGCGTCTCCAGGGACCGGCGGGGGCGGGCCGGACCAGTGTGTCGCCGCACACCGGCCCGGCCGCGTCGCCCACGCGAACCGCGGATGAACAGCCGCCGGCCGCTCACACGACGCGCTGCTCCCCGCTCCACGCCGTCGCGTCCGGCATCGGGCCCGCTGTACCGTCCGATGCCCGGCGCGCGGTGTCGAGGATGACCCGGGAGACGAGGGCGGGGTCGTCGTTCATCGGGACGTGCCCACAGCCCGGGAGCCGCACCAGCCGGGCGGCCGGGATGAGGTTCTTGGCCCGCACGCCCTGCCGGCGCAGGAGGAGTCGGTCGCTGCTGCCCCAGGCGATGGTCACCGGCAGGCCCGGCACGTCGTCGGTGAAGAGTACGGATCCGCCCGCCGCCAGGGTCTTCTCGAAGCCGGTGGCGTCGCGCAAGGCGAGGGTCTCGGCCACCACCGCCTCGGGAGAACGCCGGGCCGGGCGGGCGTAGATGGTCCCGGTCAGCGCGGCCCGCCCCGCTCCGCTGCGCGAGAGCCGCTCCAAGGTGGGTCGCGGCAGCGTCCTCGCGCCGACGCGCATCGAGCGCAGGGCCGCGAAGGCGTACCGGCGCTCGGCCTGCGACCAGAACCCGGCGGGGGACAGGGCGGTCACCGACCGCACGAGGTGCGTGCGCGCCATTTCGAGCGCGAGCAGCCCGCCGAGGGAGTTCCCCGCGACGTGCGGACGCTCCACGCCCAGCGCCGAGCAGAGCGCGCCGAGGGCCGGGGCGACGGTGGACAGGTCGTACGGGACGTCCGCGGGCAGCGGATCGGAGGCACCGAAGCCCGGCAGGTCGACGGCGATGACCTCGTGCTCGGCGGCCAGGATGTCGATCACCGGATGCCAGGCCTGGAGGTGGTGGCCGATGCCGTGGAGCAGCAGGAGCGGCTCGCCGGCGCCCTTGCGCTCGTAGGCGACGGTGGCGGGACGGGGGCCGAGCGGAGAATCGATCGTGAACGAGACCGTGGCGGTCATGCTGCTCCTCGTCGGGCTGGACGCGTGTGAGACAGGCTGTCAGTAATGACTACCGTTCAGTAGCTTCCGCCGGCAAGTCCCCGCCGGAGATCGGGCGTTGGAATCCTCCGGACGCCCGGGGTCGCGGTGGTCGCCGGAGCGGTCGTGACCCGAGAGCGAGAACATCCCGTGAACGGGTTGCTGCATATGCCCGATCTGCCCGACAAAGCGGCGAGGATTGGTCTTGACCAAGGTGTTGTGCCGTCCTATCGTCGCAGGGATAGTGCAGGAACCTTTAATAAACAAGGGCGCGGAACTGCGGTGCGGAACTGCCGCTGGGACACGGCGATTGCATCGATTGCAGGAGGAGTCAGGGTGGGGACCACGCAGCTCGAATCGGTGCCGGAGCCGAAGTACTGGCACCTCAAGACCGTCCTCAGCGAAGCACTCGACCGGGACTTCGCCGTCGGCGAGATCCTTCCGAACGAGCGCGAACTCGCCGCACGCTTCGGAGTCGCCCGCGCCACCCTGCGGCAGGCTCTGGAACAGCTCGAACTCGAAGGCCGCCTGCAGCGCAGGCGCGGCGTCGGCACCACCGTCGCCCCGCCGCGCGTCGGCGTCGCCGTCGGTGACACCGGCCACAGCTGGCCCGGCGAGAGCGGCGACGGCTGGGAGGCCACGGACGCGGTCGAGGCCGTGCCGCCGGCCGCCGTGCTGAAGCTCCTCGGTCCCGGCTTCGCCGCCGACCAGCCCGTACACGTCGTGCGCCGGACCAGGGTCACCCAGGGGCAGGCTCTGGCCGCCGAGCTGCTGTACGTTCCGGCCCAGTCCGTGCCCGGACTCTCCGCCATCGACGCCCCGGCCGGACCCGCCCGCGCCCGCGCCGTGATGCGGGAACTCCAGCGCCTCGAGCTCGACGGCCAAGACCGCTCCGTGGAGCTGGGCTCCGCCCGCGCCGACGACGCCAAGGAACTCGACCGGCTGCCCGGCGCCCCGGTGCTGCTGGTGACCACGCGCTACATCACCGCCGCCGGCACGGCCGCCGTCGCGGTGGCCACCTACCGCGCCGACACCTGCCGCCTTACCTTCGGCGACTCGGGAGTCGAGATCACCGAAACCCGCGCCGCGTCCTGAACTGCGGAGCTTCTCCCGGAACGAGGACCACCCCGGGACGCCCGGCCTGCCTGCGGGGCGGTGTGGCCCTCCCGAGAGGGCGGGCCGTTCCGCACGGGGCACGTGGGGCGCCTGCGGTACGTGGGTCGCACGCGGTATGTGGGTCGCACGCGGTATGTACGGCGCCCGCGGTCCGTGGGTCGCAATGTACGTAGGCCGCGCGGTGCACGTAGGTCGCACGGTGCACGTACGTCGTACGGGGTACGTACGTCGCGCGATGCGCGCGCCCGCCGTACGAGCCCGCCGTATGAGGCAGGTACGCCGCACGCCCGCCCGACACCCGACAAGGGCCCGGCGCCCTGAGCGCCGGGCCCTTCTCGTCGCCCGGGCGTCTTCCCCGGCGCCAGTGGGCTGGGGGTTCCGGTGCTGGTGGCGGTGCTGGTGGCGGTGGCGGTGGCGGTGGGCGGCATAGACGGCCCCGGGAGCTTGCGGGCGCCCCGGCATCCCCGCCGCGCCGGGGTGCGGCCGAGCACGGGGGCGCGCTGTCACCATGAGCGCTGCCGTCACCGTGGGTCCTGGTGTCACCAGGGACCGGTTGCCCGTCCGGGGCCGTGTTGCCGCATTGGGTCGGGCAAACCGGTCGGCCGCTCCGCCGCTCACCAGCCAGCCAGCCAGCCAGCCGGTCGGTTCCTGGTCGGTCGATGGGCCGGTCGGTCGGGCTGGAGCCGGCCAGGACAGGGCCCGGCCAGGTCCCCGGCCGGAGTCAGCCGGCGCCCCGCAGTGGCGCGGAAGACAGGGGCGCAGAAGCGAACGCCGAGCCGCCCGGCCTGTACGCGGCATCACCCCGCCACATGCTCGGCCCGGGGCGCCGTGGAACGCCGCCCGGGGCCGGGGTGCCCGCCGGGGTGGGTCACGGCGCTGCCCTGTCCGACAGTGCCCGTGTCAGCGGCTCCGGGCCGTCACCGTTTTCTCCACCGCGAACAGCTCCTCCTCGACGTGATCCAATGCCAGCCGCAGCGCCCCGGTGGCCACCGCCGCCTCGCCGAGCAGAGACTGCACCACCCGGGGCGGGCGCAGGCAGTACCTCTCCAGCTCCCGGCGCAAGGGCTCCAGGACCCCGTCCAGACCGGCAGCCCAACCGCCCACCACCACCAGCTCCGGATCCATCGCCAGCACCAGCGCGGCCACGTCGTGCACCAGCCGCTGGAGGAACCGTTCCACGGCGGCGACCGCCCGGGAGTCCCCCCGCCTGGCCATCGCGAAGACCTCGGCCACGGCCGGCTCGTCGAGCGGATGCAGCGGTTCGCCGGTGGTGGACAGCAGCTTCTCCGGTGTGACCTCCCGGCCCAGCAGGTGCAGCGCGCCGATCTCGCCGGCCGCTCCGCCGTAGCCGCGGTGCAGTCGGCCGCCGATCAGCGAACCGGCGCCGGGACTGAGGCCCGCCATCACGAACACCATGTCGTCGGTGTCCCGCGCCGCACCCTTCCAGTGCTCCGCGACCGCCGCGGCGTTGGCATCGTTCTCCACCTGTACCGGGCAGCGGAACGAGCGCCTCAACCTCTCGCCGAGCGGCAGCCCGGTCCATCCCGGCAGGGCGGTCCCGAGGCGGACCGTCCCGTCCGCCTCCACGATTCCGGGGCTGCCCACACCGACGGCTCGCAGCGAGTCCCGTGGCACGCAGGAGCGCCGCAGCAGATCGGCCACCGCCGACCGGACCCGTTCCAGCCGCTCGTCGGCCGAAGCGGACTCGGCGACGTCCTTGGTGCCCGCGCCGATCACCCGCCCGTCGAGGCCGGAAAGCAGGACGGCGATCCGGTGCGAACCGATCTCGATGCCGAGCAGATGTCCCGCCTCGGTACGGAAACGGAACCGTCTGGCCGGCCGACCCTGTCGACGCGCGCCCTCCTCGGCTTCGGCCTCCACCACAAGCCCCGTGCCGATCAGCCCCTCCACCACACCCTCCACGGTCGGCCGGGAGAGCCCGGTGACCCGTGTGAGGTCGGTGAGGGTCGGCGATTCGGCCGCGCGCAGGGCACGCAGCACCACCGCCGAGTTGATCCTTCGGAGCAGAGAGGGGTCCCCGCCGGTCAGCTGCCCCAACGTGTGTCCTCCCAGCTAGCGGCCCTGTCAGCCGGATCGTACTGCGCACCCGCCGCAACGGCGAGAAGCGGCCCCCCATCGGCCGGAATCAGCCCCTCCCGTCAAGCCGGGGCGACGAATCCGGACTCGTAGGCGGTGATGACCGCCTGGGTCCGGTCGCGTGCGCCCAGCTTCGCCAAGATCGCACTGACGTGGGACTTCACGGTCTCCGTCCCGACGATCAACTCCGCCGCGATCTCCACATTGGTCAACCCGCGGGCCATCAACCGGAGCACCGCCTCCTCTCGCTCGGTCAGCGCGGCCCGTTCGAAGACGGCCCGCGCCTTGGAATTGCCGTACTCCGCCGCCAGGGCTCGCACGGCGGCCGGGAAGAGCAACGTCTCGCCCTCCGCGACGAGTCGGACCGCGTGCACGATCTCCGAGGGTCGGGCCCGCTTGAGCAGGAAGCCGTCAGCTCCGGCCCGCAGAGCCTGGTAGACGTACTCGTCGTTCTCGAACGTCGTCACCACGAGGATCTTCGGTGGTGAGTCCACGGACCGGAGAACCGCCCGCGTCGCCTCGATCCCGTCCAGCAGCGGCATTCGTACGTCCATGGCCACCACGTCCGGTCGCAGCTGTCGGACGAGCGGGATCACGGAGGCCCCGTCGGCCGCCTCGCCCACCACAGTGATGTCGGGCTGTGCTTCCAAGACGGCGCGCAGACCCGCGCGCACCAGGGGTTCGTCATCGACGAGCAGTACGGTAACCGGCATTCGAGCAGCGTATTCGGTCCAGCGGGAGGCGGGCGATCACTCTCCAACCGCCCCTGTACGGACTGGTTTCGGCTTCCCTGCCGAGGAGCGCGGCCCTCTCCCGCATCCCGCGCGGCCTCCCGGTGCGAAGGTAGGCCGTTCCGACAGCGGGTTCGTCACCTCCGGATCCAGCGGGGCGGTGGTCACCTCGTCCCGCGCTCCGTCGGGCACGGGACCGCGATGCCGCAGCGCATTCCCCGGCGCCTCCCGGAGGATCCGGTAGCCCTCCCGGGTGACGGGACCGGGCACCTTCTCCATTGACCCCGTCAGCCGGGCGTCCACCGCCACACCCGAAACGCGGGCCGACTCCGGCAAGCGGTCCGCCTCCGCCAACGTCGGCCGCTGAGAGGCCGGCTGGACGGACTCGCGCAACACCAGGAGCACCCGCTCCAGATCCTCCAGCGCGGCCCGGCCCGTCTCCTCGATGGCGTGGAGGGCCCGATCGGTGAAGTCCGGGTCGGCGGCTGCCCGTGCCGCCCCCGCCTGCGTGACCGCCACGGTCAGGGCGTGACCGATGGAGTCGTGCAGTTCCCTCGCGATGCGGGTCCGTTCCCACGATTGCCCGGTCCGGGTCTCCAGCGCGGAGAGGCGCTCGGCCGCCGACGGCCCCGACAACCGTCGGGCGATCGAGGTGATCATCTCCCCGAGCAGCACCACCACGACGATGAGTACGACCAACGGCACCGGAGCGAGCAGCGCGGCCACCCCATGCGTCGGGATGAACGGCACGGTCGGATTCGCGGACAACTGCTGCCCGAGCGCGGGCGCGATCAACTCGAACGTCATCAACGCAAGCACGGCGGTCGCGAACATGGCGGCGCCGGTGACCACGAGACGCATCTCCAGCCACCACAGGGTCCGCCACCGGTCACCCCACCGCGCCGACGGCGCGGTACCCATGACGCTGCCGGGGGAGCCGCGCTCATGCGGGGTCAGCAGGAACTGCGCCCGTAGTTCCCCGGCCGGCCTCACCCATGGCATAAACCCGAACGGCATGGCGATCAACAACAGCACCCACGGCCAACTGGGGTTGGCGAACATCCAGACGGCGAGCAGAATCAGCGGTGCGCTGAGCAACGTGTACATGGCTCCATCGTGGCAGCGCGAAGGTCAACTCCGTCTCCCCCGTGTAGGGGAGACGCCACCCTCGCCTGGGGGAGGGAACGCTGTGGGGCCGACGGTGAATCTTGAGGCATGAACCGTGAACCGAACCGCAACGAGATCCGCGAATTGGCCAAGGACTACGGCATCACACGAGCCGTGGACCACCTCACCTTCGATGTTCTGACCGGCGATGTCCTGCCCGGCCGGGTCACCGGTTTCCTGGTCCCGAGCGGAGCCGGGAAGTCGACGGACCGTGCGCCTGCTGCTCGGGCTCGCCCGACCCACGGCCGGCACCGCCACCATCGGCGGGATCCGGTTCGCCCACCTGAGAGACCCGCTGCGCCGGGTCGGCGCTCTACTGGATCCGCAGGCAGCCACGGGGGATGCACCGCCCGGAATCACCTCCTCGCGCTCGCCGTCAGCAACGGCATCGCGGCAGCGCAGGTGAACACGGTGTTGGAGCGGGCCGGGCTCGCCGTGGTGGCCCGGCAGCCGGTCAAGACCTTCTCCCCGTGCATACGCCGGCGGCTGGGAATGGCCCCCGCGCTACTGGGTGATTCGGGGGTCGTCCTGCTCGCCGAGCCGACCAACGCCCTCGACCGAGAAGGCATCCTCCGGATCCGCGAGCTGATGCGCTCTCTCGCCGCCGACGGCCGCGCTGCCCTGGTCTCCAGCCACCTCATGGCCGAGACCGCCTCGTTCGTCGACCACCTGGTCGCCGCCGGGCAGGGCGCATTGTTGGCCGACCTGTCGATGAAGGGCTTCATCGACTCCCGCAGCACCCCCAGGGCAAGACTGCGGACTTCCGACCCCGATCGGCTGCGAGCAGCGCCGGCTCGTAGGGGGTTCGAGCCGGCCAACGCCGCGGACAGGTGCTGGGCGGTCGACGGCATACATACCGAGCAGATCGGGAGCCTCGCCGCCCGCGAGGGATACTCCTGCCCGAACTCGCCGCTGAGCGGGCCCCCTTGGGACAGGCCTGTCTGGAGCTCACGGCCGCCCGCGCCCAGTTCCGGGCGACCCCCGTCTGAGGCTCGCCCGCCCCCAAAACCATCCTTGATGGAGAGCGGAACGCATGTCATGACCGCCGTTGCTTTGCCCAGCATCTCCGTCTTGCACTCGGAATGGATCAAGATACGTTCCTCCCGCATGGCCTTTGGCTCGCTGACCGCGGTCTTCCTCGTCACCACCGGCATCACGGCGCTCATCGCCGCCGCGATCGGAACGGCCGAAGCGGGGGCCATGGGCGACGACCGGCTGCTCGGTGCCTTCCACGAAGTCAACTTCGGTCAGATGGCCGCCATTGCCCTCGGGACCACAGTCTTCGCCAGGGAGTTACGCAACGGCGCCCCGAGGGTCTCGCTCACGGCCGTGCCCCACCGGACCCGCCTGTATCTCTCCAAGGTGGCCATGATCGCCAGACTCGGCTTCATCAGCGGCCAGATCACCGGCGCCGTCACCTTCGTCGCCGGACAGGCCTTCATGGTGAAGTACGGCTGGGGGCTGGGTGACACGGGCGTGCTGAGGGCCGTGTTTCGGGAGCGGGGTCCACCTGACGCTCATGGGGCTCCTCGCGGCCGGACTGACCGCGCTGGTGCGCGGTGGCACGCTCGTGATGAGACTGCTCGTACCCTTCATGCCGATCCTGCCTTTCGTGGTCGGTCAGGTGGCGGGAAGGGCGGGGCAGTTCGTGTCGGACCGTGCCGGTCAGATGGTCATGCGGGCGACGACGGACGGCTCATTCGGTCCCTGGACCGGCTTGGGGGTGGCCACGCTCTGGTCGCTGCCGGTCCTGATCGGAGGCCGGCTCGCGGTGAGCCGTCGGGCAGCATGACGTCAGGCCAGTTGTCAGTGCCCCCCGTGATACTGACGGCATGACCACGGCAGAGCATCTGGATACGATCGACCGGCTCCGGGGACAGCCCTTTCCCACCGAGCCGGTCCGGTTCGACAGGCACGGCAGTGGCCCGGGCCATCATCTGGTCCAACTCGCGCAGACCCGGGACTTCTGTGAGGACGACGGATCGGCTCGGATCGAGGCGGGCGACCAGATCAGCGCCGAGTACGGAGCCCTGGTGCAGGTCTTGACCGGCCGCTGGGGGACACCGCAGGTGTTCACTCTGGACGGGACGATGCAGCGGGGTCTCGACGGGGAGTCGATACCGGAGCCGTGGGACAAGCTCGCCAACGACGCCGATCACGTTCACCTCTGGCGGGCGGGCGACCGGTGGCTCGTGGTCTACGCGGCGCGCAGAGCGACCGAGGACCCCTTCAGGTTGATGGCCGCGGTCACTGTGGTCGACCCGCCGTAGGGGTGACCCGAGACCGGGATACGGGAGACCGGGATACGGGAGACCGGGATACCCGAGAGCTGGTTGTCGGGGCGGGCATTGCCGGGGGAGCGGGGCACGAGAACTCCCCGGCTGCTCCACCGTGCCGGAACGGCTCCACCGTTGCTGCCATACGCGGATCGACCCGGATCGGACGCGGGTCGACTCGGCCCCGGCCTGGAATCGGACCCGACCCCGGCCCGGTCCCGACCCCGACCCCCGGCCCGGCGAGGCTCGGTCAGGGTGTCTCGGTGGCGGCGCGGAGTCGGGCGTACTCCTGGGCCATGGACTCGGCGGTCCAGTGAGCGTTGAGGCCGCTGGGGTTGGGCAGGGCCCAGATGCGGGTGTCGCCGATGGTCCGGTCCTGGGGGCCGATCCGGGCCTTCCTCTCGCCGAAGGCGGTGCGGTAGGCGGTCACACCGACGACGGCCAGCCACTGCGGCCGCAGGAGCTCCACCTTGGCCGTCAGGATCCGACCGCCCTCACGGAATTCCTCGGCGTCCAGCTCGTCGGCGCGGGCCGTGGCCCGGGCCACCACGTTCGTGATGCCGAGCCGGTAGGTCAGCAGCTCCTCCTGCTCGGCGGGGGCCAGCCGGCGCGGGGTGAAACCCGAGAGGTGCAGGACCGGCCAGAATCGGTTGCCGGGGCGGGCGAAGTGGTGGCCCGTGGCGGCGGAGAGGAGACCGGGATTGATCCCGCAGAACAGCACACGCAGACCGCCCGCGATCACGTCCGGGAGGACGCGGTCGCGGGCGGCGGCCAGCTCGTCGGGGGTCAGAGGATCGACCCCGGCGCGTACCCGGCGGCCTCCGGGTGCTGCTTGGAGATGGCCTCGACGCGGGAGACCACCGTCGCGACCTGGTCGCCGGCCGCACCCGTGAAGGACAGCTTGTCGGCCATCAGGGCGTCGAGCTGAGCGCGGTCCAGCGGCATCCGCTCGTCGGCGGCCAGCTTGTCCAGCAGTTCGTTGCGCTCGGCGCCCTGCTCGCGCATGGCGAGCGCGGAGGCGACCGCGTGCTCCTTGATGACCTCGTGTGCGGCCTCGCGGCCCACTCCGGCCCGCACCGCGCCCATGAGCACCTTGGTGGTGGCGAGGAAGGGCAGGTAGCGGTCGAGTTCACGGGCGACGACCGCCGGGAAGGCGCCGAACTCGTCGAGGACGGTCAGGAAGGTCTCCAGCAGACCGTCGAACGCGAAGAACGCGTCCGGCAGGGCCACGCGGCGTACGACGGAGCAGGAGACGTCGCCCTCGTTCCACTGGTCGCCGGCCAGCTCGCCCGTCATCGAGGCGTAGCCGCGCAGGATGACCATCAGGCCGTTCACGCGCTCGCAGGAGCGGGTGTTCATCTTGTGCGGCATCGCGGAGGAGCCGACCTGACCGGGCTTGAAGCCCTCGGTCACCAGCTCGTGGCCGGCCATCAGCCGGATGGTCTTGGCGATCGAGGACGGGGCGGCGGCCAACTGCACCAGGGCCGTGACCACGTCGTAGTCGAGCGAGCGCGGGTAGACCTGGCCGACGGAGGTGAAGGCCTGGGCGAAGCCGAGGTGGGCGGCGATGCGCTGCTCCAGGTCGGCGAGCTTCGCGGTGTCGCCGCCGAGCAGGTCGAGCATGTCCTGGGAGGTGCCGACCGGGCCCTTGATCCCGCGGAGCGGGTAGCGCTCCAGGAGGTTCTCCAGGCGGTCGTACGCGACCAGCAGCTCGTCGGCCGCGGTGGCGAAGCGCTTGCCCAGGGTGGTGGCCTGTGCGGCGACGTTGTGGGAGCGGCCGGCCATGACCAGCTCGGCGTGTTCCGCGGCCAGCTTGGCGAGGCGGGCGAGGACGGCGACCGTGCGGTCACGGGACAGTTCCAGCGAGAGCCGGATCTGGAGCTGCTCGACGTTCTCGGTGAGGTCGCGGGAGGTCATGCCCTTGTGGACGTGCTCGTGACCGGCGAGGGCGTTGAACTCCTCGATGCGGGCCTTCACGTCGTGGCGGGTGACCTTCTCGCGCTCGGCGATGGAGGCGAGGTCGACCGTCTCCAGAACGCGCTCGTAGTCGGCGAGGGCGGCGTCCGGAACCTCGATACCGAGATCCTTCTGGGCGCGCAGCACGGCGAGCCACAGCCGCCGCTCCAGCGTCACCTTGTACTCGGGGGACCACAGGACGGCGAGCTCCGCGGAGGCGTAGCGGCCGGCCAGGACATTGGGGATGCGGGGCTTGGCTGTCACGTGGAGTGATTCTACTTGGGCCGCCGCTGTGCGTTCACGCAGGTAGGGGGGCCACCTCGGATTGTGCCTTGCTACGAGAGCCGATCCGTCGCCGAGGGCGTGTACGGCAGCAGCTCTCCGCGCTTCGCGGCCCGCCCGTCGCCCGACGAGCGGCCGGTCAGTCGGCGCCCGATCCAGGGCAGCAGGTGCTGCCGGGCGAACCGGAGGTCCTCGGTCCTGCGAGCCGGCCAGCTCGGCGCGGTCGAGGGCGCGAGGTCGGCCCGCCACTCGTCCTCGGCCGGCAGCCCCAGGCTCTGCCACACGGCCTCCGCCACCCGGCGGTGTCCCTCGGCCGTCAGGTGCAGCCGGTCGACGTCCCACATGCGCGGGTCCGCGAGCACGGGCGCCCCGTACAGGTCCACCAGCAGCGCGTCGTGCCGCGTGGCCAGCCCGTCGAGGATGGTGAAGAGCTCCTCCATGCGGGGGCGGAAGCGGTCCATCACCGGACCGTTGCGCCCCGGCGAACGCATCAGGACCAGCGTCTTGCAGGAGGGGGCCAGCAGTTCCACGGCCTGCTCCAGGTGTGCCCGTACCCGGCCCATGTCGACCTTGGGTCGCAGCGCGTCGTTCAGACCGCCCACGAGCGTCACCACGTCGGCGCCCATCGCCGCCGCCACCGGCGCCTGTTCCTCGGCGATCTGGCTGATCAGCTTCCCGCGGACCGCGAGGTTCGCGTAGCGGAAGTCCGGCTCGCGGGTCGCGAGGCGTGCGGCGAGCAGATCGGCCCAGCCGCGGTAGGAGCCGTCCGGGAGCAGGTCGGACATGCCCTCGGTGAAGGAGTCACCGATCGCGACGAAACTGGTGTAAGACGCATTCATCTCCATGGCGGGAGCGATGATACCGCGCGGTATGCCGGCCCCGCACGGTCGGGGACCGTACGGGGCCGGCATACCGGGACACGGGAATCAGACGCCGGTCACGTGGACGCCGGCCTGCCGAACAGCTCGCGCAGCACGTCCTCCATCGTGACCAGGCCCGTCATGACGCCGTCCTGGCCCAGCACCGCCGCCAGGTGGGTACGGCTGCGCCGCATGGCGGTCAGCACGTCGTCCAGCGGGGTCTCCGCCCGCACCTGGGCGATCGGGCGCAGCTCGGACAGCGGGAAGGGTTCGTCCCGCTCGGCCACGTCCAGCGCGTCCTTGACGTGCAGGTAGCCGAGGATCCGATGCTCCGCGTCGATCACGGGGAAGCGGGAGTAGCCGGACTCGGCGGACAACCGTTCCAGTCCCGCCGCGGAGATTCCCTCGCGCGCCGGGACCACCCGGTCCGAGGGCAGCACCACATCGGTGACCGGGCGACGGCCCAGTTCCAGGGCGTCGTGCAGTCGCTCGCTCGCGCGGCCGTCGATCAGTCCGGCATCGCTGGAGTCCTTGACCATCCGGGCCAGCTCGTCGTCCGAGAAGGTCGCCGCGACCTCGTCCTTCACGTCCACCCGCAGCAGGCGCAGCAGGGTGTTCGCGAAGGCGTTGATCGCGAAGATCACCGGTCGGAGGGCCTTCGTGAGGGTCACCAGCGGCGGCCCCAGCAGCATCGCGGTGCGCACCGGCTCGGAGAGCGCCACGTTCTTCGGCAGCATCTCGCCGAACAGCATGTGCAGGTACGTCGCCAGGGACAGCGCCACCACGAACGAGATCGCGTGGGTCAGTCCGGCCGGTACCCCGACCAGGTCGAACAGCGGCGTCAGCAGGTGGGCGATGGCGGGCTCGGCCACCACGCCCAGCACCAGAGTGCACAGGGTGATGCCCAGTTGCGCCGCCGCCATCAGTGCCGACAGGTGTTCCAGGGCCCACACGACGGCGCGGGCGCGCCGGTCGCCCTGCTCGGCGTACGGCTCGATCTGGCTGCGCCGGACCGAGATCAGCGCGAACTCCGCGCCGACGAAGAAGGCGTTCACGACCAGCGTCGCCAGGCCGATCAACAACTGGATGGCGGTCATCGGGTCTCCTCCGCGCCGTCGTCGTCGGCGGAGTCGACCGGCGTGTGCAGGAGCACCCGCGCGGCCCGACGTCCGCTCGCGTCCACCACGTCCAGCCGCCAGCCGTCCAGTTCCATGCTGTCGCCGACGGCGGGGATCCGGCCCAACTCGGTGGCCACGAGACCGGCGAGCGTCTCGTACGGGCCGTCCGGCACCCGCAGTCCGATCCGCCGGAGCTGGTCGGTGCGGGCGGCGCCGTCGGCCGAGTACAGGGCCCGTCCCGAGGCGTCCGTGCCGGCCGGCGCCAGGTCCGGGGTCTCGTGCGGGTCGTGCTCGTCGCGGACCTCACCCACGACCTCCTCGACGATGTCCTCCAGCGTCGCCACACCGGCCGTGCCGCCGTACTCGTCGATGACCACGGCCATCGTCTGACGGCCCGACAGCCGGTCCAGCAACCGGTCCACGGTCAGGGACTCGGGGACCAGCAGCGGCTCGCGCAGCAGGCGCTCGACGGGGTACCGGTGTCGGTCCTCGGCGGGCAGCGCCAGTACGTCCTTGATGTGCACCGTGCCGACGACGGTGTCGAGGCTGCCCCGGTAGACGGGGAAGCGCGACAGGCCGGTGGCCAGGGTGGCGTTCGCCACGTCCTCGGCGGTGGTCTGCACGTCGAGGGCGGTGACCTGGACGCGCGGGGTCATGACGTTCTCCGCGGTCAGGTCGGCCAGGTTCAGGGTCCGCACGAACAGCTCGGCGGTGTCCTTCTCCAGCGAGCCGGCCTTCGCGGAGTGCCGGGCCAGGGCCACCAGTTCCTGAGGGCTGCGTGCCGAGGCCAGTTCCTCGGCCGGCTCCAGGCCGAACCGGCGTACGAGGTGGTTCGCGGTGGTGTTCAGATGGCTGATCAGCGGCTTGAAGGTACGACTGAAGACCCGCTGCACGGTGGCCACGCGCTTGGCGATGGCGAGCGGCGAGGAGATGGCCCAGTTCTTCGGCACCAGTTCGCCGACGACCATCAATACGACGGTCGACAGGACGGTGCCCATGATCAGGGCGGCGGAGGAGGCTGTCGCGGCCGACAGGCCCAGGGCCTCGAAGGGCCCCTGGAGCAGGGCCGAGATCGAGGGCTTGGAGAGCATGCCGATGACCAGACCGGTCACGGTGATGCCGAGTTGGGCTCCGGAGAGCTGGAAGGTCAGGCTCCGGACGGCCGTCAGGGCGCTGTCGGCCCCGCGTTCGCCGCGTTCGACGGCACGTTCGAGCTCGCTGCGCTCGACGGTCGTCAACGAGAACTCGGCCGCGACGAAGACTCCACAGGCCAGGCAGAGCAGCAGCGCCACGACGAGCAGGAGCACTTCGGTCATCGGTCGGTCACCTCCGTTCCATGATCAGTCAGGAGGGGGAGGAGTGGCGCGCGATGTCGGATACCGGAGGGCTCGCCCATGGACGGACGCTCACACCTTTCTTTCAGGTCGTTCGAACGGAACGCTTGACCACATGGTAAAGGAAAGGCAAAGGGAGGGGATCGTGCTTCTGGTGCCCGGTCCTCGGGTGATGGGATCCGGAGCATGGACGATCTTCACATCGGACCCGCCTCCCCGCCAGACCTCGTCGAGGTACTGGCCTTCTGGAAGACGGCCGCCGAAGGGACAAGCATCTCCGACGACCTCGCCGGAATCGAGCTGCTCCACGCCCGTGACCCGCACGCCCTCCTCCTCGCCCGCCGCGACGGCGGGCTCGTCGGCACGGTCGTCGCCGGCTTCGACGGGTGGCGCTGCCACCTGTACCGCCTCGCCGTCCACCCCGGACACCGCAGGCAGGGAATCGGCGCGGCGTTGCTCGCCGCCGCGGAGGAGCGGTTCGCCGCCCTGGGCGGGCGGCGCGCGGACGCGATGGTGCTCGATCGCAACGAGCGGGCGCACGGGGCGTGGGACGCGGCCGGATACCACCCCGAGGACCACTGGACCCGCTGGGTCAAGCCGCTCGACGACTGATCCACGAAACGGTCGGCGACCGCGACGGGACCCGACGAGGCCGCCCCGCCCCCCGGCGCCAATGCGACGACAGGGCCTATTCCTCCACGCGACGGGCCGAGCCGATGACGCAGTACGAGGTGGGGAGCGCCGGGCCGCGTTCCGGCAGCCGGAACGCGCGGTGCGAGACGATTCGGAAACCGGCCGCCTCGATCGCGGCGAGCGGGTCACGGGCCGTGTGGCAGCCGCCGAAGAGCCGGGGCCATACGGTCCGGTCCAGCGTCCGTTGGACGGCGGCCATGCCGGGGCCGGGCGCCAGACCGTGTTCGAAGAAGCGCAACTCGGCGCCGGGGCGAAGCACCCGGTGCAGTTCCGCGAGGGCGCGGGGGAGACTGCGTACGGTGCACAACACCAAGGAGGCCACGGCCACGTCGAAGGCCTCGCTCTTGACCGGCAGCGCCTCGGCGACGCCGGGAACGAGGTCCACCGGGACCTCGGCGCGCAGCGCGGCCGCCGCCGCGAGTCGACGCAGGGAGCGCTCCGGTTCGACGGCGACCACCTCGGAGACGGCCCGGGGGTAGTGCGCGAAGTTGAGGCCGTTGCCGGCGCCGATCTCGATGACACGGCCGGACACACCGTGCAGCAGTTCCTCGCGGAGCGGGCCGATGCCGCCGCGGGTCTCGGCGGCGGTGCTGAGGCGGGCGTAGAAACGGGCGAAGTGCGGGTGGTGGACCGGGTCGGCGGATCGGCGGGGCATGGCGGGCCTCCAAGCGGGGGTGGCGGCTGGTGCGGGTGCCCTGCCGGGCTGTTCCCCGCCTCGAAGGGCCGCGAAACCGCCCGGGCGCACAGTCGTCCGGGGGACCGTGGCCGAACGCCCGCCGGTGCCCGGCCCCGCACCTTCCCGAGTCACGCCCCCACGCGCCCACGTCGCGACGGAAGCCGCCGGTCCATCCGCCTCGGGCTCCCGCGCGAGCGGCGCCTGCCGACGGTCAGGGCTGCCAGGTCCGCAGGAACTCCGGTTCCGACCAGGTGCCGTGGAGCATCGGCCCCAGCCACGTGGGGGCCGCCTTACGGAACTCGACCGGGGCCAACGCGCCCGAGCCCTCCGGGACGGCGCCCATCAGGGGGACGCCCGCGGACCTCGGCAGGTCGGCGAGGTTGCACCGCGAGGCCAGGTCCGGTTCGGCGGGCCAACTGCCGACCACCACCCCCCACGGGGTCAACGACCGGGCCCGCAGGGCCTCGGCGGTGAGCGTGGTGGCGTTCAGCGTGCCGAGCCCCGCCGGGGCGACGATCAGCACGGGGGCGTCGAGCAGGCGGGCCGCGTCGGCCAGGGTGTTGCCCTCCTCGTCGAAGCGGACCAGCAGCCCACCCGCCCCCTCGACCAGGACCAGGTCGTGGGAGAGGTCGAGCCGGTGCGCGGCCTCGGCGACGGCTCGGGGCGAGACCGGGGTCAGTCCCGAGCGCCGGGCCGCCGTGTCGGGCGCCAGGGGCTCGGGATAGCGGGCCAGTTCCTCGGCGGTCACGGACGGGCCGGCCAGCCGGGAGACTTCCGCCGCGTCGCCCGGTTCGTCCGGGCCGACGCCGGTCTGGGCCGGCTTGAGCACCGCCACCGTCAGGCCGGCGGCCGTCGCGGCCGTCGCCAAGGCGGCGGTCGTCACCGTCTTGCCGATTTCCGTACCGGTGCCGGAGATCATCAGGATCGTCATGTGGGTCAGCCCTCCCGCGCCGCTGCGCACACCGCACGGCAGATGCGCGCCACGTCGGCGTCACCCGTCACGAACGGAGGCATCGTGTAGATCAGATCGCGGAACGGGCGCAGCCAGACGCCTTCCCGGACGGCCGCCCGGGTGGCCGCGGCCATGTCCACGGGGTGGTCGAGCTGGATCACGCCGATCGCGCCGAGGACCCGGACATCCCGTACGCCGGGAAGGGCCCTGGCCGGTTCCAGGCCCGCCACGAGCCCGGCTTCGATGCGCTTGATCTCCCGTTGCCAGTCCTGGCTCAGCAGCAGGTCGATCGAGGCGTTCGCCACCGCCGTCGCCAGCGGGTTGCCCATGAACGTCGGTCCGTGGGCCAGTACGGGCACCTCGCCGCGGGAGATCCCGTCGGCCACCCGCTCGGTGCAGAGCGTCGCGGAGAGGGTGACGTATCCGCCGGTCAGGGCCTTGCCCAGGCACATCACGTCCGGGGTGACCCCCGCGTGTTCCGCCGCGAACAGCGCGCCCGTGCGGCCGAAGCCGGTGGCGATCTCGTCCAGGACGAGGAGGACGTCGTACTCGTCGCACAGGTCCCGGAGCACGGCGAGGTAGCCCGGGTTGTGGAACCGCATGCCGCCCGCGCCCTGGACCACGGGCTCCACGATCACGGCCGCCAGTTCGTCGGCGTGCGCCGCGATCAGGGAGCGCAGGTGTGCCACGTACGAGGGGTCCAGCGGCACGTCGAACCCGGCCGGAGGGGCGTCCGCGAACAGTTGTCGGGGCAGCTGCCCCGACCACAGTTCGTGCATGCCGCCCTCGGGGTCGCAGACGGCCATCGGCTGCCAGGTGTCCCCGTGATAGCCGCCCCGCCAGGTGAACAGGCGGGTCTTGCCGGCCCGGCCGACGGAGCGCCAGTACTGGAGGCACATCTTCACGGCGACCTCGACGGCGACCGAACCCGAGTCGGCCAGGAACACGTGCTCCAGGCCGGCCGGGGTGATCTCGACGAGCCTCGTCGCGAGACGGACGGCGGGCTCGTGGGTGAGCCCGCCGAACATGACGTGCGACATCCGACCCAACTGGGTGGTCACGGCCTCGTTCAGCACCGGGTGGTTGTAGCCGTGGACGGCCGACCACCAGGAGGACATGCCGTCGACCAGCTCCTCGTGCCCCTCGGAGGGGGTTGCGAGCCGCAGCCGGACACCCGACGCGGAGGCGACGACCAGCGGATCCTGCTTGCCGGGCATCGGGCCGTACGGGTGCCAGACGTGCTGCCGGTCCAACGCGACCAGGTCGGCGGTCGGCAGCGCGTCCGGCGGGTCTTGCCGGGCGGTCAGCGGGAGGTGCTGATCAGGCATTGGGGGCGATGTCCGTCCCCGCGCCACGTCGACGCACCGACACCAGGTCCGAGCGCACCTCACCGGGCTCGACCCGGGCGCGGGCCGCGGCCGGCTCGGCGTGTCCCGAGCAGCCGCCGCACGCCGAACCGCAACCCGCCGCCTCGGCGGAGCCTTCGGCGCCGGACGGGCCGCAGAGCGAGGCGCCGCCGCCGTGCGAACCACAGCCTCCTGCGGCGGGCACGGCCGCCGCGGCGTCGGCGCGGTGCGTGGGCAGGGTCGTCGTACCGGCGCCCTCCACCTCGAAACCGGCGTCCGCGATCATGTCCAGGTCGGCCTGACCGGCCTGGCCCTCGCTGGTCAGGTAGTCGCCGAGGAAGATCGAGTTGACCAGGTGCAGGGCCAGCGGCTGCATGGAGCGCAGGTGCACCTCGCGCCCGCCCGCGAGCCGGACCTCGACGTCGGGGCAGACGAACCGCACCATCGCCAGGATCCGCAGGCAGCGCTGCGGGGTGAGGTTCCACTCCTTGGCCAGCGGCGTGCCTTCGAAGGGGATCAGGAAGTTGACCGGCACCGAGTCCGGGTCCAGCGCGCGCAGCGAGTAGACGACGTCGACGAGGTCCTCGTCGCTCTCGCCCATGCCCGCGATCAGGCCGGAGCAGGCGGACAGGCCGGCGGCGTGCGCCTTCTGCACCGTGTCGACGCGGTCCGCGTACGTGTGGGTCTTGGTGATCTGACCGTACGTGGCCTCGGAGGTGTTGAGGTTGTGGTTGTAGGCATCCGCACCCGCGTCCTTCAGACGCTCCGCCTGCCCGTCCGAGAGCAGGCCCAGGCAGGCACAGACCTCGATGCCCTCGTTCTGCTCCTTGATCGCCTCGATCGTCTTGCCGACCCGGTCGACGTCACGGTCCGTCGGACCGCGCCCGCTCGCCACGAGACAGACCCGCTTGGCCCCGCCCGCGACGCCGGCCGCGGCGGCCTGGGAGGCCTCCTCGGGTTTCAGCCACGTGTACTTGAGGATCTCCGCCTTCGAACCCAGGCGCTGGGAGCAGTACGAGCAGTCCTCCGGGCAGAGGCCCGACTTCAGGTTGACCAGGTAGTTCAGCTTCACGCGACGGCCGAACCACTGGCGGCGTACCTTGCCGGCCGCGGTCACCACGTCGAGCAGTTCGTCGTCCGAGGTCGCCAGTACGGCGAGCGCCTCTTCGCGGGTCGGCAGCTCGCGCCGCAGCCCCTTGTCCACCAGGGTGTTCAGCAGGTCCATGACGCTGATCCTGGCCCACACCGGTACTCCCGGCCAAGGAGAGATCGGACAACATGGCCAGATCGGAGTGTGTGGATCGCCACATCTGCCCCGCGAGTGGCGGCGGCTAGGGTCGAGCAGATCTGTCGACAGCCGACAAAACGCGAGGACCGCCGATGACCGAGCACACCCCGGAGCCCGAGGACGTCTTCTCCTGGATCGACGGCGAGGAGCGGGCACGTGAGCAGGCAGGACTGGTACGGACACTGCGCCCGAGGCCGTCCGACTCGCCGCTCATGGACCTCGCGGGCAACGACTACCTGGGTCTCTCCCGGCATCCCGAGACGATCCGCGGCGCCCGGGAGGCGGCCGAGCGGTGGGGCGGGGGAGCCACTGGATCACGCCTGGTGACGGGTACGACCGAGCTTCATGCCCGGCTCGAGGAGGAACTCGCGGCCTTCTGCGGGTTCGAGGCCGCGCTGGTCCTCTCCTCCGGGTACGCGGCCAACCTGGCGGCGGTCACCGCCCTCGGCGACCGGGACACGCTCGTCGTCTCCGACGCGGGGAACCACGCCTCGATCGTCGACGGTTGCCGCCTCTCGCGGGCCCGGATCGCGGTCACCCCGCACGGCGACGCGGACATCGCGCGCAAGACGCTCGCCGGGCACCAGGGCCGTGCCCTGCTGGTCAGCGACTCGGTCTTCTCCGTGGACGGGGACGCCGCCCCGCTCCTCGCGTACGCGGCGGCCTGCCGCGACGAGGGCGCGGCGCTGGTCGTGGACGACGCCCACGGGCTCGGCGTCCTGGGCGACGGCGGCCGGGGCGCGTTGCACGCCGTCGGGTTGGCGGGCGCGCCCGGCGTGGTCGCGACGATGACCCTGTCGAAGTCCCTCGGCAGCCAGGGCGGGGTCGTGCTCGGCCCGGCGAAGGTGATCCGACACCTGATCAACACGGCCCGGACCTTCATCTTCGACACCGGGTTGGCTCCGGCCGCGGCGGGCGCGGCGCTCGCGAGCCTGCGGCTGCTCCAGCGGGAACCGGAGCGCGCGGACCGGGTGCGGGAGGTGGCCACCGCGCTGTACGGGCGGCTCACCGCGTCCGGCCTGGCCGCGGCCAGGCCGGACGCGGCCGTGGTGTCGGTGCGGGCCCCGTCGGCCTCGGCGGCACTGCGTTGGGCAGCCGACTGCCGTGAGGCGGGCCTGTCCGTGGGGTGCTTCCGGCCGCCGTCCGTACCGGACGGCATCTCCCGGCTGCGGCTGACCGCCCGGGCGAATCTCACGGGGGAGGAGATCGACCGGGCCGTCGGGGTGATCCTTCGTACCGCTCCCGCCGGAGCCGTGGGCCTGTAGCGCGGGAGCCATCCGTACGGGCGTCAGACGTGCGCGTCCGCCCGTACGGATGCGAGGAAGCCCTGCCAGGCCGGCCCGGTGAAGAGCACGGCCGGGCCGTCCGTCCGTTTGGAGTCACGGACGGCCAGCAGGCCGCCGCCGAGGACGGCCGCTTCCACGCAGTTGTTCATTCCGGTGCTGCGGCTGCTCCGCCGCCACCGCGCGCTGATCAGAAGTCCGCTGGTGGATAAGGGGGTTGCGGACACGGGGGTGCCTCCTTACGCGTCGTCAGCGATGGAGCTGATGAGATCCGACGAGTCCTGGGGCGGGAGGGCGTGCGCCTGGATGGTGCGGAACGCGGCGCTGTACGCGTCGAGGTCTTCCTTCCGCTCCAGATAGAGGCTACTCGTCAAATGGTCGAGGACCACCACATCGAGATCGGCGATGCTCGGAAATGAGAAGATGACGAACGGTCCGGTGAGGCCGAGATGACCCCCCACGCTGAACGGCAGTACCTGGAGCCGCACTTGGGGCAACAGAGCCACCTCCATCAGATGCCGCAACTGCTCCTCCATCACCCCCGGCCCCCCGATCTGGCGCCGCAGCACCGCCTCGTCCAGTACGGCACTCAGCTGGAGCGGCGGATCGGCCCGCAACACCGATTGCCGGGCCAGCCGTACGTCGACGAGCGCGTCCACCTTCGGCTCGGGCAGCCCGCCCAGGGCCGCCCTGGTCACGGCGCGCGCGTACCCGGGCGTCTGCAACAGACCCGGAACCACGGAGAGTTCCACCGTCCGGGCGGCACGGGCGCCGGCCTCCAGGCTGATGAAGTCCCGGTACTCCTGCGGCAGCAGCCCCCGATAGTCGTGCCACCACTGCCGGCCCCGCGCGGCGTCCCCCGCTCCCGAGCCCGCCGCCGAGGCCCCGAGGGCCTCCAACAGGGCCCGCTGCTGCGTGCTGACCACATCGCCGTAGGCGTCGAGCAACAGCCGGATGTCAGCCGGCTTCGCGCCACTGCGACCCGTCTCGATGCGGCTGATTTTCGACTGATGCCATCCCACCATCCGGGCCGCCTCACCGCTGGTGAGTCCGGACCGGTCACGGAGCGCACGCAGTTCCTCGCCGAGCTTGCGTCGGCGCACCGCGGGACCGTGCTGCATACCCGCTCTCCTTCCACCGGCACAGCTCGCACCAGTCTGCCGTCCGAATACGCTCTTCCGTAGCAGAGTTCACCGCATTGAGCGACAGATATATGCATATCTTGGGAGATCGGCAGAAACGGCGGCACGATGGGTGGCACTCTTGCGCTCAGCGTAGATCCGGGACGGTTACGCCCCGGTGGGAAAGGGACGTCGCCATGGCAGATCACCAGGAATCATCCGTCACTCTGCCGAGCGACCCGGCCTCGGTCGCCGCCGCCCGCCGGTACGTCGCGGAGGTGCTCGGTGAATGGGGACTGCCCGACGAATCCGAGACGGCCGACACCGTGCGGCTGATCGTTTCGGAACTGGCGACCAACGCGGTCCAGCACACGCGCGGTCAGTCGCCCACGTTCACCGTCGACGTCCGGCTGGAGCGCGGTGAATGGCTGCGCGTCGGGGTGACGGACAGTCATCCGCGCCATCCCCGGCGGCTCCCCGCGGCGGTCCAGCAGGACAACGGGCGGGGCATGGTCATCATCCGCTGGCTGGCCGCGGAGGCGGGCGGGCGGCTGTCGGTCACCCCGACCGAGGACGGCGGCAAGACCGTGTGGATCGCGCTGCCGTGGACCGTGGTCGCCGCGACGGCGGCCCCCACGGGCTGCTGAGGCGACCGGCCCGGGCCGGGGAGGCGAAGAGCCGAGGGGCCCGCGAGGCGGGGTCCCGCGACGACCCGGCTCAGGAGCCGGCCCGCTCCTCGGCGCTGCGCTCGATGCACAGTTCGTTCCCCTCGGGGTCGGCGAGCACGACCCAGCCGAGGACTCCGTCCTCGGCCCGTCGGTCGTCCACGATCCGCGCCCCGAGCCCGGTCAGCCGCGCGACGGTCTCGTCGCGCGTCCCGGTGGGCGGCTGGATGTCCAGGTGGACCCGGTTCTTCACGGACTTGGCGTCCGGCACGCGGATGAACAGCAGACCCGGGACGCCGGGCTGTCCCGACTCCAGCAGGATCTCGTCGTCGCCCTCCACGTCGTCCGGATGGATCGGGTAGCCGGTCACGGCCGACCAGAACTCGGCGATCTTGTAGGGGTCGAGGGCGTCGAAGGTGATGTGGCGGACAGGGTTGAGAAACATGGCTCTCCTCGAAGGAAGCTTCCGTATACGGAACCTGGCGGAGGCGCCGCGCCCGGCGAACCGGGTGCCTCCACGAAACGTGCGTTAACGCGGCGGAAAACTACGGACCCTAGCGTGGGCATCCGCGGCCTTCCGTCAATGATCACCCATGCGCCGGCAAAGCGACGGTGATCGGAACGGAAAGCCTCCCTCTGCGTTGGACAAGACATGCTTGGCACGGAAATGCCCAGGTCAACAAAGTGTTGACGGCCGGTAGGGTCGCGTCGGCGCGGCGTTGATCTTGTCCCGGAAGCATGGTGATACGAGTGCAGTTGACACCGCACGAGCAGGAGAGACTGCTCATCCACGTGGCGGCGGACGTGGCCGAGAAGCGGAGGGCGCGCGGGGTGCGCCTCAACCACCCCGAGGCGGTGGCCCTCATCACCTCGCACATCCTCGAAGGCGCCCGGGACGGGCGGACGGTGGCCGAGCTGATGGCCTCCGGCCGCACCGTGCTGGCGCGCGAGGAGGTCATGGAGGGGATCCCCGAGATGATCCACGACGTGCAGGTCGAGGCGACCTTCCCGGACGGCACCAAGCTCGTCACCGTCCACGACCCGATCGTCTGAGGAGGAGCCCCCGCATGATCCCCGGCGAAATCCGCTTCGGGGACGGTCCGGTGCGCCTCAACGAGGGTCGCCCCGTCACCCGTCTCACCGTGCTCAACGCCGCCGACCGACCCGTTCAGGTCGGCTCGCACTACCACTTCGCCGAGGTCAATCCGGGCCTCGACTTCGACCGCTCCGCCGCCCGCGGGCTCCGCCTCAACATCGCCGCCGGTACCGCGGTCCGCTTCGAACCGGGCATCCCGGTCGCGGTGGAACTCGTACCGCTGGGCGGACTGCGGACCGTACCGGGGCTGCGCGGGGAGACCGGGGGACCCCTCGATGGCTGAGCTGTCACGCCAGGTGTACGCCGACCTCTTCGGGCCGACGGCGGGTGACCGGATCCGGCTCGCCGACACCGACCTCTTCGTGGAGATCGAAGAGGACCTGAGCGGCGGACCCGGACGCTCCGGTGACGAGGCCGTGTTCGGCGGCGGCAAGGTCATCCGCGAATCCATGGGCCAGGCGCGCACCACGCGCGCCGAGGGCGCCCCCGACACGGTGATCACCGGCGTCGTCGTCCTCGACCACTGGGGCATCGTCAAGGCCGACCTGGGCATCCGGGACGGCCGGATCTGCGGCATCGGCAAGGCCGGCAACCCCGACACCATGGACGGGGTGGACCCCGCCCTCGTCATCGGCCCCGAGACCGAGATCATCGCGGGCAACGGGAAGATCGTCACGGCCGGCGCCATCGACGCCCACGTCCACTTCATCTCCCCGACGGTCATCGACGAGGCCCTCGCCTCCGGCATCACCACCCTCGTCGGCGGCGGAACCGGACCCGCCGAGGGCTCCAAGGCCACCACCGTCACACCCGGACCCTGGCACCTGGCGCGGATGTTCGCGGCGCTGGAGGCCTACCCCGTCAACATCGGCCTACTGGGCAAGGGCAACACCATGTCCCGCGAGGGCATGTACTCCCAACTGCGCGGCGGAGCATTGGGATTCAAGATCCACGAGGACTGGGGGGCGACCCCCGCGGTCATCGACGCCTGCCTCGGAGTCTGTGAGGAGACCGGCGCCCAGGTGGCCATCCACACCGACACGCTCAACGAGGCCGGGTTCGTCGCGGACACCCTCGCCGCCATCGCCGGCCGCACCATCCACTCGTACCACACCGAGGGCGCGGGCGGCGGGCACGCGCCCGACATCATCACCGTGGTGTCCGAGCCGAACATACTGCCCAGTTCCACCAACCCGACCCGGCCGCACACCGTCAACACCGTCGAGGAACACCTCGACATGCTCATGGTCTGCCACCACCTCAACCCGGCGGTACCGGAAGACCTGGCCTTCGCCGAATCGCGGATCAGACCCTCGACCATCGCCGCCGAGGACGTCCTGCACGACCTCGGCGCCATCTCCATCATCTCCTCCGACTCCCAGGCCATGGGCCGGGTCGGCGAGGTCGTCATGCGCACCTGGCAGACCGCCCACGTGATGAAGAAGCGCCGGGGATTCCTGCCCGGCGACGGACCGGCCGACAACCACCGCGCCCGCCGCTACGTCGCCAAGTACACGATCAACCCGGCCGTGGCCCAGGGCCTCGCCCGCGAGATCGGCTCGGTGGAACCCGGCAAGCTGGCCGACCTGGTGCTGTGGCAGCCGGCCTTCTTCGGGGTCAAGCCCGAACTGGTCATCAAGGGCGGCCAGATCGCCTACGCCCAGATGGGCGACGCCAACGCCTCCATCCCCACCCCCCAGCCGGTGCTGCCGCGCCCCATGTTCGGCCATCTCGGGCGGGCCCCCGGCCTGAACTCCCTGAACTTCACCGCGCAGGCCGCGCTCGACGACGGACTGCCCGAACGGCTCGGACTCGACAAGCGGTTCACGGCCATCGAGAGCACCCGCAAGGTGACGAAGGCCGACATGCGCAACAACGACGCCATGCCGAGGGTCGAGGTGGACGCCGACACCTTCACCGTCAGCATCGACGGGGAGGTCGTGGAGCCCGCGCCCGCGACCGAACTGCCCATGGCCCAGCGATACTTCCTCTTCTGATGCGCGCCCGCACGACCGGGGGCCGCCCCCGATGAGCCTCGCCGCGCTGCTCGTCCTCGCGGACGGCCGCTTCCCCGCCGGAGGGCACGCCCACTCCGGCGGGGCGGAGGCCGCCTGCAAGGCGGGCCGTATCCACGACGCAGCCACCCTCGCCGACTTCTGCCGGGGCAGGCTGCACACCTCCGGGCTCGTCGCCGCAGGGCTCGCGGCCTCCGCCGCCCTCGGACTCGACCCCGTCGAACTCGACGCCGCCGCCGACGCCCGCACCCCCTCGCCCGCACTGCGCACGGCCGCCCGCAGACTCGGCAGGCAACTGCTGCGGGCCGCCCGCGCGACCTGGCCGGACGGCGAACTCGAAGCCCTGGCCGCGGCCTTCCCGCGCGGCGCCCACCAGCCCGTGGTCCTCGGCGTCACCGCGCGCGCGGCCGGGCTCGGGCCGTCGGACGCCGCGCACGTGGCGGCGTACGAGAGCGTCAGCGGCCCCGCCACCGCGACCGTGCGCCTGCTCGGCCTCGACCCCTTCGAGGCGAGCGCCGTACTGGCCGGACTCGCACCCGAGCTGGACGCCGTGTCCGCGCGGGCCACCGAGGCGGCCCTGCTCGCCCGCGACGAGGGGACGGGCGCGCTGCCCGCCGCCTCCTCACCGCTGCTGGACATCTCGGCCCAGGTCCATGCCGCCTGGCCGGTACGGCTCTTCGCGTCCTGACCAGCCTCCTCACACTCCCAGGAGAACCCGTGCACCTCGACCACGCCGTGACCTACCCCCACCGCCACACCCACGGCGCCGACCCCGTACGCGGGGACGGCACCCGCCGCGCCCTGCGCCTCGGCCTCGGCGGCCCCGTCGGCTCCGGCAAGACCGCCACCGTCGCCGCCCTGTGCCGGGCGCTGCGCGCGGAGCTGTCCATGGCCGTCGTCACCAACGACATCTACACCCGCGAGGACGCCGAGTTCCTGCTCCGCGAGGCCGTCCTGCCGCCCGAGCGGATCACCGCCGTCGAGACGGGCGCCTGCCCGCACACCGCCATCCGCGACGACATCTCCGCCAACCTGGAAGCCGTGGAGGAACTGGAGGAGACCGTCGGCCCGCTCGACCTGATCCTCGTCGAGTCCGGGGGCGACAACCTCACCGCGACTTTCTCCCGAGGCCTGGTCGACGCCCAGATCTTCGTCATCGACGTGGCCGGGGGTGACGACATCCCGCGCAAGGGCGGCCCCGGGGTCACCACCGCCGACCTGCTCATCGTCAACAAGACCGACCTCGCCCCCCACGTCGGCTCCGACCTGGAGCGGATGGCCCGGGACGCCGCCGCCCAACGGGGTGAACTCCCCGTCGCCTTCCAGTCCCTGCGCGGGCCCGAGGGAGTGGCCCCGGTGGCCGACTGGGTGCGCGAGCGGATCGCCGCCTGGACGACCGTACGGTGACCGGCGCCCCGGCGGTACCCGCCCTCGGGCTGCGCGCCACCGCCCGGATCGGCGCCGTCGCCGACGGGCGCGGCGGCACCGCGCTGCCGCTGCTCGCCGGGGAGGGACCGCTCGCGCTGCGCCGTGTGCGGGGCGTCGACGCCGACGCCGAGGTGATGCTGGTCGGCGCCATGAGCGCCCCGCTCGGCGGCGACCACCTCACCGTCGAGGCGAGCGTCGGGCCGGGCGCCCGACTGGGGCTCCGCTCGGCGGCGGCCACCCTGGCGCTGCCCGGCCGCGGCGGGGAACCCGCACGGTACGACGTACGGCTGACCCTCGCCGACGAGGCGTGGGCGCGGTGGCTGCCCGAGCCGCTCGTGTCCGTGCGCGGCAGCGACCTGCGGGTCACCACCCGCGTCGAACTGGCCGCCACCGCGCGGCTGCTGTTGCGCGAGGAGCAGGTGCTCGGCCGCAGTGGGGAGGTCCCGGGGCTGCTGCGCAGCCGGCTGACCGTCGACCGGGACGGCCGGCCTCTGCTGGACCAGGAGGTGGCCTGCGGACCGGGAGCACCCGGCGGCTGGGACGGTCCGGCCGGGCTCGCGGGCCACCGTGCGCTGGGTCAACTGCTCGTGGTGGATCCGGGGTTCGAACAGGATCCGCCCGCTGCCGCCGTCCTCGGCGAGTTCGCGGTGGCGACTCCGTTGCCCGGGCCGGCCGTGCTGGTGACGGCCCTCGCCCCGGACGCGCTTCGGCTGCGGGAACTCCTCGACGCGGCCCGCGCGACGTACGGCTGGTGACGGGAGGGCGGAGCCGGGGCGAACCGGACACCGCTCAGCGGTACACGCCTTTCCGGTTATCGGGTTGGCAAAGAACCGACCCGCGCTCTGTTGCCCGGTGCTGGTCAGGCGAAAGGATCCCCCTGCACGCCGACGACCGAAACAGACCGAACCCGGCCGCCCACGGCGGCACATGACGCAGGGGGAACAACCACGTGATACGCACCGCGGCGCTGGGCAGCGCCGCCACACTGATCACCGGAACGCTGGCGGCGAGCCTGCTGCTGGCGCCGTCCGCGACCGCGGCCACCGCGGGCCGCGACGGTGGCGGGGCAGCCGAGGCGATCGGCGTCCAGATCGCCGCCGCCCGCGCCGCCCACACGGGGATCGAGTGGAAGGACTGTCCCGCCGACTGGGGCTTCGAGAAGCCGATCCAGTGCGGCTGGGTCAAGGTCCCGCTCGACTACGCCAAGCCGTTCGGCAAGACCATCGAGCTCGCGGTCGACCGGATCGGCAGCACCGGCACCAAGGAGGAGCGCCAGGGCGCCCTCGTCTACAACCCCGGCGGTCCCGGCGGTTCCGGCATGCGCTTCCCGCGCCGGGTCACCACCAAGAGCCCGCTGTGGGTCAACACCTCCAAGGCGTACGACTTCGTGGGCTTCGACCCCCGCGGCGTCGGCCACTCCGCGCCGATCTCCTGCATCGACCCGCAGGAGTTCGTCAAGGCCCCCAAGGCCGACCCGGTCCCGTCCAACGAGGCCGACAAGCGCGCCCAGCGCAAGCTCGCCGCCGAGTACGCGGACGGCTGCAAGGAGCGCAGCGGCGAGATGCTGCCGCAGATGACCACGCCGAACACCGCGCGCGACCTGGACGTCATCCGGGCCGCCCTCGGCGAGAAGAAGCTGAACTACCTCGGCGTCTCCTACGGCACCTACCTCGGCGGGGTCTACGCGACCCTCTTCCCGAACCACGTGCGCCGCATGATCGTCGACAGCGTGGTCGACCCGGCCGTCGACAACATCTGGTACGAGGCCAACCTCGGCCAGGACGTGGCCTTCCAGACCCGGTGGAACGACTGGCAGGACTGGGTCGCCAAGAACGACTCCGTCTTCCACATCGGCAACACCCGGGCCAAGGTCGAGGCGAAGTACCAGGAGCTGCGCGCCGCCGCCAAGGCGAACCCGATCGGCGGGGTCGTCGGCCCGGCCGAGCTCATCGGCTTCTTCCAGGGCGCCCCGTACTACGACTCCTCCTGGGTGCCCGTCGCCCAGACCTGGAGCAAGTACATCGCCGGTGACACCCAGGCACTGGTCGACGCCATCGCCCCGGACATGTCCGACCTCGCCGGCAACGCGGCCTCCGAGAACAGCAACGCCGTCTACACCGCGGTCGAGTGCGCCGACGCCAAGTGGCCGACCAGCTGGGCCAAGTGGGACCGGGACAACACCAAGCTCCACAAGAAGTACCCGTTCCTGACCTGGTCCAACGCGTGGATGAACCTCCCCTGCGCCACCTGGAAGTCCAAGCAGAGCAACCCGATCGAGGTCGGCGCGAGCGCCAAGCGCGGTCTGCCGCCGGTCCTCATCGTCCAGTCCGAGCGTGACGCGGCCACCCCGTACGTGGGCGCGGTCTCCCTGCACCGCAAGCTCGGCGGCTCTCGCCTGATCACCGAGCAGAACGCGGGCTCGCACGGTGTCACCAGCCTGGTGAACCCCTGCATCAACACCCGCGTGGACACCTACCTGCTCACCGGCAAGGTCGACGCCAAGGACGTGAAGTGCGGACCGCACGCCACGCCCGTCGCCCCGGCCCCGGCCGCCGCGAAGTCCCTCGCCACCCCGGGTGCGGACCTCCCGGCGCGTGAGGAGCTGCCCGCCGTCCGCTAGCCGCGGCCGGTGACGGCGGTCACACGATCACGGAGAAGGCCTGGCGCGTCCTGCGCGCCGGGCCTTCTTCCGTGCTTCCTCCTCCTCGGCCTTCACCTCGCCGGCGTACCGGTCGACGTACTCCTGGCCGGAGAGGCCCAGCACCGCGTACATGATCTCGTCGGTGACGGCCCGCAGCACGGCCCGCTCGGACTCCATTCCGGCGTACCGGGAGAACTCCATCGGCTCGCCGAAGCGGATGGTGACCCGCCGGATCTTCGGGATCTTCTGCCCGGGCGGCTGGATCTCGAAGGTGCCGACCATCGCGCACGGCACCACCGGCACCCCGGCCCCCAGTGCCATCGCGGCCACCCCGACCTTGCCCTTGTAGAGCCGGCCGTCGTGCGAGCGGGTGCCCTCCGGGTAGATCCCGAGCAGCTCGCCCCTGGCCAGCACCCCGAGGCCCTCGCGCAGGGCCGCCTGTCCGGCGTCCTTGCCGGAGCGGTCCACCGGGATCTGTCCGGCGCTGCGGAAGAAGGCGGCGGTCAACCGGCCCTTGAGCCCGGGGCCCGTGAAGTACTCGGCCTTCGCGAGGAAGGTGATGCGCCGCTTCAGGATCGCGGGCATCAGGAAGTGGTCCGAGAACGAGAGGTGGTTGCCCGCGATGATCGCGGCGCCCTCCTCGGGGATGTTCTCCAGCCCCTCGATCCGCGGTCTGAACAGCAGCCGCAGCAGCGGACCGAGGAACACGTGCTTGAGCAAGTGGTAGAACACCAGGCAGCTCCCGTCGATGCCCCGTTGTCACCGCCATGGTACGGACAGTCAGCCCTGAGGCAGAGGGGGCGGGAGGGTGGAGCTTCGACGGGGGCGTCGGGCAGCGCACCGGCGCGGCGCCGGACGGGCAGGCCGCGGGAGGTGCGCCGCGGGGCTCAGGCGCTGCGGGAGGCGGCCATGGCGACGGTCAGCAGTCCCAGCACCACCCAGGCGAACCACAGCCAGCCGTTGCTGCCGAGAGTGGCGGAATAGGTGCCGATCGCCACCAGGGCGGCGAAGGTCATGACGGCCATCGTCTTCACGGATCCGGTCATGCCCCATGGTGGCGCCAGAAGTCGTGATCGCGCTACCGGCCACGCGCTTGGAGCGAGGCGAGATACGAGTTGTACGCCGCCAGCTCCTGGTCACCGTTGCGGTCCTCCGCCCGGTCGGACCGCTTCGCGGCCCGCTGCTCCGAGTGGTACCACTGATAGACCAGGGCGATCAGCACGAGCACGGACGGGATCTCGCTGAACGCCCAGGCGATGCCGCCGCCCCACTGCTGGTCGAGCAGTGCGTCGATGCCGAGGGAGGCCGGCGGGTCCGCGTACGTCTTGATCATCGGCTCGCTCGCCATCATCAGGGCGATGCCGAAGAAGGCGTGGAAGGGCATGCCGGAGAAGAGTTCCAGCATGCGCATCACGTAGCCGGGGCGGTGCGGGCCCGGGTCCACGCCCATGATCGGCCAGAAGAAGATCACGCCGACGGCGAGGAAGTGCACCATCATCGCGATGTGCCCGGTCCTGGACTCCATCAGGAAGTCGAAGAGCGGTGTGAAGTACAGCCCGTAGAGGCTGGCGATGAACATCGGGATGGTGAAGGCGGGGTGCGTGATCACCTTCATGTAGCGGCTGTGCAGGAGCATCAGCAGCAACTCGCGCGGTCCCTTGGTGCCGCGCGGGGCCGGCGGCAGCGCGCGCAGCGCCAGCGTCATGGGGGCGCCCAGCAGCAGCAGGATCGGGGTGATCATGCTGATCACCATGTGCTGCACCATGTGCACGCTGAACATGACCATGCCGTAGTCGTTGAGCTTGGTGCACATCACGAGGATCACGGTCAGCACGCCGACGGTGAAGGCGATCGTGCGGCCGAGCGGCCAGTCGTCCCCGCGCCGCCGCAGCCGCAGCACCCCCCACCCGTACAGGGCGAGACCCAACAGCGAGCCGAACAGGAAGAAGGCGTCGAAGGAGAACTCCAGACCCCGTCCGAGAGTGAAGGGCGGCAGGTCCATGTTCATGTCCATGCCGTGCCCGCTGTGATCCATCTGTTCACTCCCTCGACCCGTGATGCCCCACCACACTAGTGCCGCCCCCGAACGCCGAGGCGTCCGGGGGCGGTGTCGTGTCAGAAGGGGGGAAACATCACAGAACGGTCTCCGCCTCTTCGTAGCGCTCGGCCGGGACCGTCTTGAGGGTCTGCACGGCATCCGCGAGCGGCACCATCACGATGTCGGTGCCGCGCAGCGCGGTCAGCATCCCGAACTCGCCCCGGTGCGCGGCCTCCACCGCGTGCCAGCCGAAGCGGGTGGCGAGGACCCGGTCGTACGCGGTGGGCGTGCCGCCGCGCTGGACGTGGCCCAGGATCACCGGACGGGCCTCCTTGCCGAGGCGCTCCTCCAGCTCCACGGCCAGCCGGTTGCCGATCCCGGCGAA
Source organism: Streptomyces sp. CA-243310 (assembly GCF_050936775.1). Lineage (NCBI taxonomy): Bacteria > Bacillati > Actinomycetota > Actinomycetes > Kitasatosporales > Streptomycetaceae > Streptomyces > Streptomyces sp. CA-243310. The sequence goes on along the minus strand of NZ_JBNJMF010000002.1, from coordinate 1,121,789 downwards.
CCGCTCGTGGCCGTAGATGTCGGTGCCCCCGGCCTCGACGGCCATCGAGCCGCCCTCGGCGGGCTTCGCGCCCTCGGCGACCACGACGATCGCGAACCGCTTGCCGGCGGAGAACCGCTCGCCGACGATCGCGGTCAGCTCGTCGATGTCGAAGGGGCGCTCCGGGACGACGATGGCGTGCGCGCCGGCCGCCATGCCCGAGTGCAGGGCGATCCAGCCGGTGTGCCGGCCCATGACCTCGACGACCATCACGCGCTGGTGGGACTCGGCGGTGGTCTTCAGCCGGTCCAGGGCCTCGGTGGCCACGCCGACGGCGGTGTCGAAGCCGAAGGTGACGTCGGTCGACGCGATGTCGTTGTCGATGGTCTTCGGGACGCCGACGATCGGCAGGCCGCCCTGCGACAGCAGGTGCGCGGCCTTCAGGGTGCCCTCGCCGCCGATCGGGATGACGGCGTCCAGGCCGAGGTCCGCGAGGTGACCGCGGGCCCGCTCCACGCCGTCGCGCAGGTGCGCGGGCTGGACCCGGGAGGAGCCGAGGATCGTGCCGCCGCGCGCCAGGATGCCGCTGACGGCGTCGAGGTCGAGCTTGCGGTAGTCGCACTCCAGGAGGCCGCGCCAGCCGTCGTGGAAGCCGATCACCTCGTCGCCGTGGTCGACGACGGCGCGGTGCACGACGGAGCGGATGACGGCATTGAGGCCGGGGCAGTCGCCTCCGGAAGTGAGCACACCAATGCGCATGGCAGGAGGAACCTTTGCAACGTGGGCCGACGACCGGACCACGTCGTCCGGTTGGAACTACCTGTCACCCTACAAGCGGATCCCCGGTGGACTGAACCATCCTCCACATGCTGGGCGGATCCGCGGTGCGAACGCACGTCGGCCCGGACCCCTTGGGGAATCCGGGCCGTACGGCACGTGGCAGGCGGGTTACGCGGGCTGCGTGGCCGCCGCGATGCGCTCGTTGCGCAGTGCCTCGTACCAGCGGTCGTCTATGGCCGGCAGCGCGTTCACATCGAGGGCCAGCTTGAGCAGCAGGTCCGCGATCAGCGGGTTGCGGGCCATCACCGGACCGTGCATGTACGTGCCGAAGACGGTGTCGTTGTACGCGCCCTCCGTGCCGTCGCCGGAGCCGTTGCCGCGACCCAGCCGGGTACGGGCGAAGGGCTTGGCGGAGGGGCCGAGGTGGGTGACGCCCTGGTGGTTCTCGAAGCCCGTCAGCGGGGGCAGACCCAGCCGCGGGTCGATGTCCGCGAGGACGTCGCCGACACACCGCTCGCCCTCGCCGCGCACGGTGACCACGTCCAGCAGGCCGAGGCCCTGCTGGCGCTCGCCCATGTCGTTGACGAACTCGGTGCCGAGGATCTGGTACCCGGCGCAGACGGAGAAGACGATCGCCCCGTTCGAGACGGCGCGCTCCAGACCGCCGTCGCGCACCAGGCGCTCCGCGGCCAGTCGCTGCGGGCGGTCCTCACCGCCGCCGATCAGGTAGATGTCGCCCGAGGTGGGGATGGGCTGGTCGCTGCGCACGTCCACGCGCTGCACGTCCAGGCCGCGCTGGCGCGCCCGGCGCTCCACCACGAGGGCGTTGCCCTGGTCTCCGTACGTGCTGAGCAGGTCGGGGTAGACCCAGACCAGACGCAGGCTGTTGTCGCTCATGCTCTTGTCCTCTGTGGGTCTAGTTGCCGACGCGGCGGCGCACGTCCTGGAAGGCGGTGTAGTTGGCGATCAGCTCGATCTGTCCGGGCGGAGCCAACTGGACGGCCTCGTCGAGGGTCTCGCAGACGCGGAAGTCCAGGCCCGCGACCTCCAGGCGGACCGCGAGGTCCAGCTTGCGGTCGCCGATCACGAAGATCGGGTGCCCGGCCAGCCGCGGGTAGTCGACGTCCCACAGCCAGGAGGTGTCGGTGCCGTCGGCGCCGCGCGCGTTCACCGACAGGATCACCGGGGTCGGCGGCGGGTCGATCAGCGAGAACGTCTCCAGCCAGCCCGCCGGGTTCTTGGCGAGCAGCAGCCGCAGCTCGCGCCCCATGAAGCTGACCACGTCGTAGCGGCCGGCCACTGCCTGCACCTGGTACATCCGCTCCAGCGCGACCTGCGGCGGGACGCCGAACACGGCGGCCACGGCGGCCGAGGTGGCGGCGTTCGCCTTGTTGGCGCGGCCGGGCAGCTGGAGGTGGATGGGCCAGGCGCTGCCGTGCGGGTCGAGCACGTGGTCACCGGAGAGCACCCAGCTCGGGGTGGGACGCCGGAAACCGCACTCGCCGCAGAACCAGTCGTCGCCCGGGCGCTGCATGACGCCACCACAGGAGGGGCACGACCAGGCGTCGTCCTTCCACTCCTGGCCGGCGGCCACCCACACGACGTTCTGCGAGGACGAGGCCGACCACACGATCAGCGGGTCGTCACAGTTCGCCACGATGACGGCCTTGGAGCCCGAGAGCCCCTCGCGCCACTTCTCCGCGAGCATGCGGGTCTCGGCGGCGCGGTCCAGCTGGTCGCGGGAGAGGTTCAGCAGGGCGATCACCTTGGGCGTGACGTCCCGGGCCACTCCGGCCAGGTACTTCTCGTCGACCTCGATGACGCCGTACTTGGCGTCCGAGCCGCCGGCGAGCGCCGAGGTGATGCCTGCCGGCATGTTCGCGCCGAGCGCGTTCGAGACGACCGGACCGCTGGCCCGCAGGGCCTCCGCGATCAGTCGGGTCGTCGTGGTCTTGCCGTTCGTCGCGGAGACGAGGACGACATCGAGATGCTGCGCCAGCGCGCCGAGGAGATCGGGGTCGAGCCTGAGTGCGACCTTGCCACCGATCACCGATCCGCTTCCGCGTCCCGCGGCCCGCGACACCGCCGCCGCGGCCTTGCCCGCCGTCACGGCCAGCTTGGCCCGCGGCGAAAGCGGCTCCGTGTTGCCTGCCATCGTCCCTTGTCCTCCTTGCGTCGGTCGGCCCCAGCCTATCCAGTACCTGCCGGAGCCTTGACCGCGGCGCCCCCGGGACGTCGCGGATCTCCTCATATGTTCGCCCGTCGTACCCTTGCCGGCATGCGACAGCGCCTCATTCCCGGCACCACCGGACACGTCCGCACCATGAGCCTGCTGGGCGATCCGGTGCTCCACTCGGCCTGCGCGGAGGTCACCGAGTTCGGGCCGCCGCTCCACCGGCTGATCGAGGACATGTTCGCGACGATGTACGCCGCCGAGGGCGTCGGCCTGGCTGCCAACCAGATCGGCGTGGGCCGGCGGGTGTTCGTGTACGACTGCCCCGACGACGAGGACGTCCGCCACGTCGGGCACATCGTCAACCCGCGGCTGGTCGCGGCCGACGGGGACGGGTACCGCGGCCCCGAGGGCTGCCTCTCGCTGCCCGGCCTGGAGGCCGGCACGGTCCGCTTCGACCGCGCGGTCGTCGAGGGGTTCACCTCCGACGGCGCGCCCCTGCGGGTCGAGGGGACCGGGTTCTTCGCGCGCTGCCTCCAGCACGAGTGCGACCACCTCGACGGCACGGTCTACGCGGCCCGGGTCACCGGGTGGCGCCGAACCAGGCTGCTGCGGGCGATCCGCCGGACACCGTGGGGCGCGCGGGGAATCGCCCGGCTGGACGAGCGGAGCCGACCTGCGGATGCGGGGGAGGGTCGGGCCCGGGTCTGAGCCGGGGTCGGTCCGGTCGGCGGGCCGCCCGGCCGGTCAGAAGCGTCAGAAGCCGGGGCCGTCCGCCCGGTTGCCGGCGGTCGCCAGTCGGCCCCACAGCAGGTCGGTGAGGGCCGTGACCAACTCCGCCCGATCGCAGGGGCGTTCGCCGAGCCACCAGTCCCCGGCGGCGTGCATCATGCCGACGATGCCGTGGCCCCAGACCCGGGCGAGGCGCTCGCCACCGGGGCCGAGGTCGACGCGCTCGCCGATGACCTGGGCCAGTTCCTCGCCCAGGCGGCGCAACAGGGGGGCCGAGTGGAGGCCGACGTCGAAGCCGCGCTCGGCGGCGTGCGAGTCCTCGGCGGGGTGCATCAGGAAGCGGTACACCTGCGGGCGGGCCTCGATCGCGACGAGGTAGGTGTCCAGGGTGGCCTCGACCCGGCGGCGGCGCTCGGCCGGGGCGTCGAGCGCGGCCCGCAGCGAGTCCAGCAGGGCGTCGGTGTGCCGCACGGCGAGGGCCTGGTAGAGCCCCGCCTTGTCGCCGAAGTGCCGGTAGAGGATGGGCTTGGTGATGCCCGCCTCGGCCGCGATGGCGTTCATGGAGGCCTTCGGGCCGTCCCTGAGCACGACCCGGTCGGCGGCTTCGAGCAGCTCCCGGCGCCGGCGTTCGGCCGCTCCCGGTTCGCCGGCCTGCTGAGTGGTCTCCATGACGTGTTTCTCTCCCCGCCCTTGCGATGTGCGTGACGCCCACGCAACGTAACACCCCCCACGCCCCGTCGATCGCCCCGACGGCCGCCCTCCGGGCCGAACGGGCCGCGCTTGACACTGCTTACCGGTCGGTAACAGACTGTGGCCCTCGATGTGGTTACCGCTGGTAACCACCCCGGGTGGGCAACCGTACGTGCATGAGACAGCTGGAGGGGACATGGCGGAGTTCACCATGGAGCTCAACGACGACCAGAAGCAGGTGCGGGACTGGATCCACGGCTTCGCCGCCGACGTGATCCGGCCCGCCGCCGCGGAATGGGACGAGCGCGAAGAGACTCCGTGGCCCGTCATCCAGGAGGCGGCCAAGCTCGGCATCTACTCCGTCGACTTCTACGCGCAGCAGTTCTTCGACCCGACCGGTCTCGGCATCCCGATGGCGATGGAGGAGCTCTTCTGGGGTGACGCCGGCATCGCGCTGTCCATCGTCGGCACCGGCCTCGCCGCCATCGGGGTCGTCGCCAACGGCACCGAGGAGCAGATCGGCACCTGGATTCCGCAGATGTACGGCGACCAGAACGACGTGAAGGTCGCGGCCTTCTGCTCCTCCGAACCGGACGCGGGGTCGGACGTCGGGGCGATGCGCACCCGCGCGGTCTACGACGAGGCCAAGGACGAGTGGGTGCTCAACGGCACCAAGACCTGGGCCACCAACGGCGGCATCGCCAACGTCCACATCGTCGTCGCCGTGGTCGACCCCGAGCTGGGCACCAAGGGGCACGCCTCCTTCATCGTGCCGCCGAACACCCCCGGCCTGTCGCAGGGCCAGAAGTTCAAGAAGCACGGCATTCGCGCCTCGCACACCGCCGAGGTGGTGTTGGAGGACTGCCGCATCCCCGGATCCTGCCTCCTCGGCGGCAAGGAGAAGCTCGACGAGCGGCTCGCCCGTGCCCGCGAGCGGGCCAGGGCCGGTGGCGGCGAGCGCGTGAAGAACGCGGCCATGGCCACCTTCGAGGCCTCCCGCCCGGCGGTGGGCGCGATGGCCGTGGGCACGGCCCGCGCGGCCTACGAAGTGGCCCTGGACTACGCCAAGACCCGGACCCAGTTCGGTCGGCCCATCATCGACAACCAGGGCGTGGCCTTCCAACTCGCCGACATGCGGACGCAGATCGACGCGGCCCGGCTGATGGTGTGGCGGGCCTCCTGGATGGCGACAGCGGGCAGGCCCTTCACCGCCGCGGAGGGGTCCATGTCGAAGCTGTTCGCGAGCGAGGTCGCCAAGAAGGTCACCGCCCAGGCGGTCCAGATCCTCGGCGGCAACGGATTCACCCGCGAATACCCGGTGGAACGCATGCACCGGGACAGTGCGATCTACACGATCTTCGAGGGGACGAGCGAGATCCAGCGCCTGGTGATCGCCCGAACGATCTCGGGGATGCCGATCCGCTAGGCCCTGTCGTCGAAGGGGCGCCGCGGCCGGGCGAGACCTCGACGACAGAGCCCGGGGCGGCTCTCCCGTCCCGGGCGCCCCGCGTCACCGGGAACGACCGTGCCCCGGCGGGCCCATGGCCCGCCGGGGCACGGTCATGTCGATCGGACGCGGGTCAGCCCGTGGCCACGGCGATGACGATGAGCGTCGCGTAGAACAGCAGGGCCAGGGCCATCGGCACCGAGACGACCAGCGCCTGCGGACGCCGACGCAGCTGCCTGCCCGGGTCCAGCGGCGGGCGGAAGCCGCCCTGCGGGGCCGCGAGCTTGGCGAACGTCGACCTCGGGCCCAGGTTGCGCAGCACCGTGATCGGAGTGAGGAGCAGGGACATCGGCCCCCACCAGCCCTGCCAGAGCGTCTTCGCGGACATGTCCCGGACGGTCGCGGTCCCGCAGTCACGGCAGAAGGGTCCCTGCACGCTCAGCGAGCGCATCATCAGGACCATGCCCTGGTGGCCCCGGACGGTCGCCTGCGCCGCCGGCTGGGCCCCGCACAGCCGGCAGCCGTGGCCGCCCTGTCCGGGCACGCCCGCGGCGAAGGGGTTGCCGTGGCCCGCCGGCTGCGGCGCGCCGGCGCCGGGCTGCGGCTGCGCGTACGGATTCCCGTGGCCGGGCGGCTGCTGCGGCGGCTGAGCGTACGGGTTGCCGTGCCCCGCCGGCTGCTGCTGCGGCGGCTGCGCGTACGGATTCCCGTGGCCGGGCGGCTGCGCGTACGGGTTGGGCTGGTGCTGCGGGACCGAGCCCTGCTGCGGTGGTGGAGTGGCCACTGTGGTCCCCTTGAAGGAGTCGCTTGGATCACCGGGCGCGGTGATCCAAGGCACCCTAACGGGATTCGTCATGTCCCCAACAACCGGTCGAGGGCCCGGCCGAAGAGGAAGCGGCCCGCCGCCGCGACGAGCGGGTCGAAGGGGCGGCCCAGCCCGCGCAGGCTCAGTTCCTCGCGCCAGTGGACCTGCGCCCCGGAAGGGAAGTGGGGCCGAACCTCGATCTCCGCCCAGCCCCGGACCACCCGACCGTGCTTCACGAGGCGCACCAGTCCCGCGGCGGCCCCCGCCGGAGGCCTCCAGAGGGTGACTTCCATGGGGTCGTCGAATGTGAGCCTTCCCACGCCCGTCCGCGCCGTGAACAGCGTTCCGACGTGCGTCGGCGGCGCCGTCTCGACGGTCGTCCGGGTGAAGGGGACCTCTGCGCCGTGGCGCTCCCAGTCCGTCAACCGGAGCCAGGCCTCGGAGGGCGGGAGGGTCGTCGTGCGAACGAGCCGGATAGCGGGCATGAGCGCATCGTAATCGGGCATACACACCCTGAACTGGACCCCGAATATGGGTTCCGTCCGGGGGCGGCGATCAGCAATACTCACCGCCACCGTGGATCGCGGATTCGACCGGGTGACCACCGGCCCTCCCGCCCCACTCTGCGAGGAGGTGCGCCGATGTGCTCCCACCAGCCCCCCTGCCCGACCGCCGACAGCGCCGATCACGACGCCGCCCACACCGTGGCCTTCCACCCCGAACAGGGCTGGAGCCTGCTCTGCAACGGTGCCGTGGTCTTCGACGACACAGGTGAACTGCTCCCCGACGGCCGCACGGTGGCACCCCGCCGACCGGCCCTTGTCTGAGCGAGGAGGCAGCATGCGCCAGCAGCTGATCCGCAAGCCCGTCCCCAAGCCCGCACCCCGAGACCTGGACCTCCGTACACCGTCGGGCAGACCCCTCCCGTACTGACGGGAGCCCCGGAGAAACGCGCCACCGGCTGAGGGTCAGCCGGTGGCCGCAGCCGTGCCGCCCAGGAACGCCGTCTCGTACGCCGCGTCCCCGATCGCCGCGCGGGCCCGCCGCTCGCCCTCGTCCCGCAGGGCCGTCAGCGCGGGCGAGCCACCCATCTGAGGTCGCCCCACCGTGCGCCACCAGGCGTGCCCGGTGCCCAGCAGTCGCGCCGCGAGTTCCCCGTCCCCGAGGCCCGCCACCGCCGCCGCGAGCAGGTCCAGGCCGAGCGCGATGCCGAACCGGTCGCCCAGCAGTCGCTTGTTTGACAGCATGGCCCTGACGTGGCGGGCCGCCTCCCCGTGGTGCCCGAGACCCAGCGCGGACATGGCCAGGATGTAGTCCGCGTAGGCCCGCAACCAGCGTTCGCCCAGTTCCGCGCACGCCTCGCGCAGGCCCCGCGCCTCCTCGGCGGCCTCCTCGAAGCGTTCCAGGTCGCACAGCGCGAAGCCGGTGGCCAGCCGGCACAGCAGCCACCCCGGACCACTGGAGCGCCCACCGTGTCCCGCCCGCGCCCGGGGGCCGGCCAGCGTGAGGGCCCGCACCGAGTCGCCGGGCATCATCACCGCCACGGCGTGCAGGTAGGCGGCCCGCAACTCGCGCTCAGGGTCCGCCAGTCGGTCGGCCGAGCGGGTGCACTCCTCACCGAGCCCGCGGGCCGCGTCCATGTCGCCTTGGAGCAGCGCCGTCAGGCCGAGCGCCCACAGCGCCTGCGTGTACCCGGTGCCCGTGCGCGGGCCCGAGCGCAGGGACCGCTCCAGGAAGCCGCGACCCTCGTGGACGTGCCCGCACGCGAACCAGAAGAACCAGAGCGCCCCGGCCATCTCCTGGGCCGCTGCCGGCTCACACTTCAGCAACTGTTCCAGGGCCGTGCGCAGTTGCGGGTGCTCGGCGGTCATCCTGCGGTACCAGTCCACCTGGCCCGGCCCCATCCACCCCCGGTCGGCGGCCTGGGCGAGCGCGAGGTACCAGTGCGCGTGCCGGTCGGCGACCGTGCGCACCTCGCCCAGCTCCGTCAACCAGTCGTGTCCGTACTCGCGGATCGTGTCCAGCATCCGGTAGCGGATCCCCGCCCCGCGCTCCTCGGTGCGCCGGACCACGGACTTGGCGACGAGGCCCGCCAGAACCCGCTCGACCCGGGAGGCGGGCAGCGGGCCGCCCGCGCACACCGCCCGGGCGGCGGCCACGTCGAAGTCCCCGGTGAACACCGACAGGCGGGCCCACAGCAGTCGTTCCACCGGCTCGCACAGCTCGTGGCTCCAGCCGATCGCGGTCCGCATCGTCCGGTGCCGGGGGAGCAGGGCGTCGTCGGAGTCGGCCAGCACGTCGAATCGCGCGCCCAGGCGCTGTGCCATCTGTTCGAGGGTCCACGACCGCAGGCGCGCGCCCGCCAGTTCGAGCGCGAGCGGGATCCCGTCGAGCCGCCGGCACACCTCGGCGGCGATCGTCGCCCGCCCGGGGTCGTCGAAGGCGGCGGCGGCCGGCGGGGACGCGGCGACGGCCCGCCGGCGGAAGAGGGCGAGGGCGTCGCTGTCCGGCCCCTCGAAGGGCAGCGGACGCACCTCGACGAGCTGTTCCCCGGGGCTGCCGAGCGGTTCGCGCGAGGTGGTCAACACCGTCAGGTCCGGTGCGGACTGCAGGAGTTCCCCCACGAGGTGCCGGCAGGCCGCGATCAGGTGCTCGCAGGTGTCGAGGACCAGGAGGAGCTTCTTGTCCGCCATCCAGGCACACAGTTCCTCGTCCAGCGACCGGGCGGAGTGGTCCGCGAGGCCGACGGTGTGGGCCACGGTCGCGGTGAGCAGGCCGGGGTCGCGCAGGGGCGAGAGCTCGACCCACCAGACCCCGTCGGGTCGTTCGGGCCCGGACGCGGCGGCGGCCCGCAGGGCGAGCCGGGTCTTGCCGACCCCGCCCACCCCGGTCAGCGTGATCAGTCGTCTGTCCGGCAACAGGTGCCCCAGATGGGCGAGTTCACGTTCCCGCCCGACGAAGCCCGGGGACTGCGGCGGCAGGTTTCCCGGCGCTGGACCGGCTCCCGGCCCGGGGTGGCCGCCTGCGGAGGCCGGCTGACTGTTGTTGAACGAGTACTCACCGAACACGGATGTATTGTGCGTGATCTCGTGTGGCGGCAGGGGCGTTCGGCCGGATCGCCGCATGTTCCACCGCAGGAGGCACGCGGGTGCGGAGCCTCACCGGGTAAGGACGACGCGGGTCTCCGCGGTGAACGCCCCCCAGTTGCCGTCGGGCAGTCGCGCGCGCAGTTTCACGGCCCACACGGTGCCGGCCGGCTCGGTCACCGTGAGCCGGTGCTCCACCCTCCCGGTGCCGGACGGGACCGCCGCGCCGGCCCCGAACTGGATGACGGTGACGGGCCGGTCGTTGACGTACAGCTGGTACTCCTCGGTGCGGCGACCGGTGGCCGGGGCGGTCCAGGACAGGTCGACCAGCCCGGGGGAGGCGGTCGCCGTGAGCCCGCCCGGCGCGGTGTCCGGGCCCTGTCCGGGGTCGGGCGGCGTGGTCAGCTCCACGGTCGGGCCGTCGGGGGAGGTGTTGTCGGCGCCGTCCCGGGCGCGGACGGTGAAGCTGTAGCGGGTGCCCGGCTGGAGTCCGGTCACGATGGTGGCGCTCTCGCCGGCGCCGGCCGTGTGGACGCGTACGCCGCCCTGGTGGACGTCGTACGCGGTGACGCCCGTGTCGTCCGTCGCCGCCGTCCAGCTCAGCCGGGCCGCCCGGGGGCCTTCGGCGCGGCCCGTGGTGGTGGGCGGAGCCGTGGGGGCCCGCCGGTCCTCGGCCTTCGCCGCGGGCGTGGTCGCCCGGGCGGGCTCGCTGAGCGGGGAGCGGTTGCCGGCGGCGTCCCGGGCCCGAACCGTGAAGGAGTACGCGGTCACCGGGGCGAGGCCCGTGACGTCCACCATCGTCTTGTCGGCCGGGAGTTCGCGGACCAGGTGGTCGCCCTGGAAGACCTGATAGCCGGTCACCCCCTCGCTGTCCGGGGCCGCTCGCCACATGACGTGCACCGAGGTGGCGCTGCCGGCCTGCGCGGTCAGCTCCCCCGGGGCGTGCGGGGGGTCGGTGTCGCCGTCCGGGGCGCACGCCGTGGCGAGCGCCAGGCAGAGGCAGAGCGCGGGGACGGCGCTTCGCGCGGAGTGTCGCAAGGAGGTGCCTTCCGCCGCTTCCTCGTAAAGGTCTAGACATATATGGCACGCCCGGCCGTGGACGGGCAAGACCTCGGCGGTCCCGGCGGGGGTCCAGTGCGCGGCGGCGGCCGGCCGGGCGGCCGGTTTCGTCGCCCCCGCCCCATCTGGCATTATTGCGATCTCTTTGCAATAAGAGATGATCTTAAACAGTAAGAAAAGCAGGTATACGGGGATGTGGATCGCATGACGGCCCGGTCGGTACGAGCAGGGGCCGCCACGACGCTCGCCGCCACGCTCATCACGGGCACGGCATCCTGCTCGGCACCCTCGTCAGGAGGCGACCCGGGCCGCGCGGCGGATACCGCCGTCGTCGGCATCGCGACCGAGCCGGAGACCCTCAGCCCGCTCCTCGGGTACGGCAAGGACGGCAACTCCAAGATCTTCGACGGACTGCTCACGCACGACGCGAACATGAAGCTGCGGCCCGCCCTGGCCGAGGCCCTGCCGGAGGTCTCCGCCGACGGACGCACCTACACGTACCGGCTCCGCCACGGCGTGAAGTTCAGCGACGGGCAGCCCTTCGGCGCCAAGGACGTCGTCTTCACCTACCGGACGATCCTGGACACGAAGACCAACAACGCCTCCAAGACCGAACTCGACGCGATCGAAGGCGTCGAGGCGCGGGGCGACGACACCGTCGTCTTCACCCTGAAGTACCCCTACGCGCCGTTCGCCGAGCGGACCGTGCTGCCGATCGCGCCCGAGCACATCGCGGGCCGACAGGACGTCAACAGCGGCGACTTCACCACCCGACCCGTAGGTACCGGCCCCTACGTCCTCACCGGCTGGTCCAAGGGCGAGAAGATCGGCTTCAAGGCCAACCCGTCCCACTGGGCCGGCGAGCCCGCCGTGAAGAAGTTCACCATGGTCGTCATCAAGGACGACGACGTGCGCGCCACCCGGCTGCGCTCCGGCGAACTCGACGGCGCGATCCTCCCGCCCGCCCTGGCCAAGGCCCTCGGCGGGAAGGCCGGGGACAAGGGTGGCGCGCGCACCCTCCACGCGGCCAAGACCTTCGACTACCGCAACGTCACCCTCCCCACCGCCCACGACGTCACCGGCGACCAGGCCGTCCGCCGGGCGCTGGACCTCGCCGTCGACCGCACGACCATGGTCGACAAGCTCCTGGAGGGCGCGGGCAAGCCCGCCTACGGGCCGGCGCCCACCGACAGCCCCTGGTTCACGGCCGGCACGGAACGGGCGTACGACCTCGACAAGGCGAAGCAGATCCTCGACGAGGCCGGTTGGAGGACCGGAGACGACGGCATCCGCACCAAGGACGGCACCCGCGCGTCCTTCCCGCTCTGGTACACCTCCGGCGACAAGACCCGCCAGGACCACGCACTCGCCTTCGCCTCCGACGCCAAGAAGGCCGGCATCGAGGTCAGGACCGAGGCCGGTACCTGGGAGGTCATCGAACCCCGGATGAAGACCGACGCCGTGCTCGCCGGCGGCGGCTCCCCGGCCGACCCCGACTTCGACCAGTACCCGCTGCTCGACTCCGCACTGGCCGGCGACGGCTTCAACAACATGGCCCGGTACGACAACAAGACCGTCGACCGGGCGCTCCTCGACGGCCGCAAGAGCGGTGACCCGGCCGTACGCAAGGCCGCGTACGACACCGTGCAGCGGGAACTGCTCGCGAACCCGGGCTACGTCTTCCTCACCCACGTCGACCACCTGTACGTGGTCGACGACAAGTGGGAGGGGATCACCACGCAGGTCGAGCCGCACGACCACGGCCTCGGTTCCGGCCCCTGGTGGAACGTCGAGAACTGGAAGCCGAAGCGGAAGTGAACCCGACGACGTGACCTCCCGCAGTGAACCCGACGACGTGACCTGCCGCTCCTCCCGCGTCCCCTGGGGGCCGATGGCGCGCATGGCCGGCCGGCGCACCCTGTTCGCCGCCCCCGTCCTGCTCACCGTCACCTTCGGGGTGTTCGCCGTCGCCGCGATGTCCCCCTTCGACCCCGTCAAGGCGTACGCCGGCACGGCCGGCCTCACCGCCTCGCAGGCCGAACTCGACCAACTGCGCGGCAACCTCGGCGTCGACCGGCCGCTGGTCGCACGCTGGTGGGAGTGGCTCAACTCCGCGCTCACCGGAGACCTCGGAACCTCCTCCGTCATGCGCCAACCGGTCGGCGACGTCATCGCCGAACGGGTGGGCTGGTCGGCGCTGCTCGCCCTCTGCGCCTTCGCACTGGCCGTGCTCGCGGGCACGGCCCTCGGGGTCCTCGCCGCCCGACGACAAGGCGGCCCGCTCGACCGGGCCGTCTCCGCCCTCGCCTACACCCTGGAAGCCGCCCCCGCCTTCTGGCTGGGCCTGCTGGCCATCTGGTTCTTCTCCGTACGGCTCGGCGTGCTGCCCTCCGGCGGCCTCACGGACGCCTCCTCCGACGTGGTCACCCCCGGTCAGGTCACGTCCCACCTGGTGCTCCCGGCACTCGTGCTGGGGATCTCCCAACTGCCCTGGTTCTTCCTGTACGCACGCCAAGGCGTGGCCGACGCCCTGGACGAGGACCCCGTGCGAGGGGCCCGGGCCCGAGGCGTGGCCGAGCGACGGATCCTGATCGGGCACGCACTGCGTTCCGGGATGCTGCCGATGCTGACCCTGATCGGATCACGGGTGCCCGAACTGATCACCGGGGCGCTGCTGGTGGAGACCGTGTTCAGCTGGCCCGGGATCGCGGCGGCCACCGTGCAGGCCGCCACCTCGGTGGACTTCCCGCTGCTCGCCGCCCTCACGGTGTCCGCCACCGCGGCCGTGCTCGCCGGGAACCTGCTGTCCGATCTGCTGTACGGACTCGCCGACCCCAGGGTGGGCTTCGATGGCTGAGACCATGTGGCGCGCCCCCGGCCGCGCCCACCGCCCCACACGTCGACCGCGCGTGCGCGCCGGCGCCCTGACCATGGCCGTGATCGCCTCGGCGGTCCTGTTCGTCCCCCCGCTGGCACAGCTCGACCAACAGGCCGTCGACCTGTCGGCGAAGCTCCTGCGACCTTCCTGGGAACACCCCTTCGGAACCGACGACGTGGGCCGCGACCTGCTGCTGCGCTGCGTCCACGGGCTGCGGGTGTCCCTGCTGGTCGGCCTGGTGGCGGCGCTCGTCGCCACGGTGATCGGCACCGCCGTCGGCGCGGCGGCCGGCGCGTGGGGAGGCTGGACCGACCGGCTCGTGATGCGGGTCGTCGACGCCCTGTCCTCGATCCCGCACCTGCTGCTCGGCATCTTCATCGTGGCGATGTTCCGCCCCGGGGTGTGGCCGGTGGTCGTCTCGGTGGCCCTGACCCACTGGCTGTCCACCGCCCGGATCGTCCGGGCCGAGGTCCTGTCACTGCGGTCCCGGCCCTTCGTGGACGCCGCCGTCTCGGGCGGCGCCTCACGGTGGCGGGTCGCGACCCGCCACCTGATCCCCGCGGTCATGCCCCAGGCGGGGCTCGCCGCCGTGCTGATGATCCCGCACGCGATGTGGCACGAGTCGGCGCTGTCCTTCCTCGGCCTCGGACTCCCCTCCCACCAGGCCAGTCTGGGCACCCTCGTACAGACCGCACGGGGCTCGCTCCTCGTGGGGGCCTGGTGGCCCACCCTCTTCCCGGGCCTGCTGCTGATCATCCCGACCCTGGCCATCGCCGGCCTCGCGGCCGCCTGGCGCGACCGCCTCAACCCCCGCCGCCGCTCGGAGCCGACCCTGTGACCCCGGAGCCTTCCCCGACCTTCCCCGGCCGCGCCGAGACCCCCGCGGCGGTGTCCCGACGCGAACCCGCGGAGCCGGTCCTGCGCGTGGAACGGATGTCCGTGCGCTTTCGCATGCGCGGAGAACGCCACGTCGAGGCCGTCACCGACGCCGGTTTCGCCCTGGCCGCCGGCGAGTGCCTCGCCCTCGTGGGCGAGAGCGGCTGCGGCAAGTCCGTCCTCGTCTCCGCCCTCCTCGGCCTGCTGCCCGGCAACGCCGAGACCACCGGGTCGGCGCTCCTCGCGGACGGACTCGACCTCCTCGCCGCCGACGAGAGGACCCTGGCCCGGACCGTCCGGGGCCGCCGCATCGGACTCGTCCCGCAGAGCCCCGCGGCCCACCTCACCCCGGTCCGCACCATCCGGTCCCACCTGGAGGAGACGGTTCGGGAACTCACCGACCCTTCAAGGGCCTGCGAGCCTCCAGGGCTTGCCGGGCTTCCCGGGCCTTCCGGGCCTCTTGCGTCTTCCGCGCCTTCCGGCGGGCGGACCCCGGCCCCGACCCCGGGCGCGGGCAGGCGGGCGCGACTGCGCGCCGCCGCGGAGGCGGCGGCCACCCGCGCGGCCTTCCCCGCCTCCCACCTCGACCGCCACCCGCACGAACTCTCCGGCGGCCTCGCCCAGCGCGCCGCCACCGCCCTCGCCCTGGTCGGGGACGCCCCGCTGTTGCTCGCCGACGAGCCGACCACCGGCCTCGACCGGGACCTCGTCCACCGCACCGTGGACGAGCTGCGGGCCCACACCCGTGCGGCCGGCCGGGCCCTGCTGATGATCACCCACGACCTGGCCGCCGCCGAACGGATCGCCGACACCGTCGCCGTCATGTACGCCGGGCGCATCGTGGAAATCGCTCCCGCGGCCGTCTTCTTCGGCCCGGCCGGCCCCCGACACCCCTACGCGCGCGGGCTTCTCGACGCCCTCCCCGAACGGGCCTTCGCCCCCATCCCCGGCGCCCCGCCCGAACTCGGCGCACTGCCGCCCGGCTGCGCCTTCGCCGACCGCTGCGCACAGGCCGACGCGACCTGCCGGACCCTACGCCCCCCGCTCACCGAAGGGGTGGCCTGCCACCGTGCTTGAGCTCCGCGGCATCACCGCCGGCCACGAACGGGGGACCCCCGTTGTACAGGACGCCCACCTTGCCCTGGAGGCCGGCGAGGCACTGGGACTGCTCGGCCCCAGCGGCTGCGGCAAATCCACCCTGGCCAGGGTGGCCGCCCTGCTGCACCGGCCCGAGCGCGGCACCGTGGTGCTCGCGGGCCGCACCGTGACCGGCTTCCGGCACCGGGCCCCGCGCGCCCTGCGCGTCCGGGTCGGTGTCGTCTTCCAGCAGCCCCGGCTGTCCGCCGACCCCCGCCTCACGCTGCGCGACCTCGTCGCGGAGCCCCTCCGGGCCACGGGCCGGCGCGGGGAAGCGGCCTCGGTCGTACCGGAGTTGACGCGGCGTGTCGGACTCGGCGCGGATCTGCTCACGCGCCGCCCCCACGAGGTGAGTGACGGACAACTGCAACGCGCCTGTCTGGCACGCGCCCTGGTGCTGCGGCCGAGCCTGCTGGTCTGCGACGAGATGACCGCCATGCTCGACGCCTCCACGACAGCCGCGCTGGTCGCGGTGGTCGAGGAGTACCGGGC
Organism: Streptomyces sp. CA-243310; assembly: GCF_050936775.1. Lineage (NCBI taxonomy): Bacteria > Bacillati > Actinomycetota > Actinomycetes > Kitasatosporales > Streptomycetaceae > Streptomyces > Streptomyces sp. CA-243310. The sequence continues at coordinate 1,105,655 of NZ_JBNJMF010000002.1, read as the reverse complement.
GGAGACCGGCGCGGCGCTGCTCGCGGTGGGCCACGACCCGATCCTGCTCGGCCGCTGGTGCGACCGTACGACCCACTGGAACGAGATCGTCAAGAACTGATCATCCGTCACGGACGGTCAACACCCGTACGGCGTACACGGCTTTCGCCCGAAGGGCCCCCTCGCTGCGCCACCATGGCGGCGCCCAAGGAGGTTCCGATGGTGATTTCCCTCTCCGTGATCGTCCTGCTCCTCGTCCTCGCGTGGATCTTCCTGCGCGGCGGCGGGCTCAAGTTCTCCCACGCCCTCGTCTGCGCCCTGCTCGGTTTCCAACTCGCGAGCAGCAGCGTCGCCATGACCATCCACGACGGAATCGCGGCCACCGCGAACCTCGTGTCCGGCCTCAACCCTTAGGGAGTGTTCCGCCGACCAGGCCGATCAGGCCGACCCCGGACGGTCGTGCTTGATCGACTGTTGCGCCTTCGTGAATCATCCGGCTCTTCCATGGACTCCTCGGGCAGTGCGATCTAGCGTCTGGCGGCGGCGCGATGTGAGACGCAGTGTCAACAAAACTGAAGACCATGGAGGAAGTCCGGATGTTCCGAAGAGCGCTGAATTGCGCCGTGGTACCGGCTCTCGCCGCGTTCGTGGCGATGTACGGCATCTCACCGGCCCAGGCCGAGGAGATACCCAAGGCCCCCGGTCATCGCCTGATCAGCCACTACGACGGCGCCCCCGCCGCCGCGGTCCCGCTGCCGGGCGAAGCCCCGCCCCAGCACCCCCACCTCGCGCCCAACGGCCGCAGCGGCATGCACTCCGACGCCGCGGGCAGCGCCACCTCGCCCTGGTCCGGTCCGCTGGGCAGGAACCCGCAGGTCACCAGCGAGAAGATCGCCGCCCTCGGCGGCGAATGCGCCACCGCCACCTTCGACTCTGCCGGCCGGATCGTCACCGTCTGCGGCACCTTCTCCGGGTTCAAGGTCAAGCTCCTCGACCCCCGCACGCTCGCCACGCTCGCGGAACACCAACTCCCGCAGCGCTCCTCCACGGTCGAGGCGATCACCTCGCTCGACTTCGCGAAGATCTTCAAGGACACCTCGGGCGGCGCCTACTTCTACCTGGACGACCAGGACCGGGCGGTGTTGGCCGACTCCCGACAGCACATCCTGCGCCTCGCCCACGCGCAGAACCCGGACGGCACCTGGAAGTTCACGGTCGACGACGACTGGGACCTCACCGGCCAGGTCCCGCACGACTGCGTCAGCTGGACCAACCTGTGGCCCAGCGGCACCTGTGACCCGGTCACCTCGGTCATGCCCGACTGGAACGGCCGCATCTGGTGGGTCACCCGTCAGGGCCGCGTCGGCACCGTGGACCCGGCGACCTCGGTGATCCGCTCCGTCCGGCTCGACGGCGAGGAGATCCAGAACTCCTTCTCCGTCGCCGAGGACGGGGTCTCCATCGTCACCGACCACGCCCTGTACAGCTTCGCCACCACCGCCGACGGCACCCCGCGCGTGCAGTGGCGCCAGACGTACGACCGGGGTACGGGCACCAAGCCGGGCTCCGTGAACCAGGGTTCGGGCACCACTCCGGACCTCTTCGGCAACGGGTACGTCGCCATCACCGACAACTCCGACGACCGGATGAACGTGCTCGTCTACAAGAGGGGCGTGAACGTACCCGCCGACCGGAGGCTCGTCTGCAAGGTCCCGGTGTTCGGATCGGGGGCCTCGACCACCGACAACTCCCTGATCACCTGGGGCAACAGCATCGTCGTCGAGAACAACTACGGCTACGAGAACCCCACCACCCTGCTGCTCGGGAAGTCCGTCGTCGGCGGTGTCAGCCGCATCGACGTGCGCGCCGACGGCAGCGGCTGCGACACGGTGTGGCAGAGCGCGATCCGCTCGCCCTCCGTCGTCCCGAAGCTCTCCACCGCGAACGGGTTGCTCTACTTCTACGAGAAGGAGCCCAACGCCTGGGGCATCGACGCCTGGTACCTCACCGCGGTGGACTTCCGCACCGGTGAGCGGCGCTGGCGACAGCTGACCGGCACCGGCGCGCTGTACGACAACAACTGGGCGCCGATCACCCTCGGCCCCGACGGCACCGCGTACATCGGCGTGTTCAACGGCATCGTGGCGGTCCGCGACGGCGGCTGACGCCCGGGGACCGGCCTTCGGGGCGTGACGTCCGGGGACGGGCCGACAGGGACCGACACCCGGTGCCTGGCCCCGGTGACCGGCCCCGGTGACCGGTCTCCGACGACCGGTTTCCGACGACCGGCCTCCGGTGATCGGTCTCCGGGGCTGACGGGTGGCGCCGACCGCGCCGCCCGTCAGTCGTCCTGCCTCCACAGCGGGTGCTCGCGCGCGGCCCAGTCCCGATCCACCGAGCCCGTGCGCAGCCCGCGCCGGGCCTCGGGATCACCCAGCGCCTTGCCGATGTGCCCGGCGAGGACGATGCCGAGGGCCAGGGCGAGCCAGTCGTGCACGAAGGTCGCTCCCGTCCGCCAGACGAGGGGAGCCAGACCGGTGGCCCACATCAGCAGCCCGGTGCCGAGCATCACCGTCACCGCGCCGCCCAACCAGCCCGCGTACACCTTCTGACCGGCGTTGAACTTCCCGGCCGGGCGGGGGCCGTGCCGGTCCCTGCGCAGAACGGTGCGCAACCACACCCTGTCGTGCGGCCCGAACCGGTTCAGCCGGCGGAGATCGGCACGGAAGGCCCGGGAGACCAGGCCGAGCAGGAACGGGACGACGAGCAGCAGACCGGACCACACGTGGACGGTCACGACGAGGTGGCGCCGCCCGACGAGTTCGGCGAGGGGCGGCAGGTAGAGGCAGCCCGCCGACACCACGCAGACCCCCATCAGCGTGGCCGTGGCCCGGTGCACCAGACGTTGCGGACGACCGAACCGGCGTACGCGGGCGTCCCGCCGGGGCGCCGGCCGAGAATCGGGCGTGGGTCGCGTCTCAGACGGTGGGGGCATCATCGCGTCCGTTCGACGTGCCGACCCAGGCGTCGACGTCGTAGCCGAGCCGCTCCCAGTAACCGGGCTCCACGTCCCGGGTGACGGTGATGCCGGAGAGCCACTTCGCCGACTTGTAGAAGTACATCGGGGCCACGTACAGGCGCGCGGGCCCACCGTGGGCGTGACTCAGCGGCGCGTCCCGCATCCGCAGGGCCACCATGACGTCGGCCCGGCGGGCCTGGGAAAGGGTGAGGCTCTCGGTGTACGTGCCGTCGAAGCAGCTGAACCGGATGGCCCGCCCCTCGGGCCGCACCCCGGCGGCGTCCAGCAGCCGGAAGACCGGCACGCCCTCGAAGGGCGTGGCGGGAACGCGCCAGCCGGTGACGCACTGGACGTCACGGACGACCCGGGTCTGCGGCAGCCGCCGGAGCGCGTCGAGGTCGTACGTTCCCGGTCGCTCGACGAGCCCGTCCACCCGCAGCCGGTAGTCCGCGGGGGAGCGCTCGGGGACGGAGGCGGCCACCGAGTAGTAGCGGAACCCGCCGCCGTTGGGCAGGAGCCCGGTCAGCCCGGTGGGATCCTTGCCGGCGGCGGCGCCGAGGGCCTTTTCAAGGCCCCGTTGCAGGTGGGGCGCGGCCACCAGCCCGGCCGCGCCGAGCCCGAGCATGCCCAGGACCAGACGCCGACCGACCGGGGAGCCGACCAGGTCGGGATCTGGCGCATCCCGCCGCTCAGACGCATCACGCCGCTCCGGCGGATCCTGCCGTTCCGACGGCTCCGGCCGCCCCGCTGACTCCCGCTCCGTGCTCACCCGTCGATTCGACCACCGTCGGCGCCCCGGCGCCAAGGGGAGAGGGGCGGCCGTCAGACTTCCGTCACACCTGGCGACGGCAGCCCCGTGCAACGTGTCCGCAACCTGGCCGCTCCTAGCCTCCTTGCGAGTGCCGGCCGACGGCGGCCGGCGCCCGGCAAGGGGAGGCTTCCATGGCCCGTTTCGCTGCGCCCGGTACCGAGGGCGCGCTGATGTCGTACGCGTCCCGGTACGACCACTACATCGGCGGCACGTACACGGCTCCCGTCCGGGGCCGGTACTTCGACAACCCCTCCCCGGTGACCGGCGCTCCCTTCACCGAGATCGCCCGGGGCACCGCCGAGGACGTCGAGAAGGCGCTGGACGCCGCGCACGCCGCCGCGCCCGCCTGGGGACGCACCTCGGTGACCGAGCGGGCCGGCGTCCTGCTGCGCATCGCGGACCGGATGGAGGAGAACCTCCAGGCCCTGGCGGTCGCGGAGACCTGGGAGAACGGCAAGCCGATACGGGAGACCCTCGCGGCGGACCTGCCCCTGGCGATCGACCAGTTCCGCTACTTCGCGGGCGCGCTGCGGGCCCAGGAGGGGGCGCTCAGCCAGATCGACGACGACACGGTCGCCTACCACTTCCACGAGCCGCTCGGCGTGGTCGGCCAGATCATTCCGTGGAACTTCCCGATCCTGATGGCGGTGTGGAAGCTGGCGCCGGCGCTGGCCGCCGGGAACACGGTGGTGCTCAAGCCGGCCGAGCAGACCCCGGCCTCGGTGCACTACTGGCTCGGCCTGGTCGAGGACCTGCTCCCGCCGGGCGTGGTCAACATCGTGAACGGCTTCGGCGAGGAGGCCGGCAAGCCGCTGGCCTCCAGCCCGCGCCTGGCGAAGATCGCCTTCACCGGGGAGACCTCCACCGGGCGGCTGATCATGCAGTACGCGGCGGAGCACCTCAAGCCCGTCACCCTCGAACTCGGCGGCAAGAGCCCCAACCTCTTCTTCGACGACATCTGGTCGACCGACGACGACCTGCGGGACAAGGCGCTGGAGGGCTTCACCATGTTCGCCCTCAACCAGGGCGAGGTGTGCACGAGCCCCTCGCGCGCCCTGATCGAGCGCGGTCGGTACGGCGACTTCCTCGACGCGGCCGTCGCCCGCACCGAACTGATCGTGCCGGGGCACCCGCTGGACACCGACACGATGATCGGCGCCCAGGCCTCGGAGGAGCAGCTGAAGAAGGTCCTGTCGTACGTGGAGATCGGGGTGAAGGAGGGCGCCAAGGTCCTCACGGGCGGGCAGCGCATCGAGCACGGCGGCGACCTCGCGGGCGGCTTCTACGTACAGCCGACGATCTTCGAGGGGGACAACCGGATGCGGATCTTCCAGGAGGAGATCTTCGGCCCCGTGGTGTCGGTGACCTCCTTCGACGACTTCGACGACGCCGTCCGCATCGCCAACGACACGGCCTACGGCCTCGGCGCCGGTGTCTGGACCCGGGACATCAACACGGCCTACCGCGCGGGCCGTGCCATCCAGGCGGGCCGTGTCTGGACGAACTGCTACCACGCCTACCCCGCCCACGCGGCCTTCGGCGGCTACAAGCAGTCCGGTATCGGTCGCGAGACGCACAAGATGATGCTGGAGCACTACCAGCAGACGAAGAACATGCTGGTCAGCTACTCCCCGAAGCGGCTCGGCTTCTTCTAGTCGTCGGTCGTACGGCGTGGGGCGCGCTCCTGTGGCAGGTCGAGGCACGGGGTCGAACGGAACGGGATTCCTTCGAGGTTACCGTGGGTACGATCGATCCGACGGTCCATCAGGTCAATTGACCCGGACCCTTGACTCCGGTTGTCGGAGTCGGGATTCTCGACACAATGTTTGCGCGGGACATGACAAGCGACTGGTCGGGGATCGTGTGGTGCACGCCCCGGCCGGCCGTGTGCCTGGACCGCGCCCTCCGCCGACGACCGTGGACGTGAGTGGTGGCCATGAACCGATCCCCGCACAGCAGACGCAAACCGATCGCGGTGCTGTCACTGCTCCTCGCCATGCTGGCCATGGCGCTCGGCCCCACCTCGGGAGCCGCAGCGGATACCGGGTGGTGGAACCCCACCGCGCGACCCGGGCCGGACTCCCAGATCAACGTCACCGGCGAACCCTTCAAGGGAACCGACGCCCAGGGCAACGTGCGGGGCTTCGTCGACGCGCACGATCACCTGATGTCCAACGAGGGCTTCGGTGGTCGGCTCATCTGCGGCAAGCCCTTCTCGGAGGCGGGGATCGCGGACGCGCTCAAGGACTGTCCCGAGCACTACCCCGACGGCACGCTCGCGATCTTCGACTTCATCACCAAGGGCGGCGACGGCAAGCACGACCCCGACGGCTGGCCGACCTTCAAGGACTGGCCCGCGCACGACTCGCTGACCCACCAGCAGAACTACTACGCCTGGGTCGAACGCGCCTGGCGCGGCGGACAGCGGATCCTCGTCAACGACCTCGTCACCAACGGGGTCATCTGCTCGGTCTACTTCTTCAAGGACCGCGGCTGTGACGAGATGACCGCGATCCGGCTGGAAGCCCAGAAGACCTACGACATGCAGGCCTACATCGACAAGATGTACGGCGGACCGGGCAAGGGCTGGTTCCGCATCGTCACCGACTCCGCCCAGGCCCGCGAGGTCATCCAACAGGGCAAACTGGCCGTCGTCCTGGGCGTGGAGACCTCCGAGCCCTTCGGCTGCAAGCAGATCCTGGACATCTCGCAGTGCAGCAAGGCGGACATCGACCGCGGGCTCGACGAACTGCACCAACTCGGCGTGCGCAGCATGTTCCTGTGCCACAAGTTCGACAACGCCCTCTGCGGGGTCCGCTTCGACCAGGGAGCACTCGGCACCGCGATCAACGTGGGCCAGTTCCTGTCCACCGGCACCTTCTGGAAGACGGAGGAGTGCAAGGGCCCGCAGCACGACAACCCCATCGGACTCGCGCCGGCGGCCGAAGCCGAGAAGAAGCTCCCGGCGGGCGTCAGCGTTCCGTCCTACGCCGGCGGCGCGCAGTGCAACACCCGCGGCCTCACCGACCTCGGCGAGTACGCGGTGCGCGGCATGATGAAACGCAAGATGATGCTCGAAGTCGACCACATGAGCGTCAAGGCCGCCGGACGGGCCTTCGACATCCTGGAGTCCGAGTCCTACCCCGGCGTGGTCTCCTCGCACAGCTGGATGGACCTGGACTGGACCGAACGCCTCTACAAGCTCGGCGGTTTCGCCGCCCAGTACATGAACGGCGCCGAGGGGTTCAGCGCCGAGGCCAAGCGCACCGACGCCCTGCGCGACAAGTACAACGTGGGCTACGGCTACGGCACGGACATGAACGGGGTCGGCGGCTGGCCCGGCCCGCGCGGCGCCGACACCCCCAACCCGGTGCGCTACCCGTTCCGCAGCACCGACGGCGGCTCCGTCATCGACAAGCAGACCACCGGACAGCGCACCTGGGACCTCAACACCGACGGCGCCTCCCACTACGGCCTGGTCCCCGACTGGATCGAGGACATCCGCAACGTCGGCGGCCAGGGAGTCGTCGACGACATGTTCCGCGGAGCGGAGTCGTACCTGCGCACCTGGGGTGGATCCGAGCGCCACAAGGCGGGCGTCAACCTCGCGTCGGGCGCGGCCACCTCGGCCAGCACCTCCGAGTGGAACCCGTTCGTCAGCTACGCCCCCGACCGGGCCGTGGACGGCAACCGCGGCACCCGCTGGGCGAGCGACTGGAGCGACGACCAGTGGCTGCGCATCGATCTGGGAACCACCGGCCTGGTCAAGCGCGTCACCCTGGACTGGGAACGCGCGTACGCCAGGTCGTACGCCATCGAGGTCTCCACGGACGGGGTGAACTGGCGGACGGTCTGGTCGACCACCGCCGGTGACGGTGGCCTGGACACCGCCCAGTTCGCCGGGGTCTCCGCACGCCACATCCGCGTCCACGGGCAAGGACGCGGCACCCAGTGGGGGTATTCCCTCCACGAGGTGGGCGTCTACAGCAGCTGACGGCCCTGCCTGCGAGTCGGCCGGGGCGGTCGGATCGGGATTCCCGAGCCGACCGCCCCGGCCTTCCGCGCTTCGACGGGGCGCAGAGGAACGAAGGGAACAGCACATGGCCCGGATGCCCTTGGCCGACCGCCGCCGGCAGCTGACGGAGGCGGCGATCCGCGCGATGGCCCGCGACGGCGTCCCCAGGACGACCACGCGGTCCGTCGTCGCCGAGGCGGGCGTGTCGCTGAGCGTCTTCCACTACTGCTTCGACTCCAAGCAGGCGCTGCTCGAATCCGTCATCGAGACGATCACCGCCCATTACGTGGGCGTGGTGAAGGACGCCATCCGGCCGAGGGCCACGCTCCGGGAGACCATCCGCGCCGGTTTCCAGGCCTACTGGGACCACGTCGCGGCCCACCCCGAGGAGCACATGCTCACCTACGAACTGACGCAGTACGCCCTGCGCCAGCCCGGCTTCGAGCACCTGGCGCGGCGCCAGTACGAGCTGTACTCCGAGACGTACTGCGCGCTCCTCGAACAGCTCCGCGACATGATGACCTTCGAACTCAGCGTCCCCGACACCGTACTGGCCCGATACCTGGCCGCCATGACGGACGGGGTCACCCTCCAGCACCTCGTCCTCGGCAACGACCGGGTCGCGGCCGAGATACTCGACATGATCAGCGATCACGTGGCCGGGCTCATCCGCGAGGAAACCCCCGCCGTCTGAGGAGGGTTGGAACGGCACGCGGCACGCGCCGATCGTCGGCCCGGCGGCGGTCGCCTCAGCGGGCGGGCCGGTCGGCCGACAGCTCACGGTCGAGGGAGCGCACGCGGGCCAGCGCCGCGGGGCGCCCCTCCGCGGGCAGTGCGCCGGCCAGCGCCCGCCACACCCCCGGATCGTCCGCACCCCACGGCCGGCACACCCAGTCGCCCAACAATCCCGTGTCCGCCCGCGCGATCACCGCGGCCCGCGCCTGGTCCTCGATCCGACGGCGCAACCGCACGATGCCGGGAGCCGTCGAGGCGGGCAGCAGCGGGCCCGGATACCCGGTGAGTGCCGCGGAGACGGCGCCCGACGCGAGGTGCCGGGCCACGACGGCGAAGTCGGCTTCCAGCGGGGCGGCCGTGCGATAGGGCCGCGAGAGGAGCTTCCCCGGGCCCAGCAGGCCCCGCAGCCGGGAGATCTCCGCCCGCAGCGTGACCGCCGAAACCGACTCGTCCTCGTAAAGGTCGATCGCCAGCTCCTCTCCCGAGAGCCCCTCCGGATGGTGGGCGAGCAAGGCCATGATCTCGCTGTGGCGTCGCCCGAGCGTGACCTCCCGGCCGCCGCTCACCCACAGCGCCACGTCCCGGCCGAGCGCGGCGAGACTGTCCGGAACGTGATCGTGCGACGGCTCCGGTTCCAGCAGGGCCAGTTGGGCCTCGGCGGCCCGCGCCACCGCGCGCACGAACGCCAGCGAATGAGGATGGGCCAGCCCGTCGCCGCCGGTGATGTCGACCGCTCCGAGCAACCGCCCCGTACGCGGATCGTGGACCGGGGCCGCCGCACAGGTCCACGGATGTACCCGGCGGCTGAAGTGCTCGGCCCCGAAGACCTGCACGGGTTCGCCGACGGCCACCGCGGTGCCGGGGGCGTTGGTCCCCATCTCCGTCTCCGCCCACCGCGCGCCCGGTACGAAGCCGAGCCGTTCGGCCCGCCGCAGGGTGTCCGACGCCCCCTCCACCCAGAGCAGGCGGCCCCGTGCGTCGCACACCGCCAACAGGTGCGCCCCGTGCGCGGCGAACGCCCCGACGAGGTCCCGGAACACCGGCAGCACCCGGGCCAGTGGATGCTGCTCGCGGTAGGACCTCAGCTCCGCCTCCGCCCACTCCACCCGGGCCGAGCACTCCGGGTTCACCCGCGCCCGCGCGCACCGGCGCCACGATCCGGCGATCACCGCCCGGACCGGGGCCTCCACCCGCCCGTCCCTGGTGAACACGTCATGGGCCCGACGCAGCACCCGCGTGCGCTCGACGGGGTCGGCCCCTCCCGGCAGCGCCACCGACGGATCGCCCATGTCACCCTCCCGTGGTGCCGCAAAACCCGGAGCGCCCCCATCGTCGTACCGGTTCCGCACCACGACAAGCGTCGCGCCGGCCGTCCCGTGACCGAACCCGACCCGAGCTTCCCCCGCGCGGCATTCCTACGGGGTCTCCTCCGGGTCCGGCGCCGTCAGGGCCGACGCCGGGTCCGGGGCCGACGGGCCCGCCGGAACCCACAGGCCCGCCTCCCGCCAGTACGGCCACCAGCGGCCGTCGCGGTCCGGGCGGAGCTGACGATCGGTGCCCGTCAGCGTCCAACGCGCCGCAGGTCGGCGGTCACGACGTCGAGCCGCTCCACGGACCCGACGGACCCGGCGGACCCGGAGGCCGGTCGGGTCGGGGCGCCCCCGGTGTGCGGGGTGCGGGGACGGTCCGGGCCGTCCGAGGTGTTCGCGGCGTCGGCTTCGTTCGCGTCGGCCGGGAGCCAGAAGGCGAGTCGGCCCTCGCGGGGCGGGTCGGCCGGCAGGAAGGTGGCCGAGCAGCGCATGAGTTCGGAGATCTCGGGGAGCACACCATCCTCGAACGTGACGACTGGGTACGGGGCGGCCGAGGTGGCCCCAAGCCCACCGCTCACGGAGTGCGACCGATCGGTGACCGGGGTGCTTCGGCAGGGCGGTGGGGGCGGTCGGGAACGCTGGGCGGGAGCGGGGCGTTGAGCGGGGTAGTGGCCGACAGCAGGAGGAGGTGTCCGCGGATGTCCACAGGCGGAAAGGTGGCCGTGGCCGGAGTGGTGGCAGCCGTCGTGCTGTTCGCGACGGTCGGGTTCTGGCCGGGTCTCCTGGTGTTGATCGGGGTGCCTACCCTCGCGTACTTCCTCTTGGACCCCTCCCAGCGGCGCCGGCTGCGGGGCGTGTCCAGAAAGCAGATCGGCCGCTGACGAAAGCGTCGGTGAGGACGGTGGCAGTGAGGACGGTGGCGGTGAGGACGGTGGCGGTGAGGACGGTGGCCGGGCGCTGAGGCCTGCGGGTCGCCGATGCGGTGGCAGGCCGGGCGGCGGCCCACGCCCTGCCGCGCGGAGCGCTCAGGCGTCCCGAGATGGTCGATCGACACGGAGCGGTCAGTCGGCCCGGGGTGGTCGGCCGGCCCGGCGAGGGGCCGGCCGCTCCGGCGGTCCCGGCGTGCCTCGCCGGTGGCTCTCCGCCCTCAGGCCGGCCGCGTCGCGACGCGGTCCAGCGCCGCCAGCAAGTCCGGCAGCTCGGGTACTTCGGGCCGCTCCGGGTCCACACCCAGCGGCACCGCGAGGACCTCACCCGGCTCCTCGTCGAGCAGGACGAAGGCCACGCCGTCCGTGCGGCCGACCAGTGACCAGCCGGGGCCGTCCGCCCGGAGTGTGCGGGCGTCCTCGGTCGCGAAGGTGGAACGCACCCGACCGGGCGGTGGCGGCTCGCCCGCGTATCCGGCCGCCTCCTTGAGTGCCCGCGCCAGTCCCGGATGTGCGGCGGCGGCCGCACCGCCGTCCGTCGCGACGCGCTCGGACCAGTCCGCCCACTCCCGGGCGATCTGGTCCGCCCCCATGCGCCGCTGCACCGGACCCCAGGTGTCCCCTGACGGGGGCGCCAGAGGCACCCTGCCGGTGCCGTCGGCGCCCTGCTCCGGATCGTGCGGTTCCGGGATGCCCTGCGCGGAGACCGTCAGTTCCAGCGGCCAGCCGGCCAGCGACACCACGATCGTCCGCTCCTCCGGGGACAGGTCGTACTCCATGCCGCAGTCCCAGGAGGCGATGGCCGCGGCGACGAGCGAGACGTCACTCACCACGACCGTCCAGCGGGCACCTTCCTCGTCCTGGCCCAGCACCAGCCCGTACCCGTCCGCGACCGGCCGCACGCCCAGCAGCGCGCAGGCCTCCGGGAAGTCGTCGCCCATGATGCCCGGGAACTGCGTGGGGGTCAGCAGCACGGCGGTGAGCACGTACAGCGAGCCCCCGTCATCCTCTTCGGACACGTGGCCTCCTCCCGTTGCGGTCGCTCTCTCGTCGGCGCACCTTAACCAGCGGGTAACTCGCCCGTCGAGAGCCTGCGGAGGTCGATTTTCAAGCCCGCCACCTGCACGTAGAGTTGGGCACCCGCCACAGAAAGGGACTCCGGTGCAGCGTTACGACCGGCTGAGGGAGATCCTCCGGTTCGATCCCGACGAGGATTTCCTCGCCATCTACCGGCTGACCACCACCTACGAATTCCCCTGGGACGTCACCCGCGCCCTTGAGCTGGCCCTCTTCAGAACGTATGCGGTCCCGAGCATCGGCCGGCTGCTCGCCGAGACCGCCGAGTTCACCGATCGCGCGCAGAAGCGCTACGACGACACGGCGCTGCTGCTCGACGCGGTCGTGGAGCACGGATTCGAGAGCGACACCGCGCGCACCGCGATCCGCCGCGTCAACCAGATGCACCGCAGCTACGACATCTCCGACGAGGACATGCGGTACGTCCTGTGCACCTTCGTGGTGATCCCGGCGCGCTGGATCGACTCCTACGGGTGGCGGCCCCTGACCCACCACGAGCGCCGCGCCTTCGCACGCTACTACGCCACCCTCGGCCGTCACATGGGCATCACGGACATTCCGGGTTCCTTCGAGGAGTTCGAAGCCTGCCTGAACGCCTACGAGAAGACCCACTTCGGATGGGACGAGGGCGGGCGCGAGGTGGCCGACGCCACCCTCGACCTGATGGCCTCCTGGTACCCGGGGCCCCTGGGTCCCGCCATGCGCGGAGTCGGCGTCGCGCTGCTCGACGACTCGCTGCTGAGCGCGTTCCGGTACGAGACCCCACACCCGGCGGTCCGGCGGCTGGTCCGCGGCGCGCTGCGGCTGCGCGGGCGCGCACTGCGGCTGCTGCCGCCGCGCCGGGCACCGCACCACGCCCGCCAGAACCGGGAGATCAAGGGCTACCCGAACGGGTACGACGTCGGTGAGCTCGGCACCTTCCCGGTGCCCGGGCGGGGCGGCTGCCCCGTACCGCATCCGCGCCGTCCCGCCGGAGCCGACGCCCCGCCGCCCGCGTAGCACCGGGGCGTTACGAGCGCCCGGGGCGGCGACTCCGCACCCGGCACGCGGGGAGGCGGTCGCTCAGGGGCGGTGCGTCGCGAGCACCAGGAAGCGGTGGTCCTCGTCGGCGTACGAGGTCATCTCCCAGCCCGAAGCCGACAGCAGCGGGCCGAGGTTGTGCTCGGCCCGCAGGTCGTCCGGGGTGAGTTCGCGACCGTGGCGCGCGGCGAGGGCGGCCCGCCCGATCGGGTGGAAGAGCGCGAGGCGACCGCCGGGGCGGACCACGCGGGCGAGTTCGCGGAGGTTCGACCCGGGGTCGGGCAGGTGCGCGATCAACCCCGCCGCGAACACCGCGTCCAGCACCGCGTCCCGCAGGGGCAGCCGGGCCACGTCCGCCAGCAACAGGACGCCCTCGGCCTCTCGGCCGGCCTGCCGCGCGGCGGCCAGCATCTGCGGGGTGAGGTCGGCTCCGAGCACCGTTCCCGAGGGGCCGACGGCGGTCCGCAGGGCCGTCAGCGCGCGCCCGGTACCGCAGCCCGCGTCCAGGACCCGGTCTCCGGGGCGCAGGCCGAACTCGCCCACGGCGGTCGCGAAGGCAGGCCCGTCCGCCGGGAACTTGCGGTCCCAGTCGGCGGCGCGCGACCCGAAGAACTCCTGCACGTGCGTGTGGTCTTCGCTCATGTGCCCATGATCCCTCACCGACCCTCCCTGCGGTGCGTGTGCAAGGTGGCACGTGGTGTGATCGAACGCGAACGTAGCTCTGTCATATTTCAGCAGTTACAGCGGCTTTCGAAATGCACACCTTGTTCGTGGCCTCACCCGGACTAGCGTCCGGTGGCCATGGGACACCTGGACCACGCCGCCTACGGCTGGCTGACACCCGCGCTGTCATACGTGATGGCATCCATCGGCGCCGCCCTCGGCCTGCGCTGCACCGTCCGTGCGCTCGCCGCGACCGGATCCGCCCGCCGCAACTGGCTCCTCACCGCGGCGTCCGCCCTCGGCACCGGCATCTGGACGATGCACTTCGTCGCGATGCTGGGCTTCGACGTCACCGGCACCGAGATCCACTACGACGTCCCGCTGACCATCCTCAGTCTCCTGGTGGCCGTACTGGTCGTCGGGGCCGGCGTCTTCGCCGTCGGATACGGCAGGAACCGGCGTCGGTCCCTGGCCATCGGGGGGCTCACCACCGGCCTCGGCGTCGCGAGCATGCACTACCTGGGGATGGCGGCCCTGCGGTTACACGGTGAGGTCTCCTACGACCCGCCCGTCGTCGGACTGTCGGTCGTCGTCGCCGTCATCGCCGCCACCGTCGCCCTGTGGGCCGCGCTCAACATCACGTCCCCGATGGCCGTGGCCGGCGCCTCGCTCGTCATGGGCGCCGCGGTCAGCAGCATGCACTACACGGGGATGGCCGCCGTCGCGGTCCGCGTCGCGCCCTCGGACGTGGCCCTGCCCGGGGCCGCGGCGATGCAGTTCATCTTCCCGCTCGCCGTCGGGCTCGGTTCCTACCTCTTCATCACCGCCGCCTTCGTGGCCCTGTCCCCGACCGCGGACGAACGAGCGGCATCGGCAGCAGTCCGGAACCTGGGGGAGAGCGCCGCGCCCGCGCACTGAACCCCGGGCCGCAGGCGTCCGTGCGCCCCCGTCGTGCCGCGCACGCCGGACGCTCCGCACCCCGCAGACCGCGAGCCCCCACCCGAGGACCCGCCACCGCACCCCTGCATCCGCCTCCACCCCGCCCAGCCCAGCCTGTACCGCCCGGAACGAGGAGCCCATGCGCACACCCCGCAAGAAACCGGAAGCAGCGGCGCCGGGGCCGCCCGGGCCCCCGGCGCGCGGCCGGCGGGCGCACGCGGGGCAGCCCGCGGAGGAACCCGAGGAGAGAACACCCCCTCGACCCGCCGCCGTGGCCGGCTCCGGCGAGAGACCCCGGATACGACTGCGCCCCCGCACGGTCCGGGCCAAGATCGTCTCGCTGTTGATGGTCCCGGTGGTCTCGCTGCTCGCGCTCTGGGCCTTCGCCACGGTCAGCACCGCGCAGGACCTCGCCCGGCTCGGTCGCGTCCAACGCGTCGAGCGGGAGGTCGGTGCCCCCGTGTCCGCCGCGCTCGCCGAGGTGCAGGCCGAACGGCGGGCCGCGGTGCGGTTCCTGGCCGACCCCGCCGCCGGCGAGCGGGCCGCCGCCCTGGAACAGCAGGCCCGGCGCACCGACGACGCCGTGCGCCGGCTGCGGCTCGGCGACCGGAACACCGTCGCCGACTCCGGCGACTACCGCACCGACGTCGTGGTCCGGCTCGGTGGTTTCGTGGCCGCCGCCGAGGGGCTCGGGTCCGCGCGCAAGGACATCGTCGGCCGGCGGACGACCGCCGACGCCGCCTACGAGACGTACACCCGTGTCGCCGACGCCGCGCTCGCCGTCGGCGGCGCCCTGTCCGGTGCGCAGGACGCCGAACTCGGCCCGGACGCACGGGTTCTGCTGGAGTTCGCCGAAGCCGGGGAACTGCTCTCGCGAGAGGACGCGTTGCTCGCCGTGCCGGGTCCGCGCAACGCCGAAACGCTCCGCCGGCTGACCGGCGTCGTGGAGACCCGCCGCGCGCTGCTCGCCGACGCCGCCCGGGACCTGCCGAGCGAGGAGCGGACCGCGTGGGAGTCCGTGTCCAAGAGCGCCACGCACGCCGAACTCATCGCGGCGGAGGACCGGGCGCTCACGGCGGCCGCGGGTACGGGAACCGGTGCGGGAGCCGGCGCCGGCTCCGGCGCGGTCAAGCCCGCCGGGTGGGACGCCGCCTTCAGCGGTGTCGGTGCCTCCATCAGGGAGACCGAGGCCGCCGCGCGCGCCGAGGCCGCCGATCGCACCGACCCGTTCACGCGCGTGGCGCTCAGCGGAGCCGGCGCGGCCGTCGCCCTCGGCCTGGCCGCCGTCATCGCCTCCCTCGTGATCTCCGTACGGATCGGCCGCGCACTGGTGGTGGAACTGGTCTCGCTGCGCAACACCGCCCTGGAGATCGCGCGTCGCAAACTCCCGCACGCCATGGAGCGACTGCGGGCCGGCCAGGACGTCGACGTCGAGGCCGAGACCGCGACCGGGCCGCCCGCAGAGGACGAGATCGCCCAGGTGGGGGAGGCCCTCTCCACCGTGCACCGGGCCGCTCTGAGCGCCGCCGTCGAGCGCGCCGAACTCGCCGGCGGGGTGAGCGGTGTCTTCGTGAACCTCGCCCGCCGCAGCCAGGTCCTGGTACACCGGCAGTTGACCCTGCTCGACTCCATGGAACGCCGCTCGGACGATCCGGGCGAACTCGACGACCTCTTCCGCCTCGACCACCTGACCACGCGCATGCGTCGGCACGCCGAAAGCCTGATCATCCTGTCGGGAGCCGCCCCGGGGCGGGCGTGGCGCATGCCGGTCCCCCTGACCAATGTCGTGCGCGCCGCGGTCTCCGAGATCGAGGACTACCCGCGCGTCGAGGTCCGCGGGCTCGCGGAGGCGGCCGTCGCCGGCGGCGCGGTGGCCGACCTCACCCACCTGCTGGCCGAACTCATCGAGAACGCCACCCAGTTCTCCCCACCGCACACCAAGGTCCGGGTCAGTGGCGAGCCGGTCGGCGCCGGTTACGTCCTGGAGGTGGAGGACCGGGGACTCGGCATGGGCCGCGACGCGCTGCACGACGCCAATCGCCGGATCGAGGAATCCGAGGCGCTCGACCTGTTCGACAGCGACCGCCTCGGGCTGTTCGTGGTCAGCCGGCTCGCTGCCCGACAGGGCGTGCGGGTCCACCTGCGCCCGTCACCGTACGGAGGCACCACGGCCGTCGTGCTGCTGCCGAACTCCCTTCTCCAGGCGGCCGTCACGGCGGCCTCGGACGACCCCGCGGAGGTGGCGGCGCCGTCCCCGGTCGCCGTGGGAGCCGTCCCCGGTCGTGAGGCCCCCCACGCCGGAGGCAGCCGTCAGGAGGCCTCCGCCGGGACCGTACGGGAAGGAGCCCGCGCCGGCGTCGCACGGGAGGAGGCCGGGGCGTCGGCCGGGCCCGATGCCGTACCGGATCCCGAGCGGGACAACCCCGCCCAGGACCCCGCGGGCGAGCCCCGGGAGCCGCGCCCCGTCGCGGCAGCCCCCCTGCGACCGCGCGGCCCCGGCGGCACTGCGGTCCGTACGCATGCACCCGCCGCCGGTCCCGCGGGCGCCGCCTCGGTGACCGAACTGCCGCGCAGGGTCCGCCAGGCCAGCCTGGTACCCCAACTGCGCGAGGTCCCCGAGCCCGAGGATCCGGCGGACGCGGGCCCGTCCGGTGCCCCGCCGGACCGCAGCCCCGAGCAGGCCAGGGACCGGATGGCCGCCTATCGGGCCGGTTGGGCCCGGGGCGCCCGCGAGAACTCCCCCCACGCAGGCAGCGAAGGAGAAGCGTGATGATCGAACACCAGCTGATCGGGCTCGACGGGGCTCGCGGGGCGGGCGAGCTGGACTGGCTCCTCGACGACCTCGTGACGCGCGTCCGCGAGGTCCGTCACGCGGTGGTCCTGTCCAGCGACGGTCTGGCGGTGGGATCCTCCAGCCGGCTCGGTCGGGAGGACGCCGAGCACCTGGCCGCCGTGGCGTGCGGCTTCCACAGCCTGGCCAAGGGAGCGGGTCGGCACTTCCGCGCCGGGAGCGTGCGCCAGACGATGGTGGAGATGGACGAGGGATTCCTCTTCGTCGCCGCCGCGGGCGACGGCTCCTGCCTGGCCGTCCTCAGCGCCGGCGGCGCCGACATCGGGCTCATCGCCTACGAGATGGCCCGGCTGGTCAAGCGGGTTGGCGAGCACCTGGACGCCCCCTCGCGCTTCGCGGCGCACCCGCCGGCCGCCGGGTGAGCGCGGCGGTCAGACCGGTGAACGGCCAGTGGTTCGACAGCGAGGCGGGGCCGCTCGTCCGGCCTTACGCCATGACCGGCGGACGCACCAAACCGGGACCGCACGGCGTCCGCTTCGACCTGATCGCGCTGGTCGCCGTGGCGGACCCCGAGGGCGGCGACGACGCGACCGAGTCCCTGTGGGGACCCGAACACCGTGCGCTGCTCGGATTGTGCCGCGACGAGACCCAGTCGGTGGCGGAACTCGCCGCCGACGCGGACCTGCCCGTGGGGGTGGTGCGGGTGCTGCTGGGCGACCTGCTGGAGGCCGGACACGTCAAGGTCAGCCGCCCGGTACCGCCCGCGCAGCTGCCCGACGAGCGGATTCTGCGTGAAGTCATCGAAGGATTGCGAGCGCTGTGATGGGACTGCACCACAACGGATCCACCGGGTCCGGTCCGGAAGTTGAAGACGACGAGGACGAGGAAGCGGCGGCGCTCGCGCTGAAGATCCTCGTGGCGGGTGGCTTCGGCGTCGGGAAGACCACTCTGGTGGGCGCGGTCAGCGAGATCCGACCACTGCGCACGGAGGAACTGCTCAGCGAGGCGGGCCAACTCGTCGACGACACCGGAGGCGTCGATCAGAAGACCACCACGACGGTGGCCATGGACTTCGGGCGCATCACCATCCGCTCGGGCCTGTCGCTGTACCTGTTCGGCACGCCGGGACAGGACCGTTTCTGGTTCCTGTGGGACGAGCTGTCGCAAGGCGCCCTCGGAGCGGTGGTGTTGGCCGACACGCGAAGGCTGGAGGACTGCTTCCCGGCGGTGGACTACTTCGAGCACCGTCGCATCCCGTTCGTCGTGGCCGTCAACTGCTTCACGAACGCGCGGCGTTACGCCTCGAACGAGGTGGCACGGGCTCTGGACCTGGAACAGGGCACGCCCGTGGTGCTGTGTGACGCCCGGGACAAGGACTCGGGGAAGGAAGTGCTGATCAGACTGGTCGAGTATGCCGGGCGGATGCACACCGCCCGGCTGCTCGCGTCGGTGGGTTCGGGTGCGCAGGCCGGGCCGGAGTGACGGACGTGCGCAGCGTTCGGAAGTCGACGGGCGCCGGCTCAGGCCGCCACGTCGGCCATCGCGATCACCTTGTCGATGGTCACGCGCACGAGGAGTTCCCCGTCGACCGCGTTGCGCCGGCCGAAGGCCTCGGCGCGCTCCTCGCCCATGTACCGCGCCCCGATCCTCGTCGCCCAGGTCAGCATCTCCTCCTCGTGGTCGGTGTACTCGACGAGTTCGGCGCGGCCCTGGAGGACGACGTAGGAGAAGGGCGGCCGGTCGTCGTCCACGCAGAGGGCGACCCGCCCGTCCCGGGCCAGATTCCGACCCTTGACGGTGTCACGGCCGGTGTTGAACACGAAGGCGTCACCCTCGAGAACGAACCAGATGGGAGCGATGTGCGGGCTCCCGTCCGCGCGTACGGTGGAGAGCTTCCCGGTGCGGGTGGAATGCGAGACGAACGCCCGCCATTCCTCTTCAGTCATCTTCTTCGTCATGGGTCCATCCTCCTTGCCGGAAAGCCGCTGGTGGGGAAGGCTGGCGGCACGACCAAGCGGGGTGGGACGCGGCCACGTCGGCCGCGTCGACGGGGAGGGGCTGGAAATGGCACTGGACAAGCAGCTCGATTGGCTACTGGACGACCTGACGCGCAGGGTTCCGCAGGTCCGGCACGCCGTGGTCCTGTCGAACGACGGGCTGGTGACCGGGGCGAGCGCGGGGCTGGCGCGGGAGGACGCGGAGCATCTCGCCGCCGTCGCGGCCGGGTTGCAGAGCCTGGCCAAGGGGTCCGGACGGCACTTCCGGGCGGGCGAGGTGCGCCAGACGATGGTCGAGTTCGACGAGGGGTTCCTGTTCGTCGTCGCGGCGGGCTCGGGTAGCTGTCTGTGCGCGCTCAGCGCGGCCGAGGCGGACATCGTGCAGGTCGCGTACGAGATGACCCTGATGGTGAACCGGGTGGGCGAACACCTGGGCGTCGCGGAACGACGCATCACGGGGGGCTGACGAACGGCCTGGACCCGGATCCGGATCGGACGCGGGCCGGGGATCGGACGCGTGCCGATCGGACGCGGGCCGGGGATCGGACCGGATCGGATGGGAACCGGACCAGGGTCGAACCCGGACCAGTGGGCCGGACCGGGAGTTGGGTGCCGCGACCGGGAGTTATCCACAGGCCTCGCCGCGTTCGTTGCGCTGAGTTACGGTCTTCACACAGAGTGATTGCCACTCGTGGGGGGAGAACCGTGATGAGGATGGAAACGCAGGACCGTGCACTGGCCGTACCGGATGAGCGGGTTTCGGGGCCGCGAGCACCGGCCGGGCCGGCGCCGGCCGTGTCTCCGGAGGGGCCGGTCGGCGGCGTCAGGGCCGCGCGGGAGCTGGACCTGGGACGGGGCGAGTTGGCCCGGGCCGTACAGCTGGGACTGGTGCGCGCCGGGCCTCGGGCGCCGAGCGGGGCGGCACGTTTCACGCGGGCCGAGTTGGAGCGCGTGAGGGCGGCCGAGGGCTTCCCGGAAGCCCTGCGAGCGCGGGTCGAGACCGTGGCCGGCGCCGACGCCGGGGCCGAGGTGCTCGGGGTGGGGCCGAGCCGGTTCACCCGGCTCGCGCGCTGCGGGCACATCATCCCGATCGGCTACCGGATCAACCGCTACCGCGCCGTCGTGTGGCTCTACCTGGCCGCCGAGCTGCGGGCGTTCGCCGTCCGGGACGCCGGCATGCTGCGGGGGACGGCACTTCCGGAGGATCGGGAGCTGGTCGCGACCAAAGGTGACCTGCGCCCGCGCACATGGCGCGAGCGGCATGTGGAGCTGCTGCTGAGACGTACCACCGACCCCTGGGAGCGGGCCGCCGTGCTCGCGTCCGTCCTCCCGACGGACGAGGTGCGGGAGGTGGTGCCCGATCCGGCCGAACGCATCGTGCTCGCGGCGCTGGCACCGTCTCCGCCCTACGGCCACCCGCGGGTCCCGGCTGCCGCCGTCGTGGCGGAGTCGCTGCTGAGGGCCCGGCCGCCGGACGAGATCCGGTGGTACCGCGCCGGCCTGGACTTCGCCCTGACCCGCGCTCGGGGTCAGTCGAAGTCCACCGGGGAGAGGGGGCCGACGTAGACCCAGGCCCCCTCCTCGCGGGAGAAGCCGCTGTGCTCGTGCAGGGATCCGGTGTGCCGGCCCTCTCGGTAGTGCGCCCGGAACTCCACCGCGCCTTGTGTCTCGAACATGCCGCCGCGTTCCGTGGCGAGGATCTCCAGACGTTCCCAGCGCTGCCCGGGATCCAGTTCGAGCCGGTCCGGGCGGGTGGACGGGTGCCAGGAACGGAGCAGGTAGGCGGTGTCGCCGACCGCGAAGGCGCTGAAGCGCGAACGCATCAGCAGCACCGCGGTGGGCGCCTGCCGGTCACCGGAGTGGAAGCGTCCGCAGCACACCGGGTAGGCGGCGGGCAGCCCGCAGGGACAGGGGAGGACCGGGGTGGACATGGGCGTGCTCAGCTCTTCGTGGACGGGTCGGACGACCGCTTGGACGGATCGGGCGACTGCGTGGACGGGGCGGGCGACTCTTACTTCTTGGGGGCGTACGGGCGGAAGAGGCCTTCCTGGACCACGGAGACCAGCAGCCTGCCCTCAAGGTCGTAGATACGGCCGCGAGCAAGGCCCCGACCGCCGTGCGCGATGGGGGACTCCTGGTCGTACAGGAACCACTCGTCGGCCCGGAACGGCCGGTGGAACCACATGGCGTGGTCCAGCGAGGCCATGTCGAACCCGCGCATGCCCCACAGGGGCTCCACCGGGATGCGCACGGCGTCGAGGAGGGTCATGTCACTGGCGTAGGTGAGCGCGCAGGTGTGCACGAGCGGATCGTCCCCGAGCGGGCCGACCGCCCGCATCCACACCGCGCTGCGCGGGTCGGCGTCCTTCAACTCCTCGGGAGTCCAGCGGAGCCGGTCCACGTAGCGGATGTCGAAGGGCTGGCGGCGGGCCATCCGCTCCAGGGCCTCGGGCAGGGCTCCCAGATGCTCGCGGATCTCCTCCGCGACCGCCGGAAGCGTGTCCGGGTGCGGGAAGTCGAGGCGAGGGGGCAGCTGGTGCTCGATGCTGCCCTCCTCCGGATGATGGAAGGAGGCGGTCAGGTTGAAGATGGTCTTGCCCTGCTGGACCGCGGTGACACGACGTGTCGTGAAGGAACGCCCGTCACGCACCCGTTCCACCTGGTACACGATGGGCACCCCGGGGATGCCGGGGCGCAGGAAGTACGCGTGCAGCGAGTGGACCGGGCGGTCCGTCTCGGTCGTGCGACCCGCGGCCACCAGTGCCTGGCCCGCGACCTGCCCGCCGAAGACGCGCTGGAGGGATTCCTGGGGGCTCGCGCCCCGGAAGATGTTGACCTCGATCTGCTCCAGATCGAGCAGATCGACCAGTCTCTCGGCGGGGTTCGTCATCAGGGGTTCTCCACTGTCGTGTCCGGCGGAATCGGCGGGCCCGGCGACGCCGGCGGCCTGCGGGAACGGATCAGAGGCCGAGCTCACCGACCGCGGTGACCCGGATGACCGCCCGGCCCTCCTCGTCGGAGGCCGCGAGGTCGACCTCGGCGCTGATGCCCCAACCATGGTCACCGGCAGGGTCGGCGAAGGCCTGGCGGACCCGCCACAGGCCGTGCTCCGCGTCCTCCTCGATCTGCAGCAGCTTCGGGCCGCGCGCGTCGGGGCCGGTGCCCAGGTCGTCGTACTCGTCCCAGTAGCCGTCCAGGGCCTCGCCCCAGGCATCGGCGTCCCAGCCGGACTCCCCGTCCAGCTCGCCGAGCACGTTGACGTGGTCCAGGGCGGCCAGCTCGACACGACGGAACATGGCGTTGCGGACCAGGACACGGAAGGCGCGGGCGTTCGCGGTGACCGGCTTGACCTGGTCGGCCTTCTCCTGGGCCTGCTCCGCCGTCTCCACCTCGGGGTTCGCCAACTGCTCCCACTCGTCGAGCAGGCTGGAGTCGACCTGGCGGACCAGCTCGCCCAGCCAGGCGATGAGGTCCTGGAGGTCCTCGGACTTGAGGTCGTCCGGGATGGTGTGGTCCAGGGCCTTGAACGCGCTCGCCAGGTACCGCAGGACGATGCCCTCGGTACGGGCCAGCTCGTAGTACGAGGTGAACTCCGTGAAGGTCATCGCCCGCTCGTACATGTCACGGATGATCGACTTCGGCGAGACGGGGTGGTCGCGGACCCACGGGTGGCTCTTGCTGTACACGTCGTAGGCGTGCAGAAGGAGCTCTTCGAGGGGCTTGGGATAGGTGACGTCCTGGAGCCTTTCCATCCGCTCCTCGTACTCGATCCCGTCGGCCTTCATCGCGCCCACGGCCATGCCGCGTTCCTTGTTCTGCTGGGCGGCCAGGATCTGGCGCGGGTCGTCCAGCGTGGACTCGACGACCGAGACCATGTCCAGCGCGTAGGAAGGCGACTCCGGGTCCAGCAGGTCGAAGGAGGCCAGCGCGAAGGTGGACAGCGGCTGGTTCAGCGCGAAGTCCTGCTGGAGATCGACGGTCAGCCGGATGGTGCGGCCCTCGGCGTCCGGGGTGTCGAGCTTCTCCACGACACCGCCGTCCAGCAGCGAGCGGTAGATCGCGATGGCCCGGCGGATGTGCCGCAGCTGCGCCTTGCGCGGCTCGTGGTTGTCCTCCAGCAGGTGCCGCATGGCCTTGAACGCGTCGCCGGGGCGGGCGATGACCGACAACAGCATGATGTTGGTGACCTTGAAGCGCGAGGTCAGCGCCTCCGGGTCGGCGGCGATCAACTTCTCGAAGGTGGTGTCCGACCAGGCCACGAAGCCCTCGGGAGCCTTCTTGCGGACCACCTTGCGGCGCTTCTTCGGGTCGTCGCCCGCCTTCGCGAGGGCCTTCTCGTTCTCGATGACGTGCTCGGGAGCCTGCGCCACCACATAGCCCGCCGTGTCGAATCCGGCCCGACCGGCACGGCCGGCGATCTGGTGGAACTCGCGGGCGCGCAGCGTCCTGACCCGGGTGCCGTCGTACTTGGTGAGCGCGGTGAACAGCACGGTGCGGATGGGCACGTTGACGCCGACACCGAGGGTGTCGGTACCGCAGATGACCTTCAGCAGGCCCGCCTGCGCCAGCTTCTCCACCAGGCGCCGGTACTTGGGCAGCATGCCCGCGTGGTGGACGCCGATGCCGTGGCGGACGTAGCGGGAGAGGTTCTGGCCGAACTTGGTGGTGAACCGGAAGTTGCCGATCAGCTCCGCGATCTTGTCCTTCTCCTCGCGGGTGCACATGTTGATGCTCATCAGCGACTGCGCCCGTTCGACCGCCTGGGCCTGGGTGAAGTGCACGATGTACACCGGCGCCTGCCGGGTCTCCAGCAGCTCGGTGATGGTCTCGGTGATCGGCGTGGTGAGGTACTCGTACGACAGCGGGACGGGCCGGGTCGCGGAGCGGACCACCGAGGTGGGACGGCCGGTGCGCCGGGTCAGGTCCTCCTCGAACCGCTTCATGTCGCCGAGGGTCGCCGACATCAGAACGAACTGTGCCTGCGGAAGCTCCAGCAGCGGGATCTGCCAGGCCCAGCCCCGGTCCGGCTCGGCGTAGAAGTGGAACTCGTCCATGACGACCTGGCCGATGTCGGCGTACTTGCCGTCGCGCAGCGCGATGGACGCCAGCACCTCGGCGGTGCAGCAGATGACCGGGGCGTCCGCGTTCACGGATGCGTCACCCGTCAGCATGCCGACGTTCTCGGTGCCGAAGAGCTTGCACAGGTCGAAGAACTTCTCCGACACGAGGGCCTTGATCGGCGCGGTGTAGAAGGTGACCTTGTCCTGGGCCAGCGCGGTGAAGTGCGCGCCGGCCGCCACCAGGCTCTTGCCGGAGCCGGTCGGGGTGGAGAGGACCACGTTCGCCCCGGAGACGACCTCGATCAGCGCCTCCTCCTGCGCCGGGTACAGGGTGATGCCCTGGCCCTCCGCCCACGAGGAGAAGGCCTCGAAGAGGGCATCGGGGTCGGCGTTCGGCGGGAGCTGATCAATGAGGGTCACACCCCCCATCTTGCCTGGCTTCGGACCGGATGAGGGAACCGGCGGGAGGAAAGAAGATCATCGACGGTACGCTGTGCCGTCCACACGGCCCGGACGAAACCGTCGACGGGCTCTGACCATCACAGAACCGGGGCGGGGAAACACCATGATGGGTCCGGCGCACTCACTGTCCGGCGCGGCGGCCTGGCTGGGGGTCGGCGCGGCGGCTGCGGCGGCCGGGTACCCGATGCCCTGGCCCGTCCTCGTCGTCGGCGCGCTCATCTGCGCCGGCGCGGCGCTCGCGCCCGACCTCGACCACAAGTCGGCGACGATCTCGCGCGCCTTCGGGCCCCTCTCCAAGGGCCTGTGCGAGGTGGTCGACAAGATCTCGTACGCCGTCTACAAGGCCACCCGGGCCCCGCGCGACGCCCGGCGCACCGGCGGCCACCGGACGCTGACCCACACCTGGCTCTGGGCGGTCCTGATCGGCGGCGGCTCGTCCGCCCTCGCCGTGACCGCCGATCGCTGGGGCGTCCTCGCGCTGCTCTTCGTCCACCTGGTGCTGGCCGTCGAGGGCCTGCTGTGGCGCGCGGCCCGGATGTCCAGCGACGTCCTCGTGTGGCTCCTGGGCGCCACCAGCGCCTGGATCCTGGCCGGCGTGCTCGACCAGCCGGGCAACGGCGCCGGCTGGCTGTTCACCGAACCCGGCCAGGAGTACCTCTGGCTCGGCCTGCCGATCCTGCTCGGGGCCCTGGTCCACGACATCGGGGACGCGCTGACCGTCTCCGGTTGCCCGATCCTGTGGCCGCTCCCGATCGCCGGCAAGCGTTGGTACCCGATCGGCCCGCCGAAGATGATGCGGTTCCGCGCCGGCAGTTGGGTGGAGCTGAAGGTGCTGATGCCCGTGTTCATGCTGCTCGGTGGAGTGGGCGGCGCGTCCGCCCTGGGCTTCATCTGACCTTCGCGTCCCCTTCGCCACCGGCCCGAACCGAGGCCCTCAGATGCCTGGAATCGGTCTGTTCAGCCCGTCCCCGTACGGACAATCATGTGAGCCGACGAGCCGTCAGGCGCGGCGGCTCACACCAGGACCGTGGGGCACATGGGCGGGGCACGGTGATCCGTCCTGTCGAAGCGGTACGAGCGGCGGAATCCGGGGGACGAGATGAAGCGCGACAGGAACGGCCACAGAAACAGGGACGGGAACGGGACGGGCACCCGGTCGGCGTTGATGGCGGGCACGGTTCTCGCCACGCTGGCGGTGACCGGCGTGGCCGTGCCGGCCCACGCCGCGACCGGGGAGCCGGCCGATGCGGCGCGGCGCTGCACGCCGGGCATCCAGGTGCTGCACTCGCTGCCGGGTCCGGGGGAGTCCTCGTCCCCCTGGTCGACCACCACCGACGTCAAGGGGCTCGGCCCCCTCGGGATGTCCGTCGGCCGCTCGCAGAACCGGCCCGTCTACTGGCTCGGCACCTCCGTCCACCGGGTGCCGCTGCCCGCCGGGTACACGTCGGGCGGCGTGGAGGCGGTCAACCGGTTCGGCGTGATGGTCGGGTGGCTTCGTGGTACGGACAAGCCCCCGGTCGCCTTCCGGTACGTACCCGGGGCGAAGGCGGTCGCCGTCCTGCCCGGCGGAGAGCGGGCGAGCGACATCAACGACAAGGGACACGTCGTCGGCGAGCGGCACACCGACCCCTGGCACGTGGTGGGGGTGGAGTGGGTGGGCACCACCGTCCGCCGCGAGCTGGCCCTGCCCCCGCAGATCACCGGGCTGGCCGAGATCACGGGCATCAACAACGCCGGCCGGATCGTGGGACGCGGCACGGGGGTGATGGACGCGGAGTACTGGTA
The DNA here is from genome assembly GCF_050936775.1 of Streptomyces sp. CA-243310. Classification (NCBI taxonomy): domain Bacteria; kingdom Bacillati; phylum Actinomycetota; class Actinomycetes; order Kitasatosporales; family Streptomycetaceae; genus Streptomyces; species Streptomyces sp. CA-243310. The sequence continues at coordinate 1,079,066 of NZ_JBNJMF010000002.1, read as the reverse complement.
CGAGACCGGACTCGTGTGGGCGGCCGACAAGGCCGCGCCCGCGCAGGAGCTCCGGCCGTTCCACCCGGGTGACACCTACAGCACGTACCTGCCGCAGGACATAGACGAGAAGGGCCGGATCTCCGGCACCTACGAGTTCTCGCGCCTCATCACCTCCAACGGCGTCGTCTGGAAGCCGCCCTACACGGACGTGACCACGGTCGCGAACCTCGGTGAGCGCACCCAGGGCACCTTCGAGGACGTCAGCCCCACCACCGGTGTCAGCGTGGGAATCGCCTCGGACTCGACGATGGTCGGCCCCTTCCCGCCGGAGACCGCCCCGCCGTACCAGGCCACCCTGTGGAAGGGCTCCGGGCCCACCCTCGCCCTGCCCCGCCTCGCCGCGACGGGCCACAGCGGAGCCTTCACCGTCTCCGACGACGACCGGGTCGGCGGGTACGCCGTCGACGCCAGGGACGTGATGCACCCCGTCGTCTGGACCTGCGCGTCGCAGCAGGCCCACGCGCCGGCGCGGTAGCGCCCGACCCGCCGCCCTCACGGCTCGGACCGGCCGGCCCCGAGGGCGATCGACCGGCTCACACGACGTACGCCGTGGTTCCACTGCGGAGCCACGGCGTACGCACGGGTCAGCCGTGCCAGGAGCGCCACAGCGCGGCGTACGCGCCGTCGGCCGCGACCAGCTCGTCGTGCGAACCGAGTTCGCTGATCCGGCCCTCCTCGACCACCGCGATCACATCCGCGTCGTGCGCGGTGTGCAGCCGGTGGGCGATGGCGATGACCGTACGGCCGTCCAGCACCCGGGCCAGCGAACGCTCCAGATGGCGGGCGGCACGCGGGTCCAGCAGCGAGGTCGCCTCGTCCAGCACCAGGGTGTGCGGGTCCGCCAACACCAGCCGGGCCAGCGCGATCTGCTGCGCCTGCGCGGGCGTCAGCGCCGTCGCGCCGGAGCCCACCTCGGTGTCCAGTCCGCACTCCATGGCCCGGGCCCAGCCGTCGGCGTCCACCGCTCCCAGCGCCGCCCACAGTTCCGCGTCGTCCGCGCCCGTCCGTGCCAGTCGCAGATTGTCCCGCAGCGAACCCACGAACACGTGGTGTTCCTGGTTGACCAGCGCCACGTGCTCGCGCACCCGCTCGGCCGGCATCCGCGACAGCCGTGCCCCACCGAGGGTGACCTCCCCCGTCCGTGGTGCGTAGATGCCCGCGAGCAGCCGGCCCAGGGTGGACTTGCCGGCGCCCGAAGGGCCGACCAGCGCCATGCGGGTGCCCGGCGGCACGGCCATCGACACCCGGTGCAGGACGTCCACGCCCTCGCGGTAGCCGAAGTGGACCTCGTCCGCCCGGACGGCCCGGCCTTCCGGGGACACCGCCGAGTCACCCGCGTCCGGCTCGATCTCGCGCACGCCCACCAGACGGGCCAGCGACACCTGCGCCACCTGCAACTCGTCGTACCAGCGCAGGATCAGGCCGATCGGGTCGACCATCATCTGGGCCAGCAGCGCGCCCGTCGTCAGTTGCCCGACCGACATCCAGCCCCGCAGGACGCAGTAGCCGCCGATCATCAGCACGGAGCCGAGGATCGTCACGTAGGTCACGTTGATGACGGGGAAGAGGACCGTCCGCAGGAACAGCGTGTACCGCTCCCACGCCGTCCACTCCTTGATCCGGCGATCCGACATCGTGATCCGACGCTTCCCGAGACGGTGCGCCTCGATGGTCCGGCCCGCGTCCACGGTCTCGGTGAGGGCCGCCGCGACCGCCGCGTACCCGGCCGACTCCGACCGGTACGCCGAAGGTGCCCGCCGGAAGTACCAGCGGCAGCCGATCACCAGGATCGGCAGGGCCACCAACGCCGCCAACGCCAGCGGCGGAGCGGTCACGGCCAGCGCACCGAAGAGCAGCCCCGCCCACACCACGCCGATGGCCAGCTGGGGCACGGCCTCGCGCATCGCGTTGCCCAGCCGGTCGATGTCGGTGGTGATCCGCGACAGCAGGTCACCGGTACCGGCTCGCTCCAGCACGCCCGGCGGCAGACCGACGGAACGGACCAGGAAGTCCTCGCGCAGGTCGGCCAGCATCTCCTCGCCGAGCATCGCCCCGCGCAGCCGGACCTGCCGCACGAAGAGGGTCTGTACGACGAGGGCTCCCGCGAACAGCAGGGCCACGGTGCCCAGACGCAGCTCGCGGACCCCGGCCGCGAGATCGTCCACGACCCGACCGAGCAGGTACGGGCCGACCATGGACGCGATCACCGCGACCGCGTTGACCGTCACCAGGAGCACGAAGGCCCGCCGGTGGCGCCGGAACAGGCCGCGCACATAGTCCCGAACGGTCGTGGACGTGCCCACGGGCAGGGTCGCGGCCGTTTCGGGGGCTGCCGGATCGTAGTCCGGCGGCGCCACGCCGATCATGCGGATTCCTCGATCTCTGTGAGTGATTCTGCGATGCGTGCCAGTTCCAGGTCCGCCGCCCGCTGTTCCTCTTCGGTCTCGCGGGTGACGACGGCCCGGTAGCGCGGTTCGCCGTGCAGCAGTTCGCGGTGCGTGCCGGCCGGCAGGGCCGTGCCCTCGTGCACGAGCACCACCCGGTCGGCGCGGTCCAGCAGCAGGGGCGAGGAGGCCAGGACCACCGTGGTGCGTCCGGCGCGCAGGGCCGCGATGCCGTCCGCGATCCGTGCCTCGGTGTGGGAGTCGACCGCCGAGGTCGGCTCGTCCAACACCAGCACCTCCGGGTCGGTGACCAGGGAGCGGGCCAGGGCCAGGCGCTGACGCTGCCCCCCGGACAGCGAACGGCCGCGCTCGGTGATCCGCGCGTCCATGGCGTCCTCGACCCCGTCGGGCGCCGACTGGAGCAGCGCGTCCAGCACATCGGCGCACTGTGCGGCCGCCAGCGCGGCCGAGGGCGTCACCGCCCCGGACGCCGGCACGTCGAACAGCTCGCGCAGGGTTCCGGACAGCAGCACCGGGTCCTTGTCCTGTACGAGGACCAGCGTGCGGGCGGTGTCCAGCGCGAGTTCGTCCAACGCGACCCCGCCCAACAGCACCGGCGGTCCCTCGGCGGCGGCGTCCATCGGATGGCCGCCGAGCCGTTCCGCGAGCCGACCCGCGAGGTCCGGATCGCCGCACACGACGGCGGTGAACTGCCCGGGCGGGACCAACAGCCCCGTCTCCGGGTCGTACAGCTCCCCACCCGGGGCCGGGGCCTCGGGGGCGGTCCGCGCCTCGGGCTCGTCCGCGTCGGTCCGGGTCAGCTTCAGCACCCGGGCCGCCCGCTTGGCGGAGGGACGCGAGAACGAGTACGCCATGGCGATCTCCTCCACGCTCCGCAGGGGATAGAGCAGCAGGGACACCGCGCTGAAGACCGCGACGAGTTCGCCGACGTCGAGCCGACCGTCCAGGACGAGCGAGGAGCCGTACCAGACCACGGCGATCATCAGCAGGCCCGGCAGGAACACCTGGATCGACGAGATCACCGCCCACATCCGGGCACTGCGCACGGCGGCCTCCCGCACCTCCTGGGAGGCGGCGCGGTAGCGTCCGAGGAAGAGCTCCTCGCCGCCGATCCCGCGCAGGACCCGCAGGCCCGCCACGGTGTCGGAGGCCAACTCGGTCGCCTTGCCCGCCTTCTCGCGCTGGATGTCGGCGCGCCGGGTGGCCCGGGGGAGCAGCGGAAGGGAGGAAAGCGCCAGCAGCGGCATGCCCACGGCCACGACCACGCCGAGGGACGGCGCGTACCAGACGAGTCCGACGCAGACGAGCACGATCGCCACGGCCGCCGCGAGGAAGCGTGAGACCGCCTCGACGAACCAGCCGATCTTCTCGACGTCGCCGGTGGACACCGCGACGACCTCGCCGGCCGCCACCCGCCGGGTCAGGGCGGAGCCCAACTCCGCGGTCTTGCGCGCGAGGAGCTGTTGCACGCGGGCGGCAGCGGTGATCCAGTTGGTGACGGCCGTCCGGTGCAGCATGGCGTCGCCGAGCGAGATCGCGATGCCGAGCACCGCGATCAACGCCCCTACGAGCAGCAGCCGTCGGCCGTCGCGGTCCACGACCGCCTCGACGCCGAATCCCACCGCGAAGGGCAGACCGGCGATGCCGATGTGGTGCAACAGCCCCCAGCACAGGCTTTTGGCCTGTCCGCCGAGTTGGTTGCGTCCCAGCCACACGAGGAAGCGAGGGCCGGAGCGAGCGTCGGGTACCCCTGGGTCCGGATACGGAAGATCGCTGATCTGCATGACGCCCCATGACTGGTCGAGTGGTTCAAACCACACAAGGTTCGTCTTCCGGGCCGCCCCGGGGCAATCCATTTTCCGTCGCCTACGGAGCGCGGCGCCGCGCTCCGCGGACCCGGTGCGGGGAGTCCGGCCTGGTCGGGGGTGGGGATCAGGGGCGCGTGGCGCGCTCCAGTTCGAGCAGGGCCGAGTGGTAGGAGCGGCCGGTGGCCTGATCCATCCCCACCTCGCACATCCGGTTCGCCGACAGGTGGGCGTCGAAGGCGCGCGCCGTCACCTCCGCAGCCTCGCGGGCCGTGGCCGAGGCGGTCAGCTCCGGGTGCAGCATGCCCCGGTCGCCCGCGAAGGCGCAGCAGCCCGCGTCGTCCGGGACCACCACCTCCTCGGCGCACGCCTCGGCGACCGCCCTGAGCGCGCCCGTGTCACCCAGATGCTCCATGGAGCAGGTCGGATGCAACACCGCCGAGCCGATGGTGCGCCGGATCTCCAGTCGCGGCAGCAGCTCCTCGGCCGCCCAGACGACGGAGTCGACGACACGCAGCTCCGCGTGCAGGGCCCGGTTGTCGTCCGTCAGGTGGGGGACCACCTCGTGCGCGATGCCCAGGGTGCAGGAGGAGGCGTCGACCACCAGCGGCAGCCGTCCGCCCGCGGTCCAGCCCCAGGCGGACTCCACCATCCGGTTGGCCATCACCCGGTTGCCGGCGTCGAGGCCCTTGGAGTGCCAGATCGTCGCGCAGCAGGTGCCGTACACGTCGCGGGGGATCCACACCGGCAGTCCGGCCCGCTCCGAGAGGGCCACCAGGGCCTGCGGCAGGGAGGGGCCTGGCTCGCCCTCGGGGCCGCCGAAGATCCGGTTGACGCAGGCCGGGTAGTACACCGCGACGGCCCCCACCCGCCGGGTGTCGGGCAGCGCGCGGGCCGCGGCGCCGGGGATCCGCGGCAGCCACTGCGGCACCAGATCGGGGTTCACGGCCAGGCGCGCCACGCCCGTCACGGCCCGCAGGAACCGGTCGCCGCCCCGGTGCGAGACCGCGTCGGCGGCGGCCACGGCCAGCCGGGCGGCCGACTCGACCGTGCGGAAGTGCCGGGCGGCCGACTCGGCGACCCGCTCCTCGCGCGGACCGTGCCGTCGGTGGCGGAAGTCCTTCATCAGGGCGCCGGTGTCGATGCCGACGGGGCAGGCGATCTTGCAGGTGGAATCCCCCGCGCAGGTGTCGACGGCGTCGTATCCGTAGGCGTCGAGCAGCCCTTCGAGGACGGGGGAGCCGGGAGGCTGGCGCATCATCTCGCGGCGCAGCACGATCCGTTGCCGCGGCGTGGTCGTCACGTCCCCGCTGGGGCAGGTCGGTTCGCAGAAGCCGCACTCGATGCACGGGTCGGCGACCGCCTCCACCCGCGGAATGGTCTTCAGCCCGCGCAGGTGGGCCCGGGGGTCACGGTCGAGGAGGACGCGCGGGGCCAGCACCAGGTCGGGGTCGATGATCCGCTTGGTGCGCCACATCAGTTCGGTGGCCTCGGGGCCCCACTCCAGTTCCAGGAAGGGGGCCATGTTGCGGCCGGTGGAGTGCTCGGCCTTCAGCGAGCCGTCGAAGCGTTCCACGGTCAGCCGGCAGAACGCGTCCATGAAGGCCGCGTACCGTGCCACGTCCGCCGGGAGGCCCGCGTCGAACGCGAGCAGGAAGTGCAGGTTGCCGTGCGCGGCGTGGCCGGCCACGGCGGCGTCGAAGCCGTGTTCGGCCTGGAGGGCGAGGAGGACCTCGCAGGCCTCGGCGAGCCGGCCCGGCGGGACGGCGAAGTCCTCGGTGATCAGGGTGGTCCCGGGCGGGCGGGCCCCGCCGACGGCGGTGACGAAGGCCTTGCGGGCCTTCCAGTACCCGGAGATGGTGCCCGGGTCGCGGGTGAAGGTGTTCGTCACCGAGGCGACCGGGGCGACCAGCTCCAACCGTGCGAGCACGTCGGCCGCGCGCCGCTCGCAGTCGGCCCGGCCCGCCTCGTCCGGGGCGCGGAACTCCACCAGTAGCGCGGTGGTGTCCTTCGGGAGGTCGGCCCAGTCCGCGGGCACCCCCTCGACACTGACCGAGGCCCGGAGGGTGTTGCCGTCCATCACCTCGACGGCGATGGCCCCGGCCTCGCCGAAGAGCGGCACGGCGGCGGCCGCGGCCGGCAGGGAGGGGAAGAACAACAGGGCGCTGGTCGGTTCGCGGTCCAGGGGGAGGGTGTCGAAGACGACCTCCGAGATGAAGCCGAGGGTGCCCTCGGACCCCACCATCAGGCCGCGCAGGACCTCGACGGGGGTGTTGCCGTCGAGGTAGGCGTCGAGCCGGTAGCCGGTGGTGTTCTTGATCTCGTGCTTGGCGCGGATCCGGGCGGCCAGCCCCGGGTTCGCCTCGATCTCCCGCTTGATGCCCATCAGCCCGCGGCACAGGCTCGGTTCGGCGCGCGCCAGTTCCTCGTCCGCGAGCGGGTCGGCGGTGTCCACGACGGTGCCGGTGGGCAGTACCAGGGTCAGGGAGGACAGGGTGCGGTACGAGTTCCTCGTGGTTCCCGCCGTCATGCCGGACGCGTTGTTCGCCACGACCCCGCCCAGGGTGCAGGCGATGGCGCTCGCCGGGTCGGGGCCCAGGACCCTGCCGTGGCGGGCGAGTGCGGCATTGGCCCGCAGCACGGTGGTGCCGGGCCGGATCCGTGCCCGCAGACCACCGTCGAGCACCTCGACGCCGGACCAGTGGCGGCGTACGTCGACCAGGATGTCCTCACCCTGGGCCTGACCGTTGAGCGAGGTCCCGGCGGCGCGGAAGACCACCTCGCGCTGCTTGCCGTGAGCGTACGAGAGCACGGCGGAGACGTCGTCGATGTCCTCGGCGACGACCACGACCTGCGGCACGAACCGGTACGGCGACGCGTCCGAGGCGTACCGGACCAGGTCGGAGACCTTCCACAGCACCTTCTCGGCGCCGAGCAGCTCCGACAGGTCGGCGCGCAGCGCTTCCGGGGTCCCGCCCGCCCGCTGGTCCGACACCCGATCGGGCGAAGGGGCGCCGACATCGCGCGGCCGCAGGGTCCCGGGCCTCGGTTCCAGCAGCGGCATGGCGCGACCCCTCGACTCGGCGGCGATCTCAGCAGGGGGGCTCCGCCGGGGCGTCCGCCAGAGCGTTCAGCAGGCCCCCGAGCACCCTGCGCTGTTCGGCGGTCAATGGAGCAAGGATCTCCTCTGCCGCGTCGGTTCGCGCGTTGCGCAGCCGGCGCAGCGTGGCGCGGCCGGCGTCGGTCAGCTCGATCCGGATCACCCGGCGGTTCGCCGGGTCCGGCGCGCGGCGCACGCACTCGGCCGCCTCCAGCCCGTCGACCAGCGTGGTGACGGCGCGGGGCACCACTTCCAGGCGCGCTGCGAGATCCGCCATGCGGGGCGGTTCCGCTCCGTCGTAATGCGAGACCAGCCGCAGCAGCCTTGACTGGGCGGGAGTGATCCCGAGGGGTTCGAGATGGCGCTTCTGGATGCGGTGCAGCCGGCGGGTCAGGCGGAGCAGTTGCTCGGCGAGTACCCCGTCCGTGCTGTCCGTGCTGTCGGCTTCGGGAGCGGTGCTCATGCTGCGGTCCTCATAATGGCAAGAGTATAGGGACCAGATTCATTGTGAGTATAGGTAACAATGAGCTATGCTCATGCGAGTCTCGTCAGAAGGAGGCCCATGCGCCCCAAAGAGCCCGAGTGGTCCCCATCGAAAGAAGCCCTCGACCCCAACCGACCCGCCCCCGCGGACCAGCCGCGTGAGCTGCGCCGCATCGTTTCCCTCTTCCGGCCCTACCGCGGGCGGCTCGCCGTCGTCGGCGCGCTCGTCGGCGCCTCCTCCCTCGTCGGCGTCGCCTCGCCGTTCCTGCTGAGGGAGATCCTTGACGTCGCGATCCCCCAGGGGCGGACCGGACTGCTGAGCCTGCTGGCGCTCGGCATGATCCTCACCGCGGTCGTCACCAGCGTCTTCGGCGTGCTCCAGACCCTCATATCCACCACCGTCGGCCAGCGCGTCATGCACGACCTGCGCGCCGCCGTGTACGCCCAGCTCCAGCGGATGCCGTTGGCCTTCTTCACCCGCACCCGCACCGGCGAGGTGCAGTCCCGCATCGCCAACGACATCGGCGGCATGCAGGCCACCGTCACCTCCACCGCCACCTCCCTCGTCTCGAACCTCACGGCCGTGATCGCATCGGTCGTGGCCATGCTCGCGCTGGACTGGCGCCTGACGCTCGTCTCGCTCCTGCTGCTCCCCGTCTTCGTGTGGATCAGTCGGCGGGTGGGCCGCGAACGCAAGCGGATCACGATGCAGCGGCAGAAGCAGATGGCCTCCATGGCGGCGACGGTCACGGAGTCGCTCTCGGTCAGCGGCATCCTTCTCGGCCGGACCATGGGGCGCGCCGACTCGTTGACGCGTTCCTTCTCGGAGGAGTCCGAGAAGCTGGTCGGCCTCGAAGTGCGCTCCAGCATGGCCGGGCGCTGGCGGATGTCCACCATCGGCATCGTCATGGCCGCCATGCCCGCGCTCATCTACTGGGCGGCGGGCATCGCCCTGCAGACCGGCTCCCCCTCGCTGTCGGTCGGTACCCTCGTCGCCTTCGTCACCCTTCAGCAGGGCCTGTTCCGGCCCGCCGTGAGCCTGCTGTCGACCGGCGTGCAGATCCAGACCTCGCTCGCCTTGTTCGCCCGGATCTTCGAGTACCTCGACCTGCCGGTGGACATCACCGAGCGCCCGGACCCCGTACGGCTGGAGCGCGCCAAGGGCGAGGTTCGGCTGGAGGGCGTGCACTTCGCGTACGAGGCCAAGAACGGCCCCACCCTGTCGGCGATCGACATCACCGTGCCGGCGGGCGGCTCCCTCGCGGTGGTCGGCCCGACCGGTTCCGGCAAGAGCACCCTGAGCTATCTGGTGCCCCGGCTCTACGACGTGACCGGCGGGCGGGTGGTCCTCGACGGAGTGGACGTGCGTGACCTGGACTTCGACTCGCTGGCCCGGTCCATCGGCGTGGTCTCTCAGGAGACCTACCTCTTCCACGCCTCGGTCGCCGACAACCTGCGCTTCGCCAAACCTGACGCCACCGACGAGGAGATCGTCGAGGCGGCCCGCGCGGCCCAGATCCACGAACACATCGATTCGCTGCCCGACGGATACGACACCCTCGTCGGCGAACGGGGCTACCGCTTCTCGGGCGGCGAGAAGCAGCGCCTGGCCATCGCCCGCACGATCCTGCGCGACCCGCCGGTGCTGATCCTCGACGAGGCGACCAGCGCGCTCGACACCCGTACGGAGCATGCGGTGCAGCAGGCCATCGACAACCTCTCCGCGGGCCGCACCACCATCACCATCGCCCATCGCCTCTCCACCGTTCGCGACGCCGACCAGATCGTCGTGTTGGACGCCGGTCGAATAGCCGAGCGTGGAACGCATGAGGAGCTGCTGAAGGCCGACGGCCGATACGCCGCGCTCGTCCGGCGTGACCGGGATGCCGCGGTGCTGCCGGAAGGTGCCGTGAACGAGAAGGCCGTGAACGACACGGTCAAGGGTGAGACGGTCAAGGCGGCCAAGGGTGAGACGTTCGGCGACGCCGTACCGACCCCGGTAAACGTGTGATCATATGACCGCACTGTGGGTGAGATGACGGAAATGGGGCAGATCGCGGGTTAACGTGCCCGCATGCGTCATGAAGATCTGCCGCCACAGCGCCACCCCCGGCTCACCCGCCGGGGCAGGCTGGCTCTCCTCTTCGGCACGTTGCTCGGGCTCGGGACCGCAGTCCTGATTCCGCTGCTGCCGGGCGAGAAGGCGCCGGAGAAACCACGCCAGTTGCTGATTCCCGAAGGCCGGCGGGCCCCGCAGGTCTACGCCGCCGTGGACAGCGCGCTCAACCTCCCCGCAGGAACCACGAAGTCGGCTGTCGCGACGGCCGGCCTTGCCCTCCCCCCGGAGGCGAAGGGCAACCCGGAGGGCTATCTCTTCCCGGCGACGTACCCGGTGACCTCGAAGTCCACCCCGGCATCGGTGCTCGCGTACATGGTGCGGACGGCGAACGGAAAGTTGGCCACCAAGGCCGTCTCGGACGGTGCCAAGGCCCACGGAATGACCCCGTACCAGACGGCCACCCTCGCCAGCATCATCGAGGCGGAGGCCGACACCCGTGCGGACATGGGCAAGGTGGCGCGGGTGGTCCACAACCGGTTGGCGAAGTCGATGCCGCTCCAGATGGACTCCACCATCAACTACGCGCTGAACCGCAACACGGTGGACACCAGACTGAGCGAGACGAAGATCGACAGTCCCTTCAACACGTACGAACGGCAGGGCCTGCCGCCCACGCCGATCGACAGCCCCGGACTGGAGGCGATGGCGGCGGCCGTCGCCCCGACTCCCGGGAACTGGCTGTTCTTCGTCACGGTCAAGCCGGGGGACACCCGCTTCTCGGCGACGTACGAGGAACACAAGAAGCACGTCGCGGACTTCAACAGGCTGCGCGCGCAGGCGGGGGCCGCCCACGCCGAGGCGGGGCCTCCCGGCCGCCAGGAGACACGACCCCCGGGACGCGACGCCGACCCCGCGCCCTAGGAGCGTTGTCCCGACGGGGCGGGGGGTGTGGCGGGGCGTGTGGGGTCGGACGCGTTGCCGTTCGGGATTCGGGGAAGGGGCACGGGCAGGATCGAGGTCGAGACCGGGTCGGGTATCGTGCCGTTCCCCGTCCGGGTTCGCAGCGTCGGAGCCTGACGCCGGCGGGTTCCGCTCGATCCCGGATGCCGTCCGGACGGTCGTCAGCCAGGGGAAGATGCCTCCCATGACGTGTATCCGAAGGAGCCGTGCCGCGTAGACCACCGGCTTCGCTTCGGTCGCGGGAACGGGGCCGGGGAAGCTCCCGGGTGCGATATCGCGATGTCCCGGGGCTGTCCGGGGCGGCGAACGCCGCCGTTCGCGTGCTCGAACGGGATCGGTTGTCTCCGGGCATCGTGGCAGTCGCGCTGAGCGTGTGGTCCGTGCGCGTCCTCGGCCCCGGACGCCGGTGGAGGCCGTGGGAGACCGAGTTCACCTGCCCGTGCTGCGGTGAGGGCTGGGCCCGGGACAAACTGCACCAGGCCCTGTTCATGCTGCCGCCGAAGGCCGCCGCGGAACTCCGGTCGCGGGTCGAACACCTGGACGCCGTGTTGCTCGCGCGCACGCACCACGAGCCCGCGACCGACCCGGAGTTGGCGTGGTGGCACCGGAGGTGCTGAGGGGACCCCGCCCTTCGTGAGAACGCGCACCGGAACGCGGAGCTCAGGTCAGGGGGCGTTCGGCGGCCATCAGCGAGGTCACCCGTCGCAAGGCCATCGGTGACGAGGGCGCCGGTGACAGGGCCACCGTTGCCGAGCGGCGCCGATCAGGCGCGGCCCGCTTCGGCGGTTTCGCGGGTGAGGAGGCGGCGGATCTCGCGGACCGCCGCGCCGCCGGCCCGGTTCGCCCCGATGGTCGACGCCGACGGCCCGTAGCCGACGAGGTGGATCCGCTCGTCCCGGACCGCCCTGGTGCCCTCCACGCGGATCCCGCCGCCCGGCTCGCGCAGGTGCAGGGGCGCCAGGTGGTCGACGGCGGCCCGGAAGCCGGTGGCCCAGAGGATCACGTCGGCGTCCACGTGTCGCCCGTCCGCCCACGTCACCCCGGTCGGGGTGATCAGGTCGAACATGGGGCGGCGGTCCAGGACCCCGGAGTCGAGCCCCGCCCGGACGGCGTCGGTCAGCGCCAGACCCGTCACGCTGACCACGCTCTGTGGCGGCAGACCCCGCCTGACCCGGTCCTCCACCAGCGCCACCGCCGCCCGACCGGCGGACTCGCCGAAGTCGCGGTCGCGGAACACGGGTGTCCGGCGGGTCACCCATGTGGTCTGAGCCGCCACCTCGGACACCTCCAGGAGGTGTTGTACCGCCGAGGTGCCGCCGCCCACGACGACGACCCGGGCCCCCGCGAACTCCTGCGGCCCCGGGTAGTTCGCGGTGTGCAGCTGACGGCCCCGGAAGGCTTCCTGACCCGGGTAGCGGGGCCAGAACGGTCGGTCCCAGGTGCCGGTGGCGTTGATCAGGGCCCGGGGCGCCCAACTGCCCGCCCCGGATTCCACCAGCAGCCGCCCCGCGGATCCCTCGCGTACGGCGGTCACGTCCACGGGCCGGCGTACGCGTATCCCGAAGCGCTCCTCGTAGGCGGCGAAGTACTCCCCGATGACCTCGGAGGACGGCCGCAGCGGGTCCGCGTCCGTGAGCTCCATGCCGGGCAGCGCGTGCATGCCGTGCACCTTGCCGTACGTGAGGGAGGGCCAGCGGAACTGCCAGGCTCCCCCCGGCCGCGGCGCATGGTCCAGGACCACGTGGTCGATGCCCGCACGGGCCAGGTGGTAGGCGCCGGACAGGCCGGCCTGCCCGGCGCCGACGACCACCACGTCGACCGCTGCCGCTTCCCGCTCCCTGAGTTCGTTCACGCTTCCACCAACCCGTGGGGGCCCGGGGATCTTCCCGACCCGATGCGGGCGGGCCGACCGGGGCGCGGCGGCGGGTCCTCGCCCCTGACCGTACGAGCGCGGACGAGGAGGTCGGCGGTGGGGCCGAGGAAGGCGTACACGACGAGGCGGACGACGATCACGTCCGCGGAAGGACTCGCCGGCCCGTGTCATCAGGAACCCGAGGCCACCCTCAGCAGGTCTAGGTGACCGCGCGGGGCGAGCGGGACCGAACGCCGGTCGGTGGAACGGGCGACTGGATCAGGCGGATGCCTCGATCCAGGAGGCGAGTTGCTCGGGGGTGGTGTTCGGATCGGCGACCAGGGTCGCCAGTTCGTCCTCCCGGAAGGTGGCGGTGGTGATCGCCGGGCAGCGGTGGCAGGCGTCCACCCCCGTCTGCTGCCACCACTGGCACCGGGAGCGAAGGTGGCACCGCGGGACGGCGCGGGAGTCTGCCGCGGGCGGCAGCGCCAGGACCCGCTCGACCAGGGCGCAGTCCGCGCCGCGTCGGTTGACGCAGTTCGAGACGCAGTGCGAGGCGAAACGGAGGACCCGCGTCGGTTCGATTCCCTCGGGGATCGAACCGAGCACCTCCGACGCCGGAACCGGGTCCGCGAGGTAGGTCACCCGGCCTTCCGTCGCCGAGCGGACGCCCAGGACGACGGACTCGGGTGCCCGGGCCTCACCGCTCGGACACCACGTGGACGGTGTCGCCGTCGGCGCGTCCGTTTCCGGCGCGGCCCCTGTCCGGTCGGATCCCACGGTGCTCACCCGCCCCGTCAGCCGTCGATCGCGTCGTGTGATTCCAGTGCCTCGCGGCCGACGGGCCCGCCGAGAGTGCCCTGGAGCCCGAGGGCCTGCTCCTCGGCGACGGCCTGCGCGAGGCTCTCGTGCAGCCCGCTCACGGAGGTGATGCGTTCCGTCGGGGCGGGCGCCGCGTTGGCCGCGCCGACCGCCGTGATCGCGATGCCCGCGGCCAGCACGATCGCGGCGCCGCCGGCCGCCAGCTTCTTGTTCGTCTTCATGGGCCTCTCCCGGTGTGGGGCGGCGGGGATTCCACCGCTGTCCTGTACCGGCACGACCGTAGGGCGGCGCCCCGCCCCGAAGAGGCAGTTCCCGGGGGCAGTTCGCGCGGGTCCGCGAGGACGCCGGAGGACGTGGCCCCTCACCTCGCGGATCCCGCCGGCGCCGCCCCGCCGGCGCCGCCCCGCCGGCGCCGATCGTCCGGCCCCGGCGATCAGGCGGCCCGGTGTTCGCCCAGCCACTCGTAGGCGGTGTCCGCGCTGAATTCGCTCCGGCCGCCCCGAAAGAGCAGCCCGGCCGTCGTGAAGGCCGGGTCCCCGGCGGTGATCGGGACGTAGGGCACGGCCAGGCACTCCATTCCGGCGGCGTGCGCGGCCCGCACGCCCGGCGCCGCGTCCTCGACGACCACGCAGTCGGCCGGTTCCGCGCCGAGCCGGCGGGCCGCCTCCAGGAACACGTCCGGGGCGGGCTTGCCGCGCGGCACCTCCTCGGCGGACACCACCGTCGTCAGCAGCGCGTCCAGCCCGGTACCGGCCAGCACCGTGTCGATGGCCTCCAGAGAGGAGCCGGAGGCGACCGCCATCGGGACGCCCTCGCAGTGCAGCCGCTCCACGAACTTGCGCATCTCGGGGAAGACCTCGGTCCGGGTGCGGGCCAGCTCCAGATAGGCGGCGTTCTGTTCCGCGAGGAGCTGTTCCACCGGGGCCCGCAGCGCGTGGCGCTCCTTGAGGATCTCCAGCGTCTCCATCGTGCCGATGCCGATGAAGCGCGCGTGCTGTTCCCAGGTGAAGTCGGGGATCCCGTGGTGCGCCAGGGTGCGGCGTCCGGACTCGTAGTAGTTCGGCTCGCTGTCCACGAGAGTGCCGTCGAGATCGAATATGACGGAGATCATCCGCTGTGCCCGTCCTGCCGGTCGTGTACGTTTCCCGACCATATTGTCAGGGTTTGCGAGCGGCTCGTCCCACGGCCTCCACCAGCGGCAACACTCGGTGGGCGACCCTTTCACGCAGCGCGACCTCCGTCCGGGTGCGGACCACGCCGGGAAGCCGGATCAGGCGTTGGATGACGTCCTCCAGATGCGCGTTGTCCCGGGCCGCGACCCGGGTCAGCAGATCGCCGCCCCCGGTGATGGAGAAGGCCTCGATGATCTCCGGTACCGCCGACAGGGCGTCCCCGACCTCGTCCAGACGCCCCTGCGTGACCTCGATGTGCACGAAGGCCAGCACCGGATGACCCAGCGCGGCGGGCGACAGCACGGGGCCCGTCCCCGTGATCACCCCGGTGCGCTCCAGCCGGTCCAGCCGGGCCTGGAGGGTGCCGCGCGCCACGCCGAGGAGCCGGGCGTACTCCCGGACGCTGGTGCGCGGCTGCTCGATCAGCAGGCGCAGGATTCGGGTGTCGAGCTCGTCCACCGCCATGCCGTGAGGGTATCCGTCGCGGCTTCCCGCGGGCTCGGACACTCACCCCGTACGACGGGGCGGCCACGGCAGGAAACCGCTGGTCCGGGCCCGATAGGCGGCATACCCCGGACGGTCCGCCATATGGCGTTCCAGGAGGCGTTTGCCGCTGCCCGCGATCAGCAGGTACGACATGACGAGCGGGCCGATCACCGACACGGCGAACGCCGGCCAGGTCCCCCACGCGGTCAGCGACAGGCCCCACCACACACAGAAGTCGCCGAAGTAGTTCGGGTGCCGGGTCCACGACCACAGGCCCCGGTCCATGATCCGGCCCCGGTTCGCCGGATCCGCCTTGAACCGGGCCAGCTGGTGGTCGCCGACCGCCTCGAAGGTGATCCCGCACAGCCACAGCGCGGTGCCCGCCGCCATCGCGAGCGCCCCCGGGCCGTCGGTCGCGTACGGGCCCGCCTGGACCGGCAGGGAGACCAGCCACACCAGCGCCGCCTGCAGCAGGTACACCATGCGCAGCGCGTACAGCTGGGGGTTGCCGGGAGCCTTGGCCAGCATCCGCTCGTACCGCGGGTCCTCCCCGTGCCCGCGTCCCCGCCACGCGATGTGCCCGGCGAGGCGCAGGCCCCACAGGACCGTCAGGGCGGCCGTGAGCGGCTGTCGGCCGTCCGACATCCCGTACGTGGCCACCGCCACGGCGGCGAACGCCAGGCCCCAGGCCACGTCGACCACCCGGTGCATCCCGCGCCGGACGCCCACCGCGAAGGTGATCAGCAGGACGGTGAGCGCCGCGCCCGCCGAGACCGCCAGGTTGACCCCGAAGGCTCCCCAGTTCACGAGGTGCCGCCGTCCGGGGCCGTCAGCAGGATCTGGTGCACGTCCAGGTAGCCCGACGCGAAGCCCGCCTCGCAGTACGCCAGGTAGAACGTCCACATCCGGCGGAACGTCTCGTCGAAGCCCAGCGCCTCGACCCGCTCGGCCCGCTCCGCGAACCGCTCCCGCCACAGCCGCAGGGTCTGCGCGTAGTGCGCCCCGTAGTTCTCGCAGCGCTCCACCCGCAGGCGGGTGTGGCTCCGGGCCATGTCCTCCACCACCCGCACCGACGGCAGCATGCCGCCCGGGAAGATGTACTTGTGGATCCAGGTGTACGTGTCCTTCGTGGCCAGCATCCGCTCGTGCGGCATGGTGATCGCCTGGAGCGCCACCCGCCCGCCCGGGGCCGTCAGCCGGTCCAGCGCGGCGAAGTAGACCGGCCAGTACTCCGCGCCGACCGCCTCGATCATCTCCACGCTGACGATCGCGTCGTAACTGCCCGTGGCCTCGCGGTAGTCGCACAGCCGCACGTCGACGCGGTCCGTCAGCCCGGCCTCCGCGATCCGCTTCATCGCCAACTCGCGCTGCTCCCGGGAGAGGGTGAGCGTCACCACCCGGGCGCCGCGCGCCGCCGCCCGGATCGCGAGTTCGCCCCAGCCGGTGCCGATCTCCAGCAGACGGGTGTCCGGGCCGACGGCCGCCATGTCCAACAGCATGTCGATCTTGCGGTGTTGGGCGTCCGCCAACTGCCCGGGACCGGCGGGCAGGGCCCGGAACACGGCGGACGAGTAGGTCATCGTCGGGTCGAGGAACTCGGCGAACAGCTCGTTCGACAGGTCGTAGTGCCGCCGGATGTTGGTGCGGGAGCCGTCCGGGGTGTTGCGGTCGGTGTCCGGGTGCCGGGCCGCCCACAGGCCCCGCAGCCTCTGCAGCGGCGCCGGGACCAGCCTCGCCACGTGCCCCGCCATCACGGTCAGCACCGCGACCGGATCGCGGGCGTCCCACTCCCCGGCGAGGTACGACTCGCCGAAACCGATCAGGCCCTCAGCGGTGATCCGCCGCTCGAAGGCGGCCGGGTCGTACACGGCCATCGCCGGACCGCCCTTGCCGAGGAGTTCCCCCGGCCCCATCCGGACCTGGAGCGGCAGCCGGTCGAGGGCCCGCCGGATCAGCAGCCGCCCCACGGCCGCCCG
Source organism: Streptomyces sp. CA-243310 (assembly GCF_050936775.1). NCBI lineage: Bacteria > Bacillati > Actinomycetota > Actinomycetes > Kitasatosporales > Streptomycetaceae > Streptomyces > Streptomyces sp. CA-243310. The sequence continues at coordinate 1,061,904 of NZ_JBNJMF010000002.1, read as the reverse complement.
CGTCCGGGGCAGCTTCGGCACCGCCGGCAGCGTCATCGTGCTCACTTCACACCCTCCTGGGGTACGTGTCGGGGGCGCGGTCGCACCGGCAGGCCGCGCAGCCACAGCCGGATGCCGTGGAAGCGGATGCCCACCGCCACCGCGGCGGTGGACCAGGGATGGCGCAGCGACGCCCGTACGGTGCCCCACGCGCCGGCGGGCCGGCGCTCCCCCCGCACGGTCGCCGTCAGCCGGGCGCCGTCGGCTCCGCCGGCCAACTGCACCATCAGCGCGAGGTGGCCGTCCGGTTCGGGCAGCCGCATCCGGTAGCCGCCGTCCACGTCGAGGAACGGGGAGACGTAGAACTCCTTCGCCGCCCGGGCCGTGCCCCGCGCGGCCTCCGGGCCGAGCAGGTAGCAGTGCCGCTCCCCGTACGTGTTGTGCACCTCGGCCACCACGTGACGCAGTTCCCCGTCGGGGCCGTGGCACCAGTACACCGAGATCGGGTTGAACACGTACCCGAACACGCGGGCGTGCGCGAGCATCGACACCCGGGAACCGGCGGGCAGCGCCGCGTCCTTCGAGACCAGGAAGCGATCGAGCCCGGCCCGGATCGTCGGCAGCCCGCCGCCGAAGTGGTCCCGCGCGTCGAAGTGGGCCAGATGCCGCAACGGGCCCGGCAGCCGGGGGAGTTCGTCGAGGTCCACCAGCCACAGGTACGAGCGGTGGCGCAGACCGTACGAGCGTTCGCCGGCCCGCACGTGTCGTATGTCGGCCTCGTACAGGCGGGGTTTCACCAGCTCACCCCCAGCGCTGCCGCCGCCTCCACGCCCGAGCGGCAGCCGTCCTCGTGGAACCCCCACCCGTGGTACGCGCCGGCGTAGGCCGTCACCGGCCCCGACAGTGCGGGCAGCAGACGCTGCGCGGCCACCGACTCCGGCGTGTAGACGGGGTGTTCGTAGTCCATCTCGGCCAGCACCAGATCCGGGCGGACCCGGTCGTCGGCGTTGAGCGTCACCACGTACGGCTCCGGCGCGTCCAGTCCCTGGAGCCGGTTCATGTCGTAGCTGACCCGTACGTGGCCGTCCTGGGGGCGGCAACCGGACAGCCGGTAGTTCCAACAGCCCCGGGCCCCGGCCGCGCGCGGCAGCACCGACGCGTCCGTGTGCAGCACGGTCCGGTTGCGGGAGTAGCCGAACGCGCCCAGCGCCTCGCGCTCCGCGTCCGAGGGGTCGGCCAGCAGGCGCAGCGCCTGATCGGCGTGGACGGCGACGACCACCGAGTCGTACCCCGTCGAGGTCCCGTCCGCGGTGGTGATCCGAACGCCCTCCGAGGTGCGCTCCACGGCCCGTACGGGAGTGCCCACCCGGACCGCCCCCGTACCGAGCCGCTCGCGCAGCAGTTCCACGTAGCGCGCCGAACCACCTTCGACCGTACGCCAGTTCGGTGAGCCGCCCACCGACAGCAGCCCGTGATGGGCGAGGAAGCGGAACAGGTAGCGGGCGGGGTAGCGCAGCGCGGTGTCCGGCGGGCAGGACCACACCGAGGCCACCAGCGGGATCGCGAAGTGCCCGGTGAAGTACGCCCCGAACCGGCCCTGCCGCAGGAACCGGGCCAGCGTGATCTCGGGACCGGCCGACGGGGTCGCCAGCAACCGCCGGGCCTGCCGGTGGAAGGCCGGCACCTGCGCCAGCATCCGCAGGTAGGCCAGGTTCGCGGCGGCCCGCGGCTGAGCGAACAGGCCCCGCGGACCACGCGCCCCCGCGTACTCCAGCCCACAGCCCTCGCAGTGCACCGACAGGCTCATCGTCGTCGGTCGGGTGGCCACCCCCAACTCGCCGAAGAGGCGCAGCAGATGGGGGTAGGTGCGGTCGTTGTGGACGATGAACCCGGAATCCACCGACCGGATCTCGCCGTCCGTCCCCTTCAGCTCATGGGTGTGGGCGTGCCCGCCCAGCCGGTCATCTGCCTCGTACAGGGTCACCTCGTGGGAGCGCGCCAGCACGTATGCCGCCGTCAGCCCCGAGACACCCCCGCCGACCACGGCCGTACGCGGTCGTGATCGTCCTCGCTCGCTCATCGTGTTGCCTCCTTGACCGGTACTTCGGAGCCGGAGGGGTGCTCGGATGTGTCTCCGGGCGAACCGGGCCACCAGGATTTCGGTCCGATGTCCCTGACCAGGGCCGGAACCAGCAGCGAACGCACGACGAGGGTGTCCAACAGGACGCCGAAGGCCACGATGAAGGCGATCTGCGCCAGGAAGGCGAGCGGGATCACCCCCAGCGCGGCGAAGGTCGCCGCGAGGACCACGCCCGCCGAGGTGATCACCCCGCCGGTGGAGGTCAGACCGCGCCGGATGCCCTCGCGGTGACCGTGCGCCACCGTCTCCTCGCGGACCCGGGACATCAGGAAGATGTTGTAGTCCACCCCGAGCGCGACCAGGAAGACGAACCCGTACAACGGAACCGAGGCGTCCGTCCCGGTGAACCCGAACACGCCCCGGAAGACGACGGCGGACACGCCGAGCGTGGCGAGGAAGTTCAGCGCCACCGTCGCCACCAGCAACAGCGGCATCACCAGCGAACGCAGCAACCCCGCCAGGATCACCAGGATGATCCCGAGCACCACCGGCACGATCAGGGCGCGGTCGTGGGCCGCCGTCCGCTGGGTGTCGTACTGCTGGGCCGTGTACCCGCCGACCAGCGCGTCCGCGCCCGGAACCGCGTGCACGGCGGTCCGCAACCGGCCCACCGTCTCCTTCGCGGCGTCACTGTCGGCCGCGTCGTCCAGGGTCGCGTCGATCCGGACCCGGCCGCCGGGCCCCGCGTCGCCCACCCGCGCCGCGTCGGCGACGCCCTCGGTGGCCCGCGCGGCCGCCACCACCTCGGAGGCCCGGCCCGCGTCGGCGATCACCACGGCGGGGTTGCCCGCGCCCCCCGGGAAATGCCGCCCCAGCGTCGCCTGCGCCGACACCGACGGGGCGTCGTTCACGAAGATCTCGTCGAGCGGCACCCCCTTGGAGACCAGCATCGGGGAGAGGGCCGCACAGGCCAGCAGCCCGGCGAGGGTCAGGGACCACACCCGGCGCGGCGCCCGGTCCACCAGCGCCGCCACCCGGGTCCAGACGGGATGCGCGGCGTCGGAGGCCTTCGGGCGGGCCGGCCAGTAGGCGGCCCGGCCCGACAGCACCAGCGCGGCGGGCAGGAACGTCAACGCGGCGAGCACCGCGCAACCGATGCCGATCGCCCCCACCGGCCCCAACGCCCGATTGTTGGTCAGGTCGCTCAGCAGGAGCGCCAGCAGGCCCAGGCCCACGGTGGCGGCGCTCGCGACGACCGGGCCCAGCGTGCGCCGCCACGCGGCCCGCATCGCCGTGAACCGGTCGGGCTCCGTCGCGAGTTCCTCCCGGAACCGGGCGGTCAGCAGCAGCGCGTAGTCCGTCGCGGCGCCGATGACCAGGATCGACAGGATGCCCTGCACCTGACCGTCCACCCGGACCAGCCCGCGATCGGCCAGCGCGTACACGATCGCGCAGGCCAGGCCGAGGGCGAGCACCGCGCCGAAGACCACGATCAGGGGCAGCAGCACACTGCGGTAGACCACGAGGAGGATCACCAGGACCGTCGCCAGCGCCACCCCCAGCAGCAGTCCGTCGATGCCCGCGAAGGCGTCCCCGAGGTCCGCCTGGGTGGCGGCCGGACCGGCGATCGACACCGTGGTGCCCGGCACCTTCCCGGCCGCACCCCGCACCCGGTCCAGTACGTCCGTCAATCCGTCGCCGAGGTCCGGCCGCAGCGGCACGACACCCCGCAGGGCCTGCCCGTCCTGCGAGGGAAACGCCGGGGAGGCCGGGCCCGCGAGCCCCCCGCCCCCGGAGAGCGAGGCCAGCGCGGCGCTCGCCGCGCCCTGGACGGCGGGGGCGAGCCGGCCGCCGTCCGAGGCGGTCCACACCACGATCGCGGGCAGCGACTCGGCCTGCCGCAGGGCCCGCTGCGCCTCCACCACCCGGGTGGACTCGGCGCTGCGTGGCAGGAAGGCGGCCTGGTCGTTGGTGGCGACCTGGCCGAGCTTGCCCGCGTACGGGCCGAGCACCCCGCCGACGGCGAGCCAGCCGAGCAACAACAGGATCGGAATCACCAGGCGGGTGATCCGCGGTGACGGGCGCATGGCACTCCCGGACAAGAGGTCAGTCTGTGCTGAGGTGGTGGACGGGCCTTCTGGATCACCTTTCGGCCGGGACACGTCATTCGGATGCGCCGCTCGGGCGAGCGACGCATCCGATCGCACCGACCGGGCCGAATCCCCAGTGAGGTCACGCCCACGAGATCTCCCGGCATCCCACGAGATCTTCCGTACGAGGTCCCCGACCGGGACCACCAGGAGCGGAGACGCGTCATGACAAGCCTGCGATGTCTGGTCACCGGTGCCACCGGCTACATCGGCGGCCGGCTGGTGCCCGAACTCCTCGACGCCGGCCATCAGGTCCGCTGCCTGGCCCGCTCCCCGGAGAAACTGCGCGACCACCCCTGGGCCGGCCGGGCCGAGGTGGTGCGCGGCGACGTCGTCGACCCGCGTTCGGTGGGGGAGGCCCTGCACGACATCGACGTGGCCTACTACCTGGTCCACTCCCTCGGCACCGGTTCCGGCTTCGAGGACCGGGACCGCGCCGCCGCCCGGATCTTCGCCGAGCAGGCCCACGCGGCGGGGGTCCGGCGGATCGTCTACCTGGGCGGGCTCACCCCCACCGGGGTCCCGATCCGGGAACTCTCCACGCACCTGCGCTCCCGCGCCGAGGTCGGGGAGATCTTCCTCGCCTCCGCCGTCCCGGCGACCGTGCTGCGCGCCGCCGTCATCATCGGCTCCGGCTCCGCCTCCTTCGAGATGCTGCGCTACCTCACCGAGCGGCTGCCCGTCATGGTCACCCCGAGCTGGGTCGGCACCCGCTGCCAGCCGATCGCCGTCCGCGACGTCCTGCGCTACCTCGTCGGCAGCGCCACGATGCCGCCCGAGGTCAGCCGGACCTTCGACATCGGCGGCCCGGACGTGGTCACGTACGAGGAGATGATGCGCCGCTACGCCTCCGTGGCGGAGCTTCCCAAACGGCTCATCCTGCGCGTGCCGATGCTCACCCCGCGACTGTCCAGCCACTGGATCGGGCTGGTCACCCCGGTGCCGCGGCGCCTCGCCCGACCGCTCGCCGAATCGCTGCGCCACGAGGTGGTGTGCGAGGAGCACGACATCGCCCGGTACGTCACGGACCCGCCCGGTACGCCGTTCGGCTTCGACCAGGCCCTCGCCCTCGCCCTCCAGCGCGTCCGCGACGCCAACGTGATCACCCGCTGGTCCTCCGCCTCCCTGCCCGGCGCCCCCAGCGACCCGCTGCCCACCGACCCCGACTGGGCCGGCGGCAGCCTGTACGAGGACAACCGGGGACTGGACGTGGACGCCTCTCCGGCCGCGCTGTGGCGGGTGGTGGAGGGCATCGGCGGGGAGAACGGCTGGTACTCCTTCCCGCTCGCCTGGGCGGTACGCGGCTGGCTCGACCGGCTCGTCGGCGGAGTCGGCATCCGGCGCGGCCGGCGCGACGCGTCCCGCCTGCGGGTGGGCGACTCGCTCGACTTCTGGCGGGTGGAGGAGATCGAGCCGGGCCGGCTGCTGCGGTTGCGCGCCGAGATGCGGCTGCCGGGGCTGGCCTGGCTGGAACTGCGCGCGGAACCCGACCCGGACACGTCCGAGGACGCCGCCGCGGCCCACACCGACACCGACCACGCTCCGGGACGGACGGCGACGGCGACCGCCACGACCGCGACGGCGGCTCGTTCCCGCTACCGTCAGCGCGCCCTGTTCCACCCCCACGGGCTGCTCGGGCACATGTACTGGTGGAGCGTCTCCCCCTTCCACGCCGTGGTCTTCGGCGGCATGGCACGCAACATCGCCCGGGCCGCCGAGCGGCAGGCCCCCACCCCGGTCGGACGACCCGAAGGCGCCGGCGCATCCGATCCGGACCGACACGCCGAAGCACCCCACGACAACCGTCCCCCACGAAGCTGACGCGGAGACGAGAACCCATGAACGTCGCGGTGGTCCTCTACACCTCGGACCTGCGCCTGCACGACCACCCACCGCTGCGCGCGGCCATGTCCTCGTCCGACCGGGTCGTGCCCCTGTTCGTCCGCGACCGGGCCATCGAGGCGGCCGGTTTCGCCGCGCCCAACCGGTCGGCTTTCCTCGCCGACTGCCTCGCCGCCCTCGACACCGGACTGCGCGAACGCGGCGGACGTCTGGTGGTGCGTTCCGGCGAGGTCGTCGACCGGGTGTGCGCCGTCGTACGCGAGGCGGACGCCGACGAGGTGCACATGGCGGCCGGGGTCAGCGCGTACGCCCACGCCCGCGAGGAACGGCTGCGCGCCGCCCTGGAGGCCGAGGGGCGGCGGCTGTACGTCCACGACGCGGTGATCACGGCGGTCGCCCCGGGGGCCGTGCGGCCCGCCGGCGGGGACCACTTCGCCGTCTTCACCCCGTACCTGCGCCGCTGGACCGAACTGCCCCCGCGCCCGACGGCACCGGCCCCCCGCACGGTCCGGGTCCCCGACGGCATCGACTCCGAGGCGCTGCCCGAGCGCACCGCCGTCACCGGGACCTCCCCGGGCCTCGTGCCCGGCGGCGAGCGCGAGGCCCGGCGGCTGCTCTCCGGCTGGCTGAACGACGGCATCGCCCACTATGAGGACACCCACGACGACCTCGCCGGCGACGCCACCTCCCGGCTCTCCCCCCACCTGCACTTCGGCACGATCTCGCCCGTCGAGGCCGTCCAACGCTCCCGCGCGGTCGGCGGGCCGGGCGCCGAGGCCTTCGTTCGGCAACTGTGCTGGCGCGACTTCCACCACCAGGTGCTGGCCGCCCGCCCCGCCGCGGCGGCCGAGGACTACCGCGCCCGCCGGGACCACTGGCGCACCGGCGCCGCCGCCGAGGAGGAGATCCAGGCCTGGAAGGAGGGGCGTACCGGCTATCCGGTGGTCGACGCGGCCATGCGCCAGCTCGCCCACGAGGGCTGGATGCACAACCGCGGCCGACTGTTGGCCGCGAGTTTCCTCGCCAAGACCCTGTACGTGGACTGGCGGGCCGGCGCCCGACACTTCCTCGACCTCCTCGTGGACGGGGACCTCGCCAACAACCAGCTCAACTGGCAGTGGGTGGCCGGCACGGGCACCGACACCCGACCCAACCGGGTCCTCAACCCGGTCCGCCAAGGCCTGCGCTACGACCCCGACGGCGCCTACGTGCACCGCTGGGTCCCCGAGCTGGCCGACCTGCCCGCCCCCCGGGTGCACGAGCCCTGGCGGTTGGCCGCCCCGGAACGCGCACGCTTCGACTACCCGGAACCGCTGGTGGAGCTCGCGGACGCGCTCGGCCGCTTCCGGAAAGGGCGCGGAATCGAATGACGGCCGACCCTCATGACCTCGTCGTATCGTGAGCGGGTGGACCCCGTGCCGCCCCACCCGCCCCAGGACCACGCCCCGGAACTGCCCGCGGCGGCGTTGAGCACCGGCGCCGTGGCCCGGCGCCTCGGGGTGTCGCCCACCACCCTGCGGTCCTGGGAGCGCCGGTACGCCATCGGCCCCGCGACCCGCGAGGACGGCCGGCACCGGCGCTGGACCGCCCAGGACATCGCCCGCCTGGAGCTGATGTGCCGGCTGACCGCCCAGGGGGTGCCGCCCTCCGAGGCCGCCCGGGCCGCCGTCGGCGCTGCCCCCGGCGGCGACGCCGCCCCGGAGCCGGCGGCCGTCCCCGAATCCGCGGCGGCGCCGGGCGGCCCCAACGCGCTCCCGCTCGGCGAGGTCCGCCCCGAGTGCAGGGGGCTCGCCCGGGCCGCCGTACGACTCGACGCCCCGGCGGTGGAACAGCTGCTGGAGGCCGCCGTCGCGGAACACGGCCTGGTCACCGCGTGGGAGGAGATCATCGCGCCGACCCTGCACGCGGTGGGCCGCAAGTGGGCCTCGGCCGGGGAACGTTACGTGGAGGTGGAACACCTGCTCTCCTGGCACGTCTCGTGCGCGCTGCGCCGGGTGCGCCCCGCCGCGGAACAACTGCGCTCCTCTCCCGTGCTGTTGGCCTGCGCACCGGGAGAGCAACACACCCTGCCCATGGAGGCGCTGGCCGCCGTGCTCGGCGAACGGGGCCTGCCGGTGAGGATGTTCGGGGCCGCCCTCCCCGCCGAGGCGCTGCACGAGGCGGTCCGGCGCACGGGTCCGCGCGCGGCCGTCCTGTGGTCCCAGTCCCGGAGCACCGCCGACCGGGCCCTGGCGCGTTCGGTCGCCGCCATCGAGTGGGGACTGCGCGGTGCACGCGGACACTCGGCGCTGCTGCTCGCAGGACCCGGCTGGGGCACGGGATCCCCGGACCCGCGCACCGAGCGGCTGTTCGGCCTGCGCTCGGGCCTCGGCGTCATCGAGAACGCCCTGCGCCCCGCGGACCACGCCGAACAGACCACGAGGACGGGCCCGGCGACCGGGACGCGGGCGTAGTCCCTTCCGGCCCTTCCGGCCCTTCCGGCCCATCCGGTCCGCCGCCGCGTCGCGGGACCGCGCGGCCGGCGCGGTCGGCGCGGACCGTCACCCGGCCGCGGCCTCCGGCGTGCGGGGCGACACGGCCGGAGCCACCGACGCGCGCAGGAGGCACAGGGCCCGCCGCATGTGGCTCTTGACCGTGCCCAGCGGCAACCCCGTGCGATCCGCGATCTGGCTCTGGGTCAGGTCTCCGTAGAAGGCGAGCCGCATGACGCGCTGCTGCGCCGCAGGCAGCCGGGCCAGCTCCCCGAGGATCAACATCCGGTCCACCACCTGCTCCGGCTCCGGTCGGTCACAGCCCGCGGGCCACCGGGCGAACTCGTGGAAGGCGCGGGTGGCCGCCGCGACCGCCCGGGCCCGCCGGGTCCTGGCCTCCAGGGCGTCGGCCACCTTGTGGCGGGTGATCCCGGTCAGCCAGGCCCCGAGCCCGCCGGGGCCCGGCCGGTAGCCGCCCCGGCCGCGCCAGGCGGCCAGGAACACCTGCTGGGTCACGTCCTCGGCCTCACGCTCGTCGCCGAGCGAGCGGCGCGCCAGGGAGTGCACCAGCGGCCGCCACCGGCGGTACGCGGCCTCCATGGCGCGCTCGTCGCCCGCCGCGAAGCCGGCCGCGATGCGCGCCTCGTCCGGCGCGTGGTCCTCGTACGCCAGGGTGCCCGGCGCGCCCGATGCGGAATGTCCCCGCGGGTGCGTCCGCCGATCTCGCCGGCACGTCTGGTCGTCCATCCGGTCGTCCATGCCCCGAGCCTCGCGAGCACGACGGCCTCCGGCCAACTCGCACCGTTTCCGCATCGATTTCCGCGCCGCCGATCGACACCCGATCGACGTCCCGCGGCGGCGCCGCCGAGCGACGTCCCGCAGGGGAGAGCGGTACGCGTCAGGTCGCCTCCGCGGCCCGGCCCTCGCCCGCCATGAACCGCCACACCAGCGCGTGCCCCAGCACCACCAGGAGGATCAGCAACAGTGCCTCCGCCTGGATCCCCTTGAGGTTGACCACGTCGGCCATCTCGGGGTGGGAGCCCACCACGGCGATCAGCACGTAGAGCACGGTCACGCCCACCCGGTGCCACAGCAGCCCCGCGCCGACGCCCTCGGCCCGGTCGCGGGCGAGCAGCCGCAGCGTGGACGCGCATCCGATGACCGCGATCACGACGAAGGAGGCTCGCCAGATCCACGGCTGCTCGGTGCCTCCGACCTGGGCGAACAGGCCCATGAGCGCCGGAAGCAGGAAGGACAGGTAGATGCCGCCGACCACCCGCCGCAGGGCGGGGGCGCGCATCCATTCGGAATGGCTCTGCACGACGTTCCACCACAGACCGACCAGGGTGAAACACGTGGCGGAGAACAAGGCGTAGAACGTGCTGACATCCATGAAGCCCGACAGTGACACGCCTGCCCGGCGACTTCGGCGACGACATGCCGGAGCGACTATCGTCCGGAGGATGAGTGACCTGATGCTGGTGAGGCATGGTGAGACGGCGTGGAGCGCCAACGGGAAGCACACCGGGCTGACGGACATCCCGCTGACCGCGCGCGGGGTCGAGGAGGCCATCTCCCTGGCCCCGTTCTTCCTGGAACGGCAGCCCGCCCTGGTGCTGACCAGCCCGCTGCGCCGCGCGGTGGCCACGGCCCAGCTCGCCGGGCTGAGTGACGGCGTCCCCGACCCGGACCTGCACGAATGGGACTACGGCGGCTACGAGGGCGTGACCACCGCCGAGATCCGCACGACCCGTCCGAACTGGTCGCTGTGGACCGACGGGGTCCCGCCCGGGGACGCCGGGCACCCCGGCGAGCAGGCCGAGCAGGTCGGAGCCCGCGCGGACCGCGCGCTGGCCCGGATCGCCGAGGTGCTGCGGGAGGACCGCGGCGACGTGGTGGTGGTCGCCCACGGCCACTTCCTGCGGGTGCTGACGGCCCGCTACCTCGGACTGCCCCCCGCCGAGGGACGACTGTTCCTGCTGCGCACCGGGACGGTCAGCCTCCTGTCGACCGAGCACGAGCTCCCGGTCATCGCCGGCTGGAACACCAGGCCCTGACCCTCCCGGACCTCCCCTCCCGCCCGCCGCGGACCGGCAGGACGACGAGTGACCGGCCATAAACCGCCGTGGGCCACTGTTCTCGCAGTCGCAGTCGCAGTCGCAGTCGCAGGCCGGCAGGGCACACCGTCCGGAGAGGAGCCGTCCATGGAGTCCACCGCGGTGCTCCAGCGGGACCCCGCCGCGCCCGGGGGACCCGCGTTGCGCATCGGGGTCCTCGGCCCGCTCGACGTGCGTCTCGACGGCGAATCCCGCACGCCCACCGCGCCACAGGTCCGACGGGTCCTGGCCGTGCTGTTGCTGCGCGCGGGGCGGCCCGTGCCGCTCGCCGCCCTCATCGAGGAACTGTGGGAGATCGACCCGCCGCGGCTCGCCCGCAAGACCGTCCAGACGTACGTGTACCAGTTGCGCCGCGCCCTGGCCCGGCGGCCGGTCACCGGGCACGGCCCCATCCCCGCACCGCACGCCTCCGATCGGCTGGAGACCCGTACGAACGGCTACCTGCTGCGGGTGCGCCCGGAGGAGGTGGACCTGTGGGACTTCGAACGCCGGATCGGACTGGCCCGCGTGGACCTGGACGCCGGCAACGCCCGCGAGGCCGCCGGGGCGTTGCGGGCGGCCCTCGCCCTGTGGCGCGGGGACGCCTTCGCCGACGTCCCCGCCGGCCCCGAACTCGCCTCCCGGATCAGCCGGATCGAGGCCACCCGGATCAGCGCCCTGGAGATGCGGGTCCAGGCGGACCTGCAACTCGGCCTCCACGGGGCACTGCTCGACGAACTGCGCCGGCTCACCGCCGAACACCCGCTCAACGAGAGGTTCGCCGCCGACCTGGTCCTCGCCGCACACCGCTCCGGCCAACGCGCCACCGCCCTGGACGCGTTCACCCGACTGCGCCGCAACCTCGTCCGGGAGCTGGGCATCGAACCCTCCGACTGGGTCCGCAAGCTCCAGCAGGAGGTGCTGAGCGCCGACCCGCGCCTCGGCGCGCCCGCGCCCGCACACCTGATCCCGCCCGGCCGGCCCGCCCGGGACCTCGCCGCGCCCGCGCCCGCGACCCTGCCCAGGTTGACGCAACTGCCTCCCGACACACCGGATTTCGTCGGCCGACGTCGCGAACTCGACCGGCTGCTCGCCCTGGCCGCCCCCGGAGAGGAAACCGAACGGCGCGCCGCACCCCGGATCGTCACCGTCCTCGGTGGCATCGGCACCGGCAAGAGCGTGCTGGCCGTCCGGGCCGCCCACCTGCTCAGCGGACGCTTCCCCGACGGTCAGTTGTACGCCCGGCTGCACAGCGACCGGGAGACGCCGATCAGCCCCACGCTGATCCTGCGCTCCTTCCTGCGCGACCTGCACCTCGACTCCGTGCCCACCTCGGACGGGGACCCCGCCGGATGGGCCGAGGACGAGCTGGCCCGACGGTTCCGCGACCACACCGCGGGCCGGGCGCTGCTCCTGCTGCTGGAGGACGCCGCATCCGCCCGGCAGATCCTGCCGCTGCTGCCCGGCGGCAGCCGCAGCACCGTCATCACCACCTCCCGGGTCCGCCTGCCGGGACTGCCGGGCGCCGCGCACCTGACGCTCGGGCCGATGAGCACCGAGGACGGCGCCGCGCTGTTCGCCGCGGCCGTCTGCCCCGCGGGCCGGCTCCCGGGTGACGGCACGGCGGCCCGGGGGATCGTCCGGCTGATGGGTCACGTCCCCCTGGGGATCAGGGCGATGGGGGAGACCCTGGCGGCCCGTCCGATGTGGTCCACGGACGATTTCGCCGAACGACTGGCCAACGAGGGGCAACGCCGGGTAGAACTGCGCTCGGGGACCTGGGACGTGCTCGCCCGGGTCGAGCAGTCCTGCGCACGGTTGCCCCGCCCGGCGGGCCGGGCGCTCACCGTACTCAGCCGTTCCGCCCCCGGAGCCTTCGTGGTCCGGGACGCCGCGCAACTCCTCGGGGTGGCCACGAGCACCGCCGAACAGCTCCTGGGCACCCTGCTGGACCACCACGCCGTGGAACTCTCCGGCCGGGTCCCCACCGGAACCCGGGAGATGTCGGTGCCGTCGTTCCGGATACCGGAACTGATCCGGCTCGCCCTCGCCGGGGACCCGGACGCGGATCCGGAACCGCGGCCCCCGACCGCCGAGGGCCGGCCGGCGGCGTACGCCACGATCCGCGCGGGCACGGAGGCGGGGCTTCCCGATCCTTTGCCCCCGCTTGGTCGCCCCGCGTGAAGCTGCGTCTCCGTGGCGGCATGTGCTCAGCACAGCCGCCGCTCGGCAGACACATGCAGGCAGCTGGCCGGGCAACGCCCGGTCGGAGGGGAGACTTCCATGAGGAGCACGATCCTGCGGAGCGGCAGCACGGACCGGAAGCAGCCGGCGGGCGATCAGCACGCCGAGTGCATCGCACGCGAGGGAACGCAACGCCCCGGTGACGAGGAATCGGTGGTCTTCGAATTGTGCTCGGGACTCTTCGCGTCCATGCCGCGGAGCGACCAGCGGATGAAGGCCATCCACTACGTGCGGGGCCTGTTGGGCGCCGAGGGCCGCAAGTCGATCCGCAACATCGCGACGCTGCTCGGAGGGGACGCAGCCGAGCAGAGCCTCCACCACTTCATCTCCAGCTCGACCTGGGACTGGACCCCCGTCCGGCGGGCCCTGGCCCAGCACATCGAACGGGTGTCGCCACCGCAGGCGTACGTGGTACACCCCATGATCATCCCGAAGGCCGGTGAAACCTCCGTGGGGGTCGAGCGGCGCTTCGTGCCGGAGCTGGGTCAGGTCATCAACGCCCAACAGGCCGTGGGCGTCTGGGCCGCCGCCCACGACTGGAGTTCCCCCCTGCACTGGCGGCTCCACCTCACCCACCGCTGGCTGGAGGACGCGAACCGGCGCAGCCAGGCCGCCATCCCCGAGACCACCGTGCAGGAAAGCCTCGCCCAGTGCTCGGTCGAGGCCTATCTGGCGATGATCAGGGACTCCGGTCTCCCGGTCCGCCCCCTGGTGATGGACGCGCGCAACGCCGACGTCCTGAGCACCGTCCACCGACTGCGGGCCGCCGGCACGCCCTGGCTGCTGCGGGTGGACCCCTCCGTACGCCTCACCGTGCTGGAGCCGACCTTCCCCCGCCGCGGTGCCAGCATGACGACCCAACAGATCATGTCCACGGCCTGGCACATGCGTCAGTTGGAACCACGCCGGGGACCCGGAGCGGAGGCACAGCTGCGCGGTGTCAGGCGCCCGGGTTCGCTCGTGGCCGTCAGCGCCACCCTGACCGCCGACACCCGACGCCCCGGCGGCCGACCCGGCGTGGCCGAGGAACTTCTGCTCCTCGGGATCTCCGACGGCGGGCAACTCCCGGCCGAACTGTGGCTCACCGACCTGACGGGGGTGCGACCCGCGGAGTTGACCCAGTTGATCCGGCTCACCCACCGGGTGGACCGGGACCTCGCCGAGGTGGCCGACCAGGTCGGCATCCGGGACTTCTCCGGCCGCTCCTTCAACGGCTGGCACCGGCACGCGACGCTCGCCTCCGCCGCGCACGCCATCGCCCTGCTCAGCGGCCGGCCGAACACCCGGCGGGCCACGGCGGAGGTGACGGACCTGACCGATCCGATGCGCCGCGAACGGCACGGTCGGGGCTACCTGACGGACCTGGGAGGGCGACCTGACCTAGCGAGCTGAGCAGTTGACGGATAGCCCGGACGGCCATTGGCCGTGGCCGCCGGGTCCCACAGGATCGGGACATTCCAACCGATCGAAGCGAGGGACCCCGGACATGACCAAGGTCGCCGTCATCTACTACTCCTCCCAGGGAAACGTCCACCAGCTCGCCGTGGCCGCCGCGGCCGCCGCCGAGAAGGCGGGCGCGGAGGTGCGGTTGCGCAGGACCGCCGAACTCACCACCGAGACGGTAGTACCCGGCAACGACACCTGGAACGCGGCGTGGGAGGAGCACCTCGCCGCCGTGGCGGACATCCCCGAGGCCACGCTCGACGACCTCGAATGGGCCGACGCGGTGCTGTGGGGGACCCCGGGCCGCTACGGCCTGCCCGCCGCCTCGCTCAAGCAGTTCATCGACCAGACCCTCCCCCTGCACTCCAAGCGCGGACTGCTGAACAAGGTGATGTCCTCGTTCACCTCCACCGCGACCCTGCACGGCGGTCAGGAGAGCACCCTCCTGGCACTCAACAACGCCTTCTACCACTGGGGCGCGATCATCGTGCCGCCCGGTGTGGCCGACCCGATCCAGCTGGCCCCGACCAACGGCAACCCGTACGGCGTCAGCAGCGTCTCGCGCAACGAGGCGGGCAACGTCACCGAGGACAACCTCGCCGCCATCGAGTACCAGGCCCGCCGCACCGTCGAGATCACCGCCGCGCTCCGCAAGGGCCTCGCCTAGGTCCTGGTCGTCGGGGCCCGCCCCGCCCGCGGCGCCCGGTCGCGCGCCCCGCCGCGCGGTCGGGGCACCCGAGTACGTCCCGTACACGGGGCGCCCCGCCGCCGCCTGCCCGCCCCTCGCAGGATCGGGGCCCCATGCCGTGCCCATGCCGCGCCCCCGGTCGGGGCCGGGCCCGTCCACCCGGCCCCGGCCCGCCCCGGCCGCGCGGCGTTCCCGGGGCGATCGGCCCTCGCGCGTCCGACCCCGTACACCCGACACCCGCGGCCCCCGCCTCCGGCGCGGTCCCGCGCGTCCCGCCCGCCCCTTCGGGCACTCCCGCACCACCCACCCCCGCATTTCGCCCGCGCGCCCCGCTCCCGCGACCCCACACCGCGCGGCAGAGCGGGCACCGCGCCCTCGCTCGTCTACTCGGAGGCACCCCGTGGAAAACGCCGATATCGGCATCCGGCTGAAACCCGCGCTGCAACAGCCGGACTGGGACGACCCCGCGCAGTTGCGTCGGGTCAGGGAGGAACTCCTGGCCCGCCCCTCACTGGTGGCCGCGGACGACGTCCGGACCCTGCGCGGGCTGTTGGCCCGGGTGGCGGCCGGTCAGGCCCACGTGGTCCAGGTCGGCGACTGCGCCGAGGACCCGGCCGAATGCACGCCCGACCACGTCGCCCGCAAGGCCGCCGTCCTGGACCTGCTCGCCGGGTCGCTGCGGCTGATCACCGGCAAGCCGGTGCTGCGCGTCGGCCGGATCGCCGGCCAGTACGCCAAGCCCCGCTCGCGCCCCACCGAGGTCGTCGACGGGGTCGACATGCCCGTCTTCCGCGGCCACATGGTCAACGGTCCCGAACCCGACGTCGACGCCAGACGCCCCGATCCGCTGCGGCTGCTCACCGGCTACATGGCCGCCGACGACGTGATGCGGGGCCTCGGCTGGCGCCCCGGCAGTCCCGGCGCCGACATCGACCCCATGGTGTGGACCAGCCACGAGGCCCTGCTCCTCGACTACGAGGTGTCGATGCTCCGCGGGGACGAGGCCGGCGGGCTGATGTTGGCCTCCACCCACTGGCCCTGGATCGGCGAACGCACCCGGCAGGTCGACGGCGCCCACGTCGAGCTGCTGTCCCGGGTGAGCAATCCGGTCGCCTGCAAGGTCGGCCCGAACATGAGCCCGGCCGAGCTCCTCGCCCTGTGCGAACGGCTCGACCCGGACCGCGAACCCGGCCGCCTCACCCTGATCGCCCGGATGGGCGCCGACGCCGTCCCCGACGCGCTGCCCCCGCTCGTGACCGCCGTCCGCGAGGCCGGACACCCGGTGATCTGGCTGACCGACCCCATGCACGGCAACACCGTCAGCACCCCCGACGGGTACAAGACCCGCTACGTCGAAACCGTCGAACGCGAGGCCGTGGCCTTCCACTTCGCCGTCACCGAGGCCGGAGGCGTCGCCGGCGGCTTCCACCTGGAGACCACCCCGGACGCCGTCACCGAATGCGTCTCCGACCCGTCCGCGATCGATCGGGTCGGCGAGTTCTACACCAGTCACTGTGACCCGCGGCTCAACCCCGGACAGGCCATATCCGTCGTATCCAGCTGGAGTTTCTGATGGACGGCACCACAGCACTCGTCACGGGAGCCGCCGGCGGGATAGGCCACGCGGTCGCCCTCACCCTCGGGGCGCGCGGCGTCCGCATCGCCGCCGTGGACCGCGATCCGGTGGCCCTGCGGCGGGCGGTCGAGGAGTGGGCCGACCAGGGCGTCAAGGCCGTCGCCTTCCCCACCGACGTCACCAGCAGCGCCGACGTCGAGCGGACCGTCGCCGCGGCGGAGAGCGAACTCGGCCCCATCGAGCACCTCGTCAACGCCGCCGGCATCCTGCGCCTGGGCCAGGCCCGCGCGTTCACCGACGAGGACTGGAACGCCACCTTCGCCGTCAACGCCACCGGCGTCTTCCACGTCTCCCGGGCCGTGGTCAACCGGATGGCGGAGCGCGCCAGGGGCTCCCTCGTCACCGTCGCCTCCAACGCCGCCGGCACCCCCCGCACGGACATGGCCGCCTACGCCGCCTCCAAGGCCGCGGCCACCATGTTCACCAAGTCCCTCGGCCTGGAAGTGGCCCGCCACGGCATCCGCTGCAACATCGTCGCCCCCGGCTCCACCGACACCCCGATGCTGCGGTCCATGTGGCACGACGAGTCGGGCCCGCGCGGCTCCATCGAGGGACACGGGGACTCGTACCGCGTCGGCATCCCGCTCGGCCGACTCGCACAGCCCCGACACATCGCCGACGCCGTGGCCTTCCTGCTCTCCGACGAGGCCGCGCACATCACCCTGCACACGCTCACGGTCGACGGCGGCGCCACCCTCGGCGTCTGACGCCGCGCCCGCGACCCACCGCCGTCCCGCACCACCCTCACCCGCACCCCTCCACCACGTCAGAGCCACGAGAGGAAGCCATGGCCGGCATCCCGACCATCGAGGCCTACCCGATGCCGACATCGGGGGACCTGCCCCTCAACACCGCCGCCTGGTCCGTCGACCCGGCCCGCGCCGTCCTGCTGGTACACGACATGCAGCACTACTTCCTGAAACCCCTGCCCGACACACTGCGTACCGAACTCGTCCGCAACGCAGCCCAGTTGCGAGACCGTTGCGTCGAACTCGGCGTCCCCGTCGCCTACACGGCCCAGCCGGGCGGCATGACCGAACGCCAGCGCGGACTGCTGCGGGACTTCTGGGGGCCCGGCATGAAGCCCTCGCGCGCCGACCGGGAGATCGCCGAAGAACTGGGGCCCGGCCCCGAGGACTGGGTGTTCACCAAGTGGCGCTACAGCGCCTTCCACCACACCGACCTGCTGGCCCGGATGCGGGAGGCGGGACGCGACCAACTCGTCGTCTGCGGGGTGTACGCCCACGTCGGCGTACTGGCCACGGCGGTCGACTCGTTCAGCCACGACCTGGAGACCTTCCTCGTCGCGGACGCCCTGGCCGACTTCACCGAGGAGGACCACCACCGGACCCTCGACTACGCCGCCCGGCGCTGCGCCGTGGTCACCACCGTGAAGGAGACCCTGGCATGACCGCCGCCCGGGAACCGGCGGACCGCGACCTTCTCGACCGGATCCTCGCCCCCGTACCCCCGCCGTTCGCCCTGCTGCACCGGCCCGGAGCCACCGGTCCGGGTCTGGTCGAGGTCCTCGTCGGCGACGTGTCCCACCCCGAGACCCTGGCGTCCGTACCCCTGCCCGAGCGGGGCGCCGCCGAGCCCGGCCGGCACGAGGCGCTGGTCCTCGTACCCTTCCGGCAGGTCCGCGAACGCGGCTTCGAGGCCGCCGACGACGGCTCCCCGCTCATCACCCTCGCCGTCACCGGTCAGGAGAAGGTCCCCCTCACGGAGGCCGTCGCCCGCATCGGCGACCGGCCCATCCGGCTCACCGGCGGCGACTTCGACATCGACGACGCCGGCTACGCGGACATCGTCCGTCGCGTCATCGCCGACGAGATCGGCACCGGCGAGGGAGCGAACTTCGTCATCAAACGCTCCTTCACCGCGGAGATCACCGACTACACCCCGCGCAGCGCCCTGACCCTCTTCCGCCGGCTCCTGGAGCAGGAATCGGGCGGCTACTGGACCTTCGTCGTCCACACCGGCGACCGCACCTTCGTCGGCGCCACCCCCGAACGCCACATCAGCGTGCACCGCGGCACCGCCGTGATGAACCCCATCAGCGGCACCTACCGCTACCCCGCCGGCGGACCCACCCTGCCCCAGGTCATGGACTTCCTCGCGGACCGCAAGGAGACCGACGAGCTGTACATGGTCGTCGACGAGGAACTCAAGATGATGGCGCGGGTCTGCGAGGGAGGCGGCCGGGTCGTCGGCCCCTACCTCAAGGAAATGGCGCGCCTCGCGCACACCGAGTACCTCATCGAAGGGCGCACCACCCGCGACCCGCGCGAGATCCTGCGCGAGACGATGTTCGCCCCCACCGTCACCGGCAGCCCGCTGGAGAGCGCCTGCCGCGTCATCAGCAGGTACGAACCCCGGGGCCGCGGCTACTACAGCGGGGTCGTCGCCCTCATCGGCACCGACGAGACGGGCGAGCGGGAACTCGACTCGTCGATCCTCATCCGCACCGCCGACATCGACGCCGCCGGCCGGGTCTCCATCGGCGTGGGAGCCACCCTGGTCCGCCACTCCGATCCCGAGTCCGAGGTCGCGGAGACCAAGGCGAAGGCCGCCGGCCTGCTCGCCGCACTGGAATCGGACGGCGCCACCCGGTTCTCCGCCCACCCCGACGTCCGGGCCGCCCTGGCCCGGCGCAACGACTCCATCGCCGGCTACTGGCTCGCCGAGGAAGGCGAACGGGCGCTGCCACAAGCCTCGTTGGTCGGACGCTCGGTCCTCGTCGTGGACGCGGAGGACACCTTCACCTCGATGATCGCCCACCAACTCCGCTCGATGGGCCTGCGGGTGACCGTGAGCCGCTTCGACGAGCCGTACTCCCTCGACGCCCACGACCTGGTCGTCATGGGACCGGGCCCCGGCGACCCGCGCGACGCCGGCCACCCGAAGATCGCCCGACTGTCCTCCGACGTCCGCGCGTTGCTCGCCAAGCGCAGACCCTTCCTCGCCGTGTGCCTCAGCCACCAGGTCCTCTCCCGGGAACTGGGGCTCGACCTGGTCCGCCGCGACCACCCCAACCAGGGCGTACAGCGACAGATCCAACTGTTCGGCGCGACCGAGCGGGTCGGCTTCTACAACACGTTCGCCGCCCGCGGCGCCGAGGACAAGGCCGAGGCCGAGGGCGTCGGCGTGTTCGAGGTCAGCCGCGACCCGGAGACCGACGAGGTGCACGCCCTGCGCGGACCGCACTTCGCCTCCATGCAGTTCCACCCCGAATCCGTGCTCACCCGGGACGGCGTCCGCATCGTCGAGTCCCTGCTCACCGGCCTGGTCTGACCGGCCCACCACCCACCCGCACCCCTCCCGCGAAGGAGTTCCGCCATGCTTCCCGTCAACGGCAGTGACAAGGGCCTGTACATGGGCCTCGTGGCCGAACGGGCCGCCCAGGCCCACGGCGACCAGCTGATCATCCTCGACCACGACCTGGACCTCTTCCCCGAGGCCGGGCGACGCCTGACGTTCGCCGAACTGGCCGGGCACATCGACGACACCGCGGCCCGCCTGTACGCGGCCGGAGTGCGCCGCAGCGACCACGTCGCCCTCCACAAGTCCAACGGCTTCGACATCAACATCCTGTCCTGCGCCGTCGCCCGCCTCGGAGCCGTCCCCGTCCAACTCTCCCCGTACCTCGACGCCGACAGCGTCCTCGCGCTGCTGCGCCGGCTCGGCTCCCCCCACCTGGTCACCGACACCGACAAGCTCGACGGACCGTTCGCGGGCACCCCCCTCGCGGAGATCGCCGGCCAGGTGATCATCGTGGCCGGGTCCCGTCCGGGCACGGTCTCCCTCGCGGACCTGGCCGGCTCCCCGCGGCAGGACCCCGTCGTCCCCCACCTCGACCTGCCCGCGCTGATGACGCACACCTCCGGCACCACCGGCCTGCCCAAGCTGGTCGTGCACTCGGCCCGCACCCTGCACGGCCGCTACCGCCCGCAGGCCAAGCTCTTCGACATGATCCGCGAGCACGAGACCGTCGCCCTGCACGTCAGCTACGTCCACTCGCGGATGCCCCTGGCCCTGGCCGTCCTGCTGCCCCGCGGCAACCCGATGGTCATCATGAGCGACGCCGAGCCCGAGCACGCGGCGCGCCTGTGGGCCGAGACCCGCCCCGGCTTCATCGAATCGCACCCCAACTCCTTCATGGAGTGGGAGGAGTTGGTCGACCACCCGCTGCGCCCGCTGTCGAACGTGAAGTACTTCAGCACCACCTTCGACGCCATCCACCCCAGCACCATGCACAAGCTGCTGCACGCCACCGACCGCAGCTCGCCGCTCTTCTACCAGATCTACGGACAGAGCGAGACGGGCCCGCTCGTCGGCCGCGGCTTCACCCGCGCCACCGCCCTCGGCGCGGACGGTCGCTGCCAGGGCCACGCCTTCCCCTCCGACACCAAGTTCCGCCTCGTCAGCCGCAACGGCAAGGAGGTCACCCGCGACAACCCCGGCTACATCGACGTACAGGCCGCCGGCCGGGCGCTGGGCTACTTCGGCGAGCGCGAGCGCTACGACACCCAGGTGCACGGCGGCTGGTGGCGCGGCATGGACCTCGGGTACCGCACCGACGAGGGCTGCCTCCACCTCCTGGACCGCGAGGTCGACGCCATCCCCGGCATCCACTCCACCCTGGAGATCGAGGACACCGTCCTCGGCCGGCTCGACGAACTGACCGAACTCGTCGTCGTCCCCGGACCCGACGGCGCGGGCGTCCCCGTGCTCTGCACCCGCGACGACCTGCCGCTGGACCCGGCCCGCTGGCGCTCCGCCGCCGCCGCGTGGCCGCAGCTCGCCGAGCCGGTGCAGATGAAGCTCTCCGAGCTGCCGCGCACGGCCACGATGAAGGTCCAGCGCCTCGAACTCACCGCACGGCTGCGGCGGTTGTCCGCCCCGCAGTCGTCCTGACCACCATCCGGCGACAGGCAGGAGAACACCCGTGAACGCCACCAGCGATGCCGACGTGCTGATCGTCGGAGCCGGTCCCACCGGCCTGCTCGCCGCCTGCGAACTGCTGCGGCGCGGAGTGGGCGTACGGATCGTCGACCGGGCCCACGAAGCCGCCCGGGTGCCCAAGGCGCTGTCGCTGTGGCCCCGGGTCCGCGACATCCTCACCGACCTCGGCGTCGGTGAGGCCGTACAGGAGGCCTCCGTACCCGTACGCGCCTTCCGCTACTTCTCCGACCGCAAGCCGGTCGCCTCGCTCACCTTCACCGAGGAACTGGCCGCCCGTCAGCTCCCCCAACCCGAGACGGAACGCATCCTCACCGAACGGCTGCACGCCCTCGGCGGGAAGATCGAGCGCGGCGTCCGGCTGTTGTGCCTCGACGACGTCGACTACTCGGGCCGGATCGAACCGGGCGGCACGGTCACCGCCGTACTGGAACACGGCGACGGCCCGGTCGAGCGGTTCACCGCCCCCTTCGTCATCGGCGCCGACGGGGCGGGCAGCGACGTCCGCCGGCAACTCGGCATCGGCTTCGAGGGATCCACCTACGAGATGGCCTTCGCCCTCCTCGACACCCGGATCGAGGGGAACCTGCCGCCCGACGAGATCTCGTACTACCAGAGCACCTCGGGCACCCTGTGCGTCGTCCCGCAGCCCGACGGGGTCTTCCGCTTCCTGTCGGTGATGCCCGAGGGCACCACCCTGACCCGTGACGACATGCAGCGCCTCATCGACACCCGGGGCCCCCACGGCGTACGGATCACCGAACCGGTCTGGGAGACCGTCTTCCGGGTCCACGCCCGGCGGGCCACCGACTTCCAGCGCGGCCGCGTCTTCCTGGCCGGGGACTCGGCACACGTGCACAGCCCCGCCGGCGGCCAGGGGATGAACAACGGCCTCCAGGACGCCCACAACCTCGCCTGGAAACTCGCCGCCGTCCTCGCCGGCGAGGCCCCGGCCACGCTCCTGGAGAGCTACGGCAGGGAACGCGTCGAGGCGACCGGCCGCATCGTCCGCGACACCGACCTGCACACCCGCGCGCTGACCGCCCGCACCCGGCGCCGGGTCGCCGCCCGCGACACCGCGTTCCGGCTGCTGGACCGCACCGGCGCCGCCGCCCGGCTCTACGCCCCCGTGATGGCGGGCCGCCGGCTCGCCTACACCCCGGACCGCGACACCCGGCAGCCGTCGACCGGCGCCTGTCGGGTACGCGACCGGCTGCCCGGCGGCATCAGGGCCGGCTCGGTCTTCCCCCGGGCCGCCGCCGTCGCACTGGGCCTGGCCGGACCGGGACGGGCCCCGGCGGGCTGGACGCTGCTGCTGCGCCCGCCCGCCCGGGACACCGCCTGGACCGCCCGGGTCGAGCACACCGTCGGCCCCTGGCCGGGGCTCCGCGTCCTGCGGGCCACCCCCGACCTGCCCGGCCGGGGCGGACTGTGCACCCGCCCCGGGTACTACCTGATCCGCCCCGACGGGCACGTGGCGGCCCACGGGCACACCGACGACCTGCACCGGCTGGAGGCCGAACTCCGGCACGCCCTGACCCCGACGCCCGGCCACTGACCCCCACGCCCCACCGAGCACCGCGTCCCGCACCACCGAGCACCCCCGCGAGCGCCGCCGTCCGGCCCAGGCCGGACGACGGCGCTCGCGCGCGTTCACGGGAGGTCGGGGGTCTACGGGGCCTCGGAGCCGCCCCGGCGGCGCGGAGGGTCCTCCCCGCGCGCCCCCACCCGCCCGTCGTCCTCCTGCGGCGGGTCGGGCAACGCCAGACACAGGGCGTCCAGGGCCGCCGCGAAAGCGTGGTCGGGCGGGGTGCCGTAGCCGAGCACCAGCCCGTCCCGCGGGGTCATGGAGCTCTCGGGGTGCAGGTAGGGCCGCAATCCGTCCAGCGCCAGACCCTGCCGGCGGGCCGCCCGCAACGCCGCCTCCTCGGTGTCCCTCGGCAGCTCCAGCACCGCGTGCAGCCCGGCCGCCACCCCGCTGACCTTGATGTGCGGGGCCTCCTGCGCCAGCCGGGCCGCCAGCTGGTCCCGGCGGCGCCGGTAGATCAGGCGCATCCGGCGCAGATGACGGTCGTAGGCGCCCGAGCCGATGAACTCCGCCAGGGTCAGCTGGTCCGTGACCCCCGACCACATCTCGCGCGGCCCCTTCACGGCGAGCACGTCGTCCACCAACCAGCCGGGCAGCACCATCCAGCCCAGCCGCAGCGCGGGCGACAGGCTCTTGCTGGCGGAGCCGATGTAGACGATCCGGTCCGGATCCAGGCCCTGGACGGCGCCGACCGGCTGGCGGTCGTAACGGAACTCGCCGTCGTAGTCGTCCTCGATCAGCACTCCACCGTTCGCCCGCGCCCAGTCCACCACCGCGGCCCGCCGCTCGGGGTGCAGGGGCCCGCCCGTCGGGAACTGGTGGGCCGGGGTGAGCAGCACCGCCCTGGCACCCGTCCCGGGGAGCTCCTCGACCCGGGCGCCCCCGCCGTCCACCGTCAGCGGCACCGTGGCCAGCCCCGACGCCACCAGGATGTCCCGGTGGAAGGACAGCCCGTACGACTCCACCGCGACCGGGCCGGCGAGCACCTTGCCGAGCAGCTCCAGCCCGTGGGCGAAGCCGGAACAGACGATGATCCGGTCCGGGGCCGTCCGTACGCCGCGCACCCGCGCGAGGTACTCGGTCAGGGTGCGGCGCAGCTCGATCCGGCCGCGCGGGTCACCGACCCCGAAGGCATCGTTCGGAGCGGCGGCCAGCGCCCGCCGTGCGGCGCCGATCCAGGCGGTACGGGGGAAGGCGGAGGCGTCGGGGGAGCTGGGCAGCAGGTCGTGCACGGTCCGGCGGTGCGTCGGACGGGCGGGGCCGCGCGGCCGGTCGGGCTGGAGCGGGGCCGCCCGTCTGGCCACGCGGGTGCCGGAGCCCTGGCGCGCCGACAGCCAGCCCTCCTCCACCAGCTCGGCGTACGCGTCGGCGACGGTGTTGCGGGCGATCCCCAGGTCCGCGGAGAGGGCCCGGTAGGGCGGCAGCCGGGTGCCGGGGGCGAGCCGGCCGGAGTCGATCGCCGTGCGTAACGCCTGCATCAGCTGGTTGCGCAGGCTGCCCTCGCCACTCAGTTCCAGGTGCAGATCGCTCCCGGTACCGGTCGGCTCGGGATCGGACGCGCCCTCGGAATTGACCCATGATCTCTGCATGGGAATGCACCCTACTGCGGGCCGATTGCGCTCCTACAGTTTTCACATGACCACTTTTCAGGTTCCTGAGCGCATGAACTTCGCCGCCGTCGCCCCCAAGATCTTCAAGTCCGTCCTGGCCCTCGACGGGGCCGCTCGACAGGGACTCGACCCGGTCCTCCTGGAGCTCGTCCAGATCCGCACCTCGCAGATCAACCGCTGTGCCTACTGCATCGATTACCACACCAGCGATGCCCGCAAGGGCGGCGAGTCGGAAGAGCGGATCTACCAGCTCACCGCCTGGCAGGAGTCGAGCCTCTTCACCGTCAAGGAGCGCGCGGCCCTCGCCCTCACCGAGGAGGTCACCCTCCTCCCCGGCGGAGTCACCGACGCCGTCTACGACGAGGCCGCCCGCCACTTCGGCGAGGAGGAGCTCGCGCACCTGATCGCGCTCATCTTCACCGCCAACGTGTGGAACCGGATGAACGTCGCCACCCGCAAGACCCCCGGAACCGAGTAGTCCGGCCGCTCCACGACCCCCTCAGACCCCATAACGACGCACCAGGGCGGTGGCCACCGCCGGACAGGCCAGGCCACCGCCCCACGCATGCCCCCACCCCCGTCTCCCGGCACCAGAGGGGGACCGCTGACGAAGGAATGACATCGTGACCACCCTCGATTCATCCGCACCGCGCACCGCGGGCAAGGAACCCTCCGCGGTCAAGGGCTGGCTGGCCGTCCTGGCCGTCACCCTCGGCATCTTCTCGCTCATGACCTCCGAGCTGCTGCCCGTCGGCCTGCTCACCCCCGTCGGGGACGCGCTGAAGGTCTCCGAGGGCACGGCGGCCCTCATGGTCACCATCCCCGGCCTGGTCGCGGCGATCTCCGCCCCGCTGGTGACCGTCGCCACCGGAAAGTTCGACCGGCGGCTCGTCCTGGTCATCCTGATCGCCATCGTCGGCCTGGCGAACCTCGCCTCCGCCTTCGCCACCAGCTTCGCCGTGGTCCTGGTCGCCCGCTTCCTCATCGGCATCAGCGTCGGCGGTTTCTGGTCCATCGCCGGCGGCATCGCCCTGCGCCTGGTGCCCGAACGACACGTCGCCCGCGCCACCGCCGTCATCTTCGGCGGCGTGGAAACGGCCTCCGTGCTCGGCGTGCCCACCGGCACCTTCCTCGGAGACCTCTCCGGCTGGCGCACCGCCTTCGCCGCGGTCGGCATCCTCGGCCTCGTCGCACTCGCCGCCATGCTCTTCCTGATGCCGAAGGTCCCCGCCGAGCGCACCATCGCCTTCGGTGACCTGCCCCGCGTGTGGAAGTCCAACGCGGGCGTCCGCATCGGCATCGCGATGACCTTCCTCGTCATCACCGGACACTTCCTCGCCTACACCTTCGTCCGTCCGCTCCTCCAGGACGACGGCGTCGGCGACAGCATGATCGGTGTCCTGTTGCTGACCTTCGGCATCGCCGGCATCACCGGCAACTTCATCGCCGGCGCCCTGATCGCCAAGCGACTGCGCCAGGTCGTCATCGGCATCGCGATCGTCCTCGCCATCGCCATGCTGCTCCTCGCCACCGTCGGCAACACCACGCTCACCGCGGCCGTCATCCTCGTCCTGTGGGGCCTGGGCTACGGCGCCGTGCCGGTGACCTTCCAGACCTGGATCCTCGACGCCGCCCCCGACGCGACCGAGGCCGCCTCCTCGCTGTACGTCTCCACCTTCAACCTGTCGATCGCCCTCGGCGCCCTCTTCGGCGGCATCGCCGTGGACAACCTGGCCACCGCCAGCGTCCTGTACATCGGCGCCGGCCTCGCGATCCTCACCCTCCTCGTCGTCGGCCGGCGCTCCGGCCGCCCGACCGACTCCGCTCCGGCCGCCGAACCGGCGACCGACCCGGCCACCGCGGCCGCCCACTGATCGTCTGCCCCGCGACCAACCGTCCCCCGCGGGCGGGACAGACAGCCGGGCGCGGCTCCCTCGACGAGCCGCGCCCGGCGCTTTCGCGTGCGCGGGCGCTTCCGGTGGGGCCCACTCCGGCGAAGCCGATCCGGGTGGGGCGGGACCTCTGCCGGGGCCGGGCTTCAGCGCTTCGGCTCCCGCGCCTCGGGTCGACGCGCCGCGCCCGGCCGCCCGCCGCCGGGCAGGACATCGGTACGAGGGCCACCTGCTCCGCCGATCGCCGATCGCCGATCGCCGATCGCCGATCGCCGATCGCCGACCGCGGCACGGCGCGGCGTGCTCTCGGCGAGTCGACCGATCCGACCGGCAAGGCGTGCGGAAGGCTCCGGCCGGCGCTCCGGAGAGGCGTCGGCGTCGCCGACCTCGATCAGGGCGCGGCTCCGGTCCCGGCACGAACACCGACACCGGTACGAACACCGAGACCGGCACGGCACCGGCACGAACACCGGCACGGACACGGACACCGGCACCGGCACCGGCACCGGCACTGACACGGACACCCCCGCGACGGCCACGTCGCCTCCCGGGCGGGCAGCGCCTTCGGCGCACGCGGGCAGTGGGTGGCCACCGCACGCGGCGAGAGTGCCCGCACCCGTCCTCGCCGGGGCCGGTACCGGCCCCGTCACGGAAGGCGCGGCGCGGCCCGGTGGGCGGGCACGGCAAAAGGGGGCGGGGCGGTGCCACGGCACCGCCCCGCCCCCTTTTGCCCTCGGCCACCGCGATCCGCGGTCCGCGTCTCAGACGAGGAGCCGCTCCGGGGGCCCGGTCAGTTCGCGGCCCAGCATCGAGCGCAGCTCCCCGTAGGCGCGCGTGTCACCGGCCAGGACGCCACCGAGGAGGGTGCGGCCGTCCGGTCCGAGCACCAACTTGGCGTAGGTGGCGGCCGTGTGGTCCTCCCGTACGAAGGACAGCGCGCCCTCGACCCGGGCGTGGACGTCGCCGAACCCGGCCACGTCCACGCCGAACACCTTCAGCTTCGCCGAGGTGTCGGCGCCCGGGAAGGGCTCCGCCGGCCGGCCGGTCAGTTGCGCGGCCACGCTCTCGGCCATCAGGTAGCCGGGGGCGACCAGGCCGTGGCAGCGGCCCAGCACGGCCGCGCACTCGCCGACCGCCCAGATCCGGGGATCCTCGGTACGGCAGAGGGCGTCCACCAGGAACCCGCCCCGCTCCCCGCGCGGCAGCCCGGCCGGCTCGGCCAGCTCGTCCCGCGGGCGCACTCCCGCCGAGAACACCACGCAACGGGCGGGCAGCTCGTCGCCGTCGGCCGGCGTGACCCCGCGGACCCACCCGTCGGGGCCCGCGTCCACGGACGTGACACCGCGGCCACAGTGGACACTCATGCCGAGCCGGCCCACCAGGCGGGCCAGCACCGCGCCGCCGCCCTCGTCGAGTTGGAGCGGCATCAGGTGCGGGGCCACCTCCACCACATGGGGTCGCATTCCCAGCGAACGCAGGGCCTGCGCCGCCTCCAGCCCCAGCAGGCCACCGCCGATCACCACGCCGGCGGCGCCCGGTTCGGCTGCCGCGCGCAGGGCGTCGAGGTCCGCGAGGGTCCGGTACGTGAAGCAGCCCGGCAGGGTGTGACCGGGGATCGGCGGCACGAACGGCTTCGACCCGGTGGCCAGCACGAGTGCGTCGTACCGCACGTCCGAGCCGTCCGCGAAGGCCACCGTACGGGTCGTCCGGTCGATCGCGACGACCGGAGCGCCGAGCCGCAGTTCGACCCGGGGGTCCTCCAGCACCTCGGGGCCGGTCAGTGTCAGGTCCCGGGCGCTTCTGCCGTCCAGGTACGAGGAGAGCGCCACCCGGTCGTAGGCGGCGCGGGGTTCCTCGGCCGCGACGACGATCCGCCACGACGCGAACCGCTCGTCCGCCCGCAGGAGTTCGAGGAGTCGGTGGCCGACCATGCCGTAGCCGGCGAGGACCAGGGTCCCGCTCACGGGCGGTTCCCCCCTTCGGTGGATCGGGCGAGTTCGGCGCACAGCCGGCCCACCGCCGGGACACAGGTCCCGCAGCCCGTGGTGGCCCGGGTCGCGGCGGCGAGCGCGGGCAGGGCGCGGGCACCGCCGTCCCAGGCCTGCCGAAGGGCCTTGCGGGTCACGTTGTTGCACTGGCAGACCACGGCCGTGTCCGGCAGCGCGCCCGAGGCCGCGTACCCCCCGGCGGAACCGATCAGCAGGGCCAGCCGGTCGCTCGGCACCGGGAGGTCCCGCGCGTACAGCCGGCCCACGGCGGCGACGGCCTGCGGGAACCCGGCGACGATCCCGGACCGGATCCGGCCGTCGCGCAGCCGCAGGCGGGCGTGGCGTCCGCCTCCCGGATCGGACAGCGACACGGTCTCCTCGCCGGGGGCCGGGTCGTCACCCGGGGCCGGTTCCCCGTCCGGGGCGGGTTCTTCGACCGGGCCGACGACCGTCAGTTCCAGTCCCCGGATCCCGGGGCGCAGCACGCGGCGCGTCGGCCGGTACGGACTGTCCGAGCCGGTCAGGATGCCCGCGAGGGCGTCCGCCTGTTCCCATGCCGACGTCAGGGAGTCCCCGGCGGCGCCCGCGTGTTCGGCGCAGTCCCCGATGGCGTGGATCCGCGGATCGCCGGTGCGCAGTCGGTCGTCCACGACGATCCCGCGCCGCACCTCCAGCCCCGCCGCCCGGGCCACCGCGGTCTCCGGGACGCTGCCCGCGCACGCCAGCACCGTGGCCGCCGCGAGCAGCCGGCCGTCGTCCAGCACGGCCTTGCCGTGTTCCGCGCCGGCCACCCGGCGGTCGAGTTCCAAGGCCACGCCGGCCTCCTCCAGGGTCCGCGCCAGTACCGCCGAGGCCGGCCCGTCGAGGTCGCGGTGGGCGAGCCGCGGCCCGGAGTGCACCAACGTCACCTCGTGCCCCGCCCGGCCGAGCGCGGCGGCGGCGCCCGCCCCGCGCAGCCCGCCCCCGACGATCACCACCGGCCCCTCCGGCGGCGGTTCGGCGTCGGCGAGGGTGCCCAGTCGGCGCACGGCGGGGGAGTCGAAGCCGGGGGAACGCGGGCGCGCTCCGGTGGCCAGCACCAGGACCTCGTACCCGTACACGGTCCCGTCGGCGGTACGGACCTCGCGTCGGGCACGGTCGACGCCGGTCACGACGGCCGCCCGGCGCACCCGTGCGTTCCCGGGCGGCGCGGCCAGCTCCAGGGCCTGCGCGGGCAGGGTCCCGTCCAGGACCGACGGCAACAGGGCCCGGTTGTAGGCGGCGTGGGGCTCGGCTCCCAGGACGGTCACCGGACTCCGGTGCCCCAGCCGGTGCAGCGAGGCGCAGAGACGGTGGGCGGCCGGGCCGTGGCCGACGACGACGATCCCGTTCACGAGGGCTCCGACCAGGGTTCGACGCGGACGGCGGCCAGCTTGAACTCCGGCATGCCGCTGACCGGGTCCAGGGCGGGCCCGGTGATCAGGTTGGCCCGGCCCGCGCCGGGAAAGTGGAACGGCACGAACACGGTGTCGGCGCGCAGGCTCTCCACCAGCCGTACCCGGGCCACCACCGCCCCGTGCGCGGAGACGACCCGGGCGTGACCGCCGTCGGTCAGTCCGAAGCGCCCCGCCGTGTCGGGGTGGACCTCGACGAACACCTCCGGTGCGACGGCCATCAGTTCGGGCACCCGGCGGGTCTGCGCCCCCGACTGGTAGTGGGCGAGGACCCGGCCCGTCGTCGCGAGGAGCGGGCGCTCGGCGTCCGGGATCTCCGCGGAGTCCCGGTCCTCCACCGGGGCGAACCGGGCCCGCCCGTCCGGGTGCGCGAAGCGGTCCAGGAACATCCGGGGCGTACCGGGATGCCGTCCGTCGCCGTCGTCCGCGGGGCACGGCCAGTACAACTCCTCGCCGGCGTCGAGCCGTTCCCAGCTGATCCCCGCGTAGTCGGCGCGGCCCCCGGCGGAGGCCCGGCGCAGTTCCTCGAAGACCGTGCGCGGCGCCGTCGGGAACCGTTCGGGAGGCTGACCCAGGCGCGTCGCGAGCCCGTGCAGCACGTC
Source organism: Streptomyces sp. CA-243310 (assembly GCF_050936775.1). Taxonomy (NCBI): domain Bacteria; kingdom Bacillati; phylum Actinomycetota; class Actinomycetes; order Kitasatosporales; family Streptomycetaceae; genus Streptomyces; species Streptomyces sp. CA-243310. The sequence continues at coordinate 1,031,200 of NZ_JBNJMF010000002.1, read as the reverse complement.
GAGGTCGGTCCGTACCCCGGGTGGCGGGGCCAGGACCGGGCGGCGGCGCACCACCCGCCCTTCCAGACTGGTCAGGGTGCCCTCTTCCTCGGCCCACTGGGTGACGGGCAGCACCACGTCGGCCAGGGCAGCCGTCTCGGACGGCACGAAGTCGGCGACGACCAGCAGGTCCAGGGCGGCCAGCCGGCGCGACACGTGCGCCGCGTTCGGGGCGGACACCGCCGGATTGGAGCCGAACACCAGCAGGGCCTTGGGCCCGGCGGGCGTGCCGAGGGAGTCGAGCAGCTGGTAGGCGCCGGTGCCCGGGCCCGGCAGGGTGTCGGGGTCCACGCCCCAGACGCCCGCCACGTGGTCGCGCGCCGCCGGGTCGGTGATCATCCGGTACCCGGGGAGCTGGTCGGCCTTCTGGCCGTGCTCGCGTCCGCCCTGCCCGTTGCCCTGGCCGGTCAGGCAGCCGTACCCGTTGCCCGGGCGGCCCGGCAGGCCCAGCGCGAGCGACAGGTTGACGAACGCGGACACCGTGTCGGTGCCCTTGCTGTGCTGTTCGGCGCCGCGCCCGGTGAGCACGTACCGGCGGTCCGCCCCGGCGAGCATCCGCACGGCCTCACGCATGTCCGCGACCGGTACGCCGGTGATCCCCTCCACCCGCTCGGGCCACCAGGCCACGGCCCGCCGCCAGGCCTCGTCGAAGCCGGTGGTGCGCTCCGCCACGTACGCCTTGTCGAGCAGGCCCTCCGTGACGGCGAGGTGGAACAACCCCAGTGCCAGCGCCAGATCGGTGCCCGGCACGGGCTGGAGGTGCAGCGCGGCCAGTTCCGCCGTACGGGTGCGACGCGGGTCGATCACGACGAGGCGCGCCCGGTTCAGGTGCCGCATCAACGGCGGCATCGTCTCGGCGGGGTTGGCGCCGGCCAGCAGGATGACCTCCGCCCGCCCCAGGTCCGCCACGGGGAACGGCAGTCCCCGGTCGAGTCCGAAGGCCGCGTTCCCGGCGGCGGCGGCTGACGACATGCAGAAGCGGCCGTTGTAGTCGATCCTGCTGGTGCCGAGCGCCACCCGGGCGAACTTGCCGAGCAGGTAGGCCTTCTCGTTGGTCAGCCCGCCGCTGCCGAACACCCCGACGGCGTCCGCGCCGTGTTCCCCGCGCAGCCGTGCGAGGCGACCGGCGACCAGGTCGAGCGCGGAGTCCCAGTCGGTGGGGGCCAGTCGTCCGTCGGGGCCGCGCACCAGCGGGGTCCGCAGCCGGTCGGGTGCGCGGAGCACCGCGGGGGCCGTCCAGCCCTTCTGGCACAGGCCGCCCCCGGCGGGGTCGGCCGGGCGGACGGCGACCGCGTCGCCCTCGTCGCGCAGCACGGTCGGGCACTGGAGGGCGCAGTACGCGCAGTGCGTGGCGGCTTCGGGCGCCGCGACCGGGTCAGCGGACACGGGCCGGCCTCGGCTCGCGCGCCGGGGCGGGTCCCTGGGCGACCCGCCGCCCGGGACGCAGGTACACCGCCCAGGTGAGCAGCACGCAGAGCGCGTAGTAGCCGAGGAAGCAGGCGAACGCGGTGGTGCCGCTGCCCTGGGGCCCCTGGTAGGAGGCGCGGAACGCCAGGTTGATGGCGACCCCGCCCAGCGCGCCGACGGCGCCCGCGATCCCGATGGCGGCGCCCGAGATCCGACGGGCCCGGGCGAAGGCCTGCCGGGCCTCGCCGCCCGAGGTGATGGTGACCTCCGCCTCGGCGGCTGCCGCGGCCGGGATCAGTTTGTACGTGGAGCCGTTGCCGAGTCCGCTGAGCACGAAGACCAGGGTGAAGGCCGCGACGAACGCCCCGAAGGACCCGGCCCGCGAGGCCAGCAGCAGCCCCGCGGTTCCCAGGGCCAGCGCGAGGAACGCCCACAGGGTGACGCGCGCCCCGCCCCAGCGGTCGGCGAGCTTCCCGCCGAGCGGCCGGGACACCGAGCCGAGCAGCGGGCCGACGAACGTGTACGACGCCGCCTCGAGCGGGGTCGAGCCGAACTCGTTCTGCAACACCAGCCCGAAGGCGAACCCGTAGCCGATGAAGGATCCGAACGTGCCGATGTACAGGAAGGAGATGAACCAGGTGTGGCGGCTCGCGGCGGCCTCGCGCAGCGCCCCGGGGCGGGCCCGGACCGCGTCGACGTTGTCCATCTTCAGGGCCGCGAGCAGCGCGGAGAGCACGATCAGCGGGAGATAGACGGCGGCCACGTACGACGGGTGGGTGTCACCGGCCGTGGCGATCACCAGCAGGCCCAGCAACTGCACCACGGCCACGCCCAGGTTGCCGCCGCCGGCGTTCACCCCCAGGGCCCAGCCCTGGCGGTTCTGCGGGAAGAAGGTGGTGATGTTGGTCATCGAGGAGGCGAAGTTGGCGCCGCCCACCCCGGCCGTGGCGCCGATGATCAGGAACACCCACAGCGGGGTCCCCGGGCGCTGCACGAAGACGAACGCGAGCAGCGCCGGCACCAGCAGCACGGCCGAGGCGAACACCGTCCAGTTGCGACCGCCGAACCGGGTCACCGCCCAGCTGTACGGCAGCCGCAACACGGCGCCCACCAGGGTCGGCACGACGACGAGCAGGAACTTCTCGCCGGGTGTGAACCCGAGGCCGATCTCCGGCGACATGAACAGCACGAGCACCGACCACATGCTCCACACCGAGAACCCGATGTGCTCGGACAGCACGGACAGCAGCAGATTGCGGCGCGCGATCCGCTTCCCGGTGCGCTCCCAGTACTCCTCGTCCTCCGGGTTCCAGCCTTCGATCCACCGCCCGGCGGCGGGTCTGGTCTTCATGTCTCTCCTCTCTGGGGGCCCGGTCCGCCTTTCGGCGCACCGGGCCCGACGGGGTGCCGCCTCAGGGCGCTCGGGGCAACTCGGGTCAGCCAGGCGCAGCTCAGGGCCGTTTGGGGGCGCGTTCCACCAGGGCGCGTTCCACCAGGGCGCGGGCCGCGCCCGTGTACCCGGCCGGATCGCACAGGCCCGCCAGCGCCGCCGGACCCAGGACGCCCGCCAGCTCGGGGGCCTCCGCGAGGACGTCCGCGAGCGGGCGCCCCTCGGCGCCGGCCGTCGCCGTGGCCTCGTCCAACAGCGTTCGGGCCGCGGCCTTCCCGAGCCGCGGGGCGAGCACGGCCACGATCCGCTCCGAGACCACCCCGCTGCCGGTGAGGTCCAGGTTGGCGCGCATCCGCTCCGACCTGACCTCCAGTCCCTCGGCCAGTTCCACGGCCGTGTGCGAGGCGCCGCCCACCAGCCGCAGGCACTCCCGCAGCAGCAACCACTCGGCGTGCCAGGCGCCCGCGGACCGCTCGTCCTCCGACACCAGACAGGCCGTCAGCGCTCCGGCCAGGGCCGGGACCTGGAGGGCCGCGCTGCGGATCAGCGTGGACAGCACCGGATTGCGCTTGTGGGGCATCGCGGAGGAGCTTCCCCGCCCGGCGCCGCCGGGCTCGGCGAGTTCGCCGACCTCGGTCCGGGCCATGCCCTGCACGTCCACGGCGATCTTCCCGAGCGCCCCCGCCGTGAAGGCGAGCGCCGCCGCCAGGTCGGCGAGCGGCGTGCGCAGGCTGTGCCACGGCAACGCCGGCCGGGCCAGGCCCGTCTCGGCGGCGTACGCGGCGACCAGCCGGTCGTGGAAGACCCCCGGGTCCAGCACGTCCTCGGAGCCCTCGGGGCCGTCGAGGCCCGCGTACTCGACGTAGCCGGCCAGGGTCCCCGCCGCGCCGCCCAGCGAGACGGGCAGCCCCTCCTCATGGACCCGCGTCAGCCGCTCCCGGGCCTCGCGCACCAGCTGGAGCCAGCCCGCAGCCTTCAACCCGAACGTCGTCGGCACGGCGTGCAGCGCCATCGTCCGACCGGCGATCAGCGTGTCCCGGTGCTCCCCGGCCAGGGCGGCCAGGGCCGTCGCGGTACGCGTCAGGTCCTCCCGTACGAGCGTCAGCGCGCGGTGCGCCACCAGCATCGCCCCGGTGTCGAAGATGTCCTGGCTGGTGGAGCCGCGGTGGACGTACTCGGCGGCCTCCGGGGAGTCCGCCGCGACCACCGCCGTCAGCGCCCGCACCAGGCCGACGACCGGGTTGGCCGTCTCCCGGGCCGCCACGGCCAGCTCGCGCAGGTCCAACCGCTCCGCCCGGGCCGCGTCGGTGATGGCGTCGGCGGCCTGCCAGGGCAGGGTGCCCAGCCGGGCCTGGGCCCGGGCCAGCGCCGCCTCGGCGTCCAACATGGCCTGGAGCCAGGCGGGGTCCCCGGTCGCCGCCTCGACGGGGGTGCCGGCGCGGACCGGTGAGAGCAGGCCCGCGTCGGGCGCCGTCGCGGGGGCCGGCCCGACCTCGACATCGGCCGCCGGCGGGGGCGCGGCCGGGTCGACCAGGCGCAGACCGCCCGGCATCAGACGATCACTCCGGTGAGGTCGGTGCCCGCGTCCACCGGGCCCAGCCCGGCCGGCACGTGCGCCACCGCGGGCAGGTCCAGTACCGCGCGGGCGATGGCGTCGGAGTCCCCGAGCGTCACCGAGTCCACGCCCGGACGGATGCCCGCGGCGGTCACCCAGTGCACCGACTCGGTGGGCACCCCGTACGCGAACCGCCGCGGATGCGCCCGGCCCCGCGCGTCGAGCATGTGGAACGGCCGCTCGGTCACCGCCAGTCCGCCCGTCTCGTACGTGGTGCCCTGCGCGGCGTCGATGCGGTAGGTGGCTGCCTGGTCGGTGTCCAGGAGGTGGCGCAGCAACGGGTCCGCCGTGCGCCGCAGATCGGGCTCCGGCAGGCGGGCCTCGATCAGCGCGGTCGCGCGGATCGCCGGCCCGGGGACCACCGAGGACTCGGCCACGTACAACTGCGCGGTCGTGTCGATGCGGACCTGCACCCCGGGGCCGAGGATGGTCAGGACCCCCGCCTCGATCAGGGCGCCCATCTCCTCGATGCGGGAGGCCGGCGGGCCGATGGACAGGAACGCGTTCAGCGGCGTGTACCAGCCCTCCAGGTCGTCGCGGTGCGAGGTGCCCTCCAGCCCGCCGTGATCGACCGCCAGCCGGATCTCGTTGCGCAGGTCGCGCAGCAGGTCCAGGGCCGCCTTCACGGGACCGCTGACGTTCCCCTGCTTCGCCGCGACCACGTCGCGGGCCAGGTACTCCAGCAGCCAGGCGGTGAAGTCGGCGCGGCCGGTGAACACCCGGTCGCCGTAGGGCCGGGAGAGGCCCTCCCAGTCCCACCGGTCGGCCTCCTCGATGCCGTGCGCCGTCAGCAGCGGCGCGGGGTCCGCGTCCGGCTCCAACGCCAGGTACTGCTCCACGAACGGCTCGCGCTCGGCGTCCCGGCCGCGCCGCGTGAGCAGGGTGGCGTAGTAGACGCTCTCCACCTCGCGGGAGATCAGCGGCCACAGGTCGGCGCTGAAACTGACCGGCCGACCGTCCCGCGCGTCCTCCTTGAGCGCCGCGATGAACTCGGCGGTCAGCAGCCGCGGATGATAACGCCCGTGCGCGCCCTTCTCGTTCTCGCCCCGCGCGTGGTACGGGATGCCGCGCCGCGAGAACGCGTACAGCCGGGGCTCCTGTCCGGACGGGCGGTACACGAGCTTCTCGCCGTCCCGCTCGAAGACCCCGCCGCGGCCCGCCGTCAGCAGCGCCATGTGGTCGAAGAAGTTCAGGCCCAGACCGCGCAGCAGCACGTTCTGGCCGGCCTCGATGCCGCTGAGGTCCAGGTCCGCCGGGTTCGAGGGCGTGAGGTAGGTGAGGTGGTGGATCCGGGCCAGGCTGGCCGTCCGGGCCTCCCGGCTGGTGAGCCGGGCCGGTACGTGCCCCTGGGCCATCACGATGGCGTCGAGCGCGTTCAGCCGGACGCCGTTCTCCAGCCGCACGCCCTGCGGTCCGCCGGGCACCCCGTGGGTGTCGGCCATGGCCACCGCCCGCGTCCGGTGCACGTGCACCGTGACGTGGCCGGGCGCGCTCTCGACGACCCGGCGGAAGCAGTCGCCCAGGTAGGTGCCGTAGAAGGCGCGCGTGGGGTACGTGTTCGGGCCCATCCGGCGGGCCTCGGCCAGCGTGGCCTCGTCGTGGCTGTCACGGTCCCCGAGCAGGGCCAGGCCCTGCGCCCACTCGTACAGGCTCGGGCCCGGCTCGATGGGCCCGTCGATGCGGACGCTGTGGTCCGTGAAGACGGTGATCTGCGAGGCGACGGTGTTCATCAGCAGGTGCCGGGACTGCGCCGCGCGCCACACCGTTCCGGCTCCGGGCGCGGAGGGGTCCACGACGTGCACCACGACGCCCTCGCGCGACGGTGCGGTCCGCTCTGCGGCGATCAGCCGCTCCAGGACGGACAGGCCGCGCGGTCCGGCGCCGATGACGGCGAGCTCTACTCGGCTCTTCTTCATTGCGGAACTCCCATTCCCACGGTGCGGGACGATCAGTTGGTGGTGCTCGTGGACTCGCCGGCGCCGAGCAGCCGGGCCAGCTCCAAGCGCTTGATCTTGGTGGTCGCGGTCTGGGGAAGGTCCTCCAGCCGCCACTGCACGGGCTCCGCCAGCGGCGGCAGCCCGACCACGGCCGACTGCCAGGCGGCCAGGTCCAGCGGCTTGTCGTCCCGGGTGCTGACCACGGGGACGGCGGTGCCGTCGGGGCCGGGGATGATGATGACCTCGACGAGCTCGGGGACGCGGGTGAACAGCTTGTCCTCGATCTCCAGGGTGCTCTTGACGCCCGGGATCTCGTCCACCTCGCGGTCCAGCAGGTGCAGACAGCCCCACTTGGTGCGGTAGCCGACGTCGCCCATGCGCCACCAGCCGTCGTTGACCTGCTTCTCCCAGCGCTGGTGCTCGCCGAGGTAGCTGATGATCCGTCCGTCGCTGCGGACCTCGATCCAGCCCGGGTTGTCCTTGTCCGGCGGGTTGCCGTCGCGGCTGACCACCCGCACGCCCGTCATCCCGGGGAACGGCACGCCCACACACCGGCCGTTGAAGTCGGCGCCGTCCTTGAGGGAGTACGTGCGAGCCGCGATCGGACCGACCTCGCTCTGGCCGTAGGCCTGCGCGAACCTGCGGTTCTTCCGCCCGGAGGCCTGGAGCAGCCGGTTCACCGTCCGGGGGTGGATCGCGTCGAAGGTGCTGGAGAAGTACTTCACGTTGGCCAGCGGCCGGCGCGGGTCCTCGGCCAACACCTCCCAGCGCAGGAAGGTGTTGGGGTGGGCCTCGATGAACCCGGGCGGCACCTGGCTGAACAGGTCTCCCACCGTCTCCGGGTCGTCGTCGCGCAACACGATCAGCGGATGGCCCTGGAGCACGGCGATGGGCATCGCGGTGAACATCCGTGAGTGGACGAACGAGACGTGCACGGCGATCGGTTCGCTGCGCCGCACGGCCGTCGACACCACGGTGGCCTGCGGCCGGTAGCGCGCCTGGAAGCTGGTGCCGGTGTGCACCGCGAGCTTCGGCGTGCCGGTCGTGCCCGAGGTGTGCGTGATCAGGGTGGGATGGTCGGCGGGCATGGCGACCGCCGGCACCCGGGGTGCCCCGGCGAGCGCGGCGAACGCGGTCGCGCCCTCGTACGTCCCGGAGGCGAGCAGCACCTCCCGGGAAAGGGCCATGACCTCGGCGGGCAGCGAGTGCTCCAGCTTCTCCTGGTCGGTGACCAGGAACGGCCGGCCCACGCGTCGCAGCAGCTCGGCGACGGTCGCCCCGTCCAACTTCGGCGACAGCAACACCGGGACGGCCCCGATGCGGGCGATGGCGCAGGCCAGCAGGGTGATGTCGAACCCGTCGCCCTTGTGCACCACCACGTGGTCACCGGGTCGGACCTGGACCGACCACAACCGGGAGGCCAGCTCGGCCACCAGTTCGGCGACCTCCGTCAGGGTGGCCCTGCGGCTCAGTTCGGGGGCGATGTCGAGATCGTGGTCGAGGATCACGAAATTGCCGGGGTGTCGGGCGGCCGCTCGATCGAACAGCGTGCCGAGCCGAATTCCCTTGTTGTTTATGCGCTGGAGGAACATGCGTCACTCTCTCGTCCGTGAATTGCCGATGCCGGTCTGAATTCAGGCCTTCTCGATGACGTCCTTGATGCGGGAGAGAGTGGCGTCGAGATCCTGCACCAGCTTCGCCGTCCAGTCGTCGACGAACTTCCGGCGCCCCGCCTCGTCCAGATCCGCGACGATCTTGTGGATTCCGGCGGTCGCCTTCCCCATCCGGAAATGGTGGGTGAGCACGGAACCCGATCCGTCGGCCGCCACGTCGAAGCCCCAGACGCTCTCCTGGTCCTCCTGGGCGTGCGTGAGCATCATCCAGCGGAACGTCCGGCCCGGCTCGGCGGCGGTGACCCGGGCCTCGGTGTACCAGGTGCCGCGGACCAGCGGAGCCCAGGCGACGACCTGCTCGCTGCGCAGGTTCTCGCCCCGGAAGATCGAACCGACCGCGGAGGGCGCTCCCGAGATCCATTCGCCGCCCATGCATTCCGGGCTCCATTCGGCACTGCGCGGCAGATCGCTGACCACCGCGTACACCTCCTCGGGCGTGGCGTTCACCGAAATGTCGGCGCGGAGTTCAAACAGCGGGGAGGTCTCGATGATGTTCGTCATGGTTGAAATCCTGTCTTTGTCGGGACGGCCGGTCAACGGCCGAAATCGCTATCCGTCAGGTCGGTGGCGGCGTGCGTCCATGAATTCGGGAATGCGTCAGGAGACGCGCAGGACGAGCTTTCCGCGGACCTTTCCCTCGTCGAGCCGACGGTGCGCCGTACCCGCCTCGCTCAGCGGCAGCACCTCGGTCGCGTGCGGCTTCAGCAGCCCGTCGGCCAGCAACCGGTTGATGTTCGCGGCGGCGTCCGCCAGTTCGTGCGTACGGGCGTGGGAGATGGCGAAGCCGAGCACCGAGCGGTCCTGGAGGTACAGGGCGCCGGCCGGCAGCACCGGACGCGTCCGCAGCCCGGCGAGGACGACGACCCGGCCCCGGGAGGCGAGCAACTCCAGCGCCGTCTCCAGGTCGTTGCGGCCCGAGGTGTCCACGTACAGGTCCACGCCGTCCGGGGCCGCCGCCCGGATCAGGGCCGTCGCGTCCTCCTCGCCGTAGTCGACGAAGTGCCGGGCGCCCAACGAGCGGACGTACGCGGCGTCGCGCCCGGCGGCCACGGCCACCACCCGGGCACCCGCCTGGGCGGCCATCACCACCGCCGCGCTCCCCACGTTCCCGGCGGCGCCGAGGACGAGGACCGTCTCGCCGGCCCGGACCCGACCGTGCGTGAACAGGGCGAGGTGCGCCGTCGCCGCCGGGTGGGCCAGCGCCACCGCGTGCACCGGATCCACGCCCGCCGGCAGGTGGTACAGCCGGTCCGCGGGCACGGCCACCTGCTCGGCCGCGGCGCCCTGCCGGCCCGCGTGACCGAGGCTGTTGCACCACACCCGGTCACCCGCCGCGAAGCCGGGCGCGCCGGGACCGGCGGAGACCACCGTCCCCACGAGGTCCCGTCCCACGACGAAGGGGAACGGCACCGGGGTTCGCCAGGCACCCGAACGCACGAAGGTGTCCACGTGGTTGACGGCGGTGACCTCGACGTCGACCAGCACGTCACCCGAACCGGGAACGGGCGGCGGCAGTTCGCCGTGACGGATGGAGTCGGGGGGACCGAGTTCTTCTATGTAGGCAGCACGCATGGCCCGGATTCTTCTGCTGTTCCGGGGCTTCCGGGCCGCCGGAGGCGATCACGGCCCGAGGTCCGTCACCTCCCCGGCCCCGGTGTGTCACCTCGGTGTCCCCGGACGGCGCATCGCACCACCGAGGTCCGTCAAGTCCCCGTCCCGCACGTCAAGTCCGGACCCGGCACGTCACGTTCCCGTCCCGCACGTCACGTCGGACGAGGTCGCCGCTCCATCGGTCGCCCGGCCGCCGGTCCTACGATGCCGGTCATGACCACGACCCCGCCGCGCACCGCGGCGCTCCACGAGGTGCCGATCGGCGATCCGCGCGTCACCACCGACATCGGCCCGCTCGTCCGGGCCCTGAGACCCGCGCTCGACGAGCGGGCGTTCGAGGCCTTCGCCACCGAAGCCCAGTCGCAGGGGCTGGTGTTCACCGCTGCCTACGACGAGACCGGCCACTGCCTCGGGGTGGCGGCCCACCGCGTCCTCGCCACCAGCCGCGGTCGCATCCTGTTCGTCGACGACCTGGTCACCGATCCGGACCGGCGCTCGGGCGGGATCGGCGCGCTGCTGCTGACCGCCCTGAAGTCCCGGGCCCGGGAAGAGGGATGTGTCCGCGTGGAACTGGACTCCGGGGTGACCAACCAGGGCGCCCACCGCTTCTACCACCGCCACGGCCTGACCATCGGCGCCCTGCACTTCGCCGGCGAGGTCTGAGACCCGCCGCCGCGCCGGACCGCGGCCTCTCGACGACGGGGCCACGCCCGCGCCTTGCCGGTTCTTGGCCACGCCCTGTCCGGCGGCCGGGACGCTGGCGACATGACCACGCACGCCCTCCCTTCGACCCGCCCCGTCCTCCCGGAGCGGGCCGCCCTCACCCGTGTCCGCACCCTGCTGGCAACCCTGAGCCGGGACCACGCGAGCGCCCGGTGGGCGCCGACCGCGCTGGAGGCCCGCGTCGGCGAACTCCTGCTCACCGCCTCGGCGGGCGACGGCGCCCTCACCGCGCCCCGCCTGCGGGCAGCCCTCGCGGAAGGATCGATGAGCTTCCTCGCGGACAACGGGGGCCGGCTCGCCCTGCTCCTCGGCGCCGTGCTGGAACTGCTGATCTCCCCGGGGCCGACCGACCCCGGAGCGGCCCGCCCCGCCGCGCCCGAGGACCCGTACGACGCGGAGCACACCCGAGAGACGGCGGCACGCGAGCGTGAGGCGGCCGGACACGCCCGCGAGGCGGCCGACGCCGTGGACGCGGTACACGCCATCCTCGACCGCATCACCCGGGACCCGGGCCTTCGGGCCGACGGCGCGAAGGGCTAGCGCGATGCCGGACATCCTCGTCGTCGGCGGCGGTTTCGCCGGGGTCTGGGCGGCCGCGTCCGCCGTCCGTGCCCTCCGGGAGGCGGGCGCCCCCCACCACTCGGTCACCCTGGTCACCCCGGGGAACGACCTGGTGCTCAGGCCCCGGCTCTACGAGGCCGACCCGCACACCATGAGGGTCCCGCTCGACCGCGTCCTGGGCCCGGTCGGGGTGGGGCGCGTCGCCGCGACCGTGACGGGAATCGACACCGTCGGACGACGTGTCACCACCGCGGACGCGACCGGCCGGGAACTCGTCCTGCCCTACCGCCGGTTGATCCTGGCGTGCGGAAGCCGTCTGGTGCGGCCCGAGCTGCCCGGCGCCGACCTGCTGTTCGACGTCGACGACATCGACTCCGCCACCGCCCTGGACACCCACCTGCGCGGGCTGCCGGGCGAGCCCGTCACCCCGGGCCGCTTCACCGCCCTCGTCGTCGGCTCGGGCTTCACCGGCCTGGAGACCGCGACCGAACTCGTCGGCAGGCTCCGCACGATCGTCGCACCCCACGGCGCCGCCGCCGAGGTGCAGGTGGTGCTGGTGGAACGGGCCCCGGAACTCGCCCCCGGCCTCGGCCCCGGCCCCCGACCGGTGATCGTCGCGGCGCTGGAGCGGCTCGGCGTCGAAACCCGCCCGGCCACCACCCTGGAACGGGTGACCCCCGCCGGCGCCACCCTCTCGGACGGCGCCGTGCTGTCCACACGCACCGTCGTGTGGACCGGCGGGGTCGTCGCGGCCCCGCTCACCGCGCTGGTGCCCGGCGCCCGCGACCCGATCGGACGCCTGGAGGTGGACGAGTTCCTCCGGGTCCCCGGCGCTCCCGGGGTGTACGCGGCGGGGGACACCGCCGCCGCCCGGGCCGACCCGGACCACCTCGTGACACCGAGCTGCCAGTACGCCATCCCGCTCGGCAAACACGCGGGGCACAACGCCGCCGCGAGCCTGACCGGCCGGGCGCCCGCACCGTTCCGCCCCGCCCCCCACGTCACCACCCTCGACCTGGGCGAGGCGGGTGCGGTGTCCACCACGGGTTGGGAGCGGACCGTACGGATGACCGGCGCGGAGGCCAAGACCCTCAAGCGGACCCTCACCGCGCAGTGGATCCGCCCCCCGCTGGACGACGCCGACGAACTGCTGCGCCAGGCGGACCCCGCCTTCCGCACCCGCCGCACCTCACCCGTCTGACCCCGCACCGCACCTCACCCGTCTGACCGCACCTCACCCACCCGACCCACACCCACCCGACCCACCACACCCACCTCACCGTGCCCACCGGGGGAGCCATCCACATGATCAGCAGACGCACACTCATGAGAGCCGGCGCCGCGACCGGCGCCGCCGGCCTCCTCGCCTCCGGCACCGCCTTCGGGACCGCGGCCCTCGCCAGCGACCGCGGCGCCCCGTTCGCCCGCCTGCGCGAACGGCTGACCGGCCGACTGGTCCTGCCCCAGGACCCCACGTACGACCTGGCCAAGCAGCTCCAGATGGCCCGCTACGACACGATCCGACCCCAGGCCGTCGCCTACTGCGCCAACAGCGCCGACGTGGCCCACTGCGTCCGCTTCGCCCGGGACCACGGGCTCCACGCCGCCGTCCGCAGCGGCGGCCACAGCCAGGCCGGCTACTCGACCACCACCGGACTCGTCATCGACGTCTCCCGGCTCAACAGCATCCGCCCCGGCCGCGACACCGTCCGCCTCGGCCCCGGCAGCCAGGGCGTCGACATCCTCAACACCCTGGCCCCCCTCGGCATCCAACTCGGCTCCGGCACCTGCCCCACCGTGGCCATCGGCGGCTGGGTGCAGGGCGGCGGCCTCGGACTGACCGCGCGCGCCTTCGGCATGGGCAGCGACCGGCTCGTCTCCGCACGCGTCGTCCTCGCCGACGGCTCGGTGGTCGACACCTCCGCCGCCGAGCACCCGGACCTGTACTGGGCCCTGCGCGGCGGCGGCGGAGGCAACTTCGGAGTCGTCACCGACCTGGAACTGCGCCCCGTCGACGCGCCCTCGATGACCGTCTACACCCTCACCTACGACGGGGCCCACGCCGCCGACGTCCTGCTCGCCTGGCAGGACTGGATCGCCGACGCACCGCGCGAACTCGCCTCCGAGCTGTTCGTCATCCTGCCCGCGGACTCACCCGAGGGCACCGCCCCCACCGTCGTCGTCTCCGGCGCCCACGTCGGCGCCCTGGCCGCCGCCAACCGACACCTCGACCGGCTGATCGCCTCGGCGGGCCGCCCGACCACGAGCCGGGAGGCCGCGCAGCTCCCGTACCGGCAGGCCATGATGAAGGTGTACGGCTGCGCCGACGCCACCGTCGAGGAATGCCACCGGATCGGCTACTCCCCGCGGGCCGCGCTGCCCCGGGAGAGCCACGCCACCTACCGCAACGTGTACTTCGACCGGCGCTGGACCCCGGCGACCGCCGAGGCCGCCCTCGCCGTCCTCCGGACCGATCCGCGGCCGGGCCAGTTCCGCTTCCTGGGCCTGTTCTCGTACGGCGGCCGGATCAACGAGGTCGCCCCCGGCGCCACCGCGTTCGTCCACCGCGACGTGCTCTTCGAGGCGGGATTCCAGGTCGGCCTCCCCGTCGGCGACCCCGCCGCGGAGGACCGCGAACGCGCCCAGGCCTGGGTCGACGGCGGCTACGCCACGCTGTACCCGCACTCCAGCCGCCGTTCGTACCAGAACTACATGGACCCGGCGCTCGTGAACTGGCGGGAGGCCTACTACGGCCGCAACTACGCCCGGCTGCGAAGCGTCAAGCGCGCCTACGACCCGCACCGCTTCTTCCGCTTCGCCCAGGCCGTCGACTGACGCCACCCCACTGCGGCCCATCCCACCCCGGCCGCCCATCCCACCCCGGCCCGACCGGCCCACCGGCACCGCCGTCCGCCTCGCGCGGCGGTGCCGGGTGCGTGAGGATGCGTACATGGCCCAGGACGGCACGGCCGGCGGACCGGCGAGCGACATCCCGGAGGCGGGGCTCAAAGCCGACGCGATCGGCTTCCTCGACGCGCTCGTCATCGGCCTCAACTCGACCTCGCCCGCCTACTCGCTGGCCGCCGTCATCGGGCCGATCGTGGCGCTGGCGGGGATCTACGCACCCGGCGTGATGCTGGCGTCCTTCGTCCCGATGCTGCTGATCGCCGCCGCCTTCTACTACCTCAACAAGGTCGACCAGGACTGCGGGACCACCTTCTCCTGGGTCACCCGGGCCATGGGCCCGTGGGCCGGCTGGCTGGGCGGCTGGGCCATCGCCATGACCGGCGTGTTGGTCATCGGCTCCCTCGCCGACGTGGCCGTCCACTTCGGTCTGCTCGCCGCCGGCCTCGACGACTGGGCGACCGACCCCGTGATCCGGCAGACCCTCACCGTCGTGGTGATCCTCGCCATGACGGCCGTCTGCGTCATCGGAACGGAGATGTCGGCGCGGCTCCAGGACGTGCTGATCATCGCCCAGGTCTTCTTCCTGCTGACCTTCGCGGTGGTCGCCCTCTACCGCGTCTACGCCGGCACCGGCACCCTCGACTCGATCAAACCGAGCATCGACTGGCTCAACCCCTTCGGCGCGGGAGGCGCCGCCCTCACCGGCGGACTGCTGCTCGGCGTCTTCATCTACTGGGGTTGGGAATCCGCGGTGAACCTCACCGAGGAGGTCGAGAACTCCGCCACCGCGCCCGGCAAGGCGGGCATCTGGTCCACCGTGGTGCTGCTGGTGACCTACCTGTCCGTCGGCTTCGCCGTCGTCGCCTACGCCGGAACCGCCTTCCTCGCCGAGAACGCGGGGGAGGAGGAGGCCGTCTTCGCGGTCCTCGCCCACGAGGTGATGGGCGGCTGGGACTGGGTGGTGCTCCTCGCCGTCTGCACCTCGGCCCTCGCCTCCACCCAGACCACGATCATCCCCGCCTCCCGCACCGCCCTGTCCATGGCCCGCCGCCACGCGCTGCCCCCGGGGCTCGCCCACATCCACCCGCGGTTCCGCACCCCGGACGTCAGCACCTGGTGGGTCGCCGGCATCGCCATCGCCTGGTACCTCGTCGTCAACCAGATCAGCGAGAACGCCCTGCTGGACTCGCTGACGGCGCTTTCCCTGCTCATCGCCTTCTACTACGCGCTCACCGGCCTGGCCTGCGTGATCTACTACCGGCGCCACCTGACGGAGAGCCTGCACAACTTCCTGCTCATCGGTCTGG
Organism: Streptomyces sp. CA-243310; assembly: GCF_050936775.1. NCBI lineage: Bacteria > Bacillati > Actinomycetota > Actinomycetes > Kitasatosporales > Streptomycetaceae > Streptomyces > Streptomyces sp. CA-243310. Next base: position 1,016,030 of record NZ_JBNJMF010000002.1, on the reverse strand, counting down.
GCCCGCTGGTCGGCGCCGCCCTGCTGTCCTGGCTGCTCGTGGAGTCGATCGGCGACATGGCGAACCCGGCCAACTCGGCCGGCGGCGTCTCCTGGTTCGGACTGGGACCGCCGCTGGTCATCGGGATCGGGATCGCCGTCGTCGGCGTCCTCGTCATGTGCTTCTGGCGGCTCCGGGACGGCCGGTTCTGGCAGGAGCGACGCGGCGTCGCCGATCCCGCGCTCGTCCACGCCAAGCAGCCCTGAGGCCGGAACAGCCCCGAACCCGGAACAGCCCTGACCCCAAGCAGTCCTGAGCCCGAACAGTCCTGAGCCCGAACAGCCCTGAAGCGGAAGGCCTCCCATGTCCGTGGTCCTCGGGTACGACGAATCACCCGGCGCCGAACGTGCCCTGCGGGTGGCCCTGGAGGTGGCCACCGCCTTCGGCGAACCCCTGGTGCTGGTCTACGGGGCGAACGCGCCCGGCGCCACCGGGGAGGAGTACCGGGCCCACCGCGAAGCCGTCCGCCAGGCGGGCCGCAGCGCCCTCGCGCACGCCGTGGAGGCCGCCGACGAGGCCGGTGTCCCCTCGACGGTGGAGGTGGTCGACGACAAGCCCGCCCAGGCCCTGCTCGAAGCCGCCGAGCGGCACGGGGCCCGGGTGATCATCGTCGGCACCTGGGGGGACAGCCCGATCCGCGGCGCCCTGCTCGGCTCCACACCGCACAAGCTGCTGCACCTGTCGCCGGTCCCCGTGCTGTGTGTCCCGACGGAGCAGTGACGCCTCCGAATGTCCGGCCGGCGCCGGCCGTGCGACGCTGAAACCGTGCGAGCCCTGGAGGAACTCCGGACGGGCACCGGCGCCGTGCCGGCGGCCGCGCGCCGGTCCGTCCGGGTCACCCTCGCCGCCTGCCTCGCCTTCTACGGGCTGCTGTACGGCCTGGACCGGCCCGCCGGCGCCACCTACGCCCTCTTCGCCGCCGTCGCCCTGGCGGGCCTGTCCCGGATCCCCGGCACCGGCCGGCAGCGGGCCGTCGTCATCGTGCGGGTCCTGCCCGTGACCTGCGTGCTGGTGGTGATCGGCACCTTCCTCGCCGTGCGGACCTGGACCGCTGTCGCCGGCATGCTCGTCATCGGCTTCTGCCTGGCGTTCGCCGCCGCGGGCGGGCCCCGCCCGGCCGGCGCGGCCCCCGGGCTCCAGCTGATGTACATCCTGCCGAGCTTCCCGCCGTACGCCCCGGACGACCTCGGGGAGCGGCTGGTCGGCACCCTCGTGGGACTGCTCCTGCTGGTCCTCGCCGAGTGGTACGTCCTGCCCGACCCGCGCGTGCCCGGCTACCGGGACCGGGCCGCCGACGCCGCCGACGAGGCGGCCCGCTGTGCGACCGACCTGGAACGCCCGCCCCACACCCTGCCCGCCGCCGAGGCCGGACGGTCCAAGGCCGTCGCCGAGACCCTGCGCCCCTCGCTGGTCCCGGAGGCGGAACGGCCCGCCGGCCCCGGCGTACGGGAGCGCGCGCTCGCCCACACCGGACTCGCGGCCCGCACCCTGCTGGCCCGGCTCCGCAACCTGCCCGCGCCGGTGGCGGGGGCGCCCGCCCGAATGCCCGGCCTGCGCGTCGTACGGGCCGTGCGCGAGTCGGCCGAAGGCACCGCCGTCCTGCTGCGCGAGCAGAGCCCGCCCCCGACCGACTCCGTGCCCCTGTGGAGGCTGCGGGCCGAACTCGCCGACACCCCGATCTCGGAGCCGGGCTCCGGCCCCCGGCACGCCGCGCTGCTGGAGGTCGCCGACGCCGCGCTCGTGCTGCGCACGGCGGCGGAACTCGCCGTGCACGGACGGGCGGCCGTGCGGGAAGGCGACCCGGCGGACCGCTTCTGGTACGCCCGACAGAGCACGGCCCGACTGTGGTGGCACCGGATCGCCGGGCACAGCGGTCCGAGGTCCGTGCACTTCCAGAACGCCGTCCGGCTCGCCGTGGCCCTCGCCGTCGCCCGCACCGTGGCCGGGGTCGACTCGCTCCCGCACGGCTTCTGGGCGATGCTCGCGGTGGTCAGCCTGACCCGCACCACCGCCGTGGCCACCCGCGGCACCGTACGGACCGCCCTGATCGGCACCAGCCTGGGCGCGCTCGCCGCCGGTACCGTGCTCGCACTCGCGGGCGAGGCGACCACCGTCTACGAGGTCATGCTGCCGCCGCTGATGCTGGTCACGTTCATCGTCGGTCCGGTCAAAGGCGTCGGCTGGGCGCAGGCGATGTTCACCCTGGTCGTCGCCATGGTCTTCGCCCAACTGTCGCCCGTGACCTGGCAACTGGCCGAGGTCCGCTTCCTGGACGTGCTCATCGGCAGCGTGATCGGCATCGTCTGCGGCGTGTTGGCCTGGCCGCGCGGTGCCCACGACGAACTCCAGCGCGCGGTCGCCGAGTTGTTGCGGACGGCGGCGGACGACGTCGAGGTGACCACCCGTGACACGGGGGCGCCGCCCGGTCCCGAGGACATGCGGGTGCGGCACGCACTGACCATGGCCGAGACGGCGTTCGCCCAGTACCAGACCGAACGCCAACGGCCGGCCGCGCCCCACCAGGACTGGCAGGCCGCGCTGATGGTCGGCCACCACGTGCTCTGGGGCTCCCGGCGGGTCCTCGACAGCCCCGACGGCCTGCCGCTCGGGCCGGTCGAGGCGGCCGGGGTCCGGGAGTACGGAACCTGGGTGGCGGCCGGATTGCGGGAGGCGGCCGACCGCGCCGGGGCCCCCAGGCCCGCGTCGGCGCCGCCGGAGCGGGCCCTGCGCCGTCCCGAACCGGCCACGGCGGCACCGGTGTTCTTCGCGGCCATGGCCTGGCTCGACAACCTCACCGCCGACCTCGCGCTCTTGGACACGGACCCGTCCTCGCGGATCGCCGCCGCCCGCTGACTGCCCGTGGCGCGCCGTCCCGCTCGTCCCCGGTCCCGCCGGCCCGGTTCGATCGCCGGCCCGGTTCAGTCGAGGGCCGGGTGGGCCTCCGGATGAGCGTCCCACCAGGCCCGGTGGAAGGGGTGGTTGTCGATGTTGGCGAGGTACGAGCCCGCCGCCGCGCGGTACAGGACGTCCGCCTGGAGCGCGGAGACCGAGGAGCGGTTCCAGGCCAGCCGGATGCGTCCGATGATCGGGGTGCCGACCAGCGGGCGCATGACCGTGCCGTCCACGACGGGGGCCGTGGGCTGACTCAGCGCGATGGCGCGGCCCGCGGCGATCAGGTCGTGGCGCATCTGGCGGTCGATGATCCGGTAGCGCAGTGACGGGACGAAGCCCGCCTTCGCGCAGGCCTCGATCAGCGCCTCGGGGCCGCCGTCGTCGTCCTCCACGAGCGTCATCCACTGCTCGTCGGCCAGATCGGCGAGTTCGAGCTCGTCGCGCCGGGCCAGCGGGTGCCGGGCGGACATCCGGATGCAGAAGGGCTCCCGGGGGACCAGGGTCCGGACCACGGCCCCGGCGGGCAGCGGCACCACGTGGTCGTTGACCTCGCCGTACACGATGACGTCGTAGCGGCCGGCGCCCAGCATGCGCACCAGGGCCGTGACCGAGTCCTCCAGGTCCACGGTGATCTCCCGCCCGGACAGGGCCAGATCGGTGCGCGCGAGCAGGCCGTCGAGCAGGACGAGCATGATGCAACCGAGCCGCAGCGGGTCGTCGGTCGACATGGCCCGGGCGTCCGCGCCGAGCGCGTCCATCTCGTGGAGGACCCGGCGGGCCTTGGCCAGCACGAACTCGCCCAGCGGGGTCGGTTCCACGCCGTGTCGGCCCCGGACGAAGAGTTCGCCGCCGGTGACCCGTTCGATCCTGCGCAACTGGGCCGAGAGCGCCGGCTGTGAGATCCCCAGTCGCCGCGCCGCGCCCCCCAGGCTGCCGGCCTCCGCTATCTCGCAGACGGCTTGCAGGTGCCTCAACTCCAGCTGCATCCGGGCAGCTTACGCAGGGTGACCCCACCGCACCATAACGCGGGTCTTATGCCGGCAGGGATGTCCCAATCTCGCCATGTCCACGCCCATACTCGGCGCAGCCAGACCCCCCACACACACGATCGGAGTGGACTCTTGCAGCCCACCAGATGGATGGCGTCCGTGGCCGCCATGGCGCTGACCGCGAGCCTCGCCGGCGCGCTGGCCGGCACCGCCTCGGCCACGCCCCAGCAGCAGGGACAACCCCCGAGATCCGCCGCCCGGGCCGTCGCCGCCGCCGACGCGGCGGTCCGCAGCGGACTCGACACCCTCGTCAACTCTCCCCAACAGCAGTACGACCGGCGCCTGGTCACCCCCTGGGTGCAGGACCTGTACTCCGTCGCCTACGAACGCAGCTACCGCGGCCTGCCGGTCGTCGGTGGTGACGCGGTCGTCCTCGCCGACGGCGAAGGCCGGGTCCGCGCCCTCCAGTCGGCCTCCACGACCGTGATCGACGTGGCGACCACCCCGACCGTCCCCGCCCGCGCGGCCGAGGCCACCTCCCGCGCGGAACTCGCCTCGGTGGACAAGGTCCTCGACAGCCGGCTGGTCGTCCGACTCAAGGACGACAAGCCGGTCCTGGCCTGGGAGACCGTCCTCTCCGGCCGCACGAAGACCGCCCCGAGCAAGCTGCACGTGTTCGTGGACGCCCGCACCGGCAAGATCGTCGATCGCCACGACGAGGTCGTCGCCGGCACGGGCACCAGCAAGTGGAACGGTCCCAGCCCGCTCACGATCGACACCACCGCCTCCGGCGGCACCTACTCCCTGCGCGACCCGAACCGCACCGGCCTGAGCTGCGCCGACTACAGCACCGGCACCGTCTTCTCGAAGTCGTCCGACTCCTGGGGCAGCACCAGCGCCACCTCCAAGGAGACCGGCTGTACCGACCTCATGTTCGCCGCCCAGAAGCAGTGGGACATGCTCGGCCAGTGGCTCGGCCGCAACGGTGTCAGCGGGAACGGCCGCAGCTTCCCCGGCAAGGTCGGCCTGAGCGACCTCAACGCCTACTGGGACGGCAGCTCCGTCACCATCGGCCGCAACACCGCCAACGAGTGGATCGCCGGCGTGGACGTGGTCGCCCACGAGTACGGGCACGCCATCGACTCCAACACCCCGGGCGGCACCAGCGGCCAGGAGGCCGGGCTCGGCGAGGGCACCGGTGACATCTTCGGCGCGCTCACCGAGGCGTACATCAACGAGCCGTCCCCGTACGACACGCCGGACTACACCGTCGGCGAGATGATCAACCTCCAGGGCCGCGGACCGATCCGGAACATGTACAACCCGCCGGCCGTCAACAACGACCCGGCCTGCTACAGCTCCGCGATACCCGGCACCGAGGTGCACGCGGCGGCCGGCCCGCTCAACCACTGGTTCTACCTGCTCGCCGAGGGCACCAGCCCGGGTGGCGGCAAGCCCAACAGCAGCACCTGCAACTCCAGCACCCTGACCGGCGTCGGCGTCCAGAACGCCGGCAAGATCTTCTACGGCGGCATGCTGCTCAAGACCAGCAGCATGTCGTACAAGAAGTACCGGACGGCGACCCTCAGCGCCGCCAAGTCGCTCGATCCGAACACCTGCAACCTGTTCAACAAGACCAAGGCGGCCTGGGACGCCATCAGCGTGCCCGCCCAGAGCGGCGACACGACCTGCACCCCGAGCGGACAGAACGACGACTTCTCGCTCGCCCTGAACCCGGCCGCCGGCACCGTCCAGCAGGGTGGCTCCGTGACCACCTCGGTGGCCACCAACACCACCACGGGTTCGGCCCAGCAGATCACCCTCAGCGCCACCGGCCTCCCCGCCGGCGTCACCGCAAGCTTCAACCCGGCCACCGTGCAGTCCGGCCAGTCCTCGACGCTGACCCTCTCCGCCAACTCCAGCGCGGCCCCCGGCGCCTCCACCATCGTGGTCAAGGGCCAGGGTCCGAGCCTCACGCACACCGTCGACTACACGCTCAACGTCGGCGGCACCCAGCCCGGCAACGACCCGCCGAACATCAGCGTCACCAACGTCCAGGCGCACCTGACCCAGTTCAACACCATCGCCTCGCAGAACGGCGGCAACCGCCGCGCCGGCAGCGCCGGTTACACCCAGTCCCTGGCCTATGTGAAGGGCAAGCTCCAGGCCGCCGGCTTCACCGTCACCGAACAGAACTGCACCTCCTGCACCTACCCGTCGAACAACCTGATCGCCGACTGGCCCGGCGGCCCCGCCGACCAGACCGTGATGTTCGGCTCCCACCTCGACAGCGTCTCGGCCGGCCCCGGCATCAACGACAACGGCTCCGGCTCCGCCACCCTGCTGGAGAACGCGCTGGTCCTGGCCCAGAAGAACCCCACCATGACCAAGCACGTCCGCTTCGCCTGGTGGACCGACGAGGAACAGGGCCTCAACGGCTCGGAGTTCTACGTGGGCCGGCTCAGCAGCGCGGATCGCACCGCCATCAAGGCCTACTACAACTTCGACATGGTGGGCTCCACCAACGGCGGCTACTTCATCAACAACGTCAACTCCGCCGCCGCCGCACCCCTCAAGGCCTACTGGACCTCGCTGAACCTCGCCCCCGAGGAGAACGTCGAGGGCCAGGGCCGCAGCGACGACTACTCCTTCCAGCAGGGCGGCATCGCCACCTCCGGCTACGCGGCCGGCGCCAGCGCCCGCAAGACCTCCGCCCAGGCCACCAAGTGGGGCGGCACCGCGAACTCCGCGTACGACTCCTGCTACCACAGCGCCTGTGACACCACGAACAACATCAGCGCCACGGTCCTCGACCGCAGCGCCGACGGCGTCGCCTACGCGATCTGGAAGCAGGCCGTGGGCGGCGAGACCCCCGCCCAGGACTTCTCCCTCGCCACCTCACCGGCGGCCGGCTCCGCCAACCCGGGCGGCAGCGTCACCTCCACAGTCAACACCACCACCGTCAGCGGCGCGGCCCAGACCGTCGCCCTGTCCGTGTCCGGCGCGCCCTCCGGCGTCAGCGCCACCCTCAGCCCGACCTCCGTCCAGTCCGGCCAGTCCTCGACGCTCTCCGTACAGGTCGGCGCGGGCACCGCGCAGGGCACGTACACGCTGACCGTCACCGGTACCGGCACCACCAGCCACAGCACCACCTACACCCTGACCGTCGGGGGCGGCGGCGGCACCTGCACCCCGCGCCAGGTCGTGGTCAACGGCGGCTTCGAGAACGGATCCAGCCCCTGGACCGCCTCCTCGGGCGTCATCACCAACCAGGCCGGCCAGACCCCGCACGGCGGCTCGTACAAGGCATGGCTGAACGGCTGGGGCACCAGCCGCACGGACAGCGCCTCCCAGTCGCTGAGCATCCCGGCGGGCTGCTCCGTCCACCAACTGTCCTTCTACCTCCACATCGACACCGACGAGAACGAGAACGTCGTCTACGACACCTTCAAGGTCTCGGTGGGCGGCCAGACGCTGGAGACGCTGTCCAACGTGGACGCGAACTCCGGCTACGCCCTGAAGACCTACGACGTCTCCCGGTTCGCCGGCCAGACCGTCACCCTGCAGTTCCAGGGGGTCGAGGACCAGTCCCTCCAGACCTCCTTCGTGGTGGACGACGTCACCCTCCAGGTGAGCTGACGCCCGCCCGGGCACCCGCCCCCGAGCGGCACGCCCCCCGACCCGCGGGTCGGGGGGCGTGCCGCTCCGCGGCGTCCGCGCCACAGCGCGGGAGGAACACGGGCGGTGTAAGCAGGAGACATGGACCCTCGGCCGCCGCCCCCGCGCCCCCGCCGGCACGGGGAACCGCGCCCGGCGCTCCTGGCGGTCCCGTTCGCCCTGATCGCGATCGTCACCCTGGTGGACGTCCTGGCGCCCCCCGAGGTCCATCTCGGCCCCTTCCTCGTCGCCGCCCCGGCGCTCACGGCCTCCTTCGCCGGGCCCCGGGCGACCGGCATCGTGGGCGCGGTGGCCGTGCTCGCCCAGGTGGTGGTCGCGGTCAGCCGGACCACCCTCACGGACCTCAACCACACCTTCCAGATCATCGCCCTGATCCTGATCTCGGCCTTCGTGACCTTCTTCGCCCACTTGCGGGAGGCCCACGAGGCCCAGCTCACGCAGCTGCGTTCGGTCGCCGAGGCCGCCCAGGAGGTCGTCCTGCGACCCCTGCGCGAACGGATGGGGCCGCTGCGCGTGGCGTCCGTCTACCTGGCCGCCGAGGCCGAGGCCCTGATCGGCGGCGACCTGTACGCGGCCGCCCGCACCGCCCACGGCACCCGTCTGCTCATCGGGGACGTCCGGGGCAAGGGCCTGGACGCCGTCGGGGAGGCGGCCGTCGTGCTCGGCGCGTTCCGGGCCGCCGCCCACCTGGACGCCGGGCTGCCCGATCTGGTCGCCCGACTGGACGCCGCCGTCGCCGCCGACAGGGACGAGGAGGACGGCGCGCCGGGCCGGCCGGCCGGAGAGGGGTTCACCACCGCCGCCGTGGTCCACGTCCCGGACCGGGGCACGACCGTGGAGATCGTCAGCTGCGGGCACCCGCCACCGCTGCTGCTGCGCGGCGACCGGGTCGTCGCGCTGGAGGTGGCGCACCCGGCGCCGCCGCTGGGTCTCGCGGAACTCGTGGACTCCGGATACACCGCGCAGTCCTTCGCCTTCGAACCGGGGGACGTCCTGCTGCTCTACACGGACGGCGTCATCGAGGCCCGCGACGCGTCCGGCGCCTTCTACCCGCTCCAGGACCGGGCCGCCACCGCCCGCCCCGGCGCGGCAGGCCCGGAAGCCCTGCTGCGCCGGCTGTGTGCGGACCTGCTCCGGCACTCGCCCGGGGGCCGGCTGGGCGACGACGCGGCGATGGTCGCCGTGGAACGCCTGGCCCCCGGGGTCGAGCCGGACAGGGCCTAGTTCGACTCGGCCAGCACGGCCGCGACGCCCTGCGCGAGGCAGGGCACCCGGTGCGAGGGGATGCCCGCGATGTTGATCCGGCCCGAGGTGGTCCCGTACACGGCGAATCCGCTGCGCAACCGCAGCATCTGGCGCGGGTCGAGCGGCAGCATCGAGAACATGCCCTTCTGGCGTGCCAGCACGTCGGCCTGCGGGCCCCAGCCGAGCGCCGCCAGGCGCGCGACCAGATCCCGCCGGTTGTCCGTGATCCGGCCGCGCATGGCGTTCAACTCCGCCCGCCAGGTCGCCCGCAGTCCCTCGTCCTCCAGGACCGCCGTCACGATGGCGGCCCCGTGCTCCGGCGGCATCGAGTACAGCGTGCGCGCGGCGTTCTGGAGGGCCGTCTCCACGTGCCGCAGCGAGGCGCGGGAGGAACCGATGACGACGGCGCAACCGGTGCGGTCGCTGTAGAGGCCGAAGTTCTTCGAGCAGCTGATCGCGACGAGCATCTCCGGCACCCGCTCGGCGAGCATGCGCGTCGGGGCCAGATCGGCCTCCAGGCCGTCGCCGAGCCCGTGGTACGCCAGATCGACGAACGGAACCCAGCCGGCACGCTCCGCGAGCGCGGCCAGTTCCTCCCAGTCCCGGAGGGACGGGTCCACGCCACTGGGATTGTGGCAGCAGCCCTGGATCAGCACGACGTCGTCGCGGCGCGCCCCCGCCAGGTCCGCCAGCATCCCGGCCCTGTCGTGGCGACCCTCGGCGTCCACCCAGGCGTACGTCCGCACGTTCAGCCCGGCCGCCTCCAGGATGGGCCGGTGGTTGACGTAGGCGGGATCGCTGATCCACACGGTGGTGCCCGGACGGGTCCGGCAGATCAGGTCGGCCAGCAGGCGCAGGGCCCCGCTGCCCGCGACGGTCTGCACCGCGACGGCCCGCTCGACCGGTGCCTCGGCCGCGCCCGAACCGGGCCCCAGCACCAGCGACAGCATCGCGCGGTTGAAGGCGGTGTTGCCGGACAGACCGCGGTACTCCTTGGAGGCGGAACGTTCCGCCAGGAGTATCTCGGCCTCGCGTACGGCCGCCATCACGGGCGTGCCGCCCGTCTCGTCCCGGTACACCCCGAGGACGAGGTTCAGCCGCTCGGGACGTGCGTCGGCCCAGAACGCCTCGGTCAGGTCCCAGAGCGGATCGACGGGCGGCGGGAGGAGGAGCTCAAGCATCTGCGGGGACCTCGGGCTGGGATCGGGGGCGCGAGCGCCGATTGGCGAGGACGACGCCGGCGGTGATGAGGGGGACGCCGACGAGCACGGCGAGCGTCGGCGACTCGTCGAGCAGGGGTATGGCGAGCAGGACCACCGCGACCGGGCTCAGGCTCCCGACGACGGAGCTGCGCTCCGCGCCCAGCGCCCGGATGGCGTAGGCGTACAGCAGGCCGGCGCACAACCCGACCCCGAGCCCCTGCACCACGAGGAACAGCAGGATGTCGCCGCCCGCCGCCGAGGCCATCGCGGTGGGGAGCACGCCCGTGAGGACCAGCAGACCGATCACCGTGAACGAGGGAAGGCACAGCAGACCGATCGATCCGACCGGGTCGAGGTCGACCTCCTTGAGGCCCACCGTGTACAGGGCCCACAGCCCGCTCGCCACCAGCAGCAACCCCGAGCCGGCCAGCACGTCCGTGTTGACCGGGACGACGTGGCGCCAGACGAGGGCCCCGACCCCGGCGGCGATCAGCGCCAGTCCGGCCGCCTGGGTCCCTCGGGGCATCCCGCGCCCGCCGGCGACCATCAGCCCGGACACGAACAGCGGGACCATGCCGGGGACGATCGACCCGACGAACGCCGCCGAGGTCAGCGAGCCGCCCTGCATGGCGGCGAGGAAGAACGGGACGCCCGCCCCGCAGACGATCTTCGCGGCGGCGGCCGGGTGCACGGCCGCGATCCGGGCGCGCCGCCGCCACAACGCGGGCGCCAGGACCAGGACCGGGACGCCGAACCGCAGCAGGGCCGCGTCGGCGGGCAGCAGGGACGAGGTGCTCAGGGCCCGGGCGCTGAGGGCGAAGGCGGCCCAGATCAGCACGGTCACCACCAGCGCCGCCGTGCCCCGCGCCTGTGGCGAGAGCCGGCGCGCGACGGACGGGTGCGGGGGAGCCGTCGCGGACGGGATGCTCTGCGTGGCCAAGGGGGTTCCTCCAGCATGAGGGGGCCGGAATCGACCACCAGGCAACGCTAGAGCCTGAGCCGGGGCAGCCGATTGCCAGTTCTGCCTCTCAGACATAGCTTTGAGGCAGAATCTGCCAAGGAGGGCCGATGGACGCAGTCGATCTGCTGATCATTCGCGCATTGCAGGCCGACGGCCGCCTGTCCAACCAGGACCTGGCCGACCGCGTTCGACTGTCCCCCTCGCCGTGTCTGCGCCGGGTCCGCCGACTGGAGGAGGCCGATCTCATCCGCGGCTACACGGCGATGGTCGACCAGGTCGGCTTCGGACTCCCCATCACCGTCTTCGTCCGGATCCGGCTGGAACGCCACACGAGCGAGGCCGTCAGGATCTTCGAGGGACACGTCGCGGGCATCGAGCACATCCAGGACTGCTACCTGATGGCGGGCAGCAGCGACTACCTGCTCAGGGTCGTGATCGAGAGCCTCCAGGCGTACGAGGCCCTGGTCCGCGACCGGATCCATGCCATCCCCGGCATCGCCTCCATCGAGTCGAGCTTCGCGTACGGCAGCGTGAAACAGTCCCGCATCTACCCCCGCCCCGCCTGAACCCCGCACCGGTCGCGTCGGGCCACGACTCCGAGCCGGGCCTTTGGTCCGCGCCGGCCCGTTCCACGCGCCCCGAACAGGGCCAATGGCCCAGTGTTCCGAGCCCGAGTTGAGCCAGTGGGCCCCGGGGTGGTTATCTGTGTCCTATCCATGTACTTACGGCGCCACGCAGCGCCGGACGGCGACGAGGCCGCTCCGGACCGTGGCGCCTTCGCCGTGCCCGCACACCGCCCACCACCCCCGGGCGGCGGCAGGCCCGGCGTGCGTCGTATCGAGGGGGGCGGCACACCGCCGTGAAGAGGATGTTCGTGGCTCCGGACCCGGGGCGAATGAGACTGAGGAACGCGCTCCGCGCCGTGATCGGCATCGGCCTGGCCGTCGCCTCGGCCGAACTGGCCGGACTGTCCCTGACCGCCTCCATCACCGGTGGACTGGCGGCCCTGCTGGCCCTGTTCACCGTCCTCGACGCCACCGTGCGCGCCCAGCGGGTGACCACGGCCCTGCTGCCCCTGGCGGGCTTCCCCGTACTGGCCCTCGCCACGACCCTGCACGGCATCACGCTCGCCCGCGACGCTGCGTTCCTCGTCGTCGTCCTCGCCGGGGTCTACGCCCGCCGCTGGGGTCCGCGCGGACACGCACTCGGGGTCTTCGCCTTCATGAGCTTCTTCACCACCCAGTTCCTGCACGCGGTCCCCGCGCAACTGCCCGAACTGTTCGCCGCCGTCGGCCTGGCGCTGCTCTCCGCCGCCGCCGTGCGCTTCGTCCTGTGGCCGATCGAGCGCCGGACACCGCCGCCCCCGACCCCGCCCGGCCTGCCCGGCACCGGCTTCGCGCGGACCACCACCCGACAGGCCCTCCAGGCCACCGCCGCCTGCGCCGTCGCGCTCAGCGTGGGTCAGGTACTGTCCGAGGACCGCTGGTACTGGGCCGTCGGCACCGTCTGGTGGATCTTCGTGAACACGGCCTCGCGCGGCGAGACCCTGGTGCGCGGCTTCCGCCGGGTCCTCGGCACGGTCATCGGGATCGGCGTCGGCCTGCTCGTCGCCATCCCGCTGGACGGGGCGCCCGCGCCGACCGCCGCGCTGGTCGCCGTCTGCGTCTTCGGGATCTTCTACACCGCCCCCGTCTCGTACAGCTGGATGATGTTCGCCGTGACGGTCATGGCCGGCCTGCTCTACGGCCTCCTCGGCGTCCTGGACCCGGGCCTGCTGGTGCTCCGCTTCCAGGAGACGGCCGTGGGCGCGGTCTGCGCGGCACTCGCCGTGATCCTCGTCCTGCCCGTCACCACGCACGCCACGAACGACGCCTGGATCCAGCGCGCCCTGCTCTGCGTCCGCACCTGCACGGCCGAGGCCGCCGCCCGACTGGCCGGTTCACCGGCCGCCGACCCGGCCCCGCACGCCGCCGAGCTGGAACTGCTGCTGGGCCGGGTACGGCTCTCCCTCGCCCCGCTCGTCCACCCGCTCAGCCCGTACGCGGCCCGCAAGGCACGGGCGCGCCACGTGCTGTCCCTCCTCGACGAGTGCGCCGCGGAGGTGCGGGGTCTGGTCACCGTGGCCGCCGACCCGGACGCCGGCCACGACGCCCGGCTCGCGGCGGCCTGCCGGCGCGTGGAGACCGCCGTCGAGGCGCTGACCTCGCCCGGCACACCTGCCGGCGCCGACGGCCGACCGGCCGCGGGACTGATCCCCGAGCAGCGCGCCGGCGAGCACGCGCTGGCCCACCTGCACGGCCTGGAGCGGCTCCTCACCCAGCTCGACGCCCCGTTGCGCACGCCCGCGCGCGGCCCCCTGGTCAGCGCCTGAGCGAGACCGGTCGGGCCGCCGCTCAGGCGCGCCCGGCCGGATCCTGGTCCTGCTCCGGCACGTTCTCGGACACGCCCTCCGGCGACTTCGCCGGAGAGGGCACCGCGGCCAACAGCGGCCGCGGCCGGGCCCGCCGCCCGGTCAGGTACACCGCCAACGGCTCGGTGTAGCGGGCGGTCAGCGGTCCCACGATCACCAGGATCAGCACGTACGCGGTCGCCAGCGGCCCGAGGCCCGGCTCGATGCCCGCGGTGACCGCCAGCCCGGCGATCACGATGGAGAACTCCCCGCGCGCCACCAGGGTGCCGCCCGCCCGCCAACGCCCCTTGACGCCGACCCCGGCCCGCCGCGCGGCCCAGTGGCCGGTGGCGACCTTCGTGCAGGCGGTGACGAGCGCGAGCGCGAGGGCGGGCAGGATCACCGGCGGAATGCTGGCCGGGTCCGTGTGCAGGCCGAAGAAGACGAAGAACACCGCGGCGAACAGGTCCCGCAGCGGACTCAGCAGCGTGTGCGTGCCCTCGGCGACCTCCCCGGACAGCGCGATGCCGACGAGGAACGCGCCGACGGCAGCCGAGACCTGGAGCTGCTGGGCGAGGCCCGCGACGAGCAGGGTCAGTCCGAGGACCACCAGGAGCAGCTTCTCCGGGTCGTCGCTGGAGACGAAGCGGGAGATCACCCGCCCGTACCGGACGGCGACGAACAGGACCGCCCCGGCGACACCGAGCGCGATGGCCAGGGTCAGGCTGCCCGCCGCGAGGCTCACCCCCGCCAACAGTGCCGTGACGATCGGCAGGTACACGGCCATGGCCAGGTCCTCCAGCACCAGGATGCTGAGGATGACCGGCGTCTCCCGGTTGCCGAGCCGCCCGAGATCGCCCATCACCTTGGCGATGACGCCCGAGGAGGAGATCCAGGTGACCCCGGCCAGGACGACGGCCGCGACCGGCCCCCACCCCATGAGCAGCGCCGCGACCGCGCCGGGCACCGCGTTGAGGCCGAAGTCGACCAGCCCCGCCGGGTACTGGGTCTTGAGGTTGGAGACGAGATCGCTGGCGGTGTACTCCAGGCCCAGCATCAACAGGAGCAGGATGACGCCGATCTCGGCGCCGATCGCCACGAACTCCTCGCTCGCGCCGAGGGGCAGCAGCCCGCCGTTGCCGAACGCGAGCCCCGCCAGCAGATAGAGGGGGATGGGGGAGAACTTGAGGCGCCCCGCGACCCGGCCGAGCAGGCCCAGGCCGAGGATGATCGCGCCGAATTCGATGAGGAAGACAGCGGAGTGCACGGCCTCACTCCCGTCCGAGTATCGCGGCGGCCGCCTCGACGCCCTCGCGGGTGCCGATGACGATGAGCGTGTCCCCGCCGGCCAGGCGGAAGTCCGGCGCGGGGGAGGGACGCGCCTCGGCGCGGCGCAGTACGGCGACCACCGAGACGCCGGTCTCGGTCCGCATCCGGGTCTCGCCCAGCACCCGGCCGTTCCAGTGGGAGTGCGCCGACAGCTCGATCCGTTCGGCCACCAGCCCCAGATCGGTGGTGTGCAGGACGTTGGGACTGTGGTGCGCCGGCATGAGCGCGTCGATCAGCGACGCCGTCTCCGGCCCGGTCAGGTGCAGCGACTGGGCGCACGCGTCGGGATCGTCGGCCCGGTAGACGTTCACCGTGCGGGTGCCGTCCCGGTGCGCGATCACCGACAGGTGGCGGTGTTCGCGCGTGGTGAGGTCGTACTGGACGCCGATGCCGGGCAGCGGTGTCGTACTCATCCGTGGAGCAGGCACAGCCCGTCCCCCCTTGATCCATCCGTGGTTGCCGTACGGCGCCGTAGGCGTGTTCGGGCAGGTCACGGGCCTCGGCGCGGGCCCATGCTGCCACTTTCCGAAGGCGCGTGAAATGGGTGTCGGCACGGATGGACAGGACGGCTCCGCAGCGGTGAGGGTGGGGCGGGGAAGTGGATCCCGCCACGGGTCGGGCGCCGAGACAGGGCAGGCCGGGGACGGATCCGGGTCGGCGGGCCGATGCGGGCGGTGGGGCGGGGGACGGCGATAGTGGGACGGACGTTCGACGAGAGAGGCGCGGTCCCATGTCGCTGTACTGGCGGATCTTCCTGTTGAACGCCGCCGTGCTCGTCGTGGCCGTGCTGCTGTTCTTCGGTCCGGTCACCGTCTCGACCCCGGTGCTCTTCGGGGAAGCGCTCGTCCTGCTCTGCGGACTGGCGGCCATGCTCGTCGCCAACGCCGTCCTCCTGCGGATCGGACTCGCCCCGCTGCAACGTCTCACCCGGGCCATGGCCACGGCGGACCTGCTGCGTCCCGGTCGGCGTCCCCGGGTCACCGGTCGCGGCGAGATCGCCGAGCTGACCGAGACCTTCAACAGCATGCTGGACCGGCTGGAGGCCGAACGGGCCACCAGCAGCGGCCGTGTCCTGTCGGCCCTGGAGGCGGAGCGCCACCGCATCGCGCGCGAGCTCCACGACGAGGTCGGCCAGACCCTCACCGCCGTGCTCCTCCAGCTCAAGCACGCCGCCGACCGGGTCCCCGAACCCGTGCGCGCCGACCTGCGCCAGGCCCAGGAGACCACCCGCGCCGGCCTCGACGAGATCAGGCGCATCGCCCGCCGCCTGCGCCCCGGCGTCCTGGAGGAACTGGGCCTGCACAGCGCGCTCCGGTCGCTGGTCGCCGAGTTCACCACCCCGCGCCTCGGCGTGAGCGCGCACATCACCCCGGGGCTGCCCGCCCTGGCGCCCGCCACCGAACTCGTCCTGTACCGCGTCGCCCAGGAGGGCCTGACGAACGCCGCGCGGCACGCGGGTGCCACCCGCGTCGCACTGCACCTGCGCCCGCGGCCCGGCGGTGGCGTGGTGCTGCTGGTCCACGACGACGGCCGGGGCGTCGGCGCCGCGCCGGAGGGCGCCGGCATCCAGGGCATGCGCGAGCGCGCCCTGCTGATCGGCGCCGACCTGTCGGTCGCCCCCGCGGCCACCGGCGGCACCGACGTGCGCCTGACGGTCGCCGCCGCCGACACGGCCACCGACACCGCCGCCCACACCGACACCGCCGCCCACACCGACACCGACACCGGGGAGAACGCCCGATGACCGCACCGGCCCGGATCCTGCTCGCCGACGACCACGCCCTCGTGCGGGGCGGCGTACGGCTCATCCTGGACGCCGAACCCGACCTCACCGTCGTGGCCGAGGCGGCCGACGGGGCCGAGGCCGTCGCCCTGGCCCGCACCACCGACGTGGACCTGGCCATCCTCGACATCGCCATGCCCCGACAGACGGGACTACAGGCCGCCCGGGAACTCGCCCGCCTCCGACCGGGGCTGCGGATCCTGATGCTCACCATGTACGACAACGAGCAGTACTTCTTCGAAGCCCTGCGGGCCGGCGCGGGCGGGTACGTCCTGAAGTCCGTCGCCGACCGCGACCTCGTGGAAGCCTGCCGGGCCGTCCTGCGTGACGAACCGTTCATCTATCCCGGCGCCGAGACCGCCCTCATCCGCAGCTACCTCGACCGTGCCCGTCAGGGCGATCCCCTCCCGGCCCGGCCCATCACCGAACGCGAGGAGGAGATCCTCAAGCTCGTCGCGGAGGGCCACACCTCGAAGGAGATCGGGGACCTGCTCGTCATCAGCGCCAAGACCGTGGAGCGGCACCGGGCCAACCTCCTCCAGAAGCTGGGCCTGCGCGACCGCCTCGAACTCACCCGCTACGCCATCCGCGTCGGCCTCATCGAGCCCTGACCCCTGACACCGAACCCGCACAACTCGGCGAACTGCGGCGGATGTTACTCCCCACCCGTGGCTTCTCGGCGCTCCTCCCGCGAAGACCACTCGGACGAGTGTTCCCCTGGCAAGGGTCGCCTGCCGCTGACCTGCGGCATGTACAACGGGTGATCGGTGAATGCACGTTCATCCGGCACGTACCGGGTGGATCTGGTCGAACGGGGGGTAACGGCCCGGAATGGAAATTCTTCACCAGCGCTCCGACACCGCTCAGGTGTGGGAAGCAGCCGAGGAGTTCATCCGACTCTTCCACCGGGAGAATCCGGAAGCCGGTGATCCGCGTGTTCGACTCGCCGCCGTACGGGCCGAACTCGCGGGCACCGGAACCTACCGACACACCCCGGAGGAACTGGTGCACGGCGCCCGCGTCGCCTGGCGCAACAGCAATCGCTGCATAGGCAGGCTCTACTGGAACTCGCTGCGGGTCCGCGACCGCCGCGAACTGACCGAGGCCGACGACGTCGCCGAGGAGTGCTTCGCCCACCTGCGCGAGGCCACCAACGGCGGCCGGGTCCGGCCCACCATCACCGTCTTCGCCCCGGACGCCCCGGGCCGCCCGGGCCCGCTGATCTGGAGCGAGCAACTGGTCCGGTACGCCGGGTACGGAGACCATCCCTCCGTCACCGTCGGCGACGCCCGCAACGCCCCGCTCACCGGTGCCCTGCTGGGCCTCGGGTGGCCCGGCGGGCCCGGCACCCCCTTCGACCTCCTCCCGCTCGTGGTCCAGGGCGTGGACGACAAGCCGCGCTGGTTCGAGACCCCCGCGGACGCGGTGCTGGAGGTCCCGATCCGCCACCCCGACGCCGCCGACGGCTGGGCGGACTGGGGTCTTCGCTGGCACGCGGTCCCGGCCATCTCCAACATGTGCCTGGAGGTCGGTGGCATCCACTACCCGGCGGCCCCGTTCAACGGCTGGTACATGGGCACCGAGATAGGGGCCCGCAACCTGGCCGACACCGACCGGTACAACCTCCTCCCCGCGGTCGCCCGCCGGCTGGGCCTCGACCTCTCCACCGACCGTTCCCTCTGGAAGGACCGGGCCCTGGTCGAGCTCAATCGGGCCGTACTGGACTCCTTCGACCGGGCCGGGGTGACCATCGCCGATCACCACACCGAGTCCCGGCGCTTCCTGTCCCACCTGGAACGGGAGGAGCGCAAGGGGCGTGCGGTCGGGGCGGACTGGTCCTGGATCGTGCCGCCGATCTCCGGTTCCGCGACCCCGGTGTTCCACCGCACGTACGAGGACCGGGCCAGCGCGACGGCCTACGTTCACCATCGCGGCGCGCAAGAAAGGGCCCAAGGACGGGATTTGGTCTAGACCTTCTGTTACCGTCGGCTCCGAACGGATCCGGAACGGCGGAATTGAGGTACCTGTGGACGACGCGCACAGCACGGACCAAGCGGACGGACACCGGGCCTACATCGGCTCGTTCACCTCGGGGGGCGGTCGCGGTGTCACCACCGCGGCCGTGGATCCGGCCACCGGGGCGCTGACCCCGCTCTCCGCCACCGCCGCCCTCGTGGACCCCTCGTACCTCGCCCTCGCGCGGGACACCGGGGTGCTCTACGCGGTCAGCGAGACCGAGCAGGGCGGGGTCGGCGCCTTCCGTGCCACGGCCGGGGGGCTCGAACCGCTCGGCGGCCCCGTCCGGGTCGGCGGGTCCGGTCCCACCCATCTCTGCGTCGTGGGTCGGCGCCTGTTCGCCGCCAACTACACCTCCGGCAGTGTCAGCAGCCTCCCGCTCGCCGCCGACGGGCGGATCCTCGGGCCCGCCGCCGTCCTCGCCCATCGCGGCTCCGGCCTCGACTCCGACCGGCAGGCGTCCCCGCACGCCCACCAGGTGGTGCCCGACCCCACCGGCCGCCGACTGCTCGCCGTGGACCTGGGCACCGACTCGGTGCTGGTCCACGCCCTCGACCCGGCCACCGGTGAGCCGCGGCCGCACGGCGAGACCGCGCTGCGGGCCGGGACGGGACCGCGCCACCTCGCCTTTCACCCGGACGGCGAGGTGGTCTACGTCCTGCACGAACTGGAGGCCCAGCTGACCGTCTGCCGGTGGACCGCGACCTCCGGGCGGCTGGAACCGGTCGCCGAGGTTCCGATCGCCGCGGGCGGGTCCTCAGGGCCCGTACGTGACCACCCCTCGGCCGTGGTCGTCTCACCCGACGGGCGCTTCGTCTGGGCCGCCGTGCGCGGCGCCGACACCCTCGTCACCTTCTCGCTCGCCGGCGGGCCCGAGAAGCCGCAGCTCACCGCCATCGTCTCCTGCGGTGGGCACTGGCCGCGCGACCTCGCCCTCGACCCCTCGGGCCGCCGGCTGTACGCGGCGAACGAGAGGTCCGGGGACGTCACCTGGTTCGACGTGGACCGGCTGACCGGCCGGCCGCGCCGGGCCGGTTCGGTCGCCGTGCCCGCCGCCACGTGCGTGGTCTTCGGCTGAGTCGCCCGGGCGACGGGCCCGCGCCCGCACGCACGAGGGCCCGCGCTCCGGTCGTGGAGCGCGGGCCCTCGCGTACGGGTGTCGAGCGGGTGGTTCAGTGGGCCGCGGCGCCCAGGGTGATCCCCAGTGCCGCGCTGTACTGCGTGACGGCCAGCTTGCCGAGCGCCGGGTAGGCCCCCAGCACCTCCGCGGTGGCGCAGTCGGCCTCCTTGCAGGCCGTGTCCAGCAGCCCCTCGGCGGCCTCCGGGCCGATCAGGTACGGGGCCAGCGCCAACTGCGTCGACCCCTCGGCGCGCAGTTGCTCGGCGATCGTCGCCACCGAGCCCTCCTGGTCCAGGGCGGCGGCCTTGACCGGCACCGCGAGACGGGCGGCCAGCAGCATGCCGGTGATCCCGGCGGCCCGGACGGCCTCCTCGCCACCGGTGGTCGCCAGGATGATGCCGTCGGCGGCGGTGGTCACGGTGAACAGGCGCGCCCGGTCGGCGCGGGCCAGACCGGCCTCGGAGAGCCGTACGTGCAGGCCCTCGGCGAGCAGCGGGTGCGGGCCGAGCACGTCGGCCAGCTCGGCGGCGGCCGAGGAGTCCATCAACGCCTGGCGGACGCGGCGCAGCAGGTCGCCGTCGGGGCCGGCCAGCAGGGGCACGACCACGGCGTCCGGGCCGCCGGCCGGGGGCACCTCGTGCCCGGCGGCGCGGGAGAACTCCGCGCGCGCGGCACGTTCGTGCGCGATGGCGGTCAGTACGCCGGAGAGCGACGGGAACTCGGAACCCTCGGCGTCATCGCCGTCGAGGTATCCGATCCGGCCGTCGAGGCCCGGCAGCTCGGAGCGGCCGATGCTGATGATCTCTTCCGCGAGTCCGCGCGAGGCGGCGGAGGGGGCACCGGGCACGGCGAGCACCAGCGCGGGCGCGCCCTCGGGCGCCACCGCGGGCTCGGGTCGGCGGTGCCGTCCGGCAGGGCGGGGTCGCGGCATTCGTACGGGCAGGCCATTGTCGGGCCCAGTGGGGGAGCTCATGGCGCCGCATGCTACTGGCTTATCGGAAGAGAGTGTTCGGGCAGGGCCTCTTCCGGCGGCTTCTGTCCGTATTTATCCGTTGAATGTCGTATAAGTTTCAACTGTACGGTCAACTGGCGTTCGGCAGGCGCCAGTCAACCGGCTGTGCTCCCTGTCCCACCAGCAACTCGTTCGTCCTGCTGAACGGCCTGGAACCGAAGAACCCGTTGGTCGCGGACATGGGGGAGGGGTGCACGGACTCCACGGCCGGCAAGTCGCCCAGCAGGGGCCTCAGGTTGCGTGCGTCACGCCCCCACAGCACGGACACCAGCGGCTTGCCGCGCGCGGCGAGCGCGCGGATGGCCTGCTCGGTGACGGCCTCCCAGCCCTTGCCGCGGTGACCGCCGGTCTTGCGCGGGGCGGTGGTGAGCGAGCGGTTCAGCAGGAGTACGCCCTGCCGGGTCCACGGGGTCAGATCGCCGTTGAGCGGCCGGCCCGTCCCGATGTCCGCGTGCATCTCGCGGAAGATGTTGTCCAGGCTCGGCGGCCAGGGACTCACCTCGGGCGCCACCGAGAAGGACAGGCCCATCGCGTGCCCCGGGGTGGGGTAGGGGTCCTGTCCGACGATGAGCACCTTCACCTCGTCGAAGGGTTGCTGGAACGCGCGCAGGACGTTGGCCCCCGAGGGGACGTAGGTCCTTCCCGCCGCGATCTCGCCGCGCAGGAAGTCGCCCATCGCGGCGATCTGCGCGGCCACCGGCTCCAGAGCCCGGGCCCAGCCCGGCTCGACGATCTCGTTCAACGGTCGTGCTGCCACGGTCGATCACTCTACTGGCTCAATCCGTCACGGGAGAACGGCGGCCCTCACGCAGAGCACGTCCGGCAGGTGTTCGGCCAGGAGTTGCCAGCTGTCACCGTCGTCGTGACTGCCGTACAACTCCCCGTTGCGGTTGCCGAAGTAGATCCCGGCCGGGTTTCCGTCGTCGGTGCAGAGTGCGTCCCGCAGGACGGTCCCGTAGTGGTCCCCGTCCGGCAACCCCCGCTCCAGGGGCTCCCAGCGGGCCCCCGCGTCCCGTGTGCGGAACACCCGGCAGCGGTGTTCGGCCGGGACGCGGTCGGAGTCGGCGTTGAGCGGGAAGACGTACGCGGTGTCCGGCCGGTGCGGGTGGGCGGCCACCGCGAAGCCGAAGTCGGAGGGCAGTCCGGCGCCGATGTCGGTCCAGTCCGTGCCCGCGTCGTCGCTGCGATAGACCCCCCAGTGGTTCTGCAGGTACAGCCGGTCGGCGTTCCCGGCGTCCTGGGCGATCTTGTGGACGCACTGGCCGAACTCCGGGTTCGGGTCCGGCAGGAACACCGCCGAGACCCCGTGGTTCGACGGGGTCCAGCTCGCCCCGCCGTCCCGGGTCCGGAACACGCCGGCCGTGGAGACCGCGACGGTCACGGCGTCCGGGTCGCCCGGGTACGTGATCACGGTGTGCAGGCCCTCGCCGCCACCGCCCGGTACCCAACTCCCGCGGCTCGGGTGTTCCCACAGCGGTCGGACCAGCTCGAAGGACTCGCCCCGGTCGGTCGAGCGGAACAGGGCGGCCGGTTCGGTGCCCGCGTAGACCACGTCCGGGGCCTCCGGCCCGGCGGGGTGCAACTGCCACACCCGTTCCAGCGATGCGCCCGTGTCCCGGGGGAACCGGACGGCCGCCGCGGCGGGCTCCCGCCAGGTCGCGCCCAGGTCGTCGGAGCTGAAGACGGACGGGCCCCAGTGCGCGCTGTCCCCGCCGACCAGCAGGCGGGGGGCCGGGTCCCGGGTGTCGATCGCGACCGCGGACACGGCCTGGGCGTTGAAGTGCGGCCCGTCGAACCGCCAGGGCCCGGCGTCCGTCCGGCGGCCGATGAAGAGTCCTTTGCGGGTACCCGCGAGCAGCAGAACGTCGGACATGGCCGACACCTCCGGACTTCCTTGTCCTTCACGACAGCAGCTTCGAGCCAGTCTGCACCCGGCCGCCGACAACGGCTCGCAGCGACGTTCCCGGTTCCGGGGCCGGCCCCCGCTGCTGCGCGAACGCCGGTTGTACGAGAACTCTCGTAGTACGGTGAAATTCGTAGTACGGTAGATCTCGTACTTAGCCGCCGAGCCCGGCGCGCCCGCCGACACCCGGAGAGCCCGATGAGTGCTGCCCCCGCTGCGTTTGCCGCCCTTTTCCAGCCCCGTACGATCCGTTCGGTGACCATCCCGAACCGCGTGTGGATGGCTCCCATGTGCCAGTACAGCGCCGAGGCCACCGGCCCCGCGGTCGGCGCGGCGGGCGCATGGCACTTCGCGCACTACGCCGCCCGCGCCGTCGGCGGCACCGGCCTGATCATCCAGGAGGCCACCGCGATCTCGCCGGAGGGCCGCATCTCCCCGTACGACCTCGGCATCTGGAACGACACCCAGGTCGAGGCGCTGCGCCCGATCACCGCCTTCCTCAAGTCGCAGGGAACCATTTCGGGCATCCAGCTTGCGCACGCCGGCCGAAAGGCGTCCACCGAGCGCCCCTGGAAGGGCGGCCGGTCGGTCGGGCCCGAGGGGCACGGCTGGCTGCCCGACGCCCCGAGCGCACTGCCCTTCCACGAGGGCGACCCGATCCCGAACGAACTGACGGTCGACCAGATCCACGAGATCACCGCGCAGTTCGCGGACGCCGCCCGCCGCTCCCGCGAAGCCGGCTTCGAGATCGTCGAGATCCACGGCGCGCACGGCTACCTCATCGGGCAGTTCCTGTCCCCGCGCAGCAATCACCGCACCGACGAGTACGGCGGCTCCTTCGACAACCGCACCCGCTTCGCCCTCGAAGTCGTCGACGCCGTACGGGCGGTGTGGCCCGAGGAACTCCCCGTGTTCTTCAGGATCTCCGCCACCGACTGGCTGGAAGAGGACGGCTGGACCGGCGACGAGACCGTCCGGTTGGCCGCTCTCCTGCACCGGCACGGCGTGGACTTCCTCGACGTCTCCACCGGCGGACTCGCCCCGGACGCCAAGATCCCGGTGGCTCCCGGTTTCCAGGTGCCCTTCGCGGCCCGGGTCAAGGCCGAGACCTCGCTGCCCGTCGCCGCCGTCGGCCTGATCACCGAACCGGCCCAGGCCGAGAAGATCCTCTCCAACGGGGAGGCCGACGCGGTCCTGCTCGGCCGGGAACTGCTCCGCGACCCCTACTGGGCCCGCCGTGCGGCGGCCGAGCTGGGCGCGGAGCCGCGTACGCCCTCCCCGTACCACCGGGCCTGGTGAACCGGGTCGGCCCGGGCCCCCACGCCCGGGCCGACCCATCGCCGGGAATCGACCCTGCCGCGAGACGGCCCTCCGTGCGGGCCGTCTCGTACGGGCCGTCTCGTACGGCATTCCTCGTACAATGACGGCACGAGCGATGACGGCACGCGTCACACCGAGCGAGTGGAGCAGGACATGGCGGAACGTGAGACCACCCGCGCACTCGCCCACCCCGACCGCGCCGAGATCCGCCTGGAAGGCGTGCTGCACGCGCTCTCCGACCCGCTGCGACTGTCCATCGTCCGGGACCTGGCCTCCTCGGACACCGAACTCGCCTGTTCACACTTCGCGTTGCCGGTCACCAAGTCCACGACCACGCACCACTTCCGGGTGCTGCGCGAGAGCGGCGTCGTACGGCAGGCCTACGCGGGCACCACCAAGCTGAACGGCCTGCGCGACGCCGACCTGGAGGCCCTCTTCCCCGGCCTGCTGGACAGCGTCCTGCAGGCGGCGAGCGCCCAGGAGGCCCGCCTCACGACTCCGATCACGGCGTAGGGGGCGCAGAGCCCGCCGCGCCCAGCAGGCCCGACCAGTCGGGGATCTTGACGGAGCGGCGTCCCAGCGAACGTCCCAGGTCGGCCTCCGCGACCTCGATGGCCAGCCAGCCCGGCCACTCCACCGGCCTCAGGCCCGCCGCCCGCAGGGCGTCCAGCGGGTCGCCCGGAAGCTCGCGCCGGGCCAGCCTCCCCGCGTCCTGGAGCAGCGAGGACGCCGTCTCCTTGGCGCACGGCCGGTTGGTGCCGATCACCCCGGTCGGGCCGCGCTTGAT
Organism: Streptomyces sp. CA-243310; assembly: GCF_050936775.1. Classification (NCBI taxonomy): domain Bacteria; kingdom Bacillati; phylum Actinomycetota; class Actinomycetes; order Kitasatosporales; family Streptomycetaceae; genus Streptomyces; species Streptomyces sp. CA-243310. The sequence goes on along the minus strand of NZ_JBNJMF010000002.1, from coordinate 991,365 downwards.
CCAGCCCGCCACGTACTCCCCGACCGAGGCCCGGCCCGCGCGCAGCACCCGACCCGCCGCGTGCGGGATCGTGCCGCGCACCGCGTCGAACGGCAGACCGGGCAGGGGCACGCCCTGGTACCCCACCGACCGCAGGATCAGCTCCGCCGGGACGTCCTCGTACACGCCCGTGCCGGTCAGCCCGCCCGCGCCGTCCTGCGCGGTCCGCTCGAACCGCATGCCGACGACCCGCCCGTCCGCCCCGCCCAGCACCATCGCCGGACGCAACCGGAACCGCAGGGCGATGGTCCGGTCCTGCTCCTCGGCCGCCTCGCCGTCCGCCTCGGCCCAGCCCCGCAGCACCTCCAGGTTCCGCCGGGCCACGGCGGGCAGCGCGGCCGCCGCGTCCGGGTCGCGGTAGGTCGGGTCCAGGGCCAGTTCGGCGGGGTCCACCCGCACCGCGACCCCCGGCAGGGTGCCCAGTTCGCGCAGTTCCTTCGTGGTGAACCGGCCCTGGGAGGGGCCGCGCCGGGCGACCATCGACACCGTCCGCAGACCACTGCCCGCCAGCACCCCCAGAGCCGGGTGCGGCATGTCGGTCGCCGTCAGCTCGGGCGCGCCCCGGGCCAGGATGCGGGTCACGTCCACCGCGACGTTGCCCGCCCCGACCACCACCGCCGAGCGCACCCCGCGCAGGTCGAAGGCCGCCGCGTCCGGGTGCCCGCTGTACCAGGCCACGAAGGCCGTCGCGGAGTGCACCCCGGCCAGTTCCTCGCCCGGGATGCCCAGCAGCCGGTCCCGGGCGGCGCCGACGCAGTACACGACCGCGTGGTACAGCTCCAACAGTCGGTCGGTGGTCAGGGTCGGACCGCCCACCTCCACGTTCCCGAGGAAGCGGATCCGCTCGTCCTCCAGCACCGCGCGCAGACTTCCGGTCAGCGACTTGATCTTCTCGTGGTCGGGGGCCACCCCGTACCGCACGAGCCCGTACGGCGCCGGCAGCCGGTCCAGCACGTCGACCCGTACACCCGGCACCTCGCGCTGTTGCGCCAGGATCTGCGCGGCGTAGACCCCGCTCGGGCCCGAACCGACGACGGCGACACGAAGCACGGCGGAACTCCTCCCGCAGGTGTCTCCAGCATGACACCGGGTCTCCCGGCCGTCAGCCCATCGCGCGCATACGGTGGATCTCGGCGCTCTGGGTGGCCACCACCTCCGTCGCCATCTCCTCGACCGCCACGTTGTTGCCGCCGGCCAGCGCCTCGCCCGCCATCTTCACGGCGCCCTCGTGGTGGGCGATCATCAGCGTGAGGAAGAGCCGGTCGAAGTCCGCGCCCTTCGCCGCGGCGAGGTCGGCGAGCTGCCGCTCCGTGGCCATGCCCGGCATGGTGCCGTGGTCGTGGGATCCGGCGTCGGTGGAGGGCGCCGGGTGCCGGGCCCGCCACTTCTCCATGGCCCCGATCTCGGGTCGCTGCGCGGCGGCTATGCGTTCCGCGACCCGCTTGACCCCGTCGGCCGAGGCCCGGGTCGGGGCGAGGGCGCTCATCGTCAGCGCCTGTCCGTGGTGCTCGATCATGTGACGCACGTACGTCTGGTCGGCGGCGTTGGGGCTGTCGTCCGGACGCTCCCTGGCCGCCTGTTCGGGGGAGAGGGTCCGTGCCCTCTCGCCCGGTCTGCCGGGGGCCACGACCACCGGCGCGCCGTCGCGGGCGTCGTCCGCCGCCCCGTCCTGCCGGCAGCCGGCGAGGGTGAACAGGAGACCGGCGGTCAGCGCCGCTCCCAGGATTCGGCCGAGTAAGACGTTTGCCATGTCCATGGAAAGGACGATACTGCCGGGGTCCAGGTTCCGTTCCCAGGAAGAGCGGAACGCACGGGCCCCCACGGGAGGCACAGTGACCTCGCACACCGTCAGAGCGCCACGCAGAAGTCCGGCGGTGGCCCTCGTGGCCGCCGGGCTGCTCTCCACGCTCCTGGCCGCCGCCGGACCGGCGGTCGCCAGCCCCGACCCGGGCGACGCGTTACCCGGCGTCGGATCCGCGCGCGACGCCGCACCCGCCCAAGGCCGCGAACTCGCCCCCGGGGAGATCCCCGGTCAGGACGAGATCGTGCACAGCCGGAACATCAAGCCCCTCGCCAACATCCCCAGCGCCAACCCCGACGGCATCAACTCGGACCTGGCCTTCCAGGGCAGATACGCCTACGCGGGCAGTTACGACGGCTTCACCATCTACGACATCGGCAACCCCAAGGCGCCCAAGACCGTCACCACGGTCCTGTGCCCCGGCGGGCAGAACGACGTGTCGGTCTCCGGCGACCTGCTGTTCCTCTCCACCGACTCCTCGCGCAGCGACGACTCCTGCAACAGCGTCTCGCAGCCCGCCACGGAGAAGTCCTCGTGGGAGGGCATCAAGATCTTCGACATCAAGGACAAGAAGAACCCCAAGTACATCAAGTCGGTGGAGACCGCGTGCGGTTCGCACACCCACACCCTGGTGCCGGGCGGCCGTGACATCTACCTCTACGTCTCCTCGTACTCGCCGAACGAGGCCTTCCCCGACTGCAAGCCGCCGCACGACGGCATCTCCGTGGTCAAGGTCCCGAAGAAGGCCCCGACGAACGCCTCGGTCGTCGCCTTCCCCGTCCTCTTCCCGGACGGCGGGAACCCGGGAGCGCCCGCCAACCCCGGCGTCTCCAAGACCACCGGCTGCCACGACATCACCGTGCTCCCCTCGAAGAACCTCGCCGCCGGCGCCTGCATGGGCGACGGCATCCTCTTCGACATCAGCAAGCCCGAGCAACCGCGGGTCATCGACCGGGTCCAGGACAACGTGAACTTCGCGTTCTGGCACTCCGCGACCTTCAACGAACGCGCGAACAAGGTCGTGTTCACCGACGAGTTGGGCGGCGGCAGCGGCGCCACCTGCAACGAGGCCACCGGCCCGGACCGGGGCGCGGACGGGATCTACGACATCACCGGTCGCGGGGACCAGCGCAAGCTCGTCTTCAAGAGCTACTTCAAGATCCCGCGGCTCCAGGCCGACACCGAGAACTGCGTGGCCCACAACGGCTCGCTGATCCCGGTCGGCGGCGGTCGCGACGTCATGGTGCAGGCCTGGTACCAGGGCGGGATCTCGGTGTGGGACTTCACCGACTCCACCCGGCCCAGGGAGATCGCGTACTTCGAGCGCGGCCCCCTGACCACCGACGCGCTCGGCCTCGGCGGTTCCTGGTCGGCGTACTACTACAACGGGCACATCTACTCGAACGACATCGTGAAGGGCCTCGACGTGCTGAGGCTCGACGACTGGCGCACCGAGAGCGCCAAGTGGGTGCGGATGGACGGCCTCAACGTGCAGACGCAACCCGAATACCACTGACCCCGCCCGACGACAGGGCGCTCACCGTGCCGAGGGGAACGATCCGCCGGGCGGCCCGCCGTCCGGCGGGTCGCCCATCTCCCAGTCCAACGCGTACCGCTGGAACAGCTCGGCCCGCAGCCGGGTCTGCGGCATCGGCGCTCCCGGCAGCAGCACCGCCACCACCGCACCCATCAGCAGGGCCCGCAGCAGCGGATAGTCGGTGTCCACGTCCGCCGACCCGTAGCGGGTGACCGTGTCCCGCAGCAACTGCGCGAGCCGTTGTTGCTCGACGCACTGGACGAACCCCTCCGCCTGGAGGATGCCCGCCATGTGGGTCCGCATCAGCCGCGGCCGGTCCCGGGCCAGTCCCAGGATCGCGTCGATCGCCCGGGCCATCCGCTCGCGGCCGTCATCCGTCGGGGGATCCCGTTCCAGGGCCGCTTCCAAGGTCAGGTGCATCAGCCGGTGCACGGCCGACTGGAGCAACTGTCGCTTGCCGGGGAAGTAGTACGAGACCAGGCCGCGGGCGGCGCCCGCCCGGTCCGCGATGTCGCCGAGGGTCGTGGCCTCGTAGCCGCGTTCGGCGACGAGATCGACCGTGGCTTGCAGCAACCGCTCCCGGGAACGTCTGCGCAATTCTTCATTGACCGATGCGCTGCGCGGGGACATGCTTACTCCTGCGTTGACTGGCTGCGAGCCAATATACTCAGCGCACGAGATCGTCTGCTCTGGGCGACGCGGGGGATCGCCCAGAGCAGGCAGGATCCAGCGGTCTGGTGAAACGATTCAGCCCGGTACCTGGCGATCAGTCGAGCCGGCCGGTTCCTCTTGTCGGCGCAGCAGCCGGGTGGTCCAACCGCCGACGACGATCAGGCCGACGCCGAGCCACCACGTGTTGTCGAAGATCAGCACCGCGATCCCCACCGGGATCAGCAGCCCGGCCAGCGGGAGCAGCAGTCTGGAGACGGGCGGCGCGGGCAGGCCGCGGGCCTTGGCGCGCGCGACGTCCGGGTACCACTCGGTGAAGCGCAGGGCCGCCACGATCGCCAGGATCTGGATGATCCAGCCCGTCCAGATGTTGTTCGGGTTGTGCAGCACCAGATCGCCGAAGGCGCCCGCCACGGCTGCCGCCAGGAAGGCGAGCCCCCAGACCCCGGTGATCGCGTAGTTCGTCCGCAGGAAGGCGGGCGTCTTCCAGAGCGAGGGGTCCACGCGCTCACGGGCGTACTGGAGGGTGAAGGGCATCCGCACGGCCATGGAGCCGAACGCGATGATCACCAGGGCGATGTTGGAGACCTCGCCCGCGTACGTTTCCAGCCACCGTAGGGTCCCCGGACTCGCCGTGAGGCCCACGATGCTGAGGACCCCGAAGAACAGCAGGTCGGACAGTTCCAGAAGCTTCCACGACGAGCCGCGGGCGACCAGTCGGCCTCCCACCACGAGGGTCAGGGAGATCACCAGGGCCAGCGCCACCGCCCACTCGAACCGCCCCGGCCCCACCAGCAGGGAGAACGCGATCCAGGGGGAGATGCCGACGAAGGGACTGTTCAGGAAGCCGGCCACCTTGCCGGTGACGGGGGAATGGGTCGCTCTTGCCATGGGCTCCGGCCTTCCTGCCGCCCGCACCCTGCCTCACGTTCCTGCCTCACGTTCCAACGTACGCCGGACCGTCGCGTTCGACGCGGGGAGCCGGAGGGGTCCGGACGCGAGCCGGCCCGATCAGGCCGACCCGGTCAAACCGGCCCGATCAGGAACGCGGCAGCAGGAAGTGCGTGCCGACTCCGGCCCCGTCCACGTGCACGACGTGCGCACCCACCCGGACCGTCTGGGTGTCGCCGACGCGCCACGACCCGTCGTCGCCCCGCGTCCCCCCGACCGCCCCGGCGCCGCCGCCATCCTCGTCGGTCCCGTCGACCAGGGGGATCCAGACCTCCAGGAAGGTGCTGCCGTCGAGGTTCACACCGGTCTCCACCAGGCCCGCGCCCTCCCGGCGCAGGGTTCCCACGTCGTAACCCGGGACGCCCACCTCGTGGTGGAAGGTGACCTGCCCGCCCTCGTGGGAGGTGGTGCCGGCGAAACCGCGACTGTCCGCGTAGAACCGGCCGCTCTGGAGCCACACGACGGTGTCGGTCTCCCGCAGCGGTCCGCCGTCACGGCTGATTCCGGCGCGCGACCAGGCGCCGCGCGAGGGTGCGTCCATGATCAGAGCCTGCCACAGGGCCGTCGGGCCCCGACCGGCGCGGCACGCCGGACGCGCGCATCCTGGGCACAGGAGCCGTCACCCGATCCGGACGAGGAGACGATCGTGGACGGAAGACTGAAGGGGACGGTGGCCCTGGTCACCGGAGCGTCGAGCGGCATCGGAGAGGCCACGGCGACGACCCTCGCCCGGGAGGGCGCGGCCGTGGCCGTCACCGCGCGCAGGGGCGACCGGTTGGCCGAGCTGTGCGACCGGATCCGCGCCGGGGGCGGCACCGCCCTGGCGCTCACCGCGGACATGACGGACGAGGCGCAGGTCCGCGAGGCGGTCGAGCGGACCGTGGCGGAACTCGGCCGGCTCGACACCCTCGTCAACAACGCGGGCCTGATGATCCTCGGCCCGGCCGCCGGAGCCACCACCCAGGAGTGGCGCCGCATGGTCGACATCAACCTCACCGGGCTCATGAACACCACGCACGTCGCGCTGCCGCACCTCGTGAGCGCCGCCGCCGACAGCCCCCGCGGGGTCGCCGACATCGTCAACGTCTCCTCCGTCGCGGGCCGGATCGCCTTCGCGGGCAGCTCCGCGTACTGCGCCACCAAGTACGGGGTCGTCGCCTTCAGCGAGGCTCTGCGCCAGGAGACGGCGGCCCACCACGTCCGGGTCTCCCTCATCGAGCCGGGCAGCGTGGACACCGAGCTGCGCGACCACAACAGCCCCGCGGTACAGGAGGCCCTCACGCGGCGGTTCGGCGGGATCGACCGGCTCCAGTCGCAGGACATCGCGGACGCGATCGGCTACGTCGTGGGCCGGCCGCGGCACGTCGCCGTGGCCGAGATGCTGGTCCGACCCACCCAACAGGTCTGACCCCGCCGAACGGGACCGCCGCCCACGAACGGGTCGCGATCCCTCAGGCGGGGCCGGGTGCTCCGGGCGACGCGGGGGGTCGCCCGGAGCGGGGCCGCCACAGTGTCACGAGCGCGACCAGGGCCACGCCCAGCAGCCAGCCGGCGAGGACGTCGGAGAACCAGTGGACGCCGAGGTAGAGCCGGGTGAGGCCGACCCCGACGACCGAGACGACGGCGAGGGTCCACGCGGCGGCCGCCTTCGACCTCGGGGTCTTCTCGGGCAGCAGCCAGAGCAGCGTTCCGCACACCACGGTCGCCGTCATCGCGTGCCCGGACGGATACGCGGCGAAGTGGGCCGAATCCACCGGGTCCGGCCACTCCGGCCGCTCCCGACCCACCAGCGCCTTCAACCCCTGCTGCACCACCGAGGCCACGAGGGCGGCGACCGCGACCCGCATCGCTCGGTTGCGATCACCCCGCCACCACAACAACAGGAGGAAGGCGGCCGCGGCCATGGCGCGCATGGTCCACGGGTCCCAGACCCAGTCGGAGAGCACCCGCGCCAGATGGGTGACCCCGGGGTGGGTGACGGCGTGCGCGTGCAGGTCCCGGGCGACCCCGTCGTCGAAGGAGATCAGCGGGTCCCACCGTCTCACCACGAGCACCGTCAGAACGGCGGCGAGCAGCGCGCAGGTGATCCCGGCGATCCGTACGAGGTCATTCCGCATACGGAGATCCTCGCACCGCGCACGACCGGGCCCTACGCCAGCGCGCTGAGGCCCGGTACGAACGCGACCAGCAGCGGCACCGCCGGCACCAGGGTCGCCAGGGCCGTCAGACGCAGCCGACGGACCGGTGACAGGCGGGGCGCCGCCGACAGCAGGCGCCGCACCCGCTGCGGTACGTGGGCCTGCGGGGTCGGGCAGGGGCCGAAGACACCGCGGTCCTCGTTGAGTCCCACCAGGGCGAGCGCGATCGTCAGCCGCCCGAAGCGCCGCGAGGCCACGTCGTCGGCGGCGAGCTCCACCAACCGGTGCATCTCGGCCTCGAACGCCGCGAACACCGGGATCTGCGGGAACCCCTGGGCGAGCGCCCGCGAGCAGTGCAACAACCAGTCGTGTCGGGCCGCCACGTGACCCTGCTCGTGCGCCAGCACCGCGTCCAGCTGGCTGCCCTTGAGCCGACCCAACGCCGCGGTGCTGACCACCAGGCGCGGGACCGCCCCCGGCTGCCACCACGCCTCGGGCCGAGGGCCCTCCAGGACGACGAGCCGCGCCGCCGCGGGGTCCTCACCGGGCAACAGCGGGGCCCGGTCGCGGAGTTCGGCCGCCCCCACGCGCCGTCGGGCCCGTGCCCGCAGCACCTCGCGCGTCAGCATCGCGCCCGTCCACAGTCCGCCGCCCGCGAGGGCCAGCGCGGTGCCGATGGCCCAGGGGCCGCCCGCCGTACCCAGCGCGTACGCGTCGGCCACCCCGTGCGGGGCGGAAGCGAAGAGCCGGCCCCGGACCGCCAGCCAGGCGGCCGCCGCGCTCAGGACCATCGACAGCGCCAGGCACAGGAGCACCGCGCCCACCACGCACTGCCACACCCACAGCGCGACGACCGGCTCACGGTCGGGCCACCGGGCCCGGGCCAGCAGACGGGGGGCGAGCACAGCGGTCAGTGCGCCGAGCAGCAGAAGGGCGGCGGGGACCATCATGGTCGCCAGCCTATGAGCGCGAGACCTCCCCCGGGTATCGCCCCGGCCCATTGGTGACGCAGGACACGTGTCGGTGCGGTCCGCCCGGGACCTCACATGACCGGCAGCATCGCCAACATGCCGATGCCCATGGCGAGTCGACAGGCCCGGGTCAGTTCGCCGGTCCCGCCGACGACGGAGGCGAGGGACTGCCCGCCCGCCGCGGACCCCAGGGGCCGCCCGCCCCCGCCGGCCATCAGCCGGGCCCCGGCGAGCAGCACGTACCCCGTGAAGTAGACGAGCAGCACCCCGGTCACCAGCGGCACCCCCCGCGCCGCGCCGTGCCCGTGTCCGGCGGTCATCGCCAGGCCCTGGTAGGCCATGTAGGCCATCGCCAGGGAGCCCACCAGATGGTGCGCGTGGTGGGCGCCGTCGCGCAGCAGCCACAGCGCGTGCACGGCGGCGGCGCAGAACGCGCCCAGCAGGATCCGCGCGCCCCAAGCCCCGGTCCCCGGCGGTACGGCCATCACGGCCATCCCGAGTCCCATCACGGCCTCGCCCGCCGCGGGCCCGCGGCCCTCCCCGCCGGATCTGCTCGCGCGCAGCAGACAGTAGGTCCCGCTCACGGCGCACAGCAGCACGAGCAGCCAGGAAGAAAAGACGGAGGAGATGGAGGACATCGCGGATCCGTGCACGGCGGAACCCCCCGGTTCGTCGGCTTCACCGGAAGAGATGCCCCTGTCCGCAGGTCCGCACGCCGACCCGGGTTAGGCTCTCCATACCGTGCCGGGCGCGGCACGTGCCCAGAGGAAGAACGGAGCCGTCGATGTCGACCGCCCACCCCACCGAACTGAGTTATCGCAGCGCCGTCGAGGCCGACGTGCCGGAACTGGTGGTGCTCGTCGAGTCGGCCTACCGCGGGGACGCCAGCCGCGGCGGCTGGACCACGGAGGCGGACCACCTCGACGGACAGCGCACCGACGAGAACGGTGTCCGCCAGGTCATCGGCGGCCCGGACAGCGTGCTCCTCGTCGTCGAACGCGCGGGTGAGATCGTCGCCTGCTGTCACCTCGCGCACCGGGGCGACCACGCCTACTTCGGGATGTTCGCCGTCCGCCCGGGCCTCCAGGGCGGCGGCCTCGGCAAGGAGATCCTGGCCGAGGCGGAGCGTCGCGCCCGCGAGCAGTGGGGCGTCAAGGAGATGCGGATGACGGTGATCAACGTACGGGAGGAGCTCATCGCCTACTACGTGCGCCGCGGCTACGCGCGCACCGGCGAGCTGAGCCCCTTCCCGTACGGCGACGAGCGCTTCGGCAAGCCGCGCCGCGAGGACCTGGCCTTCGAGCTGCTGGTCAAGTCGCTGTAGCGCGCACTGCGGGTGGCCGGGCCACGGCGCTCGGCGCGAGCGGTCAGGCGGTGAAGCGGCCCGTGCTGCGGATCTCCGGGAAGTCCGTGATCACGCCGTCCAGTTGGAGGGCGCGCGCCAGCCGCAGGTGCTCCAGGGTGTTGACGGTCCGACCGATCACCCGCAGCCCCTGCGAGTGGAGCGACTCCACGATCGCCAGGTCGAGTCGGTGGATGTCCAGGGCGACGGTCCCGGCACCCGCTGCCGGCGCCCGGTCCTCGATGACCCTGCGCCCCGCCTCGTGACGGTCGGCGTAGAGGCAGCCGCGCACGCCGGGCACCAGCCGGGTCACCTCTTCCAGCACCTCGTCACGGAACGAGGCGACCTCGACCCGCGAGGTCAGGTCGCGGCGCACGATCCACCGGGCGAGCGCCTCGGCGGTGGTCGGGTCCTGGACGCAGACCTGGAGCGGTACCTCCACCGCGTCCGCCACCTGGTCCAGGACCGGCACCCGTTCACCCTGCCCGGCGTCCAGCGCGCGCAGTTCGGCCAGGGTGAGTTCGGCGACGGGGCCGGCTCCGTCGGTGGTGCGGTCCACCTCCTCGTCGTGCAGTACGACGAGGGCGCCGTCCTTGCTCAGGCGCACGTCCAGGGCGATGACGTCCATGCCGGATCGCTGCGCGCGGGCGAACGACCGCAGCGTGTTCTCCGGTTCGACGCCCATGACCCCGCGATGACCGATGGTGAGGAAAGTCAAGGTTCTCTCGCTTCCGTCGACGGCGGCTCCCCGCGCGGTCGCGGTGTCCCGACCGGCCGCGCGCGGTGAGGCGCATGCTAGTGCGCCGGCGGTGCGTTGGGACCGCCCGTGCGGGGGGTGCGGGAGCGTGCCGGCCTTTTCCCGCCGGGCTCGTGCGGCCCGCCGGGCCCTCGTCGTGTCACCCGGGCGTGGGCGCGTCCCCATCGGCTTGACGGACGTACGCCGGCGTCCGTGACTCAGGCCCCGGCGCCGGGTCCGCCTTCGGTCCCGGCGGTGCCCGCTCCGGCGCCGGCAGAGGTCGCGGCCTCCGGGGCGGTGGCCGCCTCGACCTCGGCCAGGTCGGTCAGCAGGGCCTCGGCCAGCTCCAGCTCGGCCAGGTGCTGCCGCTCGCTCCAACGCAGCGCGAGGGTGGGGAAGGCCCACTCGCCCACCCCGCCCGCGTGTTCCACGGCCTCCCGAACGGCGGCCAGTTCGCCCCGGGTCCGCTCGAGGTGGTCCTCCACCATCGCGCGCAGCAGCGCCGGCTCGGCCAGGTGTCCGAGCCAGATCCGCAGCAGCAGCCCGTGCTTGAGGACCGGGGGCCCGGCCTCGGCGGTGTCCGCGGCCCAGCCGGCCAGGGCCGTGCGGCCCGCGTCGGTGATGGCGTAGCGCCGCTTGGTCCGCACCTCCTCGGGGCCCGAGCGGACGGAGGCCGCGTACCCCAGTTCCTCCAGGCGGCGCAGTTCTGCGTAGATCTGGCTGATCGCCGGCGACCAGTAGAAGAACCGCAGTGAGGAGTCCGCCCACTTCTTCAGCTCGTAGCCCGTGCGCTCCCCGGGGAACGACAACAGGCCGAGAACCGCCCACGCGGTCGGCGGAAGGACCTGCGGGAGGTCTTGCTTCCTCGACTTATTACTACTAGTCATATTCCGAATCGAAGCAAGGTCGGGCACGGGACGCAACTCTGGAGGCATCGTGAAATTCTCCGTGATCTTCGAAGCTCAGCTGGCCGACCCGACCGCGGAACGGGAGCACCAGGTCATCCGCGACTGCGTCGAGCAGGCCGTACTCGCCGAACGCATGGGATTCGACCGGATCTGGGCCGTCGAGCACCACTCGTTGAAGTGGTACGCGCACATGTCGGCCCCGGAGATCTTCCTCACCTGGGTCGCGGCCCGGACGGACACCATACGCATCGGGCACGGCGTCGTGTGCATGCCCTTCAACTTCAACCATCCGGTCCGGGTGGCGGAGCGCGCCGCCATGCTCGACCTGCTTTCCGGCGGCCGGCTCGACCTGGGAGCCGGGCGGGGCGGCACCACCCAGGAGACCTCCCTGTGCGGGGTGGACAAGGACCGGACCACCGCCGAGGTGGAGGAGGCGCTGCGGATCATCGGCAGGGCCTGGCAGGAGGAGGAGCTGGAGTACCACGGCGAGCTGCTGGACATCGGCCCGCACCCGATCCTGCCCCGGCCGACCCAGACCCCGCACCCGCCGCTCTTCCTGGCGTGCAGTCGCGCGGAGACCCTCGTACAGGCCGCCGAGCTGGGGATCGGGGCGCTGGTGATGGGCTTCGCGGGTCCGGAGTCGATCGCGCGGATGCGCGCCGTGTACGACGGGGCGATCGGCCGGCGGGACGGGGCGCGCTTCGTGTCGACCGAGGTCAACGACCACTTCTCGGTGCTCTGTCCGACGATCGTGCTCGACGACCCGGCCGAGGCGCGCCGGATCGGCGTCCGGGGGCAGCGCTTCTTCGCCCAGTCCATCGGCCACTGGTACGGCGGGGCGGGCGTCCCGGACGAGGCGGTGGTGGCGGGGGCCGACGAGCCGGCCGAGATGCGCAGGGCCGCCGAGCAGGTCGTGGCCCGGCTGCACGAGCAGGACATCCCGGTGCGGCCCACCGCCACGGCCACCTTCAACGCCGATCACGCCTACGGGAGCGCCGAGGACGCCATCGCCCACGTGGAGCGACTGCGGGCGGCCGGCGCGGACGAGGTGATGTGCCTGATCCAGATGGGCACGGTGCCCCAGGAGGCCTGCCTGGAGACGCTGCGCCAGTGGGGAGAGCGCGTCATCCCGCACTTCCGCGGCGCCGAGTGAGCAGGATCACGGGAGGTCGGAAGCGGGCCCGCCGACCTCGGTCCTCGACGTCCCGAGCCGGCGCGCCTTCGGTGCCCGGAGCGGTCCCGGCCGCGTTCTCGCAGGTCCGCGCGGTGCCGGGCCGGAAGACCGGAGGCTTGGCTTCCGCCGCGAAGGACGGGAAGAATTTCGGCGAAGCGGGGGGTGCGGCAGGATAATTTCCCGACTTCTCTCTTGAGTGGGAGAGCCTCACATGCATACGCTGTCTTGACGTGAGGTTCTCCTGTGGAGGAAGTGACATGACGGAAACTCTTGTGCCGGGCGTCGGCGGTGCCGTGACAACCGCGGAAACGCGGGTAGTGGACCAGCCCGCGTGGCTCGCGCTCAAGGCCGCCGTGGAGGAGATCCGCCCCTGGCAGTCGACCGACGGCTCGATCGACTTCGAGGCCGAGGGAGCCCCCGCGCGCGTCGAGGTCGAGGCCGTCGTGGAGCGCGTCGCGGACGCGGTGCTCACGCTGTCCCCGCTGCTCCCGCACGCCACCGAGTACCACGCCGCGCTCGTCGCGGACCTGCGCAAGTGGGTCGCGGACGACTTCCGCGTGCCGGACTTCCTCGACTCGCTGCTGGCCTTCCACCCCGCCTCCGGGCGCGCCGACGGCCTCCAGCACCTCGTCGTCTTCCCGATGTACACGCAGAACGGCAACCTGGACCGCAACTTCGAGGCCGTCGTGCTGAAGATGGTGTGGCCCGAGTGGCTCGCCGAACTGGAGCGCACCCGGTACGACAACCCGCTCTTCCTCGGCATCACCTTCGAGGACTTCACCCCGGGCTACGACACCCACTCCGCCGTGCTCTTCCCGGAGACCATCGCCGTGCGCGAGGCCCCCGAGCGCTTCACCTGGGGCGGCATCTTCTGCGACCGCGAGGCCGCGCGCTACCGCCGGGTCACCGAGGCGGCCGTGGACATCCTGGGCATCGAGCTGCCCGAGGACATCGCCGCCATGGTCGAGGACCAGCACCGCTGCGAGAAGGCCTTCGTGCTGTGGGACATGGTCCACGACCGCACCCACAGCCACGGCGACCTGCCGTTCGACCCCTTCATGATCAAGCAGCGCCAGCCGTTCTGGATGTACGGCCTCGAGGAGCTGCGGTGCGACCTCACCGCCTTCAAGGAGGCCGTGAAGCTGGAGTCCGAGGGCAACGAGCACGGCCGCGACGTGCAGTACGCCGTCCTCTTCGACCGGATGTTCCGCTTCCCGGTCTCCGGCGACCGCAACCGCAACTACGACGGTCTCGGCGGCCAGCTGCTCTTCGCGTACCTCCACAAGCACGACGTCGTGCGCTGGACGGACAACAAACTGAAGATCGACTGGATGCGTGCGCCGCAGGTCACCAACCAGCTCTGCGCCGAGATCGAGGACCTCTACCGGGCCGGCATCGACCGCCCGAAGCTCGTCCACTGGTTCAAGGCCTACGAACTGGTCTCCACCTACCTCGCCCCGCACCCGGGATCCAAGTGGGCGAAGGGCCCCGACGCCCTCGACCTCACCCTGCCGCCGCGCAAGCTCGTCGACGACGTGCTTCCGGACGAGTTTCCCCTGAGCATGTTCTATGAGGCCCTCGCCAAGAAGCTCAAGGGTGTGATCGCCTCCACCAAGGGCATCACCGCCCTGAACGCCGAGACGGCCGAGCAGGCCGCCGCGTGAGCACTCGCCCACAGGAGGCTGCACAGATGAACGGCTCCGGTACCACCGGCAACGGTGACGGGAAGCTGCACGGAGCGGTGATCGCGGTGGCCGGGGCCGGTGGCCCCGCCGGCCAGGCAGCCCTGCTCCGCCTCGCCGAGGCGGGCGCGGTGGTCGTCGCGGCCGACGCCGACCCGACGCGCCTCGCGGAGGCCGTGGACGCGGCCCGCTACGCCCACGGCGGTGCCACCGTCGTCGGTGACACCGTCGACCTGCTCGACCTGGAGGCCACCAAGGCCTGGGCCGAGCGGACCGAGAAGGAGTTCGGCCGGGTCGACGGACTCGTCCACCTCGTCGGCGGCTGGCGCGGCAGCAAGACCTTCACCGACGCCGACCTCGCGGACTGGACCTTCCTGGAGAAGCTCCTCGTCCGCACCGTCCAGCACACCTCGCTCGCCTTCCACGACGGCCTGCTGCGCAGCGATCGGGGGCGCTACGTCCTGATCAGCCAGTCCGGCGCGCACAAGCCGGTCGCCAACAACGCCGCGTACAACGCGGGCAAGGCGGCGGCCGAGGCCTGGACGCTCGCCATGGCGGACTCCTTCCGCAAGGCGGGGGGCGAGGACGGCCCGAACGCCGCGGCTGCGATCCTGGTCATCAAGGCACTGGTGCACGACGCGATGCGCGCCGAGCGTCCCACTGCGAAGTTCGCGGGCTTCACCGACGTCAAGGAGCTGGCCGAGGCCATCGCCGGCGTCTGGGAGCGGCCCGCACCCGATGTGAACGGACAGCGTCTGTGGCTCACTCCGCAACCGTGAGAACCGCGAGCGGGAAGACCGATGCGCACCGCCACCACGATCCGGCGGTGCGCGGATTCGCCAGCGACAACTACGCGGGGGTGCATCCGGAGATCCTGGAGGCCATCGCGTTGGCCAACGGGGGCCACCAGGTCTCCTACGGCGACGACGAGTACACCGAACACCTGCAGAAGATCTTCCGCAGCCACTTCGGCCCGTACGCGCAGGCCTACCCGGTCTTCAACGGCACCGGTGCGAACGTCACGGCCCTCCAGGCCCTGACCGACCGCTGGGGCGCCGTGGTCTGCGCAGAGTCGGCGCACATCAACGTGGACGAGGGCGGCGCGCCCGAGCGGATGGCCGGGCTCAAGCTGCTCACCGTCCCCACTCCGGACGGCAAGCTCACCCCCGAGCTGATCGACCGGCAGGCCTGGGGCTGGGAGGACGAGCACCGTGCGATGCCGCAGGTCGTCTCGATCACCCAGAACACGGAACTCGGCACCGTCTACACGGTCGACGAGATCCGGGCCATCTGCGAGCACGCGCACGGCATGGGCATGAAGGTGCACCTCGACGGCGCGCGGATAGCGAACGCCGCCGCCTCGCTCGACGTGCCGATGCGCGCCTTCACCAACGCGGTCGGCGTGGACGTCCTGTCGTACGGCGGAACCAAGAACGGGATGATGTTCGGCGAGGCGGTCGTCGTGCTGAATCCCGACGCGGTCCGGCAGATGAAGCACATCCGCAAGATGTCGATGCAACTCGCGTCCAAGATGCGCTTCGTGTCGGTGCAGTTGGAGGCCCTGCTCGCCAAGGACCTGTGGTTGCGCAACGCCCGGCACGCCAACGCGATGGCGCAGCGGCTGGCGGCCGGTGTCCGGGAGACCGACGGGGTCGAGATCCTCTACCCGGTGCAGGCCAACGCGGTGTTCGCGCGACTGCCGCACGCGGTGACGCGCCGGCTCCAGGAGCGGTTCCGCTTCTACTTCTGGGACGAGATCGCCGGTGACGTGCGCTGGATGTGCAGCTACGACACCCAGGAGGAGGACGTCGACGTCTTCCTCCAGGCGCTGAAGGAGGAGCTGGCCCGGTAGGGGCCCGCCCGTCCGGCGCCCGGTGCGGGCGCCGGCCCGACGCCGATAATTCGATAGGCATGTCAAAGTGTGCATAGGTATGCTCCTGGATCATGGAAATGATCCAGGAGCAGCCCGATCCCGCCTATCTCGCGGCCGACGACGCGGTGGACCACGGCCATCCCCTCGTCGCCGAGACCGCCGACGCGCTCTGGACCGCCACGGGCGGCGACCAGCACGCCTACGCCGCCGTGGCCTACGAGTTCGTCCGCGACACCGTCACGCACTCCGCCGACGCCGGCGACGACCGCGTGACCTGGCGCGCCTCCGACGTGCTCGCCGCGCGGACCGGCATCTGTCACGCCAAGTCCCACGCCCTCGCCGCGCTGCTGCGCGCCCGGGGCATCCCGGCCGCCCTCTGCTACCAGCGCCTGACCGAGGACGACGGCTCCGACCCGCTGGTCCACGGCCTCGTCGCCCTGCGCCTGCCCGGCAGTGACCACTGGGCCCGGGTGGACCCGCGCGGCAACAAGCCCGGTGTGGACGCCCGGTTCACCCTCGACCACGAGCGGCTCGCCTTCACCGTCCGCCCCGAACTCGGCGAAGTGGACTACCCCGAGCTGTACGCGGCCCCCCACCCCGCCCCGCTCACGGCCCTCAGGGAGTCGGCGGACCGGTCGGAGCTGTGGCGGAGGCTGCCGACGGCTCTGTGACGGCCTCCGGCGGTACGGGGCCGCGCACCAGCGCCGCGTACAGCAGCGCGGCGGCCGCCTGGAGCCCGGCGATCCCCAGCAGCAGTGTCCACGGCGGCGCATCGGCGGCGAACCCCACCAGGGCGGCGCCCGCCGACGCGGCCGTCAGCTTGAGCCCCGCCCCGAGCGTGAACACCTGGGTCCGGACCCCGTCGGGCGCGTGGTCCGAGCGGATCCGCAGCGTGGCCGTCAGCAGGGGACCGTCACACACCCCGGCCACCGCGAACGCCACCGCCGCCCAGGTGACGGACGGGGCGAACGCGGCACCCGCCAACGCCAGTCCCGTCCCCGCCAACGCCCCGCAGGCGAGCCGGCCCGGAGCCAGGGCCGTGATCCGACCCAGCGTCAGGGAGCCGCCCAGCGCCCCCACAGCGAAGGCGGTCATCAGCACCCCGCCCGCTCCCGGGTTCCCCAGATCGGCCGCGAACAGCACCGAGGTGGTGGTCAGCGAGCCGATGCCGACGAACGCCAGGGTGGTCGCCGAGGTGATGGCCCGCAGCTCCCGGACCCGCCAGAGCGCCGCCAGGCCGCCGCCCACCCCGACCCGGGGTCCGCCCGGGGGCCGGCCCGCGCCCGGGGTCCCGTACGGAAGCGTCGCGGCCAGCACCGTCGCCAGCGCGCCGGCCGCCGCCGGCAGTGCCATCGCGGAGGCCGCCGAACCCGTCGCCGCGACCAGGCTGATCACCGCCGGGGCGGTCACCCCGGCCGCGTTGTACGTGGAGGCGTCCCAGCCGTACGCGCGGTCGCGGCCCGGGCCGGGCGGCCACAACCCCGCGACCAGGCTGGACAGTCCGCCCGTCACCATCGGGCCGCAGGCGCCACCGAGCGCCGCCACCGCGAACACCGCCGGCGCCGGCGCGCGGCCCAACAGCAGGGCCAGGGCGGCCACGGCGGTCGTGAACCCCGCCAGGCAGCCCACATGGAACAGGCGGGGGCTGCGCGCCCGCGCGGCGGCGGCCCCGGCGAGCGGAGCCGCCAGCACGTGCGGGGCCAACCAGGCGGTCAGCACGAAGGCGCCGAACGCCGCGTCCCCGGTGCGCTCCAGAGCCAACAGCACCACGGCCATGCCCATGCCCTCGGAGGCGAACCGTGCGGCGAGCGCCGCAGCCAGGTACCGCCCGAACCCGCTCATGCGAAGGCCCCCTCCGGATCGCGTAACGTGATAACGCGTCAAGACGTTACCGTTCAGGGGTGCAGGACGAAAGGATGCCGACGATGGCCGACCGGACGGGCCCCGCGAGGACGGATGCCCCGAGGGCTGACCCGCCGACGGCGCGGCCGGCGAACGGCTTCTCGGCGGCCGGCCGGCTGATCGACCTCGCCGAGGCCGTCCGCGTCGACCCCGAACTGCCGCGCGCGGAACTGGCGGCGCTGCTCGCCCGGCACGGGGAACACCCCCGGGACCTCACCGAGGAGGCCTTCGACGAGGCGGCCGCCACCGAACTGCGGTCCGCCGCACGGAGAATGGCCCGGGTCCTCGCCGAGACCGACGCGGACCGGGCCGCCGAGGCCATCGACGCGCTGTTCGCCGAGCACGCCACCCGGCCCCGACTGACCCGCCACGACGGTCACCCCTGGCACCTGCACGTGGACCGGGGCGACGCGGCGGGCTGGGACGGCTGGTTCCTCGCCTCCGGCGCGCTGGCGCTCGCCCACCTGCTCACCGCGTACGGGCGCGTCGCCTGGGGGGCCTGCCCCGCCGAGGGCTGCGGCCGGCTCTTCCTCGGCACCGGCCCGGGCAGCGCCCGCCGGTACTGCTGCGCCACCTGCGCCACCCGGGCCCGGGTGGCGGCGCACCGACGCCGCAAACGAGACGAGGCGGGGCACTGAACACGCCCGTCCCGGGCCCGCCCTCAAGGGCGCCTCTCCACCGATCGCGCCGGTTCACCCGACGGTCGGGCCGCCACCGTCCGTACGCGAAGCGGGAGCGCTCGGCGGGCCGCCCGGCCGCGTACCGCGCCGAGCGTGGCCGGCGGCGGTGGGGGCGGGGAGGCGCCGATCCGGCACCCCCCGGGTCGGCCACCCCGCCCGCTCACGCCGACCATCCGTTCGGACGGACGGCTCAGCCGGCTTCCTTGACCTGTGCCGGGGTGGGTGCCGTGCCGCCCAGGTGGGCCGGCAGCCACCAGGAGTCCTCCGAGCCCTTCGGCTTGGCCGGGTAGGCGCGCTGCGCCGCGTCCAGCAGCTCCTGCACACGCTCGCGCAGCCGGCGCGTGATCGCCCCGGCGTACTGGTCCGAGGGCGCGTCCATCGGCTCGCCGACCCGCATCGTCACCGGGATGTGGCTGCGCTTGAGGTCCTTCGGGCGGCCCTTGGTCCACAGTCGCTGGGTGCCCCACAGCGCCACCGGGATCAGCGGGACCCCGGCCTCCTGCGCCATGCGCGCCGCACCCGACTTGAACGTCTTGAGGGTGAAGGACTGGGAGATCGTGGCCTCGGGGAAGACCCCGATGATCTCGCCCGCGCGCAGCGAGTCGAGCGCGTGCTGGTACGCCGCCTCGCCCTGCGCCCGGTCCACCGGGATGTGCTTCATCGCCCGCATCAGCGGACCGGACACCTTGTGCCGGAACACCGACTCCTTGGCCATGAAGCGCACCAGGCGCTTCTGGGGCCGGGCCGTCAGGCCGGCGAAGATGAAGTCCAGGTAACCGATGTGGTTGGACACCAGGACCGCCCCGCCCTTGCGTGGGATGTTCTCGGTGCCCTTCATGTCGATACGGACGTCCAGCGCGCGGAACAGCGTGTGCGCCGCGCCGATCACGGGAGGGTAGACGAGCTCAGCCATGGTGGGGAGACCCCGCCTTTCTGCCTGGGGAGGTGCTCCCGGCCGGAAGTTACGGAAGCGTAGGTACGCTGACCATGGGGATCGTGCCCCATACGAGGGCTGCTGGCCAGCCCAGACGCTTGTGCCCGGGGAGATTCTCGTCACGCCGGGAAGCGGTGGGGAATGCGGCGCACCCGCGGGGCGCTCGGATCAGCGTACGAACGGAAGCGGGCGGGTGTCGATGGGAGTCGAGGTGCGCGGACACGCGAACGGGGCGGGGCTGGGCGTCGCGGAGCTCGGCGCGGAGCCGGGGGAGCGGGCCAGCCTGGTCCAGTTCTCCAGCGCGTTCTGTCAGCCGTGCCGGGCGACGCGGCGGATCCTCGCCGAGGTGGCGGCCATGGTCGACGGGGTCGCGCACATCGAGGTCGACGCCGAGCGGAACCTGGAACTGGTGCGCGCGCTCGGCATCGACAGCACGCCCACGGTGCTGGTGCTGGACTCGGCCGGGCGGATCGTGCGGCGGGCGGCCGGAATGCCCCGCAAGGCGGACGTGATCGCGGCCCTGGGAGCCGCCGTGTGAGGCCTCGTGCGCGAGGCCGCGGGGTCACCCGGACGGCCGGGCGCGCGGCGGGGCCGAACACGAGCGCGCCGGTGCGCGCGCCCGTACGCAGAGTGACGCGCCCGACATCTGGCCGCTGCGGCTTGACTGTGTACACGGGTGATCGTCAGGCTGACGACATGCGGTACGAACTCCTGCTTTACGGACGGACACATGTGGACCTCGTCCGGTACGCGAGCGCGCGCTGTCGGGATCGCTGAGCGCCCCCGGCTGCCCGATCCCCACCGTGCCCGCGACCGCGCGGCAGAAGGAGTCCTTCCATGACAGCCCCGACGGCTGAGTTCCCCTCTTCGACCTCCGGCCGACCCGGCTCACCCGATCTGCTGCGCTCCGTCTTCCGGCAACACGCCGCGGGAGTCGCCGTGATCACCGCCGCCGACCCGGCCGGCCGGCCGGTCGGCTTCACCGCGACCTCGCTCAACTCGGTCTCCGCCGAGCCGCCACTGCTGTCCTTCACCCTCGGAACGGGATCCTCCAGCTGGCCCGTGATACGGGACTCCGAGTATCTCGGCGTGCACATACTCGGCGAGCACCAGCGGGAGTTGGCGGGACTGTTCGCGCGCGGCGGAGCCGACCGCTTCGGTCCGGACACGCAGCGGGTCAAGGGTCCGCACGGCGTCCCGGTGCTCTCGGGAGTGCTCGCGTGGCTGGTGTGCCGGGTGGTCGCGCGGGTGCCCGCCGGGGAGCACCGGGTGATCATCGCGGAGGCGGTGGCGGGGGATCCGGCCTCGGGACCGGCGGGCGAGGCGCGCCCCCTGCTGTATCACCAGGGTCGCTTCAACGCGTTGCGCGACTGAATCGTCCCTGCCGGCGCCCGTTCGTGCGGCGTTGGGCACATCACAGTTCGGTGGCCTTGCCACCAGGGAAGACCAACTGTGTACTGACGAGTAACATTCCTGTCGGGGCGCGGGCCGCCCCGATCGGGATCCGCCCGACAAGGCGCCTATGCTGCCTGCACAAGGCGGTATCAGAAATAGACGATGCGGTAGGAGAGCCGGCGTGAGCCTGAGGATCGTTGTCTGTGTGAAGTACGTACCCGACGCCACTGGCGACCGGCACTTCGCCGATGACCTGACCGTCGACCGCGACGACGTCGACGGTCTGCTGTCGGAGCTCGACGAGTACGCCGTCGAGCAGGCGCTGCAGATCGCCGACGAGGCGGACGACGCGGAGATCACCGTCCTGACCGTGGGTCCCGAGGACGCCAAGGACGCGCTGCGCAAGGCGCTCTCGATGGGTGCCGACAAGGCCATCCACGTCGAGGACGACGACCTGCACGGCACCGACGTCATGGGTACCTCGCTGGTGCTCGCCAAGGCGATCGAGAAGGCCGGCTACGACCTGGTCATCACCGGCATGGCGTCCACCGACGCGGCCATGGGTGTCCTCCCGGCGATCCTGGCCGAGCGCCTGGGCGTCCCGCAGGTCACCCTGCTCTCCGAGGTCAAGGTCGAGGACGGCACCGTCACGGGCCGCCGCGACGGCGACTCCGCGAGCGAGCAGCTGGAGGCCTCCCTCCCCGCGCTCGTCTCGGTGACGGACCAGTCCGGCGAGGCCCGCTACCCGTCCTTCAAGGGCATCATGGCCGCCAAGAAGAAGCCGGTCGAGGCCTGGGACCTGTCGGACCTGGACCTGGAGGCCGAAGAGGTCGGCCTCGAGGGCGCCTGGACCGCCGTCGACTCCGCGACCAAGCGCCCGGAGCGCACCGCCGGCACGATCGTCAAGGACGAGGGCGAGGGCGGCAAGCAGCTGGCCGAGTTCCTGGCCGGCCAGAAGTTCATCTAAGAGCTTCGGTCACCTCGACACCCCCCTGACCTCTTCGCATTCGCAGGAGCATTCCCATGGCTGAAGTTCTCGTCTACGTCGACCACGTGGACGGCGCCGTCCGCAAGCCCACCCTGGAGCTGCTGACGCTCGCCCGCCGCGTCGGCGAGCCCGTCGCCGTCGCCCTCGGCGCCGGCGCCGAGGCCACCGCCGCCGTGCTCGCCGAGCACGGCGCCGTCAAGGTCCTCACCGCCGACGCCCCCGAGTTCACCGAGTACCTCGTGGTACCGAAGGTGGACGCCCTCCAGGCCGCGTACGAGGCCGTCTCCCCGGTCGCCGTGCTCGTCCCGTCCTCCGCCGAGGGCAAGGAGATCGCGGCCCGCCTGGCCGTCCGCATCGGTTCCGGCATCATCACCGACGCCACCGACCTGGAGGCCGGCGACGAGGGTCCGGTCGCGACCCAGGCCGTGTTCGCCGCGTCGTTCACCACCAAGTCCCGCGTCTCCAAGGGCACCCCGGTCATCACCGTGAAGCCGAACTCGGCCCCGGTCGAGGCCGCCCCGGCCGCCGGCGCCGTCGAGGCGCTCGCCGTCACCTTCGGCGCCCTGGCCACCGGCACCAAGGTCACCTCGCGCACCCCGCGCGAGTCGACCGGCCGCCCCGAGCTGACCGAGGCCGCGATCGTGGTCTCCGGCGGTCGCGGCGTCAACGGCGCCGAGAACTTCCACATCATCGAGGACCTCGCTGACTCCCTCGGTGCGGCCGTCGGCGCCTCGCGCGCCGCCGTCGACGCCGGTTGGTACCCGCACTCCAACCAGGTCGGTCAGACCGGCAAGTCGGTCTCCCCGCAGCTGTACATCGCCTCCGGCATCTCGGGCGCGATCCAGCACCGGGCCGGCATGCAGACCTCGAAGACCATCGTGGCCGTCAACAAGGACGCCGAGGCCCCGATCTTCGACCTGGTCGACTACGGCGTGGTCGGCGACCTTTTCGAGGTCGTCCCGCAGCTGACCGGCGAGATCAAGGCGCGCAAGGGCTGAAACCCTCGGGTCACTCGCTGACCTGCGTACTCTCCGCCTCCGGGGCCGTGTGGTGTTTGTCACCACACGGCCCCGAGTCGTTTCCCCAGGAGGGCCGGGGGACCATTGACGGAGCGGAACCCCGTGACTAAATTCTGCAATACGGATCTAAGATTCCGTGAAGCGGAAAAGAGGAGAGTGCACGATGGGTCAGCAGGAGAAGGTGGCGACGAGCCTCGCAGGCGCGGTCAGCGAGGGCATCAGCGCCTCCCTCGCGCCGGTGGACGCGGAACTCGCGCGCCATTACCCGGGCGACCCCGGCACCCGCCAGCCCATCCACACGGTCTACGTCCCCGGTGACGTCTTCGCCGCCGACACCATCCGCTCCTGGGGCGACCAGGCCCTCGCGGCCCTCGACGAGCACGCCCCCGACGCCGCGACCTTCGCCAAGGTCCTCGGCATCCCCGACGAACTGGCCGTGCCCGTCCACGACCGGGTGCGCGCCAAGCTCGCGTCCGAACCCGTCGAGGACCTGCGCGTCGACTTCGAGGACGGCTTCGGCGTCCGCTCCGACGAGGAGGAGGACCAGGCCGCCGCCCGCGCCGCCCGCCTCGTCTCGGAAGCCTTCGCCAACGGCACCAACGCCCCCTACATGGGCATCCGCATGAAGTGCATGGAATCCAACGTCCGCGACCGCGGCATCCGCACCACGGACATCTTCCTGTCCGGGCTCCTCGCGCACGGAGGTCTGCCCGAGGGCCTCGTCCTCACCCTGCCGAAGGTCACCTACGCCGAGCAGGTCAGCGCCTTCGTCAAGCTGCTGGAGGCCTTCGAGATCACCCGCGGCCTTCGTCCGGGCCGGATCGGCTTCGAGATCCAGATCGAGACCAGCCAGTCGATCGTCGCCTCCGACGGCACCGCCACCGTGGCCCGGATGATCGAGGCCGCCAAGGGCCGCGCCACCGGCCTGCACTACGGCACCTTCGACTACAGCGCCTGCGTCGGGGTCTCCGCCGCCTACCAGTCGAGCGACCATCCCGCCGCCGACCACGCGAAGGCCATCATGCAGGTCGCCGCCGCGGGCACCGGCGTACGCGTCTCCGACGGCTCGACCAACGTCCTGCCGATCGGCACCACCGAGCATGTCCACGAGGCCTGGAAGCTCCACTACGGTCTCACCCGCCGCGCCCTGGCCCGCGCCTACTACCAGGGCTGGGACATGCACCCCGCGCACCTGCCGACCCGCTACGCGGCCGTCTTCACCTTCTACCGCGAGGGCCTGGAAACGGCCGCCGCGCGCCTCAAGGCGTACGTGGCCAAGATCGAGGGCGACGTGATGGACGAGCCCGCCACCGCCAAGGCGCTGGCCGGCTACCTGGTCCGCGGCCTCGACTGCGGAGCCGTCGGCGCCGACGAGGTCACCGCCCTGACCGGCCTGACCCGCGCCGAACTGGACGCCTTCGCGATCCCCCGCCGCTCCGCGACCCTGACGGCCACGGCCTGATCCGTTCGACCTCGGGCACACCGGCTCGTTCCGTATCCCGTGTCCCGACTACCGCGTCCGGTGCTCGGCGTCGGTCAGCCCCTCGGGGGGATCTCGCCCGATCCGCGCGGGATCAGGCGCGTGGGGAGTTCGATGCGGGCGGGTGGCAATGCGGCCCCCGACAGGCGTTGGAAGAGGCGGTCCGTGGCGACGCGGCCCAGGGCGGCCGCGTCCTGGGCGACCACCGTCACGCCGGGGCGCAGCAGGTCGGCCAGCTCGAAGTCGTCGAAGCCGACCAGCGCCACCGGGTCGCCGCCGGCGAGGATCCGGACCAGGGTGACCGTCACCCGGTTGTTGCCCGCGAAGAGCGCGGTGACCGGCTCCCGGTCGGTCAGCATCCGGTGGGCGGCCGTCGTGACCCGGTCCGGCGTCGTGGAGCCGAGTGAGACCCAGGACTCGGACACCGGCAGGCCGGCGTCCGCCATGGCCGCCCGGTAGCCCCGCAGGCGTTCCGCCGCGGTGTGGATGCGCGGATGGTCGCCGATGAAACCGATCCGGCGGTGGCCGCCGGCGATCAGGTGGGCCACCCCGTCCCGGGAACCGCCGAAACTGTCCGACAGGACCACGTCCGCGTCGATCCGGCCGGCCGGGCGGTCCACGAACACCGTGGCCACGCCCGCCCGGATCTCCGGTTCCAGGTACCGGTGGTCGTCCCCGGCCGGAATCACGATCAGCCCGTCCACCCGCCGGGCGCACAGCGCGAGGGCCAACTCCCGCTCCCGGTGCGGGTCCTCGGCGCTGGAACCGTTGATGAGGAGGGCGCCGTGGGCGCGGGCCACCTCCTCCACGGCCCGGTTCAGCGGACCGTAGAAGGGGTCGGCGAGATCCTCCAGGACCAGGCCCACGGTGGCCGTGCGCCCCTTGCGCAGCACGCGGGCGCTGTCGTTGCGGCGGAAACCCAGTGCGTCGATGGCCTCTTGGACGCGCCGCTCGGTGTCGGGAGTCACTCCCGCCTCGCCGTTGACCACCCGTGAAACCGTCTTCAGGCCCACCCCGGCGTGGGCCGCCACGTCCTTCATGGTCGGCCGGTTGCCGTAACGGGGCTCGGACGGGCGGCGGGAATGGGGCACGGGATCTCCGGCGGAGTGGTCGGACGAGCCTCGGGCAAGGCTCTGACCTTGAGGATAAGCACTCGGTCGCCGAATGGGTTTCCGTGGCAGGGTGGTGCGGGCAAGCCTCTGGGGGCTTCGAGGCGAGCCATCGGGAGAGGGGTAGACGTGATTGTCTGGATCAACGGCGCTTTCGGTGCCGGGAAGACCAGCACGGCCCGGGAACTGGCCGGACTCCTGCCGGATAGCGCTTTGTTCGACCCGGAGTCCATCGGGGACGCGTTGCGGGTGCTGCTGCCGCGCAAACGGCTCGCGGAGGTCTCCGACTACCAGGACCTGCCGAGTTGGCGGCGACTCGTCGTGGACACGGCGGCGGCGATGCTGGCGGAGCTGGGCGGGGTGCTGGTCGTGCCGATGACGTTGTTGCGGCAGGAGTACCGGGACGAGATCTTCGGTGGCCTCGCGGCACGACGGATCCCGGTGCGGCACGTGCTCCTCGCCCCTGAGGAAACGATTCTCCGGGAGCGGATCGCGACCAGGGAGGAGCCGGGGGCGCCGGAGCAGGTGGACCTGCGGGTCAGACAGTGGGCGTACGACCACATCCCCGTGTACCAGGAGGCGTTGGGCTGGCTGGCGGCCGACGCGCACGTCATCGACAACGGGCGGCTGACCGTCCGCGAGACCGCCGAACGCATCGCGGAAGCCGTGCGCACGGACGACGCGGGCCTCTGCGACATCGTGCAGACGCCCGAACCGACCCGGGAGACAGTGGCCTCCGGCGTCCTCCTCTTCGACGACCGGGACCGGGTGCTGCTCGTCGACCCGACGTACAAACCGGGGTGGGAGTTCCCCGGAGGCGTCGTCGAAGCGGGGGAGGCACCGGCCCGCGCCGGCGTGCGGGAGGTGGAGGAGGAACTGGGACTGGTCCTGGAGAGGCTGCCGACGCTGCTCGTGATGGACTGGGAGCCGCCCGCCCACCCGGCGTACGGGGGCCTGCGGCTGCTGTTCGACGGGGGGCGGCTGACGGAGGCACGGACGGCCGAACTGCGTCTGCCCGGCCCTGAGTTGAGGGCATGGAGGTTCGTGACGGAGGAGGAGGCGGGCACACTGTTGCCGGCGCAGCGTCACGAACGCCTGCGATGGGCGCTGCGCGCGCGGGAGCGGGGCCGGGCGCTGTACCTGGAGGCGGGGCGACCGGTTCCGTAGGGCAGGTCGTCGAAGTGGCACCGGCCGGCGAACCGCCGGTCCGTGTCCGTGCCCCCGACGGCCGCCGCCCCGGAGGGGGCCGGGACGGCGGCCGTTCAGCGCGGCTGGGGTGCGGTCGTGGCGGCGACGAGGATCCGGGCGGTGTCCCGGGTCAGCGGGTCGCCGTGCCCGAAGCACGCGATCGACGGGGACAGGTCCGCCAGGCGACGGAACGAGGACGCCGCCTGCTCGCCGTCCACGTTGAACACCCCCGGCATCACCTGCCCGATCCCCGCGACGCAGTCGCCCGTGAAGAGCACGCCCTGCTCGGGCAGGTGCACGCCGATGCTGCCCGGCGTGTGGCCGGGGGAGTGGATCATCACCGCGCCGCCGCCGAACGGCAGGACCTCGCCGTCCTCGACCTCCCGGTCCACGCGGGTCGGCGGGGCCTTCGGGGCCGTCAGGCCGTGTGCGTACAGCGGGAGTTCCCAGTCCGCCAACACCGGCTCGGGAACGGGTTGTTCGCCCCGGATCACCGGCGCGTCCAGCCGGTGGGCCACGATCTCGGCTCCCAGGCGGGCGGCGAGTTCCCCCGCGGCGCCCACGTGGTCGCGGTGGCAGTGCGTCAGGACGATCCGTTCCAGGAGCTCGGGCCGCAGACCGAGCGAGCGGATCGCCTCCTCGATCTCCGGGGCCGAACCGGCGTATCCGGCGTCGATCAGGGTGAGGGCCTCGTCGTCGCACCACAAGTAGGCCTGACCGATGGGGAAGCGCAACATGTGCAGCCGCCCGGGTATCACCTCGACACGCTCCATGAGAGTCATGTCGCGAACCTACGGGGAAGATCCCCGCTCCCGGCGTCCGGTTCACCGGGAGCGGAGTTCGCCCGTGGCGCAAGCCCCCGGACACATGTCCGAGGCGCACATCTCAGGCGCACATCTCAGACGCACATCTCAGACGCGCTTGGATTCCGCGTAGTTGACGAGGAAGTGGGCCTCCGCGATCGACAGCCGCTCCAACTCCTCCGGAGAGACGCTCTCGTTCACCGCGTGGATCTGCGCCTCGGGCTCGCTCAGCCCGATGAGCAGCATCTCCGCCTCCGGGTACAGCGAGGTCAGCGCGTTGCACAGCGGGATGGATCCGCCCATGCCGCTGATCTGCATCTGCTGCCCCGGGTAGGCCACTTCGAGGGCCGCCGCCATCGAGGCGTAGGCGGGGCTGTTCGTGTCCGCCTGGAAGGGCTGGCCCTGACCGACGACCTCCAGTTCGAGGCGCGCTTTCCACGGCGTGTGCGCCACCAGGTGCGCCTCCAGCAACTTGATGGCCTCCGCGGTGTCCGCGCCCGGCGGGATCCGCAGGCTGATCAGGGCGCCGGCACTGGCGTGCACGGACGGGGTGGCGCCGACCACCGACGGGCAGTCGATGCCCAGGACCGTGACGGCCGGACGCGCCCACAGCCGGTCCGCGATCGTGCCCCGGCCGATCAGCTCCACACCGTCGAGGACCTTCGCGTCGCTGCGGAAGTCCGCCTCCGGGTACTGGAGCCCCTCCCACACCGCGTCCGACGCGAGACCGTCGACCGTCGTCGTGCCGTCGGCGGCGCGCAGCGAGTCCAGCACCCTGATGAGCGCGGCCAGCGCGTCGGGCGCGACGCCTCCGAACATGCCCGAGTGCAGGTTCCCGCCCAGCGTGTCGATCTTCACCTTCAGCAGGGTCATCCCGCGCAGGGTCGCGACCACCGTGGGAAGACCCAGACGGAAGTTGCCGGCGTCGCCGATGACGATCGCGTCGGCCGCCAGCAACTCGGGGTGCGCCTCGGCGTACTGCTGGAGCCCGCCGGTGCCCTGCTCCTCCGACCCCTCGACGATCACCTTCACGCTCACCGGCACACCGCCGTTGGCCTTCAGCGCGCGCAGCGCCAGCAGGTGCATGATGAACCCGCCCTTGCAGTCCGCCGCGCCGCGCCCGTACCAGCGGCCGTCGCGCTCGGTCAGTTCGAAGGCCGGCGAGATCCAGGCGGCGTCGTCCAGGGGCGGCTGGACGTCGTAGTGCGCGTACAGCAGCACGGTCGGGGCGCCCTCGGGCCCGGGCAGGAACCCGTACACCGACTGCGTGCCGTCGGGGGTGTCGAGCAGCGCCACGTCCCGGAAGCCCTCGGCGCGCAGCGCGTCGGCCACCCAGTTCGCGGCGCCGTGGCTCTCGCTCTGGGGGAACTGTGCCCAGTCCGCCACCGACTGGAAGGCCACCAGCTCGGTCAGCTCCGTCTTGGCGCGGGGCATCAACGAGGCGATGGTCTCGGCGATCGGATTCTGGGACATGGGCACGCTCCTCTTGGGTGCGACGTTGTTCTGTTTGTACGCCACCCGCATTCGCAGGGGTGTGCGTATGCCGGGTACGGCGAAAGACATTCCAGATCCTCGCACAGCGGGCCGAGGCGATCTCTCACCGTAGGATTTCCCCGGCATCCGAGCAACAGCGCGATCAGGAGCAGCAACACATCGTGAGCAGCGACGACGACGTACACGACGCAAGCGCAGAGCGGTCCGCCGCCGAGGTGACGGAGGAGGGGAACGCCGGGGGGACCGGCGAGGTGTGGGACGTGGTCGTGATCGGCGCCGGACCGGCCGGGGCTTCGGCCGCGCACGCGGCGGCGACCGCGGGGCGGCGCGTCCTGCTGCTGGAGAAGGCCGAACTGCCCCGGTACAAGACCTGCGGCGGTGGCATCATCGGGCCCTCGCGCGACGCCCTGCCGCCGGGGTTCGTGCTGCCCTTCCAGGACCGCGTCCACGCGGTCACGTTCTCCATGAACGGGCGACTGACCCGGACCCGGCGTTCCAGGGGGATGCTGTTCGGGCTCGTCAACCGCCCGGAGTTCGACGCGGCCCTGGTCGCGGAGGCGGAGAAGGCCGGCGCGACGATCCGTACGGGCACGGCCGTGACCCGCGTCGAGCAGCACGGCGCGGCGGTCCCCGACCGGCGCACCGTGGCCGTGGTGCTCGCGGACGGCGAGACGGTGCTGGCCCGCGCCGTGGTCGGGGCGGACGGCAGTGCCAGCCGCATCGGCGCGCACGTCGGGGTCGAGATGGAGCAGGTCGACCTCGGCCTGGAGGCGGAGATCCCCGTACCGCAGACGGTGGCCGCCGACTGGAAGGGGCGGGTGCTCATCGACTGGGGTCCGCTGCCGGGCAGTTACGGCTGGGTGTTCCCCAAGGGCGACGTCCTCACCGTCGGGGTCATCTCGGCCAAGGGCGAAGGGGCCGCCACCAAGCGGTACCTCGACGACTTCATCGCCCGGCTGGGCCTCGCGGGCTTCGAGCCGTCCATCTCCTCCGGACACCTGACCCGCTGCCGCAAGCCCGATTCGCCGCTGTCGCGGGGTCGGGTGCTGGTCGCGGGCGACGCGGCGGGACTGCTGGAGCCGTGGACCCGTGAGGGCATCTCGTTCGCCCTGCGTTCGGGTCGGCTCGCGGGGGAGTGGGCCGTCAAGATCTCCGAGGCGCAGGACGCGGTGGACGCACGGCGCCAGGCACTGAACTACGCCTTCGCCATCAAGGCCGGGCTGGGTGTGGAGATGGGCGTGGGCAGGCGCATGTTGACCCTGTTCGAGTCCAAGCCGGGTCTGCTGCACGCCGTGATCACGGGTCTGCGGCCGGCGTGGCTGGCCTTCGCCCGGATCACGCGCGGCTCGACGACCCTCGCCGAACTGGTGCGTCAGTACCCGCTGGCACGGCGGGCACTGCACGCGCTGGACAGCCGACAGGCCGGCAAGGGCGGTTCCTAGTTCCCGGTTCGCCGACGCGGGCGCGGTCGAGGGACCTGGCCGGGGCGGGGCGGGGCGGAACGGGGCAGGGCGGCGCGGGCTTGGGGTGACCGGGCCGGCCTTGCGCCCGGGGCGACCGGGTCGGGGCTTCGGCTGGGCTGACCGTCTGGCCGGCTTCGGGCCCGGTCCGACGGGTCCGGCCCGGTGCGATCGGGTCGACGACGGGGGCGGGCCGGTGAACGGGTCGCCCGGGTGTCCCGTGCCCGTCTGGCCGGCCGTCCGCCCGTCTGCCCGGCGGTCTGCCCGTTCGCCCGGCCGTCGGCGCGCCTGCCCGTCCGTCGTCGGCTCTCCGTGCGACTCCGGCTCGGGCCCTTGCGGGGCCCGAGATCGGGGCCCGGAGACCGGGACCGGACCGGGGCAGCGCGGGGCGCCGGGCCGAGCGCCCCAGGCGCGGTGGGCGCCCCAGGCGCGGTGGGCGCGGCGGGGCACGGTGGGTGTGCAGGTCGGCAGGGTGGGGCCGGCACGGTCCCGACCCCGTGTACTCCCGCTCTCCGCCGGCGCGGGATGTGCGGGAGTCGCGGCCTCACTTCGTGACGGTGATCCGGAAGACGGGGTGGTCGCCGGCCGCCGCCTGGAGCTCGGCGTCGGAGGACTTCGCGGTGACCCCCTGGAAGAATCGGTTGACCTCCCAGCCCCACTTCTCCAGGTAGGCGCGCAGGATCGCCGCCTGCTGCACCGGGTCCGTGATCTCGGTGACCGTGAAGGTGCGCACCTTGCGGCCCACGCGCAGCTCCCCACCACCCGCGACCCGCATGTTGCGCACCCACTGGGAGTGGCCGCGAGCCGACACGAGGTACTGGGCGCCCTCGTAGGCATGCGGGTTGACCGGGATCCGCTGCATCTTGCCGGAGGTGCGACCCCGGACGGACAGTTCGGCGGTACCGGCGAGGCTGACGCCGAGTCGGGCGAGCTTGCCGAAGAGGGCGTTGAAGCGGACGCCGAACGGGCCGGCCTGGACGTAATAGGGAGAGGGCGCGTTCATGATGGCCTCCGGGACCACTTGGGGGAGCACTGCTCTCGCTTGAGATCAGTGTGCACACACTCCCGGAACAAAGCAAGAGCACTGCTCTCTAAATGGATCGATGCTCTGATTCTTGGGCACTGCTCCGACTGCGTGGCACACTGATCCGCATGAGCACCGTGCGTGGGGCGAGGGAACGGGCCCGCATCGAGGTCACCGCCGCCATCAAGGACGAGGCGCGCCGCATGCTCGCGGCAGAGGGCGCCGCCAAGCTCTCGCTGCGCGCCGTCGCCCGCGAGCTGGGCATGGTCTCCTCGGCCCTGTACCGCTACTTCCCCAGCCGGGACGAGCTGCTCACCGCGCTGATCGTCGACGCGTACGACAGCGTCGGCGCGGCGGCGGAGCGGGCCGAGGCCGCTGCCCGTGCCGACGGCGCCCCGCCCCGGGTGCGCTGGCTCGCGATCTGCGAGGCCTTCCGGTCCTGGGCGCTCGCGCACCCGCACGAGTACGCGCTGATCTACGGTTCCCCCGTTCCCGGCTACAGCGCCCCCCTCGACACCGTCGGGCCCGCGTCCCGGGTGGGCAACACCCTCATCGGCGTGCTCCGTACCGCGTACGAGGGGCGGGGCCTCGCCCTGCCGCCGCTGCCCGACAGCCTGCGCCCGGAGGCCGTCCGGATGACCGCCGACTTCGCCGAAGGGCTGCCCCCGGAAGTCACCGCCGCCCTGGTCGTCGCCTGGGCGCAACTCGTCGGGATGGTCTCCTTCGAGTTGTTCGGCCAGTTCAACCGGCTGGTCGAGGACCGTGCCGGACTCTTCGCGCACGCCGCCGGACAGTCGGCGCAGGGGGTCGGACTCCCCGCGGTGTGACGTCCGCCGCGCGACACGGCTCGCGTCGACATCCCCGCCGCCTCGCCCCGCCCCGTCCGGCCGCCCCCGTCCGGCCCCCCGCCCGACCCGCTACGCGCCGCCCGTCGCCCCGCGGTCGGTGTGGGCGCGCGTCACGTACCGTCGGGAGGCCACGGTGACGGCGACGGAGACCGCGGCGATCAGCGTGATCGTGGTGCCCGGTGTGAGGTGTTGGGCGATGCCTCCGGTGATCGCGGCCCCGATGCCCTGCCAGGTCATCCGGCCGGCGGACTCGACTCCCTGGACCTGGCCGCGGACCGGGTCGGGCGTCAGTCGGAGGAGCTGCTCCTGTAGGGGGAGGGTCGCGGCGAATCCGATCCCCGCGACGAACACGGCGGCCGTCATGGCCGGTACGGGCGGGTGGAACGCGAACAGCAGGTAGGGGGCGGCGAGCAGCAGCCGCAGGGCGAACGCGTACCGCCGGCGCCGCTCGGCGGTGAGCAGGCGGCCGACGGCCAGGTCGCCGAGGAGCATGCCGGCCGAACCCGCGGCCAGGAGGGCGCCGGCCAGGTCCGGGGCGTAGGAGATGAACAGCGCCTCGCAGCCGACGATCAGGCCGTTGGGGACCCACAGGTTCAGCAGCAGCGCCCGCCGGCCGGGGTGGGAGAACAGCTCGACGTTCGTGGCCCAGGTCTGACGCGGTCCCGGTCGCCGGGTCGAACGGATCGAGTGTTCCCGGACGGTGGCCGCGACCACGACGAGGGCGATGCCGGTCAAGGCCGCGGCGACGAGGAACACGCCGTGCGGAGTCAGACGCCTCAGCAGCACGGCGCCGAGGGAGTAGCCGAGGATCGCCATGCCACCGGAGGTGATGTTCATGAGGGAACGCGCCGTCGCGTAGGCGGCGACCGGCACGATCTCGGTGAGCAGCCCCATCCTGGTACCGGTTCCGAGGGACTGGAAGAACCCCAGCGTCAACAGCAGCCCGAACCGGGCCGGCAAGGGGAGCCCGGGTGTCGCCTGGGCGGCGACACCCGCCAACGAGAGGCACTGGAGCGTGAGCAGGGTGCGGCGAGGGCGGTGTCCGTCGGCGACGGACATCAGGGTCAGCGCGCCGAGTACCGCCGCGAACGTCGCTCCGTACATGCTCACGGCCGTCAGGAACGGGGAGTGGGTCCGGTCGTGGACCAGAGTGCCGAGTGCGAATCCGGACAGGGTGCTCGCCGCGACCGTGAGGGTGAAGCCGGCGTACAGGCCGGCGAACTCGCGGTTGCGGAGCAGGAATCGGTAGCCGGCCGTGGCGGGCACCGTGGGGCGGGGGGTGTGGGGAGGCATGAAAAAAGCCTCCGAACGCCCGGGTTCGGGGCGCTGAAGGCCAACGTGATCATTTTAGCACCCCGCTTGGTCTCACTCCTCGGGCTCCCCCGGGGTGGGGGCGACGGCGCCCGGTTGGTGAACGCGTGTCGGGCCGTCCCTAGTCTGTGGCCGGTGAATCCATCCCCGAAGCGCAGACGCTTCTTCAGTCTTCAGTCTTCAGTTTTCTGGCGGGAGCGGCAGTGGTCGCCTCCTCGTTCGTTTCGATTCAGCCGGCGCAGGCCGATCCGGTCCGGAGCGCTGCGGCTGCGGCTGCGGCTGCGGGGGAGTTCTCCCTCACCCGTGTGGGTTCCGACAACTCGGGCCTCATCGCCTCGTTGGAGAACGACCGGGTCGTCCGAAAGGTCGACTCCACGGAGGTCCTCGGTGACCGGACGGGCAGGCCGGGGCTGTGCCACGGGCACGGCCTGAACGGCACCCTGTCGTACGACGGTTTCTGCTGGGACAACGACGACCTCACCAAGCCGAGCCTGCCCGGCGGGGGATGGACGCCCCAGGGCTTCGCCGGATCGCACGCCGCCTATCCCGACGGCTCGTACAAGGGCCGCCGGTCCCTCTACGCGGCGACCTGGTACCACGCCACGAGCTACGAGGATCCGGGCAAGGACCTCTACGGTCGGATCAGCCTGGTCGAGGCCACGAACAGCCAGGTCAGGTACGGCCACCTGGCACTGGTCGAGCCGGTCGAGGGCGGCTTCAAGAAGCTCCAGCACAAGATCCACGCCGACGGTGTCGCCTGGTACCGGAACTGGCTCCTCGTGGCCAACGGCACCGAGCTCCAGGTCTACGACCTGCGGCACGTCTGGCGCATGACGTCGACGGGCAGCGGCACGGGGGTGGTGTCGGGGCAGAGTTCGGCCTTCGGTCACACCTGGGCCCTGCCCCTCGTCGCGCGCTACGGCACCACCGGCGCCACCATCGGCAACCCCCGCGCGTGCGGACTCGCCACCGCCGGACAGCCGTTGTGTCTGAGCACGGTGAGCGTGGACCGCAGTGAGGCCGATGTCCCCTCCCTGCTCTCGGCCGAGAACAAGGAAGGCGCAGACGCCCGTGTCGTCCGCTGGCCGCTGACCTCGTTCGGCGAGGACTCCCTGCCCGACCAGGTCGCGTCCACCTCCGGTTTCAGAACGGCGGTCTGGGCCGTCCAGGGAATCGCCAGGGACGGCAAGTACTACTATTTCTCCGGTAGTTGTCCGAGGACTTGGCCCGGTTGGACGGAGCAGAAGAACAAGGACGGCTCCGTGTCCTGGGTCAACACCATGTACTCCTGCATCCACGCGTACAACACGGCCACCCAGGTGACACAGGTGCTTTCCCAGGCCCCGTTCCTGACCCAGGGCCTCTCGTTCGATCCGCAGGCCCGGCGGTTGTGGGGGATGAACGAGGCCTACAACGGCGCGCGGGTCGTCTTCTCCCTCGCCCCGTACGCCGGGAGCATGCAGGACGGCGGGTGGGGATGGCTCGCCAACCACAACCGGCCCGGGTTCGTCTGTGCCACCCCGCAGGGGAACGCGACGGCCAACGGAACCCCCGTGACCGTGTGGCCCTGC
The DNA here is from genome assembly GCF_050936775.1 of Streptomyces sp. CA-243310. Taxonomy (NCBI): domain Bacteria; kingdom Bacillati; phylum Actinomycetota; class Actinomycetes; order Kitasatosporales; family Streptomycetaceae; genus Streptomyces; species Streptomyces sp. CA-243310. Next base: position 956,338 of record NZ_JBNJMF010000002.1, on the reverse strand, counting down.
AACGGATCGGAAATGCAGCGCTGGGCCCACAAGGACGGTCTGCTGGTCCACAAGGAGAGCGGCAAGTGCCTGACACCGCAAGGCAACGCGGCCGGTGCCAATGGGACACTGCTCACCCTGTGGACGTGTGACCCCGACAGTGACATCCAGCGATTCACCAGCTCCGCCGGTGGCTTCGTCAACAACTGGGGCAAGGCGATCACGCCGAAGGGCAATTCCTTCGAAAGCGGCGTCTGGCTCACCCTCTGGACCAGGGACGTCCCGCCGCCGGACCCGGTGGGAGAGCAGATCAGCGAGGGCGACGTGCAGGAATGGACGGTGAGGGGTTTCCTCGACGCGCTCTGAGGACCGATCCGGCAGCCGGTCGTGCGGCGGGTGCAGAGGGGGCGCGGTGGTGGACGGCCGGATCCGAATCCGACGGTAATGCACATGATGAGGTGAGGGATCGTTTTTCTGTTCCTCATGTGAAAGCGGTTGGTTCGGCTTTCACGAACCGTCCGTCCGTCTAGTGTTCGTCGGGTCCCACCCCCCCTGCCACCGGAGGAACACCCATGGCCCGCGCACGTGCCGGCAAGGCCCTGCTCGCCGTCATGGCCACCCTTCTCCTCGCGGCCCCGGCGCCGGCCGTGACCGCCTCCGCGGACAGCGCCGGCCGCGCGCCGGCGGCCCGCAAACCCGCACCGGCCCCGACGCCCACCACGCCCCCCGTCCCCCGGCCGCCCGGGGTCCGGGGACTGGAGGTCGGCGTCCCCGCGTACGTGTGGGCCGACGACCCGATGCTGAACGACCTGACCGCCACCGGCCCGGCCGCCTCGCTGGTCGTCCTGAACCCCGGCAACGGCGACTCCCCCTTCGACGCCCCGTGGCGGGACCGGGCCGACGCCCTGCGCGGCGGCACCACCTCCACCGGCGAGCGGACCAAGGTGCTCGGCTACGTCCACACCGACCACGGCAACCGGGACATCGCCGCCGTCAAGGCCTCCGTGGACAACTACCTGAAGACCCCCGACGGTCGACTGCACGTGGACGGGATCTTCTTCGACGTCGTCAGCCGCGACTGCGGTCCGGGCAACGCCACCCGCGACCACTACGCCGAACTGCGCCGCTACGTCAGGGAGACGATGGACGCCGTCGACCCGGCCGCCCCCGACCTGGTCGTCAACAACCCGGGCACCGCCATCGCCGACTGCTACCTGGAGCCCGGCCGCCGCACCGCCGACGTCTTCGTCACGTACGAGGACACGTACGCCGCCTACACCTCCGGGGGTTGGCTCGGCGGAAACGTCTTCAACGAGACGACCGGCTACCGCGCCGGCGGCGAACTCGACCCGACCGGAACCTCGTTCTGGCACCTCGTTCACGACGTTCCCGACGCCTCCGCCATGCGCACCACACTGCGTACCGCCTTCGAGCGCGGCGCCGGTTACGCCTACGCCACCAACACGGTCATGCCCAACCCGTGGAACACCGGGCCGACGTGGAAGTACCGCAGTCAGACCACCTACGCGGCCACCGTCGGCTGAACCTCCGATCGGCGGGCCCCTCGGACGACGATGCCCACACCGACGCGCCATGGGACTTTCGGGGGTGCCGGTGGGTGGGCCCGCTTCCGTAGGGTCGCCGATGTGACACCAGTGACTCGCAGGACCCCGATGACCCGCAGGACCCCGATCCCCGCGTACGTGCCGTACGCCGGGGTGCACGCCGCGGTCGTGGCCGCCGCGGCGGCCGGCGTGACCAGTGGCTGGTGGGCGGTCCCGGAGGCGGTCTGCGCGTTCCTCGCGGGCGCACTGCCCGGGCGGGCAAGGCACATGGCGGCGGCGATGGTCGCCTGGGTGGCGGTCGCTGTCATGGTGGTGACCCTGGTGCCGGAGTGGTTCGTGTGGGCGATCCGGTTCGTGGGTCTGGTGCTCGCCGCCGTCGCTCCCTGGTGCGTGGGCCGGTTCGTGCGCCGGTACCGGGCCCTCGTGCGGGCCGGCTGGCAGCATGCCGCACGACTGGAGCGGGAGCGGGGTCTCGTCGCCAAGCAGGCGCGCCTACGCGAACGGACCCGTATCGCCCAGGACATGCACGATCTGCTCGGCCACGAGCTCAGCCTGATCGCCCTGTCGGCGGGGGCGCTGAAACTCTCACCCGGTGTCCCGGCGGAACAGCGGGCCGCCGCCCGGGACATCCGGGCCCGGGCCGGCGCTGCCGTCGAACGCCTCGGCGAGGTGATCGGTGTGCTCCGCGAGGACACGCAGGCCCCTCCGGAGGAGGCCGGTCCCGCCGACGTCGAGGCACTGGTCGCGCGCGCGGCCGACGCCGGGCTCGATGTCGAGTTGCGCGTGTGGGGCGAGATGCCCGCCGGGGTACCGCCGGTCATGGACCGGGCCGCGCGCCGCGTGGTGCAGGAGGCTCTCACGAACGTCGCCAAACACGCGCCCGACAGCCCGACGCGGGTATCGATGCGGCACACGCCCGAGTGGACCGAGGTCCGCGTCGTGAACGGCCCGGCGAGCGGGGTACGAGGTACCCCGGGCCAGGGAGAACCGGCTCCCGGCCGGGACCACCGATTCGGGCTGATCGGCCTCGACGAGAGGGTCCGGCTCGCCGGCGGCACCTTCGAGGCGGGTCCGGCCGGCGCCGGTTTCACCGTCCGTGCCGTACTCCCGCACCGCCCCGCTGCCAGGGCCGCCACTCCACGGAGGGCCGGCGCCTCCGGAACCTTGGCCGACTCGGGGGAGGCCGGACAGATCGAGGTGCGGGACGAAGAGTGGGACGACAGGCCCGTCGAATCGGTGTCTCCCGAGCATCGCAGGGCCCGCCGTCTCCTCGGGCGGGCAGCGGCTGCCGCCGTGCTGGTGCCGTTGCTCACCGCGACGGCGCTGATCGGCGGGGTACGGGTCTGGGACACCCACACGGCCCGCGGATCGACGCTCGATCCGCAGGACTACGCCCGCCTGCGCCCCGGGCAGCAGTTCCGCGCCGAGGTGGCTCCGTACCTCCCGGAACGGCAGACGGCCCGCCGCCCCGCCGACCCGGCGGACCGACCCCGACCACCAGACTCCACCTGCGAGTTCTACGTACAGACCGCCGACCCCTTCGACGACCGCTCGGGCGACCTCTACCGGCTCTGCTTCCGCGCCGGTCTCCTGGTCTCCGCCGACGCCTTCACTGGAAGGGAACTGCCGTGATCAGCATCCTGATCGCCGACGACGAACCCATGATCCGCGCGGGGGTTCGCGCCGTCCTCGCCACCGACCCGGACCTTCGCGTCGTCGCCGAGGCAGCCGACGGCCGGGAGGCCGTGGAACTGGCGCGACGACACAGGCCGCAGGTCGCGGTGCTCGACATCCGGATGCCGGGCACGGGCGGAATCGAGGCCGCGGCCGAGATCCGCAGGACCGTGCCCGACACCGGCGTGGTGATGCTGACGACCTTCGGCGAGGACGACTACATTCTGCGCGCCTTGGGCGAGGGAGCGGCAGGGTTCCTCGTCAAGTCCGGTGAACCGGAGGAACTGATCGCCGGGATCCGGGCCGTGGCCGACGGCGCCGCCTACCTGTCACCGAAAGTCACCGCCCGGGTCGTCGCCCACCTCGCGGCCGGGGACGCGGGGGCCCACGCCGGTCGACGGGCCGATGCCCGGACCCGGGTGGACGCCCTGACCCGGCGCGAACGCGACGTACTGGCCTTCCTCGGCGGCGGGCACTCCAACGGTCAGATCGCCCGGCGTCTGCGGCTGGCCGAGGGCACCGTGAAGGCCCATGTCAGCTCGATCCTCGCGCGCCTCGGCGTGGACAACCGGGCGGCGGCCGCCGTGGTCGCCCACGAGGCCGGCGTCACCCCCCGACCGGCGGCCCCACAGCGCTGACACCGCACGTGTGGACACCGGCAGCAGGAGCCACGCCGGCGCCACCGCCACGGTGACACCGAGCGCGACGCCCGCGAGGACATCGTGCGGGTAGTGCACCCCCAGCACCACCCGGAGCAACGCCGCCAAGGCCGCCACCGGCAGGGCCGCCGCCGCGATCCGGGGTCGCACAAGGGTCGTACCGGCGGCGAGGGCGGCGGCGAGGGTGGCGTGGTTGCTGGGGAACGACCAGTCGCCGACCTCGGGGCACGGCGCGAGCGCCACGGCTTCGGCGAGGGCCCGACAGGGACGTTCCTCGTCCAGGAGGAGTTTCAAGGCCTCACTGAGCGCATACGCCACCACGGTCGCGGCGGCCACCAGGACCATGCCGGCCAGACCGCGCGGATCGCGGCGGCGCATTGCGCCCCAGGCCACCCACGCCCACAACGCGGCCGACAGGAGAAGCGTCCCCTCGCTCGCCGCCTCCAGGACGGTGCCCGCCCGGGTCGGCCATGACGCCACGCCCCCGGTCAACGCCTCGTGGACCGACACCGACCAACCGTCGGTGACCCGGACCGGCTCATTCGTGGGCACTCCTGCGGCGGGCGCCAACCACACCACCAGCCCCGTTCCCGCCCCGACCGTCGCACCCGCCACCGACAGTCGTCGGCCCCATCCGTACCGCGTGTTCGTTTCCATGCCGCCGACGGTAGGAACGGTCGTGCCCCGCCGGCCCGGGCCGAATGGCGCCCCGCACCCCCGCCGTTCGTCGGGGTTGACCCGGACACTCCCTCTAGCGACCGTCGTCCTCCGGGCGGCGGGCGAAGCGCCACAGGAGATGCGTGACGCGGAGCACGAACACCACGGCTGCCAGGATTCCGCCCGCGACGGCCAGGATGCGGTGCGCGGCGCCGGACAGGTCGAAGACCGGCGCGGGTCCGAACACCGCCGCGAAGACCAGACCGGCCGCGAGGCCCGCGCTGACGAAGGCGTAGCCGATCTCGATGGTGATCGCGTCGCGATCGGCCTGTGTACGTCGCTCCATACGGGCAGTGTCCAGTGCCCTTCGGGACGTCACAAGGGCTTCTTCGAGACGCCGTTCGGCGCGGGCACCCGCTGACGCGTCCCGCCGAACAGTTCTGCCCGCTGCCCCGTCCCACCCCGCACGAATGGACGCGCCCGGCCGCCGTCGGGACACCGCATGGGGCGAGGGGGACGGTCCGCCGCGACAATGGGAGGCATGCATGGGGAACTCTTCCCGCGCGAGCGGACCGAGATCGCACCCGGCGCCGTGCACGTGCCCGACTGGCTCGGCCCCGACCGGCAGCGGGAACTGCTCGCGGACTGCCGGGAATGGGCGCGCCCGCCCGCCGGGCTGCGCACCGTGCACACCCCCGGCGGCGGCACGATGACCGCCCGGCAGGTGTGCCTGGGCCTGCACTGGTACCCGTACGGATATGCCCGCACCGCCGTCGACGGCGACGGGGCGCCGGTCAAACCGATGCCCGCCCGGCTCGCCGCACTGGGGCGCGCCGCCGTGGCAGCGGCGTACGGGGAGGCCGACGCGCTCGGGCACGGCGACGGTGAGCGGCCTGCGGGGCGGTGCGGTCCGTACCCCTCGTACGGTTGGCAGGGCGACGAGGTCTACGACATCGCGCTGATCAACTTCTACGACGGGGACTCCCGCATGGGCATGCACCGGGACGCCGACGAGCGGTCCGGGGCGCCCGTCGTCTCGCTCAGCCTCGGTGTCTCCTGCCTCTTCCGCTTCGGGAACACCGCCTCGCGCGGACGGCCGTACCGGGACGTCGAGCTGCGCAGCGGGGACCTGTTCGTCTTCGGCGGCCCGAGCCGACTGGCCCACCACGGCGTGCCGAAGGTCCTGCCCGGCACCGGGCCGGAAGCCCTCGGCCTGAGCGGTCGGCTGAACATCACACTGCGGGTCGGCGGCCTCGACCCGTGAGCGGCCTCGGGCGCCTCCCGATCATGCGAGGATCGCTGTCATGAACGGCAACGGGGCCCCGCCGCGGGTGGGGGATGCGTCCACGGTGTCCGCGGCGTCCGCAGCGTCCGCGAGGACCAGGCTGGAGCGGGGGCGCGGCGCACTCGGTCCGGCGCTGGAGCTGGTGCACACCGGCCGCGCCCCTACCCGCGCTGTTCTCACCGCCGAGCTGGGTGTCACCCGCGCCACCGCCGGGGCCGTCGCCGCCGAACTGGAAGCGCTCGGACTGATCCGCGTCGACTCCCGTCCCGGCGGTGCGGGCGGCGCGCAGGGCCGGCCCTCGCACCGGCTCTCCATCGAGGAGAACGGGCCCGTGGCGCTGGCCGCGCAGGTCCACCCCGACGGGTTCCGGGCCGCGCTGGTCGGCCTCGGTGGGCGGATCGTGGCCACCGCACCGGGCAAGGTCACCGTCTCCGCCGACCCCGCGCAGGTGCTTGGCGCCGTCGTCGAGGCGGGTGCCGCGCTGCTCGCCGAGTCCGGGTTGCGGTGCGTCGGCGCGGGCCTCGCGGTCCCCTCGGCGGTCGCGGAGCCGGAGGGTACCGCGCTGAACCCGCTGCACCTGGCCTGGCCGGCCGGCTCTCCCGTACGGGCCATCTTCGCCGAACGGGTGAAGGCCGCCGGGATCGACGGACCCGCGCTGACCGGGAACGACGTCAACCTCGCCGCGCTGGCCGAGCACCGCCACGGCGCCGGCCGCAGCGCGCAGCACCTGCTGTGCGTGGCCACCGGTCACCGCGGGGTGGGCGGGGCCCTGGTCCTGGACGGCCGCCTGCACAGCGGCAGTGCCGGGCTGGCCCTTGAGGTCGGCCACCTGACGGTCAACCCCGAGGGTCGGGCCTGTCACTGCGGAAGCCGGGGGTGCCTGGACGTCGAGGCGGACCCGCTGGCCTTCCTGACGGCGGCGGGCCGCACACCCGGACCCGAGGTGTCACTCCTCCAGCAGGCGCGTGACCTGCTGCGCGCCGAGTACGCAGAACCGGCCGTACGGGCGGCGGCCGAGGAGCTCATCGACCGGCTCGGCCTGGGCCTCGCGGGGCTGGTCAACATCCTGAACCCGGACCGGATCATCCTGGGCGGCCTGCACCGGGAGCTGCTGTCGGCGGACCCGGAGCGACTGCGCGCGGTGGTGGCGGACCGGAGCCTGTGGGGGCGCAGCGGCGGCGTACCGATCCTGCCGTGCACCCTGGACCACAACAGCCTGGTCGGCGCGGCGGAACTGGCGTGGCAGCCGGTGCTCGACGACCCGCTGGGGGCGCTGGGCGCGGCGGCCTGACGGGCCGGAGCAGCCGGACGACCGACGACCGGGACGACAGGCGACCGGGACGACCGACCACCGGGACGACCGACGACGCGGACGGCCGGCGCCCGCCGGTCGAACGGCGGCGCAAGGGCGCCCACCGTGCTCGGGAGCTAACCGGACTCGGCGCCGACGGCCACCGACGCCGGCGCCGCATCGGCCATGGCCGCCTTCGTCGACGCCGGCAGCGACGTCTTCATGGACGCCGGCAGCGAAGCCGACACCGGCACGCCCGTGATCACGGCCGCGGGCTCCACGGCCACCGACACGACCGGGGCCGGCTCCCGTACGGGCTTGGTGGGGATCCGGACCGTACGGGTCGGCGCGGTCACGGCGGGGGCCGCCCGCATCGAGAACCACACCACCTTGCCCGCGGCGCCGTCCGTCCGCTCCCGCGCCCCCCAGGCCTCGCTGACCGCCTCGACGAGCGCGAGCCCGCGTCCGCAGGTCTCCAGCTCCTCCAGGTCCCCGGCCGCCCGCAGGACGGGCAGGCGCGGATCACTGTCGGCCACGGAGACGGTGAGGCGTCCGAGACGCAGCTCGATCTCCACCGTGCAGACCTTGCTCGGCTGCGCGTGGCGGTGGACGTTGCCGAGCAGCTCCGTCACGCCGAGCGCAGCCCGGTCTATGAGCGGGTCGAGTTTCCAGTGGCGCAGTTGAGCGGAAACGATGCGGCGGACCTGGCCGATCCGCGAGGGCAGGGCCTGCAGTTCCACGACGCAGTGCCTGCGGGAATGACTGATCACGGCTGCGACTCCCCGACATGAGTGTTACGGGTGCTGCACCCTCGGTAATGCTCCACCAGGGTCACCCACACCACCCCGCTGTGCAACCGAACGAGCACGACGGACGCTCCGCGGCCCCGCCGGCGGGGCCCTTAAAGCGATTCGCATGGAGACCCAAAGCAAGTGTTTGCGCAGGTGAGGGAGGTACATTGCGAAGGAGGGGACCACGGAAGGCACGAAGGAGCACGGCGCATGAGCACCATACGCACGACGCCCACGACCGATGACGTCGACCGCAGCGACGCGGACTACCGCGCCTGGCTGAAAGAAGCCGTACGGAAGGTGCAGGCGGACGCCAACCGGTCCGCCGACACCCACCTGTTGCGCTTTCCGCTCCCCGAGGAGTGGGGCATAGACCTGTACCTCAAGGACGAGTCCACGCATCCGACGGGCTCGCTCAAGCACCGCCTCGCCCGGTCCCTGTTCCTGTACGCGCTGTGCAACGGTTGGATCCGCCCCGGCCGCCCGGTCATCGAGGCCTCGTCCGGTTCCACGGCCGTGTCGGAGGCGTACTTCGCCAAGCTGATCGGCGTCCCGTTCATCGCCGTGATGCCGCGCACGACCAGTCCCGAGAAGTGTCGGCTGATCGAGTTCCACGGCGGCGAGTGCCACTTCGTGGACAACTCGATGAAGATGTACGAGGAGTCCGCGGAACTGGCGGCGCGGACCGGCGGGCACTACATGGACCAGTTCACCTACGCCGAACGGGCGACGGACTGGCGCGGCAACAACAACATCGCGGAATCGATCTACCAGCAGCTGCGGCTGGAGCGGTACCCCGAGCCCACGTGGATCGTCGCCACCGCCGGCACCGGCGGCACCTCCGCGACCATCGCGCGCTACGTGCACTACATGCAGCACGACACCCGGATCTGTGTGCCCGACCCGGAGAACTCCTGCTTCTTCGACGGCTGGACCCGCCACGACCCGCACGCGAGCAGCGACTGCGGCTCCCGCATCGAGGGCATCGGCCGTCCCCGGATGGAGCCGAGCTTCGTCCCGGGGGCCATCGACCGGATGATGAAGGTGCCGGACGCGGCGAGCGTCGCGGGCTGCCGTGCCCTGGAACGGGCCATAGGGCGCAAGGCAGGCGGCTCGACCGGCACCGGCCTGTGGAGCGCCCTGAAGATCGTGTCGGAGATGGTGGCGGAAGGTCGGAAGGGCAGTGTCGTGACGCTGCTCTGCGACCCGGGTGACCGGTACCTGGACAAGTACTACTCGAACGCCTGGCTGGCCGAACAAGGCATGGACATCACCCCGTACGAGCAGACCCTCGACACGCTGCTCACGACCGGCGTCTGGCGGGAACCGACGGGCTGACACCGGGGCCGTGCCCGCCCCGGTGGCCCGTTCCCCTGAAGGGGGCCGACCGCGCGGGGCATCCCGGTCTCGGCGTCCCGGCCGGTCACGCCGGGGCGTTGCGATCCCGCGCGCGCGGCGTACCGTCTCAGCGACCCGCGCCGCGCCGGCCCGTGAGCCGTGCGTCGAGGGCGCGTACCGCCGACCGGAACGCGTGGTCGAGCCCGGGACGGGCCGCCTTCAGGGCCAGTCGGAACGCGGCGGGCCCGTCCGCCGCGAAGGTCCACCGGATCCGCGTCCCGGAGGACGCCTCCGGTCCCGCGGCCGACAGCAGCCACTCCTCCAACAGGGCACTGAGGCCCGGCGCGTTGGTCTCGTCCGCCCGGTACGCGTACCGTCGCTCCGGCTCCGCCGCCATGATCGTCTCGCGGAACCGGACCCCGCCCGTCAGCCTGACCTCTCGACCGGCCCCGCCCTCCGTCGGCCGGGCCAGGGTGACCGCCCGGAACCAGTCGGGCCAGCCGGTGACCTCCTCCGCGAGCGCCCGGTACACGGCCTCGGGCGTCGCCGCCGCCCGCGCCGTGAAGACCAGACGGACCGGGGCGACCTCGATGAAGTCCAGCCCCACCGGGCGAAGTCGACGAGCCATGGCGGTACCTCCTGAGTACGAAGAGGGAACACGTGTGCGCGCCACCCTAGCCGGCGCGCCGTCAGAAGTCCCCGGCGGGCGATATTTCACGCGAACGGAGGCCTGGGCAGCGAGTCCGCCGGGCGGGATCCTGGTCAGGGGCCCGATACCGCCCCGCGAGCGGAGGCCGCAGTGCCGGACCACCCCCCAGTCCCACCCTCCCCGTTCCGACCCCCTGCCACCCCCTTCCCCCTCGCCCTGGAACTGCTGGTCCACGGCGTCGCCGGCGCACCCCCCGGCGAACTGCTCGGCGACCCGCGCACCGTCCGCATCACCGGGGACTCCACGGCCGCGGTGTTCCGACGCGCCGAGGACACCGACGCCGAGGCCCACCCCGAGCGGTACGTCGGTCGACCCGTGCCCGAGGCCTACTGCTGGTCGCGACTCACCTCCGGCAACGGCGCCCGCGCCCTGTGGCTGCTGCTCCTGCCGTTCATGGTGGCCAACCTGGCCCACTGGGCCCGGCCGGCCGCCCCCGCCACCGGCCGCTCGCCCCGCGCGGTGCGCGCGTACGGAGTCCTCGTACGGCTCCTCGCGCTCAGCCTCACCGTGCTGCTGATCGCCGCCGCGTGCGAGGTCGCACTCGACCTGGTGGCCTGGCAGTGCGCGGGGTCCGGCGGCTGTGCGAACCGACTTCCCTTCCCGCGCGCCGACGGCCCCTGGGGACAGCCCGGACGCCGCCTCGCCCTCGGCGCGCTGCTCCCGGCCGCATTGACCGGGCTGCTCTGGTACCTCTCCGACCGCACCTGGAGTGCCTACGAGTCCCAGCCGCCCCCCGCCGGCGCCGCCGAACCCGACAACCCCGAGGACGACACCCCCGCACTCGGCCGGCCCGGATTCTGGTACGGGCGCCGGCTCGTGGCCCGACTGCGCGCCGCCCACACCGCCGCCGGACTGCTCACCGTCGCGGTGGCCGTCGCCGTGCCCGCCGCCGCGTACGACCGTCGCGCCGGGACCCCCGTCCTCGAAGCCACCGGCTGGGCGCTCCAGGTCCTGCTCGCCGGCACGGCCCTCTGCGTGGTCTGCGTGGTCTGCCGGCGCGGCCGCACCGAGGCACGCCCCGACCACCGGCTCGACCGGGCCGCCGTGGCCCTGCTGCCGCGCGGCGCCCTCGGACTGCTCGGCGCCGTCCTGGTGTACGCGTCCTGGTCCCGATCCGGCTGGACCTCCGCGGGGCGGCTGCCCGGAGACTTCGCGTTCGGCCTGCTGATGCTCGGCCAGGGCTGTTGCGCGCTCGCCCTGGCCGTCGTCGCCCGCCGCCTCCACCGGGCGGCCCCCGACCCCGCCGCCGCCCTGCGCGGCCTCGGCGGTCCGGCCGTGGCCATGCTCGGGTGCGCACTCGGCGGGGTCATGTCCGGCGGCGTCGCCCAACGCGTCGCCGACTGGCTGGACGGCGCAGACACCCCCGGCATGGCCGGAGCCACGCTGCCCGGGCCGCCCGTACTGCTGTCCTGGCAGGCCGCCGTGCTGCCGCCCCTGCTGCTCGTCCTCGCCCTGCTCGCCGCCTGGTTCGCCGTGCGCGGTGCCCTCACGACGCGCCGGCTGGCCGTCACCGTGGCCGCCGAGTACCCCGATGAGCCCGCCGACCCGGCGCGCAGCCGCCGGATCGCCGGCGCCCGCGCGGCCGCCGCCCTCACCGACTCCGCGCCCTGGTTCGTGGCGGCCGTCTCCGGCATAACGCTCCTGCTCGGCGCGGGCGCCCTGGCCGGGGCCTGGATCAGCGAGCAGGTCCCGGGCGAGGCGGCCCGGGGCAGCCACCCCGCGGTGGAGGCCGCCGCCCGCGCCGCCCAGGACACCGGTTCCTGGTTGATCGGGTTCGGCTTCGTCCTGTTCGTCACCTGGGGCCGGCGCGCCTACCGGGACCCGGCCGCCCGCCGCACCATAGGGATCCTGTGGGACGTGGGAACCTTCTGGCCGCGCGCCGCCCACCCGTTCGCGCCGCCCTGCTACGCCGAGCGGGCCGTACCGGACCTGACCTGGCGGATGACCGCCTGGACCGGGCTCACCGGTGGCCGCCTGGTCATCTCGGGTCACTCACAGGGCAGTGTCCTCGCGGCCGCCGCCGTCTGGCAGTTGCCGCCGGACGTCCGGGGCCGGGTCGCGCTGCTGACCTACGGATCCCCGCTGGCCCGGCTCTACGGACGCTGGTTCCCCGCCTACTTCGGCCCCGGACCCCTCACCGCCCTCCACCGGGACCTGGACTGTTGGCGCAACCTGTGGCGGGCCACCGATCCCATCGGCGGCCCGGTCGGAGCCGGCCCCGACAAGGACGTGGACCGGGGCCCGCTCGTCGATCCGCTCGCCTACGGGCGCAGCGAACTCCACCCGCTTCCCGCGCCGATCCTCGGGCACTCCGACTACCAGGCCGATCCGGCGTTCGCCGCCGAACGGGACAGACTGCTCGCCCGCCTGGCCGTCCTGACGGGGGCCGACGCGGCCGACGTCCCGCAGCAGAGACCGGGAAACCGGCTCGACCGGTGAGCGGACGCCGTGAACGCACCCGACGCCGCGAACCTGCGACCGGCCGACCTGCCTCAGAGCGCCTCGGCCGGCAGTGCCGCCGTCGGCCCCGGCAGCCCCGGCAGCACCGGAAGGTCCTCCGGGAAGAGCAGGGTCAGCTCGTCGGTCCCCGGATCGGCGAGCTGCGCCACCCGCCCGGCGTGCCGCTCGACCATCGCCTCGAAGGTCTGGCGCGCGGTGCGGCCGTTGCCGAAGGCGGGCCCCTTGGGAAGGTCGGTGAAGTACGCCAACAGGGCCTTCGGGGTGTCCTCGCCCAGCCGGTACTCGTGCTCCTCCGCCTGCTGCTCCACGATCCGCAGCAGTTCCTCGGGCCCGTAGTCGCCGAAGGTGATGGTCCGGGAGAACCGCGAGGCGACACCCGGATTCACGGTCAGGAACCGGTCCATCTCCGCTGTGTAGCCGGCGACGATCACCACCACCGCGTCACGGTGGTCCTCCATCAGCTTCACCAGCGTGTCGATCGCCTCGCGCCCGAAGTCCCGCCCCGAGTCCTCCGGGGCCAGCGCGTACGCCTCGTCGATGAACAGCACTCCGCCGCGCGCCCGGTCGAACGCCTCCTGGGTGCGGATCGCCGTCGAACCGATGTGCTCGCCTACCAGGTCCACCCGGGACACCTCGACCAGGTGACCCCGCTCCAACACCCCGAGGGAGGCGAGGATCTCCCCGTAGAGGCGGGCCACGGTCGTCTTCCCCGTACCCGGGGAGCCGGTGAAGACCAGGTGCCTGCGTACCGAGGCGGCCTTGAGGCCCGCCTGTTGCCGTCGGCGACCGACCTCGATCATGTCGGTGAGGGCGCGCACCTCCCGCTTGACGCTGTCCAGGCCCACCAGCGCGTCCAGGTGGCCCAACACCTCGCCCGACCCGCGGGCGGGCGTCGCCCGCTCCGCGTCGGGCTCGCCGGTCCGGGCCGGCGGCACGTCCGCCGTCGGCGCCGCCGGGCTCCGGTCCGCCGCGAGGGTACGGATCCCCGCCTGCGCCCCGCCCGTCCCGCCGGCCGCGGCCGACTGGGCGGCGAGCCGCGGCCCGGACTCGTCGCTCGTGCAGTCCTCGGTCACCGGGCCGTCCTCCGCGAACTCGTAGCCGCCGCGCGCGCAGCGCTCGGTGTGGCACGTGGCGAGGGTGGTGCGCGAGCCGTCGATGACATGGAAACCGAAGCCGGAACTGCCGGTCACCCGGCAGGCCGTGAAAGTTCCTCGACCGCCCGCCGACACGTAGAACCCCGCCTCCGTGGGGGAACTGACCGTGCACCGCTCCAACACCGGGTCGGCGCCCTTGGTGACGATCACGCCCGTCTGCACCGAGTCGACGGTGCAGTTGGCGAGGGTGCCGCCGCTGCCGTGGTCGCGGAACCAGGCACCGGTCGCCGCCTCCCGGATCCGGCAGTCGTCCAACTGCGCCGTGGCCCCGTCGCTCACCGACACGGCGGTGTTGCGGACCTGGGAGAGATCGCTGTCGACGACGTCGACACGGGAGCCCCGGTCCAGGACGAACAGGGCGTCCGGCACGTCGTGTACCCGGCAGGAGTCCAGCGAGGCCGTGGCCCCGTCGCTGACCCACACCGCCGGATAGTCGCCGGTGCTGTCGTGGATCTCGCAGGACTCGGCGACCACCCGGGTCCCCGGATCCCACACCGACAGGCCGTTGCGACCGAAGCGCCGCACGGTGGTGCGGCTGAGCGTCAGCACCGAACGGGAGCGCAGATCGACCGCGTTCTCCGGGATGTCGTGGATGTCACAGTCGGCGAGCGTGAGCACCGCGTCCGTGTCGAGGGTGACCCCGTCGGCAGAGGTGCGGTGCACCGAGCAGTCGGTGAGCCGGGCGGTGGCCCGCGCCGCGATCTGGACACCGGCGCCCTTGATCTCGTACACCTCGCAGCCCAGCGCCTCCAGGCCGGAGCCCTCGCCGGTGACGCCGATGCCCGCGCCCGTGGCGTGGTGGATGCGGCAGCGTTCCAGGCGCGGCCGGGCGCCGCCGCGCACCGACACCCCGGTCTGGCCCGCGGCCACGACCTCGCACTCCTCGAACACCCCGCCGCCGCCGTCGAGCACGGCGATGCCGACCCCGGTGGGATTCTCCACCGTGCAACGGCGCACCAGCGGCCGGGCCCCGCTGCCGCGCACCTCGATGCCGGCCGCCGAGCGGGTGTTGACGCGCAGGTCGGTCAGCTCGGGGGAGCCCTCCTCCACGAGCAGCGCGGGCGCCGCCCGGTCCTGGCCCTCCAGGTACAGGTCCTGGATCACGGCCGAGGCGCGCACGGTCAGCGCCACTCCGTCGACCGGGGCGATCCGTACCGAACCCACCCCGCCCTCCAGGCCGCGCAGCGTGACGGCGTGTTCCAGGACCAGGTTCTCGCGGTAGGTGCCGGGGCCGATGGAGAGGACGTCCCCGTCGCCCGCGACGGCGAGCGCGGCGCTCAGTGTCGGATACTCACCGGAGCGGCGGCGCCACCGCGAAGCCCCGCCGTGTGTCACCTGGACCGTGCCCTGAGCCATGGTGCTGTCGTGCCCCCACCCTCGTATTCGCGGTACTCGCGCCGTCGGAGCGACTGACGTCACCGAGGCGGCTCAAAGAGATCGAAGTGCCTGGAGCGGCTGAGCCCCCCGGACCACCGTAGCGCGCGCGGGGCCGATGAGTTGCCAGGTCAGCTGCCCGCCCCCGCCCGGCCCCAGTCCGGGCCGGCCGCCGCCCACGCCCGGTCCAGACGCGAGTACCGCCGATGCATGAGCCTGCGTACGACCAGACGCCGGACCGTCTCCACCAGGGCGGCCAGGCCCAGGGCGGCGGCCAGACCGGCCATCGTCGCGTGGAAGGACGCCGCCGACGGGTCGAGCGGGCGGCCCACCAGCCGCCCCCCGGAGTCGGTCCACATCCGGAATCTGTCGCCGGGACGCGGTGGTTCCTCGGCGGCCGGCACCGTCCCCTGACGGCCGGTGCCGTCAGGCGCGATCCACGAGGCCACGACCTGTGTCCGTGCCGGGGTCTGCCGGTCGGCCGTCGGATCGTCGTCCGCGCCGGCGGGCAGGTCCGGAGCCGCGCGGAGCACCACCGCCGGCACCAGTTGCCGCTCCTGCCGCTGTTCGCTCGCGGCCCGCTGAAGGGTGCCGTCCACCTGGAGTCCCGTGACCCAGCCGACGGCCGGAGCCACCACCAGGACACAGACCACGGCGGCGAACGCCACCCACGCCTCGAAGAGATCGGTCGGTCGGCGCAGCGGATTGCGCCGCCAACGCCACACACCCATTGCTGTCCGCACGGTCCGGCACCCCCTTGCCTCCGTCTGTCTGCGCGTCCAAGCCTCCCGCATGCCCGGTGGACGCGCATTCCGGGACGCGCGGACACGTGGTCACCCGATCCGGTGCACGTCCCCCGTGCGCCGGCCGTTTCGGTGTCACCCGTCCCGAGTCATTCAACGGCCCCGCCGTACCTGTTGGTTCCGGGGGGCGGGTCGAGCCCCTCGAAGGTGTAGTTCCGGCGGTACCGGTCCGGACGGTCACCCCGGCCCGGTCGGTCGTGGTCGGCGCGCTCACTCCAGGACGCGGACCTCGTCGCCCACGCGCACCGTGCCCAGGGCCAGCGGCGCCACCTGCCGTCCGAAAGCGAGGGACTTCCCGATCCGTCGGTGCCGGGCGAGGGTCTTGAGGGGCTCCTTGCCCCGCGTCGCCGTCCGCTGGTCGGTGGTCGTGACGACGCACCGCCCGCATTCCCGCACTCCCCTGAACACGGCGGTGTCGCCCACCGCGATCCGCCGCCAGTCGTCCTCGGCCCAGGCCCCGGCACCCGCCACCACCAGGCTCGGTCGGAACCGGTTCATCGGCAGCGGTCCCTCCTCGGGATGGTCCCCGCGGGCGATCAACTCGTTCAGGGCCTCCAGCGAGGCCACAGTGGTGATCAGCAGCGGATAGGCGTCGGCCAGGCTCACGGTCTCGCCGGGCAGCGCGTAGTCCGGGTCCACCGGGCGTCGGACGGCCGGATCGTCGAGGTGCACCAGCCGGACGGGCATCCCGAGGAAGGCGCTGAGCCAGTCACCGGCCGCGCCCGCGGCGACCACCGTCTCGATCTTCTTGCCGAACAGCACGACCGGCTCCAGCGGCCCCGGCTCCGGAACCTCCACCGTCAGGTCCGCCATTCCGGGCGCGGACAGCACGATCCGGCCGGCCGCGAGCGGACGCGAGGAAGCCAAGGCCAGCCGGGGCTGCTGCCGTTGGGTGACGATCGAACCCTCGACGTCGACCACGGCCCAGCGGCGGTCACCGGACAGGCCCCAGGGCTCCACGGCCACCTCGTCGGGAGCGATCCCCGCCACCGACTTGACGGGATGGACATGGAGCGAGTGGACATACAGGGTCGGCATGAGGGCATTTTACCGGCCGCCCTCACGCGTCCCCAGGTCAGCGCCGTGCGGCGCCGACCCCCCGACCTCCTGGAGGACCGGTCAGTAGCCGCGCCCCTGGTACTGGCGGCCGTACGGGTCCTCGTACGAGGTGGCCTGCACGGGTGCCTGCATCGGCCGGGGCGCCGCCGGGCGCATGGCCTCGTATCCGGTGCCCGTGGCCACCGGACGGGGCTGCTGAGGCTGCTGCTGCGCGTACACCGGACGGGAGGCGACGGGCTGCTGCTGCGGGATGTACGGCGCGGGCGCCTGCTGCAACGGCACGGGCATCTGCTGCGGTGCGGACTGCTGCTGGTACGGGTACCCGTACGCCGGAGCCTGCTGCTGCTGCTGCTGCGGTGCGGGCGGCAGGGCGGGCAGGGCGGACGGGAGGGCCGGCAGGTACCCACCGCTCGAATAGCCGGCACTCGGAGAGTCGTACTGGGCCGGGACACGGATCGGCGCGATCTGCGGGGTGCCGCGTTCGGCGACGAGGGAGTCGTAGATGGGTGTGTCCGGGAAGGAGGGCGCGGAGTAGTAACCGCCGCCATAAGTGGAGCGGGGGGAGGTCATGGGACCTAAGTTAAGCCCACGACTTCACCGGGTCCATAGCGAGGTGTGACCAACACCGCCCTGACCTGCATATTCGCAGGTCAGAGCCACAGGCTTCACTTCACCTCCACGTGCACGATTCGCCACTTCCGCCCCGACTTGCTGCTACTCGTGCCGACCGGTTGTGCCGTGCACCCATTTGGCGCTGACGTTCCGTCACAACGCGATGACCTCGGATGACACGGCTTCAGATGGGGGTCGGTCGGTTCAGGCGTCGGTGGGGCGGGCATGGGTGCGGCCCTTCCAGGCGGCCCCGCGACCCCGGTGGTGCAGGACGGCGGAGTTCACGGTCATCAGCAGGTAGAGCAGCGCCGTGAAGGGAAGCAGCGGGGCCAGGGCGGCCGACTGGCGGTAGTAGCGCAGCATCGGCAGATAGGTTCCCGCCATCAACAGCCAGGCGAGACCGCCCGCCCAAGCGAGGGCGGGGCGCGCCCCGGCCAGGCCCGCGGCGAGGGCGACGGGCGGGACGAGATAGACCACCGTCAGGCCGACCACCGCGCCGGCCAGCAGCAGCGGCTGGTGCCGCAGTTGGGTGTACGCGCTGCGCGAGACCATCCGCCACAGATCGCCCAGCGACGGGTACGGGCGCACGCTGTCCACCCGCTCCGCCAGCCCCAACCAGATCCTGCCGCCGGACCGACGCACTGCGCGGGCGAGCGACACGTCGTCGATGACGGACTGTCGGATGGAGTCGGGGACACCGGCGCGGACGGCGGTCGCGGTACGGAGCAACACGCACCCGCCGGCGGCGGCGGCGGTCCGGCCGCCGGGGCGGTTGACCCACCGGAACGGGTAGAGCTGCGCGAAGAAGTACACGAAGGCGGGGACGACGAGGCGTTCCCACGGGCTCGTCACCCGCAACCGGGCCATCTGCGAGACCAGGTCGAGGTCCGTGGAGGTCGCGGCGGCGACCAGCTCGCGGAGGCTGTCGGGTTCGTGGGCGATGTCGGCGTCGGTCAGCAGGAGGAAGTCCGGCTCGGCGGTGCGGGCCGTGCGGGCCTGCCCGATGCCGCGGCGCAGGGCCCACAGCTTGCCGGTCCACCCCGGTTCCGGTTCGCCGGCGGAGAGGACCGTCAGCGGGAGCCCCGGCTGCTCGCCCGCCAGGCGTCGGGCGAGATCCGCGGTGCCATCGGTGCTGCCGTCGTCGACCAGGAAGATCTCGGCGGCACCCGGATAGTCCTGGGCGATCAGGGACGGGAGGCTGCGCGGGAGCACCGGCGCCTCGTCCCGGGCCGGGACGACGATCGCGACCGACGGCCAGTGCGCGGGGTCGGTGCGCCGGGGGAGCCGGACGTCGGTGCGCCAGAACATGCCCTGGGCGAGGGTGAGCCAGAGCCAGGCGGCGAGGGAGACGTACGCGGCGGTGAGGAGGAGGCCCATGGCCGCAGTGTGTCGAAACCCGAGGAGCGTGTCGCGCACTTCGGGGCGTGGCGCCCCGCGGACGCGTGCCCCGGGCCGCCCCGGGCCCGCGGGGAGGATGCGGCGGCCGGAGTGGAGCCCCCCGCCGGGGACGGGCACTGCGGCGGGCCCGGGTCGGGCGTCGTGGGGCGTGGAGGTCGGGTTCGCGGGGGGCGTCGATTAAGGTGACCAGGTGAAGATCGCGCTCATGGACTCGGGAATCGGCCTCCTCGCGGCGGCCGCCGCGATGCGCCGGCTGCGGCCGGACGCCGACCTGGTGCTGTCCTCCGACCCCGACGGGATGCCGTGGGGTCCGCGCACCCCCGCCGACCTCACCGGGCGGGCCCTCGACGTGGCCCGGGCCGCCGCCGCGCTCCGGCCGGACGCGCTGATCGTGGCCTGCAACACCGCGTCCGTGCACAGCCTGCCCGCCCTGCGGGCCGCGCTGGAGCCCGGGATCCCGGTCATCGGCACGGTCCCCGCGATCAAGCCGGCCGCCTCCGCCGGCGGTCGCGTGGCCATCTGGGCCACCCCCGCCACCACGGGCAGCCCCTACCAGCGCGACCTGATCCGCGCGTTCGCCGCCGGTGTCCCGGTCACCGAGGTGCCCTGCCCCGGGCTGGCCGACGCCGTGCAGTACGCCGACGAGGAAGCCGTCGTGCGCACCGTCGCCGCGGCCGCCGCGCTGACCCCGCCCGACGTCACGGACGTGGTCCTCGGCTGCACGCACTACGAGTTGGTGGAGGCGCCCATCCGGGCCGCCCTGATCGAGCGGACCGGCGGGAACGGATTCGTGTTCCACGGGTCCGCCGAGGCCGTCGCCGGTCAGGCGCTGCGCCGCATCGGCGCCCGCCCCGAGCCGGGTCTGCCCCGCACGGGCGGTCTGACCGTGCTGCTCAGCGGACGTCCTTCGGAGCTGCCCGCCGAGGTGCTCGGCTACGCCGAGGGCAGGCTGTTCGCCGGGTCCGGCGCGACCGTCCGTCAGTGACCGCGCGGGCCGCCCGGGTGGGCGGCCCGAAGGCCGGGAAGGTCAGCGGGGCCGGCCCGCGATCGTCGGCGGGACGACGTCGGGGCTCTCGGCGCCCCGGCCGGCCTCCGCCAGTCGCCTTGCGAGGTCCCGGAGCCCGGCCGCGTCGAGGGTGCGGTCCCCGTAGCCGGGCATCGGTACGTGCAGGGGCCCGGTCCAGGAGTCCGGGATCTCCCCCTGGCCGTACCGGGCTCCGGCCAGCGCTCCGGTGACCGCCGCCACGGTGTCGGTGTCCCCGCCCAGGTTCACCGCGGCGCGCACGGCCTCGGGGAACCCCGAGGTGGTCCGCAGTGCCCACACCGCCGAGCCGAGGCAGGGCCACACGGCCCCGTTGAACTCGGTGGCCAGGTCCGGGTGCCAGTCCGGGGCGAGCACGCGCCCGTAGCGTTCACGGTGGTCCGGGTGCACCGCGTCGAGCGTCGCGGGCAGTGCGGCCAGCGGATCGGCCCCGTCCAGGGCAACCCGTACCAGTTCGTGCAGGACGGCGGTGCCCTCCCAGGCGGCGCGGTCGCCGTGCGTGAGGGCCGCGATCCGCCGGGCCGCGTCCATGGTGGCCTCCCGCCCGGAGGCCGCGAAGTACACCGCCGAGGTGGCCGCGCGCATCAGCGAACCGTTGCCCGCCGCCAAAGAGTTGACCTGGAAGTGCAGGGCGGCGGCCAGGTCCCACGACTCGCCGTTCGTCAGCACGTCCTCCGTCTGGAGCCCGATGTCCTTGGGGCGCCCGGCCGCCCAGCGCCGGAACCTCGCGAACACGTCGGGGAGTTCGAGTCCGCCGTGTTCCAGCAGGGACTCGCCGACGAGCACCGCCATCTGCGTGTCATCGGTCGCCTCGCCCGGGTCCCAGCCACCGCCCCCGGCCATCTCCCTTCCGCGCGCCGCCAGTTCACCGGCGGGTCCGAACTCGAAGGGCGCGCCGAGCGCGTCCCCCGCGGCCGACCCCAGCACCGCTCCCACCGCACGATCGAGCCGACCGGTCACGAGGCCTCCTGTTCGTCGGGGCAGATGCTGTCCAGCAGGCCGCAGGTGAAACCCCCGGCTCCTGGAACCCGGCCGCGGTCCGGGAACCCCGCGCCCCCGGCCCGGCCGACGCGGGGTGCGGCGCGGGGTGCGGCGCGGGAGAGGGCGACCGGGCGGCTCCGGTACCGCTCCACGCGGTGTTCCTTCGCTCCCGATTCGCTCCTTCGCTCCCGATTCACCCGGTCGGCCCCACCACGAACGCGGGTGCCGCAGGTGGAGTACCGCGGCCGTGGTGATCGTGGGACCGCGCACCGCCGCAGGGACGGTGGCGCGCGTGCGGAACGTGAGTACGCTGCTACACATGACGGGTCACCCCCCGGGTCCGCTCTGGACGGGCCGCGCCTCGAACCGCGCCCAGTGGCTGCTCGCCGGCGCCGGTGTGGCCTGCCTCGCCCTGGGCATCGAACTCGCCGTCGACTACGCGTGGACGGCGGGCATCATCCCCCTGCTCATGGCCGTGATCGGCTGTCTCGCGGTGGGTCTGCTCGTCCTCTTCGGCACCCTCGCCTTCGTCCACGTGGCCGTCACCGTCGACTCCCGGGCGATGGAGGTGCGCTGCGGCCACATCGGGCTGCCCCGCCGCACCATCCCGCTGTCCGAGGTGATCTCCGCCGAGTTCCGGCCGCAGATCACCCCGCAGCAGTGGGGCGGCTGGGGGTACCGCTGGCGCCCCGACAAGGGCACCGCCGTCGTCGTCCGCCGGGGCGAGGGCGTGGAGCTGCGCCTGGGCGACGGGAAACTGTTCACGGTCACCGTCGACGACGCCGAGAACGCCGTCCGGGTCATCCGCACCCACCTGCGGGCCCTGGCCCACTGAGCCGGTCACCCGCTTCCCGCGCGCAGGGACGTACACTCCGCCAGATGAGCAGCAGTGTCACCCGCGCGGCCGGGAACGATCCCTCCCCCTCCACCGCGGCAGCCGCGGCCGACGCGAACCCCGGTGGTCCCGACGACGGGAAGTGGACGGCCGCCCGCCTGTCGCGGACCGCGCTCGCCGGTGCCCGCAAGGCCCCGTGGCAGACGCGCTCCCTGATCGCCGTCCTCGCCGGACTGCTGCTCTACGCGAGCTTCCCGCCCCGCCCCCTGTGGTGGCTGGCGCCGTCCGCCCTCGCCCTGCTGGCCGGCTGCCTCCACGGCCGCCGCGCCCGCGCCGGCTTCGGCCTCGGCTTCCTCTTCGGCCTCGGCTACCTCGTTCCGCTGCTGTCCTGGACCGGCGAGGAGGTCGGCCCCGTCCCGTGGCTGGCCCTCGCCACCCTCGAAGCCCTGCTGCTCGGTCTCGCCGGGCTCGGCATCGCCCTCGTCGGCAAGCTCCCCGGCCGGGCGCTGTGGGCCGCCGCCATCTGGGTCGCCGCCGAGGCCCTGCGTTCCCGGGTCCCCTTCGGCGGCTTCTCCTGGGGCAAGCTCGCCTTCGGTCAGGCCGACGGCTTCCTCCTCCCGCTCGCCGCGCTAGGCGGCACGCCACTGCTGTCCTTCGGGGTCGCCCTGTGCGGATTCGGCCTGTACGAGGTCGCGCGCGTCGCCCGCCGCGACCCCCGCCGCACCACGGTGGCCGTCGCCCTGCTCGCCGTCGTCGCGCCGATCGGTGCGGCCCTCGCGGCGCGCCCGCTCGTGTCGGACGCGGCCGAGGACGGCACCTCGGTGGCCGCCGTCGTCCAGGGCAACGTTCCCCGCGCCGGCTTCGACTTCAACTCGCAGCGCCGCGCCGTCCTGGACAACCACGCCAACCGCACGCTCCGGCTCGCCGACGACGTCAAGGCGGGCCGCGCCCAGCAGCCCGACTTCGTGGTCTGGCCGGAGAACTCCTCCGACATCGACCCCTACGCCGAGCGCGACGCCCACGACGTCATCGACAACGCCGTCAAGCGCATCGGCGTCCCCGTCGCGATCGGCTCCGTCATCGCGCCGCCGACCGGCCTCCTGCGCAACACGATGATCCTCTGGGACCCGGCCAAGGGGCCCACCCAGACCTACGACAAGCGCAAGATCCAACCCTTCGGCGAGCGCATGCCCATGCGCTCCGTCATCCGGATCTTCAGCAAGGACGTGGACCGGGTCCGCCGCGACTTCGGCCCCGGCAAGGACCCCGGCGTCTTCGACATGGCGGGCAGCCGCGTCGGCATGGTCACCTGCTACGAGGCCGCCTTCGACGACGCCGTCCGCTCCACCGTCCGCGCCGGGGCGCAGGTCATCGCCGTGCCGAGCAACAACGCCACCTTCGGTCGCTCCGAGATGACCTACCAGCAGCTCGCGATGGACCGCGTCCGCGCCGTCGAGCACAGCCGTACCGTGCTCGTCCCCGTCACCAGCGGCGTCAGCGCCGTCATCCGGCCCGACGGAACGGTCGTCCGCCAGACGAAGATGTTCACCGCCGACGCGCTCGTGGAGAAGATCCCGCTGCGCTCCACACAGACCCCGGCCACCCGCTTCGGGCCGTTGACCGAGTACGCGCTGCTCCTGCTCGCCGCGGGCGGCCTCGGGTGGGTCCTCGTGCGCCGCGTCCGGGCCCGCCGGGCGGTGTGACGGCCGGGCACCGGTCCGGGTCGCCACCATCGGATCTCGCCGGACCGGCGTCGCCCGGCACCGCGGGCCCGGCGACACGATCCGGGAGGGACGGCCCTCGCCTCGTAGGGTCGAGACATGACCACACCTGATTTCATCCGCGCGATCCGGGCCACCGCCGGGCACCAACTGCTCCTGCTGCCCGGGGTCACCGCGATCGTCTTCGACGACCGGGGCCGGGTGCTCCTGGGCCGCCGCGTCGACACCGGGCAGTGGGCCGTGATCGGCGGCATCGCCGAGCCCGGCGAGCAGCCTGCGGAGACGGCGGTACGGGAGGTCTTCGAGGAGACGGCCGTGCACTGCGTTCCCGAACGGGTCGTCCTGGTCCAGATGCTCCAGCCGATCGTGTACCCGAACGGGGACGTCTGTCAGTTCCAGGACATCACCTTCCGCTGCCGGGCCACCGGCGGCCGGGCCCGCGCCAACGACAACGAGTCCCTGGAAGTGGCCTGGTTCGCGCTGGACGCCCTGCCCCCGCTCGACGACTTCGGCCTGGACCGCATCCACCGCGCCCTCACCGACGAGCCGACCTGGTTCGAGGCCCCGTCCGAGGCGCTGACGGCCGCAGCGAGCGGGCCCGCGCACGAGGTGGGCGACGCGTGACGAGGGAGGCGGAGTGCGCGCCGCCCCGAGCGCATCCGTGCCGAACCTGACGCCGCGCCGCGCGAGGTCAGACCCGGGCCAGGCCCCGGCGGCGCGGGGGTGCCGAGCCGGGTCGAGGAGCCGTCAGCCCGCCGGGACCGCGGCCTCCCGGTACAGCTCCAGCGCCTGGTCTCCCACCACCGCGCTGTACGAGACGTCCGGCACCGTGCCGCCGCCCTCGTGGCCGCCGAGCACCCCGGCGAGCGCGCCGTTCGCCAGCCAGGGGCTGCCGCTGGTGCCGCCGCTGAGGTCCGGGCAGTCGATGCGGCGCTGGGTGTCGGAGAACAACGAGGTGTCATTGGCGCAGCGCAGCGGCGCGTCCTCGGTGCTCGGGTAGCCGACGATGGTCACCGACACGTCGTCCGGCTGCTCGGCCGCCACGCGGAATCCGCCCACCACGTCCTCGATCGCCTCGGTCCCGCCGTCCACCGGCTCGACCGAGGCGAAGGCTATGTCCTCGTCCGGGTCCTCGTCGCTCGTCCAGCCCGGAGCCACGTGCACGTCGGTGAGCTTCCATACGCCGAACGGGGCACGCCCGTCGCGGTAGCCCGGTGCGAACACGGTGGACTCCGGGTGGTCCAGGCAGTGCGCGGCGGTGGCGATCACGTCGCGGCCCGCACTGCGCACCACGGCGGCGGTGCAGAAGTGGCCGCCGTCCAGCCCGCCCGCGAACAGCGCGCCCACCCGGTCCGCCGTCCGGTCGGGGACGGCCTCGGCCGTGACACCCGCGGGCGTCACGGCCGTCGAGTCGGGCAGGTCGATGCCCAGCAGGGCGCCCATGGCGGCCAGCGCGAGCGCGATCCGGGAGGCCCGCAGGGCGCGGGCGCGGCCGGTCTGTCGGGGGAGCACGCGATGGATCATGTATCGAGCCTGCCCTTCGAGACTGTGTCCGGAGCCCGATATTCCATATGAATCCGCTGTGAATGCCGGACCCGGACGAACCACCTCGCGAAGCCCGGCCGCTCGGCGACCCGGGTCCCTCCAGGATCCGGGCTCCTCGACGATCCCGCTCGTGGGAACCGGGCACCGCGAGGAGCCCCCGTCGGCGTCGACGGGGGCTCCGCAGGCGTCCCCTCCCGGGCGGGGCGAGACTGGCAGAGGCGCCGGGGTCCCAGGAGGTGTCCCGCCATGACCGCACCGCACCGCACGCCCGTGGTGTTCATCCACGGGCTCTGGTTGCACTCCACGAGCTGGCAGGGCTGGGCCGAAGCCTTCCTCGACGCGGGATTCGAGCCGATCCTCCCCGAGTGGCCCGGGGTCCCCGCCACCGTCACCGAGGCCCGCCGGCGCCCCGGCGACCAGGCCGGGGTCGGGCTGGCCGAGATCTCCGAGGCGCACGCCCGGGTCATCCGCGCGCTGCCCACCGCGCCGGTGCTCGTCGGGCACTCGGTGGGCGGGTTCATCGCCCAGCACCTGCTCGGCCAGGGCCTCGGATCGGCGGCCGTGGCCGTGTGCCCCGGCCAGATCAAAGGGGTGAAGGCCATTGCCCCGGCGCAGGCGAAATCGACCTTCGCGTTCCTGCGCGACCCCGTGAACATCAAGCACGCCGTGTCGCTGAACACCGAGCAGTTCCGCTACGGCTTCGCCAACGCGGTCTCCGAGCGCGAGTCCGCCGAGCTGTACGACGAGTGGACGATCCCGAGCCCGGCCCGCCCCCTGTTCCAATTGGCGCTCGGCAACTTCGTCCCGCACTCCGCCGCCCGCGTGAACACCGACAACGAGACCCGCGGCCCGCTGCTCCTGCTGTCCGGCCGCCTCGACCACACCGTCCCGGACGTGCTGACCCGCTCCACCTACAAGCAGTACCGGGACTCCCGCGCGACCACCGAGTACCAGTGCTTCGAGGACCGGGGCCACTCCCTCACCGTCGACCACGGATGGCCGGACCTGGCCCGCACCTCGATCGGCTGGCTGGACTCCCACACCCACTGACCGCCGGCCGGCCGGCACGGCCGTCGCGCCTGTGGGAAGCCATGAAGGAAACCGGGACCCCGGTGGGAAGCGACGGCGCACGCACCCGGTCTATGGACGACACGGACGGTTTGCCGTACGCCTGTTGTGCACGACGGAGCGTGATCGCCGGGCCCGACCGCCCCTAGCCTCGCCGCAGGAGCACGAAACGAGGGGCGGTACCCGGTGAACTGGCTCATCCACGACTACCGCGAGAGCGATCTCGCAGCGGTGGTACACCTGATCGACACCACGGCCGAACTCGGCCAGGAGTCGGTCTTCTCGCTCGCCGAGTGCATCAGCGCCCTCACCGACCGGCAGCCCTGCGTGGTCGCCGTCCACCAGGGCGTACCCATCGGCGCGGCCCTGGCCTGCGTCACCGGCGAGCGGGCCTGGGTGATGCGGATCGCGATTGCCGCCGGCTGGCGCGGCCGAGGCCTCGCCAGCGCCCTCCTCGTCGAACTGGAGCGCCGTCTCATCGCCGCCCGCGTCGGCCGGATCGCCTACGTCCTGCCCGAGGAGGACCTGCTCGGCGAAGGCCTGCTCAACGCCGGCTACACCCGCCAGCCCGCCGTCGCCTACTTCGAGAAGACCGAACCGCTGCACGGACCGGCCGCCGGACTCCTCGACGACCTCGGCGGCCGGTTCCTGCCGAACGACCTGTGGGCCAAGGTCGCCGGCATGGAGAAGGAGAAGGACCTCATCGAGCGCCGCGTGGTCCTGCCGCTCGCCGAACCCGAACGGGCCGCCGCGCACGGGGTACGGCCTCCGCGCGCCATCGCCCTCTTCGGGCCCCCCGGCACCGGCAAGACCACCTTCGCCCGCGCCATCGCCTCCCGACTCGGCTGGCCCTTCGTGGAACTGCTGCCCTCCCGGCTGGCGGACGAGGGGAACCTGGCCGCCGCACTGCGCGACGCCTTCGCCCGCATCGGCGAACTCGAACGCGTCCTCGTCTTCATCGACGAGGTCGAGGAGATCGCGCCCGTACGCACCGAGCCCGCGCAGCCCGGCGGCATCCACGGGGTGACCAACGAACTGCTCAAGCTGATACCCGGCTTCCGGGAGGGCGACGAGCGGCTGCTGGTCTGCGCGACCAACTCCGTCCGCTCCCTCGACCCCGCCTTCCTGCGCCCCGGCCGATTCGACTACCTGATCCCCATCGGCACCCCCGACGCCGGTGCCCGCGCCGCGATGTGGTCGCGGCACACGGCCGGTCGGGCGGACGTCGACGTGGCGGCCCTGGTGGAGGCGAGCGAACTGTTCACCCCGGCCGACATCGAGCACGCGGCCCGGGCGGCCGCGCAGGCGTCCTTCGAACGGGACCTGGAGGCCGTGGGCACCCGGGGCGCGTCGGCGGCGCAACTCGGTGCGAGCACCGAGGACTACCTCGCGGCGGTCTCCCAGTGCCGCCCCTCGGTGACCCCGGCGATGACGGGGGAGTTCGCGGCGGACATCACCGCGCACGCCCGGTTCTAGGTCTTGTCGTCGAAGAGGCGTCGCCAGGTGAGACTTCGACCGCCCGGCCGCAAGGACGGCCCGGGACCGGCCCCTGGGAACGAAGGGCCCCGTGGGCTACGGTCGGGCCCATGGGTTTCGTCGTCTTCATGACCCTGCCGGGCCTGGCGCTGCTGCTCACGGCCATGGCCTTCCTCGACCTCGCGCTGGAACGCGCGGGCCGCGCCGGACTGCTGCCCTGGCGATGGAACGGCCGCCAGGGCCAGATCTCCTCGACCGGCTTCGAGCAGTTGCACGCCAGTTTCTCGCCGGGCAAGCAGAACGAACTGAAGGAACGACAGAGCGCCCTGGTCATGCGCGACGACGAGGAGGACGGCGCCCCGCCCCGCTCCCGCGTGGACCTGGACGGTGGCCGAGCCGTGATCCGCCTGCCCAGGCCCTGACGTCGACGTTTCGCCCGGCCCGGCGCCACTTCGACGACAGGGCCTACGAGCGGCAGCGGTACGTGAACTCCACCGAGGCCGTGTGCCGCGAGGGCGACACCAGCTCGATCTCGGCCCGCGCCGGGTAGGTCCCCACGCCCTGGAACGTCCACAGCAGATGCAGTGAGACCTCCCGCTGCCCGCTCGGCACCCGCTCGGTGAGCTGCTCCGAGCGCGTGCCGTCGCTGCGGAGCCAGCGGTACGCGAGCGTCCCCGGGAGCCCGTTGGTCCGTACGTGCGCCACCACGTCGGCGGCGGAATCGCAGCTCGGCCCCTTCGGGTCGGTGCCGACCGCCACGTCCCGGACCTCGACGGCCGGCCCGAAGCGCTGCCAGCCCAGGTACGCGAGCACCGCTACCAGCACCACGGCGGCCAGGGTGTACCGACGCCACTGCCCGCGGCGGCGCGGGGTGCCCACCGCGGTCCCGACGACCACGGGGAACGGGGCGGGCACGGCCGCCGTCACCCCGGGCCCGAACCGCAGGACCGATCCCTCGATCCGGTCGGGCACCGCCCCGGGAGTGGTCTGCGGGGTGTCGAGCCGTTTCGTGTCCGGTTCGTCGAGCCGCCGCGTGTCGGGGCCGGGGCCGGGCGCGCCGTCGAGCCGCCGCGTCGCCGGTTCGTCGGCGGGGTCCGCGGGCGGGCCGCTGAACCAGTGGCTGCCGAGGACGGTGGCGCTGTAGTCGTCTCCCTCGGGAACGCGGGCCTCGCTCATCGCGGCACGTCCTGACACCTGGGGATGCGGATCGAGTCGACGGCCGTCTTGCCGGACGTCGGTTGGGTGGTGACACGGGCGCTCACGTAGCAGCCGCCGACCCGCGCGAGGGCGTGGGACCGCGTCACCGGGCCCGTCCCGGCCTCGACGGCGACGGAGTCCGCGCCGTCCGGCGAGCGCAGGTCGCCCGGACCGTCGCCGCGGAACCACTCGATGGTGACCGTCGCCGGTCCACCCCGCACGTCCAGGGACACGGTCGCCCGACCGGCGCTGGGCGCGGCGGACAGGGTGACGGACACCCCCGAGACGACCACCGGGGTCGGCGTCGGTGTGGGGGTCGGCGTGGGCGTGGGAGTGGGCGTCGGGGTCGGCTCGGTGACGGTCGGTGTGGGGGTCGGCGTCGGGGTGACGCTCGCGCCGGGGCTCGCGGACATCGAGGCCGAGACGGACGGGGACACGGACGCCGAGGGACTCGCCGACGGCGACACGGACGCCGAAGGGGAACCCGACGGGCTCGGACCGGGAGCCGGCGAAGCCGCCGGCGGGCCCGGGCTGGTCGTCGCGAAGGCGCTCAGCGCCGCCGCGCCGTCCGGCTCGCCGCCGACCGCGTCGTACGTGAACATCAGCAGGGCCCCCACGACCAGCACCGCACCGGCCGCGAGCGCTCCCCGCCGACCCGGCAGCAGGCTCCTCGGGGTCGGCTTCAGAGCGGTCGTCGCCAACGCGGTGGTGCCTGCGGCCGGCGCCCCCGCCGAGGGGAACAGCAAGGGCAGCAGCGCCGCCAGCGCCGCCAATTTGCGCTGCCCGCGCTCTTCCCAGTCGGGCCCGTACGCGGCCAGCGCCACGCCCTCCAACTCCGCGACGAACGCCTCGGCGTTCTCCGGCCGCCGCTCGGGCTCCTTGGCCAGACCGCGCCGAATCAGCGGACGCACCGGCTCCGGGGCCTCCGTCTCCGGTACGGGCGCCTCGATGTGCTGGACCGCCAGCTCCGCGAAGTTGGTCCCGTCGAAGGGCTTGCGCCCCGTGAGGCACTCGAAGAACGTCGCCGTCGCCGCGTACACGTCGGCCGCGGGGGAGGCCGGCCGTCCCTGCCACTGCTCGGGAGCCATGTACGCGGGCGTGCCCGCCACGCCGGGCGTGGTGCCGCGACCCGCCGCGATCCCGAAGTCCACCAGCTTCGACGAACCGTCCGGCGAGACCAGCACGTTCTCCGGCTTGTAGTCCCGGTGGACCACCCCCGCCCGGTGCGCCGCGGCCAGGCCCAGCAGGGACCCCTTCAGCACCACCAGTGCGGCCTCGGCCTCCGCCCGACCGGACTGCTTCAGCAGCGCGCGCAGGGAGATCCCGTCGACCAGTTCCATGACGATCGCGGCGCCGTCGGGCGCCTCCACGTACTCGTACAGACCGACCACGTACGGCGAGCGCAGCCCGCCCAGCAGCCGGGCCTCCGCGCGGAACTCACGGACGAAGGCGGGGTCCTCGCGGAGCCGGTCGTCGAGGTACTTCACCGCGACCGCCGTGCCCGTCTCGCCGTGCACGGCGAGAACCACACGGCCGCTGCCGCCCGCACCGAGATCCCGTACCCGGGTGTACCCCGGTACGGTCCACACATCGTTCATCGTTCCCCCGTCCATGGCGTCGTCGCGCCCGGCTTCCGGTCGTCCCCCGACCGGCCACCACCAGGGACACGGTTTCCGCCACGGCTGGTTCCCAACCTCGCGGGGTGTCTCGAACGGGTGTCAGGCCGCCGCCCGCTCCGCGCCGATCATGGCGTGCAGTCGGTCGGCCGCGCCCCGGCCGAACGCCGGGTCGTTGATGTGGGTGTCGTAGTCGTACAGCCGGGCGGCACTGCCCCGCAACCCCTCGCGCAGAGCCGAGAACAGCGCCCCGTCCGCACGGGGGTCATGGTAGGGGCCACCCGGCGCGCCGAGCGTGGACAGTCCGCGCAAGGGGACGCACACGGCCGTGGGCCCCGTGGCCGACCGCAGCTTGACCGCGACCCGCCGGCCCAGTTCGGCGCACTCGGACGCGGTCGTACGGATCACCGTGATCGAGGGATTGTGCACGCGCACCCGCCGGTACCGGGCCCGTTCGGGGAGGCTCTCCAAGGGACCGAACTTCACCATGTCCAACGCGCCCAGGCTCACCACCTGCGGAATCCCGGCACGACCGGCCGCGCTGAGCCGGTCGGGGCCCGCCGTGAGGATGCCCCCGCACAGGTCGTCGGCCAGCTCGCTCAACGTGAGGTCCAGCACCCCCGCGAAGACCCCCTGACCCGCCAGCTTCTCCAGGGTCCGGCCGCCCGTGCCGCTGACGTGGAAGACGAGCACCTCGTAGCCCAGCTCGGTCAGTCGTTCCCGCGCCGCGTCCACGCCGATCGTCGTCACGCCGGCCATGCTCGCCGCGATCAGCGGCCGGCCACCCGCACCGAGCCGGGCGGGGCCGCGTTCCAGGGAAGCGCGGGCGTGGCCCCCGGCCATCGCGGCGACCGCCTCCACCGCGTTGGCGAGCACCGGAGCGGAGATGCTGTTGATCCCCGCTATGTCCACGACGCTGTACATCATGGTGATGTCCGAGGATCCGACGTACGGGGCGACGTCCCCGGACGCCATCGAGGAGACCATCACCTTCGGCACGCCCAGCGGGAGCGCACGCATGGCCCGGGTCGCGATGGACGTCCCGCCGCTGCCGCCGATCGCGAGCACCCCCTGCAGCCGGCCCTCGGCGTGCAGGCGCAGGAGGGTCGCTTCCGCCCCGGCGGCCATCGTGGTGACGGCCGCCCCGCGGTCGGCGGCGGCCCGCAGGTCCGCGAGTTCCGTTCCCGCGGCCCGCGCGACCACCTCGCGCGGCACGTCCGCCGGCACTCGGGGCTCGTCCATGATCCCCGTGTCGACCAGTACCACCTCGACGCCGGCGCGCAGCAGTCTCTCGCGCAACCAGCCGTACTCCACACCCTTGGTGTCCAGGGTCCCCACCAGCACGACGCTCGTCATATGTGCAATGTCCACGCAGGCGGGGTTTGTTGGCAAGTCAAGGTCGGGTCAACCCTTCAGAAGCACCAACAGCCGCTCCAGAAACGGCACTTGGCCGGGAATCAACTTGGATTGGGCCACGGCCGGAGGGAACCAGGCCACCCTGTCCAGTTCCGGGAACTCGCCGATCCGTCCCGAGTGCGGCGGCCACTCCATCGTGAAGGTCCCGGGCACCATGAGGGCGGGGTCCAGGTCCGCCCGTACCGCCCAGATCGTCACCAGCTTCCCGCTCGGCATCCGGATCTCGCCCAGGGGCAGGTACGGGCCCTCCGGGGGCGGCAGGCCGATCTCCTCGGTGAACTCCCGGCGGGCCGCGTCGCGGGGCGTCTCCTCCGGGCCGTACTCGCCCTTGGGGATCGCCCAGGTGCCGGCGTCGCCGCGCCGGTCCCACAACGGTCCGCCCATGTGCCCGAGCAGGACCTCGATGTCGGTCTCCTCTTCGCCGGCCCGACGGAAGAGGAGCAGCCCGGCGCTTCGTTTCTGTGCCATGCCGGTATCCATGCCCCGCGTACGGGCCATCGGCACCACCGGACCGTCAGTGGTCGTGCGGACCCTCGCGGTGGACCGGGCCGTGCGCGTCCGCGCAGTGCGAGTCGCCCGCCGGGACCTCGCCCGGTCGCCGTCCGACCGACAGCAGCGTGTCCTGCGCGTGGTCCACCTGGAGCGTGGTGTGCGTGATCCCGTACTCCTTCTCCAGCAGTCCTTCCAGGTCACGGCGCACGGCGTGACAGTCGCCCGCCGGTTCCACCAGGACGTGCGCGGAGAGCGCCGCCTGACCCGAGGTGATGGTCCAGATGTGCAGGTCGTGGACCTCGGTCACCGGCGGCTGCCCGACGAGCCGATCGCCCACCGCGTCCGGGTCCGTGCCGGCCGGAGCGGCTTCCAGGAAGATCCGACCCGACTCGCGGACCAGTCCGTAGCCCGCCTTGACCATCAGCGCCACCACCACCAGCGAGGCGATGGCGTCGGCCTGGACGAAACCGGTGGTGAGCACGATCAGGCCGGCCACGGCGGTGCCGATGAAGGCGAACAGGTCGTTCAGCACGTGCTGGTAGGCGCCCTCGACCGCCAGGGAGGAGCGGTTCGCCTTCGAGATGCACCAGGCCGCCGCCACGTTCACCACGATCCCCGCGAGCGCCGTCACCAGGACGAGCCCGCCCTCCACCGGCGGCGGGTCGAGCAGCCTGCGCACCGCCTCGTACGCCAACCAGACCGCCAGCAGGAGCAACGTGAGGCCGTTGGCCTGGGCGGAGAGTATCTCGGCGCGCTTGAGGCCGTACGTGAACCCACCGCGCGCCGGCCGTGCGGCGAGCCGCATCGCGATCAGCGCGAGGACGATCGAGACGGCGTCCGTCAGCATGTGCGCGGCGTCGGAGATCAGTGCCAGGGAGTGCGCCATGACGCCGATGACCACCTCGATGGCCATGAAGCCCGCGATCAGGGCGAGGGCGATGGCCAGCCAGCGGCGATCGGCGTTCGGGTCGACCCCGTGACTGTGTCCGCCGTGGGCGTGGCCGCCGTGGGCGTGGGTGTGATCCTTCGCGTGGTCGTGCCCGGTCATGGCGTCCCCCGTTTGTTCGGTTCCGACGCGTGAAGTGAAGCGCACCTTTCGAAGATGGGCAAAGGCTGCAACGGGGACCGTTGTCATTACCCTTAAGACCGCTCTGACCTGCGGTTATGCCGAGCCGGTCGGATCGTGGGAAAATCTGACCATGGTCCAGCGACCCGGTGTGCCGACCGCACCCGAACTCGTTCTGGAAACGGCCGGGGGCTCCACCGCGATGAGCCCCGTCCGGACCTACCACGTCGGTCGGGACCCCCTCTGCGAGATCTGCCTCGACGACGCCCGCGTCTCCTGGCACCACGCCGTGCTGCGCGCCGACGGCGACCACTGGACCGTCGAGGACGAGGACAGCACCAACGGCACCTGGGCCGACGGCCGCCGCGTCCACGCGTGGAACGTCGGCGCCGGCAGCGAACTGCGCTTCGGCAGTGTCGACGACGGTCCGCGCGCCCTCCTGCTCGGCCCCAAGCCGTCCGGCGGACCGGCCGAGCCGTTCGTCGAGCCGGCGGAGAGGCCCGCGCCGGCCCCGCCCGCAGCCGCGCCGTCCGCGACCCCCGCGTGGCCCTCGGCGTACCTGGCGCCCACCGGGTCGGCCGGCGGGACCTCCTCACGGCCGTCCTCCGTGTCCCACCCGGGGCTGACCAGTACCTTCGCCCGGCCGACCTCGGTCCGCCCGCTGCCCGCGCGGACCGCCGTACGCATCGGGCGGGCCCCGGACAGCGACCTCGTCGTCGACGACCTCGTCGTCTCCCGGCACCACGCCGAACTGCGGGCGCTCGCGGACGGCACGTACGAGATCGTCGACCTCGCCAGCCACAACGGCACCTACCTGAACGGCGCCCGCGTCGAGCGCGCACCGATCGCCGAGGGCGACGTCGTCGGCATCGGACACACCGCCTTCTGCCTGGTCGGCGACCAGCTCCAGGAGTACGTGGACACCGGAGAGGTCTCCCTCGACGTCCAGGACCTCGCCGTCGCGGTCGACCACGGCCGCAAGGTCCTGCTCGACCACGTCTCCTTCCCCGTCGGCGCCAAATGCCTGCTCGCCGTCGTCGGCCCCAGCGGCGCGGGCAAATCCACCCTGCTCGGCGCCCTCACCGGCCTGCGGCCCGCCGACCAGGGCACCGTCCTGTACGACGGGCGCGACCTGTACCGCGACTACGCCGAACTCCGCAGCCGCATCGGCCTCGTGCCGCAGGACGACATCCTGCACGCCCAACTCACGGTGCGCCGCGCCCTGACCTACGCCGCCGAACTGCGCTTCCCGCAGGACACCGAGAAGGCGGAACGCCAGGCGCGGGTGGACGAGGTGATCGGTGAGCTGGGCCTCGGACAGCGGGCCGACCAGCCCATCCACAGCCTCTCCGGCGGCCAGCGCAAGCGGGTGTCCGTCGCCCTGGAACTGCTGACCAAACCCTCCCTGCTCTTCCTCGACGAACCCACCTCCGGTCTCGACCCCGGCATGGACCGTTCCGTCATGCACATGCTGCGAGGCCTCGCCGACGACGGCCGCACCGTCATCGTCGTCACCCACAGCGTGCTCAGCCTCGACGTCTGCGACCGGCTGCTCGTCCTCGCCCCGGGCGGGCGCGTCGCCTACTTCGGGCCGCCCGACGAGACCCTCGGCTTCTTCGGGTACGAGCAATGGCCCGAGGCCTTCGAGGCCTTCGAGAACGAACGGGACCGCGACTGGGCCGCCGAGTACGCGGCGTCCCCCCTGCACCGCAGGTACGTGCGCGGGGCCGCTTCCCGGCCCGCGGTCGCGGACGGCAGACCCGGACCGGCCGGTTTCGTCGCCCCTCCGCCCAAGGCGCAGAGCTGGGGCTCCCAACTCTCCACCCTGATCCGCCGGTACGCGGCGGCGCTGAGCGCGGACCGGACCTTCCTCGCCATCATGATCGCGCTGCCGTTCGTGATGGGCGCCATGGCCCGCGCCCTGGCCGGCAGCCGCCTCACCCAGGAGACGGCGATCAACGCCCTGCTCATCCTGTGCGTGGGCGGCGTGCTCACCGGCGCCGCCAACGCGGTGCGCGAACTGGTCAAGGAGAGGACCATCTACCAGCGCGAACGCGCGGTGGGACTGTCACGCTCCGCCTACCTGATGTCGAAGGTCGTGGTCCTGGGCGGGATCACGGTGGCCCAGGCCGTCGTCCTGACCCTCGTCGCCCTGTTGGGCGTGAACCTCGGCGCCCCCGACGGCAAGGGCGTCCTCATGCCACCGCTGATCGAGATCACGATCGCCGTCGCCCTGCTGTCGTTCACCGCGATGATGCTCGGCCTGCTGGTCTCCGCCCTGGTCAGGAAGGAGGAGGTCACCATGCCGCTGCTGGTCCTCCTCGCCATCGTCCAGGTGGTCTTCTGCGGGGCGCTCCTGCAACTGGACGGGGTGCCGGTGATCCAGCAACTGGCCTGGCTGGTGCCCTCCCGCTGGGCACTCGGCGCGATGGCGGGCACCATCGACCTGGGCGCGATCGTGCCCGGCCCCCTCACCGACGACCCGCTGTTCGCGCACACCGTCGGCGTGTGGCTGCTGAACCTCGGGATGCTCGTCGTGCTGTCCGTGCTGTTCGGCGTACTGGTCTCCCGGCTGCTGCGGCGCCACGAACCCGCCATCATGCGGAAGTAGGCCGCGTGACGAGCCCCGAAGGCCCCGACGGCGTCGCCGACTTCCGGCCCACGCACGTCGTGCCCCGGGACGGTCTGCCCGCCTGGGAGGCACCGGACGTCTCGCGGCCCACCGCGGCCCTGGACGCCTTCCTGCCCGTGCAACTGCTGTCCCGGCGCGGCGAATGGGCGGAGATCCTCTGCGCCAACGGCTGGTCGGCCTGGGTGGACGGGCGGCTGCTGGTCGTCGTCCCGCAGCCGCCGCCCACGGCGGGACGCCCCCTGTCCCGCGCCGAGGACCCCCGACCGCTGATCGCCCGCGGCATCGAGGCCCTGGAGCGCTACCGCCGGGCCGTCGACGAACTCGCCGCCGACCGGACGGACGCCGACGCCTTCCGGCGGGCGACCCGGGGCCTGCGCGCCGGGGTGGTGCTCGACGGGTCGCAGATCTGGCTCTACGACGAGACGGCCGGGCGGTGGATGTACGGCGACGGCACCCGGGGGGCGACCTACGCGGTCGTCGCGGAACCGGGCGCCGCCCCCGGCCCCCAGCCGCCGGCCGAGGCCCCGTCCCCCCACGCGCAGGAGGCAGCCGCCCCCGGGTCCGGGCTCACGTCCGAGCCCGCGCCCGATGAGCAGGCGGCCTCGACGGGCGCCGGTCCGGGCGAGGCGCCCCCCGGACCGGCGGACGGACATGAGCCGACGCGGATCGTCGACACACCCGGGGACGGTGGCCCGTGACGTCCGCCGCGGACACCCCGGGAAGTCGACCGGCCGCGCCGGGGACACGGATCGCCGGGTACCGGTTGGAGGGCGAGATCGGACGCGGAGGCATGGCCGTCGTCTACCGGGCACGGGACCTGCGCCTCGACCGCGTCGTGGCACTGAAACTGCTGGCACCCGAGTTGGCCCGCAACGACACGTTCCGACAGCGGTTCGCGCACGAGTCGAGGGTGGCGGCGTCCCTCGACCACCCCCACATCGTGCCCGTCTTCGAGGCGGGCGAGGCGGACGGCCTGCTCTACATCGCGATGCGCCACGTGGCCGGACAGGACCTGCGGGCGATGCTGGACCGCACCGGTCCACTGCCGGTGGCGACGGCCGCGCGGATCGCGGGCCAGGTGGCCTCGGCCCTGGACGCGGCCCACGACCACGACCTGGTCCACCGGGACGTCAAACCGGGCAACATCCTCGTCGCGGAGGGCACCGACAGCGAGCACCCCGAGCACGTGTACCTGACGGACTTCGGGCTGACGAAGAAGTCCCTGTCGCTGACAGGGTTCACGAGCGTCGGGCAGTTCGTCGGAACGCTGGACTACGTGGCGCCGGAACAGATCTCCGGCAAGCCGGTGGACGGGCGGTGCGACGTCTACGGCCTGGGGTGCGTCGTCCACGAGATGCTGGCCGGCGGACCGCCTTTCCGGCGGGACGACGACATGGCCCTGCTGTGGGCCCACCAGTACGACCCGCCGCCACCGGTGAGCGCGGAGCGGCCGGACCTGCCGGCCGCGGTGGACGAGGTGCTGGCGAAGGCCCTGGCCAAGTCACCGGAGGAACGCTGGCGCACCTGCCTGGAGTTCACCGGGGCGCTGCGCCGGGCGGGGGAGGAGGAGCGGGCGGCCGGTCGGCATCCGCCCACCCGAACGGTTCCGGCGTCGGTCGTCGACGCCGGGGCGCAGGGGGAGTCGCAGCCGGCGCCCCCGCCGCCGCGCTGGGCGCTGCCCGTCTTCCGGCCGCGGGAGCGGCCCTGACGCCGTCGCGGTGAGGGAGCCCGTCGTGAAACGATTTCCCGATGAACCGATGTCCCGCTCTTCACCCGTACGGCTCATCGGTTGCCGGGTTCAGGGTCGATCCCCCGCGAGGATCAGGGTTGCTCCACCCGGCCGCGGCGGCGCAGGGGGCGGGCCGCCAAGGCGCCGAGGAAGCCGGCCACGGCGCCCCACAGCAGGGCCAGACCGACGTTGCGCCAGAGGTGCGCGCCGAGCTGGACCTTGCCCCCGAGACCGCCCGCGTCGCCGATCCCGAGCAGCGACAGACCGAACTCGGCCCGGACGGAGGCCGTCAGGCACACCGCCAACGTCGCCAGCGCCAGGGCCACCGCCAGATGCAGCGCGTGCTGCCGCGCCCGGACGTGCGCGGGGGAGCGTACGGCCGCCAGCACCCCGGTGCCCAACAGCAGGACGGCGGCCACCGGAACCAGCCACCACGCCCGGGAGTCGTGTTCCGCGAGCGAGGCGACGTCCACCGTGGACAGGTCGGGGCCGCGCAGCGTCTGGTCCAGCAATCGCGGCATCGGCAGCCCGAACGGCCCGTCCACGCGGCCCTCCCAGGACCCGCCGAAGCCCAGGGTCAGCGCGAGCCAGGCCAGGTTCGGCAGGCCCAGCAGGATCACCGCGAACGTCTGCGCGGCGTCCCCCCGGGTGGCGGCCACCACCAGACCGGCGACGACACCGATCGCCACGTACGCCAGCAGCAACACGACCGTGGCGAAGGCGGCCGGGCGCACCGCCGTGTGGAAGCGCACCAGGGCGGTGGGCAACGGCGCACGCCGGGAGACCAACAGGGTGATCGACACCAGGCCCAGGATCCAGAGCAGTCCGAAGAACAGCGTGGCCGGAACCTCGGCCCGGAAGCCCACCGTCGGCGCGGCGTCGAGGAGTTCGCCGATCTCCCCGACGGGGGAGTCGCCGGTGGAGATCCCGAAGTCCTGCCTGGCGACCAGGGCGACACCGAGGAGTGCGAGCAACCACAGCACCACCAACGGCATCACGCGCCCGAGCAGTTCGCGCGGGTGGGCCACCGCCCGGTTGTGCAGGGGGCGCAGGAAGCAGAGGCCGACCGTCAGGGCGCCGGCCAGGGTCACCGAGAGCGGGAGCACGGACAGGTTCACGTCGGCCTCGGCCAGGAACCCGGCGCCGCCCGACACCCGGATCGAGCCGCCGGCCGCCATCACGACCACGGCGGCGACCACCCGGGGGAACGCGCCCTCCGGGAGGTCGCCCGCACCCGCACAGGCCAGTCCCGCCGAGGCGATCACGATCATCACCACGAAGGCCGCCACGACGGCGACGAGGGCGTCACGCCAGGCCCGCGCGGAGCCACCGGAGGTCGTTGCTGACGTTCGGCTCACCCGACAACGGTAGGCATCCCCGGCTTGCGGCCACCACCGGGAGGCCCCACACAATGGTCCGCAGGAGTGCAAGAAATCCGGAGATTTCCGTACACCACCACGGAACGTCCGCCCCGGACCGGAACTCCTCCGTCAGGGAAGAAGAGCCCGTGACCACGCAACCCTCCGGCCAGGAACCGCCGCTGCCCCCGCGGTCGTCACCGTCACCGTCCGAGCGCCCGTCCGGTCCCCCTTCCGGCCCCCTGTCGGGCGGGCGGCGGGGAGGCCCGCCCGAGCAACCGCCCGAGCAACCGCCCGGGGGGCCCGCCGGCCCCGACGGTCCCGCGCCCACCGGGCCGTCCGGCAAAGGCCCGTGGTGGCGTTCCGGACCCCGGTTGGCCGCGGCGGTCGTCGCCCTGGCGGCCGTCGTGGCGCTGGTGGTGGTACTCACCCGGCCGAGCGGCACGCCCTCCTCCACCCGGGCGGGCGGCAAGGAGGTCTTCCTCCAGCCCGCCTCCGCGACCGGACCCGCACCGTTCACCGAGTCCACGGCGGCCGAGGAGGCCACACCTCCCGCGCAGAGTCCGCCGCCCTCCGCGAGCGACAGCGCGCCGGCGACCGGCGCGACGGTCACGCGCAGCGTCAGCGGGGCCGCGCCCGGCCTGTACGGGGGCACCCGGAACACCGCCAGTTGCGACGTCGGGAAGCAGATCACGGCGCTGACCGGGCAACCGGCCAAGAACGCCGCCTTCGCGGCCGCCCTCGGCATCCGTCCCGGTGCCGTACCCGCCTACCTGCGCTCCCTGACCCCCCTGCGGTTGCGGGCGGACACCCGGGTCACCAACCACGGCTACCGCGACGGCATGGCGACTCCCTACCAGGCGGTGCTGCAAGCCGGCACGGCGGTGCTCGTGGACGACCGCGGGGTGCCCCGGGTGCGCTGCGCGTGCGGCAATCCGCTCGGGGAGCCGGTGGCGCTCGGGGCCGACGCGAAGCGCACGGGGCAGTCGTGGCCCTCGTACCAGCCACAGCGGGTGGTGGTCATCGCCCCCTCGACGAAGGTCGTGAACACCTTCGTGATCTACGACCACCACAACGGGACCTGGTACGGACGGGACCGCGCCGACCACGACGGCAAGCGCGACGAGCCGGTGCCCCCGCCGGTGACCCCCACCCCGACGGACACCACGTCCCCGGACACCACCACGTCCCCCGGCAGCGGCTCGCCGACGGACACCGACACCCCGACACGATCGCCGGGCGACACCCCCGGCGCGACCCCGTCCGACAGCCCCCCGCAGTCCTCCGCGCAGTCCCCGGAGCAGTCCCCGGACGAGCCCGCCTCGGATTCGCCCGCCGACACCACCCCGGGCAACGGCACCCCGAGCGACGCCCCGGCGGATTCGCCGCCCGCCCGCGTCGCCCCGTCCGACACCCCGCCGCCCACCCCGTCCTCGGCGGCGCCCCCCTCGCAGGCGAGCCCCCGCAGCGGGTGACCGCGCGCCCCGGCCGGGGAACAGTGAGACCCTGACTGCATGGACCAGCGGGGAATCACGACCCCCGAGGTCGACTGGCCCGCGCGGCCCGACACGAGCCTCGCGCTCAACCGCATGGGCACCTTCGACTGGGACCTCGACAGCGGACGGATGCACCTGGATCCCACCGCCCTCGAGGTCCTCGACTTGCGTCCGGACGAGTTCACCGGGACCCCCGCCGGACTGCGCATCCGACTCGTGTCCGGCGAGGAGTCGCGGATCGACGCCCGCGTCGCCCAGGCGATGAAGGACGGCCGCAGCCACTACGGGGCGTACTTCCGCAGTCGCCGGCGGGACGGAACCCTCGGCTGGACCCACATCCAGGGCCACATCCTGCGGGACCCGCACGACGGCCGTCCGTACCGGGTCATCGGGATCCTCCGCGACGCCGCCCACGACCCCGCCGAGCCGGGCGCCGCCGGGGAACGCAACGAGGGGCGCCTGCGGATGACCGGCGTCGTGGAACGGACCACCGCCATCCTCGCCCACGCGCGCACGGTCAACGACGTGACCGACGTGCTCAAGGACCCCGAGGCCCTCGCGCACCTCGGCGCCGTCAGCGTGATGCTGGGCGTCGTCGACGGCGCCCGCGTGCACCTCGTCGCCGAAGGACGACTCGGTTCCTACGTTCCGGAGATCGAGTACACCCGCGTCGACGCGCGCTTCCCGATGAGCGAGGCCGTACGGACCCTCCAGACGGTCTACGTCGTGTCCCGCGAGGAGTTCCGGCGGCGCTACCCACTGCTGTGGCCGTACATCGAACCGCTCGACGTGCGCAGCGGGGTCTACCTGCCCCTGATCGCCCAAGGCCGTCCCGTGGGCGCGCTGGGGCTGCTCTACAGCAGGGACGGGGACTTCACCACCGAGGAACGGAACGTGCTGGTGGCCCTGGGCAGCGGCATCGCGCAGAGCCTCCAGCGGGCCATCCTCTTCGAGCAGGAGCACGACCTCGCGGAGGGTCTCCAACGGGCCATGCTGCCGCGCAGGATCCCGGAGGTGCCGGGCGCGCTGATCGCCGTACGGTACCGGGCGGCCGGGATGGGCCGGGACATCGGCGGCGACTGGTACGACGTGATCCCCCTCGGGGAGGGACGGGTCGGGGTGGTGATCGGGGACGTGGAGGGCCACGACACCGACGCGGCGGCCGTGATGGGCCAGTTGCGGATCGTCCTGCGGGCCTACATCGCCGAGGGGCACACACCCGGCACGGCGATGGCGCGCGCCTCGACCTTCCTGCGGGAACTGGCGACGGAACGGTTCGCCACCTGCACCTACGGCGAGGTGGACCTGAACACCGGCATGCTGCACCTGGTGCGGGCCGGCCACCTCGACCCGATCGTCCGCCGCGGCGACGGCAGTTGCCACCGGATCCAGGTGGCCGGCGGACTGCCGCTCGGCCTGCCCGCCCACGACCCGCCGGGGACCGGTACCGGCTACCCCGTGACGAGCGTCGAACTGCACCCCGGCGACACGCTGCTGCTCTGCACGGACGGCCTGACCGATCGCCGCGGCGACCGCGCCGATTCCGGGACGCGGGAGGTCATGGACGCGGTCCGGAACGGACCGGTCGACGTCGAACGGCTGGCCGACGTGCTGTGCGACCTCGTCGGGGACGCGGGCGGCGGCGACGACATGGCCCTGCTCCTGCTGCGCCGACGGGGCACCCCCGCCCCGCGCGGCGGCGGCCCGCTCCGCCACGAACTCGCCCCCGGCGACCCGAACGGCCCCGCCCTGGCCCGGCACCTGATCCGGGCGGCGGTGGCCGCCTGGGGCGCCCGGGAGCGGGCGGACGAGGTCGAGCTGGCCGCCGACGAACTGATGGCCAACGTCCTGGTGCACACCGACGGCGCGGGACACGTCAGCCTCCGGCTGACCGCGGAGGGACGGATCCGCATCGAGGTGGAGGACTCCAGCAGCGCCCTGCCGCACCGGCGCGAGGCCGGCGACTGGGCGGTGTCGGGGCGCGGCCTGATGCTGGTGGACCGGCTCGCGGACGCCTGGGGAGTGGAACCCCGCGGCGGCGGCAAGTGCGTGTGGTGCGAGTTCATCGTCCCGGGCCGCCCGGCGAATGGCTGAACACGCCGCTCCCGGCCCGGGTCGCGCTCCCGGGGACGGGCCCACCCGCGACATCCTTCCCCGGTGTCGATCCTCCGGCCGCCCCTCCCGGCCCTGCTCGCCCCGCTGCTCTGCGGCGCCCTGCTCGCCGGGCCACCGGCCGCGCTCGCCGCGGAGGTCGACGACGGCATCGAGACCGCCCGCACCTCCCGCCCGGTCGCCCCCGGCGTG
Organism: Streptomyces sp. CA-243310; assembly: GCF_050936775.1. Classification (NCBI taxonomy): domain Bacteria; kingdom Bacillati; phylum Actinomycetota; class Actinomycetes; order Kitasatosporales; family Streptomycetaceae; genus Streptomyces; species Streptomyces sp. CA-243310. The sequence continues at coordinate 913,556 of NZ_JBNJMF010000002.1, read as the reverse complement.
CGGCTGGAGTCGTACGACCGACTGGAGAGCGACCGTTGGCTGCGCGTCGACGAACTCGTCGTCGACCTCGCCGCCGCCGGCGGGGTACGGGCCGAGTACCTGGGCGGACGCGGGGCCGAGACGGTCGCCGAGGCCGTCGCCCGCCACCCGGCCGGGCCGGGGCGCCGCGTCGTCGGAGCCGTCAACGGGGACTTCTTCGACATCCGGGGAACCGGCGCCCCCCTCGGCCCCGGGGTACGGGGCGGCCGGCTGCTGCACTCCGCCTCGCCCGGCCCCGGCGGCGCTGCCGTCGGCTTCGCCCCCGACGGCAGCGGGCGCGTCCTTCGCCTCGGTCTCACCGGGAGCATCACCCTGCCCGGCGGCGCGGTGCGCACCCCGGCCGGGTACAACGCCGCCCTGCCGCCGACCGAGGGCTTCGCCGCGTACACCGCCGACTGGCCCGGCTCCGTCCTCCCGGACACCGGCCCGGCGGTGGAACTGCGCGACGGCCGGGTCGCCGTCGCGGCCCCGGTACCGGTCCTGCGCCGTCCCGCGCGGCGCGACCGCCCGGCCCCCGGCACCACCCTGCTCGTCGCGGCCGGGGCGGCGGCGGCCGAACTCGCCGCCCTGCGCGTCGGGGACCGCGTGAGCGTCACCGCCGCGCCGCTGCCGGAGTCGGGGCCGGTGCCCCTGGCGGCCGTCGGCGGGCGGGAGGCCCTCGTCGTGGCCGGGGTCCCGCGGAACCACGACGGCGAACCCAACAACACCGCCGCCCCGCGCACGGCGGTCGGCCTCTCGCGGGACGGCCGGTCGCTGCGCCTGGTCACCGTGGACGGCCGCATGCGGGCCAGCGGCGGGCTCACCCTGACCGGGCTCGGCCGCATGATGCACCGACTCGGGTCCCACGAGGCGCTCAACCTGGACGGCGGCGGCTCCTCGACGCTCCTCGCGGGCCTCTCCGGGGAGACCGCCCCCACCTTGGAGAACACCCCGTCGGACGGGAAGCCCCGCCCGGTCCCCAACGGCCTCGTGCTCACCGCCCCGATGGGTTCCGGGCAGCTCATCGGCTACCGGGTCGAGGCCGCCGGCGGCGCCACCCGTCTCTTTCCCGGACTGAGCCGCACCCTGACCGCCACCGGCCACGACGCCGCGCTCGGCCCGGCCCCCGGCACACCCTCCTGGTCGGCCGAGGGCGCGGCCCGGATCGGCCCCGACGGGGTGCTGCGCGGCTTCCGGCCGGGACCCGTCACCGTAAGGGCCCGCACGGCCCGACCCGGCGACCGCCAGGTCGAACGGGGCCCGGCCGAAGGCTCGTTGGCGCTGGAGGTGCTCGGGCCGCCGACCCGGATCCGCCCGACCCGGGACCGGATCGGGCTCGCCGACCCGACGGAGAGCGCCGGCTTCGACCTGACCGGGTACGACGCCCAGGGCCGCGCGACCGCCGTCGAACCCCGGGACACCGTCTTGCGGTACGACCGCTCCCGCTGGCGGGTCGCCCCCGACGGGCGGGGCGGCTTCACGGTCCGGGCCCTGGTCGCGCCGGCCACCGGGCGGCTGCGCCTCACCGTCCCGGCCACCGGCGCCACCGCCGAACTGGCCCTCGGGGCGGGGCTGGACGCGTTGCCCCTCGCCGACCTGGAGGACGCCGGCCGCTGGAAGGGCGCGGGTGCGACCGCCGCACCCGGCGAGGGCCGGCCGGGCACCGGGATCGCCCTCACCCTCCCCGCCTCGGCCCCGACCGCCACGGCCGTCGCCCCGCGCCCGATCCCCCTGCCGGAGCAGGCCCGTTCGGTCTCCCTCTGGGTCGGCGCAGACGGGTCCGGAGCACGGCCGGCGGTGCACCTGGTCGACGGGGACGGGGCCGGGCTCACCCTGCGCGGGCCGGCGGCGGACTGGTCCGGCTGGCGCCGGATCACCCTTCCGCTGCCGGCGACCGCAGAGCCGCCGCTGCGCCTCACCGGCCTGTCCGCCTCCGAGGGGGGCGGCGGCCCGTCCCGGCTGCTGCTGGACACCCTGACCGCCGAGACCCCGCCGACCGGGGCCGCCCCGACGGTCATCCTCCCCCCGGACCCGGTCGTGTCGACGCCCGCCGGGGTGCGCGCGCGGCCCTGGCGGTTCGCGGTCTCGGCGGACGGCCGGGCACCGGGGGCCGGCGCGGACTTCGTCCTGGCCGGGGTGGACGGACGCCCGGGCTTCACCCACCGGGGCGTACGCTTCGTGCCGCTCGACGGTCGTCGCCGCACGCTCGACGCGGGCGGCGGGCTGGACCGGATGCGGGTCCTCGCCGACGCCCTCACGGCCGCCGCACGGGAGTCGGGTACGGGCGCGGTGGCCGTCGTGCAGCGGTACGCGCCGGGCACCGTCGACCGGAACGAGGCCGCCCTGCTGACCCGACGACTCGCCGAGTTCCGGCGCGCCACCGGGAAGCGCGCCGCCCTGTTCACGCTCGACGCCCCCCGCTTCACGGCCGATCGCACCGAGGGGGTGCCGGCCGTCACCGTCGGGCGCGCCGGCCGGACCCTGATCGGGGTCGACGCCTTCGCGGCCGGGGAGTGGCTCTCGGTCCTGCCCGGCTCGGCGACGGCGTCCTGACGCGGGCACCGCTCAGAGCGACACCAGCGTGATCTCGGTTGCCTTCACGCTGCACCAGACGGGGGCCCCGTCGACGATGCCCAGTTCGGCGGCCGCCTCCGGGGTGATCTCCGCGACCAGGTCGGGGACTTCGACCGAGGCGACCAGCACGCGCAGCCGGCTGCCGGTCGCGGTGATCTCCCGTACGGTGCCCGGCCAGACGTTGCGCGCGCTTCCGCTCGGGCGGTCCCGGTGCAGCGACACGGCCTCCGGGGCGATGATCGCGAGCGCCGACGTCCCCTCGGGCTGTGCCTCCGGCACCACGAGCCGGCCGCCTCCGGTGAGGGTCAGCCCGTGGGCGGTGGTGGTGCCGGGCCAGGCGTTGCGGCCGAGCATGCGGGCGACCCAGGGGCTGCGGGGGTGGCGGGTGACCTCCGCGGGCGGGGCGTCCTGGAGGGTGCGGCCGTCGGAGAGCACGAGGACCCGGTCGGCCAGCGACACGGCCTCGACGGGGTCGTGGGTGACGATGAGGCAGACGCCGCCGAAGCCGGTGAGATGGGTGCGCAGGGTGTGGCGGACGCGGGCCCGGGTGGTCTGGTCGAGGGCGGCGAGGGGCTCGTCGAGGAGCAGGAGCCGGGGTCGGGTGGCGAGGGCGCGGGCGAGGGCCACGCGTTGGGCCTGGCCGCCGGAGAGCTGGGCGGGCTTGCGGTGGGCCAGGTGTCCGACGCCGAGGCGGTCGAGCCACTGCCGTGCCTCCGTACGGGCGCGGGCGCGGGGCGTGCCCTGGGCGCGGAGTCCGTAGGCGGTGTTGGAGAGTGCGGTGAGGTGCGGGAAGAGGGCGCCGTCCTGGGGGACCCAGGCGACGTGTCGCTTGTGCGGGGGCAGGGCGGTGACGTCGGTGTCGCCGAGGGTGAGTCGGGCGTGGGCGCGGGGCGTCAGTCCGAGGAGCGCGCGCAGGAGGGTGGTCTTCCCGGCGCCGTTCTCGCCGACGACGGCGATGGTGGTGCCGGGTTCGGCGTCGAGGGTCAGCCGGTTGAAGCCGGTCACCTCGGCGTGCAACGCCCAGCGGCCGTCGTCGTGCGCGGCGGCGGCCGGCGCCTGCGGAACGCGGGCCGCGGAGGTGTCCTCGGGCGCCGCGGGGGCCTCGGCGTCCTTGCGGGCGACGGGGGTTCCCGTCCACCGCCCGCGCAGGGCGATCAGTACGCCCATGGCGATGGCCAGCAGCAGGAGCGACACGGACGTGGCCGCCTCGGGGCTGTCCTGGAGCAGCAGGTAGACCTGGAGCGGCAGGGTCTGGGTCTCGCCGGGCAGGTTCCCGGCGAAGGTGATCGTCGCGCCGAACTCGCCGAGCGCGCGGGCCCAGGTGAGCGCCGCTCCGGCGACCAGGCCGGGGGTCACCATGGGCAGGGTCACGGTGAAGAACACCCGGACCGGCGAGGCGCCGAGGGAGGACGCGGTCTCCTCGTAGCTCTGCTTCAGTCCGCCGAGCGCCCCTTCCAGACTGATGACGAGGAAGGGCATCGCGACGAAGGTGGCGGCGACGACGGCCCCGGAGGTGTGGAAGGGCAGTGTGATGCCGAACGTGCTCTCCAGCCAGGGTCCGAGGAGGCCGCGCCGGCCGAAGCCCAGCAGCAGGGCCACGCCGCCGACGGTCGGCGGCAGCACCATGGGCAGCAGGACGAGCGACCGGACGAACACCTTCCCCTTGAACTCGACCCGGGCCAACAGCCAGGCCAGCGGCACCCCGAGGACGAGTGAGAGCCCGAGGGCCCAGAAGGACACGACGAGTGAGAGTTCGAGCGCCTGGACCACGTCGGGGCTGGTCAGATGGGCGGTCAGCTCGCCCCATTGGGTACGGGTCAGGATGCCGACGAGGGGCAGCAGTAGGAACGCGACGGCGAGCAGGGCGGGGAGCGCCAGGGCCACGGGCGGCCTGACGCGGGTACGGACTCTGGTCATGTGGGGTTCCTGGCTGGGGGTTTCGCCGGGTGGGAAGCGTACGGCGGCGGGGGCCGACGGCGCGGCAGGATCGGACGACACGCGGACGGGACACGACGAGAGGGGCCGCCTGTCCCCCCGGACCAGGCAACCCCTCTCGGCATGCGGGCGCGGGGCCCGTTACGGCTTCTGGAAGCCCGCGTCCTGGAGGATCTTCTGCGCTTCCGGGGTGCTCAGCCAGGCGACGAACGCGGCGGCGGCGTCGGCGTTCTTGGAGCCCTTGAGCGAGGCGGCCGGGTAGGAGGCCACGGCGTTCTGGCCGTCCGGGATGTCGACGACGGCGACCTTGTCACCGGACTTGAGGGTGTCGGTCTTGTACACGAGACCGGCGTCGGCCTCGCCCAGCTCCACCTTGCCCAGCACGGCGCGGACGTTGGGCTCCTGGGAGACCGGCTTCACCTCGACCTTCTGGGCGTCGAGGATCTGCTTGCTGTAGCGGCCGACCGGGACCTCGGGCGCGGCGAGCACGACCTTGATCTTGGTGTCGGCGAGGTCCTTCAGCTCGTCGATCTTGAACGGGTTGCCCTTGGCGCTCGCGATGACCAGGCGGTTCTTGGCGATGACGGTCGGGCTGTTGGTCTCGGCCTTGAGGCCGTCCATCGTCTTGGTGTCCGCGGTGACCAGCGCGTCGGCCGGGGCGCCCTGCTTGACCTGGGCGGCGAGTTCCTGCGAGCCGGCGAAGGAGAACGTGACCTTCGTGCCCGGGTGCGCCTTCTCGTAGGCGGCGCCGGCGTTCTTGAAGACGTCGGTGAGGGAGGACGCGGCGAGGACGGTCAGGTTCGCGGCCTTGGGGGCGGCGGAGGAGGGGGCGGCGCTCGGGGAGGAGGCCGACTCGTCCTTCTTGTCGTCACCGCTGCCACAGGCGGCGAGTACGGGCACGAGAAGGGCGGTGGTCAGGGCTGCGGCGACGGTACGACGGCGGTTCAGCGTCGGGGACATGAGCAGGAGCTCCTCGGTCGGGTCTGCGGCCGGCCTGGTGCCGGGACCGCGTGGTGGTGACCCGCGCCGGTGACGGGCGGAGCGGGTGGGGACGTTCGGTGGTGCTGAGCGGTGGTGCGGGGACCGCTGATCGGCGGCGGGTCGGTCGGGGACTGCGTGACCCGCCACGAGGGAGGGATCAGGTGCGGTCGATGTGCACACTGGTGGACTTCACGCGGGCGGTGGCCTGCATGCCGACCTCCAGTCCGAGCTCCTCGACGGCCTCACGGGTGAGCAGGGAGACCAGACGGTGGGGACCCGCCTGGATCTCGACCTGGGCGGCCACGTCGCCGAGCTTGACGGCCGTGACGATGCCCGGGAAGGCGTTGCGCGCGGAGGTGTAGGGCTCCTCGTCCTCGGTGTGGGCCCCCTGGCCCACCTCGACGGAGAAGGCGGCCAGGGCGCGGCCGTCGATCAACCGGCGACCGCCCTCGTCGCGATGGGTCGCGACCCGGCCGGCGTCGGCCCAGCGACGCGCCGTGTCCGGGCTGACGCCCAGCAGGCGCGCGGCCTGTCCGATGGTGTAGGACTGCATGGGCGACAAGGTAGGGGCACTTGTCCCGCATTTGCAATTCCGTTGGGGCGAACTACATGGCAGATGCCATGGTGCTTGGTGTTTCCGCCAAAAGTCGTTCCGAGTTTCCCCGGGCCGCTCGATAAAGTCGGGGCATGGCTGAAGAGGGATCGGGAACAGTTCGGGTCGACGCGTGGATCTGGGCCGTGCGCCTGACGAAGACCCGCTCGACGGCGGCGACCGCCTGCCGGGCGGGCCATGTGAAGGTCAACGGGGAACGCGCCAAGCCGGCGCAGCCCGTACGGGTGGGCGACGAGGTGCGTCTCTTCCACGCGGGACGCGAGCGGATCGTCGTGGTGCGGCGGACGGTCGCGAAGCGGGTCGGTGCCCCGGTGGCCGCCGAGTGCCTCACCGACAACAGCCCGCCGCCGCCCACGCCCGTCGAGGCGGCCGTGGTCGGCATCCGCGACCGGGGCGCGGGGCGTCCGACCAAGCGGGAGCGCCGCGAGATCGAAACCCTGCGCGGTCGCTAGACCGTCACCGTCGGAGCATGCCCGGGGACTCAGACCTTCCGGTACGCGTACGCCTCCTCGGCCGCGGTCGCCACCGCGTCCAGGGGGGCTCCGGCGGAGGCGGTCACCACGGCCGCCACCGCCCCTTCCAGGAACGGCGCGTCGACCAGTCGGCTGCCCTCGGGCAGTTCCTCGTCCAGCAGCAGTGACTTGACCGAGAGCACCGAGCTGCCGAGGTCCACCAGGATCGCGACGCCGGCCCCCCGGTCCACGGTCCGGGCGGCCGTCACGATCAGATCCGGGGTGGTGCCCAGGCCGCCGTCGGGGCCGCCGCCCGCCGTGGCGACCAGGGCCGTCGCGCCGCCCGCGGCAAGGCCGGTGGCCAGTACGGCCACCGACTCCGCGACCTCCTTGCTGTGTGACACCAGGACGATCCCGACCAGCGGCTCGGCGCTCATCCGCGCGCCTCCTCGACCTCGGCCAGGGCCCCCAGCAGCAGTGCGGACGAAGTGGCCCCCGGATCCTGGTGCCCGATGCTGCGCTCGCCCAGGTAGCTGGCCCTGCCCTTGCGAGCCTGGAGCGGCACCGTCGCCAGGGCCCCGTTCTCCGCGGCCTCCCCGGCCGCGCGGTACGAGGTGGCGAGCGCCGCCACCCCCGGTACCAGCGCGTCCAGCATCGTCTTGTCGCCCGGCGCCGCCCCGCCGAGTTGCGCGACCGCGCCCACCCCGGCGTACAGGGCCTTGCGCAGGTCCTCGTCGGACACCTCGGCGGCGTCGCCCAGTTCCTTGCCGGTACGGCGCAGCAGCGTTCCGTACAGCGGTCCGGACGCCCCGCCCACCGTGGAGATCAGGGTCCGGCCGGCGAGTTGCAGCACCGCGCCGGGCGTCTCGGGGTTCTCGGCTTCGAGGGCCGTCCGTACGGCGACGAATCCCCGCAGGAGGTTGCTCCCGTGGTCGGCGTCCCCGATGGGGGAGTCGAGCTCGGTCAGTCGATCCGCCTCCCGTTCGACGACGGCCGCGACGGCGTCCATCCAGCGTCGGAAGAAGTCTGCGTCACGCACCGGAATCTCCTCGCCTCACGTCCACCGGGGCAGTCCTTCCACCACCCTACGGTCACCCCGGCCCGACGGCCCCCGGCGTGGGCACCGCGTGGCGCCCCTGTCGGTACCGGTCCACGGCGACCGGACCTCGGGCGGGGCCCCTCGGCCCCGTCCTCGCCGGTTCCCCCGGTCACCGGGTCGTGGACGTCGACGCTGCGGCTCGCGCGCGGTACGACTACGGGGCCAGGCGTTCCGCGCCCGTGTCCAGGAAGATCCAGTGATCGTCGGGCACCCCCGCCGGCGGCCCCGGAACCCGCACGGGACGCCGTTCCTCGCGCCAGGCCTCCCGCCCCACCGCCTCGTCGGCGATGCCGCGCCAGAACCGGGCGGCGCCCGCGTTGACCTCCTGGAAGGCAATCGCCCAACGCCCCGGCCGGGACCGCAGCAGCTCCAATGCCGCCCGTCGGCCCAGGCCCCTCCTGCGCAGCGCCCGTACGACGAAGAACGCGGAGATCGACGTCGCCCCGTCCTCCGTCGGCCGGGTCAGGGCGAAGCCCGCCGGGGTCGAGCCGTGAGTGATCAACTGGACCGTGCGCCCCGGTTCGCTGAAGAAGAGGGGCAGCGGACGGAAGGCGAAGCTGCCGTCGGGGCCCGGCAGGAAGTCGAGGAACTCCGACATGTCGTGCCGGTACAACTGCGCCAACCGCTCCACCACGGGACGCAGTTCCTCGGTGACGGGAAGGAGCTTCAGGGGTGCTTCGTACGAGGTCGAGTCCATCCGCGGATTCTCGCAGGACGTCAACCTGATGATCGATTGTCATCCGAGAGGAGGAACGACCAATCCACCCGCGCCCCGGCGCCGAAGACGGGGTGTGAGCGACAACGGCAGCACCATCGAGCGCGACGCCCAGGCGGCGCCGACAGTTCTGCCGTCCGGAGGTTCCGTCCGGACGGTGGCGGCCCCGCGGGGTCTCCCGTCGGCGACGGGGCGTTCCGCGCGGGCCTCGGCGGCGCCGGGTTCCCCCGACCGGCCGGGCGCGGCACCCACGGGTGCTCCCGGCTCCGACCGCAGACCCCCCACCGGCCGCGCGAGCCGCCGGCCCACGGTCGTGGTCGCCGCCTGACCCACCCGGCGGCGCTGCCGCCACCCCCCACCGCTCCTTCCGTACCACCCCCATGCCTGATTCCCCCTGAAGTACCCCCGGATGATCCCAAGGAGAACAACCGTCATGATGGCTCTTCGTTTCCGCCGTACCGCCGTCGCCGTCGCCGCCGCATCGGTCCTTCCCTTCGCGCTGGCCGCCTGCTCGGACTCCGGTGAGAAGTCGAGCTCCGGCAGCGCCGCCTCCGAGCAGGCCACCCCCGGCACGGACGCCGCCTCCACGCCCGCCATGGCGATGGACGCACCGTTCGGTCCGGCGTGTGCGGGTGTGCCGAAGGAGGGCGCGGGCAGCTTCGACGGGATGGCCAAGGACCCGGTCGCCACCGCCGCCTCCAACAACCCCGCCCTGTCCACGCTGGTCGCGGCCGTCAAGCAGGCCGGACTGGTCGACACCCTCAACAACGCGAAGGACATCACCGTCTTCGCGCCCACCAACGACGCCTTCGCGAAGATCCCGAAGGCCGACCTGGACAAGGTCCTCGCCGACAAGGCCATGCTCACCAAGATCCTCACCTACCACGTCGTGGGCCAGAAGCTCGCGCCCAAGCAGCTCGACTCGGGCTCCTTCGACACCCTGGAGAAGGGCAAGATCACCACGGCCGGCTCCGGCGAGGCCTACAAGGTCAACGGAACCTCCAACGTGGTCTGCGGCAACGTCCCCACCGCCAACGCAACCGTCTACATCGTCGACACCGTCCTGATGCCCAAGTAGCACCGACGCGCGCGAGGGTGCGCGCGAGGGACGAGCGCACGCCGTGCGGCTCCGGACTCCGGGGCCGCACGGCGGTTTTCGCCGTCCGGGTCCACCTGCGAGGCACCGACGACGGGACCGGGACCAGCACCGGCACCGGGACAGGGGCCGGGACCGGTAGGGCTCAGGACAGCGGCAGGGCGAACACCTTGTGCTCCTCCTGGGCGTAGAGCAGAGAGCCGTCCGGGTCCGCGTGGATGCTCAAGGCCATGCACGTGAACCGCCAGGCGGGACGTCCCGTGCTCAGCTCGACGGCCCGCAGTCCGATCGTGTCGATGTCGTACGCGTACGCGGAACTCACCACCGGGGCGGTCTCCCCCCGGGTGAGGGTGTCCTTCCGGGTCTTCTCCGTCCACCTCCCGGCGCCGGTGCGCGCGTCCACGCCGACGAGCCCGCGACCGCCCTCCGTGGCGTAGACGATCCCGTCGCGGACCGCGGGGATTCCGTAACGGCGCTGCCCCTGGGCGTTGTTCCCCAGGTCGCGGTCCGCGCCGAAGGACCACGCCACACCCCCGTCGGACAGCCGCAGCGCCTGGAGGGCGTCGGCGCCGAAGTAGACGTGCTCGTCGTCCGCGGTGAACCGGGAGGGCGGCGCGCCCGGGACGATCACGGTCTTGTGCCAACGCGCCTTGCCGGTGGCCGGATCGTGCATGGACAGCGTCAGGCCGTCCATGGCCTGCGCCTTGCCGCACACCAGCAGCCCGTGCTTCGTCGTGTCGGCGACGAGGTAGACCCTGTCGTTCGTCCCGGCGGGCGCCGGCGCCGGCACCCGCCACAGTTCCTTGCCGGACGCCAGGCTCGCGGCGACCAGGAACCACCCGTCGCCCGACCGGGCCTTCGCGTGGAAGAGCGCCAGGTCGCCCCGTACGCCCAGCAGTTGGTTCCTCACCTCGCCGCCGTCGAACGCGGGAAGCGTCAGGACGGGCGGCTTCTTGTTCTCGAACGGCTCCGGGACGGCGACGAGGGCGAGGGCCTTGTCGGCGGCCGTCGTCATGCGCAGGACGTAGGCCGCCTTGCCGTCGACCACGCCCCGCGTGTCGTCCTCGACCTCCGCGGACCAGTCGTACCTGCCCGTCTTCAGATTGATACCGGAGACGGCCGATTTGCCGGGGAGCACGAGAACGTCCCCCATCCGGGTCGGCGCCGCGCGGTGGCTGTCGTTCAGGCCCTCCTTCGCCCACAGCGCCGAAGGCCCCCCGGGCAACGGAGGCTCCGCGGTCTCCGACTCGCCGCCGCCCTGCGCGAGCCAGGCCCACAGCCCGCCGCCGGCGAGGGCCGCCGCGCCGGCCGCGCCACCGCCCCACACGAGCAGGCCGCGGCGGGACACGCCGTCCGGCGCCGCGGCCGGCGGCTCCGCCGCGGCGTTCGAGGCGGGTGCCGGGAGTCGGGCCGGCGGTTCCTCCCAGACCGCCGCGCCCCGCCGGGCGATGTCGGCCAGCACGGCGGGCGCGAGCCCGTCGGCGAAGACGCCGCCCTCGGGGGCGAGCCACCGGGCCAGCTCGGCCGTCGTGGGCCGCCGCGCGGGGTCCTTGTCCAGGCAGCGGGCGAGCAGCGGCAGCAGCCCCTCCGGGACGCCGTCGAGGTCCGGTTCCGCGTAGCGCACCCGGTACAGCAGGTCCGCGGCCTGACCGCCGCCGAACGGGCCGTGGCCGGCCGCCGCGAAGACCAGTACGCCCGCCAGCGCGAAACACGTCACCCGCCGGCGTGTGGTCGAGTCCGCCCGCCTGCTCCGGGGACATGAACGCGGGGGTGCCGGTCGCCGCGCCGACGCGCGTCAGCCGCTCGTCCCCGAGGGCCCGCGCGATGCCGAAGTCGATGACCTTGGGCCCCTCGGCCGTGAGCATCACGTTGGACGGCTTGAGGTCCCGGTGCACCACGTCGGAGCGGTGCAACTGGCCGAGGCCCCGGGCGAGGTCCGCGCCCAGGTTCCGGACGCTCGCCTCGGACAGCGGTCCGCCGAGCCGGACGGCCTCGTCGAGCTGCGGGCCGATGACGTACTCGGTGGCCAGCCAGGGCGTCGTCGCCAGCGCGTCGGCCGCGAAGACGCCCGCGCCGTACCTGCCGCCCATGACCCGGGCCGCGTCCGCCTCCAGTCGGAAGCGGGTACGGAAGGCCGTGTCGGCGGCGATCCGGGCGTGCACGGTCTTCAACGCGACCGTCCGGCCGCGCGGTGAACGGGCCAGGTAGACGGTGCCCATGCCGCCGCTGCCGAGCCGGGCGAGCAGCCGATGGTCGCCGAGGTGCGCAGGATCGTCGTGGGTGAGGGGCATGAGGGGGGAACGGTCGGCCGGGGCGGCGGGCATCGGGGTCAGTGCACCTTCTGGGCGGCCGGCGGGAACGGCGGGGGAGGGGTGGACTCGGTGGTGGCCGGCAGTTCGGCCGCGAGGAGCGCGGCGGACTGGGCGGCGAGCGCGGCGACGACCCGGCCCGGCAACGCGAGCGGTCCGGCGGCGGCCGGCGCCGGACCGCCGGGAGAGGCGTCGGCCGCGTGCCCGGTGAGCCGGTGCAGCACCTCGCGCGCCGACCGCGGCCGGTCGGCGGGTGCCGACGCGAGGCAACTTCCGATCAACAGCCTCAGCCCCGACGGCAGTTCGCTCTGCTCGGGCACGGTGTGGCCCGTCGAGGCGTAGGCCAGTACCGCGCCGAGCGCGAAGACGTCCCCCAGCGGCGTGGGCCGCCCGCCGGAAGCCTGCTCCAGGGCCAGACAGCCCGGGTCGAGGCCGGGCAGTCCGGAGCGGCGCGTCCCGTCGGGGGCGGCGGCCCGTACGGCGCCGAAGCACGCCAACAGCGGTCCGCCCGCCGTGAGCAGGACGGCCGCCGGAGACAGCCCGGCGTGGGCGAACCCCCGGTCGTGCAGGTCCGCCAGGCCCTCGGCGAGGTCGGCGCCCAATCGGCGCACGAGGTCCTCGGGGAGCGGCCCGCCGTACGCGGCGAGCGCGGCCGGGAGGGGCAGCACGGGCGTGTAGGGGGTGGTGGACCAGGGGAATCCGGCTGTGCCGTCGACTTCCGTGGCGGGGAGCAGGCGCGGCACGTCGAGCCGTCGTGCGCCCTCGGCCTCGATCGCCCACCGGGACGGGTCGGCGCCGACCCGCGGCAGACGCAGGAGGACGGTCCGGTGGCCGTCGGTGGTGCGGGCGAGGAACCGGCGTTCGGGCACGCCGCGTTCCGCGGACTCGGCGTCCAGCCGCGCCAGGATCACGTACGGCCCGATGCGTGAAGGGTCGTCCTGACGTAGGCGTTCCATGGGCGAGGTCCCCCGGGTTCGGCTGATGGCCCACCGAGCCTAAGCGGTGGGCGAGGGGGCGGGGGAGCCGGGTGGGGCGGGGCGTCGGGCCTGCGGGGTCATCCGACGGAGGGCATGGCCGTGATCTTCCCGTCGTTGACGAGGAAGACGCGGTTCTCGGCGCCGGACATCGCCCACGGCCCGTGCGAGTCGGTGGACCAGGTCCACAAGCGGGCGCCGTCGGTGGTCGAGTGCGCGGCGACGCCCTTCCCCTCCGCCAGGACCACCCACACGGTCCGCCCCTGGACCACGGGGCGGACGTGCGGCAGCGGACCGGGTCCGACCGCGCCGTACCCGAGGACCAGCATCCGGTCGGAGCCGAGCTTGACCAGGGTGTCGTCCTTCACGCCGAACAGGGTGTCGCCGTCGCTCACCGGCGGCCCCCAGCCGCCGGCGTCCTCGACGGGCGCCGCGGCCGCGGCGTCGGACCACGTCTCCAGGCCGCTGGTGAGTTCGCGGACCGACAGGGTGAGTCCGCCCAGGTAGACGGACTCCGTCTTGGTCGTCTGGTGCTTGTAGGTGACGACGAGTGGTTCGACGGCGGAGCCGGCCCGGCCCTTGGCTTCCCAGATGGCGCTTCCCCGGAAGCACTCGAAGGCCCACGCGTTCCCGTTGGCGCCGGTCAGGACGAGCTTGTTGCCGGTGGCCGCGGCCTTGGGGCCGGACCCGAGCAGGGCGAGGGTCGGGATCGGCACGGTCCAGCGGACGGTCTGGAGACCGGTGTTGATCGCCCGCAGCCGGTTGTCCTTGGTCACCACGTACACGGCCTCGCCGTCGAACGCGAGGAGGCGGGCGGCCTCGGCCGCGGGGAGCGACCACTCCAACGCGCTGGTGGAGGCGTTGTGGACGCGCAGCGTGCCGCCCGCGTCCACCGCGAGGAACAGGCGCTCCGTCATGGCCAGGACGCCGGCCGCCGCGGAGAGGTCGGGCAGTCGCCACTTCTCCTCGCCGGTCGTGGCGAGGTGGGCCACCAGACCGCCGTCCTTACCCGCGAACATCACCACGTCGACCAGTGGCAGCAGTGTGGTCGGCACACCGTCCACCGGCGCCGCCGCCGCGGACAGGGGGCCCCACAGCGGCTTGGGCGCGTGGCCCGGGGTCTTCGCGGGGCGGTCCAACAGAGCCGCCTGATGGGCGATTCCGTTCCGAGGCGGACCCTTCGGGGTCTCCACGCGCATCGACCACCAGATGCCGGCGCCGCCGCCCGACACGGCCAGCAGCCCGCCCGCGCCGAGGGAGGTGCGCAGGAACCGCCGCCGCGAGGGCCCGACGGTGAGCGTGGCCCCTTCCGGTGCGGCCTGGCGTTCCGCCTCCGCCCGGCGGCGGGCGATGTCGGCGGCGAGCGGCCCCTTGCGCCAGGACCGGTCCGCCCCGCGCGGCGGCGCGAAGGCCCCGGCGATCTGCTCGGGCGTGGGGCGCGGCGCCGGGTCCTTGGTGAGGCAGGGGGTGATGAGCGCGCGCAGTTCCTCGGGCACGGTGGACAGGCGGGCTTCCCCGTGGACCACCTCGTACTGCACGGCGGCCACGTGCGTCCCGTCGAAGGCGCGTTGGCCGGTGGCGGCGTACACGAGGACCGCGCCCAGCGAGAAGACGTCCGCCGCGGGGCCCACGCGCTGCCCCAGGACCTGCTCGGGGGCGCCGTATCCGGGAGTGACGGGCACCTGGCCCGTGGTGGTGAGGGTCAGTCCGTGCTCGGGTCGGGCGATGCCGAAGTCGATGACCCGCGGCCCGGTCGAGGTGAGCACGATGTTGGCGGGCTTCAGGTCGCGGTGGACCAAGCCCGCCGCGTGGATGTCGCGGAGGGTGTCGGCCAGCGAGGCCGCCAGCGCGCGCACCCCGGCGGTGTCGAACGGGCCGTACGCGCGTACCGCCTCGTCCAGGGTGGGACCGGAGAGGAACTCGGTCGCGATCCAGGGGCGGTTGCCCTCGCTCTCGGCGCCGAGGACCCGGGCGACCCCGGTGCCGGTGACCGCCCGCGCGGTGTGCGCCTCGCGCAGGAAGCGCTGGACGAGGTTCTGGTCATGCGTCAGTTCGGGCAGCAGCACCTTCACGGCGGCCATGGCACCGGTGTGGTCGCGGCCGAAGTAGACCTTGCCCATGCCACCTTCGCCGAGGACGCCGATGACGCGGTAGGGGCCGAGTCGGATCGGGTCGCCGGGGCCGAGAGGTTTCATGGATGCCGCTTCCTGTCCTGCCGGGCCCGACTCTCGGCCCCGGGGCGCGGGGCGTTCGGACCGGCGCGCCTGGGTGGGGCCATCGTTTCATTGGCCCGGTGCGCGGGTGGCGCCTGGGGCGGCAGGGGGTGCTGCGGCGCGGGCGGGAGTCGGCGGGCGGGAGTCGAGGGGGCCGACGGGGGCCGGCGGGAGGAACACGCCGCGGTGCGGGGGACGGGGTGGTGGCGGTCCACCGAGGAGGTGGTGCGGGGGAGGTCGGCTCAGGGCAGGGCGCGGTCCGGCGCCCTGCCGGCGCCCCGGGCCGCGGTCGCCGCCGCCTGCAGGGAGCGCAGGGCCAGCAAGAGCACCCCGATGTCGTCGAGGTACACGGGGTCCGGGATCAGGTCCACGGGCGAGATCGTGTAGGCCACGGCCACCCAGAACAGGGCCTTGTCGCGCAGCGGGATCCCCGCGTCGACCAGCAGCTTCCGCGCCTTGAACACCCGCACGAGCAGTACGGCGGCCAGGGCCGCCAACCCGACGGCGACGATCACGGCGATGGTGAGCCAGACTTTTCCGTCCATGCCACTCCTATACCCCGTGCGGGCGGGAACCCCCGGGCGGTCTGTTTCCGGGTGGGCCGCCTGTCGCGCGCTGCTTCTCGGACGGTCGTACCTCGGGGCTTCTCGGACGGTGGTACCTCGGGCGCCGGCGGTCTTGCCTCAGGCGCCCTGTTCCCGCAGTCGGCGGGTGACCTCGCCGAGACCTGCGGCGAGGGCGTCGAGCTGGTCGGGCGTGAGCACGTCGATGAGTGCCTCCCGGACGGCGGCCACATGACCCGGCGCCGCCGCGTCCAACCGGGCGCTGCCCGCCTCGGTGAGGACGGCGAAGACCCCGCGCACGTCGGAGGGGCAGCTGCGGCGGCGGACCAGTCCGGCCTTCTCCATCTGGGTGACCTGGTAGGTCAGCCCGCTCTTGGAGTTGATCAGCCCGTTGGCCAGCTCGGTCATGCGCAGCTCGCGATCGGGCGCCGCCGCCAGTCGCACGAGGATCTCGTACTGGGGGTGCGAGAGTCCGGAGTCGTCCTTCAGCTGCTGGTCGAGGCGCCGGTTCACCAGGGCGGAGGCGGCAAGGAAACCGTCCCAGGCCCGCATCTCGCGGTCGTCCAACCATCTCGTCTCGGCCATGGTCACAGGATACAGCGGGTTGTTCCAATTTGAATCAATGGCTAGGGTCGGGATCGCCGGTTCGAATTTGAACTACTCACTCGGGCCGGCTCGACCGGAAGGAACCCCCATGACCAGCGCCTCCGCCACCACGACGAAGGCTCCGGCCGCCGCACCGGCCGCCCCCCGCCCCCTCACCACCACCGGCCTGGACGCCGGTCTGCTGCTCCTGCGCGTCGTCCTCGGCCTCACCATGGCCGCCCACGGCGGCCAGAAACTGTTCGGCTGGTTCGGCGGGGGCGGCATCAGCGGCACCGGCCGGTTCTTCACGGCGAGCGGCTACCCGGCGGGTGACGCCATGGCCGTCGTGGCCGGGCTCACCGAGACCCTCGGAGGCCTCGGCCTCGCCGCGGGCCTGCTCACCCCGCTCGCCGGCGCGGCCCTCGTCGGCACCATGATCAACGCGCTCGCCGTGCACGGCGTCGGTTCCTTCTTCGCCCCGGAAGGCATCGAGTACGAACTGCTCCTGACCGTCGGCGCCGCCGCCCTCGCCCTGACCGGCCCCGGACGGTACGCGGCCGACCGCTTCGTCCCCGTCCTGCGCGAGAACCGCGCGGCCCACGGCGCGCTCGCCCTCGCCCTCGGCGTGGTGCTCGGCGCGGTGTTGTTGCTGGTGCGCGGCTAGCCACAGCCGCCCGCCCGCGGCGAAACCCACCGAAAACCCGCGCGCAAGAGGGTGTCCCGGGGCCTGTCTGATTGGCCCCGGGTATTCGGGGGAAGAGCGCACAAATGACACAACCCATCGAAGACTACGCACTCATCGGCGACCTGATGACCAGTGGGCTGGTCGGCCGAGACGGGTCCATCGACTGGCTGTGCCTGCCGCGCTTCGACTCGGCCGCCTGCTTCGCCGCCCTCCTCGGCGAGAAGGACAACGGCCACTGGCGCATCGCCCCGGAGGGCGCCGCCGACGGGGAGCGGTGCACGCGCCGGGCGTACATCGACGGTTCGTTGGTCCTGGAGTCCCTCTGGGAGACCGAGGACGGCACGATCAAGGTCATCGACTTCATGCCGCAGCGCGACACCGCGCCGGACGTGATGCGGATCGTCGAATGCCTGTCCGGTGAGGTCACCGTGCGCAGCACCCTGCGCCTGCGCTTCGACTACGGCCACGTCGTCCCGTGGGTCCGACGCTCCGCGGGCGACCGGGTCGCCGTCGCCGGTCCCGACTCCGTCTGGTTCCGCAGCGAACCGCCCGTGCGGACCTGGGGCGAGCAGAACACCACCCTTTCGGAGTTCACCGTCTCCGCCGGGGAGAAGGTCGCCTTCGTCCTGACCTGGCACCCGTCGCACGAGCCGCGCCCCGAGCAGGTCGACCCGTACCAGGCGCTGGAACACGCGCTCGTCGACTGGGCGCAGTGGGCCTCCCAGTGCACCTACGAGGGCCCCTACAAGGAGGCCGTGACCCGCTCGCTGATCACCCTCAAGGCCCTCACGTACGCCCCCACGGGCGGGATCGTCGCCGCCGCCACCACCTCCCTGCCCGAGGAACTCGGCGGCGTCCGCAACTGGGACTACCGCTACTGCTGGCTGCGGGACTCCACCCTCACCCTCGGCTCCCTCATCGCGACCGGTTTCAAGGAAGAGGCCCGGGAGTGGCGGAGGTGGCTGCTGCGGGCGGTCGCCGGTGACCCCGCCGACCTGCAGATCATGTACGGGATCGCGGGCGAGCGGCGGATCCCGGAGTTCGACCTGCCGTGGCTGCGCGGGTACGCGGATTCCGCCCCCGTCCGCGTCGGCAACGCGGCCGTCGACCAGCTCCAGCTCGACGTGTACGGCGAGGTCATCGACTCCCTGTACCTGGCCCGCTCCACCGGGCTGGCCAAGGAGGCGCACGCCTGGCAGATCCAACTCGCGCTGCTCGACTTCCTGGAACGCAACTGGCGCCGCCCGGACGAGGGGCTGTGGGAAGTGCGCGGTCCGCGCCGTCACTTCACGCACTCCAAGGTGATGGCCTGGGTGGCCGCCGACCGTGCCGTGCGCACGCTGGAGGCGGATCCGTCGATGCCGGGCGACCTGGAACGCTGGCGGGCCATAAGGGACGACGTGCACGCGGACGTGTGCGAGAAGGCCTTCGACCCGGAGCGCAACACCTTCACCCAGTACTACGGTTCGCGCGAACTGGACGCCGCGACGCTGCTGATCCCCCGCGTGGGATTCCTGCCTCCCGACGACCCGCGCGTGATCGGTACCGTCGACGCCGTCCGCGAGGAACTCGGCCGCAGCGGCCTGGTCCGCCGCTACAGCACCGAAGGCCCCTCCGTGGACGGCCTGCCCGGTGACGAAGGGGCCTTCCTGGCCTGCTCGTTCTGGCTGGCCGACGCCCTGCACATGACCGGCCGGGGCAAGGAGGCGCGGCAACTCTTCGAGATGCTGCTCTCCGTGCGCAACGACGTGGGTCTCCTCGCGGAGGAGTACGACCCCGTCGCCGGCCGCCAACTGGGCAACTTCCCGCAGGCGTTCAGCCACGTCGGCCTGGTGAACACCGCGCTCACACTGAGCCGGGACCCCTCGTCGGACTGACCGGGGCGTGGGGTGCGCCCGGTGCCGCGCAACGGCGGGCCGCGTTCCGTGACCGGGCTCCGGAGGCGCGGACCAGCAGCAGCGCCCCGCCGGAGCCCTCGGCGGGTTCGGCGGCCTTCCGCGGCTCGGGCGGGGAGTCCGCGATCCGGTCGGGCGGGATGTCGGTCGGGCCCGGCAGGTGACCGCGGGCGTACTCGCCCGGCGTGCGGACGTCGACGACGGTGAACTCCCCGGAGCGGGCATGGACCTGGTCGACCGAGACGGCGAGGGTCAGGGGTGTGCTCATGGCGGACGTGCTCCTCAGCAGGGAACGGCACGGAGGAACCGGAAGGAGCGCCGGGTGCCCCTGGGCGCGCGAGGGCGCGGCGGGGCGGCCGTGCGGGCAGGCGCGACGACGACAGGGGCGCGGCAGAACGCGCGGTGTGACGGCCGTGCCGCGGATCACAGGCGCCCCGGAGGCGTTCGCGCCGGCGCTCGGCGACGCTCGCAACACGACCGCGACGTGGGTACGACGAAGCCGACCCGGCGTGCTCCGGGTCGGCTTCGTCGTGAGGTGCGGGGACAGCGGGGGCGTCGCCCTCAGGCGGCGGCCTCCTCGCCGTCATCCGGGATGCTGACCAGCCAACGGCTGTCCTGGCGCGGGCGCAGGTACAGCGCCCAGTACAGGGTGGCGACGGCGGTGATCCCGCCCGTCCACAGCAGGTACTGCGTCTCCTGCTGCGTCAGGATGTACGCGAACACGGCGATCAGCACCACCGGCACGGCCGGCCACAGCGGCATCCGCCAGGCCGCCGACGCCCCGTGCGTGCCGCGGCGGCTGTACAGCGCGGCGACCGCGACCAGCAGGTACATGCCGGTGACCGAGACGCCGGTGACCCCGTAGAGGGTGTCGAGGTTGACGAAGCACATGGCCGCTCCCGGAACGCCGACCAGCAGCGTGGCCACCCACGGGGAGCCGAAGCGGCCGAGCCGCGACAGGGCGTTGTTGACCGGCTCGGGCCAGGCCTTGTCGCGGGCGGAGGCGAAGAGCACCCGGGAGTTCTGGATGACCATCACGATGCCCGCGTTGACGATCGCGAGGGCGACGCACAGGCTCACGAAGGTGCCGACGGCCGAGTTGGACCAGGCCGTGACCATCGAGCCGATGTCCCCGGAGGACAGTACGGCCAGGTCGGGGGCGCCCATGGTGATGGCGACGACCGGGACCAGGATGACGGCGGTGGAGATGGCGAGGGTGGCGAGCACGGTCCGCGGGACGTTGCGGCGGGGGTTCTCCAACTCCTCCGACAGGTAGACGGCCGTGGAGAAGCCCTGGGTGATGAAGAGGGCGATGGCCAGCCCCGAGACCACCATCATCGCGGTGACCGGGGAGGTTCCCCCGTTGTCGGTGGCGACGGCGCCGTGCACCAGCACGTCGGCGCCGCGCTCGCTGTGGGCGAAGCCGAGTACGGCCACCAGCGCGGCGGCGATCACTTCGAGGACCAGGAAGATGCCGGTGATCCAGGCGTTGGCCCGGAGGTCGAGCAGGCCGGCGAGGGTGGCGAGCAGCATCACGCCGGCGCCCGCGAGCGGAGCCGGCACGTCGATCACCGGTGCGAGGTAGTCGGCCGTGCCCATCGCGATCACGGGCGGCACGATCATCACCACGAGCAGGGACAACACGAACACGAGCCATCCGGCGAGCCGGCCCGCCAGGGTGGACACCATCGCGTACTCGCCACCGGCGCTGGGGATGAGGGTGCCCAGTTCCGAGTAGCAGAACGCCACGCCGACGCAGAGCAGCGAGCCGATGGCGATGGTCAGGGCGGCCCAGGTGCCGAGATCGGCGAACAGGTCGGGCACGACGACGAAGAGCGTCGAGGCGGGCGTCACGCACGAGAGGGTGAGCAGGGTTCCGCCGACGACGCCGATGGAACGCTTGAGCTTCTGGGGGACGGGCCCGGTGGCGGGTGCGAGGGCCTGAGGTGCGCTGATCGTGTCAGACATCGGTGCGGTGTTCCGATCGGCAGATGCGGTGAGTGAGCGCGGGAGCGGTATCGCCTCCGAGGCGGTGGTGAGCAAGGTGGTTCGGTGACTCCCGGGCCGTCATGCAATCCCTGCGAGATCCGCAGGTCAAGAGCTGTTCACCTGCGGATTCCATCGTCGCGGGCCCGCTCCGGGCCCCGGACACGGTGTTAAGGCCGCGTAAACGTTGAACGAACGAGTGGTGCGGGAACCGCAGGATGATCGTCGCGAATTTTCCTCCGCTTTGCCGATCCGGGACCAGATCGGCCCCGAGCCCCGCGTACGGGAGGCTACTGCGGGTAAGCGCGGTCCATGACGGTCAAGAAGACGAGCGTTCTCGTATTGGACTGCGCCGAGCCGGAGGGCCTGGCGCACTTCTACGCCGATCTCCTCGGCGCCGAGGTGCGGCCCGGGGCGGGCATGGACATGGTCGAGGTCGTCGGCGGTCCCGGCGTGCACCTGGCCATCCGCAGGGACCTCGGTCACGCGCCGCCGAGTTGGCCGCGCCCCGAGGACTCCCAACAGGCACACCTGCGGATCCAGGTCGCCGCCGAGGACCTGGACGAGGCCGAGCGGGAAGCGGTGTCGCTCGGAGCGCGGCCCCTGGACGTGGACGTGGAGGACGGTCCGCGCGACGCCCGGCTCTTCAGCGACCCGGCCGGGCACTCCTTCACCCTCGCGGCGACCGGCCCTCTGCGCACCTGAGCCCCGACCCCTGACGGCCTAGCGGGGCGGCTCCGTGCGGGACGCCAGCAGCAGGGCGATGTCGTCGGGCCGGTCGTCGGTGTTCCCGACCTCGTGGACCAGCCGGTCGGCCATGTCCGTCAGCGGGGACGGCCGGCCGGCGGCCAGCGCGAGCCGCAGTCGCTCCACGCCCACGTCGATGTCGATGCCGGGCCTCTCCACCAGCCCGTCGGTGTACAGGGCCAGCACCGAGCCCGCCGCGAGCCGCAGTTCCGTCACCGGATAGCCGGCGTCCGCGTCGATGCCGAGCACCACCCCGCCCGGCAGGTCCAACACCGAGGTGTGGCCGTCGGGTTCGCGCAGCAGCGGCTGCGGGTGGCCCGCCCGGACGGCGCGGGCCCGGCCCGAGGTCAGGTCCATCAGCACGTAGCAACAACTGGCGAACTGGCCCGGGTCGAGGTCGATCAGCAGCCGGTTGGTGCCCCGCATCACCTGTTCGGGGTCATTGCCGCTCAGGGCGAAGGCCCGTACGGCGCTCCGCAGTTGGCCCATGGTCGCGGCGGCGGCCACCCCGTGGCCCTGGACGTCGCCGATGACCAGGGCCAGCATGTCGGGGCCCGTCTCGACGACGTCGTACCAGTCGCCGCCGACGTCCATCCCCGCGGTGCCGGGCAGGTACCGGCCGACCGTCGCCACGTGGTCGCGCACCGGCAGCCGGTGCGGCAGCAGGGCGGCCTGGAGTCCGCGGGCCAGGGTCGTCTCGCTGTCGTAGCGCCGGGCCCGCTCCAGGGCCTGGGCGATCAACCCGGCCAGTGCCGTGAGCACCGTGCGCTCCTCCGGGCTGAAACCGCGCGGCACGTCGAAGCCGAGGATGCAGGAGCCCACCGGTCGACCGGAGGCGATGAGGGGGAGGAAGGCGCGGGCCCCCACGTCGGCGTCCAGCGGGATCCCCGGGTAGGCGGCGGCCAGGTGCTGCATGGACTCGAAGAACATCGGCCGACCCGTGGTCAGCGTCTCCACGCCCGGCAGCCGCACGTCCAGCCCGACGCCGTCGAACCGGTCCAGGAATCCCTGGGGGAAGCCGGTCTCCCACGCCAGGTGCAGATGCCGCTCGTTGAGCAGGTAGATCGCCAACTGGCGCCCGCCGAAGGCCGGCAGCAACTCCTCGGTGACCACCGCAGAGACCTGTCGGGCCGTCATCGCCTCGGTCAGCGCGATGGCCAGGGCGACCGGCCGGTACAGCGCGGACGCCCGGTCGGCGGGAGAGCCGGCCAGGCCGGCCCCGGGGTGCTGTACGGATCCGGGCGCGTAGGCGGGCGGTTCCGCGGCACCGATCGTCACGGTCACCCCGCCGGGCCCGGGATGGAGTCCGACCGCGAGCCACTCCCCGGACGGATGGGGGCCCCGCCGCGCCGGGAAGTACACGGGGTCCGAGGCCAGGAACACGGCCCGGAAGTGGTCCTCGTACGCCGGGTGCCCGAGCCAGGGCAGGGCATCCCACAGCACCTTCCCGTACGAGGCGTCGTCGATGCCGAGCAGGGTCCGCGCTGCCGGGTTGAAGGCGACGATCCGGCCCTCCCGATCCGTCGAGAGCACCGCCTGGCTGAGCCGGTCCAGGGCCTCCCGGGCGCCGCCGGTCGCCGAGGGCCCCGGCACGGACAGCGGATCGTCGTCCCACACCACCCGTGCCCCGGTCGCCGCGAGCGCGGCCAGTTCCGTCGCGAGCCGGTCCGCGCTCTGCCGCAGTCGCCTTCGATCGGCGGCGTCGACCGGCACGCCGGGGGTCGCCGGGCGCAGCACCAGCAACACCCCGAACCGCTCGCCGTCGCCGGTGGTCACCGGCTCGTACAGCGAGGCGAAGGGGTACGGCAGCCCGGCCATCAGCTGGGGGAAGCGCCGCATGGCCGACTCGGCGTCGTACAGGTGGACGGCCTGCCCGGACCGGTAGGCCTCCGCGACCGGGTACGGCCGGTTCACGTGCATCCGCCACCACGGCCGGAACAACCGCGCGGGCATCCCGCTGACCGCCGCCATGCGCAGCCTGCCCTCCGTGCCGGAGCGCAGGTAGACCCCACCCGCGTACCCACCGACGGCCTCCATGGCCTTTACGGCCGCCCGCGCGAGCACCCGGGCCGTGGCGTCGGTGGCGGGGGTGCCACTGTCCGGTCTGGCCGTCACACAGCCAGCATGCGCCCGCGCCCGCGCCCCCGCACACCCGTCGGCGGGGTCATCCGCGCGTCCGCTCCCGGTACCCGGCCACCACCGCGACCGCCGCGACCAGCAGGACCACGGACACGGTCCGCAGCGCGACGCCCATGGCCTCGGTGAAGGCGACCACCTGCGCGGGGTCGCGCGGATCGCCGTGGAAGCGGGAGGCCAACACCGTGCCCACCACCGCCACGCCCAGGGCCGCGCCGATCTCCCGGGCCGCCGTGTTCAGGCCGGACCCCAGCCCGGCCTGGTGCGCGGGCAGCTCCGCGACCACCGTCAGGGTCAGCGAGGGCGCGCACAGCCCCGTACCGACCGACAGCACCAGCAGGTGGAACGCGTACACGGCGTACGGGGTGTCCGCGTCGGCGGTGGACACCAGCAGCAGCCCCGCCCCGATCAGGCCCAACCCGACGCCGACCGGCAGCCGGGGCCCGGTGCGCTCCTGGAGTCGCGCACCCAGCCGGGGGACCAGCGCCATGCCCACGGTCAGCGGGACGATGGCCAGGCCGGTGACCGCGGGGGAGAAGCCCTTCGCGTACTGGAGGTACTGGGCGTTCACGAAGAACAGTGCGAACAGCCCGAAGAACGCCGCCCCGATCCCCAGCGTCCCCGCCCGCAGCTTGCGCGAGGCGAAGATCCGCGGGTCCAGCAGCGGGTGCGCGCCGCGCAACGCGTGCCAGGTGAAGGCCGCCAACAGCGCCGCCCCCGCGCCGAACGCCGACAGGACCCGCGCCGACGCCCACCCGTGTCCGGGCCCTTCGATGATCCCGTAGACCACCCCGAACAGGGCTCCGGCCAACAGCAGCGCCCCGACGGGGTCGACGGACGCGTCCGGCCGGGAGGGCGTGCGGGGGACCGTGCGGGCCACCGCGAGCGCGAGCAGCGCGGCGAGCGGGACCACGGCCCAGAAGAGGGCCCGCCAGGTCAGGAACTCGCCGGCCAGACCGCCGCCGACGTTGCCCGCCAGGCCCCCGAGGCCCGCGGACAGCGTCCAGGTGGCCAGCGCCCGGCCGCGCTGCTCGGGCGGGCTCAGGTGCACCAGGACGGACATGGTGGCCGGCATGATCAACGCCGCGCCCGCCCCGCACAGACCGCGCCCGGCGATCAGGACGGCCGGGTCCCCCGCGAGCGCGCTCAGCGCCCCGCCCGCGGCGAACAGGCCGAGTCCGGCGAGCAGGGCCCCCTTGCGGCCGTGGCGGTCGCCGAGGGCTCCCGCCGGGATCAGCAGCGCCGCGAACACGATGACGTACGCGTCCACGGCCCACAGCAGCTGGTCGGGGGTGGGGTGCAGGGTGGAGGCGGCGAGCTGTGGGATCAGCAGGTTCACGGCGGCGACCATGCCCTGGGCGACGAGCACACAGGCGCACAGGGCGAGCAGGGCGGGGCGGGTGAGGGCGGGGGCGGCTGCGGCCCGGGACGGTTTCTGGGCATGGCGGAGCACGGCTCCTCCTGGAGTCGGTCGGTGCGAGGTGGGTGCTGCTCGGGCGGTACGGCCGCCCTGACGGGGGCCGGATCGGCCGCCCCGCTCACCGTAGGCTGGCCCTGACCTGCTTTCCAGTGCAATGTGTGCAAGGGATCGATGCGCGTGACGCAATCCGGGATGGACCTGAACCTGCTCGTGGCCCTGGACGTCCTCCTGGAGGAGTCGAGCGTGTCCCGCGCGGCGGCCCGCCTGCACCTGTCCGAGCCGGCCATGAGCCGCACCCTCGGCCGTATCCGCAAGGCCCTCGGTGATCCGGTCCTGGTCCGCGCCGGACGGAACATGGTGCCCACCCCGCACGCCCTCGCCGTCCACGGCGAGGTGCGGGCCGTCGTGGAACGGGCCCGCGCGCTCTTCCTCTCCGGCGGTCAGGTCGATCCGGCGACCCTGACCCGCACCTTCACCATCCTCGCGAACGACGCCTTCACGGCCGTGTCGGGCGCGGCCCTCTTCTCCCGGGTGACGAGCGAGGCGCCGGGTGTGCGGCTGCGGTTCCTCTCCGAGAGCCACGTCGACGTGCCGGCGCTGCGGGAAGGCGTCGCGGACCTGGAGCTCACCGTCATCGACGGCCGCGCCCCCGAGGTCCGCGTCGAGCACCTCGCCGACGAGCGGATGGTGGCGGTCGTCCGCGCGGGCCACCCCCTGCTCCGCGGCCGGATGACCGCACGCCGCTTCGCCGCCGCCGAGCACCTGATCGTCTCGCGCCGGGGCCGGCTCCAGGGGCCCGTGGACGCCGCCCTCGCCGAACAGGGCCTCACCCGGCGGGTACGGGGCAGCATGGGCACCTACCCCGCCTCCCTGTTCGTGCTCCGCGACACCGACCTGGTCGGCCTGATCACCACCCAGGGCGCACCGCTGGCCCACGGGATGGGCCTGGAGACCTTCCCCGTGCCGCTGGAGTTGCCGACGCTGCCGTTCGGGATGGCCTGGCACCCCCGCCACGACGCGGACCCGGCGCACACCTGGTTGCGCGACCGTGCCCGCGAACTGATCACCTCGCGGGAGGCCGGTACCCGCACGCCCGCCGTCGACCCGGGCCCGACGGTCTGACGTACCCGTCGGAAGCGGGAGTTCGACGGTCCCGCCCCCTGACGGGGCGTGGCGTCGAGCCCCGTACGCCGTACGGACCGACCCGAAACCCCGTCCGAGGGACGCACCCGTGTACGGCACCCTTCCCCGGTCCGCTCCGGGAAGTCTTGCGGACATGCGACAGCAGGACGACAGCCCGACACCCCCCACCGCCTTCTCGGCGGCCGACGCCTTCACCCTGCGCACCGCCCTGGACGCCCTCGGCGGGGTCCACGGGCTCGACACCCTCGACCTCGCCTGCGGACACGGCGGCACCACCCGACTCCTCGCGAGCGGCGGGGCCCGGCGGACCGTGGGCGTGGACAACTGTCCGGAACGCATTCGACGGGCACGCGAGACCCACCACGACGGCCCGGCCGGTCCCATCGAGTACGTCGTCGCCGAAACCGCCGCGATGCCGCAGTTGGGCCCCTTCGACCTGGCCACGGCCCTCTACCTGTTCAACCACGCACCCGACCGGCACGCCCTGCACTCCATGTTCCGGTCCATCCGCGCCAACCTGCGGCCCGGTGGCCGGCTGCTGGCCATCGTCCCGAACGCCGGGGCCTTCCCGCGCGTGGACTGGTCCCCGTTCGGGCTCCGCGTCCTGGCACGCGACCCCGACGGGGACGCACCCCTGGTGCGGGCCCAGTTCCTCACCGAGCCCCCGGTGCACGTCGAGTTCCGCGAATGGGCGCACGCCGACTTCGCGGAGGCGGCCGTCGAGGCCGGGTTCACCACCGCGGGATGGCAGCCTGCGCGGACCCCGCCCCCCTGCGCCGAGCGCGACGAGGCCTTCTGGGCGTCGTACCGGGCCAGGCCGGTCAGCTCGCTGATGACCTGCGTGGCCTGAGGGCGTCCGGCGGTGCGAGACCTGCCCCGGGCGTCTCCCGCGCCCCGTACGCCCCCACCACCCGGCACATCACCGCGTGGCGACCGCCCGGGTCAGCGCCACGATCCGCTCGCGGGCGGCCCTGCCCTCCGGCACCGGTTGGAACGGGTAGCCGTGCGACTGGCCCGCCGCCTCGTGGAACTCCACCTCGACGCCGGCGTCCCGCGCCCGACGGAGCAGCTCGTGACTGTCGGTGCCCAGCAGGTCCCGGGTCCCGGTGAACACCGTCAGCGGTGCCAGCCCCGCGAGGTCGCCGCGCAGCGGGCTGACCCTCGGGTCGTCGGCGGGGAGCGTACCCGCGTACAGGCGCCCGGCCTCGACCAGCCCCGCCCGCCTCAGCAGCGGATCGCCCGGCTCGACGGCCGCCTGACCGGGATGGCTCACGCTCAGGTCCAGCCAGGGCGAGACCAGGACGATCCGGGACGGCTGAGCCCCCGTGCGCTCCCGCAGGCGCTGCGCGGCGGCCAGGGCGATCCCGGCGCCCGCGCAGTCCCCGATCAGCACCGTCCCGCCCTCGTCGCCGCTCTCGATCAGCCCGCTGAGCAGGTCGGCGGCCACCGGAACGGTCCGGTCGGCGGTCCCGCGCGGGGCCAGGATGTACGCCGGCACGACCACCCGGGCCCTCGCCCGCGTCACCAGGGTGCGGACCAACGACCAGTGGGGCCGCAGCAACTCGCCCACGTAGGCGCCCCCGTGGACGTACAACACCCGCACCGCGGGCTCGACGCCCCGCGGCGACACGTCGTACACCGGCCAGGCCCCGACGAAGGCCCGCGAGACCTCCGCGACCCGACCCAGTGAACGCGGCGGAAGATGCGACGCGGGCCTCCTGACGGACTCCGCCACCCGGGCCCGCACGGCCTCGGCACCGGCATACCGTCTTCGACGCCCCACCGCGATCAGCGCCACCGACAACGCCTTGCTGCGCAGACTCGGCACGCCCCTCACCTCCCCTTTTTCCCGCCCCCGGCGCTGCCCGCGCCGGCCCTGCCCCATCAGGTGAGGAGCATAGGCGTGAAGCTGCGCTGTCGGCCCGCTTAAGAAAGTCTCGATGGACCGATCACCACCCCGCTCGGCACATTGGTGCACGTCAGACACCACACGGGCCCGCACGCCCCGAGGTGCTCCCCTCCGCATGCCTGGAGCCACGTTCATGAAGGCACTCGTCAAGCACAAGGCCGAGCCCGGGCTGTGGCTCATGGACGTCCCCGAGCCCGAGTACGGCCCCGGCGACGTGCTCATCAAGGTGCTCCGCACCGGCATCTGCGGCACCGACCTGCACATCCGGGCCTGGGACGGCTGGGCGCAGGGCGCGGTCAAGACCCCCCTCGTGCTCGGCCACGAGTTCGTGGGCGAGGTCGCGGCGCTGGGCGCGGACGTGCAGGACATCGAGATCGGCGCGCTGGTCAGCGGCGAGGGCCACCTGGTGTGCGGGAAGTGCCGCAACTGTCTGGCCGGGCGCCGCCACCTGTGCCGCAGCACGATCGGCCTCGGCGTCGGACGCGACGGCGCGTTCGCCGAGTACGTCGTCCTGCCCGCGCAGAACGTGTGGGTGCACCGCACCGAGGTCGACCTCGACGTGGCGGCCATCTTCGACCCCTTCGGCAACGCCGTGCACACCGCGCTGTCCTTCCCGCTCGTCGGCGAGGACGTGCTCATCACCGGCGCGGGCCCCATCGGCATCATGGCGGCGGCCGTGGCCCGGCACGCCGGTGCCCGCAACGTCGTCATCACCGACGTCAGCCCCGAGCGTCTGGAGATCGCCCGCAAGGCCGGCGCCACGCTCGCGGTGGACGTCCGCGAGTCGACGATCGCGGACGCGCAGACCACGCTCGGACTGCGCGAGGGCTTCGACATCGGCCTGGAGATGTCCGGGCGCGCCGAGGCCATGCAGGACATGATCGCCAACATGACGCACGGCGGGCGGATCGCGATGCTGGGCCTGCCCGCCCAGGACTTCCCCGTCGACTGGGCGAAGGTCGTCACCTCGATGATCACCATCAAGGGCATCTACGGCCGCGAGATGTTCGAGACCTGGTACGCGATGACCGTGTTGCTGGAGGGCGGGCTCGACCTCAGCCCCGTCATCACCGGCCGGTACGCGCACACCGACTTCGAGGCCGCCTTCGACGAGGCGTCCACCGCCCGCAGCGGCAAGATCATCCTCGACTGGACGGCGTAGCCTCCCCGGACGGCCCGCGGCCGTCCCCCCGAACCATCTCCCTCCGGCCGGGCCCCGCACACCCTCCCCCCTCCGCGGGGCCCGGCCCCCTCCCTCCGCCGCACCAGGAGAAAGAGAGCACGCCCGCCATGTTCGAGACCGTCCGCCAGGACCTGCGCAACACCCTCGACGAGATCCGCTCCGCCGGCCTGCACAAGCCCGAGCGCGTCATCGGCACCCCGCAGAACGCGTCCGTCGGCGTCACCTCCGGCGGCTCCGCGGGCGAGGTCCTGAACTTCTGCGCCAACAACTACCTCGGCCTCGCCGACCACCCCGAGGTCGTCGCCGCCGCCAAGGACGCCCTGGACCGCTGGGGCTACGGCATGGCCTCCGTCCGCTTCATCTGCGGCACCCAGGAGGTCCACAAGGAGCTGGAAGCGCGCCTGTCCTCCTTCCTGGGCCAGGAGGACACGATCCTCTACTCCTCGTGCTTCGACGCCAACGGCGGCGTCTTCGAAACCCTCCTCGGCGCCGAGGACGCGGTGATCTCCGACGCCCTCAACCACGCCTCGATCATCGACGGCATCCGCCTCTCCAAGGCCCGCCGCTACCGCTACGCGAACCGCGACCTCGCGGAACTGGAGACCCGGCTCAAGGACGCGCAGGACGCCCGCCGCCGTCTGATCGTCACCGACGGCGTGTTCTCCATGGACGGCTACGTCGCCCCGCTCGCGGAGATCTGTGACCTCGCCGAGCGCTACGACGCCATGGTCATGGTCGACGACTCCCACGCCGTCGGCTTCGTCGGCCCCGGCGGCCGCGGCACCCCCGAACTGCACGGGGTCATGGACCGGGTCGACATCATCACCGGCACCCTGGGCAAGGCCCTCGGCGGCGCCTCCGGCGGCTACGTCGCGGCCCGCACCGAGATCGTGGAGCTGCTGCGCCAGCGCTCGCGCCCGTACCTCTTCTCCAACTCCCTCGCCCCGGTGATCGCGGCGGCCTCGCTCAAGGTCCTCGACCTGCTGGAGTCCGCCGGCGACCTGCGCGAGCAGCTCGCCGCCAACACCGCGCTCTTCCGCGCGAAGATGACCGACGCCGGCTTCGAGGTCCTCCCCGGCGACCACGCCATCGCCCCCGTCATGATCGGGGACGCCGCCGAGGCGGCCCGGATGGCGGAGCTGCTGCTGGAGCGCGGCGTGTACGTGATCGGCTTCTCGTACCCCGTGGTGCCCATGGGTGCGGCCCGGATCCGCGTGCAGTTGTCGGCCGCCCACTCCACGGCCGACGTGGAGCGCGCGGTGGCGGCGTTCATCGAGGCCCGTGCGGCGCTCGGGACGGCTGTGGCCTGAGACAATGGCGGGGTGATCGACCCCCGCCGGCTGCGCATCCTGCGGGCCGTGGCGGACCACCGTACGGTGACCGCCGCGGCCGCAGCCCTGTACCTCACCCCCTCCGCCGTCTCCCAGCAGCTCGCCGCGCTGGAGCAGGAGACCGGACACGCCCTGCTCACCCGCAGCGGCCGGGGCGTACGACTCACCGCGGCCGGGGAGATCCTCGTCGGGCACGCCCACGAGGTGCTGGCCCAACTGGAGCGCGCCGAAGCCGAACTCGCGGCGTACGCGGGCGGCTCGGCGGGCGAGGTCACGGTCGCCGCCTTCGCCACCGGCATCGCGGAGGTGCTCGCTCCGGCGCTCGCCCGCCTCGCGGTGGACCATCCCGGCATCCGGCTCCGCGTCCGCGATGCGGAGGGCGACCAGAGCCTGCCGCTGCTGCTGGCCGGGGAGGCGGATCTGGCGCTCGCGGTGGAGTACCGAGGCGCCCCCGGCGCGGACGACGGCCGACTGTCGATCGTCCCCCTCTACGCGGAACCCTTCGACGCGGTCCTGCCGGCCGGCCACCCCCTCGCGGACCTGCCCACCGTGTCGCTCGCCGACCTCTCCGACTCCGAATGGGTGGGCCAGTACCCCGGCAACCCGTGCCACGACGTGACCCTGCTCGCCTGTGAACTGGCGGGCTTCCAGCCGAGGTTCGCGCATTCCTCCGACGACTTCCGTGCCGTGACCGCCCTCGTCGGCGCGGGCGGCGGCGTCGCCCTGGTGCCGCGTTCGGCCCTGCGCGGCATGGACCTCAAGGAGGTCCAGGTCCGCCCGGTCGCCGGCCCCGCCGCCACCCGCCGGGTCTTCGCCGCCACCCGCCGGGGCGCCGAGTCCCACCCGCTGATCGCCCCCGTGCTGGCGGCCCTGTCGCGCGAGGCGGAACGCGTCCCGACGCACTGACCCGCCCGCCCTTGCCTCTGCTCGTGTGCTCCGCGGGGCCCCGGCCCGACCCCCGCGTCGAGGGCGACCCGGCAGATCGCCGCCGTGGATGCTTGAAGTTGCGTGAAACTCCCCGCTACCTTGCGAGAAAACTCACACTCGCCGTCGTCGCGTACCAGGGAGCCCGTATGAGTCACGTCGCGCAGGAGTTGGCCACACAACCCGAATGCTGGGAACGGGCCGCCGAACTGGCCACGACACACCGGACCGTGCTCCCGCGACGCGGGGAGCGCACCGCGATCGTCGGCTGCGGGACCTCCTTCCACATGGCCCAGGCCGCTGCCGTCCTGCGCGAGGAGTCCGGCCAGGGCGAGACGGACGCCTTTCCCGCCTCCGAGTTCCCGCGCCACCGCCGCTACGACCGCGTCGTGGCGCTGACCCGCTCCGGAACCACCACCGAGGTGCTGGACCTGCTGGCCGGGCTCCGGGACGCCGGAGTGCCGACCACCGCCGTCATCGGGGACCCGGCCACGCCCGTGACGACCCTCGCGGACGACCTCGTCGTCCTGGACTTCGCGGACGAACGATCCGTCGTACAGACCCGCTTCGCCACGACGGCACTGACCCTGCTGCGGGCCCACGTCGGCGCCCACACCCCGGCCGTCGTCACCGACGCGCGCACCGCGCTCGCCGAACCGCTGCCCGCCGCGGTGGAGACCCTCGACCAGTACACCTTCCTCGGTCGCGGCTGGAGCGTGGGACTGGCCCACGAGGCGGCCCTGAAGATGCGGGAGGCCTCCCTGTCCTGGGCCGAGTCCTACCCGGCCATGGAGTACCGGCACGGCCCCGTCAGCGTCACCGGCCCCGGCACCGTCACCTGGTCCCTGGACGTGGCCCCCGACGGCATCGCCGAACAGGTCCTCGCCGCCGGCGCCGGATGGGTGGAGGGTCGGCTCGACCCCCTCGCCGAACTGGTCCGCGTCCACCGGCTGGCCCTCGCCGTCGCCGCGCGCCGACGGCTCGACCCGGACGCGCCCCGCAACCTGACCCGCTCCGTCATCCTCACCACGGGCGAGGAGGCGGTCCGATGACCCTCGTCCCCGCCGGCCGGCTGGTGTCGGACGCGGCCAAGGCCGGCCGCGCCGTCGCCGCCTTCAACATCATCACCCTGGAACACGCCGAAGCCGTGATCGCGGGCGCCGAACAGCTGGGCCTGCCGGTGATCCTGCAACTCAGCGAGAACGCGGTGAAGTTCCGGGGCGGACGACTGCTCCCCATCGCCCGCGCCGCCGTCGCCTGCGCGGAGGAGGCCGCCGTCCCCGTCGGTCTGCACCTCGACCACGTCAAGAGCGCCGAACTGCTGCGCCGGGCCGCGGACGCCGGCTTCGGGTCGGTGATGTACGACGCCGCGCAGTTGCCGTACGCCGAGAACCTGGAGGCCACCCGCTCCGCCGCCGACTGGGCCCACGCCAACGGGCTCTGGATCGAAGCCGAACTGGGCGAGGTCGGGGGCAAGAACGGGGCCGCGCCGCTCGACCCGCACGCGCCGGGCGCCCGTACCGACCCGGACGAGGCGCGACGGTTCGTCGCCGACTCCGGGGTGGACGCGCTCGCCGTCGCCGTCGGCAGCACCCATGCCATGACCAGCCGGACCGCCGCGCTGGACCACGCGCTGCTCGCCCGCCTGACCAAGGCGGTGGACGTCCCCCTGGTGCTGCACGGTTCCTCCGGACTCCCGGACTCCGAACTCGCGGCAGCCGTCGCGGGCGGCATCCGCAAGGTCAACATCGGCACCGCCCTCAACGTGGCCATGACGGAGGCCATCCGTACCCACCTCACCCCGGCGGACCCGCGCCCCTACCTCACGGCGGCCCGAACGGCGATGGCGGCGACCGCCGCCGCCATGCTCACCGCCCTGAACTGAGGGGGCCCCGCCCCGCTGGCGCGGCGGTGCGGGAGCGACCGGCCGGGCGGGGTGCGCCGCCGGCCGTTCGCTGCGGCCGTCGCGAACCCCTCCCGGGGGCCCTTCCGGATTCTTGGAACAGGTTCTAGTGTGCCCTCCGCCAGTGACGACGGACCGCGAGACCTCCGGAGGGCCCGTGCACCTCGAATACACGCCTGAGCAGCAGCGGTTGCGCACCGAGCTGCGCGCCTACTTCGCCGAGCTGGTGCCCCGGGACGTCCACGCCCGCTACGAGGACCCCGCCGCGCAGAAGCGCTTCTACCGCGAGACCATCCGCCGGCTCGGAGCCGACGGATGGCTCGGGGTCGGCTGGCCCGAGCAGTACGGCGGACGCGGGATGTCTCCCGTGGACCAGTTCATCTTCTTCGACGAGGCCGCGCAGGCCGTCGTGCCGCTGCCGCTCATGGCGCTGAACACCGTCGGGCCGACCCTCATGCAGTTCGGCACCGACGAGCAGAAGGCGTACTTCCTCCCCAAGATCCTCGCCGGCGAGATCGACTTCGCCATCGGCTACAGCGAACCCGACGCCGGCACCGACCTCGCCGCGCTCAAGTGCAAGGCCGTCCGCGAGGGCGACGAGGACACCGGCACGTACGTGGTCAACGGCCAGAAGATCTGGACCACCAACGGCGACACCGCCGACTGGGTCTGGCTCGCCGTCCGCACCGACCCCGACGCCCCCGCGCACAAGGGCATCACCATGCTCCTCGTGCCGACCTCGGACCCCGGGTACTCGTGCACCCTCATCAACACGCTCGCCTCGCACGACACCACGGCGAGCCACTACGAGAACATCCGCGTCCCCGCGAGCCGCCGCGTCGGCCGGGAGAACAAGGGCTGGCGGCTGATCACCAACCAGCTCAACCACGAGCGCGTCACCCTCGCCGCCCACGGCACCATGGCCATCCGCGCCCTGCACGACGTCCAGCGCTGGGCCGCGGAGACCAGGCTCGCCGACGGCCGTCGCGTGATCGACCTGTCCTGGGTCCGCGGCAGGCTCGCCCGCACGCACACCCGGCTCGACGCGATGAAACTGCTCAACTGGCAGATGGTGAACGCGGTCCAGGCCGGCACCCTCACCCCGCAGGACGCCTCCGCCGTCAAGGTCTACGGCTCCGAGGCACGCCGCGACGCGTACGCCTGGCTCATGGAGGTCGTGGGCGCGGCCGGCTCCCTCAAGGACGGTTCCGCCGGGGCGGTCCTGCACGGAGAGCTGGAGCGCGGCTACCGCAGCGCGGTCATCTTCACCTTCGGCGGCGGCAACAACGAGATCCAGCGCGAGATCATCTCGTGGATCGGCCTCGGCATGCCCCGCGTCCGCCGCTGACCGCCTGCGCCCCGGGCCCCGCTCGCCCGTGGGCCGACGTGCCGCACGTGAAGGCCGACGCCGTCGAGCGCCGCGAGCCGCGAGCCGCGAGTCCCGTCTGCGGCGCATGGCGCCGCTTCGGGGCCCCGGCCCGGGGTGCGGTTCGCGGTTCGGGGGGAGACTGGCTCGTGGACGAAGCCGGCCTCGGTGTCCCTCGCGAGACGGTCCGACCCTCGACCCACGAGCGCGCGAACTCCCGCGTCCGATCGACCCCTCCGTGTCCCGGATCGAGCGCCGATCGTCGTCGGTCCGGAACACCGGTTCCGCGCGAGGTTCACGCGGAGGGTTCGGTCGGGTCCGACAGGGCCGAGCGGGCGGCCGTCGTCGCCTTCGCGCCCAGGCCGAGGCCCATTGCCACCAGGACCGCCGCCGCGAGGACGATTGCCGTGTCGACCGCGAGCACCAGACGAACCCCGTCGAAGAGCGAGGAACCCGTCGTGGCGAGGACGCCGAGCAGCGGGATCCCGATGGTGATGCCGACCTGCTGAGTGGTGGTGACCAGGCCCGTGGCCAGGCCCTGTTCCGCGTCGCGCACACCGCTCGTCACGGTCACCCCGTACGAGATGATCGCGCCGAGGTGGCACATGCTGGCCAGCGAAACCGCGACGGTCGCCAACAGCGCTCCCGACCCCGTGCCCACGGCGAGCAGTGCCGCGGTGAACACGCCCTGACCGAAGAGGGAACCGACCAGCGTGCGTCGGGCGCCGAACCGGCCGATGACCCGGGGCGCGTACGAGCCGGCGACCACCGACGCGATGCCCTGGACCCCGAAGACCAGACCCGTCAGGAACGCCGACAGGTGCAGGGTCTCCTGGAGGTACAGGGTCAGTACGAAGACGACCGTGGACATCATCGAGAAGGTCACCAGGCCACCGAGGTTGCCCCAGGCCACTGTGCGCCGCTTGAGCATCGGCAGGGAGACGAGCGGGGCGGCGGACCTGGACTCCACCACGACGAAGGCGACGAGCAGGACTGGACCGGAGATCAGCGTCACCCACACGTCGGCGCCGTGGAAACCGCGCTGGGCGGCCGTGGAGAGGGAGTAGATCAGCGCGAGCAGACCGCCGGTGACCGTGACCGCACCCGGCACGTCCAGGCGCGGCCGCTCAGGGGTGCGGGACTCGGGCAGCAGGCGCGGCGCGACGACGAGGACGACGACGGACGCGGCGGCGAGGAGCCCCATCGTGGACCGCCAGCCCAGGGTGTCGGTCATGACGCCGCCGAGAACCATGCCGATGGTGAAGCCGAGCGACAGCAGGGTGCCGGAGATGCCGAGCGCCTTGTCGCGCAGCGGGCCCTCGGGGAAGGTCGTGGTCAGCAGGGACATGCCCGTCGGCACGATGACCGCCGCGCCGAGGCCCTGGAGCACGCGGCCGGTCAGGAAGGACGCCGGGTCCCAGGCGAGGGTGGTGAGCAGCGAGGCGGCGCCGAAGAGCGCGAGCCCGGTGAGGAAGAGCCTCTTGCGCCCGTGGAGGTCGGCGATCCGGCCGAAGAGCAGCAGGAAGCCGCCGGAGGGGAGCGCGAACGCGGTGACCGCCCACTGGAGGGCCGACCGGCTCAGGCCCAGGTCCTTGCCGAGCACCGGCAGGGCGACGTTCAGCACGGAGAAGTCGAGCGCCACCATGAACTGGGCGGCGCACAGGACGAAGAGGACGAGTTTGGCCCGGCCGGTGAGCCGGTCACCCTCCTCGGCCGCCGACCGCGGCCCGGTGAGTGTGGTGTGTGTGTCGATTGCCATGACCACACCCTCGCCGCCCGGGAATGCCCGTGGAGAGTGGGAACTTATCCTGTTGGTGGCACCACCAGGGTGCCGACAGGGGGAGTTCGTGGCCACACCGTTCGACAAGCACCGCCGTTCCGAACTGCGCGAGTTCCTGATGAGCCGGCGGGCCCGGATCACCCCGGCGGTGGCCGGACTGCCGGACGGCGGGGCCCGCCGCCGCACCCCCGGACTGCGCCGGGAGGAGGTCGCCGTCCTCGCCGGGGTCGGGGTCTCCTGGTACCAGTGGCTGGAGCAGGGCCGTGACATCACGGTCTCGCCCCAGGTCCTCGACGCGGTGGCCCGGGTCCTCAGGCTGACCAGCGCCGAACGCCGGCACCTGTACGTGCTGGCCGGGCTGAATCCGCCCGTCCTCGAAGTGGCCCCGGCGGACCGGGACATGTGTCACGGGTTGAAGCGGTTGATCGACGCGTGGATGCCGTTCCCCGCGCACATCATGGACGTCTACTGGAACACCGTGATGTACAACGACGCGGCCGCCCTGGTGCTCGGCATGCGTCCGGAGATCGTGCAGAACTGCCTGATCGCCTTCTTCACCGACCCGCTCTACCGGGCCCGTTCCAAGCACTGGGAGGAAGTCGCCTGCCACGTCGTCGCCCAGTTCCGGGCGGCGTGCTCGGAGTGCCCCGACGACGAGGGGTTCCGCTCGGTCGTCGAGGAGGCCAAGGAGGCCAGCCCGGAGTTCACCGAGCTGTGGGAACGGCGGGACATCCGGCCCGGCGGACTGCTCCGCAAGGAGATCGAGCACCCCGTCGTGGGTGCCCTCTTCTTCGAGTCGACCCAACTGCGCGTTCCGGCCCGCCCCGACCTGGGGATCGTCCTGCACACCCCGCTGCCGGAGGCGGCCACGGCGGAGAAACTGGACTGGCTGACCTCGCCCGAGGGGCGGCGGGGGGTCCTGTACCCGCTCGCGGGCTGACCCCCGCCGCAGCCCGTGCCCGTGCGTGCGCCCGTGCCGCCCGTGCCTGCGCCGGTACCCGTGCCGGGACCGGGAGCGCGTCCTATGATGCGGACGGACGTTCCACGAGGAGACTCTCGCGCACGATGAGCGGCGGAGGTGTCGAGATGGCGACGAGCGGCGCACCCGACCCCGGGCTGTACGGCCCCGGGTCCGTCACCTGGCAGTGCCACGGGGACCCGATGATGTGGATCGCCGGGGTCCGCGCGCTGTACCTCCAGGCCCTGCACCCGCTCGCGGTCCGCGGGGTCATGGAGAACAGCGACTTCCGGCGGGACGCGTGGGGCCGGCTGCTGCGCACCGCGGACTTCGTCGGCACCCTCACCTACGGCACCAGTGAGGCCGCGGAACTGGCCGGCGCCCGGGTGCGCGGGATCCACCGGAAACTGTCCGCCACGGACCCCGCCACCGGCGAGCGGGTCCCCGTCGACGACCCGGGCCTGCTGCTCTGGGTGCACTGCGCGCAGATCGACAGCTTCCTGCACGTCCTGCGCCGCTCGGGCTTCCCCCTCACGGCCGCCCAGGCCGACCGGTACGTCGACGAGAACCGGGTCAACGCCCGCCTCGTCGGCCTGGACCCCGCCGAGGCCCCCGCCGACACCACCGCCCTCGCGCACTACTTCGAGCGCATCCGGCCGGAACTGGCGGCCGGTCCCGACGCGCACGCCGTGGACGACTTCCTGCGGGGCCCGCCCGTCCCTCCCCTCCTCGTGCCTGGCCGAAACCTGCTGTGGCGCCCCCTGGCCGGGCTCGCCTACGGATCGCTCCCCGGATACGCGCACCGGCTGTACGGCAGACCCGCCCCGGCCCCACGAGTCGTCACCCGTCACCTGCGTCTCACCGGACGCGTCCTGCGCGGCATTCCCGCAGGTCTGCGTTGGCAACTCCCACCAGGTCACATCTTGAAAGCGATGCGTCGCATGGGCCCCGATAGCCGCCCCTCGGCGTACACACTGCGTACATCAGCGGCCATACTGGACCGGCCGGGGAGGGCGTAGCACGACACACGGGGGCGGCTTCAAGACATGGCGGAGTCCAGACTGATCCAGGGCCGGTACCGGTCGCTCGACCTGATCGGTCGCGGCGGCATGGGCGAGGTCTGGCGGGCGCGGGACGAGTCGCTGGGGCGGCAGGTCGCGGTCAAGTGCCTCAAGCCCCCGGGGCCCGAGCAGGACGGCCACTTCACCCAGGTGCTGCGCGAGCGCTTCCGCCGCGAGGCACGGGTGGCGGCCTCCCTCCAGCACCGCGGCGTGACGGTCGTCCACGACTTCGGCGACGACAGCGCCGCCGGCGGGCCCCTCTACCTCGTCATGGAACTCCTGGAGGGGCGCAACCTCAGCCAACTGCTGGAGGACAACGAGGCGCGTCCGCTTCCCGTCGACGTGGTCCTCGACGTCGCGGAGCAGATGGCCGCGGCCCTCGGATACACCCACGACCAGGGCGTGGTGCACCGCGACCTGAAACCCGCCAACATCATGCGCCTCACCGACGGCACGGTGAAGATCTGCGACTTCGGCATCGCCCGTCTCGCCCACGACATCGGCTTCACGGCCAAGCTCACCGGCGGCGGCATGGCCATGGGAACCCCCCACTACATGTCACCCGAGCAGATCGCGGGCGGTGAGGTCGACCACCGCAGCGACCTCTACTCCCTCGGCTGCGTGCTGTACGAGATCGCCACCGGCGCCCCGCCCTTCGACCTCGGCGACTCCTGGTCCGTGCTGGTCGGACACCGTGACACCGTCCCCGTCCCGCTGCGCGAGCACCGCCCCGAGCTGCCCGAACACTTCGAGCGGCTGGTCCTCGACCTGCTCGCCAAGCGTCCCGAGGACCGGCCCGGCGACGCCCGCCACCTGCACCGCCGGCTCGTCGAGGCCCGACCGGGCCCCCGTGGGACGGTCGGCGCCCCCGCCCCGCTGCCCGCGTGGGCGGCGGGCATGACGGCCGGGCGCAAAGCCGGCCTCGACGCCCGCCCCGCCAGCGGGGAGTGGGCCGTGCTCACCGGCTCCTGGACGGCGACCCGCGCCGACGGGGCCCGGCCGATCGTGCGACCCGACGCCGCAGCGGACCCGAGGCTCACCGCCGCCTACGGGCTCCCGCGCCCCCCGTCACCCGAGCCGGGCGACCCCGACCACCCCGACGCGCTGGCCGCCGGGCACACCCGCGCGTTCACCCTCAGCCGCGCCGGCCGGCCCGAGGAGGCGTTGGCCGCGTACGCGGCCGTCGCCCGCGGCCGGGCACGGGCACTCGGCCCCGACCACCCCGACACCCTCGCCGTTCGCCAGGAGGAGGCGTACGAACTGGGCCGGCTCGGACGCCACCGCGAGGCGTACGAGGTCTACGGCGCGGTGCTCGCCGCCCGCGCCCGCACCATGGGCCCGCGCCACCCCGACACCCTGCGCTGCCGCCACAACCTGGCCTGCGCCATGGGCGCCCTCGGCCGGTACGCGGACGCCCACCGCATCGCCGCCGAGGTCGCCGCCGACCGGGCGGAGGTCCTGGGCGCCGAGCACGCCGACACGCTCCTCACCCGCTACGAGGTCGCCTACGCCCTGGGCCGCCTCGACCGCTGGGAGGACGCGCTGGCCGCGTTCCGGCAGGTCGCCGCGGTACGCGAACGCGTCCTCGGCCGCGACCACCCCGACGCCCTCGCCGCCCGCTACGAGGTCGCCATCGCACTGGGCCGCACCGGACGCCCCGCGGACGCCCTCGAGCTGCTGCGGACCCTGGTCCGCGACCGCACCCGCGCCTACGGTGCGGTCGACCCCGAGACCCTGCGCGCCCGGCACGTCCTCGGCGTCAACCTGGGCCGGCTGGAACGGTGGGACGAGGCGGTGGCGGAGGCCCGCGAGGTGGGCGCGGCGCGCGCGGAGACCCTCGGCGCCGAGCATCCGGACACCCTGGTCAGCCGGCGCGAACTCGCCGTCGGGCTGGGCCGGCTGGGTCGGTGGGACGAGGCGCTGCCCATCTACCGGGAACTCTCCGGCATCCGCGAACGGTCCCTCGGCGACGAACACCCCGACACCGCGCTCGCCCACGCCGACGAGGCACACTGTCTGGAGCGGCTCGGCCAGGTGTGCTACCAAGAACCATGACCACCTCCGCGGGCTTCCGACAGGGCGACGGACAGGGCGACGGACAGCGCATCGGGCAGGGCCCACGGCGGGCCGTGTACGACGCGGTGATCGTGGGCGGCGGGCACAACGGCCTGGTGGCCGCCGCCTACCTGGCCCGCGCGGGGAAGTCCGTACTGGTCCTGGAACGCCTCGGACACATCGGCGGTGCCGCCGTCTCCACGCGCCCCTTCGCGGGCGTGGATGCCAGGCTCTCGCGCTACTCCTACCTCGTCTCCCTGCTCCCGGCGAAGATCGTGCGCGAACTGGGGCTGCGCTTCGAGGTCCGACGCCGCACGATCTCCTCGTACACCCCGGTCGAGCGCGCCGGTCGGCCGGGCGGACTGCTCGTCGGCGGCGGCGAGGCCCGTACCCGGGAGTCCTTCGCCCGGTTGACCGGCTCGGACCGGGAGTACGACAACTGGCGCGCCTTCCACGCCACCACGGCGGAGGTCGCCCGCACGGTGTTCCCGACCCTGACCGAGCCCCTCCCGACCCGGGAGGAACTGCGCGCCCGGGTCGGTGACGACGCCGCGTGGCGGATGCTGTTCGAGGAGCCGTTGGGCGTGGCGGTCGAGCGGAACTTCGCCGACGACCTCGTACGGGGCGTGGTCCTGACCGACGGACTGATCGGTACCTTCGCGGACGCCCACGACCCCTCGCTCGCGCAGAACCGCTGCTTCCTCTACCACGTCATCGGCGGGGGTACCGGCGACTGGGACGTGCCCGTCGGTGGCATGGGCGCGCTCACCGACGCCCTCGCCGAGGCCGCGCTGGCGGCCGGCGCGGAGATCGCCACCGGCCACGAGGCCCTGCGGATCGACACCGACGGCGCCGGGCCGGCCGAGGTGAGGTACCGGACCGCGACGGCGGAGGGAGCCGTCGCCGCGGCGACCGTCCTCGTCAACGCCTCGCCGCGGGCACTGGCGGAACTGCTGGGCCGGCCCCCGGTGGAGCCGCCGGCGGAAGGCGCCCAGCTCAAGGTCAACATGCTGCTGCGCCGGCTGCCCCGGCTGCGCGACGCCTCGGTGGACCCGCGCGAGGCCTTCGGGGGAACCCTCCACATCGCCGAGGGGTACGAGCAGCTCGGCCGGGCCCACGCCGAGGCCGCCACCGGCGAACTGCCCTCCGTGCCGCCCTCGGAGATCTACTGCCACTCGCTGACCGATCCCACGATCCTGGGGCGGGACCTCGTGGAACAGGGCTACCAGACCCTCACCCTCTTCGGCCTGCACACCCCGGCCCGGCTGTTCGAGAAGGACAACCGGGGCACGCGCGAGGTGCTGCTGGCCGGCACCCTCGCGCAACTCGACGCGCACCTGGCCGAACCCCTCACCGAATGCCTGGCCCTCGACGAGGACGGCCGGCCCTGCATCGAGGCCAAGACCCCGCTCGACCTCGAACGCGAACTGCGCCTGCCCGGCGGTCACATCTTCCACCGCGACCTGTCCTGGCCGTACGCGGACGGCCGTGACGCGGGGCGGTGGGGCGTGGAGACCGAGTACGCCAACGTGCTGCTGTGCGGGGCGGGCGCCGTGCGCGGCGGCGGGGTCAGCGGGGTCCCCGGCCACAACGCGGCGATGGCCGTGCTGGGACGCTGACCCCCCGCTACGGGGCGACGGGCTCGATGACCACGATCGGGATCTCCCGGTCCGTCTTGGCCTGGTACTCGTCGTACGCGGGCCAGTGCCCGACCATCAGCGGCCAGAACCCGGCGCGTTCCTCGGACGTCGCGGTCCGTGCGAGACCCTGGACGATCTTCGGGCCGACCTGGATCCGCACCTCGGGGTGGGCGGTCAGGTTCCGGTACCAGAGCGGGTGCGCGGTGTCACCGCCGTTGGACGCGACGATGAGGTAACGCCCCGCGTCCTCGCCGTAGATGAGCGGGGTGCGCACCGGATGGCCGGAGACCCGGCCGACGGTGGTGAGCAGGAGGGTCTGGGTGCCGTTCCAGTACCGCCCCTCGGCGCCGCGGGACGCGACGTACTGCTTGACGTGGTCCAGCTGCCACCCGGGCTTGGGGTCGTTGGGGTGGTCCCAGTCGATGTCGCTCATGTGGCTGCCTGCCCTCGCTGTCGAACGGTGATCGAACCTCGACAACGACTGCCAACGGCCCGGGGCACGCTTTCATGCCGCAAACGGGGTACGCGTCGGGCCCGGCGGCTCCGGCAGGGTGAACCCGTCGAACAGGTCGTCCAGCGCCCGCCGGGTCACGAGGGCCGGAGTGGCGCGCATGGCGAGGTCGCGCACCGCCACCGCGAGCGGGTGGGTGAGCGCCGCGATCCGTCCGGCGCGACGGGCCCGGACCCGAAGGGCGTCGGTACGGGCACCGCGGGCCGCGTCGTAGGCGGCCAGGGCGGTCGCGACGTCGGGCCCGTCCAGCAGGTGGGCGAGCACCACCGCGTCCTCGATCGCCTGGCAGCCGCCCTGGCCGAGGTTGGGCGTCATGGCGTGCGCGGCGTCGCCGATGAAGACCAGGCGGCCCAGGTGGTGGCGGGGGAGCGGAACGGCCAGGTCGTACAGGTCGTGCCGGAGCACGGCCGCCGGGTCGATCCGCTCCAGCAGCGCCGGGATCGGGTCGTGCCAGGTGCGGAAGCGGCGCTGGAGTTCAGCGCGTACGTCCGCCGGCCGCCGGCCCTCGGGGACCACGGCGGTGGCGTAGACGTAGACCCGCCCGTCGGCGAGCGGGACCGTGCCGAAGCGCTCGCCGCGCCCCCAGGTCTCGGCCGCCACGGCTTGCGCGCCGGGTCGCCCGCCGTCCGGCGCCGCAGGCAACACGGTGCGCCACGCGGTCTCACCGCTGTACCGCAGCCCGGGATGGTGCGGGAAGTACCGGCGGCGCAGCGGGCTGTGGATGCCGTCGGCCGCGACGACGAGGTCGGCGGGCGGCTCCGCCCCACCGGCGGTGCGGACCACCGGGAGGCGGCGCCCGCCCCGCGCCGCGTTCCCGTCGGGCTGCTCCACGGAGGTGACGGCGGTCCCGTACCGGATGGTCCCGGCGGGGAGGGCCGCGGCCAGGGCCGCCGTGAGGGACCGGCGGTGCACGGCGAGAGGGGGTCGCCCGTACCGGGCCGCCATCTCGGCGGTGTCGGCGTGACTCAGCCAACTTCCGTCGGGCCGGCGCACGCCCATCGCCGCGGCGACGGTCCGGCCCGCGGCGCGACCCGCGTCGAATCCGATGGCGTCGAGGGCGCGCAGGGCATTGGGTGCCAGGACGATCCCGGCGCCGACGGCGGACGGTTCCGGGGCGCGCTCGCAGACCGTCACCCGCCATCCCTTGCGGTGCAGGGCCACCGCCGCGGTCAATCCGCCGATTCCGGCACCCACCACGACCGCGTGACGCCCGCTGTCCGCCATGGCACACCTCTTCCGCCCATCGAGCCCTCTACATCTGTAGAGGCGCAGCCTCACTCTACAGCTGTAGAGTGAGGCCATGTCCACCCCCGAACCCCCGGCCGACCGCAGGACCCTCATCGCCGACACCGCGATCGGCCTCGTTGCCGACGGCGGGCTGCGCGGCCTGACCCACCGCGCCGTCGACGGCGCGGCCGGGCTGCCGGCGGGCAGCACCTCCTACTACTTCCGCACCCGGACCGCGCTGATCGGCGCCTGCTACGCGCGCCTCGCCGAGCTGGACCTGGCCGACTTCGACGGCGGGGCCGCCCCCACCCTTCCCGGCCGCCCGGACCGGGACA
Source organism: Streptomyces sp. CA-243310 (assembly GCF_050936775.1). Classification (NCBI taxonomy): domain Bacteria; kingdom Bacillati; phylum Actinomycetota; class Actinomycetes; order Kitasatosporales; family Streptomycetaceae; genus Streptomyces; species Streptomyces sp. CA-243310. The sequence goes on along the minus strand of NZ_JBNJMF010000002.1, from coordinate 869,234 downwards.
CCGCGGCGGCGGCGCTCGCCGCACTGCTGCACCGCTGGCTCACCACCGGCCGCGCCCGCCAACTCGCCCGCTTCGAACTCAGCCTGGAAGCGGCCCGCAACCCCGAGCTGGAGCGCGAGTTCCACAGCGCCGGACTCGGCGCGCGGGCCCGCGCGGCGGGCATCCTCGCCGCACTCGGGGCGCGCCGGCCCGAGGAGTCCGCGGAACTCCTCGTCGCCTGGACCGACGGGCTGCTGTACGACCGGCTGGTCGGGGCGATGGCCCGCTCCCGACCGGCCCCCGAGCCGGCCGAACTGACCGCGGTGGCACGCCGGATGATCGACGCGGTACTCGCCTGACCCGGTCGCGCCCCGCCCGCCGGGGGCCCCGCCCCGGTGGCGGACCGTCCCGACGCGCCGGTGGCACGCGCCGGCTCGACCTCGTCAGTCGGTCGATCCCGTCAGTCGGTCGAACGCGTCCACCCCGCGGCCTCGATGCGGCCGGCGTCCTCGGGGCGGTCCTCGGCGAAGAGCAGGCGGGACGGTTCGGCGACCCGGACGACGTCCACGTACACCCCCCGGCCGACGTAGCGGCCGGTCGCCTCGTGGCGCACGCGCAGCCGGACCTCGCGGCCGGCCCAAGCGGTCAACGGGGCTTCGAGGCGGTGCCAGACACGGCCCGACCACCCGCCGGCGGCGCCATGCGGCCACTGCTCGGCGGCCCCGCCCGTGGACCGCACGGTGCTGAACGCCACCGGCTCCCAGGCCTGCCCGTCGGCCGAGGCCTCCAGGTGGAAGGCGCCCTCGCCCGGGACGGTGTCCCACCACACCGCGCAGCGCAGCCGGGCGGAGGCCGTGGTCGGGGTGAGCGGGGGCAGGGTGAGGGTGCCCGAGGCGCCCGGGGTGTTCCCCGAGAACCAGGCCGCGCCGCCGTGCCGGGTACGGACGGGGACGGCGCGGGCGAACCGGTTGCCGACCGCGACCCGGGGCGCGCTGCCGGCCCGCCAGGTCCGCACCGGGTGGACGGAGTTCCCGAGCAGGATCAGGAAGGAGTCGGTGGACGGGTCCAGTACCAGGGACGTGCCGGTGAACCCGGTGTGGCCGGCGGAGTGCGGGGTGGCCATGGCCCCCATGTACCAGTGCTGGTAGAGCTCGAAGCCCAAGCCGTGGTCGTGTCCGGGGAACGCGGTGTTGTAGTCGGTGAACAGCAGTTCCACGGAGGCGGGGCGCAGGATGCGCCGACCCGCGTAGGCCCCGCCGTCGAGCAGGGTGCGGGCCAGGACGGCCAGGTCCCAGGCGGTCCCGAAGACGCCCGCGTGGCCGGCGACCCCGCCGAGGGCGTACGCGTTCTCGTCGTGGACCTCGCCCCACACCAGCCCCCGGTCCAGCCCCGACCAGGGCGGTCGCTGGATCTCGGTGGCGGCGGTGACCCGACGCCACGAGAGCGGTGGGTTGTAACGAGTGCGGTGCATCCCGAGCGGAGCGGTGATCTCGTCGTGGAGCAGGACATCCAGAGTGCGACCGGTGATCCGTTCCAGGAGCAGTTGCAGCGCGATGAGGTTCAGATCGGAGTAGCGGTACACCGTCCCGGGCGCGTCCTGCGGTCGCACCGACCACAGCAGCCGCAGCCGGCCCTCACGCGTGGACTCCTGGTAGAAGGGTGCCCAGGACCGCAGCCCCGAGGTGTGCGTCAGCAGCTGACGGACCGTGACCAGTTCCTTGCCGCCGCCGGTGAACTCCGGCAGGTACCGGTCCACCGGAGCCTCCAGCTCCAGCCGGCCGCGCTCCATCTGCTGCACGGCCAGCAGCGAGGTGAACAGCTTCGTCAGCGAGGCCAGGTCGAAGACGGTGTCCTCCGCCATCGGGATCCGCTCGGCCGCCGGGTACTCCCTGACCCGGTCCAGACGCCCGTCGTAGTCCGCGTACCGGACGGCGTCGCCCATGGCCCGGTGCAGCGCCACCGTCCGGCCGCGGCCGGCGAGGACCACCGCCCCCGCGTAGTACGGATGCTCGGGGGAGGGGCCCAGGAACCTGCGCGCCTCGTCCGCCACTCCTTCGAGGTGACTCTCCAGCAGTCCGGCCTGACGCGCGGACCCGTAGCGCAGCCGCAGTCCCTGGAGGGCGCGCCGTTCGACCGGGTTCCCGTGGGCCCCCGCGGCCCCGGGCAGCGCCGCCTGGAGGACGAGCACCCCGCCGAGGGCGAGGAGCCGGGCACCCAGGCGCCGCCGACTGGGCCCGCCGCTCCCGCCGCCGCCCGTGCCGCCGCCTGCGCTCCCGCCGCCGCTCCCGCTCGGGTCGTCCTCCGCGACGTTCGCGCCGTCACCGCCGACCGCCCCCGTGAGCTGGTTCATGACCGGTCCTCCTGTCCGCCGTCGCACCCTCACGAAGTATCTGCCCGCCCGCCGCGCACCCTCCGCACGGACCGCCCCGCAAAGAATCTGACACAGCATCAGAAAATCTCTTCCCTCGTCCGCCACGCTGCGGCATCCTCACGCCCATGGAGACGGAGCTGAGCAGGAAACTGGGAGTCGAGCACGCCATCTTCGGCTTCACGCCCTTTCCGGCGGTGGCCGCGGCCATCACCCGGGCGGGCGGCTTCGGGGTACTCGGCGCGGTCCGCTACACCGCTCCCGACGACCTCAAGCGCGACCTCGACTGGATGCAGGACCACACCGACGGGAAGCCCTACGGCCTCGACGTGGTCATGCCGGCCAGGAAGGCCGTCGACGGCATCAGCGAGGCCGACATCGAGGCGATGATCCCGGCCGGGCACCGGGCCTTCGTCCGCGACACCCTCGCCAAGCACCACGTACCCGAACTGGCCGACGGCGAGACCTCCGGCTGGCGCATCACCGGCTGGATGGAACAGGTCGCCCGCAACCAGCTCGACGTCGCGTTCGACTACCCGATCAAACTCCTCGCGAACGCGCTCGGTTCCCCGCCGGCCGACGTGATCGAGCGCGCCCACGACCACGGCGTCCTGGTCGCCGCCCTCGCCGGCAGTGCCAAGCACGCCCGCCGGCACGCCGAGGCGGGCATCGACGTCGTCGTCGCCCAGGGCCACGAGGCCGGCGGCCACACCGGCGACATCGCCACCATGGTCCTGGTCCCCGACGTCGTCGAGGCCGTCGCGCCGCTCCCCGTCCTCGCCGCCGGAGGCATCGGCAGCGGCGAACAGATCGCGGCCGGCCTCGCCCTCGGCGCGCAGGGCGCCTGGCTGGGTTCGCTCTGGCTCACCACCACCGAGGCCGACCTGCATTCCCGCGCCCTCACCGAGAAGTTGCTGGCCGCCGGGTCCGGCGACACCGTCCGCTCCCGCGCCCTCACGGGCAAGCCCGCCCGTCAACTGCGCACCGAGTGGACCGACGCCTGGGACGACCCGGACGGCCCCGGAGCACTCCCCATGCCGCTCCAGGGACTCCTCGTCGCCGAGGCCGTGTCCCGCATCCAGAAGTACGAGGTCCAGCCGCTGCTCGGCACGCCCGTCGGTCAGATCGTCGGCCGGATGAACTCGGAACGCAGTGTCCAGGCCGTCTTCGACGACCTCACCAGCGGCTTCGAACGCGCCATCGACCGCATCAACCGCATCGCCGGCCGGGCCTGAGGCGCGCGGCACCGAGAGGAGCGAGCAGCAGCATGAGCGACGGACAACCCCCCAACGGCTTCTGGGCCCAGGCGGCCGCCGACCCCGACCGCACCGTCCTGATCACCCCCGAGGGCGAGACGTGGACGGCGGCCCGCCTGCACGCCGACGTCAACCGACTCGTCCACGGCCTGCGCGCGGCCGGCCTGGAGAAGGGCGACGTCTTCGCCGTCGTCCTCCCCAACGGCGTCGAGTTCTTCACCGCCTACCTCGCGGCCTCCCAGGCCGGCTTCTACCTGGTCCCGGTCAACCACCACCTCGTCGGCCCCGAGATCGCCTGGATCGTCTCCGACTCCGGTGCCAAGGTCCTGATTGCCCACGAGCGCTTCGCCGACGCCGCCACCGCCGCGGCCGACGAGGCGGGCCTGCCCGCGAGCGGGCGCTACTCCGTCGGGACCGTCAACGGCTTCCGTCCCTACGCGCACCTCCTCGACGGGCAGCCCGGAACGCCTCCGTCGGACCGGACCCTCGGCTGGGTGATGAACTACACCTCCGGCACCACCGGTCGCCCGCGCGGCATCCGCCGGCCGCTGCCCGGAAAGCTCCCGGAGGAGACGTACCTCGGCGGCTTCCTCGGCATCTTCGGCATCCGCCCCTTCGACGACAACGTCCACCTCGTCTGTTCGCCGCTCTACCACACCGCGGTCCTGCAGTTCGCCGGAGCCTCCCTGCACATCGGGCACCCGCTCGTCCTCATGGACAAGTGGACCCCGCAGGAGATGCTGCGGCTCGTCGACGACCACGCCTGCACCCACACGCACATGGTCCCCACCCAGTTCCACCGGCTCCTCGCGCTGCCCCAGGAGGTCAAGGACGCCTACGACGTGTCCTCCATGCGGCACGCCATCCACGGCGCCGCCCCCTGCCCCGACCACGTCAAACGGGCGATGATCGACTGGTGGGGCCGGTGCGTGGAGGAGTACTACGCGGCCAGCGAGGGCGGCGGAGCCTTCGCGACGGCCGAGGACTGGCTCAAGAAGCCGGGAACGGTCGGCAGGGCCTGGCCGATCAGCGAACTCGCCGTCTTCGACGACGACGCGCGACGTCTGCCGCCCGGCGAACTCGGGACCGTCTACATCAAGATGAACACCGGCGGCTTCAGCTACCACAAGGACGAGGGCAAGACGCGCAAGAACCGCATCGGCGACTTCTTCACGGTCGGAGACCTCGGCCTGATGGACGAGGAGGGATACCTCTTCCTCCGCGACCGCAAGATCGACATGATCATCTCGGGCGGCGTCAACATCTACCCCGCCGAGATCGAGTCCGCCCTGCTCACCCATCCCGCCGTCGCGGACGCCGCCGCCTTCGGCATCCCGCACGCGGATTGGGGCGAGGAGGTCAAGGCCGTCATCGAACCCGCCGAGGGATTCGAGGCGGGTGACGCCCTCGCCGCCGAGATCCTCCGCCACTGCGAGCGGCAACTGGCCGGCTACAAGCGCCCCAAGAGCGTGGACTTCATCGAGACCATGCCGCGCGACCCCAACGGCAAGCTGTACAAGCGCCGGCTGCGCGATCCGTACTGGGAGGGCCACGCGCGCGCGATGTGACGCGAAGCGAACCGGTCCGGACGTCCGCCGGGGCCCCGGGACCCGGCGGTCCCGGCGGACCCGCCCCGAGGGGCAGAGCGCAGCCGCCCGGCGACGGTCTCACTGCTGCTCGCCACGCCCGGGGATATCGTGAGAAATGCCACGTCAAGGCCCCGGGGGACGGGGGTTGGGCCGCACTGGACGGACAGTTCTGGCAACTTGGCTGATATGAGTACGGCAACGCACAGATCGCCCCTGACCGACTGGACCGTCGTGGTCCCCGTGGTGGCCCTGATCGCCCTCGTCTTCAGTTGGGGACGCGATCTGCCCGCACTCGCGGTGGTGCTCGTCTCCCTCTGCCTCGGCGGCGCCGTGCTCGCGGCGGTCCACCACGCCGAGGTCGTGGCCCACCGGGTGGGCGAACCGTTCGGCTCCCTGGTCCTCGCCGTCGCCGTCACCGTCATCGAAGTGGCGCTGATCGTCACGCTGATGGCCGACGGCGGCCCCAAGACCGCCTCCCTGGCCCGGGACACCGTCTTCGCGGCCGTCATGATCACCTGTAACGGCATCGTCGGTCTGTCCCTCCTCGTCGGAGCACTGCGCAACCGCGTCGCCGTCTTCAACGCCGAGGGATCCGGCGCGGCCCTCGCCACCGTCGCGACCCTCGCCACCCTCAGCCTCGTGCTGCCGACCTTCACCACCTCCAAGCCCGGACCGGAGTTCTCCACCGCCCAACTGACCTTCGCGGCCTGCGCCTCACTCGCCCTCTACGGCCTGTTCGTCGCCGTCCAGACGGTCCGTCACCGCGACTACTTCCTGCCCGTGGACACCAAGCGCCGCCGGGCCGAGGCCGCCGAGGCCGCGGCGGCGGCCGCCGCGGGCGAGGAGGACGAGCACGCGGCCCCGCCCACCTCCCGCGCCGCCCTCATCAGCCTCGGTCTGCTCCTCGTCGCCCTCGTCGCCGTGGTCGGCGACGCCAAGGCCGTCTCCCCGACCATCGAGCGCGGGGTCGCCGACGCCGGACTGCCCAACGCCGTCGTCGGTGTGATCATCGCCCTGCTGGTGCTGGCCCCCGAGACCCTGGCCGCCGTCCGCGCCGCCCGCCGAGACCGCGTACAGACCAGCCTCAACCTCGCCTACGGCTCCGCCATCGCCAGCATCGGCCTGACCATCCCGGCCATCGCTCTGGCCACGATCTGGCTCTCCGGCCCGCTGCTGCTCGGCCTCGGCCCGATCCACATGGTGCTGCTCGCCCTCACCGTGGTCGTGAGCGCCCTCACCATCGTGCCCGGCCGGGCCACGCTGCTCCAGGGCGGCGTCCACATCGTGCTGCTCGCCGCGTACCTGTTCCTCGCGGTCAGTCCCTGACCCGCCCGCACGTGCCGCGGCCCCCGGGGCGGACACACCGTCCCGGGGGCCGCGCGGATCCCCGGGTGTCAGCGCCGCTCGCGCGGCCACACCACCCTCAGCCCCGGTGAGGTGAGGATGTCCCGCTCGCGATAGCACGCCTCCACCCACCGCTCCCGCGAGCACAGCGCGGTCTGGTCCGCGTGGTAGCTGGAGTTCGGGTTCGACGACTGGCTGTACGTCAGCAGCGTGCGCGCCACCGGGCAGCCACTGCGGTCCCACCGCGTATCCGCCGGCCGACGCGTTCCACGGCGCCCCGATCTTGTTCCAGACGCCCAGACGCCCAGACGCCTCGGTGCCACCGCGTACGGCCACCACCGGGCCCCGGTCCCGCTCACTCCCACACCACCTTCACCAGCTTCGCGAACCAATACATCCGCAAGCCCGTGAAACGTATCCACCCAGAACGACTCAGCCCGCAACACCCCACCCATGCAGAAGGAATGCCCCATCACGGGCGTTCTGCGGCAACCTCTGGCGCCGATCCCCCTGGTGCCAGGGCCGCGGCGTGTTTGCCACTCATGGGGGGCAAGCCCCTGGTGGGGCGGGTCTCTCGGCAGGTCGGCGACGCGCGAGATGAACTCACCACCAGGCGCTTGGTGGCCGCAGGCTGCGCCTGGTCGGAGGTGGCATGAGTACGGAGTACTCGCACAGCGGCGGCTGCAGAGCGAGGACGGTCTTGTTGCCCTCGCGGCTTTAGAGTGGGATGAGAACGGGGTTCCCACGCGCGCCTGGGAGCGGAGGGAGGGGCGGCCTTGAAGCCTCCAGGCCAAAGCCGTGCCCCGAGGACGGACATCAGCAAGGAGACCCTCTGGTGACAGTGGTTGTCAGTAGGCATTTCGCGGCGGGCGCCACCGAAGAGGAGTGGGCTGAATCCCTTGGTGAGGACCTTGCTGAGGACATTGTCGAACTGGAGCAATACCCGCACTCGCTCGGGCAGGTCTTCGGTGACGCGCTGATGCATCTCGGGGCCCGCTGTACCGTCGATTCGCGTGCGGCGAAGTTGGAGACCTGGGAAGCGGTGGTCAACGCCCTCCAGTTGGGTTCCGCGATCTTCGCGACGGCTTCCGCGAGCGAGGGATCTGTGGAGTGCATGATCAATCGTCAGGTGCGCAGGCTGCCTGCCGCGAGCGATGATGCCTCCACCGACCTCGGGACGTGGCTCACCACGTTCTGGCCGGCCGTGGTGTGCCGGGATCAGGCGCGGATCACCGAGCTGTGCCGATTCCCGCTCGACCGAATCGATACCGGTGGGTTCGACGAGTACGTCCTGCACTGGGTCGACACGCTGCAGACGTACTGGCTCCAAGGGCCTGGCCTGGTGGAGAAGTTGACCCGGGCGGTGGAGATGTCGTCATCCGAGGTCGCGGTGCAGGTTCCGAGGGAGATGTTGGAGGGGGTGTTGGCTCCGCCGATCAACCTCTTCTACCTGTTCATCACTCAGGACGCGGAGGGCTTCAACAAGGCGCTGGTACATGCGTTGGAGCTGCACAAGGCGTACTGGACCGCCGAGGAACGATCCGAGAAGCCGGCCGGTCATCTCGCCTTGGCGCTCTTGGCCATGGCGTGCTTCGCCTTCGACGGCAAGATGCCGGTCCAGGTCGAGTCGGGCTATCTGCCGCACCACCTTCTGCACCGCTCATGGCTCGGCGAATTCCCCACGTGAGCGCGGGCAACGTGACGAGTCCGGTGCCTCGCGTCGACTCGGATGAGAATGGCGCTGCCATGCGCGCATGGGAGCGGCCCGACATGAAGGAGATCGAGTGACCGTCACTGTTGAGCGACACGGAGACGCAGAACCTGGTGACGAGCGCTATGCGGAGCGGATGACGGCGTCGGCGATCAAGCAGATCGAGGGTCTGGAGAGTTCCTCTGCTCGGATGATCGACGCGCTGTGGGATTCCGTTCAGCTCGCCGTGGGTGCGCGCGCGGCCGTGGATCCGGTCGGTGGGGCCATCGATACCTGGGAAGCGGTGGTCGATGTTGCGCAGCTGGGTTCCGCGTTGTTCCGGATCACCGGAGCAACCGAGGGGACCGTCGATTGTCGCATTCACCATGAGGTCCGGCGACTTCCGGCCATGGGCCCCAAGAAGTTCGCGAGTGCGCCGAACTGGCTGGACGCCTTCTACTACGCGGTCATCTGCCGTGACCAGGAGCGCATGACCGAGTTGTGCGCGGTTCCTGTGGGCAGGCTGCGCGCGTCCGGGGCCATGCACGACGAGTACCTGTACCACTGGGTCGGGGCGCTCCAGGCGTACTGGACGCATCGGCAGGCGGAGATGGTGGAGGAGCTGGCCGCGGCCTTTCGGCGGTCCCACCCCGACGCGGTCCGGATCGCGCCTCGGGACTGGCTCCAGCAGGTCTCGTATCCTCCGATCAATCTCTTCTACCGGTTCGTCAAGCGCGACCATGACGGTTTCAACCAGGCTCTCGTCGAGGCGCTCGAAGCACACAAGACGTACTGGAACCAGGAGGACCGCGACTTCGACGTCACTGGCCTGTGGGCGATCGGCCCCCTGGCCGTGGCGTGCCTTGCCTTCGACGGCGACTTTCCCATCGACGTGGTCTCCGACTACCTCCCGACCCAGCTCCTGAACCGGAGCTGGGTCGGCGAGTTCGACACGTAGGGCGCGGCCGGCATCGGTCGGCGTCGGCCGGCCGTGGGCCGTGGGCCGTGGTGCGTGCGTCAGAGCGTCTTGAGCGAGTCGCCGGCGTTGGTGCGGTACGGGCCCACCTTCGGCTTGACGACGCTGCCCGGCTTGGCGAGCGGGAGGCTGACGCCGTCCGCGTTCGGCATGTGCGAGCCGTCGGCCAGGAGGACTCCCGCTCAACCTGCCAACGCCAGGAGGAGTTCACGACGGCCGGGGACATCCTGCTCCTCCAGGTCCTCACGATCACCAGTGACATGGGCGAGATCGCCACCGCCGTGTACGGGGCGTTGGGCACTGGTTTGGGCGGCGAGGCGGTCAAGGTGACACACACGTTGAAGGGGTGGAGGCGCGCGTCGGCCGGATCGTCCTCACAGCCACTGCCGCGCTGGACGACCTTACCGGCGATGCCTGGGACACGGTGGACGAGCGGTTGCGGTTCCTTGTGGAGCGGGTCGCGGCCCAGACCGGGCATGCTCCGGCCCCGCCACCAATCCCCCCTGGTGCCTGGGCCGTGGCGTGTCTGCCACTCGGGGGAGGTTTGCGGAAGACCGCAAGCCCCTGGTGGGGCGGGGTCTCTCGGCAGGTCGGCGACGCGCGATGATCACGCCTTGATCATGGTCTTGGAGTGCTCGGCGTACGGGGCGTCACGCAGCGTCGGCACTCATGCAGGGCGCCCGACGTTCTGTCAACGTCCCTTCGGCATCACGGTTGTTGACCTCGGCCGGGGGAGGGGGGAAGGATCACGCCATGACACCACAGGGAGCGACGACGCCCGACGGGGCCGTGACGCCGGGGGACGCGGTGACCTTCGGGGACCACGTGACGGCCGGGGGATCCGAGCCGGCGGTCAGGGTGAACACGGTCGACGGGCTGCTCCGCGACAGCGCCCTGCGGGTCCCCGACCGGGTGGCGCTGCGCTACCGCGAGCGGACCTGGACGTACGCGGAACTCGACGCGGCCGTCACCACCGGCGCCGCCGTGCTGCGCGACCGGTACGCGCCGGCCGCCGGCGACCGGGTCGCGACCTACGCCCACAACTCCGACGCCTACCTCATCGCCTTCCTCGCCTGCGCACGCGCCGGGCTCACACACGTCCCCGTCAACCAGAACCTCACCGGCGAGGACCTCGCGTACATCCTGGGGAACTGCGCGAGCACGCTCGTGCTCGCCGACCCGGACCTGGCCGAGCGGATCCCCGCCGGACACACCGTGCGCGCCCTGCGCGACGCCCCGGACTCCTTCCTCTCGGAACTGGCCGAGCCGCTGCCCTTCACCCCGGACCGGACCGCGGACGCCGTGGTGCAACTGCTCTACACCTCCGGCACCACGGCCCTGCCCAAGGGCGCGGTCATGACCCACCGCGCGCTGGCGCACGAGTACGAGAGCGCCATCGCCGCCCTGGACCTGGTCGAGACGGACCGGCCCGCGCACGCGCTGCCGCTCTACCACTCGGCGCAGACGCACGTCTTCCTGCTGCCCTACCTGACGGTGGGCGCGGAGAACACCGTGCTCGACGCGCCGGTGGCGCAGGAGATCCTCGACCTGGTGGAAACGGGCCGGGTGGACAGCCTCTTCGCCCCGCCGACGGTGTGGATCGCGCTGGCCAACCACCCCGGGTTCGACCGGCGGGAACTCGGCGCGCTGCGCAAGGCCTACTACGGGGCCTCGATCATGCCGGTGCCCGTGCTGGAACGGCTGCGGGCGCGACTGCCCGGGCTCGCGTTCTACAACTGCTTCGGGCAGAGCGAGATCGGCCCGCTGGCCACGGTGCTGGGACCGGCCGAACACGAGGGCCGGATGGACTCGTGCGGGCGACCCGTGCGCCACGTCGAGGCGAAGGTCGTCGACGAGGACGGGGCCGACGTCGCGGACGGGGTCGCGGGCGAGGTGGTCTACCGCTCGCCTCAGTTGTGCCTCGGCTACTGGAACGACCCCGACGCGACCGAGAAGGCCTTCCGGGACGGCTGGTTCCGCTCCGGGGACCTCGCCGTACGCGACGCGGAGGGCTACTTCACCGTCGTCGACCGGGTGAAGGACGTCATCAACTCGGGCGGGGTGCTGATCGCCTCCCGCCAGGTGGAGGACGTCCTGTACACCCACCCCGGGGTGGCGGAGGCGGCCGTCGTCGGCCTGCCCGACGAGCGGTGGATCGAGGCGGTCACGGCGGTGGTGGTACCGCGCGGGGAGGTCACGGAGGCGGAGTTGATGGCGTACGGACGCGAGAAGCTCGCGCACTTCAAGGCCCCCAAGCGGGTGCTCTTCGTGGACGCGCTGCCCCGCAACGCCAGCGGCAAGATCCTCAAGCGGCAACTCCGGGACCGCTTCGGCGGCCAGGGCGTCTGACGGGTGGCGCCCGGCGGTCCGAGGCGGCGGACGGGGAGCCCGGCGCCGACGCACCGCAGGCGACAGACGGGTGCCGTTCGGGCCGTTCGCCATGGTCTGGCTCGGGGTGTGGTGCGCCCGCGCGCCCGGTCCGCGGCCCCGACTGTGGTCGGTGCCGGTCCCGCTGCCCCGTCGTGACCCGGCGGTCTTCACGACCCTCCCGCCGAGTCGGTGGGAGTGGACGGTACGGGCGGACGGCGGGCAGGACCCGCCGGCGCACCGGGACGATCTCCTCGGCTGCCTGCTCGTGTACATCGGGGGCATCACCGTCCTGCCCCGGCTGCTCGGCCACGGCGTCACACGCCTGCTCCGCTTCGCGCGGGCCCGCCGGGCACGTCCCGGGCAGGGCGCGGCGCGGAGGCCGCCTACTCCGGCGGAAGGCCCGAGCGGTGGAGTCGGCGCAGGGTGAGGCGTTCGTGGAGGAGGCGGCCGACGAGGGCGCCGCCGTAGACCACGAAGCCGACCCCGACCAGCCAGGACTGGACGACCAGGAGCGTGCCGAAGGGGCCGTACGTCACCGCGTTCGAGGCGATCAGCGGGGAGAACACCAACTGCGAGAACACCCGGAGCCCGAGCAGGCCGATGCTGGTGGCCACCGCCCCGGGGAGCAGGGCGCGCCAGCGGACGCGCCCGCCCAGCAGGAGTCGCTGGGAGGACCAGAAGAACAGCACGGTGCCCAGCAGGTCGGTGATCGTGCCGACCACGTTGCCGATCACGTCGTGCGGCGGGGACGGGATCCCGACGAGCATCGCGAGGTAGCAGACCAGCAGCGCGAGCCACACCACGTGCCGCCACATGGTGTGCCAGCGGGCCGTGGGCAGGTCCCACACCTTCTCGTAGCCGGTCTGCACGGCCGAGCCGAAGGTCAGACCGAACACGGCGAGCGCGGCGAGCCCGAAGGCCGTCGTCCGTTCCAGCGCCAGATCCGCGGATCCGAACAGCACCTCCACCCGGGCCCGCGAGGAAGCCGTCACGCCGAGGGCCTGTCCCAACCAGCGGCCGAAGCCGTAACCACTGCCCGGGGCGGCGGCCGCGACGACCACCAGCAGCGGCACCAGAGTGAGGAACCCGAGGGCGGCGAAGCCCATCGCCCGGTGCATCAGCTCCATCTGACGACCCCGGCTCCAGGCCAGCCCGGCGAAGGAGGCCTGGAGGCGATCGTGCAGCAGCCGGGGCTTCAAGGTCACGCACACTGGCCTACCCGGGAGCACCCGAGGCCCTCCCGCGCGCACCCGCAAGTGGGCCCGAAGGGGTGGTTTCCGGCATCCACGCGGCTGACGGGACCGGGTGGCCGCGTGCGGAGCCGTCCCGCCGTCCACGGTCCGCGCGCGGAGCCGTCCCGGTGTCTACGGTCTGGCGCGCAGGTCCCGGACCCGCTTGATCTTGCCCACCGAGCGTTCCAGGGTCTCCGGGTCCACCACCTCCACGCGCACGGACACCCCGACGCCCTCCTTGACGGCGCGGACCACCTCGGCGGCCGCCGCCTCGCGGCGGTCGCGATCGGTGTCCCGCCGGGCCTCCACCCGCACGGTCAGGGTGTCCAGGCGGCCCTCGTTGGTCAGGCGCAGCTGGAAGTGCGGGGCCAGGCCCGGGACGCGCAGCAGGATCTCCTCCACCGCGGTGGGGTAGAGGTTCACCCCCCGCAGGATGATCATGTCGTCGCTGCGGCCGGTGATCTTCTCCATCCGGCGGAAGGCGGGCCGGGCCGTTCCGGGCAACAGTCGCGTCAGGTCCCGGGTCCGGTACCGGATGATCGGCATGGCCTCCTTGGTGAGCGAGGTGAACACCAACTCGCCCGGCTCCCCGTCCGGCAGCACCGCTCCGGTCAACGGGTCGACCACCTCCGGGTAGAAGTGGTCCTCCCAGATGTGCAGGCCGTCCTTGGTCGACGCGAACTCCTGGGCCACGCCCGGTCCCATCACCTCGGACAGGCCGTAGATGTCCACGGCGTCCATGTCCAGCCGCTCCTCGATCTCCCGCCGCATGCCCTCCGTCCACGGCTCGGCACCGAAGATCCCCGTGCGGAGCGAGGTGGAGCGGGGGTCGATGCCCTGGCGTTCCATCTCGTCGAGCAGGGTGAGCATGTAGGACGGGGTCACCATGATGACCTCCGGCCGGAAGTCCTGGATCAGGCGGACCTGGCGGTCGGTCATGCCCCCCGAGGCGGGCACGACCGTACAGCCGAGCCGCTCCGCGCCGTAGTGCGCGCCGAGGCCGCCGGTGAAGAGGCCGTAGCCGTAGGCGACGTGCACGATCTGACCGGGACGACCGCCCGCCGCCCGGATGGACCGGGCCACCACGTCGGCCCAGGTGGACAGGTCCTTCTCGGTGTAGCCGACGACCGTGGGCCGTCCGGTGGTCCCGCTGGAGGCGTGGATGCGCCGTACCTCCGAACGCGGCACGGCGAACATCCCGAAGGGGTACTGGTCGCGCAGATCGGACTTGGTGGTGAACGGGAAGTGGGTGAGGTCGGCCAGGGATCGACAGTCGTCCGGATGCAGGCCGGCCTTGTCGAACGCCTGCCGGTAATGGGGCACGTTGTCGTAGGCGCGGTGCAGGGTCGCGCGCAGCCGCCTCAGCTGCAGAGCGGCCAGCTCGTCGCCGCTCAACCGCTCGCTCTCGTCATGGATGTCCGCGTGCGCCCTCATGCCGTCACCTCATCGCCTGCAAACCGACCGATCATTCGGTAGAGTGCCAGGCCCTCGGCGGTTAAATCAATGACTCGAACGAGTGATCGCCTGATTTCCCTCCGGGTGCGGCGCCCCGCCCCGTGAGCGTCCCCCCGCGCGCCCACCTCACCGACGCGGGCCGGAGTGCCGACGGGGAGCCGCCGTGCCACGCTGAAACAGGGGTTCTCGCCGGTCCGGGCATTCCCGGCCGACGCCGCGACCTAGGAGATCGAGATGTCTGGTGACCCCGTCGGACACCGGGCGGGCCACGTGCACACGAGCCCGACGCACGCGCCCGCCTCCGGTACCACCGTCCTGGCAGCAGTCCTGATGATCGTCGGCGGGGCGATGGCGATCCTCGAGGGGATCGCCACCGTCGTCAACGACGACCTGTTCGTCGTCACCCGCCACTACGTCTACGAATTCAGCCGGACCGGCTGGGGCTGGGCCCACATCATCCTGGGCGTCGCCCTCGTCGTCGCGGGCTGCGCCGTGATCGGCGGAGCCCTGTGGGCACGCTACTTCGGCGTCGCCGTCGCCAGTCTCGGGGTGGTGGCCAACTTCCTGTGGCTGCCGTTCTACCCCTTGTGGGCCCTCGTGCTGATCGCCGTCAACCTCCTCGTCATCTGGGCCCTGTGCACCGGCATGCACCGCGAAGCGGATGCGGGTCGGGCCGCGACCGTCTGAGCGGGCGGTCGACGCGCCGCCCGGGATCCGTGCCCTCCCGCCCTCGACGCGGGCACCCGCCCGCCGGGGGCGCGGGCGGCGCACCGGCCCGCGGCGTACGCCTGTCGAACTGCCTCCGGGGCCGACCGCACGGCGCGCCGGGTGGTTGACTGGCGGCATGCCGCTCGAAGACTACGGAGTGTTGTCCGGAACCCTCCATCGCCATTTCCGCGACCAGCCCGACACCCAGGGACGTTGGTTCCACGTCAATCTGGAGGTCGACGCCCCCGAGGGTCGCCACCGGTGCGCGATCGACGTGGACAGCAAGCAATCCGCCACCGGTGTGCAATGGAAGGTCATCACCCTCGCCGCCTCGGTGGTCGACCCCGCGTCCGGACTGCCGCCCGGCTTCCACCACCTCGCCCGGACCTCGGGCTCGGGTGCCGTCGACTACCTGCGCCACCCCGCGCTGCGCCCCCGGACCGGATGCGGGATCGCCTGGCTCCGGGCGGCCCTGGACCGGCTGAGCCCGCCGCGCCCGTGGGTCGCCGGCGACCATCTGGCGGCCTCGCGGGCACTGGAGCCGATCCTCGTGCCGGGCAGGTCGATCCTGGTGTTCGGGGAGCCCTTCTCCCACGGCGGCCTCGGCGTGCACAACGTCCACCAGAACCAGGGTGACCCGTACGGCAGCCAGTGGTGGGCGGACAACGGGACCTGGCAGGACGGCGCGACGATGACCCGCCGCGAGGACGGGCAGTACGACGTGTTCCTGTCGAAGTTCTCCACCCAGGCCGACCGGACCGACGGAGAAGGCCACCCGGTCGTGTGACCGTCGGCCTCCGACCCGCCGATCCGGGCGACCCGCCGATCCGGGCGACCCGCCGGTCGGGGCGACCCGCCGATCCCGGCGACCCGCCCGCGCCGGCGGGGAATCGCCCGGCCGGCGCGTGTCAGGGGGTCGGGTCCGCGGCGTCCGCCTCGGTGGCCACCGTCTTGGCCCAGCGGTAGTCCGCCTTGCCGCTGGGCGAGCGCTGGATCGCGGGGGCGATGACCAGCCGGCGCGGGATCTTGTACCCGGCCAGCCTGGTGCGGCAGTGGGTCTGTATCTCGTCCAGGGTCGGCTCGCCCGCACCCTCGCGGATCTGGACCACCGCCGCCACGTGGCTGCCCCACCTCGGGTCCGCCACGCCGGCGACCAGGGCGTCGTACACGTCCGGGTGCGACTTCAGTGCCTGCTCGACCTCCTCCGGATACACCTTCTCCCCACCGGTGTTGATGCACTGCGAGCCGCGGCCGAGCACCGTGACGATGCCCTGCTCGTCCACGGTGGCCATGTCACCGAGCAACACCCACCGCTCCTCGCCCTTGCGGAAGAAGGTCTCCGCGGTCTTGGCGGGGTCGTTGTAGTACCCGAGCGGGACGTGTCCGCGCTGCGCCAGTCGCCCGGGCTCGCCCACCGGCACCGGCTCGTGCGTCACCGGATCCACCACCTGCGTACGGTCGTTGACCTCCAGGCGGAAGCCGTTCTCGGGGCCGGAGTCGTTCGTTGCCTTCCCGTTCGACCCGGACTCGGACGAACCGAAGTTGTTCAGCAGCATCACGTGCGGCACGAGCCGCTGGAACTCGGCCCGCACGGTCTCCGACATGATCGCGCCCGACGAGGAGACGCTGAAGAGGGACGACAGGTCGGTGCCCCGCAGCGGCCCGTTCAGGGCGTCGATGAGCGGCCTCAGCATCGCGTCACCCACCAGGGACACGCTGGAGACCTTCTCCTTCTCGATGGTCCGCAGCACCTCCTCGGGCGCGTACTTGCGGTGGATGACCACCCGCTGCCCGTAGTTGAAGGCGATGAACGAGGTCAGCGTGGACGTGCCGTGCATCAGCGGGGGAGCGGGGAAGAAGGTGAGCCCGGCGCCGCGCGCGGCCACCCGCTCGGCGAGTTCCTCCGGCCGCTTCACCGGTTCTCCGGAGGGTTCCCCGCCGAACAGCCCGGCGAAGAAGAGGTCCTCGGCCCGCCACATGACGCCCTTGGGCATCCCGGTCGTGCCGCCGGTGTAGATGATGAACAGGTCGTCGGGGGAGCGCGGCGGGAAGCCGCGTTCGCAAGAGCCGGCCGCCGCGGCGTCCTCGAACGGAACGGGTGTGAGCGAGGGTTCGGGCGCCCCCTCGGGTGCCGCGCCGACCCGGATCAGGTGCCGGAGCCTCGTCGTCTGCGGCAGCGCGGCGGCCACCCGTTCGGTGAACTCGCCCTCGAAGACGAGCGCGGCGAGGTCGGCGTCGTTGTAGAGGTAGACCAGTTCCTCCTCCACGTAACGGTAGTTGACGTTCACCGGGACGAGCCGGGCCTTGAGGCAGGCCAGTACGGTCTGGAGGTACTCGACCCCGTTGTAGAGGTGCAGCCCCAGGTGCTCGCCGGCCCTCAGCCCGCTGTCGAGCAGGTGGTGTGCGATGCGGTTGGCCGCCGCGTCCAACTCCGCGTACGTCAGGCGGTGCTCGGCGCCGGTCCCGGGGTGGTCCACGTACACCAGGGCCTCGCGGTCCGGGACGACGTCCACGACCGACTCGAACAGGTCGGCAAGGTTGTACTCCACCGTTCCTCCTGACCCGAAAGATCCCATGCGTGGGCTGCTCGGCGGTCATTAGAGCGCCGCCCATGCCAACTGGGAAGGGTGCGGAACAAGAAAACTGACTGTGTGTCAGAAAACTATTGAACTGCACCCGCCCCTCCTGCAACCTGTTCTAGGTCTTGAGACGGGAGGACGGCAATGGGTGGGACCGAACACCTGACCGTGGAACGCCACGGAGCCACGCTGGTGCTCACCATGAACAGACCGGAAGCGAAGAACGCGCTCTCGCTGCCGCTGTTGGTGGGCCTGTACGACGGCTGGCTGGAGGCGGACGCCGACGACGCGATCCGCTCCGTGGTCCTGACGGGCGCGGGCGGCGACTTCTGCGCGGGCATGGACCTGAAGGCGCTGGCCGGGAAGGGCATGGCGGGCGAGCGGTACCGGGACCGCCTCAAGGCCGACCCCGACCTGCACTGGAAGGCCATGCTCCGCCACCACCGACCGCGCAAACCCGTGATCGCGGCGGTCGAGGGGTACTGCGTGGCCGGCGGTACCGAGATCCTCCAGGGCACCGACATCCGGGTCGCCGGCGCCGGAGCCACCTTCGGGCTGTTCGAGGTCAAACGCGGCCTCTTCCCGATCGGCGGCTCGACCGTGCGCCTGCCCCGGCAGATCCCCCGCACCCACGCGCTGGAGATGCTGCTCACCGGGCGGCCGTACCCGGCCGAGGAGGCGGCGCGGATCGGGCTCATCGGGCGGGTGGTGCCGGACGGCACGGCGTTGGACGCGGCCCTGGAGATCGCCGAGCGGATCAACGCCTGCGGGCCGCTGGCCGTCGAGGCCGTCAAGGCCTCGGTCTACGAGAGCGCCGAACTCACCGAGACGGACGGACTGGCCGCCGAACTCGTCCGCGGTTGGCCCATCTTCGACACGGCCGACGCCAAGGAAGGAGCCCGGGCCTTCGCGGAGAAACGGCCTCCGGTCTACGGGCGCGGCTGACTCCGCACGCGCCGGACGCCGACTCGTCCACCGTCCCCCACCGCCCCGGAGAAACCGGAGAGCCCTCCATGACAGCAGCCGCGTCCCCGCCCGAGGTGCTGCGCGCACCCCTGGTCGTCGAGTTCCCCTTCACCCGCTCCCTCGGGCCCGTGCAGAGCGCCTTCCTCACCGGTCTGCGCGAACGGGTCGTCCTCGGCGTCACGACGTCCGACGGCAGGGTGATGGTCCCGCCCGTCGAATACGATCCCGTCACCGCCGACGAGATCCGCGACCTGGTCGAGGTGTCCGCGACCGGGACCGTCACCACCTGGGCCTGGAACGGCGAACCGCGCCCGCAACAACCCCTCGCCACCCCCTTCGCCTGGGTCCTCGTCCGCCTCGACGGCGCCGACACCGCGATCCTGCACGCCCTCGACGCACCCGACCCCGAATCGGTGGCCACCGGCATGCGGGTCCGGATCCGCTGGGCGGCGGACCGCGTCGGGGCCATCACCGACATCGCCTGCTTCGAACCCGCCGACGGCCCGGCCGACGCCGCCGACGCCCCGCACGCCTCCCCGCACGACGGGGTCTTCGCGGACGCGGTCACCGGCATCGTCGCCGAGGCCCGCCTGGACTACACGTACAGCCCCGGCCGCGCCCAGACCGCCTACATCAACGCCCTCTCCGAGCGCCGGACCGTCGGCGAGCGCTGTCCCTCCTGCCACAAGGTGTACGTGCCCCCGCGCGGCGCCTGCCCGACCTGCGGGGTGGCCACCACCGACCGGGTCGAGGTCGGCCCCGCCGGAACGGTCACCACGTACTGCATCGTCAACATCAAGGCGCGCAACCTCGACATCGAAGTCCCCTACGTCTACGCCCACATCGCCCTCGACGGCGCCGACCTGGCCCTCCACGGCCGCATCGGCGGCATCCCCTACGACCAGGTCCGCATGGGCCTGCGCGTGGAACCCGTGTGGACCGAGGGCGGGCGCCATCCCGACCACTACCGCCCCACCGGCGAACCGGACGCGGACTACGACGTGTACAAGGAGCTCATCTGATGGCCAGGACGAGCAGGCACGCGCGCGACGTGGCCGTCGTCGCCTTCGCGCAGAGCGACCACCGGCGCGACACCGACGAGCTCAGCGAAGTCGAGATGGTCATGCCGGTCCTGCACCGGGTACTGGCCCTGACCGGACTCAAGGCCGGCGAGATCGGTTTCACCTGCTCCGGCTCCAGCGACTACCTGGCGGGCAGGGCCTTCTCCTTCACCATGACCCTCGACGGGGTCGGCGCCTGGCCGCCGATCTCCGAGTCGCACGTGGAGATGGACGGCGCCTGGGCCCTCTACGAGGCCTGGGTCAAGATCCAGACGGGCGAGGCCGACACCGCGCTCGTCTACGCCTACGGGAAGTCCTCGCCGGGATCGGTGCGCGACGTCATGACGCGGCAGCTCGACCCCTACTACCTCGCCCCGCTCTGGCCCGACTCGGTGGCCCTGGCCGCCCTCCAGGCCCGGGCGCTGATCGACGCGGGCGAGACCGACGAGCACGCCCTGGCCGCCATCGGAGCCCGCAGCCGGGCCTCCGCCGAGGCCAACCCGCACGCCCAACTCAGGGGCCGCGTACCCCAGGGCGAGTACCAGGTCGCCCCACTGCGCACCGGGGACTGCCCGCCCGTCGGTGACGGCGCCGCCGCCGTCGTCCTCGCCGCCGGGGACGTGGCCCGGGGGCTGTGCGAGCGGCCCGCCTGGATCACGGGCATCGACCACCGCATCGAGGCTCACGGCCTCGGACTGCGCGACCTCACCGACTCCGTCTCCACCCGGATCGCCGCCGAGCAGGCCGGGGTCTTCGAGGGGCCCGTGGACACGGCCGAACTGCACGCGCCGTTCTCCTCCCAGGAGGTGGTGCTCCGCAAGGCGCTCGGGCTCGGCGACGAGGTGAGCGTCAACCCGTCCGGCGGGGCGCTCGCCGCCCACCCGGTCATGGCCGCCGGTCTGATCCGCATCGGCGAGGCCGCCGCCCGCATCCACCGGGGCGAGTCCGACCGGGCCGTCGCCCACGCCACCTCCGGTCCCTGCCTCCAGCAGAACCTGGTCGCCGTCCTGGAAGGGGACCGAACATGAGCAAGGAGCCCGTGGCCGTCGTCGGCATCGGCCAGACCAAGCACGTCGCCGCCCGACACGACGTGTCCATCGCCGGACTCGTCCGGGAGGCGGCGGTACGCGCCCTGGAGGACGCCGAGTTGACCTGGGCGGACATCGACGCCGTCGTCATCGGCAAGGCCCCCGACTTCTTCGAGGGCGTGATGATGCCGGAGTTGTACCTGGCGGACGCCCTCGGCGCGGTCGGCAAACCCATGCTCCGCGTCCACACGGCCGGCTCGGTGGGCGGTTCCACCGCCCTGGTCGCCATGAACCTGGTGGCGGCCCGCGTCCACCGGACCGTCCTGACCCTGGCGTTCGAGAAGCAGTCCGAGTCCAACGCCATGTGGGGGCTCTCCCTTCCCGTGCCCTTCCAACAGCCGCTGCTGGCGGGAGCCGGCGGGTTCTTCGCACCGCACGTGCGCGCGTACATGCGGCGCACCGGGGCCCCCGACACGGTGGGCTCGCTCGTCGCCTACAAGGACCGGCGCAACGCCCTGAAGAACCCGTACGCACACCTGCACGAGAGCGACATCACCCTGGAGAAGGTCCAGGCCTCGCCCATGCTGTGGGACCCGATCCGGTACTCCGAGACCTGCCCCTCCTCGGACGGGGCCTGCGCGATGGTCCTCACCGACCGCGAGGGGGCCGCGCGTTCGCCGAGGCCGCCGGCCTGGGTGCACGGCGGTGCGATGCGCAGCGAGCCGACGCTCTTCGCCGGCAAGGACTTCGTGTCCCCGCAGGCCGGCAAGGACTGCGCGGCCGACGTCTACCGGCAGGCGGGCATCTCCGATCCCCGGCGGGAGATCGACGCGGTGGAGATGTACGTGCCGTTCTCCTGGTACGAGCCGATGTGGTTGGAGAACCTGGGCTTCGCGGCCGAGGGCGAGGGCTGGAAACTCACCGAGGCCGGGGTGACCGAACTCGACGGGGACCTGCCCGTCAACCCGTCGGGCGGCGTCCTGTCCACCAACCCGATCGGCGCCTCCGGAATGATCCGCTTCGCGGAGGCGGCGCTCCAGGTCCGCGGCCAGGCCGGCGAGCACCAGGTCGCGGACGCCCGGCGGGCCATGGGGCACGCCTACGGCGGTGGGGCCCAGTTCTTCGCGATGTGGCTGGTCGGGGCCGAACAGCCCACCGGCTGAACGGAATCCGATGTCCGGGCGGGGCGCCGGGCCGGCCACCGCTGACCCGTCGCGGCCTGTGCGGCACCCGCCGGCGTGGTTAACCTTGCCCTCGGACGACGTACCGGGAGGTGCACGCACGTGGCCGAGAGCATGACTTCGCAGCCCTTCGCAGGCCGGGACAAGCCGGACCTCGATCTCAGCGGGGCGGACTGGCGGTCGAGCAGTCGGGGAGCGGGTGACGTTCAGATCGCCTTCGTGGAGGGGTTCATCGCGATGCGCAACAGCGGTCGGCCCGACAGCCCGTCACTGATCTTCGCGCCGGACGAGTGGCGCAAGTTCGTCCTGGACGCGCGGGGCGGCGAGTTCGACCTGACGTAGGCGCGGCCGTCCGGGGGCGGAGCCGCCGCCCCCCGACGGCCCTACCCGGAGACCGGTGCCGGGGACGGTCGACGCAGCCGCCACACCAGGGGCCACCACAGCGCGAGCACCAGCAGCCACACCAGATGCACGGCCCCGGCCTCCCGCGCCGTCAGGCCCACCGCCAGGACAAGGGCCAGCGGCGGACCGGTCAGCAGCAGCGCCCACGGCACGCTCCGTCCCGAGCGGGCCACCGCCGCGCCCGCGATGACGAGGTACACGGCGAGGCTCCCGCACATCAACCACCGCACCCGCTCCGGCACGGCCGCGTCGGTGTACGCGACCGAGTCGCCGAGGGCCGCCGCCAGCGCCGCCACCGACCCCGCCACGAAACAGTGCAGCGGCAGTGTGAGCCGTACCGGCACGGCGCCCGGGGCCAGCAGCGGCACCCCGTCAGAGCCGTGCCGCAGCGACAGCGACCACAGCAGGATCAGCAGCAGGAAAGCGCCGGTCCCCACCGCGTACAGCGCGGAGTCCCACTCCACCTCCGAGGCCTCGGACACGGTCTGGGCGATCCCCTCGCCCAGCACGATCAGCACGAACAGGCCGAGCCGTTCCCCGAGATGGGGCGCGTCGGTGTACGCGGCCCGCAGTTTCCGGGGCGGCCGGTGTCCCGTCCACACCGCCGCGTCCTCGTGCGCGTCCCCCTCCCGGGCCGCCGGGGACTTCGTGGACACCGCGAACATCACCAGCAGGTCGATGGCCAACCCGAGTGCCCACAGCGCGTACCGGGCCGTGCCGTCGAACCACATCGACACCACCCACGGCGTCAGCCCCAACCCCAGACGGGTGATCGGCAGGTCCGCCACGTACTCCCGGCGTCGCTCCCAGGCCTTCCCGGCCAGCGACCGCACGAGGATGTAGGCGAGCGCGAACGCGGCGGCCTGTTCCCCCTCCCGCACCCCGTGCACCGCGGCCGCCATCACGGCCAGCCCGAACATGCCGGCCAGCACCCTCCACACCCGGACCTGGTCGCGGGTGACGTTGCCGTAGACCGTGAACAGCATCCAGCCCGTCCAGAACGCCAGGAACATCACCGCGTACAGCCCCAGATCGGCCCACGCGGGACCGCCGTGGAGCAGATGCGCCAGTTGCGCCACACCGGCCACCGCCGTGAGGTCGAAGAACAACTCCAGCCATGAGGCGTGACGCTCGCTCTGCTCGTTCTCCGCCGGGGGTGCCGAATCGGTCATATGGGGATGATAGGTAGGGTGGGTCCATGAGTGGAGAGAGCGACCTGCGGAAACTGCTGGGCGGCATGCGACCTGAGCTGAACGAGGGGACCTACGTCTTCTGTACGGTCCCGGGTCCCACCGCACCCGACGGGATCACCCCCGTCGCGACCGTCCTGGAACCCGAGGGACTCACCCTCGTCCTGCGCCGCGAGGACGCCGACGCGGCCGGCCTCGCCTACGACCACATCGCCGGATGGATCACCCTGCGCGTGCACTCCGCCCTCGACGCGGTCGGCCTCACCGGCGCCTTCGCCGCCGAACTCGCCGCACACGGCCTCAGCTGCAACGTCATCGCCGGATACCACCACGACCACCTGTTCGTGCCCGCCGAGCGGGCAGCCGAGGCCGTCGCCGTACTGGAAGCGCAGGCGGTCCGTTCGGCGCACTGAACGGGCGTCTCCCGGAGGGTCGGAAAAGTTTCCGATCTTTCCCGACCATCGACCTGTCACCGCGTGTGCGCGGGCGTACTCTGATGCCCCGAACAGGCCTGGGGGGTCACAGTCATGACGGACCGCCGGACCCGTACACGGCGCACGATGTTCGAACGCGAGGCGGAACTCGCCACCGTGGACGAAGCCCTGGAGCAGCTCATCGCACCGGGCACGGACGGCCGCGGGGCGACCGGCGCCCTGCTCGCCTTCTCCGGCCCGGCCGGCCTCGGCAAGACCACCCTGCTCACCGAGGTGCGCCGCCGCGCCCACGCCCGCTCCTGCACCCTGCTGGCCGCCCGCGGCGGCGAGCAGGAGCAGAGCCAGCCCTTCCACGTCGCCCGCCAGCTCATACAGCCCCGGCTGGCCGGCCACACCGAAGCCGAACTGCGCGAGACCCTCGGCAGCTGGTACGCCATCGTCGGACCGGCCCTCGGCCTGTGCGCCCCCGAACAGGGCGCCCCGCCCGACCCCCAGGGACTGCGCGACGGCCTCGACTGGGTCCTCACCCACCTCACCGTCCAGCGCGCCCCGGTCGTCCTCGTCCTCGACGACGCCCACTGGGCCGACCCCGAGTCTCTGGGCTGGCTCGCCGCCTTCGCCCCGCGCGCCGAACACCTTCCCCTGCTCCTCGCCGTCGCCTACCGCCCCGACGAACTCCCCGCCCACGCCGAAGCCTTCCGTACGCTGCCCGGCCGAGCCGGACAGCGCCCGCTCTCCCTCGCCCCGCTCAGCGCCGCCGCCGTCTCCACCCTGATCCGCGAGACCGTCGGCGACCACGCGGACGACGCCTTCTGCCACGAGGCCTGGGCCGTCACCACCGGCAACCCCTTCGAGGCCGTCGAGCTCACCGCCAGGGTCCGGGACAAGGGCCTCGCCCCCGTCGAGGCCAGCGCCCCTCTGCTGGCCGACCTGGCCGCCGCGCAGCGCGGCAGCGGGCTCGTCGCCCGCCTTCAGAACCTGGGCCCCTCCACCGTCCGCTTCGCCTGGGCCTGCGCCGTCCTCGGCACCGCGATCCCCCAGGACATCGCCGCCCGCGTCGCCGGCCTCGGCACCGAGGAGGCCGGCGACGCCACCGGTCGACTGCGGGACGCCCGCATCCTTTCCGGCGCCGCCGATCCCGTCGGCGGCGAAGCGCCCGTCACCGGGCTGGAGTTCGTCCATCCACTGATCGCCACCGGCATCTACCGGGCGATCCCGGACGCCCTGCGGGTCGCCCTGCACGGCAAGGCCGCAGCCGCCGTCGTGGACGCCGGCCTCGGCCCCTCCGCCGCCGCCCGCCATCTCCTGGAGACCCACCCCGAAGGCGACCCCTGGGTGGTGCGCACCCTGCGCGAGGCCGCCGGCGAGAACCTCCGCGCCGGCGCCCCCGAGGCCGCGCGCCGCCAACTCGCCCGCGCCCTGCGCGAACCCCCGGACTTCGACGAGCGCGCGGCCGTCCTCTACGAACTCGGCTGCGCCTCCCTGCTCACCGAGCCCGCCAACACCGTCAACCACCTGCGGGCGGCCCTCGCCGAGCCCTTCGACGACCCGGCCCTGCGCCAGGGCATCGTCATCCGGCTCGCCCAGGTGCTCTCGCACAGCGACCGGCTCGCCGAGGCCTCGGACTCCCTCGCCCGGGAGATCCCGCACACCCACGAGGTCCGGGCCCGACTGCGCCTGCAATCCGAGCAGTTCATGTGGGACGCGTTCAACGCCGCCGAACCCGACTCGCCGGCCCGCTCCCGCCGACTGACCAAGCTCGCCGACCGGCTCACCGGCCGCGACCTCACCGAGCGGTACGTCATCGGCCTGCGCGCCTGGGACGCCTGCCTGCGCGGAGAACCCGTGGACGTGGTCCTGCACCACGCCGGCCGGGCCCTGAACACCCACTTCAGCTGGGCCCACGAGGACCGGGGCTTCGAGGTTCCCGTGCTCACCGCCATGGTCCACATGTACGCCGACCGGCCGTGGCGCGCGGAGGAGCTGTTCGAGGCCGGCACCGCCGAGTTCGAGCGCCAGGGCTGGCGCGGCGCCCACCTGTCCTTCGCGTACAGCCTGCGCGCCTACATCCGTTGCCGGCGCGGACGGCTGGTCGAGGCGGAGGAACTGGCCCGCGCCGGCCTGCGGCTCGCCGAACGCGTCGGGCGCCGCACCCCCGTGCACTGGTACGCCATCGCCATCCTCGTCACGACGCTCCTCGCCCGCGGGCAGGCAGACGAGGCCTGGAAGCTGGCAGGGGAACACGAGTACGCCGAGCCCTTCCCGGCGGCCGTCGTCTTCCCCGACTCCCAGACCGTGTACGCCGAACTCCTGCTGGCCCGAGGTGACACCGCGGCGGCCGTCGCCGAACTGGAGTCCGTCGAACGACGGTTGACCCCGCGCGGCATCCAGAACCCGTCCTGGTGCCCGTGGCAGCTCCTCCTGGCCAGGGCGGTCGCGGCCGAGGACCCGACCAGGGCGCGCACGCTCGCCTCCGACGCGGTTCGGCGGGCCCGCGCCTTCGGCGCCCCCTCCGGCATCGGCCAGGCCCTGCGGATCGCGGCCGAGGTCGCGGAGCCCGCCGACCGCACCGGGCCGCTCACCGAGGCGGTGTCCGTCCTGTCCGCCTCCCCGGCCGGATACGAGCTGGCCTGCGCCCTGGCCGCCCTGGGCACCCACACCGGGGACGTGGAGACGCTCGCGCGAGCGGTGGTCACGGCCCGGGAGTGCGGGGCCGACGGCCTGGAACGGACCGCGACGCGGACCCTGCTGGAACGGGGCGGCCCCGTGCCGAGGGAAACGGCCTGGCAGGCCGCGCCGACCGAGGGGGAGCTGGAGGCGGCGCGGGCCGTGGTCGCCGGACACCCCGCCCCGTCGCCCCGGGAGTTGTCCGGCGCGTACCGCAAACTCGGCACCGACCTCCCCGGACTGCCGGAGGCTCTGGAGGCGTACGACCGCGCCACCCGCTGAGCGCGGGCGACGGACCGGACGCGGATACCCGCGCCGGGCCCCGGCAGCGCTACGTGAGGCCGCCGCCGGCCCGACCGACGCGCGCCGGCTCCCCGTACGACACCTCGCGGGCGCGGAAGGCCGCGACGGCGGGGGAGCGGCGCAGCGCCCGGGAGACCGCCACCAGGTTGTGGACCTCGGTCGCGTCGCCCCCGGGTGTGGTCGGCGGCGCCGACCCGGCGGACCGCCCCGCACCCGCGTTCGAGAGGCTGCGGATCGCGGCGACCACCGCCACGGCATCGGCGGTCGCGGCGGCCCGCGCCGGACTCTCACTCCGGGCGACGGCCTCCTGGAAGGCGGTGCGCCGCACCTCGGGATCCAGGAACGGCTGGAGCTTGAGCAGTCCGTCGTTGATCCGGGTCCGGCGCTGGACGAGCCGCCGGCTCAACGAGGAGCGCCGGGGAAGCCTGAGGCCGCTCCCGTCGATGACGGCCAGTTCGTCCGCGAAGGCCCCCAGGGACCGGTACTGCCGGAAGTCCTGCCAGAGCCGCTGGAGCGCCTCGCCGGCATGCGGCAGGACGAAGCCCGCCGCGACGAACACCGCGCACACCGACGCGATGGGCGGCGCCACGTAGGTACTGAGCCAGTCCAGGTCGTGACCCGTCCAGCGGGCGATCACCGCCGTCAGCTTCACGGTGTCGTAGCAGACGTTCAGCAGGAACCCGACGACCAGCAGCGTCAGCCCCGCGCGCAGCCATCCCGCCACCTGCCGCAGCCAGGTCCAGGTCACCGAGGCCGTGATGACGCAGGCGACGGTGTGGGCGAGCAGGTAGAGGAGGATGTGCTCACGCATCCAGGGCGTGGTGGCGTAGTAGGTGTCCAGGTCCCGCAACCGCTCGACCGGCACGTCGGCGAGCGCGAAGGTGCCCCACAGCCCGGCGACGGCCGCGCAGTAGACGAGGCCGATGACGCACGTGGTCCGCCGGACCCGGAGCGGATCGCCGCCCCGCCAGTGGATCACCATGACCAGGCACGAGGCGCAGAACAGGGTGAGCACCGTGTAGACGACCGGGGCCGCGAGGTTGCTGATCCCCGAGACGCGGTTGATCATCGCCAGGGTTTCCGGCCGGCCGAAGTAGAACACCCCGGAACCCAGCACGAGCAGGCCGCCGACGTTGCGCACGTTGGGATCGATCCGCCAGAAGCGGATCATGACCGGGAGTCGGATCGCGAAGGCGAGGGTGAGGATCGCCGCCGGGATCAGGTACGGGATGTAGAAGGCGTCGGACGTCACCGGAACCCGATCGGTCCGCGGCCGCCGAGGGTGTTGCCGATGCGACCGGCGACGTCGTCGCGCCGGGCGGAACCGGGGGCGGTGCCCGAGGAGGCCAACCAACCCCGGCAGCGGTCCCCGAGCAGCAGCCCGAACGTCTCGGCCTCCATCTCGTCCGCGTCCTCGTAGTGGGAACGCGCCGCGACGGTGGCGTACGTCAGGTCGGGGCTGCCCGGCAGCGACCTGGCGGCCGCGGCGGGACCG
Organism: Streptomyces sp. CA-243310; assembly: GCF_050936775.1. Taxonomy (NCBI): domain Bacteria; kingdom Bacillati; phylum Actinomycetota; class Actinomycetes; order Kitasatosporales; family Streptomycetaceae; genus Streptomyces; species Streptomyces sp. CA-243310. Next base: position 840,961 of record NZ_JBNJMF010000002.1, on the reverse strand, counting down.
ATACCGGGCACACTGCCGTGCCCGGCCCGCATGTGCCACAGCTCGTGCCCCAGGATGACGAGCTGGTGGTCGGGCGTCGTGTGCTTCTCCACCACGACGATGTCGTAGTCCTCCATGTTCAGCCACAGCCCCGACGTGGTGAGCTCCGACGGGAACCGTTCGAAGCGCAGCAGGATCGGACGCCCGCCGCGCGACGCGCTCATCGCGTCGCACAGCGCTCGGAAAAGGGCGTGCGGTTCAGCGGTCGACTCCACGTCGAGTGACGTGGTCAGCGCGTTGCACAGCTTGCGCATGGACCGGGCCACGCTCATGCTTCCCCCTCCCCTGCGGACTCCTCGAACACCGCGGACGACGACGCGCCGGCGGCTCCGGGAAGCAGTGTCCCCCGGGTCGGGGCGAGGGCCTCCCCCCGGGGACGGATGGATACCGGTCCGTGACGCCGCCCCGCCGGCCGGCATCCGGTGCGGGCGAGCGTCTGAGCGGGTGTCACGGCGGGAGACGGAACGGACTCGGCCATCTGCCTGCCCTTCCTCGGACCAGCGGCCGATCGTCGATGTGCACGTCGCGGACAAGGGTAAGTCGTTGAAATCGCAAGATCCATACCGGTCAACCCTCGAAGTCGCGTCACACACGACCGGCAGATGCACGAACGACACCGCGCGCCGGTGCCGTCGATCAAGGGACCGACCGGTCCCACGCGGGCGAACCGGAAGGAGCGGGGGAGGCCGGCGGACGGGGCGACGGCTCCGGACGCCCCGGGCGGCGGGCGCGGGGCCGGGTCGGATGAGGGGGCCCGGGGCCGGAAAAGGGTCCCGGCCACGTACCATGGCGGCATGTCCTTCCTCCGCCGCCACCGCGCCGCCACACCCGCCGGCCCGGACTTCGACGTCCTCGCCATGGACCCGGGGGACTGGCCGGGCAACCTCGGGGCCGGGTTGCTCCCCGCCCCGACGGCAGCTGCCAGGGCGTCTTCCTGCGCTACGACCTGTTCGGCGGTCGCGGCCCCGCGATGATCATCGGCAATCTCCCCGAGGGCTCGCCCGCCCGGGACCTCGCCGACAAGCAGGTCCCCTTCGAGGTGGCCCAGCTCCTCGACGCCCTGGAGAACGACGAGGACGTCGAGGTCACCGGAGTCGAGGACTGCCCCGTCATGCAGGGCGACAACCTCCTCATCGTCCGCAAGGTCAAGCTGTCGGAGTCCCGCATCTCCTGCGTGCAGTTCGACCGCAGCGACAACGTGCTGGTCACCATCGCCAGCTGGGACCGTCCGATCACCGACGACCTCTACGCCCTCCTGAAGCCGCTCCCGGCCGAGCTCTTCCAGCAGGGCTGACCTCCGGCCGCGCCGCCCGACGGCCCGCCGCCCGACCGGCCCGGCCGGCGGCGGGTGGGCAGCGGCGGGCGCCGCCTCGGGCCTCAGGCGTCCGCGATGTCGTTGGCCGCCACGTACCCGAAGGTCATCGCGGGCCCGATCGTCGACCCGGCCCCCGCATAGCTGTGCCCCATCACCGCCGCGCTCGCGTTGCCCGCCGCCCACAGGCCCCGGATCACCGAACCGTCCGCCCGCAGGGCCCGCGCCCTTGCGTCGGTGACGATGCCGCCCTTCGTCCCCAGGTCGCCCGGCACGATCCTGAAGGCGTGGAACGGCGGCGCCCAGATCGGCGCGAGACACGAGTTCGGCTGGACGTTCGGGTCCGTGTAGTAGTGGTCGTACGCCGTGTCGCCCCGGTGGAAGTCGGCGTCGTTCCCGCTCCACGCCTGCGCGTTGAACCGGTTGAGGGTCGAGCGCAGCGCACCGGCAGGCACTCCGATCTGCTGGGCGAGCGCGTCCCAGGTCCACGCCTTCTTCGCCGCGCCCGACTGGTACCAGGAGTCGGGGAAGGCGAAGGTCGGCAGGACGTCCTTGAACAGGTACTTGTTCCGGTAGTTCTGATCCACGATCAGCCAGGCCGGTATGTGCGAGCCGACCGCTCCCCGATCCTTCTCGTACATCACGTGCACCACGTCGCTGTAGGGCGCCGCCTCGTTGACGAACCGCGTGCCGTTCCCGTTGACGATCAGCCCGCCCGGCAGGGTCCGTTCGGCCAGGCAGAAGTACGGCTCACCGGGCAGCGGGATCGTCGGACCCCACCAGGCGTCCTCCATCAGCCCCAGTGCCGCGCCGGCGCGCTGTCCCGCGCGGATCCCGTCGCCGGTGTTCTCCTTCGCTCCGACCGACCACCCGGTGCCGATGGGCTGTTGCTGGTACTGGGCGCGCATCTGCGCGTTGTGCTCGAAGCCGCCCGAGCCGATGATCACGCCCTTGCGTGCCCGCACGGTCCCCCGTACGCCGTCCTTCTCCACCACCACACCGGTGACGGCCCCGCCCTCCTGGACCAGGTCCACCAGGGGGCTGTTCAACCACACCGGGACCCCCGCCCGCTGGAGGCCGGCCCGCAGTCCGGCGGCGAGGGCCTGGCCCATGGTCAGCGGCTTCTCCCCGCGCAGCGCGGCCTTCGTGCCGCGCGCCAGGCACTCCGCGGACACCGCCAGGCCCCTGGCACTGACCGCCGCGAGGTTGAGCCACTTGTAGTCCTGGCTGAAGACGACCATCCCGGCCGGCACCGGCATGTACGCCGGGTTCAGGCGGGCCAGTTCGGCGCCGAGGACGTTGCCGTCGATCTGGTCGGGCTCGATGGAGCGGCCGTTCGGCAGGCCGCCGGGCAGGTGGGGGTAGTAGTCGCTGTAGCCGTCCATGAAGCGGAACCGCAGCGGGCTGTGCGCCATGACGAAGTCCAGCATCCGGGGGCCGTGGGCGAGGAAGGCCTGTTGCCGGTCCGCCGGCACCTCGGGCCCCACCACCGCCGAGAGGTACGTGGCGGCCTTCGCCGGCGTGTCGGGCACACCGGCGCCCAGGATCACCGAGTTGTTCGGCAACCAGATGCCGGCCCCCGACCTGGCGGCCGACCCGCCGAAGGTGGGGGCCTTCTCGACCACCAGCACGCTCAGACCCCGCTTGGCGGCGGTGAGCGCGGCGGTCATCCCGGAAGCACCGGAGCCGACCACGACGACGTCGTACTCGCCGAGCGGGTCGCCGTCGGCGGCCCGGGCGACGGCCCCCGGCAGCACGGTGGCGGCGAGTACGCCGGCTCCGGTCCCGGCGAGGACGGTCCGGCGGGAGGGCAGGGCGGGGCGTGCGGGATCGGGGCTCGCGGACATGGCAGGCTCCAGCGGGTCGGGGAAGCGGGCGCGTCGGCATATTTCTGACGCCAAGTCAGAAAAGGTCTTCGGGGGATCATGTGAAGTCAAGGCATCCGGCGCCGCCGCTTCCCGCACGGCCCGCTCACCCGCCCGCTCACCTGCCCGGGCACGCCCCGCCACCGCCCTCGGCGCGTCCCGCCGGCGACCCCGGACGCGCGGAGGTCCCGCGGTGGTGACCACCGCGGGACCTCCGTGCGCAACCGTCCGCGTCAGCGCGTGCCGACCGCCGCGCGCACCGCCCTGCGAGCCATCCCGCAGTCGTCGTGCAACCGGCGCAGCAGCAGCCGCTGCTCCTCGCCCGAGGACAGGGAGCCCGCCGGCGTCGACTGGGCGGGGGTGGGCGCCGACATCGAGCGCTGCACCGCCGTCTCGGACATCCTGATCTCCCGCGTCAACACCAGCATCAGGTTCACCAGGAAGGCGTCCCGCGCCGCCGGTCCCTGCTGCTGCGCCAGCCTGCTGATCTGACCGCGGGCGGCCGGGGCGTCGCCCAGCACGGTCCACAGGGTCGCCAGGTCGTAGCCCGGCAGGTACCAGCCCGCGTGTTCCCAGTCGAGGAGCACCGGGCCGGCAGGGGACAGCAGCAGGTTGGACAGCAGGGCGTCACCGTGGTTGAACTGCCACGGGGTGCCGGCGAGCTTCAGACCGTGCAGCAGCTTCTGAAGGTCCCCGAAGTCCCGGTCGGTCAGCAGCCCCAACTCGTGATCACGGGTGATCCGCCGGGCGTAGTCCATCGGGTGTCCGAACAGTTCGGGCGCCGGACGCCACTGGTTCACCCGACACACCGCCCCGAGGGCCGCCCGGACGTCGGCCCGCGGCGGGGCCTCCACCGGGTGCCGCTGGAGCGCGGCGACCCGCCCCGCCATCCGCTCCACGACCAGTACGCAGTTCTCCGGGTCGGCGGCGATCAGGCGGGGCACCCGGACCGGCGGACGGTTGCGGACGAAGGTCCGGTACGCAGCTATTTCGTGCTGGTACCGCTCACGCCATTCGGGCGAATGGTCCAGTAACACCTTCGCGACGGCCGTCATCCGCCCGGTGGTGCCCACGAGGAGGACCGAACGACCGCTGCGTCGCAGCACCTGCACGGGTGCGAACTCCGGACAGATCCGTTGCACCGAGGCGAGCGCGGTGCGCAACTGCGCTCCCTGCGGCCCCGAGAGGTCGATTCTTCCGCTCGGCGTCTGGGTTCCGGTGCCCGGCATCCGCCGGGTCCGGAGTGCGCCCTGGGGCAGGTTGGCCGGGCGGCCGGGTTCGAGGTAGGGGCCGCCGCCAGCCGGGAGCGTACGGTGCGGCCGGACCGGTGCGGACACGGAGGTCGTTGCTGCGTACATGGCGTTTACAGTTCCCTTCGTGCGCCGACGAGTTGCGTACGCCGCCCCGCCGGATCCCGTGCTTCACCCTGGGGAGTTCCGTCGGTGACCGGGTCGGGGAGGCGCATTCCTACCTGACACCCGACCGTGGGTGGCGGACCATCTTGCGTGCCCTGGCGAAGCCTGGCGAATAGTCGCTGGGCATCTGACGGGGGGCTACTGTCAACTCAGCCGAGAACCTGGGGGCTTGACGTGAGCAAAGGTCCAAACACCCGTCTGAACGACCTGTTCGGCCTGGCCGGCTGGTCGAAGGGCGAACTGGCGAGGATGGTCAATCGGCAGGCGGCGGCCATGGGTCACCACCAACTGGCCACCGACACCTCGCGGGTGCGGCGCTGGATCGACATGGGGGAGACCCCGCGCGAACCGGTGCCCACGGTACTGGCAGCACTGTTCACCGAGCGGCTCGGTCGTGTCGTGACCATTGAGGACCTCGGGTTCGTACGGCAGCGGCGCACCTCCAAACGGCAGCCCGACGGGGCGCAGGAGAACCCCGACGGAGTGCCCTGGGCGCCCGAACGCACAGCCGCGGTCCTCACCGAATTCACGGGAATGGACCTCATGCTCAACCGTCGCGGCCTGATGGGCGCGGGAGTCGCGCTCACCGCAGGCTCAGCCCTCAGCAACGCCATGCACGAATGGCTGCACACCGATCCCGCCACCGCCAAGAACGCGCAGCGTTTCGGAGACAACGCCTACCAGGCCGATCAGGCGGGATACGACCGCTACGAGGCCGCCCCCATCGGCTCCCAGGAGATCGAGGCGCTGGAGCGTTCCGTCGAGGTCTTCCGCGCCTGGGACGCCTCCAGGGGTGGCGGACTCCAGCGCAAGGCCGTCGTGGGCCAGCTCAACGAGGTGGGCGGCATGCTCGCGTACCGCCACCCCGACCACCTCCAGCGCAGGCTCTGGGGGGTGGCGGCCAACCTGGCGGTCCTGGCGGGCTGGATGTCACACGACGTCGGTCTCGAACCCACCGCGCAGAAGTACTTCGTGATCGCCGCCCACGCGGCGCGCGAGGGTGGCGACCGGCCGCGCGCCGGCGAGGCACTGTCCCGGGCCGCCCGACAGATGGTCCACCTCGGGCGGCCGAACGAGGCCCTCGACCTGATGAAGCTGGCGCAGTCCGGCTCCGGGGAGCAGACCCTGCCGCGCACGCGCGCCATGCTCCACACCATCGAGGCCTGGGCCCAGGCCTCGATGGGCAAGGGGCAGGCCATGCGGCGCACCCTGGGCGAGGCGGAGGACCTGTTCGTCTCCGACAAGGGCGACGTGCCGCCTCCGTCGTGGATGCAACACTTCGACGAGGCCGATCTGCACGGCATGCAGGCCCTGGCCTTCCGCACCCTCGCCGATCACGACCCCTCGGTCGCGCCGATCGCCCAGCGGCACGCCCACGAGGCGCTGCGGCTGCGTGCACAGGGGCACCAGCGGTCCCAGATCTTCGACTACATCTCCATGGCCTCGGCCTGCTTCATCGCCGACGACCCCGAACAGGCCGACCGTTACGCCCGGCTGGCCCTGGTGTCGATGAACGAGACCTCCTCGCACCGGACATGGGACCGACTGCGTGAGATGTACCGCCTCACCGGCCAGTACGCCGGGTACGCGCGCATCGAGGACCTGCGCCAGGAGATCGAGTCGGCCCTGCCGAACAGTCCCGTGGCGCCCAGGCCGGTGTGAGGTCCGCGCCGCCGGCGTCGGGCCCGGCGCACGAGACCTCAACCGCTTCCGCGCAGACGTGGGAAGGGCCGCGCCCGGGGCGCGGCCCTGAAGTCGACGAAGGAGGCCCTGTCCGGACGCCCCTACGCTCCGACCCGGGCGACCAGCACGCCGGCGTCGCCGTCGCGCTCGTGCTCGCCGAACTCCTCGGTGACCATCCGCAGGCACTCCTGCGCCGACCCGGCCGCGGCGAACCTTGGCGCGAGCGCCAACAGCCTCTCGGTGCCGTCCGCTTCGGTGAGCCCGAAGCCGCTCGGGGTCAACCCGTCCGTGCGCAGGACCAGCACGTCGCCGGCCTCCAGTCGCTCCTCGGCCTGCCCGTACACGGCACCGGGGGTCGCCCCCAGCAGCACGCCCTCCGGCGGGCGCAGGGAGCGTCCGCCACCACGACGGAACAGCAGGGGGGCCGGGTGTCCGGCCTGGGCCCAGGACAACAGCCGGCGGGCGGGATCGTAGCGGCAGCAGACGGCCGAGCCGAGCGCCGGTTGCACGGAGGTGTCCAGGAGCTGGTTGAGCCAGCCCATCAGGGGGCCCGGCTCGATCCCGGCCATGGCCATCCCGCGCAGGGCGCCGAGGAGCATCGCCATCCCGGAGGTGGCGGTCACCCCGTGTCCCGTGAGGTCGCCGACCGTCAACAGTGAACGGCCGTCGGGCAGTTCCAACGCGTCGTACCAGCCCCCGCCGATCGGCGCGCCCGTCGCGGAGGGCAGATGGCGTGCGGCGACGTCCAGCGCGCCGGTGCTGTCCTGCGGGAACCGCAGGGAGCCGCGCCACGGGGGGAGCACGGCTTCCTGCAGTTCGACCGCCAGCCGGTGCTCGGTCTGCGCGATGTCCCGGCGGCGTTGCAGCGAGTCGTGCGACTCACGCACCGCGCGCTGGCTTCGGCGCAGCTCACTCACGTCCCGCAACACGGCCCACATGGAGGCCGTGCAACCGTCGGAGTCGAGTACCGGCTCGCCCCTCATGTGCAACGTCCGGACGCGGCCGTCGGCCCGGACGATGCGGAACTCGCCGTCGATCGGTTTGCCGTCCACCAGGCAGTCGGTGACCATCGCGGTCAGGGCCGGCTGGTCCTCGGAGAACAGGGTCGAGCCCAGTTCGTCGAGGGGCAGCGGGCCCGCCTCGGGGGAGCGGCCGAAGATCTGGAAGAGTTCCTCGGACCAGGTCACCGCGTCGGTGAGCAGGTTCCACTCGGCGCTGCCGACCCGGGTCGGTGGTTCCTCGGGCAGGCTGTCGGGCGCCCCTCGCGGGAGCTCGACGAGTTCCTCGGGGGCGGGCGGCAGCCCTTCCTTGAGTTGGCCGAGGTGCCGGCCGAGGTCGTCGAGGTGGTGCACGGCGAGGTCGCACAGTGCCCGTTGCCAGCGGCCCTGCGCGTCGTCGTCGTCCGCGACCGCGTCGCGGCGCACGGCGTTCACCTCGCCCCGCAGCCGTCGGGTCTGTGAGATCAGGGCGTCCACCGGTCCCGGCTCGGGAGGCTGCGCGGGACGGTCCGCGTAGAGATGGGACGGCATGAGGACTCCGATACAGGCGCGGCACGGCCAGGTCTGAAAGAAGGACCGGCATCGACTGTGGCACAGCCCGCGGAGGGTCGTAAGCGGTTTGGCAACATCTGTTGGAGCCTTGCCCGAGGCATATGCTCGCGGCCTTCCGGATGCTCTGCGGCTGTGCGAACGAATCCGGTCAACCCGTCCGGCGCCCCAGGGGTGGAGCCGCACCGGAGGAGCCGTGCGCCCGTGGCGGGACCCGGCCGGAAACCGGCCCCCGGGGAGCGCCCGGTCGAGCGTGCGGCCGAAGTGTGCGAGCGAACACGGTCGTTGTGTCCCCGGCGGCCTCCGTTCGCGATGACGCGCGAGGTACCCCCGAACGAAGGACCTCACGCCGCCGGGGAGCTCGACGCCCCGCCCGTGTGAGCACGGCAGACGACACAGCCCCCAGAGCCAGCGAACCGGACAAAGAGTGGCCGATCATGCCTGAATGAGGCGTATCAATGCGAAACGCGTGCTGGTCGGTGAACCGCTCGACACCGCGCGCCTGGGCGAGACCCTGCTTCCCAAGCGGCTCGCGCTGCCCATCTTCTGCAGCGACCCGCTCTCCTCGGTGGCGTACGCGACCGAGGAGATCCTGCTGATCCTCGCCCTCGGCGGCGTGACGCTGCTCCACCTCACCTGGTACGCGGCAGCCGCCATCGTCTTCCTGATGATCGTGGTCGTCGCCTCCTACCGGCAGACCTGCCACGCCTACCCCGGCGGCGGGGGCGCCTACATCGTCAGCTCCGAGAACCTCGGCCCCACGGCCGCGCTGACCGCCGCCAGCGCGCTCCTCGTCGACTACGTGCTGACCGTCGCCGTCTCGGTGGTCTCCGGCGTCGCCGCCATCACCTCCGCCATCCCCTCGCTCAGCGACCACGAAGTCGCGCTGTCGGTCGGATTCGTGGTGCTGCTGACCCTGATGAACCTGCGTGGCGTCCGGGAATCGGGCCGGATCTTCGCCATCCCCACCTATGGCTTCGTGCTCGTCATCTACGTCATGTTCGCGGTCGCCGCCGTACGGCTCGCGACCGGCGTCACCATCCGCGCCGAGTCCGCCTCCCTGCCCATCATCGAGACCGAGACGTTCACGGGCCTGGCGCTGGTGTTGCTCGTGATGCGCGCCTTCGCCTCGGGCTGTACCGCGCTGACCGGCGTCGAGGCCATCAGCAACGGCGTCCCCGCCTTCCGCAAGCCCAAGAGCCGCAATGCCGCGAACACACTGGCGATCATGGGCGTCCTGTCCGTGACCATGTTCCTCGGGATCACCTTCCTCGCCATGGTCTACCAGGTGCACGTCGCGGCCGATCCGACGGAACTGGGCCTCGCCCCCGGGACGCCCACCTCGACCGCGCTCGCGCAGATCGGTCGGGCCACCTTCGGCAGCTGGCACTTCCTGTTCTACCTGCTCCAGGCCGTCACCGCAGGGGTGCTGATCCTCGCGGCGAACACCGCCTTCAACGGATTCCCGATGCTCGCATCGATCCTCGCCAAGGACCGTTACGCGCCGCGCCAGCTCTTCAACCGCGGCGACCGGCTCGTGTACTCCAACGGCGTCGTGCTGCTCGCGCTGGCCGCCATCGCCCTGATCGTCGCCTTCGACGCCGAGCTGACGCGCCTCATCCAGCTCTACATCATCGGCGTGTTCGTCTCCTTCACCCTGTCCCAGTCGGGCATGGTCCGGCACTGGAGGCGCGTGCTCGACTCGCCCGACACGGCGAAGGGAGAGCGGGTCCACATCCACCGCCGACTGGCCATCAACGCGGTCGGCGCGGCCATGACCGCCCTGGTGCTGGTCATCGTCCTCATCACCAAGTTCACCCACGGCGCCTGGCTGGTCGTCATCGCCATGCCGCTGCTGTTCGTCGGCATGAAGGGGGTCCGGCGCCACTACGACACCGTCGCCGACCAGGTGGCCGTCGCCCCCGGTGTCAGGCCGCGCAAACCCTCTCGTCACCACGTGGTGGTGCTGGTCTCCTCCGTGCACGCCCCGACCCTGAAGGCGCTCGGCTACGCGCAGGCCCTTCGGCCCGACAGTCTCACGGCGGTCAGCGTCGCGGCCGACGCCCAGGACGCGCACCGGCTGCGCGAGGCCTGGGCCGGGCACGACCCGGGGGTCGCGCTCAAGGTGCTGCACTCGCCCTACCGCGATGTGGTCGGGCCGGTCCTGGAGTACGTGCAGGAGCTGGCTGCCGCGGAGGGGACGGACATGCTCTCGGTGGTCATTCCCGAGTACGTGGTGGGGCACTGGTGGGAGCAGCCCCTGCACAACCAGAACGCGCTCCGACTGAAGGCCCGGTTGCTGTTCACGCCGGGTGTCGCGGTGATCGACGTCCCGTACCTGCTGGAGTCGGCGAAGCCGGCCGAGACGGCCGACCCCACCGAGGCGAGGCGTTAGCCCTTCCGCGGTCCGGCGCCGCGCAGCAGCTCCAGGTCGCCGCGGAGCGTGAGTACCCGGTCGTGTTCCAGTTCCGCCGCGTAGAACTCGTGGGCCGCCCGCAGCCGTGTCTCGCGGTCCTGGGCGGCTGCCAGTTCGGCGGCCGTCCGGGCGGCTTCGGGGGTGTGGGACGCGGGGTCGGCGGGGGTGTGCGCCATGGTCTCTCCCGGTGGTGCGTGGGGGTCGGATCACGACCGAGCCTTGTGCACGGCCGGTGGCCGCCGGGCATCCCGCACGACCGGGCCGGCTGAAAATCGACCCCCGGTTACCGACTGGTAAGTCGCTGGTGGTCAGCCAGTTGGCCCTTTCGGGCCGAAAGGGCGCTCCCGCGGCTTTGGCCGGGATACGACCTGTTCCGTCGAGGCGTGCCGGACCACCGCCGCGTGAGCCAGGGCCAGCTCCACCACATGGGCCGGATCGGAGAGCGAGCGGCCGGTCAGCTGCTCCAGACGGCGCAGCCGGTTGGAGACCGTGTTGCGGTGGCAGTACAGCCGCTGGGCCGCGTACGTGGTCGAGCCCTGGCAGGTCAACCACGTGCCCAGGGTGGTCAACAGCACCCGGCGGTCCTCCGGGGGCAGGGCCAGGACCGGGCCCAGCACCACCTGCCGCAGCCGGCCCGCGAGTTCGGGCTGCCCCGCCACCAGCGCCGCCGGGAGCCGTTCGTCCAGCAGCACGGTGGACGGACCGGCCGAGGCGGGGGAGGCGCGCAGCGCGAGGAGCGCCAGCCGGCGGGCTCGGGCCAGGTCGGCGGCCTCCTCCACGACGGGGCTGACCCCGGCCCGTACGCCAGATGGGGCGAGCAACTCCCTTATCGACTCGAGCGGGTGGTGGCCCAGTTCCACGACGCCGGTCTCCCCGTCGGCGCGGTTGCGCCACAGCACGCGCGGCGCGACGGGCTCCGGGCCGGCCTCCGGGAGACCGGGCGGTGCCAGCACGATCACCGCGAACCGGCCCCGCGCGGGCAGCCCCAACCGGGCCGCCGCCTCGGCGGCCTCCCCGGTGCCGTCGAGCAGCCCGTCCAGCAGGGACGCCCTCAGTTCCCGGTCGCGCTCGGCTCGGGGGAACTCGGCCAGGCGGTACGCGTCCGACGCGGCGTCCGTCATCTGCTCCAGTACGTCCCACAGCGCGGCCGCGCCCGGCAGCAGCCGGGGCAGCGCGGCCCGGTCGTGCGCGGCCACCGCCTCGGTGAGGGTCTGCCACAGCAGCCGGCCGCCGTGCCGTTGCGCGCGGAGCAGGGAGGCGAGCGGCAGTCCCTGTTCGGCCCGCAGGGCGCCGATGGCCCGGGCTTCGGAGAGGTCCACCGGGAGACCCCGGGACTCGCGGACCAGGCCGTCGACGGCCTGACGGAGGTGACGGTGGATCCGTTCGCGCACTTCGGTCCGCCCCAGCAGGGTGGCGTACGCGGGGTCCTCGGCCAGCGTGCGGTCGGCGAGCCGGTCCGCCGCCACGGCGATCCGGCGGTCCAGGTCCTCGCGTATCTCCTCGATGATCCGCTCCATGACCGGCAGGGTGACACGGGGGAGGGGCCGGTGGGGAGGGCCCGGAGGCCGCCGTGTCCGCTAGCGTGTCCTGAGCACTGCGCCTGAAGTACTCAGGGAGCCCGTTCCCGTACCCACCCCAGGAATCCGACCATGCGACAGAATCCGGAACGTCGCGTCGCGCTGCTCGACGCCGCCATCGAAGTCCTGGCACGCGAGGGCTCGCGCGGGTTGACCCTGCGGGCCGTGGACGCCGAGGCGGGCGTCCCCACCGGGACCGCGTCGAACTACTTCGCCAACCGGGGGCGGCTCCTGGTCCAGATCCTGCACCGCTCCCGCGAGCGACTCACCCCCGACCCGGCGGACCTGGTCGGCCCGCTCGACACCACGGTGCTGCTCGGCCGGCTCCTCGATCGGACGAGGCGCGAGCGGAGCGTGCACATCGCGGCGCTGGAGCTGCGCCTGGAGGCGACCCGGCGTCCGGAGCTCCAGGCGGAACTCGCCGCCTTCCAGGGCGCGGAACTGGAGGCGAACGTCGCCTGGCACCTGGAGTCGGGGCTTCCCGGGGACCGGCAGGGCGTGGTGCTGCTGTACTTCGCGATGCTGGGGCTGATCGTGGACGACCTGACGGTTCCGAGTCTGTTGGACCCGTACCCGGTCGGCGACCTCCTGGAGGCCATGGCGGAGCGTCTGCTCCCGGGACGGCCGACGGACTGACCGAGGCGTGCGAGCGGTGCGAGGATGGCGTCGTGCGACGTATTGACGTTCTCTTGTTCGCTTCTTGATCAGAATGCGACGCGTTCCGGCCAGGCTGTCACGAGCTATCGCGCATGTTCCAGCGGAAAATGCCAGAACCCCCTTTCGCCGTGTGGAACTTGAGTAAGTTCCCTCCTGTCGCGCCGTACGACCGTGCACCCAGCACGTCTGGCCGGGAGGGGAGCCCGCGTGCCCGGGATCGACGAATGTCTGCTCGAAGCCATGGCCCTGCCCGGTGCACGGGGGGCCTCCCTCGTGGACTGGAGCAGTGGACTGGCCCTCGGCACCGCAGGGGATTCGCCGGTCGGAGACCACGAGACCACCGCCGCCGAGACCGCCGAACTGGCCCGGGCGGCAGCCGAGTACGAATCCTTCGCCCCCGAGACCGGGAGAGCCGGCCAGGAAGACCTCGCCGGCCCGCCGGTCGAGGACCTGATCGTCACCACCCGCAGCGGCTACCACGTGCTGCGCTTCGTCGAGACGAGCTTCGACAGCAGCGTGTTCCTGCACCTCTGGCTCGACCGGGCCGACGGCAACCTCGCCCTCGCCCGACACAGACTCCGCGCACTGGCCGAGGAGCTGGTGCTCAGATGAACGCCCCGACCCTCCCCGCCAACCCCGTGGAAGTGTCCCCCCTGTTGACTCGCCTCGCCGCCGAACGCGCCACCGGCGCCCTGCTCCGCGACCGGGGCACCCTGTTCCTGGAGGACGGCCGCGTCGTGCACGCCGAGAGTCCCTCCACCCCCGGTCTCGACGTACTGCTCACCACCGGTGGCGGCCTCGCCCCCGAGCGCTGGAACGACGCCGTGAACCAGGCCGGAGCCCGCCGCCAGGTCGCCCGCTACCTCGTGGACAGCGGCGGCCTGGCGGGCGGCGAGCTGGAGATATGCCACCTCGCCGCGATCTTCGACGCCGCGTTCTTCGCACTGTCGCCGGGCAGCGGCCCGTCCCGGTTCCGCCGCGGCGCCACCCACTGGATCGGATCCGTGCGCTCGGTACCCGCAGCCGCCGTCGAGCGGGAGACGCGCCGCCGCCGGGAACTGCTGGACGCCGTCTGGCCCTATCCGCTCCTGGACACCGCCCCCGTGATACCCCGTCAGGCCGCACCCGGGCAGACGATCACCGCCCGGCAACGCCTCCTGCTCCACCAGGCGGACGGCAGACGGACCCCCGCCGACCTCGCGTGGGTGCTCGGCCGACCGGCGTTCCACACCCTGCTCGACGTACGCAGACTCGCGGCGGCCGGTCTCGTCGAGACCCCGCACGCACCGGCCCCGATACCCATGGCCGAGACACCCCTGCCCGACTGGATGACCCAGGCCCAATCCCCGGACGTGGCCCTGCTCCGCCGGTTACGCGACGCACTGGAGGCAAGCCTGTGAGGCTCCCGCTGCGACCGGTTCTGCGCACCGACCGCTCCGAGCGGAGACAGCCCGAAAGGAGGAAGGCCGACATGAGCACGGCGATGGTGAACGCCGAGGCCGAGGCCGAGATACTCGCCGAACTCCGGCGGCTGAGGGCCCGCCTCCCCCAACTCACCGGTGCCCTCGCGGCGAGCGTGGACGGTCTGGTGCTCGCCCACGACAGCGCCGCCACCGAGGCCGAGTCCGTCGCCGCCCTGACGGCGGCCGCCCTGGGCGTCGCCCGACGACTCAGCGACAGCACCGGCCAAGGCGGCTTCCGCGAACTGCTGGTGCGCGGCGAGTCCGGCTACATCGCCACCTACGCGGCGGGCGACGCGGCCGTCCTCACGCTGATCGCCGAACCACGGGTCAACGTGGGTCGGCTCCACCTGGAGGCCCGCCGCTCCAGCCTGCGGATCACCGAGCTCATCGAGCACAGTCTCGGTCGACGGGGCCCGGTGACACCGCCGATGCCCACCCAGGCCCCTTTGACCTGAGCCGCACACCCCTACCGACCACTGACACGACCAGTACGACCCCGGACAGCAGAAGCCCGGACAGTCACCGAAGAAAGAGGAACCTCTCATGGCCACTGTGGAAACCGCCCTCAAAGAAGCCACCACCGTCATCGACGGCGCGATCGGAGCAGCCCTGGTCGACTACGGAAGCGGCATGGCGCTCGGCACCATCGGCGGGGGCAAGGACCTCGACCTCGCCGTCGCCGCGGCGGGCAACACCGACGTGGTGCGCGCCAAGGTGCGCACGATGGAGATGCTCGGACTCCAGGACGAGATCGAGGACATCCTCATCACCCTCGGAGGGCAGTACCACCTGATCCGACTCATGAAGGCGAGGGGGTCCAGCGGATTCTTCCTCTACCTCGCGCTCGACCGAGGCCGGGCGAACCTCGCCATGGCCCGGCACCAACTGAAGAAGATCGAAGCCGAGCTGGAGGTCTGACGGTCCTCGGCAAGGCCGCGACGGCGCGGTGGCGGACGGTGCGATGTGCTGCCGTCCGCCCCGGCGGCGCCTGACCCGCGGGAGTGAGATCCGGAGCGGTGCGAACCCGTCCTGCGCCCACCGATGAGTTTCGGGCGCGGGGTCGGTCTGTATGTGCGGGACCGTGTCCCTCACCGCACGACTCTGGAGGTAGTCATGACCA
Organism: Streptomyces sp. CA-243310; assembly: GCF_050936775.1. Taxonomy (NCBI): domain Bacteria; kingdom Bacillati; phylum Actinomycetota; class Actinomycetes; order Kitasatosporales; family Streptomycetaceae; genus Streptomyces; species Streptomyces sp. CA-243310. The sequence continues at coordinate 825,867 of NZ_JBNJMF010000002.1, read as the reverse complement.
GCAACCCGTTCACCATGTGCCTGTGGTTCGACGGCCGGGCCGAAGAGGCCGCCGACTTCTACCTGTCCGTCTTCAAGGACGGCCGGATCGGCCGGATCGGCCGCTACACCGAGGCCGGTCCCGGGCCGGTCGGCGAGGTGATGGTGGTCGAGTTCGAGATCAACGGTCAGAGGTTCATCGGCCTCAACGGAGGCCCCCAGTTCCCCTTCACCGAGGCCGTCTCCTTCCAGATCCCCTGCGCCGACGAAGCGGAGGCGGACTACTACTACGAGGCCCTGACCAGGGACGGCGGCCAGGAGTCGGCCTGCGGGTGGGTCAAGGACAAGTTCGGCCTGTCCTGGCAGGTCACCCCCACCGAGGCCATCGACCTGATCAGCGACCCGGACCCGGGCCGAGCCGCCCGGGCCGCCGCCGCCATGCTCCGTATGAAGAAGCTCGACGTCGCGGAGATGCGGCGGGCGGCCGACGCCGGGTAGGGCGGTGAGCGGCGCGAGGTCCGGACACGGCGCGACAGGAGACGGCCCCGGCCGGACTACGTGGCGATCCGCGCCAAGAGTTCCGGGAGGGCGGTCCCGATCGGTTCGCGGATCACCTCGTCGGCGACGGAGTCGTACGGCGTCTCCTGCGCGTTCACGATGATCAGGCGGGCCCCCGCCTCCGCGGCCATCCCGGCCAGTGAGGCGGCGGGCTGTACCTGGAGCGTCGAGCCGACCGCGATGAACACGTCGCACCCCTTCGCCACGGCCATCGCCTGACCCAGCACCTCGGGGTCCAGCCGCTGGCCGAACATCACCGTGGCGGGCTTCAGGATCCCGCCGCAGATCGGACAGGCGGGATCCGGTTCCCCTCCGGCAACCCTGGCCAGCGCGTCCTCCATGGTGGAACGGGCCCGGCAGTCGGTGCAGAGCACCGATCGGGCCGTTCCGTGCAGTTCGAACACCTTGCGCTCCGGCAGCCCGGCGAGCTGGTGCAGTCCGTCCACGTTCTGGGTGACGACCCGCACCGGCGTACCGCCGCGCTCCAGAGCGGCCACGGCCAGGTGCGCGGCGTTGGGACGCGGGTCGAGCGCCGCGATTTCGGCGCGCATCAGCCAGGAGCGACGTCGGACCTCCGGATCGGCCATGTAGTGCGAGTAGGTCACGAGCTTCTCGGCGTCGGGTTCCCGCCGCCACAGGCCCTGCGGTCCCCGGTAGTCCGGAATCCCGGAGTCGGTGGACATTCCTGCCCCGCTGAACACGGCGACGAGTGATTTCCCCATGCCGCGACCCTACGTACGGTCCACTGCCCGACGCGACCGGATTCCGTGCGGTCGCCCGCCACGCCGTGACCGGGAGGCGGTACGCCCTGCGGCCGAAAGGGGCGGTTCTCGGCCGAATCCGGCCCCCACTGGGGTGAGGCCCGGCCGCGTCCCTCCGCATGGGCGCGGGCGGGCGGTTACAAACCGGACATGACGCTCACCCCCCGCCTCACCGGCGCCCTCCTGCTCTCCCTCCTCGCGCTGCCGGCCCCGGCCCTCGCCGCCCCCGCCCCCGCGCCGGCCCCCGCCGTCGCCGCCGGGCCGCACCGGCACTCGGCGGCAGAGATCAGCCGCTTCCTCACCGTCTTCTACGGCAAGCACGGTCCCTCCCGGTACGGCCGGGAGCATCGCGTCTCGCAGGTGCTGAAGGACAAGCAGCGGGACAACCCCCAGAGCGACGTGCTGCTCTGCGCACAGGGGCAGCCCCGCACCATCGGCGTCGGGGCGGTCACGGTCGCCGCGTCCGCGGGCGTCGGCTGGGCGACCGTCACCACCGGCTGGGACTCCGAGCACACCGACACCTTCACCGCGTACGTACGGCTCGACTCCCAGCCGATCCGGCTCGATGACGTGATCTGCGCGGGCTGACCCCCGCGCGCGTCTGGTACAACACCGGGCATGACGGGATTCGAGATCGGCGGCGCGAGCGCCGCCGACATGGACATGATCCGAGCCTGGGCCGACGAGGAGGGCTGGAATCCGGGTGACACCGACCGCTTCGCCTTCGCGGTCGCCGATCCCGACGGCTTCCTCGTCGGCCGGCTCGACGGTGAGCCCGTGGCCTGCGTCTCCGCCGTGCGTTACGGCACGGGCTTCGGATTCATCGGCTTGTACATCGCCCGCCCACGGGTCCGCGGCCAGGGTTACGGCATCCGACTGTGGAAGGCCGGCATGAGTCGCCTCGACGGCCGCCTCGTGGGGCTCGACGGAGTGGTCGAGCAGCAGGACAACTACCGCAGGTCCGGGTTCCGTCCGGCCTGGAACAACGTCCGCCACGAGGGCGTGCCGCAGGCCGGGGGCGACGGCGGGGTGCACGTCGTGGACGCCGCCACCCTCCCTTTCTCCCGACTCGCCGCCTACGACCGGAAGTTCTTCCCCGAACCGCGCGACGCCTTCCTGTCCGCGTGGACGGGGCTGCCGGGCCGCACGGCCCTCGCCGCCGTCCGGGACGGTCGGGTCGAGGGACTCGGCGTGGTCCGGCCGTGCAGCGGGGCGTCCCGCGTCGGACCCCTGTACGCGGCCACGCCTGAGGTGGCCGCCGCCCTGCTGAGGCGGCTCGCCGAGCACGCCCCCGGCGGGGAGATCGCCGTGGACGTGCCCGATGCGAACCCGACGGCCACCGCCCTGCTGGCCGGGCTGGGACTGGTCCCGACCTTCGAGGCCGCACGGATGTACACGGGGCCGGCGCCCACGGTCGACCTGCCGGGACTGTACGGGGTCGCCAGTCTCGAACTGGGCTGACAGCGAAGGGGAGTTCGCCTAGTCTGCGCGGGTCCGCAGAGCTCGGTCCGAGGGAGACGCCGTGTCGTTCCCGCTCCTGCTCGTCGCCGCCGTGCTGAGCATCCTCGGATGGATCAACGACAACGATGGCCTGAGCAGAGCGGGTTGGATGGTCTGGGCGATCGGCATCCTCCTGCTCGTCCTGCGATGGCGGCGCAACCGCCGGAAGTTCCCGTCCGTGGAACACGCGCGGGCCGCCGCCGAGGCGGGAGACCCCCGGGCGATGCGGGCCCTCGCCTCGATCCACAAGCTGGGCGAGGACTACACCGAGGCGGAGCGGCTGCTCCGCGCGGCGATCACGCTGGGAGACGTGGAGGCCATGTGGGACATGGGGCGGCTCGTCGACCTCCGGGACGGACTCCCGGAGGCCGAACCGTGGTTCAGGATGGCCGCCGAGCACGGCCACTTCTTCGCGAAGCGGATGTTCCGTCCCGGACACGCCTTCAACATGGACGGTCGGAGCCCCCTGTGAACCGGGCGACGGTCGCACGACGCCGCCCGGACCGGGCATCGGGCTCAGATGCCGAACAGGACGCCCGTGCTGTTGCGCAGGCCGCACGGGTTGCCGAAGGTGTACGTGTAGCTCAGCCGGCGCCCCTCCCAGACCCCGTCGGCGGTGACCGTCATCGGGTTCCACTCCCTGGTACACGCGGCGTCCGCGCGCGGTTCGGCGAGAGCGTCCAGCGCCCGCCCGTTCGCCCGTAACTCGGCGCAGGCGGCGACCGGGTCCGGGTGCGTGCCGCTCGGCCGCGGTGCGCACACCAGCGTCACCGCGCGCAGCGCCGTACCCGCGTCCGCGTCCGCGCCGGCCGTGACGCTGATCACGAGCGCGGAGGGCGCGTACATGCTCTCCGTGCCGGCGGGTGCGGCGTCGGCGGCTCCTGAACCGACCAGCGCGGTGAGGGCGGTGAGCGCCATGGCGCCGGTGGCCAGTCCCAGATTCCTGGTGATGGACCGCATTTCGAACACTCCTCGGGTGGTTGCTTCGGATAGCGGACGTGAGTCTTGCCCATGGGGGGCGGGAACGCCCGTTCGTACCGCTGTTTCACGTCACTGATCGTGACCGCATGAGTGCAGTCCGCAGCGATGTCGGGGTGTTGACCTGTGGGGGAGCGAACCGTCGAATCGGCCGAAGACACCCCTGAAACAACCCTGAAACACGCGAAGCGAGGCCTCCGGGAGGGCCGGCGTCACCCTCGGAACCGCCCCTGCCCCGCCGTGTCGGGCGTCGGCGTCGACGCCCGTGCCCGAAGGGGGTCGACGCACCGGATGCCGGGTTGTGCGGGCGCCGGGCCGCGGGGATCCCGGCCCGCGCGAGTGCCCCGACTCCTCAGCGCGTGGCGCCCGTGCGCGGGGCGTACAGGTCGATGAGCCGGGTGCGGGTCTGTTGCAACCGGATGGCGAGGACCCGCCCGACCCAGTGCCCGACCGCGGACCCGAACGCGGGATCGGCGTCCATCAGCATGCGGATGGTCGTCCCGTCGAACTCGTACGCCCGTACCGGGGTCATCGCCTCGGCGCTGAGCTGCCAGGTGTACGGGGGGAACAGCCAGGACCAACCGACCAACTCACCGGGACCGAGGCTCTGGACGGGTGTGGGCCTGCGGCCGGGTACGGGGATCTCCAGCGTCACCGTGCCGGAGCGCACGATCCAGAAGGAGTCCGCCCGGGTGCCCTCGTCGAAGATCGGCGCGTTCTCGGGGAAATTGACCTCGCGGGCGTGCGACATCAGCCGTCCACGATGCTCGGTGGACAGGACGGCGGCGATCCGGATGGGGGAAGGTGTGCTCACGACGGCCTCCGATCACGACCCCCCACTGCGCTCTGCTCCCCCCAGTGTCGCCGACTTCCGCCGATCCAGGGTGTGACCGTCGCGCGCGGCGGATCCGGGGCCCGGGGAGCCCGCCGAGGGGCCGCCGGGGCGAACCGTCGCACGACGATCACCGAGGGTGACCGCGCTTTCCTCTCGTCGTGCGGCGCCCGGATCGGCGTGCTGTGGGGAGCCTCGGCCGATCCGTGGCGGAAGAAACCATTCCGGTGGCTCCGATCCCCCTGCCCGCCGCGCGACTCACTCCTCGGCACCGGCCTCCAGACAGGCCAGCTCCATCGCGTCCAGCACCGCCTCGTTGCTGCGCTCGCTCAGCTCCGCGACGTTCTCGATCTGCGCCGTGGCCCAGGCGGCGAGGGTCATCACCAGCACCCGTAAGCCGTCCGTGCCGTGCTCGGCGAGGATCGCGTCCGCGACGAGCATGGCGTCCTCCGGAACCTGCTCCGGTGGCTCCAGCCCGGCGAGCCCGCGCAGCATCGCGAGGGTGCGGCGGGAGATCTCCGGGGTCATCCTCGCCAACCGCATGTCTTCTTCGTCGTCCATCCGCGCCACCCTCCGGTGTCGTGCCCGAACCCTCAGGGCACGGTAGAGGTGCGAGGCCCCGCGCGGGGCGGTTTCCCGGGGGCGGGGGTGCGTGAACGAGTGGCGCCGGGCGCCGTCTGTTGACAGGAACCGGACATGACCGAACGAAACGAACCGGCGACCGTGCGTACCGGGTGGGCCCGGGCTCACCGGAAACCCCCACTCCGTCCGCGAGGCCCGACCACTCACGCCGAACGGCTTCCCCCCGGAGCGACCCGCGGGTAACTTGACCGCGTCAACCGCCCGGCCCCGGGCGGCCGATCCGGCGGGAGCGACATGAACAGCCTTTCACGGGTGGCCCGTCACCTGCTCCCCGGCCTCCTCCTGCTCGCGGTCGCCGCTCCGCCGGCGCACGCCGCCCGGCCCGCACCGGTACCGGGGGCCACCGCGGCGGCGGAGGCGGGTGCGTGGACCGCACCGCTCTCCACCCGGGGCCGGTACATCGTCGACGCCGAAGGCAACCGCTTCCGCCTGCGCTCCGGGAACTGGGACGGCGCCCAGGGCTCCTGGACCGGCTCCGGGGACCGCGGCGATCCCGCCACCCACCACAGCGGGCAGGACTCCCACGGCATACCGCTGGGGCTCGACCGGGTGCCCCTGACCACCCTCACCGCCGACTTCCGGGCCCTCGGCCTCAACAGCATCCGGCTCCCCTTCTCCAACGAGATGCTGCGCGAGAGCGCCCCCGTGCCGGACACCGCCGTCGCCGCCAATCCGGCCCTGCGCGGTCGCACCCCGCTCCAGGTGTACGACGCCGTGGTGGCCGCGCTCACCGACGCGGGCCTCGCCGTCATCCTCAACAACCACACCGGCTCCACGCGCTGGTGCTGCGGTCTCGACGGCAACGAGCGCTGGAACAGCGGTCGTTCCACCGCCCGGTGGGCGGACGACTGGGTGTTCATCGCCCGCCGCTACCGCGACAACCCGCGCGTGGTGGGCGCCGACCTCTACAACGAGGTGCGTCGCGACGTCTTCGACGACCCCAACTGGGGCCTGGGGGACGGCCACGACTGGCACGCCGCCGCCCAGGAGGCCGCCGACCGCATCCTCACCGAGGCGAACCCGAACCTGCTCATCGTCATCGAGGGCATCAACTGGACCGGCATCCCCCTCGACGGCCTCGCCCACGGACGCCCGACCCTCACCCCCGTCCGCACGCTCTCGCACACCCTCGCCGTGTCCGGGAAGCTGGTCTATTCCGCCCACTTCTACGGATACACCGGCCCGCACCACAGCGGCGCCACCGGAACGGGGGAGACCCACGACGCCCGCTACCAGGACATGACCCGCGCCGAACTGGAACAGACCCTGTACGAGCAGGCGTTCTTCGTCTCCGCCGAAACGGGGAAGCACTTCACCGCCCCCGTCTGGATCAGCGAGTTCGGCATCGGGGCCGACGAGAGCGGCGCCGCCCCGCGCACCTGGTTCGAGAACCTCACCTCCCACCTGACCACCACCGACGCGGACTTCGCGTACTGGCCGCTGGTCGGCTGGAGCACCACGGCCCAAGGCGCCCCGGGCGGCGACAGCTGGGCGCTGCTCCGCTACGACCACACGGGCCGACGCGGCGGAGTGCTCGACGCGGGCGACTGGCGCACCGGCCCCTGGTCGGCACTCCTCGGCGCCCCGGGGCGCACGGGGCCGGTTCCCGCCACCCCCGCCTGGTACCAACTCACCACCGACCACGGGGACCACAACGCCTCGCTGCTCACCAGGGCCGCCGGCGACTGGGACGTCGGGGCCCGCAAGGCCGTGTGCCCCGACGGCTCCCGGCTCGCCGGCCTGAGCCACACCGGGGGCCGGGGACTGTGCGCCACCTCCGACCTGCGCGCCGCGACGGGCGGCCACACCGTCGTCCGGGACGAACGACACGTCCCGCCCGGCGGTGACTGGGCCTCCGGGTACACGAAGTTCCAGTGCCCGGGCGGGCAGTTCCTCATCGGCTACGCGCTGCGCGGGGCCCGGGTCTCGGCCGGCCTGTGCGCGCCCGCCCGTACGGCCCTCCCGGCCGGTGCCGGCCGTACGGTCTGGTTCGACCGCGGCGACGCCCGGCCCCCGGGCGACCCGGGTGGCGACTACGCCCACGGTCACCTCAAGGGTCAGTGCCTGTCGACCGAGTACGCGGCGGGCATCGCCTTCACCACCCGCGCCGCAGCCCGCCAGGGCCCGGCGGCCCTGCTCTGCCGCCCCCTGGCCGGCTAGGCCCTGTCGTCGAAGTCTCGCCTGGCCCGCGGCGCTCCGGCGAGGGGCCGCCCGTGTCGATCAGGTGCCGTCCACCGCCGTCGACAACGCCTCCCGCAGCAGACGGGCGACGTCCTCGTGTTCCTCGCGCACCGCCCACTCCAGTGGGGAGAGCCCCTCTCCGTCGTCCTCGCGCAGCCCCGGACGGGCGCCGCCGGCGAGCAGTGCGCGCACCGTCTCCACATGCCCCCAGCACGCCGCCGCGCACAGGGGAGTGCCGTCCGTGGGGCCACCGCTGTGCGCGTTCGGGTCGGCGCCGTGATCGAGCAGCGCCCGGACGCTGCCCGGGTTCCCCTGGACCGAGGCGACGTACAGGGCGGTGGTGCCGTCCGCGTCCCTGCCGTCAGGGTCGGCCCCCGCGCCGATCAGCGCCTCCACCCGAGCCGTCGAGCCGTATCCGGCGGCCTCGACCAACTGCCGGGAAAGGCGCTTGCCCGTACGTCTGTTCATGCGCCCATGGTGCCGTACGGCCTCGGCTCCGAGTCGGCGGACGGCTCCGTCCGAGGTGTGGCGGGGAGGAGCGGTGAGCCCGCCGAACCCACCCCCGCGACCTGCGGGGACGGTCGCAGGGCGGGCCTACGGCCCGCACCCGGACTCCGTGGGGTCGTCGAATCCGGCCGGCCGCGATCCGCGGTCTCCTCGGGCCAATGTGGCATCAAATAAGTCAAGTGTGATGACCGGCCCGGTGAATCGCCCTAGGGTGCGCCCATACGCCCGGCCGAGGATGGCTCGACAGCTGTTTTCGGCCACACCGCACACCGAACTGGGGGGTTCATGCGTAGATCCAGAGGTACGGCGATTGCTCTCGCCCTGTCCCTGGCCGGCACCGGCACCGCCATCGGCCTCGGCCTCGTCCCACAGGCAGCGGCCGTCACCCCGCCCGTGGCCTTCACCGCCGACGCGCTGTCGACCTGGCAGCCCAACGGCGTCGTCTGGGCCCTCGCCGAGACCGGCGGTCAGGTCTTCGTCGGCGGCACCTTCTCGACCGTACGTCCCCCCTCGGGCGGCGGCGGCAGCGAGCAGTCGGCGGTGAACTTCGTGGCGCTCGACGCCGCGACCGGCGCCCCGACCTCCTGTGAGCTGGACTTCACCGTCGGCGGCGGCACCGCGACCGTCCGCGCGCTCACCCTCTCCCCGGACAAGAAGACCCTCTACGCGGGCGGCTACTTCGGAGCCGTCAACGGCACACCGGTCTCCAGCGTCGCCGCCATCGACGTGGCCACCTGCACGGTCAAGACCTCCTTCCGTCCGGCCTTCGCCGCCACCGTGCGCGCCCTCGCCGTCACCGGCGACACCGTCTACGCGGGCGGCGACTTCCTCACCGTCGCGGGACAGCCGCGCCAACGGTTCGCCGCCGTGGCCACGGCCGACGGCGCACTGCGCCCCTTCACCGCGAACGCGGACGATCCGGGACGCGCCGTCGAGGTGACCCCCGACGGGGAGAGCGTGCTCCTCGGCGGGGACTTCTTCACCGTCAACGGCACGAACAGCCACGCCCTCGCCGTCGTCGACGCCACGACCGGCGCGCTCACCAGGTCCTACCCGGGCTTCATCGAGAACAACTCGGTCGTCAAGGACATCGCCACCGACGCCACCGGCTTCTACACCGCCAACGAGGGCACGGGCGGCGGCGTCTTCGACGGCCGCATCGCCCTCGACCTGAGCGACCTGAACCAGCGGTGGCGCGACACCTGCCTCGGCGCCACCCAGGCCGTACTGCCCTACCAGAGCGTCCTGTACAGCGCCTCGCACGCGCACGACTGCTCCAGCGTCGGAGAGTTCCCCGACGGCCAGCGCCACCACCTCCTCGCCCAGCCGACCGCGAGCGTGGGCAAGTTGGGCTGGGCCCCCGACACCAACGACGGCATCGGCGAGGGCATCGGCCCGCGGGTGATGACCATCGGCTCGAAGGGCGGTTCCCAGTACCTGTGGGTCGGCGGTGAGTTCACCACCGTCAACGGGTCCGCGCAGCAGAGCCTGACGCGGTTCTCCTCCACCGGGGACACCGGGGCGCCCACCGTCCCCGTCGCGAGCGCCGTCAGTTTCAAGCCGGGCGAGGTCCAGGTGCGCTGGCGCACCAGCCTCGACCTCGACGACAGCGCCCTGACCTACAAGATCTACCGAAACGGCGCCGCCACTCCGATCGGCACGGTCACCGCGGACTCGCTGTTCTTCCGGCGCCCGCAGGCCTCCTGGACGGACACCACGGCCTCGCCCGGCCAGTCGTACACCTATCGGGTGACGGCGACGGACGCCGCGGGCAACACCAGCGCCCTGTCCGGGACCTCGACCGTGACGGTGCCGACGTCCGTCGACGCGTACCCGAACGCCGTCCGTACCGACGGCGCCCAGCAGTACTGGCGCTACGACGAATCGGCCGCGCCGTTCGTCGCGGACTCCTCCGACGGCGGGAACCAGAGCGGCATCCACCTGAACGGCCCCGCCCTGCGCCAGACGCCCGGCGCGGTCACCGGCGCGAGCACGGCCATCGGATTCAACGGGACCAACCAACAGGTCTACGGCGACAAGCGGCAGAGCATCGGCGGCAGCTACTCGATCGAGACCTGGTTCAAGACGAACACCACCCGCGGCGGCAAGCTCCTCGGCTTCGGGAACAACCAGGACCGCAACAGCAGTCAGTACGACAAGCACATCTACATGACCAATGACGGCCGGCTCGTGTACGGCGTCTACACCGGGGCCACCCGCACCATCACGACCCCGGGCAGCTACAACGACAACCAGTGGCACCACGTCGTCGCCACCCAGGGCCCCGGCGGCATGACCCTGTACGTGGACGGCGTCCAGAAGGGGACCCTCAACGTCACCACCCACGAGAACTACACCGGCTTCTGGCACGTCGGCGCGGACAACCTCAACGGCTGGCCGGACCGCCCCACGAGCGACTTCTGGGCCGGTCAACTCGACGAGAGCGCCGTCTACCCGACCGTGCTCGGCGCGGCGCAGGTACAGAACCACCACACCCTCGCCTCCGCGCCCGCCGACTCCGTCGTCGAGGTCACGGCGACCGAGGACACCTACGCCAACGCGGGCGCCCCGGGGACCAACTACGGCACCTCGGGCTCCCTCGCCGTGCGCGGCACCGCCCTGTACGCGAGCTACCTGCGCTTCAACCTGCCCGCCGCCCCCGCCGGCACGGTGCTGAAGTCGGCCACGCTCGGAGTCAAGACCAGCACGATGAGCGGAGCCGGCACCACCGACACCGTCTCGGTGGTCCCGATCACCGGCGCCTGGACCGAGGGCGGGACCACGTACACCAACCGCCCCGCCCTCGGCACCCCGGCGCTCGGCAGCTTCGCGGGCATCCCGGACGGCTCGGCGGTGCACAGCACCGGACTGGACCCGGACACCGTCGCGGGAGCCCTGGGCGGCTCCTACGGCCTGGCCCTGACGAGCGCGGGCACGGACGCGCTGTGGCTGTGGTCCTCGGAGGCCGCCGCCAACGAGGGGACACCGCGTCTGACGCTGACCTTCGGCGCCCCGTGACCCGGTAGCGGACCCGAGGAGGGGCGCGGACCGAACGGTCCGCGCCCCTTCGCGCGGCGGCCCCGGGCCGACAGGGCCTAGCCCAGGTCGTACGTGAACGCGTACGCGACGGAGGGCTCGCCGTGGCGGGCGGTGAAGGAACCCGACCCCGAGAGGCCCGCCAACTCCCCCGTGGCGCTGCCCGGGACCACCGAGAACGCGCAGCGCGTGGTGCCGTCGGCGTCGAAGGTGCCACGCTCCTCCAGCACGAACGTGCCCGCGCGCCCGTCCACCCGGCCCGCCACCAGCTCCATGCCGGCGAAGCCCCCCGTGGTCGGCGACGCGTACGCCACCGTGTAGTCGCAGGTCGTCGCCGCGGCCTCGACCCCACCCGAGAAGGCGTTGGTGACGGTGGCGTGGGCCAGGCGCGGCGTCGCGTCGGCCGGGCCGATCGGGAGTTCCTTCCAGTCGGAGAAGGTGAAGGTGCCGGTCGTGGACGTGGGCATGCGGTGCTCCCTGCTGGCTGCGGTCGGGCAGGACCTCCGCCCGACGTGTGAGCAGCATCGACGTCATACCTGACACCCTCTGTCAGGTATGACGCGACAATGGGGCCATGCGCGCCGATCGCCTGCTGTCACTGTTGCTCCTGCTCCAGAACCGCGGCCGGATGACCGCGCCCGAACTCGCCGCGGAACTGGAGGTCTCGGTCCGCACCGTCTACCGGGACGTCGAGGCCCTCGGCGCCTGCGGAGTGCCCGTGCACGCCGACCGGGGGCCCACCGGGGGATACCGGCTGATGGACGGCTACCGCACCCGGCTGACCGGACTCACCGACGCCCAGGCCGGCTCGCTCTTCCTGGCCGGCGCCCCGGGCCCCGCCGAGGAGCTGGGCCTCGGCGCCGACCTGGCCGCCGCGCAGCTCAAACTGCGAGCCGCACTGCCCGCCGAACTCGCCGCCCGCGCCGAGCGGATCAGGGCCCGCTTCCACCTCGACGCCCCGGCCTGGTTCCGCGACGCGGACCCCGTCCCGCACCTCGGCCGCATCGCCGGTGCGGTGTGGGACCAGAACGTCGTGCACGCCCACTACCGCCGACCTGCCGGCCCGGTGCGGCGCGAACTGCATCCGCTCGGCCTCGTCCTCAAGGGAGGCATCTGGTACCTCGTCGCACGGTCCGGTGAAGCCCTGCGGACCTACCGCGTGGGTCGCTTCCTCGCCGTGGACGTCCTCGCCGACACCTTCGAGCGGCCCGACGACTTCGTGCTCGCCGCGCACTGGGCCGAGTCCTCCGGCCGCCTCCAGGCCGCGCTGAACCCGCGGACCGCCCGGCTGTGCGTCTCGCCGCGGGGCCGGACACTGTTGCCCATGCGGTTCGGGGCGGCGGGGACGAGGGCCCTCGCCGCCGCCGAGGCGGCGGGAGCCGAGGCCGACGCGGACGGCTGGATCCGGGTGGACCTGACCGTCGAGACCACCTCCGTCGCGGTCGGCGACCTGCTGGGCCTCGGGGCCGAGGTCGAGGTCCTCGGCCCGCCCGAACTGCGCCGGTCCCTCGCCGAGACGGCCGCCACGCTGGCGGACATGTACGGGTGACCCCGCGCCGGCGTACCGACCGGCGGCCCGCCGCTGCGCCCCGTCCCGCTGCGCCCCGTCCCGCTGCGCCCCGTCCCGCCCCGTCCCGCTCCGCTCCGGTCCGAACCGACCGGGACCGCTCCGGCCCGAACCGACCGGTACCGAACCACTCCGTCAGGTCCGGCGCGGTGGTTCCACCTCCAGGAAGCGGCGCCGGCGAGGCCCCCGGTACAGCAGGCACACCCACCCGAGCGCCTCCAGCACCGCCGCGCACGCCGTCAGCCGCTCCTGCTCCTCCTCCGCCGCCCCGCCCCCGGCCGGGCCCGGCCAGGTGACCTCCACCCGCCCCGGCTCGGCGCCGGCCGCCACCCGGTAGCCCGTGCGGATCCGCCGCCCCCGCTCGTCCACCGCCGACGCCGCGATGCCCGCCGCCTCCAGGGCCAGGGCCACCGCGCGCGGCATGCTGCGCACCTCCCACGGCGCGGGAACCGACGCGTCGCCCGAACCGTTCACCAACCGGCGGATCTGCAGCATCCCCTCGTACGCCGTGCGCAACTCGCCGCCCCGGTCGACGCATGCCGACTCCCCGGGGCCGCCGGCCGCCGACTCCGCCCGGGTCTCGTCGCCGGTTGCGGGCTCGAAGCCCTGCCCGCCCGGTCCTTCCGTCACCACACACCACCCCGTCTGAGTACCTCGTGCCCGACGGCCTGAGTATCCGCCCCGATTCCCCGGCGCGCTCCCGCTGGTCGAATGGGGACATGACTTCACAGGCCGCGCAGAGCGCGCCCCACCCGCGCATGCGGCACGTGACCACCGCCGGCTCGGCACTGGCCGTGGCGCTCGTACCGCTCGTGGTCGGGGTGCTGTTCGCCAAGGCGATGGCAGCCGACCCGCACATCCCGGTCAACGCCCTGATCGCGGGCGGCGGCCGGCGCGCGGGTCTGCCCCGCGCCGAGTGGAGCCGCCGCGGGCACGGCGCGATGAGCCGATTGCGGTCAGCCCGCCACGGCACGGCCCACACGGCCCGGCGTTGCGCGCGGGCCTGTGGACGACGGCTTCCCGACCGAGGCTGATCGATCGCCACCGAGACGCGCTAGTCGGCCCGTCGCGTCCGGAGCCAGGCGTCGGCGTCCGCGGGCGTGCGCAGGTGGACCACGCGCAGCGGGGCGAAGCGGGGGTCGGCGGCCCGGCCGCCGATCTCGGCCCGCCGGTCGGCGTACCGGGACCAGGCCCACCACACGGGATGGTCGGCGCGCAACCACTCCCGCCAGGCCTCCCGATTCCCGTTGAACAGCCGTTCCCGCGAAAGACTGCGGCGCAACGACCGCGTCAGCACCCTCCGCATCACCACGGACCGCCGGTGGTCCAGCCAGACCACCGTGTCGGCGCGCGCCCAGAGCAGGTCCCGGACCGCGGCCGGACCGGAGGAGTCGAGCACCCACAGCCCGGTCGCGGCGATCCGCTCCATGTCGGCCGTGTACGTCTCGCTGACCGCCCACCCCGGTCCGCCGAAATGGAGCGCGTCCACTTCGTGGTACGGCAGCCCGAGGCGCCGACCCAACGCCCGGGCCAGGGTGGACTTGCCGGCTCCGCTGATGCCGACGACGAGTACGCGCTGCACCGGCGGAGCGTACGCCGCCGGGGCGCGGTGGGCCAGGGAAAGGCCGATCGGAGGTCACCCGGCCGGCGGGGAACCGGCCAAGGGTCAGTCGGCCAGGGGCTCCTGGAGTTCGGTGACCCACTGCTCGCGGTCCTCGGGGCAGTCCAGGTTCAGTTCGCGCGCGTACCCCGCCGAGCGGTGGCCGTGCGCGTCGATCCAGTGCGCCAACGCCTGCGCGGCCGGCAACACGTCGTCCATGGCGCCCCGGTGCACGACGGTCGCCGCGCGTTCCACACCGGGCAGTTCGACGATCCGTACGGCGCCCCCGAGGTCCTCGGCGCGCACGGAAGCCGGGACGGGGAGCCCCGCGTGCACCAGGACCGATCCGGTCCCGCCGTCGGGAGCGGCCTCGTAGTAGGCGAGACCGGGACCGGTCGGGACCACCCCGGCCGTCTCGATCCGGTGGCACAGGTCGTCGTACAGAGGCCCGATGACCGGACCGATGTCCTGCGGGGCGTAGCTCGCCGCGCAGCCGGACAGTTCGGCGAGCCGGACGGGCGGAAGACTCTTCACGACGATCTCTTCGGTGGGCATGGTTCCCTCGCTCTCGATGGTCCGGAGCCTCGTCTCGACCTGGTGCAGCCGGGCCGCCGCGGCGGCCATGGCGCTCTCCAGTTCGGCCTGCCGCAACCGCAGCATGCCGCGCAGCTCGTCCGCGCCCAACCGCTCGTTCAGGATCGCCCCGACCTGTTCCAGGCTGAAGCCGAGATCCTTGAGGGCGATGACACGGTTGAGGCGGGCGAGTTGCTCCGCCTCGTAGAAGCGGTAGCCGGTCGTGGGGTCGACACGTGCGGGGCGCAGCAGCCCGAGCGCGTCGTAGTGACGCAACATGCGGACCGACACCCGGCCGTGTTTGGCGAAGTCTCCGATGGTGAACATGACGCCTCCCAGTGCAGGCCCTGACACGGGGGGAGAGTCAAGCACGGCCGCGTGCGGCCGACTCGGTCGGGCGCGGAAAGCGGGGATCCGGGCCGTTCAGCCGCCGTACTGGCGTACGCAGAGGTCCACGATGGAGGGCGGTACGGCACCCTCCGCCGCCGCGCACAGCTCGTCCCCGCGCGGAGCCCGGGGCACGGACCGGCGCGGGACGTGCGGCGAGGCGGCCTTGGGCGGCCCCGCGCGCCGGGGGGCGGCGGGTCGCGCGGACGGCGCCGCGGGTGGGTGGGCCGTGCGGGCCGGCTCATGGCCCGGGTCCGCGTCCGGGGCGGTGTCCGCGTCCCGGACCGGTTCGTCGGTCCGGTCCGGCAGCGGGCCCAGGGGCAGGGCGTGCGAGAGCGGCGGAGCCGGCGGGGTGTCGGACGCGTCCCGGTCGGCCGCGGCGTCCGGGACGTCGGCGGGTACGGGGCCCCGCCCCGGGTTCGGAAGAGGGGACTCCGGGCCGACGGATACACAGCCGGCGGTCGCGAGGAGCGCGAGAACGGAGAGGGGCAGGGCGGCCCGGCGTAACTGCATGCGTCCACCATGCCGTACCCGGGGGAGGCCGGGTCACGCCGCTCACGCGCCCGGGTGACGGGGCGGCGGCGGCCTGGCCGCTCCGGCAGGCGACGCTCGCCTTGCAGAATCGATTCGCCGAATCGATTCGTCATGGGGAAGCGGCCCGCAACGCCAGACCCGGTCACGGAGGGGCCCGCGGCACGGACGACGGGGGAGACGAGACCTCCACGGGCCTGGTCCTCGTCCCGAAACCCCGGGTCGGGACCAACGGCCCCTCCTGGACGGACAGATCGGAGCGGATCGGACATCAGGCTTGACCTGGGGCATCCCGGGGGGAAGAGTGCGCCCGATCAAGATCCACGGTCTGAGCCGCGGCGACGCTGGGCCGGACCGACCGGGAGGGGCCGGCGACGCACCACCGTGCCGACCTCCGCACCTGCCGGGAGACGACCGTGTCCCACCACACCGATGAGAGCGGGACCGTGCCCGACGACCACCTGCTCGTACGCCCGTACGTCGCCCCGTCGGGGCGCGCGTCCCGTTCGGCGGGTCACGCCCGACCGCGCACCGAACCCGCCACCGACCCCCGTCCCCACTCCGGCGACGAGGCGGCTTCTGGCCACACACCCGCGTGGTACGGAGAGGACCCCGCTCCGAGCGTTCCGCGCGCCCCGGCGCCGCCGCCCGTCGTCGAGCCCGCGCCCCTGCCCGTCGCGCGGGAGAGGGCGGGTTGGTTGCCGGTGGCGGCTCTGGCCCTGCTCGGGCTCGCCGTGGCGGGAGGCCTGGTGTACCTGACGGCCGGGCCCGAGCCCGAGTCCCCGCGGGTCGCACCGCCCTCCGGGCTGTCCGTACCGGTGCTCCCGGCCCGCAGCCCGGACGCCGGGCCCGACGCGGGCGGCGCCGAGCCGTCCGCGAGCCCCGCCGTTCCGTCGTCCTCCGCCTCGGCGTCGAGTGCGGCCGGGCGGGGAGCCGAGAGGCCCTCCACCTCGCCCGGCCGGGGGGCGACTCCCACCGCCGCTCCGTCGTCGAGCCGGCCGCCGGCCGAGGCGCCCGGAGACGGAGCCTCCGCGACCCTGCGGCCGGGAGATCGCGGGCCCGAGGTCCGCGCCCTGCAGGAGCGGCTCCACGGGCAGGGGTTCACGTACGTGTCCACGACCGGGATGTACGACGAACAGACCCGGCGCGGTGTCGCCCAACTCCAGGGTGACCGGAGCATCACGGGCGACCCCCGGGGCGTCTACGGCCCCGCGACCCGGGCGGCCTTCGACTGAGCGGTCGGGGGCGGGCCCGACGAACCGATGGCCGATCCGGGCGGGCCCGACGAACCGACAGCCCCGTCGGCCCCCGGTTCGACATCCGACGCGTGCGACATCCCTTGCGTGCGACGGCCCACGGGTACGACGGCCGGCGGGTTGGCCTGCCGCGGGGTCAGCGCCCGCCGGACACCCGCAGGACGGCCCCCGTCGTGTACGAGGCCTCGGGGGACAGCAGCCAGGCGATGGCCCCGGCCACCTCCTCGGGCAGCCCGGCCCGGCCCAGGGGGATCGTGGCCGCGGCCCGGGTCGGCCGGTCGGGGTCGCCCATCGTCGCGTGCATGTCCGTCTCGATGACGCCGGGCGCCACGGCGTTGACCCGGATCCCGTCCGGCCCCAGCTCCTTGGCCAGGCCCAGGGTGAGGGCGTCGGTGGCGGCCTTCGTCGCCGCGTAGTGGACGTATTCCCCGGGACTGCCGAGGGTGGCCGCCGCCGAGGACACGTTCACGATCGCCCCTCCGGTCTCCGCCATGTCCCGGGCCGCCCTGCGGCAACAGAGCAGATGGCCGAGGAGGTTCACCTCGACGACGCGCCGCAGGTCCTCCGTCCGGGCGTCGGCGAGCCGGCCCAACGGTCCCGTCACCCCCGCGTTGTTGACGAGCCCGGTGACGACGCCCAGTTCGGCCCCGGCGATGTCGAAGAGCCGCTCCACGGCGCACTCGGTCGAGGTGTCGCCGCGTACGGTCACGCACCGCGCCCCGGTCGCCCGCACGAGGGCCGCGGTGGCATCGGCGGCAGCGTCGTCCCGGACATAGCCGAGAGCGATGTCGTGGCCGTCGGCGGCGAGCCGTACACAGGTGGCCGCGCCGATGCCCCTGCCGCCTCCCGTCACGACGGTGACCGGACGAAGTGACATGCGCGCCTCCTGTGTGGCGTGGTGCGCGGGCCGTGCCCTCGGCCCGCGGACGATCGGTGCCGACGGATCCTCGCCGGCGCGGCAGGCTAACACCGCGATAACCGCTGGACCAGCGTGAATGTCGCAGCGGAGAGTGGTCGTGGATGTCGCCGGGCCGATGCAGTCTCACTCGGCGAGATCCTCGACCACCGACCCGCATCCCGAGGAGGCAGCCATGTCCACCCTGCGCGTGACCGCCGAGCAACTGACCGTCCACGAGCACCCGAACGCCGACGCACTGGAGTTGGCCCAGGTCGGCCTCTACCGGGCCGTCGTCGCGAAGGGTGCCTACCGCACCGGGGACTTCGCCGTGTACATCCCCGAACAGGCCGTCCTGCCCGACGCGTTGATCGCGGAGCTGGGTCTCACCGGACGACTGGCCGGCGGCGCGGCGAACCGGGTCAAGGCCGTGCGGCTGCGGGGTGAACTGTCTCAGGGCCTGGTGTGCCGGCCCGCCACGCTCGCCGGGCTCGATCTGGAGGTGGCTGCGAAGGAGGGCGCCGACTTCGCCGAGGCCCTCGGGATCACCAAGTGGGCCCCTCCCATCCCGACGACGATGAGCGGCGACGTGGAGTCCGCCCCCGACCTGCTGCCCTGGGTGGACGTCGAGAACCTCCAGCGCTACCCGCAGATCTTCGAGTCCGGCGAACCCGTCGTCCTGACGGAGAAACTCCACGGCACGGCCTGCCTGATGACGTACGTCGCGGGAGAGGGGCGTGTCCTGGTCTCCTCCAAGGGCTTCGGCGCGAAGGGACTCGCACTGAAGGAGGACGAGCGCAACCTGTACTGGCGGGCCGTCCGCGGCCACCGGGTCCCGCAGGCCGCGGCGCGGCTGGCCGAGCGGCTCGGCGCGACCCGGATCGGCGTCTTCGGCGAGGTGTACGGCTCGGGGGTACAGGACCTGGCCTACGGGACGGACGCGCGCACGGCCGACGCCCCGCCCGGGTACGCGGTCTTCGACCTGTCCGCCGAGATCGACGGACAGGTGCGCTGGCTGGATCCGGCGGACCTCCTGACGGACGAACTCCCGCTGGTTCCACGGCTGTACGAGGGCCCGTACGACCTCGACACCGTCCTTGAGGTGGCCACCGGCCGGGAGAGCGTGTCCGGCCGGGCCGTCCATCTGCGCGAGGGCGTCGTCATCCGTCCGGCGGTGGAGCGGTACAGCCCGGTCGTCGGAGGGCGGGCCATCGCGAAGGCGGTCAGCCCGGCGTACCTGACCCGCAAGGGAGGCACCGAGTACGAGTGACCCCGGGCTTCCGGACCGGCGCGGTGCGCAGAGCCGTTGACAGCCGGTCAGGGCGCCCGGATCATCTGGGAGAGCGCTCTCCGAGAGCCTCGTTCGGCAGCCGGAACGAAGGGGACGCCATGGGCGACGAAGACGGCGACGACGTGGGACGGCTCGTCGACACGCTCGACCGGCACCGGCGGGTACGCCTGCTGACGGGTGCCGACACATGGCGGACACCCGCCGAACCGGTCATCGGACTGGGTGAGTTGGTGTTCTCCGACGGGCCCGCCGGAGTGCGCGGTCCCGGTTGGGACGAGCGTTCCACCGCGGCCCTGTTGCCTTGCGCCGGCGCCCTCGGCGCGCTCTGGGACGAGGACCGGGTCCGGCTGCTCGGGGAACTGCTCGGGGAGGAGGCGCGCCGCAAGGGGGTCCACGTCCTCCTCGCGCCCAACCTCAACCTGCACCGCAGCCCGCTCGCCGGACGCCACTTCGAGTGCTTCGCCGAGGACCCCTCGTTGGCCGGTCGCACGGGGGCGGCCCTCGTGCGGGGCATCCAGTCCCGGGGTGTCGCCGCCACCGCGAAGCACTACGTGGCCAACGACTCCGAGACACAGCGGCTGACCGTCGACGTCCGCGTCGACGAGCGGGTGCTGCGCGAGCTGTACCTGGCGCCCTTCGAGGCGGCCGTGCGTGCCGGGGTCTGGCTGGTGATGTCGGCCTACAACAGCGTCAACGGAACCACCATGAGCGAAAGCCCACTGCTCACGGAGCCGCTCAAGGGGGAGTGGGGGTTCGACGGCGTGGTCGTCTCGGACTGGGGCGCCGTCCGCGCGAACGTCGCCGCGGCGCGGGCCGCGCAGGACCTGGTGATGCCGGGCCCCGGCGGGCCCTGGGGTGGGGCACTGGTCGAGGCGATGGCCGAGGGCCGGGTCCCGTCGGAGGCGGTGGAGGACAAGGTGCGTCGCCTGGTCCGCCTCGCGTCCCGGGTCGGAGCCCTCGGCCCACCGGGCCCGTCGGACCACCCCGAGCCGTCGGATCGGCTCGAACCGGAGGGCCTGCCGAATCCGTCGGACCACCCCGACCCGTCGGATCGGCCCGAACCCGCGGACCGGGTGCGGGCGGTGGTGCGGGAGGCCGCCGCCGCCGGGTTCGTGCTGCTGGAGAACCGGGGGGTACTGCCCCTGGACGTCGCGGCGTTGGGGAGCGTCGCCGTGATCGGGGCGCACGCCGACGAACCCCGGGTCCAGGGCGGCGGCAGCTCCGAGGTGTTCCCGGACCGGGTGGTCACCCCGCTGGACGGGTTGCGGGCGGCCCTGCCCGAACGGGTCCGGGTGCTGTACGCGCCCGGCCCCACACTCGCCGCCGACGCCGGGCCCGCCCCGCTGGGGCCCCGGCACGCCCGGGACCCGGAGAGCGGGGCCCCCGGGGTGCGGCTGCGCGTGCTCGACGCGGACGGAGCCGTACTGCACCACGCGCTCCAGCCCTCCGGCAGGGTCCTGGAACCGGAGCTGCCTCCCGGCGCGCACACCGTCGAGCTGGCCGCGGACCTGTACCCCGACGCGACCGGGCCGTGGACCCTGGGGCTCGGCGGCTTCGGGCACCTCGGCGTCACGGCCGACGGAACCCCCTTGCTCGACGCGGAGTTCCCGCCCGAGACCGACGACCCGGCCGTCGTCCACGTGCGACCGCCCCAGCACACCGCCCGCGTCCACCTCACGGCCGGCCGACCCGCCCGGATCGTGGCCCGCCGCACCCTGGCCCCCGGCACCGGCCGGGCCACCGTGCTGACCGCCGCCGGACCCGAGCCCGACCCCCGGCGCGCCCGCGCCGACGCCGTGGCGGCGGCCCGGGCCGCCGATGTCGCCGTCGTGGTCGTCGGTACCGCGGAGGGCGACGAGTGCGAGGGGACGGACCGCACCACCCTGCGGCTGAACCCCGCCCACGAGGAGTTCGTACACGAGATCGTCCGCGCCAACGCCCGTACGATCGTCGTGGTGAACTGCGGCGCGCCCGTCGAGCTTCCCTGGCGGCGGGACCCCGGCGCCGTGCTCCTCACCTGGTTCCCCGGCCAGGAAGGCGGGCACGCCCTGGCCGACGTGCTGCTCGGTCGGGTCGAGCCGGGCGGGCGACTCCCCACCACCTGGCCCGCCACGCTGGCCGAGGCCCCGGTCCGCGAGACGCGCCCCGTCGAGGGTGTCCTCCCGTACGAGGAGGGCCTGCACATCGGTCACCGGGCCTGGTTGCGATCGGGCACCGAACCCGCGTACTGGTTCGGCCACGGACTGGGATACACCACCTGGGCGTACGAGTACCTGGGCCGCCCCGAGCCCGCCCCCGGCGGCCACGAGATCCCCGTCGTCCTGCGCAACACCGGCACCCGGCGCGGCCGTGAAGTGGTCCAACTGTACGTGTCCAGGGCCGAGTCGGCGGTGGAGCGGCCGGTGCGCTGGCTCGCCGGATGGGCGGCCGTGGAGGCGGAACCGGGGGAGCGGGTGACGGCGTACGTGCGGGTGCCCGAGCGCGCCCTCCAGTACTGGTCACCGGACCCTCGCGGGTGGGTGACCGAGCCGGGCCGGTTCACGCTGCTCGCCGGTCGCAGCGCCGGGGACCTGCCCCTGCGGGCGGCCCTCGACGTCTGACGGGGGGCCGCTACAGTGCGGCCATGAACAGTGGGGGGAGCAGCGGAACGGGCACGGGCACGGCCCCGACCCTGGAGGACGTGGCCCGTGCGGCCGGAGTGTCACGGGCGACGGTGTCCCGGGTGGTGAACGGCGTCCGGAACGTCGACCCGGCCATCGCCGAGGCGGTCCGGCGGGCCGTCGCCGCGACCGGGTACCTGCCGAACCGGGCCGCGAGGTCGCTGGTGACGCGGCGCTCCGGCGCGGTGGCGCTGGTGGTCTCGGGCGCCGGGGCGGAAACCTCGCAGGTGTTCCAGGACCCCTTCTTCGGGCGGGTGGTCGGCGGGGTCGTCCGGGCGCTGCGTCCGCGCGGCGTGCACCCCGTGCTGCTGTTCGCCGACTCGGCGCAGGACCGGGCCGAGGTGCTCACCCACCTGATTCGGGGCGGCGCGGACGGCGCGCTGCTCGTCTCGACCCACGGCGACGACCCGCTGCCCGCGATGCTCGCCGAAGCGGGCGTGCCGGCGGTGCTCTTCGCGCGTCCCGCGACGGCCGGCCTGCCGCTGGACAGCGTGGACCTGCGTCACGGCGAGGGCGGTGCGCTGGCCGCCCGGCACCTGCGGGCGCGGGGCCGCGGCCGGCTCGCCGCGATCGGCGGACCCGCGGACGTGGCGGCGAGCCGGGAACGGGTGGCGGGGTTCCGTGAGGCGTCGGGCGGCGGAGCGGTCGGTGGGGTCACCGGCGGTGTCCGGGTCGTGGAGGCCGACTTCACCGTGGAGGGCGGCGAGCGCGCCATGCGCACGCTGCTGGCCGAACAGCCGGACCTGGACGGGGTGTTCGCGGCCAACGACCTGATGGCGCTGGGTGCCTGCCTGGTGCTGCGCGAGCACGGGCGGCGGATCCCGCAGGACGTGGCGGTGATCGGCTTCGACGACTCCAGCGCGGCGAACGCGTCCCGGCCGACACTCACGACGGTGCGGCAGCCGGTGGAGGACATGGCCGCCGAGATGGTCCGTCTGCTGCTGGACCGGGCCCCGGACCGCGCGGAGCCGGAAGTCGTCCTGTTCGACGGGGAACTGGTGATCCGCGACTCGGCCTGACGCCGCCCGCGCCGCCCGCGCCGCCCGCTCCCGTTCGTCCCTGTCACCGGCCGATCGCGGGGTCAGCCTTGTGCCGGCCGGCCCCGCGATCGGGCACCGCTCACCCCCGGCGGCCCGCCGGTCCGCCCCGGACTTCCAGGGCCGTCTGCCAGCCCGGCTGTTCGGTCGGCGGTTCCGGGAGCCTGCGCCGGCCGCCCGCCGTGAAGAACGCGGACAGCGGCAGCGTCGCCGCGCCCACCGTCACCGCGTCCGGGCCGAGGGACCCCAGGTCGATGGTGACGCGGTCCGCGGGGTGTCGCAGGGAGTACCGCGTCGCGTGCTCCCGTACCGACGGGAGGATGTGCGGGCCCAGCAGCAGGCCCGCCCAGCCACCGATCAGGATGCGTTCGGGACGGAAGAGGTTGACGAGGTCCGAGAGGCCCGCGCCCAGGTACTCGGCCGTCTCCTCCAGGACGTCCACGGCCACCGCGTCCCCGGCGAGAGCAGCCGCCAACAGGGCGGACAGGGCCTCCTCCTCGTCCACCGCGTCCATCGCCTCCCCGGCGCCGCCGTCCCGCTCCGCCCACCTGGCCAGCACCGACTCGGCGCCCGTGTAGGCCTCCAGGCAGCCCCGGGCCCCGCACCGGCAGCGCCGCCCGCGCACCGAGACCGTCAGGTGGCCCCACTCCAGTGCGGTGCCCGCGCCGTCGGTGATCAGGCTCGCGCCGACGCCGGAGCCGAAGAGGACGACCACGGCCTCGCGCGCTCCGCGTCCGGCTCCGAACCACATCTCGGCCTGGCCGAGGGTCCGGGCGCCGTTGTCGATGATGTACGGGACCTCCTCGGGCAGGGCCTTGGTCGCGCGCAGCAGCGCCTCCAGCGGCACGGCGTCCCAACCGATGGTCTGACCGTGCACCACCGTTCCGCCCGGGGCGTCCCGGTCCACTATCCCGGGCACGCCCACCCCGACGCCCAGCAGCCGGTCCGTCCCGACCCCGGCCTCGGCGAGCACGGTGGCGATCCCGGTGCGTACGTGGTCCACGATCGGGCCGACGTCGTAGCAGCTGCGCGGCTGCAACGGGAGTTCCGTGCGCGCGAGTTCCGTGAGCGTGAGGTCGAACAGCTCGACACGGACGCGGGTTTCGCCGACGTCGACGCCGATCATGTGGGCGCTGCCCGGCGCGACCCTGAGGAGGGTGCGGGGGCGGCCACCGTCCGAGTCGACGATCCCGGCCTCCTCCAGCAGGCCGTCGGTCACCAGTTCGCCGACGACGTTGCTGACGGATCCGGAGCTCAGCCCCGTGGCCGGGCCCAGTTCCTGACGGCTCATCGGGCCGCCGAAGTACAGCTGCCGGAGTACCACGCTGCGGTTGCCGCGCCGCAGGTCCCGCACTGTTCGTCCGCTACGCCCCGTGGTCATCCGGCCCCTTCCGCAGTGACATCCAGCGCAACATACCCCTGCGCGACCCCTTGACGCGACCCTTTCGCGAGGCTTAACTCACGTCCTAAATTAAGGCCTGGACGGAGCGGGTGCCCACAAGGCGCCGTGCGCACCACCACGAGGCCCCGCACGGCACGGACGACGCCGCACGGTGCCTCACCCCCGCACCACCCGTCATACGCCGTTCACCACTCGCAGGCCTCCTCCCGACCCTCCCGAAAGGGCCAGATCCGCCATGCGCAGAACCAGAGCCGCCGCAGCCGTCGCCGTCACCGCCTCCCTCCTCGCCGCCGCCACCGCCTGCGGCGGCGGCTCCGCGGACGGCGGGGCCGCCGGCAACACCGCCCCCAAGGAGCTCACCTACTGGGCCTCCAACCAGGGCCCCGACATCGCGGCGGACCAGGCGACCCTCGGCCCGGAGCTGAAGAAGTTCGAGCAGCAGACCGGCATCAAGGTCAAGCTGGAGGTGGTCCCCTGGTCCGACCTCCTCAACCGGATCCTCGCGGCCACCGCCTCCGGCCAGGGACCGGACGTGCTCAACATAGGCAACACCTGGTCCTCCTCCCTCCAGGCCACCGGCGCCCTGCTGCCCTGGGACACCAAGAACTTCGACGCCATCGGCGGCAGGGACCGCTTCGTCGACTCGGCCATCGGCTCGGCCGGCGCGACCGGCAAGGACCCGGCGGCCGTCCCCCTGTACTCGATGTCGTACGCGCTCTACTACAACAAGAAGATGTTCAAGGACGCCGGCGTCGAGAAGCCCCCGGCCACCTGGGACGAGATGGTCACGATCGGCCAGAAGCTGTCCAAGGACGGCAAGTGGGCGCTCGGTGCCGAGGGTTCCAACCTGTCGAACAACATCCACCAGGCCTTCGTGTTCTCCAAGCAGCACGGCGCGGAGTTCTTCGACGGCGCGGGCAAGCCCACCTTCGACAGCCCCGGCAACGTCGACGCCGTCAAGCAGTACGTCGACCTGATGGCCAAAGACAAGATCATCGCGCCCGGCAACGCCGAGTACGACAAGAACCAGTCCCTCCAGGACTTCGCCAACGGCAGGACGGCCATGGTGCTGTGGCAGAGCGCCGCCACCAGCTTCAAGGCCAACGGGATGAAGGAGGGGGACTGGGGCGTGGCCCCGGTCCCCGTCCCGGCGGGCGGCGTCCCCGGTGGCGGCAGGAACATCAACTCCATGGTCGCCGGCATCAACATGGCCGTCTTCAAGAACACCGACAACATCGACGGGGCGCTGAAGTTCGTGAAGTTCATGACCGGCGACGAGGAGCAGAAGATCCTCAACAAGACCTACGGGTCCATCCCGCCGGTCAAGGCCTCCCAGACCGACGGCGCGTTCGCCACCGACGACCTGACCGTGCTGCGCAACACCCTGGGCACGAGCGCCGCCCCGCTGCCCCAGGTACCGGAGGAGTCCCAGTTCGAGACCGCCGTCGGCACCGCCGTCAAGGAACTGTTCGCCGAGGCCGCCTCGGGGAACCCGGTGACCACCGAGACGGTCAAGGCGAAACTGACCAAGGCCCAGCAGCAGATGTCGAAGTGAGCACCGCCCGATGACCTCCGTGACCACGGAAGGCGCCGGAAGGCTGCGGCGCACCGCGACCCGGGTGCGCGGCACCGGTCGCGTGCGCCGCGCCGCCCTGCCCTACCTCCTGCTCCTGCCCGCCCTCCTCCTCGAACTGCTCATCCACCTCGTCCCGATGGTGATGGGCATCCTGATGAGCTTCCGGGAACTGACCCAGTTCTTCATCCGGGACTGGTCCCGGGCTCCCTGGACGGGCTTCGACAACTACGACCTCGCCGTCGACGTCAACCGACCGGTCGGAGAGGCCCTGTTGGGCTCCTTCCTCACCACCTGCCTGTTCACCCTGCTCTCCGTGGCCCTGTGCTGGTTCCTCGGCACCGCCGCCGCCGTCTTCATGCAGGAGAACTTCCGCGGCCGAGGGTTCCTGCGCGCCCTGTTCCTGGTGCCGTACGCCCTGCCCGTCTACGCGGCGGTCATCACCTGGGCGTTCATGTTCCAGCGGGACAACGGCCTGGTGAACCACGTCATCCACGACCAACTCGGGCTCGGCGGGGCCGAGCACACCTTCTGGCTGCTCGGTGACAACAGCTTCTGGGCCCTGCTGATCGTCTCCGTGTGGAAGGGCTGGCCGTTCGCTTTCCTGATCGTCATGGCGGCCCTACAGAACGTCCCGAAGGAGCTGTACGAGGCCGCCGCCCTCGACGGCGCCGGCATCTGGCAGCAGATCCGCCGGATCACGCTGCCTTCGGTCGGCGCGGTCAACCAGGTACTGGTCCTCGTGCTGTTCCTGTGGACCTTCAACGACTTCAACACGCCGTTCGTGCTGTTCGGGAAGTCCGCCCCAGAGGCCGCCGACCTGATCTCCATCCACATCTACCAGTCCAGTTTCGTCACCTGGAACTTCGGCACCGGCTCCGCCATGTCCGTCCTGCTGTTGCTCTTCCTGCTGCTGGTCACCGCCGGGTACCTGTTCCTGACCACCCGAGGCCGGAGGGATGCCGATGCCTGACCACCGCCCCCGGGCGCGCACCCGCTCCGCGCTCGACCCGCCCCGGTCCTTCAAGGTGATCCGGGCCGTCTTCCTCACCCTGCTCACCGGCTTCGTGGCACTGCCCGTCTACGTGATGATCACCAGCTCCCTCAAGCCGCCGGCCGACGTCGCGGGCGCCTTCCGGTGGATCCCCGGCGGGCTCACCGTCCGCCCGTACATCGACATCTGGCACACCGTCCCGCTCGCCAAGTACTTCCTGAACTCGCTGATCGTGGCCGGCGCCGCCACCGTCTGCTCCGTCGTCATCGCCGTCTTCGCCGCGTACGCCGTCAGCCGCTACCGCTTCCGCGGCAAGCGCCTGTTCACCGTCACCGTGCTGTCGACCCAGATGTTCCCCGGCATCCTCTTCCTGCTCCCGCTGTTCCTGATCTTCGTGAACATCGGCAACACCACCGGAGTCGCCCTCTACGGCTCCCGCGGCGGGCTGATCCTCACCTACCTGACCTTCTCCCTCCCCTTCTCCATCTGGATGCTCATCGGGTACTTCGACTCGGTGCCCCGCGACCTCGACGAGGCCGCCACCGTCGACGGCTGCGGCCCCCTCGGGGCGCTCTTCCGGGTCGTGGTCCCCGCGGCCGTCCCCGGCATCGTCGCCGTCGCCGTGTACGCCTTCATGACCGCCTGGGGAGAGGTCCTCTTCGCCTCGGTCATGACGAACGACACCACCCGCACCCTGGCCGTCGGACTGCAGGGCTACTCCACGCAGAACGACGTGTACTGGAACCAGATCATGGCCGCCTCGCTCGTCGTCAGCATCCCCGTCGTCGCCGGATTCCTGCTGCTCCAGCGGTACTTGGTGGCCGGACTCACGGCAGGAGCCGTCAAATGACCCTTTCCGAAACCCGCCTCGACACCGTGCACGCCACCGTCCACGGCGCCGTCGACCTCGGCGCGCTGCCCCGCGACTTCGCCTGGGGCACCGCCACCTCCGCCTACCAGATCGAGGGCGCGGTGGCCGACGACGGCCGCTCCCCGTCCATCTGGGACACGTTCTCCCACACCCCCGGGACCATCGACGGCGGCCACCACGGCGACACCGCCTGCGACCACTACCACCGCTGGCGCGACGACATCGCCCTGATGAAGGAACTCGGCACCAACGCCTACCGCTTCTCGGTGGCCTGGCCCCGCGTCGTGCCCGGGGGCGACGGGCCGGTCAACGCCAAGGGCCTGGACTTCTACGACCAACTGGTCGACGGTCTGCTCGCCGCCGGCATCACCCCGTCCGTCACCCTCTACCACTGGGACCTGCCCCAGACCCTCCAGGACCGCGGCGGCTGGCCCGAGCGCTCCACCGCCGAGGCCTTCGCCTCGTACGCGCACGTCGTCGCGGAGCGCCTCGGCGATCGGGTCACCCAGTGGACCACCCTCAACGAGCCGCTCTGCTCGGCGTGGATCGGCCACCTGGAGGGCAAGATGGCCCCCGGTCTCACCGACCTCACCGCCGCCGTCCGGGCCTCCTACCACCTCCTCCTGGGACACGGCCTCGCCACCCGGGCCATCCGCGCCGCCGCCCCCGGCGCGCGGATCGGCATCGTCAACAACCTCTCCACCGTCGAGGCGGCCACCGACAGTGACGCCGACCGGGCCGCCGCCGTACGGATGGACGGACACGTCAACCGCTGGTGGCTCGACCCCGTCCACGGCCGCGGCTTCCCCGCCGACATGCGGGAGGTGTACGGCGTGGACCTCCCCGAACGCCCCGGCGACCTCGACGCCATCGCGGCCCCCCTCGACTGGATCGGCCTGAACTACTACTTCCCGCAGACCGTCGTCGCCGACCCGACCGGACCCGCCCCCCACGCCCGCCAGATCGACCTGCCCGGCGTCCCGCGCACCGGCATGGACTGGGAGGTCGACGCGAGCGGCATCGAGACGCTGCTCATGCGACTGACCGAGGAGTACGGCGCCCGACGCATCCACGTCACCGAGAACGGCTCCTCCTACCCGGACACCGTCGCCCCGGACGGCAGCGTCCACGACCCCGAACGCGCCGCGTACCTGACCGCCCACCTCGCCGCCTGCGCCCGCGCCGCCCGCCGCGGCGCGCCCCTGGCCGGCTACTACGCCTGGTCCCTGCTCGACAACTTCGAATGGGCGTACGGCTACGACAAGCGGTTCGGCCTGGTCCGCGTGGACTACGACACCCAGGAACGCACCGTCAAGACCAGCGGAGCCCACTACGCCGACCTGATCGCCGCCCACCGGGCGCTCTGAGCCCCGGCGGTTTCCCGCGCCGTGCCCGCCCCGCTTCCCGGGGCGGGCACGGCTTTTCGTGATGAGATGCGGAACAGATGATTCCAGCCGCGCGCGGAAAGGTGGGACGCATGTCGTTGAACGTCGAGGCCGAGGGCACCATGCGGGCGATGGTGTACGAGACGTACGGCGGGACGGAGGTGCTCACCGAGACCCGGCTGCCGGTCCCCAAGGTCGGGCCCGGCGAGGTCCTCGTCCGAGTCAGGTGCGCCTCGGTCAACCCGGTCGACTGGAAGATCATGGCGGGCGGCCTCGACGGCCTCATGGACGTGGTGTACCCCGTGATCCCCGGCTGGGACGTGGCCGGGACGGTCGAGTACGTCGGCATCGACACCCCCGAGTTCACCGCGGGCGACGAGGTCATCGCCTACGCCCGCAAGGACTACGTGCACGGCGGCACCTTCGCCGAGTTCGTCACCGTGCCGGTACGGGCCCTCGCGCCGAAGCCCGTCTCGCTCAGCTGGCAGGAGGCGGCCGGACTGCCGCTGGCCGGCCTCACCGCCTACCAACTGCTCACCCGCCTCGACACCGGTGAGGACGACACCGTCCTCATCCACGGCGCGGCCGGCGGCGTCGGCTCCCTCGGCGTCCAGATCGCCCGCGCCCTCGGCGCCCGCGTCATCGGCACGGCCTCCCCGCGCAACCACGACCGGCTCCGCGAGCTGGGCTGCGAACCCGTCGCCTACGGGGACGGCCTCACCGAACGGGTCCGCGAACTGGCCCCGGACGGTGTGAGCGTCGTCGCCGACTTCGTGGGCGGCGTCCTCGACGTCACCAAGGCCGTCCTCGCCCCCGGCGGCCGGCACGCCTCCATCGCCGACCCCGACGTGCTCGGCGCGGACGGCCAGTGGATGTGGGTGCGCCCCGTCGGCGACGACCTCGCCGCCCTGGGCGGGCTCGCCGACACCGGACGGCTCGGCGTCACCGTCGCCAAGACCTTCCCGCTCTCCGAGCTGGCCGCCGCCTTCGAACTCAGCCAGGACGGACACACCGCCGGGAAGATCATCCTGGAGGTCTGACGGCCCCCGATCCGCCCCCCGCGGGCATGACCGCGCGCCGCCCGGTGGTCGACCGGACGGCGCGCGGCACCTGCGGCGCGGTCAGGTCCGCCGATCAGGCATGGACGCCGAAGCGGAAGAGGGAGTAGCCGTACCCCGTGCCGCGCCGGGTCAGCTCCAGCCGCACGTGGCGGCCCGACGCGGCGATGTCGAAGTCGTCGATCCCGCCGTCACCGGACGAAGTGGCGTACGCCGTCCGCCAGGTCTGGCCGTCGTCCGACACCTTCACGGTGTATGCCGTCCCGTACGCGCTCTCCCACACCAACTGCACGTGCTTCAGCTGCCTCACCGACCCCAGATCCACCTGGAGCCACTGCTGATCGGCCCAGGTCGTCGCCCACCGGGTGTCGTCGCGCCCGTCCGTCGCCAACCGGGGTGTGCACGGGCAGCCGCCGTACCCGTCGTTCTGGTAGGTGGAGGCGGTGGTCGGCCGCCCCCGCGCCACGTCCGTGCCGGCCACCGGCGGTGGCACCACGCGGACCGAGCGCTGTTCGACGCCCACGTTGCCCCGCCCGTCCTTCACCTTGACGTACAGCTTCCACACGCCGGTCCCGGCGGGCGCCGTGACCTTCAGGGTGCCGTCGCCCAGGTGAGTGGACGGTGCCGAGACCAGCCCTCCACCGCCGTCCACGTACTTGCCGCCCCACAGCACCTCGTACACGAGCGGATCACCCTCCGGGTCGGTCGCCGGGGCCTGGACCGTCACCTCCTTGCCCGCGGGGACCGCCCCCGGGTCCGCCACCGACGGCACGGCCACGGTGGGCGGCAGGTTGTCGCCCGCCGTGTTGCCGCCGTAGGCCCGCTTGACGGCGTAGTACATGTGCCGGCGCTCCCCGGCGGGGGTCAGGTTGAACCAGTGCCCGCCGAAGTCGTACTCGGTGCCGTAGTGGAAGACCGTCGCGCCCAGCGCCACCCCCCGGTGGCCCGTGACGCAGTTCCACGCACCGGTGTAACCGTCCGCCTTGGCCTTGTCGCCCGGCTCCAGCGGTACGCCGTTCGCGTCGTTCGGCACCTCCCACTCACCGGCGGGACCGGTCTCGGTGATCAGGTACGGCTTGGTGTACCCACCCTGCTCCCACGCCTGCCGGACCCCGCAGACCTCCTTGTAGGAGTTGACCGAGTACAGGTCCAGGTCGGGGGAGTTGCGCTTGTAGTACGTCCAGGCGCCCACCCACGCGTCCGTGGAGGTGACGGGATGGTTGGCGTCGATGCGGTGAATGGCCCTCGCGACGTCGTTGACGAAGGTGGTGTACGCGTTGCGCTGGTTCTCCAACTCGGTTCCGGAGTAGCAGTTCTGCAGACCGAGCACGGACTCGTTCCCGACGTTCCACATCAGCACGGCCGGGTGGTCGCGGTAGGTCTCCACCCAGCGCGAGAACTCGGCGAGCATGGTGTTCTTGTAGCCGGTGTCCGTGACGTAGTTCGTGCAGCCGCCGCTGCCCGGGCCGCCGCCCGGTTGGAGCCAGAACCCGGCGACCACCTTGACGCCGTTGTTCGCGGCCGCGTCGAACAGCGGGCGGCTGCTCGCGTCCGTGCCCCAGGTACGGACGGTGTTGGCGCCCAGCGATCTCACGTCGGGCAGGAGCCGGGCGGCGTCGGCCGGGGACGGGCCCCAGGTGACGCCTTTGACGAGGTACGGCGAACCGTTCACGCTGAGCTGCCAGTTGCCCTGGGTGCCGGTCACCTTGACCACGCTGCCGGCTGCCTGCGCCGGGGCCGCGGGGAGTACGGTGACGGCGCCCGCGAGCAGGGCGGCCGCGGTGAGGGCGCGCATGCGGGAGTGCATGCCTGAGCCTCCTTGGGGGTGGGGGGAGCGGGGGAGGGGACGCGAGGACGCGCCCCTACGGGAGCCGGTAGTCGGGTCCGAGGACGGCGCCCGCCTCGGGGTGCGTCTCGTCGTAGCCGCGCGCGTTGCACTGGAGGCCGCCCTTGACGCAGTGCTCGACGAGGGCGTTCAGGGTCCGGTCGTCCCACGCGTTGAAGAAGTCGTAGTGGAACGTGTGGCCGGCCCCGCTGGAGAGCCTGACCTGCGACATGTTCCCGCTGACGGGGAAGGCCATCTTGAACTCGACCATGGGCAGCGCCACCGGGTGGTCGGCCGGGCAGACGTTGTTGTTGGTACCGGCCTTCACCGTCGGATACGCCATGTGAGCCTTGTGGTCGGGCGTGTCGAGGTACCTGCCGTCCCAGCAACTCGGCGCCTGGAAACGGATGTTGAGCTGGGTGCCGGCCGGGCAGTTCGCGGGGAACTCGACGTTCTTGAAGCTGTCGCCGCACTCCCAGCCCTCGACCCAGCCCTTGTGCGCGCGGAACTCGGCCGCGGTCTGGGTCGGACTGCCGACGAGGAAGCGCAGGCCCTTGGGGAAGGGGCGCACGCTCGTGTGGTCGGTGACCCCCGCCTTGTAGTAGATCACCTGGGGTCCGGTGGGCAGCAGGGCCCGGTCGCCGTTGTACAGCGTCGGCATCCAGTAGCCCGACAGGTCGCCGACCGCGTTGCAGGCCGTGCCGCCCGCGCTCAGCGAGGAGGTGGTGCTGAACGCGTTCGTGGTCGTGTTGCCCATGAAGGTGTGGTCGTGGGAGGCGCCCGGCCGGCCCGCGTAGACGATCGGGTCGTCCGGGGCGGTCCGGGTGACCGCGCAGTTGGCCTGGAACTCGTGGAAGTAGCGCGGGGCCGGCTCCCGGTCGGACGGGGTGACGCCGGTGACCTGCGGAACGGCCGGGATGTAGCCGTCACCGTCGGGGTCGTCGCCGGTGGCGAGGGGGGCGACCGCGGCGTGGTTCATGCCCGCGTGCGCGCCGGCGCCGGAGTCCGGGGTCGCCCGGGCGGTCGGCGCGGAGGCGCCGAGACCGGCTGCGGCGGTCACGGCGAACGCCGCCGAGACCAGGAGTGCGGACAGGGTCCGCGAGCGGATTCTCATCGTGCGGCTCCTTC
This sequence comes from Streptomyces sp. CA-243310, assembly GCF_050936775.1. Classification (NCBI taxonomy): domain Bacteria; kingdom Bacillati; phylum Actinomycetota; class Actinomycetes; order Kitasatosporales; family Streptomycetaceae; genus Streptomyces; species Streptomyces sp. CA-243310. The sequence continues at coordinate 792,861 of NZ_JBNJMF010000002.1, read as the reverse complement.
GGAGTGGATGGGAGAGCGCTCTCTCGAATGGCCCGGAAAACGCGGGGCGGCCGCCGGGCCGCCCCGCGTCCTGCGGGGGTCACGGGTGGATCAGGGGTGGATCAGGGGAACGAGACCACGGTGGAGGGGGTGGTCGACGTACCCGAGGTGGGGGCGCCGGTGTTGTTGATGACGTGCTCGTACTGGCCGTTGCCGCCCAGCGAGACGACGAGCAGGTCGTGGAACCGGACACCGGCCTTCACCGGCGCCTGGAAACCGTGATCCTGACGGATCGTCGGATCCACGTTGTAGTAGCAGTAGCTGCCCAGGCCCCAGCCCTCGTGGGTGTTGACCGAGTCGGCCACCTTGTAGGCGGCGTAGCCCTTGATCGAACCGTTCTGGATCGCGGCCTGGTTCGGGGCGTCGTACGCCTTCTCGTTCTGGAAGAAGATCGTCCGGCCGCGCTCGCCGTTCCACTCCACGTCGTACTTGTTGAAGTGCTCGACGAACAGCCCGGTGGCCAGGACGTCGTCACCGTTCACGCGGAACCCGTAGTCGGAGCGGTTGGTCTCCCAGCCCACCCCGTCGCCGTGGTCGGCCCGCCAGATCCACGTGTGGTCGACGACGGTGTCGTGGTTGTTGATCACCATGCCGGCGGTGGCCCTGCCCGCCCCGGCGCCGCCGACGCGGATGAACACGTCCTGCACGGTCGTCGGGTTGGCGGCGTGGTCCGTGTTCGCGCCGGCCGGGCCGACCTCCAGCAGGGTGGGGGAGTTGACCTGACCCGCGTCGATCAGGAAGCCCGCGAGCCTGACGCCGTCCACGTCGGCGACCTTCATGGCGGTCACCCCGTTGTCCGGGATGATCGTGGCGAGGCCCAGGCCCAGGACGACCGTGTCGGGGCGGTTCACCTGGATGGTCTGGTTCACGTGGTAGACGCCCGGCGTGAAGAGCAGGTGCAGGCCCTGGGCCAGCGCCTGGTTGATCGTGGCGGCGCTCGCGCCCGGCTTGACCACGTAGAACCGGCTCAGCGGGATCGAGGTGCCCTGCGGGGTCCCGTTGCCCCAGGAGGTGCCGCGGGCGTTCACCCGCTTCGCCGGGGCGAACACCTTGTACTCGTTCCCGTCGAGGTACAGGAAGGGCTTCTCCCGCGAGACGGGGGTGGTGTCCAGCGTGGTGTAGCGCGGTTCCGGGAAGCTCTGCGCCGGCGCGCCCTGGGTGCCGGAGAACACCTGGTTCCAGACGGAGTTGGACCAGCCGCCGATGGAGCTGTCGCGGGTGTACCACTGCTGCTGCGAGTAGTTTCCGACCTGGCCGTCGATCCGCGAGTCGGCGATGTAGCCGCCGGAGGCCCAACCGTAGCCGTTGGGGGCCAGGTTGAGTCCGCCCTTGACGTGCATCCGGCGGAACGGCGCGGCCTGGGACACGGCCCAGCGGTCGGTGCCGTTGACCGGGTTCAGCGCCAGGTTCTCCGCCGAACGCCAGAAGTTCTGGGTGGCGTTGCCGCCGAACCAGCCGGCGTCGACGGTGACGTCCCCGTTGATGGTGGTGTCGTCGGGGCTCAGGCCGAGACCCGAGATCGAGGTGTAGAACCCGATCTGGGCGTTGAGGCCGTTGTACGTGCCCGGCTTGAACAGGAACTGGTAGCGGCCGGAGCCGAACTGGGCCGACTCCTGCTGGGCGAAGACCTGGTCCAGCCGGGCCTGGATGTTCGGTGTGGACGGGTCGAAGACGATCACGTTGGGGCCGAGGTCGCCCCCGCCCGGGAGCGTCGGACCGGTACCGCCCGTGCCGTACACCTGGAACTCCCAGAGCGAGTAGCCGTATCCGGTGGCGCGCTGGGTGCCGTACACCCGGACGTAGCGGGCGGTGCCGGTGACGTCGTGGGTCTGGACCCCGCCGGCGGAGGCGGCGGTGGAGTAGGCGGTGGACCAGTTGGTCCCGTCGGTGGACAGTTCGACCCGGTAGGCCTTGGCGTACGCGGCCTCCCAGCGCAGCACGACCTGGCTGATCTGCGCCGGGGCGCCCAGGTCGACCTGTATCCACTGCGGGTCGGCGAACTGGCTGGACCAACGGGTGTCGGTGTTGCCGTCCACGGCCGCGGAGGCCGGGGTGCCGCCGCCCTCCACCGTGGAGGCGGCGGTGGGCCTGCCCTGGGAGAGCAGTGTGGGCGCCGCGCTCGCGGTGGCACCGGGGAGCAGCACGAGGAGGGCCGCGACCAGGGCCGCGGCGAGGGTCGCGACGGTGAGTCTCGGCGGGCGATCGTGGAGCAGGGGCATGCGGGGCACTCCTGACGTCGAGGATCCGGGGGGATCGAAGCGTGAGTGAACTGCCCGGCGGGGGGGCCGTCAAGGGGTTGAGCGTTCATGAAATGAAGATCGAACGGAGTGTCAATTGCGCTTCAGGCCTGTGAACTTGGGGTTTCTTCAATCCTTGTGAAAAGTATTGACGAAAAAAGCCGGCCGCACTCTACTGAGGCTCCTGACCGCTCCGTTCCGCACTGCCCGTCGAGCCCGCCGCGCGGGGAGGGCGGGGCGGGGTGGTCGACCGACCGCGTTCGGACAGTGGGGCCGGCAGGAGGGTGTTCATGCTCGTGCGTTCGTTGGTTGTCGTCGCCGGGAGCCGCCCCGAGCGTCGCGTCGGGGCTCAGGTCAGGGTCGGGACAGCTCCGCCGTCCACCCGCTCGACCGTGACTCCCGGCAGGCCCGCCGTCCAGCGCGCGACGAGCGGGGACAGGTCGGCCGCGGCCGGCGGGTTCGACCCGAGCCCGATCGCGTAGCGGGCCAGGGTGTCACCCGACGCGAACGGGTGGGGCCAGGCGTGGGCGTCCCCGACACCCGCCTCCTCCAGCGCGCCGAGCAACGCACGGAACCGGCCGCGCACGCGGCCCAGTCGATCCTCGAACTCCCCCGCGTCGCCCCGTACGGTGACCACCATCCAGGCGGCGTGCCGTCGGTGCGCCGGCGGTCCGGCCGCGGCGAGCGGGCCGTCCGCGCCGGCCTCCGACGCCTCCCAGGCCGCGTACAGCTCCCGGACCAGCAGGTCGCGCATGCCCGGCCCCACCTGCGTCGTACAGCTGCGGACCGGATCGGACGGGGTGAGCACCGTGACGGGGTCGCGGTCGCTCCCGCCCGGGCCGTGCGCGGACGGGAGCGACCGCGACCCCGCCCCGGACTCCCGCCCCGCCGCCGCGGATCCCGTCGTCCCCAGGGACACCGGCTCGCGCCAGTCCCAGGCCGCCCAGGTCCCGAAGAACTCACGGGACAGCGCGTCGGGAGCCAGGTCGGACGCCGCGCGCACCGTCCGTGCGGCCAGCACCGACCAGGCCAGGCCGGGCAGTCCGCCGAACGGCGCCGAGTCCAGGCCCCGCGCCCGCGCCCAGGTCTTCACCTCGCGGGCCAGCCCCGCGAAGGCCGCCTGCTCCGGGCCCACGAAGTCCCGTACCGCGTCGGCGTCACCGACCGCGCTCAGCGCGATCCGCGCCGCCTCGCCCAGCTCCATCCGTCGGGCCACGGCCCGTGCCGGCTCCATGGCGCCGGTGCAGACCACCACCAGGTCCACGTCCAGTCCGGCCACCCGGAAGCGCAGCCCCGGCACCCGCGCCCCCGGTACCGACCGCAGCCGCTCGGCCTCGGGCAGCGCCGCCGCCACCCGGTCCCGCACCTCCTCGACACGGACCTCGCCGGCCAGGGCCGCCACCAGGTCCAGATCCGCGTCCGGCAACGCGCAGCCCATCCGCCGGGACCCCGCCACGTGCACCACGCCCTCGCCCAACGCCGCCGTGATCCGGGCGAGGACCGCCCCGGGACCGACACCGCCCCGGTCGGCCGACGGGCCGCCCGACGAGTGCGCCGACGGCCCGGCCTCCGGTACCCACGCGACCTCGCCCGTGCCCAGCTCCACCGTCGCCCGGACCTCCATCGGTCCGTCCCCGCGCCGCGACAGCACGGCGAGCGAGTCGACCCGTGCCCGGCGCGTCCCACCGCCGAGGCGGGCGCCGAACTCCGCGACCGCCCGCCGCGGATCGCCGCTGCGCCCCAGTGTCAGGTGCGGGGTGTGGTCCCCGGCGCGGCCCCGGCAGCCGGGGAACCGTGCGGTCAGTGCCCGCCGAAGCTCCTGCCAGGGCGCGGCGCCGTCGGCGGCCGGGTCCAGCCACAGCGTGGCGTCCTCCCGGTGCCCGAAGTCGTGTACGCCCTCCAGGCGGGCCGTGAACGGGGAAGCCTGCGCCGCGACGTGCGCCAGCAGCGGCAGCGCCGCCTCGAACGCCGACTCCGGAACGAAGCCGAAGAGCAGGTTCACGTGCGCCGGCCACCGGTCGACCGCGGGATCGTGGGCGCGCCGAAGGGCGTCCACGGCCGGGTCGGCCGGCGGGAGCCAGGCCACGGCCGTGCGCGCCGTCGCCGCCACGTCCAGGCGCGCCGGCCCCTCGTCCGGCGCCCCGAACCCCAGCGTCGCCTCCACCCCGAAATGGTCCGAGACGAACAGCCCGTCCGGGCCGGGGACGTCGCCCCGCAGCGCCGCCGAGCGCACCACGCCCGGCGACCGCAGCAGGATCCGGTCCAGTCGCGCGGACCGTCCCGAGAGCGAGCCCACCGCCGCCAGGGGGTTCACCGTCGGATCGAAGGTCGGGGTGTCGTCCGCCGCCCCGTGCACCTCGGTCCAGGCGTCCCGGAGTCCGAGCACGGCCGCCGGGCCCTCGGCCCCGGTCCGGCCGTCGTTGAAGTCGCCGACGAGGGCGATCGGGGCGTCGACGGAGCCCAGGCCGTGCGCCAGGAGGGCCAGTTCTTCCGTCCGCCGGTCCGCACCGTGTTCGCTGTGGTCGCTCGTCAGGTGGGTGTTGGCCACGACCAGGGGGCCTGCCGCGGTGTCCACCGTCACGGCGATCACGGCCTTGTGCGGGCGCAGCTCGCGCAGACCCGCCTCCCGAATCGGCAACCGGCTCAGGATCGACAGCCCGCACTCGGCGACGTCCCGGCCGCGCGGGTCGGCGCCCACCGTGTACCGCTCCCGCACCCACGGCTGCGCGAGCAGCATCGTCAGCAGGGCCGGCTCGACCTCCTGGAGCGCGATCACGTCGGCGTCGGCCCGGGCCAGGTCGGCCAGGAGCATCGGCCTGCGCAGCGCGGTGGAAATGCGGGGCGCGTCGTACCGGTCCCACAGCGTGTTCCACGTGACCAGCCGAACGGCGTCCACGCGCGGGGCGTCGGGGTCCGGTTCGGCCGGCCGCCAGGCGCCCTCGCCCGCCGGGTCCCACGCGTGCGGGATCCGCACGGTGAAGAACGGCGCGTCCAGCAGCCGCGGTTCCTCGATCCGACCGGCCCGCGTGCCGTCGATGACGTCCAGGCCGGTGGCCCGGTCCCACACCAACTCGCCGTCCGCCTCGACGAACAGCACCCGGTGCCAGGGGATGTCGCCGCCCGGCACGAACGACGGCAGGGGCACCCGCTTCGGGGCGGCCCCGCGTTGGAGCAGCCCGAGCGTGAACCGCGCCGGATCGAACCGCGGGTCCCAGCGCACCTGGTGGTAGAGCTCCTCGCTGGTGCGCATCAGAGGTCCCCGTCCCGTTCCGCGACGGTACCGGCCGTGTCCTCGACCGTGCCCCCCGCGCCGATGTACCAGGTCCGGTGCGCCCGGCCCGGATACGGCGGGGCGAACCGCCTCAGCTGTGACTCCAGCACCGCCGCCGGCACGGGATGCGGTCGGACCGTGTTGCGCCGCACCAGCTCCGCCTCCTCGACCCACACCACCGCGTGGGTGACCAGAGCGTCCCGGCGGCGCGCGACCGCGTCCGCCAGAGCGCGCTGTCGGTCGTTGAGGGAGGTCGCGTCCCACACCACCGTGCCGCCGGTGCGCGTGGCGGCGGCCAGGGCCAGGCCCAACCGGTCGAGGCCCTCGCGGAGCACGTCCGCGTTGTCCGTCTGGTCGCCGCGCGCACCCCGGCCGGCCCGCAGGTCGTCCAGGCTCACGAACGCGCTCACGCCGGGCAGCGAACCGGCGAAGGTGCTCTTGCCGCTGCCCGAGGGACCGCACAGTTGGACCAGTCGGGGGAACGCCCCGTCGCGCCACCGCCAGGTCGCGGCCACCGCCTCCTCGGCGGTGTGCGCCCTGCCCAGCGCGAACGCCTCCCGCGCCTCGGCCCAGCAGCGGTCCGCCGCGTCCGGGTCCACGCCCGCCACGCCGTCCCGCAGCCCCGACCGCAGCGCCCCCAACGGGTCCGGCCCTAGCAGCCCTGCCTCCTCGGCGCACAGCGCGGACCACTCCACGCACTCCCGGGCGGCCCCGTCCGCCGCGGCCCCGGCCAGCGCGTGCAGCACCCCCAGGTCGGCCGCGGCGGCCAGCCGCACGAGGCCGGCCCGCCGCTCCTCGTCCGGGAACGGCCGTTGCAGCGCCGGGTACAGCCCGACCAGGTCCGCGACCCGCCGGGCCGTCGCCATCCCGAGCGGCCCGGCCGCGAGCCGCGCCCCGAGGGCCGCCCGCCGCTCATCGCGCAGCGCGGCGGCCAGCACCCCGGCCAGCCGCGCCTCGCCGGTGCGCCCGGCCCCGTCCAGGTGGGCGGTCACCTCCGCGACGACCTCCGCCGCCGACGCGCGCGACGTCCCCGAGGGTTCGGCGGGAGGCTCGGCGGGCGCCGTCGACCCGGCCCCGACCGCGTTCCGCAGCGCCTCGATGTCCGGCTCGGAGCCGGACCGGACCGCCCACAACGGGGCCCGCGGCCCGAGTCCGTTCGGTACGACCTGCGCGTGCATCCAGTGCGTGTCGGTCCGCACGTGCCCCACACGGACCCACTTCGCGACGTACCTGCCGAAGTCGGCGCGTGTGAACCCGTCCACCGTGCGGACGACGTAGCCCTCCCGGCGGTTCGTGTCGAGCCGCAGTCGGCGCAGCGCCCGCTCGTCGAAGATCCCGCGCCACAGGACCCTCGGGGTCGGCACGCCGATCCCGTGCAGGAACCGCACGGTGCGGTCCCAGCCCAGGCAGGAATCGCCGTCCCACACGGAGAAGCCGTAGAACCAACTGTCCAGGTCCTCGTAGGCGAGGGAGTGACGTGCGTACAGGTTCTCGCCGCACACCCGCCAACCCGCCGGGATCCCGGCCCCGATCCGGCCCTGCAACGCCTTCACCCACGCCCGCGACGGATGGTGTCCCGAGTCGAGCGAGCGGGCGTGCGACCCGTCGGCGTACAGGGTGGTGTTCTCCCCGTCGAGCTTCTCCGTGACCACCACCTCGCGTCCGGCCAGGGCCGAGAGCCCGCGAGCGCGGACATCGTCCGCGCTCGCCCCGGGGGACCAGGGAAGATGCGCCGTACGGGGGTAGTGCGTGCGCATGGTCCGCTCCTGCTCGACGACGTGGTGCCCGGTCACTCTAGAGAGACGGAGGCGGCCGGATCCACCCGATTTCCCCAGGTGAACGCGGCCCCGTCCGCGTGTGCGGGGCGCCGGCCGCCCGCGCGCCGCGGCCCGTCTCCGGTGCGCCGGAGCCGCCCGTTCAGGGGCGGCGGCCCGCCCAGGCCACGAGCCGGTCGATGGCGGGAGCGTCGGCGTCCACGTCCGTGACGGGACCGAAGGGGATCGGCCCGCCGCGCGCCTCGGCCGGCAGGACCCGTCGCACGAGCGTGAGCGCGCGTTCCACCAGGGACTCGTCCCACACCGGTCGCTGCCCGGTCGCGCGCGCCAGGTCCCAGGTGTGGACGGTGAGTTCGTGGCTGTAGACGAGCGCGCCGGCCGCTCCCGGCAACCTGCCGACAGGAAGCCGGAGTTCGCGCCCGAGGATCCCCGGGTCCGCCCATACGTCGACGGCTTCACGAGCGGCGGCGTCCCAGGCGCCGGCCCACGCCCCGTCGGCCAGTTCGTCGGCGAAGGACGGCACGCTGAAGGGGTCCTCGCCGCGCCCGATCACCGCGATCCGGCGCACGACGGCGACGAGGTGGCTCGACAGCCGCCGGACGTCGAAGTCCTCGCAGGGGGTCGGGGCGTCGTACTGGTCGGCTCGCACGGCGGCGAGGGTGCGTCCGGCGAGGGCGATGGCCGTGGAGAGGTCTTCGCGCGGGTCGGGGGCGTCGGTGGCCGTGTCGGCCGCGGCGACGTCGGTGGAAGGGGTCTGCTCGAACGACGTGGTGTCTGTGGTCATGCACGCCATCCTGGTCACCAAAGTGGCCATCTTGTGGCCTGTTTTTCGAGCACAATGGATCCATGAAGGCTGACCGTCTGGTGGCGATCCTGCTGTTCCTCCAAGAGCGCGGTCGCGTCACCGTCTCCGAAGTGGCAGCGGAGTTGGAGACCTCCGAGCGCACCGCCCGTCGTGACCTCGAGGCGCTGGCCGCGTCCGGCGTGCCCGTCTACTCCCAGCGCGGTCGCGGCGGCGGCTGGTCGCTGGTGGGAGGGGCCCGCACCAACCTCACCGGACTCACCGCCGACGAGACCCGGGCACTCTTCCTCGCCACCGGCCCCCTCGCCGTCACACCGGAACTCCGCACCATGCTGCGCAAGTTGGTCCGGGCCCTGCCCGCCACGCTGCGCGCGGACGCCGAGGCCGCCTCGCGCGCCGGCGTCACGGACACCACCGACTGGTCCCGCAACCCCGCCATGACGGACACCACGCACCGCACGGCGCTCCAGGCCGCCGTCGTGGACGGGATCAGGGTCCGCCTCGGATACGAGGGAGTCGGCAAACCGGCGGGGGTCCGCGAGGTCGAGCCGCTCGGGCTCGTCTCCAAGGCGGGCGCGGAGTACCTGGTGGCCGGCACGGAGCGGGGCCTGCGCACCTTCCGGCTGAGCCGGGTCGTCTCCGTCGAGCCGACGGGCGAGCCGGTCGTCCGGCCGCCCGACTTCGACCTGGCCACGGCGTGGCGCGCGCTCGCCGAGACGATCGAGGGCGGGATGTACGCGGCCACGGCCCGAGCCCGCGTCGAACCGTCCGTCCTGCCCCTCCTCGGCCGGCTGCTCGGCGGCCGACTGCGGGTCGGCGAGCCGCTGCCCGACGGCTGGACCGAGGTGTGGGTCGACGGTCCGGCGCCCCGGGCCATCGCCGCGAGCCTCGCCGGCCTCGGCGGACGCGTGGAGGTGCTCGAACCGCCCGAGGTCCGGCGGACGCTCGCCCGCACCGGCGCCGAACTCACCGCGCTCTACGCCGACGACGCACGGCCCCCGCGAGCCGACGGCGCCGGTGCCGACCCCGAGGACGACAGGCCCCCCGGGCGCCGCGTCGACTGACCGGGCCGCGCAGCGCCGCCCGCGTCCGGCAGCCGCGCGCGCACCCGCCCGAGGAACGTCGAGGACCGCCCGCGCTCAGTACCCGACCGTGAACCTGCGTCCCGCGTGCGCGTCCCGCTCGACCTCGTCCACGAGGGCGACGGCGTAGTCCTCCGTGGAGATCCGGCTCAGGCCCTCGGCGTCCACGATCAGGTCGTCGAGTCCCAACCGGTAGGTCCCCGTGCGTTCGCCCGGCGCGATCAGCGCGGCCGGGCTGAGGCTGGTCCAGTGGACCTCCTCCACCGGCACGGTGAGCAGGAAGTCGAGGGCTTCGCCATGGGCGCGCATGACCGCGAGGACCGGCTCCGGGACGTCCTCCCGGTCCCAGACCTGCCGACCGCCGGCGGTGCGCAGCGACCCCGCCCCGCCGACCGTGACCAGCCGGGGCCTGGACGTCTCGTCCGTGCCCAGCGTCTGCACACCGCCGATCAGGGACCTCGCGGCGGTCACGAGGGCGCCCGCGTCCCCCGCGTCCGGGCCGAAGGCGCTCACCACCACGTCGTGGCCCTCGACGGCCTCGGCCACCGACGACGGGTCGAGGACGTCGCCGCGCGTCACCGCCGCGCCGTCCGGGTCGGGGAGCCGCTCCGGGTCCCGTACGACCGCGGTGACCTGGTGACCGCGGCCGAGTGCCTCGTGCAGCACCCGACCGCCGATGGTGCCGGTCGCGCCGAACAGGGCGATCCTGGCCATGCCCGCTCCCTGGGTTCAGGGGCCCCGTGCGGGCCCGTCCCGCCCATGAAACCGAACCCGTCCGGCCCGGCCCGGAAGCCGGGCCGGGGCCAGTCGGATGACGCGCCGCCGGCGGGGCGACGCGACGGCCCCGCCGACCCCCGGCCCCGCCGACCCCCGGCCCGGCCGAACGGCGCCGGGTCAGTCGGATGCCGCCTGGACCGGTACCGCCGCGGCCAGCCGTCCGCCCGCCGGGAAGTGCAGCCGCTCCAGCCTCGCCGAGTACGGCCACTCGCGGGCCCGGTGGAAGCACAGGTCGCTCGGCAGCGGAACCTCGCGCAGGTCGGCGGCGTACGCCCCGTCGGGCAGCTCCGCCACCGCCGCCGCGAGCAGCGGATCCGCCGAGCCCGCCCACTGCGAGACCGGGGTCGGGCGCGGCCACGGTTCGCCGGTGTTGGGGAACAGCCACTGCGTCTGAGCGCCGATCCGCGAGGCGAAGTCCGTCCCGGTGGCGGCCCGGCGCACCCGTCGGACGAGGTCCAGCAGCAGGTCGGCGGGGGACGCCGCGAGGAGTTTCACCTCGGGGTACCGCCGGAGCGCGGCCGGATCGGCGGGCACGGAGACCGCGTACCCCCACTGCCCGGCCCCGGGGTCGATCCGGATCTGGACGAGTGCGCCGCCCCGCCCGTGGCGCACGTCGGCCAGCGGCCAGTACGTCCCGTCGCCGCCCAGCATCCGGTGGAGTTCGGGATCCACCCCGAAGGCGTCGCCGCCCGGCCGCAGCCACAGCGTGGGCAGGCCGGTGACGGCCACCGAGCCGATCTCGCGGAGCACCACCCGGACGTCCTCGGGAACGGGTACCGGCCAGCCGTCCATGACGGAGTCCGCGCTGCCCGTCTCGAGTGAGACGTACGAGGGGAACTCCTCGGCCAGGGCGCGCAGTTCCGCGACCGCGCGGTGCGGGGCGTCCTCGGGCGACGCGTGCCGCCGCACCGGACGGCCCAGGAAGTCCCCGCTCACCACACTGCACAGGAGCAGCGCCCTGCCGTCGCCCACCAGCCGGATCCGCACCTCGCTGCCGCTGGTGTCGGCGGTGCCGTGGAGGGTGGAGAAGTACGGTTCCCAGCCCACCCCGCAGGGGTACTCGGGCAGGGTCCGCAGGTCGACCAGGTCGGTGAGCGGCTCCCCGCGCCCCACGAGGGCGGCGAGTTCGGTGTCCGGGCCCTCCGCCACCGCGACGCTGGGGACGGCCCTCACGAACGCCTCGGGCGCGGGTCGCTCGGCGTCCTGCGCGAGCCGCTCGGCGAAGCCGGCCAGCCACCGCACGAACTCCGGTGCCTCGACGGTGATCTCCGGGTCGTCGGCCCGGTACGGGAACGCCGCCGGCACCGGACCCCAGTCGCCGGTGCCGGCCCCCACGATCAGCGAACCCTCCCCGTAGTCCAGGTCCCCCAGGGTCCAATGGCCGTCGGTGAACACCTGGCGGCCACGCGGCCCGAAGACGAACTCGCTCTCCCCGGTCCGCACCCCGCCGATCTCCCGCAGCACGATCCGCAGCGCCTCGGGCACCTCGACCGGCCAGGCGTCCATCGCGGAGTCGGTGAACCCGTCGAGGACCTCCACCTCGCCCGTCCGCTCCCGCGCCAGTTCCCGCAACGCGCCGACCACCGTCGCCGAGTCGGTCATGCCCCACACTCCCCGTGTCGTCCACCCGTCGGCCCGGTGCCCGACGACGTGGTCACGAGGCCATGCGCCCGCACTGTCATCAGCGGCACAGGGCCACGATGGACGGCGACACCGTCCCCTTGGCCGCCGCGCACAGCGGCGCCATGTCGTACGAGCGCCCCGGCGCGGGCCGGGCCCCGGGCCGTACGGCCTCCCGTCCGCGGGGTTTGGCGGCGGGTGCGCGGTGCACCGGGCGGGCCGGCGCGGCGTTCCGCGGCACCCGCACCGTGCGTCGCGCCGGGGCGGCCGGCCCGGGGGCCGTCCGCGGGGGCGCGGCCCGCCCGGGGTCGGCCGGCGGCGGCGAAGGGGCCGCGACCGGCGTCGAGCCGGCGGGCGCGGCCGGCTCGGGGGCGGTGGGAGCGGCCCGCAACGGCCAGGCCTCCACGGCCGGTTGCGGGGGAGCGGGGGCCGCGGCGGACACCGGCGGGGGAGCCGTCCCGGTGGTTCCCGTCGGCCGCACCGTCACGCACCCGGCGGTCAACGCGAGCGCGAGCACGACGAGGGCCAGGGGCAGGGGCGGAATCCGGCACGGCTGCATCCGCCCACCCTGCCGTACCCGAGCCCCGTCCATCGCCCGCCGTCACACGGACGGGTGAGCGGGCCGCGCGGACCGGCGGGGGCCGCTCAAGCCCCGCAGGTGACGGCGTCGCGCGGCGTGTAGCGGGTCTTCATCGTCTCGCGCCCGACCTCCTGGCCGCCCTTCACGAAGATCCGGTCGACGGCCACGTCGAAGCCCTCCAGCGGGGACTGGGTCTCGCACTTGGGGCCGCTGCCGGTGCGGGAGGCCGGCGCCTTGATGTTGGTGCGCGGACCCTTGACCGCCTTGACCTCGTCGTACTTCCCGGTGCCGAGGAAGGTGACGGTGACCGAGGTGTCGGTGGCCGTCGCCTGGATGTACAGGGCCCGACCCGTGTCATTGGCGAAGCGCAGGTCCAGGCTGCCCCAGGCGACGGTGGCCTCGCGGCCCTCGGGGTAGCGCTCGATGTAGAAGGAGTGCGCCCCGTATTCGAGGGGTTTGACGCCTGCGAAGAACATCGCGTTGAAGACGGTGGTGGCCACGGCCGAGACCCCGCCGCCCGCGGCCTTCTCGTACACGCCATTGTTGATCATGAGGCCGTCGACGAAGCCGTTCTCCTTCGTCCGTTCGCCGACCCGCCGGTTGAAGCTCCACGTCTCGTCGGGCAGCACCACCGAACCGTTGATCAGCTCGGCGGCCCGGCCTATGTTCGTGGTCCGGTACGGGGCCCGCTCGAACGGGACGGTGAAGGTGGACACCTGCTCCGTGATGCCGAGTTCGCGCACCGACTCCCGCGTGAGCCGCGGCCGGACCGGCTCGGTGGCGACCTCGCCGGTGCGGGCGGCGGCCCCGGCTCCGGTCAGCAGCGGCAACACGGCCCTGCCCAGCGTCTCCTCGGTGACCTGACGGCCCGGTTTGCCGTCCTCGACGACGGTGATCCGACCGCCGTCCACCCGGAGCTTCGCCTCGACGGGGCCCCGGGTGGCCTGCCGCAGCGGACCGCCGAGGGCCGGAGCGGCGAGCAGTGCCTTCGCGTCCAGGCGGGGGGTCAGTCGGCCCCGGCCGTCGTCCTTCAGCGTCAGGTGCCTGCCGAGAAGGGTCGGGGACACCGAAATGCGCCGGCCCTCGACGGCGAGGGTGACCGGCGCCGACATGGCCGGTCGGGCGAACTCCTTCAGCGCGCGGTCCGTTTCCTGTCGGCCGACGCGCGGTTCGGTCGTGCGGACCGGCAGTTCCACGGGCTTGCCGGCGGACGTGGGGTACGCGGCGCGCAGCGCCTCCAGGGACCGGTCGGTGTCCACGGCGATGCCCGTGACCGGGGCGACCGGCTCGGCCCTGCCCTTCTCGAAGGTGACGGAGCCCTCGCGGGCCGCGCGCCCGCTCTTCTCGCCGACCCGGTCGAGGGCGGCGCGAGCCGTCTTCTCGTCGAGGTCGACCACCGCCCGCACGTCGGGGTCGCCCGAGGCGAAGAGGCGTCCGATCGCGGTCAACGGGTCCGAGCCGGAGCGCGCCGCGCGCTCGACGGTCGCGGCGGTGTCCAGGGAGAGGCCGAGGGCGCCCGGGGCGAGGCGTTCGGAGCGGTCCCCGACGCGCAGGACGACCGGTGCCCCGGCGTCCGGGCCGAGTTCACGGTCCAGGGCCCGCCGGGCCTCGGCCCGGCTCATTCCGCCCAGCTCGACGCCGCGCACCTTCGTGCCCGCGGCGATGTCGCTCCCGGTCAGGAGGAGTCCGGCGGCGTACAGGCCGCCGAAGCCGAGTACCGCGACGCCACCCGCGACACCCGCGACGACCGGTGCGGTCCACCGCTTCCCGTCGGCCGTTCCGGTGTCGGTACGGGAAGCGCGTCGCATGTCGGTCGGTTCTCCTCGATCCGGTGAAGTGGTCGGACCGGCGGCTTTCACACGGCCGGTCCGCACGACGGAAGCTATCAAGATCGACATAATCAGGTAATAAGAAGGTATTGATCAGGCAAAGCGGAATCAGGCCATCCGGCAGGCCGGGGCACGTCGTAACCCGGGAGCCGCGCCCGCTGTTGCACAACCGGCGGGTCCACCCACGGTGAACGGAGTTCCAATGCCGCAGCTGACCGATGACGCCGAGCGCGCGGGTACCTGGATGACACCCGCGGAGTACGGGGCCTCGCGCGCCACGCTCTGGACCGCGGCCGTCGTGCTCGTCACCGACCCCGACGGCCGGATCCTCCTCCAGACCGTCGACTACCGCCCCGACCGGCTGCTGCCCGGCGGCGCGGTCGACGCCGGGGAATCGCCGGCCGCCGCGGCCGCCCGCGAGATGCGCGAGGAACTCGGGGTCGAGGGCCGCTATCCACAGGGGCTCGCCGTGGACTGGATCCCCGCCGACACCCCCGGCTTCCCCGCCGAGATGCGCTTCCCCGGCGAGATCCTCCACGTGTACGACGGCGGGACCTGGAGCACCGACCGCATCGGGTCCGTCCGCCTGCCGGCCCAGGAGATCACCGGCATCGAGTTCGCCGAACCGGCCGACCTGCCCGCCCTGATGGACGCGGGTGACGCCCGCCGCGCCCTGTCAGCCCTGCGGGCCCGCGTCAGTGGCGGCGGCCCCGCGCTGCTGGAGGCGGGCCGCCCCACCAACCCCACGGCGCTGGACCGGCTCGGCGTGCTGCGCAGCCGCCGGATCCCCCAGCACGGAACCTGGCACCGCGGTCCGGTCCCCGCCGGCCTGCCGGTGCGCGGCCGGGCCGGTTGGCTGTTCGCGCCCGACGGCCGGGTTTTGCTGCTGATCGCCCGCGCCACCGGCGCGGCCCACCTGCCGACCCCGGAGGCCGAACCCGCCGCGGCGCAGGTGCCGATCGGGTACCGGTACGACGGCCAGGGCGCCCACGCCCGCGGCGCGGCCCGCCTCACGGCCGTGCTCCCGAGCCGGGACCCGGCGTACGCCCGCCTCCTGGCCACGCCCGAACAGGTCCGCGAGCTCAGCGACTGGGGCCCCGCCGGCCACGAGGAACTCGCCGCCGTGCACGCCGCCCGCACCCACCTGTGCCTTCCCGTCCCACCGCGCACCCCGCCGACGGAACTCCCCCCGGAGGGCGCCCGTTGGTGACCGCCCGGCCGCGGGCCCGGGAAATCCGCCCCCAACGGTGCGCGGTCCCCCAGCATGGGGACATGAGCGACAGCGCGATCACCTACACCCTCTACATCCAGGCCGACCCCGACCGGGTCTGGCAGGCCCTCACCGAGCCCGCCCTGACCCGCCGCTACTGGGGCCTCAGTTTCGAGACCGACTGGGCGGTGGGCTCGACGATGGACTGGATCGAGCGAGGTGCCCGCACCAGCGATCCGGCCCAGGTCGTCCTCGACTGCGTGCCGAACCGCCGGCTCTCCTACACCTGGCACACCTTCACCCCGCAGTGGGCCGCCTCGGTGGGCGTCGGGGAGGAACTGCGGGCCGAGTTGGCCGGCGAGCCGCGCACGGAGGTCGCGTACGAGATCGAGCCGGTCGGGGACACCCTCGCGCGACTGACCATCCACCACGAGGGCTTCGTACCGGGCGGCACCCTCATCGGCATGTGCGGCCGGGCCTGGCCGATGCTCGCCTCCAGCCTCAAGACCCTGCTGGAGACGGGAGCGCCGCTGCCCGAGCCGGGACACGAGGGCGGACAGGGAGCCGGGGGGCACGAGGCCCACGAACGCTGACCGGGCGCCGGGTGCCGGGTGCCGGGTGCCGGGACCAGGACCGGGAACGGGAACGCGGACGGGTCGGGGCCGGGCGCCCCGACCCGCCCTGCTTGTGGTGCCCCTGACATGATCTCCGTCAAGTCGTTCCACCGACAACAGGTCTGACGGGCCGGAGAGCGAGTACGACCATGGGTCCGAGCCTGACGGAGATACTCGACGCGGCGGCCGTCGGGCACTTCCCACCGCCCGACGGCGCCACGACCGTCGTCCCGCAGGAGAGTGGACGCGACGCGGGCGTCATCGCCATACGGGTCCGGTCCGCCGGCGGGGTACTCGTCCTCGGTCGCGGGATCGCCGCCCGTCGGGAGGCGGCGATCGAGGTGGACCAGGACGTGCGCCACAAGGGCCTCGGCCGGTCCCCGGCGCTCGCCGCCCGCCACCTGGTCCCGGACGGGGCGCCCGTCAGGTCCCGACAGACCGCCGGGAACGCCCGCAGCATCCGCGCCTTCCAGGCCGCCGGATACCGCCCGATCGGCGCGGAAGCGCTGCTCCCGGCCCCTGAAGCCGCCCGTGCGGCCCGCTGACACCCCACCCCCGCTCCAGACAGCCGGCGCCACCCTGGGCGCCGGGAGCCCGCGGGTGTCGTGTGGAATGGACGTCATGGGGAGAGCCGAGAACCAGACGCACGGGGCGCCGGGAGCCGCCCCGGCACCTCGGGCCGAGGAGTCGACCGCGCCCGAGTACTGGTCCTACACCCGGCATCTGGTCTCCCTGGCCGCCGCGGCCGGGCACTCGGAGGCCGGGGCGGTGGCCGCCGTACTGCGCGACGCGGACCGCGTCATGGCGGAGAGCGCGGTGGTCACCCACCTCGACCGCAGGGCCGCGCACCTGCTGGAC
The DNA here is from genome assembly GCF_050936775.1 of Streptomyces sp. CA-243310. Taxonomy (NCBI): domain Bacteria; kingdom Bacillati; phylum Actinomycetota; class Actinomycetes; order Kitasatosporales; family Streptomycetaceae; genus Streptomyces; species Streptomyces sp. CA-243310. The sequence goes on along the minus strand of NZ_JBNJMF010000002.1, from coordinate 776,167 downwards.
GACGACGGCTTCCCCGCCTGGGCGCGGGCCATGGAGGACGTGTTGAGCGGCCGGGACTTCCCGGCGCGCAGGCTCCACGAGTGGAACCTGCTGAGGTCTATCACCGTCGACGAGTTCTGGTCGGCGCAGGAGCTCACCGGTGCCTCCGACTGGTGCCAGCGGACCGCCGTCGCGCTGCTCACCTCACGAGCGGCCCTCGGCCTGCTCGCCTCCGCCGCCCGTACCCGCCGGGTGCGCAACGCCGCCGTCCAGCGCCTGCGCAAGCTGCCGGAGGCCTGACCCGCGTCACCCCGGCCGACGGCTCGGTCGCCGGGGTGACGTGTCGGTGTCGCGAACCGGGGCCGGTCGGGTCAGAGACCCTTGCGGACCCTGGCCGCGCGGCGGGCCTCGGCCTGCTGCCTGGCCTCGATGGTCTTGCGGGACTCCTTGCCCTTCCCGGGGCGTCCGGGGCGGGTGCCGATGCCCCGGAAGCCGAGGTCCGTCCCGCTGGGCCGCCCCTTCGCGTCGGTCGCCGCCGCGCCGGCGAGCGGCACCCCGGACGGTGCCTTCGCGCCGGTGATCCGGCTGAGCGCCGCCTCGCCGGAGCGGACCTGGGTGATGGTCGGGCGGATCTTCGCGTCGGCCATCAGACGCACGATGTCCCGCCGCTGGTTCGGCGTGACCAGGGTGACGACCTTGCCGGACTCGCCCGCGCGGGCCGTCCGGCCGCCGCGGTGCAGGTAGTCCTTGCTGTCGGCCGGCGGGTCCACGTTGACCACCAGGTCGAGGTCGTCGATGTGGATGCCGCGGGCGGCGACGTTGGTGGCGACCAGCACGCCGATCAGCCCGTCCTTGAACTGCCCGAGGGTGCGGGTGCGCTGCGGTTGGGACTTCCCGCTGTGCAGCCCCTCGGCCCGTACGCCCATGGCGCGCAGGTGCTTCACGAACTGGTCGACGCCGTGCTTGGTGTCGAGGAACATCAGCACCCGGCCGTCCCGCGCGGCGATCTCGGTCGCGGCCGCGACCTTGTCGGCCGCGTGGATGTGCAGCACGTGGTGGTCCATGGTGCCGACCGAGGCCGACTGCGGGTCCACCGAGTGCGAGACCGGGTCCTTCAGGTAGCGGCGCACCAACTGGTCCACGTTGCGGTCCAGGGTGGCCGAGAACAGCATCCGCTGACCGGCGTGGTGCACCTGGTCGAGCAGCTCGGTGACCTGCGGCATGAAGCCGAGGTCACACATCTGGTCGGCCTCGTCGAGGACGGTGATCCGCACCCGCTCCAGGTGCACGTCCTTGCGCCCGATCAGGTCGCTCAGGCGTCCGGGGGTCGCCACGACCACCTCCGCGCCGGTGCGCAGGGTGCCGGTCTGCCGGCCGATGGACAGGCCGCCCACGACGGTGGCCATCCGCAGCGCGAGGGCCTCGGCGTACGGGGCGAGGGCCTCGGTCACCTGCTGGGCCAGCTCGCGCGTCGGCACGAGGATCAGCGCGAGCGGTCGCTTCGGGTCGGCGCGCTGTCCGGCCGTGCGCGCCAGCAACGCCAGACCGAAGGCGAGGGTCTTGCCGGACCCGGTCCGGCCGCGCCCGAGGATGTCCCGTCCGGCGAGGGAGTTGGGGAGGGTGGCGGCCTGGATCGGGAACGGCTCGCGCACGTCCAGGTCGGCCATCGTCTTCACCAGCTCGGCAGGCAGGTCGAGCTCCGCGAACGACGTCACCGGCGGGAGGGCCGGGCTGACGGTCCTGGGCATCGAGAACTCACCCTGCGGACCGAGGGTCCGAGGGGTCTTGCCGGAGCCCTTGGCCCCGGACTTGCTGCCTGTCCTGGCGCCGGGCTTGATGCCGAAACGCCCATGAGCCGACGGGTTCTTCATGCAGAACCTTCCGTGAAGAGAACACAACGCGAGCGGGGAACGTGAGGGCGGACGACAACGAGCCGGGGCCCGTACCCCTCGGTACGGGCCCCGGCTCGTCGTGCACGTCCGCACCGGGCGAAGGGCCCGCGCTTCACGTTTCCCGCCCATTTTACCAGTCGGTCCTATGGGGTGAGCGGGCCCAGTTCCCCGGACCTGACCTGGGCCAGATGGGCGCGGGTCTCCACCGCCGCCCGCCCGAACCAGTCCGCGATCACCGCGATCTCGTCGGGGGTGTACTCGGCGAAGACCGATCCGAGGCGGTCGTAGAAGGGCTGGTACACGGCGAAGATCCGGGCGGCCGCCGAAGGATCGGCCACCACCCGGACGCGGCGCCGGTCGCCCGGGTCGGGTCGCCGGTGCGCGTAGCCGGCCCGTTCCAGGCGGTTGAGCACGCCGGTGACGGCGCCGGTGGTGAGGTTGGTCAGTTCGGCCAGTTCGCCGGCGGACAGGGGGGTCTCCCCGGCGCCCAGGACGTGGCCCAGGCAGGTCAGGTCGGTCACGTTGATCCCGAGGAGCTGCGCCACCTCCTGCTGACCGATCACGCCGAGGGCGACGTACTGGTCCATGCGCGAGATCGCCTCCCCGGCCGTGGCCGCGGGGCGGGGCTTGCCCTGCACGCAATTTCTCCTTAGCATCTAAGTAACTTAGCTCGTGAGATGCTTACTTTGTGAGGTAAGTCATCCTGTTCCGAGCCTACTGCCGCCCCTTCCACCGGGAGAATCATGAGCGCCCACGGCCACGTAGACATGGGCCACACCGTGGCCGGCTGGACCGGCACGACCCTCGCCCTGCTGGGCACCACCGGCGCGGGCGCCGCCCTCTGCGCCGCCTGGGCCCCCGGCATCTGGCTGGGGCTCGCCCTGGTCGCGGTGGCGGGACTCGTCACCTGGCTCCTGCACCTCGCGGGCTGGGGCAAGCCGAGCGGGCCGCGCCCCGAGTCCGAGTGGGACTGGCGCGTCCGCGACACCACCGCGCGCACCGGACACGCGAACTGCCTGGGCTGCCGGGCCGCCGGACCCCGGCGGGCCGCCGCGGGCGCCCTCGGGGCCCGACCGGTCGTGTCCTTGTCCGCCGGCGACGGCGGCTCCTGACCGCACGGTCCGGCGCCGCTCACTCCCGCCGCGGACGACTCGGGCAGAAGTTCGAGCCGACCCGGTTGGCCGCGCCTGGAGTGTGTCGACGGTGACGGGTGGGCACTATCGAGACGGCCGCACGTGCGGCCCGAGTGGAACGTCGTGAAGGATCAGTACTGATGGCAACTGGCATCGTGAAGTGGTTCAACTCCGAGAAGGGGTTCGGGTTCATCCAGCAGGACGACGGCGGCCCTGACGTGTTCGTGCACTTCTCCGCCATCCAGACGACCGGCTTCAAGGAGCTGGCCGAGGGTGCGAAGGTCGAGTACGACGTCACCCAGGGCCCCAAGGGTCCGCAGGCGGAGCAGGTGACCACCCTCTAGTACCGCCTACCGCCGGTACCGCTTCACGCGGCCGATCGCCCGTGGACGTGAGCCCCGCCGTTTCCTCCGGCGGGGCTCACGCGTACCCGGCGGCGGCCCCGTTCCTCCTATCCGGCCCGGTGCAGTGCCATGAGGAGCGGCCACAGCCGGTTCGCGAGTTCCACCGGGTCGGAGCCCGGGACGTCCCCGTGCAGCCAGTCCGCGAGGACGCCGGTGAAGGTTGCGGCCACCGCGGAGGCGACGAGGTCGGGGCGCGGGGCGCCCACGGCCTCGCGCTCGGCCCGGGCCCGGGCGCGCAGCTCCCGGTGCAGGCGGTCGCCCAGCGGTCCGCCGCCCCCCGGGAGGAGCAGGGCCCGGTAGAGCGGACCGCGGGCCGCCGCGTCCGAGAGGAACTCGGCCAGGGCCGCCGGGGGCCTGGCCGGCGGGAGCGTGCCCGGGACGCCCTGCCAGGCGTGGAGGGCGTCGACCGCCGCGTGCACCACATCGGCGCACGCGTCCACCGCCAGCGCCGTGAGGTCCTCGTAGTGCAGGTAGAACGTCGCGCGCCCGACACCCGCCCGGCGGACCACCATCGAGACGCCGACCTCGGCCAGCGGGCGGTCCGCGCACGCCGCGAACAGGCTCTCGCGCAGCCGGGCCTTGGTGCGCGCGGTCCGCGGGTCCTGCGCGCGCGCTTCCCTGCCCCCGGCCGGTCGGAGCCGGTGGCCGGCGCGGAGTCCCGTGTGCTCACGGGGCGTTCACCCGGCCGACAGCGCCGCGCCGAGGGCGAGGGCGCCGGGCAGGGCCTGGGCGATCAGGATCCGACGGTTGGCGGTCGCGGCTCCGTAGACGCCCGCGACGATCACGCAGACGAGGAAGAAGATCTGCGTGGCGAGCGAGTCGATGACCAGCGACCAGATCAGCCCTGCGGCCAGGAAGCCGTTGTAGAGCCCCTGGTTGGCGGCGAGCGGAGCGGTGAGGCGGGCGGTGTCCGCGTCGAACCCCGACAGGGCCCGGCCGGGCGGTCGCTGCCACAGGAACATCTCCAGGACCAGGAAATAGACGTGCAGTGCGGCGACCGCGCCGATGAGGACCTGAGCGACCGTGTGCACGGGCTGTCTCCCTTGGTTGATTTCCTGGACAACTGTACAGGAAGTGGTGGGTCGGGAGCCGGTGATCGCGCGGCTAGGCTGGCCGCATGACTGTGCTCGTGTACGAAGACTTCGGCACCGGACGCCACCGCGAGGCCTCCCTGATCCGCCACGCCCTGGGCAGCGCCCACGACGAGGAACTGGTCGCGGGCCTGGCCGGCGGGATCGGCTTCATGTACTTCGTCTTCGAGTACGCCGGACGGCCGCCGATCGCGACGATCGTCGCCCAGTCCCACCCCGAGCCCTGGGTGCAGGTCGCCCTCGGCCGCCTGGGCGTCCCGTACGACGCCACCCGCGCGATGAAGCCCCGCTGGGGCCGGGTCCGCGCCGCGCTCGACGAGGGGCAGCCCGCCTTCTGCGTCGTCGACCGCTCCTCGCTGCCCTGGCACGAGCCCGACCCCGAGGCCGAGATGACCGGCGCCGACCCGTACACCGTCGTCATCGCCGGGTACGACGGTGACGACCTGCTGATCGAGGACGGGGCCAAGACCCCGCACCGGATCGACCGCGAGGAGTTCGGGGCGGCCTGGACAGCCCACCGCAAGGGCCGCCACCAGCTGATCGTGCCCACCGGCCCGCCGGAGGGGGAGCCGGACGTCGACGGGGCCATCGCCGCCACCGTCACCCACCTCACGGGCCCGGTGCTGGGGAACCAGTTCGACGTCAACTTCGGCTTCACCGGCATGGAGAAGTTCGCCGCGCAGTTGCGCGACACGACCACGAAGACGGGCTGGGAACGTCGTTTCGGCGCGTCCCCCGAGGCGCTCGCGGCGGGCACCGGTCGGCTCCACGCCTGCCTGGAGGAGGAATGGACCGCGCCGGGCGCCACCCGGCCGCTCTACGCGGACTTCCTCGCCCTCGTCGGGCGGCCGGAGGCGGCGGAACTCTTCCGGGAGTCCGCCGGGCACTGGTCCGCCCTGGCCGACCTCGCGCGGACCTGCGATCCGCATGCCGACGCCGACGGGCGACGGGCCCTGTTCGACGCCTGCGCGGAGCACGTGGACGCCTGCCTGGAACTGGAGGGCCGGGCGGTCGAGGCGCTCCGCGCGTAGCGACCGTCAGCGCCCGACCCCCCGGCCGTTCGGGATCCTCAGGCGTCCTCCAGGGAGATGGCCGCCACCGGGCAGGCCCGCGCGGCCTCCCGGACGAGGGGGCTGCCGGCGCCGTCCTCCCGTCCGGCCAGCAGCTCGCTCAATCCGTCGTCGTCCTGCGTGAACACCGTCGGCGCGGTCAGCGCACACTGGCCCGCACCGATGCAGACATCGTGGTCGATGGAGATCCGCACGCCGCTCACCAGGCCACGGGCAGTTCGATCATGCCCTGGATGGTGTCCCCGGGTTTGAAGGGGATCCGGTCGGGATCGGCCGCCAGTCGCAGTCCGGGCAGCCGCCGGAACAGCGTGCCCAGGGCGATCTCCATCTCGGCGCGGGCCAGGTTCTGCCCGAGGCACTGGTGGATGCCGAAACCGAACGCCAGGTGGTGGCGGGCCGGCCGATGCCAGTCCAGGTCGTCCGGCTGATCGAACACCGACTCGTCGCGGTTGATGACCGAGGTGGAGAAGATCACCCCGTCGCCGGGGCCGATCGTGACCCCGCCGACCTCGATGTCCTCGGTGACCACCCGCAGCATGCCGTCGGCGATCGACAGGAAGCGCATCAGCTCCTCCACCGCCTCCGAGATCAGCGACGGATCCGCGCGCAGCTCCGCCAGTTGCCCGGGGTGCCGCAGCAGGGTGAACGTGCCGAGGGAGATCATGTTCGCGGTGGTCTCGTGACCCGCGACGAGCAGGATCACGGCCAGCGCCACCAACTCCTCGACGTCCGTCTCGCCGGTCTCCAGCCTCCGGGCGATGAGTTCGTCCAACAAGCCGTCTCCGGGGGCGGCGCGCTTACGGGCGATCAGGTCCGTGAGATAGCCGTCGAGTTGCCGGCGCGCCTCCTCGACGTCGGCGACGTCGGGGCCCCGCAGCAGCCGCCGGGACTGCCCCTCGAAGAACTCGTGGTCCTCGTAGGGGACTCCGAGCAGGGCGCAGATCACCATGGACGGCACCGGGAGCGCGAAGGCGCCGACCAGCTCCGCGTGTGGACCGGCCGCCGTCATCTCGTCGATCAGCCGGTCCACGGTCTGCTGGATCGCGGGCCGAAGGGCGGCGGTCCGTTTCAGGGTGAAGCTCGGGATCAGCATCCGGCGCTGAGTGTTGTGCTCCGGATCGTCCACCCCGAGCAGGGCGGTACGACGCCCCGTCAGGCCCTTGAACCGCTCGGTCGGGGCGGGGAAGTCCGAGTTCAGCCGGTCGGAGGAGAGCCGGGGATCGGCGAGCAGGGCGCGCGCCTCGGCGTGGCCGGTGACCACCCACACGGAGCGGCCGTCGAAGAGGGTGACCCGGGAGAGCGGCCGGGCCGCCCGCAGCGGCTCGTAGGCGGTCGGCGGGTGGTAGGGACAGGTTCGGTCCTGGGGGAAGGCAACGGTCTCTGACATGCAGCACCTCGCGAGCGATGGTTCCGTCTTGCCGGACTCCATTACATGCCTGAGGCACCTATCTCCCCCATACCACTTTCGGCCAGACCGCCCGAGGTCACCCGAACGGGCCCGCCGGCGCCCGTCGCCCCTCAGACGTGGGCGTCCAGGAAGGCCTTGAGTTCCTCGCGCGCCATCGGCCCGGAGTGGCTCGCCACCGCCAGACCCTCCCGGACGACCACGACGGTGGGCGCCCCGGTCACCTCGTGGCGCCTCGTGGCCTCGGGGCAGCGGGTCATGTCGGTCCGTACGACGGTCAGTCGCGTCCCGTACTCCTGCGCCACCTCGCCGACCAGTGCGTCCATGGCCCGGCAGGCCTCGACGGCCTTGGGCCAGGTGCCGACGAAGTAGCCGAGGACCGCTCCGGGGGCCATGTCCAGGATGAAGTCGAACTCCTGGTCCTCGCGTGGCTGATGTACCAGACGTGCCATGTGCTGCGCTCCTGCGTCGCGATGGGCGGGCGACCCGACGGGCCGGCGGAAACCCTACGGGACTCGGTGGTTCCGCCAAGGTCCGGGCCCTGTTCGCGAAGCTTCGGGCCGCCTTTCCGGTGAATGCTCCAGAGGGGAAAAGGAGCGCTGTGGCAACTGCGCCTGGGCCGAAATCGATCCCGCCTTCGCCAAGAGTCGGGTGCTGCTCGCGGTCTCGGAGGACGGAGTCCCCTTCGACGACGCGGCGGGACCCCGACTCGTCGCCCCGCAGGACACCAAGGGCGGTCGGTACGTGTCCGAGCTGAACCAGCTGTGGGTCGGTGTCGTCGACCCGGTGGTCGACGGTGTGAAGTCACCGACCGGCCCGCCGTGCCCCCGCTGCGACGGCGGACCCTGCTCGGCGCCGGGGGGCCGGCCGCGCTCGCCGTGGGGGCGCCGTGCTCACCACGGCCGCCCCCGGGGAGGGTGCGAGGGACGCCGGGGACCGTGAGCCCGGGGCTCGGATACCCTTCCACGGCCCCACCCGGGCCGGCATCCTGACCCGGCGCCGGCTCGTCGCCGTCCACGCGCTGCGCTCGACCTGCTGCCCGGCGTCGACCGCCCGCTCGCCGCCGGTCTGCTGCGGGCCTGGAGCGCCGCCGCCGAGTCGATGAGCCGCGCGGCAACGCCGGCGCGACGATGCTGCGGCGCGGCTGGTCGTACCACGACGGCATGCGCGCCGACCGCACGGTGGACGCCGGAATGCTGTTCGTGGCCTGGCAGACCGACCCGCGCACGGGCTTCGTCCCCGTCCAGCACCGGCTCGCCCGGGGGGACGCACTCTCCCGGTAGCTCGTCCACGAGGCCTCGGCGCTGTTCGTGGTGCCCGCCGGCGCGGCGCCGGGGGAGTACGTGGGACAGGCCCTCCTGGAAGGCTGACCCGGCCCGTTGTCAGTGGGGCCTGCCAACCTGGGCGGATGGACGACAGGATGCTGCGGCGCCGGGTCTACGGCGCCGATCACGACGACCCCGACCCGGGCCCGCGCCCGGGGCACGTCTACGGCGAGCTCGTGGGCGGCCCCCTCGACGGGCTGCTGCTCGACATCACCGGCTGGAACGGTCCCCGACTGGCCGAAGAGGCCCGCCTCCCCACCGAGATAGGCCGCTACGGGGCCGGCGGGCGCGCCCACTACCGCCGCCGGCCGGCCGACCCGGACCACTGGGACTGGTCGGGCGACAGCCCCTGACCGGGCGAGCCCCCGATCCGCCGACGTTGACCGGGGGCTCTGTGGACCACTTCCGGCGCCGGGCCCCGTTCGGATGCGGCGCGTTTCGGTGCGGCGGGGCTCGGGTGCCGGTCGCCTCGGGGTGTCGGGCCGTCAGGGCCGTCCGGTGTGGGGGCTGTCCGGGTGTCCGGGCTGTCCGGGTGTCAGCGGGCCGCGGCTCCGCGACCCACCTGGCGGGCCCACAGCACCAGCGGCACCTGAAGCGGCAGCCGCGCCAGGGCGACGGCCCGGATGGCGGGGGACTGGCTCCGGGCGTCGACGGCCATCTTGACGTTCGCGGGGAAGACGCCGACGAAGAACGCCGCCGTTGCCATCGCCGCCACGCGCCGGGTGCGCGGGTGCGCGACGCCGGCTGCCAGTGCCAGCTCGACGACGCCCGACGCGTACGTCCACTGGCGGGGGCTGCCGGGCAGGGAGCGCGGTACCGTCGCGTCGAACCGCTTCGGCGCGACCGTGTGCGCCACTGCCGCGCCCGCCAGCAGACCGGCGAGCAGCAGGGGCGAGGAGGGGGTGCGCGGCATTGGGGTTCCTCTCGGAGGGGACGGGGCCCGCGATCCTACTCGTGGGTAGCCGCTCTGCGTCCAGGCCCGCGGCCCGCGCGACTCGGACGGGAGCGGCCCCGCCTGCCGACCCCGACCCCACGCGGTGGTGAGAATGCGGGCCGGGGGCGATCCCCGAACTTCCCGAAGAAAGTTTCCCGGAACTGTCGATTCGGGTGTCTCCCGTTCGACGCAGGGGTGAGAGGCAGGGGAAGCCCCCGCCCTCCCGACCGAGGAGTCACCATGCCGCGCTTCCTTTCGCTGATCCGCATCGACGAGCAGAACCTGCCCACCGAAGGGTTCACCCCCGAGTTCGAGCAGCGGATGGGCGCCCTCCTGGAGGAGATCACCAAGGCCGGGGTCATGCTCGACACCGCGGGCCTGCTCCCCACCGCCGAGGGCACCCGGGTCACCTGGTCCGGCGGCAAGCTCAGCTACACCGACGGCCCCTTCACCGAGACCAAGGAGGTCATCGGCGGCTACGCCCTCATGCAGTGCAAGGACAAGGCCGAGGCCCTGGAATGGACCAAGCGGTTCCTGGAGCTCCACCCCGCCACCTGGACGGTGGGCTCCGAACTCCGCGAGATCGTCGAAGGCTGATCCGGCCGCGTTCGCGGCGTCCTGTTTGCCCTGCCTCGTCACGGCTGCTCTGATGGGTGGCCGTGACGGCAGTGAGTACGACCCGAGCGGTCGAAACGGTGTTCAGGATCGAGTCCGCGCGGATCATCGCCGGTGTGACGCGCATCGTGCGCGACATCGGCATCGCGGAGGAGATCGCCCAGGACGCCCTGGTCGCCGCGCTGGAGCAGTGGCCCGTGGAGGGCGTACCGGACCGGCCGGGGGCCTGGTTGACGGCCACCGCCAAGAACCGCGCGATCGATCTCGTCCGCCGCAAGGAGGCCTACGCCCGCAAACTCGCCGAGGTGGGTCGCACCCTGGAGGACGTACCGCCACCCGAGGAGCCTGCCGAACCGGAGGACATCGGCGACGACCTGTTGCGGCTGATCTTCACCGCCTGTCATCCGGTGCTGAGGACGGAGGGCCGCGTCGCGCTCACCCTGCGTCTCGTGGGCGGGCTGACCACGCAGGAGATCGCCCGCGCCTTCCTCACCTCCGAGTCGACCGTCGCCCAGCGCATCGTCCGGGCGAAGCGGTCGCTGGCCACGGCCGGCGTGCCGTTCGAGGTTCCGTACGGCGCCGACCGCGAGCAGCGGCTCGCCTCCGTGCTGGAGGTGATCTACCTCGTCTTCAACGAGGGCTACTCGGCGACCGCCGGGGACGACCTGGTCCGACCGGCACTGTGCGAGGACGCGCTCCGGCTGGCCCGGTTGCTGGCCGGACTGATGCCCGACGAGACCGAGACGCACGGGCTGGTGGCACTCCTGGAGTTCCAGGCCTCCCGGATCGCCACCCGCACCGGGCCCGACGGCGAGCCGGTGCTGCTCGCCGACCAGAACCGGACCCGGTGGAACCGCATGCTCATCGGGCGCGGTGTCGCGGCGCTGCGCCGCGCGGGCACCGGCCCGTACTCCGTGCAGGCCGCGATTGCCGGGTGTCACGCGGCGGCCGTCCGGTACGAGGACACCGACTGGGCGACGATCGTCGCGCTGTACGGGCGACTCCTCGTGCTGGTCCCGTCCCCCGTGGTGGAACTGAACCGGGCCGTCGCCGTCTCCATGGCCGAGGGCCCCGGGGCCGCCCTGCCGCTGGTCGAGGCCCTGGCGGGCGAACCGGCCCTCGCCTCCTACCACTTGCTGCCGAGCGTGCGGGGCGATCTGCTGGAGCGTCTCGGTCGCGGGGAGGAGGCCCGGGTCGAGTTCGAGCGGGCCGCCTCCCTGACCCGCAATGCCCGAGAGCGCTCCTTGCTGCTGCGTCGGGCGCGTGCCGCGGTCGAGCGCCGCTGACGTCCGCCGGGCCGGGGGTTCAGGCCTGGACGCGGGGCCGCACCGGCAGACGGGGCGGGGTGAGTGCGATCGGGCGACGGAACCCGCCGGTCAGGGCGATGTCCCGCACCGTCTGGCGCAGCGACGCCTGGAAGTCGCTCATGGTGCCGCGCGCAGCCGCGGTGTCCACGTAGATGGAGTTCATGTGCAGTCCGTCCGCGTCCCGTTGGAACCAGGAGCACGCGCCGTTCGCCCGCGCCGACCACACGTGGGAGGTGGGCCGCCACTCGTCGTGCCGCTCGGAGCCCCGACACTTGCGCATGTCGATGTACGAGAAGAAGTTCACCGGGTACGGCCACGAGCGCGCGGCGAACTCCTCGGGGGCCAACAACTCCCAGGCCCTGACGAACGGCACGTCGATGTGGCGGATCATCTCCCCGAAACCGGCCCGAACCTGCGTCATGACCTGGGTGAAGTCCCGCCCCGGAGAGGCATCGAACTCGATCGGCATGGTGTTCACGAACCAGCCCACCGAGTCGGTCCAGGCGTCCCGACCGCGCTCGCTGACCGGCATGAACCCGCGGTACACGCCGGGCCCGCCGGCCTCCCGCAGGCAGACGGCGACCGACGCGAGCACCCCCATGAACGGCTTGCCGCCCACCGCCAGACAGGACTTCTCGAACACCTCCGCCTCGGTGGCGTCCAGGAGCAGCGACGCCTCGTTCACGATCGGGTACATCCGGTCCGGCCGCACGCCCAGATCGAGCGGGAACCGCGGGAAGAACTCGCCGTTGCGCTCGATGAACGACTTCCAGTAGCCCAGGCGTTCGTCGTCCGCGCCGATGGAGAGGTACCGCCGCCGCTGCTCCTCGGCGAAGTCCAGATAGCTGGGCGCGGTGGCCGGCAGCCCGGAGCTCTCGCCCCGGCACAGCGCCTCGTACTCCGTCTCCACCTCGTGCACCACGATCGGCATCGACATGCCGTCGCACACGATGTGGTCGAAGGCCAGGTACACCGTGGCGGAGTCCTCGCGCAGCACGGCGCCCATGGTGAACAGCGGCCAGGACAGGGTGTCGATGCTGCGCTTGAACCGTTCGACGAGGAAACCGCGCAGCAGCTCGGACGTCTCGAAGACGCCCACCTGGGCCGTTTCCAGAGCGAGTTCGTCGGCAGCCAGCGGCGCACAGGCCAGCTCGCCGGCCAGCCGACGGAATTCGCAGCGCAGCACCTCGTGCCGGCCCACGAACGCCAACAGCGCCCGGCTGAGGGCCGTTTCGTCGAGCGGACCCTCGACCTCGAAGGTCACCGCGATCCAGGACGCGACCGGATCGTCGGCCGCACGGCTCTCCTCGGCGACGGTGAAGTGCTTGTCCTGGTTGAAGGACGCCCTCCTGCCCGACGGGTCGCCACGATCGGCGTCCCGCGCCGCCGCCGTGGACCGCAAACGCCACTCGACCACCCTTCCGGGCGCCAAGGTGTGCATCTCCAGAGGAAACTGCCGCATTCCGTCATCCCTTCGACCCCCGAGTCAACCCCGAGCGCCTAACGACACCCGGCCCACGGAAGTGACGCACGCACCCGCGACGGCGTTCGGAGACGGGCGCGTCAGTCCGTGTCCGGGGCGTCCTGCGCCTCGTCGCGACGGACCTCGATGTGATCGGCGGCGAGGTCGACCGCCACCCGGTGCTCCATGCCCAGCGCCTCCAGGAACTTGTACGGGAGTTGCACCCGCCCGGTACGGTCCAGCATCACGTACTCGCGTTCGCTCACGGACTCCGCGCCGTGCTCGTCGGTGACGGTGCGGCGCAGCACCTCGCTGCTGGTGCGACCGTCGCGGATGGCCACCGTGCGGCGGACCTCGCCCGCGACCATCGGGTCGTGCGTCACGATCACCACGGTCGCCCCGAGCTCCCGGTTCACGGTACGGAAGGCCTCGAAGATCGCGGCGCCGGTCTCGGAGTCCAGCTCGCCGGTCGGTTCGTCCGCCAGCAGGACCGCCGGGTCGTTGGCCATGGCCACGGCGATGGCCACGCGCTGCTGCTGCCCGCCGGACAGTGTGTTCGGGCGCCGCCCGGCCAGGTCGCCGATCTCCAGGGCGGCCAACAGCTCGGCGACGCGCGTGGTCTGCCGCTTGCGGGCCGCGCGCCCGTTCCCGTCCTTCAGCTGCATCGGCAGCGCCACGTTCTGGGCGGCCGTGAGGAACGGCAGCAGGTTGCGGGCGGTCTGCTGCCAGACGAACCCCACGGCCTCGCGCCGGTAGCGCAGCCGCTCCCGGGCCGACATCTCCAGCAGGTCGTGGCCGCCGACGGTGGCCCTGCCCGCCGTCGGCACGTCCAGGCCCGCCAGGATGTTCAACAGCGTCGACTTCCCGCTGCCGGACGCACCGACCAGCGCGATCAGGTCCCCCCGCGTCACGGTCAGCTCCAACCCCTGCAGGGCCTGCACCTCGACCCCGTCGGAACTGAAGATGCGCACCAGCCGGTCACAGACGATGGCGTGGGCCGGATCGTGACCGCGGGGTTCGGCGGCGGCCAGTGCCTTGCGGCGCAGCTCCTCGAAGGTGGGGGCTTCGGTGTTCAACGTCGGTCTCCCGCTCTCAACTCGGTGGTGATCTGGCGCCGGCCGGACACCGCCGCCTCGGCGAGCACGGTCAGGGCCACCAGTGCGGCCAGGCCCAGTGACTGCGCCAGCACGGGCCGGACCAGGACGCCCAGCCCGGTCGGGACCGAGGAGCCGACCAGCGTCGTCAGGTCCACCGCCGGACCCAGCAGGGCGACCGCGGCGACCGCGATCAGACCGCCGCCGAGCGCGGCGGTGACCGCTTGCGGCAACGATTCGACGAGGATCAGCGCCACGCCCTGCCGGGGCCGCAGCCCCATGGTGCGCAGTCGGGCCAGCAGTGCGGCGCGTTCGGGCGTGGCCCGGGCCAGGGTGAGCAGGACGGCCAGCGCCGCGAAGCCCGCCGCGCCGGCCAAGGACGCCCAGAACACACGGCTCGCGGAGTGCTGGAGGGGGTCGTCGGCGAGCTTGGCGACGGTGGCCGCGCTCGTGCGGACGAGGTAGCGGTCGGCCGCGGGACCGGCGTGGGTGCGGACCACCTCGCGCAGGGCCCCGTCGTCGATGCTTCCCACCGCGAGCCAGTGGGTGGGCGGGGCACCCTTGGGGATCCTGGCGGTGGCCGTGCCCGCAGGCAGCACGATGACGCCCTTGCCGGAGCCCTGGAGGAGGGGTGTGCCGTCGATCCGGGCGACGGGCTTCGCGAGCAGTTCCTCGTCGTTGGCGAAGCGCACGCGATGGGTTCCGTCGGTGATCTTCCCGACCAGGTCCTCGCTGAACAGCGCGGGGATGGCGGCGGGGGATCCGCCGGCGAGCAGGGCGGGATCGAACCGTCCGCGTCCGACGGTCCGCGAGATCTCCGCGTAGGCCACCGGGTCGGCGACGATCACCGTGACCTTGACGGAGCCCCGGTCGGTGTCGAAGACGTACGCGTCGGCGTCCGCCCACAGGGTGAGCGAGGCGCGTACGCCGGGCAGTTCGCCGGCCGCCTTCGCGAGGGCCTTCGGGACGGGTACTCCCGCGGGTGGGGCGACCTGGGCGTCGCCGCCCACGTCGAGTCGGGCCACCCGCTCCCGGGCGGACTCCACGCCCGCCAGCACGGTGGCCCCGAAGCCGCCGGTGGTGACGGCGAGCAGCAGCGCGATCAGCGGCAGCACCGGGGGGCGCGCGCGGTCCCCGGAGCCGCGGGCCGCGCGGGCCGCCCCGAGGAAGCCCACCACACCGCGACGGCGACCCACCGCCCGCGCCAGCGCCGTGACGAGCGGCGGCTGGATCCGGGCCAGGAGCAGCCCTCCGGCGAGCGCCAGCAGCAGCGGCGCGGCGACGAGCAGCGGGTCGACTCCCTGTCCCGCCGGGGCGACGCCGCGTTCGCGGACCTCGAACACCGCCGCGCCGGTCGCGGCGAGCACCAGCAGCTCCGCGACCAGTCGGCGGCGGGGGGCGGGCGGTCGCGGCGGCGACAGCAGCACGAACGCCCGTACGGGAAAGGCCGTCAGCAGTACGAGCGTGACGGCCGCCGCGGCGAGGAGGGCGGGCAGCAGACGGGGAGTGGGCAGCAGCAGCACGGCGGCGGCCGTCGCGAGCGCCGCCGCCGGGAGCACCGGGACGGCGCCTTCCGCCAGCACGCGGCGGACGATGGAGGAGCGCGAGCCGCCCCGCGCGAGCAGCAACCGCAATTCGGCGAGCCGCCGGTCCCCGCTCAGTCCGGCGGCGAGGAAGAACACGACGAGGGCGACGCCGGCGACCCCGGCGGGCCCGATCGCGGCGAGCGGCGCGGCGGCCTGTCGGCGGGCCTCGGCCCGGGCGAGCAACTCGGGCAGTCGCGAGGTGATCCGCAGGTCGGGCCGGCGGGATTCGAGGGTCAGTTCGGTGGCGGTGGGACCGGCCACGTAGGAGGCGACGGCCTCCTTGAGGGCGGGCAGCCGGTCGGCGCGCAGGACGTCGGTGTCCACCGGCAACCGCCAGAAGTGCTCGGCGCGTTCGCCCCAGGACGCCAACCGGTCGGCGCCGTCGGCCCCGACCACACCGGACGTCTGCCAGTACTGCTTGCGGGTGCCGTTGAAGCAGGCGCGGGTCGCGCACAGCAGGTCGGTCCAGAACGGGTCGGCCTGGTCGTTCACCCCGTACACGCCGACGATCTCGGCGCTGAGCGGCCCCGAAATGCTCGGAGTCGGCTCCAGGACCGTGCCGACCTTCACCCCGAGGGTGTCGGCGACCCCCTGGGACACGGCGATCGGGATCGGCCCGTCCGGCGTGCCGCCGTCGGGCCAGCGACCGTCGACGAGTCGGGTGTGCGCGGAGAGGTCCCGCAGGTACAGCAGGTCCATCTTCGGAGCCACTTCGTAGGGGCTCGGCAGTCCCGGGTTCGTCAGGGTGCGCGGTTTGACCGCGCGGGTACCCGACACGGGGCCGTCGGGCCCCACCGCGAAATCCTTCCCGGTGCGGGACAGGAGGAGGGACCGTACGGAGTCGAGCCCCTCGGGTGTGCGGGCACCGGGCTCGGCCCGGGCGGTGGCGAGCAGGCTCGTGAAGCCGGGCCCCTGATCCCGCAGGAAGGACCGCAGGGCCTGGTCGGAGCCGCGGTCCAGGGCGCGCGGCAGACCGGCGGCGAGCAACACCGCGACGAACGCCAGGACTGCGCCCAGCAGGGTGGTCAGCGGCGCGGCCCGCAACCGGGTCCGCACCCATGGCGCGGGGCGGGTGTGCGGGGGCGGCGGCGCGGGGGCCGGGCTGCTCACATGTCCTCCACGTGCCGCAGCCGGGCGGCTGCGCTCAGGGCGTTGCGGTTGCGCCGGCCGCCGAGCACGGTCGACAGCAACGGCACGGCGGCGATGCCCGCGACCAGAAGCAGCGTCGTGGTGACGGGCAGATCCACCAGAACCTCCGGGACCGGCCGGCGTGCCCCCGGCGTCAGCACCACCAACGGCACCGTCAGGTGCACGATGGCGGCCCCCAGCACGAGACCCACCCCCGCTCCGAGGCCGACCAGGACACCGCTCTCGGCGGCGGCCGTCCGGGCCGGCGCCCGACGCGGCGCACCCAGCGCCAGCAGCACGGCGAACTCCCCCGACCGCTCCTGCGCGTTCGCCGCGGCGGAGGCCGCGAAGCCGATCGCCGCCAGGACCGCGCAGGCCAACGCGAGCGCGGCGAGCGCGGCCTGCGGTCCGGCGCTCAGCGGGTCGTCGAGCAGTCCGGCGACGACCTCCCCGCGCAGCCGCACCTCCTGGACCCCCGCGCCCGCCCGCAGCGCCGCGGCGGCCCGGGCGGGCGCGGGATCGTCGGCGGAGGCGGCCGGCAGCCACCACTCGGCGGTCGGGGGGACCTGCTTGCCGCCCTGCGCGGCGAACAGCCGGCCGAGGGCCGTCAGGTCCACGGCGACGGCCGTGTCGCCGACCACGGGCAGGGTGTCCGCCGCGGCGGTGATCCGGACCGGCAGCGAGTCGCCGCCCAGGGGGACGGTGACCAGGTCGCCGACGTCGGCGCCGATGGCGCGGAGGTACGCGTGCGTGGCGAGGCCGGGGACCTCGGCGGCGGGCGGGCCGCCCGCGGTCGCGGAGATCTGGACCGGGGCGGTCGTATCGCGCGGGTCCCGGTAGCGGACGCGAACCAACGCCCCAGCGCCGTCGCGGAGTTCACCGGTCGGGGTCGCGTTCTTCGTGGGCGGGGCCGTCAGGTGCCAGGCCGGAGCGACCGCCTCCACCCGGACGGCCGGGCCGCCCCGGGTGGCCGCGACGGCGACGCCGCGCACCGTCACCTCCCCGCCGACCTGCCGGGGCGGCCCGTACGACCGGGTGCCGGGGGAGAACGTGACGACGAAGCCGACGATGCTCAGCGGGCCGGCGGCCGATCCGACCGGGGCGTCGGCCAGGGCGTCGACGTCGACCGAGACGACCGTGGGTCCGTTCGAGGGGAGTTGACGCATGGGCGCCCGGTAGGTCAGCCCGAACCGGTCGCGCAGCAGCACGCCGATCCCGGGGCTGCCGGCATCGTCCGCGGAGTCCAGGGACACGTCGACGTCGATCCGTCGCGGCTGCCCGGGCAGGGCGATCCCGTTCGCGGCGGGGGCGGTCGGGGAGAGCGGTCCGAACAGTTCGCGCATGCCGCGCCCGTCCCGCAGGTCCTCCCGGAGCGGGACCCGTTCGGCGGCGGCGGGAGCGTCCAGGGCGATCAGGGTGCCGGCCCGCCCGTCGGGCAGGGAGTGCTCGCCGCGGATCACCGGGATCATCCTGTCGCCGCCGGGCAGCGTGGAGTACCGGCCGGCCCGCCCCATCGCGGACAGGTCGCTGCCGGAGATCCGCAGCCCTCCCGCGGTGACGAAATCGGCCTGGTCGTGCTGGGAGTCGGTCCACGCGGTGTGCTGCCCCAGCGCGAGGACCCCGCTGGAGACGGCGAGGACCAGCAACAGCACGGGTCCCGTGGCCCGCTTGGGGCGGCGGGCCAACTGCCAGCCGACGAGCGCGGGGCCGAGACCGCGGCCCTGCGCGGCGACCCGGCCGCCCAGCCGGGCGGCGAACGGCAGCAACCGCAGCACGAGCACGGTGCCCGCGCACAGCGCGAGCGTCGGCGCGGCGACCAACACGGGGTCGACGCCCAAGTCGCCGCCTCCCGCCGCGAGGCTCTCGTCGCCGCCGTACCGCGCGAGTTGGACGTAGGCGAGGACGGCGAGGACCACCAGCGCGAGGTCACCGCCGGCGCGGGCGACGCCTGTCACGACGGTCTGGCGGGAACCACTGCGGCGCAGTACGGACGCGGCCGCCCCGCGGAGTACGACGGGCAGGGTGGTCAGCAGCGCGCAGGACAGCGCGCAACCGAGCGCCACCGGCCACGGCAACCAGGTGCCGACGGAGTCGAGGGACAACCGGGACAGCGGCCCGAACCGGCCGGCCAGGCGCAGGAGCGGCGGGGTGAGGAGCGGCGCGAGGACGGCGGCGGGCAGGGCGAGCAGCAGTGACTCGGCGCCGGTGAGCAGCCCGAGCCGGCGGCGTGACGCCCCCCGGGCGGTCAGCAGGATCCGCTCGGCTTCCTTGCGGTCCGTCATCAGGTGGGCCACCAGCAGCAGGGCCGCGCCGGCGAGCACCGTGAGCTGGAGGGCGCCGACCAGCAGGGTGGAGCGGGCGACTCGCTGCGCCGACGTCAACTCAGCCAGCAGGGCGGGCAGTTCGGTCTTGGCCTTGAGACCGGTGGCGGTGAGTGCGGCGCCGAGCGGGGAGCGGGTGTCGATGCGGGTCGCGGCGGCTCGGACCCTCTCGATGTCCGAGGCGCCGGCGGCGGCGAAGTCCGCCGTCAGCAGGGCGGCGCGACTGTCCTGCGGGATCCCGCCGGCGGTGAAGGCGGAGTCGTCGGTGACCAGGGGGCCGAAGGTGGTGAACGCGCCGACCTGGACTTCCCGGCCGCCGAGCGGGTCGAGGCGCCAGTACGGGGCGTCCGGTTCGGCCGCCCGGTAGACGCCGGTCACACGGACGGTGAGCGGGGCACCGCCGTAGCGGTCGTCGAGTCCGACCTCGGCGGGCAGCGCGTCCCCGGTCAACCCGAGCCGGTTCAGCGCCGCCTGGGGCACGGCGACCTCGACCCGGGAGGACGCGTTCGCGAGCGGCCGGGGCCAGGTGCCGGACAGGAGTCGTACGCGATCCCGGTCGAGGGTCGCGAGCAGGGTCAGGTCCGCTTCCTTCCCGGGGGTCCTGGGGCCGGGAAGCCCGTACGCGCGGCTGCGCGCCACGCTCCGGACGTCGACCGGCAGCCCGCCGAACAGTCCGGTGGCGAAGGCGCGTACGGCGTCGTCGTCCTTGGCGCGGCTGCTCGTCGGATGCTCGCCGGTGACCGTCACCGTGGTGCGGGCCCGCCCCGGACCGTGGATCGCCTGTCGCAGCCCGGCCTCGTCCACCCCTCGGGAGAAGGCGAGCAGCGCGCTGAGCGCGGTCGTGGCGATGAGTACCGTCAGCAGTACGGCGGCGGCGAGCGGTATTCGCCCGCGCAGCCGGCGCACGACGAAGCCGATCATGTGCCTGTTCCTCCCCCGTCCGGACTTCTGGTCCCGGATAGCGGACGATGTTGTCAGATTCGATCCCGTATCGGAAGGTACTTGCGTGAGGGATGTGACGGATGAGCACATTCGGAAGGTAGTGGAAGCGCGGCTGCCGGAAGCAGCCGCGAGAGGCTGAACGACCGTGCGACGGGCGGCGCCCGCAGGCGAGCCCGGCCGGTCGAACCGAGGGGGACTCCACCATGACGCAGCACCAGCTCGACACCGCGGCACCCATGGTGGTGGTGAGGGACCTCCGGCGGAGCTTCGGAACCGGTCAGCAGGCCGTACACGCCCTGCGCGGCGTCTCGTTCGACATTCGCGGGGGCGAACTGGTCGCACTCAAAGGCCGATCCGGGTCCGGCAAGACGACCCTGCTGAACCTGGTCGGCGGACTGGACGTCCCCAGCGGCGGCAGCGTCGTCCTCGACGGAACCGACCTGGCCACTCTGGGCGAATCCGGGCGACTCGCAGTGCGCCGCGACCGGATCGGTTTCGTCTTCCAGTCCTTCGGGTTGATCCCGGTCCTGACCGCCGCCGAGAACATCGGCATCCCGATGCGCATGCGAAAGGTCCCGGCCGGGCAGCGCGAGGAACGCGTCCGCACCCTGCTGGCCCTGGTCGGTCTCTCCGACCACGCGGCGCAGCGCCCCGGAGAACTCTCCGGCGGTCAGCAACAGCGCGTGGCCGTGGCCCGGGCCCTGGCCAACGAGCCCGCCCTGATCATCGCGGACGAGCCCACCGGCCAGCTGGATTCCGAGACGGGCCGCTCGATCATGGAACTGCTGCGCGCGGTGGTGCGCGACGAGGGCGTCACCGCCCTTGTCGCCACCCACGACCCGAACCTGGTGGAACTCGCGGACCGGGTGGTGGAACTGCACGACGGCCGCGTCGCCGAGCCCGCGACCGCGCTCGCGCCGAAGGCGTAGGGGACGGGCGGGCGGCCGTGGTCAGCCCGGGACCCAGGTGGATCGGCGGACGGATCAGCGGCGGTCCGGAGCCGGCCGGGCGCCGATCAGTCGAGCCTCCGACACGCGCGGATCAGACCTCCGACACGTGCGGATTCAGAGCACCTCGGCGGGCGTCCCGCGAAAGGAGGAGCGGTAGGCCTGCGGGGTGATCCCGGCGACCCGCTTGAACCGCTCCCGGAACGCGGTCGGGGAGCCGAACCCGGACTGCGCGGCGATGCGCTCCACGCCGTACTCGGTGGTCTCCAGCAGGAACTGGGCCCGACGGACCCGGGCGCGCAGCAGCCACTGCAAGGGAGTGGTCCCGGTCTGCTCCCGGAACCGGCGGCTGAAGGTGCGCTCGCTCATGCCGGTCCGGGCGGCCATGGCGGCCAGGGTGAGGTCCCGCCCCAGGTTGTCCTCGATCCAGGCGAGCGCCGGCTCCAACAACGACCCGCGCGCCACGGGGGGTTGGGCGTGGACGATGAACTGGGCCTGACCGCCCTCCCGTTCCAGCGGCATCACCGACAGTCGCGCGGCGTCCGCCGCGACCGCCGAACCGAAGTCCCGCCGGATCATGTGCAGACACAGGTCCAGCCCGGCCGCCGCCCCCGCCGAGGTGAGCAACTGCCCGTTGTCGACGTAGAGCACGTCGGGGCGTACGTCGACCAGTGGGAACTCCTCGGCCAGTCG
The DNA here is from genome assembly GCF_050936775.1 of Streptomyces sp. CA-243310. Classification (NCBI taxonomy): domain Bacteria; kingdom Bacillati; phylum Actinomycetota; class Actinomycetes; order Kitasatosporales; family Streptomycetaceae; genus Streptomyces; species Streptomyces sp. CA-243310. Next base: position 754,839 of record NZ_JBNJMF010000002.1, on the reverse strand, counting down.
CGCGGCCGCGATCCAGTGGGTCGTCGCCCCCAGTCCGTCCAGCAGACCGGTCGCGGCGAGGACGAACGCGCCCGCGCAGATCGAGGCGATCCGGGTCCCGGCCGCCGCGGCGGAGCGCAGGGCCTCCAGTACCGCCGGGTCGGGCGGCGGGGCGTCCTCCGCGCGGCCGGGCACGACGATGGTGTCGGCGTCGGCCAGGGCGTCCAGTCCGTACGGGGCGCGGATCGTGAACGCGTTGCTCGCGGTCACCTCGCCCCCGGTTCCGCACACCCGGACCCGGTAGGGCAGCCGTCCGTCGGCCAGCCGGGCCCGCCCGAACGCCTCGACGGGGGTGGCGATGTCGAAGGCCACCACATGGTCCAGCGCGAGAACCGCCACGGTATGCATGAGACCCAGGGTAGTTCGGTTCCCGCCATGCTCCAACGGGCAGGTCACGGTGCTGTGGGGGCGAAGGAATCCGGTGGCGCGGGTTGGCGGGAACCCGTTGCCCTTTGTCGTTCCTGCCCCTGTGAGGAGTCGGGCGAGCCTCCTAGCGTGGGTCGCGCACACCACCCCGAAGCGAAAGAGGCAAGCGGACATGCACGTTCGGTTCGTCCTGTTCGATGGATTCGACCCCCTTGACGACATCGCCCCCCACGAGGTCTCGCACGCGGCGGGCACGCTCAGCGCCACTGTCGCCCCGTGACCGCGTTCCTGCTCGCCGTGCACGTGGTGGCGGCCATCCTCGCCGTGGGGCCGGTGGCCGTCGCGGCGAGCATGTTCCCCGCCGCCACCCGGCGCGTGCGACCCGGTGAGTCCGGCGCACCACCCGCCGGGGTCGGCGCGTCCGCGGCGTCCGCCGCGTCCGGCGTGGGAGCGGTACGGCTGTTGCACCGCGTCTGTCGGGTCTACGCCGCGGTGGGCGTGGCGGTGCCGGTGTTCGGCCTCGCGACGGCGTCCTCCCTCGGGGTGCTGACCGATGCCTGGCTGATCGCCTCCATGGCCCTCACGGCCGTAGCCGCCGCGATCCTCGCCTTGCGGATCCTGCCGGGCCAGGAGGCCCTGGTGGCCCGACTGGAAGAGGGTACGGCGCCGGTGGAGAGGGCCGAGACGGCCCGACTGGCCATGCTCACCGGCGCGTTCAACCTGCTGTGGGTCACGGTGACCATCCTCATGATCATCCGCCCCGGCTCGACGACGGGAGCCTGAGGTGAACGCGACCCACTCCGGACGGCTGCTGCCGACGGCCGCCGGCATCGAACTCGGCTCGCTCGTCGTCCTGTTGGTGAACCTCGCCACCGTGCACCTGGCGTCGATCTCCACGCTCGCGGGCCCCGTGCACGGCTGCGCCTACCTGTTCACCCTGGTCGCGGTGGCTCGCGACCCGAGACGTACCCCGCTGACCACGGGACTCGCCCTGCTCCCCGGGATCGGCGGTGTCCTGGCCCTGCGCGGGCTCACCCGATCCGATGCCGGAGCCCCTGTCGGCTGAGGCTCAGGGGACCAGTCCCTCCATGACCTCGGGCGGCAGCGAGGGATTGCGGGCCGCCGCCTCTGCCATGCCCTCGTCGGGTCCGGTGAGCAGGGAGGCGAGAAGAGAGGGGGACAGCGCCGGATGCGCGGCGGCGAGCGCCACGGCCTGGTCGTGGCGGAGGTCTCCGCGCTCGGCGAGTGCGGAGGCGAGTTCCTCGTCCGCGAGCGCGATCAGCCGGTCCAGCAGGGCGCCGGGCAGCGCCGGATTGGCGGCGAGGCCGTGCGCGACACGGTTCATCGGGACTCCTTCGCCGCGTCCCGCAGGGCGCCGGTCAGGGTGTCGAGGTACGGCCGCGCGTCCCGCCGGCGCGCGGTGGCCAGCCCGAGGTGCCGGGTGGGGCGGGGCGGCTCGACCCGCACGGCGACGGGCGCCCCGGACGGGGCCGCGGGGCCCGGCCGGGGCGCGTCGGGCGGGGTGGCCAGGGCGACCTGGGGAACGAGCGAGACACCGACGCCCGCCGCCACCAGGGTCTGGGCGAAGAAGTAGTCGGTGGTGGAGGCCGAGATCCGGATCTCGAAGCCGGACCGCTGCGCGTACCGCCGCAGGTAGGCCTCGGTCCTGAGGCAGCCGAGCACCCAGCGGGCGCCGGTCAGTTCGGCCAGGGCGATCGAGTCGCGCCCCGCGTGCGGGTGGTCGGGCGGGAGCACCACCCACAGGGGGTCGTCCATCAGCGGCGACCAGTCCACCCCGGGCAGCGCGGGCAGGGGCTCGTCGAAGTGGTAGCCGACGGCGAGGTCCGCCGCACCGTCGCGCACCATCGGCAGCGCGCTCTCCGGTTCGGCCTCCCGCACCGTCAGCTCGACCTCGGGGTGCGCCGCCACGAACCGGGACAGCGCCGTCGGCAACAGATGCCGGCCCCCGCTGGTGAACGTGGCGACCGTCAGGCGGGGGCGGGGCGCGCTCAGACGCTCGATCGCGTGCCGTACCCGGTCCAGTTCGGCGAAGATCGACTCTGCGGCCTCCGTCAGCAGCCGGCCCGGCTCGGTGAGGGTGATCCCGCGGCTGCCGCGCACGACCACCGGCCGGCCGACCCCGCGCTCCAGCGTCGCAATGTGTTGGGAGACGGCGGAAGGGGTCAGGCGCAGGGCGCCGGCCGCCTTGTTGAAGCTGCCGTGTTCGACCACGGCGCGCAGCACGCGCAGCCGTTGCACATCGATCAACAGTTTTCCTTACGGCGAGTTCAGCAAGACATCAGTACCGCCGGGGACCCTACAGCGGCAGAGTCGAACACATGCGAAATTTCCTGGTCATCGGCGGGAGCCGGTACTTCGGCAGGCATCTGGTCACCTCGCTCCGCGACGCCGGCCACCGGGTCACCGTCCTCAACCGGGGATCCGCCGCCCCGCCACCGGGCGTCGTCCACCTCCTCGCCGACCGCGACGACGAGGCGCGGCTGCGCACGGCCCTGGGGCGGCGGAGCTTCGACGTCGTCCTCGACCAGGTCTGCTACACACCGGAGCAGGCCACCCTCGCCCGCCGTGTCTTCACGGGCACCACGGGGCGTTACGTGATGACCTCCACCATGGAGGTACACGACCCGGCGCCCCCCACCCGCGAAGCGGCCGGCTACGTGCGGGGCAAGCGGGAGGCCGAGGCGGTGCTGGCCGCGGCGGAGTTCCCCTTCGTCGCCGTACGCAGCGCCCACGTCCTCGGCGGCGGGGCCGCCGAGTTCACCGGGAGGCTCGCGCACTACGTCGGGCGGATCGGCTCCGGCGCCCCGGTGGACGTCCACGAGGCCCCGCGCCCCACGTCCTTCATCCACCACCACGAGATCGCGGACTTCCTGCGCTGGACGGCGGAGCAGAGCTTCACCGGCCCCGTCGACGCGGCCTCCGACGGGGCCCTGACCGTCACCGAACTCTGCGAGCTGATCGGCGAAGGACTGGGACGGCGGCCCCGCTACCGGACGGTCGGGGCGGGCGGGCCCGCGTCGCCGTTCTCCTTCGACCGGGACTACGCGCTGGACAACTCCCGTGCCACCGCACTCGGTTTCCGCTTCACCCGCACCGCGGACTGGCTGCCGGGGGAGATCGCGGAAGCCGCGCGCCCGGCCCTCCGCGATCATGTCTGACGATCGCCCGGGTGCCTTCCCAAGGGTGTCGCCACCGCGGAGTTGCTCACACTGAAGGTGACGCTGCCCGCCCGGTAACGATCATCGGACCACTCGATCGGCCGGCCGGTACGGGTGGCGGAGACATGACGCTGGCGCAGCAGCGCCCCGCCGCGCCTGATCCCCAGGAGCCGGGCGTCCTCGCTCCCGGCCGGCAGCGCGTCGATCAGGTGCTCGCCGTACTGGGCGACGATCCCCGAGTCGCGCGCGAGGCCGTCCATCACGGAGCGGCAGTCCTCGGGCAGCGCCTCGACCGCCGCCGCGACCCAGTCGGCGTACGCCGTGCGCTCCACCATGGTCGGCTCACCGTCCAGCAGGCGCAGCCGCAGCACGGCCAGGATCTCCGTACCCGGCGGCACCGCGAGCCGTCGCGCCTCCTCGGCGCCGGCGGGGCGTCGGGTACGCGAGAGGAACCGGCCGGCGGCCTCGTGTCCCACGCCCTCGGCCCACTGGGCGAAGCTGTTCAACTCGCCGAAACTGTGGTTGCGCTCGTGACGCAGGACGATCCTGCGCGCGCCCTGCCGAGAGCCCACGAGCCCCTCGGCCGCGAGGGTGGCCACCGCCTGGCGGACCGTGCCGCGCGACGCCGACCACCGGGCGGCCAGGTCGCTCTCCGAGGGCAGCCGCGCACCCACCCGGTACTCGCCGGACAGGATCGCCTGCCGCAGCGCCTCGGCGATCTCCAGATACCTGACCGTGCCCATGCCGTGTGCCCCTCGTCGAACCGACCGACCTCTTGCCCGTTACTCATGATCATCGAACCGCCCCTGTCACGGCTTCTTTCGGTCAATCTCCGCTCTTCCGCAAGCCGTGCTCCACGGTCCAGCCTCCGTTCACCGTCCGTACAGCGGGCACGGGCGAACTGGAGCCAACTTGTTCAGACAAGTGGTCGGACAAGTGGTCGGACAAGAAACCCCCTTCGTCTCCAGGAGAGACCGTGCTCAGTTCCTCCGCCCGTCGTGGTGCGGCCGTACTGCTCGGCGTCGCCGTCCTCACCACGCTCAGCGCGTGTGGTGCCGCCCCCGACCAGCAGAACGCCGGTTCGACCGGTGACGCCAAGAAGGGCGTACAGCCGGGTGCCGCTGCCTCCCTGGCCGACTTCGGCGACCTGAAGGCCCTCGTCGCCGCGGCCGAGAAGGAGGGCCGGCTCAACGTGATCGCGCTGCCCGCCGACTGGGCGAACTACGGCGAGATCCTCAAGGCCTTCCAGGCGAAGTACCCCAAGATCCAGATCAACAGCGAGAACCCGGACGCCGCCAGCGCCGACGAGATCGCTGCCGTCAAGTCCCGCAAGGGCCAGAAGCGCGCCCCCGACGTCCTCGACCTCGGCATCGCCTTCGCGCGCAGCGGAGCCGGCGAGAACCTCTTCGCGCCCTACAAGGTCACCGCCTGGGACAAGATCCCCGCCGGTCAGAAGGACGCCGACGGCCGCTGGTACAACGACTACGGCGGCTACATCTCCATCGGCTGCGACGCCGCCCGCGTCCCGAACTGCCCGAAGACCTTCGCGGACCTCCTGAAGCCCGAGTACAAGGGCAAGGTCGCCCTCAACGGAAACCCGACGAAGTCCGGTTCCGCCTTCGGCGGCGTCTACGCGGCGGCCCTCGCCAACAAGGGTTCCTTCGGTGACATCCAGCCCGGCATCGACTTCTTCGGGCAGCTGAAGAAGAGCGGAAACTTCATCCCCGTCGAGTCCACCCCGGCCACCGTGGAGAAGGGCGAGACGCCCATCTCCATCGACTGGGACTACCTGAACGCCGGCTACGCCGACCAGTTCAAGGGCAAGGGCGTCGACTGGAAGGTCGCCGTCCCCACCGACGGCGTCTACGCCCAGTACTACTCGCAGGCCATCAACAAGGACGCCCCCAACCCGGCCGCCGCCCGCCTGTGGATGGAGTTCCTTTACAGCGCCGAGGGCCAGAACCTCTGGCTCAAGGGCTACGCCCGGCCCGTCCTGCTCCCCGGCATGACGCAGGACGGCAGCGCCGACAAGACCGCCGTCGAGAAGCTGCCCAAGGTCCAGGGCACCCCGTCCTTCCCGGCCTCCGCCGAACTCGACAAGGCCAAGGCCACCCTCGCCGAGAAGTGGGACAAGGCCCTCTCCTGATGTCAGCCTCCTCCACCACCCCCCACCAGGGGACCGCCGGCGGCGCCCGCCGCCGGCGGCGCGGCCCGCGCACCTGGCTCGCCACCCTGCCCCTCCTCGTCTTCACCGGGCTGTGCTTCGGCATCCCGCTCGGCGCCATCGCCTTCGGAGCCGTCACCACCACCGACCCGGCCCGCGGTACCACCACCCTGACCGGAGAGCACCTCGCTCGCTCGCTCCAGGGCCCCTACCTCGACTCCCTCGTCGGCAGCGTCCGGCTCTCCGCCCTGACCGCGCTGCTCGGCGGCGTGCTCGGCGTGCTGATCGCCCAGGCCGTGGTCACCTCACGGTCGACGGCCCTGCGCAGCGCCACCCTCACCGCCTCGGGTGTACTGGCCAACTTCGGCGGCGTCCCGCTGGCGTTCGCGTTCATCGCCACCGCCGGCATCTCCGGAGTCGTCACCCGACTCGCGGACCTCGGCGGCCTCGGCTGGAACCTGTACTCCTTCACCGGCCTGTCCGTGGTGTACCTCTACTTCCTCACCCCGCTGATGGTCCTGGTCATCGCGCCCGCACTCGACGGACTGCGCCCCCAATGGCGCGAGGCCGCGGAGAACAGCGGGGCCACCGGCCGCCAGTTCTGGCGCCACGTCGGACTGCCGGTCCTCGCGCCCTCGCTGCTCGGCGGGTTCGTGCTGCTCTTCGGCACGGCCTTCGCCGCGCACGCCACGGCCGCCGCACTCGTCGGCGGCTCCGTGCCCCTGGTCACGCTGAAGATCGCGGACGCGCTGGCCGGGAACGTCCTCACCGGCCAGGAGAACGTGGCGCTCGCCCTCGGCCTCGACATGATCCTGATCGCCGGCCTGGTCATGGCGGTCTACCTGCCCCTCCAGCGACGGAGCGCCCGATGGCTGCGATGACCCCGACGCCCACCCGCACCACCGTCGAGGCCCTGGAGGCCGCCGCCGCGGGGGCGCCGGTCGACGCGCCGGCCCGGAGCCCGCGCAGGTCCCGACCACGCCCCCGGGTCTGGCGCGGCGCCGTACTCCTCCTGGCGGGCGCCTACTTCCTCGTACCGCTCGTCGCGTCCTTCGTGTTCACCGTGCACGTGCCGGGCCAAGGCGTCACCTTCGCCGCCTACACCGAACTCCTCGCCGCCGACGGCTTCACCGAGAGCCTGCTGCTCTCCCTGGGTCTCGCCGCCGCCACCATCGTGCTGTCGCTGCTCCTCGCGGTGCCCGCGCTGATCGGCGTCCGCATCGGCTCGCCCGGGCTGCGCCCCGTCGTCGAGGTCATGTGCATGCTGCCCCTGGTGGTGCCGCCCATCGCGCTCGTCACCGGCATCACCACCGTGCTGCGGTGGGGACCCGAACACCTCTCGCGCACCCCGCTCTACCAGACCTTCCTCGCGGTCCAGGACGAGCGGTTCCCCGTCGTCCTGGTCCTCGCCTACACCGTGCTGGCGCTGCCGTTCGTCTACCGCTCCCTCGACGCCGGCCTGCGCGCCGTGGACGTGCCCACCCTGGTCGAGGCGGCCCGCAGCTGCGGCGCGAGCTGGCCGTACGTCGTCCTGCGCGTCCTGCTGCCCAACCTGCGGGCCTCGCTCGCCGGAGCCGCCTTCCTGACCCTGGCCCTGGTGCTCGGCGAGTTCACCATCGCCTCCCTCCTCGGGTTCCGGCCCTTCGCGGTGTGGATCGTGTCCATTTCCGGCGCCCAGGCCCGGATGTCGGTGGCCGTCTCCATCCTGAGCCTCCTGATCACCTGGCTGCTGCTGCTCGCCCTCTCGCGGGCCGGGACCACCCCGACCGCCGCGACAGGCGTCGCCCCCACCTCCCGCAAGGAGTCCTGACCCCCATGTCCACCACCCTTCCCGTGACCCGGAAGCCGGCGGATCCCGACACCCCCTCGGGGGCGCGCGTCGAATTCCGCGGCCTGCGCAGGACGTTCGGCTCCACCGTGGCCCTGGACGGTCTCGACCTGACCATCGAACCGGGCGAACTCGTCGCCCTGCTCGGACCGTCGGGCTGCGGAAAGACCACCGCGCTGCGCGTCGTCGCCGGCTTCGAACAGCCCGACGCGGGTGAAGTCCTCGTCGACGGACAGGACATCACCCGCGTCCCGGCCAACCGCCGCGACGCCGGGATGGTCTTCCAGTCGTACAGCCTCTTCCCGAACCTCAACGCCCGCGACAACGTGGCCTTCGGCCTGCGCGTGCGCAAGGTGGACGCGACACGGCGCCGCGAGCGCGCCGCCGAACTCCTCGACCTCGTCGGCCTGCCCGACCACGGCGACCGCTACCCGCACCAGATGTCCGGCGGCCAGCAGCAACGCGTCGCGCTGGCCCGCGCCCTCGCCCTGCGCCCCCGCGTCCTGCTCCTCGACGAGCCGCTCTCCGCGCTCGACGCCAAGGTGCGGTCGAACCTGCGCGACGAGATCCGCCGACTCCAACTGTCCCTCGGCATCACCACCGTGTTCGTCACGCACGACCAGGAGGAGGCCCTGTCGATGGCCGACCGCGTCGCCGTGCTGAACGCCGGGCGGCTGGAGCAGTGCGCCGCCCCCGCCGAACTGTACGAGCGGCCGGCGACTCCCTTCGTCGCCGAGTTCGTCGGCACCATGAACCGGCTCCCGGGCCGGCTCGCCGACTCCGGGCTGGTGGAGGTGGCGGGCGCGCGACTGCCCGTGGACGGCCCGGTCCCGACCGGCAGGGACGTGGAGGTGCTGGTCCGCCCGGAGAACGTCACCGCGACCGCCGATGCCGCAGGCACCGCCACCGTGGTCTCCGCCGCCTTCTTCGGGTCCGTCACCCGACTCCACCTCGAACTGCCCGGCGGGGCGAGCGTCAAGGCCGACCTGCCGTCGCGGGACGCCGGGGAACTGCCGCCCGGCGCGCGGGCGACCGTGGGCCTGGCCGAACGGCCCGTGCTCGTCGTGGCGAGGGCCGAGTGAGCGGGCTCGGGGCGGTCCTGTTCGACATGGACGGCACCCTCGTCGACACCGAGGTGCTGTGGTGGCGGACCACCGAGGAGACCGCCGCCGCGCTGGGCCACGCCCTGACCGACGCGGACGCGCCCGAGGTCGTCGGCCGGGCGGTGGAGGACACCGCCGCCCACCTCGTACGGGTCACGGGCGGGGGAGACCCCGCCCGGGTGGGCGCCGCGCTCACCGAGGACTTCCTGCGGCGGGTGCGGGCCGGCGCGCCGATGCGCCCCGGCGCCCAGCGGCTGCTGACCGCCCTCACCGCCGAGGGAGTGCCCTTCGCCCTGGTCAGTGCCTCGCCGCGGGTGGTGGTCGACTCGGTGCTCGCGGGCGCGCTCGCCCACGTCCCCTTCGCGCTCACGCTGTCCGCCGACGACACCGCGCGGACGAAGCCCCACCCGGACCCCTACCGGGCCGCCGCCCGGCGACTGGGCCTCGTACCGCAGGCGTGCGTGGCGGTGGAGGACTCCCCGGACGGCGCGGCCTCGGCGGAGGCGGCCGGCTGCGGGGTCCTGGTGGTGCCGTCCCTGCTGCCGGTGCCCGCCTCGGCGGCGCGCCGCTTCGCCCGGACGCTGGAGGAGGTCACCCCGGACGCCTTGCGCGCGTGCCTGGCCTCGCACCTCCCGTCCTGACGTCTCGGGCCCCGGCGCCTCCCATCCCGTGGAACCCGCCGCGGGGACCGGGCCGGGCCCCGCACGGCCGGCCCGGCGCGGAGGGCGCCCACGCGGACCCTCACGCGGCCGGCTCCGATGTGCGCCTCGGTCGCGAGCCCTCGGTGGCCGGCGGCCGGGCCCGCAGCACCCCGGCCGCGCCCGCCGCGACGAGGCAGAGTGCGACGGGCAGCAGCAGCGCCAGGTTGAGCGGCACCAGGTGGGTGAGCGGGCCGATCACGGCCGGGCCGGCCAGCATGCCGAGGTATCCCAGGCCGGCGACGCGGGACACGTTGGTGCCGGAGCCGCCCCGGTCCTCGTGTCCGGCGGCGCTGAAGAACTGCGGGACGCAGCCGGACAGTCCGAGACCGAAGGCCGTCCAGCCGGCCAGCGCCACCGGCACGGAGCCGCCGAGCGCGGCGGCCGTCAGCCCCAGGGCCGCCAACACGGCCCCGTAGCGCACGACGGACACCGGACCGGTCCGGGCCACCACCCGGTCCGTGACCAGGCGTCCGGCGGTCATCGCGGTGGAGTAGGCGCCGTAGGCCAGGGCGGCGGTCGCCGCGGGCGCGTCGAGGACGTCCCGCAGGTGCAGCGCGCTCCAGTCGTTGGCCACGCCCTCACAGAGCATCAGCGCGAAGGCGAGTGCGGCCAGGGCCCAGATCCGCGCGGGCGTACGCCGCTTCACCCCCGGCGCGGCCTCGGCGCGGTCCTTCGCCTGCTCGGCGGGCGGCGGCAGCAGGGCCGCCGAGGCCGGCACGGTGAGGACGAGCCCGAGCACGGCCACCGTCGTCAGCGTCAGGGTCGTGCTCCAGCCGAGCCCGAGCGTCAGTGCCCCGGTGAGCGCGGCGAGCACCCCGCCCAGCGAGAACACCGCGTGGAAGGCGGACATGACCGGCCGCCCGTAGGCCCGTTCCACCTGTACGGCATGGGTGTTCATGGCGACGTCGAGACAGCCGTTGCCGAAGCCCAGCACGAACAGGGCCACGCCCAGGGTCAGGACGTCACCGGCGAACGCGGGCAACACCAGGGCGGCACTGCAGACGGCCGCCCCGACCGGAACCGTGCGGCGGCTGCCGAGCCGGTCCGTGAGCGGCCCGGCGATCTGCATGCCCAGGAACGCCCCGCCGCCCAACAGCAGCAGCAGCGAGCCCAGGACGGCGTGGCTGATGCCGGTGCGGTGTTCCACGGCGGGAATGTGCACGATCCACATGCCCATGAGGAAGCCGTTGATCGCGAAGAAGGCGAAGGTGGCGAGGCGCGCGGCCCGCAGGGATCTGCTCATGAAAAGCACCATAGAGAACAGATTCCATGTTCACCAGCTTGAGTTTCGAACATCCGGAATGTTCAATGAGGGTATGGCGAGCACAGCGAGTACCGATCGACTGAGACGGATCACCGAGGCCGTACGCGAGCGCGAGCAACTGACCGTGACGGAACTCGCCGAACTCACCGGCGCCTCGGAGATGACCATCCGCCGCGACCTGGAGGCACTGGCCGACCAGGGAGTGCTGGAACGCTTCCGAGGAGGCGCCCGCAGCCTGCTGCTCCGCGGCGAAGAACCCCCGTTCGCCCTGCGCGCCCGGGAGGGCGAGGACGTCAAACGCAGGATCGCCGCCGAAGTGGCATCCCTGATCGCGGACGGCGAATCGGTGGTCGTCGACAGTGGCACCACCTGCCTGGAAGTGGCCCGCGCCCTGAGGGAGCGACGGATCACCGTCATGCCACTGTCCCTGCACGCGGCCAACGCGCTGACCGGGGCGCCGCACCTGACGCTTCTGCTGCCCGGTGGACTGCCGCGCCCGGGAGAGCTGGCCCTGACCGGACCCCTCACCGAGACCTCGCTGGCCGCGCTGCGCTTCGACACCGCCGTCATCGGCTGCTGCGGTCTGGTCCCGACGGACGGCCTGACCGCCTACGACCTGGCCGACGCCGCGGTCAAGCGCGCCGCCATCGCCTCGTCGCGGCGGGTCATCGCGGTCGCCGAGGCGGCGAAGCTGACGCGCACGGCGCTCGCCTTCGTCGCACCCGCCGCGACCCTGCACGCCGTGATCACCGACACCTCCGCCCCGGAGGCCGCCATCGAGGCGCTGACCCGGGAGGGCGTCACGGTAAGGGCGGTGTGACGGGACCGGGCGCCACTCGGCCCGTCACGGCAAGGCTGCCGTGACGGGCCGAGGGCGCCCGGGCACCGGCTCGGACCTCTCCAGGTCGTCAGGCGCGGGCCCGCCACGCCACCCTCACGCGCAGAGGGTCAGGATCTCCACGACGCCCTCCGCGTACGCGGCCGTCACCGAGTCAGGGCCGCCGGCCGCCTCCCGGCGCAGCTCGGGCAGGGACCGGCGGACGAAAGCCGCGCACTGCCCGTACAGCCCGGCCTCGTGCGAGGAGCCGTCGTCCTCCGTGCCCAGCAGGGCCAGCAGTGTGCGCAACAGCGCCTCCCGGGTCGCCTGGCGCGGCGGCCCCGCCGCCCAGATGGCCATCAGCACCGCGCAGGCCGCCGGAGCCGGCGCCTGGAGCCTCGACCACGTGAAGACATGCCCGGCCAAGGCGTGGAACGCGGCCGGGTGTCCCTCGGCGGCGTCCCAGAGCGTGGGTACGAGATGTCCTGCGGAATGCCCGCATCCGCATTCGATGGCCTCCCAGTCGTGCCGTTCGATCTCCGCCTCCACGGCATCCGGCACCAGGGGGCTGCGCCGGGGATTGTCCGTCCGTTTCATGGAGCCAGTATGGGAGCCGCGGACCACCCCCGACCAGGGCCCATCCGGCTGGCGGTACGAAACGTTGACCGACCGTGTCCCGGCGGCCTCCGCGACGGTCGATCCGCCCCACGGAACGGGGTCGACAGGACACTTTCGGTCACGCAGCCGATGAGGTTCGGCAGGCGCCGAGTGGCGGCGGCCGGTGACGACCGAGGGCGACAGGGCGGCGGCCGGTGACGACCGAGGGCGACGGGGCGGCGGCCGCGCGTCCGGAACCGGATCCCGTGACCGCTCGTCCCAGACCGCGTGTGGAACGCAACGAAGAGACGAAGAGCACTGGCCGTCCTGTTCGCCCTGCTCGCGACGCAACTCGGCAGCCTCGTCGCCCCCGCCTACGCCTGCGGCTGCGGGGCGATGGTCCCCGACGGCTTCTCCCGGATCGGGGTGGCCCGCGAGACCTCGGTCGTGCGGTGGGACGGCCACAAGGAACAGATCGTGATGCGGTTCACGGTCGGCGGCGACGCCAAACGCGCCGCCTGGATCATGCCTGTGCCCTCGCGGGCCGGCGTCGAACTCGGCGACCCGGACCTGATCCCCGAACTCGGTCGACTGACCCGCCCCGAGCACAAGACCCGTACGTACTTCTGGCCCCGCGACCGCGACTGGCCCTTCTCCTCCGGCCGCCTCGACGGAGCCGGCGCCGCACGGCCCGGCGCCGGCGCCCCGTCCGTCGGCGTCGTCGGCCGCGAACGGCTCGGCGACTTCGACGTCGCCCGACTGACCGCCACCGACCCGGACGCCCTGGGCGACTGGCTGGAGAGCAACGACTTCAAACTGCCCGACCGACTCGCCGCGGAGCTGAAGCCGTACGTCGACCGGAAGTGGGAGTACGTCGCCGTCCGCCTCGCCCCCCGCGAACAGGGCGCGACGCTGGGCGGCGAACTCGACCCGCTGCGCATCAGCTTCGCCAGTGACCGACTCGTCTACCCGATGCGACTGTCCCGACTCGCCAAGTCCGCCCAGGCGCTGGGCCTGTACGTACTCGCCGACCACCGGATGGAACCCGCCTCCCCGATCGGCGGGGCCGCCCCGGAGGTGACCTTCGCCGGGACGGTCACCCCGGAGGGCTCCCTGGCCGAGTTCACCGGCGGAACCGCGCCGGTGTTCCTGACCGCGATCGACCAACGGTTCCCCGACCCCGGCCGCATCGACGGGGACCACGAACTGCGCGCCACCGCGAAGGACACCCCGTTCCGGCAGGTCGTGTACCGGGACGAACTCCTCACGGCGGGCGGCGTGCCCGTCTGGCTGTCGACGGTGGCGGGAGCCCTGCTGGTCCTCGTGGGTGCGGCGGTGACCCTGCTGTCCATACGCCGTACCCGACGCCGCCGTCGCGCGTCGGCCGCGACGGCGCCGGCGCCGGGCTGACCGGGCGAGGGGCGCGCCCGGTCAGGGTGCGTTCCCCGGCAGACGCCCACCGCCCGACGGGTCCTACGGGCGCAGCCCGGCGATCAGGGCGGCGGTGCGGGCGAAGTCCACGGGGCCGGTGTTCCAGTCGGCGCCCATCGGGCTGACGGCGATCCTGCCCGCGCCGACGGCCTCCACGTCGCCGCCCCGGGCAGCGGGTCTCAGGTCCACCTTCACGCTCATCTTCCAGGTACCGTCGCCGGCGTCGGTGAAGTCGGGCCTCAGCAGGGTCTGCGGGTCCTGGAAGGTCGAGGCCACCCCGACCGCGGTGCCCTTGCCGTCGGCGCCGACGACCGGATGGTTGACGTTCAGCCCGACCCCCGCGGGCAGGAGCGGCCCGGACCGGGGCGCCCGGACGCGCAGCCGGTCGATCAACTTGACCGCGAAGTCCACGGTCGGCCCCATCGCGTTGACCGTGGTCACCGGATCGGGCGTCGTCACACCGCCCGTGCTCAGGGCGATGGCCGGCACACCGGACTCCAGCGCGGCGACCGCACCGCCCACCGTGCCGGAGTGGGTGGCCAGGCCGGCCACGTTGGGGCCGAAGTTGGTGCCCGACACCACCAGATCGGGGGCGCGACCCGCGAACACCTCGGACAGACCGAAGGCCACCGAGTCACCGGGAGTGCCGTCCACCGCCCACACGTTCGCAGCGGGGTGTCGCACCGCGATCGACGGTGCGCTCGCCATCTTGGTGCCCGTGCCGCTCTGGTTGGTGAGCGGCGCCACGATGGTCACGTCGTGTCCGGCGGCGGTCAGTCGCTCGAACGCCTTGCGGATGCCGGGAGCGTCGAAGCCGTCGTCGTTGGTGAGCAGGATCCGCAACGGGGCGGCGGGCGTGGGGGCGGGTGCCGGTCGGGCCTGTGATGCGGCGGCCGCCGGCGCCGTGCCGGCCAGGGTCGGCGCGCACAGCAGCAGGGCGGCCAGGGGCATGACGTGATGGCGTCGCACGGAACGCTCCTTCGAGGAAGGGGAGTGGGCAGGGATATCGAGCGCCGAGATCGGTGAACGGCAGGTTACTTACACGTGTCACCTGAAGTGCTGGGACACTGTGTAGCACCCATCCAGCGCTGCCGCCAGAGGTGGGGACGAGCCCTCGCGCGGATCGTGCCCCAACCGGAAGCCTGTGGACGGGCACGAACAACACCCGGGTGGATCAACGCCCTTGACTGTCACGGCCGGCGGCCGGCCCGTGCCCCGACCCTCCCTCGACATGGCGCGTGCAACCTTCGGAAGGCCCGGCGGCGGCGGGGCGGGGTTCGATCCGGCCGCACGCATCGCGATCGGGCCGCACTCCTCGAGGGCGCGGTCCACGAGCTGATCCGGACGGGGTGCGACGGCGCCGGTGCCCGAGGTCGAGCCGATCCTGATCCACCGCGAGACCTCCGGACGCCCCGCCCCGTCCGGGGGTGACCGGGCGATGCGGTGATGACCGTCCCCTGCCGCCCGCACCGTTGGCGCACGGGCGACCGCACACGTCGATGCGCCGTCGATCGACGGCGCGTGGCGTACGCCCCGGCCCTCAGGCTTCCGTTCGGGGCGTTCCGGGCGCTCGGGGCGTTCGCGGCGCGGGTCGCCAAGCCGACGGCCAGGCGACCTCGTCGGTCGCGGAACCGGGCACGCCGATACTGCTTCGGGCGCTTTCCCACGTACCGCCGCCGGGCCTCCCGGAACTCCTGGTACGCCTGATCCCAGTTCTGCTCGACCTCGGCCGTCACTCCCCGCGCGAGGTGTTCCAGGCGCCACAGGCAGTGGTTGAGCGACTTCGACGCGGTGTTGGTCCTGGTGTCACCCACAAGTCCGCACGTCGCGGACAGGGCGGACCGACGGGCTTCCCACTCGGCGAGTTCTTCGAGCACTTCGCCCGTGAGGTCCAGTGGTGCGGGACCGGTGACCAACCCGTGTGCTGCGGCGATGCGTTGGTAGCGGGCGGCGAGTTCCTTCACGCTGTGGAGGTACTCGGCGTAGGCGGTCATCCGGCGCTCGTCCCATCGGATCGACTGCTGCCTGCGCCATTTGGTGCGCTCGTTCAGGCTCACCGCCAGGAACGACGTGACGGCGCCGAGCGCGACGCCGACAAGCGGGAGCAACTGCCCTGCCACACTCATCAATGCCCCGATCCATGAGCGGACCCGTCGCACGATCATTCGCATGCGAAACCTTCATGATCGCGACGCTATCGTTTCCGTTCGCGCTTGAACACCCTCGGTCATCGGCGCGGTGGAACTCGCCTCCCGGCGACGGGAACGGGTCGCCGGCCCCGGTGATGCCCGGTCAGGCTGACCTCCCGTCCGGGGCACGCCGCCGAGCGGAACACCGCGCCGCCGCTGCCCGCCTCCCCGGCCACGGCCACGGCGCGCGGTCTCCCGTCCTCGACGAGCTTCCCGTGGCCGGCCGTTCGGCCGTCCGGCCTGCCCAGGTCGGGACCCACTCGACGAGCGCGTCCTCGGCGGCCTCGAAGTCGCCGCACCGAAGGACGCGAGGGCGCCGATCCCGGAGCTGCCGGTCACCCGGTTCGCCGAGACGTCGTCGGCTGCCACGAAGAACCCGACGGCGCCGCTCACGAGGGCAGCACGCCCGAGCGTGTTTCGAGGGTCCGGGAAGCGCCGGGGCAGCGTGGTCCGGCCCTCAGCCCGACGCCGCCACGGGGCGAGACCGGTACCGGACCAGCACGCGCCGGGGCCGCCCCCCGGCGACCCCGACCCGTGTGCTGGCCCGTGTGTCGACCCGTGTACCGACCCGCGTCGCGATCCGCGTGTGAACCCGCGTACCGACTCGCGTGCGGACCCGCGTTCCGACCGGTGCACCGACCTGCGTGCGGGCCCGCGTACGGCCGCCCGGGTCGGCAGGCTCGCTCCGCGCCCAGGGCTGACCCGCTCCGCCCACGGCGGCCCCGCGCCCCGGCCGCCCTGGCGGGGGAGCGGGGCCGAGGTCCGGTGTTGGGGCGCGAGGTGCTTGTCAGCTTTCGGCGCGGAGGTGGTGGGACAGGAACGCGACGCTCTCCGCGACGATGCGCGGGACGTCGGGGGAGCCGAGGAAGATGTGGTCGGCGCCCTCCACCGGCCGCAGGACGACCTCGCCGCCCGCGCTCTCCAGTGCGGCGGCGAGCAACTCGCTCTGGCTGTACGGGACCAGCCCGTCCAGCCGGCCGTGTACGAGGAGGAACGGCGGCGGGTTCGAGGACACCGCCGCGTACGTCACCGGGCTGGCGGCCTTCGCCAGTTCCGGGCGTGCGGCCACGCCCGCACCCAGGAGGGCCTCGTACGGGTCGGGGAACTCGACACCGGGGGGCATCGGCGGCATCGGGTGCTCCGAGAGGGAGATCAGGTCGGAGACCCCGTACCAGTCGACCACGGCCCGCACGGTGGTGTCCCCGGAACCCACGCCGTGCGCGCCCTCCAGCGCCGCTCCGTCCGCGCTGTCGGGGCGGACGAGGCCCGCGAGCGCGGCCAGGTGCCCACCCGCCGACTCGCCCCAGACGCCGATCCGGTCGGCGTCGAGGCCGAGGACCCCGGCGTACGCGCGGACGTAGCGGATCGCGGCCTTCACGTCGTGCAACTGCGCGGGGAAGGGGGCTTCGAGGCTGTGCCGGTAGTCGATGGAGACGAGGGCGAGCCCGGCCCCCAGGACCGCACCGTGCAGCAGCGCGGCCGGCACGGTCGGCGGAGGGTAGCGCCGGTCGCCGTCCAGCCATCCGCCGCCGTGGATCCAGACCACCACCGGGAAGGGACCCTCGCCCGCCGGCACCCGAACGTCCAGCAGTCGGGGCCGGTAGCCGGGCGTGGTGGCGTAGGTGATCCCGTCGTGGTGGCGGACCCCGTGCTCGTCCGTCACCGGGGGCTCGGGGGCCCGGTAGGGAGGCGGCGGCCAGGTCGTGTCGGCCGGATCGAAGGCGACGGGCGCGGATGTGGCGGGAGGAGATTGCGTCATTGCGGCCCTTCCTGTGCGGCGCGGCCCGTAGGGCCGGCGGGGTCGGTGCGAGGCCAGGCGTGGTGATGCATGTCCGGAATGCTCGGGCGGTCACCGGTGCGAGCAGCCGGGTTACACGTGTAATCGCGACTCTAACGACGCGTTTCCGCCGAGCACAAGCCCCACCGTGGTCCTGGTTCCGCGAGGCCCGATTCGCCCGTTCGGACGCTTTCCCCGGCGATCGGGCGGGGCCGAAAACACCGGTCCCACATGATCGACTTGCCAGTGTGATCACGTGTCTGACGCGACGCACGTGAACGAGAAGGACGACGAACGAGAAGGACGACGCTGCTGCCCGATCCTCGACGAGGCCCGTCTTCGTGCTGGTGCACGGGGCGGGCGGCAACTCCTACGGGTGGGCCCCCGTCCTGGCCGAGCTCGCCCTGCGCGGGCACCTCGCGGTGGCGGTCGATCTGCCCGGCCACGGGCCCGGAGCCTAATTCCCGTGCTCCTACCAGACACCACAGGACCCCGAGGGGCTGCGCACCGAACCCTCGACGACGGCCAAGGCCACATCGGCCCACTTCACCGACCACGTGGCCGATGTGGTGCGGCGGGCGCACCGGCTCGGCCCGGTGGTGCTGGTCGGTCAGAGCATGGGCGGACTCACGCTGAACACCGTGGCCAACCGGGTCCCCGAACTGATCTCGCACCTCGTCTACGTCTCGGCCTTCTGTCCCTCCGTGCGGGCCACCATGCAGCAGCTGATGACCGCCCCCGAGGCCGCCGGCAGCGCCATCTTCCGCCTGCCCGTCGTGCCCACGCCCGCGGAACGGGGGATCAACCGGGTCAACTGGCGCTCCGGCGCTCCCGAGTTCCTGCGGATCTTCCGTGAGGGAATGGCCGCCGACCGCACGGACGACGAGGTCCGCAACCTGCTCAACATCCTGGAGCCCGACGAGTCGGCGGAGATCGGCGCCGCCGACACCCGGGGCCTGCCCGAGTCGTGGGGTCGGATCCCGCGCACCCACCTGCGGTTCACCGACGACCGGCCCCTTCCGGGTCCGGTCCCTGGCCGCTCCGCACATCGGTCCCCGCGATCCGGGAGAACTCGCGGCGGAACTGGAACTGGTGGCGGATCTCTGCCGCTGACGCCCCGACCGCACGCCCCACAGGTCCACAGGCCCGCAGATTCCCGAACCGCCGGGCCGGATCCGCAGGCCCGATCCGGGGTGACCGAGCGGCAGCTGCCGCGCTGCCCGACGCTCACAACCCCAGGACGACCTCCACGAACCGTTCCACGCCGCCCGGGGCCATCGTCAGGAACAGGTTCGGCTCGATCAGTTCCAGCTCCATCAGGACGGGAGTGCCGTCCCCGGCCGGTGCCAGGTCCACCCGCGCGTAGGCCAACGGGCCGGCCGTGCGGGGGGCCGTCGCGGCGAGCACCGCGCCGGCCAGGGCGAGTTCGGCCGCCGAGGGCGTGTGTGCGGTCAGGTCGGGGTGCGGGACACGGGTGTTGTCTATGTGGCCGGTGTCCGTGAGCACGGGGCCCTTGCGGACCGCGTGACTGAACTCGCCGCCCAGGAAAACCAGCGCCCGTTCCCCGTCGACGATCCGCTCCATGTACGGCTGGACCATCGCCGTCGCCCCGGCCGCGTGCAACATCCGGACGTGAGCCGAGGCCGCCTCCCGTTGGGCCGGCGTGTACCGGGCCGTGTCGCGGGAGCCGGCCGACACCGACGGCTTGACGACGATCTCACCGTTCGGCGGCAGCGTCACCGGGTCGCCGGGCGCGATGAACCGGGTCGGGACCGTCGGGATTCCCCGGGCCGCGAGCTCCGCGAGGTACACCTTGTCGCTGTTCCAGCGCACCAGCCCGGCCGGGCTGTGCAGCGCGGTCACCGCGTCCACTCCGTCGACCCAGGCGAGGAATTCGGGCAGCCGCTGCGAGTAGTCCCAGGTCGAGCGGATGACGACGACGTCCGGCGCGGCCCAGTCGTGGTCCTCCTCGGCCCAGTCGACCGCGACCGCGTCGACGCCTCGCTCGCGCAGCGCGGCCACGAGGACGGGCAGTTCCGCGTCCTCGGCGCAGCCGAAGCCGTCGGTCGCCAACACGACCCGTCGAGTCGCCGACCCGCCCCCATCCACACCCGCACGCGTCACGCGGCACCGCTCCCCAGACCTCGACCGCACCCGGGCATGTCCCGGAGCTGCCGCGAATCTACGCCACCGACGTGTCCATCAGGGTCCCGTGACCGCGACACCGATCTGCCGTGAGGCGTTCAGCGTCGGTGGGACGCCGCCCCGTCCTCACGAAGCCTCCGGCGACGCCTTCGACGCCTTTTCGGCGGGCCTCAGGTGACCGCCACGACCGTGGCGACCGTCGCCGCGGCCATCGCGGACTGCATGTCGCGGATGGCCTTGCGGACGTGCTCGGCGGCCCACTGTCCGTCGCCTATCTCCCCCAGACGCGCGGCGGTCTCCTTGCGCGGAGCGTCGGGGAAGACCAGCCGCCCCAGCTTCGCGGAGTGGATCAGCGCGATCAGGCCCGCCGTCCGCTCGTCCGGGTCCGCACCGCCCAGGACGACCGCGTGGAGCCTGTCCCGCAGCTCCCGCTCCACCGAACCGTCGGCCTCGGGATGGCGACGGGTCGGGAACACGCCCAGCACCTTGTGGTGGGTCTCCAGGACCACACCCCGATCGCGCAGGCTCTCCAGGGCGGCCCCGACCGCCTTCGTGTGGTCCTTGGTCAGCCAGTCCGTCACCCGACGCCTGCTCTTGCCGCGCATCCACGTTTCGAGCAGGTGGAGGCGGGTGTCGAGCAGCGGCTGTCCGGTGGGGGTCGCGTCGGTCAGCTCCAGGTGCTTGCCCGTCACCGACACCCGCCCCGCCATGACCAGTTCGAGCAGGATTCCGCCCGCGACCGCCCACCCCGCGGCCTCTCGCTGCTTCGCCGCCCCGGACTCGTCGTCCAGGGAGAGCAGCATGATCTCCTCGGCCAGTGTGATCGTCATGTCCCGTCCCCCCGGTGGTCTGTCGTCAGATGGTCAGACGTCCGGCGAACACGGAGAGTTCCCGGCCGTGTGACGACCGAACCGGCGAGACCCCGCGGCCGGCGGGCACCCGCGGTCAGCACACCCACAGCCGACCCGCGCCCACAGCCGGCCCGCGCCCACACTCAGCGCACCCGGGGTCCGGAGACCGCCGCGGGCCGGATGACGGTGATCCCGTTTCCCTGCGCCGTGCCCATCGCGGCGAGCGCGTCCGGCGCCCCGTCCAGCGTGATCGTCGCCGTCACCAGCAGGTCCGGGCGCAGGGCGCCGGAGCGGACGAGTTCCATCATCGGAGGGTAGGCGTGGGCGGCCATGCCGTGACTGCCGAGGATCTCCAACTCCCAGCCGATCACCCGTTCCATCGGCAGGACCGTCCGTCCGGCCCCCGACGGCAGCAGCCCGACCTGCACGTGCCGTCCGCGCCTGCGCAGCCCGGCGACCGAAGCGGCCGCCGTCGCGGGGGACCCCAGGGCGTCGAGCGAGAGGTGGGCCCCGCCGCCGGTCAGTTCACGGACGGCCTCCGCCGTGTCGAGCGAACCGGCGTCCACACCGTGGGCGGCCCCGAACCGCCGCGCCAGGTCCAGTGCTCCCGGAGCGGTGTCCACGGCGACGACCCGGGCCCCGGCCGCCACCGCGATCATCACCGCGGACAGCCCGACCCCGCCGCACCCGTGTACGGCGACCCACTCGCCCGGCGCCACCCTGCCCTGCGCGACCACTGCCCGGAACGCCGTCGCGAACCGGCAGCCCAGCCCGGCGGCGGTGTCGTACGACAGCTCGTCCGGCAGCGGCACCAGGTTCACATCGGCATGGTCCAGGGCCACGTACTCGGCGAACGACCCCCAGTGCGTGAAACCCGGCTGCGTCTGTCGGGCGCACACCTGGTGGTCGCCGGCCGCGCAGTCGGCGCAGTTGCCGCAGGCGCAGACGAACGGCACCGTGACCCGGTCACCGACACCGCGGCAGGTGACCCCCGCCCCCACCGCCTCGACGACGCCGGCGAGTTCGTGCCCGGGAACGTGGGGCAGCACGATGTCCGGGTCGTGCCCCATCCAGCCGTGCCAGTCGCTGCGGCACAGGCCGGTGGCTTCCACCCGGACCACGACGCCGCCCGCCGCCGGGGTCGGATCCGGCACCTCGCGTACCTCGGCCGGCCGGCCGAACCGCTCGAACACCACCGCGCGCATGGAATCCGCCCTCCGCCCTCGCTCGACTGTCCCGCACGCTACCGGCCGGGCGCACCCGGCGCCCCGTTCCGCGCCCGTCCTGCCCGCGTTCGTCGTCACCGGTTTCATCGTCCCCGCGTTCGGCGTGAGCGCCCGGGTCCACGGGGCTCAGACCGCCCCGCCACCCGGCCCGTCCCCGCCACCCGGCCCGTCCCCGCCGCCGGGCCCGTCCCCACTGCCGGCGCCGGCCGCCTCATCGACCCCGAGCCCCTCCTCGTCCTCGCCCGACCGGGCCAGTGCCAGGATGCCGACCGCGATCAGTGCGATGCCCGCGAGTTGGGGAAGGAGCCACCAGCCGGACCGCAGGTGTTCCTCGTACACCAGGACGCCCAGCGCCACGCTGATGCCGGCGTCGCCCAAGGTCAGCGCGGGCTGCGAGGCGATCAGGGGGCCGCCCTGCATGGCGTGTTCGAGGAGCAGGAGGGCGCAGATGCCGGTGGCGCCGAAGGCGTACGTCTGCCACGACGTGAGGAACGCACCGATGCCGCCTTCGGTGAGGATGTGCATGGAGGACTTCATCAGGCCGGCCGTGAGCGCGTAGCAGACGGCGGTGGCCGCCCCGAGGCATCCGGCCCGGGCCCGTCCCGGCGGCCGGCGCAGTCCGGCGGCGGCCAGGGCGGCCACGGCGACGACGCACGCGAGAAGAACGGGGAGCCAGCGGTCGAGCGCCACGTGGGTGCGGTTCCCGGCCGGTGCGGCGCCGGCGAGGGCCAGCCCCAGCCCGGCGACCACCGCCACCACGGCGATCCAGAGCGGTGAGGGGAGCCGTCGCCGCGTCAGCAGGGTGGCGATGAGCAGCGCGAGCGGCAGTTCCAGCACGAAGAGCGGTTGTACGAGGGCCAGCGGGCCCGTCGCCAGCGCGGCGGCCTGCCCCGCCCCGGCCAGGATCACCGCCAGGATCCCGGCGAGCCACAGGGGGCGTCTCAGCAGGTCGAGGACCAGCCCGGGGCGGAATCCGGAGCTCTGCGGCACGGTGAGCGCGGCCCGGCGTTGGAGCACGGTGGCGAGGGCGTTGCTGAGCGCCGCGAAGAGCGCGAGGAGGACCGGCAGGACGAAGCCCATCCCGCGATCCTCACCGCGAGGCCCGACCGCGTTCGGCCGGGACACGGCGCCTTCCCCCGTCCGGCCCCGCGCACGGACGTTCCGCGCGGTGCGTCAGCCGTTCCCGCGGGCCCTGCGCACGGCCAGGGCGGCCAGCGCCTCGGGGGCTCCTGCCTGGCCGCGGATGCCGGGGAAGGCGTTGACGTCCACGATCAGGGGGGCGCCCTCGCCGGTGTCGATGACGTCCACCCCGTACACGTCGAGGCCGAAGACCTCGCCGACCCGCAGGGTCAGCTCCGCCCACTCCGGACGGGGTTCGTCCGGGGCGTGCTCCGCGGAGCTTTCCCCGTCGGCGAGTTCGGAGCGGCGCAGTGCCGTGAAGACCCGGTTGCCGATCGCCCACAGTTTGTGGTCCCAGCCGTTGTTGGGGGCGAATCCCTGGACCACGACGGGTTCCTGGCCCCAGCCGCCGGCCAGCTTCCGCAGCCGTGCCGCGTCGTCGACGCGTGCCACCAGGTCGTCCTTGCGGCTTCGTCGGCTCTTGACCACGACCGGCCAGGGCATTCCGGGCAGCCCCGGTCCGGTGGAGTGCAGAGCCAACTGACCCAGCGAGCCGAAGGTCCGCGTGGTGGCGAAGGGCAGTCCGGCGCGTCGGGCCAACTCCGCCATCTCGGTGCGGTCCTGGCAGCGTTCCGTGGCCTCGGCCGAGTTCACCACCCGGGCGCCCTGT
The DNA here is from genome assembly GCF_050936775.1 of Streptomyces sp. CA-243310. Taxonomy (NCBI): domain Bacteria; kingdom Bacillati; phylum Actinomycetota; class Actinomycetes; order Kitasatosporales; family Streptomycetaceae; genus Streptomyces; species Streptomyces sp. CA-243310. Next base: position 731,373 of record NZ_JBNJMF010000002.1, on the reverse strand, counting down.
CGCTCCAGTTCACGCGCCAGTTCCAGCGCCCTCGGGGTGCGCGCCTTCAAGAGGTACACGTCGGCCCGGTCGGCGGCGGCGACCGCCGCCGCCCCGGGATCCGCCGGGTCCAGTACGCGGACCTCGTGGTCGACCCCCAGCATCTCCGCGGCCGTCGCCAGCAGCGGGTGCCCCGGGTCCGGTGTGATCAGACCGATCCTCATACGCCTTCTCCCGCTCGCGCCGAGACGTGTGCCCCGATGGTCGTCGTCAGCGGCGCCGGGGCCGCGTGCGTTCGCTGTTGCGGCCAGGAGGGCCCGGGGCCGGCGGGATCCTCCGCCCGGACACCGCCCACCCGTGCCAGGTCGAGTACCGCCCGTGCCACCCGGGCCGCCGCTTCCGGGACCTGACGGAAACTGGGGAAGTCGTTCACGTCGACCACCACCGGCCCCTCGGGGCCCAGCAGCACGTCCAGCCCGTACAGATCCAGTCCGTAGACCGCGCCGACCTGGGCCGCGATGGCCGCCACCTCGGCCGAGAGCGGCACCTGGCGTTCGTGTACCGCGCGGTCGGGGTGAAGCGGTGAGCAGCGTTCGGTGGCGAACAGTTCCCCGCCGACGCAGTACACCTTGATGTCCGTGCCCGAGTTGGGCACGTACGGCTGGGCGATGAGCATGCCCTCGCCCGCCAGTTCGGGGAGGAGGGCCGCGAGCCGGTCCGGGGTGGACAACAGGTGCACCGACCGTCCGGAACTCCCGTCGGCGGGTTTGACGACCAGCGGGTACTCCGAGGTCGGGATCTCCGCCAACAGCTCGGGTCGTGCCACGGCGTAGGTCGGGGGCAACGGAAGTCCTCGCACCCGCCCGATGGCGGCGGCGAGCGCCTTGTCCCGCACGCCCCGGATGGACCGGGCGTCGTTGACCGTCGTCATTCCCGCGGCCGCGGCGGCTTCGAGCAGGGTCAGCCCGGGGCCGCCCGACACGGTCTTGAGCACCCAGGCGTCATGGGCACCCGCATCCACCAGGTCCGTCATGCGCAGCAGCGAGCCGCCCGGCCGCAGGACGTCCACATGGTGCCCCCAAGCCGTCAGTTGCCGGATCACCTCGTTCGGCATGCCGTCGTGGCGGTAGTGCTCCTCCACCAGGAAGCAGAGCCTCATGGACCTTCCCCATATTCCCCGGACGTCCGCCGCCGATCCCGTCCGGCGAGTTGTGACGTCACAGGATGCCATGGCCGCAATGTGATGATCGTCCCGCAGGGTGCCATTCTTCGCGTCTTCCTCGGATCGGATTCGGGGACGAACCGTCACGGTGCGCAGGCGCACGGTGCACTGACGGTACGGGAGTCCCCGGTGGCGGGGGGCGGGTGAGGCGGGACGGACCGCGTTCCGCCGTGACGGCGTGAGGTCCCGGCGCAGGGGGGAGTCGTAGCCCGGGGAAACGAATTGTGACCGAGCTCAAACAGGTCCAAATAACTACACAATGGGATCTATCGGCCACTACGCAGGGTGATAGTGGTCAAGAGCTATCCAAAGTGATCAACGGTTCTCCTATAGTTACGCCTCGTTGCCACAGGAACCCTCTCTTCCATTTTCGCCCCGGTTTGAGGCTTTGATTGATGACGGCGTCGCCTTCCCCCCTTCGCCCCTCCCTGCTCGCCCTGCTCGTCACCGCGGCGGCATCGGGAACGCTCTGCACGGCGGCGGTGGCCGCGGCCCCCACCGCCGTCCAGGTCCCACTCGGCTGGTTCTCCGTCACCGGCGTGCTGCTGTTGTCGGTTTCGGCCTTCTCCGTGACCTGGTACAGCAGCACCGCCCGACTCCTGCGCTCCAGGCTCTCCGGCCTCAACGCCGACGTCCTCGCCCGTGACGGCCACATCGCCCGGCTGACCGCCGACGCGAACCGCGACGCGGCCGCCCACACCGCCGAACGTGGCCGTGTCACCCAGGCGCACGCCGAGGAGTTGGAACGGCTGACGACCGCGCACTCCACCGAACTCGACAACGTCGCCGCCGCGCAACTCGTCTCCCGCGAGAAGCTCGGAGCCGACCTGCGGCGCGCCGAGTCCGGCCGGGCGGCGGCCATGGCCGCCGCCGCCAACGCGGCCGGCCGCATGCAGGCGCTCGCCACGGGAATGCTGGCCGACCTGCGGGACATGGAGCACCGGCACGCCGACGAGGACGTCCTCGGCGACCTCCTCCACCTCGACCACCGCACCGCACAGGCCGGCCGCCTCGCCGACTCGATCGCCGTCCTCACCGGAGCCCGCTCCGGGCGCCGTTGGGCGAAGCCGATCGTCATGGAGTCGATCCTGCGCGGCGCCATGGGCCGGATCGCCGGCTACCAGCGCGTCCGTCCGCACTCCACCAGCGACGCGGCCATCGCCGGACACGCCGCCGAAGGCGTCATGCACGCCCTCGCCGAACTCCTCGACAACGCCGCGAGCTTCTCGCCGCCCACCGCCGAGGTCCACGTGTACGTGGAAGAGGTACCCGCCGGGATCATCATCACCGTCGAGGACAGCGGCCTCGTCATGAGCGAGGTGCAACTGCGCCGCGCCGAACAGGCCGTGACCGCCGAGTCGCTGGACCTGGCCGGGCTCTCCGGGACCCGTCTCGGGCTCGCCGTCGTCGGCCGCCTCGCCCGCAAGCACGGACTGACGGTGTCCTTCAGGCCCTCCGCGCGCGGGGGCACCGGCGCCCTGATGATGATCCCCCAGGACCTGATCAGCAGTACCCGGAACGAGAGCGCACCCGCAGCCGCACCCGCCGCGACCACACCCGCCGCGGCCGTCACCGAGCCCGACGCGCACGAGCGGCCCCCGGCCGACGTCGACGCCGGCGGACCGGCGGACCCAGGGCGCGCGAAGGACCGTACGGATCACGAGACCGGCACCCCGGCCACCGTGCGCACCGCCGCCCCGGAAGACCCCGCGTCCACCGGGCAGGACCCGAGCACCGGCGTCAACGCACTGCCCCGACGGCGACGCGGCAAGACGCTCGCCGCGGCCCACCCCGAAGGACCCGACGAGGGCCGCCCGGCCCCCGGCAAGGCCGCGCCCACCGGTGCCTCCCGGTCGGCCGCCCGCTTCGGCAGCTTCCGACAGGCCGTGCGCGGCGCGTCGGCCGCGCCGTCGAACGCAGAGAACCCCCCGCACCCGGAAGGCAACACGGAATGACCGGCTCCACCACCGACGAGACGCTCAACTGGCTCCTGGAAGGGCTCCTGGAACGCACTCCCGGCGCCCGACACGCGCTCGTGCTCTCCCGCGACGGCCTCAAGCTGTGCCGCACCCCCGAGCTGTCCGTCGACCAGGCCGACCAGCTCGCCGCGATCTCCGCCGGCATCCAGAGCCTCTCGCACGGCGCGTCCATCGAGTTCGGCGACGGCACCGGCGGCGTCCGGTCCGCCATGACCGAGTTCTACGGCGGCATCCTCTTCATCGTCGAGGCCGGCGAGGGTGCCCACCTCGCGCTCGTCGCCGCCGAGGACGCGGACGCCGGACTCGTCGGCCACAACATGTCCGAGCTGGTGGAGCAGTTGAGCGAGCATCTGATCGCCAGGCCCCGGGGATGAGCCGCGGCAGGCCGGGCCGGGACGACTCCCCGGACCGGCTCTACACCCTCACCGGTGGCCGCAGCCGCTCCGGTTCGGACGCGTTCGACCTGGTGACCCTGATCGTCGCCGAATGCGATCCGGTGCCCGGCATGCAGTCGGAGCACGCGGCCATCCTGAGGATGTGCCCGTACCCGACGGCCGTCGTGGAGATCGCCGCCGAGCTGGGCCTCCCGGTGTCCATCGTGAGGATCCTGCTCGCCGACCTGCTGGGCACCGGGCGGATCAGCGCCCGGCATCCCCGTTCGACGTACCGCCTTCCCGACCTCGACATCCTGGAGCAGGTGCTCGTTGGACTCCGCAATCTCTGACGCGTCCCCCGAACCGCGTCAGCCTCGCCAGACCCTCGACAGCACCGCCGACAACGGCCTGAAGATCGTCATCGTCGGCGGGTTCGGCGTCGGCAAGACCACGATGGTCCGCTCGGTCAGCGAGATCCGTCCGCTGAACACCGAGGAGACGATGACCAAGGCCGGTGAGGCCGTCGACGACACCGCCGGCGTCGCCGCCAAGACGGCCACCACCGTCGCCTTCGACTTCGGCCGGATCACCCTCGACGCGCGCAACGTGCTGTACCTCTTCGGCGCCCCCGGCCAGGAGCGGTTCTGGTTCCTGTGGGACCGGCTCTTCGCCGGCACCCTCGGCGCCGTCGTCCTCGTCGACACCCGACGGCTCGCGGACTCCTGGTACGCCATCGACCGACTCGAACACCACGGCACGCCCTTCGTGGTGGCCTGCAACGACTTCGGTGGACCCGCCCACACCCCCGAGGACATCAGGGAGGCCCTCGACCTGCCGGACGAGGTGCCGCTCGTGTTCTGCGACGCCCGCTCCCGCGAGTCCGGCAAGCACGTCCTGATCTCCCTCGTACAGCACCTTCAGAAGGCCGTCCTGGCCAAGACCCCGGAGCCCACCCCGTGACCACCCCCGACGCCCGCGAGCCGCAGCCCGTCTACCTCGGCGGGCCCCGGTTCCAGACCGACCCCGTCGAGCTGTACCGCGAGATGCGGCGCGACCACGGCTCCGTCGCACCGGTCGTGCTCGACGGCGACGTGCCGGCCTGGCTGGTCCTCGGCTACCGCGAACTGCACCAGGTCACCAGCGACCCGCAGCTCTTCTCCCGCGACTCCGACCTGTGGAACCAGTGGGACCGCATCCCCGCCGACTGGCCGCTGCTCCCGATGATCGGCCGCAAGCAGCCCTCCATCCTGTACACGGTGGGCGAGCGCCACCGCGAGCGCGCGGCCGTCATCTCCGACGCGTTGGAGTCCGTCGACCCCTTCGAACTCAAGGGCCACGCCGAACGGTTCGCCGACGAGCTGATCGACCAGCTCTGCGGCAAGGGTGCGTGCGACATCGTCGGCGAGTACGCCATGCTGCTGCCCCTGCGCGTCCTCGCCCGCATCTACGGATTCTCCGACGCTCAGGGCCCCGGCCTCGTCACCGCCATGAACGACATGATCAACGGGCGGGAGGGCGCCCTGGAGGGACAGCGCCACCTGGGCGAGTCCATGTACGCGCTGCTCGCCGCGAAGTCCGCCGCGCCCGGCCCCGACGTGGCCTCCCGGATGCTCGCCAACCAGGCCGGCTTCACCGTCGACGAGATCGCCCAGGACCTCATGGTGATGATGGCCGCCGGCCACCAGCCCACCGCCGACTGGATCGGCAACACCCTGCGCCTCATGCTCACCGACGACCGGTTCGCCGCCTCCCTCGCGGGCGGCCGGCACAGCGTCGGCGAAGCCATGAACGAGGTCCTCTGGGAGGACACCCCCACCCAGAACGTGGCCGGCCGCTGGGCCTCCAGGGACACCCACCTCGGAGGCCGGCGCATCGCGGAGGGCGACATGCTCCTGCTGGGCCTCGCCGCCGCCAACTCCGACCCGCACGTGCGCACCGACGCGGGCGCCCTCACCGGCGGCAACAACGCCTTCTTCTCCTTCGGCCACGGGGAACACCGCTGTCCCTTCCCGGCCCAGGAGGTCGCCGAGGCCATCGCGAGGACCGGCATCGAGGTGCTCCTCGACCGGCTCCCCGACGTGGACCTCGCCGTGCCCGCGAACGATCTCGCCCGGCGCCCGTCGCCCTGGCTGCGCGGACTGTCCGCACTCCCCGTGACCTACACACCGACCCCCGCCCTTGGAGCCCTCCGATGACGTGCCCGATCGACCACGCCGGCCCCGCCGCCATCACGCTCGACCCCTTCGTCACCGACCTCGCCGCCGAGAGCGCCGCGCTGCGCGCCGCCGGCCCGCTCGTGCGCGTCGTCCTGCCCGGCGGTGTCGGCGTATACGCCGTCACGCACCACGCCGAGGCCCGAAAACTCCTCACCGACACCAGAGTGGTCAAGGACATCGACGCGTGGGGGGCCTGGCAGCGCGGCGAGATCCCCCCGGACTGGCCGCTGATCGGCCTCGCCAACCCCGGCCGTTCCATGCTCACCGTCGACGGCGACGAGCACCGGCGGCTGCGCACGCTGGTCGCCCAGGCCCTCACGGTCCGCCGGGTGGAGAAGCTCCGCGCCGGCATAGAGGCCCTCACCGCGGGCATGCTCGACCGGCTGGCGGAACTGCCCGCGGGGGAGACCGTCGACCTGAAGGCGGAGTTCGCCTACCCGCTCCCGATGAACGTCATCAGCGAGCTGATGGGCGTCGAGGCCGCCGAACACCCGCGCCTGAAGGCCCTGTTCGAGAAGTTCTTCTCCACCCAGACGCTGCCCGAGGAAGTCCCCCGGATGATGGCGGACCTCGGCGCGCTCTTCTCCCGCATCGTCGAGTCCAAGCGCGCCACCCCCGGCGACGACCTCACCAGCGCCCTGATCGCGGCCTCGGAGGACGGCGACCACCTCGGCACCGAGGAGATCACCAACACCCTCCAGTTGATGGTCGCCGCCGGCCACGAGACCACGATCAGCCTGATCGTCAACGCGGTCGTCGCCCTGGAGACCCACCCCGAGCAGCGCGCCCTCGTCCTGAAGGGCGAGGTCCCGTGGGAGAACGTCATCGAGGAGACCCTGCGCTGGTCCACCCCCACCTCGCACGTCCTGATCCGCTTCGCGAGCGAGGACGTCGAGGTCGGCGACCGGATCCTGCCCAAGGGCGAGGGCCTGATCGTCTCCTTCGGCGCCCTCGGTCGTGACGAGGAACAACACGGCCCGACGGCAGGCGAGTTCGACATCACCCGCACCCCCAACCGGCACATCTCCTTCGGGCACGGACCGCACGTCTGCCCCGGCGCGGCGCTCTCCCGACTGGAGGCCCTGGTGGCCCTCCCGGCCCTGTACGCGCGCTTCCCCGGCCTGAGCCTCGCCGTCGCGGCCGAGGAACTCCGGAACAAGCCGATCCTCACCCAGAACGACCTCTTCGACCTCCCGGTCCGCCTGGCCTGACCCACGCCCCGCGCCGATGCCCCGCCCTGGGCCCAGACCGCCCGGGGGCGGGGAAACGCGCGTGCGCCCACGACGAGGCCGCTGCTAGGTTGACCACGTGCCGAAGCTGAATCAGATAATCGCCGTGGAAAAGGGCGTCAAGTCCAAGTCGCTCCAGGAACTGACGCAAGCCCACCAGGACGTCCAGAAGCCCGCCTTGATGGCCGGCATCTCGCGGACGTACCAGCCCAAGGACGAAGAGGGCGAGCAACTGCCCCCGGAATCCACGCGGGTCCAGCTCAAGGCCGAGGACGTGCTGCGCGCGACCGCCGGCACCCTCACGCGACTGTTCGACGTGACGGCGACCAAGGACTGGGCGAACCGCACCGCGGCGGCGGACGTCGTCGTCGACGGCCAGGTCCTGCTGCCCCAGGTCCCCGTCCCGTACCTGCTGTTCCTGGAGAAGCAACTCACGGACCTGCACACCTTCGTGCGCAAGCTCCCCGTGCTGGACGCGTCGGAGGCCTGGAACCTGGACCCCTCGACGGACTCCTGGAAGACGGACCCGGTGCGCACCATCCGTACGAAGAAGGTCCCGCGCAACCACGTGAAGGCCGAGGCCACGGAGAAGCACCCGGCGCAGGTCGAGGTGTACTACGAGGACGTGCCGGTCGGTTACTGGACCACCGTGAAGTTCTCCGGAGCCCTGCCCGCGCGGCGCGTGAACGAACTCCTCGACCGGGTCGAGAAGATCCAGCAGGCGGTCAAGTTCGCCCGCGAGGAGGCCAACAGCGCCGACGTCACCGACCAGCGGGTCGGCGACGCGGTGTTCGGCTACCTCTTCAGGTAGCCTCCACAACGCCCCCCGTGCGAGCGAGGGGGTGCGCTGAAGAGCGCAAGCTGAAACTGAATGTCGAAGCTGAACACGGGGTGTCAGATGGGGGTTCGAATCCCTCTCCCCGCACCACGTGCGGGGGTGGCCCAAGCCGGTAGAGGCGGCCCCATGAATCTCAGATTCTCGCTCCAGTCTCAGTATTCGCCGCCGAACACCGGATCGACCGGGCGCGGGCGATCATCGACGGATGGGGGTTCAAGTCCCCTCGGCGCCTCTGCCGCGGCGCTGTAGTTCAAAGGCAGAACACGTCGATCTCAAAATGATCCGCGGCCCTTAAAAGCCGCCGGTGTGCGCAAATGGGTGGCAAGCAGGAGCCCGGGAGCTGGATATGCTCCCGGGCTCCGTCACGCGTTCACGTGTTCACGCATGCCCGGCTACGCCTTCGCCGGCACGGGCACCGACACGTAGGCCTTGCCCGACTCGTTCTCGACCAGGATCTCCTTCACGTCCGCCGGATCGACGGCCGCCGAACCGTCCAACGCGGCCCCCTTGCCCTCGCCGTGCTCCGCCGAGCCCACGACCCAACCGCCCGCGATGGTCCGCTTGCCGTTCCGGGAGACCACGATCAACCGGCACCGTTCACCCGCCGGGATGTCCGCCACGGCCGCGTGCACCCGCACCCACTGGGGGGCCGGCGTCACCCGTACGGTCATCCGCGCACCCGTGAGTCGATCAGTCGCCGAAGCCACCTGGGTCCCGGGCGGCGGCGGTGAAGGCGTCGCCGACACGGTCGGGGTCGGTGACGGGGGCGCCGCCTCCACCTGGCCCGGGCCCGACTGGGTCCCGGCCCAGAACACGGCGGCCAGTGAGGCGGCCGCGGCCAGACCCGCCAGTCCCACACGGCGCCGGGACGCCGAGGCCCGCTCGCCCCGCACCTGCCGCAGCGTGCGCTGCAGCAACAGATCGCCGCCCTGGGGCGGTCCCTCCAGGAACGCCTCCTCGGGCACCTCGCCGAGCGCGGCTTCCATCTCGCGCAACGCGGTCACCTCCTCCCGGCACTGCACGCAGTCGCCGATGTGCTCCTCGACGCGTCGCACGTCCTGTTCGTCCAGGACTCCGAGAACATAGGGGCCGAGCAGTTCCTCCTCGTGCCGCTGCCGGTTCATGCCACCACCTCCCGCAATCCGCCGGGCTGCTGGGGCGGCCTGCCCGATCGTCTGTGCCTGTTGCCGTCCCTGGTGCCGTCCATGAAGGCTTCGCGCAACGCCTTGAGGGCGTAGTGCGCGCGTGATTTGACCGTTCCCGCCGGAATCCCGAGGCGATCGGCCGCCTCGGCGACGCTGAGCTGTCGGTAGTACAACTCCGTCAGCACGTCCCGGTGTTCCGGGGTCAGCTGGTCGAGGGCTCCCAGTACGGTCATGGCGTTCACGACCGAGTCGGCGTGATCCGCCTCCACCGGGGGAGCGGCCGCCGAGCCGGAGACCTCCGGAGGCCGCGCCGCCTTGGCCCGGAACCGGTCGGTGACGATGTTGCGCGCCACCGTGAGCAGCCAGCCGCGTACCGATCCCTTCCCGTTGATCAGGACCTCGGAGTGACGCCAGGCCCGTATCAGGGTCTCCTGGACCACGTCCTCGGCGGCCGCCCGGTCTCCGGTCAGCCGGGTGGCGTACGCGAGCAGGGCGTGGCCGTGCTCCTCGTACACCGACTTGATCAGTGCCTCATCGGTCGAGCCCCGCCGAGTGCGGGGCCACAGTGGTCCGGCCATCTCACCCTCTCCGTCTTTCGTGCTTCGCGTGGTGCGGTCGGAACACGCCGCCCGGCGCGTCCGGGTTCATGTGACCTGCATCACCAACGCCGCCCCGCAGGTCACATCCGGCACGTGCGCCCCGTGTTCAGGCAGTCGGCGACCGCCCGCATCCGGCCCTCGGTCATCACGTTCACGAACATCGCGTGGTCCGTCTTCGGGCTGTGCCGCTGTTCCGGGAAGGAGTCCAACGCGATCGGCGCGCCGGCCGGCACCTCGTAGGCCAGCGAGACGCGCAACTGCGGCACCGCGAAGGCGCCCTGCGGGCAGACCCCGTTGGAGGCCGGGAACACCAGATGCGAACGGTGTCCGGGGCTCTCGGTGTCCAGGCCGTTCCAGCAACTCGGGAAGACCAGCGTCCGGGTCAGCCGCTCGCCCGTCGGGCAGCGCGGATAGCGGGTGGTGGAGCGGTCGGGCGAACCGGAACAACCCCACCGGGCCCGGACGTCGGCGTCGTCGGCGGCCGTGTACGCGACGGCGTTGCCGGTCACGCCGCGCAGGAACCGGGGCATCGGCACGACCTCGCTCACCGGGTTGCCGCGGAACTCCACGCCCACCGTCGTCTCCGGGATGATCTCACCGGTGTTCCCGTGCCCCGCGGAGCTCTCGTGGCCGTCCGTGCCCGCACGGTCCGTGCGGCGCAGCACGGGCCAGTAGTACGTCGACCGGTCGCCGCCCGTACAACTCGTGGGGGCCGCGTCCAGCGAGGCGTCGGTCGACATGGCGTCCGTGGACAGGTTTCCCACGTACGCGTGCGTGTGGTGCGCGCCCGCGCGCAAGCCGGGCGAGACGACCAGGTTGTCCTCGTTGTAGTGGTGTTCCCGGTTGCGCCCGCAGTCGACCACCACCGATCCGGTGGAGCCCCCGGGGCCCGCCGCCGGCGGCGCCGGCGTGGGCGCCACGTCGCGCATGTCGACGAAGTCCTCCGCGGCGACGCCCGCGCCCCGCGGCCCGGCGGCCCGTGAGGCCCCGAGCGCGGCAGCGGTCAGCCCGCCGCCCAACACCAGGCAGACCAGCAGCACGAGCAGGCGGTTTTCGTTCTCCATGGCGGTCACCGTTGCCGCTGTCCACCACCCCCGTCAACCTGGCATCCCCGCCGCGGTCCCCCCGGGCGTCCTCGGGGCGCGGCCGGATCGAACCCGGGGTCCTTGCCGGGGCGGACCGGGACCGCGCAGAGTACCCCTCATGACTCCCACGGAACTCCTCCGGGCCTTCGCCCGCACCCGCGCCTCACTCGACGGCGAGGAGGTCACCTTCTGGTGGACCGGCGACGTCCACGCGTGGGCGCCCGGGGAGCCGTACCGGCGACTCCTCGGCTTCGAGGGCGTCAACGTCGCCCGCCTCGTCGAGGAGGAGGGGGAGGAGGGCTACCGACTCCTGAGCCGGGAGGCCGCCTTCTACCTCGACCCGCGGAGCCGCGAGATCCTGGACACCTGGCAGGGCAAACCGGTCGTCCACGTGTGGAACGATCCGGCCCATCAGAAGTGGCGTCCCTTCCCGGTCCCCATGACCGAGCTCGGCGACCAGGTCTGCTTCAGCCTGGAGATCCCGCTGGCCTACCCCTCGCCGCTGCCCGTCGAGCAGTACCCCGCCCAGTCGGCCGACGACACCTACCGGGCGCTGGAACTGTTCCAGTTCTTCGCCCCCGCGTCCGTCCTCACCACCGACGCGCCCGACGTCCCCGCCACCATGTCGTGGACCCGCATGTCCCCGTGGCTGCCCTGGATGGAACAGGGGCAGCGCCCCGGCGGCCTCACCTTCCACTGCCGCGGCCGCAAGCTCTCCTCCTACGCAGAGGTCCCCGAACGCACCCGCGCCCACATCGCCGCCCACCACCCGGAATACGCCCACGCCCCGGAGAAGTGGACCGAGCCGAACGAGACGAGCTGGACCTACTTCCGCCGGCTCAACCCGCCCGCGTAGCCCGTCCCCCCGGGATCCCGCGCAGGGCCCTCGGCCCCCCCGCAGGGGCCCGACAAGGGTTTTCCCCGTATCGCGTTCATCCCCGCGTTGCCTACTGTCTGCCCACCGGCGATCTTCCCCACCTCGAACAGCCCCCGCACCCACCCCACATGGTGCGAAGCCGTTCGCAGGCCGGGCGGATCGTCGGCGCACCGCCGTCGCCCTGCCCCGCCGTCGCGGCCGGGCGACGCGGCGCTGCGGTGTCCGGGACGGGTCTGACCAGCCCGTCCCCGATCCGCGGCCGCCGGTTCACCTCCCACACAGTTCAGACCGGCCGCTCCGGCCTGCCCGGAAACGGCCCGCGAAAGGGAACACCGTGCACGCAAACAGACGTCGGCTCATATCCGTGGTGGCCATGTCCGTCACCCTCCTGGCGGGCTCCGCCACCGCCTCGGTGGCCCTGACCGGCACCTCGGACCCCGCCACCCTCCCGGCCGCCGCGGCCCCCGCCGGGGCCCCCGGCGCGGCGCCGGTGGAGAACCTCATCGTCGGGTACAAGTCGACTGCCAGCGAAGCCAGTTCGAACTCCGCCGCCGCCGACGACGCCGCCGCCAAGGGGAAGAAGGCCGGCAAGAAGGCGACCTTCGACCGCCGCCTCGGCACCGGTGCCGCCCTCGTCAACCTCGGCGGCGCCACCGCGCCCACCGCGGCCGCCGACGTGATCGCCCAGTTCCGCGCCGACCCCGACGTCGCCTACGTCGAGCCGGACTCCCGCGCCTACGCGCTGGCCACCCCGAACGACACCGAGTACGCGAAGCAGTGGGACCTCTTCGAGCCCACCGCCGGCATGAACGTGCCCGCCGCCTGGGACAAGACCACCGGCTCCGGCGTCACCGTCGCCGTGATCGACACCGGCTACGTGACCCACTCCGACGTGGCCTCCAACATCGTCGCCGGCTACGACTTCATCAGCGACTCCACCGCCGCCCGCGACGGCAACGGCCGTGACGGCAACCCCGCCGACCAGGGCGACTGGAGCGCGGCCGACGAGTGCGGCACCGGTTCCAAGGCCAGTGACTCCTCCTGGCACGGCACCCACGTCGCGGGCACCATCGCCGCGGCCACCAACAACTCCAAGGGCGTCGCGGGCATCGCCTACAACGCCAAGATCCAGCCCGTCCGCGTGCTCGGCAAGTGCGGCGGTGCCACCTCGGACATCGTCGACGCCATCACCTGGGCATCGGGCGGCTCCGTCCCCGGCATCCCGGCCAACGCCACCCCGGCCAAGGTCATCAACATGAGCCTCGGCGGATCGGGCACCTGCGGCACCAGCTACCAGAACGCCATCAACGCGGCCGTCAACCGCGGCACCACCGTCGTGGTCGCCGCCGGCAACAGCAACGCGAACGCGGCCGGCTTCACACCCGCCAGCTGCAACAACGTGATCAACGTGGCCGCCAGCAACCGCGCCGGCGACCGCTCGTTCTACTCCAACTTCGGCACGATCATCGACATCGCCGCCCCGGGCGGTGAGACCCGCCGCGCCACCGACACGCCCGGCACCGTCACCACCCCCGAGAACGGCATCCTCTCCTCGCTCAACGGCGGCACCACCACCCCGGGCGCCGAGATCTACAAGCCGTACCAGGGCACCAGCATGGCCGCTCCGCACGTCGCCGGCCTCGCCGCGCTGCTGGCCGCCGCCAAGCCCTCGCTGACCCCGGCGCAGATCGAGTCGGCCATCAAGACCAACGCCCGCCCGCTCGCCGGCACCTGCACCGGTGGCTGCGGCGCCGGTCTCGCCGACGCGGCCGCGACCGTGAACGCCGTCACCTCCACGCCCACCACCCCGACCTTCGAGAACACCACCGACGTCGCGATCCCGGACAACGGCGGCGCCGTCTCGTCCTCGATCGCCGTCACCGGCCGCACCGGCAACGCCCCGGCCGCGCTCAAGGTCTCGGTCGACATCCAGCACACCTACCGCGGTGACCTCGTCATCGACCTGGTCGCCCCGAACGGCACCGTCAAGCGGCTGAAGAACTCCTCGAACGACAGCACCGCCAACCTGGTCACCACCTACACCGTCGACGCCTCCGCCCTGCCCGCCAACGGCACCTGGAAGCTGAAGGTCCAGGACGTGGCCGCCTCCGACACCGGCTACATCAACTCCTGGAGCCTCGGCTTCTGAACCCACCCGGCACCCGGCCCCCACGCCGGAAGCCACCCGGTCCCCGCACCGGCCGACGCAGCGGTCGGGAGCCCCCCAACTCCCGACTGTCGGGCCGATGGTACGGACCAACCGCACCCGACGGACCTGCCGATACCACTCGTACCGGCAGGTCCGCCGGGCATTCCTGTCCACCCACTGATTTCTGCGTCACAAACGGGGTCCGCCAGGCGGCTGACCTCGTATTGTCGCGTCTCACAGGAAAGGCACAGAAGCAGGGGCGCGAAAGGCTGGTGGCTGTGCGTGGCGGCGACGGGGAACGCTGACACGACCGTCGGACACGGTGAGCTCATCGAGGCGGTGGACCGCGCGCTGACCACGCACGGCCGCGCCATCCTCACCGGACCGGCGGGCGCGGGCAAGACGGAAGTGGTCAGGGCCGTCGTGGCCGCGGCGGAGGGCCGGCGGGAGAGCGTGCTCCACCTCGCCCCGGACGCCGCCGACCAGTGGATACCCGAGGCCTCGGCCGCCGCCCTGCTCGCCTCCGTCCCCCACGCCGTACTGGACCGGCTCGCCGGACCCCAGCGGGCCGCCATCGCCCTGCTCCGGCGCGAGACCGACGAGCCCGGCGCCGGCCGCGACCACGTCGCGCTGCGCCTCGCCGTCGTCGAGGTCCTGCGGACCTTGGCCGCCCCGGGACCCGTCCTGCTCGTCCTCGACAACGCGCAGTGGCTCGACGACGAGAGCACCGACCTCCTCCGCTTCGCCCTGCGCCTCACCCCACCCGGAGTCCGGGTCCTCGTGGCCGAATGCGTACAGGGCGGGGCCCCCGTCGCCGTGCCCCTCTGCGGCCCCGACACCCCCGCCATCCGCGTTCCCCCGCTCGGGGCCGAGCAGGTCGCCGAACTCCTCTGCCGACACGGCCTGCCCGCCCGGCTGGCCGGCCGCATCCACCAGGCCAGCGGCGGCAACCCCCGCCTCGCCCTGGCCCTCGGCCACTCCCTCGCCGAAGCCGCCGGATCCCGCGACGGAGGCGCCCACCACGCCGACACGCTGCCCGTCTCCGGGCAGGCCCGCGAGGTCGCCCGCCGGCTGCTCGCCGAAGCCCCCGCCCGAGCCCGCCGCACCCTGCTGCTCGCCGCCCTCGCGACCCGCCCCACCACCGCCCTGCTCCGCCGGGCCGGCCGCCCCGACGCCGACGCGGAACTCGCCGAGGCCGAACGCGCCGCGCTGGTCACCGTCGGCGAGGGCGGCGCGGTGCGGTTCACCGCGGGCGCCCTCCCGACCGCGCTCGCCGCCGACGCGGGCTGGCCCGAGCGGGCCGCCGGGCACGCCGCGCTCGCCACCGCCGTGGACGACCCCGTCCAGGCCGTACGGCACCGCGCCCTGGCCGTGGACACCCCCGACGCCCGCCTCGCCGCCGAGATCACCGAGGCCGCCGCGTCCTGCCGGCGCCGGGGTCAACGCGCCCTCGCCGCCGAACTCGGCCTGCTCGCCGCCGAACGCACCCCCGCCGACCTGCCCCGGGACGAACTGGCCCGACTGGTCTGCGCCGCCGAGGACGCCGGATGGGCCGGCCGCGCCGACCTCGCCCGCCGCGCCACCCGCGCCGTGCTCGCCCGCGACGCCTCGCCCGCCGACCGGGTACGGGCCCGGCTCGCCGTGATCGACGCCGCCGGGCAGGCCCTCGCCGACCTCGACGAGACCTTCGCGTACGCCGTGGACGACGCCGCCGGCGACCCCTCGCTGCGCGCCGCCGTCCAACTCCGCATCGCCTGGAAGCACAACCTCAGCGACGGGGACCCCGTCCGCTCCCGCGACGCCGCCGCCGAGGCGGGCACCCTCGCCGCCCTCGGTGGCGACCAGGTCGCCGAGGCCATGGCCCTGACCGTGCGGGCCCGCATGGGCCGCATCCTCGGTGACCACGACGCCGAGGACATCCTGGCCGAGGCGCTGGCCCTGCCCGCCCCCGAGATGCCGCTCGGCATGCGCAACGCGCCGCAGTACCTGGCCGTCCGGCACGCCCTCTTCGACGACCGGCTCGACGACGCCCGCGGCCGGCTCCTCGTCCTGCTGCCCGCCGTCCGACGCACCGGCTCCGCCGAAGACGTCTTCGAGGTGCTGCGCAGCCTCTCCGAGGTCGAGCTGCGCCGCGGGAACTGCGCCGTGGGCACCACGCACGCCCGCCACGCCCTGGAACTCACCATCGAGGCCGGTCTGTCACCGGGCCCCGCCTGGTACGTCGCCGCGATGGCCGAGGCCACGGCCGGCAGCTTCGCCCGCGCCGCCGGCTACGCCCGCCGGGGTGTCCAGGCCTCCGAGGAGGAACAGGACCAGGTCTTCCTGTCCCGGGGCCTGTACGCCCTCGGGCTGGTCGAACTGGCCACCGGGGAAGCCGCGAAGGCGGTGGCCACCCTGAGCAGGGTGGCGGAGCTGGAGGAGGCCCAGCAGGTGGTGGACCCCTCCGTCCTGCGCTGGCACGGGGAACTCGCGGAGGCCCTGGTGGCCGCCGACGCCCTCGAGGAGGCCGCCGCCCTGCTGGAGTCGACCCGTACGGTCGCCGACGCCCTCGGCCGTACCGGCGTGCTCGCTTCCCTGGACCGGGCCCGGGGCCTGTTCCTGTCCGCGCGGGGCGACGCGGAGCCCGCCGTGGTTCTGCTGGAGGCCACGGCCCGGCGGTTCGGCGCCCTCGGACTCCCGCTGGAACGGGCCAGGACCCTGCTCGCGCTGGCCCGCGTCGAACGGCGCCGGCGCCGGCGCGCTCCCGCCCGCGCCGCCCTCGGGGAGGCGGCCGACGTGTTCGACCGGGCCGGTGCGAAACCCTGGCTGGAGCTGTCCAGGGAGGCCGCACCCGACCCGGCCGCCGGCGGGCAGCCGGGACAGGCGGCCCTGACCGAGGCCGAGACCAGACTGGCCCTGCTCGTCGGTCAGGGCGCCAGCAACCAGGAGGCGGCCGCGAAGCTGTTCCTCAGCGTCAAGACCGTGGAGGCCCGGCTGACCCGGATCTACCAGAAGCTCGACGTGCGCTCCCGCGCGCAGCTGGCCACCGCCCTGAGGACGGGACGCCTCAGCAGCTGAGGTTGTTCCCCGGCGTCACACCCAGCAGTTGGGTGAAGCTCTGGTACTTGCTCACCCGGCTCTGGACCTGCCCGGGGTTGCCGCCGTTGCACTCCAGGGCTCCGTTGATGGAGCGGATCGTCTCGCCGAAGCCCGCGCCGTTGACCATGGCGGCGTGCGCGGTCATCGTGCCCGGACCGTTCTGCGTGTTCCAGTACCAGAGGGCCGTCTTCATGGCCACCGCCGGATCCTGCTCCACGAGGTAGGGGTTGGCGAGGAGGTTGATGCCCAGGGCGTCACCGGCCGCCTTGTAGTTGAAGTTCCAGCTGAGCTGGATGGGGCCGCGCCCGTAGTACGCGGCCTGGCCCGCCGGACATCCGTAGGGCTGCGTGGCGTCGCAGTAGTGCGGGTAGTTGGCCGTGTTCTGCTCGACGATGTAGAAGAGCCCGCCCGTCTCGTGCGAGACGTTCGCGAGGAAGGCGGCCGCCTCGCGCCGCTTGACCGTGTCGTCGCCGGTGTTGGCGAAGGCGGGGTACGCGGAGAGCGCCGCGACCAGCCCGTTGTAGGTGTAGAAGGGGTTCCGGTTCGGGAACATCTGGTTGAACTGGGCCTCGCTGACGACGAACCGCCCGTTGCCGGGGTCGGGGTCCTGGCCCCCGCCGCCACCGCAGGCGCCCTGGTCGGACCAGACGCCCCACTGGCCGGTGGTGCCGGGCGTCTCGCCCTGCGTCCACCACTTGGCCTGCCAGTTGTGTCCGTTGTACGAGGCGTTCATGCCGCCCGTGTAGACCGCCGATGCGGCCCAGGAACCGGCGCAGGCGGGAGCCGCCGCGGCGGGGGAGGCGGGCAGGGCCACGGCGAGACCGAGGGTCACGGCGGCTGCCGCGGCCAGCGAGAGGGCACGACGACGAAGCGTGCGTATCACGTGACTGCTCCTAGAGTGGGGGGAGTTGCCGGGTGGGGACGACAACTGCCGCCACTGAACCGAAGGTGGTCTGGACCTGTCAAGGTCTAGACCAAACTTTTCGGTGGAACGCGGAACGGCCACGGGTGGAAACGGTCGCGCGGAAACGCCGAACCGGCGTGACGAGCGAGTCGTCACGCCGGTTCGGGTCGACCGGGTCAGCTGCCGGCGGAGAGGTTCCCGGAGAGCACCGGGATGTTGTCCACGATGTGCGACAGGGACTCGTCACCCTTCGCCTGGGTGGAGTTCTCCGCGCACTGCTGGTTCTGCGGGTTCGACAGGACGTTGATGTCCTGGACACCGACGTTGAGCGCGGCGAGGACCGACTGGGCGTTGACCTTCGCGGGCAGGCCGACACAGAGCTTGTTCAGCGAACCCTGGATGGCGCTGAGCTGCGGGCTCATGGCGCCCTCGGTCTCCTGGTTGCCGTAGATCTGCGAGGCGTTGTTGCCGTTGACCGTGTTCACGCCGTTGTCGTTGCCGATCGCCATCGCCGGGGTGGCCGCAACGGCGCCCGCGCCGATGACGGAGGCGGTGACTGCGGCGGTGGCCATGAACTTCTTGAGCATTGAGGATCCTTCTGTCGCATGAGCTGTCCCCGGCGGGACGCCCTGATCAACTGTCCTCACGGCATGTGGTTATCGCCCGTCACCCATGCGGCCCAACGATCCGTTCCGGTGGCCCCGCGACGACCCGCCCGCGCGGTCGCCGCCCACGCCGCCGGGTGGAGTCTCCCGGCGGGGCAGCGGTCGGTCCGTGGTCAGCCGGTCTTGCGACGGACCTTCTTGTTCTTGCCGCCGGGGCCGCTGCTGGAACCCTGCACCTTCGCCCGGCTCTGGTGTGACTGCTGGGACTGGGCATTCGCGGCGTTGCGCTCCAGTGCCTCCCGGAACTTGCGCTTGGCCTCGTCGGCCGGGGACTCGTTCTGCGGGGTGTCTGTTTCGTCTGCCATCTTGTCCTCCTGGGGTGATCGAGCCGTTTCAGTCTGTCAGGTGGCCGTCCCCCTGACCAGCGAGTTCGCTCTGAGAGGCATCCCGGGAGGCGGGGTGGGTCGACCGGGACCCCCGGGGCGGCGTCGTCGGACGCCCCGGGGCCGTCGGATGCGCCGCGACCTCGGGATCCCCGCCCAGGTCACCGCCCCGTGACCCGTCCCGAGGCCCTCGGGACGGCGCGACGGACGACCGGGGGACTCAGTGGGAGGGGACCTCGGCCCCGCCGCCGGCGCGGACGGCCGCGAGGGCCGCGCGGTGGAGGGCGTGCGGGTCTCCGTGCGGGAGGGGGCTGCCCGTGAGCGTGTACCACTCGTCGGCGTCCAGGTACTGGATCTCGAAGCGGATCTTGCCATCGGTTCCCGCGACCGTGCGGAGGGTCAGCTCACCGGTGATCACGCCGACCTCGTCGGTCATGGCGCCGCCGGGGCCGGCCACGACCGTGTCCGTCCACTCCTGCGCCGCGTCGTGCCCGTCCGCCCCGGTCATGAGCCCGCGCAGGTGTCGATCATGGTGGTGAGCATGGCTTTCTCCGGTTCGGTGACGGTCAGCTGGTAGTGGGACTTCACGGTGGTCCAGGCGCGTCCGTACTGGCACCAGCTCGCCTTGTCCGGGGGCTGCCACAGGTCCGGGCTCTGGTCGCCCTTGGAACGGTTCGACGCGGCCGAGACCGCCAGCAGCTGGGGGCGGGTCAGGTCGTTCGCGAAGGCCTTGCGCCGGGCCGCGTCCCAGTCGGCGGCGCCGGAGCGCCAGCCCTCGGCGAGCGGGACCATGTGGTCGATGTCCAGCTTCGACGCCTCGCTGAACTCCAGCCCGTCGTACAGGCTCTTCCACGCACCGGACGAGGCGCGGCACTCGGAGTCCTGGGCGACGTCCTTGCCGTCGCGCTTGAGGACGGCCTCGCGGGTGTCGCACTTGTTGCCCTGCTCGGCCCAGTGCGTGAACTTGGCGCGGCTGTAGCCGGCCATCGTGCCGGGCTTGCCGATCTTCAGCGCGGCCAGCTGCGTCCGGGCGACGGCCGCGCTGACCATGCCCGGCAGTACGTCGCCCCGGGTCGGCTTCGCGTCGCCCCCGGACGGCGCGGAGGGCGAGGCGGAGGTGCCGGGTACCCGCGTGCCGCCCTTCCCGTCGGCGGGCCCGCCGGCGCCGGTCTGGCTGCATCCGGTCACCCCGAGCAGCAGCGCGACGGCCACCGCGAGGCCGCGCGCCCCTGTCTGACGTTCCATGAATCCACCCCGGTTCGAACTCCCGCACGCTGTCCCGGGGGAGCCTACCCATACCCGGACATCCGATCCGTGCGCGTCACGCCGAGTGTCACGGGCCGTCAGGGAGGCGCCCCGGGGCGGTCCGTCGGGCCGGCCGCGGGCGACCGCGGCAACGACGGCCCTGCGGGGTGCGGTTGCCCCGGTGTCAGGGCCTTCCCCACCCTTCGTAACGCTCCGTCCTTCGGCGTCGGGTGTGTCCGATCTCGCACGACCGGTGGGCTCCGGCTCTCCCGCGCCGCCGGAGCCCGCGCGGGAGACGACCGGCTCAGGACCAGGAAGCAGCCACCAACGAGCGTTCCGCCGCACCCAGGTGGGTGGCCGAGGCGAGCCAGGCCCAGGCGTAGCGGTCGGCCGAGGCCTCGGTGAGGCGGCCGAAGGCGTCCCGGGGGCGCCGGTCCGCCTCGACGGCCAGGGCGGTGGCCAGATCCGCCGCCGCCCCGAAGCCCGAACGGCGCAGCGGGCCACGCAGGCCGAGCGGCTCCGGCCCCCTGGCGGCCTCCGCCACGGCCCGGCGGCCGCCCGCCACCCCGGTCTCCAGGAGCCTGCGTACCCGCCACAGCGGGGACTCGGCCAGCGGGTCCGCGTCGCCCCCGACCGAACCGGCCAGGGAGCCGTGCTCACCCTCCGGGAGTTCGGGCGTCCCGTCCGGAAGGTGGGAACCCTGGAGGCGGTCGTAGCCCAGGTCGGCCCGGCCGAGCCACTCCTCGGGCAACCGCAACGTGTACCGCGCCCCCGGCACCGGACCGACGGCCAGCGCACCCAGGGTGGCCGCCCGGTCCGGATCCGGACGGCCCAGCACCCGGATGGCCAGGCCCGGACACCCCGCCAGCCGGCGCAGGTTGGCCGTGTGCGGCAACTCGGGATGCGGATGTGCCGGGCGCAGTCGGAGCACGGGCGCGTCCGCGCGCACGGTCCCGTCCGCCGACAGCTCCCGTACCAGCAGGTGCTCACCGGCCCCGCCGACGACCCGGACGTCGCAGCCCAGCAGCTCGGGCTCGCCCTCGGGGTCGGCGAGCAGGCCTGCCACCGCCTCCGCCGCCGGACGGGCGAACAGCGCGGCGGCGGGCTCGTCGGTCCACGCGATCCCGGGCAGTGGGGTCGCCTTGACCCCGCGTCCCGCACCCAGCCGCCCGTCCGCGGAGACCGTCGCGCCGACGACGCGCAGACCCCCGCGCGCCAGCCCGGCGTGGTCGAGGACGGCCCCGCCCAGGGCCACGGACGCGGAGCCGGCGCCCCGGGCCCGGGCGAGCCCGCCGGGGCGGACGTCCGACACGGAGTGGCGGGAGCCGTCCGCGCCCACCAGATGGGTGACCACACCGCCGTAGCCGGTGGCGGACAGCACGGGCTCGCGGCACAGCCCGTGCACCCGCAGGCTGCCGCCCGCCTCGTAGGCGCGGCGGCCCGAGCCCGTCAACGCGGGCCCGCCGGCTCCGGCGGCCGTCAGCCCCGCGACGTGCAACAGTTCGCGGAAGGCCTCGGTGAGGGCGCCGAGCCGCTGGGCGGCACTGCGCTCCCGCGCCGCCCGCAACCCCCGTACGACGCGCAGGGCGGCGGCCTCGCCGCGCGGCAGCCCGGCCAGGCGCGCACTGTGCGCGGCCCGCAGCAGCTCGGCCTGGACCACCGCACCGCCGGCCGCGACCCCGGCGGCCAGTGCGACGGCCCCCGCCTCCCACAGCGCGGCCGAGGCGCGCAGTTGTGCGGCGGTCGGCGGCTCGGGTGCGGTCGGCGGCGGTGCCCCGGCGGAGGT
Source organism: Streptomyces sp. CA-243310 (assembly GCF_050936775.1). Taxonomy (NCBI): domain Bacteria; kingdom Bacillati; phylum Actinomycetota; class Actinomycetes; order Kitasatosporales; family Streptomycetaceae; genus Streptomyces; species Streptomyces sp. CA-243310. Next base: position 709,680 of record NZ_JBNJMF010000002.1, on the reverse strand, counting down.
TCGGGGTGTCGTGACCCCGGGTGTCGTGGGCCCGTGCACCGCGGGCGCCTGCGGACCGGCCCCCACCGCCACACCGCTCGCGGGCCGCGCACCCGCGTGCGCCGGATCCGGTTCGGCGTCGGCCGTCGGCCCCGCGGGGGCGAGCTGCTCGGGATCGGCGAGCGGGGCAGCCCCCAGCACGGCGGCCCGATGCAGGCAGCGCGGTGCCAGCAGGCAACCGCAGACGGCCTCGTCGGCCGCCGTGACCACCCCCGAAGGGCCCGGACGCAGGGTCACCACGGCATCCTCGCCGAAGCGGACGGTCACGCTCCCGTCCGGTCCGGCCACCGCCTCCGAGGCGCACGCCTCGATGGCCGCGTCCAACTTCTTGCGCAGCCGCGCGGTGAGGTTCTCCACCGCCTCCGCGAGGACCTCGGGGGCGACGGGCGGCAACAGATCGGTACTCAACGGACATCTCCACGGAGGCGTTCGCCCACCCAGCGGGCGAGAGCGAGGGGACTGAGTGCGGCCACCGGCATGCCGGCCGCGACGAGTTGCCGTGCGATGGCCGCCGAATACCGGGGCGCGCCGGCGTCGTCGAGCGCGGCGCAACCCAACAGGTGCGCGCCGGAAGCGACCAGCGCGCGCACCTCGCCGAGCAGCCCGCCGAGCGGCGCCCCCTCCTCGAAGTCGCTGACCACGACGACCAGGGTGCGGCTCGGAACGGTGATCAGCGACCGGGCGTGCGCGAGCCCGGCGGCGATGTGCGTACCGCCGCCGACCCGTACCTCCAGCAACAGCGACAGCGGATCGTCGACACGGTCCGTGAGGTCGACGACCTGGGTCGAGAACGCCAGGAAGTGGGTGGACAGGGTGGGAACGCCGCCCAGCACGGCCGCCGTCAAAGCCGACCAGACCACCGAGGCCTCCATCGAACCGGAGACGTCGACCACCAGGATCAGCCGCCAGTCGGCCTCCCGGCTCGCCCGCGTACTGAACACGGGCCGCTCCGGGACGACCACCACCCGCCCGTCCGCCGATCGCCGGGTGTGCGCCAGATTGGCCCGCAGCGTCCTGGCCAGGTCCAGCTTCCCGCCGGGACGTCGGGTCGGACGCGGGGTCGCCAGCCCCGACAGGGTCGGGCGCAGCCGGGTGGCCAGCTCCCGGGCCAGCTCGTCCACCAGACGCCGCACCAGGGGCCGCAGCCGCGCCAACTGTTGTTCGGGCATCCCGCCGGCCAGTGAGAGCACCGAGGTCAACAGCTCCATCGAGGGACGCACCGAGGTGGGGTCCAACTGGGCCAGCACGTCGACCCGGCCCGCGTCCGCGGCGTCGGCCAACACCTCCTCGCGCACGTCGGCGCCGAACAGGGACTCCAACTCCTCGGACCACTCCCGGGCCGTGGGGAACGAGGCTTCCGTCCCCCCGCGCGAGCCGCGGCCGTCGTCCAGATCGGCGGAGCCCTCGCCGCGCCCGGCGCCGTACAGCTCGTCGAGCGCCCGCGCGTAGCCCCGCGCACCGGACGGCAGCCGGTCGCGCTGCCGCCCGAGGAGCAGCCGCCACCGGTCGGCGGGGGACAGGCGCCGCGACCCGGGATCGACGGGCCGCAGGGCGGCCGTGCCCTCCGGGACGTCGGGCGCTTCGGTGGCCGCGGCGGGCAGCGGCAGGTCCTTGAGCGCGGCGAGGCCCGCGGCGTCCGCCGCCGCCCAGAGGGCGAGCAGCCCGGGCGGTGCGTCCAGCGAGAGGTCCAGGCGGTCCCCGAGCCGTTCGGTGACGGTGTCCAGCAACCGGTCGCGGGCGGCGGGGGAGAGCGCGTCGAAGCCGCCGCGCAGCGCCGGCAGCCGGTCCAGGAACCGATCGTCCGCGAGGCCGTCCACCCGGTCCAGCAGGGGGGCGAGGGCGGTAGGGGAGGAGCCGAGCAGCGGGCCGGCGGCCGTGAGCAGACCCGTCAGCCTGCGGGTCAGGACACGCCGGGCGTCCGGCGTGCCGGCACCGTCGACCCAACCCGCCGCGCGGTCGCCGAGCCCGTGCGCCGCATCCAGGTCCAGCAGGACCCGCACGGCCAGGGCCGCGCCCTGCACCAACGGGGAGGCGGAGGAGGCCAGTTCCGCCAGGGCGGAGTCCAGTCGCAATCCCAGGTGTCGGCCGGCGGCCCGGTCGGCGAGGGCCACCAGGGCGCCGGCGTCGGCGGGGTCCTCGCTGCCGGCGAGCCCGGGCAGGGACCGTACGGAGGCCTCCACCAACTCCTCCGAGATCGCCTCGGCGCGCACCCGCACCCCCTGCGTCGCGCCGGGGAAGTGGCCCCGACCCAGACCCTCCAACAGGTCCAGCGACTCGAGGAGTTCCGGCAGTCCGGCAGTCTCCGGGAGGATCGCGGCGGCCTCCTCCAACCGTACGTCGACCAGCGCCGGCAGGTCACACCGCGCGGCGGCGCGCAACCCGGCCAGGACCTGCGCCGGCGTCGGGCCCCCCTCCTCGGCCGCGCGGCGCGCGACGTCACGCAGCGTCCCGGCGGCCGCCTGGGCGGCGGTCACGCCGCGGATGCCGGCCAGGTCCAGCCGGGCGGGCACGGAGGGGGTCCAGGACAGCCGCCACTTGCTGCCGAGCGCGGTGCCGTCGCCGGTGGCGGCCACGGCGACGGGCTCCCCGTACCCGGCGCCGCACACCAGCAGCCGTTGCAGCATGACCTCGCGGCGGCCGTCCAGCTCGGAACGCAACGGATCCAGCCGGATCTCACGGGCGGCCGGATCACTCGGCGACGGCAGCCGCAGCGCCGCCAACTCCTCCTCGACGGCGGGACCGAGCCCCGAACGGGGGGCGTGCGGGGTGATCCTGCCGCGCCCCGCCCCGATCAGCACGGCCTCCAGGGCGCGGGCCAACGCCCGCCCCCGACCCAGCGGTTCACCCTGTCCGAGGACGGTCATGACCGCCTCCAGCAGTTCCCCCCGCCCGGGCGCGGGCAGCCCGCGCAGCATCGCCAGGTCGCAGGCGAGCCGCAGCGTCTCCGCCGCCTCCCCGGTCCCCGCGGTGTGCCCGGCCCGGCGCAGCTCCCGACAGACCCCGGTGACGGCGACCGAGGCCGCGTCCCGGACCCGCACCGGGTCCCCGCCGGCCTCGAACACGGCCTGCTGCCACAGCGGGTCCCGGATGCCGGCCGGATAACCGGAGCGGGAGTCGAGCAGATCGAAGGAGTACGGCACGAACGAGGCCACCACGGCGTCGTCGGCGGGGCGCGAGCCGGAGTCCGCCCCGGACCCGCCGGAGTCCTTCACCGCCGCGCCGGAGTCCTCGCCGGCGGCCACCGCGACATCGCCCACCGCGGCGTCGGCCGGGAGGAGGGCCGGCGCGTGGAAGGCGCCGATCAGCGCGGCCACCCGGCGCCCCCCGGCGGAGGCGGCGGCGATCACGGCCCGCATGTGCGCCTCGCGGGCCAGGTCCCGCGCGGGCACGTCGGCGTCCGCGCGCAGCGCCCAGCCCACGCCGAGCGCCGCCCTGCGCACGGCCTCGGGGGAGCAGCCCGGGGCCTGTACCTCGACCGCGCGGTCCCAGAGGTCGTCGCCCTCGCGCCCGGTGCCGGACGCGGAGAGCGCCTCGGCGAAGGAACGTCGGCCCGAGGCCGGCCCGTCGCCCGACGGGACCACGGCGTCCGGGGCAGGCCCGTCGGGCGTGCCCGACTCCGGTACCGGCCGGTCGGGGCCCACCGGCCGGACGCCCGCCGGGGCGTCCGGAAGGAACCATCCGCCATCGGCCAACGGCAGGTCACAGCAGACCACTTCCACACCGCGCTCCCGTGCCCAGCGGATCGCCGCCAGCTCCGGGGAGAAGTCGGCGAACGGGTAGAACGCCAGGCGCCCGTCCCGCCCCTGGCCGGCCAGCGCGACCGGGGCCACCGTCTCGGGATCCGCGACGTACTCCCACCACGACTGGAACTCGGCGGGAAGCTCCACGCAGAGCACCTCCGCGCCCGCCGCGTCCAGCAGCGCCGGCACCATCGCCGCGAGGGCCGGGCTGTGATGCCGGACCCCCAGCAGGTAAGGCTCCCGGCACGCGGCGAGCGCCTCCACGGCGTCCCTCGGATCGACCATCGTCACCGCAGGCTCCCGCGCAGGTCCCACAGACGGCGCCACATCGCCGAACCGTCCTCGGCACGCCGACGGACCGGGCCGTCCCAGTACCCCAACAACCGGCCGTGGTCGGCGGGGTCGTCCTTGCGGACGACACCCAGCAGGTGCCCCGGCAGCAGATCGAGGACGTCACCGCCCGGCAGGTAGGCTGCGGCGACCCCCAGCGAGGCCGCCACCTGTACGGCCTCGGCGGTGGACATGACCGTGCCGGGCCGCTCGACGTCCCAGCCCTCGGCGCTGCGCCCCGAGCGCAGGTCCCGGAAGACGGTGACGAGGGCGTCCAGCACCGCGTCGTCCACGCCGAACGCGGCTCCGGCACGCTGTACCGCGGCGACGGCCTGGCGCCGGATCAACGTGGCCTCGGCGTCGGCGTCCGCGATCGGCGCGACCGTCTCGAAGTTGAACCGCCGCTTCAGCGCGGCCGACATCTCCGAGACGCCGCGGTCGCGGAGGTTGGCGGTGGCGATGACGGTGAAGCCGGGGGCGGCGGACACCACCGCGTCCTCGGTCGAGGTCAGTTCGGGCACGCTCACCCGGCGGTCGGACAGGATCGACACCAGGGCGTCCTGTACCTCCGGGAGGCAGCGGGTGATCTCCTCGACCCGCACCACCCGGCCCGTGCGCATCGCGGCGAGCACGGGGGAGTCGACCAGGGCCTGCGAGGTGGGGCCCTGGGCCAGCAGCAGGGCGTAGTTCCAGCCGTACCGGAAGGCGTCCTCGGTGGTGCCCGCCGTGCCCTGCACGGTGAGGGCACTGGTGCCGGACACGGCGGCGGCGAGCAGCTCGGACAGCATGGACTTGGCGGTGCCCGGCTCGCCGGTGAGCAGCAGGCCCCGCTCGCCGGCGAGGGTGACCACACACCGTTCGACCAGGGCGCGTTCGCCGACGAACTTCGACGCGATCACCAGCTTGCTCGGCAGTCCGGCGCGCCGTTTGGGCAGGGTCAGTTCGGCGCCCTCGCTGCCGCAGACGAACGTGACGACGGCGCGCGGGGTGAGGGCCCAGCCGGGCGGGCGCGGCCCGGTGTCGTGCGCGGCCAGGAAGGCGAGTTCGGCGGCGTGGCGTTCCTCCGCGGGCATGACCTGCCGGGCGGGGGCGGACGGTTCGGTGACGGTCATCGGGGTCCTTAGGGCGATGCGGGAAGGAAGTGGGGGCGCGGGGTGCCTCACGGCACGGCGCGCGGGTCGGGACGGGAACGGGTGGGCTGCTCCCCGGGGCGGTCGAGCCGGGACGCGGCAGCGGTGGGCCGGTCCGGGCCGGGGCGAAGGGCCCCGGCCCGGACCGTTCAGGAGGGCGTCACTTCCGGCGTCGCGTCGTGCGCTTCACCTTCAGTTCCTCGAAGCGCGGCGTGTCGCCCTCGCGGACCCGTTCCCACGCGCGCCGGTACAGCTCCGCTACCGGTTCGGTGGGCACGAGCACTCCCAGGACCGGGTTGCGTCCCGCGGCCGTCCCGTACATGGGCAGCTTCCACAGCTCCACCGGCAGCGTCGGGGAGGCCACGTCCGCCCACCCGCCCGGCAGGAACAGGGAGCGTCCGGCGCGGCTGCGGCTCGCCGTCACCACCAGGTCGGTGGCGCCCAGTTCCGCGCGGGCCGCCGCCAACCGGGCCGGCTTCCAGCCCGTCCAGCGCGCCGTGTTGCGGTCGGTGGGATCCGGCATGGCGAGCAGCGCGAGGTAGAGGACGGCGGCGTCCGCACCCAGGCCGTGCGTGTCGCTCACCTCCGCCACCAGGTCCGGCACCGAACGGCCCGCGTCCTGCGGCCACCAGGTCCCGTCCTTGTCCACCGATCCCGCGGCCGGCGCCCCCGGATCGGCGAGGAGCCGCGCGAAGCCCGGGTCCCGCACGAGCCGCAGCGCCGCCTCCACGGCGAACGGCTGCTGCTCGGGGCCGCGCAGCGCCGGCAGGTACGGGTCGGAACCGGTGGAGTCCAGCAGCGCGGGCCGCAGCGCCGGATACGACCAGTGCGCGGCCGTGCCGGGCAGCACCACCGCGCCGTAGCGCTCGTAGCCCTCGCCCGTCTCGGTCGGCGTGCCCGCCGCCTTGCGGAACTCCGCGGGGTTGTGGTGGAAGTCGACGCTGATCAGCAACTCGGGCGCGGACAGCCGTCGGCGCAACGCCGTGAGCGCGGACGGCAGCACGGCCCGGACCGGATCGCCCGCCGGCAGCCGGTGCGCCAGCCACCCGGAGAGGGCGATGGCCCGGGTCAGCACCGCGGAGGTGAACGGGGCCGCAGCCGGCTCGCGGGGCCAGATCTGGCTCTCCCGCACCTCCCACGCCACATCGGTGTTCAGCTCCGGAGCCACCGTCGGGTCGAGGAGCGCGGGCAGTGCCCTGTGCACCGACCACCGGTGGCCGTGGCCCGACCCGCCGCCGACGGCGCGGGTCGCCTCCACGAGCAGCCAGTCGGGTACGGGCGTGCGTCGACCCACCCGCCGGTTCCACACCTCGGCGGCGGCCGTCACGTCCGGACCCTCGCTCCATAGCAGCGCCGGCTCGGCGGGCAGCAGCGCCGCCACGAGCTCCCGCCGGACCTCGATGTCGAGGGTGCGCAGGTCGTCGCGGGCGTACGCCGAGTCCGCGGCCTTGACCCCGATGGCCGCACGCAGTTCGGCCGGCAGGAAGTTCCGGTCCCAGGTGTCGATGTCCGGAAGGCCGGCGAGCACCAGCCGGGCCGCGGGCCCGGAGACCCCGGTCAGGCGGGCGAACTCCTCGGCGGCCTCCGTGAACCACGGCGCCGCGCCGTGCTCGGCCGCCGCGCCGAGGAACGCGGCGAGCCAACCGGGTCCGCGCCCCCGATCCCCGAGCGGGGCGTGACTGCGCGAGGTGTACGGCTGCGGCACCGCGAGCCGACCGCTGGGGTCGTGCAGCAGGGCCGTGAACTCGCGGCCCTCGTCGGTGGAGTCACCGTGCTCGCCGGTGATGGCGAGCAGGGCCCCGCCACCCAACGGCAACACCGTCGAATGCCACTTCCCGCGCTCGCGACCGTCGGGCTGCGTCGTGTGATTGCGGCCCAGGTGGACCAGGACGCGAAGCCACCGGCCGGCGGACGCCTCGGTGGAGTCCAGGCCCAGCGCGACCACCTCTTCGAGCATCGCGCACAGCCCCGCGCGCCGGGCGTCCGTGGCACCGGTGACCACCGCGCGGTAGGCGACGGCGGCGGCCCCGTCGAGGAACAGTTCCGTCCAGGGCAGCGCCGTACGCGTCAGCCCCGGCACGTCGAAGTGCAGCCGGCCGGGCACCTCCCGCGCGTCCGAGTCGGCGGAGGCGGAGGTCAGCTCCCGCAGGAACCGGAACGCGGCGTCGGAGTCCCCGCCGAACCGGTGGTGCCCGCCGGCCACGAGCCCCTCCAGCGCCTCGGCCACCAGCTTGTCGGACGGGCCCCGCACGACCTGGGGCGCGGGCTCGCGCTCCGGGGTCGGGTTCAGGGCGGCGGCCACCTTGTCGAGCGACGCCCGCTGCCGCAGGGCGTCCCGCAGCTTGTCGACCACGCCCCCGATCAGCTCGGGCGAGGTGATCCGGGGCAGGGCCGCGCCGACGAGCGCGGGCAGCTCGCTCTGGTCGGCGGCCTCGCCGGCCGCCTTCAGCAGCGCGCCGCAGGTCTCCGCGTCGGCGGTCCGCAGCGCGGCCGAGCCCTCGGCGTCGCGGGCCCGCAGGCAGTACCAGTAGGGGAGGGGCGGGAGGTCCACGGCGGCGGTGGAGTAGGCCGGGTTGTCGTGGTCGGAGCTGATCTGGGAGGTGACGACCCCGTCGTGGTCGGCGAGCGTCAGCGTGCGCCAGTCGCTGGACAGCACGCGCAGCCGGTCGTCACCGGGCAGGCTCAGCGCCCCCTGGGGCATGCGGCCGCCGACCGCGGTCACCGAGCGACCGCCGGTGTCCGAGCCGTGCCAGCCCCGGTCGGGAACGTGCACGACACGCCAGCCGAGCAGGCCGTCCACGGGGGCGCCGAACACCGAACCCTCCACGGCGGGCGTCGGCCGGAGCCAGTTGGCGCCCGCCTGCTGCGGCAGGCTGCTGCCCTCCGGGTGCCCGCGCAGGGCGTCGGCGAGGAAGGCGGGCTGCGAACGCCGACCCAGGGCGCCGCTCGCGGGGTCGTACTCGTGCCATCCCGCCGCATCGGGTTCGCTCCCCGAGTCCCACACCCAGAACGAGGTCCCGTCGGACAGGACCGGGCGCTCGGAAGGGAGCTCGGTGTCGCCCGCGTGCAGGACGCCGTGACCGGTGAACCTGCCGCCGCCGGGCAGCGGCAGGGTGACCTGCTCGTTGCGGATCGACCAGTAGGAGCCCGGGTGGTCGAGGGTGAGGACGTCGTTCGGGGCGCTCAGCCAGTAGCCCTCCACGGCGCCGCCGTACGAGACCCAGAACACCAGCAGGTCGCCGTCCACGTGGTGGAAGCCGAGGCGGTAGTGGTCGCCGCGCGGGACCCGCAGGTCGTGGGTGAGCACCGTCGAATCGGCGTCGACGACGCGGACCTGCGTGGAGTTGGCCACGATCAGGTGGGGCCAGGCGTCCATGACGGTGAGCCCGCTGCCGCGCCGGCCCTGGCGCCCCTTGAGATTCGGCCGTAGTTCGGCCACCGCCGTCTCCCAGGCCGGCCAGGTCAGTTCCTCGAACAGTCCGCCGCGCAGCGTCCGCGCGAGGATCCCGCCCACGTCGAGCGCCGCCGCCTTCGCGACGTCCTCGGGGGCCAGGGCCAGCGCCTCGGCCGGCAGCCAGGTCAGCCAGCGGATCGCCGCGGGCAGCGCCGGCAGTGCGGACGCCGTGGAGGAGGCGGCCACCTCGCGGACCCAGTCGGCGAGCAGCGCGCTGCTCCCGGGGGACAGGGCGAGTGCGCGCACGGCTCCGCGTCCGGTCGCCCGGCTCCCCAGCTCGTTCAGGGAACGGAACATCACCGGGCGGAAACGCTCGTCGGCGCACAGCGCGCGCAGGTCCCGCCGGGTGGTGTGCTCGCCCCAGGCCTGGAGCCCCAGCGTCCGGTTGTCCTTGGGGTCCGGGTCGGTGAGCGGCAGGTCCAGGGAGAGCACCAGATCGAGGAGGTCCACGTCCGCGAAGCCGAGGCGCAGCCCCGTCTCGCGCTCCGGCGCGGCGAGTTCCGCGCGCAGTCGCTCCGCGGACCGCTCGACGAGTTCGAGCAGGTTCGGCAGTGCGGGCGGGGTGCCCCAACCGCTGTACCGGGCGGTCTGGAAGCGCTCCAGCCAGCCGGCCGTGCCGTCGGAGCAGCGCTCCTCGGCCGGCGCGTCGGCGGCGGACAGCCCGACGGTGGCGCCGGAGTCGACCAGCAGCTCCAGCCACATCGCGGCCATGGCGCCCGCGTCGCCGCCACTGGGCGGGGTCAGTCCGAGCAGGGTGCCCCGTGCGGAGGGCACGCGCCGGGCGAGCGCGAGCAACGCCGGGCGGTGGGCCTTCCACCAGCCGGCGGCGGCCCGCAGGGTGGCGGGCAGCGCCAACAGCTCGGCGAGGTAGTCCTGCTCGGGTTCGGTGCCGGTGAGACCGGCGGCGCGGGCCAGTCGGCGCAGTTCGACGGCGGCCTGTGCGGACGGGGGCAGCCCGCCCGCGGTGCGGCGCACGCACAGCCTGCGGAACCGGTCGAAGGCCTCGGCGGGGGTGACCCGCAGCGCCAGCGCCTTGCCGTAGCCGGTCAGCACCTTCACCGGCAGTGCGCCGGCCAGGGCGAATTCGAGGAAGACGGCGTCCAACCGGTCCTCGTCCACGGGCAGGCCGAACTCGGCCTCGCTCGCGCGGGCCTTGCCGAACAACTGCGCGGCGTACGTGGTGTTCTCGACGGCCAGGAAGAGCCGTGCGGCCTGCTCGTGGAAGACCGGCAGGAAGTGCGGCACGGACACGGCGAGCCGGCCCGCCAGTTCCAGACAGGCGTCGAGGGCGGCCTTCGGCTTGGTCTTCGCCTGACGGGCGGCCCGGTCCAACTCCGGTACGACGGCCAGCGCGTGGTGCCCGTCCTCGGGGTGGTGCACGAGCACCCACTCGGGGAAGCCGAGGGCCTGTCGCCGGCCGAGACCCACCACGGCCGGCTCGCCGTCGGCTTCGAGGCCCAGGAACCCGGCGGCGAGGTCCTCCGCGGCGCCCAGTTCGGCGGCGGCGAGCCGGATCACGACCCGGTCGTCCCCGAGGGCCGGGTGTCGGTAGGCCCGCGCGGTCAGTTCGACGGCGGAGTCGCCCGCCCCGGTGGTGTCGGCGGGCAGCACGGCGCCCGCGTCGAGCATCGCCCGGGCCCCGTCGGTGTCGGTGGTCCTGGTGTTCACGCGTTCCCGCCCTCCTCGATCTTGCGCCCGGCGTACAGTGCCGCGGCCATCCGCATCCCCTCGGACCAGGCCACCGGTCCGACCTCGGCGAGCGGCACGGCCCGACCCTCCGCGTCGTGCCAGTTCAGTCCGCCGGTGCTCGACTCGTCCTCCCAGTACGGCTCGCCGATCCACACGGCCGCCTCCACGGCGCCGCCGGCGTCGCGCACCTTGCAGGTGGCGTAGCCGCCGGAGACCCTGTAGCCGAGACCGGTGGCCCGTGCCGCGAGGCTGAACCGGGAGGGGAACACCCCGCCCGCGTAGTCCCGTACCTCGGTCGCGTTCGCGGCGAGCCCGGTCGGCTTCTGCCAGGTCGCGCGGTGGATCTGCTCGACCTGCTGGGTGATGCCGAGTTCGGCGGCGAAGTCCCGTACGTCGTCCAGGTCCGGTAGCAGCACCGGGTGCGGCAGGGTCACGGTGCGCGGGGAGAGCCGTATGGTCTCGCCGTCGAGGTTGACCACCTTCAACTCGCCCGACTCCGTGGCGTCGCGCAGGAAGCCCACCTCGTCGGGGTCGTCGTCGGCGACGATCGCCAGGTCGCGCAGGGCTCCCTGCCAGGCCTCGTCGGGCCAGACCCGGGCCAGCAGCGTGGTCGGCACCGGCAGCGAGGACACCATCCAGGCGTCCACCTGGGCGACACACGCGACCACGTGCCGATCGAGCCATTCGGAGAGCCGGCGCAGCCGGTCCACCTCGGGGTGGTCGCGCAGCGCCTTCGGCAGTGTCTTCAGCTGCCGTTTCGTCGATCCCCGGGCCACGACCCGCCCCTCCACGAGGGCGATCTCGTAGCCCTCACCCGCCGTCAGCCAAGCCATCAGCCGTGCCTGCCCCTCTGCCTGTCCCGTCAGATTCCGCGCAGCCCGAAGGAAGGCGCCAACGCCCTGTGAGCTGCGGTATGTCGGGAGACTAGCGAGGCCCACTGACAACGCGGCGGTCAGGACCGGTGGGTGAGCGGGCCCTTCCGCATATTCGAGACAGTTGGCCTGAATTCGACGTTGTGGTGAGCCGGATGCCGGTCCGGGAAGCGGTCGCGCCGCACGGGAACACGAAGAACCGCCCCCGGTCGCGAAGGACCGGAGGCGGTTGGGGTGGGGCGGGTGAGGGGTCAGACGGCGTCGGCCGTCTCCACCGCCTTCAGGAGCGGAGCCCCGCTCGACGCGACGGGCTCCTCCACCCGGGGGCCGTGGCCGGAGCGCAGGCCGAGCCAACTGATCAGCGCGACCAGGGCGAAGGCGACGGCCCCGATCCCGAAGGTGAGGGTGAAACCGGACTCGGCGGGCAGTGCGGGAACGCCGGCCGGAAGGTGCTCGATGGTCTTCGAGGCCAGGATGGTGGTGACGATGGCACTGCCGATCGCACTGCCGGTGGAGCGCGAGATCGAGTTGATGCCGTTGGCGATGCCGCTCTGGTGGTGCGGGACGCTCGACATGATCACGGCCGGCATGGCCGCGTACCCGAAGCTGACCGCCGCGCCGACGACGAGACCGGCGCCGATCACCGAGAAGGTGTGCGCGTGGTCCAGTGCCAACCAGCCGAAGCCGACGGCGCCGAGCACGGCGGCCAGACCCAGGGCGACACGGGGCCCGCGGTGGCGCACCAGCTGTCCGCCGACGGGGGAGGCCAGCAGCGAGACGATCGCACCGGGAAGCAGGAACTGGACGGAGGCCCGCAGGATGGACGCGTCGAAGCCGTACCCGGTCAGGGCCTTCGGCATCTGCACCAGGTAGGAGACGCCCAGGAAGTTCGCGAACATGCCGAAGCCCACGAGGATGCCCGCCAGGTTGGCCATCAGGACGGGGCGGTGGACGAACATCCGCATGTCCACCAGGGGTTCGCGCACCTTGCGCTCCACCAGGACCCACACGGCCGTCATGACGGCGGCGCCGGCGAAGCTGCCGAGCGTCCGAGCGGAGGCCCAACCCCACTCGTGGCCCTGCGATATGGGCAGCAGGAGCAGCAGGAGGGCGATGCCCAGGGTCAGCGCGCCGAGGAAGTCCGTACGGCCGCCGGTCTTGTGGCGGGTGGCCGGGACCAGGAAGACGACGGCCAGCAGGGCCAGGGTCGCGAAGCCGGTCGCCATCCAGAAGGCGTTGCGGTAGTCGGCGTCGGACCCGGAGGTGAGCAGGCCGGTGGCGACCAGCGCGAGACCACTGCCGAACGCGAGCGTGCCGCTGACCAGCGCCATGGCGCCCGGCAGCTTCTGGGGCCGGACCTCTTCGCGCAGGACGGACAGGGCCAGCGGGAAGATCGCGGTGGCCGCGCCCTGGAGGACCCGGCCGAGGATCAGCAGCGGAAGCGACGTCGCGAGCGCGGCGATGACGGATCCCGCGACCATGACGCCGAGTACGGCCACCAGCGTGGGCTTCTTGCCGTGCTGGTCGCCGAAGCGGCCGAGCAGTGGGGTGAAGACGGCGGCGGACAGCAGGGTCGCCGTGGTGACCCAGCTGACGTTGGCGGTCGAGGTGCCGAGGTCGGTGCGGATCAGACCCAGGATCGGAACGGGCAGGGTCTGCATCATCGACACGACCATGGCGGCGAGGCTGAGGGCGAAGACGATGACCGTCTCGTTCCGGGGCCTGGCGACGGCGGGGGCGGATGCGGCGGTGCTCATGGTTGGCGGGACCTTCTCAATGCTTCAGATCGCAGATGTTTGATGTCCTCAAGTACTTGGATGAAGGTAGACGGCAATAGTTAAGGTGGTCAAGTAAAAGGTTGATAATATGAAGCTTGTGGGCGTACGCTCGCTCCATGAGCGCCACCGCCGCGGCCACCTCGCAGGGCCCCACCAAACTGCAACTGCTGGAACTGTTGGCTGCCATCGGCACCGCCCAGTGGCGCGACTTCGCCACCGCCGCCGCCCGACACGGGCTCACGTCCACGCAGGCCAAGGTCCTGGCCCAGCTGGAGGGTCCGGTGCCGATGCGCGGGCTTGCCGCCCTGCTCGCCTGCGACGCGTCGAACGTCACGGGCATCGTGGATCGGCTGGAGGCTCGGGAGCTGGTGCGGCGCGAGCCGTCCCCGGCGGACCGCCGGGTGAAGAACGTGGTGGCCACCGACGCGGGGCGCGAGACCATTCGCCGTGTGCGCGAGGAGATGCAGGCCACGCACGGCGCGTTGGACGTGCTGGACGAGGCGGAGAGGGCGACGCTCCACACCCTGCTGGAGCGCCTGCGCCCCACGCTGGAGAAGGACGCCTGATCGAAGGATCCCGGCCTGACGGCCGGGGTCGATCCGAGGCCCCGGGTGCTCAGGCCCCCGGGGCGTCCGTGTTTCCGGCGGTACCGGCGTTCGCCGTGTCCGCGCCGTCCGCGGTGCGCTTCACCCCGCCGGCGATCGTGTCGCTCGCGGTCGCCGTGTCGAGTGCCTCGGTCAGTCGGCTCAGGCGTGCCTGGAGGTCACGTATCTCGCCGAGCTCGAACCCGGTGGCGGCGGCGATCCGGCGGGGTACCGCCACCGCCCGGGCGCGCAGTGCGGCGCCCTCGTCGGTGAGTATCGCGTGCACGGAGCGCTCGTCCTCGGTGCTCCGCTCCCGTCGGATCAGGCCGGCCGCCTCCAGTCGCTTGAGCAGCGGCGACAGGGTGCCGGAGTCGAGTCGCAGGTGCTCCCCGAGCTGCTTGACGGGCGTCGTGCCGTGTTCCCAGAGGACGAGCATCACGAGGTACTGCGGGTAGGTCAGGCCCAGGTCCTTCAGGACGACCCGGTACAGACCGCCGAACGCGCGGCTCGCGGCGTTGAGCGCGAAGCAGATCTGCCCGTCCAGGCGGAGGAAGTCCGGCTCGCCGGGGGTGTCTGGCTGCTGCTCGGTCATGTCGGCCAGTGTACCCGGAAACCCTTGCCGGCGATTCAGTTGTGCACAACCAATTTGCGCGCAACTCAAGTGTGTGCTTTATTGATGGAGCGGTCGGACGACGGCCGCACCGATCCACCCCTCCGAGAGGACCCCCCGATGGACGCGCTGTACACCGCTGTCGCCACCGCCAACGGCCGCGAGGGCCGCGCCGTCAGCTCCGACGGTCAGATCGACCTCGCGCTGGCCATGCCCCCGGCGCTCGGTGGCAACGGCCAGGGCACCAACCCCGAGCAGCTCTTCGCCGCCGGCTACGCCGCCTGCTTCGCCAGCGCCCTCGGTCTCGTCGGCCGCCAGGCCAAGGTCGACACCAGCGAGGTGTCCGTGACCGCGGAGACCTCCATCGGCAAGGACACCGACGGCGGCTTCGCCCTCGCCGTCACCCTGCGCGTGGAACTCCCCGAGTCCCTCGCCGGTGCGACCGGCGCCGCGCTGGTCGAGCAGGCCCACCAGGTCTGCCCCTACTCCAAGGCCACCCGCGGCAACATCCCCGTCGAGCTCGTCGTCGAGTAGCCCGACCGGCGCCGCCGCCCGCGCCACCCGACCGCCTGCGGCGCCCCTCCCGAGGGGCGCCGCAGACGTGTGCACCCACGCCCCTCACCCACGTCCCTCGCCCACGTCCCCGCTCACGCCGGCCGACGAACCGCAACGACCGCGCAGACCGCGGCCAGCGGCAGTTCCGCCACCGCGGCGAGCGCCAGTGCCACCCCCTGGCCGCTCGTGCCGGCCGAGGTGGTGACGTCGAACCATGCGTCCATCACCAGCAGGGCGGCCGTCGCCCCCGCCACCGCCGACACCCGGGGATCGCCCCTGCGCAGCAGCGCACCCGTACCGGCCAGACCGGCCACCAGCATCGCGTCCAGTCCGATCCACGCGGTGGACCAGTACGACACCTCGGTCGTGTGCGGCACCGTCTTCGCCAACACCACCATCCACGGGACCAGTACCAGCCCGGCGCCCGAGAGCACCGTCGAAAGGCGCGGGACGCGGACGTCGGCCCGGCGGACCCGTCCTGCCGCCGCCCGTCCGGTCGGGGGACGGGGTGCGACGCGCTGCGGGGAGACGAGGGCCATGGGTGCGGAACTCCTTCCGACCCGACGGTCCGTCCGCCGGGCACTCCACGACTCTCGTGCCCGGAGCGCGGAAGATCAGTAGCTCCACCGTCCGAACCGGGGGTGGTGCCAGGTACACCCCGGGGCGGGCACCAGGGTGGTCGAACACCCCCTGACATGCGATTAACGTACGACCCATGGCATTTCGCGGCGCGTTGAGGCGTACGTACACCTGCATCGCCGCGCACACACCGTGGTCGGCGTGGGCCCGCCGCAACACCGCCTTCTGCGCGGCCGCGATCCCACCCGCCCTGCCCGTCCTGCTCGGCGTGGTCTTCCTGTGGGCGTGGCCACGCAGCGCCGTCCCGCTCCTCCTCGCCCTCGCCTGCGGTCCCCTCCTCACTCGGCTCCAACGCAGCCGCTTCCGTACGTTGGCGGACCGGGACGTGCCGGAGGTCGCCCGCGCACACCCCCGGCACACCGCGCGCGGCCTCGCCGAACGGCTGACGTCCGGGTCGACCTGGCGCCAGTACGGCTACCACCTGCTGGCCGGCCCGGCCGCGGCCCTCGGGGGAGCCGTGCTGGTCCTCCTCTGGATCGGCGGCTTCGCCTGCGCCTCCGTGTACGCCTGGTCCTGGATGCTGCCCACCGACGACCCGGAGTTCGGGCAGGGCGTGTCGAGTTCGTACGACACCCTCACGGTCGCCGGGGCCCTGCTGTTGCTCGCCGCACCGTGGTGGGCGGCGCTCCTCGCCCGACTGGACCTGCTCGCGGGCGCCGCACTGCTCGGGCCCAGCCGCTCGGGGGAGTTGCTGCGCAGGGTCGAGGACCTGGCCGAGAGCCGGGCGGGCGTCCTGGACGCCGCCGACCTCGAACGTCGGCGCATCGAAAGGGACCTGCACGACGGAGCCCAACAGCGCCTGGTGTCCCTCGCCATGAACCTCGGCATCGCCCGCGCCACCCTGACCGATCTGCCGCCCGAGGCCAGGGCCGTCATCGACGAGGCGCACCGCGAGGCGAAGGAGGCCATCGAGGAACTCAACAGCCTGGTACGGGGCCTGCACCCGGCCGTGCTGGAGGACCGCGGGCTCGACGCCGCGCTCTCCGGGATCGCGGCCCGCGCCCCGCTCCCCGTCGAGCTGGCGGTGGACGTCGCCGTGCGCCCCGGGTCGACCATCGAGGCCGTCGCCTACTTCGTGGTGTCCGAGTCGCTCGCCAACGTCGCCAAGCACGCCCGTGCCACCCACTGTTCCGTGCGGATCCGCCGGGTTCCGGGGCGTCGGGAAGACCTGCTGCGCGTCGTCGTCACCGACGACGGGGTGGGTGGAGCCGACCCGGCGGGCGGGACCGGCCTGACCGGACTGCGCAAACGCATAGGGTCCGTCGAGGGAACCATCATGATCGAAAGCCCTCCCGGGGGCCCGACCGTCGTCACCGTGGAGCTGCCGTGCGTGCTGTGATCGCCGAGGACTCCGTCCTTCTTCGCATAGGACTCGTCAAACTCCTCGACATGGCCGGATTCGAGGTCGCGGCCGAGGTCGACGACGGCGAGGCCCTGCTCGCGGCCGTCGAGGAACACAAGCCGGACCTCGCCCTGGTCGACGTGCGGATGCCGCCCGACTTCACCGACGAAGGCGTCCGTGCCGCGCTCGTGATCCGCCGCCGACACCCCGACACCGCCGTGTTGCTCCTCTCCCAGTACGTCGAGGAACGCTACGCGGCCGAACTGCTGACCACCCAGGGCGGCACGGGCCTCGGCTACCTCCTCAAGCAACGCGTCGCCGACGTCGAGGAGTTCGTCTCCGCGCTGCGCCGGGTCGCGGCCGGTGGCACGGCACTCGACCCACAGGTCGTCGCCCAACTCCTCCTCCGCCGCGGCGGGGGCACGGACCCACTGGAGCGGCTCACCCCCCGCGAACGGGACGTCCTGGCCCTGATGGCCGAGGGGAAGTCCAACGCCGGGATCGCCGCCGAACTCGTGGTGAGCGAGAGCGCGGTGGCCAAGCACATCAACAACATCTTCGCCAAGCTCGACCTGCCGCCGGCCGACGGCGCCCACCGCCGGGTCCTCGCCGTCCTGCGCTTCCTGGACGGCACGTCGTGACCGACACCGCCGCGACCGGCACCGTGGGGACCGGGACGGCCGCGCCGCGGGCGGGCCGGCGCACGGCATGGCTCGCCGCCGCGTGGCTCGGCGCCGTGCTCGTGGTGATTCCCGCCGCCTGGCAGGCGTGGACGTACGCGAACACGCGGCAGGGGAGCACGTCCGGGAGCAGCGCCGGTCGACCGGTGACCGCGCTGGAGATCGTGGCGGGCGGTTACGACGTCACCGTCACCCCGCGCGCGGACCGGCAGGTCTCCTACCGGGCGGACCTCGGCTGGTCGTTCCGACGACCCACCATCGAGGAGAGCCTGCTCGGGGACACCCTGCGGCTCACCCCGCACTGTCCCGGCGGCACCGGCGACTCGGGCCTTCCCGGCCTGGGCTGCTCCGTGCGGCTGTTCGTGACCGTGCCCGCCGACATCCCGATCAAGGTGACCGCGGGCTCCGGCCGGGTGGACATCGGCGGCCTGGGCGGCGCCGTCGACGCGGACGTCGACTCCGGCGCCCTCCACCTCACCGGGCTGCGCGGCCCGGTACGCGCCCGCGTCGGATCCGGGCAACTGGACGCCACCGCCCTCACCTCCCCCCGAGCCGAACTCCGGGTGGGCTCCGGCCGTGCCACGGCCGCCTTCCTGACCCCGCCGGAGCAGGTGACCGCCCGCGCGGGCTCCGGCCGGGTGGACCTCATCTTCCCGACCGCCACCCGCTTCCGGGTCGACTGCGAGGCGGGCGTCGGCCGTTGCGAAGTGGACGGGGCCCTGCGCGATCCGGCCGCCTCGGGCACCCTGACGCTGTCCGCCGCATCGGGCCGGGCCCATGCCGGGTACGCCGGCGCCCCGGACCCCTCGGCACCGGAGGAGCCCTCGACTCCGGACCGGTGACCAAGTCCGCGCCTCGGAGGCATCGTTGCCGGCCCTCCGAGGAATCAGGCCGAGGCGCGGCGCACGAGGACGGTCGGGGTGATCACCGGGCGCGGGGTTTCGGGAGCCGCCCCGGCGCGGTTCAGGGTGTCCAGCAGGAGACGGGCCATCAGCCGGCCCATTCCCTCCACGTCCTGGCGCACCGTGGTGAGCGGCGGATCGGCCGCCTCCGCCACCAACTCGGTGTCGTCGAAGCCCACGAGCGCCACGTCCCCGGGCACCGACCGGCCGCTTTCGCGCAGCACGGCGAGTGCCCCCGTGGCCATCAGGTCGTTCGCCGCGAACACCGCGTCGAGCGCCGGACGGCGGTCCAACAACTGCCGCATCGCACGGGCTCCGCCCGCCGAGGTGAAGTCCCCCTCGGCGGTCAGCGCGGGGTCGGCGTCGCGCAGTACGTCCCGATAGCCGTAGAGCCGGTCGGCCGCCGACGTCTGGTCGAGGGGGCCCGCGATGTGCGCGATGTGGCGCCGCCCGAGGGAGAGCAGATGGCGTACGGCCTCCCGCGCGCCCCCGCGGTTGTCGGCGTCGACGTACACGACGCCGAGGTCCCCGGATCGGGCCGTCCAGCCCGGACGCCCGCCGTAGACCGTGGGCATGCCGATACGCCGGGTGATGTCGGGGAGCGGGTCGTCGGTGTGCAGGGAGAAGGCCAGGGCGCCGTCGACGTGCCCGCCGGCCAGGTACCGCTCGATCCGGTCGTAGTCCCCGCGATCCTCCACGAGGAGCAGGACCAACTGCTTGTCCTGTTCCGTGAGTTCCTTGCTGATCCCGCGCACCTGGCGGGAGAAGAAGGGGTCGGAGAAGATCCGGACCTCCGGTTCGGCGATGATCACGGCCACCGCACCGGTCCGGCGGGTGACCAACGTGCGCGCCGCCGGATTGGGGACGTAGCCCAGTTCCAGGACGGCCTTGCGGACCCGGTCCACCAGGTGCGAGCGGACCCCGTCCCCGCCGTTGACGACGCGCGACGCGGTGGCTCTGGACACCCCCGCCCGCGCGGCCACGACCTCCAGCGTCGGTCGGTTGACGGGAACGCGTTGCTGTTCGGGCACGTACGCTCCCTCATGCGTGACCGCGGGCGGTTGCCTCG
Source organism: Streptomyces sp. CA-243310 (assembly GCF_050936775.1). Classification (NCBI taxonomy): domain Bacteria; kingdom Bacillati; phylum Actinomycetota; class Actinomycetes; order Kitasatosporales; family Streptomycetaceae; genus Streptomyces; species Streptomyces sp. CA-243310. The sequence continues at coordinate 690,267 of NZ_JBNJMF010000002.1, read as the reverse complement.
CCGGGCAGCAGGCTAACCCGTACCGCCGGGAGCGCGAGGGCGCTCCCGGCGAATTCAGGTCGTACGGGGCGGTGCCGAGGAGGCGTCGCAGGAGGGATTGAGGGACGGGCGTCCGGCCGTCGGGACCGCGGCCCCGGGATCGCCGGGCAGGGTGCGGGGGGCGCTGAAGCCGCTGTGCCCCGGACTCACTGCGTGCGGCTTGCCGCCGCTACTTGCAGAACTTCGAATTCAGCGCGGCCGTCACGCCCGCGTTGAAGCCCTTCTCGAAGTTCGGGTCGACAGCCTGGAGGTTCTGGTTCGCGTTCGGCTTCTTGCACAGGTCCTTCGTGGCGCTGAAGCCCTGGGTGAAGCCCTTCTTGAACTGGTCCTCGGTGTCCTTCTGTTCGGCCTGCTTGACGGTGCCGCACTGGGTCCTGCCCTTGTTCCCTTCCTTCACGGAGAACGAGCTGCCGGCCTTCTGGGCGATCAGCTTGAACGTGCCGTCCGCGCTGGTCCGGATCTGCTTGTTGCCGTTCCTGGACAACACGAGTACGTCGACGGCCGGTTTGAAGCCGTTTCCCTTGACGTCCACCCGGTTGCTGGCGACGGTGTTGGCCGTCACGGTACACGTGGCGGAAGGCACCGCCGCTTGCGCCGGGGCGGCCACGAGCGCCGCCGACCCCAACGCCAGCATGGACACTCCCACAGGGGCGACCACGGCCATTCGCATACGCCGATTCATCGTTTCTCCTCTCGTCGAGGAGATCACGGGCAGCCCGGCAGCCGAATGTCGCCGAGCCCCGAGAGGCGGGTCCGCCGAGCGGACCTCTTCGAGCGGGATCCTGGCCCCGACCCGCACCCTCGCACGGCCTGCACCTCACCGGCGCCGACCCGGGTGATCTCACGAGATGCCTCCATCGTCCCGCCGTCGGCCCGTCGTGTCGACCGGGGCGAGCGCCGGCTGGAGGAACCGGCCGGGCACCGCCCCCCGGGCCCCGATGCGCCCGCCGCATCCGTTCAGGCGCGGTAGAGCGCCCGCGCCCGGTCCAGGTCGACCGAGCCGTCCTCGGGCAGCGCGAGGAAGTGCTCCAGCTGCCAGGCCCGGGTGCGTTCGGCCTGTCGACTGGTCGGCACCGCCCACGGCGGATAGACGCGAATTCCCCGCTTCCCGCCGACGCCGTCCCGGGACACGACGTCCCGCGCGCGGAGCACGGACCACGGGAAGACGAACTGCCCGTGGTTCGCCCCGTCCCGGCTGTCGATGACGATCAGGTCGACCCCGTCGCCCGTGTCGAAGGGCCGGATCGGTCCCTCCTCGGACCGTTGCCACACCGTGACGAACTGACCCACCTTGGTCGGTGTCGTCCTGGCGGCCCGGAACCTGACCGAGCGGCCGTCCACGGAGAGCGCGTACGCCTCGTAGTCCGCGCTCTCCTCCTCGGCGACGGGCAACGGGCAGTCGAACCCGCACGGGTCGTAGACCAGGGACTTCGCCGCGACGAGTCCCTCCGGTACGGGGGCGGTGGTCGGGTCGTGCCAGGGGTGAGCGGGTGTTTCGCGGTGAGCGGTCATGCCCCGATCCTGCCACCCGCCGGTGACACCGGCCCGGGGGCCCGACCCCGCACGTCGGGCGCTACCGCGCGGCCACGCCCCGGGAGAACTTCTCCCACTGCGCGGTGACGATCTCCCCGGGCACCCCGCCGAAGTCGTCCACGCCGAGCATCTCGGAACGGAAGGACAGGGTGACCGCGTCGGACCGAACCAGCGTCAGATACGTGTACAGGGACGCGTTCTTGTCCTTCACGTCCTGCACGACGATCCGATAGGCCTGCGCCTCGTCCCCCAGCTTCGGCGCCGGCACCGGCTCCACTCGAAGCACCTTCGCGTCGACGACGGTGCGCTCCTCGGTGTAGCCGGCGGCGCACCGCCTGCCCGCTTCGGCCAGTGACTTCATGACCGAACCGGCCGCGCCCGCGTCCTTGTACGAGCGCAACTGCACGTCGGTGTCCACGCCCAAGACCTCGTCCGGCACGCTGACCGGCACGTAGGCCTGCGCCGTGTGACCCGCCCGGCCGAGGCCCGTGAGGGGTTGGCAGACCGCCGGAGAGGCGTCGTAGATCTCGTCGAACGGCTCGTCGAGCAGTGCCAGGTCGGCCTCGTACGGACCGGCCTTCTCTCCCAACGCCAACACCAGGCCCTTGAGCCGTTCCGCGTCCGGTCCGGCGGTACCGGCCGGGCTCGGGGTTCCGTCCGGCGCGGACGCGGTGGCGGTGCCTCCGGCGGGCGTCGCGCCGCCGGTCGCCCGCGGGCCGGCGCCCGACGCGGCGGCCTTCGCCTTCCCGCCCGACCCGTCCCCGTCCGTCTCGCCGGATCCGCCGCACGCGGCGCTCCCGAACAGCAGGGCCGTGCCCATGACGACGGCCGCCGCGCGTCCGACCCCGTTGTTCTTCCCCACCCCACGCATGTGCTGTCGCCCCCCGAAGGCTCGTACCGGAAACCTGATTGTGCAGTACGCCGGGCGGCCCTCCCACACGGGCCCACCCTCAGCTCCCGAGGATCCCCTGAAGGTGGCTGACCAGCGCCTTCCCGGCCGGCAGGGTGAGGCGGGCCCCCAGGTGGCCGTCCGGTCGCACCACGAACAGCGTCGACTCACGGGCCCCGTAGAGCCGGGCGAACTCACCCCGTTCGTCGCGGTACGCCGGCAGGGGGAGGTCGTCGGCCGGGACGCCGTCCGCGAGGACGGCGCAGACGGTCGGCCGACCTGCCGGGAAGTCCGCGGCGAGGGTGGCGAGTTCGGTCATGGCGCCGGTGTTCGGGCCCGTGAGGTACAGCACGCACACGTGATCCCGGCCCCTCAGCACGTCGTACAGACGCAGCGGGTAGGCGGCGACGGCCGTGGCGAGGCCGCCGCAGTCCGGTGCCCGATCGCCCGGTTGCGGGCCGGCCGTCCCGTCGCGCTCGGCTCGTCCCACGATGGGGCTGCCGCGGTAGTCGACGAGCAGTTGGGCCTGGCGCATCATCACCGTCGCCGGGTCGCCCGGATCGGCCTGCACCCCCTCGGCGGCGTGCCGTACGGTGCGGCCGACGACCTCCGTGCCCACCGGCCGCCGCTCCGCGTCGTAGCTGTCCAACAGCGGCGGACGGGTGGCGCCTGCGACGGCCGCGGCGAGCTTCCACGCCAGGTTCCAGGCGTCCTGGATCCCGGTGTTCATGCCCTGCGCGCCGGTCGGCGGATGGATGTGCGCGGCGTCGCCGGCGACGAAGACCCGCCCGTCGGAGTATCGGTCGACGATTCGGTGGCTGATGCGGAACACCGAGGACCAGCGCATGGTCGACGCCACGGTCGGCTGCGGCGACATGCGGTCCAACACCGCCTGAATGTGTGCGAGTTCCGGAGCACGGCCGCCTTCCAGCCCGTGTGCGATCCCGTCGCCGGTCTGCGCGGCCGCGGACGAGAGCTCGGCCGGCACCGACATCGACACGCGGTAGCGGCGGACGCCGGGAAGCGGGATGCACACCAGTACGTCGTCCACGGCGCCCCCGTCGTCACGGTGCATGGCCCGCACCCCGTAGCCGTGGGGAAGGCTCCAGTCGACCTCGACGTCGGCCAACATGTACTCCTCGGGGAACGCGCCCCCCGCGAAGCCGAGCCCGAGCCCCTTGCGGACGACGCTGTGCGCCCCGTCGCAGCCCACCAGGAACCGGGAGCGGACCTCCTCCTCGGCGCCGGTCACGACGTCCAGCAGCCGGCTGGTGACCCCGTCGGCGTCCTGGGTGAACGACACCAGCTCCCTGTTCCGCTCGATGGCGGTCCCGAACCGGTTCAGGAACTCCTCCAGGATCCGCTCGGTCTCGTTCTGGGGGAGCGCGGCGAACCCGTACGGCACCTCGGGCGGCAGTTTCAGGTCGAGGCGGGGCTGCTCGACGCCGTTGACGTACGTGAGCTGCCCGCGCATCGGGACGGCCGCCTCCAGCACGGCGCGGACGAGGCCCGCCCGATCCCAGAGTTCCAGGGTGCGGGGCTGGATGCCGACCGCCTTCGCGTACGGCAGCCTCGCCGGGAGCCGGTCCACGAGACGACACCTCACCCCGCGCCGCCGCAGCTCCGCGGCCGCGGTCAGACCCACCGGGCCCGCGCCCACGACCAGTACGTCCGTGTGTCCGTCGGTGTGCGCCACTGGTGACTCCCCGGCCGAGTCCCCCTCGAGGAAGCAGGTCCCCTCCATGGTGGCCCGACGGCGGGAGCCCGGCCACCGCTCCCCGCCCCGTACCGTCGGCGAACCCGCCCGGGGCGGGCTCCCGCCCGTCAGTCGGTGTCCGTGCCGGCGGCCGCCTGACGCTGGCGCTTGCTCAAGGGGGCCAGGGTCATGTCCTCGGCGCGGGTCCTGAAGTGCTTGAAGGCGTAGCCGCGCTCGGACAGCCAGGCCTCGGCGGCCAGCTCGGCGCGTGCGGTGGCGTCGTGGATGTCCTCTTCGGCCTCGCCCGAATCCAGGAAGCGGAACGTATAGGAGTCCCGCGCCGTGATCTCGTACGTGAGGTGTCCCTCGGGGGTGAAGCCCGCGCGCAGCAGGTCGTGCTCCGGGGCGGCGGCCAGCAGTGCCGCGCGCTGCTCGTCGGTGAGCCGGACGAAGGAGCCTCGGACGGTGATGCGGAAGGTTCGGGTGGTCATCGCGTCAGCCTAGGTGGGGGACGTGGCGGGCGCACCGGGGTTTCGGATCCCGGGGTGGCCTTTCGGGAGCGGGGCGCTCCGGGTTCCCGGGGTGCGGGGGCCGCGTGGAGGGTCCGCCGCACCGGTCGGGTGACCGATGTCTCACGGTTCGACGATCGTGCGGGCCGCCGGGCTGCCGGGGCTCCGCCCTGCCGGCGCGTTCCGCGCCGTCCCGTCGCGGCGAACGGGACAATCGGCGCATCGGCATCCGTTCGTCCCGGCGGAAGCCGATTCGGCCGGCCCCACTCTCCCCACAACGCCCTCGCGGATCGATCGCGGGCCGTCCTGCGACGTCGGCGTGCGATCGGCCGACACGAACGAGCCGGCCGCGCGGTGCCGAGGGACCGTCGCCGGGTGCCCGGATCTTGCCGGCGGCACCTTCGTGCCCTCGACCACCCCACATGACGCCTTGTTGAGTCATGTCGCGCTTCAGGGCGATTCGCGTACTGAACGCGCTCTCAATGTGATGGAGGAGAATCCATGCGCATGATCCGAACGGCTCTCGCTCTCGGTGCCACCGCACTCGTGGTGACGGCCGCCGGCGTGAACCCGGCCGTCGCCGCGGAGCGGTCGCCGGCCCCGAAGGCTCCCACGTACTGCACCCTCGTCGTCGACACGGGCGAGGGCGGCTGTTTCGCGACCAGGGCCGAGGCCGCAGAACTGGGCGGCCAGGCCGAGTACAAGGACCTCGGCAGGATATGGAGCGACGCCAACTCGGGCGGCAGCGAGTTCACCTTCCGCGGCAGTGTCGGTTGCAACTGGCGCTACCCGGAGTTCAACGACCTCGGCAAGTGGGGTTGGAACGACACCGTCAGCTCGGCCCAGGGCATCACCTGCCCGATCACCCTGTGGGAGCACCGGGATTTCCGGGGCGCCAGTCAGACCTATCACGGCTACAACGCGTACGTCGGTGACGGCATGAACGACAAGGCCACGTCGGTCAGTTTCGACCTGCGCTGATCCGTCTGTACTGATCCGATTGTCCTGATCCGACGGGGCCCGGCGACCCGCACCGCCGCCGGGCCCCGTTCGCGCGGGGGTTCCGTCCATACGGCGTCCCGCCCGTGCAGTGCCGTTTCAGCAGTGAACTCCGCCACTCGAACAGGTGAGTTCGGGTGTGGCGCCGTGTCGTGCGGGGGGTTCCGGGGACTAGACCCATGGGTGATCACCTTTCCAGCGGGCACCCGGGGCGACGTCCTCGTGTTCCCGTGCTTTCCCTTGTCGCCGACCATGAGAAGGCCCCCTCGTGCACACCACCCCGCGCCGCATCGCCGCCACCATCGCCGTGACCGCCGCCCTCGCGTTCCTGACCGCCGCACCCTCCGACGCAGCCGCCGCCCGACGGGTCGATTCGCACTGCGGCACCTACATCTGCGTCCACACCGCGCACCACAACCGATTCGTGCAGGACATCACCGTGCAGACGAAGGACGGCCTGTCCGGCACCCTGCGCGCCTACTGGGGCAACTACCACAGCTCCCGGGTGAACGCCGCCTCCCGCCGTTGGGAGGTCGGCTACGAGCAGGCGGGTGCGAGCCTCGTGTGCGGCGGCCTCGAACGCGACGGCCGCAGCATCGAGGACGGCATCTGCGTGACCATCTGAGCGACGCGCGACCGACCGGCTCCGGGAACGATCCCGCCGTATCGTCCTGGCGGCGGGACCGCACCCGGAACCGGCCCGCCGTCACGCCGGCGCCGCGGCGTCCTCCCGGTAGCGACCCGGAGTCGTGCCGAACTCCCGGTTGAAGGCGTGCGAGAAGGCGTACGGAGTTCCGTACCCCACCCGGCGGGCGATGGCAGCCAACGAGTCCGGGGTGTCGCGGAGCAGGGCGGCGGCGGAGGTCAGCCGCCACCAGGTCAGGTAGGCCATCGGCGGCCGTCCCACCAGGGCGGTGAACCTGCGGGCCAGCGTGGGGCGCGACACCCCGGCCTCGGCGGCCAGACTCTCGTTGGTCCACGGGGCGGCCGGGTCCGCGTGCAGGGCCCGCAGCGCGATGGCCGTCACCGGGTCGCCGAGCGCCGCCGACCACACCCCCGCACCGTCCTCGACCATCCACGAGCGGATCATGTAGACGAGCAGCAGGTCGAGCAGACTGGGCACGGCGATCCCCGCGCCCGGCCGTCGGCCACTCAACTCTCCCCCCAACAGATCGATGGCGGACCGGAGTTCGGGATGACTGCCCACCCGGTTCGGCAGGTGCACCACGGTCGGCAGCTCCCGCATGAGGGGGTGGACCCGGCTGCGGTCCAACCGGTACTTGCCGCACAACAACTCCACCGCCCCGGCCTCGGACGACGGGTGGGGTGCCGGGACGCCATCCGTCCGCCAGTCCTCGAAGGGCACCGCCCGCTCCAGGCTCGCCGCGTCGGCCCCGACGTCGGCGATGAGGTGCCCCGTGCCGTGCGGGAGCAGTACCGCGTCGCCCGTTCCCAACCGCACCGCTTCCCCGCCCTCCGGGAGCAGGAGGCACGCCCCCTCCAGGACGACGTGGAATCCGGCGCCCTCGTAGGGAGCCAGACGGGTCGCCCAACCACCGCTCACCCGCACCCGGTTGGAGGAGGGCCGCCCCGTCCGGACGGTCGAGATCGCGTCGCTCACCACATCCATGACGCCAGCGTAGTCCGCGCGTCAGTGGTGAGAGCCCCGCGTATCCACATGAGCGCGAGGAGCATTGAGCGCCTCAACGAGCCCTCCTAGGATCGTGATCATGAAGAGCGAGAGCGAGCAGGGCATCGTACTGGGCGACGTCGAGGTCCTCCGGGTCGTCGAATGGCAAGGGGCCTTCGCGTCCGCCCTCGACGTCGTCCCGGATTCCGGGACCGAGGTGTGGAAGGAGAACGCGCACTGGCTGTCCCCGGACCACTGGGACCCGCGGACCGACCGGGTCACGGTCGCGCTCCAGACCTGGGTCCTGCGCAGCGCCGGTCGGACCATCCTGGTCGACACCGGCGTGGGAAGCATGCGCGAGCGACCCGGCGCGCCCGCGTTCCACCACAGGCAGGACGACCTCCTCGGCGCACTGGCCCGGGCCGGTGTCCGGCCGCAGGACGTGGACCTCGTCGTCAACACCCACGTGCACGCCGACCACGTGGGTGGCAACACCGTCGACGCCTCGGGGGAGTGGGCCCCGGCCTTCCCCAACGCGCGATACCTCGTCCCCGCGGCCGACGACTTCCACTTCGGCCCCGACAACGGGTACGCCCGGGGCCTGCGGGCGGATGACCGGCTGATCTACGAGGACAGCATCGCGCCCCTCCACCGGTCGGGCCAGGCCGTCCTCTGGGAAGGCTCCCACCGCATCGACGAGAACCTCGTGCTGGAGCCCGCCCCCGGTCACACCCCCGGCTCCTCCGTGCTGCGGCTGGCCTCGGGGCGGGACAGGGCGGTCTTCGTCGGGGACCTCCTGCACAGCCCCGTGCAGATACTGGAACCCTCCTGGAACAGCTGCTTCTGCATGGACGCCGGGCAGGCCGCGGCCAGCCGTCGCCGGATCCTCGAACGGGCCGCGGACCGGAACGAGTTGGTCGTTCCCGCCCACTTCGGCGGTGGTGGCGCGGTGGAGGTGCGACGGCAGGGCGCCGGTTTCACCCTGGGCGCCTGGGCGGATTTCGAGTGAGGCCGCCGGCGGGTGCCCGCCGGTGATGTCAGTCCCCGGACCTAGCGTTTCGCCCATGACCCACCCGATGAACGACGTCCTCGACGCGGTGCGCGCAGGTCGCACCGAGCGCCTCCCCCGACTGCTGGGGCCCCTCACCCCGGCCGAACGGCGTACCGTCCTCGGCGAACTCACCGCGTTGCGCCGGGAGGTCCGGGGGTGGGGCTGGGACCGCGGCTCCGAACGCGACCGGATTCGCGGCGGACTGCTCGTCGCGGGGGCCGGCTGCCACACCGGGGCCGCCGCCGCGGCTGCCTGGATCGGCTCCCGGGAACTGCGCGACTGGCGGGAGCCCCCCGCCGCGCTGATCCTCGAACTGCTCGCCGACCGGGACCCGGGGTGGCTGGGCGACGTCGCCCACCGCCTCGCGGCCCGGGCCGCGACGGCCGAGGCCGACTTCCCCCTGATCCGGGAACTGGTCCGGCTCGCCGGCTGCCCCGTCCCCACCACCGACGCGTTCGTCTCCGGCTGGGTCCGGTCCCTGGGTCCGCACGGACCGGGCGGCACCCGCCTCCCGCTGTCGGCGTCCCTGCGCCGCGATCCGTTCGTGCGCGACCTCGTGCCCCGCCTCTTCGAGACGGCCGAGCCCCCCAACGCCCTGCTCTGGTACGCCCACCCGCGATCCTCGAACCACTGGCCTGCCGAGCTGGCCGCCCTGGCGCAGGAGGGGATCATCGGGCGCGAGGAGCTGATCGACGGATGTGTCTCGCGGCTCCTGCGCGGCGGCCGACCGAACCAACTGCGCTTCTACCTGATCCTCCTGGAACGACTCGCCCTCACCCCGGACGAGGAGCGCACCCGGACCGCCGACTGGATCGCCATGGCCGCCGACGGGCCGTCCGCCCTCGCCGGACACGCGCAGCAGGTGCTCGCGCGCCTGACCGTGGCCGGTGAACTGCCGGCCGAGAGGCTCGCGGAGATGTCGGCCGCGGTGCTCTTCCGCCCGGAGAAGAAGCTGGCCCGTGCCCAACTCATCCTGTTGGGGAAGGCGCTGCGCCGCGCGCCCGACGACCGCCACCGGCTGCTGCCGGCCGTCGCCCACGCCTTCGGGCACGAGGACACCGCGCTCCAGGAGCGGGCGCTCGGGCTCGTCGCCGCGCACCTGCGGCCGCACGACGGCCAACTCCGCGCCGAACTCGCCCTGCGGAGCGATCTGCTGAGCCCCGGCAACCGGCTCGTCGCCGCAGGGCACCTCGGGGTCGCCGCGGCGGCCGAGGAGGAGCCGTACGAGGAGATCCTGCCCCCGCCGCCCCTCCGTCGCCGCGCTGCGGCCACCCCGCGGACCGTCGCCGAGACCGTCGAGCTGGTCGCCGCGCTGATCGGATCCCGAAGTCCGGACGCCGCCGAGTTCGAGACGGCGTTGGACGGTCTCGTCCGCCACGCCCACCGAGACCGGGCGGCCCTGGTCGAGGCTCTCGCACCGGTCCTGGCCGGCCGCGGCGCGCCGCCGAACCCGGCGGTCGAGAACGGCGGGCCGCACGGGGTGGAGCTGGTGGCCGCGGCGGTCCTGGGGCGGTTCACCCCGGATGAACTGCTGCCGGGCACGCGTCCGCACTCCCGCGGCTTCCACGACCCCTGCGTGCACGTCGCCCTGCGGGCGGTGATCGCCGCCCGGCTGAGGGAGGTCGCCCACCGCATGGTGACCACCCCGCTGCCGTTCCTGCTCGCCACGCCCACCTGGGAGACCGGAACGATCGAACCGGACGAACTGGTGGAGCGGCTCGGCGCGTACCGCCGGCTCGGCTTGGAGCCCGCGGAGGCGGACTTCGCCCAGGCGCTGCTCCGGGTCCGCCGCGACCCCGCCGTCGCGGCGGCCGCGACCGCCCTCGCAACCCGTCCCGGCGAGCGCCTCGCCGCATGGCTCACCACGGCCGGCGAGCCCCCGAGGCTGCTGCGCCGCACCCAGGGACCCGACCCGAAGGCCGCCCACCCGTGGTGGGGGCGGACGTGCGGGGCGGTGCGAAGGATCGTCATCGACACCCGCGAACGACTCGTTCTGCAGAAGGAGTTCCCGCCCGCGTTCCGCAGGCTCGGCCGCCCGGTCGACGACCACGGACGCCGCTGTTGGCACTGGCACGGCGACACACAGGCGGAGCGCATGGTGCTGCCGGAGGACCGCGAGACCCAGGCCGCCTGGCTGCTCCCCGACCTCACGGCCGGCGCCACCGGCGAGGAACGCGGCCCCGGCGCGCTGCTCCCGGGCCTCGCCGAGCTGGGCGGCCCGGCCGGCCCCGTACTGCACCTCGCCGTGGCCACCGGTCTCGGCTCCCGCCATGCCGAGGACCGGCTCGGCGCCGTCGACGCCCTGCTCGTCCTCGCGGCGCGGGGCGAGTCGGACCTGCCGCTGATCGGGCGGGACCTGGCCGAACTCGTCGGCCTGGGGACCGTGAAGGCGAACCGGCTCGCCGACTCCGCGCGCACGGCCGCCGCGACCGGTGCGTACGCCACCACCTGGACCCTGCTCGCGGGGGCGATCCCCGCCCTCCTGGCGCAGGATCCGGCCCCGCCCGGCACCGGCGAACTGCTGGCCGTCGCCGCCGACTGCGTGGAGCGCTGCAAGGTGGCCTCCCCGGACCCCGAGGGCCTGGCCGCGCAGGCGTCCCGCCCCGGTTCCTCCCGGCTGGTCGCGCAGGCCCGTCGCCTGCGCACGGCCCTGGCCGTGGCCGCCGCGTAGCCGGCCTGCGCCCGGGAGCCCGGGGGCACCCTCGACTGATGGACCATATGAAGCTACTTTCATTGGCACCATGTTGCTGAGGCTGAACATCTCCGACCGTCGCCCCCTGCACGAACAGGTGGCGGGCGCGATCCGGCGGGCCGTAGCCGAGGGCGAGTGCGCCCCGGGCGATCGGCTCCCGCCGGCGCGTGAACTCGCGCAAGCCCTCGGGGTCAACGCGAACACCGTCCTGCGCGGCCTGCGCTCCCTGCGAGACGAAGGGGTGCTGGAGTTCCGGCGAGGCCGCGGGGTGACCGTGGCCGCCGGCGCGGACCAACGTTCCGCGTTGGTGGAGCGGGTCCGTGAACTCGTGCTGGAGGCAGCGCGGTTGGGGTACGGCAAGGCCGAACTCACCCGGATGATCAGGGAGGTCTCGTGAAAGACCACAAGGACCACACGGACCGCGAAGGCCACGAGGACCGCGCGGCAGGCACCACCCGCCCCGGCCGCGGCACGGCCATCTCCTGGGGCGTCGCCGCCTGGGCCTCGGGCGTCGGGCTCCTGCTGGTGGTGATGCCGCAGGCCGCCCGGGGGCGACTGCCGGACCGGCTCGCCACGCACTGGGGCGCCGGCGGGTCGCCCGACGGTTCCCTTCCGCTGTGGGCGGCGACCGCGTTACCGGCGGTGGCCTGGGCCTTGCTCGTGTCGGCCGTGGCGCTCGCCGCCCGCCGGGGAGCGGGGGTACGGGGATGGGCCGGAGCGGCACTGCTCTCGGTGGGGGTGGGCCTGATCGGGGGCCAGGCGGTGATCGTGCGGGCCAACCTGGACCGGTCGGACTGGCATCAGGCGCGGGCCGCGACGCTCTGGTTCGGCGTCGTGATCGCAGGAGTCGTGACGGCGGCCCTCGTCGGGGTGCTGCTCGACCGTCGCGCGACGGCCACGGCGCCGCCCGTGCCGGTGACACCCGGGGGCCCCGCTCTGGAGATCCCCGAGGGGGAACGTTTCGTCTGGCTCTCGCGGGTGACGAACCCCTGGTTCCAACTCCTCGCCGCCGCCGGTGGCCTGGTGGCCGTCGCGGGTGCGCTGGCCGGTGCGGCGGGACTGGTGGGCGCCCCGTGGCCGCTGATCGCGCCGTTCGCCCTCGTGTCCATGGTGATGACGGCCTTCTCCACCGTGCGGGCCCGGGTCACCGAAAGGGGCCTGGAGGTCGGCTTCGGTCCGCTGGGGTGGCCGACGAGACGCTGGGCCGCCGGCGACGTCGAATCGGCCCGCGTCGAACGACGCACCCCCGCCCAGGTGGGCGGATGGGGGTACCGGCTCAGTGGGCTGGGCACGACGGTGATGCTGCGGGGCGGCGAGTGCCTCGTCATCCGGGCCCGCGGCAAGGACTTCGCGGTCAGCGTCGACGACGCCGGCCGGGGCGCCGCCCTCCTGAACTCGTCCCGCGTACCCACCTGACCGGCTCGACCGTCCGGCGCCCTACCGGGCATCGGTGGCAGGGCGCCCTTCGGGGTGCGGCGCCCGCTCCCAGGTGTCCGTCAGCGCGTGGGAGGCGAGCCGACACACGGCCCGTTGTTCGTCGGGGGTCACCCCGAGACGGTTGAACAGCAGATGCAGGTGCGAGGCCCAGAGCGAGGCGCGAACGGCGGTCCGCACCGAGACGCGGCCCGCCGCCCACACGGCCGAACCGTCCGCGCCGTCGTCCGCCGCCGCACGCCCGGCCGCCTCCTCCAGGCGGGCGTCTGCCTTCCTCAGCCCCGCCGCCCAACGGGCCACCGGCCCGACCCCGACGCCGTTCGCCACCCCGTGCCGGACGGCGTCGGCGCGCCGCATCAGCTCCTCGCGACCGGGTCCGCCGCCCGGGTCGACGCGCGGGGAGGGCACGGGGGCCGGGGCGTGCAGGACGTCCTCGGACCAACGCCACCCGGTCGTCTGCCACCGCAGCCACCGTGCAGCCTCGTAGCGGTCCATCCCGAGTGCCGCCGCCGTGGCCTGCGCGAGGTCACCCGCCAGGGCGAGGCGCTCGCCGCCGCGTCCGGTGCGCGCGAGCCCGTCCAGGGCCACCCGGGTGGACAGTGCGAAGACGTCCTCCGTCACGGGCAGGGCGGTCGGACCGCCGAAGCGCTCGGTGTCGGGGACGTACGGCGCCTCGTGGATCTCCGCTCCCTCGCCGAGCCGTTCCTTCACGAGGAGCGCCGTCTCGGCGTGCAGCGCCGCCGTCCCGGCCGGGGTGAGGTCGCGCACCCGGACGCGCAGGTGGGGGCCGTCCGCGTCGACGTGGCGGAGGTAGAACCACGAGGTCGCCCTGCGGTCGGAGATCAGCCCGTCCAGGAGCGGGGCGAGATCCTCGACGAGGAAGGCGTCGGTGTCCTCACCGGTCGTGCGGGCGAAGCGGGGGAAGAGGTGCAGGCTGAACCAGCGTCCGCCGGTCGCGTCGATTGCCTCGGTCACTTCGGCTCCTCTGGGGAAGAAGGGGCGGGGGCGGGGCAGGAGTTCGTCAGGGGGGAGGCGCACGGGTGGGGGCTCGGGTGGAGGTCGATCCGGTGGGGTCGATCCGGTGGGGGACGGATCGCGCCGTCGGGTGCGTCGAACGGCGTGATCACCACCGTAACCGCATGCCGGGGCACGGCCGAGAGGGCGGTGTCCGGAAGTCAGTCACACTCCGGCGCGGATCCAGGGAGCCGGTGGGGCCGATGCGGCCGAAGGGCCCCGCGCCCGCGAAGCGGCCCCGCGCCCGCACGGACTCACGGGGAGGGGGCGGCGTGAGCGGGCGGGTGCGCGCGCCGTGGGGCGGGCCGATGCCGACGGGGGACGTCGGCGCCGGTGCCGAGGGCGTCGGCCGCGCCCCACGGCGGCGGCCGGGACGGCCCGTGCGACCCGACCGGCACACGTGGAGGTGCCCTTCACCGGCGCGTGCGCGCCGGGCCCGTCGGCGTCGGTCACGACGGGGTCCGTCAGGCGCGCGGCCGGCCTGGGCGGACGCACGATTGGCGCGGTCCCGGTTCGTCCACCACGGCCGTGATCACGTGGCGATCCCGGCCGTGGTGCGGTCCACCGCGGGACACCCGGCCCTCGGGACGGCTCGCTCGCGTTCGGGCGCGGCCGGCGGGCTCGCCCGCACGGGGCGCCAGGCCGGCCCTCAGGCGGATCCGGGGGGTTCCGGAGCCGCTCGGAGCCGCCGGAACGCGCGCCTGTCGACGGCTATCGCCTGCGCGATCCCGCGCCGCCGCTCACGACGAGGGCGTCGGTGATGAGGCGGACACTGCGGGCGAGGCGGCCCAACTGTTCGAGCTCGACGGCGTACATCCGGATCGTGTTCTCGATGACGGACTCCGCCACGCCCATCGCGGGCAGTTCGGCGCGACTCGTCTCGAGCGCCACGCGCACCGCGCGCATCTCGTGCTGGAGCTGGAGCTGGGCGTGCCGGGTGAGGAGCACCGGATGCCGTGTCAGCGTCGAGTAGCCCGCGTACCGGGCCGGGAGCAGGTCGCGCAGCCAGCGCGTCGCGGTGCGTTCCCAGTCGTGGCTCCCGGGGGCCTTGACCTGACAGGGCCAGTCCGGGCTGAGGGCGGTGGAGGCCAGTTGAGGCATTCTCGTCGCTTCCGAGTGGTGTCGAACTCTGATCGAGAGGTTGCTGGGCGGCCTCGACCCAGGGGTTGATCGAGGCCGCCATGGCGGTCTTCGGGATCCGAAAGCCCGGATCGAACACTCGGAAGCGGACTGAGGAGGCAGCGCGCGCGGCTGAGTGTTCGTTCTGGGACGGCGTGGGGACGCCCTCCTTGGCATCTGGTGGATCCCGGCCGCGCCTCAGTAAACATATATACCGTTGAGTAAGCAAGCGTATGAAAAATTACATGCGCCCCGAGGGTATGCGGGCGCCCCGGGGGCAATGGTTCCGGAGTGCGACTAGAGAAAGAATCCGTGCAGGTCGGCGACCTGCTCGTACCCTTCGAGACGGGCCTGTGTCCGCTCGGGGTCGGCGTCCGCCATGGCCTGCAACAGCGCTGCGGACAGGACGTTCGGCGCCGCGTACGAGTCGAAAACGAGCCGTGAGCCGGTGGCGGCGGTCAGCGCCACGTCGGCCTCGTCCACCAGGGGCCCCAGCGTCGGATCGGTGATCAGCGCGATGCGCAGTCCGGCACTGCGGGCCGCTCGCATCGCGGCGAGGGTCTCCTTGGCGTGCCGGGGCATCGCGAAGGCCAGCACCCACGTCCCGCCGGCGGCCCGGGACTGGAGCAGCGCGTCGTAGGCGACGCTGCCGCCGCCGGTCACCAGCCGGACGTCGGGGTGGATCCGCCGGGCCGCGTACGCGAAGTACTCCGCCAGCGAAACCGAGATCCGCAGGCCGAGGACCGTCAGCGGGACCGAGAGGGCCAGATCGCGGCCGATGGTCAGCACCTGATCGGTGTCGGCGAGCAGGCGTCGCACGTTCTCCAGGTTCTCGATCTCCGCGTCCACGGCGGCCTGCAGCTCGTTGTGCCTTATCTGCTCGCGGCTCTCGGGGAAGCCGGCGACCGCGCTCAGCGCGATCGGCTGGAGGATGTCCCGCAGTGCCGGATAGCCGCTGTACCCCAGGGAGGTCGCGAAACGGGTCACGGACGGTTGACTGACGCCGACGCGTTCCGCCAGTTCGGTGATCGACAGGAACGCGGCCTCGGTCAGGTGGTCGATCAGGTACTGGGCGATCCGTCGCTGGCCGGGGGAGAGCCGGCGCCCGTCGAAGAGCGCGCGCACCCGCTCACCGGGGACGCGCTCGTGGTCCGAGGGCTGTCCGCTCGGCGTGATCGCGGCCGCCTGTGCGCGTGCCTGCTGCCCCGATGACACCGGCGGGCCTCCTTCTCATGTCACTCTTGATCAAACATAGCTCACTCATGGTGGTGGACCGGTCGGTGGTCCGCCGACGGATGGGCCCCGCGGTTCCATGGTGGCGCGCCGTCGCCCTGACGTGGACCGTACCCGGCGGTCACTTCCGCGCGGTCACTGCTCCAGGGGGTGCGCGGGGGCCAGGGCGGTCGCGATCCGCTCGGCGACGGTCAGGGCGGTGTTCCCCTCGGGCGCGTTCGGGCCGATGGTCGTGGCGACCGCGATGGACAGCCGTTCCGCCGGGAGGTAGGCCCGGATCGCCGTGTACCCGGCGAACGAGGGGGTCTGCGTCACCCAGCCGTTCTGCACGATCACCCCGAGCCCGAAATGCCGGTCCGGCTTCTGGGCGAAGCACACCGAGGCGGGGCAGGAACCCGTCGCCGTGCCGAGCCCCACCGCCCCGGGTTTCAGCTGGGTCCGCAGACCGCTCGGGGAGATCAGCTCTCCCGCCCCGATCGCGCGTGCGGAGCGTGCCAGGTCGCACAAGGTGGTCTCCTCGGAGTGCGGGAGGTCCGGCAGCCGGGGCGAGACCGGGTCGTCGAGGCCGACCTTCCCCTCGTCGACTCGTCGACGAGTTGGAGCAGCACGGTCCCGAGGTGATCAGGACGGCGTCGCACGGCAGGACGGTACGGGCGCAGGTTCGCGGGCTCCCGCCCGTCCGTGTGCCACGCCGACCGGGGTCGTCCGCGTCGGCCGGCTACGTCGATGCGTGCGGGGCTCACCCCTCGATGGAACCTCCCGTCCGGCGAACCGGCCATTCGGTGACGTGCCACGGCGTTCCGGGGCGCGTCGGGGGGTGGCCTTCGGTCGGACCGGCGGGGATCATGAAGGGGCGCCGGGCCGCCGGGTCCGCGCCCGCCTCGACTCCAGGGGGAATGTGTGTCCGTCGTGCCGAGCCACGCGTCCGGGTCCACCGAAGTGCCCTTGCTGGACGACACGATCAGGGAGAACCTGGACCGCGCCGTGCGGTCCTTCCCCGAACGTGACGCCCTCGTCGACATGGCCGCCGGCCGCAGATGGACGTACGCCGAACTGGCCGCCGATGTCGACGCCCTCGCGCTGGGCCTCCTCGACCAGGGCATCGTCAAGGGCGACCGGGTCGGGATCTGGGCCCCGAACCGGGCCGAGTGGACCCTGGTGCAGTACGCCACGGCCACGATCGGAGCCGTCCTCGTCACCGTCAACCCGGCCTACCGCGCACACGAGTTGGAGTACGTGCTCGGACAGTCCGGGATCCGCATGCTGGTCGCGGCCGAACGCTTCAAGGCCTCCGACTACGCCGGGATGATCGAGGAAGTCCGGCCGCGCTGCCCCGACCTGGAGTTCGTGGTCCTGTTGGACGGCCCGCGGTGGACCTCCCTGCTGGAGCGCGGACGTCAGGCCGACCCCGCCGAACTCGTGCGCGCACAGGCCGAGTTGAGCCCTGACGATGCGGTCAACATCCAGTACACCTCGGGGACCACCGGTTTCCCCAAGGGGGCGACGCTCTCGCACCGCAACATCCTGAACAACGGCTTCTTCGTGGGCGAGACCTGCCACTACACCGAGCTGGACCGGGTCTGCATCCCGGTGCCGTTCTACCACTGTTTCGGGATGGTGATGGGGGCCCTGGCCTGCACCAGCCACGGAGCCGCGATGATCATCCCCGCGCCGTCCTTCGACCCCGGCGCGACCCTCGCCGCGGTCGAGGCGGAGTCGTGCACCTCCCTGTACGGCGTCCCCACCATGTTCATCGCCGAACTGACCCACCCCGACTTCGACTCCTACGACCTCTCCAGTCTGCGGACCGGGATCATGGCGGGTTCGCCCTGCCCGGCCGAGGTCATGAAGGAGGTCATCGACCGGATGGGCATGGCAGAGGTGTCGATCTGCTACGGGATGACCGAGACCTCCCCGGTCTCCACCCAGACCCGCGTGGACGACTCCGTCGAGCACCGGGTGTCCACCGTGGGCCGGGTCGGCCCGCACCTGGAGGTCAAGGTGGTCGACCCCGACGGCGGCCGGACCGTGCCGCGCGGGGAGCAGGGGGAGCTGTGCACCCGCGGCTACTCGGTGATGCTCGGCTACTGGGCACAGCCGGACCGGACCGCCGAGGTCGTCGACGGGGCGGGCTGGATGCACACGGGCGACCTCGCCGTTATGGACGACGACGGCTACCTGGCCATCACGGGCCGGATCAAGGACATGGTGATCCGGGGCGGCGAGAACCTCTACCCCCGGGAGATCGAGGAGTTCCTCCACGCCCACCCGGACATCCTGGACGTCCAGGTCATCGGGGTGCCCGACCCGAAGTACGGCGAGGAGCTGATGGCCTGGGTGCGGATGCGCGAGGGCGCCGAGCCGCTCACCGCCGACGCCGTCCGCGCGTACTGTGACGGCCGGCTGGCCCGGTTCAAGATCCCGCGCTACGTCCACGTGGTGGAGGAGTTCCCCATGACGGTCACCGGGAAGATCCGGAAGATCGAGATGAGGGAGATGGCCGTGCACCTGCTGGCCCCGCCGCCGGACGCCCGGGCGTAGCGATCCGGTCGACGGGCGGGCCCGCGGGCCCGTCCCCGCGGGGCGTCAGCGGTGTTCCGGCGCCCGACCGTCCGCGAGGCCGTCCGCACCCCTGTCCGCGCGACCGCCCGCGAGCCCGTTCGCCCGGTCGGCGAACACGGGCGTGAGTTCCGGGCGTTTCGCGGTGCGGCCGTCGCCCGACGAGCGGCCGCGCAGCCGGCGGGCGGTCCAGGGGCCGAGGAAGGACGCGGCCCAGCGCAGCTCACCGGTCGCCTGCCGCCAACCGACCGGCCCGGCCGGCCGGGGGTCGGGCAAGGGGTGCGTCCAGGAGTCGTCCGCTCCCGGCGAGGCGAGCGCGTGGGCGACGGCCGCGGCGATCCGGGCGTGTCCCAGCGGGCTGGCGTGCAGCCGGTCCGCGCTCCACATCCGCGGGTCGCCGACCACGGGGTGTGCGGCGGTCTCCGCGACGACCACCCCGTGCCGCCGCGCCGCCGACCGGATCCGGTCGTTGAGGGCGGTGACTCGTGCGCCCACGGGGCGGGCGATCGGGATCAGCGTGGCCACGTCCGGGAAGGTGACCGTGGCGACGCGGGCTCCCTGTGCGGTGAGCGCGGCGAACATCGACTCCACCCGGTCGGCGACCTCGTCTGCGTCGAAGCGCGGGCGCAGCAGGTCGTTGACCCCGGCGACGACGGTGGCCAGATCGGGCCGCAGCGCGAGGGCGGGAGCCAGTTGCTCGTCGCGGACCTGCCCGGCGAGGCGGCCCCGGACGGCCAGATTCGCGTACAGCAGGCCCGGGTGGTGCGGGGCCAGGGTCTCGGCGAGCCGGTCGGCCCACCCGCGCAGTCCGGTGAGGTCGTCGCCGTCGCCCACACCCTCCGTCTGACTGTCGCCCAGCGCCACGTACCGCAGGTACTCATCGTTCGGCACGGTCGGCCCGCCTCTCTCGCACGACGGTGATCGTCCGCTGGTACCAGTCCAGGTTGGCCCGTTCGAAGGCCAGGCCGCGCAGGCAGGTCAGGTAGGGGCCGATCCGCGCGCCGCGGCGAAGGAACTCCTCCTCGTCCCAGGCGCCCCGCATCTTGGCCAACAGCGCCTCGAACAGCTCGATCCTGGTCCGTGCCCAGGTCGAACGCTCGGAGAGCCGCTCGATCAGCACCTCGGCGTCGAGGTGATCGGCGGCCTGCACCTTGACGAGCAGGTCGTCCCGGATGAAGGACGGTTTGCCGGGAGTCCGGGCGAACCGCTCCAGCTCGGCCGCCCCCGCGTCGGTGACCCGAAAGAGCCGCTTGTTCGGACGGGTGTCCTGGAGCACCTCCCGGCCCTCGACGAGGCCCGCCTCCTCCAACCTGGTCAGCTCGGCGTAGAGCTGCTGGGGCAGCGCGTGCCAGAAGTTCGCCACTCCCATGTCGAACGCCTTGGCCAACTGGTACCCGCTCAACTCCTCGTCGAGCAGTGCCGCCAGTACGGCGTGCCGCAGAGCCACCCGATCACCCTCCTCGCCCGGCCACCCCTGTTCAGCGACCCGACATCCATGATAGTCAAGAATATGAGTAATCGCATTCATGAGTAGCAAGGGGGAGACATGAGCACTGCGGACCGATTCCGCGCCGCCGTCGACAACCGTGACCTCGGCGCGATCGACGACCTGCTCACCGAGGACGTCCGGCTCTACAGCCCGGTGAAGTTCGGCCCGTTCGAGGGCAAGGCGATGGTGATGGGCCTCTTCGGCGTCCTGCTGCGCACGTTCGAGGACATCCGCTACATCGGGCGGCTCGACGGTGCGGCGGAGACCGGCGTGGACGGCGAGCCGGCCCCGGCGGTGATGCTTCCCTTCCGGGCCACCGTCAACGGGAGGCAGATCCACGGCATGGACCTGCTGCACCTGGACGGGGAGGAGCGGATCAGGGAGATCACGGTGATGGTGCGCCCGCAGACCGCGGTGCAGGCGTTGGGCGAGGCGGTGTTGGTGGGACTGGTCGCCGACGGCCTCGTCGACGGCTGAGCGCCTCGACGGCCGGGCACGTCACCGGCAGCGGGCGTCGGCGGTGCGGGCCGCGCGGGCCCGGGCCCGGCGTCCACGGGCGGGGGCGAGGCGTGGGCCCGACGCCGCCCGCCCCGCGCCGGGCCCCGGGCACTGTCGTCGGGGCTACTCGAAACGGGCCGTGTCGCCCGCCCCGTGGCGCACGATCTCGGCCTCGCCGCCCGAGAAGTCGATGACGGTGGTCGGCCTGGTCCCGCAGTCACCGGAGTCGACCACGATGTCCAGCACGTGGTCGAGGCGCTCCTTGATCTCCCAGCCCTGGGTCATCGGCTCGGGCTCGTCCGGCAGGAGCAGGGTGCTGGACAGCAGCGGCTCGCCCAGGTCGGCGAGCAGGGCCTGGGTGACCGCGTGGTCGGGGATGCGGACGCCGACGGTCTTCTTCTTGGGGTGGAGCAACTGGCGCGGCACCTCCTTCGTCGCCGGCAGGATGAAGGTGTAGCTGCCGGGGGTGGAGGCCTTGATCGCGCGGAAGACGTCGTTGTCGATGTGGACGAACTGCCCCAGCTGCGCGAAGTTCTGGCAGACGAGGGTGAAGTGATGCCGGTCGTCCAGTCGGCGGATCGACCGGATCCGGTCGAGGCCGTCGCGATTGCCCAACTGACATCCCAGCGCGTAGCAGGAGTCGGTCGGATACGCGATGAGGGAGCCGGAGCGGATCATGTCGGCGATGTTGCCGATGGAGCGTTGCTGCGGATTCTCGGGGTGCACGTCGAAGTACTTCGCCATTCACCGAGACTACGCGACCCGGACGCTCCCCTCCGGTTCGGGACCCGCGTCCGCACGGGCCGAGGTCGCCCGGTTCGCCCTGCGCGTCCGTCCGGGCCGGGCGTCAGGCGACCGGGTCACCCGCCCCGACCCGGCAGTGGCGGTACGTGGGCCTGGTCGGCCGGACGCCTGACCCTGCCGGTATCCCGGGCCACGAGCGCCGCCTCCACCGGGTACGTAGGCCCGGACAGCCCGGCATCCCGGACAGCACCGGCCGGCGCGAGCAGGTACGCGTTCGCCGGCGTGCCCGGGTCGAACAGGCCGAGTGCGCAGAACGCGTTGGCGAGGAACACGGCCGCCCCGGGCCGCCGGCGGCTCACCGCCGACGCGATGGCCGGCGCCCCCGCGGACAACAGCGGCACGGGCACCGGAGGCCAGACGCCCGCGTCGCCCCGGTACCGCGGGACGGCGGCGCCCGTGAGCACCGCCCCCAGCAGCCGGACGTCGAGGGCCCTCGCGCTCGTCCGTCGCCGGCCCTCGCGCCGACGGCCGCAGCGGTCTTCCCGCGCTCGATCACGAGCCGGGGCCATCGGCCGGCCCCACGCCCGGCCCCGGCACCGAGGGCCGTTCGAGACCGGTCAGGCGCGCGGGTCCACGGTCGTCTCGATGTGGTCCGCCACCGCGACGAGCAGGACGCGGGTGCCCTCCTCCAGCGCCCGCCAGCGGTGCGGCACACCGCCCGTGAGGTAGAGGGTGTCGCCCCGGCCCAGGTGGTGGGTGCGTCCCTCGGCCTCGACCTCGACGGTTCCGTCGGCGACGTACATCAACTCGTCGTTGCGGTGCCGGAACGCGCGGTCCGCGTCGTGGTCCCCGGTGAACTCCAATGCGTGCATCTGCTGTTGGCCGCGGACCAACGGACGCACCCGCGCCGTCGGATCGAGTCCGGCGTCGGCGTCGGCGCGCACGACGTCCACGCGCCGAGGGGCCTCGGCCGCCGTCAGCAGTTGGACGGCCGTGGTCCCCAGCGCGTCGGCGATGAGTTGCAGCGAACGCATGCTGGGGCGGGCCCGGTCGTTCTCGATCTGACTGAGGAACGGTGAGGACAGCCCGCTGCGACGCGCCACTTCCGCGAGGGTGAGGTCCAGCGCCCTGCGCCGTCTGCGGATGCCCGCCCCGATCAGGGGGGCGGGCGGTTCGTCCGTCACGTGGTTCCTCGCTTCCTCCGCTGTGTGGATCATCCTCCCGCAATCGGTCGCGGGCTTCGCACTGCCTTCACAGTGCCGCAACACTCCACCGCTAGCTTCTAAGTCGATTGATCTGATCAAAGAAAGTTTCACAGGAGGATCGCATGTCCCCGATCGACCAGAACCTGCGCCGCCGCCGCGGCACCGGCCTGATCGCCCTCGACCCCTCCGCCTCTGAAGGGGGTTACACGCTCTTCGCCCCACTCACCGGGACGGGCGAGGTGTACCTGATCGACCCGCACGGCGAGGTCGCCCACGAGTGGAAGCTCCCCTACCGGCCCGGTCGCCACGCCCGCGTCCTCGCCAACGGGAACCTGGCCTACAGCGGAGTGCTGCCCGACCAGAGCGCACTCTTTCCCATGTGGCACAAGTACCGGGGCGGCGTGATGCTCGAAGCAGCCCCCGACGGCTCGATCCTGCGCGAGCACCGCGACCCGCTCCAGCACCACGACGCCCACCACCTCGGCGAGGGCCGCGTCCTCTACACGGCCCTCGAACCCCTGCGGGGCGCCGACGCCACCGCCGTGCGCGGCGGCGTACCGGGCTCCGAGCCGGACGGCACGGTCTGGGCCGACACGATCAAGGAGGTCGACGCGGACGGCTCCGTCCGCTGGTCCTGGAGCGCGGCCGAACACCTCGACCGCGAGGAGTACGCGCTGCACCCCGACTACTCGCGCGAACACTGGCCCCTGATCAACAGCGTGGTCCCGCTCGCCGACGGAAACGTCCTGGCGAGCCTGCGCAGCGTCTCGGCCGTCGTCGTCATCAGCCGGGAGACCGGCGCGATCCTCTGGCGCACCGAACCCGGAACGGTCTCGCAGCAGCACGCCCCCACCGAACTCGACAACGGCAACATCCTCGTCTTCGACAACGGCGTCTTCCGACCCGGATCGGACGTCCCCCACTCCCGCGTCATCGAGATCGACCGCTCCTCCGGAAAGATCGTCTGGGAGTACCACGATCCCGCCCGCGAGTCGTTCTTCGCCCCGTTCATGGGCAGCGCCCAGCGCCTCGCCGGGGGCAACACCCTCGTCACGGACTCGCCCGCCGGCCGGCTCTTCGAGGTGACCCCCGAGGGCTACCTGTGCTGGGAGTACGTCAACCCGTACTTCGGCGGCTACCGGGAATCCGAGGTGCGCGGTCTCTTCCCGGCCGAACACAACGCGGTCTTCCGCGCGTACCGGTACACCGCGCGGGAACTGCCCTGGCTGAAGGCGGAGGCCGGCTCGTGACCACCGCCGACGCCACGTCCGGCCCGGTGCGGCCGGTCGACGAGCGGCTGCCCCTGGCCCGGCTCGCCCCACTCTCCGCGCAGCACGTACTGGCCATGGTCGCCGCACCCGTGTCCACGACGTTCCTCACCGGGCAGGCCCTCGGGCTCGACGCCGACAGCACCGCGTCCCTGCTCAGCGCCACCCTCGTGCTGTGCGGCGTCGGCGCGCTGCTCCAGTCGCTCGGCGTGCGGGGCATCGGCGCCCGGCTGCCGTTCGTCATGCTGCCCGGCGGCGCGGCCACCGCGCTCTTCATCCAGATCGCCAAGGACCACGGCCCCGCCACGGCGACCGGATCCGTCCTCCTCGCGGCGGCCCTGCTGTTCGCGGTCCTGCCGTTCTACGCCAGGATCGTGCGCTTCTTCCCGCCCCTGGTCATGGGTACGGCCGTGCTGCTGATCGGCATCGCCATGATCCGGGTCGCCGCCCAGCTGATCACGGGTCCGCGCACAGCCGCCGGGTACGCGGCTCCGTCGGCGGTCCTGACGGCCGCCGTCACCATCTGCGTGACGGTGCTGCTGCTGTTCCTGCTGCGCGGTGTGTGGAGGCAGACGGCGGTCCTGCTCGGCATGGGCGCCGGCACCCTGATCGCCGCCACGACCGGGCTGGGCGCCTTCGCGCCCGCAGCCGGCACCGGACTGGCGCTCCCGCACCTTCTCCCTTACGGAGCACCGCAGTTCAACGTGCTCGCCGCGCTGCCACTGTTGATCTTCAGTCTCACCACGCTCGCCGAGATCACCGGACAGACCGTCCTGAACAGCGAGACCGTGGGCAACGAGTCCGATCCCGGACGCGATGTGCCGCGCGTGGCCAGGGCCGACGCGCTGGTCTCCGTACTCGGCGGGCTCTTCGGCACCTCGCTGATGGTGACCAGCGCCGAGAACATCGGGATCGGCCGGATCACCGGGGTGCGCAGCCGCCACGTCACGGCCGGGGCCGGCGTGCTGCTCGTGGTCGTGGGACTGCTCGCTCCCCTCACCCGACTACTGGCCGGCATACCGGCCCCGGTCGTCGGAGGGTCCGCGCTCGTCATCTACGGGATCATCGCCGTGATGGGGGTCGACATGCTGACGCGCGCGAACCCGGGGGAGAAGACCCACTCCACGGTGATCGCGCTCGCCCTCACCGTCGGACTGCTCCCGGTCGTCGCCCCCGACGTCTACCAGGGCTTCCCCGGCTGGGCCCGCACGATCCTCGGCAGCGCGGTGGTGGCGGGCACCCTCACCGCCGTACTGCTCCACGCGCTGTTCCGGCGCCGCGTCCGCGAGTCGGACACGATGCCGGAACAGTCGACCGAGGTCCGGTCCGACTAGAAGGTGTCGGCCCAGTTCGACGCGTCCATCAGCGACATGGCGGACGCGGCGCCGACGGCGGCCGGCGGGGCGGTGCCGTCGTTGGAGCCGACGGTGTTGTCGCGGCCCGCGTTGAAGTTGTCGTCCTGCGCGTACTGCACGTTGGTGCTGCCGATGATGTAGACGTTGTGGACGTCGCCGTCGCCGGTCGCGGCCAGGGCCGGGGAGGCCACGGCGGACAGCGCGCCTGCGGCGGCCAGCACGGTCAGAGCGGCGAGGGCACGGCTGCGCATCGTTTGCTTCACAACATCGCCTTTCACAAGGGGGACTGGGATCAGGTCGAACGTAAACCCAGTCGAATCCGGGCAATTGGCGACACACGGGACTCCTCGGTCGATGGCACCGTTCGGCGGCGGATGAGGAGTCCGCGGTCGCAAGAGCGGTTCAGGTGATCGTCATACCGGGTGATCGGTCGGGGAGGTCGGGGAGGGCGCCGACGCGGGGCGACGGGCACGGCAGAAGAAGTGCTCCTCCGGCTCGACGCGCACATCGGCGACGCCGTGGGAATCGGCGGCCCCGGCATCCGGTGTGAACACCGCCGTGTGGTGGCCGAGCACCTCCAGCCCGGCGCCCTCCACCCGGCTCAGGTACTCGGTCGCGGACAGGCTGCTGACCGTGACCTCGTGCCCCATCCAGACGATGTCGAGATCGCGGATGTCCCCCGGCACGGTCGCCATGACGAAGTACCCGCCGGGCGCCACCCACGACAGCATCCGCTCCAACGACGCCACCACCTCCCGCCGGTCCATCACCAGCAGCGGGAAGAACGCGCACACCGCGTCGAAGCCGCCCTCGGGCGCCGTGTACGTCCGCACGTCCGCCTGCTCGAACCGGGCCGACGGCACCCGGGCCCGCGCCAGCCCGACCATTTCCGCCGACACGTCGATGCCGGTCACCGTGCAGCCCGCTCGCTCCAGGGTCTCGGCGGTGGGGCGGCCGGTACCGCTGCCCACGTCCAACACCCGTGCGCCCGGGGACAGCCGGGAGGCGAGCCACTCCAGCGCCGCGAGCTGGCCGGGCACCCGCCCGAACACCTCCTCGTAGCGCGCTCCCACCTCGTCGAATACCTCCGCCGCGGTCTTGCGATCACTCATCGAAGCCCCTCATTCCCTGGTCGACCGGATCCGTGTGGTGTGGGCGCCCCCGGTCGGCCCGGGACGCCGTGGGGTTCGTGCCCCGGGCCGGGACGGGAAAACCGCTGGTTGACATCGGGGGAGCCCCGCTTCAAAGTCATGATCGACAACAGCTCGGAGGGAGCACGTGATGGACACGCAGAGTCGCGGCGTACTGGTCACCGGCGCCTCCCGAGGCATCGGCCGCGCCATCGCCATCGCGTTCGCCGAGCGCGGCGACCGCGTCGCCGTGCACTGCTCCACCAGGGAGTCCGAGGCGCGTGAGGTCCTCGGGGCACTGCCCGGAGACGGCCACGTACTGGTGTCCGGCGACCTCACCGATCCCGTGCGCGTCGAGGAACTCGTCTCGGAGGCCGCCGAGGCGCTCGGCGCGGTGGACGTCCTGGTGAACAACGCCGCCGTGATGATCCCCCACCCCCTGGCCACCACCCCGTACGCGCAATGGCAGGAGGCCTGGCGGCGGACGACCGCCGTCAACCTGTTCGGCGCCGCCGACGTCAGCTACTGCGTCGCCCGCCGGATGATCGACGAGGGTCGCGGGGGCCGCATCGTGAACGTCGGCTCGCGCGGCGCCTTCCGGGGCGAACCCGAGCACCCCGCCTACGCGGCGACCAAGGCGGCCTTGCACGCCCTCGGCCAGTCCCTGGCCGTCTCCCTCGCACCCCACGGCATCGCCGTCGCCTCCGTGGCGCCCGGTTTCGTCGCCACGGAACGGGTCGCCGACCGGCTGAACTCCCCTGAAGGCGAACGGATCGCCGCGCAGAGCCCGTTCGGGCGCGTCGCCGAACCGCGCGAGATCGCCTCGGCCGTCCTCTACCTCGCCTCACCCGAGGCGACCTGGTCCTCCGGCACGATCCTGGACGTCAACGGGGCCTCGTACCTCCGTACGTGACGCGCGACGCGCGACGCGTGACGCGCGACGCACGGCGTCCGTCCCGCCCGCGGGTCGGGGACGGGTCCCCGGTGGGGCATGATCGGGGGATGTCTGATCGCATCATTGCCGCCTGCGACGGGGCGGCCAAGGGGAATCCCGGGCCCGCCGCATGGGCCTGGGTCATCGCCGACGCCGAGGGGCGCCCCGAGCGCTGGGAGTCCGGTCCACTGGGTCGGGCCACGAACAACGTGGGCGAACTCACCGCCCTGCAACGCCTGTTGGAGGCCGTGACCCCCGGCGCGGTCGTCGAGGTGCGCATGGACTCGCAGTACGCGATGAAGGCCGTCACCCAATGGCTCCCCGCGTGGAAGCGCAACGGTTGGAAGACCGCGGCGGGCAAGCCCGTGGCCAACAGGGAACTCGTCGAGAGCATCGACGCGCTGCTGGCGGACCGCGACGTGGAGTTCCGCTACGTGCCCGCCCACCGTGAAGACGGCGACCACCTGAACGCCATCGCCGACCAGGCGGCCAGTGACGCGGCCGTCAGCCAGCAGGCCGCCGGCACCGCCCTGGGCGACGCGTCCATGCCGGTTCCCGCGCCCGTGCGCAGCGCGCCGGCCCGTGGCTCGGCCGCGCGCTCCTCCGCGAGCCGGACCACCGCGCCCCGGGGTGCGGCCGGCGGCAAGGCGGCGCCCGCCCGCGGCGGCCGGTCCATCAAGGCCAAGTTCCCCGGCACCTGCCCCTGTGGCAAGCCGTACGCGGCAGGCGAGATGATCGCGAAGCTCGGGACGCGCTGGGGGCACCCGGACTGCGCGAGCCCGGTGCCGGAGCCCGCCGCCACCGCGTGATCGTTCGGCCGTGTGCGCGAGGCCGTGTGCATGAGTACGCGTACTCATGCACACGCCGACGCGCGTGGCGAGAGTGGGGGCATGACGACATCGACGGAACCCGCCCCCGACCGCACGGACGTGGGGCGGCCGGGGTCCGGGTGTGCGGCCTTCGGCCTCGTCCTCCTGGAACTCCTGGCCATGTGCGGGGTGGCGCTCGTCTGGCTCGGGGAGTCCTTCCGGCTGGACACGTCGCGGGACGAGCCGGACGTACGGCTCGACGGATACCTCGGCGGGCTCGCCGTGGTGTTCCTCGTCGCCCTGGTCGTCGCGCTCGTGGCGGGATGGCGCGGGGCGCGGGCGGTGGTGTGGAGCCAACTCGTCATGATGGCCCTGTTGCTCGCCGTGATCGTCGCGGGAGGCGCGGCCCAGCGGCACGAGGACGAGCGCGATCACCCGGCCCCGGGGTTCACCGGCATGGTCGGCTGCCGCAGCGGCGGGGACGACAGTGAGTGCGCGCACACCGGCCGATGACGCATGCGGAGTCGAACTCGCCGAGTCGAACTCGCCGAGTCGAACTCGCCGAGTCGAACTCGCCGAGTCGAACTCGCGAAGTCGAACTCGCGAAGCCGAAGGAGACCGCCTACGCGGCCCCGGCGGCGGTGAGCACGGCCGGCGTCGGCCCGTCCGGGCGGACCGTGACGCTGTACGCGGCCCTCGTCGGAGCGGAGCGGAAGCTCACGGTGTGGCCGGGCAGCAGGTGTTCGAGCAGGACCGTGGACTCCAGGAGGGCGAACTGCAGCCCCAGGCAGGCCCGCGGCCCCAGACCGAACGGCAGGTAGGAGCCCGGATGGGTGGGCCGCCCGCCCGGCTCCGTGAACCGGCGCGGGTCGAAACGCTCGGGGTCCGGCCACAGGGCGGCGTCGCGGTGCGCGAGGTAGGGGCAGACCAGCACGTCGGTCCCCGCTTCGATGGAGTACCCGCCCGGCGTGTCGTGCGCGGTGCTGCGGCGGGGCAGGATCCAGGCGGACGGGTAGAGCCGGAGGGTCTCGCTGACCAGCGCCCTGATGGCCTCGCGTCGCTCGGGGGACCCTTCCCCGCCGGCGGCCAGGACCTGTTCGCGGGCCTCGGGGTGGCGGTCGAGGAGCAGGTGCAGCCAGGTCAGCGTGGTCGCGGTGGTCTCGTGTCCGGCCACCAGCAGCGTCACCAGTTCGTCGTGGACCAGCCGGTCGGTGTGCCCGGAGCGTTCGGCGGACGCCTTGGACGCGTCGAACAGGACGTGGAGCAGCCCGGGGCCCGTCGGGCCGGCGACGCGGCCCCGGGCCGCCTCGACGGCGTGCCGGACGACGAGGTCGATCCTGGCGAGGTCGGCCGCGACCGCCTCCCGCGCGTCGAGTGCCTCGGCGGGCCGGGTCGCCAGGGCGGTCACGACCGCTTCGACGCGGGTCAGTTCGCGCTCGGTGTCCTCGTCGAGGGGGTGGCCGGTGAGGGAACGCCAGATGCTGTCCAGCGAGAACCGGCGCATCTCCTCGCCGACGTCGAGCGTGTGCCCGCTGTGACCGTACTCGGCCCAGCGGCGGGCGGCCGTCCGGGCGGCCTCGACGATCCGCTGTTCGTGGCGGAGCATCCCCGCACCGGTGAACCGGGACTGGAGCACGCGCCGTTGACGCTTCCACGCCTCACCGGTGGCCGAGAGCGCGCCGTCCCCGATCAACAGCCGGGCGCGGTGTGAACACTTGACGTACCGGTCCGCGTGCTGGACGAGCACATGCTGCACCGCACGCGCCTCCGTGACCAGGACCGTGGGCCTCGATCCGAGGCGGACGGCCACCACGCCGCCGAGCAGCTCGCGCGCCACGGCCAGCAGCTCGATCGGCTCGCCCCCCTCGCGGCGCCACCGGTCCACATGGGCGGGGTCCAACTCGGGAGGCGGTCGGCGGGTCCGGGGAACACGCGGAGGGCGGTCGGCGGGGTGGGTTCCGGTGGCCACTGGTCTTCTCCTGTTCGACCGCTGGAATCGGTCCTCTAGGAAGCGCGGGCGTCACGGACCGTACGCGTGTCCGCGAGTGCGGTGACATGGGCCCGGTGCGTCCGGGGCCGAGGCCCCGCGCGACGCTCCGGCAAACCTGCCGGTCGACTCCTCATCGTGATCGCCCGAGTGCGTTCCGTGGGATTCCGGCGTCACCGTCCGGATTCCGCGATGGGACGAAATGTACCCCTCTTCGATCGCGGGCAGAATTGGAGGAACGGCCCGTGATCGATGCGCGGGCGCCGGACAGCAACCCGTGAGGGGATCTGCCGATGCCGACGGACCCGCCGGGGGGAGAGGGGGGCGAGCAGGGTCCCGAGCAGCTCCGATCCGAGCCGGGATCGCTCCTGGAGCACGTGTCGGTCGCGGTCTTCGGCATCGACGACGAGGGCCTGATCCGGTACTGGGGCCCCGGCGCCCGGAACCTGTTCGGCCACGAGGCCGCGGAGGTGCTCACCGAGCCCGCGGCCGTCCTCTTCCCGGACTCGGAGCCGGGCGCGGCCGCGCGCCTCGTCGAGCGGGCCCGGACCCTCGGATACTGGCGCGTACGGCTGCCCGTCCGCCACCGGGACGGCACCGTCTTCGACTGTGGTTTCCGGGTCTTCCCCGTGACCGGCGCCGAGGGCGATTCCGTGATCATGGGCCTCGCGAGCGGGAGCGACGAACTCGACCGGGTGAAGACCAACCTGTCCTTCCTCGACGCGCTCTTCGAGACCTGCCCGATCGGCCTGGTCATGCTCGACGAGGAGCTGCGCTACGTCCACCTCAACCAGGCGCTGGCCGACATGGACGGCATCCCCGTCGCCGAGCACCTGGGGCGGCACATGGCCGACGTCATGATCACCTCGGACGGCGGCGAGTACCGGCGGATGCTGCGCGGGGTCGCCCGGGACGGCCGCCCGGTGGTCGGCACGCTGGTGGGCCTGCGCACCAGCGGACACCCCGACCGCGACCAGGTGCGTTCGGTGAGCTTCTTCCCGCTGAGCGGCGCCGGGGACACCCGGCGCGGGGTGGGAGGCCTGCTCATCGACGTCACGGACCGGGAGCGGGCCATCCTGGAGGCGACCTCGGCCCGCCGCCGGCTGGCGCTGTTGGACCGGGCGGCGGGACACATCGGCACCACCCTGGACGTCGAGGTCACCGCGCGGGAGCTGGTCGAGGTCGTGGTGCCGGACTTCTGTGACGGATCCGTCGTGGAACTCGTGGAGTGGATGGACGAGAACGAGGAGTTCGACCCGGCGCTTCCGCTGTTCACCCGAAGGATCGCCTCCGGCACCACACTGGACGCGCCCGCCGTCCAATTGGTGGGCGGTCTGCGGGAGTTGACCTACCCGCCGGGTTCCGGCATCCACCAGATGCTGGCCTCGGGCCGGCCGATCTGCGTCCGGGTGGACGAGGACTTCGTCGCGCGGACCGTCGTGCACCGACAGCGCGCCCGACTGCTCATGGACAGCGGCCTGGTCCGCATCCTCATCGCCCCGCTCATCGCACGCGGCACGGTGCAGGGCCTCGCCATGTTCGGGCGTTCCGCCGCCCGCCCCGACTTCGCCGAACAGGACCTCGGGCTCGCCGGGGAGCTGGCCTCGCGCGCCGCCCTCTGCCTGGACAACGCCCGCCTCTACAGCAGGGTCCAGGACATCGCCCTCACCCTCCAACGCTCCCTGCTGCCCACCGCCCCGGCCGCCGGCCCCCACGTCGACATCGCGCACCGCTACCTGCCCGGCGGTCGGGGCACCGAGGTCGGCGGCGACTGGTACGACGCCGGCACCCTGCCCGAGGACCGGGTGGCCCTCGTCGTCGGCGACGTGATGGGCCACGGGGTGCCCGCCGCGGCGGCCATGGGCCGGCTGCGGATCACCGCGAAGGCGCTCTCCCGGCACACCCGCGACCCCCGGGCACTGCTGGAGGAACTCGACGCCTGCGCCCAGGACGTCGGCATCGAATGGGCGACCTGCGCGTACCTCCTGTACGACGCCCGCACGGGGCGCGCCGTGATCGCGAACGCGGGCCACCCGCCGCCCCTGGTACGGCACCCCGACGGGACGATCGAGACCCTCGCGGAGGGTCTGGGGGTGCCGCTCGGGGTGGGTGGCGTACCGTTCGCGTCCATCGAGGTCGAACTCCCCGAGGGTGCCACGGTGGCCCTCTACACCGACGGGCTGATCGAGGCCCGCGGCCGGGACATCGACACGGGCCTCGACGCGCTCCGCCGGGAACTGCGCGGCCCCATGGGGTCGCTGGAGGAGGCGGCCGACCGGATCCTGTCGAACCTGCTGCCCGACACCGCGACCGACGACACGGTCCTCGTCCTGGCCCGGGTGCGTCGCGCCCGGTGACGTTGACCAGCCGTCGGCAGTGCTCCCCGGGTCGGCAGCGCGTGGCCTCCGCTTGTGGTTCCGCTTCCGGCCACCCTTCCCGCCGGTCAGTCCTTCGCCGGCAGGGCTCGGGCGGTCAGTCCGTGTGCGGGCCCCGCGCCGACAGTCCGGTGATCAGCAGGTCCAGGCCGAACTCGAAGCGGGCGGTGAAGTCGGCACTGGTGACCACCGGCAGCGCGCGGACCAGGTGCGGGTAGGCCTCGCCCGTCGCGGCCTCGCGCAGGCGCCCCGGATCGGCCGGACCGTCAGGGGTGAGCGCCGCCTGCTCCTCCAGCGTGTGGCCCAGGGTGAAGTCGGCCACGGCCAACAGGGCCCGCGCCGCGTCCTCCTCGCCGAAACCGGCCCCGATCAGCACCGAGACCACCGACTCCGCGAACCCGAGCGTGTTCGGGCCGGTCGGATGCGTGCCGGCGTAGACCCGCGCCCCGTCCCGTCGCGCGAGCAGCGCCGCGCGCAGTGCCCGCGCCCGACCGGCCAGCGCCGTCCGCCACGTGTCGTCCGCGGGTGTGGTCTCGGCCGTCGTCGCGGCCAGCATCCGTTCGGCCATCTCCGTGATCAGGTCGTCCTTCGTGGCGAAGTGCCGGTACAGGGCGCCGGCCCGGGCGCCGACGGCGTCGGCGAGTCGCCGCATGGTCAGCGCCTCCAGGCCGTGCTCGTCCAGCAGGTCCAGTGCCGTCTCGACGGTGCGTGTCCGGTCGAGGCGGGCGGGGCGACCTCGCCCGGGGGCGGAGGTTGACGGGGAGCTCATGTGCCTCACTATAGTGAACACCGTTCACGTGAACGCTGTTCACTTATTAGGGAGTACCACTCATGGACACCGATGTGATCATCGTGGGCGCAGGTCCCACCGGGCTGATGCTGGCCTGCGAACTCGCCCTGGCCGGTGCCCGGACCCGGATCATCGAGCGCCGCACCGCCCCCCACCCGCACTCCCGCGCCCTGACCCTCCACCCGCGCAGCGTCGAGATCCTCGACCTGCGCGGCCTCGCCCCCCGCTTCCTCGCCCACGGCCGACCCGTCCCCGGCTGGCACTACGCGGCCCTGCCCACCCCGCTCGACTTCGCCGCCCTCGACACCCGACACGGATACACCCTGGCCATCCCGCAGACCCGCACCGAAGCCCTCCTGGAGGAGCGCGCCCGGGAACTCGGTGTCCGGATCAGCCGCGGCCTGCGACTCACCGCGCTGACCCAGGACGCCGACGGGGTCACCTGCACCGTCCGGACCGACGACGGGGGGCGCGGTGACGGGAGTCGCGGCGACCACGGCGACGGCGAGGGGGACCGCGCGCCGCTGCGGGCCCGGTACGTCGTGGGCTGCGACGGTGGCCGCAGCTCCGTCCGCGAGGCGGCGGGCATCGCCTTCCCCGGCAGCGACGAGACCCTGACCGGCGTACTCGGCGACTTCGCCGGCCTCGACGCCGACCCGGATGCGCTGCGCCGGCTCCGGACCGCCGGAGGCCTGGCCGTCCCGCTGGAGGGGGGACTCACCCGCATCGTCCTGATCGACCCCGAACGCATGCGCACGCCCTCGGCGGAGCCCGTGACGACGGAGGAGTTCCGCGCCGCCCTGAACCGGCTCTGCGGATCCGACCTCGGCATCGGCGAGCCGTACTGGTCCTCCCGCTTCGGCAACGCGACCCGACTCGCCGAGCGGTACCGCGCCGGCCGGGTCCTGATCGCGGGCGACGCCGCGCACGTCCACTTCCCGGCCGGCGGTCAAGGCCTCAACACCGGCCTCCAGGACGCGTTCAACCTCGGCTGGAAGCTCGCCGCCGACATCCGGGGCTGGGCCCCGCCCGGTCTCCTCGACAGCTACGACGCCGAGCGCCGCGCCGTCGGCCGCGCCGTCACCGACAACACCGCCGTGCAGACCCTGCTGGCCGAACTCACCCTGGTGCCGCCGTACGCCGGCCCGGCCGTCGCCCTGCGCGCGCTCCTCGACGAACTCCTCGGCCTGCCGGAGGTGAACCGCCTGCTCGCCGGCCGGGTCTCGGCCCTCGCCACCCGCTACCCCCTCGAAGGAGGCGCACCCGCGGGACGGCGGCTGCCCGACATCGCCCTCACCGTCGCCGGCTCCTCTGTGCGGCGGGCCCACGAGCTGTTCCACGAGGGCCACTTCGTCCTGCTCGACCTCACCGGCCGCCCGTCGGGAGGCGGCCCCGACGAGACGGCCCACCCCCGCCTCACCCACGCGACCGTCACCGCCCACGA
Organism: Streptomyces sp. CA-243310; assembly: GCF_050936775.1. NCBI lineage: Bacteria > Bacillati > Actinomycetota > Actinomycetes > Kitasatosporales > Streptomycetaceae > Streptomyces > Streptomyces sp. CA-243310. The sequence continues at coordinate 655,842 of NZ_JBNJMF010000002.1, read as the reverse complement.
CCCGCACGAGGATCTCGACGGCGTGAGCGAACTCCTCGTCCGGCCCGACGGACACATCGCCTGGGCCACGCGTACCCAGGACCCGCGCCCGCGCGCCGCCGAACGGGCCGCCGCCCTCGCGGCGGCGATCGACACCGGCCGCGGGTGAGCCGCGGGCCGCGCGTGATCCGAAGGCCGATGTCGACGTCGTGTGTTCGGCCGGTTACCGCCTTATTCCGCGGGGAGCGCGGTCTCTAGCATCCAGAGCGTTCCGGTACTCGTTCCGCGACGCGGCCGGACGGTCGAGGTTTCCACACGCTGCGGCCCCACCCGACGATTCCCGCTGTCCGGGTCGACGGGACGGGGCCGCGCGCTCGGCCGGACCCCCCACCTCAGGCAAGGCCACCGACAACCGATCGGAGCATCATGCCCGGTGCCTTACTCGCCGGCGGCGCGACCGCCGTGTTCCTCGCCGGCACGTTCCTCGCCCCGCAGGCCCCGGCCGGCATCACCGTGCCGCCCGACAAGATCGTCATCGAGCTCGCGACCGTCAACGGGTCCGGTTGTCCGCTGGGCACGGCGGCCGTCGCCGTCTCGGCGGACAACACGGCCTTCACCGTCACCTACAGCCAGTACCTGGCGCAGGTCGGCCTCGGCTCCCAGCCCACGGACTTCCGCAAGAACTGCCAGCTCAACCTGATCGTGCACGTCCCGCAAGGCTTCACCTACGCCGTCGCGAGCGCCGACTACCGCGGTTACGCCCACCTGGAGAGCGGGGCCAACGCGACCCAGAAGGCCTCGTACTACTTCCAGGGCTCGCCCGAGACGGCCACCGGGATCCACCGCTTCAACGGCCCGCTCGACAACAACTGGCAGGCCACCGACACCACCGACTGGGCCCAGCTGGTCTGGGCGCCCTGCGGCGCGCAGCGCAACTTCAACATCAACACCGAGCTGCGCGTCAACGCGGGCACCTCCGACCCGAAGAAGACGAACAGCTTCATCACCATGGACTCCACCGACGGTGCCATCCAGACCGTCTACCACCTCGCCTGGAAGACCTGCCCCGGACGCTGACCCCCGACGCCGACCCGTTCCCCGGGTGCGGGCGCGGCCCCTTCGCCGTGCCCGCACCACCGGCCCGACAGGCCCGTCGCCGTCCGGCGGGGGCGGCCCGTCGGACGCCGGTGCGGTGACGGCGCCGGCCGACCGGCGGACAGGCGGCGCCGGACGTCTGCACAATCGGGGGGTGACCGAAGAAGACCCGTACATGTGGCTGGAAGACGTGAGCGGCCCCCGCGCCCTCGCCTGGGCGGCCGAGCGGACCGCGGAGACGGCGGACCTGCTGGCCCGCGGCCCCGAGTTCGCGGCCCTGGCGGCCGAACTGCGCGAGGTCCTGGACGACGAACGGCGGATTCCCTACGTCCGCCGCCGCGGCCGGTACCTGTACAACTTCTGGCAGGACGCCGCACACGTCCGGGGCGTCTGGCGACGCACCACGCCGGAGGAGTACGCCAAGGACCACCCGGACTGGGAAACGGTGCTGGACGTCGACGCCCTCGCCGCCGAGGAGGCCGAGGACTGGACGTGGTCGGGCGCCGAGGTGCTCCACCCCGGGCACCGGCACGCGCTCGTGCTGCTCTCCCGGGCGGGCACCGACGCCGTGGTGGTGCGCGAGTTCGACCTGGAAACCCTGTCGTTCGTCACCGGCGGGTTCGAGGTGCCCGAGGGCAAGACCAGGATCGACTGGATCACCGTGGACGAGGTCTACGTCGGCGCCGACCTCGGGCCGGGCTCCCTCACCGCGTCCGGCTATCCCGCCACCGTGCGCAGGTGGCGCCGCGGTACACCCCTGGAGCAGGCCCCCCTCGTCTTCGAGGTGGCGAACGACGATCTGGCCGCGGCCGGCTGGTTCGATCCGACCGAGGGCTTCGAGCGCCACTTCCTGTCCCGGCAGAAGGACTTCTGGAACCAGAGCCTGTTCCTCCTCGACGAGAACGGCCTGCGGGTCGAGATCGACGTACCGGGCGACGCGACCGCGTACGCCCACCGATCCTGGCTGGTGGTCGCCCCGAAGTCCCCCTGGCTCGGCCGGCCGGCGGGCTCCCTGCTGGCCTTCGACTTCGACGCGTTCCTCGCCGGGAACCGCGAGGCGACCGTGCTGTTCGAACCGGACGAGCGCACCGCCCTCGCCGGACACTCCTGGACCCGCAACCACCTGATCCTGCAGACGCTGAGCGACGTCTCCACCCGCATGGAGGTGCTGACGCCCACACCCGACGGCTGGCGCCGGGAACCGCTCGCGGCCGTACCGCCGCTCGCCGCGGCCTCGATCACGGGAACCGACCCGCACGAGAGCGACGAGTACTTCCTCCACGTCGCGGGACACCTGCGCCCCGCCACCCTCCATCGAGGCGACATCGGCGGCGACAGCACGGTCGTCAAACGGGCGCCCGCCCTCTTCGACACCACCGGGCTGACGGTCCGGCAGTACTTCGCGACGTCCGAGGACGGCACCCGTGTGCCCTACTTCGTCGTCGGACCCGATGCCGGTCCCGGGCCGACCCTGCTCTACGGCTATGGCGGGTTCGAGGTGTCCCTGACCCCGGGGTACGACGCCGTCACCGGGCGGGCCTGGCTCGCCCGCGGCGGCACCTACGTCATCGCGGGCATCCGGGGCGGCGGCGAGTACGGGCCCCGGTGGCACCGGGCCGCACTCAAGGCCGAGCGGCCGAGGGCGTTCGAGGACTTCGCCGCCGTCGCCGGGGACCTCGTCGCCCGCGGGATCACCACCCCCGACCGGCTGGGCATCGAAGGGCGCAGCAACGGAGGCCTGCTGATGGGCGCCATGACGGTCCGCTACCCCGAGCTCTTCGGCGCCGTCGTCATCGGCTTCCCGATCCTCGACCTGCTGCGCTTCCACCGGCTCCTCGCGGGCGCGTCCTGGACCGCCGAGTACGGAGACCCCGACCTGGCCGAGGACCGCCCCCACCTGGAGGCCCTCTCCCCGTACCACGCCTTCCGATCGGACCGGCCCTACCCGCCGATCCTGCTCCTCACCGCCACCAGCGACGACCGGGTCCACCCCGGGCACGCGCGCAAGGCGGCCGCCCGGCTGCGGGAGCTGGGCCACGTCGTCCACTTCCACGAGACGGCCGGCGGCGGCCACGCGGGCGCCACCGACAACGCCCAGGCCGCCGTGAACGAGGCGCTCACCCACACCTTCCTCTGGAACCGCCTGGGGTGAGGGCGCCGAGCGTGCTCCCGGAGCCTTCGCGCCCGGGTCCCGCTCACCTCCGCAGGCGTACGGGAAGGGTCCGGTGGCCGTTGCTGATCAGGGAGGCGACGGGGCGCAACCCGGCTGCGGGGGTCGCGAGTTCCATGGCGGGGAAGCGGTCGAAGAGCCGCCGCAGGGCGACCTCCACCTCCAGCCGCGCCAGCGGCGCACCGAGGCAGAAGTGGACGCCGTGCCCGAAGGCGAGGTGGTCCTTGGTGAGCCGGGTGACGTCGAAGGTGTCGGCGTCCGTGCCGTGCCAGTCGGGGTGGCGATTGGCGGCGGCGTAGGAGGCGAGGATCGGTTCGCCCTTGGCGATGACCTGCCCGTCGGGCAGCGGGATGTCGACGACGGCGAAGCGCATCGGCAGGTGCTTGACGGCCGGTTCGTGACGCAGGGTCTCCTCGACGACGTCGCCCCACCCCGCCCGCCCGGCACGCAGGTGCTCCAACTGGTCAGGTCGGGTGAGCAGGGCGGTGACGGCCTGGTCGATGACGTTGACCGTCGTCTCGTAGCCCGCGCTGATCATCAGGAGGAGGGTGTCGCGCAGTTCGACGTCGGACAGCGCCGAGCCGTCGCCCTCCTCGTCGCGGGCGGAGATCAACAGGGAGGTCATGTCGTCTCCGGGCGCAGCCCGCCTGGTGGCGATCAGCCGGTCCAGGACCTCGTAGACGCGCATCGTGTTGATCGATGCCTCCTCCGGGGTGAGCGTGGTGTCGAAGACACCGTCGACGACCGCACGGAAGCCCGCGCGTTGGTCGACGGGCACCCCCATGAGGTGGCCGATCACCGCGATGGGCAGCGGGTACGCGAGCCGTTCGCGCAGGTCGGTGATCTCGCCGGGCGGGACGGCCGCGAGCGGGTCGAGGAGATCGGCGACGATGACCTCGACCGTCTCCCGGAGCGCGGCCACACGGCGGGCACTGAACGCGGGGGCCACCATCCGCCGAAGCCGCCGGTGGTCGGCTCCGTAGGCGGTGAACATGTTGCTCGCCGCCACCCAGAGCGCGAGGGGCCAGGTCTCCACGGCCAGGTCGAAACCCGGCCAGTGCGCCCGGGCGTCCTTGGACACGTCGGGGCCGGTGAGTAACCGCTTGAGCAGCGCGGGTTCGGTGACGGCCCACGCGGTGACGCCGAGGATGTCGACGCGGGCCGCCGCTCCGCGGGCGCGCAACAGCCGGTGTTCGGCGTGCCGGTCCGATCCGGAGGGATCGAGGACGATCGGGGCATCGGGGTGGGGGACGGGGCTGGGCGCGGGCCGGTTCACGAGCGACTCCCTGGGACGGCGGTCGGATCGACGTCGATCGGGACGAATCCGTCGCGCCCGCCGAGCCGCCGGCCACCAGGGGTACGGTGCCCGCGCCGGCTCGTGGCACGATCTTCCCGGGTTTCGCCCCCCACTGCCTTCCCCGGCCCCCTGCGGGCCAATCCCGTCGTGCCCCGCCGGCGCGCGGGACCCGCGATCAGCGTGCGGGCGGCATGTCGTAGGTGACCCACATGGTCCGGGTCGCCACCTGGTCGTACTTGGAGCGTGCCCGGTGGTTGTCGTCGGCGGTGATCCAGCGGACCACGCTCCAGCCGCGCTCGGCGGCGATCTCGGACAGGCGGGCCAGCAGCAGGTCGGCGGCGCCTGCGCCCCGGTGTTCGGGGGCGACGAACAGGTCGTCGAGGAAACAACCGACCGTCGCCGAGAGGGGACGCGCGTACGGGCGGTAGTGCGCGAGGCCGACGAGCCGGCCCTCGCCGTCCTCGGCCACCAGGGCCTCCACCTCGTGCGCGGGATCGTGCACCCACGACCACACCAGCGCGGCGGCCTCCTCGGTCTGCTCCACCCGGTAGAAGTCCGCGTAGCCGCGGTAGAGGACACGCCACCGCGCGAAGTCCGCCGGCCGTGCGGCACGGACGTGAACGGTGCTCGAACCGCGGTTCGCGTCGGTTGCCATGGGGGTGTCTCCTCTGCTCGAACAGGCACTGCGGTGGGGTGCGGCGGCTGTCGCGGCGCCGCCGCCCTCGCCCTCGCCCACCGATCATCGTCGACTCCGGGGCCCGGCGAACGCGCCGGGGTGTCCAACAACGGCCCCGCGGTGCGCCGCCACGGCCGGGTGACGGGACGGCGCGCGCCGGGCCGGGCGTGGCCGCATGGAGGAAGCGGGTTCGGGTAACCGCGTGTTCGGAGCGGCCGACCCGGCGCACCGACGCCCGGATGATCGGGCGCTCCGGCACCGACCTGTATGGAAGGGGTACTCATGGCGCACGTCGAGGAGTACGTGGAGGTCAACGTCCCTGTTCGGACGGCCTACAACCAGTGGACACAGTTCGAGAGCTTCCCCGCCTTCATGGAGGGCGTGGACCGGGTGGAGCAGCGCGGCGACACCCTCACCCACTGGGTCACGAAGGTCAACGGCGTGGAGCGCGAGTTCGACGCACGCATCACGGAACAGGTTCCGGACCGCCGCGTGGCCTGGACGACCGTGGACGGCGACACCCGCCAGGCCGGACTGGTCACCTTCGAGGCGGTCGACGCGACCACCACCCAGGTGTCCCTGCACATGAACTGGATTCCCGATGGCCTCGCCGAGAACGCCGCCGACAAGCTCGGCCTCGTCAAGCGCCGGGTGAGCGGCGATCTGAAGCGGTTCAAGGTGTTCATCGAGTCTCGCGGTGCCGAGACCGGCGCCTGGCGCGGTGAGGTGTGAGTACCGCCAGAGCGGGCGTGGTGGGCGAGGGCGTCCGTTCCGCCTCGCGCGGTGGCACGGCCCGGTCCGTCACGGCCCGGTGCGGGTTGGCGGCTCGCGGCGCGCTCTACATCCTCATAGGACTGATCGCCATCCGCGTCGGCTTCGGCAAGGGGGGCGGTGAGGCGGACCGGCAGGGGGCGCTCCAGGAACTGGCCGGCAAGCCGTTCGGGAGCGTTCTCGTCTGGGCCGTCGGCATAGGCCTGATCGGAATGGTGCTGTGGCGCCTGTCCGAGGCGGCCTTCGGCGCGGCCGGCCCGAAGGGCGACAAGGTCACGAAGCGCCTCACGGCGGCGGGACGCGCCGTCTTCTACGCCACGGCCGCCTTCTCGGTGCTGTCCTTCGCGACGGGCTCCGGAGGCGGCGGGTCCGGCGGCGACGAACAGTCGCGTGACCTGACGGCGTCCGCGATGGAACTCCCCGCCGGACGGTGGCTGGTGGGTGCCGTCGGGCTCGGGATCGCCGTCGCGGGCGTGATCATCGCGGTACGCGCGGCCCGCCGCACCTTCCGCAAACACCTGGACATGGCCGGGGTCGCCGAGCACTGGCGCAAGGCCGTGGACGTCCTCGGGGTCACCGGTGGAGTTGCCCGCGGCGCGGTCTTCGCGGCGGCGGGCGGATTCGTCCTGTACGCCGCGTGGCGCTACGACCCGAGCCAGGCGAAGGGCATGGACGACACGCTGAAGACCTTCACCCAGACCCCGGCCGGCCCCTGGCTGCTCATCGCCGTGGCCATCGGGCTGGTGCTGTTCGGCGTGTTCTCGTGGGCCATGGCACGGTGGCGCAAGGTCTGAGCGCGACGGCCCGGGCTCGCCCGGGTGGCGGCGACACGGGCCGGGCGACCGGTGCGATCGAGGCCACTGACCCCCGACGGGGGTCAGTGGCCTCGGGCGTCAGGCCGGGCCGCCCGAACCCTTCTTGACCATCTCCGTCACGTCCGCCGTGTCGCCGGCCGCCGGGGCGGTGATCGCCCGCGCGACACCGAAGGACAGGAAGTCCATGCTGACGGTGGTCGTCCCGAAGGTCTGCTTCATCCGGGCGGGCATGCCCTTCTCGTCGACCCAGACGTCCGCCACGAGTTCACCGCCCGTGCCCAGCGCGTTGTACACGGCCGCCGCGTCGCCGAGCTTGTCCGCCGGAACCGAGGCGTGGTAGTGGACCGCCTTCTTGCCGTTGACGTCCTCCGTTCCGACCTTCGTGACGCCCCGTGCGAACTTGAGCGACTTCAGACCGGCGGTCGGGTCGGCCTCCCCCCGGCTCATGCCGGCCGCGCCCGCCTCGCCCAGAACGGCGGACGCCTCGAGCTTCAACCAGGTCTTGCCCTTGAGGGGGCCCGTCTCCGCCGGGTCGACGCCGTAGTAGTACGCCCCGCCCACGAGGCGCATCGTGATGGTGCCGTCCGCGACCAGTTCCTCCATCTGGAGGTCCTTGGCCGGCATCTCGGTCTCCATCGCGAGGCCGTCGCCCCAGGAGTAGACACCCTTCATGGACACCGGCTTGCCGCCCGTGTCCGGTGACGTCACGGTCATGTCTATGTTCGCCGAACCGGCCTTCGACGCCTCGTCGGAAGCCTGCGACAGCGCCGCGACCAGGACCTCCGCCGAGTCCGCGGCCTGCTTGGCGACCGGGCTCGCCGTACAGCCCACCGCACCCACCGTCACGAACAGCGCCGCGATGACACCCGCGGCAGCCTTGCCTGTCTTCATCCCCACCCCTATGGCCGACGTGCCGACCATCCGTCGTTCGTCTTTACGAGGAGCCTACATTCGCGCGGCGGTCCCTCCACGCCGCTCACGGTTTCCCCGTCGCCGCCGAGCGAGCCGGGCCGCGCGTCACGACACGGTCGGACGGGCGGCGGGCGCCACCGGCTTGCGGGCCACGACGTACGCCTGTGGCACCTTCTCCACGCCCTCCTCGGGTTCCCGCAGCAGCCGCGCGCGGACCGCGAACCCGGCCCGGTCGAGGGCCTCGGCGATCCACTGCGGCCGCTGCCGCCGGAAGTCGAGCGCCACCTCGTGGCCGAACGGCCGTTCCACGCGCAACGGAGCGTCGCCCACCTGGAAGGACAGCATCAGGTGACCGCCGGGAGCGAGTACGCGATGGAACTCGGCGAACACCCCCGGCAGCCGCTCCCGAGGGACGTGGATGATCGAGTACGAGGCGAGGACGCCACCGAGGGAACCGTCCGCCAGGTCCAGGGCGGTCATGGAACCCTCCTCGAACCGCAGGCGCGGATACGTGCTCCGGGCCAACGCGACCATGGCCGACGACAGGTCGAGCCCGAACGCGGACAGTCCCAGCCCGTCCAGGTACGCCGTCAGGTGTCCGTGGCCGCAGCCGACGTCGGCGACCGGTCCGCCGGCGCCCGCCCGCACGAGTTCGGCGAACCCGGCCACCATCGCCCGGTCGAGCGGCCTGTCGACCAGCCAGTCGCCGAAGTGCTCGGTGTAGTCGAGGGCCACGGTGTCGTAGAACACCCGGGCGGCGTCGAGGAAGTCTGATCCGGTCATGGCCGCACACCCTATCCGCCGGCCCCGAGGACGTCCCCGGCATTCCCTCGGCGGAGACCGCCCGCGCGGACGACCCGAGGGGGAGGCCTGACGCGGGCACGCCCGACGGGGGAAGGACCGACGCGCAAGGCCCCCGACCACCGGGGCGGTCGGGGGCCACACGTCAGTCGGACGCGCCCCGGGCGTACACCGTCGCGGGCACGGGGGCATAGCCCACGGGCCGGGAGGTGAACGTGCCCCGGCCCTGGCTGCGACTGCGCAACCGGGAGGCGTACCCGAACAGTTCGGCCAACGGAACGGCCGCCGTGATGGAGGTGCTTCCGGTCCGCGTGGTCGATCCCGCGACCCGTCCGCGCCGCGCCGCGAGGTCACCGAGCACGCCGCCGACGGCCTCGTCGGGGACGGTCACCACGACCTCGACCACCGGCTCCAGCAGCTCCATGGTCGCGGCGCGCAACGCCTCGCGCAGCGCGAACCGCCCCGCCGCCCGGAACGCCATCTCCGAGGAGTCCTTGGAGTGGGTGGCGCCGTCGGTCAGCGTGACCCGCAGCCCCGTCACCGGATGACCGCCGAGGGGCCCCTCGGCGAGCGCGTCCCGGCACCCCGCCTCCACCGCGCGGACGAACTCCTGCGGCACCCGGCCGCCGACGACCACGGACCGGAACACGAAGCCGCCGGAACCACCGGTACCGGTGTCGGTACCGGAGCCGACACGGGTGACGGAGGCGTCGCCGTCGTCGCCGTCGTCGCCGTCCAAGGGGGCGACGTCGATGACCACGTGGGCGAACTGGCCCGCGCCACCGTCCTGCTTCACGTGCCGGTAGACCAGACCGGACACTCCGCGAGCCACCGTCTCCCGGTAGGCCACCCGGGGGCGACCCACCTCGACGCGCAGCCCGTGGCTGAGCCTGATCTTCTCCACCGCGACCTCCAGATGCAGTTCGCCCATGCCCGACAGCACCGTCTGCCCCGTCTCGGGATCCGTCCGCACGGTCAGGGAGGGGTCCTCCTCGACCAACCGGGCCAACGCCGACGACAGCCGACCGATGTCGGCCCGGGTGCCCGCCTCGACCGCCACGGACACCACCGGCGTGGCCACCGTGGGCGGTTCGAGGACCAGCGGCGCGTCCGGAGCGCACAGCGTCGTTCCGGCTCGGGTGGACTTGAGCCCGACCACGGCGACGATGTCCCCGGCCACGGCCTGCTCCACCTCGGCATGGCGGTCGGCCTGAACGCGCAGGATGCGGCCGATGCGCTCGGTCCGGCCCGCCGTCGCGTCCAGTACCGTTTCCCCCTTTCGCATCGTTCCCGAGTAGATCCGCAGACACGTCAGCCGCCCGGTCGCCGTCGCGTTCACCTTGAAGGCCAACGCGGCGAACGGGGCCGTCGGATCGGCGACACGCTCTTCCACCCCCTCCGCGCGGACCCCGTGGAGCGCGGTTCCGCGCACCGGCGGCATGTCCGCCGGCGAGGGGAGGTAGTCCACGACGGCGTCGAGCAGCGGTTCCACCGCACGGTTGCGGTAGGCGGAGCCGCACAGCACCACCACGCCCTCACCCCTGCGGGTCAGCTCGCGCAGCGCGCCGACCAGGGTGGAGGTCGAGAGCGTCGACGTGGCGCAGTACTCCTCCAGGGCGGCGGGGTGCAGCTCCGCCACTCGTTCGTCGAGCAGCCGGCGGCGCCGCAGCGCCTCCTCGCGCAGGGAGTCGGGCACGGTGCGCACCTCGAACGTGCCGGCGCCGCTCCCGACGGCCGCCGCGCTCCAGACCAGGGCCCGCATGCGGACGAGGTCCACGACTCCGGTGAAGCCGTCCTCCCGCCCGATGGGCAGCTGGACCACCAGGGGGACGACGTGGAGCCGGTCGCGCAGCGACGCGACGGCGGCGTCGAGATCCGCGCCGACCCGGTCCATCTTGTTGACGAACGCGATGCGGGGCACCCCGTGCCGGTCGGCTTGGCGCCACACCGACTCGCTCTGTGGTTCGACGCCCGCGACGGCGTCGAAAACGGCGACGGCGCCGTCCAGGACGCGCAGCGACCGCTCCACCTCGTCGGCGAAGTCGACGTGCCCCGGGGTGTCGATCAGGTTGATCCGATGCTCGTTCCAGGTACAACTCGCCGCCGCCGCGAAGATGGTGATGCCGCGGTCGCGTTCCTGGGGGTCGTAGTCGGTGACGGTCGTCCCGTCGTGGACCTCACCGCGTTTGTGGGTGGTTCCGGTCGCGTAGAGGACCCGTTCGGTGAGGGTGGTCTTGCCGGCGTCCACGTGGGCGAGGATGCCGAGGTTGCGGACGGTGGTCAGAGATGTTGCGCGCATGGCCCGAGGCCTTTCCGAGGGCATGGGAGTGAGGGCGGCGCGATGGGTGGAGGGAGCGACGGAAGGCAGCCCGGATCCGCTGGCCCGGCGTACCGGCGTACTCGTACCGGCCGCATGCCGGTTTCCGGGTGCGTGGAGGCGCCGCGAAGGGCGGATCGCGCACACCGCGCGACCGGCTCGTTCGCCGGGGGAGTCGGGTCTTCCTCGTCACTTCGTCTCGGACATCCGGTGACGGCCGCGCAGCCGTTACCGGGAAACCGGAGACACCAGGATCACGTCGTACCGGGACCGGGGAGCGTGGACGGCGATGCGGTGACACATGGCCGGGCTCCCCTCGTGGACTGGTTCGACGAAACACGCGCCGCGCTCTTCGTGGCACACACCGGTGAGTCTATGGACGCGCGGCGGACGGTGCATCACCTTTTCCGCCCCGGCATGGCAGGCCCCGGCGGCGGGCATCAGGTCCAGGTGAAGTCCGGGAAGTACAGGGGTGGTCGATACGGGGACTCGCTCCGGCCCTGGTCGCGGGTGCTGCTCGTCCTCGGTGCGGTTCTCGCCGTCCTCTTCTCCGTGCGAGCGCTCGACCGGGGCCACGACGCGACCGTCGCGTACGAACGCGCCTTCGTGTGCGGCGGCGAGGAGTGCCTCCACGAGGAGACGGGCGAGGTCCGTGACCGCAGGACGGGACAGACGTGTACGTCGAACGGCACGAGCGGCGGCACGACGACGGGCGGGGCACCGGCCACCATCGGCGGCGTTGCCGCCGGCGCGGGCGGGATGGGCGGCGCACCGGTGACCATCGGGGGCGGGGGAGGCAACGCCGGTACCAGCTGCACCAGGTACCACGACGTCAAGCTGGTCTGGAGCGGCGGCTCCGACTGGTTGGCGGTCGCCGCGAAGACCTACGAGGAGGTTCGGGCGGGCGACCGCGCACGGTTGCGGACCTGGCAGGGGCAGGTGGTCCGGCTGGAGATCGGGGGGCTCGTCCGTACCTATCCGCCGGCGTCGGAAACCGGCTTGTGGTCGCGGGTGTTGCTGCTGTGGCTCGGTCTCGGGGTCGCCGCGTGGGCGCTGGTGAGTGGTCGGCGGTCGGACCTCTACGGCCTGGCCGTTCCCTGGTGCATGGTGGCTTTCCCGACCACGCTGTTCGGGCCTGCTCTGCTGATGTGGTCGCCCCCGGCCTTCTGCGGCGCACTGGCCCTGTTGACGGTCGGCCTGGCGTTCGGGGCGCGGGCGGGTCACCGGTTCTGAGTCGTCCCGCCGATCGCTTCCCTGATCAGCCGTGCCGCGTCGGCGGGTCGATCGGCGGTGAAGTGGATCCGTCGGGCCGGGACGATCCCGCCGTCCCGCAGCCTCACCGGCAAGGATTCGGCCGTCTCCAGGATCAACGTGGTGGCGCTGGACACGGAGCAGGCCACCGCCTCCTCGTCCGCCGCGTGGCGGCGCAATCCGTGGCCGACGGTCGCATCGTGCGCGGCGCGTACGGACACGATCACGTCGAGCGGCACGGACAGCTCCCGGAACGGCCCCGTGCGCAGCAGCAGGAACCGTCCGTCGAGCAGGTGCGGGGCCCGGGCGGTCATGGCGCAGAATCCGACGGCGGCCATGGTGGCGAGGAACACCCAGCCGAGGTGGACGGGCCGCCACGCCGGGGGCAGCATGAGAGCGATGATCGCCTCGACGACCAGATCGGACGCGACCACGAGCAGGATCGTCGTCCGGGCGTCGGTGGAGTGCGGTAATGCCCTTGTTCCCGGAGGCAGTTCGAGTGCCTTGCGACCCAGGTGGCGGACGAGGTCACGGATCAGGTCCGCGCTCCACGCCGGGCCGGATCGACGGGCGTGGTCCGGCGGGGTGGGGAGGGGGTGACGGGTGGGTTCGTTCGACATGTCGGGCCCTTCGGCGGGGGGAACGCTGATCGGCCGTGTGATCGCGTGCCATCCAGTGTTCCGACGTGCCGCCCATGCCGGCGGTGCCGTTCGTCACCACCCTGCCGTGAGTTCCTCCCGGGTGCGGCATGACATGTGTCAATGCCGCACGCGCGAGGCCCCGTTGGCCCTGAGCGCCACCAGGGGCGCCGAGGTGGTCGTCAGGTCCCGGGTTTGTTCCCGTAGACGTAGACGTCGTCGCCGTTCTTCAGCAGGTTCCAGTACGTCTTCGCGTCCGCGATCCGCATGTTGACGCACCCGCCGGACCCGGGCGGGTTCCACATGCTCTTGTCCACGGAGTGGAAGGCGATCCCGCCGTCGAAGAACTGGGAGTAGGGCATGGCGACGTTGTAGATCGTCGACCAGTGGTTGATGTTGCGGTAGTAGATCTTCTTCAGGCCGGTCCGGGTCTCGGTGCCGTCCTTGCCGGTGCGCACCGGCACCGGACCGTGGACCAGCTTCGCGCCGTCCTGGACCCAACTGAGTTGTCGGGTCAGGTCGACACAGGCGATTCGCCCCAGATTGGTCGGACACTTGCCCGCCTTGTTGGGGTTGGTGCCCGCGGCCCGCTGGTCCAACATCGTGCTCATCGTGCGCCAGGTGAGGGGTCCCGCGTAGCCCGCGGTCGGCGTGATGCCGTGGGTCGCCTGGAACGACCTGATGGCGGTGCAGTCGGCGGACGACTGCACCCCGTCGACCGGCCGTCCCAGGAACTGCTCGACCTGTCGCTGGTACGGCCCGGTGGTCACGTTGCAGGTGGCGGCTTGCGCCACCCCGCCACCGGCCACCACCAGCGGCGCGGCCAGCGCCACCGCCCCGCCGACCACCGCCGCGGTCCTTCGTCTCGTACGTATGCGCATGGATTTCACATCGGCCTCCCCATGGGGTTGTTCCCACCTGTGGGGCGGAACGTACAGGCGATCGTCGCCGGTTGGGATCCCGGTGCCGTAAATCGCCTCGTACGCATGCCGTAGAGGTGTGGACATGACCGGAAGGATCCGTTCCGTCCCCCGATGTGATCGGCTCGGGGTGGCCCTCGGGAGGCGGGCACCGGGGTCGGTCACCCCGCCCGGCCTCGGTCCTCGGACGACGAGCCCGAGGCCCCGGACCTCGGGTGTCAGGCCTCGGGCGTCGGTGCCGCCGTGGCCCGGCGCACGGACTCGACCACCGCCGCGCGATGTCGTGAGAGGCGCTCGGCCGGCCAGTCGACGCCCTGGCCACCGGCCGCCGGGCCACCCACCGCGCCGAACCAGGACTGGGACAGTCCCATGACGAGCGTCAACACATCGGCGGGGTCCATGGACGGATCGACGCGGCCGGCGCGCTGTGCCCGCTCCACTTCCGCGATCTTGTCTCGGTAGGACTGCGCCTCGACGTCCGTGCTGCCGGGGCGTTCCAGTTGCTTCCACAGCACGAGCCGCATCAGCGACGGCCGCTCGACGAGGTGGTCGAAGACGGAGCCGGCGTAGCCCGCCAAGTCGTCGGCGTCGAACGGGACGGACTCCGCGCCCGACTCCAGCGCCCGCAGCAGTACCGCGTCGAAGAGGTCCTCCTTGTTGCCGAAGTACACGTAGATGAGTCGCTTGTTCGCCTGCGCGGCCTCGGCGATGCGGTCCACCCGCGCCCCGGCGATGCCGTACGTGGCGAACTCGGCGAAGGCCGCGTCGAGCAGGCGTGCCTTGGTTGCGCTGGAATCCCGTGCCATGCGTGCAGCCTAGCAAGTAACTATCTGGTTATTGACATTCTCCGGGAGTCGGATGCATGGTTGACCTATCCAGTTAGTTACTTGGTTTCGGTGGAGAGAAGGGCATGTCATGGAGATCCGCGCACTGGGCGGTCAGGGACTCGAGGTCGCAGTGGAGGGCCTCGGGCTGATGGGAATGAGCGCCCACTACGGCGCCACCGACGAGACCGAATCGCTGGCCACCATCGATCGGGCGCTGGAGCTGGGGGTGACCCTGCTGGACACGGCCGAGGGGTACGGCCCCTTCGTCAACGAGCAGCTCCTCGGCAAGGCCCTCGCCGGCCGCCGCGAGGCGGCCGTGATCGCCACCAAGACGGGTGTCGAGTTCACGGACGAAGGGGCCTTCCGGGGCCACAACGGCACCCCGGAGTACATCCGCCGGGCGGCCGAGCGGTCCCTGCGCCACCTCGGCACCGACCACATCGACCTCTACTACCTGCACCGCGTCGACCCGAACGTGCCCGTCGAGGAGAGCGTCGGCGCGATGGCCGAGCTCGTCACGGCCGGCAAGGTCCGCCACATCGGCCTGTGCGAGGTCGCGCCCACCACCATCCGACGGGCCCACGCCGTCCACCCGCTCGCCGCCGTGCAGACGGAGTACAGCCTCTTCGAGCGGGGCATCGAGCACGACGGCGTGCTGGACGTCCTGCGCGAGCTCGGCATCGGACTCGTCGCCTACTCACCGCTCGGCCGAGGTTTCCTGTCCGGCGCCGTCACCAGCCCGGACGACTTCGCGGCGGACGACTTCCGGCGCACGGATCCCCGCTTCCAGGGCGCGAACTTCGACCGCAACCTCGCCGTCGTCGACCAGGTCCGCCGCCTCGCCGCCGAGAAGGGGGTCACCCCTTCCCAGCTCGCCTTGGCCTGGACGCTGCGCCGGGGCGCGGTGCCCATCCCGGGCACCAAGCGTCGCCGCTACCTGGAGGAGAACGTCGCCGCGACCGCCGTGACGATCACGGACGCCGATCTGGCCGCCATCGACGCCGTGGCCCCGTACGGAGTGGTCTCGGGCGACCGGTACGCCCCGGAGCTGATGACCGCACTCAACGGCTGACCGGCCGCCGGTCGGGCCGCGTCCGGCCCGCGGGACACGGGCGCGGCGGTCCGGGGTTACTGCTTGTTCTTGGTCAGGTCCTCCTGGAAGGCCTTCGCGCAGGTGGGGCCGTTGTCCACGGCAATGAAGGAGATGATCAGGAGGCTGCCGGCCTTGCCCTGGTGGCTCGCCTTCACCGTCCAGCCGCTCTTGTCCAGCGACTTGATGACGGACATCGGCCGGTCGGAGGTCCGCGTCTCCTTCCAGCCTCCCTTCACCAGGGCGGCGACGGTGCCGTCGAAGGACTGCTTCGAATCGGCGGCCTTCTTGCCGTCCGGGCTCCAGGAGACCATGCAGGACCGGAGGGTCGCCGGGACGTCGTCACCCGACTTCTCCGTGAAGCCGGCGGCCGTGGCGGCGTCCGCGATCTCCTTCTTCACCGCGGCGGCGTCCAGAGTGCCCGCACCCTGCACCGCCGGGGCCGCCGTCCCGGACACGGGTGCCCCGCCGCCCTTGCCCTTGTCGGCGCCGCCCTCGCTCCCACAACCCGCGACCAGCAACACCACGCCGGCGGCCGCGGCCACCCACTTCACCTTGCGCACAACTCTCCCGATACCGCCCGTACGAAGGCCCCTTGGCCTCGTGATCAAGGACGGAGTCCGTCAGGGCACGAAGACGGCCGACGGGAGCGGCAGGGCCGCGTGCGACGTGAGACCGGTCACTCGGAGAACCGTACGGCCGCCCTCGCCGCAACCTCGTACACCTGTCCGCAGGGGCACCATCCGCACCCGCTCTGACGTCGGAGTATGACCGAATGGTCACAGGACGGGGGAGGGGGAACGCCCCGGGCCCGTCGCGCATCTAGACGTCCGGCGGGTTCCGTGGGACCCGCCGGTGAACGGTATCGGCGAGAGCCGGCGGACCACCGTCATCGCGTGGGCGATGGAGCGGCCGCCGGAGGCGAATGTCAAGGCGGGGCTGGGATGAAGGCGGTAACGGTGGCGGACGGTTCCTCGGACCCTGCGGAGACTCCGAAGACTTCGGGCACTACGGAGACCGCGGCGCACCCGGGGACCTCGGAAACGGACGCGGGGCGGGCGACCACCGCCCGGCCCGCGCGGGTGGACGGCGGCGACAAGGCCGAAACGAGAGGGGCCGGGCCCGCGGCGGCCGGCTCGACCGAAGAGAACCCCGAGGAGGCCGAGGGTGCCGACGCGCCCGAGACTGCCCGACGGGGCACGGCGACGGACGACGGCCGGCAGGAACCCGAGGTGACGGCCGAGCCCGAGGTGACGGCCGGGCCTGAAGCGTCGGAGGCGTCGAAGGAGGCGGCGGAGCCCGACCAGGCGGCCGGCGCCGCGGACGCGGTCGTTCCCGAGCAGGCGGCCGGCTCCGAGGCTACGGACGGCTCCGAGGAGGCGGTCGTTCCCGACCGGGCCCCGGAAGCCGCGGAGACGCCGGAGCCCGAGCGGACCACCGACTCCGGGAAGGCGACCCCCGGCCCGGGAGAGCCCCCCGGCCCGGGAGAGCCCGCCGGGCCGGAGCGGGAGCCGAAGGCCGCTCCGGCCGCTCCGCGGACCGAGCCGACCCCGCGAGCCCCGAAGGCCGGCCCAGGCCCTTCCGGGGACGGGACCGCCGGGGGAGCCGCACCGGGCCCGGACGCGGGACCGAAGGCGGGGCCCGAGAAGGGAACGAGGGGCGGATCGGTCGCACCCGCGCCGGTACGCGTGCCGTCGTGGGCGCGGGAGAACGCGGCCGACAGCGAGCAGACCAGCGAGTTCGTCGCCCTGAAGGCGCTGGAGGCCCCGCCCCGGACCCCGACCCCCACCCGGACCCCGACCCCCACCCGGAGGCCGGACCCGACGTCGACCCCGGCCCGCGTGCCCGCTGCCGCCCCCACGGCCGCCGCGCCCACGGCTCCCGCCCCGGCCGCCCTCGCCCCGGAGCGCACCCGGGAGGTCCCGCAGCCTCCGCGGCCCCCGCTCGACATGTTGGCCCAGCTCACGAACACCCCGCCGCCGGCGGAGACCCCCCGCCGGACCGCGTTGCGCCGCGTCAAGATCTGGACGCCGATCGTGCTGGCCCTCGCCGGTTGCTTCGCCGGGGCCCAGCTCGTGCGCCCCCTGCCCGAACCGAAGCTCGTCGCCGCGGATTCCTTCCACACCGTCGACGGACAGCTCGCCCTTCCCTGGCCCGCCGAGGGCCAGGGCGCCATCCGGGTCCCCGGTTCCGGTGACATCGCCGTGTTCGGTGAGCAGCGGCCGGTCCCGACCGCGAGCGTCGCCAAAGTCATGACGGCCTACGTGATCCTCAAGGACCACCCGTTGGCCAAGCCCACCGACAAGGGCCCCGACATCACGGTCGACGAGGCGGCGGTGGCGGACGGGACCTCCGAGGACGAGTCCCGCATCGAGGGACTCAAGGCGGGGGCCACGTACAGCCAGCAGGACATGCTCAAGATGCTGATGATCCCCTCGGGCAACAACGTCGCCCGTCTGCTGGCGCGTTGGGACTCCGGCACGGACTCGCAGGACGCCTTCGTCGCGAAGATGAACGCCGCCGCCGCCGAACTCGGCATGAAGGACACCGTCTACACCGATCCCAGCGGCCTGGACAAGGCCACGGTCAGCACCGCCGTCGACCAACTGAAGCTGGCCGAGGCGGTGATGAAGAACGACTCCTTCCGCGCGATCGTCAAGCTGCCCAACGCCACCATCCCGGGGCTGCCGAAGCCGATCTACAACAACAACGACAGCCTGCTCACGGCGGCGGACCTCAGCGTCAAGGGCATCAAGACCGGATCGAGTTCGGCCGCCGGCGGCACGCTGCTGTGGGCCTCGTTCAAGTCGGTGGGCGAGGAGACGCCCCTGATCCTCGGCACGATGATGGACCAGCACGCGGACGGCCCCGACGAGAACGGCGGCGAGAGCCTGAAGCTGGTGAAGGAGAACAGCAGGAAGGTGATCGACGCCGTCCGCAAGGCGCTCGCCTCGACTCCGGTCATCCACAAGGGACAGGTGGTCGGTCACGTCGACGACGGGCTGGGCGGTCGTACGCCGCTCGTGGCCACGAAGGACGTGAACGCGATCGGAGTTCCGGGGCAGCGGTTGCGCCTCACGCTCGGCGGCGGTGCCTCCGCGCTGCCCCACACCGCGAAGGCCGGCGCCGAGGTCGGGGTGCTGACGGTCGGTGACGGCGACGGCGCGAAGACCGTACCGGTGGCGGTGGGCGTCGCCCTGGCCGAGCCCTCGTTCGGGAACAGGCTGACCCGCCTCGGCTGACGGGCCCGCGCGTCCCCGCCGGGCTGCCCGGCGGGGACTCCGTGTGCCGGGCCGGCGCGTCAGGCCTGGGGCTTCGCGCGTACGTGCATGCGTTCTCCCTGCCGTCCGAAGAGGCTGAGGACTTCGACGGGCCGTCCGTCCGCGCTGCTGAACCAGTGGGGGACGCGGGTGTCGAACTCCGCCACCTCGCCGGAGCCGAGGACCAGGTCGTGTTCGCCGAGGACCAGTCGCAACCGGCCGTTCAGCACGTACAGCCACTCGTAACCCTCGTGGGTGCGCGGGGAGGGCTCGGCACCCCGATCGGTGATGATCATCTTGTAGGCCTGGATGGGGCCCGGGGTGCGCGACAGCGGCACGTACACCCCACCGTTCGGCAGGGCGTGGGACGTCAACCGCACCCGGGGATCGCCCACTTCGGGCGCTCCCACCAGGTCGTCCAGGGGTACGTGGTACGTGCCGGCGAGCGGCAGCAGCAGTTCCAGGCTGGGGCGGCGCTGCCCGGACTCCAGCCGGGACAGGGTGCTCTTGGAGATGCCGGTCGCCTCGGAGACAGCCGCGAGGGTGAGTCCGCGCGCGGCGCGCACCCGCCTGAGTCGGGGGCCGACCTCGTCGAGGACCGCTCGGTAGGGCTGTGGTCTGTCCATGGACGCATTCCATACGGTTGTCCCGGAACCGGCAACAAAGATTGTCGACTCACGAGGGCCGGTGCACTCTCCCCGGCAGCGCACCGAGGCCGAGCACCGGCCCGGGCCGCCGGCCACGCCGCCTTCCCGCCCCACCCGCCGTCACCCGGCGGCCGGGCCGCAGGAGGCCGTGAGAGAACGGAGTTCGTGTTGAGACCGATCGACGAGGGACGCGGGAAGATCGGCGCCGGTGGCGCCGGGAACGCCGGGGGGACCACCTCGCCGGGAGGAGCGCTCGCCGCGCTCTCACTGGCCATGGTGCTCTCCTCGCTCGGCGCCGGCAGCGCCAATGTCGCCCTGCCCACGCTGGCGCACGTGTTCACGGCCTCCTTCCAGCAGGTCCAGTGGGTGGTCCTCGCCTACCTCCTGGCCGTCACCGCCCTGATCGTCGGCGCCGGACGGCTCGGCGACCTCGTGGGCCGCCGTCGGCTGCTGCTCGCGGGGATCGCGGTGTTCACGGCGGCCTCGCTCCTGTGCGCCGGCGCGCCCCACCTCTGGCTGCTGATCGCCGCCCGGGCGGTACAGGGTCTCGGGGCGGCCGTCATGATGGCCCTCACCATGGCGTTCGTTGCCGAGACGGTTCCCAGCGCGCGGATCGGCAGGGCCATGGGAATGCTCGGGACCCTGTCCGCGATCGGTACCGCCCTGGGTCCCTCGCTCGGCGGCGTGCTGATCTCCGGTCTCGGGTGGCGGTCGCTGTTCCTCGTGAACGCGCCGTTGGGCATCCTGACCCTGCTCCTCGCCCGCCGTCACCTCCCGGTCGACCGGCAGACGAGCGAGCCCGCCGGCGCGCGGCCCCGCTTCGATCGCGCGGGCATGGCGCTGCTGGCCCTGACGCTCGGGGCCTACGCCCTCGCCATGACCCTGGGACACGGCGGCTTCGGTGCGACGAACGGGGTCCTGTTGGCGGTCGCCGTGCTCGGGGTCGTCCTCTTCGTGCGGGTCGAGCGGCGCGTCGCGTCCCCGCTGGTCGGGTTGGCCGCGTTTCGTGACCCGGTCCTGAGCGCGGGCCTCGCCGCCGGCACGCTCGTCTCCACCGTGATCATGGCGACGCTCGTGGTCGGGCCGTTCCACCTCTCGCGCGGGCTCGGGCTCGACGACGCCCTCGTCGGACTGGTCCTGGCCGTCGGGCCGGTGGTCGCCGCGCTGACCGGTGTACCGGCCGGTCGGCTGGTGGACCGCTTCGGAGCGCGCCGCACGACCTGCGCGGGACTCCTCGCGATGGCCGCCGGCGCCGTCGCCCTGTCGATGACACGGGTGACGTCGGGGGTCGTGGGCTACGTCGTCCCGCTCGTGGTCGTCACCGCCGGATACGCGGTGTTCCAGACGGCCAACAACACCGCCGTCATGGCGGAGACCGCCCCGGAGCGTCGGGGCGTCACCTCCGCCCTGGTGAACCTCTCGCGCAATCTCGGACTCGTCACCGGTGCGTCGGTGATGGGAGCGGTGTTCACGTTCGCCTCCGCCTCGGACGACGTCACGACGGCGAGCCCGCAGGCCGTGGCGACGGGTGTGCGGTTCACCTTCGCGGTCGGGGCCGCCCTGATCCTCTGCGCACTCGCCCTGGTGGTGGGCGGTGGTCTCCTCGCGCGGGTGTACGCGTCGCGGGCCACCGGCGGTACGGACCCCGTCTCCGGCGGTACGGACACCACGCCCGTCGCGGCGGGGACGCCGCCGGCCGGCACGGCCACCGACCCCGGCAGGAGCGGGCGCTGACCGCATGCCCGTCGGTACGTCTTCGGCCCGATCCGGCAACCGCCGCCCACGAGCGGGCGCGGGCGGCGGTGCGGGAACGCGGCAGGCGTCGGGCCGGGAAGCGGGCGCGGCGCCGCCGTCAGGCCGTGGCCAACTGCGGGATCAGCCGGAGCGCGTTGTCGTGGTGGATCCCCCGGACCTGTTCGGGCGTGAGGGCCGGGTCCGCGTCGAGCGCGGGCAGCGCCAGGTCCAGCACCGTGTCGGGGGGCGCGGCGGGCCAGTCGGTGCCGAACAGGATGTGGTCGGCGGGCGCATGGGCGAGGAGGGTCGTGGCCGGCGCCATGGGGCCCGCCGTGTCGTAGTAGAAGCGTCGGAGGTGGTCGCGGACCGCGGCGGGTTCGATGGGCGGGTCGCAGAACCGTCCGAGAGCCTCCAGGCGCGGTGCGATGTACGGGAGGAAGCCACCGGCGTGCGGCAGGATCACCGAGAGGTCCGGGAACCGGTCCAGCGTCCGCCTGCTGATCATGTTCACGGCGGCCCGTGTGGTGTCCAACAGGAAGTCGCAGAGGAAGTTCGGGATGCCGGGGACCGTCGGCGCGCCGGGGGGACCACCGGGGAGGTGGTGCGGGTGGGTGTCCACCACGGCGGAGGCCTCGTTCAGCTCGGCGAACACCCGGTCGTAGGAGGGGTCTCCGAGGTAGACACCGCCGTGGTTCGCCGTCACGTTCACACCCACGGCGCCGAGCTGCCCGAGTCCGCGGCGGATGGCCCAGGACGACGAGTCGAGGTCGTCCAGGAAGAGCGGCACGTAGTGCAGGAAGCGGCCCGGATGGGAGGCGCTCACCTCGACCATCGAGCGCAGCGTGATGGTGATCGCCTCACGGAGCTGCGCCGACGACCGGTAGCGGGCCGGCAGCATCGGCTTGAGCACCGCCGTCGTGATGCCCGCGTCGTCCATGAAACGGACGGCCGCCTCAATGCCGAGCCCCGCCCAACGCGGCAACTGCCTCGGATCGATCAGCTCGTGGCGCTCGGCCCACTCGCGCCATTCCGGGGCGCAGTAGTGATGGTGCATGTCGATCTTCGGCCGGGTTCCGTGCCCCGAGCCGCGTACCGGCGAGGAATCGTCCGCGGCGACCCGGGAGAGGTCACCGACGAGGTCACCCGTGACCGCCGGCGGGAGCAGGAGCCCCTCGACGGGCGTGCGCACCAGGCGCAGGCCGGAGGTGGTGTTCGTGGGGTTCTGCATGCCAAATCACCGTCCCTCGGATCGGGTCACCTGTGGGCGGAAACAGAGGTCGTGGCCGACGGGCGCGTCGGCGCGAGCGTCTCGACCGGGCGCGAGGGCTCCAGGACGAGCCGCAGTCGCTCCAGCCCGCGGAACGCCGCCATCGGCCCCTTGAGCCACGCCCCCGAGGGCTCCTCGTCCGGTGCGATCTCCATCTCGGGGAACTCCCGCAGCAGGCAGGAGAGCGCGATCTCGAGTTCGAGTCGTGCCAGTGGCGCGCCCAGGCAGTAGTGCGTTCCGTGTCCGAAGCCGAGGTGCGTGCCCTGGAGTCCCTCGCGCGTGACGTCGAGGTCGTCGGGGCGGTCGAACTTCTCCGGGTCCCGGTTCGCCGACGAGATGGCGATCTGGACGAGGGACCCCTTGGGGATCACCGTGCCCCTGATCTCCGCGTCCTCCGTCGCGTAGCGGAACGTGGACGTCTCCACCGAACCCTCGAAGCGCACGATCTCCTCGACCGCCCGGGGGATCAGGGTGGGGTCGGTGCGCAGCGTCGCCAGCTGATCGGGGTGGAGCAGGAGATCGAGTACGGAGTTCCCGATCTGGTAGGCGGTGGTCTTGTGCCCGGCGAAGAACAGGACCCACAGCGACGACACCAGCTCCGCGTCGTCCAGGGCCTCCTCCGCCCTGATGATGTCCCCGAGGAAGCAGTCCGACGGGTTCGCCCGCTGGTGCGCGATCAGCCGCCGCAGTCGATCCTGCAACCACACCTCGGCGGCCTTCAACTCGGCCTTGGCCGCGGGGTTGAACCGGGAGCGCGTGACCACCGCGAACTGCTCCAGGATCTCGGGGCGATCGGCCTCCGGAATCGTCATGAGCTCGCACAGGACCGAGATCGGGAGGGGGAACGCGAACGTCGACATCAGATCGACCGTGTTGCTCTTGCGGCACTCGGTGAGGAGCCGCTCGGCGATCTCGGTGATCCCGGCCCGCATCTCCTCCACCCGCCGGGGGGTGAAGGCGCTCCGCAGGACACGGCGCAGCCTGGTGTGCCGGGGCGGGTCCGAGAACAGCACGTTGTCGTCCAAGGCGTCGAAGAAGTCACCGAACACGGCGTGGTAGATGTCCATGGCCCCGCGCATGTTCTTGCTGAAACGCGGGTCGGACAGCGCGTCCCGGGCGTCGTCGTAGCGGGTGATGAGGTAGGTCGCGACGCCGTGCGGAGGGGTCAGCCGGGCCACCGGATCCCGCTCGCGCAGGCCGGCGTAGACGGGGTGGGGACACGAGCGGTACTCCGGCGCGCCCTTGGACACGGCCGCCACGAGGTCGTGCACGGCGGATCCGCCGTCCGTTGTCGCGTTCTCCTGCGTCATGCTCCGCACCCTCCGTGACACTCGCCTGTGTGGAATCAGCGGTTCCCCGACAGGACCGCTCGCAAAACGGGGCTTGGTTCGTTCGAGTCAGGCGGCCCGCACCGGACGTGTGGAACGGGTCGGCCGTCGCCTCCCGGCCGCTGCGCCGTTCGGCGGTCAGTCGTCCGGTCGCCGTGCGGTCGGGTCGCGTGGCGGGTCCGGCGGGCCGGGACATCATGCTGCTCGTCGAGCAACCAGCCCGCCACCGAGGAGTCCGCGCATGGCTCGCAGCACATCCCTGGTCCTCATCACGACCGCGACACTCGCCCTGACGGCGGTCGCCGGTCCCACCGTCGCGTCCGCGGCATCCGGCGCGGACACCGGCCGGGCCGCCGCCGACCGAGCCGCCACCTATCGGGCGACCGCCCCCTTCCTGCGGCACGCCGGCGGCGTGAAGGCGGGCTACGTCCCCGACAAGTACTGCGTGGCCGACCCGGCCGGCGCGGGCGCCCTCGGCTACCCGCACTTCAACCACGCGTACGACAACTCCGTCGATCCCGCCAAGCCCGCCGCGCTGTACTACGAGGACGACGGCCGCGGCGGCAAGCGCCTCATCGGGGTCCAGTGGCTGGTCTACGACAAGGACCAGGACCTCACGACCGACGGCGACCGCCCGAAGCTCTTCGGCCGGTCCTTCACGGGCCCGCTGCGCGGACACTTCCCCGGCCAGCCCGTCCACTACGCCCTGCACATGTGGCTGTGGAAGGAGAACCCCAAGGGCACCTACGAGACCTACAACCCCGCGGTCACCTGCCTCCCCGGCACCACCCGCCCGAAGCCCCGGACCTGACCCCGCCCCCGGGGCCCGGTCGGCTCGAACCGCTCGGCAGCCGGCCGCCGAGCGGTTCTCCGCGCTACCGCTGATCGTCTTGGAACAGGGTGGTCAATTCCTTCTCCACCGTGCGGACTTCCTCCTGACGGTCCATGTGGATCAGCTGCTCCCTGTACAACGTCAGCGAATGGACGAGGAGTTCCACGCGCTCGGGCTCCAGTGCGCACATGTGGCGCGCGGCGGCGACCGATTCCGCGTGGAGGGCCGCCGCGATGTCGGGACGATCGGCGAATTCCCGCCGGGCGTACTTGCCCAAGGCGACGGCCAGCAGAGGGAGATACGCCAGGGGGCTCACCTGGGCGAGCACACGGTAGGCGGCGACCCGTTGGGCGAGGGGCGGCTTCCCGGAACCGAGGAGAGCCACTCGTGCTCGAAGGACCGCGTGGTGATTGATGTGCGCCGAGGGATTCATGAGGGAGATTCTCAAATCCGAACAGGCCCCCGAACAAGGGGGATCGGCTGTGTCGTCAGTCCTACGAAAAAGCCGTCTGACCTGTCATGATGGAGTCACCTTCACCCCTGTGACCCCCTCGACCGCCGGCCGATCGGACCGCTGAGGGGGCGAAACCCAGCGGTTGGGGCGACTCGATTCCGCCCGGTGGCGAAGCCCCGCCGTCAACGCCTCGTGTTCAACGCCTCGCTGTCAAGGCGTCCCGCTCGCCGCCGCGCAGTCCAGGGGATGGCCGGCCGAGCAGCACGGCGGGCGACCGGCGCCCCTGCCGGGAGGTGATTTCGGCCGGCGCCCGCGCGTCGGACCGTGCGGGCGCGCCCGTGGGCCCACCCGGAATGCGGGATGGGCCCACGTGACCTACGGCGTGCTCCTGCGGCGCTACCAGCGGTACCAGCGTCCGCTGCTCCCCTTCGGCCGGGCGACGAAGCCGATCAGCCAGAGGATCAGGACGATGATCGCGATCCACCAGAGGATCTTGAGCGCGAAACCCGCACCGAAAAGAATCAGTACGAGCAGAAGCACGAGAAGAAGGGGAACCATGGTTTATCGACCTCCGAATGTCCGTCTGCCCGACCGCGTGTTCGGTGTTCTTTCTTCTTACTCGATTCTTATGCCTGACGGGCGGTCCGTACACCCGCCTGGTCGAGACGGGAATGGAACCGGTGAAAGCGAAGCCGGGGCGTTTGAAGTCCGATTTTCTGGTCAGGTGCCGCGGGGTAAGCGTTTTCAACCGCATGGGAGTGATGACCGTGTCCGGTGAGCAGAAGGCAAAGGCCAAGACCGAGCAGGCCAAGGGCAAGATGAAGGAAATCGCCGGCCGTGCGGTGGGGAACGAGCGTCTTACCGCCGAGGGCCGGACCGAGCAGGTCAAGGGCGATGCCCGCGAGGCGAAGGAGAAGCTGAAGGACACCTTCAAGCACTGACCGAAGGCGTCGGCCGAACACGCGCCGGCCGAAAGCGCCGGGGCCGAAACGTCGACCGACGCCGCGCTCACCACAGGGGTCGGACCTCCCTACGAGGGGTCCGGCCCCTGTCGCGGTCCCGAGCCCCGTCGTGAGCCCACCCGCAGGTGACCCGGCTCCCGGGTGCTCCGGCGGCGCCGCGATCGGCCCACGTGTGAGAACGGGGGCCCTGGGCAGGCGGTGATCGAAGGCGTCCGCCGCCCCCGCCGCACGGTGGTCGGGCCGGGCGGACGCGTCGATCCGGAGATGAGGGAGCAGCCCGTGAACGTGAACGTGTGGGGATACCGCGAGACTTCGGGCCGGCTGGAGGCCATCGACCTGACCGGTTTCAAGGTCGAGGCGGCCGACGGGGACATCGGCAAGGTCAGCAAGCACTCCGACGACGCGGGGTCCTCCTACATCGTGGTGGACACCGGCCCGTGGATCTTCGGCCGGCAGGTCCTGCTGCCCGCCGGCACCGTCATCCACGTCGACGTGGCGCAGGAGAAGATCTACGTCGACCGCACGAAGGAGCAGATCAAGGACGCTCCGGAGTTCGTGAGCGAGAAGCACATCGGCGACACCGACTACTACAGCCGGATCGGCGGCTACTACGGCGGCTTCATCGGCTGACACCCGGGCCGCCCCCTCGGCCGCGCCCGTAGGCTGTGGCCCATGGTGATCAAGGCGCAAGAGGCGGACCGGGACCGGCTGCTGTACGGATGCATGGCGCTCGGCGGCGGATGGGACACGGAGCCGTACGGGCCCGGCGACATCGACGCGGCCGAGGCCGCGATCGAGGCGGCCCTCGACAGCGGCATCACGGGATTCGACCACGCCGACATCTACCGGCACGGCAAGGCCGAAGCGGTGTTCGGCGAGGTCCTCTCCCGCACCCCCGGTCTGCGCGAACGCATCACGCTCCAGACCAAGTGCGGGATCCGCCTCGCCGAGGGCGAACGCCCCGGCATCTACGACCTGCGCGGCTCCACCATCGTGCGGCGGGTCGAGGAGAGCCTCTCCCGGCTCCGCACGGACGTCATCGACGTCCTCCTCCTGCACCGGCCCGATCCGCTGGCGGACCCGGCAGAGGTCGCCGAGGCGCTCACCTCGCTGCGCCGACAGGGGTTGGTCCGGGAGTTCGGCGTGTCCAACATGGGCGGCGCCCAGATCGCGCTGCTCCAGTCCCACCTCGCATTCCCGCTGGTCGCGAACCAGTTGGAGATGAGTCTGGACCGTCGGGACTGGCTGGAGGACGGCGTGCTCGTGAACACGCCCGGCGCGGCGGAGAGCGGGTTCCCCACGGGGGCGATCGAGTACTGCCTGACCCGGGGCGTTGGCCTGCAGGCCTGGGGGGCCTTGGCGCAGGGCCGGTTCACCGGCCGTCAGGAGACCGAGCGCGAGCATGCGACGGCGCGCCTGGTCGCCAAGCTCGCCGGTGAGAAGGGCACCACCCCGGAAACGATTCTGCTGTGGTGGCTGCGCCGGCATCCGGCCGGGATCGTCCCGGTGGTGGGCAGTGGGCGCCCGGAGCGCATCAGGGCCTGTGAGGACGCCGCGCGACGAGACCCGGAGCTCGGCCACGAGGAGTGGTACGAACTGTGGCTCACGGCGCGCGGCGTTCCCCTGCCCTGACCGGGCCGGGTTCCTCGCGGACGGGTGTCGTTCCGGGTGCGGATTCCGGCCGTCCGCTCGGCGCCGGCCTCAGCCGACGCTCCACGACCAGGTGCCGTCCACGCTGATCAGGCACGCCAGGATCGCGAGGTCGGCGACGCCGAGCACGAGGCCGAGCCGGGCGCGCCCCGGGCGGCTCGTGCCGCGGTGCAGGGCGAGGGCGGCGAGGGTGATCGCGATCGGTCCGAGCACGAGGTTCATCGCGAGCAGACCCACCAGGCCGGAGAGGAACGAGACGACGGCCATGCCGTCGGCCTCGCGGGTGGTCCCGGCGCTGCCCGTTCCGGCCCCGCGGTCGGCGGAGTCGGGCCGGCCGGCCGTGTCGTGGGTGGAGGCTGGTGCCGTGTCACGGGCGGCGGTGCCACCGGTGGCCGTGGCCGCCTCGTGGGGTCGGGTGTCGTCGAGGTCCGTGTGGTCGTGGGCGGTGCGGTCCAGGGTCGTGCGGTGGGATGTCATGAGGAACCCTCCTGACGGCTCGCGGATCGATGGTGGCGCGTGGTCCGTTCACGTACGGCGAAGATCAGCAGCCAGGCGGCGATCACGGCCGTTCCGACCAGGGTGACCGGCGCCGGGACGTGGGCCACGGTTCCCAGCAGGACCCCGAACACCATGAGGGCCGCAACGAGGAAGAGCATCGTGCTTCCTCCCAGAAATAGGTGACAGTTGTTCACTGACTACCCAGTCTAAATGATGGCATGCGGTTGCCGGGGGATCGGGGTTTACTTTCCGACATGAGTCAGACCGTCGGGGCCCGTCAGGCCCAACGCCACCGCACCCGCCGGGCCTTGCTGGACGCCGCCCTGTCGCTCCTGGAGGAACAGAGCCTGGGCAGCCTGGGCCTGCGGGAGGTGGCCCGTACCGCCGGCGTGGCACCGACCGCCTTCTACCGACACTTCGCGGACATCGAGGAACTGGGGATCGCCCTGGTGGACGAGGCCTTGGAGAACCTCCACGGCGCCGTACGCTCCCTCCTGGGCACCTCGGGGGACGCCGACCGTCGCCTCGACGAGGCCGTCGACCTCATGGCGGAGCTGGTGCGCACGTACCCCGGACACCTGCGATTCATCGTCCGGGAACGGCACGGCGGGGTACGCGGGGTGCGGGAGACGATCGCCGGTCGGCTCGACGCCTTCGCGCGGGAAGTGGCCGAAAGACTCGCCTCCGATCCGCTCGGCGAGGGCTGGAGTCCGGAGGACCTCCTGATGCTGGCCCGTCTGTACGTCGACCACATGGTGATGACGGCCTCGGCCTACCTGGCCGCGGCGTTGGAGGACAACGAATGGGCCGAGGTGACGGACACCGCGCGCCGTCAGTTGCGACTCATCCACCGGGGGCGATTGAACTGGGTCGACGGGACCCGCGCCTGAGCACGCGGAGCGGGGCCGACCGGGTGACGGGCAGGCGTGTCAAGCACCCGTAAGGCCGACCCCGTGGTGATAGTCGGTTCGGCGGTGCCTGGCGTGGCCGCCCATGGCTGGACAGGCGACGGGAGTGGTGAGCGATGGTGAAGAAGACGGCGACGGCGTGCGTGCTCGCGGCGGGCCTGCTGATCGGGCCCCTGGGGGCCTCGGGTTGGGCGGCCGGTGCGGGTGCCGGAGCGGGCGCGGCCCACCGGACGGGGGTGGAGGCGGCGCCCAAGCCCGTCTACACCTACGGCGTCGTGGTGTCGCGGTGGGGCGTCAACGTGCGGAGCAAGCCCACCATCTACTCGAAGGTCGTGAAGACGCTCGCTCCCCACCAGCGCATCGGCCTGGTGTGCGAGAAGCGCGGCAAGTGGGTCGAGGGCAACCCGATCTGGTACCGCGTCCACGGCGTCAACGGCTGGGTCGCGGCCCGCTACGTGCACAACCTCCAGCCGATCAAGCCCTGCTGACCGGACCACCCTTCGGTCGCGCCGGTCGCGCGATGTCGCCCGACCGGCGCGACCGATGACGGCCGCCGCGCCGGCCACCGGGAGGAACCGGGGCCGGCGCGCACGTCACGGTCGGACGGCGGCATGCTCGAGGACGGCCCGGACCTCGGAGGAGATCGCGCTCTCGTTGTGTTCGAACTCGGGGCCGGTCAGGACCCGGGGGTCGGCCGGCAGCCCGGTCAGCACCGGGGTGTGCAGGTGTCCGCCCGGCATCCCCGGTGCGAGTTCGGTCCGCAACCGGTTGGAACGGTAGGCCACTTCGTTGGAGAGGTAGCCGCCACCACCGCCCTCCACGGCGCGCGACCCGGCGGTCGGGCCGTCGCTGCGGTCCACCGGCGCCGTGCCACCGGCGGGAATCTCGGTGACGGCGCGGTTCAGCAGTACCGGATAGGGCGTCTGCACGGCGGCCGTGACCGCGTCGGCCGGCAGGGTGGTCCGGATGAACTCCGCGCCCCGACCCATGCCGGGAGCGGTGACCGGATGCTCGCGGGTGCCTCCGGAGAGGGCGCGGGCGTTGTCCGGGTACGGGTCGGCCGAGCGGGAGCGTCCCGCCCAGTCCTCCAGGGTGAAGATGCCGGGGTAGCCCTGGCTGACGGTGGTGATGACGTCCGCCCGCTGGGCTCCGGAGACCAGGTGCGGCGCGAAGGCCCGTTCCACCATGCCGGCGTCGAAGTCGGCGTACCGCACGGGGAGCACAACGGCCCGGATCTCGGCGCGGCTGCCGTCGGCGAGGGTGACGCGGAGGCCGTTCAGGCGCAGGGCCGCCGATCCGGACGGGTTGGCGCGGCGGATCTCGGCGTCCAGCCCGAACGGGTCGAAGCCGCTGATGAACACGCGCCGTACGCCGGGCGCCGCCCGGAACCCGTTGTCGGTGAGCCCCCGGGAGGCGTCCTCGAAGCGGGCCCGCAGCGCACGCCGGTCGACGGCGAAGCCGGGCTCCCAGCGGGCGAGCGCGGCGGTCATGGCCAGCCGGGCCCAGTACAACGGCCGGTCGTCGCCGGTCGCGAGATCACCGCCGGGCCGCTGCCCCTGGGCCCTGCTCACGGCCGACTGCCACAGGGCCTCGCCCCAGCCGTCGAGGAGCCGTTCGGCCTCGGCGGGGCCGTGCGTCGCGCACAGCGCGGCGGGGAACCGGCGTGTGAAGTCGCCCAGCCCGCCACGCTCGACGAGGGCGGTGCTCCGCGGGTCGGACAGTCGCGCCTGCTCGGCGTCGAGTGGCGCGGAGGCCGAGGTGCCGCAGGGGGAGCGCTCGTCCGCCGTGGCGGCCGTGGCGACGGTCAACGGGATCAGGGTGGCGAGAAGGGCCGCGGCCGACGCGGTACGCCGTAAGAACATCATGCGATGTGACATTACATAGGCTCCCCGGCGCCCGACAGGCACCTTCGCGCCGGAACCGATCGGAACCGACCCGCCGCGCGACACGGGACGGTCCGGCGGTCACGGCCCCTGCGAAGCGACAGACTGTGGCGGACCGCCCGCCCACACCGGGAGATGCCGTGTCAGACCGCGCCGAAGTCGAGATCGTGACCGGCGACCTCGTGAGGCGGTTCGCGAGGAGGCTCGGCCTCGTCGGGGCGCTGACGGCCCTGCTCCTGACGGCCGGCCCGGCCCGGGGCTCCGAAGCCCCGCCCCGCACCGGCTTCGAGACGTCGGCCGGCGCGCGCTGGACCACCGAGGCCGAGGAGCGGGACTTCCTCGACGCCGTCGACCGGGGCACCGACCGGGCCGCCCCGCTGCGGATCGGCACCACCCGGCGAGGCCGTCCGCTGCGCATGGTCGGCATCGGAGACGGCAGGGCGCCGCTCACCGTGTTTGCTGGTGTGCGGCCAACACGGCGACGAACCGGCGGGACGCGAGGCCTGCCTGACCACGGTGCGCGATCTCGCGTACGCGCGGGACCCGGCGACCCGGCGCCTCCTCGCGACCGCCACGGTCCTGGTCGTCCCGAACGCGAACCCCGACGGTCGGGCCGCCGGCACCCGGACCAACACCGACGGCGTCGACGTCAACCGCGACCACGTCGCCCTGGCCTCACCCGAGGCGCGGGCCGTCGCGGGCGTGCTGCGCGACCGGCACCCGGACGTCGTGTTCGACCTGCACGAGTACCGGTCGACCCCCGGCACGTACGACAAGGACCTCCTCGACCTCTGGCCGCGCAACCTCAACACCGACCCCGCCGTGTACGCCCAGTCCCGCCTGCTGTCCGAGGCCCACGTGCGCGACGCGGCCCGCGCCGCCGGGTATTCGACCGGCACCTACGGCATCCGGACCGACCCCGTCACCGGCGCCCCGATCGGGCAGACGGCGGGCGACGGACAGGAACACATCCTGCGCAACGCCGCCGGCCTCAAACACGCCGTCACCCTGCTCGTCGAGAGCCGCCTGGAGCCGGCGGGCGCCGCGGAGAAGGCCGACCCCACCCGCAACCACCGCCGCCGCGTCCACTCCCAACTCAGTGCACTGCAAGGCTTGTTCCGTTACACGGTCCGGGAGGCCCGGCCGCTCGCCGCCGCCACGGGGAAGGCGCGCGTCGCCGGATACCGGGACGAGGGGACGATCCGCTGGGCCGGCGCGGACAACCTGCCCGCGTCCCCGGCCGAGACGCTGACCGAACCGCCGTGCGGATATCGCCTCACCGCCACCCGGTACGCGCGGGTGCGTGATCGGCTGGCCCTGCACGGCGTACGGGCGACCACCTTCGGCAAGGGCGCGTTCGTTCCCCTGCGCCAGCCCCTGCGCGCCCTCGTCCCCCTGTTGCTCGATGGCCGGGCCGCACACCACCTCACGGCGGGGGAACCGGTGTTCGGATGCTGACGTCGCCTCCGGCGCGCCCCTCCGCCGAGGGTCGGACCGGTCCCGCCGCGGGCACCCTCTAAGATGCCCGGGTTCGGCAGGGCGGCACATCGGGGGAGCGCGGCATGAGCGGTTACGGCAGTGGCGGTTACGGCAGCGGTGGGTACGGGGATCCGTCGGGTGGCGGCGCCGCGCACCCGCCGCCGGGACCCCCCTACGCGCCACCGGTTCCCCCGCAGGGGTACCCGTACGGCCGGTCCGGCCCGCCGCCGGGGCATCCGTACGCACAGCCCGGACCGCCGCCCGGATATCCGTACGGTCCGCCCCTTCCGTCGGGGCCGCCGCCGCGCGTCGAACCGTCTCGGGCCCGGAAGATCCTGCGCGGGCTCTACAACCCCGTGTACGCCGCCCGGCGGACCTTCCGTCCCTCACGCCCCGGGATCGTCGACGACCGGGAGGTCCGCAAGCTCCAGTTGTGGCGGACCGGGCTGGGACTCGTCGCCTGGGTGGGCCTGATGGTCACCTACAACGCCGTCGCGAGCGCCGCCGACATCCACGGCGTCGCGAGCGAACGCCTCGACCAGAGCTGGACCAGCGTCCTCGTGCTGGTGTGCACCTTCCCCGTGGTGGTCGGCGCCTTCGTGTCAGCCGCGCGCGACGGGCTGCGCCGCGTGTACCTGCGACGGGCCCTGCGTCCGCTCGGCTCGGTCCTGGCCATCATGGCGTCCATGGGCACCGCCGCCCTCGCCATGGCCCCGGAACTGGCCGGTGTGCGGGACGCCCTGGGGCTGCCGGGGAAGATCGCCATGCTGGTGTTGTGCCTGTGGTCGATCGGCTTCGCCCTCTACGGCATCGGACTGTCGCTGGTGCACGTCTTCCGTACCGCCGACATCCACGAGGTGCTGCCGCCGATCCTCGCCGGCGTCCTGGTCTGGGAGATGGCCCTCGTGGACGTGATCACCGGGGCCTACGCCCAGGTACCCGCAGGTGCCAGGGTGGCCTTCATCCTCGGCGCCCCGCTCACGGTGACCGCGTTGTCCTGGTGGGAGCTGCGCCGGCTGCGGCGCCACCACGGGCTGACGCTCCGTACCGCCCTGCGCCGCTGACGCCTCCCGCCGAGGGGCAGCGCGGCGACTGCCGTTCCCCTGGGTCCTGTCGTCGAAGTCCCGCCTGGCCCGAACGGGACGCGGCGGCCAGGTGGCGGGCCAGGGCCAGGGCGGCGAGGAGGGCCACGAGCACGCACACGCCTCCCCAGCCGGCCCGTTCGTGGATCCGCACCCCGAGCCACGACCCCGCGCTGCCCCCCAGGTAGGCGCAGGTCATGTAGGCGGTGTTGAGCCTGCTGCGCGCGTCGGGGCGCACCGCGAAGACCCGGGACTGGTTGGCGACCATGCCGGACTGCATCGCGACGTCGAGCAACACCGTGCCCAGCGTCAGGGCAGCGAGCCCCGCCACCCCGCCCGCGGTACCCGCGGCGAGGATCGCGGCCGACAGGAGGACGCCGATCAGGGAGACCAGGTTCACCCGATCCGGGCCCTCACGGTCCACCAGCCGTCCGGCAAGCGGGGTACAGAGCATCGTCACCCCACCGACGAGCGCCAACATGCCCACGGCCTGGGCGCCCAGGCCGTAGCGGGGGCCGGTCAGGAGCAGCGCCACACAGGTCCAGACGGCCGAGAACCCGGCGAACACGGTCGCCTGGTAGAAGCACGAGCGACGCAGTTCGGGCTCGGTGCGCAGCAGACGGAGCGACGCGGTGAGCAGCGCCGGGTACGAGCCGTGCGAGGAGGGGGTGGTGACGGGCAGCGTGCGGGCCAGGACCCACGCCAGCAACAGGACGACGGCCGAGGCCGCCAGGTAGGGGGCCCGCCAGCCCAGCCATTCGCCCAGCGTTCCACTGAACGTGCGGGCCAGCAGCATGCCGCCGATCGATCCGCTCAAGAGGGTGCCCATCACCGCGCCGCGGCTGTCGTCGGCCACCAGTCCCGCGGCCAGCGGGGCGATGACCTGGGCGGCCACGGACGAGACCCCGACGGCGAGGGAGGCGGCGACGAGGAACGGCAAGGTGGGCGCGCAGCCTGCGGCGAGCAGGCCCAGTCCGGTGAGGACGAGCAGCGTGACGAGGAACCGACGGTGCGGGAGCCGGTCGCCGAGCGGGACGAGCAGGAACAGCCCCAGGGTGTAACCGACCTGAGTGGCCGTCACCACGTACGAGGCCTCGTAGGGCGGCACGTGGAGGCCGGCGGCGATCAGCGGGCCGACGGCCTGCGGGAAATAGATGTTGCCCACGGCGACACCGCAGGTCACGGCCATGAGCAGGAGCAGTCGGCGGCTCACGAGAAGTCCACCGCGCCGCCCGCGGGGCGCCGGCGGCGCCCGGGGTCGTGTGTCGTGCCGGGGTCGAGCTTCGTGCGCTGCGCGGCAGCGGTGGGTGTCATGCGCCGAGTTCACGGCATCTTCGGGCGGCCTCCAATGGATGTAGCGTATGGCTTGATGATCAGCTTCGTGTTGGGTGTCGAGGACCTCGCGGACACGCGCTTCGCGCTCTCGCCGCTGGGTGAGACGGTCTTCAGCCTGCGGGTGCTGCGCGATCCGGGGCTGTCCGCCCTGCACCTGCCCTGGCGCAGATCC
This sequence comes from Streptomyces sp. CA-243310, assembly GCF_050936775.1. NCBI lineage: Bacteria > Bacillati > Actinomycetota > Actinomycetes > Kitasatosporales > Streptomycetaceae > Streptomyces > Streptomyces sp. CA-243310. The sequence goes on along the minus strand of NZ_JBNJMF010000002.1, from coordinate 620,792 downwards.
GTGCTCGGCCGGATCGGGGCGCTCGACACCGGCCTGCTGATGTCACTGGTCGCGCGCAGGCTCACTCTTCCCGACTTCCTGACGCCGCGACCGCCGGGCTTCGCCCCGACCTTCGAGGAGGAGTTGGCCCTCGTCCGGGCGACGCCCCCCGACCGGGTGCGTCGCGATCTGTCCGCCGCCCACGCGCCGGACCCGCTCCCCGTGGCCCTGCGCGCCGCGGCGGGCGCCGACGACGCGACGGTCGACGGGCTCCGCGACGCGATCTGCGACCTCCTGCGGCGCTACTGGGAACTCGCCGTCGAGCCCGCGTGGCCGCGGATGAGGCTCCTCCTGGAGGCCGACATGACCTACCGCGCACGGCAGTTGGCCATGGGCGGCGCCCGCAGGTTGTTCGCGGGCATGCACCCGAACCTGCGGTGGGAGAACGGCGTGCTGCACATCGACCGGATGATCGACAGTCACCGTGCCGAGGCTCGCGGTCGAGGGCTCCTGCTGGTGCCGTCCGTCTTCGCCCACAAACCCGCGCCCCCGGTCGACCCCGGGGAGGCGCCGCTGCTGGTCTATCCCAGTCGTGGAGTGGCCACGCTCTGGACCGAACCGGCGACGGCCGGATCGGCGGCCCTGGTGTCGCTGCTCGGTGCGACCAGGGCCCGACTGCTCGACCTCCTGGACGAGCCACTGCCCACGATCGAGATCGCCCGTCGCTTCAGGGTCACCCCGAGCGCCGTGTCCCAACACCTGCGCGTACTGCACGCCACGGGCCTGCTGACCCGTGCGCGCGACGGACGGCAGGTCCTGTACCGCCGCAGTCCTCTCGGTGACCGGTTGGCCGGCGGGTGCTGACCGGCGCGGCGAAAGGTGACCCGGGTGTGCGAGGCCACCGCCCCGCTCCCTCGCGGGGCGGCGCGCGTCACGCGTAGTCGACCGTCACTTCCGTGAATCCCAGGGAGCGCAGAAGTCCCTCCAGCATGGCGCTGGTGTTCTTCTCGGTGCGCTCCACGAGTCCGCTGTCGCGCGCCGCCTCGGTGATGTGTTGGGCGGCGAGGCGCTGTACGCCCTGCGCTCCGGCCGGGTTGTCGGAGAACAGGTCCCCGAGTCGGTCCAGGAGCCCCCGTTGCTGGGACACGGCGTACGAGCGGTCCAGGTCCAGGGCAGCCGGACCCAGGACGGCATGGGGCAGGTGGAGCGTGGCCTTCGTGCGGTCCTCGTTCACCGTGACGCTCCGCTCGTCGAGCCGACCGAGGTCCACGTAGCCGCTGACGGTGCCCGCTCCGACGTACAGGGTGCGGGTGCCGCGGATCGAGTCGGGGAGGAACTTCGCGTCCTTCTCCAGGTCCACCACGACCTGGAAGTTGCCCGCGGCGCCCTCGTAACGGTGCATGTCCCGGATCGACTTGAGGAGCACGGGGCCGGTCCGGTCCCGCGTCTTCTCGCCGAAGAGATCACCGAAGCCGGGTATCAGGTCGAACCGGCTGACGAGTACGAACAGCAGGGCGAACGCTGCCAGTGCGCCGACGATCCGTCCCCAACGGGCCGGACGGTGCGGGCGTCTTGGGCGGTCCTGCCGCTCCGAGTCGAGCGATGAGTTGTCCATGCCCTGCGGATGCCCCGGAAACGACCGTCTCACCGGGTGTCGTGCGCACGGCGACTTGGCTCAACCAGAGCCTCGGGCGCGGAAGTTCAGCGCTGCTTGGTCAGGGTTCGCAGCAGGACGAACAGGGCGAAGGCCATCACGAGGAGGTGCAGCCAGGCGGGCCCGGGGGCGGGGGAGGGGGTGAACGCGAGCAGCTGATTCGATGTCATCTCCCGCGTCTGCCCGCCCCGGAGGGATCGACGCGCCCGGATGTGCGCCAGGTCACCCGCGGGGTGTCGTGCGAGTCGATCGGAGCGACCCGCACGCCCCGGCGAATGTCACTCGCCGTGTTTGATGATCGCGCTTCAGGTAACACTAGGTAGTGGCAAGTTGTCAGCGCCCGACGAAAGGAACGAGCATGTCGATGTCCATCGTGGTGATTCTCGTCGCGGTCGGAGCCCTGATCGCTCTTCTCGTGGCAGCCCCCGCAGCTCCCGTCCGGTCGAACGCGCCCCGACGCGGCGTCCAGGCACGCCGGCTTCGGACGATTCCTCCGCAGCGCGGCGGCCACCGCCGCAGCGCCCACTGACACCGGGCGGAGCGCCCTCCGGCGAGGGTGCTCCGCCCGGCTCGGCCGGGTCGACGATCAGTGGGCCGCGCGCTCGCCCCCGGGGAGGGCGCGGAAGCGCTCCAACGCCTCGATCACGAGTGCGTGGTCGTCGAGTTGCGGCAGCCCCGACACCGTTACCGCGCCGATGACTCCCGCGCCCTCGACGGCGATCGGGAACGAACCCCCGTGCGCGGCGTACAGGTCCGGGTCCAGGCGTCCGTCCGTGTCGAAGTCCTTGCCGCGGGCCCGGAAGCGGGTTCCGATCAACAGCGAGGAGGCGCCGTAGCGTTCGACGACACGACGCTTGCGCTCGATCCAGGCGTCGTTGTCCGCGCTCGACCCGGGGAGCGCGCAGTGGAAGAGCTGCTGGGCGCCGCGTCGGATGTCGATGGCGACGGGAGCCGACCGCTCGCGGGCGAGGGTGACGAGCAGCGAGCCCAGTTCCCAGGCGTCCTCGTGGGTGAAGCGGGTCAGGGTGAGCCGCGCCTCCTGAGCCTCCAGCTCGGCCACGTCGGGGGCGGGGGCGCTCACGGCGTCACCTCCGTCCGTACGGCGGCAGGGTCGGCGGTCTGGCCGAGGGGGCTGGATCCAGCGGTCGAGGCAATCATGCCGCCACTTTGGCAACACTGTTGCCGAAGTGCAAACGGGCAGGTCGGTGCGGGGTCCGTGGCTGTCCGGCTCACGTACCGCGGTGCGTCGCCAGCCACTCCAGGGCGCTCTCGCCCGCACTCAACACCGAGAGGTGACCGTCGTCCGGGCTCATCCGCAGTTCCGCTCCGGGGATCCGGTCGGCGAGCCACCGACCGTGCGCGCTCGGTACGACCCGGTCCCGGGCGCCGTGCAGGAGAAGTGTGGGCGCCGTGATCAGTTCGGGACGAAAGCCCCAGGGCGTGACGTAGGCGAGGTCGTCGTCGATCAGACCACCGGGACCGGATTCCACGGCCGGCCCGACGACATCGGCGAACCAGGACCAGGGGCCGGCCAGCGCCGCATGATCGGCCGGTGTGAACATCTCCGGATCGAACACGGCACCGGCCTGGTGGTGCTCCTTCGCCCCGCGCCCCCGCGCGGCGGCACGCAAGGACGCCGCGCCGGAGGGGTTCATGCCGGCGAACCAGTCGAGGCCCTCGGCGTCGAAGGGCGCCAATCCCGCCACGCTCACCACGGCGAGGACCCGGTCCGCGAGCAGCGCAGTGCAGGCCAGTGCGTGCGGCCCGCCCCCCGAATGGCCCATGACCGCGAACCGGTCGATGTCCAACGCGTCCGCGACGGCGCGCACGTCCGCCGCCGCGGACGCCACGGTCCGCCCCGGGCACGGGGACGAGCCGCCGTACCCGGGGCGGTCGTGCGACACCCACCGGATGCCCAGTCGGGCGGCGGCGGGGAAGAGCGGCGCGGGGGGCGCCCCGATGTTCGGCGTGCCGTGGTGCCAGAACACGACGGGACCGTCGGCGCGACGTCCCGGTCCGGTGTCGTGGACGTGCAGGACGCGCCCGCCGGCCAACCGCAGGTCGCTCTCGTTCATCAGGGGTCCCTCCGAGGTGCGGGCGGGTCGGGTCGTGGCCGTACCGGTGGGCGTCAACGTACCGGCCCCGCGACCGCAGCGGGCCCCGCCCCGCGCGCGGGAACGCCGCGCGGGAACGCCGCGCGGGAACGCCGCGTGGGAACGCCGCGTGGGAACAGCCGATGCGACAACCGGTCGTCGCGGACGCGGGCCGACGCGCCACGCGATGTGCGGACGCGGGGACCGGCGCAGCGTCAACACGCCCGCCGGGGGGACCGGCGCCTTGTAGCATCGGTGCTCATGTCGAAGCCTGACGTCTTGCTCGTCGCCATCGCCGCCGCGGTGGAATCGGAGCAGACCAACCAGATGTCACTGACCGTCCTGGTTCACGGCGCCGTGGTCACGGGCCGCCTCGCTCCCGAGAGCGTGTGGCGCCGGCGCGTGGCCGAGGTCCTGATCGATTCCGACCGGCTCAGTCCGTTCGCGCCACTGTTCGCGGACGCCGAGACGGCCGACGGCTCCTCGCCCCGGGAGTCGCCCTCCTACCTGCACTTCCACGTGGCCAGGATCCTCCAGGGCACCATGGGCATCCCCGAGACCGGAGGGATGTACCGGATCGCGATCAAGGACGTCAGCGCGTGGACGATGGGGGACTTCAGCTACTCCGAGACCTGATCGCGGTCCCGGGCGCGGCCCCGGCCCGACCCGAGGGAGCGCAGTCGGCGCGTCAGACGGTGCCATCGCGGATGCCGTTCGAGGCGCAGCCGGGAGTGCTGGTCGAGTTCCTCCATCAGGCGCTGGGAGCGCTTGTCCACGCCGAGTTCGTCGAGTACGCGGTCCGCTTCGGCCAGCAGCGCCCCGTACAACTGCCACATCCCGGGCTCGGCGCGGACCCGCTCCAGCAACAGCACGGCGAGCCGGTCGCGGCTCATCCGGGCGATCTCCAGCTCCCGGGTCAGCCGGCCCTCGGCCTCCTCGGCGTTCGCGCTGACCTGAGCGGTGATCAGCTCGGCGAAGCTCTCCATCGCGATGGCCAGATGGCCGTACAACTCCTGGAGGGCCTGGGTGACGAGCGGCGGGAAGAGGGTGTCCGCCGGCCGGGTCTTGGCGAGATCGGTCAAGGTCCGGCAGGACACCCGCAGCACCACCGCGCAGATCTCCAGGGTGTCGAGCCCCGTGCGCAGCACCAGCCGGAAGAGGAGCCCCTCGCGCACCCTCGGATTCAGCCGCAGGCTGTCCTCGGCCTGTCGGAGCGCGGCATCGACCAGCGCGATGTCGTTGTCGAGGCGCCGTGCCTCGTGCAGCCGGGCGGCGGCCTTCTCCACCGTCGTGGGTCCGCCGAGTTCCGCGCAGATGTGCGTCAGCAGGGTGCTCATGCCCGCCGCGAGACCGGTGATCGCCTCCGAGGCGGGACGGATCCACACGGGCGGCACGAACAGCACGTTGAAGAGGAGGCCGACCGCCGCGCCGATCAGCGTCTCCAGGACACGGTCCCAGGCGGTGTCGGCGACCCTCGTGACACCGAGGACCAGCATCGCGCTGATCGCGACCTCCGGGACGAACTCGCCGGCCCGCACCACGCGGCCGATGACGAGCGAGGCCAGGATGATCAGGCCGAGACTCCACCAGGTCAGTCCGACCAGGGCGCTGAAGCCGATGGCGATCAGCACGCCGGCGACGACGGAGTTCACCCTCCGGATGCCGGTGGTGAGCGTGGTGTAGAGCGTGACCTGAACGACGAGCAGCGCGGTGAGCGGCGCGGTCAGGGGCGCCGGCTCGTCGCTCACCGCCAGGGCGACGACGTACGAGACGACGGCAGCCGCGGTCGAACGGATCGCCTGGACGACCGCGGGTTCCCGGTAGCGGTGGGCGAGCCGACGCAGAGGTGTGATTGCCAGTGTCATAAGCCCGCCCCTGCCCACTCCTCGACGTGATCAACAAGCGCACCGATCACCCGGCCCTCGCGGGGCACACGCGAACGGGGCGGAACGGCGCGCGTCGAGGTCCGGCGCGCTTCCGGCCCGCCGCCCACGCGCGATTGCATCATCGGAGACCGGTGCACAGACCGGTGCGCCGAGGAAGAGGAGAGCCCCACGTGGCCATTGCGACGATCAACCCCGTGAACGGCGAGACGCTCCGCACGTTCGACGAACTGACGGAAGACGAGGTCGAACGAAGGCTGGCGCTCGCCGCCGAGACGTTCCGGACGTTTCGGATCACGGAGTTCGCCGAGCGCGCCCGGCTCCTCGACCGCGCGGCGGACCTCCTGGACGAGGACCAGGACGACATCGCCCGCACGATGACGACCGAGATGGGCAAACCGATCGCGGCGGCCCGCGCCGAAGCGGCGAAGTGCGCCAAGGCCATGCGGTGGTACGCCCGCAACGCCGAGGGCCTGTTGGCCGACGAGTTCCCGGCCGAGGAGGAGGTCGCGGACTCCGGGGCCGCCCGCGCCCGGGTCCACTACCGGCCGCTGGGAGTCGTCCTGGCCGTGATGCCGTGGAACTTCCCCCTCTGGCAGGTCGTCCGCTTCGCGGCACCCGCGCTCATGGCCGGCAACGTGGGTCTGCTCAAGCACGCGTCGAACGTGCCCCAGACCGCGCTGTACCTGGGCGACCTCTTCCGGCGCGCCGGATTCCCCGCCGGAGCCTTCCAGACGCTGCTCGTCTCCTCCGGCGCGGTCGAGAGGATCCTGCGCGATCCCCGGGTGGCCGCGGCGACCCTGACGGGGAGCGAGCCGGCGGGCCGCGCGGTCGCCGCCATCGCCGGCGACGAGGTCAAGAAGACCGTCCTGGAGCTCGGCGGCAGCGACCCCTTCGTGGTGATGCCGTCGGCCGACGTCGAACGCGCCGCGCGGATCGCGGTGACGGCCCGGGTGCAGAACAACGGCCAGTCCTGCATCGCGGCCAAGCGATTCATCGTGCACACCGACGTCCACGACGAGTTCACCCGGCTCTTCACCGCCCGCATGGCCGAACTGACCGTCGGCGACCCGATGGCGGAATCCACCGACGTCGGCCCGCTCGCCACCGAGCAGGGCCGCGACGACGTCGAAGGACTCGTGGACGACGCGGTGCGCCGAGGAGCCCGCGCCCTGTGCGGCGGGAGCAGGCCGGAGGCGTTCCCGAAGGGCTGGTTCTACGAGCCGACGGTCCTCACCGGGATCACCCCCGAGATGCGCATCCACCACGAGGAGGCCTTCGGGCCGGTGGCGACCGTGTACCGGGTCCGCGACCTGGACGAGGCGGTGCACCTGGCCAACGACACGCCCTTCGGCCTGAGCTCGAACGTGTGGACCCGGGACGAGGCCGAACAGCGACGCTTCGTCCGGGACGTCGAGGCCGGCGGTGTCTTCTTCAACGGCATGACCGCCTCCCACCCCGCACTGCCGTTCGGCGGAGTGAAGCGCAGCGGTTACGGCCGGGAACTCTCGGGCCACGGGATCCGCGAGTTCTGCAACACGACGACCGTGTGGCACGCGGCCGAACCGGACGCCAAGCCCGCGTAGCCGCTCAACCGGACGCGCCCTGCGGCGTGACGATCGTGAACAGGGCGCCGTCCGGGTCCCCGATCGCGACCCGGCGGCTGTCGCCCGTCGTCCGGACCGGGGAGGCGGTCCGGCCACCGAGCCGGACGGCGGTGTCCACGGCCGCCTCCAGGTCGGGCACGTCGAAGTGGATGTGCCAGCGCGGGCGGATCTGCGGGTCCGGTGCCTCCTCCACGGCCCCGCCGCTGATCCGGGCGACGGTGTCGTGACCGCGCCGGATCACCACGTGATCGTGCTCGTACGAGACGTCACAGCACCCCGGGCGCTCGCACGCCCAGTCCAGGACGTCCCCGTAGAACACGGCGGCGGCGAACGCGTCACGCGTGCGCAGTTCGAGCGACGCGGCGGCGTGGTGGCGGTGCGCCGTCCAGTCCGGGATGACCTCGCCCTGCCAGAAACCGAAGACCGCCCCCTCCGGATCGGCGGCGAGCGCGGCGCGCCCCGTGCCGAAGGTCAGCGGGCCCACCGCCATGGTGGCGCCCCGTTCGCGGATCCGCGCCGAGGTGACGTCGGCGTCGTCGACGGCGAAGTACGGCGTCCATGCGACCGGGACGCCCAGCCGGCCGGCGAGTGCCCCGATGCCCGCGATCGGCACCCCGTCACGCATCGCCACCGAGAAACCCTCGCCGAGCCGGGTCGGGCGGAAGGTCCACCCGAGCACGGCCCCGTAGAACGCCTGCGCGTTCTCCAGATCGCGGGTCATCAGGCTCACCCAACACGGCGCACCGAACACCTCATGGCTTGACGTCGACACCGGCACCGACCTCTCTGACGCTCACCCGGCGCCCACCGTAGCCCCGGCTTCGACGCCAGACCGCGAGACACGGCCGCGCGGGACGGTGGACGACGCCCGGTCGGAATCCGGCACCGAGGGGAGTTCCGCCGGCGGAGAGGAGGCGGCCGGGCGGCCGGTGCCGCCATTGGGGTGGGATCGCGGGCACCGACCCGTCCGCGCGGGCCCGACCGTCGAAACAGACTCGACCCGCCCGACACCGCGGGCGGAACCCCCAGATTCTCCGAACCCCGATCCTGGAGAGCATCATGCGTACTCGCAAGATCGTCATCGCCGCGTCCGTCGTCCTGGCCGCCGCCGTGTCGGCGCCCGTTCTGGCCTCCGCCGACGGCGGCGACCACGCCGTGGACCGAGCGGGACGCCGGGCACTGACCGCCATCGGCCTGACCTCCGACCAGCGACTGGTGGAGTTCACCGTGGACTCGCCCGCCAAGCCCACCGGCATCGGCAGGGTGTCCGGGCTGCGGGGCGACACCAGGCTGGTGGGCATCGACTTCCGGGTCCAGAACGAGAAGCTCTACGGCGTCGGCGACAAGGGCGGCATCTACACCCTGAACACCGGCAACGCCAGGGCGACGAAGGTCTCCCAGCTCACCGTGGGCCTGTCGGGCACGCGGTTCGGGGTGGACTTCAACCCCGCCGCGAACCGTCTGCGCGTGATCGGCAACACCGGTCAGAACCTGCGCCACAACCTCGACGACGCCGCCGCCCCGCTGGGCACCACGGTCGACGGGACCCTCACCAACCCCACCACCCCGCCGTCCACCGCCATGGGCGTCACCGGCGCCGCCTACACCAACAACGACCTGAACGCCGCCACGGCGACCACCCTCTTCGACCTCGACACCACGGCCGACCGGGTCTCCCTCCAGTCACCCGCCAACGCCGGCACCCTCGCACCCACCGGGAACCTCGGCGTGAACGCCGGACCCGACGCCGGATTCGACATCCACTTCTCGCCCAAGCAGGGCATCAACCAGGGATTCGCGACCCTCGATACCGGTCGCGGCTCCCGCCTCTACCAGATCGACGTGCTGACCGGAGCGGCCCGCGACCTCGGCGCCTTCCCCGCCAAGCAGCAGGTCACCGACCTGGCCCTGCCGCTCGGCCAGAACTGATCCACCGCGCGCGGCGGGCCGTTCGGGCGGGGGACCGGCCCACCGAACGGCCGCCGCGCCGGCCAGTGCCTGCCGGGAGAGGGCCCCGCCACGTGCGCGTCCTACTCCTCGATGGCGCCGCCGGTGCGCCGCAGGTGCTGCCGGAAGGAGTACGAGGGATCCGCGTCCCGCAGGACCAGGTAGTCCTCGAAAGCCGTCTGCCGGCGCAACGTCTCGCCCGATCGGATCCGGCGCGCCTGCTCCCGCTCCGTCCCGGCGATCCGCCCGGCCGTCGTCAGCACCCTCTCGACGTGCTCCGCGGCGACGAACAGCACACCGTCGACGTCACCGAAGACGAAGTCCCGGCCGTCCACGAGGTGCGCCCCGAACCGTGCGGTGACCAGGGCGTCGGCCTCCCGTTCGTCCAGCCGTACGGGTCCGGGCGGGAAGGCGCCGTAGCTGAACACGGGCAGACCGATCTCGGCCAGCTCCGCCGTGTCGCGGTGCAGTCCCCACACCACCAGACCCGTCACCCCGGCCGCCGCGGCCTCCAGTACCGCCAGATCACCCACGCACGCCTCGTCCGAACGGCCGCCGTTGTCGATCACCAGGACGTCGCCCTCCTCGGCCCGGCCGAAGGCCTCCAGGAACACGTCCACGCTCCCGAAGTGACGCACCGGCAGCACGGGCCCCGCCACCCGGTGCCCCGGCACGACCGCGCCGATGCCGGGCGGTGCGACGCGCAGCGGCGTGTTCGTACGGACACAGGCGTCGGCCAGGAGCGGGGTGGACAGGTCGGCGAAGGCTTGCAGCATGCCCTCTCTCCTTCTCGAAAAGAACGGGTTCGATCGCGTACCGCCCTCATCGTGCCCTGCCACCTCCTCCGGCCCGTCCCGCCGTGTCCGCGCGTCCCGGTCAGGCGCCGACGTACGCCGCCAGGTGCTCGCCGGTGAGCGTGGGGCGGCCGGCGATCAGATCGGCGGGCGTGCCCTCGAAGACGATCCGGCCGCCGTCGTGGCCGGCGCCCGGACCCAGGTCCACGATCCAGTCGGCGTGCGCCATGACCGCCTGGTGGTGCTCGACCACGATCACCGACTTGCCGGAGTCGACGAGCCGGTCGAGGAGTCCGAGCAACTGCTCGACGTCCGCCAGGTGCAGGCCGGCGGTCGGTTCGTCCAGCACGTAGACCCCACCCTTGTCGGCCATGTGGGTCGCCAGCTTCAGCCGCTGCCGCTCACCGCCCGACAGCGTGGTCAGCGGCTGACCGAGACTGAGGTACCCCAGTCCCACGTCGGCGAGCCGATTCAGGATCCGGTGCGCGGCCGGCGTGTGCGCCTCCCCGGCCCCGAAGAACTCCTCCGCCTCGGTCACCGACATCGCCAGCACCTCGCTGATGTCGCGGCCGCCGAGGTGATGCTCCAGGACCGCCGCCTGGAACCGCTTCCCCTCGCACTCGTCACAGACGATGGCGACGCCCGCCATCATCGCCAGGTCGGTGTAGACGACCCCGGCGCCGTTGCAGTTCGGGCAGGCACCCTCCGAGTTGGCGCTGAACAGCGCCGGCTTCACGCCGTTGGCCTTCGCGAACGCCTTGCGGATCGGGTCGAGCAGACCGGTGTACGTGGCCGGGTTGCTCCGGCGCGAACCGCGGATCGCGCCCTGGTCGATCGACACCACACCCTCGCCGGCGGGGATCGACCCGTGCACGAGCGAACTCTTCCCGGAGCCGGCGACACCGGTGACGACCGTGAGCACCCCGAGCGGGATGTCGACGTCGACGTCGCGCAGGTTGTGCGTCGTCGCGCCGCGGATCTCCAGCGTGCCGGTGGGCGTCCGTACCGTGTCCTTGACGGCGGCCCGGTCGTCGAAGTGGCGGCCGGTGACGGTGCCCGCGGTCCGCAGCCCCTCGACGCTGCCCTCGAAGCAGACCGTGCCGCCCGCCGCGCCGGCGCCGGGACCGAGGTCCACGACGTGGTCGGCGATCACGATCGTCTCCGGCTTGTGCTCGACGACCAGCACCGTGTTGCCCTTGTTCCGCAGCCGCAGCAGCAGATCGTTCATGCGCTGGATGTCATGGGGGTGCAGGCCCGTCGTGGGCTCGTCGAAGACGTAGGTGACGTCGGTGAGCGAGGAACCGAGATGGCGGACCATCTTCACGCGCTGGGCCTCGCCGCCCGACAGCGTGCCCGACGGGCGGTCGAGCGAGAGGTAGCCGAGCCCGATCTCCACGAACGAGTCCAGGGTCCCGCGCAGTGTCGACAGCAGCGGCGCCACCGACGGCTCGTGGAGGCCGCTCACCCACTCCGCGAGGTCGCTGATCTGCATCGCGCAGGCCTCGGCGATGTTGAGCTTGGCGATGCGCGAGGAGCGGGCCTCCGCGCTGAGCCGGGTACCGTCGCATTCGGGACAGGTGGTGAAGGTGACCGCCCGCTCCACGAACGCCCGGATGTGCGGCTGCATCGCCTCCTTGTCCTTGGACAGGAACGACTTCTGGATCTTGGGGATGAGGCCCTCGTAGGTGAGGTTCACGCCCTCGACCTTCACCTTGGTCGGCTCCCGGTGGAGGAAGTCCTGCATCTCCTTCTTGGTGTACTTGCGGATCGGCTTGTCCGGGTCGAGGAAGCCCGACTCGGCGTAGAGCCGTACGGTCCACCAGCTGTCCGACTTCCAGCCGGGGATGGTGAACGCCCCCTCGGAGATCGACTTGGAGTCGTCGTACAGCTGGGCGAGGTCGATGTCGGAGACGCTGCCCCGGCCCTCGCAGCGCACGCACATGCCGCCCGTGCGGCTGAAGGTCGCCTTCACCGTCCTGGTGGCGGCGCCGCGCTCGACCGTGATCCCCCCGCTCGCCCGGACCGAGGGGACGTTGAAGGCGAAGGCGCCGGGCCCGCCGACATACGGCTTCCCGAGGCGACTGAAGAGGATGCGCAGCATCGCGTTGGCGTCGGTGACGGTTCCGACCGTGGAGCGGGGGTCGGCCCCCAACCGCTGCTGGTCCACGATGATCGCGGTCGTCAGGCCGTCCAGTACGTCGACCTCGGGCCGCGCCGGCGTCGGCATGAAGCCCTGGACGAAGGCGCTGTACGTCTCGTTGATCAGCCGCTGCGACTCCGCCGCGATCGTGCCGAACACCAGCGAGCTCTTGCCCGAGCCGGAGACGCCCGTGAACACCGTCAGCCGCCGCTTGGGGATCTGGACGCTGACGTCCTTGAGGTTGTTCACGCGCGCGCCGTGCACGCTGATCAGGTCGTGGCTGTCGGCGTCGTGCGGCGCGGACGACCGCGTCCCCGTCCTCTTGGCCATGCTTATCGCGTCTCCATCCGTCGATCGGGGCCGGGCGCCCCGTTCCCTGCCGGCAGGGCTCGATGCCCGTGGACTTCACGCTACGGCGGGCGGGGCGGGTTTCGCTTCTCCGATCCTGATCGGTCGCGGGTCCGGGTCGCGGGTCCTGATCGCTCGCGCGGGCACGCGGGCGGTCGTCTTCGTCGTCCGCCCGTCTTCGTGCGGTGCGTATCCGGCCTCCCGAGCCCGATGTGTACGGAAGTCGGCCACTACCCGTCGGTACCCGATCGGATCGTGTGTGGGTTTGATAGATGTGGGTGCTTCGGATGTGCGCTGGTTCGGCGGGAGGAAACGGTCATGGTGGAGCTGCCGGTTCCGAGAACACTCGTGTGCGGATACTGCGGGGCCGGCCCGGTCGACGGTGTGGCGCGGACGATCGCGGCGGGCCCGGGCTTCCTGACGGTGACCTGGCACGCGGACCGGTGCCCGCACTACGCGGCGGATCGCATCCTCGCGGAGGAGTCGTCCTGACCGTCGCCGTCGCCGTCGCCGCCGGTCCGCCGCCGGTCCGCCACCGGGCCCGCGAGGGCCGGGGGGCCGCGCCGGTCGGAGGCTGCCTCCGGGCCGCACATGCGAGTGAATCGCACCTGGTCACCGGGCGTATGACGGCTGTAGCCGCAATGCGTGCGATGTGCCACCGTGGGGGCATGGAGGGGAATCGGCACGTACACGATCACCGTCAGGACCATCAACCTCACCACCCTCACGTGGGCTCGGGCCGCGGCCGGCGCCTGGCGCACCTGATCCGCCCGCACGGCCACGAGGCGGCCGACAGGATCGATCCGGCCATGGAGACCTCGCGCGCCGGTATGCGCACGCTGTGGCTGTCCCTGCTCGTCCTGGCGGCGACCACCGTCGTCCAGGCCGTGATCGTCGCCCTGTCGGGATCGGTGGCCCTGCTCGGCGACACCGTCCACAACGCCACCGACGCCTTGACCGCCGTCCCGCTCGGCATCGCGTTCCTGTTCGGCAGGCGCGCCGCGAACCGGCGCTACACGTACGGCTACGGCCGGGCCGAGGACCTGGCCGGGATGCTCATCGTGGCGACCATCGCCGCCTCCGCGGCACTGGCCGCCTGGGCGGCCGTCGACCGGTTGCTGCACCCCCGCGACGTCACCCACCTGTGGGCGGTGGCCGCCGCCGCGCTCGTCGGGTTCGCCGGCAACGAATGGGTGGCCCGCCAACGCATTCGCACCGGCCGCAGGATCGGCTCCGCCGCCCTGGTCGCCGACGGCCTGCACGCCCGAACCGACGGATTCACCTCCCTCGCCGTCCTCCTCGGCGCGGCCGGCTCCGCCGCCGGGTGGAAGGCCGCCGACCCCGTGATCGGGCTGCTGATCACCGTCGCGATCCTGTACGTGCTGCTCGGCGCCGCCCGGGAGGTGTTCCGGCGGCTCATGGACAGCGTCGACCCGGCACTGGTGGAGAGCGCGGAGAACGCCCTGCGCGCGGTCGGCGGTGTGCGGGGCGTGGGGCAGGTCCGGATGCGCTGGATCGGCCACGCCCTGCGCGCCGAGGCCGACATCGTCGTCGACGCGCACCTGACGGTGGTGCAGGCCCACGAGCTGGCCGAAGCCGCCGAGCACGCCCTGGTACACGCCGTTCCGCGACTGATCGCCGCGACCGTTCACACCGACCACACGCCGGTCGGGGCGCGGCCGAGGGTTGCCTGAAGCGGCCTCCCGTCGTTGGGTACGTCGTGAACGACACGAGAAGAACCGTTCCGGCACCCTGGCCGGGCCTCAGCCCCCGAACCGGCGAGCACGCCCGCCCCTCGGGGACCCCCATCTACGACGCCGTCGTGCGCCAGTGGCGCGAACAGGGCCGGGAGATCCCGCGCCCACCCGCACCACTGCGCCGCTGGGCACGGGTGGAGAGCGCCGACCTCTTCCTGCGCGACCAGGTACCGGCCCTGTGACGGGTACCGGCGTCTCCGCGGAACGGGTCCCGCCCGGACCCGTGGGCGGCCGGGGGCGGGGTCCGGTCCTCCGAGCGGCAGTGCGTGTCGACACCCGGACCGGAGAGCTGCCGGGAGACGCGCGGGTGGCAGGCCCCCCGATCAGGCTGATCCGGGGATCAGCTCTGCCGGGTCAGCACCCACAGGCGGTGGTCCCAGCCGATGTCCGTGAGATCGCGGACCGCCAGCCCGGCGCGCGCGACGAGTTCCGCGAACGCGGCCTCCGAGCGCACTCCCGAGCCGAACGCCGACGCCAGCCGCAACTGGTTCAGCGCCGCCTCCACGTCATCGGCGTCCGGCCCCTCGACCTGTTCCACCAGCAGCAGCGCGCCCCCGTCGGGAAGCGCGGCCGCCGTCTCCGTCAGGGTGAGCACGGCGTCCTCGTCGGGCAGCAGCTCCAGCAGCCGACACAGGAGTACGGTGCCGTCACCGGGGGGCACCGGTCCGGAGCGGGCGAGCAGGTCCACCCGGGGCAGCACGTCGGCATCCAGCACCTGCTCCCGCACCACCCGCAGCGCCGACGGCTGCGCGGCGATCCGGGCCCGCAGTTCGGGGAACACCTTGAGCAGCGTGTTGACCACGGCGCCGGCGCCGTGCCCGGCTGCGGTCACCGATCCCACCGAGGACCAGTCGTACCCGCCGGCGACACCGGGCGCGATCCACAGCGCCTCGTCCTCGACCGCCTCGCGCGCCGAACCGCCGAGGCGCTCGTCGTTGACCATCGCCTCGGCCAGCGGCAGGCCGGACAGGGTGCGGTAGCCGGCCTTGCCGCTCCACAGGGTCTCGGCGAGACCCGACAGCGACAGGTCGAGGGCGGCCTGCGCGCCGCGCAGGTCGTACTCGGCCAACGAGTGGTCGTCCTCGACGAGTTCCTCGCCGATCGGCGTCAGCCGGTACCCCTCGGAGTCGAGGGCGAACACGTCCAGCGAGACCAGGTAGGTCAGCAGGGCGGCCAGCGTGCGCGGCTGCGCCGACGTGCGCGCGGCCAGGGCGTCCGGCGTCCGGACCCCCTGGTAGACCAGATCCACCAGGCCGAGCGTGACCGCCGCCCGGATGGCGAGGCCCGGTGCCAGGTCGGTCAGTTCGTGCAGGCGGTCGTGCGCGTCGTCCTCGTCCTGCGCCTGCGGCCCCGTGACGACGGCCGGTTCGGTGCGCCTCCAGTACCCGGTGATGTGGGTCCGCTCCCGCGGCACCTGTCGGTCCACCGCGAGGTGGCGGCGGATGCCCTTCAGGGTCACGGCCTCGCCGGCCGCCCACACGAACGGGGTGCCCGGCAGCCACTCCATGCCCCGTACCGCCTGCTCCAGCAGGTCGGTGCTCCCTGCGGGCGCGCCCCCGCGCACGAGCCAGGTGATCTCGGCGTCGGCGCGGGTCGGCAGTTCCTGACGGTGGCTGTCCTCGCCGACCTCGACGAACACCCGGGCGCGGGTGCCCTCCGGCATCTCCTCCAGCCACCGGGCGATGGCGGGCAGGGCCGTCTCGTCACCGATCGCCAACAGCCAGTCGACGCCCTCCGGATGACCGTGCGACATCTTCGGGCCGGCGATCCAGGTGACGTCGCCGGGCTTCGCCGCCTGCGCCCACGACGAGGCGACGCCGCCCGCGTGGTTCACGAAGTCGAAGTCGATCTCCCCGGCCTCGGAGTCGAAACGCACCGGGGTGTAGTCCTTGGTGAGCGGCCTCGCGTCGGCGGGCCAGTCCAGGCTGGAGACGTTCTGGCCAGGCAGCACCGGGTCCCCGCCCGCCTCGTCGGCGAAGAAGAACTTCACGTGGTCGTCGAAGCCCTCGGTGCGCAGCGCCGGCAGCTCCAGGCCGTTCTTCCGGAAGGCGGCCAACTGGGGCCCGCCCAGCGTCACCCGACGCATGCCAGGGGTCACGTCCGCGACACGCAGCACGGTCAGCTCCCTGAGCACGATGGGGAAGGTGACGACCGGGCGGGGGTTGCGGCTGGACATGGGGAGAACTCCTCAGATGTGTGGTCGGGGTCGGGCCGGTCGGCCCGCCGCCCGGGGAAGGCGGCGGGCCGACCTGTTCGGGTGTCGCCTACCGGCCGGCGACGGCCTTGGCGAGGAGCGGCGTCAACTGCTCGACCGCCCACGGCGCGTTCAGCGCGTCCGGGTAGGCGATGGACGAGGCCAGGTTGTTGTCCGACGGGATGACCGCGAAGTGCTTGCCCTTCACGGAGTTCAGCGACTGGAAGAGCTTGTTGCCCTCCAGCTCCTTGGGGCTGATCACGCCGCGGTCACCGAAGGGGTAGGTGACGAGGAGGACGTCGGCGTCGAGCTGGTCGAGGTTCTCCAGGCTGACGGCGTTCTTGTCGGGGCCGTAGTTCTTCGCCTTGTCGGTCTTGGCGAAGCCGAGCTTCTCGAAGACGCCCGGGTCCTGGGCCTGGTACGACATGAAGCTGATCTGCTCGGGGTGGACGACGGTGTACGTGTACGTCTTGCCCTTGAACTCCGGGTGCGCGGCCGCCGCGTCGGCGGTGGCCTTCTCGTTGGCCGCGATGACCTCGTCGGCCTTGGCCTCCAGGCCCAGCGCCTTGGCGGCGGTCTTCAGACGCTCCTGCCAGGTCAGGGTGTCGGCCTGCGCCTTGTCGGTGTAGGTGACGACGGGGGCGATGGGGGACAGCTTCGCGTAGTCCTTGTCCATCTCCCACGTGTTCACGCCGAGGATGACGTCGGGGGCCTCGGCGGCGATGGCCTCGTAGGCGGTGCCGTCCGTGTCGTCGTACGTCTTGAGCTTGCCGGCGCCGAGCTTGTCGATGGCCCGCTGCTTGTACTCGGGGACCTTCCCGCCGTCCTCCACGTCCGGGGTGATCACCGGGACGATGCCGAGGGCCAGCGCGATGTCGGTGTCGCCGTCGGAGACGGTGGCGACCTTGAGCGGCTTCTTCTTCACCTCGGTGTTGCCCCAGGCGTTCTTGAGGGAGACCGGGAAGGCGCCCTTCGCGGCGTCGGCTGAGGCGGCGGCCGGCTTGTCCGCCTTGTCGGAGGAGCCGCCACCACAGGCGGTGAGCAGGCCGAGGCCGGCGGCGGTGGCCGTCAGGGCGGCCAGGGTGCGGTGTCTGTCGAGGAAGGACACGGGGACTGGTACTCCTATGAGGTGGTGTGGCGGCCCAGGGGGAAGATCTGGGGCCGGCCGGAACGGGGATGGGGAACGACCAGACAGTCGAGGCCGAAGACCTCGGCGACCGTCTGCTCGGTGAGGACCTCTTCGGGCGCGCCCTGGCACACGATCCGGCCGTCGCGCATGGCGACGATCGTCGAGGCGTACAGGGCGGCCTGGTTGAGGTCGTGGGACACCAGGACGATGGTCTTGTCGCTCTGCTCGTTGAGATCCGCGAGCAGGTCCATGACCTCGATCTGGTGCGCGATGTCGAGATAGGTGGTGGGCTCGTCCAGCAGCAGCGTGGGGGTTTCCTGGGCCAACGCCAGCGCGATCCAGACGCGTTGGCGCTGACCACCCGAGAGCTGGTCCACCGGCCGGGAGATCAGCTCGGCCGTGCCGGTGGCCGTCAACGACCGGGCGATGACCTCGTCGTCGGCGGCCGTGCGGCGCTGCCCGAACCGGTGGTGCGGGTGGCGGCCGCGCCAGACCAGGTCCCCCACGGTGATGCTCTCGGGGGCGATCGGGGACTGCGGCAGGATGCCGAGCCGGCGGGCCACCTCGCGGGTCGGCAGGGCGTGGATGTCGTTGCCGTCGAGCAGGACCGAGCCGGCGGCGACCGGCAACAGGCGGGCCATGGACTTGAGCAGGGTGGACTTGCCGCAGGCGTTGGGACCGACCAGCACGGTGATCCTGCCGGGCTCGATGTCCAGGCTGAGGTCCTCGATGACCGGTGTGCGGTCGTACCCGGTGGTGATGGAACGGGCGGCCAGGCCGGGGGGCGCCGTGGAACTCATGAACTTGCTCCTTGCCTGCGGCGGAGGATCAGCCAGACGAAGTAGGGGGCGCCGATCAGGGCGGTGAGGACACCGGTGGGCACCGGGCTGATCAGCGGACCGTGCTGGGCCAGCACATCGGACCCGAGGACGATCACCGCACCGATGGGGGCGGCGAGCAACAGCGCCCGGTCCGCGCCGACCAGGCGCGCGGCGATGGGGCCGCTCACCAGCGAGACGAAACCGATGGGCCCGGTCACGCTGGTGGCCAGGGCGGCGGCGGCCGCACCGAGCAGCAGGGCCGCCGTCCTGGCAGCCGACACCCGGGTGCCGAGCCCGGCCGCCAACTGGTCGCCCAACGACATGGCACCCAGCGCCCGGCCGAGCGGCGCGGCGCACAGGGCGCACACGGCGAAGGCGACCGCGAGGGTGGTGACGCCGTCCCAGGTGACTCCGCTGACGCTGCCGACGAGCCAGCGCGTCACCTGGGCGATGCTGTGCTGACCCGCCATGGAGAACAGGTAGTTGACGTATGCGGTGCACACCGCCGCCATGCCGATGCCGATCAGCACCAGCCGGAAGGTGTCCACCCGGCCGCCGCGCCGGCTGAGCAACAGCACGGCGCCGACGAGGAGGAAGGACCCGGCGAGCGCCGCGCCCTCCACCCCGTAGGGGATCGCCGGCGCGAGGATCAGGACCGTGACGGCTCCGGCCCCCGCACCGGCGGAGATGCCGACGATGTCCGGGGTGGCGAGCGGGTTGCGGATGAGTCGCTGGTAGAGCGCGCCGGAGAGCCCGAACAGGGCGCCGGCCAGCAGGGCCGCCAGCGCGCGGGGCATCCGGATGCGGTGGATCACGTAGTCGGCGAGGCCGGTGCGTTGACCGAACGCGGCGGGCAGCACGTCGGACGCCGGGATGTTGCGCAACCCGCCGAGCAGGACGGAGGCCAGCAGCAGCCCGATCAGGACTGCGACGAGCACGGCGACCAGGAGGGCGGTGCGTCGGCGGGCGGACCGGTGGGCCCGGCGCAACAGCGCGGCGGTGGCGGCGACCGACGACGTACCGGGGGCTTCGTGCGGTCGGCCGGCCGGAATCGCGGGCCGCGCGCCGGCGGCTTTGGATTCCGAGGCTTCGGCGTCGGTGGCCTTGGGTTCGGTGGCCTTGGGTTCGGGTGCCGACGCGGGCACCGCGGCCCGGGTCGGGGCGGCTTGTCGGGGCACGGGCACGTCCTTCACATCCGGACCAGGTCGCGTCGGCGGGCCAGCCACACGAAGAACGGGGTGCCGACCACGGCCGTCATCACCGACACCTGGATCTCACCGTGATCGAGGACCAGGCGGCCCACGGTGTCGGCGCCGACCAGCAGCACGGCCCCGCAGAGCATCGACAGCGGCAGCGACCAACGGTGGTCCGCGCCGACCAGCATCCGCGCGACGTGCGCGGCGACCAGTCCCACGAAGGCCACGGGTCCGACGGCCGCCGTCGCCGAGGCACAGAGCAGGACGGCCACCGCCGCGCCGGCCAACTGGGCACGCTGGACGCGCACACCGAGGCCCCGGGCCGTCTCCTCGCCGAGGCTGAGGGCGTTGAGGGTGCGGCCGAGCGGCAGCGCGAGCAGCAGGCCGATGACGGCGAACGGCGCGATCTCGCCCAGGACCTGGGAGCGACCGCTGAGTTGACCGACCGACCAGAAGCGCAGGGAGGAGTACACGGCCTCGTCGCGGACGACGAGGAGGGTGACGACGGAGGCCAGCACGGCGGCGATGGCGACACCGGCCAGCACCAGCCCGAGGGTGGTGCTGCCCGCGTTGGTGCGCGTACCGATCAGGTAGACGAGGGCCGCGGCAATCGCCGAGCCGACGAGCGCCAGCCAGAAGAAGCCGCTCGCGTCGTTGACGTCGAGGAAGAGAATGCCGAGGACCACGAACATCGCGGCGCCCTGCTCCACGCCCAGGATGCCCGGATCGGAGAGCGGGTTCATCGTGAGTGCCTGCATCACGAGCCCGGAGGCGCCGAGCGAGGCGCCGACGGCCAGACCGAGCAGGGTGCGGGGGATGCGTTCCGTCCACAGGACGTCGTGGTTGTATCCGCCGCCCCCGGGGTGGAGCAGGATCTTGACGGTCTCCAGCGCCGAGATGTCGCGTGCGCCGTAGCCGACACTCGCGATCACCACCGTCGCGAGAAGCAGGCCGGCGACCAGGGTCACCACCGTGCCGCGCGAGAAGCGGGTTCTCGCGGGCGCCGGCGGCGGCACTGTCACCGGCGGGGCCGATTGACTCATGGGTGTTCCGGTACTCCTCGTCCGTGCAACTACTACTTAGGTTAGGCTTACCAAACTGCGCCTGGTCCAATCGTGAGACCAAACCGCTCACAATCAGGGGTCGGGATTCGCTCCTGGCGGGACGCGGGGTGCCCTTGTTGCCGAAAAAGCCTTGTGCGGCGCCGGCTTGGGTGGCACGGCCGACGCCCCGCACGACGAACGGGCCCACCCCGTGCAGGGGTGGGCCCGTTCGTCGTGCGCACCCCGCCGACGGGTGGGACCGTCGGCGGGGTGCGGGTGGGGTCAGGCGGTGGCGGGACTGGCGTGCCGGTCCTCGCCGCCCGTGGTGTCGGGGGCGGGCGGTGCGCCGGCGGTCGCCCGGGAGGGGAGCAGCCGGTCCACAGCGAGGGCGCCCGGGCCGGTGAAGACCAGCAGGAGGAAGGCCCAGCAGAACATCGCGGAGGACTCGCCGTTGTTCTGGATCGGCCAGAGGGCGTTCGGCTGGTGCGAGGTGAAGTAGGCGTAGGCCATCGAGCCCGAGGCGATGAAGGCGGCGCTGCGCGTGCCGACCCCGAACAGCACCAGCGTGCCGGCCACCAGTTGGATCACCGCCGCGTACCAGCCCGGCCAGGTGCCGACGGGCACCGTGCCGCCGCCGTGGGCGCCGCCGAGCACGCCGAAGAGGGAGGCGGCGCCGTGGCAGGCGAACAGCAGGCCGGTGACGATCCGGAACAGGCCCAGCGCGTATGGCCGGGCGGTGGAGAGGTGGTCGTTCACGGTGACTCCTTCGGTGGGGGACGGGTCCCGAAGTGGGGCGGTGTGGGGGGTGTGCTGCGGTGCGGGGGGGTGTGCTGCGGTGCAGCGAGGGTCAACGTAAGTAAGGCTTGCCTAAGTTGGCAAGTTCATGCCCGGTCCGTGAGACGGATTCTCAGCCGAGGTGCAACGCCAGGGCGGCAGCGTGGCCGGGGGGCGCCGGAAGATCGACCACATGATGCCCGTCCGGCTGGGCCGGGACCAGGCCGGAACCCACATACGGCTGGGAGGCACCCTGCACGAGTCCCGTGCCGGTGGATTTCAACGCCGCCTCCTTGCGCGCCCAGCACCGGGCGAAGGCCGCGCCGCGGGCCCGAGCGGGCAGGCCGAGGAGCTCGGTCCGCTCCGCGTCGTGCAGCGCGTCGACGGTGTCCTCGATCAGCGAGGCGTCGCGCACCGGTTCCACGTCCACCCCGACCGGCACCGGTGCCAGGGCGACGAGTACCAGGTCACCGGCGTGCGAAAGCGAGAAGTGCACCGGCCGGCCCGGCAGGTACGGGCGCCCGTGCGGCCCGCCGCAACCGGCGCAGGGTTCCCGCTCGATCAGCAACCGGCCCGGGGCCGCCCCGAGCCGCTCGCCGAGGAGGGCGCGCAGACACACGTGCGCGACCAGGAACCGGTCGACGTCGTCGTCCTGACGGAGCCGGGCCGCCCTGGCTTGTTCCGTACGGTCCAGTTCGTGGCGGCGGGCCTCGGCGGCGCAGACGTTCTCGCTCACCGAGGCCACCCAGACGCGGGCCTGGCCGGGCAGGGTCACCGGCAGCGGGACCGGCCGGACCGGCGGGACGCGCGATGTCGGGGCCGGCCGGACCGCGACGCCGTACCGCCGTGCCGCCGGGGCGTGTGGCAGCGGGCGCGGGCGGACCGGCCCCGTTCTCACCAGGCCTCGCAGACCCGGTCCGTCGTGGTGACGTACGCGCAGCGCCCGGCGGCCCATTCGAGTGCCATCCGGTGCTCCTCGGCCGAGAAGTCCGCCACCGCGTCGGCGACCACGAAGGCCTGCACGTCCTGCATCCAGGCGTCGCACGCCGTCATCAACACACCGATGTGGGCGTACACGCCGGTGATGACCAGTTGGTCGCGACCGAGCGCCCGCAGCCGCTCCAGCAGGTCCGTGCGGACGAACGCGCTGTACTTCCACTTGGTCAGGACCGTGTCGTCGGGTCCGGGGGACACGGCCGAGGCGATGGCCTCCGCCTCCGGGTCGAGGGGCAGGCCGGGTCCCCAGAAGTCCTGCTGGAGGCCGCGCTCCTCGGCGCTCTGGCCGCCCTGCTGGGCCGTGTAGAAGATCGGTACGTCGGCCCGGATCGCCTCCTCGCGCAGCCGGGACACCTGCCGGAGCAGTCCGGTGACGGGCTCGCTCGCGGTGTCGAACGAGGACAGGAAGTAGTTCTGCAGGTCGTGGACGAGCAGGACCGCGCGGTCCGGGTCGATCGACCAGTCCACCCGGTTGGCGGGCAGGTCGGCGGCGGTGGGCAGCGCGTAGGGGGCGATGGCGGGCAGGGCCATGGTGTTCCGTTCGGTGCGGGGTTCGGGGTGGGGTCGGGGCGCGGGGGTCAGGAGACGCCGGGGTCGGCCGCCGCGCGCAGGTCCTTCTTGGAGACCTTGCCGACCCCGGTGGTGGGGAAGGCGGTCACGAACTCGACCCGATCGGGCACCTTGTAGGCCGCGAGACCGCGGGTGCGGACGAACTTCTTCACGGCCGGCGCCGTCACGGGTTCGGCGTCCGCCCGCAGGATCACGTAGGCGAGCGTTCGCTCACCCAGGTACGGGTCGGGCTCCGCGACCACGTTTGCGTCGTGCACGGCCGGGTGGGCGAGCAGGTGGTTCTCCACCTCCTCGGCCGCGATCTTCTCGCCGCCGCGATTGATCTGGTCCTTGGCGCGCCCCTCCACGACCAGGTGGCCGGTCGGGGTGATCCGGACGATGTCGCCGGTGCGGTAGAAGCCGTCGGCCGTGAACGAACGGGCATTGTGCGTCGGCGCGTTCCAGTACCCGCGGATCGTGTACGGGCCCCGGGTCAGCAGGTGACCGGTGGCGCCGGCGGGCACCTCGCGGTCCTCGTCGTCGACGACCAGGATCTCGTCGTCCGGGGAGATCGGACGTCCCTGGGTGGTGACGATCGTCTCCAACGGATCGTCCAGTCGGGTGTAGTTGACGAGCCCCTCCGCCATCCCGAACACCTGCTGGAGGGTGCAGCCGAGCGCCGGCCCGACCCGACGGGCCGCCTCCTCGCTGAACTTGGCACCTCCCACCAACAGCACGTCCAGGCTGCTCAGGTCGTACGGGGAGCGCGGCGCGGCATCGGTCCACAGCAGGGCCAGCGGCGGCACCAGTCCGGTGATCGTCACCCCTTCCGACTCGATCAGCGGGAAGGCGACGTCCGGGACGGGCTGCGGGCTGAGCACCACCCGGGCTCCCGCGTACAGCGCGCCGATCGAACCGGGCGAGGACAGCGGGAAGTTGTGGGCCGCGGGCAGGGCGACCAGGTACACGGAGTCCGCGGTCACCCCGCACAGCTCGTTGGATCCGCGCACCGAGTACAGGTAGTCGTCGTGGGTCCGCGGGATCAGCTTGGGCACGCCCGTGCTGCCGCCCGACAGTTGGAGGAAAGCCAGGTCCCGGGGTGCGGGCCGGGCGTGGACCGGCGGCCCGGGCTCCGGGTCGAGGGGCACCTCGGACAGGGCGGTGAAGGGACCCGGGTCGCCGCCCGTCACGAACACGTGTCGCAGCTCCGGGGCGTCCTCGCCCACCCGCGCCGCGAGTTCGCGATAGTCGAAGCCGCCGTGCGTGGCCGGGATCACGTACGCCGCCGCGCCGGTGAAGGAGCAGAAGTAGCCGATCTCGGTCCGCCGGTGCGCGGGCAGCGCGAACACCGGGAGCGCCCCGATCCGGAAGAGCGCGAAGACGACCTCGAAGAACTCGGCCACGTTGGGGAGCTGTACGACGACCTTGTCCCCGGCGCCGATGCCCCGGGCGGTCAGCCCGGCCGCCATCCGGTCGGCCCGCAGATCGAGTTCGCCGTACGTCCAGGTGCGACGGCCGCCGTCGGGGCCGCCGGTCGGGTCCACGATCGCGATCCGGTCGGGGTGCGCGGCGGCGCGCTCGCGCAGCATGCCGCCGAAGGTCTCCCCGCGCCACCAGCCCGCGGCGCGGTAGCGCTCGGCGAACCCGGCGGGCCAGGTGGGTGCCGCGGCGGTCACAGCGCCGCCCCCACGGCCTGGAGGAAGGTGCGGAACTTGGCCGCTGTCTCCGCGGCCTCCGAGGCGGGGTCCGAGGCCTCGACGACCCCGGCGCCCGCGAACAGCCGAAGGCGCCGCCCCTCGGCCTCGGCGCAGCGGATGGTGACGACCCATTCGCCGTCCCCGCTCGCGTCCTGCCAGCCGACCATGCCCGTGAAGAACCCCCGGTCGAAAGGTTCCGTCTCGCGTATGACCTCGCGTGCGATCCCGGTGGGCGTGCCGCAGACGGCGGGCGTGGGGTGGAGGTCCGAGGCGATCTCGAGCGCGGTCACATCGGGGCGGTTCGGCCGCCCGGACACGGTGGTCGACAGGTGCCACATGGTGGCGGTACGGATCAGGGTGGGCCGCGCAGGGACGTCGAGTTCCGCGCAGTGCGGGGCCATCGCCCGGGCGACGGCATCGACGACGACACCGTGCTCGTGCAGGTCCTTCGCCGACCGCAGGAGCGTCGCGGCCCGAAGGACGTCCTCGGCGAGGTCGTCGCTGCGCGGGGTGGACCCGGCCAGTGGATTGGCGACGACGCGGTCCCCCCGGCGCGACACCAGCAGTTCCGGGCTGGCGCCCAGCAGGGTGCGTCCGGGGCCGGTCGGCAGCGCGAAGGTGTAGCCGCCGGGGTCGCGGCGGGCGAGGCGACCGAGCATCGCCGGGAGGTCCAGGTCGTCGCCGGCGACCAGTTCGAGGGAGCGGGCGAGGACGACCTTGTCGAACTCGCCGCGCCCCATCCGCTCCACCGCCCGGGCCACGCCCTCGGCGTACACCTCGGCCGCGGGGACCTCGGACACCGACCAGTCCGCGGCGGCCGGGGCGGTCCCCTCCAGGGCCACCAGGGGGTCCGTGCGCAGCGCGGGGCCGCTGCGCACCCGCTCCGGGACGACCAGCGCGGCCGGTGCCTGCGGGTCGAAGGGGACCGCGCCCATCACCACGGCCCCGGAGTCCCCGGCCCGCGCCGCGTCGAGCAGCGCGGCGCGCACGTCGCCCGACAGCCGGGAGGCGGCGGAGCGCAGTTCCGTCCTGACGCCGGAGGCGAGCAGGGTGCGGGTCGGTGTCGCGAGGAACCGGTCGCCGGCGCGGTAGGCGTCGAGCAGGCCGGTGGCGGCGCCCACGGCGGGGTGGGCGGGGGCGCCCGGTGCGGGGGGCGCGGCAAGTGGGTGGACCGTGGGCACGGGGACTCCTGGGAGGAGGGCGGGCAGGCGGACGCGCGCCCGGGGCGGGCGGCTCGGGGGGCTGCGGGTGGTGGAGGGGCGGGAGGGGCCGGTGCGCGTCAGCGCAGGGTGGCCCCGCCGTCCACGTACAGGGCCTGCATGGTGATGTGGCGGGCCTGTTCGGAGCAGAGGAAGACCACGGCGTCGGCGACGTCCTGCGGGTCCGCGATCCGGGCCAGCGGGATGCCGGTGCGGTACGTCGCGAGGTCGCCTTCGAGGACCCGTCGGGGTGCCTCGTCGTCGGTCCACAGGGAACGCTGCATGGGCGTGTCGGTGGAACCCGGTGCCACCACGTTGCAGCGGACCCCGTGGCGGGCGTACTCCAGTCCGACGCACTTGGTGAACATGACGGCGGCCGCCTTGGAGGCGGCGTAGGCGGCCATGCCGGTGCGGGGGATGCCCGCCGCGTTGGAGGCGACGGTGACGATGCTGCCCGCCCCGCGCTCGGCCATGCCCGGGGCCACGGCGCGCGAGGTGTGGAAGACGCCGGTGGTGTTCACGGCGAAGGTCAGCGACCAGTCCTCGTCGGTGAGTTCGGCGGCCGGCGCGGTGCGCAGCACGCCCGCGACGTTGACCAGGATGTCGAGGGGACCCAGGTCCCGTTCGATCCGGGCGACGCGCTCGTCGACGGCGTGCCGGTCGGTCACGTCGAGCTGGTAGGCGCGGGCGACGCCGCGCTCCGTACCGGTTCCGGGAGCCGCGGCCCCGGTGTCCCGTTGGAGTTCGTCGACCCAGGCGGTGACGGTCGGGCCCCGCAGATCGGTGGCGGCCACGGTGGCTCCCAGCGCGTGCAGCGAGCGGGCCACCGCCTCGCCTATGCCCTGGCCCGCGCCGGTCACCAGGGCCACTCGTCCGGCGAGTCGGGGTCTGCCGGGCACTCTGTCGGACATGTCATTCCCCCTTTGAATAAGGTAAGCCTAACCTAAGTGAATCGGTTCGCCTAGTCCGCCCCCGGCACGCGCCGGGCGGCGGCCGGGCAGGCCCCGGGGGAGTGAACCTCCCCTCGGGGCGACGCGGTTGGCCGCACCGTCGACACGCGGGCGCGCGACCGCGCGACCGCGTGACCCGGGGCGGGCGGGGGCGGACCGGGTCCCGCCCCCCACCCGCCCCGCTCGTCACCCCCGGACGGGCAGCGCTGCCAACGCCCGCGCCAGCACCGGCCCGACCTGCGCCGACACGGCAGGGGACATCAGCTCGTCGTGCGAGCAGTCCAGGACGTGCTCCACCAGGCGGCCGTCGAGGTACGGCGGCCAGACCCGGGCGGGAGCCTCGTCCGCAGGCGTCGTGCGGGCCGCCGTGAAGAACAACACGTCCCCCCGGAACCGGCGGGTCCGGCTGCGCGAGAGCAGCCGTACACAGTGCACGTTGGTGGAGACGATCGACTCCAACAGGTCCTCGTCGAAGCCGGCCAACAGGCCCTGGCTGTCACGGATCGCCGCCACCGCCTCCGAACGGTCCGCCGGCTCACCGTCCGCGGCCCCCTCCAGACCGGCCACCGACAGCAGGAATCCGCTCTCCTCCCGCTCCAGACGCTCCCGCCAGTCCGGGTCGTCCACGTACGACCAGTCCTCGACCTCCGGCGGGTACGCGTCCAACAGACCGAGGAACGCCACCTCCTCGCCGCGCTCCTGGAGCAGCGCACCGAGCGTCTGCGCGACGGTGCCACCGAAGGAGTAGCCCAGGAAGTGGTACGGCCCCTCGGGCTGCACCGTCCTGATCTCCGCCAGGTACAGCTCGGCGAGTTCCGCGACGTCCGCGACGTCCGGCTGCGGGCCGGACAGCCCCGGCGACTGGAGGCCGTACACCGGCCGGTCCGCGTCCAGGTACCGCAGCAGGCCCGAGTACTGCCAACTGAACCCGGACGCCGGGTGGAAGCAGAACAGCGGCGCGGCCGTGCCCCGCTCCCGGAGCGGCATCAACACCCGCAGCGCACCCTGACGGGCGTCCGAACTGATCCGGGCCGCGATGTCCGCCACCGTGGGCGCGGCCATCACCGAGGCCACCTGCACCGGCAGCCCGAGCGCGTCCCGGATCCTGCCGACCAGGCGCATCGCGAGCAGTGAATGCCCTCCCAGCTCGAAGAAGTTGTCCTCCACCCCGACCCGCTCCAGGCCGAGCACCTCCGCGAAGATCTGCGCCAGGAGTTCCTCACGCGCGTCCTTCGGCGGCCGGCCCGCGCCCGCCTGCCCGAAGTCCGGTGCGGGCAGCGCCGCCCGGTCCACCTTGCCGTTCACCGTGAGCGGCATCGCGGCCAGCTCCACGAACGCCGACGGCACCATGTACTCCGGAAGGCTCCGCGACAGGTGCGCCCGCAGCGCCGCCGCGTCACCGGCCGCCCCGGCCGACATCACCGTGTAGGCCACCAGCCGACGGACCCCGCCCGCCCCCGTGTGCAGGGTCACGGCGGCGGCGGTCACGTCCGGCGCCGCAGCGACCGCCGACTCGATCTCCCCCAGCTCGATCCGGAAACCACGGATCTTGATCTGGTCGTCAGCCCGACCCAGGTAGTCGATCGAGTCGTCGGCCCGCCACCGCACCAGGTCACCGGTGCGGTACATCAGCGTGCCCGGCTCACCGAACGGATCGGCCACGAACCGTTCCGCGGTCAGAGCCGGCCGCCCGAAGTAGCCGCGCGCCAGACCGGCACCCGCCAGGTACAGCTCGCCCGGCACCCCCGCCGGAACCGGCCGCAGGGCGCTGTCGAGCACGTACGCCCGGGTGTTGAAGATCGGCCGGCCCACGCACGACGTGGCACTGTCCGCCACGTCCGCGCCCAGCGCGTTGATCGTGTACTCGGTCGGGCCGTACAGGTTGTAGCCCATCGTGCCCTCGGTGCGCTCCAACAGGCCCCACAGGGAGTCCGGCACGGCCTCGCCGCCCAGCAGGAACAGCGTCGGCCGGTGCCGGTCGGGGCTCAGCAACCCCGCCTCGACGAGCTGCTGCCCGTACGAGGGGGTGACGTTGACGACGTCGATGCCCACCCGGTCGTAGTGCGCGGTCAACGCCGCCGGGTCCAGACGCAGCTCCTCGCCGATCACGTGCACCTCGTGCCCGTCGACCAGCCAGAAGAACTCCTCCCACGACATGTCGAACGCGAAGGACACGGTGTGCGCCACCCGCATCCGGCGCCCGCCGGCCAGCGCCACCGCCGGAGCGAAGATCCGCTCCCGGTGGTTGAGCAGCATGTTCGTCAGACCCGCGTACGGCACGACGACACCCTTGGGGCGCCCCGTGGAACCGGACGTGTAGATGACGTACGCCGGGTGCCGGCCGTCGCGCACCCCGGTCAGCTCCGACTCCGCGAGCGGCGAGCCCGCCAGATCGGCCAGCTCCTCCCGCGTCCCCGGCGCGTCCAGCGTCAGCGGGGGAACGCCGTCGACCACCGGCACCCGGTCCGCGACCGGCGCCGTCGTCACCAGGCACAGCGGGGCCGCGTCGGACACCATCGTGGCCAGCCGGTCCACCGGGTGGTCCAGGTCCAGCGGCAGGTACGCGGCGCCCGTCTTGAGCACCGCGAACAGCGCCACCACGAAGTCGGCCGAACGCGGCAGACCGAGCGCGACCACCGTCTCCGGCCCCGCGCCCCGCGCGACCAACAACCGGGCCAGCCGATTCGCGCGGGCGTCCAGTTCCGCGTAGGTCAGCCGCTCGTCCTCGAACACCAGGGCGGTGTCGTCCGGGGTACGGGCGGCCTGCTCGGCGAACAGGTCGATCACCGTGGTGTCCGGGACCTCGTGTCCCGTGTCGTCGCCCTTGGCGAGCAGCAGCGCCCGCTCCCCGGCCCCCAGAGTGGCCAGCCGGCCGACGGGGTGCGCGCCGCCGTCCGCGAGCTGACCCACCAGCAGGGCCAGCCGGTCGGCGAGCAACCGGGCGGCGGCCTCGTCGTACAGGTCCGGCCGGTAGGCCAGGGTCAGCTCCAGGGCCCGCCCCGGGGTCACCGCCAGGGTCAACGGGTAGTGCGTGCCGTCGACGCTGTGCGTCCAACCGATCTGGTGACGGGCCACCGCCTCCTCGCGGGCCGCGTCGTCCAGCGGGGTGTTGCGGAACACGTACAGGGTGTCGAAGAGCTGCCCGATGCCGCTGAGCCGCTGCACGGGGCCCAGCCCCACGTAGTGGTACGGCAGCAGCGCCGCGTGCTCGGACTGTACGCGCACCAGCAGGTCCCGCAGCGGCTCCTCGGCCCGCAACGACACCCGGAACGGCAGTGTGTTCATGAACATGCCGATCATCTGATCGACCCCGGCGATGTCCGCCGGCCGGCCCGAGACCGTCGCCCCGAACACCACGTCGTCGCGGCCCGTCATCTGCGCCAACGACAGCGCCCACGCCGTGCTCAGCACCGTGTTCAAGGTGATGCCGCACCCCCGCGCGAACGCCCGCAACCGGTCACTGGTCTCCGCGTCCAGCGACAGGTCCACCACCTCCGCGGTCACCGGCTGACGGGCCGGATCCGCGGGCGCGACCAGCGTGCCCTGGTCCAGCCCCGCCAGATGGGACCGCCAGGCCCCGGCCGCCTCCTCGGTGTCGACGGCGGCCAGCCAGCGCAGGTAGTCCCGGTACGGGGTGACCGGCGCCAGTGCCTCCTCCGCGCCGCCGTTGCCGTACAGGGCGAACAGCTCCTCGAAGAACAGCGACTCCGACCAGCCGTCGGTCAGGATGTGGTGCTGGGTCACGCACAGCACCCACCGCGTCGCGGAGAAGCGGATCAGCGTCACCCGAAGCAACGGAGGCGCCGCCAGGTCGAATCGGGTCGCCGCGTCGGCGAGCGAGAACTCCCGCAACGCCGCCTCCTGCGCGTCCGCGTCGAGGCCGCCGAGGTCCAGCTCACGCCAGGGCAGCTCCCAGGCGGACGGCACCACCTGCACCGGGCCCTCCAGGCCCTCGTGCCAGAACCCGGACCGCAGGTTCGGGTGACGCCGCAGCATCGTCTCGAAGGCACCCCGCAGCGCGGTCGCGTCCACCGCGTGCAGCAGCTCCACGAAGTTCTGCATCAGATACACGTCGAGGGCGCGGTCGTCGTACACCGCGTGGAAGTACAGGCCCTCCTGGAGCGGTGCCAACGGCAGGATCTCCTCGGCCGAGGGGAACGCCGCGGCCACCAGCCGCCGCTGCTCCTCGCCGAGCTCCACCAGCGGGCCGTCGGCGGCCAGGTAGCCGCCCCGCCCGTCGCCCGCCGCGCCGGCGGCGGCCGCCATCCGGGCCACCGTGCGGTGCTCGAACACATCGCGCGGGGTCAGGACGAGGCCCTCCTTGCGGGCCCGGGTGACCAACTGGATGGAGACGATGCTGTCGCCGCCCAGCGCGAAGAAGTCGTCGTCGATCCCCGCCGAACTCAACCCCAGGACGTCGACGAACACCGCGCACAGCGCACGTTCGCGCTCGTCGCGCGGAGCCCGGGAGTCCTCGGCGCCGCCCAGTGTGGGCGACGGGAGCGCGGAGCGGTCCAGCTTCCCGCTGACGTTCACCGGCAGGACGTCCAACACCACGATCGCCGCCGGTACCAGGTAGTCCGGCAGCCGCGCCGCGAGGAGTTCACGGGCGCGAGCCGGATCCACCCGCCCGGTCACGTAGCCGACCAGGCGCTTGACCCCGGGAGTGTCCTCCCGCACCACGGCGGCGGCGGTCGCCACCCCCTCCAGGGCGCTGAGCGCCGCCTCCACCTCACCCGGCTCGATGCGATAGCCGCGGATCTTGACCTGGTCGTCGGCCCGGCCCAGGAACTCCAGCTCACCGTCCGGCCGCAACCGCACCAGGTCACCCGTCCGGTACATGCGGGAGCCGGCGGGCCCGTACGGATCGGCGACGAAGCGCCCGGCCGTCAGGCCCGGCCGCCCGAGGTAGCCGCGCGCGGTGCCGTGCCCCGCGAGGTACAGCTCGCCGGGGGTGCCCGCCGGAGCGGGCCGCAGTGCCGAGTCCAGCACGTACGCGGCGGTGTTGCCGATGGGACGGCCGACGATCGGGGTCGCGGACACGGACAGGTCGGCGGCCAGCGCGTCCACCGTGTACTCGGTGGGACCGTACAGGTTCACCGACATCACCCCGGAAGCCTTGCGGACCTCCGTCCACAGGGCCTCCGGCACGGCCTCGCCGCCCAGCAACAGCAGACCCGGCCGGTGCCGCCCGTCATCGAGCAGACCCCACTCCAACAGGGCCTGCGCGTAGGTCGGCGTCACGTCCATCGCGTCGATCCGCTGCTCGCGCACGTAGCCGACCGTGAACTCCGCGTCCCGCCGGCCCGTCTCGTCGAGGACGTGCAGCTCATGGCCCGCGATCAGCCAGAACAACTGCTCCCAGGACGTGTCGAAACCGAACGACGCGGTGTGCAGGGCACGCAACCGTCTCCCGCCGCCGGCGCCCACGGCCGGACCGAACACCTCCGTCACGTGGTTGGTGTACAGGTTCGCCAGCCCGCCGACGGTCAACACCACCCCCTTGGGCACGCCCGTGGAGCCCGAGGTGTAGATGACGTACGCGGGATGCGCGGAGTCCACCGCCGGACCGGTGAACCCGGGCTCCCGGGAGGCGAGTTCCGCACGGATCTCCGGTGCGTCCAGCACGATCCGCTCCGGACCGCCCGGCACGGCCGCGGGCAGCAACGCCGTCGCGGTACCGCCGGTCACCACACACGCCGGCCCGGCGTCCCCGAGCATCAACGCGAGTCGATCGGCCGGGTGGTCCAGGTCCATCGGCAGATACGCCGCACCCGCCTTGAGCACCGCCAGGATCGCCACGACGGACTCCGCCGACCGGGGCAGCGCCAACGCCACCACCGACTCCGGCCCGACCCCGCGCGCCGCCAGCAGCGCCGCCAACCGGCAGGCCCGGTCGTCCAACTCCGCGAACGTCAACCGCTCCGCGCCCGAGACCACCGCGCACGCGTCGGGCGTCGCCGCCACCTGCTCGGCGAACCGATCGGCGACCGTCCCCGCCGGCACGTCACGGACCCGGCCGCGCCAACCCTCCCGCAACCGGACCCGCTCACCCGGGGTGACCGGGTCCAGGGTGCCCACGGGAGCCTGCGGCGCCGTGGTGAGCTGCTCCAACAGAGCCGCCAGCCGCTCCGCGATCACCGACGCGGACCGCGCGTCGAACAGGTCGGGCCGGTACTCCAGGGCCAGTTCGGCCCGCTCCTCCAGCGATACCGCGAGCGTCAGCGGATAGTGCGTGGCGTCCCGCGCCGACACGTCCGCGACCCGCACCCCGTCGGACAGGGCCGGCTTCGCCGACGGGTCCACCGGATAGTTCTCGATGACCACCAGCGTGTCGAACAGCTCGCCGCCGCCCGCCTGCTTCTGGATCCGGCGCAGCCCGAGGTGGTGGTGGGCCAGCAGCCCGTTCTGCTCGTCCCGGAACCGGCGCAGCAGATCCGCGCCGCTCTCCCAAGGACGCGCATCGAGACGGACGGGGACGGTGGTGATGAACAGACCCACCATCGACTCGACGCCCGGTATCTCCTCGGGCCGCCCCGCGACCGTCAGCCCGAACACCACGTCCCGGCGCCCCGTCAACGAACCCAGCAGCAGCCCCCAGGCCGCCTGGATGACGGTGCTCGGAGTGGTCCCCATGCGCCGCGCGGCCGCCGTCAGCCCCGCCGTGGCACGCTCCGACAACTCCAGCCGGTGCACGCCCGGCCGTACCGCCGTCCGCGACGGGTCGGCCGGCGCCACCAACGTGGCCTCCTCCAGCCCCGCGAGCGCGGTCCGCCAGGCCCCCTCGGCCGCCGGCGCGTCCTGCTGCCGGAGCCACCGCAGGTACTCCTTGTACGGGCGCACCGGGGGCAGCGCGGCCAGGTCGCCGCCGTTGTCGTACAGGGCGAGCAGATCACCGACGAGCAGGGGCATCGACCAGCCGTCGACCAGGATGTGGTGCACCGTGACGATGAGCAGGTGGTCGTTCGGGCCCCGCCGGGCCAGCGTCAGGCGCAGCAACGGCGGTCGGTGCAGGGCGAAGCGGTGGTTGAGCTCGGACCGCTCCACCCGGCGCACCGCCGACGCGGAGGGGTCGTCGCTCAGGTCCACCCGGTTCAGGGCGAACGTCACCTCGGCCGGTACGAACTGCACCGGCTGCGGCACGCCCTCGTGCCAGAACCCGGCCCGCAGATTGGGGTGGCGGCGCAGCAGCGCGGACCCGGCCCGCTCCAGCCGGTCCGCGTCCACCGGTCCTGCGAGGGTGACGGTGACCTGCACGGTGTAGACGTCGGGCGCGCTCTGGTCGTACACGGAATGGAACAGCATGCCCTGCTGCAAGGGGGACAGCGGAAGCATGTCCTCGATTCGCGCCTGCGTCACTGCTGGGCCCTCCACATTTCTTCGAGCATGGTGATCTGGTCCTGGTCGAGGTCGACCAGGTCGAGGTCCGAGGGGGTGTACCCCCCGGTGGTGGTGCCGTCGGCCCAGGAGGCGAGGGCGTTCACGGCGGACAGCCAGCCGTCCGCGAGGTCCTGGACGGTCCCGGCGGAAAGGGCCTCGCCGGCCCGGATGAACGTGGCCGTCAGCTCCGGCCCGTCCGCCCCTTCGGTGATCTCCGCCGTGATCTCCAGTACGTGGGAGAGCGGCATGTCCGGGTCGGGGCGGGCCGACAGGGCGTCGGCCTCGTCGGCACGGCCCCAATCGCCGGCGGCCTGCCCGGTCTGGCGACCCAGGTAGTTCCACAGGATCTCGGCGCGCGCCGACGGATCGAACAGCCGGGCCGCGGCCGGGTTGGCGTACCGCAACAACCCGGCGCCGATCCCGCCGTCGGGCACGGCGCGCAGCAACTCCTTCACTTCCTTCAGCGCGGCCCCGGCGTCCTCCCGGCCGGCCAGCACGGCGGCCGGATCGTACGATCCGCCGGTCAGCCGCAGCGGGTGGATGGTGGTGAGCCAGCCGACCGTACGGGTCAGGTCGGCGCCCGGCATCAGCTCCTGCTCCCGCCCGTGGCCCTCCAGGTCCACCGTGAAGCCGGCGCCGGCGCGCCCGGACCGGGCCGCCCGGTCGCCGACGACGAGCGCCAGCGCGGTCAACAGGGTGTCGCCGACCGTGCCGTGGAAGGCGGCGGGCACCGCCTGGAGCAGCGGCGCGGTGCGCTCGGCGGACAGCCGCACGCTCAGGCTCCGCGCGGTCGCGGCGGTGTCCGTCCCCGGATCGAGCGGCCGGTCGGCGAGCAGCGGGGCGCCCGGCTGGGCGGCCAACCAGCGGTCCAACTCGGCGGTGCGGCGCGGGTGCTGCGCCTCCGCGAGCAGGTGGGTGGTCCAGCCGCGCAGTGAGGTGCCCACCGGGTCCAGGGCCGGGGCCCGGCCCGTGGCCACCGCCTCGTACGCCGCCCGCAGGTCGGGAAGGAGGATCTGCCAGGACACCTCGTCCACCGCCAGGTGGTGTGCGGCGATCAGCAGTCGGCCGTCCTCGTCGGGACCGCGGTCGAAATGCACCGCCCGTACGAGGACGCCCGCCTCGGGGGCGAACGCCGCCGAGACGCGTCCCGACTCGACCCCGATCAACGCCCGCAGCGCGGCGTCGTCCAGGCCGGCGGCCTCGGCGCGATCGAGGACCGCGTCGGCCCGCACCGCACCGACCTCGCGGATCTCCGCGCTCCACACGCCGGGGCGCGGGACGGTCAGGCTCATCCGCAGCGCGTCGTGGTGGTCGAGGACCGCTTGGAGCGCGGACACCAGCCGCGGGTGTCGGACGCCGGCGGGCAGCCGGATCAACCTGGCCTGCGCGAAGGAGGCGAACGGGCCGCCGCGCTCGGCGAGCCACTGCGCGACCGGCGGCAGCGGCAGCGGTCCCGGGCCGCCGTCCGACGGGCGGACCGGGGCGGCCGGGGCGCCGTCGCGGGGCGCGGTCAGCGCGGCGAGGGCGGCCGGGGTCGGGTTCTGGAAGATCTGCCGGGCGGAGACCGTCAGTCCTGCCTTGCGCGCCAGGCTCACCAGGCGGATGGAGATGATGCTGTCGCCGCCCAGCTCGAAGAAGTTCTCGTCCGGGGCGACCGCGGACAGCCCCAGGACCTCGGCCATCAGGGCGCACAGCACCTGCTCCGGTGTACCCGAGGGGACGGCCGGGACGGCCGCCGGCGAAGCCGGGGTCGGACGAGCCGCGATGACGGGTGTGGGGAGTGCGTTGCGGTCGAGTTTTCCGTTGGGGGTGAGGGGGAGGTGGGTGAGGGGGATGTAGTGGGTGGGGTGCATGTAGTCGGGGAGTCGGGTGGTGAGGTGTGTTTTGAGGGTGGGTGTGTCGGGGGTTGTGGTGTGGGGGTGGGGATGAGGTAGGCGGTGAGTTGGGGGTGTCCGGGGGTGTCTTCGCGGAGGATGACGGTGGCGTGGGTGATGTGGGGGTGGGTGGTGAGGGCGGTTTCGATGTCGCCGAGTTCGATGCGGAGGCCGCGGAGTTTGATTTGGTTGTCGGTGCGGCCGAGGTAGTCGAGGGTGCCGTTGGGGAGCCAGCGGACGATGTCGCCGGTGCGGTACATGCGGGTGCCGGGTGTGCTGTGGGGGTTGGCGATGAAGCGTTCGGCGGTGAGTGAGGGTTGGTTGGTGTAGCCGCGGGCGAGTTGGGTTCCGGCGAGGTGGAGTTCGCCGGGGGTGCCGGGGGGTACGGGTTGCAGGTGGTGGTCGAGTACGTACACCTGCGTGTTCCACACCGGGCTGCCGATCGAGGCGGAGGCACGGCCCTCGGTGGCGGCTTCCGCCGTGCAGGAACCGGCTGTCACGTCCACGGCCGCCTCGGTGGGGCCGTAGAGGTTCTCCAGGGCGACCTCGGAGGTTCCGGCCGAGGTGTGGAAGCGGGTGGTGAGGTCGGTGGGGAGGGCTTCGCCGCTGCAGACGACGAGTCGCAGGGTGGGGCAGGTGGAGATGTCGGTGTCGGTGAGGAATGCGGCGAGCATGGAGGGGACGAAGTGGAGGACGGTGACGTGTTGTTCGCGGATGAGGGTGGCGAGGTAGTCGGGGTCCTTGTGGCCTTCGGGTCGGGCGATGACGAGGGGGGTGGCTTCGGCGAGGGGCCAGAAGAACTCCCAGACGGATACGTCGAATCCGGCGGGGGTCTTCTGCAACACGCGGTCACCCGGTGAGAGTCGGTAGGCGTCCTGCATCCATTGGAGGCGGTTGACGATGGCCTGGTGTTCGACCATGACGCCCTTGGGGCGGCCGGTGGATCCCGAGGTGAAGATGACGTAGGCGGGGTGGCGGGGCAGCAGCGCCGCCGAGCGGTCCGCATCGGTGACGACCGCCGCCGACTCCCGTGCGAGAAGCGTACGGACCTCGGGCCCGTCGAGCGACAGTGCGGAGATACCCGGCACCTGCGGAAGTGAAGTTACCGACAGAGTGTCGGTAACCATCAGGACCGGGGCGGCGGTTTGGATCATGTGGTTGAGGCGGTCGGTGGGCAGGGTGGTGTCGAGGGGGAGGTAGGCGCCGCCGGCGCGGACGACGGCGTGCAGGGCGATGACGAGGTCGAAGGAGCGGGGGAGGGCGACGCCGACGACCTTTTCCGGGCCGACGCCGTGGGCGATGAGGAGTCGGGCGAGGCGGTTGACGCGGTCCTCGAAGTCGGCGCGGGTGAGCCGGGCGCCCTCGAAGACGAGGGCCGTGCCGTCAAGGTCCCGGGCGCCGGCGGCGACCAGGTCGTCCAGCGTGAGGGTGGGGACGGGCCGGGCGGTGTCGTTCCAGCGGGTGAGTACGCGGTCCCGTTCGGCCGGGTCCATCACCTCGATGGTCGAGACGGGCGCCGTCGGGTCCGCGACCACGGCCGTGAGGACCCGTACGAGTCGATCGGCCAGGGTCCGGACGGTCCCCTCGTCGAAGAGATCGGTGGCGAAGCGGATGCCACCCTCGATCCCGACGCCCTCGGGCCCGGCTCCGTCGCGGGCGGAGCCGAAGGCGACCTCCAGGTCGAACTTCGCGCCACCCGTCTCCACGACGAGTTCCTCGGCCGGCAGGCCGAACAGCTCCGGCACGGCGCCGTCCACGGAGTGGAAGGTCACCATCGTCTGGAACAGCGGGTTGCGGGAACGCGAGCGCTCCGGGTCCACCGCCTCGACCACGGCCTCCAACGGCAGATCGGCGTGTGCGAACGCGGCCAGGCCGGTGTCTCGCACCCGGGCGACGAGTTCGGTGAAGGTCGGATCCCCGGACACGTCCGCCCGCAGGACCAGCGTGTTGAGGAAGAACCCGACCAGCCCCTCCGACTCCGCGCCCTCGCGGGCCGACACGGGACTGCCCAGCGGGATGTCGTCGCCCGCTCCGAGCCGGTGCAACAGCGTCGCCACCGCGGCGTGCGCCACCATGAACAACGTGGCCCCGCGCTCCCGGGCGATCCGGGCCAGGCCGGCCGTCGTCTCCCGCGGAACCTCGAAGGTCACCACGCCGCCCTCGTACGAGGGCTCCGCCGGCCGCGCGCGGTCCGCGGGCAACGCCAGCTCCGTCGGGATGTCGGCCAGGGCGTCGCGCCAGTACCCGGCCTGGGCCGCCGCCACCGAATCCGCGTCGGAGGCCGCGCCCAGCAGTTCCCGCTGCCACTGCGCGTAGTCCGCGTACTGCACCGGCAGCGGAGCGAACTCCGGTTCCCGGCCCGCCAGGCGGGCCGTGTAGGCCAGGTCCAGATCCGCCAACAGCGGGGCGGTCGAGCCCTCGTCGGTGGCGATGTGATGCAGCAACACCACCAGGACGTGCCGGTCGGGTGCGGTCCGCAGCAGGCTCACCCTGATCGGGACCTCGGAGGCCAGGTCGAAGACGTGGCTGCCCGCGAGGACCATCTCCTCCGCCAGCCGGTCCGACGAGACCTCCCGCACCGACACCGCCACCGACACCTCGGGCGGGGCGAGGACCCGCTGGTACGGCTCACCGTCGTACTCGCCGATCACGGTGCGCAGCACCTCGTGCCGGGCCACCACGTCGGCGACCGCCGCACGCAGCGCCACCGGGTCGACCGGACCGTCGAGGCGCACGGCCACCGGCACGTTGTACGTCGTGGACGGTCCCCGCACGCTGTCCAGCAGCCACAACCGGTGCTGGGCGAAGGAGAGCACGGGGCGCTCGCCCCGCTCGGACGCCGCCGGCGCGGGCCTGGCGGGCCCGAACGTCCGCTCGGCCAGCCGGTCCGCGAGGGCCTCGACGGTCCGCAGCTCGAACACGTCCCGGATCCCGCAGTCCACGGCGAACGCTTCCCGGATCCGACCGGCCACCCGCGCCGCAAGCAGCGAATGCCCGCCGAGCGCGAAGAAGTCGTCCGAGACGCCCACCGCGGAGCGCCCCAGCACATCGGCCAGGATCCCGACGAGTATCTCCTCGCGGGCATCGCGCGGCGCCCGGGACACCTCACCCTCGGCTTCGACGGGTGTGGGGAGTGCGTTGCGGTCGAGTTTTCCGTTGGGGGTGAGGGGGAGGTGGGTGAGGGGGATGTAGTGGGTGGGGTGCATGTAGTCGGGGAGTCGGGTGGTGAGGTGTGTTTTGAGGGTGGGTGTGTCGGGGGTTGTGGTGTGGGGGTGGGGATGAGGTAGGCGGTGAGTTGGGGGTGTCCGGGGGTGTCTTCGCGGAGGATGACGGTGGCGTGGGTGATGTGGGGGTGGGTGGTGAGGGCGGTTTCGATGTCGCCGAGTTCGATGCGGAGGCCGCGGAGTTTGATTTGGTTGTCGGTGCGGCCGAGGTAGTCGAGGGTGCCGTTGGGGAGCCAGCGGACGATGTCGCCGGTGCGGTACATGCGGGTGCCGGGTGTGCTG
Source organism: Streptomyces sp. CA-243310 (assembly GCF_050936775.1). Taxonomy (NCBI): domain Bacteria; kingdom Bacillati; phylum Actinomycetota; class Actinomycetes; order Kitasatosporales; family Streptomycetaceae; genus Streptomyces; species Streptomyces sp. CA-243310. The sequence continues at coordinate 581,282 of NZ_JBNJMF010000002.1, read as the reverse complement.
TGGGGGTTGGCGATGAAGCGTTCGGCGGTGAGTGAGGGTTGGTTGGTGTAGCCGCGGGCGAGTTGGGTTCCGGCGAGGTGGAGTTCGCCGGGGGTGCCGGGGGGTACGGGTCGCAGGTGGTGGTCGAGTACGTACACCTGCGTGTTCCACACCGGAGCACCGATGGAAGCCGAAGCCGAACCAGAAGCCGAACTCGAAGCCGGAGCCGAACTCGAAGCCGCTGCCGACCCCGCGCCCGGACCGGCCACGGCGGCGGGGCAGTCCGCCGCCGTGACGTCGACGGCCGCCTCGGTGGGCCCGTACAGGTTGGCCAGTACCGCACCGGTCGAACCGGCCGAGGTGTGGAAGCGGGTGGTGAGGTCGGTGGGGAGGGCTTCGCCGCTGCAGACGACGAGTCGCAGGGTGGGGCAGGTGGAGATGTCGGTGTCGGTGAGGAATGCGGCGAGCATGGAGGGGACGAAGTGGAGGACGGTGACGTGTTGTTCGCGGATGAGGGTGGCGAGGTAGTCGGGGTCTTTGTGGCCTTCGGGTCGGGCGATGACGAGGGGGGTGGCTTCGGCGAGGGGCCAGAAGAACTCCCAGACGGATACGTCGAATCCGGCGGGGGTCTTCTGCAACACGCGGTCACCCGGTGCGAGTTGGTAGGCGTCCTGCATCCATTGGAGGCGGTTGACGATCGCTTCGTGTTCGACCATGACGCCCTTGGGGCGGCCGGTGGATCCCGAGGTGAAGATGACGTAGGCGGGGTGGCGGGGCAGCAGCGCCGCCGAGCGGTCCGCATCGGTCACCGAGTCACCGCGCAGCGAGGCCAGGTCCGCCGTCACCTCGGGCGCCCCGATCACGACCACCTCCGCGTCGGCGGGCACCGGGACCGCGTCCAGCGAGGGCAGGTCGGTCACCAGACACACCGGGGCGGCGGTTTGGATCATGTGGGTGAGGCGGTCGGTGGGCAGGGTGGTGTCGAGGGGGAGGTAGGCGCCGCCGGCGCGGACGACGGCGTGCAGGGCGATGACGAGGTCGAAGGAGCGGGGGAGGGCGACGCCGACGACCTTTTCCGGGCCGACGCCGTGGGCGATGAGGAGTCGGGCGAGGCGGTTGACGCGGTCCTCGAAGTCGGCGCGGGTGAGCCGGGCGCCCTCGAAGACGAGGGCCGTGCCGTCAAGGTCCCGGGCGCCGGCGGCGGCCAGGTCGTCCAGCGTGAGGGTGGGGACGGGCCGGGCGGTGTCGTTCCAGCGGGTCAACACCCGTTCCCGTTCGGCCGGGTCCATCACCTCGATGGTCGAGACGGGCGCCGTCGGGTCGGCGGCCACGGCCGTGAGGACCCGTACGAGTCGATCGGCCAGGGTCCGGACGGTCCCCTCGTCGAACAGATCGGTGGCGTAGCGCACCCCGCAGGTCATGCCCGCGCCCAGCGCGTCGCGGTCGGGCGTCCGCCGGAAGAGGATCTCCAGGTCGAACTTGGCGGCCCCCGCGGCCACCGGTACCTCCTCGGCGGCCAGCCCGGCGAGCGGACGCGCCACCTCGGCGCCGCCCTCGTAGGCCACCATCGTCTGGAACAGGGGGTGCCGGGCCAGCGACCGCTGCGGGTTGACGGCCTCCACGACCGCGTCGAAGGGCAGGTCGGCGTGGTCGAGCGCGGCCGTGCCGACCGCCGCGGTGCGCCGCAGCACCTCCGTGAAGTCGGGCTCGCCCGAGAGGTCGGCGCGCATCACCACGGTGTTGACGAAGAAGCCGACCAGCGGATCGAGTGCCTCCTCGCCGCGCCCGGCGACCGGGCTGCCCAGCGGGATGTCCTCTCCCGCGCCGAGCCGGTGCAGCAGCGCCGCCACCGCGGCCGTGACCACGGTGAACACGGTCGTGCCGGCCGACCTGGCCAGCCCGTCCAGGCCCGTCACCAGCTCGGTGGGCAGGACCGTTTCGAGGGTGGCGCCCCGGTGTGAGGGGACGGCCGGCCGCGGCCGGTCGACCGGAAGGGACAGCTCCTGCGGCAGCCCCTCCAGCGCCGTGCGCCAGAAGTCCGCCTGGCGGTGCGCCGGGGAACCCTCCCGGGCCGGGTCGCCGAGCAGCTCCCGCTGCCACAGCGCGTAGTCCGCGTACTGCACCGGCAGGGGCGCGAACTGCGGTGCCCGGCCGTCGAGACGGGCCGTGTACGCGCGATCCAGGTCGGCCAGCAGGGGGCCGGCCGACCACTCGTCCCCGGCGATGTGGTGCACCAACAGGAGTAGCGTCCAGTCCTCGGGGCCCGCCTCCAACAGCGTCACCCGCAGCGGGATTTCGAACTCCGGATCAAAGGCGTGGGCCGCCGCCTCCTCGGTCCGCGCGGCCGGCTCACCGGCCGACACCCTGGCCGTCGAGAACGGCACCACGGCCTCGTCGGGGGTCAGGATCCGCTGGTACGGGCCCTCGGCGTCCTCCGCGAACACGGTGCGCAGGGCCTCGTGCCGGGCCACCACGTCGGCGACCGCCGCACGCAGCGCCGCCGGGTCGAGCGCCCCGCGCAGACGCAGCACGAGCGGGATGTTGTAGGTGGCGTTGGGGCCGTCCATCCGGTGCAGGAACCACAACCGGGCCTGGGCGTACGACAGCGGCAACCGGTCCGGGCGCCCGCCCGCGACCAGCGTCGGGCGCGCGGCCCGTCCCCGGCCCTCCAGCCGTGCGGCGAGCGCGGCGACGGTGCGGGCCTCGAACACGTCCCGGATCGAGCACTCGGTGCCCGTCGCCCGGATCCGGGCCACCACCCGGGTGGCCAGCAGGGAGTGCCCGCCGAGCCGGAAGAAGTCGGCGTCGGCGCCGACGGCGGACAGCCCCAGCGCCTCCGCGAACACCTCGGCGACCCGTACCTCGGCGGCGCCCCGCGGCGCCCGGCCGGTCGGCTCGCCCGACGAAACCGGTGCCGGCAGGGCGCCCCGGTCGAGCTTTCCGCTGATCGTGGTCGGCAGTTCCGCCAGCGTCACCACGAGGGCCGGGACCATGTGGTCGGGCAGTACGCGCGCCAGTTCCCCGCGCAGCGCCGCCGGATCGGCCGGGCCCGTGACGTAGCCGACGAGCCGGGGGATGCCGGGGATGTCCTCGCGGACCACGACGGCCGCCGCGCTCACGCCGTCGAGCGCGGCGAGCGCGCTCTCCACCTCGCCGATCTCGACGCGGAACCCGCGGATCTTCACCTGGTCGTCGGCCCGGCCCAGGAACTCGATCAGGCCGTCGGCCCGCCACCGGGCCAGGTCGCCGGTCCGGTACATCCGGCTGCCCGGCTCGCCGAACGGGTCGCAGACGAACCGCTCCGACGTCAGCGCCGGACGTCCCAGGTATCCGCGGGCGTTCTGCTCGCCCGCCAGGTACAGCTCACCGGGCACGCCGACGGGCACCGGTCGCAGTCGGGCGTCGAGCACGTGGGCCCGGGCGTTGTCCAACGGCCGTCCCACGACCGGGGTGGCGCAGTCGCCGACCCGGGCCACCAGTGCGTCGACCGTGAACTCGGTGGGCCCGTAGTAGTTGACGACCTCCACGTCGGCGACCTCGCGCATTTCGGACCAGAGCCCGGCTGGCACGGCCTCGCCGCCCAGCAGGAACAGCGGCGGGCGCCACGATCCGGTCAGCAGTCCGGCGTCCACGAGCCGTCGGCCGTACGAAGGCGTCACGTCGAGGGCGTCGATGCGCTCCTGGCGCACGTACGCCACGACCGCGTCCGCGTCGCGTCGACCGTACTCGTCGAGGACGTGCAGCTCGTGGCCGGCGATCAGCCACAGCAGCTGCTCCCACGAGGAGTCGAAGGAGAAGGAGGCGGTGTGCAGCGCGCGTACCCGCCGTCCGAGGCGGGCGGCGATCGGCAGGTACAGGTCCCGCTCGTGGTCGCGGAACAACCGGGTCAGGCCGGCGTGCCGGAGCACGACGCCCTTCGGGCGACCAGTGGAGCCCGAGGTGTAGATGACGTACGCCGCGTGCTCGGGGTCCACGTCCGCGTCCGGGCCCGGTACCGCCGAGGCGAAACGTTCCACCATCGAGGGCGCGTCCAGGACCACGGCGGGCACGCCCGCGACACGGTCGGCGACCGCGAGGGTGGTCACCACGCAGACCGGGGCGGCGTCCTCCAACATGAACGCCAACCGTTCGGCGGGCAGGTCGAGGTCGAGCGGCAGGTACGCGCCGCCGGCCTTCAGCACGGCCAGGACCGCCACCACGGCGTCGGCCGAGCGCGGCACGGCGAGGGCAACCACCGCCTCGGGCCCGACGCCCTCCTCGACCAGCACCGAGGCCAGGCGGTCCGCACGGTCGCGGAGCTCGGCGAACGTCAGCCGCTGCGCACCCGCGACCAGCGCGAGCGCGTCCGGATCCAGGGCGGCCCGCTCCGCGAACACCCGCGCCACGCCCTGCGGTGGCACCGGGCGGGCGGTCGCGTTCCAGCGGTCCATGTGGGCCCGCTCGGTCTCCGCGCGCAGCTCCCACGCCGACACGGGGCGGGTCGGATCGGCGACCGCCTCGGCCAGCACCCGCAGCAGCCGGTCGGTGAACGTCTCCACCGTCGTGCGGTCGAACAGCCCGGTGGAGTAGAAGACCTCCAGCTCCAGGTCCTCGCTGTGCGCCGCGTCCGAGAAGGTGATGTCGAGGTCGAACTTGGTGGCCCCGGGGTCCACCCGGTCCACCCGCGCCGGCAACCCGAACAGGACCCGCACGTCCTGGGTCACGGTGCTGTGGGACACCATCGTCTGGAACAACGGGTGCCGCGCCAGCGAGCGTTCGGGGTTGACGGCCTCCACCACCTGGTCGAAGGGCAGATCGGAGTGGTCCAGCGCCGTGAGGTCCGCGGTCCGCACCCGCTCCAGCACCTCGCCGAAGGCCGGGTCGCCCGACAGGTCGGTGCGCAGCACCAGCGTGTTGACGAAGAAGCCGACCAGTTCGTCGAGGGCGCTGTCGGCCCGTCCGGCGACGGGGCTGCCCAGCACGATGTCCTCGCCGGCGCCGAGCCGGTGCAGGAGCGCCGCCACCGCCGCGTGCACGACCATGAAGACGCTGGTGCCGCTCTCCCGGGCCAAAGTCCTTATGCCGCAAGCGAGTTCGGAGGGCAGCGGGCGGTACACCAGCGCCCCCGCGTGATCGGCGACGGCCGGTCGCGGTCGATCGGCGGGCAGTCCCGCCTCCTCGGGCAGGGCGCCGAGGACCCGCCGCCAGTACCCGGCCTGCTCCGCGGCCACCGAACCCGGCTCGTCCACCGCTCCCAGCAGGCGGCGCTGCCACAGCGCGAAGTCGCCGTACTGGAGCTCCAGGGGGGTGAACCGGGGCGCCTCGCCGGCGCACCGGGCGGCGTAGGCGTGCTCCAGGTCGCGCAGGAACGGCCCCATGGACCACTCGTCGCTCGCGATGTGGTGCAACAGCACCACCAGCGCATCCGCGCCGGACCGGGCGTCGCGCACCAGCGTCACCCGCAGGGGCGCCTGCGCCGACAGGTCGAAGAGGTGGGTCAGTGCGAGGTCCACGGCGGCGTCGAGGCCGCCCTCCGGCACGTCGCGCAGGTGCAGCCGGACGTCCGCCTCGGCCGGGCCCAGCACCCGCTGGTACGGAACGCCCTCGTGCTCCCCGTACACCGTCCGCAGCGCCTCGTGCCGGGTGACGACGTCGCCCAGCGCGGCGCCCAGGGCCTCGGCGTCCAACGCGCTGTCGAAGCGCACCGCGAACGGGATGTTGTACGTGGCGCCGGGGCCCTCCACCTGGTGCAGGAACCACAGGCGCTGCTGCGCGTACGACAACGGCAGCGGATCGGGGCGGACCCCGGCGGTCGGCATCGGACGGGCCGCGGCGGTGCGGTCGGCGAGCCGCGCCGCCAGCGCCGCGACCGTACGGGCCTCGAAGACGTCGCGGATCCCGCACTCGCGGTCCAGCGAGGTCCGTACCCGGGCGATCACCCGGGCGGCCAACAGCGAATGCCCGCCGAGGGTGAAGAAGTCGTCGTCCGGCCCCACGGCCGGCAGGGCCAGCACCTCCGCGAAGATGCCGGCGAGGATCTCCTCACGGGCACCGCGCGGCGCCCGACCGGAACCGGCCAGGCCGGACAGGTCGGGGGCCGGGAGCGAACGCCGGTCGACCTTCCCGTTCGAGGTCAGTGGGAACGCGTCCAGCACCACCACCGCCGACGGGACCATGTACTCGGGCAGCCGCTCCGCCGCCGCCCGGCGCAACGCGCCCGCCTCGGGGGCCGGGCCGTCGCCGGCCGGGGTGACGTACCCGACCAGTGCCGGGAAGCCCGGCAGGTCCTCGCGGACCAGGACCACGGCACGCCCCACGCCCTCGGCTGCCGTCAGCGCCGCCTCGATCTCGCCGAGTTCGATCCGGAAGCCGCGCAGCTTGATCTGGTCGTCTGCCCGGCCGACGAACTCGATCCGCCCGTCCGCGGTCCGCCGGGCCAGGTCGCCCGTGCGGTACATCCGCTCGCCCGGCCCGCCGAACGGGTCGGCGGTGAACCGCTCGGACGTCAACGCGGGCCGCCCGAGGTAGCCCCGGGCGAGCTGGGAGCCGCTCAGGTACAACTCGCCCTGACGGCCCGGGGCGACCGGACGCAGGGCGCCGTCCAGGACGTACGCCCGCGTGTTCCAGAACGGCACGCCGATGTCCGGGACACCGGTGTGGTCGGGCGCCAGGTCTGCGGAGGTGGCCCAGACGGTGGCCTCCGTCGGTCCGTAGACGTTGGTGACGGACAGCGCGGTACGGGCCAGCCGCTCGGCCAGCACGGCGGGCAGGGCCTCACCGCCGACGAGGACCCGGGTGCCGTCCAGGGTGGTCGGCCGACCGTCCTCCAGGAGCGCGTGCCACAGGGAGGGGGTGGCCTGCATGACGGCGGGGCGGTGCTCGTCGACGAGGGCGGCCAGCGCCGCCGGGTCGCGCACGGTGTCCCGGCCGGCGAGGACCACCGTCGCCCCGCAGATCAGCGGGGTGTGGATCTCCAACGCGGCGATGTCGAAGGAGATGGTGGTGACGGCCACCAGCCGGTCGTTCGGCGTCAGTTCGAGGACCTCGGCCTGCATGTGCAGGAAGTTGGCCAGGGCGCCGTGCGAGATCACCACGCCCTTGGGGCGGCCGGTGGAGCCCGAGGTGTGGATGACGTACGCCGGGTGTTCCGCTGCGGCGCCGGCAAGCTCGGCGGCCTGCTCCCCGGGTCTGACGTCGGCGAGCGCGGCGAGTGTGTCCGGGGCGTCCAGGACCACCGTCTCCACCCCCTCGACCAGCGGGGCGAGGGCGGCACTGTCCAGGGTGGTCAGCACGCACACGGGGCGGGCGTCCTCGACCATGAACGTGAGCCGGTCGGCGGGATAGTCCAGGTCCAGCGGCAGGTAGGCGCCGCCGGCCCGCCAGACGGCGAGCAGGGCGACGACCAGGTCGGCGGTGCGGGGCAGGGCGAGCCCCACGAAGCTCTCGGGTCCGACGCCCCGGTCGACCAGCACCCGGGCGAGCCGGCGCGCACGCTCGTCGAGCGTGGCGTAGTCGAGGGTGACCGGACCGCAGATCACGGCGGGCAGCAGCGGGTGCCGGCGGGCCTGCTCGGCGAAGGCCTCGATCGCGGTACCGGGAGGCAACGCCCGCGCGGTGTCGTTGCCGGCGCGCAGGACGCTCTCCAGCGCCTCCGGGGAGAGCAGGTCGGGTCGACCCACGGGAACCAGCGGGCCGGCCGCCGCGGCCGCGCGCAGGAAGCGGGCGAACTCCCGGCAGCGCTCGGCCAGCGAGGCCGCGTCGTACGCCTGGGGATTGCCGTCGAACTCGAAGCGGATCCGGCCCTCGGCGGCGTCGTGGTACACGCCGAGGGTCAGGTCGTCGACGGGCCCGGCGGCGACGTTGTGCACGGTGGCGGGGGCGCCCGCGAAGTCCAGGGAGTTGTCGAACGCCTTCACGTTGACCATGGGACCCAGCAGGCCGCGGGCGCGACCGGACAGGCCCAACTCGCGGCGGATGTCCTCCGCGCGGTAGCGCTGGTGGCGGCGCAGGTCGCGGATCCCGGCGGCGACCTCGGCGACCAGGTCGCCCAGCGCGACGCCGGGCCGCACGGCGATCCGCAACGGCAGCACGTTGACGACCATGGCGGGGACCTTGAGCGCGGCCGAGCCCAGGCGCGCCATGGCGGGCATCGACAGCAGCACGTCGTGGCCGCCGGTCGCCCGGTGCAGGAAGGCCGCGAACGCGGCGGTCACCACGTCGGCCCAACTCGCCCGGGCGGAACGCGCGATGTCCAGGAGACCGGCGGTCTCCTCGGCGGACAGGGTGGCGCCGTCGCGCAGGAAGGCGTGGGCGGCGGGCAGCGCCGTGCCGCTCAGCGGCTCGGGTTCGGGGCAGTCTGCCAGCCGTTCCAGCCAGTAGGAGCGGTCGGTCTCGAAGCGCGGCGACTCGCGGTACTCCCGCTCCTCGTCGGTGACGACCTTCAGGGATCCGAACGGGTTCGCGGGCGGCTCCTCCTCGCGGACGAGCGCGGTGTACACCTCGGCGGTGCGCCGCGAGATGAGCGAGAAGCCGAAGGCGTCGAGCGCGATGTGGTGGGCGCGCTGGTACCAGAGCGTGCGGCCCGGACCGATCCGGTGGAGCGTGAACGCGTACAGCGGGTCCGTCACGGGATCCACCGGCGTGGCCATGTCCCGGCGCATCAGGGCGAGCGCCGTGCCGAGCGGGTCGTCCTGGCCCGTGTGGTCGAGCATCGCGACGATCGGCCCGGCGGCCGGCCCGGGCCAGGTCAGCTGGTACGGATCGCCGGCCTCGTCCTCGCCGAACCGGGCCGTGAGCGCCTCGCTCTCGGCGACGGTGCGCCGCAGGGCGGTCACGAACAGGCCCGGGTCCAGGTCGCCTTCGATCTCGACGTACTGGCCCACGTTGTAGACCGGGGACTCGGGATCGAGCCGCTGTCCGTACCAGACCCCGGTCTGGGCCCCGGTGAGGGGGAGGCGCTGGGAAGGGCGGTCGCTCATGGGGATCGTGCTCCAGGGTTCGGCGGCGGGGCGAGGAGGCGGTCGGGCGACGGGTGGTGCCCGCAGATGGCGGAAGGTCAGCGTCCGGACGGGGCGGGGGAGGCCGCCAGGAGGCTGACGAGGCCGGCGGCGGCACGGCGCAGGCGGGCGCGCAGGCGGGCCGTGGTGGTGAGGGCGTGAGTCATGGCGGTTGCCTTTCCGGGCCGCAGGCGGTGGCGGCCGAGACGAGACGGGTGGTACGGGGCCGGACCGGCCGGTCGATGGCGGGGAGCCGGGAGGTCGTCGACGGCGCAGTGGTGGAGGGGCGCCGGGGTCAGGCGTCGGAGGGGTGCGCGGCCTCGGTGACGGGCCGCTGCCCGGCGTCCTTGGCGAGGGGGTCCGGGACCTCGGGGGCGTCGTCGTCCTCGCGGGGCAGGGTGGCCCGGCGCAGGCCCGGTACGGCGATGGCCACGCCGACGGCGGCGACGGCGCAGACGGCGCCGTTGAGGATCGCCGCGCCGGCCGGGCTGAACCAGCGGGCGATGGAGGCGACCTCGGCGTCACCGAGGACGCCGCCGGTGGTGCCCTGGGCGGTGATGACGCTGACGATCCGGCCGCGCAGACGGTCCGGGGTGCTGTGCTGGACCAGCGCGTATTCGAGGATCTCGTAGACCGTGCCGGCCGCGCCGCCCACGGCGAGCATCAGGAAGGCGACGGCCACGTGGCCGCTGAGGCCGAAGCCGACGGTGGCGAGCCCGCCGGTGAAGGCCGCGGCGAGCAACAGGCCGCCGGGGCGCGCGGCACGGCCGATCCAACCGCTCGTCGCCGACGCGAGGACGGCGCCGACCGCGGGGGCCGTGTACAGCAGGCCGAGCATGATCTCGTCGCCGTGGAACTGGCGGTCGACCATCTCGGGGAAGAGCACGACGGGGACGTTGAACACGGCCACCACGCCCCCGAGCAGCACCAGTCCACCGACGACCCGGTTGCGCAGGGCGTACCGGAAGGCGACCATCGGGGAGCCGGAGTCCTGCTCGGCGCCCTCCTCGTCCTCCTCGTCGGTGACCGGCGGCAGTGGGCGGATGCGCGAGATCAGGAAGGTGGTCACCGCGGTGGTGACGGCGGCGAAGGCGAAGACGGGCCCCGCGCCCCAGGCGGCCAACAGGACGCCGCCGAGCAGCGGCGCGCTGATGGAGCCGATCTCTCCGGTGAGGGAGATCAGGGCGCCGGCCGCCGGGAGTTGGTCGGGGCGGACCAGTGTGGGGGCCACCGCCATGAGCGCGGTGACGCTGACGCCGGTCGCGAGGCCGTCCCACGCGACGCAGACGTGGATCGCCCACAGGGAGGGGTCGGGGAGCATCGCGTTCACCGCGAGCCCCGCGAAGGCGAGGGCGGCCGCCCCGCGCGCCCATACGATCAGACGCCTGCGGTCGGTGCGGTCGGCCATGACGCCGCCCCAGAGCGAGCCCAGCAGCACGGTGATGCTCATGATCATGCTGACCACGGCGACGTCGAAGGTCGAGCGGGTCAACCCGTACACCTGGGCTGCCAGGGCGACGGTCGCCATGCCCAGGCCGAAGAGCGAGACCACCCGGGCGATGAAGATGGCCCGGAAGTCGCGGCTGGTGCGCAGCGGTTCGATGTCGATGACGAGGTCGCGCAGGGACACAGGGGGCTCCGTTGACGGCGGGGACGGCGGGTGGGGCGGATCAGGCGGCGGTGGACAGGAGAGCGGCCCATTCGCGCAGGGTGGGGCGCTCGGCGAGGTCCACGAAGCTGATCCGGGCGCCCTCGGCGCGCCATCTCTCGACCAGGGTCATCAGGCGTATGGAGTCCAGGCCCTGGTCGATCAGGTCCTCGTCGGGCGAGATGTCGGCCGGCTCGACGTAGAGGACCTCGGCGACGTCCTGGATCAGGCGATCGAGGCCGAGGGGCTCGGTGGTGAAGGATTCGGACATGTCACGGCTCTCTGTTCTGTGAGGAGGAGCCCGCCCATCGATGAGGCAAGGCTTACCTAACTAAGGATGAGGTGGATGCGTCAAGTCGGAGGGGGAACCCTTTCGACCTGCGGACGGTCAACTTGCCCGGACTGAAGGGCGGGTGAGGCTGGAGTGGCGAATTGCAGGTCAACTTAGGCAAGGCTAACCTAAACCTGTGTCGATCATTGTCGCAGCCTCCGTCGAGGCAGACCTCCCCGCGCATCCGGACCTCCCCGCCGCCCCGGAGAGCCTTCCGACTCCGGAGCACCTCCCGACGCCGGAACCCCCCGTCCCCCACGTCCGGTCGGCCCGTCTGCGCGACGCGCCCGACCTGTACGCGCTCTCCCGGGCGTTCGTCCCCTCCGGCGCGCTCAGGGCCCGCTCGATCGGCCACTACCTCGCCCACGCGGGGGAGTTCCTGGTCGCCGAGGGCGCCGGCGGCGACCGCGTACGAGGCTGCCTCGCCCTGCGGGACGAAGCGCCCGCGACGGCGGTGGTCTACAACTTCTGCGTGGCGCCGGGCTGCCAGGGGCAGGGCGTGGGATCGGAACTGCTCCGAGCCGCCGTCGAGCGGGCCCGGCGGAGCGAGGTGCGGACGCTCTTCACCGCCACCACCGGCTCCGCCCGGCTCTTCCTGCGCCACGGCTTCGTCCCGGTCGAGCCCGGCGAGGCCCCGGCCGACTGGGCCGCCGCACTCGATCCCGCCCGGGGCTCGCGCGTACTGCGCCTGACGGTGTGAGAAGGGCTCGCGGAAGCCGGGCCGGAGCGAACGCTCCGGCCCGGCTTCCGTGTGTGCGCCCCGGGGCGGGGCGATGTGTCAGCCGCGGGCCACGAGACTCGCGGGACGCATGTCCGTCCAGTGCTCGTCGGTGTAGGCGGCGCAACCCTGTCGGGTGTCCTCGCCGTGGGCGACCGTCCAGCCGGCGGGGACCTCGGCGAAGGCGGGCCACAGCGAGTGCTGGTTCTCGGCGTTCACCAGCACGAAGTAGCGGGCGTCGTCGTCCTCGAACGGGTTGGTGGTGGCCATGGGGACTCTCCTTGGATGGGTGGGTGGTGCGGTGGTGGGTGGAAACGGTGGACGGGTCGACCAGGGGACGTGGCGGTGACGGGCCCTCAGGGCCTCCCGGCGGCGTCCCCCGGAAGCAGGGCGAGGGCGCGAGCGGTGGCGGTGGCCTCCTCGGCGAGGGCGAGCGCCTCGTCGGCGGTGAACAGCCGGTCCGACCAGCGCCAGGCCACGGCGACGGCCCTCGGGCCGTCGCCCGGCGGGCTCGTGTGGACCGTCAGCTCCAGGGGTCCCGTCAGCGGCAGCGCGGTGCCGGGAACCTCCGGAGGCCGCCACTCGTCGGCCGGGGCCGGGCCCCACGCGGAGGTCTCGTCCGCCGCCCGCAGCACGGTCCGGCGGTGGTAGCGGACCCCGCCCCGCGGCAGGTCCGCGAGCCGGGCCGCGGTCTGCGGATTGAGGTGGCGCAACTGTTCCAGCCCCCGGCCTCGGTCCGGGACCGAGGCCAGGGCGTCCACCACCCGACGATGGGTCTGCGCGGCCTCGGCCGCGCCGCCCGGGCCCAGCGGAAGGCGCAGCAGGAACGCGGAGGTGAGGCGGCCCGCCGTGCGCGGCGCCGCGTCGGACCGGGGGAGTTCCAGGTCGACCAGCAGTGCGGTGCCGTCGTGCAGGCGCGGCCGGTTCGACGCGATCCGGGCCAGAGCGGCGAGCAACAGGGCGTCGACGGGGTCGGCGCCGTCCGGAGCCGGCTCCCGGCGCGGGACGGGGAGCTCCAGCCGCGTCACCACCCGGTGGCCACCCTCGGTGGCCGCCCAGGCCCGCCCGGTGGTACCGGAGGCGAGCGCCTCCCAGTGGGCCAGCTCCACGACCCGGGCGGTCGACTGGGCCTCGGCGGCCAGGGTGGACGCCCAGCCGGTGAGCCCGCCGGCCGGCGGCAACGCGTCGTCCGCGGAACGCTCCCCGAAGGCGTACTCCTCGTACAGCGGGGCGATCTCGTCGGCCAGCGACTGCCAGGTGACGTCGTCCACGGACAGATGGTGTCCGACGAGCAGCAGTCGCCCCGGCTCCCGGGGACCCGCGTCGAACCAGACCGCCCGCACCACGGCCGCGGTGCGCGGGTCGAGGGCGGCGGCGGCCGTCCGGGCTGCCTCGGCGACCAGCCGTTCCCGTTCGGACTCCGGGCGGCCCGCGACGCCGATCCGGCGCAGCGTGGCCGGGTCGGTCACGGCGGGCGCCGAGGCGGCGGGCCGGATCTCCTGGCTCCAGATGCCGTCCGTGCGGTGCAGGGCCAGCCGCAGCGCCGGATGACGTCGCGCGAGGGCCGACAGGGCCTGGCGCAGCGGGGCCGCCCGGAGTCCGGCCGGGACCCGCAGCAGGACGGACTCGTGCAGGTGCTCCACGGCGCCCTGCGCGCCGCGCAGCCGGTGGGCGGACGGCAGCAGGGCCACCGTCCCGCTCTCGTCGTCGGGTTCGGGTCCGCCGTGCCGGGCGCGCGGGGGAGCCGGGTCGGCCCCGGGCGGGACCGTGCGCGGGCCCGGCGCGGTGGCCGCGAGTTCCGCGACGAGGGGGAGCGCGGCACGGCCGGGTTCCCGGGCGAGGGCCACCAGGGCGGCGGCGCACACCTCGGCCTGCCGGCGCAGCGAGGTCTCGTCGTACAGGGCGGGGTTGGCGTCGAAGTCCAGGCGCAGCCGCCCGTCCGGGTAGCCGGACGCGGAGACCGACAGGTCGTCCACCGGTCCCGACGCCAGGCTGACCACGTGACCGCGGGTGCCCGCGAAGTCGAGCTCGGTCTCGAAGGGCCGCAGGTTGACCAGCGGCCCCGGCACCCGGCTTCCCGGCAGCTCGGGCCACAGGGCCCGGGCCAGTACCTCGCCCCGGACGCGCTGGTGGCGCCGGAGGAAGGCGAGTTCGTCGGCGGCGCGGCCCAGCAGGGCGCGGAACGTGTCGGACGGCGACACCGGTACGCGCACGGGGAGGATGTTGACCGCCATGCCCGGTACCCGCAGCGTGCCCGGGGCGGTGCGCGCCGTGGTGAACAGCGCCAGGGTGGCCTCCGCCGCGCCGGTCCGGGCTGCGAGGTCGACGGCGGTGGCCGCGACGACGGCCTCGCCCCAGGTGACCCCGGCCGAGCGGGCGGCGTCGGCCACGGCGGCGCTGTCGGCCCGGTCGAGGACCACGGTGTGGCGCAGGGCGGTGTCACCCGCCGGGGCGGGGCGACCGGCCGGCCAGGCCGGGGCCGGGGGTTCGGCGTAGCGCCTCGTCCACGCGGCCAGCTCGGTGTCGTACGCCGCGGAGGCGGTGTAGACCCGGTCGGCGTCGGCGAGCACGGAGACGGGCGCGAACGGGGACGGCGTGGGCGTCGTGCTCCGGACCAGGGACGTGTAGTGCTCGGCGATCCGCCGGCTGAGCAGGGCCACCCCGTACCCGTCGACGACGAGCTGGTGGAAGTACTGGACGAGCAGGTGGTGCCGGGGACCGGTGGTCACGAGGACGGCGCCCGCGAGATCGGGCACCAGGTCCGGCAACGGAGGGTCGATCAGCAGCTCCAGCCGGGGCGGGCAGGCGAGTTGACCGCGTACCAGTTCCACGGCCGCGGCCACCGGGTCGGCGGCGCCGGACGTGTCCAGACGGGCCAGACTCCGCGCCGGCGGGCGGACCGGTACGGGCGCCTGGCGGAACCGACCGCCTTCGCTGGTGACGCTGAAGCGGAGCCAGGGAGCCTCGTCGAGGGTGCGCCCGACGGCGTCGTCCAGGGCCTCGGTGTCCAGTGGGCCGACGAGCTCGATGTACTGCCCGACGTTGTAGCCGGCGTAGGACGGCGCCGCGGTCTGCGCCGCGAGCACATGGGCCTGGGCCGCCGTGAGGTCCACGGCGGGCGGCGCGGTGGGGGCCGTGGGGGCGGTGATGGTGGGCACGGGCCGTCAGCCCCGGTTCGCGGGGGCGGTGGGCACCGGGGCGCCGGCCCGCAGGTCCCGCTCGGCGGCGTTCAACAACAGGGAGTCGCAGATCTCGCCGGAGCGCACGGCCAGGGTCGACAGCAGGGAGGAGGTGATGCCGTGGCTGTGCTCGGTGGAGGCGCCCTGGAGGTAGATGCCGGCACGCAGCCGGGACGTGGTCTCCACCCGGTGGTCGCGGCCGATGCGCAGGCGTCCCTGACCGTCGGTCAGGCACTCGTCGGCCAGATCGCCGAGCAGGTCGAGCGGGTCGCCGGCGCGGTAGCCGGTCGCCAGGACCAGCGCGTCGCAGTCCAGGGCGAGGGTCTCGCCGCCGGTCAGGGAGCGGACGGTGACCCGGACGCCGTCCGAGGTCGGGGTCGCCGCGGCGAACTCGCTCGCGCCCATGATCCGCAGCCGTTCCGTCCCGGCCACCTTCTCCTGGTACACCGTCCGGTACAGCTGCTCGATCAGATCCCCGTCCACCACCGAGTAGTTGGTGTTGGCGTGGTAGCCGAGCAGTTGCTGCTTCACGTCCTGCGGGGCGCGGTAGAACTCGTCGACCGCGGCCGGGTCGAAGATGCGGTTCGCGAACGGGCTGTCGTCGGCGGGGCTGTAGCCGTAGCGCCTGAAGACCGCGCACACCTCGGCGTCGGGGAAGGTCCGGTGCAGGTGGTCGGCCGTCTCCGCGGCCGACTGACCGGCTCCGACGACCACGAACCGGCGGTGAGTCCGCTCGGTCAACAGCGGTGCGCGGTGCAGCAGGTCGCGGTTGTGCCAGATCCGTTCGCCGGTCTCCACGCCCTCCGGCAGCCGCGGGACCAGGCCCGTGCCGATCGCGATGTTGCGCGCGCGCGCAGGCCGGCGGAGCCGACCGCCTCGGGGGCGCCGGCCGGGCGGGTGAGGACGTCGAGTTCGTCCACCGCGCCCGCCGCGGCCGAGCCCGGTGCGGGGGCGACGCCGGTGACGGTGGTCGCGTAGCGGACCTGTTCCCGGAACCGGGCCGCGCACCAGCGGAAGTAGTCGTGGAATTCGATCCGGGTCGGGAAGAACGTCTTGTGGTTGACGAAGTCGACCAGCCGCCCGCGGTCCTGGAGGTAGTGCACGAAGCTGAAGGCGCTTCCGGGGTTGCGCAGCGTCACGAGGTCCTTGAGGAAGGACACCTGCATGGTGGCGCCTTCGAGGAGCATGCCCCGGTGCCAGTCGAAGTCGTCCTGCCGCTCGACGAAGGACGCCCGGATCGCGTCACCCGGTGTGCGCTGGTCGTTGTGCTCCTTGACGGCTATCGCCAGGGCCAGGTTGGCGGGGCCGAAGCCGATGCCCACCAGGTCCCGGGTGTCCGGGAGTCGCTCCCCTGGAGTGGTGTTCGCGTGTGGTGCGGACATTCCCATCCTTCCTCTGTCTCACCCAGATACTTAGGTAAGGCTGGCCTAACATCACCGATTGTGGGGGTCGTGTCAAGTTGGCGGAAAGTGCCCGGATGTCGAACCGCCGGATCGCCAACTGCCCTGGTGTGCAATCGATGTGCGGACACGCCGCCGACCCCGGCGGCCGAAGCCTGCCGGGGTCGCGTCGTCGAGAAGGGCCGAAAATCAGCCGGCGGGGGAGGCGTCCAGGGGGTCCGCGCCGGCCGGACGGTCGCTCACCGGGCAGGCGTCCGCCGGGTCGTCGGGCACCACGGCGGTTCCCGTGTGCTCGTCCGCGAACACCTCCAGGAGCAGCGCGTGGGGGACACGGCCATCCAGGACGTGCGCCATCCGCACCCCGGAGCGCACCGCGCGCAGACAGCCCTCCATCTTGGGCACCATGCCACCCGCCAGGGTCGGCAGCAGCCGTTCCAGTTCCCCGACGGTGAGGCGGTCGACGACCTCGTCGCTGTGGGGCCAGTCCGCATACAATCCGGCCACGTCCGTCAGCATGATCAACTTCTCCGCGTCCAGCGCCTCGGCGAGGGCCGCCGCCGCCAGATCGGCGTTGATGTTGTAGATCGCGTCGTCCCGCTCGCCCCGGGCGATCGGGGACACCACGGGGATCCGTCCGCGTTCCAACAGGCCGCGCAGGGTGTCTGGTTCGACGCGGACGATGTCGCCGACCAGGCCGATGTCCACCTCGCGGCCGTCCACCACGGCGGGCCGCCGCACCGCGGTCAGCGTGCGCGCGTCCTCGCCCGTCATGCCGACCGCGAACGGGCCGTGCGCGTTGATCAGGTGGACCAGATCGCGCTGCACCTGACCGGCCAGGACCATCCGTACCACCTCCATCACCTCGGGAGTGGTGACGCGCAGCCCGGCCGTGAACTCCACCTTCAGGTCCAACTGCCGCAGGAGCGCGCTGATCTGGGGCCCTCCGCCGTGCACCACCACCGGACGCAGCCCGGCGTAGTGCAGCGACACGACGTCCTCGGCGAAGGCCCGTTTCAGTTCCTCGTCCACCATGGCGTGCCCGCCGAACTTCACCACCACCGTGCGGCCCTGGTATCGCTCCAGCCACGGCAGGGCCTCGATGACCGTCCGCGCCCTGACCGGCGCCCGCCCCGTGACGCTCACGGCGCCACTCCGTCGAACGGCAGCCCCGACGTCTCCGGCAGGCCCAGTGCGATGTTCATGCTCTGCACCGCTCCACCGGCCGTCCCCTTGGTGAGGTTGTCGATGGCGCACACCGCGACGAGGCGCCCCGCCGCCGGATCCACGGCGATCTGCACCAGCGCGGTGTTGGAGCCCGCCACGGCACCCGTCGTGGGCCACTGTCCCGGTGGCAGCAGGCGTACGAACGGCTCCTCGGCGAAGGCCGACACGTAGGCGGCGCGCAGTTCCGCCTCCGTCGCGCCGGGCAGCAGACGGGCCGAGCAGGTGGCGAGGATCCCGCGGGCCATGGGGGCCAACGTCGGGGTGAAGGAGACGCCGACCGGCGCGCCCGCCACCAGGGAGAGGTTCTGCTCCAGCTCGGGAGTGTGCCGGTGGCCGCCCCCGACGCCGTAGGGGCTCATCGACCCCATCACCTCGGAACCCAGCAGGTGGGGGCGGATCGCCCGCCCGGCGCCCGAGGTGCCACTGGCCGCGACGACCACCGCCTCCGCCTCCAGCGACCCGGCGCCGTAACCCGGCCACAGGGCCAGGGTGACGGCCGTCGGGTAACAGCCCGGTACCGCGATGCGGGTGGCGCGGGCGAGGGCCTCCCGCGCGCCGGGCAGCTCCGGCAGACCGTACGGCCAACTCCCCGCGTGCTCACCGCCGTAGAACCGCTTCCAGGCGTCCGGGTCCCGCAGTCGGAAGTCGGCCCCGAGGTCGATCACCAGCGTCGTCTCGGGCAGGCGGGCCGCGAGTGCGGCCGACTCCCCGTGCGGCAGGGCCAGGAAGACGACGTCGTGTTCCGCGAGCCGGTCGGGGGAGGTCTCCTCCAGCACCCGGTCGGCGAACCGGTGCAGGTGGGGCTGGACGGTACCGAGCGTGCGCCCCGCACTGGTGTGCGCCGTGAGTGCGCCCACCTCGATCCCGGGGTGGGCGCCGAGCAACCGCAACAGCTCGCCCCCGGCGTATCCGCTCGCTCCCGCGACGGCTGCCCGCACGTTCATATCCGTCTGCCTTCGACCGTGTTCGGTGCAGTGGTCATCAGAGTTCCAGTTCGTCGATCAAGGTGGTGGTGGTGCGTACGACGGCTCCGCGCGCGGCCGACCAGCGCAGCGCGAGGGCGTGTTCCTCGGCGGACACGTCGGCCACCGCGTCGGCGACGACGAACGGCTGGATGTCGTTCATGTACGCGTCGGCGGCGGTGAGCAGGATCCCGGAGTGCGCGAAGAGGCCGCAGACGATCAGTTGGTCACGCCCGGAGGTCCGCAGGATCCGTTCGAGATGGCTCCGCAGGAACGCGTTGTCGCGGGTGTTCGTGATCACGTGTTCACCCAGGGAGGGGGCCGGCGAGGCGGCGATGCGCCCGTCCCGAGGTGTCGCGGCGCCGCCCCCGTCCACGTGGGGGCCGGCCGGTCGGTGGGCGGGCCCCCGCCGGTCGGGGGAGATCGGGGGTTCCGCGCTGAACACGACCGGGAGGCCGAGCCGGTGGGCGGCGTCCCGCAGCCGGGCGACGTTGGCGACCAGGTCGACCAGGGGCGGGACCCCGGGCGGGAAGACCTGGAGCAGATGGTGCTGCATGTCGTGGATCAGCAGTGCGGCCCGTCCCGGATCGACCTTCCAGGGTGCGACGGACCGTGGAAGCGTGTCCTCGTCGGGCATGGCATAGCGCTCGGCAGTCGGAAGTCCCACGGCCGCATTCCCCCTAGGTCCTGTCGTCGGCCGGTGCTCGCCCCTTCAAGGGGACTTAGCTTAGCCTAACCTAAGTGGGTTCGATCTTGGCGGTGTCGGGTCACCGGGTCTCCGGTGACCCGACACCGCTTGTGGGCGCCGCTTGGGGGCCGTCGAGCCGGCTCAGCCGGACAGGGCCGCCGAGACCACGCTCCGGGCCTCCTCCTGGACCGTCGCCAGGTGGTCGGGGCCGAGGAACGACTCGGCATAGATCTTGTAGACGTCCTCGGTGCCCGACGGGCGCGCGGCGAACCAGGCGTTCTCCGTGGTCACCTTGATGCCGCCGATCGCCGCCCCGTTGCCCGGCGCCTGCGTCAGCACCCCCGTCACCGGATCGCCCGCGAGCGTGTCCGCGGTGATCTGGTCCGGGGACAACCGGCCGAGCACCGCCTTCTCCTCGCGGGTCGCGGGGGCGTCGATGCGCGCGTACGCCGGTTCCCCGAACCGCGCGGTGAGTTCCGCGTACCGCTCACTGGGCGTCTGCCCCGTCACCGCCAGGATCTCGGACGCGAGCAGGGCCAACAGGATCCCGTCCTTGTCGGTGGTCCACGGTGAACCGTCGTGCCGCAGGAACGAGGCTCCCGCCGATTCCTCCCCACCGAACCCGAGGGCGCCCGAGGCCAGTCCGTCCACGAACCACTTGAAGCCCACGGGCACCTCGACCAGTTGGCGCCCCAGGTCGTCCGCGACCCGGTCGATCATCGCCGACGACACCAGCGTCTTGCCGATGCCCGCGGCCGCCGGCCAGTCCGGGCGGTGCGCGAACAGGTAGGCGATGGCGGTGGCGAGGTAGTGGTTGGGATTCATCAGCCCGGCGTCGGCGGTCACGATGCCGTGCCGATCCGCGTCCGCGTCGTTGCCCGTGGCGATCTGGTACCGGCCCGCGCTCTCGATCAACGAGGCCATGGCGTAGGGCGAGGAACAGTCCATCCGGATCTTGCCGTCCCAGTCCAGCGTCATGAACCGCCAGGTGGGATCGGTGTACGGGTTCACCACCGTCAGATCGAGACGGTGCTCCTCGGCGATCCGCCCCCAGTACGCCACGGACGCACCGCCGAGCGGGTCGGCCCCGATCCGCACGCCCGCCGCGCGCACCGCGTCCAGGTCGAGCACGGACGGCAGGTCCGCCACGTACGCGCCGAGGAAGTCGTGGCGCCCCGTCGTCCGCGCGGCCAGGGCCCTCGCGTACGGGATCCGCCGCACCTCCTTGAGCCCGCCCGCGATGATCTCGTTGGCACGCGTCTCGATCCAACCGGTGGCCGCCGAACCCGCCGGGCCGCCGTGGGGCGGATTGTACTTGAAGCCGCCGTCCGCCGGCGGATTGTGCGAGGGGGTGACCACCACGCCGTCGGCCAGGCCGGAGGAGCGCCCGCGGTTGTACGTCAGGATCGCGTGGGAGACCGCGGGCGTCGGCGTGTACCCGTCGGCCGAGTCGATCAGCACCGTCACGTCGTTGGCGGCGAACACCTCCAGGGCCGTCACCCGGGCCGGCTCCGACAGCGCGTGCGTGTCGGCTCCCAGGAACAGCGGCCCGTCGGTGCCCTCCCGCGACCGGTACTCGCTGATCGCCTGGCTCGTCGCCGCGATGTGGTCCTCGTTGAAGGACGTCGTCAGCGAGGATCCGCGGTGCCCGGACGTGCCGAAAGCGACCCGCTGGACGGGATCCGAAGGGTCGGGGCGCAAGGCGTGGTACGCGGTCACGAGCCGGGCGACATCGATCAGATCGCCCTGCTCCGCCGGTCGGCCCGCTCGCTCGTTCGGCATCCGCCGGTTCCTCCACACTCGTCGGGGTGATCGACCCGGTTCGGGCCGCGCGGAACACCGGACCCGCCCGGGCCTCCGCCCGCGCCGCCCGCCGCGTCATCGTCCGCCCAGCCTTCCCCGTACACCCGCCCGTCACGCCTTCGGCCGCGGCCCGACCCGGCCGGTGAGACGGCACGGGGCGGCGCGATCGGGGGCGGCCGGGGGTGACGAGCGGATCCGGCCGGCCGCGGATTCGACCGTCCGCCGGACACCCACCTGGCCCACCGGGGGTTCCGGACGCCGACCGACGGACCCGCGGACCGCGGGACCGCGCTCAGTCGCGCGCGGCGCCCAGCGCGGCCACCGCCGCCACCATCCGATCCCAGAAGAGGTCCGTTCGCAGGCCCACGGCCACCCGGGCGTTCGCCGGCAGACCCAGGCGCCCGTGCAGGTCCACCACGGTCGCCCCGCGCGTGTGCCGGCCGTGCAGTTCGACGGCCACGTGCGCGTCGACGCAGGAGACGATCGCGGGATCGATGACACGGGCCACCGCCACCGGATCGTGCACCGGGGGAGCGGAGAACCCGAACAGGCGGCGATACCTTTCGGCGAAGTACCGCAACAACTCCACACAGATCCAACCGAGTTCGGAATCCAGTGCCTCGAACCGGGCCAGTACCCCGGGGGTGGCGAGAGCCTGATGGGTGACGTTCAACCCGCACATGGTCACCGGGACACCACTGCGGAAGACGATGTCCGCGGCCTCCGGGTCCACATGGATGTTGAACTCGGCGGCCGGGGTCCGGTTCCCCCGCTCCGTCGACCCGCCCATCAGCACGATCTCCTTGATCCGCCCGGCCACTTCGGGGTACCGGGTCAACAGGAGCGCGATGTTCGTCAGCGGAGCCGTCGGTACGAGCGTCACCGGCTCGGGGTGTCCGATCAGGACCCGCCGCAGCAACTCCACCGCGTGTTCGGGGACCGTCGCCACGGTCGGTACGGGGAACCGCGGACCGTCGATCCCCGACACCCCGTGCACGTCCTCGGCCACCTCCAGCGGCTCCACCAGCGGTTGCGCGCACCCCGCCGCGACCGGCACGCCGGTGATGCCCGCGACCGTGCACACCCGGAGCGCGTTGAGCGTGGTCTTGTCCAGGGTCTGATTGCCCGCCACCGTGGTCACGGCCAGCAGGTCGATCCCCGGATCCCCCGCCGCCAGCATGATGGCCAGGGCGTCGTCGTGCCCGGGATCGCAGTCGATGACGATCGGAACGGCCAACGTCGGCCACCTCTCCTCGGCCCGCCGACGAGGGCGGGTCTCGTCCTGGTCCCAGTGTGACCCCGGTTCCCGTGCGCGGGCCCACTCGAACCGGCCGTCCGCGCGCCCCGTCACCCGCCGCTCCTCGGCCGGATGGAGCAGGCCGCAAGCGGCGGGCGGGCCGCGACCCGATGCTGGGCCGAGACATCGCCCGGGCCCGCCGGGGCCCGAAACCGAGGAGGTACCCGCGTGCGTCCGCTGCACACCCCGAGCCGATCCGCCGCCCGCCCCCGTCCACGCGGCCTGCGGCGCGCGGCCGTCGCCGCCCTCGCCGCGAGCGCTCTCGCCGGCAGCCTCACCCCGGCGGCCGCGGGGACCGGCCCGGGGGAGCCGCCCCGGGACCGGTCCCTCCAGCGACAGCTCCAGGAACTCGTCGAGTCTCCCGGCGGCCCGCCCGGAGCCATCGCCGTGCTCCGGCGCGAGGGCCGCCAGGAGGTCTATCGGGCGGGCGTGGCCGAGATCGGCCGCCGTGAGGCACCCGGCCTCGACGACCACATGCGGATCGCCAGCGTCGCGAAGGCGTTCAGCGGCGCGGTCGCCCTGAGCCTCGTCGACGACCACCGGCTCGGCCTCGACGACACGATCGGCCGCCGCCTGCCCCGCCTGCCCCGGGACTGGCACGCGGTGACGCTCCGCCAACTCCTGAACCACACCAGCGGTCTCCCCGACTACACCGAGGACCCCGAGTTCCTGGAGATCCTCACCGCCGCCCCCCGACACCGCTTCGACTCCCGCCGACTCCTCGACTTCGTCGCCGACGAGGACCTCCGCTTCGAGCCCGGATCGCGCTACCGGTACTCCAACTCGGACAACATCGCCGTCGCGCTGATGGCCGAACAGGCCACCGGCCGCCGCTACGAGGAACTGCTGAAGGAGCGGGTGTACCGACCGCTCGGCCTGCGGAACACCAGCCTCCCGCAGGGCTACCGGCTGCCCGAGCCCTACATGCACGGCTACGAGGTCGATCCGCCGGCCCCACCGGAGGACGTCAGCGAAGTGCTCGGGGCCTCGGGCGTCTGGGCGTCGGGCGGAATCGTCTCCACCCCGCGCGACCTCTCCGCGTTCATCCGCGGCTACGCGGGCCCCGAACTGCTGTCCCCGCCGACCCGCCGCCAACAGCAACGCTTCGTGCGGGGCGGTGCCTCGGAGCCCGCCGGCCCGGGCGCGAACGCCGCCGGGCTGGGCATCTTCCGCTACACCACGCGCTGCGGGGCCGTCCTCGGCCACACCGGCAACTTCCCCGGCTACACCCAGTTCGCCGCGGCCACCCCGGACGGCAAACGGTCGGTGACCGTGTCCGTCACGAGCCAGGTGCCGCTCGACCCGCAGCTCCTCGACCGGCTCCGCACCACCGAGGAGAACTTCGTCTGCCGCCTCCTCGGAGATCGCTGACGGCGGTCCGCGCACCAGGGCCCGGCAAGATCCGAAAGAGACGACCCGGGCCCGGCTCCCGGCGACCGACGGGGCGTCACCCGACGCCCCGTCACCCCATCGGTGCGTCCGCCTCGCGCGTCTCCCCTCCATCGCACAGGGTGATGATCATCGGCTGCCCGGCGCGCCCCTCCCCGGCGTCGCCCGGCCGCGCCCCCTTCCCTGCCCGGAGGACACGTTGCAGACCCCGCCCTCCCCGCACCACCCCACCCGCCGCACCGTCGTACGGGCGGGCGCCTGCGCCGCCGCCCTCGCCGTCGGGATCCCCGGCACCGCGGCCGGCGCCGCGCCCCGGGTCGGCGCCCCCGGCACACCCGTCGCACCCCCGGCGTCCCGGGCCGCGGCGCAGGCCCTGCCCCTGCGCACCGACACCACCACCCAGGGCGACATCCTCGCGGGCTTCCGCAAGGACCACGTCCGTCTGCTCCTCGTCCACTTCCACGACGCGGGCAAGGCCCGGCGATGGCTCGGCGCCCTGCTGCCCGACCTCTCCACGACCGATCAGGTCACCCGGTTCAACGCCGAGTTCAGCAGGGCGCGCACCCTGCGGGGCGGCGTGGACCCGGCCGGCATGGCCACCCTGTGGACCGGCCTGAGCCTCACCCACCCCGGTCTGAGCCTGCTCGCCGGCAAGGACCCCTTCCCCGCGGTCCCCGCCGGCGGCACCGCCGAGGCTTTCCGCGACGGCGCCGCCGCCCGCGCCGAGGCACTGGGCGACACGGGACCCAGCGCCCCCGACTCCTGGCTGTTCGGCGCGTCCGAGGACGACGTGCACGCCGTCCTCACCCTGGCCGCCGACGACTCCGGGCGACTCGCCGAAGCCGTCGACCGCCACCGCCGCTCGCTCGACGCAGCCGCCGCCACGGTCCTCTTCGGCCAGGACGGCGCCACGCTCCCCGGCGCACTGCGCGGCCACGAGCACTTCGGTTTCCTCGACGCCATCAGCCAACCCGGCGTACGCGGCTTCGACGCGTCCGACGCCGCGAACCCCGCGACCGTCCACGGCAGGCCCGGCACCCGGCTGGTGCCCGCCGGCGAGTTCCTGATCGGGCACGAACGCGTCGGGGCGCGTCCCGCCGGGCTCCCCGCGTGGGCCACCGGCGGCTCCTTCCACGTCGTACGACGGCTCGCGCAGGACGTGCCCGGGTGGTGGAACCAGGCCGCCGAGTGCCTCGCCGAACTGAAACGCTCCGGTGCCGCGCCCTCCGACGCCGACCCCAAGTGGCTCGCCGCCCGCATGATCGGCCGCTGGCCCGGTGGCGCACCGGTCGCCACCTGCCCCGTCGCCGAACGCGTCCCCCTGCCCGGCGAGGACGTCGACGGCGCGCTCGACTTCCACGACGACCCGCAGGGCTGGACCACACCGCTGTTCTCGCACATCCGCAAGAGCAACCCGCGCGGGGGCCTCACCCCGGCCCCGGGACGTCCGCCCCTGCCCATCGCCCAACTCGACTCCCGCCGCATCATCCGGCGCGGCATCCCCTTCGGACCGCCGCACCGCCCGGAGACCGGATCCCGCGCGGAGGGCGGCGACGACACCGCGCGCGGCCTCCTCTTCGTCAGCCATCAGGCCGACCTCGTCGAGCAGTTCGAGTTCATCGCCAAACGCTGGGTCAACGACGTGGACTTCCCGCCGGCCCGCCACCCCGTCCCGGGCGCCGACCCGGTCATCGGTCCCGGCTCCCAGGCCGCGTTCGAATGCCCCTCCGAGAGCGGCAGCCGCGCCACCACGCTCTCCTTCCAGCGGTTCATCCGCACCGAGGGCGCCGTCTACGCCTTCACCCCCTCCCTCCCCACCCTGCACGCCCTGGCCGCCGGCAGACTCGACGACTCCATCGAGGTGCACGCCGGTACCGTGCTGCGCTCCGGCGACACCCTGGACGCCGGCGCCGTCCGCCTGAGCATGGAGAGCAGCGGCGACCTGGTCCTGTACGACGGTGACGGCCGTTCCGTGTGGAGCGCGGGCACCTCGGGCACCGGAGCCGAGGCACGGTTCACCACCGACGGTGAACTCGCCGTCCTCACGGCCGCCGGCCGGCCCCTGTGGTCCTCCAAGACCACCGGCCACCGGGGCGCACGCCTGCTCATCCGCCCCTCCGGCGACGTGGTCATCGTCCAGGGGGACAAGACCCTGTGGCGCGCCGGGTGAGAACGGCTGCTGCGGGGGCGCGTTCGGAGGAGTCACCCCGTGTCCGAGGCGGCGCCGCGGGGCGCCCCGACCACGGCTGGTCGGGGGCGCCTCCCGGGTGGGTGTCGGACCGTACGGATGTACAGCCCGGCGCCGGCGAACCGGCGGCCGGCCGAAGTTCGTCGGGACGGGTGTGAACGACATTGATGAGCGGTACGTCGCGGAACCCGGCCTCGTCGTCTTCGACGTGACGGGCGGCGACGAGGACACGGTCCGCGCGGCGGTGGTCGCGCTGGGCCGACTGTGCGCGACATCGGGAATGGGCCGCGTCACCTGCGAACCCGGCCGACCGGGCGTGACGGCACGCGTGTACGCGGACCTGCTGCGCCCCGGCGGTGCGCAATAGCCGCGGCGCGCCCCGCCCGGCGGGGCGCGCCATGCCGGGAACCCTCGACCCCGCGGAAAGTCGGGGCCGAAGGTTCCCGGCGAGGAGATCGTCCGGTCGCTAGCCTGGGCGGCATGACCGCCTCCGCCGGGAACGATCCCGCATCCCCTCCCCGTCGCTACACCGTCGTGCTGCGCCCGGGACCCCGCCCGGAGGGCGGGACCGGGCGCGAGGGCGTCCTGCGCACGGCCCTCGTGGACTTCACCGGCGAATCGGGCACGTCCGGGTACCCGCGCTACGCGGGCGAGGGCGTACAGGCCGACATCGACCCCGAGACCCGCACCGTCGAGGCCGTCACCCTCGACGGCTCGGAGCTCCCCTACGGGTGGGTGGCCCAGATCGCCGAGAACTGAGCCCGGCGCGGGGAAGAGGACCTACGCGACCCCGTCGCCCGGTTCGGCCATGCCCGCCTCGAACGTGACCACCGGACGCCAGCCCAGGTCCCGGCGCAGCCGCGCCGAGTCGGCGGTGATGTGCCGGACGTCGCCCAGCCGGTACTCGCCGGTGACGACGGGATCGGGGCCCGCGCACGCCGCCGACAGCGCCTTGGCCATGTCGCCGACGGTACGGGGATCGCCGCTGCCCACGTTGTAGGCGACGAAGCCGGGGGTGTCCCGCACCGCCTCCAAGGCCACCGCGTTGGCCGCCGCGACGTCCCGTACGTGCACGAAGTCCCGACGCTGCCCGCCGTCCTCGAAGACGCGCGGGGCCTCCCCCCGCGCGAGTGCGGAACGGAAGAGCGCGGCGACTCCCGCGTACGGGGTGTCGCGCGGCATTCCGGGCCCGTAGACGTTGTGGTAGCGCAGCGAGACCACCCGCCCGCCGGTGGCCCGCGCCCAGGACGCCGCGAGGTGCTCCTGGGCCAGTTTGGTGGTGGCGTAGACGTTGCGGGGATCCATCGGGGCGTCCTCCGCCACCAGCCCGGGCGCCAGATCGGCGCCGCAGGTGGGGCAGCGCGGCTCGAACCTGCCCGCCCGCAGGTCGGCCTCGGCGCGCGGACCCGGGCGGACGACCCCGTGGGCCGGGCACTCGTACCGCCCCTCGCCGTACACGACCATCGACCCGGCGAGCAGCAGCCGCCGCACCCGGCTCTCCGCCATCCGGGCCAACAGGACGGCGGTACCGAGGTCGTTGGCCGACACGTAGTCCGGGGCGTCGCCGAAGTCCTTGCCCAGCCCCACCTTGGCGGCCTGGTGGCACACCGCGTCCACCCCGGCGAGGGCCCGGCGCACCTGCGCGGAGTCCCGTACGTCCCGCCCGTTCTCCTCCGTCAGGTCGAAGACCACCGGGTCGTGCCCCCGTTCGGCCAGTGCGGAAACGACGTGCGAGCCGATGAAGCCCGCTCCTCCAGTCACAAGTACGCGCATGCCCCGACGCTATGCGCCGTGCGCTCCAGCGGGGCGCCCACAGGGCCGCACGTCACGGATCCGTAAGAACCGCGACCTGTCGCTCCGCGTGCGGAGCGGTCCACCCGGCGGTATGAATGGATTCGTCCCATACGTGATCGGAGTGACTCGTGGACGACTACCCACTGCTCAATCTGTTCTGGACCATGCTCTGGATCTTCATCTGGGTCATGTGGTTCTTCCTGCTCTTCAAGGTGATCACGGACATCTTCCGCGATCACGAACTGCACGGATGGGGCAAGGCGGGCTGGCTCGTCCTGGTCCTCCTGCTGCCGT
The DNA here is from genome assembly GCF_050936775.1 of Streptomyces sp. CA-243310. Taxonomy (NCBI): domain Bacteria; kingdom Bacillati; phylum Actinomycetota; class Actinomycetes; order Kitasatosporales; family Streptomycetaceae; genus Streptomyces; species Streptomyces sp. CA-243310. Next base: position 553,413 of record NZ_JBNJMF010000002.1, on the reverse strand, counting down.
ACATCGGCGTCTTCATCTACCTCATCGTCCGAGGCCGGGGCATGGGCAAGCGGGACGTGAAGCAGGCCGAGGAGCAGGAGCAGGCCTTCCGGCAGTACGTCCAGAAGGCGGCCGGCACGACCGGCTCCCCGGGCGGCGCGGTCGACGAGCTCCACAAGCTCTCGACGCTCAAGGACAAGGGCGACATCACCCAGGAGGAGTTCGAGCGGGCGAAGGCCAAACTCCTGGCGTGACCCGATCCGGAACCCGAACCGCCCCGGAACGGGACGGAGCCGATCGCGCACGGCAGGATGCCACCTCGCGACCGAACCGCGAGGTGGCATCCTGCCGTGCGCGAGCCCCCGTCACCGGTCCGGGGCCGGGGCGGCGTCAGCCCGCTCCACGGGGAACGTCGACAGCGTCCGGCCGGGGCCAGGACATCGGGACCGGCCCGGTGAAGAGGCCCTCGGGGAGTTCGCGGGACCCGAGGAACCCCAGCGCGGCGGCGACGGTGGCCTCGTGCCAGCGCGCGGACTGACGGAGCATCGCGTGCCCGCCCTCGGGCATGACGACCCCCGCGGCCCGCGCCCCGGCGGCGCGGGCCCGCCGGACGTGGTCCCAGCTCGCCCGGGCATCGGTGACCCGGTCCGCCTCGTCGTGCAGGAGCACCACCGACTTGCCCGCGAGCCGGGTCACCGGCTCACCGGGCGGGCACCACGGGGCGAGCCCGATCACCGCCCGTACCGAGGGGTCGATCGCCGCGCGCAACGCGGCCCGACCACCCATGGAGTGCCCCACGAGGACCACGGGGACGGATCCGGCCATGCGGCGCAGCTCGTCCAGGGCCCGCGCGGTGTCCCGCACCGGATCCTCCCGGGCGCCGTTCCAGCCCCGGTGGCGGTACCGCACCTCCGCGACGACCACCCGGTCCGGCCCGGTGGCCCGCACGAGCGCGCGGGTGAACGCCCGCATGCGCAGGAGGGGCAGGTTGAGGGCGGGCGGCGCGGTCAGTCCGTCGGCGCGGCCCCCGTGCAGCACGAGGACCGCCGCCGTCGGACGCGCCGGATTCCTCCGCAGGGACAGCGCCGACGGCAGCTCCCGGCCGGGCGCGGCGGGAACGTGGAGCGACCCGGGGCTCATCGGGGACCGCCTCCCGCCGCTCACGCCCGTGCTTGCGACTCGTACCAGCTCACCGGTGTGGCCGGCATGTCGCTGCGCCCCTCCCGGGACGGCCTGACGGCGAGGATCTGGTCGACGCCCATGCGGCGCTCGGTGAACGCGAGCGAACTGCCCGCGAGGTACAGACGCCACACTCGGGCCGTGGCCTGGCCGACCAGCGCCTCGAAGTCCACCCACCGTTCCTCCAGGGTGCGGCGCCAGGCGTCGATGGTCCAGGCGTAGTGCTCGCGCAGGGCCTCGACGGAACGCACCTCGAACCCCGCGTCCTCGATGAGGTCGACCGTGCGACCGACGGGCCGCATGTGCATGTCGGGCGCGATGTAGTTCTCGATGAAGGCGCCGCCGCCGGGAGCGTTCATGCCGCGGGACATCTGCTGGATCAGGAGTCGTCCACCGGGGCGCAGCGCTCCGTGGAGCAGGGACGTGAACTCCGGGTACTCGACGTCCCCCACGTGCTCGCCCATCTCGACGGCGCTGACCGCGTCGTAGCCCCCGCCGTCGATGTGACGCCAGTGCCGCAACTGCACCTCGACCAGATCGGTCAGGCCCTCCCGCGCGACCCGGTCGGTCACGAAGTCCCGCTGTGCCCGGGACAGGGTCACGGCGGTGACCTGGGCCTTGTGGGCGCGTGCGGCGTGCACGGCGAGCGAACCCCAGCCGCAACCGACGTCGAGGAGGCGGGAGCCGGCCCGCAGGCCGACCTTGCGGCAGATCAGTTCCAACTTGTCGTACTGGGCGTCGGCCGGTGTGTAGTCGGGGTCGTCGGGGCGGGACCAGTAGCCGCAGGAGTAGGCCATGGACGGGTCCAACAGCAGGGCGTAGAACTCGTTGGACAGGTCGTAGTGGTGGCTGATGGCGGCCCGGTCCCGGGTGGAACTGTGCAGCCTGCCGCCGAGGCGGGCCTTGGGGGCGTCCGGGGCGTGCGGCGGTATGCCTGCCACGCCCAGTCCCACGGCGAGCGCCGCGGCCCGGGCCCATCCCGTCGGACCCGGCGTCGCGGTGCCGTGCTCGCGCACGGACTGCCAGGCGCGGCCGAGGCCGTCGGCCAGGTCCCCCTCGATGTCCAGGTCGCCGGCGATGTAGGCCTCGGCGAGGCCGAGCTCGCCGGGCTGCCACAACAGGCGGCGTAGTGCGTCGGGGGAGCGGAGCACGACCAGGGGAGCGTCCTCGGGGCCGGACTCGCTGCCGTCCCAGGCGCGCAGGCGCACCGGTGGAGGTCCGGCGAGGAAGTGCCCGAGGAGTTCGGCCAGTCGGTCTGCCACGGGCCTCATCGAGGCTCCTTCCGCCAGGGGGACCCTCGTGCACGGTTCGGGCACGAGGACACGGCCGCGCCGCCGGAGCGGGCGTACACAGGCACTTCGCAGCCGAGGCCGGGTCGGATTGGTCGCGGCTGGGGCGCCGTCGCGCCGTCGCGTTCCCGTCGTGCCCGTGCGTGCGCGCCGCACTCCGGGGCATTCACCCGAATGGCCCCGCCCGGGTGGTGGCGGGGATCGACGCGGCGGATCGTCGGCCTCACGTCGCAATCGTCGGCGTGTCCAACTGCTCGGGGTGTTCGGCCAAGGAGGCTGTCATGGCCCAGACCGCGACCCCGTCCGGGGCGCCGACACCGGAACCTTCCCGCTGGAGTGAGCGGGGCGGCGCCGGCTACACGGGCTCGGGCGTCATGTTCGCCGGTGTCCTGCTCTTCGTCGACGGGGTGCTCGCCGTTCTGAACGGCATCGGGGCCCTCGCCAACGACGAGGTCTTCGCACGGGTGGGCAGCTACATCTACCGCTTCGACCTCACGGCGTGGGGCTGGATCCACCTGATCCTCGGTGTGATCCTGCTCGTCGCCGGTGTGGGCATTCTCAAGGGCGCGGCATGGGCGCGCGCCCTCGGTGTGGGGCTCGCGGCCCTCAGCATCGTGGTGAACTTCCTGTGGCTGCCGTACCAGCCCCTGTGGGCGATCATCATCATCGCCATCGACATCTTCATCATCTGGGCCCTGCTGAGGGAGCCGACCACGCACGCCCCGGCGTGACCGACCGACCGCACCGGCGGGTCCGACCCGCGAGGTGAATGCCGCCCCCGGCCTCCGCGCCGGGGGCGGCATCCCCGCGTCCGGAGTCGACGCGATCGGCGTCGACGGGGGTGACGGGGGTCACGTCAGGGCGAGGGAACGCGGCCGACTGGTTGAGCGTTCATATAGATGTGGCCGCAGAGGGGCCTGCCTCCCGGCCACCACCCCCGAGCCGCCCCGGCCGGTCACCCCCCAGACCGGCCGGGGCCTCCCCCTCGCCCTTCGGCCCCGAATCCCCGCGCGAACGCCGAACCGCCCCCTCCGTGGGGAGGGGGCGGCGGGAATGTCGCGGTCGCCGGTACGGACGCGCCGGGTGAGCGGGCGTCACCGGCGGGAGCGGGGTCAGTGCTTGACCGGCTCCAGGCAGAGGACGAACTTCTCCTGCTCCCACTGCTGTGCTAGGGCGGCCTCGCCCACGGTGCAGGCGCCGGTGTCGAAGGTGTTCTCCACGACCTTCAGCACCTTGTAGTTGGCGTCCTTGTCGCCGCAGCCCTTCGTCTCCACCTCGGGGCTGTTCTCGCTGCCCGTCACCTTGACGCAGTCGCCCGCCTCGGCGCGCACCGGCGAGTTGAAGAAGTACGAGATGCCGAACTTCACCACGACGGCGACGACGATGAGGGCGACGAACCTCAGGACCTTCTTGGCTTTGGAACCCTTGGGCTTCGCGGCCTCGGGAGCGGGCGTGCCAGGGGCCGGGGGAGCGGTGTGCTCGCCCTGAGGCGACGGCGGAGTCGACATGGTGGGTCCTTCCAAGGGAACTTCTTCGAACGCGTGAACGTTACAGGCCGCGAAAACGGCAATTCAGGCGTCGAGGCAACCTCGGAGATCGGATGCCGAGTTGTGATGCGGCCATGGCGAAAACGTGACTGCCGGAGGCCGCTCCGGGGCCGCCGCACACGCCCGAGCGGCCTCCCCCGGACGCAGTGCTCCACCCACCCGCCCGCCGCGGACCGGGCGGAGCCCCGGCCACGGGACCCGGGCCGTCTAGGTGTCCTCGGGGTCCGGCAACGCCTGTTCGGACCAGAGGACCTTGCCCTCGGGCGTGTACCGGGCTCCCCAACGCCGGCTGATCTGGGCCACGAGGAAGAGTCCGCGGCCACCCTCGTCCGTGGTGGTGGCGTAGTGCAGACGGGGTGAACTGCTGCTGCCGTCGAAGACCTCGCAGGTCAGCATCCGGTCGAACAGCAGACGGACGCGCACCGGCGCGGAACCGTGGCGGATCGCGTTCGTGATGAGTTCACTCAGGACCAGCTCGGTGCCGAACGAGAGCTCGGACAGGCCCCATTCGTCCAGCTTCCGCATGGCATGAGCCCTCATGACGCCCACCGAACTCGGTTCGAAGGGCACCTCCCACTCGGCGATCCGGTCCGTCGGCAGCGCCGACGTCCGCGCGACCAACAGCGCCACGTCGTCGCGGGAGCGCACCGGCAGGAGTTGCGAGAGAACGGCCCGGCAGGTGTCCTCGGGCTTGCGGTCCGCGTGGGCGAGCGCCGCCCGCAGCAGATCGAGGCCCTCGTCGATGTCGCGGGCGCGGTCCTCGATCAGCCCGTCGGTGTACAGCACCAGCTGGGAGCCTTCGGGCAGCTCCAACTCCGTCGACTCGAACGGGAAGCCGCCCAGGCCCAGGGGCGCGCCGGCGGGGAGTTCGGGGATCTCCACTCCGCCGTCGGGCCGCACGATCGCCGGGGGCACGTGCCCGGCGCGTGCCACCGTGCAGCGCTGCGTCACCGCGTCGTAGACGGCGTAGAGGCAGGTGGCCCCGAGCAGGCCGCCGTCGGATCCGCCGTCCCCGCCCTGGTCGATGTACTGGACGAGGTCGTCGAGCCGGCTGAGGAGTTCGTCGGGAGGCAGGTCCAGCGAGGAGAAGTTGAGCACGGCCGTACGCAGTCGTCCCATGGCCGCCGCCGCGTGCAACCCGTGGCCGACGACGTCGCCGACGACGAGCGCGACCCTGCTGCCGGGCAGCGGGATCACGTCGAACCAGTCGCCGCCCACCCCGGACTGCGCCGGCAGGTAGAAATGGGCCACCTCGACGCCGCTCTGCTCGGGCAGGTCGCGCGGCAGCAGACTGCGCTGGAGGGTCACGGCCAAGGCGTGTTCGCGGGTGTAGCGGCGGGCGTTGTCGATGGTGACACCGGCCCGGGCCACGAGTTCCTCGGCGAGCGACAGGTCCTCCTCGTCGAAGGGCTCGTCCTTCCGCGACCGCCAGAAGTTGACCAGGCCCAGCACCGCGCCCCGCGCCTTGAGGGGGGCCGTGATCAGGGAGTGCACGCCGTAGTCGAGGATGGCCTGCGCCCGCTCCGGGTCCTGTGCGTACCATCCCGGCGCGTCGGCGAGATCGGGGATCAGCTCGGCCCGGCCGGTGGTGAGGCCGCGGGCCTGGGGGGTGGACGGTCGGAAGTCGATCAGCCTGCCGCGCGGGTAGAGCGGCACGTCGTCGGCGATGCCGCTGAAACCGGTGCGGAGCAGGTCGGGCGCCGTGCTGTTCGGCTCGTCCCCGTGCAGGACGGCTTCCGCCAGCTCGACGGTCGCGAAGTCCGCGAACCGCGGAACGGCCACGTCGGCCAGTTCCTGGGCCGTCCGCCCCACGTCGAGGGTGGTGCCGACGCCGACCCCGGCGTCGTACAGCAGCCTCAGCCGGCGCCGGGCCGCGTCGGCGCGGGTGCTGAGGACCCGCATCTCAGTGGAGTCCCGGATGGTGACCGCGGCCCCCTCGGGCCCGCCGCCGGGCCGTGTCGGCCGTTGGTTGATCACCAGGAGTCGTTCCCCGGCCTCGTGCACCTCGTCGGTGGCGACCCGGCCGGACAGCAGCAGGTCGCACACGGTCCGGTCGAGTCCGGTGAGGTTCCCGATGTACTGGCCCTCGGCGTCGGCCGGCAGTTTCAGCAGGCGTTTCGCCTCGTCGTTCGCGAGGAGCAGCCGTCCGCCGCCGTCGGTGATGAGCACGCCCTCGCGCACCGAGTGGAGCACCGCGTCGTGGTGCTCGTACATGCGGGTCATTTCCTCGGGGCCGAGCCCGTGCGTCTGGCGGCGCAGTCGCCTGCTGATGAGCCACGCGCCCACGGTGGCCAGGGCGAGTCCGGCCGCGCTGGCACCGAGGATGACGGGGAGCTGGCGGTCGACGACGCCGGACACGTTCTTCACGGTGAGTCCGGCCGACACCAGTCCGGTGACCTTGCCGTCGCAGTAGACCGGCACGATGGCCTGGATCTCCTTGCCGAGCGGGCCCCGCACGCTCTCCGTGTGGACCTGGCCGGCGAGGGAGGGCTCGATGGTGCCCACGAACCGTTTGCCGATGCGGTCCGGCAGCGGATGGCTGTAGCGGATCCCCTCGGTGTCCATCACGACGATGAAGTCCACCCCGGCGTCCTTGCGCGTGGACTCGGCGAGCGGCTGGAGGGTCTTCGCGGGATCGGACGACCGCAGGGCCTCGCACATCCCGGCCGAGTGGGCGACCGTCTGCGCGACCGACACCGAGCGGGTGCGGGCCTCCCGGTCGACGTCGTGACGGGACTGGAGCACCAGCGCCAGGACCGCCCCGGCCGCGAGCAGCACCACGATCGCCACCTGAAGGACGAATACCTGTCGGGCGACGCTTCGCGGGCGATTCCGGCTCAGTGACCGCACCGACGTCCCCGGCACGGGTTGCAAGGATGGGTCACAGACTATTTGTAGCACCGCATGGCCGTCGGGGTCGTGATTCGCGCTGTTCTCTCGGCCGACGGGGCGGTTCGCGGGGTCGGGGCGGCGCCGGTCGAGCGGGGGGCGGGGCCCGTCGGGCAGGGGCCGGAGGCGGTCGCCCGGCGTTCCGTCGGGCCATCACGCGACACCCCGTTCCGGTGCGGTCGCACTGAGTCACCGCGACCATCTCGCGCGGTCGGGAACCCGCGCCCGGGTCGATCGGCCGAACCGGGCGCACCCGGGGCCCGGACGGCCGACGGCGCCGCCCGGCACCGGCTCCCGGCCTCCACCGCGCGACCGACCCGACCCCGTCAGGCTCCGGAGGCGAGGGCGGCAAGCTCCCCGTCGAGTGTGTCGCCCTCCGCTCCGGCGCCCTTGTAGCGGACCTCGCCGTCCTCGTCGAGCAGCACGTAGGTGTTGATGCCCTCGGCGTGGAAGCGGTCCCGCAGGGCGTGGCCGACGTCGGAGAGGTGCGGGAGCCGGCCGGCCCCGGCCGGGGCGGCGAAGCCCTGAAGGCCGTTGCCCGTGCCCGGTTCCGCGACGGCCACCACGTGGACGCGCCCGACGTACCGGTCGGCCTTGGCCGCGGTCTCGAAGGCCTGGGCCGGGCACTCGGCGCACGCGGCCCCGTAGAACCAGAACAGCACCGGCCTGCCCGCGAGCGCCGCGCCGTCGAACACCGTGCCGTCCAGGGTCTTGGCGGTGAAGCGCAGGTGGGCGGGGGCTGTCTGACGGCCGGCGGCCGGTGCGCCGGCGGCCCCTCGGGTGGCGGGGTCCGTCCCGGACGAGCAGCCCGTCAGCGGCACGCCCAGGGCGAGGAGCAGGGCGGCGACGACGACACGAGAACGCATGGCACTCTCCCGGGCGGGACCGGACCGTACGCCGACGGTCGCAGCGAAGGAGACCGGTCTGACGGCCGGTGCTCCGCGGACTCAAGGAATCTACGGTTGGTCGGATCATCGGAGGGGAGGCGGCGCGGTGCGTGCGGTGGCTTCACCCCGACGGCCCACCCCGACGGCCCGCGCGACGGCCCGCGCGACGGCCCGTCCCGGCCCGTCCCGGCCGTGCCCCGACCGACCCGTTCCGACCGTGCTCGTCCCGGTTCCGACCACCCCTCGCGGGCCGCCAAGTGACTCGTGCGTACTGCACACCCGGTCGGTGACAGCGGTGACTGTCGGGGCCGACGCCCCCCGTGACACCTTCGTTCCTGTCACCGACCGAGGGAGCAGGAGTGAACAAGGGGTACGCCGCGTTCTGCGACGCCGACCGTTGGTTCTACGACGCCCCGTACCGACGGGCCGACGAGAACTACGGCGCGGCCCTCGCTCCCGTACCGACCGGGTGGCGCTCGCACCGCACCGGCGACTGGTACGCGCTGCGCCCCGTCGGCGTCGAACTCCCCGCCCAGGGCTGGAAGATCCACGTCTCCGCCTGCCTGGACAACGCCGAGTCGATCCTCGACCGCGTCCAGGACTACTGCGTGCCCCGGCGCATCGCCTTCAAGTTCGTGCCGAGCCGCCACCTGCTGCACCTACGCAACGCCAAGTACGCGGACCGCGCGGCCGGCGGCAAGTTCATCACGGTGTACCCGGCCGACCAGGAGCAGTGCCGGCGCATCGCCGAGGACCTCGACGCCCTGCTGGCCGGCGAGCCCGGACCGTACATCCTGAGCGATCTGCGCTGGGGCGCCGGACCGGTCCACCTGCGCTACGGGAGCTTCACCCTGCGGCACTGCTACGACGCGCGGGGCGAACTCGTGCCGGCGATCGAGGCCCCCGACGGCACGCTCGTCCCGGACCCCCGCGGGCCGGTGTTCCAACCGCCCGAGTGGGTCGACCTCCCGGCCTTCCTGAAGCCGCACCTCGACGCCCGCTCGGCCGTGACGCTCACCGACGTGCCCTACACGATCGAGCGCGCCCTCCACTTCTCCAACGGAGGCGGCGTCTACGCCGGCACGGACAGCCGCACCGGCGAACCGGTGGTGCTGAAGGAGGCCCGCCCCCATGCGGGGCTCGCCGCCGACGGAGCCGACGCCGTGGCCCGGCTGCACCGCGAGCGGACCGCCCTGGAACGACTGGAGGGCCTGGACTGCGTCCCGTCCGTCCGCGGCACCTTCACCGTCGGCGACCACCACTTCCTCGTCCTGCAGTTCCTGGAGGGCAAGCCGCTCAACACGTACTTCGCCCGCCGACACCCCCTGATCGAGGCGGAACCCGACCCGGAGGAACTCGCCTCCTACACCCGGTGGGCACTGACGATCCACCGACGGGTGACGGAGGCCGTGGACGCCGTGCACGCACGCGGGGTCGTCTTCAACGACCTGCACCTGTTCAACATCATGGTGACGGAGGACGAGAACGGCGAACCCTCCGTGGCGCTCCTGGACTTCGAGGCCGCCGCCCACGTCGACGAAGGGCTGCGGCAGACCGTCGCCAACCCGGCGTTCGTCGCCCCCGCCGGGCGACGCGGCTTCTCCGTCGACCGCTACGCCCTCGCCTGCCTCAGACTCGCCCTGTTCCTGCCACTGACCAGCCTGTTCGTACTGGACCGGGCGAAGGCCACACATCTGGCCGACATCGCCGCCGAACAGTTCCCCGTACCGAGGGCCTTCCTCGACGAGGCCGTGGAGGAGATCCTCTACGACCCGCCGCCCGGCGAGCCCGGCCATCGCCCGACCGTGCCCACCGGCCCGTACCTGCCCGTCGAACCGGGGGACTGGCCCCGCGCCCGCGCGTCCATGACGGCCGCCCTGCGCGCCTCGGCCACCCTGGACCGCGACGACAGGCTCTTCCCCGGCGACATCGCCCAGTTCGCCACGGCCGGAGGCGGGACCGGCTTCGGACACGGGGCCGCGGGCGTCCTCTACGCCCTGGCCGAGACCGGCGCCGAACCCTGGCCCGAGGCCGAGAAGTGGCTGCTCAAACGAACCGAGGAGCCGGCCTCCGGCACACCCCTCGGCTTCTACGACGGCCTCGCCGGCACCGCCTGGACCCTCGACCGGCTCGGGCATCGTGAACGCGCCCTCGCCCTCGCCGAGCGACTGCTGCGCCAACCGTGGCAGACCGTCGGCCCCGACCTGCACAGCGGCCTCGCCGGAGTCGGCCTCGCACTGGACGCCCTGGGCACCACGACCGGGGAGAGCGCCCTGCACGACGCCGCCCTTCGCTGCGCCGAACTCGTCGCCCGCTCCGCACCCGACCTCACCCGGGCGGGACTCCTGTACGGCAACGCCGGCCCCGCCCTGCTCTTCCTGCGCCTGTACGAACGCACCGGCGACGCGGAACTCCTGGCACGAGCCGGACAAGCCCTGCACCGCGACCTCGACCACTGCGTGACCAGCGCGTTCGGCACCCTCCAGGTCAACGAGGGCTGGCGGACCATGCCCTACCTGGGCGAGGGCAGCGCCGGTATCGGCATGGTGCTCGACGACTGGCTGGAGCACGGCGCCGACCCACGCTTCGAGGAAGCCCGGCGCGGCATCGTCGCAGCCGCCCAGGCCACCTTCTACGCCCAGCCCGGACTGTTCCGCGGCGCGGCCGGCATGATCCTGCACCTCGCCCGGACCACGACCCCCGGACCCGGGACGCGGCCCGACGACATCGCGCGGCAGATCGACGCCCTCGCCCGGCACGCCGTCCCCTACCAAGGCCAATTGGCCTTCCCCGGCGAGCAGATGATGCGCCTGTCCATGGACCTCTCCACGGGCACGGCCGGCGCTCTCCTCGCCCTCGGCAGCGCCGCGCCCGGCGGGCGCGCGCACCTGCCGTTCCTCCCGCCGCTGCGCGACGCCGCAGCGGCCCCCAAGCCGGTCCCGCAAGGGGCCGTGACCCATCGGTACATCCCCGGAGAAGAAGAGGAACTGACATGACGCTTCTTGACCTGCAGTCGATGGAAACCCCCAAGGAAGAGATCACCGAGGCCGCGATGACGGGCGGCGGAAGCCGCGCGAGCCTGCTGCTCTGCGGAGACAGCAGCCTGAGCATCACGACCTGTAACTAACCAGGTCGTCAGGCCTGTACGGGGCCCGGACGGTTCGCCGTCCGGGCCCCGACCCACCTCTCAGGAGCCGCCGCGGATGACCCCGCACGACGACCCGCCGGAACCGGCCGTCCTCGCCCACGAACGCTCCCGGGGTACCGCAACCCCCACGGGCCCCGAGGGCCCCCGCTCCGCCGATCGCGCGCTCCGCGAAGCCGCCCGGCACAGCACCGGACGCGCCGCCGCCGTGCTCGGATGCGCGACCGCCGCCTCCGTCGCCGCCCTCGCCGAACCCGCGCTGCTCGGCCTCACCCTCGACCGGCTCCTCCGCCACGATCCGACCGCCCCGTACTGGACCCTGCTGTGCGCCGCCGTCATCGTCGCCGAGGTGCTCCTGGACGCCGCCACGACCCGGCTCACCGGCGCGGTGGACGCCCGCTCCACGGCCTGGCTGCGCCGGCTGGGGCTCTCCAGACTGCTGCGCACCGCGCCCCACCACGCGGCCCGACTCGCCCCCGGCGAGATCGCGGCCCGACTGACCGCGCACGCCGGCGAGGCCGGGACCGTGCCGGCCACCCTCGCGACCGGGATCGCCGCGCTGCTGCCCCCGATCGGGGGACTCGTCGCGCTGTTCGTCATCGACCCCTGGACCGCACTGGCCTTCGTCGCCGGCCTGCCCCCGCTCGTCCTCCTGCTGAGGGCCTTCGCCCGCGACTCCTCCGCCATCGTCTCCCGCTACCAGCGGGCGCAACTCGCGACCGCGGGCCGACTCGTCGAGGCCCTGGCCGGGGCGCGCACCATCGCCGCCGCCGGCACCGCCGCCAGGGAACGCGCCAGGATCCTCGCCCGACTGCCCGACCTCGACACCGAGGGTCGCCGGATGTGGCGGGTGTACGGAGCGACGATGGCCCGCACCACCGCCCTCATGCCGCTCCTGCTGTACGTCGTCCTCGGCGTGGGCGGCATCCGCCTGTCCTCCGGCGCGCTCGACGTCGGGGAACTCCTCGCCGCCGTGCGCTACGCCGGCCTCGCCGCCGGCATCGGAGCCGTCACCGGCAAGCTCAGCGCCGCCGTGCGCGGCCGGGCCGCCGCCCGGCGCACCGCCGAACTGTTCGACCTGCCCGCCCTGGAACACGGCGACCGGCAGCTGCCCGACGGCGGCCCCGGCACCCTGGAACTGCGCGGCGTACGCGTGACCCGCGACGGATCCGCGGTGCTGCGCGACATCGACCTGCTCATTCCCGGCGGGAGCACGGCGGCCGTCGTGGGCGGCTCGGGCTCCGGCAAGACGCTGCTCGCCGCCGTCGCCGGACGACTCGCGGACCCCGACAGCGGGCAGGTACTGCTGGACGGTGTCCCGTTGCGGGAACTGACCGCCGAAGCCCTGCGCCGCGACGTCGGCCACGCCTTCCACCGGCCCGCCCTGCTCGGCGACAGCGTGGGCGACGCCATCGCGTTCGGCTCGGGCCCGCCGCCGGACCCCGAAGCGGTGCGCGGGGCCGCCCGGGCTGCCGGCGCGGACCTGTTCGTACGCCGCCTGCCCCGGGGGTACGACACCCCGGTGGCCGACGCCCCCCTGTCCGGTGGGGAAGTCCAACGCCTCGGCCTGGCGCGGGCGTTCTGCCGCGCCGGCCGACTGCTGATCCTCGACGACGCCACCTCCAGCCTCGATACGGTCACCGCCCGCGAGGTCGAGCGGGCCGTCGCGGAACAGGTCCGGGCCGGCACCCGGATCGTCGTCGCGCACCGGATCTCCTCGGCCGCCCGGGCCGACCTCGTCGTGTGGCTGGAAGGGGGACGAGTTCGGGCCACCGGCACCCACGTCGAGTTGTGGCGCGATCCGCACTACCGGGCCGTGTTCGCCGCAGGGGCGCGACCGGAGCCCGCGCCCGGTCCGGGACCCGCGCCGGCGCCCGAAGCCGATCCGGGGCCGGCCCGCACGGCCGACCCGATCGGCCCGAGCGGTCAGGGGGCGGCCCGGTGAACGAGCACGACACCTGGCGGCGCGTGAGCCCCGACGCGCGCCGGTTCCTGCGGGGCCGCGCCCCCGCCCTGGCGCGACTCGGGGGCTGGTCGCTCCTGGAGTCCGCCCACACCTTCCTCACCGGCTTCGGCGTGGCCCGCGCCCTCGACGACGGCTTCCTCGCCGGGCGCACCGCGGTCGGCCTGGGCTGGCTCGTGGTCGCCGCACTGGGCGCCCTGCTCGGCGCCCTCGCGCTGCGCGGGGTCTTCGCCGCCCTCGCCGACCTGGTGGAACCGCTGCGCGACGGCCTCGTGCGCAGGGCCGTGCGGCACGCCCTCGACCGGGCCGTCGCCGACCCGTCCCGCGCCGCGGACGCCGGCGCCGTCTCCCGGCTCACCCAACAGACGGAGATGGCCCGGGACTCCTTCGCGGGCATCGTCCTCACGGCCCGGTCGTTCGTGTTCACGGCCGCGGGCGCGCTGGCCGGCATGGCGGCCCTCGCCCCCGTCCTGCTCCTCGTCGTACTGCCCCCGCTGCTGCTGGGCCTCGGCCTCTTCCTCGCCACGCTGCGCCCGATGGCCGGCGTGCAACGCGACTCCCTCGACACCGACGAGGCGCTGTCGCGCCGGGTGGGCGCGGTCGGTGAGGGACTGCGCGACATCGTGGCCTGCGGCGGCGGCGCGAGCGCGACCTCCGAGGTGGAGACCCTGATCGGGGCGCAGGAGCGGCTGACCCGCCGTCTCGCCCGGTGGGCGGCCGTGCGTACCGTCGCCCTCGGGGCGGCCGGCCGGCTGCCGGTGATCGCGCTGCTGGTGGCGACCCCGTGGCTGCTGGACCGGGGGGTCACCGCCGGGACCCTGGTGGGCGCGCTCACCTACCTCGTACAGGCGCTGCTGCCCGCCCTGCACTCCCTGATGACGGCCCTCGGATCCGCCGGCACCCGGCTGCTGGTGGTGCTGGAGCGCTTCCGCGAGCCCGAGCCCGCCCCGAACCCCTCGCAGGATCCGCCGCCCGCGTCGCCCGTACCGGTGTCGCCCGTCCCGCCGTCCGCCGCGGAGTTGCGCGGCGTGACCTTCGCGTACGGCCCCCGGGCTGCCCCCGTACTGGAGGACCTCGACCTGGTCGTCCGCCCGGGCGAGCACCTCGCCGTCGTCGGCCCGAGCGGCATCGGCAAGTCGACGCTCACCGCGCTGCTCGCCGGGCTGCTCAGCCCCGACCGGGGCACGGTCCTGGTGGCAGGAGCGGCCGCACGTCCCGAGCGGGACGCCTCGGAGCCGGATCCGCGACGCACCCTGCTGCCCCAGCAGGCCTACGTCTTCACCGGCAGCGTCCGGGAGAACCTGACCCACCTGTGCGCCGGACCGCGTCCACCCGACGACGCCCGGGTGCGCGAGGCGGTCGCCGCCCTGGGCGTGGGCGCCCTCGTCGAGCGGCTCGGCGGCCTCGACGGGGCCGTCGTGCCGCAGCGGCTGTCCCAGGGCGAGTGCCAGCAGCTCGCCCTGGCCGCGGCCCACCTCTCACCCGCCCCGCTGCTGCTGCTCGACGAGGCCACCTGTCACCTGGACCCGCGTGCCGAGGCGCGCGCCGAGCAGGCCCTCGCCGCCCGTCCGGGGACGCTGGTCGTGGTGGCCCACCGGATCTCGTCGGCGGCCCGGGCCGATCGGGTCCTCGTACTGGACGGGACCCGGGCGGTGTGCGGCACGCACGAGGAACTGCCCGCCCGATCGCCCTTGTACCGGGACCTGGTGGGGCTCTGGAACGCCGACGGGGAGGACTGAGACGGGCCCCGCCTCCGGGCGGGGCGCTCTCGGCCCCGGCCCCGGTTCGTCGACGGCCCGCGGTCTCAGACCCAGCCTTCCCTGCGCGATATGCGGATGGCGTCGATGCGATTGCGCGCGCCGGCCTTGCGCGTGGCGGCGGCCATGTAATTGCGGACGGTGCCGCTGGCCAGGTGCAGGGCGCTGGCTATCTCGGCTATCGAATCGCCCTCCGCCGCGCGGGCCAACACACTGAGTTCGCGCGGACTCAGCGGTACCGGGTCCGCCTCCATGCAGGCGGACGCGAGCGAGGCGTCGACGAAGCGTTCACCCGCCGCGACCCGTCGAACGGCCCGCACCAGGCGGCCCGGCGAGCCGTCCTTGTCCACACACCCCAGCACCGGTGCCCGGAACGCCCTCCGCAGCGATCCGGGCGTACCCGCCGAGGCCAGGACCAGTATCGGCGAGGAGGCGGGGGAGGAGGCGTGCCGATCCCTGCGGCCCACCCCCGCCAGGAGCGGAGCGGCGCCCGGACAGTCGAGGTCGACGACCGTGACGTCCGGGCGTAAGGACTCCGTCTCGCGCACCGCGGCCCGCCAGCCCACGGCGGTGACTTCGAAGGGTCCCTCGGATCTCAACAGTGCTGCGAGGGCGGATCGGACCAGGCGAACGCTGTGCACGACGAGGACCTTCGTCATAGCGGAACTGCTCCTTCGGTAATCGGCAACGGCATGAAGCGGCTGCCCCCGCACCGGACTGCTGGAACGTCACTGCGGGGGCGCTCTGGGGTGTTCGAAAACGTTGGCCGAGATCCCTCGGGCATTGCCTGCCGCCTTTGGCGGGGAAGGTACTTGAGTGTGGCGCCGCACCACGTCCGCCCCCTCGCGGACTCGTACACACGTCCGTCTGATGCGAACGGGTTCGATCGGGTCGGCGTGCCGCCGGCCACGCACCGGCGCATGTTGGCGGTTGGCGGGGGCTGCGGACAGGACGTGTGGATGGGCGTGGACGAGGTGGCCACCGGATCGCGCGGGCGCCGGCTGTTCTCCGGCCGGGACCGCGCCGTCATCGCGGCGGCGTCGCTGTCGATGCTCCTGGTCCAGATGGACTGGTTCGCCCTCAACCTGATGCTGCCGACGATCGCCCGGGACTTCTCCACGCCGACCACCGACCTCCAGTGGCTGGTCAGCGGCTACATGCCGACCCTGGGAGCCTTGATGATCACCGGAGGCCGGGCCGCCGACGTGCACGGCCGCCGGACCGTCATCGTGTGGGGGCTGACCGGCTTCGCCCTGGTGTCCATGGTGTGCGCCGCCGCTCAGAACGAGCTCTGGCTGGTCGTCGGACGAGTGGTGCAGGGGGCCGCGGCGGCACTGGTCCCACCCGTCGCCGTCGCGGTCGTCACCGCCCACTTCCGCGACGACCGACAAGGCCGCGCCGTGGGTACCGTCCTGGCCTTCAGCGCGATCGGCACCGCGCTCGGACCGTTCGTGGGCGGAGCCTTCGCCGAGCACGTCAGCCGGCGGGCGGTGCTCCTGCTGAACGTGCCCTTCTGCGCCGTCGCGGCCTTCCTCATGCTGCGCTTCGTCACCGACACCCGGGACCAGGAGGCCGGACAGGGACTGGACCTGCCCGGCGCGGTCACCGTGGCCGCCGGTCTCACCGCGATCATGATCGCCGTCGACCAGGGCGGTCGCTGGGGATGGGCCTCGCCGGCCACCCTCGGCTGCCGGTCTTCGCGGTCGTGGGTGTCGGACTCGGGTGCGGCTGGGCCCTGAGGAACGTGGCCACCCAGTCCTACGTCCCCGAGAACCGGCCGGCCGCCGCCTCCCGGCTGGTCCTCACCTCACTGGTCCTGCTCGGCGCCGTGGCCGTGGCCGTCGCGGCGACCGTCCTGGAGGTCCTCAGCGGATCGGGCCGCCTCCGACGGGCCGGCCATCGAGGAGGTGCTGCGGGTCGCGGCGCTCCTGTCGCTCGTGGGCGCCGCGGCGCTCCTCCCGCCGATCCGGGCGGGACGCCGGTCGCTCCCGAGGACGACCGGAGCCCTTACGACGCCGTGACGCACCCGCCGGTGCGTGGGGGTGGTGCGGGCGGCGCGTGTCGACCGCGCCACCCGCACGGAACAGCCCGGCCGGCGGCTCTCACGGGGAGTGAGAACACCCTCGACGCCGGGTCGCGGCGGATCGTCCGCGCCCTGCCGCCCCGTCAGAGGCGGTGGGGCGGGAACCCGGTCCCCGTCGAGCGATCAGGCGTTGACGCAGGTGTTGCCGAACGCCGGGTTGAGCAGACCGATGACGCTGACGGAGTTGCCGCAGACGTTGATCGGGATGTGGATGGGCACCTGGACGACGTTGCCGGACAGGACACCGGGGGAACCGATCGCCGCACCCTGCGCACCGGCGTCGGCGGAGGCCATGGAGGCTCCACCGATCACGACGGCTCCGGTGGCGAGGGCGAGAGCGGCGGTCTTCAGAACACGCGACATGGGGTCTCCTTCAAAGGTGGTGACGGACCCGCCCCGTGAAGGGGCGTGCCCCGGGGCCCCGTCGGGACCCACGCAAGTCTTTCGTTCCGCACCTCCGGTCCGGCTTGGCCATGCCCCGGGCATTCCCTCGCACGAGTGACTCCCTGGGCCAAGTGCGCACCGCCTCGGGGCGATCCCCGGACGGACGACCGTCCCGCCAGTCCCCGAGAAGCGCTTCGAGGGCCGTGCGCACCGCCCGCTCCGACGCCCGGGAAGCGATGCCGACGCCCCGGATCGGACCCGCTCGACGGCCGGGCCCGCTCAGCGCACCTGGACCCCGACGAGGCAGGTGTCGTCGTCCGTGTCGGACCGGCTGTGGGTCAGCAGCCGGTCGAGCCGGTTCTCCAGCGACGGGGACTCCCGTTGCGCGAGGCCGAGGAGCTGCGTCAGGGAATCCATCATGGAGGTGTCCCGGCGCTCCACGAGCCCGTCGGTGTACATCAGCACGGTGTCCTCCGGTTCGAGCTGCACCTCCTCCTCCGTGTACTCGGCGTTCGGCACCGCACCGAGCAGCAGGCCCTTCGCCAACGGGAAGGCCGTGGCCCGCGCGCCCCGCACGAGGATGGGCGGCAGGTGTCCCGCGCGCGCCCAACGCAACACCCGCCGGTCCGGATCGAAGATCCCGCACACGGCGGTCGCGGTCAGGTCGCTGGTCAGGTGGTGGGCGACCGCGTTCAGCCAGGTGAGCAACTGCGCGGGGCCCGCCCCGGTCACCGCGAGGCCGCGCAGGGCGTTGCGCAGGACCACCATGCCGGTGGCCGCCTCGATGCCGTGACCGGCGACGTCCCCCACGCACAGCAGCACCTGACCGTTCGGCAGGACCACCGAGTCGTACCAGTCCCCGCCGATCAGCGCCTGCGACTCGGCGGGCCGGTACCGCACCCCGATGCGGATCCCCGGCGCGTCGAGCGGCGCGGGCGCGGGCGGCATGATCGCGTGCTGCAACTGCAACGCGAGACGGCTGCGCTCCGCCGACTCCGCCTCGGTGTAGGCCAGTTGGTCCCGGGTGGCGGCCAGAGCCACCTCGGTCCAATGCTGCGCGGAGATGTCCTGGTAGGCGCCCCGCACGGCGAACAGGGACCCGTCCGCGTCCTGGACGGGCTCCGCGACGATGCGGATGTGCCGGGTGACGCCGTCCGGACGCTGGAGGCGGAAGGCCACGGAGGCCTCGCGCCGGTAGTGCATCAGCGTGCGCAGGAATCGACTGATCGACGTGATGTCATCGGGGTGGGCATGGGCGGGGAGCGCCTCCAGCGGCACCGGTGAGGCCCCCGCCGGCAGCCCGTACAGGGAGAAGAGCTGCCCGTTCCAGGTGATCTCACCCGTGGTGAAGTTCTCCTCGAAGCCGCCGATCCGGCCGAGCCGCTGCGCGTGTTGCAGCAGACTGGCCAGCCGCGCGGTCTCGTCCTCGATCCGCCAGATCAACAGGAGCGCCGTGCCGTGCCGCGTGATGCTGGCGTCGGCCACGGCGGTGAGCGGGACGTCGTCGATGAAGGCGGTCAGCGTCATCCGCCGGGTCTGGAAGGACTCCCCGGTGGCGTAGACGCGCTCCAGCTTCTCGAACAGCCCGTTGTCCTCGGCCGCCAGGGGGTAGGCCTCCAGGAACGTGGAGCCGCCCACGGCGCTGCGGGGGCGACCGGCGGGGTCGGTGAAATGGTCGTTGGCGTGGTGGACCCGGAAGTCCGTCAGGCCGCCGGCGGGACCGAGGATCGGAGTGAGGACGAGCGCCGGATCGTGCAAGTGGTCCGCGAGAGACGTCAGTTCGGCCACGGCGGCGTGCGGGGCCCGGCCCGGCACCGAAGGCGCCCCCGCGCCCGTCGGGTCCTCCAGGGTGTGGGCGCACAGCTCCGCCAAGGCCTCGATCTGGCGGATGATCCGCGGCGGCTGCGGGGCCAGCGGCTGCGGCCAGCACACCTCCAGCACACCGTGGACGCGACCGCCCGTCCCGGCCGGAACCGCTATGCGTCCACCGTGCGGGTGCCGGCGGCGCCCGATGGAGGGCATGCCGGAGTCGGAGAGCCGGGAGACGAACGCGGGCCCCCGCTCCACGAGCGCGAGACGCGCGCAGGTGGCCACCTCGGGCGGGACGTACCGCCAGCGCAGCGCCTCGTCCTGGGTGAACCCGGCCTGGCCGGCGAGCGTCAGCGAGGAGTCGGCCCCCGCGAGCCAGATGGCCACGCCGTGCGCCCCGAGCGGGGCCAACGCGTTCTCCAACAGCGCGGTCGCCACGGCCTGGGCGTCCGAGGCGGACAACAGACCGCTCTCGGCCGCGCGGAGCCGCACCGCGGCCGAGCCGTCGGTGTCGTCGCCGTCGGCCGCGGCGCGATCCAGGAACTCGGCCGCGAGGTCACTGACCCGGTCGCGGGACGCCTCGTTGATGATCTCCACCGAGAGTCCGAGCACCGTCGTGCCCGACTGCTCGGCCAGGATCGCCAGCTGCCGCGCCGCCTCGGCGGGACCGCAGCCGAGTTTGCCGACGAGGACACCCTTGGCCATCTCGATCAGGGCCCGTCCGTCCGAGGCCGACTGCGCCTCGCGCACCTCCCGGCGCAGGCGTTCCACGGTGGCGGCCAGCGGGCCCACGTCGCCGCCGGGATCCGGCCGCTCGGCCCGACCGGGCCCGCCCGGCCGGGAGCCGCGGGCGGCGGGAACGGCGACGTCGTCCGCCGTCGGGGCCGACAGTTCACCCCGCGGTCCGTCTTGGTGTCGAGGGCTGTTCACGGTGAGTCCGGGCTCCTGGGCGAGGGCGTGGGGGACGGCGGGGCGTCAGACACGTGCGGCCCCCGAGAGGTCCCGCGGCAGCAGCCAGTGCCGGACGCGGGCCATGAGGTCGTCCGCGTCCACCGGCTTGGTGACGTAGTCGCTGGCTCCCGACGCGAGGCTCTTCTCCCGGTCCCCGGGCATCGCCTTCGCGGTGACCGCGATGATCGGCAGGTCGGCGTACGCCGGCATGCGACGGATCTCGGTGGTCGCCGCGTATCCGTCCATCTCGGGCATCATCACGTCCATCAGGATGAGATGGATCCCGGGGTGACCGATCAGGGCGTCGATGGCGGTACGGCCGTTCTCCGCGTGCACGACCTGGATGCCGTGCAGTTCGAGGATGCCGCTGATCGCGTACAGGTTCCGCGCGTCGTCGTCGACCACCAGCACGGAACGGCCCACAAGACCGTCGTCGAGGAACGCGGGAACGGCGGCGGTGGAGTCCTGTGAACGGACCAGGGACGGCACGTCGCCGGGCTCCTGGGCGGAGAGGTGCAGCGAGATCCGCTCCCGCAACTCGTCCAGGCTGGACAGCACCTCCAACGGTTGCGACGCCGTGTGCTCGTGCAGCTCCCGCTGCTGCGCCGCGTCGAGACGACGGTTGTCGTGGGCGAGCACGGGCAGGGAGGCCAGCGCCGAGTCCCCGGCCAGGGCCCGCAGGAAGCGCAGCGCCTCCCCGTCCTGACCGAGTTCGAGGACCACGCAGTGGAACGGCGCGGTGGCGAGCACCTCCGCCGCCTCCTGGGCGCTCACGGCGGTCACCACCTCGACGGGATCGTCCGCCGCGAACGGCGAGCGTCCCATCGCGAGATCGTGCGTGGCGCTCTCGGCGACGAGCGTCAGCAACCCGTTGCTGCGCTCCTCGATCACCAGGAGCCGGCGCGGGCGCCGCTCGGGACCGGGCCCCGGGATCCGGCCCCGCTGCTCGCCGACGGTGCTTCCGGTCGGCTCGGTACGGGGACCCACCAGGGCGCGGTCGGCGAACTCCGTCCGCGCCACGGGCAGGTAGAGGGTGAAGACGGAGCCCTCGCCCGGGTCGCTGAGAGCGGTCACGGCGCCCCCGAGGAGCTGGGCGATCTCCCGGGTGATGGAGAGGCCGAGTCCGGTGCCCCCGTACTTGCGGCTGGTCGTGCCGTCGGCCTGCTGGAACGCGGCGAAGATCGACTCGAGTTGGTGCTCCGCGATGCCGATTCCCGTGTCCTTCACCCGGAAGGCGACCATCGGCCCGCCATGGCTCAGCCCGGCCGGCACGTCGGCGGCGGCCACGGGCTCGATCCGCAGCTCCACCCTGCCGTGCTCGGTGAACTTCACCGCGTTGGAGAGCAGGTTGCGCAGGATCTGGCGCAGTCGTGAGTCGTCCGTGAGCAGGTCCACCGGTACCCCGGTGGCGGTCGTGATCTCGAACTCCAGGCTCTTCTGGCTGGTCAAGGGCCGGAAGGTGGCATCGACGTAGTCGAGGAGCCGCCTGAGCGGCACCCGCTCGGGGTTGATGTCCATCTTCCCCGCCTCGACCTTCGACAGGTCGAGGATGTCGTCGATCAGCTGGAGGAGGTCGGAACCGGCCGAGTGGATGATGCCCGCGTACTCGACCTGCTTGGGGGAGAGGTTGCGGCTCGGGTTCTGCGCGAGCAGTTGGGCCAGGATCAGCAGGCTGTTGAGCGGGGTGCGCAGCTCGTGGCTCATGTTGGCCAGGAACTCCGACTTGTACTTCGAGGCCAGCGAGAGCTGCTGGGCGCGGTCCTCCAGCTCCTGACGGGCCTGCTCGATCTCCAGGTTCTTGGTCTCGATGTCGCGGTTCTGGCTGGCGAGGAGAGCCGCCTTCTCCTCCAGTTCGGCATTGGAACGCTGGAGCTCGTCCTGCTGTACCTGGAGTTCCTCGGAGCGGGCCTGGAGTTCGCCG
The DNA here is from genome assembly GCF_050936775.1 of Streptomyces sp. CA-243310. Lineage (NCBI taxonomy): Bacteria > Bacillati > Actinomycetota > Actinomycetes > Kitasatosporales > Streptomycetaceae > Streptomyces > Streptomyces sp. CA-243310. The sequence goes on along the minus strand of NZ_JBNJMF010000002.1, from coordinate 531,630 downwards.
GTCAGCCGCTGGGACTCGCCGAGGAGCTCGTCGGTGCGCGCGTTGGCCACGATCGTGCTGACGTTGACGCCCACGGTCTCCATCAGGCGGCCCAGGAAGTCGCGGTGGACGGCGGTGAACTCCTTGAACGAGGCGAGCTCGATCACGCCGAGCACCTGGTCCTCCACCACGATGGGCAGCACGATCAGGCAGGCGGGCGCGGACCGGCCGAGGCCGGAGGAGATCAGGTATCCGGCGGGCACGTCCTCGGCGACGATGATGCGGCGGCTTCGGGCGGCCTGGCCGACCAGCGTCTCGCCCGGGGTGAGACGGTCGTTCTCGGACCGGCCCGAGGGACGCCCGTACGAGCCGATGAGGGTGAGCCAGGACTGCCCGTCGGTCTCGTCGGCCAGGTAGAAGGCCCCGTAGCTGGCGGCCACCAGCGGGGTCAGTTCGTCCATGACCAGCTCCGCGACGACCGAGAGGTCGCGGTGGCCCTGCATCAGGCCGGAGATCCGTGCCAGGTTGGACTTGAGCCAGTCCTGTTCCAGATTGGCGCGGGTCGTCTCGCGCAGCGAGCCGACCATCGAGTTGATGTTGTCCTTGAGTTCGGCCACCTCCCCGGAGGCGTCGACCGTGATCGATCGGGTCAGGTCGCCCTCCGCCACGGCGCTGGCGACCTCCGCGATGGCACGCACCTGCCGGGTCAGGTTGCCCGCCAGCTCGTTGACGTTCTCCGTCAGCCGCTTCCAGGTGCCCGACACACCCTCCACCTCGGCCTGGCCGCCGAGTCGGCCCTCGCTGCCGACCTCGCGGGCGACACGGGTGACCTCGGCCGCGAAGGAGGACAGCTGGTCCACCATCGTGTTGATGGTGGTCTTGAGTTCGAGGATCTCGCCCCGGGCGTCCACGTCGATCTTCTTCGACAGGTCGCCGTTGGCCACGGCGGTGGTGACGAGGGCGATGTTGCGGACCTGGCCGGTGAGGTTGTTGGCCATCGAGTTGACGTTGTCGGTGAGGTCCTTCCAGGTGCCCGCCACGTTGGGGACGCGGGCCTGGCCGCCGAGCCGGCCCTCGGTGCCGACCTCGCGGGCCACGCGGGTGACCTCGTCGGCGAAGGCCGACAGCGTGTCCACCATCGTGTTGATCACTCCGGCGAGCGCCGCCACCTCGCCCTTGGCCTCGACGGTGATCTTCTGCGAGAGGTCGCCGCGGGCGACCGCGGTGGCCACCTGGGCGATGGAGCGGACCTGACCGGTGAGGTTGGACGCCATGACGTTGACGTTGTCGGTGAGGTCCTTCCAGGTGCCCGAGACGCCCCGGACCGTGGCCTGACCGCCCAGGTTGCCCTCGGTGCCGACCTCGCGGGCGACGCGGGTGACCTCGTCGGCGAAGGCGGAGAGCTGGTCGACCATCGTGTTGATGGTCTCCTTCAGCTCCAGGATCTCGCCGCGCGCGTCGACCCGGATCTTCTGCGTCATGTCACCCCGGGCCACCGCCGTGGTGACCTCGGCGATCGACCTGACCTGCGCGGTGAGGTTGTCGGCCATGAAGTTGACCGAGTCGGTGAGGTCGCGCCAGGTACCGGAGACGCCCTTGACGTCCGCCTGTCCGCCGAGCCTGCCCTCGGTGCCGACCTCGCGGGCGACGCGGGTGACCTCGTCGGCGAAGGCCGAGAGCTGGTCGACCATCGTGTTGATCGTCGTCTTCAGTTCCAGGATCTCGCCGCGCGCGTCCACCCGGATCTTCTGCGACAGGTCGCCCTTGGCGACGGCCGTCGCGACCTGGGCGATGGAGCGCACCTGGGCCGTCAGATTGCCGGCCATGAAGTTGACCGAGTCGGTGAGGTCGCGCCAGGTACCGGAGACGCCCTTGACGTCCGCCTGTCCGCCGAGGATGCCCTCGGTGCCCACCTCGCGGGCCATTCTGGTGACCTCGTCGGCGAAGGCGGAGAGTTGGTCGACCATCGTGTTGATGGTGTTCTTGAGTTCCAGGATCTCGCCGCGGGCGTCGACGGCGATCTTCTGGGACAGGTCGCCCTTGGCGACGGCCGTCGTGACCTGGGCGATGTTGCGCACCTGATCGGTGAGGTTGCCGGCCATGAAGTTGACCGAGTCGGTGAGGTCCCGCCACACGCCCGCGACACCCGGGACCTCCGCCTGCCCGCCGAGCCTGCCCTCGCTGCCGACCTCGCGGGCGACGCGGGTGACCTCGTCGGCGAAGGAGGAGAGCTGGTCGACCATCGTGTTGACGGTGTCCTTGAGCTCCAGGATCTCGCCGCGCGCCGCCACGTCGATCTTCTGGGACAGGTCTCCGCGGGCCACGGCCGTGGCGACCTGGGCGATGTCGCGCACCTGGGTGGTGAGGTTGCCGGCCATCGCGTTGACGGAGTCGGTCAGGTCCGCCCAGGTTCCCGACACGCCGGGCACCTCGGCCTGGCCGCCCAGAGTTCCCTCGGTGCCGACCTCGCGCGCGACGCGGGTCACCTCCGAGGTGAAGAGCGAGAGCTGGTCGACCATGCCGTTGAACACGGTCGCGATCTCACCGAGGAGACCGTCGGCCTCGTCGGGGAGCCGGGTGCCGAAGTCGCCGTCACGGACGGCCGTCAGGCCGGCCAGGAGCTGACGCAGCTCCGGTTCCCCGACCACTCCCGGCGCGGTCCCCTCGACATTCGAGCGCACGCCTGCCTGCCTGGCCATCTGTCCCCCGCTCAGTTCCCGGATTCCCGCGGTGCCGTTGACGGGCGGTGCGGCACTGCATCGTCCGGCCGTCGAAGCCCCGCGGGTTCCGGTCGGTCGGCGAACAAGGTGAAGACTATCCGGCGGGGCCCCGGGTCCCGCTTCGGTCTCCGGAGGTCGGCGCGAAGCCCGCGACCGCGACATCGCGGGGTCCCGCTCCGACATGCGGACACCGGCCGGACTCGAACCCATCAGATCGAGCCAAGAGTGACCGAAATTAATCGGTGATTGACCGTGTAGCGCCCGAAAGCGGGGGCAAGAGCGGCAACGAAGCCATCCGCACCAGGGAGGGAACGTCGCCATGCCTCGCTCTGTCGCAGTCGTCAGCCCCGTACGTGAGACAGCCGCCGAGGTCGTTCCCCCGACCGCATTCCCGGCGGGGGAGTCCTTCACGGAACTGCCCCCCGTGGGGAACGCCCGCGAGGTCGCACCCGGCGACGCGCGAGCACTGTCGCGCCTGTTCCTGACCCGCCTGCGGTCCCTGGAGGAGGGGACGCGCGAGTACCAGTACGCGCGCAACACCCTCATCGAGATGAACATCTCCCTCGTCCACTTCGCCGCCCGACGCTTCCGCGGCCGGGCGAGCGGCGGCGGTGTGGAGATGGAGGACATCGTCCAGGTGGGCACGATCGGCCTCATCAAGGCGATCGACCGCTTCGACCCGGAGCGGGAGGTCGAGTTCTCCACCCTCGCGCTCCCCTACATCACCGGCGAGATCAAGCGCTACTTCCGTGACACGACGTGGGCCGTGCACGTCCCCCGCCGGCTCCAGGAACTGCGGACCGAACTCGCGAAGAGCCAGGAAGAGCTGACGGACGTCCTCGGCCGGGCGCCGACGGTCAAGGAGATCGCCGAACACCTGGAACTCGGCGAGGAGGAGGTCATCGAGGGCCTCGTGGCCGCCAACGGCTACACCAGCGGCTCCCTCGACGCCTCGGCCGACTCCGACGAGCAGGCGACGAGCGGGCGCAGGACCCGACCGCTGGCCGAGAGCATGGGCGAGGCGGACCCGGCCGTGGAGCTCTTCGAGGAGATGCACACGTTGGCACCGCTCCTCGGCCGGCTCCAGGAGCGCGACCGTCTGATCCTGCGGATGCGCTTCGGCCAGGAGAAGACCCAGGCCGAGATCGGCGCCGAACTCGGCATCTCCCAGATGCAGGTCTCCCGTCTCCTGTCGCGCATCCTCACCCAACTGCGGAGCGGCATGCTCGCCGCCTGAACCGCCTTGTGGGCGGCACCACCGGACCCTTCCGGCGGTGCCGCCCTTCCGCGTGTCCGGCCGGTCCGGCCGTGTTCGACGGACCCATGTCGAGGAGTCCGCGGCGCCGGTAGAATCCTTGCGTCAGTCGATGTCGATTTCGTCCCGCCTACGAGGGAAGAGCGTGCCTTCACCCCACCCGCGCCGGCCCCGCTCACCCGGCGCCACCGGCGAGCACGCGCTCCTCACCCAAGAGGACGACGCGGCGTGGGCCGAGGCCGTGGTGCGCCGGGTGGACCAAGGCCCGCACGGCGGCGAGCGCGTGCTCCGTCACGCGGACCGGCCGGGCATACGGCTCGCCGACGGCGCAGACCTGGTCACCCGTGGCGTCCCCCACACGGCCCCGGCCGCCGCGACCCGCGTACCGGAGCCCGTCGCCCCTCCCGAACTCACCGATGTGGCCCCCCTCGACGCCGGGGCGGTCGCCACGCCCGCGGAGACCCGGCCCGCGCCCACCGGACAGGGGCGGCAGTCGCCGCTCCACGGCCCGCCCGCCTCGCCGCGGGGCGTGGCGCGGGTGTTCCCGGACCGGTGCGCCGCACCGGAGGTCACCTCGTGATCGACACGACCTCCCCGACGACCGCCCCCGGAGCGTTCCTCCACCCGGCCCTCTTCTACCGGGGCCCCGAGGAATACACGGCCGGCGTGGGCGACTTCGTCCGCACGGCCCTCGCCGCCGACGAGCCGGTCCTCGTCGCCGTCCCGGGCCCGAGCCTGGACGCGCTGCGCCGGTACCTGGGCTCCGACGCCGACCACATCGACGGCGTGGACATGAGGGAGCTGGGCCGCAACCCCGGACGCATCCTCGCAGCCCTGCAGGGGTTCGCCGACCGACACCCGGGTCGCACCGCGCGGATCGTGGGCGAGCCGATATGGCAGGGCCGCTCCCGGGCCGAGGTCCTGGAGGCCACCCGCCACGAGGCGCTCATCAACACCGCCTTCGCGCACCGGTCCGCGACCATCCTGTGCCCGTACGACACGAGCGCGCTGGCCCCCGAGGTGGTCGCCGACGCCCGACGCACCCACCCCACCGTGATCGCATCCGGCCGGGAATCCGTCAGCCCCGACTACACCGACGCCGCCGTCGTCTGCGCCGACTGCGACCTCCCGCTGCCCGAACCCCCCGCGGAGGCCGTCCTCGTCGACTACGCGGCGGGCCGGCTCGCCGAGGTACGCGAACGCGCGGAGACCTGGGCCCGACGGACCGCGCTCGACGCGGGGCGGCGCGACGACCTGATCCTGGCCATCAGCGAGGCGGCCGCCAACTCGGTCGCCCACGGTGGTGGGAAGGGGCGGTTGCGGCTGTGGACCACACCCGCGGGCGACGCGGTCGCCGAGGTCGGCGACGAGGGCCGGCTCCGCGACCCGCTCGCCGGTCGCTCCCGCCCCGCCCTGTCCTCCGGCAACGGGGGGCGCGGCCTGTGGATGATCCACCAATTGTGCGACCTCGTCGAGGTCAGAGCCCTCTCCACGGGACTCGTCCTGCGCCTCCACATGACGATCAACTGACGTCATGAGCACGACCAAGAGTGACGAACCGGCTGTAGAGTGCAGACGCGAACACGCGCAACGGAAAAGACAGTGCATCGGAAGGCTGACGTGGGAACTCGCGACCTAGGGGACAGTGACGTGCCGCCCCGCGCCGACAACGAGACGGTCGAGCCGCGGCGGGCCGAACTCCGGCACAGCGAGCCGGACGCCGTGGTGTGCGCGCTCTCCGGAGACCTCGACCTCGACAGCCTGGGATCCGTCCAGCCCGTCCTGGACGAGGCGATCGGGTCGGGCCCGTCCCGGCTGGTGATCGACCTCTCGGGGGTCGGCTTCTGCGACTCCTCGGGCCTCAACCTGCTGCTGAGCCTGCGGCTGGACACCGAGCGGGAGGGCATCGCACTGCGACTGGCGGCGCCCACCGACCAGTTGTCGAGACTGCTCCAGCTCACCGGCGCGGACGGCGTCTTCACCATCAGCCGCACCGTGCCGGAAGCCCTCGCCGCGGGATGAACCCCGTCACCGCCCCGCACCTGCCGTGACTCCTCCCAGGAGGGGGACCGGCACCCGCACCGAGGTGTTCAAGAGGACAGGGCGGGTATGCGCGGGGTCTGGGACACCGAAACGGTCGATCCGGACTTTTACCGGGCCAGGACGGCAGGAGTACGACATCAACGACAAGACGAGTGCCCCAGGGGGTGAGACCACAGTGACGCCCATCGGACCGGAGACCGGCGATCCGCTGCGCGCGGACACCAAGGCCGTGACCCAGCGCCGGCGCCTCGCGCTGAGCGGGACCCGCGGCCAGGTCGCCAAGGGACGAGATTTCGCCCGGGAAGCCCTGAGTGACTGGGGATGGGACGGTCACGAGACCGCCGAGGACGTCCTGCTCATCGTGTCCGAGCTGCTGACCAACGCCGTCATGCACGCCGGCGGGTGCCAGGAGTTCGTGATCGCGGCCGCGGGCGACGTCCTGCGCATCGAGGTCTTCGACGGGGAAACCGAACTGCCGCGCCCTCGTCCCAGGCAACAGGGGGCGACACCGGGAGGCCACGGTCTGTACATAGTCCGGCGCCTCTCGGACCGTTGGGACGCCCAGGCCCACGCCCACGGCAAGGTGGTCTGGGCCGAGGTCGACGTCGTGCGCCTGACGACCGGCCTGCCCGCCCCCGCTCCGGCGCCGACCACGCTGCCGGCCACGTCGGCCCCCGCCGCGCCCCTCCTCGATGGCGTCCCCCTCCAGGCGGACACGCACGGCTGAAACACGTATCGCGCACCGGACACGGTGGCCTGACGGGTCACGTGTCCCGGTCGCGGGGCGTGTGGCGGGACCAGGGGTGGCGCAGCCGGATCCAGATGTCCCGGGCCTGCCTGCCGGCAGCCGTGCGGCTGCGGGCCACCAGCGCGTCCGCCTCGTCGGGCGTCTCGACCATGGGACCGGAGCCGCGCAGCGGCTTTCCCGCCGTCTCGTGGAGGAACAGCGTCGACACGAAACCGATGACGCCCGCCACCATCAGGTAGTACGCCGGGACCATGTCGTTGCCGGTGGCCTCCACGAGCGCCGAGGTGAACAGCGGCGTCGTGCCGCCGAACAGTGACACCGAGATGTTGAAGGCGATGGACAGCGCCGCGTAGCGCAGGCGGGTGGGGAACAGCGCCGGCAGCGTGGACGCGGCCGTCCCCGCGAAGCAGACGAGCAGCAAGCCGAGGATCGCGCAGCCCACGGCCGGCAACAGGATCCCGCCCTCGCGGATCAGCAGGAACGCCGGAATGGCCAGGGCCACGAGGGCGACGCTGCCCGCGAGGAACACCGGTCGGCGGCCCCAGCGGTCCGAGGTGTGGCCGACGGTCGTGATCGTCAGGACCACGAGCAGCATCGTCCCGAGGACCAGCAGCTGGGCCGTGGTGTCGTTCTCGCCCAGGGTGACGGTCATGTACGTGGGCAGGTACGACGTCACCATGTAGTTCGTGACGTTGTAGAGCAGGACCAGCCCCATGCAGATCAGCACCGCGTGCCAGTGACGCGTGAAGATCTCCTTGAGGTTTCCCCTGCCGGTCGCGGGTGCCTCGGCGCCCGACTCCCCTTCGGCTGCCGCGTAGGCCGCCTCCTTCTTGAAGGCCGGGGTCTCCTCCAGCTTCAGACGCATGTACAGGCCGATCAGACCGAGGGGGCCCGCGATGAAGAAGGGGATGCGCCAGCCCCAGTCCTCCAGGCCGTCCGAGCCCATGACGAGGGTGAGGATCGTGACCAGGCCGGAGCCCATGGCATATCCGACGAACGTGCCGAAGTCGAGCCAGCTGCCCAGGAATCCCCGGCGTCTGTCCGGCGCGTACTCGGCGATGTAGGTGGTCGCGCCGGCGTACTCGCCACCCGTGGAGAAGCCCTGGACCAGCCGGCAGACCAGGAGCAGCAGGGGGGCGACGAAACCGACGGAGGCGTAGGTCGGGAGGAATCCGACGGCGAACGTGCTGGCCGCCATCATGATCATCGTCGCCGCGAGCACCTTCTGCCGGCCGATCCGGTCGCCGAGCGGGCCGAACACCAGGCCGCCGAGGGGCCGGACCAGGAAGGCGGCGGCGAAGGTCGCGAACGTCGAGACGACCTGCGCGCCCGGGGAACTCGACGGGAAGAAGACCTTGCCCATGGTTCCGGCCAGGTAGGCGTAGACGCCGAAGTCGAACCACTCCATGGTGTTGCCCAGGGCGGCCGCGGTGACGGCCCGACGCACCTGCGGCTGGTCGGCGACCGATACGTCCTCGCTGGTCAAGGCCTTCTTGCGGCGCCGGAGCAGGGTACGGAGCAGCCGATCGGTCGACGTGTGACCGCTGCGTGAAGGCGGTGGGCGGCGGGACGGTCCTGCCATCGTGTCGTCCTCTCTGCCCGGGTGCGCCGTGCCGAACCACAGCGGCCTCTGATTCTTCGGGCAGGCGCGGCACTCGGCATGTCGGCAGGTCCGACCGTGTGACGGGAAGGCCGGGAAGGCCGTATGACGGGACAAGCGCGGGACGGGACGAGCAAAGGGACGGGACGGGCAGAGGGGCGGTACGCCGACGGGGCGGCTGTCGGGACCGCCCGTGTGGTCGGTCCCGACAGCCGCCCCGCGGGGGTCGGGCGGGTCAGTCTCGGGGCAGGGGGTCGGCCCCGGCGTCCTGGTACCGGTCCTCGTCGCGCAACACCGGAGTGATCTTCACGGCGTGCAGCGTCAGCAGCTGGATGCGCGTCTCGTGGTTCGACGCCGTGCCGCTCGAGTCGTGGGTCCCGGTCGGGGCCGCTTCCGTCAGCTCCCAGGCGGTCACCACGTCCACGCCGTTCGCCGTCGTGGCGTCGATCCGGACGGAGCGCCGCCCGTCCGGATCCCGGCCGAGCGCCCAGGCGAGGGCCTTCGGGGTGTCGGTGAGGACGCAGCCGGTGAGCGTCACGGTCAGCTCCTGCCCCGGCAGGCCGCCGTCCCCCTGGGGGCCCAGCCCCCGGGCGTCCTCGCAGGTGAAGCGTTCACCGTCGACGGTGACGCGGAACTCGGTGGTGTGCCGTGTGGAATCGTCCATGGGGCCGCGCCTGCCCGACGCCCCGCCCGGTATGCGGGCGCCGGTCATCAGTCCTCACCGTGGGCGTGCAGGACGGCCCGTACGTTCTCGATGCTGCCGCAGTCGGCCGCCAGGTGCTTCTCCCGCTCGCGCAGGAAGGCGACACCCAGCTCGGCTCGGCGTTCGTCCGGGACGTTCTCCCTGGCACCGTTGAGGATCGTCCGTTCCTCCTCGTCGATGTGGTGCGACACCGCCTTCGACAGGTCTTCGAGGCGCTCGTCCCACTCCTCGGATCCGACCTCGGCGACCTCCAGGAGGGCCAGCAACGCCTCGTTGCCCTCGGTGTGCTCCTCGGCCCCGTGTTCCACTTCCTCGTCGTCCACGTTCTTGAACCGCTTCAGCGCGCCGTACACCTCGGATTCCTCGGCCTCGGCGTGCGCGATGAGCAGCGCGGAGAACTTCTGCAACGCCTCCGCGCGGTCGGCCTCCACGCTCCGCATGCGGCGAAACAGTTCCTCCATGGTGCGGTGGTCCTTGAGAATCACCGCGACTACATCGTGATTCGCCGTCATGGCGTGCTCCTGCCTGTTCTGTCGTGCCCGGCGTGGTTCTCGCGGCCCCCGGGGCCGCAGGTCAGCGTCGTCGGCTGCCGCCCGTGACGAGGCGGTAGACGAGCAGCAGGATCATCGAGCCGACGACGGCCGCGATCCAGGTCGAGAGGTCGAAGAAGCCGTCGATCGAGTCGACCCCGAACAGCACCTTCCCCAGCCAGCCGCCGAGCAGACCACCGGCGATGCCGATCAGGATGGTGACGAAGAAGCCGCCGGGATCCCTGCCGGGCATGAGCGCCTTCGCGATCATTCCCGCAAGCAGTCCGATGATGATCCAGGCGATGATTCCCATGGTGTTGCCTCTCCGGGCTCCGTTGAATTTCCTACGTTCGCCGAATGCTCCCTTCGGAGGAATTCAAACCCGGTCGAAATGCCCGGCGAAAGGCGAGGGCCCGGAGCCCGCCCGGGACGCGTGCTCACCGGGGAAGACGCGTGCTCACCGGGGAAGTGGGCAGACGTCGGACGAGGAACCGGCGAAAGGGCCCGTATGCGCAGTGTCGGCGTCGAGGAAGAACTGCTGCTCGTCGATCCGCGGACCGGTGAACCCGCCGCATCCGCCGGCGCGGTGCTGGCCTCCGCGATCCGGACGGGAGGCCGCGCGGCGGGAGCCGACGGCGAGATCCCGCTGGAGAAGGAACTCCACAGGCAGCAGGTCGAATTCGCCACCAAACCGGTGACCATGATGGGTGAGCTGGCGCAGGAGATCCTGCGGTGGCGAGCCGAGGCCGCCCGGCACGCGGAGGCCGCGGGTGTCGTCGTCGCCGCCCTCGCCACCTGCCCCACACGGGTGGAGCCCTCACTGAGTCTGGGGGAGCGGTACCAGTGGATCGGCCGGCAGTTCGGACTGACGGCGCAGGAGCAGCTGACCTGCGGCTGCCACGTGCACGTCTCGGTGGAATCCGACGAGGAGGGCGTGGCGGTCCTCGACCGGATCCGCCCCTGGCTGTCCGTCCTGACCGCGCTGAGCGCGAACTCGCCCTTCTGGCAGGGAGAGGACAGCGGCTACGGGAGCTATCGCAGCAGGGTCTGGAACCGGTGGCCCTCCGCGGGACCGGTGAGCGTCTTCGGCTCGGCCGACCGCTATCACGAGCGGGTCCGGGCCATGCTCGCGACCGGAGCCCTCCGTGACGAGGGCATGATCTACTTCGACGCCCGGCTGGCCGCCTCCTACCCCACGGTGGAGATCCGGGTGGCGGACGTCTGCCTGGACGCGGGCACGCCCGTACTGCTGGCCGCGCTGACCCGCGGGCTGGTGGACACGGCCTCCCGGGCCTGGCAGGCCGGAGAGCCCCCCGCCCTCGTCGACACCGCCCTGCTCCGGCTGGCCGCGTGGCGGGCCGCCCGATCCGGGCTCGACGGCCCCCTGATCCACCCGACCACACTGTCGCAGACCCCTCCCGAGGACGTCGTGTGGGCGTTGTACGAGCACGTACGGGACGCCCTGGAGGAGAACGGTGACGCCGAACGCGTCCGGGCCGGCCTGGTCGAACTCCAGGAGCGGGGGACCGGGGCCCGGGTGCAGCGCGCCCTCCTGCGCGACGAGGGGGACCTCGCCGCCGTGGTCACCCGGTGCGCGCGCCTCACTCTCGGCGGTTGACGCGCCGCCGGCCCCGGGGGGTGGCGCGCCGCCGACGCAGCGCCGCGTCGAGGGACAGGGTCGGCGCGCCCGCGAGGACCAGCGGGGTCCAGGCCATCAGATAGGCCAGGTCGTTGCCGTAGTAGTACGGGGTGGCCTGCCAACTGACGGTCAGCCAGAGGGAGAGCGAGATCAGGGCGCCCCCGAGGGCGGCGATCCGGGTCAGCAGGCCGGCCAGGACCCCCACCCCGACGGCCGTCTCGCCGAGGGCCATCGCGAGGCCGAAGCCACCCGGGTCGTTCAGGGCGACCGCCACCAGTGCCGGAATCGCGGCCGACCCCTTCACCCCTTCCAACTGTTGGCCGATCGAACCGTCGCCGGTGGCGGAGAGGAACGCCGGGTCGAGGAGTTTGTCGACGCCGGCGTACACGAACGTGATGCCGAGGAAGAGGCGCAGGGGCAGCAGGGCGTGCCGTGTGGCGGCGGATCGCGGCCCGGAGGATGTCGTGTTCACACGCAGCACACGTCGCGCTCGGGCCCGTGGTTCGGACCGCCTTCGCGACGCGGGTCCGGACCGGCCCCGGTGGAGACGTCACCGGGACCGGCTCCGACCTGGGCCCTGTCGTCAACGTGGCGCCGCGGGCCCCGTGCTCGTGCTGTCGGGGCCCGTCCCTCGGTCGGGATGCCGCGGGCGGTGCGCGAGCGGGCCACCGCCTCGCACGCGTACCGGGCCGGCCGTTCGGCGCACGGACGTCACGTCGTGCCGGCCGACGCGGATCGCTTGGTGTCGGTGGCCGCCCCGGGCGCCCTGGCCGAGGAGACCCGCCGCCTCCTGGCCGAACTCCCGGGAGCGGAAGGGGGACCGGGATCCCCACGCGCGTGACCATCGGGCCGCACCGCGCGACCCGCCGCTCCGCGCGCCGCAGGTCTGCCGAGCCGCCGGTCGGCGGTCGGTGGGTCGGTTCGTCAGGTCGTCAGGGAGAAGTGGTTTCGCCGACGTGCGCGTCCTCGGCCGTCGTGACTACCAGCCCGACGGACTCGGCGGCCACGGCGATGGCGAAGTCGAAGTAGGCGGACTCGTCCCGGACACTGTCGTGGGTCCGGCTGAAGACCTGGAACACCAGGAGCCCGATCAGGTTGCTCCACAGCACGATGCCGCGCTCGATCAGGTCCGAGAACGGGGCCTCGGGCGCGCCTCCGAACAGTGCCACGGCCTCCGGGCGCAGCAGCGGCGGCCCGGGCACCACCCGCCGCGGCGGGGTGAGTTCACCGGCCTCCAACGCGGACCGCACGATGCCGGCCAGTACCGCGGGGGTGCGGGAGGCGTGCGGGACGGTCTCCTGCGGAGCGTGGTAGCCCGGCACGGGGGAGCCGTAGATCAGCGTGAACTCGGCGGAGTTGTCGAAGGACCAGCCCCGCAGCGCCCGCGTCACGGCGAGGAGTCGTGCCCCCGCCGACGCCCCGGCCGACCGGGCGACCCGGTCGGCCTCCTCCATGGCCGCGGCGGACTCGTCGTACGCGTCGATGATCAGCGCGGTCAACAGGTCGTCCCGGTGTGGGAAGAGGGCCTCGACGTCGGGGGCGGACGGAGCGCCGGCGCGGGCGACGACCTCCGGGGAGAGCCCTCCGGCTCCCAGCTTCACCAGGAGTTCGCGCGCGGTGGCCTTGACGGCCGCCCGCCGGCCGGTGTCCTCGTCGCTGCCTCGGGTTCCGGAAGTTTCCATGGCCGAACCGTACCTTCGGGTGACCGCGTCCCAGGGGTGGTTTTCGGTCGGTCCCGCCACCGGCCCTACGCCGGCGCGGTTGGTCGGGTGGGGAGTCGGGCGAGCCGGTCGGTGGTGGTGTCCAGGGCGCCGGCGCCGAACAGGGACGGCCGTGTGACGGGGGCACCGTCCAAGTCCGCGAGGTCCTCCCGGTCCCGCTCGCTCCATGGCGCGGCGGCGATTCAGCGTTCCGGTGAGGCCACCGGGCTCGAACTCGGTCGCTTGGTCGTCCAGTTCGACCCGCCGAGTCGGTGACGCCAGGAGTACCAGGGCTCCGGAGAGCCGTGGACCAGGAGCACGGCGGGCCGGTGCCCAGCTCGACCAGGTGCGGCCGGCCGGGCAGCACAGAGTCCCGGGGTTTGGGCCCCGGGACTCGGTGTGGTCCACTTCGCTGACCGTTCTTCTCAACGACCGTCCGGCTGCGGGGACACCGCTTTCCGAGGCCGCATTCCCGGAGCCGGCCGACCACACGCCATCGACGTGCTCCACAAACCGGTATGCACCGGCCTGAACCATTCCATTCATCGCACTACGCAGCGTGTTCGCCGAGACGCCGGGTCTCGCGGGCCGGTCCGCGCGCGACGGTCACTCGGCCGCGGCCCCGCCGGCGTCAGGACAACTTGCCGCCGTAGTCGGGCAGCTTGACGGTGCGTTCGGCGTGGCCGCCGACGAGGTCACTCGTGTTGTTCCCGATGTTGGCGATGATCGTGTAGCCGCGGGCCTCGATCTCGGCGCGCTTGCCCGTCTTGTACGCGCTGACCTCGTGGAACAGGTCGGGCAGGTCCCGGACGTACAGCCCCGAGACCGGGTAGCCGACGGCCTTCAGGTTGCGTTCGGTGAGGGAGTACACGATCCCCGGGCGCGCGGTCACGAAGAAGACGGCGACCCCGCGCTCGTTGGCGTACCGGGTGAGGTCACGGACCTTTCCGATCGCGGGGGTGGGGAAGGTCCAGAACCAGTGGAAGTCCGTCTCCAGCGCGCTGTTGTCGATGTCGAGGACGAGCGCGGGCTTCTCCCCCGCGGGCGAGGCGGCGATGCGCTGCTCGATGGCCGGGCGGGCCGCGTCGATGACGTCGGCGACGTCCCGCTGCCAGGTGGCGTAGTCGATGCCGAGAATCGCGGCATTGCCGCCTGGCGCGGAAGCGGCGGGGGCCGAGGCCGCGGGTGCGGACGCGGGCGCGGATCGGTCGGCCGCGTCCGCGGCGGTGGCCGGGAGCAGGGTGAGGACGGTGGCCGCGGCGGCCACCGCGGCGGCGGTGGCGGTGCGGGTGGTGCGGGGGCGGGTGCTGCGCATGGGGGACGCTCCTCGTCACACGTTGGCATGTACGCGCCCATGCTTGGGGAGCGCCGTCGGTATGTCTACTGGCCGGTAAGAAACATTTCGTGGCCGACGGATGAATGCCTGGTCGCCGGGACCGGGCCGAACGGAGCAGGTGTCACCGCGCGGTGCGCGGGCCGCAGGAGCGCCGGATACGCGGCGCGGTTCCGGGCCGGGTGGCGAGGGCGCGTGCGCGGGCGGACCGCGTCTTCGCGCCCGACCCGGCCGCCTCGGCCGTCGGCGGGCCAAACCCTTCCCGCGGCGGCTCCGAATGATGGACGAGGCCGGGCCGGCTTCCCGCCCGTGGGTGACCGACCGAGAGAGCGGACGCGGCAGCCGCCCGGCCCTCGCGACGCCCCCTTCGCGTCGCTCACGCGGCGCGGCCCGACCACGCGCTCGCGCCACCGTGTACGTCACGGCTCGCGATGCGCCCGATCACGGGCTGGAGGGCGGGACGGAAGCCTCCTCCGTGAGCAGGAACGCCGACACCGTCTCCACGAACGCCTCCGGCGCGGCGTGGTGGATCAGGTGCCCCACCGGGATGGTGACCACGCGCGCGTCAGGGATGCGGAGGGCGAGTGGCCCCCACACCTGATGGGTGAGCCGGATTCCTGCCGTGTCGATCGAGCGCTGGTCTGCCATCTGCGGAGGGGAGGTGACAAGGGCCCTTGCGGGGACCGGCGTTCACGAGCGGCCGAACCGCCGTCCGCGCCGCGCGGCCTGTGGCACCGCCGCGAAGCGGATGTCGATGCCGATGCCGATGCCGACCACTGTCGACCCGAACGAGTACGCGTACCGGCTTTGCGCGCGAACGCTCGACCGCAGGGCCCGCCAGGGGGCAGACTCGGGACAGCAGTCGATCGAGGGAGCGTCCCATGAGCGCGCAGCCGGTCCACCCGCACGGACCGCGTCGGATCCCGAGGCACGCCGAGGGCATCGCGGCGGCGCTGTCGGGGGAGTATCGGCGGGAGTTCCACGCCGAACTCCTGGTCGCCGCGCCCGACGAGGCGAAGGGCGTACTGCTGCGCTGGTGGGGCCGGGCGACGCTCGCTGCCGACGCCGACCGGGGCCCGCGGGTCGCGGGCGCGCTGGCCGGGCACACACCGACGGTTTCGGTCGGGGAGATGATCGAGCGCCGGCGGGCGGCCGGCCTGCCGGTGTGACCCGCCGGGGGTTCCGTTCGAGGGGCGTGTTCGCCCGCGACCGGGCCGGCGTGCGGCCGGTGGTCGGCGGCAGCGGTGTCGGCGCTCCGTCGTAGGGTGCCCGTGAGCCGACCGCCCTGTTCCGGAGAACCCTGTGCCCTGCTTCGCGCGCCTCCTGACCGCCATCGCCCCCGTGTCGTCCCCGGCCGAGGCGGACGCACCCCACGTGGAGTACTGGTCCCCTTCGAGCCGGCTTCTGGTCCAACGGGGCGACGCCGAGCTGTTCGTTCAGGTGCTGGAGGTCCCCGTCGCAGACCGCCGCCCCGCGCGGCCCGTCCGCATCCCGGCGCCCTGGCCCCGCAGGTTCGGGCGGTACGCGGTGGCGCCGTCGGCGGACGTGGCCGTGTTCTCCGGGGCGCACGCCCTGGCCGCCGTGGACCGCACGGGAGCCGTGCGCTGGGAGGTTCGGCACGGCTGCTGGGCGGGGTGCGCGTCCCACGACTCGTACGAGGAGTACGCGCACGACCGTGATCACCGGTACGCGAGCAGTGGTTCGGCCGCCTTCTCGGCGGACGGGGCCCTCGTGTGGGCCCACGTACGGGGACCGTTGGGGCAGGACGGACACGAGGGCGCCGCGGGGGTGGAGGAGTGGCTGGTCCTCGACGCGGTGGACGGAAGGGTTCTCGCCCGGGCCGCGACGGGGTCGGCGGCGGCCGGGTCGGTCCACGTCCCGTCCGCCGACCCGGGGCGGATGGGCCTGTCGATCGGCGAGGGACAGGACGGTGCCCCCCTGAGATGGGGGCGATGGGACGGTGCGACGCTCGCCGTCGACTCCTTCGCCGACGAGGACCTCGTGCTGTCGGCGGTGAGTCCGTCCGGCACGCGCCTGCTGACCGTCACGCACGGACAGGAGGCACTCGCCGTCCACCGGCTCGTGGACGGATCCGCGGCATCCGGACCGGAAACGGAACTGCATGCCGCCACGGTGATCCCCCGACACCCGGAGGCGGATCCGGACGATCGGGACGTCGAGGTCTTCTGGGATTACGAGGCGGGCTTCCTCGACGAGGACACCGTCATCGCCGGCACGGTCGAGAGCGACGAGGAGTCCGGTGCGGGCCGGCACTGGATCGTCGACCTGGCCCGGACGGGGGCGGTCGATCCGCTCCTCCATCCGTACCCCGTCACCGGACCGGCTCGCGCCCTCGGCGACGGCACCTGGTACACGGTCTCCCCGGCGGACCACGTCGTGCGGATCTGGGGCCTGGACTGACGTGGGGCCGGGACCGGGGGCGGGTGCACGGTCGCGGGTCCGTCCCCCGCCGTCGGCGAAGGCGGCCCGCGCCCCGGCGCCCGAGCACACCACGAGGTCCCGGATGCGGGGGCTCCGGGACCTCGTGGGTTCATTTCGCCGAGCGTCGGGTTCAACGACCGATCGACGAACCGGTCACCGGTGTGGACGGGAAGTCACCGGGGGCGAAGGGTGGCGTCCGCTCCCCGGCCGGTCAGGGCGCAGTGGCCTCCCCGGCCGGCCCCGTCCGGGCGGCGAGGCCCGAGGCCTCGTCGGTGGGTGCGGTGTCGGCCTGCCGGGGCAGCCACCGGGTGCTCCAGTCGTCCTCGCCCGCCAGATCGGCGGGGGAGGACACCAGCGCCGCCTCGACGCGGCCCCAGGTGCCGTCACCGACCCAGATCCGATACCGCTCGGCCATGCTGTGCCAGGGCCCGTACCGGGCGGGTAGATCCCGCCAGGCGGCACCCGTCGACAATTTCCACACGATGGCCTCGACGGCCGTGCGCTCCACACGGGCCGCGGGCCTGCCGAGCCGCGTCTCGATCGCGGTCCAGGCCTCGTCACTCAACTGAAATCGGCGCTCCACGGGAGCATCAACGACCGGCCGCACCCCACCGGCACGCCCGGAGAGCCACCGGTTCCCGCTCGCTGCCTTTCCGGGGGTTTCCGGGCAATGAACACCATTCGGTATGGAGAGCGGATTAACGGGCAGGAGCGTGGTTGAAGGCTGCCCCGTGCGCCCCTCCGGCGCACGAATTCGCCGGGAGTCGCCATGCTGATCATCCTCGGGCTGGTCGTTCTGATCGTCGCGGTCGTCGTCGCCGTCGCCGGAGTCCTCGGCAACGCCGGGGTCGGCCACGGGATCGGACAGGGATTCGACGTCTTCGGCTACCACGTCACCGGTTCGACCGGGACGCTGTTCCTGTACGGCATCGTGGTCGGCGCGGTCGTGCTGTTCGGTCTCCTCCTGTTGCTGGCGGGTTCCCGCCGTGCCTTCAGGCAGGGGCGGACCGCGCGTGCCGAACTCGGCGAATCACGCAAACAGGAGGCGGCCGCCAAAGCGGAACGCGATCAGCTGATCAGCGCCCGCGAGGCAGCGGCCGCGGACACCGGGGCCGCACCGGCCCGGGACCCCGAGACCGGGGTCGCGCCCACCCGGGCCCCGACCGATCCGGCCCCCACCACAACCCCCACCAACGAAGCCCCGCCCACCGACGAGTCCCGCCCCGCGGGAGGAGTCCCTCGAAGGCGGCACCTGTTCGGACACTGAACCGTCCCCCACCCCGGAGCCGTGTGGCCCCCGGGTCCACAGTGAAGAATCATCACGCGAAGATCGGAGGGCACCGTGATCATCCTCGGAGTAATCCTGCTCATCGTCGCGATCGTGGCCCACATCAGCATCCTGTACACCATCGGGATCATCCTCATCGTCGTAGGCCTGATCCTGTGGATCCTGGGCGCCATGGGACACGCGCTGGGCGGACGCAAGCACTACTACTAGGCGGCGCCGGCAGGCGGTGTCCTTCACGGCCGTCCCACACCGGCCCGGTACGTGGCAACCACACGCACCGGGCCGGTCGTTCGTCCCACGCGCGACGAGGGGTGGACACCGATCACGGTGTCCACCCCGCCCGCCTGCGCGGCCGTCCCGACGGCCCCCGCAGGCGGGCGCCGCGCGGGATCCGACCGGGTGTGAGACGTGTTGGCCCGGGCATGCGTTCGATGATTTCGGGAGGTCGACTCCCCACCGCGCCCCGCGGACCCACGCCGCGCGGCCGGAAGGCCGCCAGAAGGGACATCATCATGGCGGACCACGCACAGGCCGCGTCCGACGACGGGGACAAGACCCCCGTGGCCGACCAGGGACATGCGCACGACGAGGGACATGCGCACGACCAGGGACATGCGCACGACGGCAGAGGCGAGAGCCCGGAGGAGCGTGCCGACCGCCAATGGCAGGAGCTCGTACAAGAGATACGCGTGGCTCAGACCGGCGTGCAGATCCTCTTCGGATTCCTCCTGACCGTGGTCTTCACCCCGCTCTTCCACGGCCTCCCGTCGATCGACAAGACGATCTACATCGTCACCGTCGTCCTGGGATCGCTCGCCACGGGCGCCCTGATCGCCCCGGTCGCCTTCCACCGGATCGTCTCGGGCCGCCGCATCAAGCCACAGGCCGTGGCCTGGGCTTCCCGTCTCACCTTCGTGGGACTCGTCCTGTTGCTGGCCACCCTCGTGACCGCGCTGCTGCTCGTCCTGCGGGTCGCCACGCACAACATGCTCGCGCCCTGGATCGTGGCCGGCGTGTTCCTCTGGTTCCTCGTCTGCTGGTTCCTCCTGCCCCTGTGGGCCCGCTTCCGCTACACCTCCGAGGACTGAGAACCGGCCAGGCATGAGGGGGCGTTCCGAGGGCAGGCGGATGAATCCACCGCCCGCGTTCCGGAGGCCCATGTGAAGACCTGTGTGTCGGACACGATTTCGATGCGTCTGGAAGAGGAAGCGGGACTCCCGCTCGTCGTCGAGGCCCGGATGACTTACGAAGGCAGCGACCCGCACGCGGTCCGGGCACGGTTCGTGTACGGCGAGACCTTCCTCGCCCAGTGGTACCTGGACCGCCAGATGCTGGCCGACGGCCTGCGCCGGCCCGTGGGCGAGGGAGACATCACCCTGCGTCCGCAGCGGGACGGCGCGGACGCCGCCGTCCGCTTCGAGCTGCGGGGTGACCCCTCGTCGGGTCAGGGGCGAGCGGTGCTGCTCGCGGATGCCGCCGCGGTGTCACGATTCCTGGAACAGACCTACGCCATGGTGGCCGCGGGTGAGGAGAACCAGGACGTGGACGGTTTCCTCGCCGAGGTGTTCTCCGCCGAATGAGGTGCCCGGCGCCGGCCGGCCGGGTGCGTGCCCGACACGGCGGCGGGTACGCGGGCGACCACCACAGGAGAGCCGGGCGCACGCGAGCCGGCCACACGAGCGACGGGCACACGAGCGACGGGCACACCAGCCCGTACGGTGCGGAAACAGGCGGGAGGCGGAGCCAGTGGTCATGAAAGCGGTCGGATGGGCGCGCTCGTTCCCCATCGCCCAAGGAGTCCGCGCGGCGCGCCGCTGGACGGACGAACACCTCGACACCCTCCCCTGGGCACGGGAAGCGCCGGACACCGTGCACTCCGTCCTGCTCACCGTGTCCGAGTTGGTCACCAACGCGCACCTGCACACCGATGGCGCCGCACACCTGGTGCTGACCTGGGACGGCAGCTGCCTGCACGTCAGCGTGGCCGACGACGATCCCCACCTGCCCGAACCGCGCGAGGCCGGCGACGAAGCGACCTCCGGACGCGGTCTGGGCATCGTGGCGACGCTCGCCGACACCTGGGACGTGCACGCCTGTCACGGCGGCAAGGCCATCACCGCCTGTTTCCACCCCGCCGGCCCGCCCCACCCGCACGTGAACTGAAGCGCCACGCGCGACCCGCCGAGGGGTGGACACGCCGCTCCCGAGGACGACGCGCGCACCGGTGGCCCCCGCCACCCCACCCACCGACACCCACTCATCTCGACTCCACCCCGACGGGTTTGTGCCGGGGGGTTGCGGGCAGCCGCCTCAGCAACCGAAGAGACGAGGCCGCGGCCTGGAGGCCATCATGACACCAAGCACACTCATCGCGATCCTCATTCCCACCGCACTGGTCCTCGTCGCCCTCGCCGCGGGGCTGTGGTTGTTCACTCGCCGCAGGAACCTCCAGCGGCAGTTCGGCCCCGAGTACGACCGGACGGCCGAGGCGGCCGGCAGCCGCATGGCGGCCGACCGCGAGCTGCGGGCGCGCCAACAGCGCCACCACACGTTCCAGATCAAGGACCTGCCCGACGAACGCCGGACGGAGTACGCCGATGAGTGGCGCGGCGTACAGGAAGCCTTCGTGGACCGCCCGGAAGGGTCGGTCGCCCGGGCCGACGAACTCGTGTCCCGGCTGATGCGGGAGCGCGGCTACCCGGCGGACGGGTTCGACGGACAACTGCGCGACCTGTCCGTCGAACACGGGCGCACCCTCGAGCACTACCGCGCGGCCCACGAGGTCAACGTGCGCAGCGGCGAGGGCGAGACGACGACCGAGGAACTCCGCGGGGCGATGGTGCACTACCGCGCCCTGTTCGACGACCTGCTGACGAACACGAACCAAGGGAGCCGATGACATGCGGGAGAACGAAGACACGACCGGCCGAACCGGCGAGGGCCGCCTGACCACCGAGAGCCTCGCCCACCCGGGTACCGATCGCGGCTCCGCGGTGTATCCCGGTGGGGCCGACACCACCGCCGGCACCGAGGGCGACGTCATACGCGAGGACCCGCGCGAGGACCCCCGCGGGTTCGGCCGGGACGGCCTGCCTGCCGACCCCCTGGACGGCGTACGGGACGACCCGCGTGAGGTCTCGGCGGACGATCCGACGGCGTTCGGACGCGACGGACTGCGGGACGAACCGGCGCGCACCGGAGTGCACACCGACGAGGTCGGCGCCGACGCGTCGGACGAGCCCCTGCTCGGAGGAGCCGACGCGGACGGCCTGCGCAAGCAGTGGAGCGAGATCCAGGGGCGCTTCGTGGACGACCCGCAGGAAGCGGTGCGGTCCGCCGACACCCTGGTGGCCGAGGTGATGCAGGAACTCGCCCGGACGTTCTCCGCGCACAAGCAGGACCTGGAGGGCCAGTGGGACCGCGGCGAACAGGTCGCCACCGAGGACCTGCGCCTCGCACTGCAGCGCTACCGCTCCTTCTTCAACCGACTCCTCAACACCTGAGGCGCGCACCGGGTCAGGCCCTCGCACCGGGGCCCTGACCGCCACGCGTCCGCCGGTCGCCGCGACACGAGCGGATGCCGGAGCGGGCCGGATGGACCACGCTGGACCTCCCGGGGCGAGTCGCCCCTCACCGGACAGCGGAGGGAAACCGTCGTGGACCGCGCAATCGAACCACCCGGGGCCCGGCGTCGTACACACGACGCCGGGCCCCGCGCCGTGTGATCACCGACTCCTGAACCGACTTCCGAACCGACCGGGCCGGACCCGGCTGGCGGAGCGGATCGAGGGCAGAAGGGCAACGACACGGAGGGAGGTTCCGAATGCCCGGAATCCACAGATGGCTCGACCGCGTGAAAGACGGCGCGACCGCGCTCGGCGAGCGCCGCGCCCAGGCCCAGGCGCGACGCGACGCGGAGTACGGGGAGAGCGCGGAGGAAGAGCGCGCGGCAGAGGCCCGACGGGCCCGCCCCCGTACGCCCGACCCGGCGGTGGCGGTGCCCTGGAGCATTCGGGTGGCGGCCGAGGCGGGCTGGCGGTTCCTGGTGCTCGCGGCCACGCTGTGGGTGCTGATGCGGGTCATCGGCGCCGTCCGACTGGTCGTCCTCGCCTTCGTCGTCGCCCTCCTCGTCACCGCGCTGCTCCAGCCGACGGTCGCCCGCCTGCACCGCAGCGGTCTGTCCCAGGGACTGGCCACCGCCGTGACCGCGATCTGCGGGTTCCTCGTGCTGGGCCTGGTCGGCTGGTTCGTGGTCTGGCAGGTGCTCGACAATCTCGACACCCTGTCGGGGCGCCTCCAGGAGGGCATCGAGGAACTGAAACAGTGGCTCCTCGACAGCCCGTTCCATGTGACCGAGCAGCAGATCAACGACGTCGCGAACAACCTCAGCGACGCGATCGGCACCAGCACCAGCGAGATCACCTCCAAGGGCCTCCAGGGCGTGACCGTGCTCGTGGAGATCCTCACCGGCATGCTGCTCGCGATGTTCTCCACGCTCTTCCTGCTGTACGACGGCAAGCGCATCTGGCAGTGGACGCTCAAGCTGGTCCCGGCCGTGGCCCGGCCGGGCGTGGCCGGCGCCGGTCCGCGGGCCTGGCGCACGCTCACCGCGTACGTGCGCGGGACGATGATCGTCGCCCTGATCGACGCGCTCTTCATCGGCATCGGCATCTACCTCCTGGGTGTCCCGCTCGCCGTGCCCATCGGAGTGGTGATCTTCCTGGCGTCGTTCGTGCCGCTGGTCGGCGCGGTGGTGTCCGGGGCCCTCGCGGTGGTCGTCGCACTCGTCACCCAGGGCGTGTTCACCGCGCTCATGGCCCTGCTGGTGGTGCTCGCGGTCCAGCAGATCGAAGGGCACATCCTCCAGCCCTTCATCCTGGGACGGGCCGTTCGGGTCCATCCCCTGGCCGTGGTCCTGGCCGTCGCGACCGGCGGACTGGTCGCCGGGATCGGCGGCGCCGTCGTCGCCGTGCCGCTGGTCGCCGTCGCCAACACGGTGATCGGCCACCTGCGCGCCTACGCGGGGGACGAGGGCGACGAGCCCCCGGCCGAGGACGGCACGCGGACCGGGGCCCAGCCGGGGCCGGAGGCCGGCCCGCCGTCCGCGGCCGACCCGGGGCCGACCGCCGCCGACGGCCCCGCCTGAGCCGTCCGCCGGGCCGGGACCGACGCGCGCGTCTCAGTAGCGCAGGGCGGTCCCGGTCTCGGCCTTCACCTCGCCCGAGAGGGTCCGGGTGCTACGCGCCGTGCCCTTGCCGGTCGCGCCGGCCGCCACGTCCGCGAGGGTCACCACGACCGTGTCGAGCAGGTTGCCTCCGCTGTCGCGGAAGTTGACCTGGACGGCGAAGGACTTCTTGCCCTCGGCCGTGTTGGACACCGTCACGGGCACGGTGGTTCGCCCGTCGCCGTCCTGGGCGACGGCGCCGAGGGTCACGTCCTTCTTCGCGTTCACCCCGTCCTTCACACCGTCGAGCTTCTTCTTGGCCTCGGCGGCCGCGGAGTCCAGGCCCGCCCCGACCGACTGCACGGCGGACGCCGCCTTCGAGGCGACATCCGACGGGGTGCTTCCGTCGGAACACCCGGTCGCACCGGCGGCGAGACCCGCGAGAACGACCAGCGAGAGGGTGCGCATCCACACACGGTTCATTCGGCTCTCCAGTGAGCTCGGGCCGGCCGCCGCGGGTGCGTGGGCGGGACGGCGGACGATCCATCGATGGTGGTACGGCAACGCCATGATGGATCCCGAAGCCGGGAGCGGACGGCCCCGCGTGCGGGTGTCGCGGTGAACCCCACCGATGGCGCCTATGGGGCGCCTCGGTTCGGGTCGTGGGCAACCGCCGGTCAGGAGCGGGGCAGTCCCAGCACCACGGCGAGCCCGAGGAGCACGCCGACGTGCGCGCTCACCAGGGGGAACCACTGCCCGGCGCGCATCCGGAAGCGGGCTTTGACCAGCAGCGTCCACTCGAAGGACACGGCGAGCAGCGCGAGGGCGAGCAGGGGGAGCCACAGAGCCGTCCACCAGCCGTCCGTGCCCCCGAGCCGCACCGACGCGAGGAAGCCGCCGCCGAGCAGCAATGCCCCATCCCAACCCGGCTTCTCCGCAGGTGGTTTGACGTCGTTCCCCGGCTCTTCGGCAGTCGTGTCCATGAAGGCCAAAGGTACACGGAGCGTCGTGAGGGAGCCGAGGGCGTCACCACCTCACCCCGGGCCGGGGCGCGGGGTGAGGTGTCGCGGCACGCGTGCGGGGAGGGAGCCGGCGCGGTGGCCGGTTCCCTCCCCGCAACGTCGGTGGGGTCAGCTCAGCGGCTTGTCCAGGACCGCCTTGAGGTGGCTGAACGTGGCCAGGGACCAGTGACCGTGGTAGTTGCCCATGCCGCTCTCGCCCACTCCGCCGAACGGGAGGTCGGAGACGGTCAGATGGGCCACGGGAAGGCCGAACGTGAGACCACCCGAGGAGGTCTCCTCGGTGAGGCGTTCCCGCGTGGTCTCCGACTCGGTGAAGGCGTAGAGGGCCAACGGCTTGTCCCTGCCGCCGATGAACGCGATGGCCTCGTCCAGCCCGGCCACCTCGACCACCGGCAGGATCGGACCGAAGATCTCCTCGGCCATCACGGGGGAGTCCGGGGACACGTCCGCCAGGACCGTGGGCGCGATGTAGCGGGCCGCCCGGTCGTGGTCGCCGCCGACCACCGTGCGGCCCGACGCCAGCAGGCCCGTGAGGCGGTCGAAGTGACGGTCGTTGACGATCCGGCCGTACGCGGGGGAGGAGGCCGGATCGTCCCCGTACAGCGTGTGCACGGCGTCGGCGAGGGCCTTCTCCAGCTCCCGGGCCGTCTCGGGGTCGGTGAGCACGTAGTCGGGGGCGACGCACGTCTGCCCCGCGTTCATGAACTTGGTCGACGCCAGCCGGGCGGCCACGACGGCCAGATCCGTGCCACGATCGACGAACGCGGGGGATTTGCCACCGAGTTCGAGTGTCACCGGGGTGAGGTTCTCGGCCGCGGCACGCATCACGACCCGGCCGACCGTCCCGTTGCCGGTGTAGAAGATGTGGTCGAAGCGCTGCGCCAACAGCTCCGTCGTCTCGGGGACGCCGCCTTCCACCACGGCGACCGCGTCGGTGTCCACGTACAGCGGCAGCAGCTCGGCCACCGCACTCGACGTGGCCGGGGCCAGCTCGCTGGGCTTGGCGACGACGCAGTTGCCCGCCGCGAGCGCGCCGACGACCGGGGCCAGCAGCAGCTGCAACGGGTAGTTCCACGGGGCGATGACCAGGACCACGCCCAACGGGTCCAGCACGGTGTGGGCGGTGGCCGGGCTCAACCGCTCGGGAACCGCCACCGGCTGGGGGCGGAGCCACTGGGCGAGGTGGTCCAGCGTGTGGTCGATCTCCCGAACGACGAAATCGATCTCGGTGCGGTAGGCCTCCTCGCGCCCCTTGCCGAGGTCCGTGTGGAGCGCGGTGGCCAGCTCGTCCCCGCGTTCCTTCAGCAGGGCGCGCACCGCCCGAAGCTGCGCCGTACGCCAGGAGAGCGGCTTCGTGCGACCGGAGGCGAAGCCGGCGCGGAGCCGCTCGACGGTGTCTGCGGGCTGCTCCGGGAGGTGGTTCGACATGCGGGACTCCTGAGGGGAAAGGCCAGGCCGGGCGTTGCCGTCGCCGGACGGGAGGATCTGCGGCGATCGTCGAGCGGGCGCGCCCCGCCCGGGGGAAGGGTGGTGCACCGCTTCGATCGATGTATATAGCAACTAGTGTGGCCGGATTATTCCGTCCCAAACGCGGATTCCCCGAGGGCGTCGGATCCGGGTGCGGTCGCGGGGGCGAGGCGCGTCGAGGCCGCCGCTCCGTCGTCCCTCACGGCGTTCGGGCGTCGGATTCCAGGGCGGCCTTGAGGTTGCGCAGGGTGACGCGGATGTTCCGACGCTGGAAATCGGCGAAGGTGTGCCCGCCCGTCGCGATCTTGTCGAAGGTGTTCGCGACGAGATCCGGCCACGAGCGGCGGTCGTCGGTCCACGTCTCCGTCACCCTCGTCCCCCGGGGACCGCCTCGAACCGGTACTCCCAGGTGGCGATGGGGCCGCGCAGGCGCGGTCGCTTCAGTCCGATGGAGTGGACCCGGAAGCGGAACAGCTCGTCCTGGTCCGCCGCCATGACGGTGCAGCGCGTGGTCCAGCGGAAGGCGCCACGCTTGTTGTGTCCGTCGAAGACCGTCCCGACCGGTACGGGACCCGGCTCGCGGGTGAGGGTCGCCCCCAGGTTCTCGGGGCTCCAGCGGCCCATGAGCGAGGGGTCGCACACGTGCCGGTACACCGTGGACGGGGCGGCCTCGACGATGACGCTGTCGGAAACGCTGAGCAGGCGGGTCATGGAACTCCAATCCTCGGAGGCCGACGTTACCGCCTGGTAGCCGGGGTGGGCGAGTGACCCCGGACCGGAGTCTCAGCCGGCGGTGCGGACCGGGAAGGTGAACGCGTACCCGTGCTCCACGAACCACGGCAGGAGCGTGCGCAGGGCCTCCACCGTCTCGCCCCGGTCGCCGCCCCCGTCATGGAACAGCACGGTCGGTTCGGCGGGCAGCCCGCTCTCCACCGCGGCCACGATCGCGGGCGTGCCGGGGCGGCTCCAGTCCTCGGTGTCCACGCTCCACCCCAGGGGCCGCATCCCGTGCTCCGCCGCGATCCGCCGGCTGTCCGGGGAGAAGGCGCCGCCCGGTGCGCGGTAGTAGTCGACGGTCGCTCCGGGAGCCGCCTTCTCGATCGTGTTCTTGGCGTCGAGGATCTGCCGCTCCTGGTAGGCGACGGGCTGTTTGTCCATCGTCATGTCATGGCTGACGGAGTGGTCGCACAACCGGTGTCCGTCCGCCACCACCCTCCTGACGAGGTCGGAGTACTTCCCGGCGTTCGTTCCGATCATGCAGAACGTGGCCTTGACCCCGTACCCCTTCAGCACCTCCAGGACCTTCGGCGTCCAGACCGGGTCGGGTCCGTCGTCGATCGTGATCGCGACGTCGCGTGCGCCGCCTTCCGCCGCACGCGTGATGGAGAGCGGCACCGTCGCAGCGGCGGGCGCCGTCCGGGCCTCCGGTGTCGAGGGCCGCGTGGTGGCGGAGGCCGCCGCGGGGGAGCACAGCGAGGCGAGGGTGAGCGCCGTCGCCGTGAGGGCGAACCCGGCCGTGCGGCGGGTGGCCGACAAACTGCTGATTCTCATGAAACCGCTCTTCACTGGTGACGGGACGGCGCCCCGGGGGACCACGGGGCACCGTCCCAGGCTAGGAACCCCGAGCAGTGTCCGGCCTCATTCCTTCGGCCATTCCCGGTATCCGCCCCGCCGCCGCACCCGCCCGACCCTCGCCGGCCTGAACTCGCCCTCCATCAGCCCTGTTTACGTGCTCACAGCGGGATTCGCCCGGCCTTAACCTGTCGCCCATGCCCTTGTTCCGCAGAGCGAAGAAGGCCGCGGTCCCCGTCGACACCGGGCTGCCCGTCCCGCCGTGGTGTCCCTGGTTCGGGCCCGCGGAATGGCAGTCCTTCCTGGCCCTCCTCAACGGCCTCTTCCTCGACGGGGAAGGCTCCGACCAGCCCATGCGGTTCGGTGCCGAGCAGCACCTGCAGCTCGGCATCGGCAGCGGGATCCCGCTGGACCTGGCGGAGCTGGCCCTCCTGCTCCGGCCGCTGCCCCGGGCACAGTGGCGCGAAGCCGCCGCGGGGCACCTCAACGGGCTGCTGGAGCTCGGCGACCGTCGCAGGGCCCTGCACGAGGCGGGCTACGAGGAGGTCCGTCCGCTGCTGCTGCCGCGGGTCGTGCCCCTGAGTACCGTCGCCGAGGACTTCGCCCTGGTCAGACCCCTGACCGAGGACCTCGCCGCAGTCCTGGTGGTCCGCGTGGACGGCGACCGCTCGTCCCCCGTGCCGGCGTCGCAGTTCCGCGCGTGGAACGTCGACGGGGACGAGGTGTGGGCGCTGGCCGAACGGAACCTAGCCGCCGAACCCGTCGTACGCGACGAGAGCGGCGCGGCCAACCCCATGGTCTCCGTGACCTGCGAGACCGGCTTCACCTGTACCCACGTGCTGCGGGCCGGCGACCTCCTGGGCCGTCCCGCACCCCTGGGCATCCTCGCGATGGTGCCGCACGAGGGGTTCCTGTACTTCCAGGCCGTGGACGGACCCGACCTGCACTCCCAGCTCGTCGGCTACTCCGCGGTCACCCTCGACAACTGGGAGAAGGCCCCGCCGGAACAACGGCTGACGTCGAAGGTGCTGTGGATCCACGAAGGCGGCATCGAGGCCGTGGGCGTGGAGCCCGCCCCGGCCGGCGGCGGACGCCCCGGGGTGATCACCGGGTCCGCGTCCTTCATCGCCATGCTGTCGTCGTTCCGCCCGCCGGACCCCGAACGCTGACCGCTCCCGGCCCGGCGACGGGCTGGGACACTGGGCCCGTGCCGTTCTCCCGTGAACCGATCCGCAGCGAGCCGCCCTTCTCCCTGCCCCGTGCCCTGCTGACGCAGTCCTGGCTCGACCTGGCCTTCCTGCACTGGCCGGTCGACCCGGCGGACGTGGCCCCGCTCCTGCCGCCCGGAACCGTCCCCGACACCCTCGACGGGGTCACGTACGTCGGTCTCATCGCCTTCCGGATGGATCGCGTCGGCTGGCTGGGGCTGCCGGGCGTCCCGTACCTCGGATCCTTCCCCGAGACGAACGTGCGCCTGTACTCGGTGGACGCCCAAGGACGACGCGGGGTCGTCTTCCGTTCCCTGGACGCCTCGCGCCTGGTGTCGGTGGCGGTCGCCCGGACCGTGTTCCGGCTGCCCTACCAGTGGTCGCGGATGTCCCTCGACCGCACCGGTGACGTCGTCACGTACACGGGTGTGCGCAGATGGCCCGGCCCTCGGGGCGCGCACTCGCGGATCGCCGTCCGCGTAGCGGATCCCATCGACGAGCCCACGGAGTTGGAACACTTCCTCACGGCCCGCTGGTGTCTGCACAACGACTTCCCCGGTGGTCCGCTGCACCTGCCGAACACCCACCCCCGCTGGCCCCTGTACCGAGCGGAACTGCTCGAATGCCGGGAGGACCTGATCGCCGCGGCCGGTCTGCCCGCCCCGGCCGGGGACCCGGTCAGTGTCCTGTACTCGCCCGGGGTGCCGGTCCGCTTCGGTCGCCCCAGCCGCTTCACGGCGACCCCGCCCCCTCCCCGGTGACCGACCGGAGCGGCACCCCACCCGCGTCGTGACCGATCGGTGGAACGCCCGCTCCGCGCCGGGGCCCGGCTCAGGACGCGGACGGCGAGGGCGCCGTCGGCGGGTGCCGCAGGAGGTACAGGCCCGTCGCGGCGGCCAGCACCGTCGCACACACGGTGAACGTCAACCCGGCACCCACCAGTCCGAGCCACAGCGTCAACGCACCCACGCCCACCACCGGGAGCGAGATGCCCGTGTACGCCACCACGAAGAACGAGGAGATCGTGCCGCCCCGGTGCGCGGGCGGCGCCGCGTCGCTCACGGCCGTGAGCCCCGCGCGGAAGGCCATCCCCTGCCCCAGCCCGCCGCACACCGCTCCCGCCAACAGCAGCGGCATCGACTCGGTCCACAGCGAGGCGCCGACCAGCAGCAGACCGACCACCAGGACGAGGCAGCCCAGGGGCAGCGCCCGCCCTACGGGCATGCGCCCCACCAGGACCTGACCGATCGTCGAGCCGAGGAACACGGTGAAGACCACCAGGCCGGCCGTGGCGTGGTTGGTCACGCCCAGGGTCTCGGACACGAAGCTCGGCGCGATCGAGGTGAACAGTCCGAGCAGCGCGAACCCGGCGAACGCCGCGAGCGCGCACGGTACGAAGACGCCGCGGATGTCCGGTGGAACGGACAGCCCCTGCGGCTTCAGGGGAGGCAGGCGTCGGGGGTGCTCGACCGTCTCGGGCAGCAACAGCACGATGGCGCACGCGAAGGACAGGAGGACGAGGTGGGCCAGGAACGGCAGGATCAGCGGCAGCGGCGCGTACTCGGCCAGCATCCCGGCCAGCAACGGACCACAGCCCAGGCCGCCCATGTTGGCGGCGGTCGCGGCCAGTCCGGCGCGCCTCTTGCGCTCGGGGGGCGCCAGTTCCAGGACGGTGACCGTACCCACGCCGCTGAGCAGTCCGGCCGAGAACCCGGACAGCACGCGGCCCGCGAACAGCAGGGGCAGACCGCCCTCCAACAGGAAGCAGCCCGCGCTCAGCGCCGACAGCCCCAACGCGTACAGCAGTACGGGCCGGCGGCCCGCCTCGTCGGAGTAGTTGCCGGCGACCAGGAGCGTGACGATGACCCCGACGGCGTAGGCGGCGAAGACCAGCGTCACCATCAGCTCGGAGAAACCGAGTTCCTCCCTGTACAGCCCGTACAGGGGAGTGGGGAGCGTCGTGCCGGCCATGCCGATGGCGAACACCGCCGCCGCGCTCAGGTATCCGAGCCGTCGCCGGTCGTGCCCACGGTCCCGGCTGATCTTCGCTGCCATGGAGCACACAGTAGAGCGCGGTGTCCGAAAGCCCGGAAGGCTTCCCGTCGGCGCATGTCGGCGGGCGGCGGGGGCAAGCGGTGGAACACGACCTTGTCGGAGCCGCATGGCGGAGGTGTTGAGGGTGACGGGTGCGAGGGTTCTCGAATTTTTCCC
The DNA here is from genome assembly GCF_050936775.1 of Streptomyces sp. CA-243310. Lineage (NCBI taxonomy): Bacteria > Bacillati > Actinomycetota > Actinomycetes > Kitasatosporales > Streptomycetaceae > Streptomyces > Streptomyces sp. CA-243310. The sequence goes on along the minus strand of NZ_JBNJMF010000002.1, from coordinate 501,006 downwards.
CGCCGGTGGTCCGCGCGGAAGCTGGCCCGCCGAGGAATCCGCGGCCAGGCGCCGCGCCCGCGGCGAGGCGGTGCGCGTCGTGATGGACCTGGACCAGGACGCCTTCCTCGTGGTGGCCCAGGACCATGACGCGGGCGCCCTGACGGGCTGACTCCCCGGGCGGGGCGGGCACTTCGCGTGGACGCCGGGCACGGAAGCGGGAAATCGACCGCGGTGTGAACGCACCACCGCCCACCGGCGGGGCGGCTACCGGTCACGCCACACCGTCCACCTCGGACGGGGCGCGGCTGCGCCTCCCGGGCAACGTGTGCCCCGGCAGGGCGTCCGCGTTCGGGGCCCCCGGCTCCGGTGCCAACACGATCACCGAGTCCTCCGCACCCCACCGCACCCGCTCCCGTTTGTCCGGGTTGATCCGGACGCCGTACGAGCGGCCCCGCGCGCCGCCCTCGTGGAGCCGGAAACCGATGACACAGTGCCCCTGCCTGAGGCCGGACTCCACCACCGTGGCGAAGGTGACCGAACGGTCGGGCAGCACGTAGTCCGTCGCCGGCTTCAGCTGGAGGGTGTCACCGCCGACCGTGAACAGGTGGTCGAAGACGTCGGCGAGGGCCGGGTTCTCCGCGATCTGCGTCATCAACAGGCTGATGAGCCGGCCGCCGACGATGAAGTCGGCTCCCTCCCGGGCGGGAGCGAGCAACCGGTTGCGGTCGTCGGTCATCTCGGTCACGACGGCCAGTTCACGCCCGGAGGCCTCTTCCAGCGCGCGCAGGTGAAGCAGGGTCACCAAGGTCCTGTCGTCACCGCCGAGGGCCCCGGGCGCCGCGGACACGTCGTCGTACCCGAGGACGATGACCCTGTCGAACGAGAGCACGTCCAGCTCGTCGAGGAGCCGCGGGTCGGTGACATCGCCGCTGTGCACGGTCACACGCATGCGGCGTCCCGGTGACCGCGCGCAACGGCCGGCGTCCGCCGGCGGCCCCTCGCCCTCCGCCACGACCACGAGGACCGAACCGTCGGGGACACACCGGTCGAGTTGCTCGACGACGAGCGGGGCACGGTGGTTCCACCCGAGCAGCAGGAGCCGCTCCGGGGGCGCCGTCGTCGTGCGCGGCACCACGATCGCCTCCTCGTCCACGGTGGGCGGTCGCTCCGCCCGGGTCGCGGTGTCGTCGTCCTCGGTGATCAGCACGATCCGGTCGCCCGCCCCGAGGACGCTGTCGGCGGCCGGATTGAGTTCGACGCCGCCCGAGCCGCGCAGGATGCCGACGACGCTGGACGTGTCGTACGCGAGCAGCAGGTCGCCGAAGGCGTGCCCGGCCAGGGCGGGTTCCTCGACCATGTAGATCTCGTCGCCGTCGAAGTCCAGCAGCTCCTGGTAGACGAGGGAGAGCCCCGGCCGGCGCGAGGCCTGCGCGATGAGCCGGGCGGTGATGTCCTCGATGTTCAGGACCCGGCCGTGAGCCCCTGCGGCCAGGTCCGCCGCCCGATGGTGGCGCCCGTCCCGCACCGCGGCGACGACGGAGGGGCGGCCCCGCCCCCGCACCGCCGCCTCCAGCGCCAGCAGCGTCTTCACCACGTGGGCGTCTCCGTCCTCGCCCTCATGGGTCAGGACCAGGACGGCGCGTGCCGTCTCGGGACTGACCAGGGAGACGACCGCGGGATCGGTGGTCACCCCGTTGCGGCAGATCAGCCGGGTGTGACCGAGGCGGCCGAGCGCGGTGTCGATCTCGTCCTCCATCTCCGCCTTGTCCTTCGGCCCCAGGACGGCGATGACGGCCCGTCGCTGATTGGAGTTGGCGACGGTCAGTTCGGAGACGATCGGGAAGACCTGGTCCGACCAGCCGAGCAGTACGGTGTGCCCCGACTCCAGGACGGTGGACCTGCCGCGTCGCAGGGCCAGCACCTTGTCGTTGAGGCCGGTGGTGATGAGGCTGACGAGGGTGGAGACGAACAACAACGCCACCAGGGCCAGCAGGACCGAGATGACGACGTACAGGGGGCTGCCGACGGCGCCCCCGATCTTCAGGGTCTGACCGACGCTCACCCAGACGGCGACGAGTTGCCCGGACCAGGTGGTGGGCGCCTTCTGGTCGGCCCAGACCAGCGCGACGCTGGCCGGGATCACGATGGCCAGACACAACAGAGTGAGCCAGCCGATGAGCAGCGCGGTCCCGCGCGCCACGATGGTGTCGAACCAATAGCGGGTACGCGGCCAGGTGGGTTCGGCGCGTTGTTCCGTCGTCCTGCGACCTGTCAACCGGGCTTCCTCGGTCAGCTGTCGGTGCCGCGTGCACGTCGCGTCCACGACTGCCCGGCATCGGTGGTTTTGTACGGGATGCAGGCTAGTGCGCCCATCCGACGCGAACGGAGCGCCGGCACGGATTCCGCCCATCGCGTGACGTGTCGATCTCGAGTTCGTGCACGGTGCGCGGCCGGGTCCGGGGGCGCGTAGGAACGGCCACGAGGGGCATGAGCGCCCCGTGGCAACGAACACTTCCCCCACCGCTCCCCGCACCACCCCCGCGATCCGGGGGAACAGCGCCGTCGCGCTCGCCGTGCGCACCCGCTCCGCCCTGCGCGACACCGCGGTGCGCGTGTGGGAAGACAACGTCGCCGACTACGCCGCCGCCCTCACCTACTACGCGGTGCTGGCCCTCGTGCCCGCACTGCTGGTCTCGGTCTCCCTGGTGGGGCTGGCCGGTCCCGGCACCCGCGAGCGCCTCATCCTCGACCTCACCTCCTACGCCCCGCCCCAGTCCGCGGCCACGCTCCGTGAGGTGCTCGACTCCCTGACCGCCAACCCGTCCTCCATGTGGCTGCTGCTCGCCAGTGGCATCGTCAGCGCCCTGTGGTCGGCTTCCAGTTACCTCGCGGTCTTCCGCCGCGCGCTGCACGCGATGTACCGACTCCCCGACACGCGACCGCCCCTGCGCGCCGCCCACGTCCTCGTCCTCACCGCCGCGCTGCTGCTGGGCCTGCTGGTGACCGGCGCGGCCAGTCTGGTCGCGTCGGGCCCCTTCGCCCGCCGCGTCGCGGCCGCCGCCGGCTACGAGGGCGTGGGCACCATGGCCGTACTGCGCTGGCCGACCCTGCTCGTCATCGCCGTCTCGCTGATCCTGATCCTCTTCCGCACCGGCCCGGCGCGCGCCCGGGGAACCCGCCGCGGCCTCCCGGGCGGCGCGCTGGCGGCCGTCCTCTGGCTCGCCGCCTCGGCGCTCTTCACGCTCTACACCGAGTTCGGCACCTACAGCCGGCTCTACGGTTCGCTCGCCGGGATCGTGGTCTTCCTCATCTGGCTCTGGTTCACCAACCTGGCGCTGCTCACCGGCGCCCAGTTCAACGCGGTCCTGGCCCGGGACGGGCAGCAGCCGGATCCCGACGCGTCCTGACCGTCCGAGGCGCGCCGCGCCCGGCGGAGTCGTGTCCGCGCGGGTGGAGCGTCGTTTGGGTGGACATGGCTCCGAAGCACTCCACGACCACCGGCACGGCTCGGCACCGCGGCGCGGACGACGGCGTCCTGGCCACCGTCGTCCCCCGACAGACGAGCCGTGCCGGCGCCGAGGAGGCGCCCCTGTTCGAGGAACTCGCCCACGAGTGGACCGCGCGCGGCGCCACCGTGCCGGGTGAACCCGATCCCCTCTGGCAGCGGCTCGTCTCCTGGGACCACCACCAGCGCGAGATCGCCGCCACGATCCGGGACCTCCATCTCCGTGGAGCCGATCCCGCACCCCTGCCCCCCGGTGGCGGGGCGCGGCGACGCCTGGGCTGAAGGCCCCCGCGGGGACCGCCGCAGGCAGCCATGAGGCAGGTGTCAGGGGTCCTCCGTACGAGAGCCTCCCGCACGGTCCGGCCCGGTTCCTCGTCGTGGCGCTGCCGCCGGTGTCCGCGACCAGGGCGGGGGCAGGTGGGCACAGGCCGTCGGCGACACGCCGACCGACGCGTCCGGTGCGGTCTTCACGAGTGTCGGGGTGCGGCCCCCGTCGCGACCCTGATGGCCAAGGCCGCACCCCGTACCAACGAACGTACCCCGAATCGGCCGGTTCGTGTGTTCAGGGTGCGTTCACCCACGTCAGAGCGTGACAGGCCGCTCCGCGCCCGGCGGACCGGAACCCGTGCGCGGGCGCTTTCGCTAGCGTGTCGGCCGGAACCCTCTGGAGGACGCATGAGCGCACGGCCCGAGTACGCGCCCGCCCTGCCGCCGGCACCCGCCCCCGCCGCGGCGGCCGAGCTGCTCGGCCGCATCCGGGCCGACCGCAACGCGGAGCGCTGGGCGCCCGCCTTCGAACGCGACTGGGCCCAGGCCCTGGAGTACGCCCGCCACAGCTACAGCCTCGCCCCGCTGCACGACGTGGTCCACGCCTGGCATGTCCGCCTCACCGCCGCCCCGGCCGTCGACGCCTTCCTGGCCTCGGACCGGGACGACACCGACGGGACCGCCCTCGAGGACCTCTTCGGACCCCGCCGGTGAGCGGTTGGCCGGTACGACTCTCCCCCCACGCGGCGAAGGCGCTCGCGGGACTTCCCGAGTACGCGGTGGAGATCGTCCGTGACGTCCTCGACATCGCCTCCCGCGACCCCTGGTCGTTCCCGGCCTTCGACGGCCGGGACCCCGAAGGGGAGGACGTCCGCTCCGCGACGATCGGGCAGCTCGCCGCCGTGTACTTCGTCAACCGGTCCGCCGGACGTCTCTACGTCATCGACGTCGTCTGGCTCGGGTGACCGAGGCGACCTCCTGCGGACGGCGCCGTCCCGATGCCCTGCGCGGCGTCCTGCCCGAGGTCCGTTCCGTCCGCCGTCTTGCCCAGCCCTCCTGGGTCGAAACGGTCGCAGGTTTGCGGGATTGTAACGATCACTTGGGCGACTCGCAGGCGAAAAGCAGAAGTTACATTCTCGTTATAAATGGCTTCGCTGGGATGAAATGTCGTGATTCAGCACGATATGAAGATCATTAACGAGGGGCATCCGAGGGTCTCTTCGCGCCCGCATCAATAACATGGCAGACCTCCATCCGGAAGCTTGTGGACCCATGCATTTTTTTCCCGTGCTGGGTAACTTGCGTCGGCATGACCACTGCACATGCAGACCTGGACCGCAGCCGAAGCGGCTACCTGGAGCTTCCCGGGGAGTTGCGCCTCGACAGCCCAGACGTGGAAGACGGAGCTTCCCTCTGGCGTATCGCTCGTGACTCGAAGACCTTGGACCTGAACTCCTCGTACAGCTACCTCCTGTGGTGCCGTGACTTCGCCGGCTCCTCGGTGGTCGCCCGTGACGAGAGCGGACGGCCCGTCGGGTTCGTCAGCGGATACCGCCGGCCCGAGGCCCCCGACACCCTGTTCGTGTGGCAGGTCGCCGTGGACGAGTCCCTGCGGGGACAGGGCGTGGCCGGGGCGCTGCTCGACGGCCTGTCCGTCCGCGAGGCGAGGAAGCAGCCCCTGCGCTGCGTCGAGACGACCATCACGCCCGACAACGCCGCCTCGGAGCGACTGTTCGCCGCGTACGCCGCGCGCCACGGCGCGCCGCTGACCCGCGAGGTCCTCTTCGCGCCCGGCGACTTCCCCGAGGCCGACACGCACGCTCCCGAGGTCCTGCACCGCATCGGGCCGCTGGCCTTCTGACCCGTCTCGGGCCCGGTTCTTCCCCCGTCCCACGACACCCCCACGTGGCCGGCCGCGTCGCCGATCCATGGCCGCGTCGCGCCACGTCGCACCTCCGCACGCCGCACGTCGCACATTCACAAGGAGATTTCGTTGACCATCACCGAGCCGCTTCTGAGTGTTTTCGAGACCGTCGAGTCCGAGGTCCGCAGCTACTGCCGTGCCTGGCCGACCGTCTTCGAGAAGGCGAGCGGCAGCCGGCTGTACGACGAGCGGGGGCGCGAGTACCTCGACTTCTTCGCCGGAGCCGGATCGCTCAACTACGGACACAACCATCCCGTGCTCAAGCGCGCCCTGCTGGACTACATCGAGCGGGACGGCATCACACACGCGCTGGACATGTCGACCACCGCGAAACGCGAGTTCCTGGAGACCTTCCAGTCGACGATCCTGGCGCCGCGCTCCCTCCCGTACAAGGTCATGTTTCCCGGGCCGACGGGGACCAACGCCGTCGAGGCCGCGCTGAAGCTCGCCCGGAAGGCCAAGGGACGCGAGGCGGTCGTCTCCTTCACCAACGCCTTCCACGGGATGTCCCTCGGCTCGCTCGCCGTGACCGGCAACGCCTTCAAGCGCGCCGGCGCCGGCGTGCCCCTGGTCCACACCACGCCCATGCCCTTCGACAACTACCTGGGTGGCCAGACGCCGGACTTCATCTGGTTCGAACGGCTGCTGGAGGACCAGGGGTCCGGACTGAACCAGCCCGCCGCCGTGATCGTGGAGACCATCCAGGGCGAGGGCGGCGTGAACGTCGCGCGCCCCGAGTGGCTGCGACAGCTGGCGGACCTGTGCCGGCGCCGCGACATGCTGCTCATCGTCGACGACGTCCAGATGGGCTGCGGCCGCACCGGCGAGTTCTTCTCCTTCGAGGAGGCGGGCATCACCCCGGACATCGTGACGCTGTCCAAGTCCATCAGCGGCTACGGGCTGCCCATGTCGCTCTGCCTGTTCAAGCCGGAGCTGGACATCTGGGAGCCCGGCGAGCACAACGGCACCTTCCGCGGCAACAACCCCGCGTTCGTCACGGCCACCGCCGCCCTGGACACGTTCTGGCGTGACGGAGGCCTGCGGGACCGCACCCTCCTGCAGGGCGCGCGGATCGAGCAGACGCTGAGCGAGATCTGCGCCGAGGACGGGGGTCCGGGAACGACCCACCGGGGCAGGGGCATGGTGTGGGGCCTGGAGTTCGAGGACAGCACCCGGGCGACCGCCGTCTGCCGGCAGGCCTACGAGCACGGCCTCCTCGTCGAGACCTCCGGTCCCGAGAGCGAGGTGGTCAAGCTCCTGCCGCCGCTCACGCTGACCCCCGCCGAACTGGAAGAGGGCCTGGAAATCCTGACGCGCTCCGTCCGCGAGACGGCCTGACCACCCTGCGCGTCGCATGTGAAGAGAGGTGAACGAAGAATGATCGTCCGTTCTTTCAAGGACATCGAGGGGACCGACCGGCACGTGAAGGCCGCGTCCGGGACCTGGGAGAGCAAGCGCATCGTGCTCGCACGCGAGCGCGTCGGCTTCTCCCTGCACGAGACCGTGCTCTACGCCGGCACCGAGACGTCGATGTGGTATGCGAACCACGTCGAGGCCGTCGTGTGCACCGAGGGCGAGGCCGAACTCACCGACGAGGAGACGGGCGAGAAGTACCTCATCACGCCCGGAACCATGTACCTGCTGGACGGCCACGAACGGCACACCCTGCGGGTCGCACGGGACTTCCGCTGTCTGTGCGTCTTCAACCCGCCCGTCACCGGGCGCGAGGACCACGACGAGAACGGCGTCTACCCGCTGCTCACCGAGCCGCACAGCGCCTGAGAAGACGTAGAGAGGAGAGGCGGGCAACATCATGATCACCACGACCGCGCGCACCACGGATACGTATCCGACCCGAGGATCCGAGGAGGTGCTGATCGGCCGTCAGGACCCCGTCGTCTGGTCGGCGCCCGGGACGCCGGGGCCGCTGTGGGGGCATGAGCTGGAAAGCTTCGAGCGACAGGGCTTCCACCCGGTGGACCAGCTGATCACCCCCGAGGAAGTCGACGTCTACCGCACCGAACTGGACCGCCTGGTCGCCGACCCGGCGATCCGGGCGGACGAGCGGTCGATCATCGAGCCCACCTCGGACGAGGTCCGCTCGGTGTTCGAGGTACACCGCATCAGCAAGGCCTTCGCGCAACTCGCCGCGGATCCACGGGTGGTGGGCGTGGCCCGACAGATCCTCGGGTCGGACGTGTACGTGCACCAGTCCCGGATCAACGTGAAGCCAGGCTTCGGTGCGCGCGGCTTCTACTGGCACTCCGACTTCGAGACCTGGCACGCGGAGGACGGGCTCCCGCGCATGCGAACCGTCTCGGTGTCGATCGCGCTGACGCCGAACTACCCGACCAACGGCGGCCTCATGATCATGCCGGGCTCCCACCGGACCTTCCTCGGCTGCGCCGGCGAGACGCCCAAGGACAACTACAAGAGGTCCCTGCAGATGCAGGACGCGGGCATCCCCTCGCAGGAAGCGCTCTCGAAGTTCTCGGAGGCCTGCGGCATCAGGCTGTTCACCGGCCAGGCCGGCTCGGCCACCTGGTTCGACTGCAACGCGATGCACGGTTCCGGGGACAACATCACCCCCTACCCGCGCAGCAACGTCTTCTTCGTGTTCAACAGCGTGGACAACGCGCCGGAGGAGCCCTTCGCGGCGCCCGTCCGCCGCCCCGAGTTCATCGCCGCGCAGGACGTCGTCCCGGTGCGCTGACCCCTGGGCCCTGTCGTCGAAGTGGCGCCGGTAAGGCCCGCCCGCACGTGTGACCTCACGGGGAACACCGTCGCCCTTCGGCGCGGTGTTCCCCGCACTCGTGCGTGCCCTCGCGCTTCCCGCCCTCTTGCGCGACCGCCGGCGAGCGGCTTTGGTGGCACGGGTTGCCACGGAAGGCCGACGGGAAGGCTGGGTCCCATGGCGGACAGCACGCGCATCGAAACCCGGCACGGCGAGGATCGTCCGCCACGCAGGGCGAGTTGGCGCCACATCGGCCCCGGCATCGTCGTCGCGGCGACGGGTGTCGGCGCCGGTGATCTCGTCGCGACGCTCATCGCGGGCGGCAAGTTCGGCTACACCCTGCTGTGGGCGGCCGTCATCGGCTGCCTGGTCAAGGTCTCCCTCGCCGAGGCGGTGGGGCGCTGGCACCTGGCCACCGGACGGACCCTCTTCGACGGCTGGCGCAGCCTCGGACCCTGGACCACCGTCTACTTCGTCGGCTACGTGGTCGTCTGGGGGTTCGTCTACGGCGCCGCCGCGATGTCGTCCAGCGCCCTCCCGCTGGCCGCGCTGTTCCCCGAGGTCATGGACCTGAAGGGCTGGGCCGTGCTGTGCGGCCTGGTGGGACTGGTCTTCGTCTGGTTCAACCGCTACGCCGTCTTCGAGAAGGTCATGACCGTCCTGGTCGGCGTGATGTTCCTGATCACGGTCTACCTCGCGATCCGGGTCACCCCGCACCTCGACGAGGCCCTCGCCGGCCTCGTGCCCGTCCTCCCGGACGGTTCGCTGATCTACACGCTCGGCCTGATCGGAGGCGTCGGCGGCACCATCACGCTCGCCGCGTACGGCTACTGGGTCAATGCCAAGGGGTGGACCGACACGGGCTGGATGAAGGTGATGCGGCTCGACAATCGCGTCGCCTACGTCACCACCGGGATCTTCGTGGTGGCCATGCTCTTCGTGGGCGCCGAACTCCTGCACTCCTCCGGCGCCGCGCTCGCCAAGGGCGACAAGGGGCTGCTGGACCTCGGCGGCATCCTGGAACAGCGCTACGGGGGCGTCACCGCCAAGCTCTTCCTGGTGGGGTTCTTCGCCACCTCGTTCACCTCGCTGATCGGGGTGTGGCACGGAGTCAGCCTGATGTTCGCCGATTTCACGACCAAAGTCCGACCCTCCCTCGTCCCGGCCGGAACGGATCGCGAGAAGTCCCTGCCCTTCCGGGCGTACCTGCTCTGGCTGACCTTCCCGCCCATCGGCCTGCTGTTCCTCGACCAGCCCTTCGGGCTCGTCATCGTGTACGGGGTGATCGGCGCGTTCTTCATGCCGTTCCTGGCCCTCACCCTGCTGTGGTTGCTCAACTCCACGCGCACGCCCACCGAGTGGCGAAACGGCGCGCTGAGCAACGCGATGCTCGCGGGCGCCGGCCTGCTGTTCGTGGTGCTGTGCGTGCAGCAGGTGCGCGAGCTGCCCTGGTAGTCACGCCGCCCCTCCCGAGGAAGGGGCGCCCGGATGTCGAAGAGCGCGAGGAACCGCCCGTCACGGTCCCGACGCCTCCGACGGACTACGCCTCGCCCGTGGGCGCCGCCCACAGGTGGCGCAGCGTGGTGAGGACGAGAGCGCACACCTCGTCCGGGTCGGCGCCCGCCAGCGGCTCGCGGGCCACGACGGTCCGCATCAGGCCGATGCCGAGGAGCCAGGCCATCGCCAGATCGGCGCGCAGGGCGCCGTCCGGCGCGTCGGAGAGCGAGGCCAACGCCCGCTGGTACTCCTCGCCGAGTTCACGCAGGGTCCCGGCGGCGTCCTCGCCGCGCCCCACCGACCGCAGGTACACCTCCAGGGAACGGTCGCCCGTGCCGGCGGCGCTGCTCGTGAGCATGGAGCGCAGCGCGGTCTCGAACAGCTCCTCGGGCGGGGTGGCCCGTACCTGCTCCAGACCTCCCCGCGCGAGCACCTCGGCGAGCAGTCCCTGTTTGGAGCCGAAGTAGCGGAACAGCAGCGCCTGGTTCGAGCCGGACAGTTCCGCGATGTCGCGGACGGTGGCCCGCTCGTATCCCCGCTCGGCGAACAGGTCGCGCGCCGCGTCGAGTATCCGGCGGCGGGTGGCCGAGGCGTCGCGGCGGCGCTCGCCCGCGCGCGGGCCCCTGGCTTCGTCCATCGTCGCTGTCCTCGTTCCGCCTTCTCGTCTTGGCTCCGCGTCGTGCGCCGGCGCGTTCCGCGTGCGCCGGTCGTTCTTGGGCGGCCTGTCAGGATAACGACGTCGAGGCCCCGTTGACCGTCCGAAGGGACCGTTCTACGTTTGTAAGCAGTCGCTTACATATGGAGGCCGCGATGCCCGCACCGGACACCGACACCACCGCGCCCCTGGCCTATCCCTTCAACTCCGCCGAGGGGCTCCGACTCGCCGACGCCTACGAGGAGGTTCGGGAGAGCCCCGGACTCTTACGCGTTCAACTGCCCTACGGCGAGAGCGCCTGGCTGGTCACCCGCTACGCCGACGCCCGTCTCGTCCTCGGAGACCGGCGCTTCAGCCGTGCCGAGGGCGCCCGCCACGACGAACCCCGCCAGTCCGAGGGGCGCTCCGACAGCGGCATCCTCGCCATGGACCCGCCCGACCACACCCGACTGCGGTCCCTGGTGGCCCGCGCGTTCACCGTCCACCAGGTGGAGAAGCTACGGCCCCGGGTGCGCGAACTCACCTCGGGACTCCTCGACGACCTGGAGGCGGCCGGCCCGCCCGCCGACCTCGTGGACCGGTTCGCGCTCCCCCTGCCCGTCGCCGTGATCTGCCGGATGCTCGGGGTCCCCGAGGAGGACCGACCCCGCTTCCGCGTCTGGAGCGACGCCGCCCTGTCGACCAGCTCCCTCAGCGCCGCCGAGTTCGAGGCCAACCGCGAGGAACTGCGCGACTACATGCGCACCCTGATCCACCACCACCGAGCCCGACCGCAGGACGACCTGATGACGGCCCTCATCGAGGCCCGCGACGGATCCGACCGGCTCTCCGAGCTGGAACTGGTCGACCTGTGCGTGGGCATCCTGGTCGCGGGCCACGAGACCACCGCCTCACAGATTCCCAACTTCACCCTCACCCTGCTGGAACACCCCGACCAGCTCGCCCTGCTGCGATCACGCCCCGAACTCATGTCCAACGCCGTCGAGGAACTGCTGCGCTTCGTCCCGCTGGGCAGTGGCGCCAGTCAGCCGCGCTACGCCACCGAGGACGTGGAGGTCGGCGGCACCCTGGTGCGGGCCGGCACCCCGGTGCTGGTCGCCACCGGCGCCGCCAACCGCGACGCGCTGCGGTTCAGTGCCCCGGGCGTCCTGGACATCACCCGCGACGGCGTCCCACACCTCGGCTTCGGCCACGGAGTCCACCACTGCCTGGGTGCCCCGTTGGCCCGCCTCGAACTCCAGGAGGCGTTGGCCGCCCTCGTCACCCGATTCCCCGGCCTGCGCCTGGCGGGTGACGTGACGTGGAAGTCGCAGATGCTGGTCAGGGGCCCGCGCGTGATGCCGGTCGGGTGGTGAGCGCCATGCCCGGGAAGTGGACCGTGCGCGCGGACCGGCGGATGTGCATGGGCTCGGGGATGTGCGCCGCCGTCGCCCCCGAGGTGTTCGTTCTGGAGGACGAGCACGCCTCGGTGCGGACGCCGGAGACGGACGAGGACGCCCGGGTGCTGGACGCGGCGGACATCTGCCCGGCGGGGGCCATCACGGTGCACGAGGCGGGAACGGTGATCGCCCCGCGCCCGTAGGGCGTGCCGCCACCGCACGGTGGCCGGCCCGTCTCGGGGCGGGCGGTTCAGTGGCCGGCGGCGACCTTGACCAGGGCGACCGCGGTTCCGATGACCGCGTCCACCACCCCGGCCAGTAGGGCGAAGACGGTGCCGGACCCCATGCGGATGCCCCCGTAGCACCCCCAGGTGAACAGGCCGGCGACGTTCACCCCGGCCGAGATCAACAGGCCGGTGTGCACGTCGATCGCGGTCAGTGCCGCCACCGCGAGCAGGGTGAGGGGGCCCGCCGCGGACAGCAGCAGGGGGCTGCTGACGGACAGCATGTGGCGCAGCTCGCGGCCGGTGGCGAAGCGGCCGTGGACGACGCGGTGGGCCTGTTGGTCCGCGACCAGGGAGGCCAGCCACAGGCCGACGGCGGTCGTGAGGATCGTGGCCGCGGCCTCGCCGGTGGTGGTCTGGCTGAAGCCGGCGAGCCCGACCACCACCGAGATCATGGTGATCGTCGCGTACAAGCGCTCCTTGAGGCGCGCGGCGGCGAACAGAGGGTCGTCGTCGAGGGCCTTGTCGGGTGCGGGACCGTGAGCGGGGTACCCGGCCGCCGGGGTCTCGTCGTGGGTCATGGTGCACACCGTAGGGGCGGTGAGGCGTCGCGACCGGCAGGTGGTGGCGGGACCGGTGCCGTGTCCGGAACGTTCGGCGTGCGCGCGGCCCGGTCGGGCCTCGATGCGCCTCGATGCCGAATTTCTGTGCCGGCGGACACAGAAAGAGGAGAAAGGTGCGGGCAGGGTTTCTCGCCTCTCGGGAGGGTCCGGATTTTGGGCCGATTTCACCGAGTCCGGGCGTGCTACTGTGATTTCAGTTGCAGTTGTGGTTCCCAAACTTCGAGTGTGCTCACCGGTCGTTCCGGCCGGTGAGGGTGCTTTTGTGTTTCCGGCATTTTCCGGACGGGAAGATCATGCGGCGACTCGAAATCTGCATGGTGTGGATTTCTGGGCTGTGCCCCGAAGGAGATTGACATGGCGAATGGCACCGTGAAGTGGTTCAACGCGGAAAAGGGCTTCGGCTTCATCGAGCAGGAGGGTGGCGGGCCGGACGTGTTCGCCCACTACTCGAACATCGCCTCCCAGGGCTTCCGTGAGCTGCAGGAAGGCCAGAAGGTGAGCTTCGACATCGCGCAGGGCCAGAAGGGCCCGACGGCCGAGAACATCGTCACGGCCTGACGTTCGCGACACCGCGTGGCCGGGGCCCGCACCTTCGGGTGCGGGCCCCGGCTCGTTGCGTTCTCACGCGCCCTTGGTGCGCTCCGCGCAGCCAGGGCAAACGCCTGTGGGCGGCCCCGACCGAGTCGGGGCCGCCCACAGGCGTTCTCGGATTCCGAGGAGGTCAGTGCTTGAAGGTGTCCTTGACCTTCTCCTTGGCCTCGCGGGCATCGCCCTTGGCCTGGTCGGCGCGGCCTTCGACGGTGAGGCGCTCGTTGCCGACCGTGCGGCCCGCGGCTTCCTTGACCTTGCCCTTGGCCTGCTCGGTCTTGGCCTGGGTCTTCTCTTCAGCCGACACAACCATCACTCCCAAACATTGAGAAAGTCTCTTGCCTCGCTTCGTATGACCCGTTCTCGGGCCCGCAAACAGGGTGGGTGTGAACGGTGGTCGAGCGAGCCGGTCGGCGGGGCGACATCGACTTCCCGCCTGGGACGATAAAAAACGCATAAGTTTTGTGCGCATGCGTGGGCCGGGCGCGGGCAGTCGGCGTTTCGGAGGTTGATGACAATGGTTCCCCTGCTTCTCGTTCTTCTGCTCGCTCTGATTCTCTTCGGTGCCGGTTTCGCGGTGAAGATCCTCTGGTGGGTCGCCATCGCGGTTCTGGTGCTCTGGCTGGTGGGCTTCGTGGCCCGCCCGAAGGGTGGGAGTGGCCGCTGGTACCGCTGGTAGTCTCGCCCGACACGGCACGGTTCTCGGGGCTCGTTCCTTTCCAAGGAGCGGGCCCCGCCGTCGTGTTCGACCGACACCGCGACGGGCCGCATCGCGTCTGACGGCCCGACGCGTTCCGGCGCCGGGGCGGCGTCCACCCGCCGGTCGCCGCCCCGGCCGCGCGTTCTCCCGGCTCCGCCCGTCCGGGCGGGTGGGCGGACACCGTGAGCCGGAAGCGGCGGGCGCCGGCGGATGGTGTTGAATTCTCTCGGGGCCCCGGTGCCACATGGCAGCGGGGCCTTGACGCGTTCCCGTCCGATGAGGTGGAAGTGACAGAAGAGAACCCGATCGATCGTCTCGACGACGACGACTACCCCGCCTACACCATGGGCAGGGCCGCCGAGATGCTCGGAACCACGGCCGGTTTCCTCCGCGCGATCGGTGAGGCCCGCCTGATCACCCCGTTGCGCTCGGAGGGCGGCCACCGCCGATACTCCCGCTATCAGCTGCGGATCGCCGCCCGCGCCCGGGAACTCGTCGACGGCGGAATGGCCATCGACGCCGCCTGCCGCATCGTCATCCTCGAAGACCAGCTCGAAGAGGCCCAGCGCCTCAACGCCGAGTACAGAAAGGCCGCGGCGCAGTCGCCCGCCGACCCCGACTCCGGCCGCGACCACGAGCCCGATCGGGGACGCTGAGCCGCCCCGCGCGTGCGAGACCCGATCCGACCCCCTCCGCGAGGTGACGCTGCCGGGCCCCGACGTCCCCGCTCGGCCGAGGGGCCCGTGGCACCATCGGCCCATGCGCTACCGATACGCCACCGAGGCCGACGCGCCCGCCATGGCCGCGCTTTTCTCCGCCAACCATCACGACGCCCTGACCGCGGAGCAACGCCGCGCCCAGGGCTTCGTACAGGGTGCCTTCGACGAGGCGGCGCTGCGCACCATGGCCGGGGACGGGGAGCTGCTGGTCGCGGACGAGGAGGGGCGGCTCGCCGGTCTCCTCGCACTCTCCGTCGCGGCGGACCTGCCCACGCCACCGCCACCGGTCCTGGGGCTGCTCGCCGCCCAGGACGCACTGGAGTGGCGAGGACGCCCCCTGGGCGACGTGCGCTGGTTGCTCTACGGGCCCGTCGTGGTCGATGCCGCGTTCCGCGGCCGAGGGGTGGCACGCGCGCTGTTCGCGAACGCCGTCGCCGAGGCCTCCGGACGAGCCGAGGCGGTGGTCGCCTTCATCGAGGAGGGGAACGCGACGTCCTGGCGGGTGCACGTCGACGGCTTCGGGATGACCCCGCTCGGCACCTACGAGGCCGGTGGACGCACCTACCACGCCATCGCCGCCCCGGCGGACGGACCCTCCTGACCGCCGCGGCAGCCGTGCCCGTCTCCTCCCGGACGCCACGCCGAGGGAACGCGGCGGATCGATTCGCCTCGCCGGGCACTCCTAGGGTCGGTTACCGAATCCCCCACGGAAGGTACTGATCCGCCCATGAAGCTCCGTCACAACGCCGCCGCAGCCCTCGCCTCCCTGGCCCTCGTCCTGACGATGCCCGGTTCGGCGTCGGCCGCCGTGGGCGAGTTTCACTACAAGTTCGTCGACGAGTTCGGACAGGAACAGTCCGTCGCCCTGCAGAACCCGCACAGCGGCAAGTGCGTCAACCTGTACGCGGTGGGCGAGGACGACGAACTGCCCGGCTACGGACCTCAGAACTCGACCGACTCCACCGTCACCGTCTACCTCGGCGCAGGCTGCACCGGAGCGCAATGGCGGCTGCGGCCCCACGGCAAGCCCGCGACCGACGAACTCGAAGTGCGCTCGGTGCGGTTCGACGTCAAGGCCTAGCCTCCGTGGGGCGTTCCCGCGCCGACGCCCCCGTCGCCCGCAGCGGGAACGCCCCACACGTCGGTGGTGGAGGCCTTCCGATCAGCGGGTGGTCATCACCACCCGGCTCGAACCGTCGGGGAGGCCCGCGATGGCGACCTGGTCCCCCGCGAAGGCGCCGGCGCGGCCCGGCCAGGGCGCGGTCCGGAAGGGGGTCCACTCGCCGGAGCGCTCGCGCGTGCTGTGGTGGACGTTCCCGTCGAGTCCGACGGTGAGGACCTGGCTGTTCCCGTTGGACATGCCGGTGATCGCGACGGACTCGGCGCCCATCATCGCGGTGGACACCCCGGGCGGGCCGTTCCAGCCCCACCAACTCCCGTTGGCCCGACGGATGGTGTGCCAGGTGTTGCCGTCGTCGCCGATGGCCACGATCTGACTGTCACCGCCGGGCAGCGTGGCGATGGCGAGGGCGCGACCTCGGAAGTCGGGAGCGTTGACGCCCGCCACGACCGACCAACCGGTCCAGGAGCCATCGGCCCGACCGGCGTCGCTGCGGAGACGCCGGGGGCCGTGCCCAGTCCCAGTCCCAGTCCCAGTCCCAGTCCCAGTCCCACGATCGTGGATCCGGTGGCCAACCGGAGACGAAAGCCCATGTGAGTTCCCTTTCGGTTCGATGGTGCCGGTGTTCGGGGCACGGCCCCGGTGTTCCGTACGCACGCACGCACGCGCCGGTGACCGGTGACCGGTGACCGGTGACCGACGCGCGACCTCGTGACGGACCGAGCGGGGTCACATCTCCCGGGCCGGCTCCGCCAGGTGGGAGCGGACCAGGGCCAGGTAGTCCGCCGCCAGGCGGTGGCAGTCGCCGGGCCAGCGGGCGGAGAGGTAGTTCCCGTCGCGGACCGTGAAGCCGCGCCCGGGCTTCGCGGCGGTGTCACGGACGGGGAGCGGCGGTCCGGCCAGGAAGTGGCTCGGGTCGGCGAGGGCCGCGGTCACCTCGGCCTGGACGGTGGTCGGATAGGTGCGGTAGTACCGCCCCAGCCACAGCCGGGTGAGGTTCCAGGCGGTGAGTTCCAGCAGCGAGGTCAGTGCCGTCGTCCGCCGTCCGTACAGGACCGACCGCCCCGTCGAGGGGTCTTCGGCGCGCGCTCCCAACAGCACGCCGTGACACACGGCGCCCACCGGCAGCCCGACGGTGAGGACCCGGGCGAACAACCGCTGGGCGGTGGTGTTCTCCAGCAGGGTACGCATTCCCGCGGCGTGCCCACCGGGGACGAAGAGCCCCGTCAGCGCCGCCGGATCGACCCGCGCGTAGGACAGGGGCGCCCGGAACGACGGGTCGTCGATGAGCCGCCGGTACGCGTCGAGTTCGGCGCGGCGGGTCATCAGCCACGGGGAGAGCCAGGAGAAGCCGACATCGGTGAGCCTGTGGTCGGCCAGGGCGACCTTCCCGTCGGGTGTCGCGAACCGTACGTCGAGACCGGCATCGCGCAACGCGGCCCACGGCACCGCCGCCTCGGTCGGGTCGTAGCCGGAGGCGGGCAACAGGAAGACGATCACGGAGTACTCCTCGGGCCGGCGCTGTGCCGGCGGGTGCGGGCCAACTCGGCGGCGCCGCGCGGTCCCTTGTCTCGCAGGGTCCGCAGGGCGCGCCGGCCGGCGGTGATGACACTGATGCGTCGACCCCGACGCCGCAGCGCGCGAAGGTCGACGGTGAACCCCGGACCGGGGCGGGTCGGCAGGGACAGGGCGCTGCGGCCGGTCGGCGGGACAGGGAGCCGCGGTCGTGGCCGAAGGGGCCGGTCAGAACGGCGTCCCGCAGCCGCGGCGGCCACGACGGAACGGCGTCGGAAGCGCTGCCGCGACGTGGTACGGCTCGATGCGTGACAGGACGGGCACGATGATCCTCTCGGTGTGTGCGGCCCGACCCTAGGAGCGCCCGGGGGGCGCGGTCATTCACCCCGGCGGCCACCTCGTTGACTTCCCGGACCGCCGGCGGTCGGAGCCGGGCCCGCCGCGGCCGGTTGACGGGAGGCCCGCCCCCGCATTGACTGACCGCCATGTCCGGCATACAGCCCTCCACCGTCGCCGCGTGCTACGCCCGCGCGGTGCTGAGCGCCACCACGGAGGGCGCCGACGAGCCCGGTGTCTGGAACTCGCCCATGGAACGGTTGGGATTCACCGAGATGCGCGAGTTGTGGGAGACGGTGATCGGTACCGAGGGCGCCGATCCCCACACCGGCCTGCTCGTCGGGGACCGGATCCGGCCGGGGAGCCTGCACGTACTCGGCCACGTGGTCCTGACCTGCGCGAGCCTCGCCGACGCCGCCGACGCCGCGGCGCGCTACCACCCGCTGGTCAGCCAGGCCGGTACGGTCACCCTGCACCGCGGCGAGGACCGGACCCGCATCCGCTACCGGCCGACCGTGGATCCCGCGACCATGCATCCCCAGCAGGTGGAGGCGATCCTCACCGGCATGGTGAGAGCGGCACGCTGGGTCGCCGGAGACGACTGGGCGCCCGGATCCGTGTCGTTCACCCACCCGCGCGCCGGCTCCGCGGAGCCCTACACGCGTGTCCTCGGCTGCCCGGTCACCTTCGACGCGCCCGAGAACGCGATCACGGTGGGCAACGAGGACCTCGACCGGCGCCGCGCCCCCTGCGACCCTGAACTGGGCGCCCTGCACCGGGCCTACGCCGACCGGCTGCTGCACGAACTGTCGAAGGCGGTGACCACCGGGGAGCGGGTGCGCCAGTGGTTGGAACACGCCCCGCTCGACGGCACGGGCCCCGCCGAACCGGGCAGGGAACTGAACCTCAGCGCCCGGACGCTGCGCCGGGCCCTGCAGGAGGAGGGCACCTCGTGGCGGGCACTCCTCGACGCCGCCCGCCACACCCGGGCCCGGCGCCTGCTGGAGACCACGGACCTGCCGTTGGACCGGGTCGCCCCCCTGGTCGGCCTGAGCGGTGCGACGGCCCTGGTCCGGGCCTTCACCCGCTGGGAGGGCATCACCCCCGGCACCTACCGGGGCCGGCACGCGGGAGCGACCCGCTGAAACGCGGACGTGTCCGGCCGCCCGCCGTGCGTCGGCGGACGCGGCGGGCAGCCGGACACGGGGGAGGGGCCACGCGTTCGCGCCTTGCCCTCGGACCGGGCCCGTCGTCGTGGCTTCGCCTTGCCGGTGCCACGTCGACGGCAGATGCTAGCGGAGCGCGCCGAACGCCTTCGTGAAGGCCAGCGGCTGCTGGAGGATGGAACTGCACGTCGGATCGGCGTGGTTCAGGGCGCCCTGCGCACACTGGCGGTCGCGCGTCGCGGACCACATCGCCAACCGGCCGATGCCCTTCGACTTCGCGAAGTCCACGAGCCGCGTCGCGTCCGCGACGGTGAAGACCTCGTTGGCGACGTCGTTGACGCCGATCATGGGCGTGACGGCGACCGCCTTCCAGGCGGCCGCGTCGGTGAGCCCGAGCACTCCCTTGATCTGGGCCTGGGTGGCCGTCGCGGCCTGGACGGCGTACTGACCCATGTCACCGCCGTACGCGGGCCCGTAGTCCATGGCCATGATGTTGACGCCGTCGATCCGTACACCGGCCCGCTTCGCGTCGGCCAGCAGGGCGACGCCGGGCTGGGTGAGCCCCTCCGGCATCACCGGCAGGGTGAAGGCCACGTCCAACCCCGGGTGCGACTTCTGGAGCGCGGCTATGGCCTGCGCGCGGCGTGCGTTGGCCGCGGTGTCGGGCAGCGCGGCGCCCTCGATGTCGAAGTCCACCTTGGTCAGGCGGTACTGGTCAATGACCTTGCCGTAAGCGGCGGCCAACGCGTCGGCCGTCGCGCAGTTCAGGGCCAACTCGTGCCCGGCGGCGCCACCGAAGGAAACCCGGACGTCACCGCCCTTGCCCCGCAGCGCCCCGATCTGCGCGGCCACCTTGTCGCTCGCGAGGTCCGTGACACCGCCCCACAGCGGTGCGCAGCCGCCACCGGAGGTGATGAAGGCGAGGTGGAACTCGTTCACGCCGGTCCTGGTGGCGGTGTCGACCAGGTCGTAGGCCGGGTACAGCGAGGTGTCCACGTAGGGCGCGAAGCGCGCCCCTGCGGTCGGGGCGCCGGTGACCGGCGGGGGAGTGGGGGTGGTGGGTGTCGCGGTCGGTGACGCGGTCCGCGTGGGTCGGGTGGAGGGCGCCGGGGTGACGGGGGCCGTCGCACTCGCGCTCGCCGACGGGGTGGGTGTCGGACGGCCCCCGGGCGGGGGCGTCGCACCCTGCTCCACGGAGCACTTCACGCCGTTGATCAGGCAGGCCGTCGGGTTGCCCGGGGTGCCGGTTCCGCTCGTCACGAAACCCACCGTGACGGAGGCGCCGGCCGCGAGCCGTTTGTTCCAGTTCGCGGGCTTGACGGTGACGTGCCGGCCGTCGACCGTGTGGGTGCCGTTCCACAGGGAGTCGATCCTCGTGCCGGCGGGCAGGTCGAACCGGAGGGTCCAATCGGCCTGTTCCTGTGCGGTGTTGTTGGTGATCACATACTGACCGGTGTAACCACCCGTCCAGGAACTGGACTTGGTGTAGACGGCTCCGACCGCGGCGGCCTGCGCGGTACCGGTGAACGCGAACGCGGCGCCACCGATCACCGCCGCGGCCGCGATCACGCCTGTTGCCTTCGCCGTCTTGCTCGTCCTGCGCCGGTGCCCGGTCGTGCTGCCCATCGCGTGCCTGCCTCTGAGTTGCTGGAGATCCGAGTTGCCGGAAATCGGGGGTGCGGCAGCACGCTAGCCGCCCCGAAACGGACATCGGTTCGATTCGAGGCGGCGGGTGTGACTCTTAGGTTCCGCTTAAGGCGGGGGTAAGCGGGGGCTGAGGAACGGGACCGGCGGGGGCGGCCGACCCGTCCCGGGCGGGGGCGTCCGACACGTCCCGGGCGGGACGCGGGTCGGGTCAGAGGTCGAGGTCGAGGAGGGCGTTCTCGACGACCTCGGTGAGAGCCGGGTGGATCCAGTACGGCTCCTTGGCGAGCGAGAGCGCGTCGATCCCCCGCGTCATGGCCAACACGAGGGGCTGGATCAGAATGGCGGCCTGGGGCCCCATGATGTGCGCGCCGAGCAGGCGTCCGGTGCCGGGCTCGGCGAGCACCTTGCAGAAGCCGGTCGCGTCCTCCATGGCCCAGCCGTACGCCACGTCCCCGTAGGAAGCCGTACCGACGAGGAAATCGTCCCCGCTGTCGCGGCATTCCGCCTCGGTCGCGCCGATCGAGGCGATCTCGGGGCGGGTGAAGACGGCGGACGGCACGAGGTCGTGGTCGGCGCCGATGAGCTCGTCCGGATGGCGGAGGTTGTGCGAGACGACCTCGGCCTCGCGGTTGGCCACGTGCTTCAGCGGTACCGGCGTACAGACATCACCGAGCGCGAACACCCCTTCCGCAGTGGTGCGTTGATGTCCGTCCACCACGATGCGTCCGTCGTCGTGGGTGCGGATACCGGCCGCCCCGAGTGCCAGCCGGTCGCCGTTGGGGATCCGTCCGGCCGCAACCAGCAACATGTCCGCCTCGACCGTCGACCCGTCGTCGAGAGTCAGGGTCAACGCGCCCGCCTCCCCCCTCACGGCCGTCAGTTCGCGCCCGAGCCGCAGGTCGTGGCGGGTGCGGGCCAGCTCTGTGAAATGCTCGGCGACCGTCTCGTCCTGCGGGCCCAGCAGGTACGGCTCGGTCTCCACGACGGTGATCCCGGTTCCCGTCGCGTGGAAGACCTCGGCCAGCTCGGCGGCGATGTACCCGCCGCCCAGCACGGCCAGTCGGCGAGGCGGTGCGTCGATCCGCATGACGGTGTCCGAAGTCTCGTACGGCACCCCGGACTCGACCACCACGGGCGGTACCGCGGGACGGCTGCCGGCCGCGACGACGATCTGCCCGGCGGAGACGTCCACGGCGCCGCCGTCCATGTCGACGCGCAGTCGGCGGGGACCGGTGAAGCGCGCCGTACCCTCGTACACCGTGACGTTGGCCGCGTCGAGGCGGCCCTGCCGGCCCCGCGCGCGTTGCGCGTCCAGTCGCCCGAACACCCGGTCGCGGACCTCGCGCCAGTGCACGGCGCGCAGTCGCGCGTCCACGTCGTAGGTGTCGGCGCCGAGCACGGTACGTGCCACATGGGCGGTGTAGGCCAGCATCTTGCTCGGAATGCACCCGGCGTTCAGGCAGGTCCCGCCGAACCACTTCTCCTCGACGATGGCCACGTCGAGATCGGCGAACGACTCGTCGATGACCGCGTTGCCGGATCCCGCACCGATGACGATCAGATCGTGATGACGCATCGCCCCAGCGTACGAGGGGCAGGCGACGTGTGGAGGGCGCCCCGCTCCGCGGGGTGCGGCCGGATCCTCGGACGCGCCGCCCTCTCGTGCGCACCGTGGGGGAGGGGTCCATTCGGTCCCCCGAAGTGGACCGTTTTGATGCGTGTGGGTGGGGTAGGCGGCATTTCATCCGGTAATCAAACTCATCGGTGGAAGAATCCCCGGATGTCACCCGAGGCGTCAGCCGAGGCGACCCGGGACGACCACCGACCGCGTTGCGAATGGAGAACCCCGTGTCCGTCGTGAAGAGTGCCCTCCCGGCTGCCGACCTGAAGATCGTCGGCGAAGCCCTGCAAGGCGCGCTGGTGGATCTGGTCGACCTGGCCCTGGTCGCCAAGCAGGTGCACTGGAACGTGGTGGGCCCCCGCTTCCGCTCCGTTCACCTGCAGCTCGACGACGTGGTCGTCTCGGCCCGCACGCACTCCGACGTGGTGGCCGAGCGTGCCTCCGCCCTCGGCGTGACCCCGGACGGGCGGGCGTCGACCGTGTCGTCGTCCAGCGGCATCGCCGAGGTGAAGGCCGGTTGGATCAAGGACGTCGACGCGGTGAAGACCCTCGTGGACGGACTGGCCGCGGTGGTCACCCGGATGCGCGAGCGCATCCAGGCCACGGGCGACGCCGATCCGATCACCCAGGACATCCTCATCGGCCTGACCGGCGACCTGGAGAAGCACCACTGGATGTTCCAGGCCGAAAGCGCCTGACGCGGTCACGACCGCGTGGTGCCGCCGACCTGGGCTTGATGCGGTTCACGGCGTTTCGTGAGAGGTCGGAGCGTTCCGCGAACGTATGGAATCCCGCCGGAATCCCGCCGGATTTCGAGATCCGAGCGGAAGGATTCCGGAACGCCGCGACTCTGCGCCAGGTGCCGCGTGAGGAGATGTTCCAGTCACGCCCCGGCTGAAGTTCAGGCAGCCGGGGCGCTGCTGCGCCGGATCGCTTCCATCTCAGGCCTACCCGAACGGGGCAGCGTCCGTGACTCCCGCTCCACTCGGGGCCAGGTCGGCGCGAGACCGGACGGCGGCCCGGGGCGACGGTGTCTACCCACGGTGCTCACGCCCCTCTCGTACGTACGTGATCGGGACCACGGTCTCGGGGGTGTCCAGCCAGGGCGAGTGTGCACCGTCCGCTGTGACGGGCATCCGGTAGCGCTCGATCTCCGGGTGGCCGGCCGCGGTCCACCAGGCGTGCGCCTGCTCCATTTCGTCCCACAAGTCGCGGGCGCCGAACTGTCGCGTGCTGAACGCGTCGGACCGTTCGCCGTCCCAGTCCACGCAGGCCCAACTCGGGCCGTCCGTATCGGCGAGCCACAGCCGGACGGGGGCTTCGTCACCGGAGGTGTCCCAGGAGTGCCAGGCGCCCGGGACGGACCGCCCGATGTGGAACTGTGCGGCAAGGTCGTCCCCGGCGACCGCCCACGGCCGCGGCGCTGGACGCGGTGGACGAGCACCAGCCATAGCCAGGGGCTCGTCTCGCGTCAGGGGACGGCGGCGTTCAGCGGGACGACACCGGGCCGGTCACGCCGACACGGCCGAGACGCGGCCCGCGGCGATTGCTTCCGTGAGGCGGACGTGGTCGCGCTCGTTGAGGTCGGCGTAGCCCTCCGCGAAGCGCAGTACCGCACGGTCGAAGACATCGCGCCGGCCCAGGTACGCGGCGATGGCGATCCGGTCGCCGGAGCGGGCGTGCGCCCGCGCGAGGGTGGCGCCGCACAGCTCGGCGAAGACCCTCATGCCGCGCGGCACCATCTGCGCCGGGTCCACGATCCCCTTCCAGTCCAGCAACTGGCGTACGTAGAAGTCCCGGCGCCGGCCGTCGTTCCCGCGGACCTGCTGCCAGCCCAGGAAGATGTCACCGGCGGCCTGCATCAGCCGCTGCCCGGCGACGACGCGTTCCCCCTGCGTGGCGAACTCGCTGCCACCGGCGTGCGCGGCGAGCACCGATTCGCCCGCCTCCTTGGCCTGGAGGATGAGCGGGTCCTCGTCGTCCCGGCCCAACAGGAGCACGACCCAACACCTCATGCCGACACTGCCGACACCGACCACCTTGCGCGCCATGTCCACGACGCGGAACTGCTCCAGGAGGTGCCGCCGGTCGGGGGTGAGGCTGTCGCCGTAGTCCTTGACCATGCCGCGGATCTCGCCTTCGAGCGCGGCGCGTTCCTTGTCCTGGATCAGCTCGGAGACCGGTGTGATCAGGCGTGGAGCGGCGGCGAACCGGCGCTCGCCCCCGACGACCTCGGTGAGCTTCTCGAAGGCCCGCATGCTGTCGCGTCCCCGTGCCTTCGTCAGTTCCGCGGAGACGCGCTTGCGACCGCGCGCGGCCAGCGCGCCGGCCGCCACCGCCTCAAGCTGCGCCTCGTCGACCCGCGCGTACCAGACGTCGAGGGTGCGCATGGCGGCGAAGCGGCGCATCTGCTCGCGGTAGGACCGCACCCCGGCCCGCACGATCGAGGCGCACTCGTCGTCGGCGAAGGAGTTCTCCCGCGCGGCGATGACCAGGCTGACGGCCAACCGCTTGACGTCCCACTCCCACGGACCGGGCAGCGTCTCGTCGAAGTCGTTGATGTCGAAGAGCAGGTTCCGCTCCGGGGAGCCCAGCAGACGGAAGTTCAACAGATGAGCGTCCCCGCAGAGTTGAACGCGGAGTCCGGAATCGGGTGTGTGGCCCAGGTCGCCCGCCATGATGGCTGCCGCACCGCGGTAGAACCGGAACGGCGACTGCGACATCCGTCCGTAGCGCAGCGGTACGAGTTCCTGTACCCGGGTGGCGGACTGCCGCTCGATCACGTCGATCGGGTCCGTCCGGTCCGCGGACGCGTCGAACTCGCCGTGTGCGGAACGGGGCGTCCGCCGTCGTGCGGCCCGTCCGAGGGCGGCGCGCTCCTCGGCGGAGAGCGGCGGCGGTCCGGCGCCGGCCGTCCTCGAGGTCGCCTTGCGCTTCGTCATCGCTGTGAACCTCCAGGCCGCCTCTGGGCCGGCGTCTCCCGGTACGGGCGCGTCGCTCCGACCTCGGCTCCGCGCCCGTGTGTCTCCGGTTCTCCGGTGTCTGCGAAGAGGTCCGTCGGTTCCGCGCCCGTGCGGCCTTCGCCGCCGTGCTCACGCCCGGACCGGCTCAGTAGAAGAGCTTGTACGTGACGTCCTTGGGGATGGGGGAGGGCACGGTGTCGGTGTAGAGGAGCCGGACCGTGGTGAACCGCTGCACCTCGGGGTGCGCGGGCCACGGCTTCGGATTGCTGAAGGTCACGGTCACCGGGTGGGGGTGGAACCGACCGGCCGCACAGTAGGGGCGGCAGTCGTTCACCATGTTGGTTCCGGTGGCCGTGGCGGTCTTCGGGCCCCAGGTGTCCCAGTCGAGGCGCACGAGGCGGCTGTTGCCGTCGCCGCACGCCAGCAGGTAGTCCTCGGGCCGCACCTGGGCCTCGTTGGAGCAGTCGAGCACCACGAGGGGTTCCGGTGCGGCGCGCGTCTGCGCGGAAGCGGGCACGGCGCCCGCCACGAGGGCGGCGGCCGCGCACAGCAGGGTGGCCGTCCTTACCCCGACCCGGGGCGTCGCGGGAGTGAGCCCGCCGTCTCCTGAAGTGACCACAAGACCCTCCTTGACCGGGCCGTCCCGACATCGGTACTGCCGTAGCCCTGATCAGCTTCCCCCATCCGGGCGTACCGCGCACCCGCTGCGCGGCCGAACGCGGGCCCGCCGGGCGAGGCGCTCGCGGACGGCGGGCGTCGCGCGCTACGCCCCGGGCAGCGACTCGCCCTGTACCGCCTGGATGTCCAGCTCCACCTTCAGCGTCGTCCCGATGGCGGCGATGCCCGCCCGCACCACCTGGTTGTAGTTCATCGCGAAGTCCTCGCGGTGGAGATCCGCGGTGGCGCGGAACGCGGCGCGCGTGCCGCCCCACGGGTCGGCGCCGGTGCCCAGGTAGGCGAGGTCCAGGTCCACGGGCCGTACGACGCCGCGCATGGTCAGCTCGCCGTGCACGGTCCAACGGTCGGACCCGGCGGGCGTCAGACCCGTCGATCGGTACGAGAGCGCCGGGTACGTCTCCACGTCCAGGAAGTCGGGCGACTTCAGGTGCCCGTCGCGCAGCTCGTTGCCCGTGTCGATGGACGCGGCGCCGATCCTCGCCTCCACACGGGACGCGGACACCGCGTCCGGGGAGATCTCGATCCGGCCGGTGAACTCGGTGAACCGCCCGTGCACGCTGGAGATGCCCAGGTGCTGTGCGACGGCGCCCACGGAGGAGTGCGCCGGGTCGATCGTCCACGGTCCGGGCGGCGGCAGCTCCGTACCACCCTGACGGGCGAGGACGACCTTGCCGACCTCGGCGCGTCCGCCGGCCGTGACGATCGCGCTCGACGCGCTGGGCGCGTAGCCGACCGCGGTGACTATGACGGTGTACGCCCCCGGCGCCAGCGCGGTCGTGTCGCGTACGGCTCCGTCGGCGTCGGCCTCGGCGCGGACCACCTGCGCGCCCGTCATGTCGGTCACCGTGACGACCGCGTGCGACACGGCCCATCCGTCGCGCGTGAGGATCCGTGCGGTCAGTCCCATCCCGTTTTCTCCCTGCCAAGCATGTCGAGATCGTCTGAAAGTGGCCGGCCCGCGGGGCGCGCCTCCGATCGGGGCGCGCCCCGCGGGCCGGGTCCGGCTACTCGCCGGGGTGGGCCAGCTCGATGTCGTGGTCGTCGACACCGCGCACGCCCACGCTCAGGGCCGTGGCCACCGGCGGGTAGCTCGTCGCGATGACGGTGTACTCACCGCTGTCCAGGTCGGTGAAGGCGTACGCGCCGTCCGCGCCGGTCCTTGCCGTGTCGACGACGTTGCCCGCCGTGTCGATCAGCGTGACCCGCGCGTCGCCGAGCGGGCCGTGCGGCGCCCGTACGACACCCTGGACCCGTGCGCCGGGGCTCAGCTCGACCTCGACCCGGGTGACGCCGGCGCCGCCGACCTCGACGTTCAGGGCTGCGGGACGGTGCCCGAGGGCGTTGACCGCGATGGTCACCGAGCCCGGCACCATCTCGGCGAAGGAGAACTCTCCCTGCTCGCCGGTGGTCGCGGACGCCAACACGTCACCGCGGACGTCGGTCACGATGACCATGGCGTCCTTGACCGGGTCACCGCTCCCGGCGGCCCGGACGAGACCGCTCAGCCCGCTCGTACCGCTCAGCAGGATGTCGTACGCGACCGGCTCGCCGTTGACCACGATCGTGGACGCCTGCGGCTGGAAGCCGTCGGCCGAGGCGATCAGGACGTACGAGCCCGAGCCCGGCGCGTCGACGGCGTACGAGCCGTCGGCACGCGAGACCGACCGGCCCAGCTGCCGTCCCGCGAGGGAGATCAGCGTCACGGCCGCCTGGGGTACGGGCGCGCTCTCGGAGCCGCGCACGTAACCGCCCACCGGAGTACCACCGTTCACGGGACCGGTCCCTTCGTTCGCCACCGCGGTGACGACGGTCGACTGCTGCGTTGCCCCGGGCCCGGCGTCGTCGTCCGTGCCGGGTCCGGCTTCGGTCGCGGTCTCGGACCGCGCCGTGCGCTCCGCGCCGGAGGTCTCGGCGGACCGTGACGCCGAGGTCGTCACGGACGCGGGGACCGCGACGTCGTCGCTCCGTCCCGGGCCGGCCTCGACGGGCGAGGCGGCCTGCTCCAGACCGCCCGACGTCCGCAGCGGGACCTCCTTGATGAAGATCGTGACGAGGAAGGCGACCAGTGCGAGCGGCGCGGCGATCAGGAAGACGTCCGCGATGCCGTGGCCGTACGCGCTCTCCATGACGGTGCGCAGCGGGCCCGGCAGTTTGTCCATGTCCGGGATGCTGCTGCCGGAGCTGGAGCCGGCGGCGGCCGCCGCGTACTTCGGGTCGAGGGTGGCGAGCCCGTCCTGGGCGTAGTGGGTGATCCGGTTGGCCATCACCGCGCCGAGCGCGGAGACGCCGATCGCGCCACCGAGGGACCGGAAGAAGGTCACCGTGGAGCTGGCCGAACCGAGGTCGGACGGCGCCACCTGGTTCTGGGTGCACAGCACCAGGTTCTGCATCATCATGCCGATGCCGAGGCCCAGCAGCGCCATGAAGATCGCGATGTGCCAGTACTCGGTGTCGTAGCGGATCGTGCCGAGCAGGCCCAGACCCGCGGTCACCAGCACGCCACCGCAGAGCAGCCACGCCTTCCACTTGCCGGTCTTGGTGATCACCTGGCCGGAGACGGTGGAGGAGACGAACAGACCGGCGATCATCGGGATCGTCATCACGCCCGACATGGTCGGGGACTTGTCGCGGGCCAGTTGGAAGTACTGGCTGAAGAACACCGTGCCGGTGAACATCGCGACACCGACGAACAGCGAGGCGATCGACGACAGCGCGATGGTGCGGTTGCGGAACAGTCGCAGCGGGATGATCGGTTCGGCGGCCTTGGACTCGACGAGCACGAACAGCAGCCCCAGGGCGATCGATCCGCCGACCATGGCGAACGTCTGCCACGAGATCCAGTCGTACTTGTCACCGGCGAACGTGACCCACACCAGCAGCAGCGACACCGCGGCCGAGATGAAGAACGCGCCGCCCCAGTCGACCTTGACCTCGCGCTTGACGACGGGCAGGTGCAGGGTCTTCTGGAGCACGATCAGCGCGATGATCGCGAAGGGCACGCCGACGTAGAAGCACCAGCGCCAGCCGAGCCAGTCGGTGTCGGTGATGACGCCGCCGAGGAGCGGTCCGCCGACGGTGGCGACGGCGAAGGTCGCGCCGAGGTAGCCGCTGTAGCGGCCGCGCTCGCGCGGGGAGATCATCGCGGCCATCACGATCTGTGCGAGGGCGGACAGGCCGCCGACGCCGATGCCCTGGACCACGCGGCACGCGATGAGCGTCCCCGCGTTCTGGGACAGGCCGGCGGCGGCCGATCCCAGCACGTAGATGACCAGGGCTATCTGGACGAGTGCCTTCTTGCTGTACAGGTCGGAGAGCTTGCCCCACAGGGGGGTGGCCGCCGTCATGGAGAGCAGTGCGGCGGTCACGACCCAGGTGTAGGCGGACTGGCCGCCGCCCAGGTCGCCGATGATCTCGGGCAGGGCGTTGGAGACGATCGTCGACGACAGGATCGCGACGAACATGCCGAGCAACAGCCCGGAGATCGCCTCCATGATCTGCCGATGCGTCATCGGTGCGCCGTCGTGGCCGCCTCCGTGCTTGGCGTGAGAGCCCCGCACACCGGCTGGTGTGGTCGTTGCCATGGGCTTCCTAACGTTCTTCGTGCGGGTGTACGGGTGATCAGTTCATTCGTGTGCGGTGCACGCCGCCGGAGCGGCAGTCACCGAAGCTCTCGCGCAGCCGGGACATGAGCCGGACGAGCCGGCCCACCTCCTCGTCGGACCAGTCGCTCAACCGGTCGGCGAGCAGCTGCGAGGAGCGTCGGGACAGCTCGTCGAGCTGTTCTCCTCCGGCGGCGGTGAGGTGCAGGATGCGTGAGCGTTTGTCGGCCGGATCGGGGCGTCGTTCGATCCAGCCCCGGTCCGCGACGTGCGCGACATGACGGCTGGTGACGGACATGTCCACGGAGAGCAGCTCGGCGAGCCTGCTCATGCGCATGTCCCCGTGCCGGCCGAGGAGGTGCAGCACGGCGGCGGATCCGGCCGGGCAGTCCTGGGGCAGGATCCGCCCCAGGTCCCTCTTGACGGCGCCGATGGCACTGAGCTCGCGGGCCAATTCCTCGTACTGCGCCCGTTCGGCCATCGCACCTCCTGCATCGTTGCTTCAGGCAACCGTAAAAGTGGTTGGTTGCTCCAGGCAAACCAGGAAGGGCGTATGGAGCTAAAAAGTTGACAAAGGCAAGCATTGGCGAACGTAAACCCGCAGGTGAGCGGCCTGGCGGCCGGGGGCGGTGCGGGAAGGGCCCACTCACCAGGTAATCCTGGGATCACGCTGCGCGGTCGCGAGGTTCCCGTGCCGGATCGGTGCGACGTCGACGGTCACGGTGTTGCCCCCGCAAAGAGGGCGACGCTCGACCGAGGCGCGTCCGGGGCCTCGGTCGAGCGTCGCCCTCTTTGGCGGGGCGGGGGCGGGGGCGGGGCTGGCAGGTGGGGCGGGGTCGGCAGGTGGGGGTCGCCGTCGGTCAGCGGCCCTGGATCGCCTTGACGTTGTTGCCGAAGGTCCAGTTCCTGGCGCCGTCCCAGTTCACGGACCAGGTCATCAGGCCCTTCAGGCCGTTCCCGTACTTGTTCCAGGCCTGCGCCACCAGTGTCGGGCTCATGTGACCGCCGCCCGCGCCCGGCTGGGCCGGGAGCCCGGGGACCTGCTTGTCGTAGGGGACCTTGATGGTGGTGCCCTGGACGACGAGGCCCTTGTTGAGGCAGTCGGTCTGCGCCGTGAAGCCCTGCACGGTGCCGGCGGAGTAGGAATCGCCCGAGCAGCCGTACATGCTGCCGTTGTAGTACTGCATGTTCAGCCACCACAGGCGGCCGTTGTCGGCGTACTTCTTCACGATGGGGAGGTAGGCGCCCCAGATCGAGCCGTACGCCACGCTGCCACCCGTGACGTAGGCCGTCTCGGGTGCCATCGTGAGGCCGAAGTTCGAGGGCATCCGGGCGAGCACGCCGTCGATGATGCGGATGAGGTTGGCCTGCGAGGCCGACAGTGTGGTGATGCTTCCGCTGCCGACGAGGCCGGTCTCGATGTCGATGTCGATGCCGTCGAAGTTGTACTTCTGCAGGATCGGCACGACCGTCGCGACGAACCGGTCGGCGACGGCGCCGGAGCTGAGGTCGATGCCCGCGGCGGCGCCGCCGATGGACATCAGGATGGTCTGGCCGGAGGCCTTGGCCTGGCACATCTCGGCAGGTGTGGCCACCTTCACCGTGGAGTCCATCCCGTCCTCCCACAGGACGGTGCCGTCCGAGCGGATGACCGGGAAGGCGGCGTTGATCACGTTGTAGCCGTGGCTCTGGATGCGGCTGTCGGTGATCGGGATCCAACCGAGAGGCGGGTGAACGCCGTTGGCGGCCCCGTCCCAGTTCTCCCAGTAGCCCTGGAGGACCTTGCCCGCGGGCCTCGACTTCACGGCGCAGGTGTCGGCCCGCGGGGCCGGGTCCTGGGCGGAGGCCGGGGTGGCCGCGATCAGGCCCGGCAGGGCGAGGGTGACGGTCAGGGCGGTGGCCAGGCCGACCGGTATCAGGCGTGTACCGCGAGGGAGCATGGTGAGGTGCCTCCTGGACTGTGGGGAACCCGGGGAGGTGCGTGGGGTGATGGACCAGACGGTAGGGAGGTCTCGACCGACGGTCAATAGGTCTGGACCAAGTCCCCTGGGGGTATGGGGTGTTCACGAAGGGCGGGAACAGGACATTGCGATTGCCGTGCCCGCAACTTCGCTCAAAACCGGTTAAGTTGACCTCCCGTCCCGAGCGTCGACGACGCGCGACGCACCGTGCGCACGCACGCCCGACGGGAGCGACCGCGTCCCGGGGAGGGCGAGTCGCGAGCGGAGACCCGAGAGACAGAAACAGGCATGTACGCGAAGAACGAGCACGGGCAGGTACGGCCGGCGGCCGGCGGGGGCGGGGAGCCGGCACGAGGAGGAGAGTCCGCGCGGGGCGCGGGCGGCGACCGCGACGTTCCCGAGGCGGCGCGCTGGTTCGAGGCCCTCGCCGCGTACGCCCCGGCACCCGCCTTCATCCGCGACGGACAAGGCCGGTACCTGTGGGTGAACGCGGCCTACGCCCACCTCTACCGCATGGAGTCGCACGCCGTGGTCGGCCGGACCGTGGAGGAGATCGACGCCCCCGAAGACGCCGCCATGTTCAGGGCCCTGGACCGTGAGGTGCTGGCGTCCCGCCGGCCGGTCCGCCACACCCTCGTCTTCCGGCACCCCGACGGGACACCCCGCCAGGTCACCGGGCACCGCTTCGTCCTGGACCACGGCCGGGGCCCGCGCGTGGGCGGGATCTACACCGACGTCACCGACCAGGCCAGGGCCCTGGAGGACAAGGCCGTCGCCGCCGAGGAACTCCACGCCCTGTGGGAGCGCTCGGGGCTGGCCATCGTGACCCTGGACCTGCGCGGCCGGGTACAGCGGGTCAGCGGGGGAGTCGCCGAACTGCTCGGGGGCGACCGCGCCTCCCTGGAGGGCACCCACGCCATCGGACACCTGCGCGGTGACGCCCGGACGGTACGGCGCGCGTGGGTGGACCTGGTCGCCGGAAAGGCGTCCCGGCGCACGTGCTCCGTGGTCTGCGGCACGGCCTCGGGCGAGAGCAAGGTCCTGCGGGCCGATCTCGCGGTGGTCAGACGTCAGGGTGCTCCCGACCGGGTCTCGGCCGTACTGACCTCGCTGAGCGTCGAGTTCGACGCCCCCGCCCAGGTGAGCCCCGTGCAACTGCGGGTCCTCGCCCTGATGGCGGCCGGCCGGTCCAACGGAGCCATCGCCACCGACCTGGGTCTCTCCCGCCAGGCGCTGGACTACCACCTGCGCCGACTGCGCGGAGCACTCGACGCGGAATCACGCCCGGCCCTGGTGGCCCGCGCCTACACCCTCGGCATCCTCGACACGGGGGTGTGGCCCCCGCGCGCCGCCGTCCCGCCCTGTCAGGGCTGACCGACGGCCTGCCGCACCCCGTCACGACGCAGCCGCCGCAGCACGACGCCCACGACGAGCAGCAACAGGCAGGTGCCCACCGCCGCGTGCACGAGGAGCGCGTCCAGGCGGTCCGCCGCCAGATAGGCGCCGACGGCCAGCGCCACCAGCGCGCACACGCCGCGATCGATGATGGACTCCACCGACAGCAGGGTCGCCCGGTACGGGGTCGGCGGGATCGCCGCGTTGATCAGGTTGCGTTGCACCGGGTACGCGAGGCCCGCCGCGGCGGCGAACACGCACAGCCACGCGATCGTGCCCAGGGCCCCCGACAGTGTCGTGGCCGCGAGGGTGAGTGCCATGACCACGCTCAGCACCGTCACCACGGTGGTGTCGGAGAGCCTGCCGCGCAACCAGCCGGTCCTGGCCGATCCGACGGCCTCCGCGACCGTCATCGCCGACAGCACCGCACCGTGATCGGCGACCGGGAGGTCCTTCTCCAGCAGCAGCGGTTGGAAGAGATTGACCTGACAGATCCGCGCGAGCGTGAAGATGGCCACGCCCTGCACCATCAGCGGCCCGAGCGACCGCGAGGTCCCGAGCACCTTCAGGGCCTGGCGGGCCGAATCGAGGAGCCCGACGCGTTCCGCCGGCGGCCGCGGTCCACCGTGTCGTTCCGCGATGGCGGGGAGGGCCGCGGCGCAGGCCAGCGAGCCGAGCGTGGAGAACGCGGTCAGCACGTACGGGCCCTCGTGCCAGACGTGCATCAGAACACCGACCAGCGGCCAGCAGGCGATCTTCGCCCACAGGCCGAGCGCCCGCGCCGTCCCCTCGGCCTGGACGTAGTGCTCGCCCGCACCGTGCTCGTGCAGGTACTCGTACAGGTACGCGCTGGACGCCCCGGAGACCAGCGAGCGGGCGGCGGCGATGGCCAGGAAGTGCGCCATGAAGCCCACGAAGGAGGGCCAGGCGACCGGGACGAGGTTCGCCGCCGTCATCACGGCCGCCCCGAGCTGCATGCAACGGCGCTGTCCGATGCGGTCGGCGATGAAACCGGTGGGTATCTCCAGCAGGCAGAACGCCACGTAGTAGACGCTCTGGATACCGAAGATCTGGCTGTCCGAAAGACCCGCCTGCTTCTGGTACTGGTAGAAGACCGGCATCCACCACAGCAGGTTGAACAGGAGCTGGAAGCCGTTGTTCAGGCGGATCACGCGGAGCACCGCGGCGGGCGGGCGGACGCGGCGTTTCACGCGCGCACGCAGGGAGAGGGGCATGGGAGAGACCTTCGGAGGGGGCGGAACGCGGGGGAGTGCGGGCGGGGTCAGGCGCTGTACGGCCTGAGTTGGAGGATGTGGAGCGCGCCTCCAGGCCCGAGCAGCCATTCGACGTCGAGCGGTCCGGCGAAGGTGTAGTCCGCGGCGAAATGGGACTGGAGCAGCCGGCCCGCCAGCGCCAGCCGGCCCAGATGGGCCTGGGTCTCCAGGTCGAGATCCTGCTCGGCCGCACCGAGCGAGAGCGTGCGACCACCGCCCTCGACGGTGTTGTACAGGTACTGCAGGGGCATCGTCCGGCCGTCGACCACGTCGGCCGTGGAACCGTGCGCACAGTTGAGGTACACGTTCCGGAAGTCGGCCCGGTTGGTCGGATTGCAGGTCACCATGACGCCTCCGAGCGGTGACGGCTCGTAGCGCTGGACGATCACGCCCATGTAGGTGTCGTCCAGCGAGATGCCGGCCTGATGGCGCAGCCGCACGCTGCGCGGGGACAGCAGGGAGGCCCACACCTGACGGATCGCGTCCAACAGCCCCGGCAGGTCGGTGACCTTGGTGTGGGATTCGTAGATGCCGGCCGCGGAGAAGCCCGGCAGGTCCTCGGCGTTCGACGAGGACCGCACGGCGAAGCGACTCGTGCCCGCCAGGTGCTCGACCAGCTGGGTGTCCAGGGCGCGCACCAGGTCCTCGGGCACGGGGAGGGTGCGCACCAGGTGCTGCAACTGGACGCACACCGTGTCCACGGCGTCCATCGCGTTCAGTTCCAGGGCCATCTTCAGCTTGCCGATGCTCTGCTGTACGGCGGGCGAGGAGTCCAGGAAGCGCTGTTGGACGGAGAACGGCACGGCGATTCCCGCCGGCGCCTGGACGTGCCGGGCCAGGAACTCCCCGGCGTACTGCGCGAGATCGCCGTCGGCGGGCATCCGCAGCCGGGCACCCAGGTGACCGAGCAGGTCGGCCCGGGGCGGGCGCGGCACGGAGTAGTAGCCGGTCAGTCGGCCGGAGCCGTGGCGCAGTACGTGGTGCAGCTCGCCGAGGTTGGCCGCCTTCGTGCCGTAGCGGTTCCGGTCGCGGGCACGCAACGCGGACAGAGGCACGAGCGGTACGTCCGTCACGTGCGGGGCGTCGAGACGGATCCGCTGCGTGTGCCAGGTCGGTTCCGCGAGGTCCGCAGGCTCCTCGGCGCGTTCGACGACGAAGTTCTCGGCGGTGACCTCGTAGCGGACCCAGGCGCCGTCCAGCTTCTCGTCGGCGATCGTGTCGAGGATGCCGCGGACGATGGCGTTGGGGATGCCCCAGCCGGCCGCCAGCATGTTGGTGTGCGACAGCGGGGTGGTGGGCAGGGCGTTGAGCAGCCCCGCGAGGCGCGGGATGTCGTCGGGGACGACCGGCATGGCAACGATGTCGTACCAGGTCAGGTCCGCGCGCGCGGCCCGGTACTCCTCGCCGGAGGCGAAGGCGCGGAGCCGGCCGGTGGCCGAGGCGAGCGTCAACGGCACGAAGGGCGCGGTCGCGGACAACGCGTGACCACGGGCACGGGGGACCACGGTCTCGGGCACCGCCGCGAGGGCGTTCTCCTGGCCGTGGTTGGCCGGTTTGACCAGTAGTTCCAGCGCGGGGTCGAGGTGGGCCCGAACGAAGGCGTGGAACTCGACCAGCAGGTCCGCGCCCATCGTGTCGGCCTCGGTGGTCTCCAGGACCATGAACGGCTCGTCCTGCTCCGGGCCTCCCCGGGAGTGCAGCGACAACACGCCGAGCAGGAAACGTCGCTCGGGATCCTGGTAGACGTCGTGGTTGAACCGGTCGAGCCGGGCATCGAGCTGTTCCAGGGTCAGTCCCACGACCTCGGTGGCGATGTAGTTGACGTGGAAGGAGTGCACGGCGCTGTCCAGGACGTGCCACAGGCCCTGCTCCCGGTCGACGACGACCTTCACGTACGGGTGCCCGCCCAACACCCCGGCCAGCTGCTCGAACAGGGGCAGCGTGAGCAGGGTGTCCACGGCCGCGCCCCGGGGGGACGGTACGGGGATGGTGCCGGCGTTCGTCATGCGGTGCTCCCGGGCGTCGGGCGGTCGGCGGACGGGGCGCCGAGGGCGTGCGGCAGGGCCGCCAGGATCCGGCCGCAGTCGGCCAGCAGCTCCGGCCCGGACTCGGCGGTGAGGAAGCACAGCGCCGCCATGGAGTTGGCGCCTCCCGCCTCCTCGTACACCGGCACCCGGCTGCCCGGCGGGAGGCTGTGCTCCCGCACCAACTCGACGCGGGAACCGGGCGCGAGCAGGGCGGGCCAGTCGACCGCCTCGAAGTCCCAGGTCGCGAGCTCGCTCCAGGGCCGGCCCTCGGGGTCCACGGCGAGGACGACGAGCGACCCGGCCGCACCGGCGCCCTCCGTCAGCATCCGCCGCGGGTAGTCGACGTCCCGGCCGAGCAACTCGCACACCAGCATCCCGATCATGTCGAGGCCGAAGACGGTCTCCACCTGCCGTGTGGTCATCACCCCACCGAACCGGGCCGCCGTCTCGATCAACCACATGGCCCCGTCCGCACCGAGTTTGATCTCGGTGTGGGTGGCACAGGTGTCGAGCCCGAGCGCATCGACGGCGGCGCGGGACACCTCCTCGATCCGTCGCTGAAGGGCGGGCGGGAGAGCGGCCGGAGCCAGGCTCGCGCGCTCGGTGAAGGGTGCGATGGTGGGCATCCGGCCGGTGATGCACAGCGGGTGGTAGCGGCCGTCGGCGACGATGCCCTCCACGCTCGCGTAGTCGCCCCAACCGGCCTCGTCGAACCACTCGGAGGCCTCGCCGGTCACGATCTCCTCCAGCAGGAAATCGCTGACGCCCTCGTCCGCGGCGTGCAGTTCGGCGTATCCCTGTGCGGACGAGGCCTCCATGACGGAACGTCCGGTCTTCCACGCCTCCTCGGCCTGTTGCTCGTTCCACACGGTGAGGTGGGCCGTGGACCCCGCGCTCCAGGCGGCCTTCAGCAGCAGCGGCGGCGTCAGTTCCTCGAAGGCGGTCGCGATGTCCTCCGGGGTGTGGACCTCCGTGAACCCCGGTACGGGCACCCCCGCGTCACGCCAGATCCGGCGCATCAGGCGCTTGTCCCGGGCCCCCGCGACCCGCTCGCCGGCGCCACGCAGCCCGAGCCGCAGACTGGCGTGCGCCACGGCCACCACCGCGTACTCCGACAGCGTCAGCACCGCGGCGGCGCCGACGCGGCGGGCGTGGGAACAGATCAGATCGACCAGGTCCACCCCCTCGCGGGGCCGCACCGAGGTGATCGACGCGCATTCGGGCAGCCATACGGCCTCGGTGGTTCGAGGCAGCGGTGCGAGCGCCAGGACGTGAACGTCGGCGTGAGCCGCGATTCTCGGTAGCGCGTACTCCAGCGGAGGGCCGCCCTTGGCATAGACGAAGAGGATCGGGGACATGGTGCTCCCGGGGTCGAGGGGGACGCCGCGTGGCGCTGCGGCGGCGTCGGGGGACGATCCGTACGGGGTGACACGGTGTACGGACCAGGGGCAACTAGAGCACGACGGGGAACGGTGGACGCACGTCTGTACCCCTACTCGGTTAGGCGTTCGCCAAACAACCGCACGCGCCAAGTGGGCTTGCAACGAGGGAGTTTCAGCCACCGGTACGCAGCCCGAGACGATCACGGGCCCTCGATGTCGACCGGGTGGTCCCGGGCCCGGGAGCGGGGTCCGCCGCGAGTGGGCCGGCGCCGGTTGGGCCGACAAAAGGAGGCCGGTAAGTGGGGGTGGGGAAGTGGGGGAGCGGGAGGGCCGCGCTCCGTCATCCCCGCAGCAGCCGCGCCCCTTGACGTACCGGTCGACACCGAACCGAGGCGCGGTCCGGTTGCTTTCGAGGAGTCAGTTCGACAGTGGGAGCAACCGGCCGCTCCTACGCGGATCGTCGACCTCTCCGGGACGCGTCAGCCGGATGCCGAAGGCGTCCTCGACAAGCGACAGGACGCCATGATGCGGGGGCCACGCATCCGGGACGAGCCCCAACGGACGCATGTACTCGGCGAGCCGTGTGCACTCGTCATGCGGCGGATGCCGGCACACCCGGCTGACGGTGAACCGACCACCGCCGCTTGGTACATCGACTCCATCGGATGCCTTGACCTCGACCAAAGTCGAGGTTCTACGGTCCTGTTCATGACCACTCACGAGGCATTCGAGACCGTTGCTCCCGAGCGCTACCGCACCGCGGTGGTGCCCCACATCATGGTGGCCGACGCGGCCGCGGCCCTCTCCTTCTACCGGCGGGCGTTCGGCGCGAAGGAGGAGTTCCGGCTCGCCCATCCGGACGGCGGGATCATGCACGCCGAGGTGCGCGTCGCCGGGGCGGTGCTGATGCTCGGCGACGTCTCCGAGGGGCCGTTCGTCGCGCCGCCGGAACTGGGCGGTACTTCCGTCGCACTGCACGTCTTCGTACCGGACGTGGACGCGCTGGTCGAGACGGCCGTGACGGCGGGCGCCGAGCTGGTGCGGGAGCCCGCGGACCAGTTCCACGGTGATCGCACCGCCATCCTCAGGGACCCCTTCGGGCACCTGTGGGTGTTCCTGACCCACCTGGAGGACATGTCAGGCGAGGAACTGGAACGCAGGCTCGCCGAGGCGTGAGGCGTGAGGCGTGAGGCGTGAGGCGTGAGGCGTGAGGCGTGAGGCGTGTGGTGCGAGGCGAGGCGAGGCGTGTCGCGTCGTGTCGTGTCGTGTGAGGGAGGTGGAGGGTGCGCGGGCGGGTGCGTCGTCGGGTCCCGGGCGGTCGCCGCGCGCACCCGGGAGCGTTCAGTCGCGATGGCGCAGGACGTGTTCCGCGTAGGGCAGTTCGTGGACGTCGGTGGCGGATCCGGTCAGCGGGAACATGGGGGTGTAGGTGCACCGGCCGGGATAGGCGTGGTCGACTTCCCACTGCGCCGCCGTCGTTCCCTCGCCGGACTCCCGCGTGCAGACCGTGTACAAGGGGTGCGAGCAGCCCTGGCAGGCGGGCGGGCCGTTCACGCTCGGGTCCGAGGGGCGTCGCCGCGGCCTCGCGCGGGCGGGTGAGGTCGCAAGGGGCGGGACGGCGGGGCGCCGGGGGCGGAGGTCGCCTGGTGGGGCGTGGTGATCATGACGGAAGAACGATTCTGCGAGGGCGGGGGACACGCCTCGTCACTGCGGAATCTGACCGTCCGGGGTGCGCGGGCGGCCCGTTGTCCCGCGTGGGGCCTGTCGCGCGGGTTCGTGTTCCCTCCCCTCCCTCCCCCGGTGTCACCTCGGAGATGTCCGCGAGCGTCCGTGACTCGTCGGCGGTCCGGACCTGGAGGCCGCGGGCGTAGGCTCTGTGGGATGCGGATAGGCGAGCTGTCCAAGCGCACGGGCGCGAGCCCGCGCTCACTGAGGTATTACGAAGAGCAGGGCCTGCTGACCAGCTCACGCTCCGGCGCGGGGCAGCGTCACTATGCCGATGCTGCGGTCCAGCGCGTGTTGCTCATCCAGCAGTTGTTCGACGCGGGGATGTCCAGCCGGGTGATCACGACCGTGCTGCCGTGTGTGGACATCCCGGGTGACCTGGGCGTCGCCGAGGAGACGTTCACGGCGATGATGCGCGAGCGCGACCGGATCGACGCCGACATCGCGCACCTGACCGAGACCCGGGATGCACTCGACGTGCTGATCAGAGCCAACAGCCGGCACCGGGCGGAGCTGTCCACGGCTCCGGATCCGGCGGCGCAGTCTGCCTGATGCTGTGATCTGCCTCTCAGTCGGTTGCCCCTGACATCAATGTCAGAGGTGAGGATGGCGAAAGCGGCCCGGATCACCGGGTCGGTCATACGAGAGGCGGCACAAGATGGGGCAGGCGTGGGGTTTCGGCAGGTATGGCGGGCCCGAGGTGCAGGAGTTGTTCGATCGTCCCGATCCCGTCCCCGGTCGAGGTGAGGTGCTGATCCGGGTCGAGGTCGCCGGCGTGAACCCCCTCGACCACTTTCTGCGTTCAGGTCTGGTCGACGGGCTCGACGGCGGGCGTCCGTTTCCCCGTGTGCTGGGCATGGAGGCAGCCGGAACCGTTCTCGCCTCGGGCGAGGACGTCAACGGGCTCGAGG
This sequence comes from Streptomyces sp. CA-243310, assembly GCF_050936775.1. Classification (NCBI taxonomy): domain Bacteria; kingdom Bacillati; phylum Actinomycetota; class Actinomycetes; order Kitasatosporales; family Streptomycetaceae; genus Streptomyces; species Streptomyces sp. CA-243310. Next base: position 460,889 of record NZ_JBNJMF010000002.1, on the reverse strand, counting down.
TGGGCGACGCGGTCTTCGGCTTCGCACTCACCGGCGGCGGCACCTACGCCGAGACGACGGTGCTGTCCGCGCCGAACACCGCGCGCATTCCGGCGGGTCTGTCCGCGACCGTGGCGGCAACGCTGCCAGTGGCCGGGACGACCGCGGTGGACGTGCTCGACCAACTCGGCCTCCCGGCCGGTGCCACGATCCTGGTCAACGGGGTCGGCGGCGGGGTCGGCCTCGCCGTCGCCCGGCTGGCCATCGGGCGCCGACTGCGTGTGATCGGCACCGGGAGTACCTCCAAACGCGAGCACGCCGAGGGCATCGGGGTGCGGTTCATCGACTACACCGACCAGGACGCCGCCGCCGCGGCACGCGAGCTGGTTCCGGGCGGCTTCGACGGGATCGTCGACCTGGTCGGAGGCGCCTCGCTGCGGACGGTCTCTGCGCTGGCCCGGGATCCCCGCAACGTCATCGCCGTGGGTGATGCGTCCGTGTCCGATCTCGGTGGGCGTTTCGTCGAGCGTCGCGTCGACCGCGAGAACCTGGAGCGGTCGGCCCGGCTGGCCCTCGACGGACTCCTCGCACCCGTGATCACCGCGGTCCATCCCGCTTTCCGAAGCCCCGGCAGCCCTCGCCGCCGTCGAGAACGGTCACACCTCGGGCAAGGTTGTCATCAAGATGGCATGAGAAGTCCCCGGCCGCCCAACGCCGTCGACCGTCCCCTGCGGACGGACGAGAACCCGTGGTCAGCGCATCACCACCCGGGCACGTTCACCTGTCCGGGGTTGAGCACGTTCAGGCGTACGCCGGCACGTGCTAGCTTCCGTTCATGGAACAGCGTGTCAGTCTCATCACCTTGGGCGTCGCGGACCTCGGGCGCGCCCGGGCGTTCTACGAGAGCCTGGGGTGGCGGGGGCAAGAGGTCGAGGAGACCGTCTTCTTCCAGGCCGGCGGCCTCGGATTCGTGCTCTGGGGTCGCGAGGAACTCGCGCGTGACAGTGGTCTCGCCGACGGTCGCGGAACCGGATTCGGCGGTATCACCCTGGCCCACAACGTGCGTTCCCGGCAGGAGGTCGACGCCCTGATCTCGGCGGCGAGCGGGGCGGGCGCCACTGTCACCAAACCGGCCGCGGCGACCTTCTACGGGGGTTACGCGGGATACTTCACGGACCCCGACGGGCATCCGTGGGAGATCGCCCACAATCCGGGCTTCCCGTTGGCCGAGGACGGCTCGCTGACCATCCCCGACTTCGGCTCCTCGTAGCGACGGCCGCCGTGGCGCCGGTTCCCGTGGCGCCGGTCGGACCGGCCCGCCCCTCGGCGTCCCACCGGTCGGGTTCGAGCCCTCAGTCGGTGGTGACGGTGAGGACGGCAGCGATGACCGTGAGCGTGGAGAGGGCGAGCATGCCGTGACGCACCAGCCCCGTCGCCCTGTTGTCGAGGGCGGACCGGCCCGTGGCCGGGGCCGGGGGCGTGGGCTCCGCGGGTTGGGGTTGGGGTTGGTGCCGGCACGCGCAGGTGTCCTGGTGGGTCAACGCGTCGCGCCAGAGTTCGCCGTCGAGGGGTGCCCGCGAGAACGCGGCCGGTTCGGACTTCATACGCGATTCAACCGTCAGGCGTTCGGGGTGGTCACGTGCGTCGGGCAATCCGCCACTGGGCGCCACCTTCCGCCAGGGGCGGGGGCGCGATGCGTTGCCGCGCGCCGGGGTGTGGAGGGTGAGGGTGTGTCTGGTGTGGCCGAACAGGAGGGTGGGGCAGGTATGGCTCCGGTACGGATGCGGGCTCCGTGGATGTCCCCTGACGGGATGTCTCCTGAGGGAGGAATCGCCTGACCCGGCGCGAGCCACTGAGTGGCGGGAGGTGAAGTGGAGCGGATGGCAGGGATCGCACACTGCGTTTTCCCCCTGGAAGGGGGACGTTCTACTACTGAACTACATCCGCACGCATGAGGAGGTTCGGTCCGTGGCCGTTTCCCTTCAAGGTGATCACCATCCTAGACGACAATCAGGGTGGGTTGGCAACTCGGCGCGCGGTGCGGCGCGGTCGGTGACCTGTGCGGCCTCCGGGCGGGCCCGCAGGGTTTCTGGTGGGTCGTCGGGGCATCCCGGACGAGGCGTCGGGGCACCGTCTCCGGCGTCCGAAGGTCACGGCCGGGCCGGCGGGAACGCCACGCGGCGGGTCCCTTGTTCGAAGGGTGACGCTACACATCGTGGCGTTGCACGGTCTCGCAGCGGATGAGGAAACACGTTGGCCGGTCCGCTGCCGAGCTGCGACGATGCTCCTGCTTCTTTACGGAGGATGTTTGTTCGTTTTTGTGTGCGGCGGCTGTGGGGCCAGGCTGACTGTCCCGCTGTCCCAGGTCGCGCTGCCGGCCCACGCTCATCAGAAGTACGGGAATGGAATCCAGCTCCCGGTGCTCATGGAATCGGGCACGTTCGCCGTGGACCCGGAGCCCGGGGGGCCACCGTGGCGGAGGTGGGAGGAGATCCGTCCGGACGAAGCAGCCGCCCGCGGTGTGTATGCGCCGGTGTACGCCCTCTCCGACGGCGCGCCCGGCGCGATCGTCATCGCGCCGGGCGACGCCGGCGGCACGGTGCTGATCCCGGAGAGTCGCGGAGGCAGCTTCTGCTGCGGCCTCGACGGTGGCGGCGGCCCCAATGCGGCCTGCGCGGAGTGTTCCCTGCCCGTGGCGAGCAGGATCGACGATTGCTCGCTCTGGCAGGCGATGTGGCTCGCCCCGAACGCCGTACGCCGCCTTTCCGTCGCCGGCGACGGCGCCGCGCCGCTTCCCTGGTCCGAGCTGATGGCGGAAGACAAGGGCACGCCCCCGTTCGAGCCGATCACCACCTGGGGATTTCGGATGGGGGCGGGCCACTGGCAGAACTACTGGTGGTCGTGGAGCCCGCAGTGGGAGGCGGCGGCCGGCCGGGCGCTCGCCCACCTCCTGGCAGCTTCGGAGGGCCAGCCGGTGACCGTCCAGGGCGGCTTGGCCGCGCAGGTCTTCCAACGCGCGCTCGACGCCCTGTTGCCCGCAGGTCCCCATGCGCGGTGCGCCGCACTGGCCGGACCGGGACTACCGGCTCCCGGCGGAGACCTCTCCATCCTCCTCGTCCCGTCCCATCCTCAGACGGGAGAAACCTGGGCCCCGGCCGACCCAGCGCCGTACCTGGTGCCACTGCCGTTGGGGGTGTGGCGGTGGCTGGCCTTCCCCGGGCCGGTCCTGCCTGTCCCGACGTCGGGCGTATTGCCTGCCGACGTCCTCCGCGACGACTTCGACCCGCCCGCGCCGCGCCCCCGTCGCCGGTTCCGGGCCGACCCGGAAGTGTTCCGGCACACCCTGGTCCGGCTGCCGGCCGTCCGCAGCCCGTGGTTGCGCGAGATCCTCGAGAATCTCACGCACCACGTACGCGCCGGCCTCTTCTAGCCGACCGGCAGGAGGCTGCACGTCACTCTCCGGAACCGCCGCAATCGAACAGCACCAGACACTGGTGCCTCCCGAAGTGGTGAACATTCGCTGCCCGTTCTCGGTTCTGGCACAGATCTTGGGGAGTCGTCGCGGAGTGTTACCTCGATGTTCGATTGCGAGGAGCCGGTTCGCGTGAGACCGCGTACGCCTTATCGTCCGACGATCAAAAATGACGCTCCCTCAGGTGACAGACGGCCGCTGCTGCGATCGACTGTGGACGGTGATGGTGCTGGTCATGCAGACCAATGCACCGTTCTGGGACTCGCTGATATTCGACGGAATCGACGATGTGGAGGTCGAGGCAGTCACGGCCGCGTTCGGCACGGTCGAGGTGGTCGCGAGAGGCCGCGCGGACGCCCTTGCCTGTCCGGACTGCGGTCGTCTCTCGGACCGAGTCCACGACCGATATCAGCGCAGGCTGAAGGACCTTCCGCTCGCTGAAAAGGGCTTCACGATCCGGCTGACGGTCCGGCGCTTCATCTGCGGATCGGCGGACTGCCCGCGCCGGACGTTCGCCGAGCCGTTCTCCCGGCTGGCCGCCCCGCACGCACGATTCACCATGCGGCTCAACCACGCCCTGGAGCGAGTGGGGCTCGCGCTCGCCGGGCGGGCCGGCGCCCGCCTGGCTGCCCAACCGGGCTTCGGCGCGGGACGTATGACCTTGTTGCGCAGGGTCATGGCATTGCCCGATCCGCAGTTCAGCACGCCGCGTGTGCTGGGCGTGGACGACTTCGCCATCCGCCGCGGCCAGACCTACTCCACCGTCCTGACCAGCGTCGAAGACCACCGCGTGGTCGATGTACTCCCCACCCGTGAAGCCGGGCCGCTGGCCGCCTGGCTGATCCGCCACCCCGGCGTGGAGATCATCTGCCGGGCCCGGGCCGGCGCCTACGCCGAAGGTGCCCGGCGCAGTGCCCCCGACGCTCTGCAAGTCGCCGACCGGTTCCACCTGTGGCAGGGCCTCGGCCGAGCCGTGGAAACCTGCGTCGCGGCCCATCGCGGCTGCCTGCGCAATTCTTCGCCCAGCGGCATGTTGCTGGAGGGCACCCGAGTGGCTTCCGCCCAACCACAGGACGACTCGGAGCCGGTCGGTCGGCGGGTCGAGCGGAAGAAGGCAGCACACGCACTGGTCCACGAACTCCTTGTCCAAGGCCACTCACGCCGGGCGATCGCGCGGCACCTGGGCTGGGGTCTCAACACCGTGCTCCGATACGCGAACGCCGTACGCTGGCAGGACACCATCCGCGAGAACCCGCCCCGGTCCAGCAGGCTGGACCCCTACAAGCCCTACCTGGAGCGGCGATTCACCGAAGGATGCACCAGCGTCACCCGACTGCACAGTGAGCTCGTTGCCGAGCACGCTCCTGTCACCTACGGCATGGTCCGCGCGCACATCGCCACTTTCCGCGGGGCGCCGTCCGAGGCGCCGCCCCGGCCGCCAACGGTGCGGCAGGTGACCGGCCGGCTCACCCGGCACCCCATGACCCTGACCGCGGAAGACCGCGCCGGCCTGAAAGACGTTCTGACCCGCTGCCCTGAACTGGACACGGCCGCCGGACACATCCGCCACTTCGGCGAGATACTCGCCGACCGCCGCGGCGCCACACTGCCCACCTGGATCGACGCAGTCGACGCCAGCCAGCTACCCGGCCTCACCGGCTTTGCGCTCCATCTTCTCCGAGACCTCGACGCCGTGACAGCCGGGCTCACTCTCGACTGGAGCTCCGGCAGCATCGAGGGCGCCGTCAACCGCATCAAGAAGATCAAGCGGCAGCTCTACGGCCGAGCCGGATTCGAACTACTCCGCAAGATGATCCTGCTCCAGTAGCCCCGCAACTTGCTGATACGGGCTGGGCAGCCTTATCCGACCACCGTCGAAGTCTGCCGCGCATAGACGTTCCGGCCGCACGGCCGCGGGCAACTGCAGGCTCCGACTGCCACGAGCTCCGCCCGCAGGGCCTCCGAGGCGTTGGGGTGATGAACGATGCGTTCGCGAAGAATGAACCATCTCGTGCCACCCTCCTTCGCCTCCAAATCCGCGAGCTGGCGCAGTGCAGTCTCCGGCAGGTTTGGGTTGATCAACGCATTCCACTGAACCGACGAATCTACGTCCCGTGCGAGCCGGTCCAACGCATCAGGCGGTGCCAGGGGACTGCGCGCCGTCCACAGCCGCACCGGTCGAATCTCATCGACCGCGAGCGAGCGCAGACGCTCAGCGGTCACAATGCGGAACATCCCCTTGCGCTACATCCAGGAGTTGGAAGGACAGCGGCTCGTCCACCCCAGAGCCGTATCCACGTGACCGGACACGGCTCTGCGCGGCCTCCGTGCGCTCTCCGGATACTACCTAGGCCCAGCACTCGTCGAGCGGGTCAGCTCCTGATGGATGTATTCGTGCCGCACGGGAGCCGTCTGACCATTCGCGGCACGCCGCACGCTGAATCAGTTCGAACCCCCGGAAGAGCGATAACGCGATTTGACGTCCTCGACGAACCCGCCCTCCTCCCCAAGATCTGCAGTCGCGCCACCGCCCCGCTCTCTCCTGTGCGGTGCAAGCCACCGCTTTCTCCCGGCCGTGCCGGCGCCCTCCTCAGTGATCGGTCGGTGCTGCGCGGGGTCCACCTACCGCAGGCCGCCGTGCGCAGGGCCCACCGGGCGAACGCGTCCGCGGGCGATGTCGAGAATTCCCCGCGCGGCGAGGGGGCTTGCCCGCGCGTGGGAACCGCCTGCCAGCTTCGGTGGTGCCGCGGGCGGCCGAGGCGAGGAACCGAATGTAACGAGCTAGTCCTGGGTGTGTGTACGTGCCTCGGCAGTGTGCGCCAGCGCAGAGGTTACAGCCGCACAAAGTACAGCCGTGATCCGTGCTCTGCTCCCGGCGGGCTGCCGGGCTTCGGCGCGCTCCGGGAGATACGGGGAACAGGCGACCTCACCCAGGTCAGCGCGCACCCGGGAGGGTGAAACGGCGTCTGCGCTCCCGCAGCTTCGTCTCCAGCGCCCACGGTGATGCCTTCGAGGCCCGTGCCGGTGTCTGCGGTGGCAGCGCGATGCCGTTCTAGACCCAACCCAGCGTTCGCTAGGGCGTCGACTCTCGGAGCACTCGATGTGCCAATGCAGTGGTGGCCGGGTGCTCGGGCGGTTTCCCACTGTTCCTCCGACCTTGAGCGTACTCGTGCGCCGCGTGATGCCGAAGGGACGGGCGTCCGCCTTCGGGTCGAAGAGGAGCACCGCTTCGTGTGCGACGCTCCGGGCTCCTTCGCACTGCGAAGGATCCGGGTACCAGGTTTTCTCTCATGGCGGTACGTGCGCGTCGTTGCGAGCTTGTGTTCGTGCGCTTGTTTCCGTACGGCTTACCACCGCCAACAAGGGCTGGGATCCACATGACGGCCCGTACCGTGCGTGTACGACGCCAGCCGTCGCCGTTGGCGCCCCACCTGCGCTCGTGGACAGAACGTCCCTCTGCCCGTTGCCGGAGGTCTCTCGCACCAGGAGCGGAAGCTACCAGAGGGCCCCACTGAAGGACGCCCGCTCTCGAGGACCCGCACGAACCCGCACGCTCCCGGTCCTGTGTGCATGCGTGGACCGTATGTCGCGACCGCGAACATGTCCAGCCACTGAACGCCTCGGTTGATCGGGCCGCCGGCCCGGCACGAGGGCCACCCGTTTCGCCGCAGACGAGTTGTCTCGAGGAGCGCGTTGCTCGCCGTCTCGCGGACGCCAGGAGCACACGCGAGGGTACACCGCTCCCAGCTCGCATGCACGGCCCGCGACGTCGGGAACCGAACGACTGGCGCCGAGCGGCGGATGTGAGGGACGATGGTGGTCTCTGCCGGCGACGGTGAGGGCCGCGATGTCCGGGTGGATCCTGTGCAGCCGGGGTCGTGCCACCCAGCCGCGCTCGAGCGGGCCGCACGGGTGCGGGCGGGCCGCGCTCGCCCCGTCCCCTCGACGCTTGCCTGAGTCGGAATCCAGCTCAGCGGCAGTCGGCAGGGAGGTTGAGTCGCGGGCCCGTGTGCAGAACGCGCCCTTTCCCCCCTCGGACCGCGATCGATCTCTGGTACGCCGCTCTCGCGGTCCGCTTGGTCGCCGGCCGGGAGGGCCCGTCGAAGGCTGTCGTGCGTTGCGAGCGGTCTCCGACTCCGTCTACGCGGGCAAGGCAGGGTCCGGATCTCGGGCAGGGAGACGTGAGCGGAGATGCGCGCGCGCCGTGCGCGCGGACGACCCGACTCTCGCATGGTGCGCGGGGGCGAGTGCTTCCATTCGAGGTCGTTCCCGGCACCCGGGTTGGGCCGGTCCCAGGCCAGGGGATCCTCGGTGGGGCCGACGGACACGCTCGGAAGCTCGGGGCTGTGAGTGCTATGGGATCTGGCGCGAGGCGCCGCCGGTCCAGGCCCAGGGCGAGTGGGACCCACCTTCTCACTCCGCGAGGATCGCGGTCACGTGGCGGTGCGGCACGAACGGCGCAGCTATGCGCGCCCGCACCGCCGGTGAGCGGGCCACGCGCCCCCAGACATTCCACACGCCGCAGTGCCGGGCACGTGAGCAGTCCGCCGCTCGGCCACGGCCTCGAGGAGGCGGCTTCGGTCTGACAGGAGCATAGGCATACCGCGGACTGTCGTGACGGGGTGTGCACGCTGGGGGCTTGCGAGCACCGCTTCTGCGACTACCGAGTGACACGCCGTCGGGATCCTCGGGGCGCGGAAACGCGGTGGCCGCAGTACCGCTCGGAGCATCAGGCTCGCCGCACGTCATCTCGCTCTGTGGTTCGCGGCGGCGAGAATCGAAGTCGTCGTGATGTGGTGGGACTGGCGCGTACGGAGTGGGGGCGTCGCGAGACCGCCGCCGTGCTGGCTAGGCTCTGTTTCTCATGTGGCGCGACTTCCTCGAAGTGGGCAGCGTAGAGCCGTGCGCGGGGCCTGCCCTGCGCGTAACGGCCAGTTCAACTGCCGCCGTGCCGAGTGCCTCGCCACGGTCCCAGGGTGCGCCGCTTCAGCACGGGTGCGGTGGTCGTTCCGTGGCTGGCCGAGACGAGCGGCCGGCGATGCACGCGATCTCAGCGCGGCCTGCCTGGCGACGCGCTGCATAGGTTCAGGAGCCGCGACCGCGCGCCGCGGGGGCCGTCGGTGGTGCGACGGGAAGGGGCAGACGGCTACTTTGGTGTCGCAGATCGAGGCGCTGCTCAGGCTACGGCGGAGTCGGATTCCACCTTAGTCGAGCTTCGGCTCCGCGGGGTCTCGACCGGGGCACGCGGCGCGCGCGCGGGTCGCGCGACGGGTCCCGCGCGTTCGAGGGGCCGTCGGTAGGGCGCGGACGGGGTTGCCCGGGCGCCTCGCTCCGCGTTCTGGAGGCTTGGTATGCGCACTGCGTGCGTTACTGCGCGCGGTCGGAGATGCTCGTCGCCGGTGTCGCGGGTTCGTGCCATGTTGCGGGGCCAGGCGCCCGGACGCGCGATGGCTTGATTTTGTGGCGAGCGCTCGGTCAGCACCCGCCGCCCGGCCCGCGCGGTGTCACGCTGCTGCGTCCGGTGGCACCGGCGTCGGACGGCCGCTGACTCCGCGCGCTGTGCACGCACTTGATGGGCGCCGGCGACCGTCGGAAACCTCGCCGCGCACGAACAGACGACGTGTGCCAGTCTCCACGCCGCGGGCGAGGCGGCCCGGAGATGGGTGGGACCACGCGCAGGCGTGACCGGCTCCATCCCCGTGCGACAGTACAGCCGCGCAGGGGGTGAGTGGTGCTGGCGTACGTCGCTACACGGGATTCCGTCGCCGGCGTTCCACCAGCGCGTACGCCCGAAAACCGGCGCCCGCGCGAGCCGCGTCATCGCATTCACCGGTCATTGGACGGCTCCGGCCGCGACGGAGCAGACGGCTCGGCGGGGCCTAGTCCGATACGCCTCGATGGGGGCATCGGACGGCCGGCGCTCCCGCTGCGGCCCACGTGCGCCGGCGCCGCGTTGCCCCTGACGCCCTGCGAGAGCGGCGTACGAAGCGCTACACCGGCGTGCTAGCTCGCTCGAGTCCGCGCGGGCGTCGGGAGTGAGCCGACATCCTCCGCGCCGTCGGCGCGCCGTTCGTCTCCCCGCGGGGCTCTCCCGCCGGGCGCGCTCCTGGGCCGACGCATGCGTCCTCGGACTCGCTCGCCTTGATCGGAGCGCGCGTGCTCTCTGGTCGTCCGACGCTCCTCTTGCCCGCGGCCTGTCACTCGGGTGAGGTGCCACACGGCCTGGCTCGGGGACCGACCGGCTCGCGTACCGACGTCGGAGCGCTCCCGAACCGCGCTCGCGGTTCCAGAGCCGCGCCCTCCGGATGCGCATTCCCGGATGCTGCGACCGACCCCGGGCGTTCGTACTCGGGGTAGGCCGGGAAGGAACGTTCACGAGCTAGAGTTGGTTAGGGGATCGGCTTCAGTTCACCGTCGCGAGCGCTGGGACCCGAGTAGAATCCTGCGGCCATGCTGCGACCCGCAGCGCCGGCGGAGCTGCCCCTCGTGTCTGCGGTCAGTGGGACGAGGCTTGTAGAGCTCAAACGGAGGGCAGGCACCGGTGGGGCCGAGGCGGAGACCGGCGCCAGTGCGTTCGCGGCAGGCCGTAGCGGCCACCTCTCCGGTTCGGCAGCAGCGTCGCGCAGGTTCTGAGTTACGGCGGACTAGGCGACGACTCCTTGTGTGCTCGATTGCCCCAGTGGTCTTTTCCGTCCTCACGGCCCCCTCGACACGACTCGGATACTGACAGAGGCGTCAACCAAGCGCGGCGGGGTCCCGTCGTGGCCTAACCCGGCCGCTCCCCACACTGACGTCCGCTCAAGGCCTTATCTCCTCGGCGAAGTCGACGAGCGACTCTCGCCGTCGCGCCGGGTGAGACTCGCGCAGCGCCGTCCTCCGTGGCATGTCGCTCCTCCGAGTTCGCCGTGTTTGAGCCCACGAGCCGGGCTGAATGCTGGGTCTCGGTTCTCTGTCCAGTCACTTGAAAAGTGCCGGGTTCTTCGCCCGTCGCGCATCTCTCTTGACCGGGTTCTCGCGATGTACAACTCGCAGAGCCACCTCGCATTGACCTTGCGGACAGGCAGCCTCCGCTCGGCTCAGGCGCCGCACCGAGGACGCGACGGAGAGGGCGATCCCATGTTGCGCAGTCCATCTCTTTGGGGATCCGAAGGTACCCTTCCTCGAAGGATCGTCACGCCTGTGTCTACCCTCGCACAGCGTTCTCCTCGATGCCGACCCGCGAGTTCCGGAGTTGCCCGCTTTGGGTGCTGCTCGCGTCGGAGGTCTCTCGCTGGGTACGGCACTCGACGTGCCCACCGGATGCGCCGTGCGACAGGCCGCGCAGGGGACCTGTGCGGCAGGGGAACGGGGCAGGTCGCATGCGAAGCACGGGGTGCAGTTTCTCGGCGCTCAACCCTGGCCCCGACGCGCGACTGGCCGAACGTCCGGCGGCCCGCGCTGGTCCTCTATTCGCGGCGAACGGTCACGATGTGGTAAGCGCGCGAAGCTCTCGAGAGTCCAACGTCTCGCGCGCTGGACGCCCGACAATGGCGTGCCCTCGTTCCTGCCTGAGGGCGTGTTGCGCCGGGCGAGGTCGGAGCAGGCCATACTTGGGTCGTGCGCTCCCGGTGCCACTGGAGCGATCTGCTCTGGTGGGCGGTCCGTTCGGGGATCGCTCGGCGCGCACTAGGTTTTGCCGGCTCGATTCTCCAAACCCCCTCTCGAGGGTGTGTCGGAAGGCCATCCGCGCCCGTTCCGCTCGAGCTGACGCGTAGCATCGCCCGGAGACGTGCGCTCCGTGCAGCGGCCGACGACGTCATCCCGGTAGGGGCGGTTGGCGGCGCGCTCGCGCGCCTCGGCCGCGGCTCGGCGCTTGGCCGCTTCGGGTGTGCAGCCCGGTGTGGCGCCTTCGATCTGGCTGGCGGCATGGAGGGGCGTCGGGCGCCAGGCGCAGGGCGTCGGGCCGGGGTAGAGGCGCCGGGCTCACCGCGGGGTAGAGCGCGCGTCCGGCTCGCGTCTGCGCTGCACCAGGGCCCGCTCGGCGCCGGTCGCCTCCTGGCGCCGGTGGCGGCGTCTGTGGCCGACACCGCATCCATGGGCACCCGGGTCCCATCAGTCCTCTCGGCCTTCCTCCCGTCGACGATCGCTGCACCCCAGAGCGAGCCCCGCGTGTGAGCACTGGGTGCTGCGGACGCCGCCTGCTCGGTCGTGCAGCACTCGGATTAGCCTCGAAAGCAGCCGGGTTCACGCCGTCGCCTCTGATGGTCGGGAGCTGTCCCCGTCATACACGCGACGTACGACGCGCAGCATGGACGGCCCCTGTGCGCCCGAGATGTCCGGTGCTCTCCGGCGCGACTGCTGCTCTCGATCTCGCGAGTCGGGTTGTCGGCTGCGGCCGGCGAACCACGCTGTCGGAGAGCCGCGTCCACGCGAGGCCGCGATCGGCCGGGTCCGCGGGCGAGACGTCACACGCCTCTCGCGGACGTCGCCCGTGCCGCCGGGGCCCGCGTCGGCGCTTCGGCGCAGATGGCCCCGCGGTGGTCCGTGCGGGCGGACCGCTTCCACGACCACCGTGTTTCCCTCGTGCACGGCGGTGACGGGGCCGCCCGGCTGTGTGCAGGGTTCTGGAGAGGGCAACGGCGCAGTCTCGCCACCTGGCTCGAGTGGCCGCGTGCTTCGCCCGGTGCAACGGGGGTCGGTGTCTGCGGGTGCAGGCGTTCACATGCAGCACCCTCACCTTCTGCGGGTCCACCACGAGGACCGCAATCGTGGAGCCCCCACGCGGCCACACCACCGCAGATCCCGCGCGGCCGGAGCTCCGACGAGCCGCGGCGCCCTGCGTCGGGGCGTCGGAGTGTATCTCCTACGCGCTAGACGCTCGACCGCCAGCGGGAGGTACTCTCCAGGAGCTACTCGTGGCGGGTCATCGCGTCGAGAGCCGCTGATCGGAGACAGTACGGCCTCAGGTGTGTCGATGGTACGGCGCGGCGCTCTCGCTTTGGTCCAGTCTTCCGGCGCGCGCGCACTCTCGGGGCTCCGCGACGGCGGGTGGGCTATCCGCAGACGCGCGCGGCGGCGCCTTACCTATCACCCACGAGGGGCTCGACCAGACCGTGTCCGGCGTCTCCATCACGTGGCACGCAGGGCGGCTTCCCCACGGCTGAACGCGCCGCCGGGCGCTTAGATGACCTCGCCGCCGGCGGAGCCGGACGCGGGGGCCCTGTGCCAACGCCCTCATCGAGGCCGCACACCAGGTTCTGCGCATCGCGGAGTTGAGCCGGCCCGACCTCGGAACCACGGTCACCCCGACGGTCGCTGCGGCGGGCACCCTGGACAACGTGGTCCCCGCCGAGGCGACCGTCGTCGTCGACGTCCGGGTCGAGTCGACCGCCGAGAAGGAGCGCGTCGAGTCCGCGTTCGCGGCGCTCGCCCCGCACCTGGACGAGGCGGAGATCAGGGTCGAGGGAGCGGTCGGCCGACCCCCGATGCCCGTGTCGGCCTCAGCCGAACTCTTCGCGGTGGCGCAGCGGTTGCTCCCCGGTATCGAAGGCAGGTCGGTCGGCGGCGGAAGCGACGGCAACTTCACCGCCGCGCTGGGGGTGCCCACGCTCGACGGCCTCGGAGCGGTCGGCGGTGGTGCCCACGCGGACCACGAGTACCTGGTGATCGGGGCCATGGCCGAACGCGCGAACCTTGTGGCCGCACTGGTGCACGCGATTCGCAACCCGGCGGACGACGGCAGGGGTTCGTCGGACGACGGCGGGGATTCGGCGGCCGATGCCGCGTGATCCGCGCCGATGGCCGCCTCGCGCCGGTGGCCGTGGTCCGTCGTACGCCGCACAGGCCTCCGGGCGAGGAACGGCCCCCGCACGGTCGTCGCGCCCACCCGGTCGTCATGTTCCGGGTGCGGCCCTTAGGGTGAGTCGCCCCATCCCTGACGAGAAGGCACCCGTCTCACAGTGACCGGCACACGCGCCCACACCCTGTTCTCCTTCGGCACGCTGATGGACGAGCGGGTCCAGACCGCCCTCTTCGGCCGAGGCGTGCCCACCACCCCGGCGTCCCTGGCAGGCCACACGACCCGACCCCTGCCGATCACCGACCGGGCCGTGATCGCCGCGAGCGGCCTGGACGTACACCTCACCCTGGAGCGCAGGTTCGGTGCCTCGGTCGAGGGCTCCGTACTGCGCCTCACCGACGGGGAATTGGCCGCGGCCGACGCCTACGAGGTCGACGACTACATCCGCCGACGCGTCCGGCTCACCTCCGGGGAAACCGTCTGGGCCTACCTGGACGCGAAGCCGTTGCGTGCCGCGGCGCGCATCGTGATCGTGGGCGACAGCATCGCCTACGGTCGCTGTGACCCTCGGGGAGGGTGGGCGGCCCGCCTGGCGGCCACCCACATCGCACGGAACGAGGCCGACCACCGGGTCTTCAACCTGGCCATTCCCGGCAGCACCCTGACCGACATCGCCGAACAGACCCCCGGTCTCCTCGACGCACGCCTGCCCGACACACTCCTCGTCGCGGCCGGGATCAACGACTCGGCCCGGCCGCTCGCCCCCTCACGGACCGGCCACGACGCCGCACCCCACCTCACGGACAGGCTCGACGCACTGGCCGCCGCCGCCCTCGATCGCAACGCGCGACTCGTCGTCGCGGGACCGGCGTGGATCGACGAGGAACGCACCCGCGACCACGAAGGTCTGTGCTTCACCCGAGAACGAGCCCTGGGCCTGCGCGAGTCGCTGCGCGCATGGGCCGAGGACAACCACGTCGACTTCCTCGACATGTGGGAGCCGCTGCGGGACAGTCCTGAACTCCTCGCCGACGGGCTCCACCCCACGCCCGAGGGCCACGCGGCCCTCCACCGTCACCTCGAAGGGCTCGGTCACTGACCCGACACGGGAGCCGGGTGCACCGGAATCCGCCGCGGCATCGCCGGGGCACGGAATGCGCGGCGGGCACGCCGTCCGCTCCCTCGCGTCACTCGTGCGCGGCGGGGGAGCCCTTCGAGCGAACGCCGAGGCGCTCGGCCCGCAACATGAACGCGGCCCCCGCCATGACGCAGACGACACCCGCCGCCGTGCAGGCCAGGACGAGGTCCTGCGGGGCGTCGAGGATCCGCGGCAGCGCGTTCACGGGCGCCACCGCGTAGAAGCACAGGACACCCCACGCGTACGGCCGCGGGGCCAGGGCGCGGCGACGCACCCACGGCACCCGACGGCCTCGCAGGACGGCCACTACCAGCGGCAGGCACACCAGGGTCGCGATGCCGAGAGCGACCGCGTGGTAGGTGGGATTTCCGTTCATGGGTCCCCTTCCGGAACGGAACTCACGATAGAAGGGGAACCGATGGAGCGTCCATGCCGGAACCCGGCAACAAACTGGCCTCGTCGGCGCACGCACGGGTCGTGCTCCGGGTACCTGTTGATCCGGTCCCGGGCCGTACGGACCGGTCCCCGGTTTCGGCGGAAGGGTCCGAGGGCTCGCTGTCCGCCGGCGAGGGGAGGGTCAGCGACCGGGGGCTCCCGTGTCGCCCGTGACGGTCTTGCCGGTGACGGTGTTGCCGGTGATCGTGCCGTCCGCGCCGGACAGGGTGACGGCGTGCCGGACGCCGTCCGGTCCGACGACGACGGCCAGCCACGCGCTGCCGCCGCCCTGCTGGCCGACGACGCGCAGGCTCTCCACCGAGCCGCCGCTCACCGCGCCGGCCGCCTTCTCCACCGCGTCCTTCGCGGCCAGCGACGGCAGCGGCGCCGGCGCCGCCCTCGGGGCGGTCACCCGCCCGCCGGACTCCTCGTCCCCGCCGGGCCGGCCCGGGACACCGCGTTCCCTGCCCGGCTGCCGGTCGCCGGCCCGCCGCTCCCCGGGGCCCGCGAAGGCGTGCTCGTCGCCGTCCCCGTCGTGGACCCACGGCCCGAGGATGCCCATGGGGCGCCGGTCCTGGTGGTGCTCGGACACGGCGACGGCCGTGACGGCCGCCGCGCCGCCGACCAGCACCACGGCCGCGCCGAGCACGGCCCAGCGGGCGCCCCTGCCGCGCGGTACGACCCGGGCGAGCCCCTTGCGGTCCCGGGGAGCGGTCTCCGCGGCGTTCCCGGGGATCTGCGACCGGTCGGTCTGAACGGTGGGTGCCGCCTGGGCGGCCGTGTCGGGCCGGGCGGTCGGGTCGGGCTGGGGCGAGGGTGGGACGGACTGGGACATGCCTGCGACTCCTCAAGACGAACGGCCACCGCGGCCGGTGCGTCCAGAGCTTGCGCGACCTCACCTGAAGCCCACCTGAAGCCGCCTGAAGACCCCTTCAGCAAGCCGACGGCCGGGCCTGAGACCCTGTTCGACATGCGCGTACTGGTGGTGGAGGACGAACGAAGGCTGGCCGTGGCCCTGCAACGGGGGCTCCAGTCGGAGGGCTTCTCCGTCGACGTGGCCTTCGACGGACCGCAGGGCCTGTGGATGGCCACCGAGCACGACTACGACCTGATCGTGCTCGACATCATGCTGCCCGGCCTGAACGGCTACCGGGTCTGCTCCCGCCTGCGGGCCGCCGGCAACGAGGCCGGGATCCTGATGCTCACCGCGAAGGACGGCGAGTACGACGAGGCGGAGGCGCTGGACACGGGCGCGGACGACTTCCTCTCCAAGCCGTTCTCCTACCTCGTGCTCGTCGCCCGCCTCCGTGCGCTGGGCCGACGTGCCGGCCGACGCACCCCCCAGGCCCTCGAATTCGGCGACCTCCTCGTCGATCCGGCGCGACACGTGTGCTCCCGCGCCGGTACGGAGATCCGTTTGACGGCGCGGGAGTTCGCGGTCCTGGAGTGTCTCGCCCGGCGCCCGGGCGAGGTGGTGCCCAAACGGGAGATCCTGGAGCAGGTCTGGGACAGCGCCTTCGAGGGCGACCCCAACGTGGTGGAGGTCCACGTGAGCGCGGTCCGGCGCAAGATCGACGCGCCGTTCGGTCGAGCCGCCCTGGAGACCGTGCGGGGCGCGGGCTACCGCCTGGCGGTGGACGGTGGCTGAACCGGAGCCCGCCCCCGGCCCACTCCCGAGGCCGCCCTTCCCGCCGAAGCCGCTCCACCTCCCGAGGTCCCCCCGGACCCCGCGGGCGCGACGGTTTCCGGCGGTGCGCCGCCCCGTGCGGTGGACGGCGCGCCGGGTCGTGTCGCGACGCTGGTGGCCGACCACTGTACGGGCCCGGGCCACCGTCGCCGCGAGCCTGGTGGTCGCCGCCGCCCTGACCGCGGCCTCGTTCGCCCTGATCGGCCTGCTGGAGAACAACCTGCTGCGCAACGCGGAGAACGACGCCCGGCAACAGGCCGAGTCGGTGGCCGCGCTCGCCGCCACCGGCAACCTGGGAAGCGTCCGACCGCTCGCCCCCGGCGTCGAGTTCCTCCAAGTGGTCGCCGCGGACGGCACCGTACTGTTCTCCAGCCCCCGACCACTCGCCGCGCCCGGCCCCTTCCGCGCCGGACCCGACCCCGTCGCCCCCGTACCCGACCCCGTCACCCCGTCACCCCAGCGCCCGGGGCTGCGCCTGCACACCTGGAAGGACCGGCCGTTCGGTCGCGAACAGCGCGTGCGGGTGGCCCAGGTCGTCGTCGACAGCCCCGACGGGATCGTCACCGTCTACGCGGGAGCCTCGCTGCGCGCCGCCGACGCCGCCGACGACACCACCACCGCCGCCCTCGCGATCGGCATGCCCCTCCTCCTCGCGACCGTCGCCCTCGTCACCTGGCGCGTCACCGGTCGGGCACTGCGCCCCGTGGAGGAGATCCGCGCCGAGGTCGCGGAGATCTCCGACCGGGACCTGCACCGCCGGGTCCCCGTGCCTCCCACGCGTGACGAGGTCGCCCGCCTGGCGCAGACGATGAACACCACCCTGGACCGGCTGGAGGCGTCCGGGATCCGACAGCGGCGGTTCATCGCCGACGCGTCGCACGAGCTGCGCAGCCCCATCACCGTGCTGCGAACCCAGTTGGAGGTGGCCATGGCGGTCCGTGACCCGGACCTGTGGCCCGAACTGATCGGAGGCGCGCTGGAGGACGTCGAGCGACTCCAGCAACTCGCGGCCGATCTGCTGCTCCTCGCCCGGATCGACGCCGCACAGCCCGTGCCGACCGTGCCCCTGGACCTCACCGAGCTGGTCCGGGACGTGGTCGAGGCCCGCGCCGGCGACCGGGTCCCGGTCGGCACGGCCCTCACCGCCGGGGTCCGGGTCACCGGCAACGAGCTGTGGCTGACCCGGATCGTCACCAACCTCCTCGACAACGCCCAGCGCTTCGCGGACGAGCGGGTGGACGTGGTGCTGCGCACCGCGCCGGGCGCGGACGGCGCACCGGTCGCCGTACTGGAGATCGTGGACGACGGGCCCGGCATCCCGACCGCGGAACGGGAGCGGGTCTTCGAACGGTTCACCCGCCTCGACGACGCCCGCAGCCGGGACCAGGGCGGGGCCGGGCTGGGGCTGGCCATCGCCCGGGACCTGGCGGCCCATCACGGCGGATCCGTGGCCGCGGAGCCGAGTCCTCGCGGCGCCCGCCTCGTGGTCCGCCTCCCGGTACCACCGGCGCCGGCGCCGCAGACCGGGCGCGGGGGAGGCCGGGTCGGCACGTCGGGTACGGACACCCCGCTCCGGTAGGGCGGTGCGGCGTCGGTCCGACGTCAACGCCCGACCGGGGCGCCGGTCGACTCGACGACACCCCGCCAGGTTCTGCGGTAGCCCTCGCGAAGCGGCCCGCCGACGAGGTCGAGGATCCGAGAGGCGGCGTCGACGAGCAGCGTGGGATCCGCCGATCGACACAGCCGCAGGTGCCCTTCGAGCAGGGCGGATCCGCGTGCGCCGGCCGCCTCCAGGAGGCGTCGCGGCAGCCACTTGCCGCCGCCCGCCCACGCGCGGTGGTGGTCCAGGAGGAGGTCCGCCGCCGCGTTCAGCACGTATCCGGCCATGGCCAGGCGTTCGAAGGGATCCCCCGAGTCGCCGAGGTCGTCCAGGGCGTCCGTGAGCAGGTACCGCCGGGTCTCGACCGCGTCGGGGCTCAACGGCGGCGGCCCTGTCGACACGGAGGGTCTCGCGGAAGGTCTCGCCGCCGTCCCGGACGAGCACCGCGATGTCGAGGTCGCTGCTCGGGGTCGCCCGCCCCGAGGCCGTGGATCCGGCCAGTACCACGGCCATCGCTTCGGGGAACCGGTCGCGCGCGAGACGTCGCGCGAGGTCGATGGGATCGGCGTCCATGCGGGACAGGCCTTCATCGACCTTCGACCCTCGTCGACAGGGTTACGGCCCGTCAGCGGTCGGGTCGCCCGGGGCGGGCCGCGGGGTCGGTCGTGGGGTTGTTCGTGGGCCGCGCGGTCCGCGACCAGAGGTTGGCCAGGTGGGCGTGCAGGACGTCCCGCGCCGCTCGCGGTGTGAGGTGGCCGATGAGCACGTGCGTGGTGAGGCCGTCCGTGAGGGCGAGGAGGGTGCGAGCCTCATGTGACGCGTCGACGGGCGCACCGAGGGGGCCGTCGATCGGTGCTGCGGGGCCGTCGACGCTTTCGACGGCTTCCGCGACGAGATGCGTGAACGCCTTCTGTAGGGCCGCGTAGTTGGCCTTCAGGGTGGCCGCGAGGGTCTCGTTGACGGCCGCCTGGGCGACGAACGCGAGCCATACCCGGGCCTCGGCCCGGTGCTCCTCCCGGAGCAGTGCGACCTCGGTGGCCGCGTGACCCAGGGCGGTGCTTGCCGACTGTGCGGGGCTCGCCACCAGTCGAGCGCGGATGCGCTCGCCGATCCGGTCGCCCACCTGCCCGAGAGTGAACGAGAGCATCTCCTCCTTGGTGCGGAAGCAGCGCTGGACGGCGCCCATCGACACCTGCGCGCGGGCGGCGACGTCGCGCAGGGTGACGCCTTCCAGCCCGTGTTCGTCGGCGAGTCGGCAGACGGCTTCGGCGATGAGGTGACGCCGGTCCGCGTAGTCCACCTGCTTGGGCATGCCCGTCCCCTCCCCGACTCCCGGTGTCTCCGGTTCTCCGGGTCCCGGCACACTTTATGCGATGCGCTCGTATCGATTCCAGGGGTACTGTTTCGATGCACTTGCATCGGAACGTGTTTCGGGAAGGGGTACAGACGTGAGGGACGCCCTGTGGAGGATGACGGCCGTCGAGCAGGCGGCCGCGGTACGCGGTGGGGACGTCTCCGCCCTCGAACTGGTCGACAGCCATCTGGAGCGGATCGCCGAGGTCAACCCCCGGGTGAACGCCGTCACGCTGATCCTGGCCGAGCAGGCCCGCGCCGCAGCCGCCCGAACGGACCGCGGCCGGGCCGCGGGTGAGGTGTCGGGCCCGCTCGCGGGCGTACCGTTCACCGTCAAGGAGAGCACCGCCGTGAAAGGCGTGCCGACCACGTTCGGTGTGGAACGCTTCCGCGACCTGGTGGCGCCGGCGGACGCGCCCCCAGTGGCACGACTGCGCGCGGCGGGCGCCATCCCCGTCGGGCACGCCAACATCCCGACGCTGATCCTCGCCGGAATGCACACGCGGAGCGAACTGTTCGGGGACACCGTCAACCCCTGGGACCCCGACCGGACCCCGGGCGGCTCCAGCGGTGGCGACGGGGTGGCGGTCGCCACCGGCATGGCGGCCCTCGGCCTCGGCAACGACTCGGGCGGATCGATCCGGATCCCCGCCCAGTTCAACGGCGTGGCCGGGTTGAAGCCGACCAGCGGGCGCTTCCCCGCGGACCACCGGGTGCTGGGCCCCGAAGATCCGGGCCCGGCCTCACAGTTCCTGGTCACCGACGGCCCGCTGGCGCGCTCCGTGGGTGACCTGAGACTCGCCTACGAGGTACTCGCCGGAACCGATCCGCGAGACCCGCGAGCCGTGCCGGTGCCCGCCTACGGCGCACCGATCCCGGGCCCCCTCAAGGTCGCGGTCGTGACGGACCCCGGAGGCCACGGGGTCCACCCCACGGTGCGCCGAGCCGTCGAGGACGCGGCCGAGGCGCTGCGGGACGCCGGGTACGACGTACGGGAAGTACCCGACGTACCGAGGCTCGACGAGGCGCTCGACGCGTACGGCCGGATCGTCGTGACCGAGTTCGCCCCCACCTGGCCCGTGGTGCGCGGGCTCCTCGGGGAGGGCGGGGACCGGTACATCGGCATGACCATGGAACGGACCCCGCCGGCGAGCGCCGACGCGTTCATGAAACTGATGGGCACCTGGCTGAACATCCGCCGCTCGTGGGCCGAGTTCCTCGACGCGTACCCGCTGCTGCTCGGGCCGGTGTTCACCGAACCGCCCGTCGAGCCGGGACTGGAGTCGCGCGACAGGGCGGGACGGGACCGGGTCGCCTCGGCCATGCGGCTGTGTACCGCGACCAGCTTCGCCGGCGTCCCCGCCGTGGCCGTGCCGACCGGGGTGGCCGACGGCCTGCCGACCGGCGTGCAGATCGTCGGACGGGCGTTCCGGGAGGACCTGTGCCTGGCGGCGGCCCAGGCGATCGAGGACCGGCTGGGGGTCCTCACCCCGATCGACCCGCGCGGGAGCGGGCGGGGCTGAATCGTCGGCGACGAGGGCCGCGGCGTGTGCGCCGTGCCGTGCGGGGCGCCGGGCGGCTCAGGTGCCCGTGCCGGCAGTGCCGGGCAAGGCGGGTGTGGCAGGCGAGGCGGGTGTGGCGGCCGTACCGGGTGCCACGGGGGTGTTCGTCGCGGCGCGCGCGTAGCGGTGCGACAGGTGCGCGAAGGCCTCCCTCAACTCGGGCGGCCCCACGACCTCGATGTCGGCGTCGAACCTGCCGAGGGTGGCGGCCAGTCCGGGCCAGGACCACGAGCCCAACACGAGCCGGCAGCGGTGCGGTTCGAGTTCCTCGACGAATCCGTCATGGGCGTACCGGGAGACGTCGGCGGCCGGCAGGTCGAGGATCACCTCGCCGCGGCAGGGCCAGTCCCCGGAGGCGCCGGAGCCGTGGAACCTGCCGGCCACATAGGCGGCCACATCGCCCCCGGGCACCTCGCGCGGAACGAAGCGGGGCCCCGTGGGGACGCGCGGGCTGATCCGGTCCGCGCGGAAGGTGCGCCAGTCCTCGCGGTCGAGGTCCCAGGCGACGAGGTACCAGCGGCCGCCCCAGGTGACGAGGTGATGGGGCTGTGCCCGCCGGGGAGGGGACACCGTGCCGTCGGCGTCCCGCCGGCCCTCGTCGGCTCCCGGCGCAGTCGCGCCCCGGTAGTCGAAGCGAAGTACCTCGCGGGCGTGGACGGCGGCGCCGAGAGCCATGAGCACGTCACTGTCGACCCGTGTCGCCGGACGGCCGGAAGGCCGTTCCACGGCGGTGACCTGGAGGACGTCGATCCGATGGCGCAGCCGAGCGGGCATGACCTGCCGGACGGTGTTCAGCGCCCGCGCCGCGGCCTCCTCGATGCCGGCTCCGCTGGTGGTGGCGATCCGCAGCGCCACGGCGAGGGCGACGGCCTGCTCGTCGTCGAACAGCAGGGGAGGAAGCTCCGCGCCGGCGTCGAGCCGGTACCCGCCGTCGGGACCCTTGAACGCCGCGATGGGGTAGCCGAGCTCGCGCAGACGGTCGACGTCGCGGCGCACGGTCCGGCCGCTGACATCCAGTCGTTCGGCCAGGAGCGCTCCCGGCCAGTCCCTGCGGGCCTGGAGGAGCGAGAGCAACGAGAGCAAGCGCGCCGAGGTCTTCTGCATGTCCCCAGGATGCCCCGAGTGACGGACATTCCCTGTCCTCTACCTCGGTGATGGTTGTCCCGTACCGCGAACGCGAACACGAAACGCCGACCGGAAGGACCACCCACCATGACCACCAGGACCACGCCCGTCTCGCACGAGCCCGCCCCGGCCACACCGACCCCGGCCGTCGACGCGGAACGCGCCGACCTGCTCGCCGCGCTCGGGACCGCCCGAACCGCCCTGCTCGCCACGGTGCGCGGACTCGACGACGATCGGCTCGGCGACCGCCCGACGGCCGGTGAGCTGTGCCTGGGCGGGCTGATCAAGCACGTCGCGTCCATGGAGGAGGGATGGCTGCGCTTCGTCGTCGAGGGCCCCTCGGCGATGCGCTTCGACCTGCCCGAAGGCGTCACCTGGGCCGAGGTCGCGGCCGGCACGGCACGCGAGTTCCCGCAGTGGGCCATCGACCACCGGAACGACTTCCAGGTGCGGCCGGGGGAGACATCGGCCGGGATCCTCGCCCGCTACGAACAGGTCGCGGCTCGCACCGAGGAGATCGTCCGCGCCGTACCCGACCTGTCGGCGACGCACCCCGTTCCCGACGCGCCGTGGAACGAGTCCGCAGGGGTGCTCAGCGTCCGCGGAACCCTCCTGCACGTCATCGCCGAGACCGCCCAGCACGCCGGCCACGCCGACATCGTGCGCGAGGCGCTCGACGGGCAGAAGTCGACCTGACGGGGCGAACGCCGGACGGTGCCGCCCGGCGGACGTCCGGCCGGGTGCGCCGGGCCACTGCACCGCCGTGCGCCCGGACACCGGAACGCCCGACATCGAACGCCGGGCCCCCGGTCCCCGCCCTGACCCGACGAGTACCCCGATCCGCGGCGCACCCCGGGGTGCCGGCCGCCGAGCAGCCAAGGAGACGAGCGTGTTCCATGCCCCGCGCGAGGAGAACCGGACTGGCACTCCGCCGGTGGGGGGATCCCGATGACCGTCCTCGGCGCCCGCGCCCTGGGCCGTGCCACACTCGCCCGTCAGTTCCTGCTCGACCGGGCCCGGGTGCCTGCCCTCGACGCCGTCGCGCACCTCTGCGGGCTCCAGGCCCAGGAACCGCAGGAACCCTTCGTCGGGCTCTGGTCGCGGCTGCACGCGTTCGCCCCCGCGGAGCTGTCCGACCTGCTGACCGGACGGGCCGTGGTGCGTACCCACCTCATGCGCCGCACCGTTCACCTCGTCACTGCCGACGACGCCCTGGCCTGGCGCGCCCGCCACGACACCATGCTGCGCCAAAGGGTGCTGGGTACCTACCGCGCCGACTTCGCCGGGGCGGACCTCGACGAACTCGCCGAGGCGGGCCGCGCGGTGATGGCCGACGGAGAGCCCCGCTCGATGACCGAACTCGCCCGGGCACTCGGCCGGTCGACGCCGCCGCCGCGGCCCCTGGGGGAGATGCTCGTCGCCGCCCTGCTCCCGATGACGCAGATGCCGCCGCGCGGACTCTGGCGGACGAAGGCGGGCGTACGCAACGTTCTGCTCTCCTCCTGGCTGGGCCGTGAGGTCGACCCCCCGTCCGGGGACGCCTCCGATCCGGTGGGGCAGGCGCTCGTGCGGCGCTACCTCGCCGCGTACGGTCCCGCGGCCTCGGCCGACGTGCGCGCCTGGTGCGGACTCGCCGGCCTGCCGGCGGCGATCTCCGCGATGCGCGAGGAGCTGGTCACCTTCCGGGACGAGCGGGGGCGGGAACTCCTGGACCTCCCGGACGCGCCCCGGCCCGATCCCGACACACCCGCCCCGGTGCGGTTCCTGCCGGCGTTCGACAACGCGATCCTCGGCCATCACGACCGCGGCCGGATCATCGACGACGCCCACCGGGGCCTGTCGGTCGCCGGTGAACGCGTCGTGCTGTTGGACGGCAGGGTCTCCGCCACGTGGACCGTCCGGGACGGTACCGTCACGGTCACCCCGCTGCGCCGCTTCTCCCCGGCGGACCGCACCGCCGTGGCCGAGCAGGGCCAGGAGTTGGCGGCGTTCCTCTCCGACCACGAACACCACCACGTACGGATCGCCGCGGCCCCGCGCTGAAGGCCTCGCCCGGGGTCCGGCGGGATCCGGGGGAAACGTCCGCGCTGATCCCGGACGGCGAACGGGGCGGGTTCCTCAGCATGAGGACCATCACCAGGACGCACGCCGGCACCGCCGCCACTCACGAGCATGAGGAGGCCCATCAGAAGCGTCGACACGGCGCTCCTTCCTCCTGACGCGGTCGCGGACACGCGGCCCGGATCGTCCGTGACCTCACCACCCGGACGGCCGCTCGGGACGCCTCCGGACGGCCCCCACGACAGAGAACCTAGGAGGAACGGACGAGCCGCGCGTACGCCGCGGCCAGTTCCGACGTCACCTTGCCCACCCGGTACGTCCGCTCGTCGACACCGCTGACCGGCTGGACCTCGTACGCCGTTCCGGTGAGGAAGACCTCCTCGGCGCGGTCGAGTTCACCGGGCTCGATGCGGCGCACGACCACCTCGATGCCGAGGTCGGCGGCGAGGGCGATGACCGTCTGTCGGGTGATGCCGTCGAGGAAGGAGTCCGGCGTCGGCGTGTGCAGGGCCCCGTCGATCACCAGGAAGAGGTTGGCCCCGGTGGCCTCCGCGAGCCCGCCGCGCAGGTCGAGGAGCAGGGCGTCGTCGTAGCCCGCCGCCTCGGCCTCGTCGCGGGCCAGCGTACAGATGTTGTACAAGGACGCGGCCTTGGCCCGGACCGGTGCGGTCGCCGGGTCGGGGCGGCGCCACTTCGAGGTGCGCAGCCGGATGCCGGCACGCGCCGCCTCGGCGGAGAAGACGTGCGGCCATTCCCAGGCGGCGATGGCCACGTGCGGGGTGCTGCCGGCCCCGGAGACGCTGATCTGCTCGCTGCCCCGCCAGGCCACGGGCCGGACGTACCCGTCGACGATGCCCTCGCGGCGGACGATCTCCCGTGCCGCGGCGTCGAGTTCGGCCGCGGAGTGGGGGAGCGAGTAGTTCAGCTCCCGGGCGGAGGAGAGCAGTCGCTCGGCGTGCTCCGACGACTTGAACATCCGGCCGCCGTAGACGCGCACGCCCTCGAAGACGGCTCCGCCGTAGTGCAGGCCGTGGCTGAGGACGTGCAGCCGGGCCTCGCGCCAGGGCACGAACCGGCCGTCCAGCCAGATCGTGCCGTCGCGGTCGTCGAAGGGGAGGGCGGTCACGAAGGGTTCTCCTCGGAGGTCGCGGGGGCGTAGTCGATGCGGATGGCCTGCTCGAGGTGGCCGTGGAACTCCTCCGCCTCGGTGAGGTCGGCGTGCCGGGACAGGATGAACGCCGGGTAGCCGGTGAAGTCCGGGTAGGGGCGGACCACGTCGCCCGGGGCGAGCATCCGCACGAGGTGGTCGACCCTCGGGTCGGCCTCCGCCTCGTCGAGGCCGTGCAGGGCGACGATCGTGCCGTGTCCGCCGCACGGCACGATGTAGTTCGCGGACGCGGCGACGGGCTCGGTGAAGCCCTGTTCGACGGCGCGCAGGGGCGGCAGGCCGGCCGCGATGCGCAACGTCTCGGCGGCGAGGTCGACGCCGGTGACGTTCTCCGCGATGTAGTGGGACACCCCGGAACCACCGATCCGTGCCCCCATCTCCAGGAGGTACGGGATGGAGCCGCCGCGCAGGCGCAGTTCGGTGTGGGTGGGGCCGAGGGCGATGCCGAGAGCCGCGTGGGCGGCGATCACCTCGCGCACGACGTCGGCCCGGACGGCCTCGGGCAGCGCGGCGGGCGCCCGGTAGACGCTCTCCTCGAAGTACGGTCCCTGCGGGTCGCCCTTGTAGCCGATGGACAGGACCTGCACCCGGCCCTCGTGGACCAGCGACTCGACGGCGAACTCGGGTCCGTCGAGGTACTCCTCGACGATCAGCCCGGCGCCTCCGTCGGCGGTGCCCGCGGACACCCGGCGCACGTCCGTCACGACCGTGCCGAGCGCGTCGCCGGAGTCGACCCGGGTCACGCCGAGGCTGGACATGCCGAGGGCGGGCTTGACCACGACGGGGAAGGTCAGGCCCGCCTCACGGACGGTCGCGGCGGGATCGTCGGCGGGATCGAGGCGCGTGAAGCGCGGCACGTTCAGGCCGGCAGCCGCGAGCCGCTCGCGCATGATCCGCTTGTCCTGGGCGTTGCGCGCGACCGTCGGTCCGATGCCGGGCAGTCCGAGGAGTTCCGCCGCGTCCGCGACGAACGGCACGAACGGGTCGTAGAGGGTGACGATGCCGTCGAAGGGCGTGCTCTCGTGCCGTTCGCGCAGGGTCTTCAGTGCCCCGGCCGGGTCACCGGCCACATCGAGCGGCAGCAACTCCACGACCGCCGGCGGCAGCCGGTCCGGGTCCACCCGTTCGTCGGATCGCGGTACGAGGATCAGGTCGATGCCGGCGCGCACGGCGGCCTCGAAGAGCCAGGGCAGGCCGACGCGTTGGTGGAGCAGGACGAGGGTCGGGCGGGAGGCGGTCACGATGGGCTCCTTGGCGGGAGGGCCTCGGCCGTGGCGGAGGCACGGTGAACGGGTCTGTCGTTCTCGGACTCGGTCTCCGACTCGGTGCCGGTCCCGGAGTCGCTCTCGGTGCGGGGGCGGGCGGGTACGGCGGCCCCCGCGCGCCGGCGACCGCCCACGGTGAGCCACACACCGGCCGCGGACCCGGCGATGAGCAGGATCGGGAGCGCGCCCGGCGCGGCGGCCGTGCCCAGACCCCATTCGCCGAGCCGCACCAGGAAGGGCACGGCCAGTCCCAGCGCGGAGGTGAACAACGGCCCCTTGCGCAGGATCAGTTCGTGCGAGATGAGGAAGACGGGGGCGGTGAGGACCGCGCCGAGCACGGCGACGCCACCCCAGTCGGCTGCGGAGACCCCGCCGAGTGGCACGAACAGCAGCGCGGTGACGCCGAGCATGAGCGTGCCGGCCCCGGTGATGGCCGGGAGGGCCGCGAGGGCCGGTACGTCGGACATGCGCTGCCGGTAGACGTACCCGTACAGGGCGTAGGTGAGGGTGCCGCCGAAGGCGAGAGAGCCCCCCGCGAGGAGGGTGGCGGCGTCGCCGTCCGAGCCGGACCCGGCGCTCGCGGCGCCGTCGGCCAGCAGGAAGCCGATCGCGCCCGCGCCGGCGAGGACCGTCCCGAGGACCTTGCGGCGCGAGGACGGCTCGCGGAACGCGAGGATGCCGATGACGAAGGTGACGCAGGGCAGGAGCGAGACGATCAGCCCGACCCGGGAGGCTCCCACGTACCGGGTGCCGAGGAGGGTTCCCGAGTAGTAGGCGAAGAAGCCGAGGAACGCGAGGGCCAGGACGGCGCGGGGCCGGGCGGCGGCCGTCCGGGCCCCGGTACGACCGCGCGGGGTCAGCAGCGCGATCATCATGATCACGACGAAGGCCGTGGCGGTCCGCCCCGCGGCCACCGCGAGCGGCGGCACGCCGGCCACCAAGTGGCCGGAGAGCAGCCAGCCGGCGGCGAGCAGGAGGACCATGCACGCCGCGAGGGCGGGCACGACCAGGCGCCCGCCCCCGCGACCGGCCCCGGCGGAAGTCACCACCCCGCCCGCGCGAATTCGAGCGGTGGCAGGCGGTCGAGGTCGCTCTTGGCCCGCCGCAGTACGAGCTGGTCCGCGGTGAACGAGAACCGCTGCCGGGGCTCGCCCTCGGGGAGGTACCGGCGCACGAACTCCTTGGCGGCGGCGCGGTACTCGTCGTCGTCGCTCACGTCGGCCTCCAGCTTCTCCACGCTCGTCACGAACGCGCGCAGCGCCTCCAGGGCCTTGGCGCGGTCGAACCGCAACAGCCCGCCGTCGGCAGGCGATCCGGCGAGCGCCTCGTGCTCGCGGAACCAGGAGTAGAGGAACACACCGGTGCCGGAGTCGAAGTTGCGGGTGGCGTCGTCGGCCTGCGGATAGCGGAACACCCGCTCCAGCAGGATCATGTCGATCTGTTGCTCGGCGAAGGGGACGAGGCCGCTGTCGGCGCAGGCCAGGACGGTCTTCGCGTCGACCTTGATCTCCTCCAGGAGTCCGACGAACCAGTTCATCTTCAGGGAGATGTTCTCGTCGAACGGCCACAGGCCCTGGTAGTGCATCGAGTCGTGGAGGTAGCCCCAGATGGCGCGGGCCTCGAAGCACACGTCGGCGGCGAGGCCGCTGGAGGCGCCCGGCAGCGAGTCCGGGGTCAGCACGGCCGCGGCGGCGGGCAGCGCGTACGTCTCGTGGATCTTCCGCATCTTGTTGTAGAAGAACATGGCGTACGGCTGGTCGGTCACCTTGTCGTGCGCCGCGACGTTCTCCGGGAAGAAGACGATGCAGGAGCCCTGGGCGAAGCCGGCGCTGCCGGCGACGAGGACGAGCGACTGGCAGTTGTTCTTCGGGTGCGGGAAGTCCGCGGCCATGCCCGCCAAGGCGTCGGGCTCCTTGCGCAGGGCGAGGAAGCAGTCGAGGCGCTTGCCGACGGGCGGGGCGCTGTTGGTGCTCTGCAAGGGGGCGAGGAAGAAGACCGGCTCGCCGTCGGCGGGGACCCGCAGGGCGTCCCGGGAGCGCGCGAAGTGGGGGCGGGAGTCGAGACCGGCCGCCAGCCAGCCGTCCACGTCCTCCACCAGCGCGTCGGCCTGTCCGTCGAGTCCGTGACGGCGGTACCAGGATGTCGCCTCGTCGCGTATCCGGCACAGCAGTTCGGCGTCGTCGGGGGTGGGATCGGCGACGGTGCCGTCGTCCCGCTGACGGTCGCGGAAACGATTCACCATCGGAATGAGCGCATCCGTCAACAGGTCGGCCTCGGCCAGGAGGTCCGCCGGTACGGGTGCGGTCGCGGAGGTGAAGCGTCCGGTGCTCATCGGGCGGCCCCCACGGCGAGGGGACGCCCGCCCTCGGCGCGGACGGCCAGGACCTGGTGGACGGTGAAGACCATCGGCACCGGACCGAAGTCCCGCAGGACCCGCAGTCCGTGCCGCTCGGCGGCCACGATGGTGGTGATGCAGCCGTCGACGAGACCCTCGGCGCAGTCGATGGCCGCCTGCGAGTTGCTCAGCACCTCGCGGATCCGCGCGGGCTCGGGGACGAGGCCCTTCGGGGCGGGGTGGGAGGCGACGGTCGCCGGGTCCTGCGTACCGCTGCTGGCGAGCACCATGTTGTGGGTCGGCATCACGAAGCTGTCGATCATGTGGAGCCGGTGCAGGTTGGAGAAGACCAGGGTGTGCAGGGCCGGGTAGACGGCGCAGGCGGTCAGCGCGTGCCGTCCGTCGTCGGGCACGGCCTCCAACGCGGACTCGATCGAGGCGTGGAGTTCGACGGTCCCCTCGACACCTCGTCTGCGGAACCATTCGTGGGAGGCGGCTTCCAGATTGGTGCCGTGGGGACCGAGCGTGTGCAGGTGACGGACCTCGTCGGGGCGCGCATACATCGTCTGCCCTGGACCTTCCTGTGGTGGTGCGGAATTACTGCTTCCGGACAGTGCCGGCTGAGGACGGCGATCTCGGAAGCAAGAGCCAAGATCCTTTTCTATCACCGCATCACGGATGTCGTGATATCCGGGAGGTGGGGGCGGGTGATCACACGGCACGCCTCGGCGGTGGCAATGAGTTCGACCCGATGGGAATCAGCCGGCGTTGCCTGAATTCGCCCTCGATTCGGAATGGGACCCTCCGAATTGATGTGGGCGTGGCCCGCCGACCGAGACCTGCCCCGCCGATCGAGACCTGCCTGACGCCGTGCGCCGCGGGTCAAGAGGGCGTGCACGCAGTGGAAACGCGGAAGGCGAGGGAACTCGTACGTTCTTCCTTCCCGGGCGATCGTCATTCGCGTGCTCGGGAAACCGTCATCCGTCCTCGATCCCGCATTTCCGTGCCGGGAGAGAAGGGAAACATGCTCAAGAGATTGTGCTCCGCGTTCCTGTCGCTTGCCATGGCCATGGGGCTGGTCACCGCACTGAGCGGTACGGCGTCCGCGACGAACTTTTCGGTCATCGACTGGAACGTCTCCAAGATCACCGAGGGTGGACCGGAACACGCCACCCGCTATTACCGATTGATCGACGAGATCCATCGGCGTTCCTACGGTGAACCCACGGAGGAGGAGAACGTCACGCAGACGACCACCGAGGCCGGCCGCCTCATCCAGGTCAGGGTGCTCGACACGAACAACGAGCACGTCGCCTCGGTCTACATCTGGGCCGACAACCTCTACGTCGCCGGCTTCTACTCGCCCCGGAGCAACATGCACTGGGCCTTCCACGACCGCGAGCAGCAGTTCCAGGAGGCCCTGGGGGTGTCGGCCCGGTTCATGCCGAACACCGGCAACTACAACAGCCTCCCCGGCGGCAACGACCGGCAGAACCTCGTGTTCACCCCCAACAGCATGTACAACGCCATGCGGCAGCTGAACAACGTCACCGCGTACAACGACAACGTCGGCCGCGCCCTGCTCGTCGCCGCCCAGATCTTCTCGGAGTCCGCGCGCTTCGCGCCGATCCTCAATCGCGTCTACGGCAACATCATCAGTCACGAGACGAACGCGCTGGGCGACGGCTACGCGGGGCTGGAGAACCAGTGGGGAGCCATCTCCCAGTTCGCCTACAACCTGCGGCACGGCCGCCCGGGTTCGATCAACATCCTCGGCCGGGTCATAACGAGCTTCGCCGCCCTGAGGCAGCTGTTGGGCTTCGTGGAACTCAACGGCTCCCAGGCCCGCCTCTGACACCCCGTCCGTGAACCGCCGTCTGCCGCGACCGGGACCCGAGGCCCGAGGCCCGAGGCCCGAGGCCCGAGGCCCGAGGCCCGAGGCCCGAGGCGGCAGCGGCGGCGCCCTCGCACCCTGCTGTCGGAACCGTCTCCCGTAGGGTCGGCGCATGATGGTGTGGATCAACGGTCCCTTCGGCGGCGGCAAGACGCAGGGCGCGTACGAGATCCGACGGCGCCTTCCGGGCAGTGTCGTCTGCGACCCGGAACACGTGGGGTTCGGCCTGCACCGGATGCTGCCTCCCGCGCTGCGCGCGGACTTCCAGGACCTTCCCGCCTGGCGGCGGAGCGTGTACGAGATGCTGGACCTCGCCCTGACCGGGTACGAGGGCACGGTGATCGTGCCGATGACCGTGGTCGAGCCCGCCTACCACCGGGAGATCGTCGGCCGGCTGCGTGAACGGGGCCACGACGTAAGGCACTTCGCCCTCATGGCCGACCGCGAGACTGTGTTGCGACGCCTGCGGGAGCGGGGCTTCGGGCGCGGCGTGCGGCTCCTCGCGGGGAAGGACGCCCCCTTGAGGCGCGAGAGCTTCGCGGTGTCGAAGCTCGACCACTGTCTGGAACGCCTGCGCGGGGAGGAGTTCGCGGAGCAGGTGTGGACCGACCGGCTCACCGTCCCACAGGTCGCCGACCACATCGCCGGATCGGCCGGCCTGACCCTCACCCCCGACACCGACAACGCGCTGCGGGGGAGGCTGCGCCGGACCGTGATCGGGGTCAAGCACATCCGGTTCGACTGACACCGACGGATGGCGCCGCGCCGCGGACGGCCACCACCGCGATCCGTCCCCGCCGCGATCCGTCCTGGATCGCGAGGGCCTCGCCGGGCGCGACGGGCTCGTACCCGCGGAGCGCCCGCGGGCCGTGCGGTGGGTTCCGGCGCCGGCCACCTCACGGCCTCGGGCACCGGCGGACAGGTCGCGGCCCTCGCCCTTGCCCCGCCTGGCACGGACATCGCCCCTCGGGAGATCGGGGTCGTGCGCGCCCACGCGATGTCCACCGTCCGGTGACCCGGCGGAGAATGCGGAGATCGGCCGGCCCGTCGGTACCCATGCCGCCGTGACCGCGACGAGGTCGACGACCGGTCACATGACGGGCGCCTCCGGCGCGGTCGGCGTCCCGGCGGCCCGTGCGACCGGTCGGGGTTCAGCGGGCCGGGTACCGAGGCCGGGCGAACGTCGACGGGCAGGGCGCCACGATGTCACGAAACGCCCGGCGTCGCCGTTCGATCCGCGGCCTCCGCCACCGGGACTCCGAGGTCCGGGCCGTCGCAGGCGAGGGCCGCGCCGACGGCGAAGAGGCGGGCGCAGCGCCGGGCCATGGCCTCGGGCGACTGGTCGGGGTGCTTGATCCACCAGCGGACGAGGGTCGCGACCAGGCCCTGCCAGACGTGGTTGAGGGCGTCGGCGTCGAGCGGGTCGGTGGATCCGGCGGCGCGCAACAGGTCGGCGGTGCCGCCCGCGGCGAGCCGGTCGACGGACGCACGGTACGCCGCCGCCCGCCGGGCACTCTCGCCGTCCGGGGGCAGCGAGGTGTCGTAGAGGACGAACCAGGACTCGCGCCGCCCTTCGAGGGCGTTGAAGATCGCGCGCAGCACCCGCAGTGGCGTTCCCGGGGCGGTGGCCCCGTCCTCGGCGACGGCCTCGCGCATGGCGGCCACGAGCCGGTCGCCGACGGGGGTCAGGCAGGCGAGGTGGAGATCCTGCTTGGCGCCGAAGTACTGGTGCAACAACGTCTTCGTCACGCCGACGCGCGCGGCGACGGCGGCCAGGGAGGCGCCGGCGTAGCCGCGGGCGCCGAACTCCTCGGTGGCCGCCGCGAGGATCTGCTCCTCCCGGAGCGCTCGCGGGACGCCCTTGGTTCCCGCTTTCGAACGTGGGGTTGCCATGAGTGGATATTATCAGTAGGTAATTTACCTCAAGGTAAGTTCCTTCGATCCTTTGGAGCCCCCATGGCCGGCGCCACCCGGACGACGACGCACCACACCGCCCGCACCCGATCCTGGTGGGGTTGGGGCTGGGCGGACGCCCACCCCGACGACGCCGAGTGCACCGCCATGGGCGCCCTGTTGCCCGGCACCCTCGCCCGGCCGCTCCCCGTGCCCCGGATATCCGACCTGACCATCGACCGCCCCGCCGTGCAGGCCCCCCGGAGCCTGTCGGGCACGGTCACCGCCGACCCCGCGGCGCGGGCCGCGCACGCGATGGGCAAGGCCTACCGAGACGTGGCCCGCGCCCTGCACGGCCGCCCCGGCCGCATTCCCGACCTCGTCGCCCACCCCGAGAACGACCGTGAGGTCGCCGACCTGCTGGAGTGGGCCGGCGAACACGGCGTCGCGGTGGTCCCGTTCGGCGGCGGCTCGTCCGTGTCGGGCGGTGTGGAGTACCGGGGCGACCGGCACCGGGCCGTGCTGTCCATGGACCTGACCGCCATGAACCGGGTCCTGGAGGTCGACGTGGTCGGGCGGGCCGCCCGGATCCAGGCCGGGGTCCTCGGCCCGTCCCTGGAGGACCAACTGCGCCCCCACGGACTGACGCTGCGACACTTCCCGCAGAGCTTCGAGTTCTCCACGCTGGGCGGCTGGCTGGCGACCAGGGCCGGCGGTCACTACGCCACGCTCCACACCCACATCGACGACTTCGCCCAGTCGCTGAGGGTGGTCACCCCGGCCGGCGCCGGCACCTCCTGGCGGCTGCCCGGCTCCGGCGCCGGGCCCTCCCCCGACCGGCTCTTCCTCGGCTCCGAGGGCGCTCTCGGCGTCATCACCGAGGCCTGGATGCGCCTACGGGAACGGCCCGTCCACAAGGCGTCCGCCGCACTCGCCTTCGAGTCCTTCGCCGCCGCACTGGAGGCGGTGCGCGTGATCGCCGGATCCGACCTCGCCCCCGCGAACTGCCGCCTCCTGGACTCCGGGGAGGCCGCGCTCTCGGGCGCCTCCCAGGACGGTTCGTCGGTCCTGGTCCTCGGGTTCGAGTCGGCCGACTTCCCCGTGGACACCCGCCTGGAGCAGGCCGTCGGACTCGCCCGCGCCCACGGCGGCCGGACGGGTGAGTCCCGCGACGGCGGCCGGGACGCGGTCGGCGCCTGGCGTTCGGCGTTCCTGCGCATGCCGTACCTGCGCGACGGCCTGGCCAGGATGGGCGCCATCGCGGAAACCTTCGAGACGGCGGCCACCTGGGACCGCGTCCCGGGCCTGATCGACGCCGTACGCACCGAGGTCGGCGCGGCCGCCCTCAAGGCCACGGGCCATCCCGCCCTCGTCAACTGCCGCCTCACCCACGTCTACCCGGACGGCGCGGCCCCGTACTTCACGGTCCTCGCGGCGGGTCGCCCGGACGATCAGGTCGCGGTGTGGGACCACCTGAAGGAGGTCGCGGGAGAGGTGCTGCACCGCCATCGCGCCACCATCACCCACCACCACGCCGTGGGCCGCGACCACCGCCCCGGCTACGACCTCCAGCGCCCCGAACCCTTCGCCCTCGCCCTGCGCGCGGCCAAGGGCGCCCTGGACCCCCACGGCATCCTCAATCCGGGCGTCCTCGTGGACTGACGCGAGTCACTCGCACGGGCGGGGCCCGGCGGACCGGTCCCCGCCGGAGCGCCCGCCCCGCCCGCCTGTGACGGCCGCTCCGACGGCCGCTCCGACGGCCCTGCGGCCCGGTGTGAGCGGGCCGTGGTGCCGCCCGTCCTACCCTGCCGTGAGACGGCGGTCGACCTCTTCCGTCACGCGGCGGTGGAGTTCCGCCAACTGCTGCGGGGTGAGTTTCGAGAGGTCCTCGCCGGCGGGTGGGGACGAGGTCTCGCGTTTGCGCTTCTCCTCCTCCCGGCGTTCGAGTTCCTTCTCCTCCGGCGAGCCGGGCGCCGCGTACGCACAGCGGATGAGGGTGCCGTCGGCACTCTTGAGGCAGGTCGCCTCGCGGCCCCCGATCTGGCCCCTGCCCTCCACCCGGTAGCGGATGTTCTGCTCGCTGCCGACCGTGGCCGTCCACGTGCTGCCACCGGTCGGGACGATCTCGAAGACCCTGTCGTCGTTGTAGCAGCAGACGTCCCGGTACTCGGCCTTGACGAGGGCGACGATCGTCTGCGGCGAGGACCAGGTCGGTTCGAGCCGGTGCACCGTCAGAGGGGCGAGCCCGCCGCCCTGGTGACGGGTCGGGACGGTCGAGACGGCCACGACCGAACTCGCCTCTCCCTGCGGGGTGAGGGGGGTGACGTAGGCGCTGAGACCGCTCTGATCGCGGTAGCGGAGGGTGAACTCCGATTCGTTGCCCTCGTTGGCGCCGTCCTCGGACTCGTCCCAACCGCTCCTCTCGAAGAGCCAGTCGGAGAAGCTGCCGACCGCCGCCGTGGCCTCGCGCTGCCGGCCCGCCAGACTCAGCGGGTAGGAGGGGCCGGCGACGGTCGTGGAATCCTCGACGAGGGTCAGCTCGCCGGTGCGTCCGTTGTACAGGGCCACCCCGGCGGGTCGCTCCGTGACCACGAAGAAGCCGGTCTGTCGCTTCAGCGGGACCACGACCGTGGGCGTGTCGCCCGAGCAGGTCACGTAGGCGTCCGAGGCCTCGAAGCGGACCCACCGCTTCTTCGCGGAGATCTTCCGCCCCAGGTTGTGCGTGAACCAGCCGCTGATCCGCGCGTCGGCCACGTCCGTGTCGAAGGCGCAGCGTTGTTGGCTGCGACCGGTGCCGCCGAGGGGTACGTCCTGGACCAGGCCGACCTCGTAGCCCGCGAGCCAGCCGCGCCGTTCCACGAGGGTGGAGAACCGATCCGCGTCGGGCAGGTAGGTGACGTCCGCGATCTCACCCGTCACGTCGCCCAGGTTCGGGGCGGCCTGCGCCTTGCCGACCACGTACGGGGCGCGGGCGGTGAGTTCGGGGACGGGCTCGGTGACGATCCGCGTGCTCTCCATGTAGGCGCGGTCCTGCTGGTACGAGCCGTGGACCAGCCAGCCGATCGCGACGCCCAGGGCGAGCACGAGCCCGACACAGCCGACGGCCCGCGCGGCGGATCCGGCCTCCTCCCGCCCGCCGGAACGTACCCGGCGCACCAACCACGGCAGCGCGCCGAGCCCCGCGACCAGGACGGGAGGAGCCAGCCACGAGAGGATCTTGCGCCCCTCCCACACCATGATCGTGGTGTAGTACGAGGCGTACCACAGCACGAACCCCGCGAACAGAACGGCCAGTAGTACCCGCCAAACCCGCCCCATCGGCGCGCCTCCCCCTGTTGCCCCGACCTCCATTCTGCTTCGGGGCAGGGGGAACCGGCAGGTCTGCGACCAAATCGACGGCGATGGGATTCCGGCCCCGCCGGCGTTCGGTCGGGGTGGTCGGGTCAGCCGACCGGATCCTGACCGACCACATGCCTGAACCGCCCCTGCACGGGTCCCGGCGGATGGCCCCGCAGCCCGGGTCCGTCGGGCGCCGTCAGCCCTGCGCCGCCGCCCGGTACGGACGGAAGAAGGCGCGCAGTTCCTCGGCGTACAGCTCGGGCTCCTCGAACGGCGCGAAGTGCCCGCCCCGGGCGGGCTCGGTCACGCGGACGACGTTCGTCGTGCGTTCCAGCCAGGCCCGGGGCGGGCGGACGACGTCACCCCGGAAGAGCGAGAAACCGGAGGGCACCTCGACCCGGCGGGCGAGCTGCGCGGGCGGGATCGCGGCGTTCGCACGGTACATGCGCATCGACGAGCCGATGGTCCCGGTGAGCCAGTACAGCATGACGTTCGTGAGGATCTCGTCCTTCGTGAAGCTCCGTTCGACGTCGCCGTCGCAATCGCTCCATCCCCGGAGCTTCTCCACGATCCACGCGGCGAGCCCGGCCGGCGAGTCGGTCAGCCCGAACGCGGCGGTTTGCGGCTTCGTCCGGTGCACGGCGGCGTAGGCGCCCTCGGCGGCGCCCCAGGCCGCGGCGTCCTCCAGCCAGGCGCGTTCCTCGGGCGCGAGGTCCGCCGGATCGCCGGTGTACAGCGGCAGCCCCGCGTCGGTGCGGTGGACGGCGACGACCCGGTCGGGGTGGTCGAGCCCGAGGTAGCGGCTCACGTGGCTGCCCATGTCCCCGCCCGCCGCGCCGAACCGGTCGTAACCGAGTACGCCCATCAGCTCGGCCCACAGTCCGGCGACGGCGATGGTGTCGAGGGGTGGTCCGGCGGGGCGGTCCGAGTAGCCGAACCCCGGCATGTCGGGCACGACCACGTCGAAGGCGTCCGCGGGGTCGGCGCCGTGCGCGCCGGGGTCGATGAGGAGCGGGATGACCTTCGTATAGCGCCAGAACGAGTCCGGCCAGCCGTGGCAGAGGACCAGGGGCAGGGCCGGCCGGTCGGGCCCCTCCGGCATCACGGCCCTGACGTGCACGAAGTGGATTCCCTGGCCGCCGAGCCCGACACGGAAGTGGGGGAGCCGGGCGAGGGCCGCCTCCCGTGCGGGCCAGTCGAAGCCGTCCGCCCAGTGGGCCACCAGCTCGCGCAGGTAGTCGACGTCGGTACCGAGCGACCACCCGGCGTCCTCGGGTTCGTCCGGCCAACGCGTCGCCCGCAGCCGCGCGCCGAGGTCTCGGAGTGCCGCCGGGGCGGTCCGGAGGGTGAACGGCTCGGGGCGGGGAGAGGCGTCCGACATGGGACACATCGTACGAGCCACACCCTGCCCCGGGCCGGGCTCCACGCCCGGAGCCGCGCCGATGATCCGATGCGGGCGACGTCGTATAAGCGGCGCTGCCGGACGTGAGAACGTCCGGCTCTTGGACTTCGGACGCCGGGACCGGGAGGCTGGGGGTCATGCGC
The DNA here is from genome assembly GCF_050936775.1 of Streptomyces sp. CA-243310. Lineage (NCBI taxonomy): Bacteria > Bacillati > Actinomycetota > Actinomycetes > Kitasatosporales > Streptomycetaceae > Streptomyces > Streptomyces sp. CA-243310. The sequence continues at coordinate 423,260 of NZ_JBNJMF010000002.1, read as the reverse complement.
GTACACATAGTCCAGGGCGTCGCCCTGCTGTCCACGGGTCTGTTGGCCGGAGCGTTCGGCTACGGCGCGGTCAACCTCGTTCCCACCTTCAACGCCGTACCGCTCGACATGCGGCTGGACTTCCATGCCGAGCTGATGAAGATGAACGGCATCACCATGCAGGCGGCGATGGGGCTGTCGATCGTGAGCGCCGCGACACTCGCCGTGCTCACGCGAGGTCGTGCCCGGTTGACCGCCGGGGCCGCGAGCCTGCTGACCCTGGTGTCCCTCCTGGTCACCCGGTTCGGCAACGTTCCGATCAACGGCCGCATCAAGCAGTGGGCCGCGGGTTCGGCTCCGGCCGACCATGCGGAGATCCTGGGGCGCTGGGAGGCGTTCAACATCACGCGCACGCTCACCGCGGTCCTCGCCTTCGCCCTGCTGACGGCCCTCGCGTCACGCCGGTCGCACTCGGACGCCGCCGCCCGATCGACGTCGCGGGAACGGCGCGCCGTTCTCCGGGGCTGACCCGACGGCACACCGACGAGGCGCGGGGTCGGGCTCGTGGAGAACGCGCCCGACGGGCAGCGGCGCCCCGCACGCCGTGGCGAGGGCCGCCCGCCCGGGCGGGCGGCCCTCGCCACGGCGTGCGGGGCGGCCGAGGGGCCGCGCACCGGCTGTCAGCGGCGGTGGAACACGACCTCCGGGTCGGCCGCCGTCGGTCCGTCCAGGCGCGGCGCCGGGATCCCGCGCAGGTGAAGGTCGAAGAAGTCGCCGACGTACGCCCGCGTGATCTGCTCGGAGCGGGTGCCCGAGAGCGGGGTCTCCGGATGGGAGTAGCCCACCTGATCACCGAGAACGGGCCAGTCGGTGAAGCCCGGGTGACCCGCGCCCGTGACGGTCAACCACCGCTTCCAGCCGTCCAGGTGCGGCCAGTTGTCCTCCCACGAGGTGTCGGGGAAGTCGGGCGGCAGCATGGCCGGGTCACCGGCCAGCATCAGGAACGGGCGGGCGCCGAGGCCGCCTTGCGGTATCGGGGTGAAGAACGTGCCGTCCATGTTCGCTCCGGCGTCCACGCGCGGGTCCGCGGCCATGGTGGCCGACGCCGCCGCGCCGCCGATGGAGTGCCCGGCCATGCCGATGTGGCGGGCGTCGATCAGCCGGGAGTACCGCCACGCGGAGCGCGGCCCGGTGAGGCGGTCCAGGACGAACGGAACGTCGAGGGCCCGACCGTCGGAGACCCGGTGCAGTGACCCGTCGGGGAAGACCTGCTCGCAGGCCTTGCACGTGAGCAGGCGCCCGCCGGGGAAGACGGTGCCGTCCGACTCGTACGCGTGGTCCACCGCGGCCACGACGTACCCGCGACTGGCGAGGTCCTCCGCCAGGGTGGTCAGCGACGCGCGCGGCATCGTGAACCCGGGGGACAGCACGATCAGCGGATAGCGCTGCGCGGAGGGGCGGGGCAGCGCCCCGGAGCGGGAGTGCGTGCGGGTGGCGGCGAGTCGTTCGGGTGTGACGTGTTCGCCGAGTTGCCCCCGGTCGGTCAGCAGCGCCTTGGCCTCGGGAACGGCCATGTAGGGGGCGGGAGTTCCGGTGTGTGCGAGCGCCGGGTAGTACAGCGACAGCAGCAGTTCCCGGTCGGCCGTGGGCACCCAGGGGTCCTTGCGTTCGCGGTCCACCAGGTGCAGGGTGTCGCGGCCCACGGCGAACGCGCCGGTGGGGCGGGGGAGTTCGATGCCGGACGAGCCGCCGGTCGGGGCGGCCGTGGCCGCGGCGGGGCTCGCGAAAGCGAGGGGTGCGGCCAGGGCCAGCCCGGCCGCCACGGCCGTCAGCGCACGAATGATCTTCTTCATGCGCGCATCCTAGACGTTAAGGCAAGGCTTACCTAAGTTCGAAGTGCCTTGAGGTGCGGCCGAGTTCGGCCTCCCTGTTGCCCGACCGGGTCGCTCGGGTAGGTTTCTGGAAACATTTCCAATTCGATGGGGCTGACGTGTCGGAGCTGAGGGGGAGTGGGGCCGGGCCGCTGGAGGCGGGGGATCCGCGGCGGATCGGGTCCATTGCGTTGACGGGACGACTCGGCGCCGGCGGCATGGGACGGGTGTACCTCGGGGTCCATGACGGCCGGTACGTCGCCGTCAAGCAGTTACTGGCCTCCGTCGTCGGCGAGGACGAGGACTTCCTGCGCCGCTTCGGACACGAGTTGGACAACCTCTCCCGGCTGCCCGCCGAGGCCACCGCACCGTTGCTGGCCAGTGACCGGACCGCCCGACCGCCGTGGTTCGCGACCGCCTACATCCCCGGGATCACACTGGGCAAGGCCGTCGAGTCGTACGGCGGTGGTCTCCCCGCGGACGCGCTGTGGCTGTTGCTGCGCGAAGCGGCAGCCGGGCTGAAGTCGGTACACGGCCTCGGGATGGTGCACCGGGACCTGAAACCGTCCAACGTGATGCTGACCTTGGACGGTCTCACCCTCATCGACTTCGGCATCGCCCGGGCCGCCGAGCAGAGTCAACTGACCAGAACGGGCATGGTGGTGGGCACGCCCGCCTACATGGCACCGGAGCAGGCCTCCGGAAAGCGCGAGGTCAGCGGCGCCACCGACGTGTTCGCCCTGGGCTCCGTCCTCGCGTTCGCGGCATCCGGCACGCCGCCGTTCGGCGAGGAGTCGGGGCACGGCGTGCTGTACCGCGTCGTCCACGAGGAACCGGAACTGGACTGCCTGCGGGAACTGGATCCCGACCTCGCCGACCTCGTCGCCGCCTGCCTCGACAAGGACCCCGAGGGCCGCCCCACCGCCGGTGAGCTCCACGAGCGCGCCGTGCGTCGGGGCCCGTTCGCCGAGCCGCCGTGGCCGGCGGCCGTCACGGCGACTCTGCGGGAGCGGGCCGCCTTCGCCGCGGGCGTGCCGGAGGCCGACGTACCCACGCTGCCGCTGGGCGGCCGGGAGCCGGAGCCGTCGACGGACCCGGCCCCGAAGACCGGCCCCGCCCCGGAACCGGACCCGGAACCCGCGCCCGACGTCGTGCCCGCGCCCGAGGCCGTGTCCGTCGCCGAGCCCGCGAAGGGGCAGCGCCGCCCCGAGCGACCGCGGCGCCGTACCCGGATCCTCCTCGCCGTCATCCCCGTCGTCGTGGTCGCGGGGGGCACGACGTTGGTCGTCCGGAACCTGCCGTACACGTCCGCGCCGCAGGCCGGCGCGCGGGGCGAGCGGTCCGCCCCCGCCGCGGTGCCCCCGGGCGGGAAGCCGCCGGCGTCGAGCGGGGCGCCGTCCGGTCAGGCGCCCCCCGTACCGTCCCCGGCCCGGGAGGGATCCGGTGCGGACGCCAAGGACGGTGGGCAGGCGGGAGCGGGCGGGCTCGTACCCGTGGCCACGGGCGGCGCGGGGGCCGGCCCGGGCGCCGGCACGGGCACGGATGCGGGCACGGGACCCGGCCCGGTGACGGGCCCGGTGCCCGGGGGCGGCACACAGAACGGCGCGGGCGGTTCCGCGAACGGCGGCAACCCCGGCGGCGCCGGCAGCCCACGTCCTCCCGGCGGCGGACCGTCCACCGCACCCGTACCCCCCAAGGCCCCCGACTCCGGTACCTACCGCTACCGGAACGGCGACAAGGGAAAGTGCATCACCCAGGTCTTCGGGGCGTCGGACTTCGGCGACTGCTCCGCCTCCTCCGCGCGATGGACCGTGCGCAGCGGGTCGAACGGCAGCTTCAAGCTCGTCAACCGGGAGAGCGGCCAGTGCCTGTACGCCAATGGCCTCGGCCAGGCCGTCTTCGTGGGCGACTGCGCCCAGGACATCGGCCGGCTGTGGCGTACGGGTGCGGGCGGCACCCTCCGCAGCGACTTCAGCGGAGGCTGCCTCGACCTCGGCATGAGCAGCGGCCTGGTCACGAACACCTGTGGTGGGGACGCCTCACAACGTTGGACGAGGCAGACCTGAGTCCCCTGCTTCCGGACGGCGTCGCCTCAGGCCAGGAACGAGAGCCTTACCGTGCGCCGGGGGTTGTCCCGGTTGGTGTCCACCAGGACCACCGACTGCCATGTACCCAGGGCCAGTTCACCCCCCACCACGGGAAGCGTGGCGTGCGGCGGGACGAGGGCCGGCAGCACGTGATCACGGCCGTGCCCCGGGGAGCCGTGCCGGTGACGCCAGCGGTCGTCGGCGGGCAGCAGTGAGCGCAGGGCCTCCAAGAGGTCGTCGTCGCTCCCGGCGCCCGTCTCGATGACGGCCAGCCCGGCCGTCGCGTGCGGGGTGAACACGTTGAGCAGCCCGTCCCGACCGCGGGCGGTCTCCCGCAGGAAGTCCGCGCAGGCCGAGGTCAGGTCGAGCACGGTCTCCGCGGAGCCCGTGGTCACGTCGATCGTCCGGGTGGTGAAGGTGTCTGTCACGGACCCATCCTCGCCCGGCGCGACGAACCGGCGCCGCCGCCCCACCGCGTCCCTCCCGGACCACCCCGTCTCCCGCCGGCCACGGCCGCCGGTGGGAGCGCGGGCCACGGCCCGCCGCCCGGGGTGACGGCGCCGCTGATTGAGGCCGTGTATCGCGGACATCCGCTCGGTATGGCAGCGCTATGGGAACGCAAGCACCGCGAGCAGGACCGGACGGACGGCCGGCCGCCACACCGGCCCGCGGCGGACACCGACCGGGAACCGCCCCGCACGGCCCCGCCCGGTGACCGCGACGCGACGTCGAGCGGGCCCCGCGTGGACGAGGCGGAGCGCGATCGGGTCGGACCGGATCCCGACGTGGAGCGCGACGGGCCCGACCGGCCCACGGAGATGCCCAGGCGTGCCTGGGGCAAGGTGCTGAAGGGCACCCTGAAGGAGTTCGGCGACGACGAACTCGGCGACCGGGCCGCCGCGCTGACCTACTACGGCATCCTCGCGCTCTTCCCGGCCCTGCTCGTCCTCACCTCCCTGCTCGGGCTGGCCGGCCCGTCCACGGCGCAGCGGGCCCTGGACCAGTTGGAACAGCTCGCACCCGCCTCCGCCCGCGACGTGGTCGCCGACGCGGTGCAGCAGTTGCAGGGCCGCAGCGGCATCGGGTCCGCGGTCGCCGTCGTCGGTCTGGTGGTGGCCGTCTGGTCCGCCTCCGGGTATGTCGGCGCCTTCATCCGCGCCGCCAACGCCGTCTACGACATGCCCGAGGGACGGCCCGTCTGGATCGTGCTGCCGGTGCGACTCGGCGTCACGGTCGTGCTGATGGTGATGGCCGTCGCCAGTGCCCTGATCGTCGTCTTCACCGGCGGGGTCGCCCGCCGGGCAGGCGACGTGCTGGGCCTCGGCGACACCGCGCTCACCGTCTGGTCCATCGCCAAGTGGCCCGTGCTGGTCCTGCTGGTCACGAGCATGATCGCCCTGTTGTACTGGGCGACGCCGAACGCCAAGGGCCGCGGCTTCAAATGGATCACCCCGGGCAGTCTGCTCGCCCTGCTGATCTGGCTCGCGGCCTCGGTCGGATTCGCCGTGTACGTGGCGAACTTCGCCTCGTACAACAAGACGTACGGCACCCTGGCGGGCGTCGTCGTCTTCCTGGTCTGGCTGTGGATCACCAACCTGGCCATCCTCCTCGGCCTGGAGTTCGACGCGGAGATGTCCCGCCGGCGCGCCATCATGGGCGGACATCCGGTCGACGAGGAGCCGTACGTCCGTCCCCGCGACACCCGCGCGTGGAGCCGGGAGGAACGGGAACGCGCGGAGCACCACCCGGAGTCGGGCGACGAGCCCGACGGGCACGCGGGAGCCCCCCGGGTCTGAGTGTTCATCGGCGCGTGCGTGCCCCGAGACGGGGAAGACGCCACCGGTACGAGACGAGCCGCCGCCAACCGCAATCGAGGCCACACGACGTACCGGGCGAGGCCACCGGCCCGCCCGCGCAAGGGAAGGCAGATCCCCGACGATGTACTCCTCAGTCGATCCCTCACCCCACGACCAGGCCGACGTCACCGCCTCGGCCTCGACGAGCGCCCTCGTGAAACAGGCTTCGGAACAACTGACCCTGCTGGTCCGCCAGGAACTGAACCTGGCCACCGCCGAGATGCGCGAGAAGGGCAAGGGCCTGGGCCTCGGCGCCGGGCTCCTCGGCGGAGCCGGGCTCTTCGCCGTCCTGGCCCTCCAGGGCCTCGCCGCGACCGGCATCGTCGCCCTGGCCCTCGTCCTGCCGCTGTGGGCCGCCGCCCTCGCCGTCACCGGCGTCCTCGCCGCGACCGCGGCCGTCCTGGCGGCGGCCGGCAGGAAGCAGGCGGCCCGAGCCACCCCGCCCGCCCCCGAGCGGACCATCGACAGCGTGACGGCCGACGTGGCCGAAATCAAGGAAAGGGCACATCGATGAGTGACGACCACACCCACGCGGACAAGGACCCGGCCACCCCGGACGAGTTGCGCGAGCAGATCGAGGCGACCCGCGACGAGCTGGGCCGGACCGTGGAGGCACTGGCCGCCAAGGCGGACGTCAAGGCCCGTGCCCAGGAGAAGACCGCCGAGGTCACGGCCCGCGCGCAGGACAAGACCGCCGAGGTCAAGGCGGAGGCCCGGGAGAAGGCGGCCGAGGTGAAGGCGAACGCGCAGGACAAGGCCGCCGAGTTCAAGGCACGCGCCCACGACAAGGCCGTCGAGGTGAAGGCGGGCGCCCGGGAGAAGGCCTCGGCCGTGGTCCACGCGGCGCAGGACAGGATCCCGGAGCCCGTGGCCCAGAAGGCGGCTTCGTTGACCGGTGCCGTGGAAGCCGGGATCCGGGACGTCACCCCCGACCGGGGGCGTGCGGAGGCGAGCCGGGCGGCCGAGGTCGCGCGCCGCCATCCCGCGCTCGTGGCGGCCGGGTGCGCCGTCCTCGCGTACGGCCTGGTGCGCCGCTACCGGGGACGCCAGGGGCGGTGACCGGCCGGGCTCGGGTCCGGTTCCGGGCCCGAGCCCGGCCGGCGCGGAGCGCCACCAGGCAGGTGGCGCCGTCGCTCTCACCGGTCGGGTATGCGGCCATGGACGCGGATCGAGGGCCTGGTCGGCTCGCGGCCGTCGCGGCCGTCCCCGCAACCGTGCCCGCGGCCGTCGCCCCGCCGCACGGGCCGGGGGAGCAATCGGATGATTGCGACACCACGAGCCGGGCAGGCGCGGGGTGCACGGTGAGCCCACCGGCCCGGACCCAGGCCCCCGCACGAACGGGCGGGGGCGCCGGAGCCCCGAACCGAAGGAAGTGAACGCGGTGCGCATCGCATTCCTGACCGCGCCCGAGGGCGTCGAGGAAGTCGAACTGACCGAGCCGTGGAAGGCCGCCCTGGAAGCGGGCTGGAACCCCCAACTGGTCTCGACGGAACCGGGACAGGTGCAGGCCTTCGACCACCTCGACAAGGCCGGCAGGTTCACCGTCGACCACGTGCTCGCGGGGGACACCTCGGACGCCTTCGACGCGCTCGTACTGCCCGGCGGCGTCGCCAACCCGGACGCGCTGCGGATGAACGAGCGCGCCGTCGGGTTCATCAGGAGCTTCTTCGACGCCGGCAAGCCCGTCGCCGCGATCTGCCACGCCCCCTGGACGCTGGTGGAGGCCGAAGTCGTCCGCGGTCGCACCCTGACCTCGTGGCCGAGTCTCGCCACCGACATCCGCAACGCGGGCGGCACCTGGGTGGACGAGGAGGTCCACGTCTGCCACGCGGCCCCCGGCACGCTGGTGACCAGCCGCAAGCCCGACGACCTGGAAGCCTTCTGCGCCGCCTTCGTCAAGGAGTTCGCCGCCTGATTCCCGCGCGCGACCCCTCCCGGGTCCTCGGCCGAACGGACGCGGAACCGGCTCCGAACAGGTGCCCCACGGGCACCGCGCACGCGCGGGCCGCATACGGGTTCGGGCCCCGGGCAGGCGAAGGGCATGGACTACTCCACCACGCATCCCCCGAGGTTCCGCGTCACCGTCGAGGGAGAACGCTTCACCTGTGAGGAAGCCCAGGGACTGGGTTCGCGGGGAGAGGGCGGCGCCCCCGGCCCGGACCTCACGGTGACCCTGACCGGATGCGTCCTCGCCGACGCCCCCGACGCCCTCTCCTGGGCCCTCGCGGAGGAAGCCGACGGACCGCGACCCGTCCGCGTCACCATCGACGAGACGGACGCCACCGGACGCGAGGTACGCACCACCTGGCAGCTGACCGACGCGGCCCCGGCTCAGCTCCAGGGCGCCGAGACGAGGGCGGCGGACCAGGAGGGTCGCATTCGGCGGCTCACCCTGAACGCCGCCCGGATCACCGAGCTTCCGCGTACCGCGGGAACCCCTGGCACCGCCGCCCTCCCGGGGACCTCGGCGCCCGCGGACACGCGATGACACGGTCCGCCGGGACGGCGACCGAACGCGACGGCGAAACCCGCATCACGGTATGGGTGGCCCTCGGCGCGAACCTGGTCATCTGCGTGGCCAAGGGCATCGGCGGCGTCATCGCCGGTTCCCCGGCCCTGCTGTCCGAGGCGGCGCACTCCGTGGCCGACAGCCTCAACGAGGTCTTCCTGCTCGCGTCGGTCAAACGCAGCAGGCGGCCGGCGGACAAGCGCCACCCGTTCGGCTACGGCAAGGAACGATTCTTCTGGTCCCTGCTCGCAGCCGTGGGCATCTTCGTCACCGGCGGCTGCTTCTCGGTCTTCCAGGGCATCGAGGCCTTCCGGTCCGGCGGCTCCGAATCGCACAAGGGCTACGTCATCGGCCTGATCGTGCTCTTCGCGGCGCTGCTCGCCGAAGGCGCCTCGCTCGTCCGCGCCGTCCGCCAGGTGCGCGGCGAAGCCCGCGAGGCCGGGCGCAGCACGACCGAGGAGATCCGCCGGGTACGGGATCCGGCCCTGCGCACCGTCCTGGCCGAGGACAGCACGGCCTGCGCCGGTGTCGTCCTCGCCATGATCGGCATGGCACTCCACATGGTGACCGGTGAGGTGGCGTACGAGGCGTGGGCCTCCATCCTGATCGGTGTGCTGCTCGTCTACGTGGCCTACACCCTGGGCAAGGGGGCCCGCGCCCAACTGATCGGCGAGGCCGCCGACCCCGCCATGCAGAGCGAGGTACGGGCCCTGCTGCGGCGGCAGCCCGAGATCGACTCCGTCACGGCCCTGCTCACCATGCAGCTCGGGCCGGACTCGGTGCTGCTGGCCGCCGGGATCGACCTGACGGCCGGATACGACAGCGAGACCGTCGAGGACGCGATGGTCCGCATCCGGGACGAGCTGAAGGCACGGTGGCCCGAGTTGGGCCAGGTGTTCCTCGACGTCACCGACGCCGCGGCGGCCCGCCGCGCGGCGGAGCGCGAGGAGGCGGAACACCCGGCCGGCGCGTGAGCCCCCGACCTCGCGGACGGAGAGGCCAAGGAGCCACGCGCACGCGGAGCCGGACGCCGGAGGGTGCGGCGCGCGCCGACGGCGAAACCCGCCCGCGTGTGGTGCACTGGATCCACCGGCGCGGGAGATGAGTCTGTGGCGATCGACGGCAGCCTGACCATGCTGACCGGCCTCTTGGCGGCCGGCCACCTCATGCCCATGGACCTCCTGCCGGCCAAGGTCGCCGAACACGCGGCCCCGGCAGGGTTCCGCGACGTACGGATCTACGTGGCGGACATGCAGGAGCGCGTGCTCCGCATGCTGCCCCACCCGCCCCGGGTCGTGCCGGAAGCGGCGACGGCTCGCGCGGACGACCGCGAGATCAGGATCGAGGGCACGCTCGCCGGGCGGGCCTACCAGCACGGCGAGATCGTGCACACGGCGGCGGACCCGCTCCACGCGCAATGGTGGGTGCCGATGCTGAACGGCAGCGAGCGTCTCGGCCTGCTGCGCCTCACCCCGGACGAGAACGATGCGCGGGCCCGCCGGGACGCCGAGGCCCTGGCCTCCCTGGTCGCCCTGCTGATCGTCACCAAGAGCGACCAGAGCGACGCGTACGCGCGGCTCGTGCGGACGGCTCCGATGAACGTGGCGGCCGAGATGCAGTGGCACCTGATCCCGCCGCAGACGTACGCGGACGGTCGGGTCGTCGTCGCCGCCACGATGGAACCCGCGTACGAGATCAGCGGGGACGCCTTCGACTACGCGATGGCGGGCCCGATCGTCCACCTGTCGGTGTTCGACGCGATGGGTCACGACACGGCGGCCGGACTGGCCGCGAACCTCGCCGTCGGAGCCTGCCGCAACGCCCGCAGGCAGGGGGCGGACCTCGTGGGCGTGAGCGAGCGGGTGGAGGAAGTGCTGATCGAGCAGTTCCGGCGCGGCATCTACGTGACGGGCGTCCTCGCCGAGCTGGACACGCGTACCGGGGTCCTCACCTGGGTCAACCGAGGTCATCTCCCGCCGCTCGTCATCAGGGGCGGCCGCTGGGCCGGCCAACTGGCCTGCCCGCCCGCCCACCCCATGGGCACCGACCTGGGGCTGCCCGTCCGGGCGTGCAGGGAGCAACTGGAGCCGGGGGACTGCCTGGTCCTGTACACCGACGGCATCACGGAGGCGCGACGTCCCGGCTCCACCGAGTTCGGCCTCGCGAACTTCACCGACTTCCTGATCCGCCACCACGCCGATGGTCTGCCCCTCCCGGAGACGTTGCGGCGCCTCGTCCAGGCGGTCATGGGCCACCACGACGGACGGCTCCAGGACGATGCGACCGTGCTGTTGTGCGAGTGGTTCGGCCCCGACGCCGAACCCACACGGACGGCGGCGGCGCGCACGGGCGTGGTCCGACCCTGAATGCCCCGTGTGCGTCGGAGGTTTCAGGGCAGGCGACCCTGTGGCGGTTCCGCGCCTCTCCGGATCATCGAGGACGCCGTGGAGAAGAGGACCGTCACATCGATCGAGTGAAGGGGTTGTTCACATGACCGGCAATGTGTGGGGTTACCACGAGACGTCCGGCCGCCTGGCCGACGTCGATCTGACGGGTTTCAAGGTCGAGGCCACGGACGGCTCCATCGGCAAGGTCGACAAGCATTCCGACGAGGTCGACTCCTCGTACATCGTGGTGGACACCGGCCCGTGGATCTTCGGCAAGGAAGTGCTCCTTCCCGCCGGCACGGTCAGTCGGATCGAGGTGGACGAGCGGCGGATCCACGTCGACCGGACGAAGGAGCAGATCAAGCACGCTCCCGAGTTCATCCAGGACAAGCACCTCCAGGACGCGGACTATCACCGCCAGATCGGCCGCTACTACGACGAGCCGCGCACCTTCTGACGGGACGCCTCCCGGCGGGACGGCGCCTGCGACGGGGCCGGGCGAACACCACGTGGTGTTCGCCCCGGCCCCGTCGGCGCGTCGATCGGGTCGGTCGATCGGGTCGGGAGGCGCGGTCAGGTCTTGAGGAGGCGGTTGAAGAAGGAACGGTAGCGCTGCAGCGCGAGCCGCAGATCCTCCGTGGCGACCTGCTCGCCGCGGCCCCACTGGCCCTCGAGTTCCTGCTTGTGAGCGGAGAAGGTCCGGGCGAGTTCCTGCATCACCTCGGCCACCAGCGTGTCCGCGGACGTCACGGCCTCCTTCGGGTCGTCGACGAAGCGTCCCTGGATCTCGGCCCACCGTTCCCGGAAGCCCTCCGTCTCCGCGCCGGCCAGCAGGGGTTCGTCACGCTCGTCCCGTTCCCCGCGTCCCTCGGCGTGATCCGGCCCGTCCCGGAGATCGGCGGGCGCCTCCTCGGCCGCTGCCCCGTCCTGTGCCTCGGTGGTCTCGCCCTCCAGGGCCGTCGCCTCGCCGGGGTACACGGCCTGGGCGCCGGTCGCACCCGGATGGGCGAGGTTCTCCGTGGTCAGCCGGTCCTCGTCGCCCCGGCCCGCCGTGTCACCGTGTTCCCGCATGTCATCGGCCTCCTTCGCTGCTCAGCAGTTCCTCGAACAGGGCGCGGTAGTGGACCATGGCGCCGCGGAGTTCCTCCGTGGTCGCCTCGGCACCGCCGCCGCGCAGGTTGATCTCGTGGGCCGCGCGGTAGTGCTCCAGGGTGCGGCCGTGCTCCACCGACAGGTCCCGGACCTGCCCTTGGTAGCCGTCGGCCGGGTAGCCGCGTTCGCGCATCAGGCGCGTCACCAGTTCGTCCGCCTGGGCGACCGATGCCTCGGGGCGGTCCACGAATCGTTCCTGGACGTCGCGCCACTCATCGGTGTACTGGGCACGCCGCTCGGCGGGCAGTTCCTTGATGTCGAGCGTGTCATGGCGTTGCTCGCGGGCCCGCAGCTCGCGGTCGGCCGCCATCCGGCCGCCTTCGGCCTCGACCGTCCGGTCGTATTCGGGGCCGAACTGCTGCCGCAGGTGACGGCGGCGCGAGAAGGCCCACAACGCGGCGATCAGGGCGATCACTACCACCGCGGCGATGATGACGATGAGCGTGGTTGTCGACATGGCCGCCTCCAGCACGGGGCCTCGTCCTTCCGGCTGTAGGCGACTGCCCACGAGCACTCCGCGCAAACCATTGGCCAGGGGTGGGCGGTGGTCGTCCGCCCCCGGCCTACGGTCCTACCCGGCGGTGGTTCCGGTGTCGGCCGCGATGCGGCCCAGCACCTCCGCGTAGCGCGCCCGCCTGTCGGGGCGGGCGTGGGCGGCGGCGCGCCTGAGCGCGGGGACCGCCGGGGCGCCCAGCCGCGCGAGACCGTCGGCCGCGGTCCGGCGGACCACGGGACGCGCGTGTACGAGCAAGCCGACCAGGGCGGGGATCGCCGGTTCCCAGGCCGCTCGGGACAGGCTCCGGATCGCCATGCGGACCACGTCCGGCTGCGGGTCGTGCAGCAGGACGAGCGTGTGTCGAAGGTGGCTGGGGCGGTCCAGCACCGCCCGGGAGGTCCGGTGCGCGTGCAGGCGGACCCCCGGCGTGGCGTGGTGCAGCAACCCACCGATCAGCTCCCGCACCGCGAGGTCCGGATCCGGGCCCCGGTGCTCCTCGGCAAGGCGGGTCAGGGCCCGGCGGATCCGCTCGGGAGTCCCGGTACGAGCCGCGTCCGACAGCTCCAGCCGGGCCGGACGGTGCACGGCCCGCGGGGTCGGCGTCCCGGCGCGGTCGCGGAGCGAGGCGAGCGCGGTCGCGTCTCGACTCACGGCCGCGGGGCCGCGCAGCGGGCCGTCGACCAGCAGGATCCGGTCCGCGAGTTCGTCGTGTCCCTCGGCGCGGAGCCGCCGGCACGCCCGCGTCAGGGCCGCAGTGCGCAGCATCGCCCGGCCCGCGATCAGGTCCACCGGCCCCCGGGCGCCGGCGTCGAGACGTGTGCCGAGACCGTGGGCGAGCGCGTCGACGGGCGCCCTGCGCAACTCGACCGCGGCGGCTCGGTGGACGGCGGGCGTCCCCTGCTCCCACCAGTGCGACAGCAGCGGAAGCAGCGGTACGAGGTCGGGCGGCGCGAGCAGCGAGGCCACGCGGATCACGTTCTCGGGTGGAACCTCGGCGGCCCGGAGTTCCGCCGGGGCGAGCGTGATCATGGTACGAGCCAGGTCGGCGCCGACGTCGACCGTCGTCCGCCCGCGCAGGGCCGCCCGGAGCACGGCGAGCCGGATCCCGGGCTCGGGCCAGGTCAGGAGGGCGCGGGCGGCGGTGTTGCGGCGGTCCGGGTCAGGGGAGTCCAGCATCGTCAGCAGGCGGTCTCGCAGAGCCGCCGAGCGCGGCTGGTCGAGGTCGTCGGTGTGCACGCGGCGCGGTACGCCCGCACGCCCCGGCGCCGGTCGCGGTCCGGAGGCGGTCTCGCCGATCGTCCAGGGCGGTGCGTCCAGGGGCTGGAGGGCCGTCATCCAGTCGAGCAGCGGGTCACGGACCTCGGGATCGGCGGTGGCGTATACGTCGATCAGCGCGGACAACCGCTCCCGGGAATCGGGCGCTTCCTCGTCACGCGTGCGGCCGAGGTCACGCATGCCGGGGATGTCACCCTTGCGGCCGATGTCGTGCGCGCGGCGGTGGACGGGGAGGTCGCGGAGGCGGAAGTCGGCAAGCGCGGCCGGGGTGCGCACCGAGGCCTCCAAGGCGGTCCGCCAGCCTCCGGCAGGCAGGTGCGGCACGGCGAACGCCTCCCGCAGCACCTCCGTTCGGGCCCGCCAGGGGTCGGCGCCGAACCCGGCCACCGCGAGCGCGCGGTCGAGGTCCGCGCGGACCAGCACCGCCCCGCACCGGCGCAACAGCGTCAGGGTGGACCGGTCGGGCGTGTGCGCGGAGGCGGGAGGCAGGGCGCGTACGGAGTCGACGACCGCCGCCGCCGACGCCGGGGTGAGCAAGGGCGCGACCGCTTCGAGGACCGCGACGAGGTCCGGGCGGTCCCCGCCCGACCCGTCGGCCAGGGCGTCGAGGAGCAGCCGGGTGGACCGGGCCCACGAGGCGACCTCCCCGTCCGTCCAGGGCGCGGGGCACAGCCGCAGTGTGAACCGCAGCACCGCACCCCGGGTCGCCCGCGGCGCGGATTCGGCCAGGCGGAGCCAGTCCGCCAGCAGGGGTCGCAGCTCGCGCAGCCGGTCGGAGTGCGGAGGCTCGGGACGCACGGCGACTCGCAGCGCGACGGTGGGATTCCAGCGGCCCGCCGCCATCGAGGTCACGTCGAAGTCCGTTGCGTCGTTCGGCGGCGACGCCGGCCCGGCGGGAAGGACGATGCCGTGCCGGTCCAGCGCCGGCGCCAACTCCTCCCGTGTGCCGGACGCCAGGCGGACCCGGCCGTCCGCCACCAGCGCGAGCAGCGCCGGCGCGACCGGTGAGGCCTGATCGGCCAACGCGAGGACCGATCGCGCCGGCAGGACACCGTCGAGAGCCTCCGACAGCAGCGCACGCGCGCGCTCCGTCTCGCCGTGCTCCGCAGCGGTCAGGACGGTGGCCGCGTACGCGTCGCCGAGGATCGCGCGAAGCGCCTCGACGATCGTGCCGCGGAGCCCCGGGTTGTCATGCCGTCCCAGCAGACGGAGCAGTTCCGGAACCGCCGGGGGCGCGCCCGCGCGCGCCAGGGCCTGGGCGGCCGTCTTCTTGACGTTCATGTTCGGATGGGAGAGACACGCGGCGATTGCCGTGCAGGCCCAACGGGCCCGCGCGTGGCCGAGGGCCAGCAGCGCCCTCCGGACGGTCTGCACGTCCCCGGCGCGGGTCAGCGCGATCAACGTGGCCGACAGTGCCTGCGCGTCGTCACCCGTGACATCGCGCGCGAGCAACGCGATCGTGTGCTTGCGTACGTGCCGGTCACGGTGACGCAACAGGTGATGCACCCGGGCGCGAACGCGCGGGCCGGGGGCTCGGGACAACAGTTCGAGGAGGATCGTCTTCTCCCTGTCCGACAGCCCGGGCCGGTCCAACAGATCCAACACCAGGGTCGCGAGCAGCGCCCTGCCCGCCGCCTGCGCGTCCGCCGCGTCGAGCAGGCACGCGGGCCGGATCCGGCGCCGCTCGTACAGGCGGGAGCCCAGGGCGGTCAGCGCGTGCTCGGCTTCCCGCGGAACGACGGGTTCGGCGTTCGGCGTCTCGCCCTCGAACCGCGTGACGTCGCCCCCCGGCTCCCGCAACGCCGCCAACTCGCCCACGACGCGCAGCAGCAGGTCCGCGAGGGCGGGCAGGGTGCCCGCCCCGCCGTGGGCGGCGAGCCGGCACAGCGCCGTCAACGGTTCGTCCGGGTCCAGATGGGATCCGAGGAGCGCCAGCTCCTCCTCGTCGGGGCCCCCGAGATCGGCCGCGATGCGCGCCGGCAGATCGGTGGGGTCGAGGCGGACGAGGAGGCCACGCCGCTGGTCCCGGTCGTCGGTCAGATGCCACAGCAGTTCCAGTGCCCGGTCGCGCACCGCGCGCAGGTGGGGCGCGATGACACCGATCCCCTCACCGTCCTGTGCGGCGTCCTCGGAGGCAGGCAGCCCGAGCCCTTCCCGCAGCGCCCGCACCGTGCGGTGTCCGCCGATGGCCTCCAACGCGTCCAGGGCCGGCCCGGGGGCCTGGGGGAGGAGAGCGATGACGACCTCCTCGGCCTCCGTGTACCGCAGTTCACGGATCGCGGCGAGGAACGGTTCCGGTGGTCCGGCCGTCGCGAACACCCGTGTGATCTCCTCCCCGACGGGTAGCTCCCGCGCCCCCTGCCCGGCCAGCGCGACGAGCAGCGCAAGCCGCCTCGGCCGGCTCGTATCGTCGTCGGCGTCGATCAGCGTCCGCAGCGCCGCACGTCGGCAGGTGAAGAGGATCGCGGCGACCTCCCGGGGCGCGATCGAATGGTCGGCCAGTGCCAGGCCGATGACGGCCGGTACGTCCTCGTCGGTCGGGAAGTGACCACGCCGGTGGAGCCCGCGCAGGCAGGCCACCGCGGGCGCGCCGAGCAGCAGCGGATCCCGGGCGGCGATGGCGGTCAGTTCCCGGATGTCATTGCGCCCGGCCAGGTCACCGAGGAGTTCGAGCGCGCGCCGGCGGAGCGCGGGCAGCCGACCGGGATCGGCGGCGACGCGCCGCACCACGTCCCGGTGGCCGTGGCGCGAGGCAGCCGTGAGCGCGGCATCGGCGACCTCGACCGGGGTGGCTTCCGGATCGGAGGTGAGGAAGACGGACAGTCGCCCTTCCGGCAGCGGCTCCAGGGCCGCCCACGGCTCGGCGAGCTCGCGCAGCGCGGCGGCCACGACGGCGGCGGCGGCGCGCGAACCGCCCGCCGTGTCGTCCGCCGCGCCGACGTCCGTGCCGACGTCGGCGCCGCCCGCCGAGCCGGAGCCGTGCGCGCCGATGTCCCGTACACCGACGCCTCGCACCCCGGTGTCCAGCAGGGCGAGGACGTGCTCGCGTACGCGCGCGGGGGCCAACAGCCCCGCGTGCAGGCCCTCGCGGGCGAGCCGCAGGGCCTCGGCGCGCAACACCTGATCCCCGCTGTCCGCAAGCTCGGCCACCAGCCGCCCCGGCCGGTGCGCGGCGGTCACACTCGTCTCCCGGACCGCTTGGTGGAGGAGTTCACCCCGGGCCTCGTGTCGGAGCACCGTCGGGTCGTCGAGGAGTTCGGCGCGCAGCCAGGCGATCCGTACCCGTACCGGCAGGTCGGCCGTACGCCACGAAGGCGGGCGCCGGTCCCGGAGATACGGTCCCAGGTGTGCGTGGAGGTTCGCCTGGAGCAACGCCGCCTCGGGCGGATCCACCACGAAGTCGGGCAGCAGCGAGGCCAGTTCGACCGTCTCCCGCTCGTCCGCCGCCGGCGGGGTCGCCGTGACCCGTCCGGTGAGCAGCAGCAGGCCCAGATGGCGCAGGCGCGGGTTCGCGTGCCGAACGAGGCGTCCCAGGACGGCCGGTCGGCAGGACCGGGCGTCGAGGTGGTCGGACAGCCACTCCAGGTCGCACCGGTGCAGTGCGTCGTCGATGAGGTGGTCCGTCGAGGTCGTCATCGTCGGATGGTAGGTCGGCCGCCGGCCACACCACCAGCGGGTTCGGCCGCGCTACCGGGACCGGCCCGGCATCCCGCGCCGGTCGAGTGTGCCCGGCGGGAACCTGAGGTGCCTACAGCCAGCCGTTGCGGCGGAAGGCCCGGTACAGGGCCCCCGATGCCAGTGCCATCAACCCCACGGCGAGGGGATAGCCGTAGGTCCAACCGAGTTCCGGCATGTGCTCGAAGTTCATCCCGTAGACGCCCGCGACCATGGTGGGAATGGCGAAGATCGCCGCCCACGCCGAGATGCGCCGCATGTCGTCGTTCTGCCAGGTGCCCACCCGGGCCTGTTGGGCGTCGAGCACCGAGTTCAGCAGTTCGTCGAGGGTGCGCACCTCGGTGTCGGTGCGGTGCAGGTGGTCGGCCACGTCCCGGAAGTAGGGCTCGGCCTTCGGCGCCCGCCGCTCCTCGCCCGGCCCGCCGAGGAGACCGTTCAGGACCGGCACCAGCGGCTGTACGGCGTCACGGAACTCGCGCACTTCCCGCTTGAGCGAGTAGATGCCCTCGGTGTGGTCGACGCGAGCGGAGGAGAACACCTGGTCCTCCAACCGGTTGAGCGTGCTGCGCACCTTGACGGCGGCGTCGCTGTAGGCGTCGACGACGACGTCCAACACCGCGTGCAGGACCGACAGCGGTCCGAAGCGGAGCATCGTCGCGTCGGCGTCGAGTCGGCGGGCCGCCTCGGCCGTCGGATCGACCGCGCCGTGGCGGACGGTGAGGACGTAGTGGGGGCCCACGAACATCATCATCTCGCCGGTCTCCACCGCGGTCTCGTCCTCGACGTACCACAGCGTCTTGATCGCCACCGCCAGCACGTCGTCGAACCGCTCGCGCTTCGGACGCTGGTGCGCCTGCACCGCGTCCTCGACGGCGAGCGGGTGCAGACCCAGCTCCTCGGCCAACTGCACCAGCTCGGACTCGTCGGGATCGACGAGCCGGATCCACCCGAACTCGCCGTCGTCCAAGCCGTGCAGCCGCTTCAGGGCGATGCGGCACGCCTCGTCCTCAAGACCGCACTCGACCGTCTGCGACCTGCCCGACCGCTCCTCGTACACCACGCATTCCATCCTCCGCGCATGCTTCGGACAGCCGATTTCATGCGCCGTCGCCGAACAGCCGACTCCGTCGGCCCTCACGGCGTACGCGGAGACGGCGATCCGAGATCGGCCACGAGCCGGAGCGCGTACGCGTTGTCGGGGGCGAGGTCCCGGACCGCGCGACCGGCCTCGGGGGCTCGATCCGTCTCGCACAGCAGGTGAACGAGGTTGTAGAGGGCTCCGCGGTCGCCCTCTTCGGCGCGCCGGCGCAGAGCGGTGTCCATGCCCCGTTCGCGCAGCGCCCGGTTGAGTCGGCGGCGGGCGTGGACGTCCGTGTGGGCGAGTTCCGCCAGCTCCGTGAACCGTTCGGCGCAGGCCAGGAGGTCCATGTGCCACAGGTGGTTGCCGTGCGCGTCGGAATCGCCGTGGCACTCGGCGCGGGCACTCACCAACGCGATGGCCGCGTCCCGGTCACCGAGTCGTTCCGCCGCCTCCGCGCGCTCGAACCATGTCACGGGACGAGTATCGCCGCCCACTCAGTAACCCAGTTGGAAGGCGAGGTGGGTGAGCTGCGTCCGGTTCACCGCGCCGGTCTTGCTGCGCAGACGCCGCAGGTAGGTGTCGACGGTGTGCGGGCTCAGCCCCATCCGCCGGGCGATCATCCGGTACGTGTCACCCTGCGCGAGGTGGGCGAGTACCTCCCGCTCCCGGGGGGTCAGGCTGGGCAGGTCCCGTGCGGGGGCGGCGAGCGCGGTGTCGGGCATGAGGGGCTCCGGATCGATGTCGGTGGAGGTGCGTGGAGGGTGTGAGGGCAGGAGGGAGGAGAAGGAGCGTGCGCGGGGGCGTGTCCGCACCGATCCGTCGGCGCGAGGAGGCCATGACCGCAATCGCGCCAATCGGCGGCCGGGGGTCCTGAAAGCGTCGATCCCCCGCCGCTGTTCGTCCTGTACAGACTTTCGCCTTGCTTATCCTGACGCCAGGGGGTGGGCACCTCACCAAAGTGCCTGGCAGTAAAGCGACCGGGGGCGAAAAGGGCGAAGTGGGCCAATGCTGACTACTGATGTGGTGTCTGATTCGAACGATGTCGATCTCGACGTCTACGGCTGGGTGCTCGAACACCGCACGGCGGACGTGGACGCGCTCGCCGCCGGAACCGGCCTCGACGTGGACGAGGTCCGGCGCAGTGTCGCGCGGTTGCGCGCCTCGCACCTGCTGCACGTGAGCCCCGAGGAGCCGTCGGTGGCGTTCGCGGTGGCCCCCGACACCGCCGCCGAACAGCTCGTCGCGCCGCTGGAGGCGCAGATCCGGGAGCAGGAACGGACGATCAGCGGGATCCGGGAGGACCTCGGGCGCTTCCTGCCGCACTACCTGCGACGCCGGTCCGCCGGGGACGCCCTGGAGGTGTTGGCGAACCTGGAGGAGGTGCGGGGCGCCATCCACCGGGCCTCCCTCGCCTGTACGACCGAGATGCTCAGCTCCCAGCCCGGCGGCGGGAGCCGGATACCCGAGGCGATGCAGGAGGCGCTGGGGCGGGACGAGGCCATGCTCAAGCGGGGCATCGCGATCCGCACCCTGTACCACCACACGGCGCGGTTCAACGGGCCCAGCCAGGCGTACGTCGCCGCGGCCTCCGTGCTGGGGGCGCGGTACAGGACCGCGCACGAACTGTTCGGACGGCTGATCGCCTTCGACCGCGAGATCGCGTTCATCCCGCTCAACGACGGCAGTCACGGGGCCGTGGTGATCCGCGAACCATCCACGGTGGCCTACCTCTGCGACATCTTCGAGCAGACCTGGGACCTGGCCTCGCCGTTCTCGGCCGCCGTCGGTCAGGGCCTCGAAGAAGTCGCCCGGGAGATCCACGAGACGATCATCCGGCTCCTCGCCGCCGGCCTGAAGGACGAGGCGATTGCCCGCCGACTGGGCATGTCGTTGCGCACGGCCCGGCGTCACATCGCGGACATCATGCAGGAGTTGGGCGCGGGCAGTCGCTTCCAGGCGGGGGTCGCCGCCGCGGCGCGCGGACTGCTGGAACCGGATCCGTCCGTACCGTCCGCAGTCCGCATGCCGCCCGCCGTCGAAGCCCCGTCCGCCGCCGAAGTCGTACGCGTCGAAGCCGTGGCCGTCGAGGCCCTGCCCGTCGCCGGAGTCCCGGCCGCGGGCTGAATCGGAGTCGCCCCGGTGTCCCGCCCCTGTCCCCTCCCGGCCGCACGGGCGGGTGGCGGGGGCGTCCGCGGGTGCGGCCCTGTCACGCGTTCTCGTGTCTGTCGCGGGCGCGGGGGTCGGCGGCATGCTCCTCGGACGGGATCTGTGGAGAGGGGCACCGAATGAACCTGCCGGACGATGGCGACGAACGGTCCACCGCGCACCTGCGGGAGCTGGAGCTGTTCCTGTCCGTCCATCTGGGCCGGGCGCCGGGCGTGCTGTGGCCCGAGTACGACAATCCGGCTTTCGGTGACTCAGACGCCTTCGGTGACGGAGACGGCCTCGGTGACGGAGACGGAGGGAAGGGCCCGACGAACGACGGAGCCCGGGCCGCGCGGCTGGAGGCCTTCACCGGACGGCTGGGGGCGCTCACCGGCCTGGGCGTCCGGGCGGAACTGGTCGTCGCCGGGGCGCACACGCGCCCGGACCCGGGGGCCGCGGACACCGCCTCCGCCGACCACCTGCTGATCCACCAGATCGACGGCGCCGTGACCTGGCGGCTGACCGGACCCGGTGAGGACGGGGAGCCGGCGTCCTTCCAATGCAGGCTGCTGCCCGGAGAGGTGCTGTACGTGCCGGCCCGGTGGGGCCGTCGGGCCGAGTGCGCCGAGGGAACCAGGTACGCCGTCGTCTCCCTGCACCGCGCGGGGGAATGAGGGCGTACGTGTGCCAGGTGTGCCACGTGTGAAGGGGGGCCACTCGCATACCGCGAGTGGCCCCCCTTCACACGTAACCCCCGCGCCGGGGTGGTCAGCTGCCCCAGGAACTGTCCTTCGGGTCACTCAGCCGCGTACCGCCGGTGGTCGTGCCGGGGGTGATGTGAACGGGGTGTGCCGGGGTGGTCGCCGCCTCGCTCTCGCCGGTGGCGGAGACCGTGGTGTCCGCCGGCTGCGAACCGCCGGTGATCGGCAGCAGCAGGGCGGCGGCCGCGACGGACAGGGCGACGATGAAACGCTTCAGCATGGGTTCCCCCGGGTTGAGGTCTTCTGGTCTGCTCGCGACCGCTTCGGGGATTGCCCTCGCCGGTCGTGCTCGCAGGACCAACCCTGCCGTGCTCCGGCCGCCCGATGATCGATCCGGGCGTTCATCAAACTGCCTGGCGTTAAGGTGAGGGGCGGCACATCGGGAGGAATCACACTGATTCGGGCGCCAGGGCAGGGGTCGGGGCGGCGGGTGAACCGATCCGGGGATCGTCGGTCGCCTCCCGCGGTTCCGCCGACGCCCGCCCGTCCAAGTCCCGCCACACCGGGAAGACCAACGGCGCCAACGTGACGCCGAGATAGACCGCGCCCGTGCCCAGCAGCGCCGCCACCAGACCCCAGGCGTCGAGAACCAGCCCCGCACCGAGCATCCCCACCGGGGTCGCCGCCAAGGCGCACGCCACCAGCAGGCCGAACACCCGGCCCCGCACCTCCTCGGGCACCCGCTGGAAGGCCACCGACATCATCAGCGGCCCCACGACACCCGACCCGACACCCGAGACGGCCAACACCGCCAACAACACCGGCACTCGTGGCTCGGCAGCGAGTGCGGCACACCGCACCGCTCCCACCAGGACGAACGCGCCCACGAAAACGGCGCGACGCGGCATCCGGTGCCCGGCCCAGCCGTACAGGGCGGCGCCCAGCAGCGCGCCCGCGCCCATCGCGGTCACCATCGCGCCGAACAGCGCGCTGCTGTGCAGCACCTCGGTCCCGTAGGCCGGATACAGCACGCCGTTCAGTGCTCCGTCCAACGCGTTGGTCAGCAACAACACGCCGGTCATGGCGCCCAGGAGTCGGTCGCCGCGCAACTGCCTGAGCCCGGTGCGCAGTTCCTCACCGTACGAGCCACTCGTCTTTGCGTTCACCGGCCGGACGCCCGGACCCGCCGGCACCAGAACGGCCACCAGGAGCGCGCACAGCAGCATGGCCGTCATGTCGGCGCACAGGGTGCGCACCGGGCCGACCGTCGCGATGAGGAGACCCGCCAGCGGCGCCCCCGCCATCAGTCCGATGCGCCGGGCTCCCTCGACGGAGCCCGTGGCCCGTTCCGTCGTGACGCGGGCCTGCCGCATGGCGTCCGTCAGCAGCAGCTGCTTCGAGGTGTCGGCCGGCCCGCGGGCGGCTCCCACCAGGAAGACCAGGACGATCAACACCGGTAGCGGCAGGGCGTTCCAGGCGTGCAGCAGGGGAATCAGACTGATCGCGACCGCCGTCAGCAGGTCGCCGCCCACACTGGCGGCGCGTACGGGCAGCCGGTCGACGATCGGGCCCGCCAGTACGGCGGAACAGAGCAGCCCCAGCACCTCGGCGGCGGCCACGAGCCCCGTCCGGGTCCCGCTGCCGGTGCTCTGCAGGACGAACCAGGGCACGGCGACCAGGGTCATGGCCATGCCGAGGGAGGAGATCGCGGAGACCGCCACCAGGGCGGCCAGCGGGGTGAGGCGACGCGGGGCTGCGGGCGCCCCGCTGCGTGAGGTGGTCATGGTGGTTTCCTTCCGGCACCGTGGACGCCGCCCGGCAGCCCGCGGGTGCGGGCTGCCGGGCGGCGTGGGCGCGCACGGATCGTCGGGTCAGCCGGCCATGCTCACGCGGAGGCTGAGCGGGCGCATGTCGGTCCACACCCGCTCGATGTGCGCGAGGCACTCCTCCTTGTCGCCGCGCACGCCCTGGTCGTGCCAGCCGAGCGGGACCGGCCGGCCGGCCTCCCACAGGGAGTACTGCTCCTCTTCGTTGGCCACGACGAGGAACTGCTGCGGGGACGAGGGGTTCATGGGTTTCTCCTTGATGTGTTCGGAACGGTGGAAGGAACGGGCCGTGTGGACGAGCCCGGTCGTGTGGACGAGCCGGGTCGTGTGGAAGGGGCGGGGCGTCAGGAGGGCAGGGCCGCGGCGAGTGCCCGGGCCAGCGCGGTGCTGTGCGGCGGTTCCACCAGGTCGTGGTGGTTGCCCGGGATCACGGCCCGCACGACGGTGCCCGTCGTGCGCGGGCCCCACGGCGCAGGGTCCACGAGCGGGGTCGCGAGTTCGGGATGCCGTTCGGAGACCGTGAACAGGTGCAGGTCCACGTCCAGCACGGAGTCCGTGCGGTACGCGGCGGACGCCGCCCCGTTCGCCTCGGCGACCCGCAGCAGCCGGCGCAGCGCCAGCGTGGGGGACCGCCGGGGCAGGGTTCCGTCCTCGCGGCCCCGGCGCACGAGGACGTCGAGCAACTCGTCCTCGTCCAGTTCGCGGGCCGCATCGGGGTCGAGGCCCGCCGCGATGCCGTACCGGAGCAGATCGGGGTCGCCGGGTTCGGCGTCCGATCCGGGAGCGGCACCCGGTGCGGCCGAGTCGATCAGGCCGAGGAAGGCGACCTCTTCGCCGGCCGCCTCCAGCCGGGCGGCCATCTCGTAGGCGACGGTTCCGCCGAAGGACCAGCCCGCCAACAGGTACGGGCCGTGCGGCTGCTCCTCGCGGAGCGCGGCCAGGTAGCGTTCCGCCATCTCGGGCACCCGTTCCAGCGGGGTCTCGTCCGTGTTGTACCCCACCGACTCCAGGCCGAGGACGGGCCGGTCGCCGCCGGAAGCGGCGCCGAGGTCCCGCACCAGGTCCCGGTAGCAGACGACGTCGCCGCCGCGCGGATGGACGAGGACCAGCGGCGCCTTGGAACGGTCGCCGTCGGCGAGCGGAACCAGCAGCCTGGCGGCCGCCGCCCCCGCGTCCGGCAGCGCCTCGCACAGCAGCTCCACCGTGCGTCGACGGAACACCATGTTCAGCGGCAGCTCCACCCCGAACTCCCGGCGTACGGCGGCCATCAACGCGAACGCCTTCAACGAGTGTCCGCCGAGCGCGAAGAAGTCGTCGCGGACCCCGATCGGGGCCGTCCCGAGCGTCTGTTCCCACAGTCGCGCCATGCGCAGCTCCGTGGCGTCGCGCGGAGCCACCCGGGGCGCCCCGTCACCCCGCGCGGCCTCCGCCGAGGGCGCGGGGAGCGCCTTGCGGTCGAGCTTGCCGTTGGGGGTGAGCGGCAGCCGGTCCAGCGCCGTGAGGACCGCCGGAACCATGTACTCGGGCAGGTCCCGGCGCAGGAAGTCGCCGAGCGCCCGCAGGTCTCCCTCCTCGTGCCGCCACGTCACGTAGCCCGCCAGGACGGCGTCCACGCCCGTGCCGTGCACGGCCACGGCCGCCGCGAGGACCTGTGGGTGACGGGCCAACGCGGCCTCGATCTCCCCGAGTTCCATGCGGTGGCCGCGCACCTTGACCTGACCGTCCGCGCGCCCCCGGTACTCCAGGGTCCCGTCCGCGAGCCGCCGCACGAGGTCTCCGGTGCGGTACAGCCGTCCGCCCGCCGTGTAGGGGTCGGGCACGAACCGGTCGGCGGTCAGGCCCGGCCGGCCGTGGTAGCCGCGGGCCAGTCCGTCACCCCCGATGAACAGCTCGCCGAACACGCCGACCGGCACCGGCCGCAGGTGCGTGTCCAGGACGTGCAGGCGGGTGTTGGCGAGCGCCGAGCCGATCGGCACCGGCCCGACGCCGACGGGCCCGGACAGGCGGTACGCGGTCGACCAGACGGTCGTCTCGGTGGGCCCGTACACGTTCCAGACGGTGCCCAGCGCCGTACGCATCCGCTCGGCCAGGGCGGAGGGCAGCGCCTCGCCGCCGCACAGGGCCCGCACGTGGGGCGCCTGCCAGCCGCTCTCCATCAACTGGTGCCAGGTGGCGGGCGTGGCCTGTACGACCGTGACCGCCGCCGAGTCCAGTTCCTTCGCGAGGAGGGTGCCGTCCCGCGCGGTCTCCCGGTCGACGACCCGTACCGCTGCCCCGCACACGAGCGGGACCAGCAGTTCCAGCACGGCGATGTCGAACGAGGCCGTGGTGACGGCGGCGACCGTGTCGCCGGCCGTCAGCCCCAGCCTGCGCACCATGTCCCGGGTGAAGTTGGACAGGGCCCGGTGCGGCACGGTGACCCCCTTGGGGCGTCCCGTCGAACCCGACGTGTACAGGGTGTACGCCACATGCTCCGGAGCCGGCGGCACGGGCCCGAGGCCCGCCTCCCCGCACGCGTCGTCGCGGTACCCGTCCGCGACCAGGGTGTCCAGGTCCACGACCGAGACCCCCTCGGGCGCCTCCGGGGAGCCGCAGCCGCCCGACACCACCAGGACCCGGGCGCCGCTGTCCGCGAGCATGTAGGCGATCCGGTCCGCCGGGTACTCGGGGTCGACGGGCACGTACAGGCCCCCCGAGCGCAGCACGCCCAGCAGCGCCGCGGGCAGGGACACCGAGCGGTCCACACAGACCGCCACCGCCGTGTCCGGGCCCACCCCCAGGTGGGCCAGTCTCCGCGCCAGCCGGCCCGAGAGGTCCCACAACCCGGCGTACGTCAGGCGTCGTGTCCCGTCGTCGACCGCGAGGGCCCGCGGCGTACGGGCCGCCTGTTCGGCGACCAGCGCGTGCAGCGGCCGGTCCGCGGCAGGCTCGCGGACCCCGTTCCCGGCGAGCAGCAGCCGGCGCTCGCGCGCCGCGTCCATCAGCGGCAGCGAGTCCAACGGTGTCCCGGGATCGGCGACCGCCGCGCCGAGCAGCTCCACCAGCGCCGATGTCATCCCTTCGACGGTGTCCCGGTCGAAGAGGTCGGTGGCGAACACGGCCTCGCCGTGCAGGGCGCCCTCCTCCTCGACGAAGTACAGCGACAGGTCGAACTTCGAGGCGCCGCTGCTCACCGTGAGCGGTTCGACGTCGAGTCCGGGAAGCGGCGTGGGCGCGGCGGCCTCCTCGTCCAGGACCAGCATGACCTGGAAGAGCGGGTTGCGGCTCGGATCGCGCTCCGGTTGGACCTCCTCCACCAGGCGCTCGAAGGGCACGTCCTGGTGGGCGTACGCCCCCAGGGCCGTCTCCCGGGCCCTCCCCAGCAGTTCGCCGAAACCGGGGTTCCCGGACAGATCGGTGCGCAGGACGAGGCTGTTGACGAAGAAGCCGATGAGCGGCTCCAGTTCGGCGCGGTCCCGGCCCGCGATGGGGGAGCCCACCGCGATGTCCTCGCCGCCCGACCAGCGGGCGAGGAGCGCTTGGAAGCCCGCCAGCAGCACCATGAACAGCGTGGAGTCGTGCGCGCGTCCAAGATCGCGAAGTCCGCGCAGCAGCGGTTCGGGCAGGACGAAGGAGAGCTGTTCCCCGCGCCCGGACGGGGTGGCCGGTCGCGGCCGGTCGGTGGGCAGGTCCAGGGGCGCGAGGCCGCCGAGCCGGTCCCGCCAGTAGCCGAGCGTCCCGGCGAGCGCGTCACCACCGAGGCGTTCGCGTTGCCAGGCCGCGAACTCGCGGTAGGAGACGGGCAGTTCCGGCAGGGGGCGGGCGTCGGCCCGGGTGCGGACGCGGTAGGCGGCGAAGAACTCGCGCCAGAACACCCCCACCGACCAGCCGTCGAACGCGATGTGGTGGGCCACGATCACCAGCAGGTGCTCATGCGGCGCGATCCGCACGAGTCGGGCCCGCAACGGCCCGACCGCCGCCAGGTCGAAGGGCACGGCGGCGTCCTCCTCCGCCAGCTCCCGTGCCCGGTCCCCGGCCGCGGAACCGAGCGCCGACAGGTCGGTGAACACGGGCGTGAACATCCCGACCGGTCCCGGCACGACACGGGCGGCATCGCCCTGTTCACCGGTCTCCTCGATCCGCGAACGCAGCACCTCGTGCCGGGCGACGACGTCCTCCAGGGCGGCCAGGGCCGCCGCGGCGTCGAGGTCCCCGACCAGCCGCACGGCGCCCGGCATGTTGTAGTCCGGCCGGCCCGGCTGGAGCCGGTCCAGCAGCCACAGCCGCTGCTGGCCGAAGGACAGCGGACCGGGACCCGCCGGCAGCGAGGGGATCTCGTTCCCCGCGGACGCGCCCAGCGAGGCCAGGGCCCGGGCGAGGTCCTCGGCGACCGGATGACGGAACAACAACTGCGTGGGCACGTCCAGCCCCAGCAGCGTCCGCAGCCGGGAGACGACCCGGGTGGCGCGCAGGGAGTGCCCGCCGCGCTCGAAGAAGTGGTCCCGGGCCCCGATCGGGCCCTCGCCGAGGACCTCCTCCCAGACCTCGGCGACCGTGCGTTCCAGCGGGGTGCGCGGTGCGACGTGGGCGCGATGCCCGGCGGTGGCGCCGGGACCCGGGGCGGGCAGCGCCCGACGGTCGGTCTTCCCGTTGGGGGTCAGCGGAAGCGCGTCCAGGACCACCAGCGCGGACGGAACCATCGCGGCCGGCAGGGCCTCCCGCACGAAGTCCAGGACGGCGGCCGGATCGCCCGCCCCGTCCCGCCAGACCACGTACGCGGCGAGCACGCGGTCGGCGCCGTCCCCGTGAGCGGCGGCCACGGCCCGCCCGACGGCGGGGTGGCGCAGCAGCGCGGCCTCGACCTCGCCCAGTTCGATGCGGTGGCCCCGGACCTTGACCTGGTTGTCGCGGCGGCCGTGGAACTCCAGCACCCCGTCGGACCGCAGCCGCGCCAGGTCCCCGGTGCGGTACATGCGCGCACCGGGCGGACCGTACGGGTCCGGCGGGTAGGCCTCGGCGGTGCGCGAGGGATCCCCGAGGTAGCCCCGGGCCACCCCGCGGCCGGCGATGAACAGCTCGCCGATCGCGCCGCGCGGCAGCGGTTCGAGGTGCTCGCCCAGCACGAGCACCCGGGCTCCGGGCAGCGGTCGCCCGATCGGGATGCGGCCGGAGTCGATGTCCGCGTCCGTCACCACGTGGTACGTGGTCGTGTTGGTGCACTCCGTCGGACCGTACTGGTTGACCAGCCGCAGCCGTCCCGGCGTGCCCAGGGCGTACGCGGATCGGGCGAGTCCGGGGGTGAGCGCCTCACCGGTGGTCATCACCAGCCGCAGCCGCGGGGCGGGTCCGGTGACCGACTCCACCAGCGGCCCCAGCATCGAGGGAACGATCGACAGCAGCGCCGTCACCTCCCCGTCCCGCAGCAGCCGTGCCAGCGCGTCGGGGTCCCCGGCCTCGTCCTGCGTGGCGAGCACGATCCGCCCGCCGGTGGTGAGCGGCGCGAACAGGTCGCGCACCGACGGGTCGAAGGTCAACGCCGTCCGGGCGAGCACGACGTCGTCGCGCCCCAGCTCGAAGGTGGAGGTCAGCGCGGCGAGGTAGCCCGTGACGGCGGCGTGCGACACGGCCACGCCCTTGGGGCGGCCGGTGGACCCGGAGGTGTACAGCAGGTAGGCGAGGTGTCCGGGGGCCGTGAGGTCCGCCGGCGCCGTGGCGGGCAGGGCGTCGACCGCGTCCCGCTCGGCGTCCAGGTCCAGGACCGGTACGGAGCCGGTCAGACCGGCCGGCAGACCCTCGGGAAGACCGGCCGTGAGCACCAGCCGCGCCCCGCTGTCCGCCAGGACCGTACGGACCCGTTCCGCCGGATGGCCGGCGTCGACCGGCACGTAGGCGCCGCCGGCCTTCAGCACGGCGAGCACGCACACGACCGTGCGCACGTCCCGGCCCGCCATGACGGCGACCCTCGTCTCCGGTGCCGTCCCCAGCTCCCGCAGCCGGTGGGCCAGCCGGTTCGCGGCCGCGTCGAGTTCCGCGTAGGTGGTGGTGCGATCCCCACAGATCACCGCGGGGGCGTCCGGTCGCAGCCGGGCCTGCTCCTCCACCAGCGCGTGCAGCGTCCGGGCCGCACCCGGGGTCTGGTCGCCGCCCTCCCCGAGGAGCGCGGCGTGCTCCTGCGGCGACAGGACGTCCAGTCGGGACAAGGGCGCGTCGGGGGTCTCGGCCGCACCGGCCAGCAGTCGCAGATAGTGCGCGCCGAACCGCTCGATCGTGGAGCGGTCGAACAGGTCGGTGGCGTACCGCACCGTGCCCGTCAGCCCCCCGGGGTGCTCCGTCATCGCCAGGCTGAGGTCGAACTTGGCCGTCGCGTTCGACGTGTCGAGGCTCTCCACCTCCACACCGTCCAGGGGCAGGGCCCCGAGTTGCTCGGGGTGGAGCTGGAACAGCACGTCGAACAGCGGATTGCGGCCGAGGTCGCGCTCCGGCCGGAGTTCCTCCACGAGCCGGTCGAAGGGGACGTCCTGGTGTTCGTACGCCGTGAGCGCCGTGCTCCGCACCCGCCCGAGCAGCTCCCCGAAGGCGGGGTCACCGGACAGATCGGTGCGCAGCACCAACGTGTTGACGAAGAAGCCGATGAGGGGTTCCAGTTCGGTGCGGTCGCGGCCCGCGATGGGCGAGCCCACCGCGATGTCGCTCTGCCCCGTGTACCGGGCCAACAACGCCTGGAATCCGGCCAGCAGGACCATGAACAGCGTCGCACCGCGCTCGCGGGCCAGCACGCCGAGCCGCTCCGCGAGTCCCGCGGGCACCTCGAACGCGAAGGCGTCGCCCGCCCCGCCGCGGACCTGCGGTCGGGGCCGGTCCGTGGGCAGTTCCAGCGCCGGGAGTCCCGCCAGGTGCTCCCGCCAGTGCGCGATGCCCGCGTCGGCCTCGCCCGCCGTCAGACGGCGCTGCTGCCAGTACGCGAAGTCCCCGTACTGGAGGGGCAGGTCGGGAAGTACGGGCCGTTCGCCGCGGCGCAGCGCCCCGTAGGCACCGGACAGCTCCCGCCACAACACCGGCATCGACCAGCCGTCGCCCACGGTGTGGTGCAGCACCAACACCAGCAGGTGCTCCTCGTCCGCGATCCGCACCACCCGGGCCCGCAGCAGCGGAGCGGCGCCCAGGTCGAACGGCGCGGCGGCGTCCGCGTGCGCCAGTCCCAGGGCCCGCGAGCGGGCCTCCTCGATCGACAGGCCGCCCAGGTCGCTGCGGACGACGTCGAAGACCTCCGGTGCCTCCACGCTCTGCACGGGCCCCGACGGGCCGTCCTTGATCCGCGAGCGCAGCACCTCGTGCCGGGACACCACCACGCCCAGCGCGGCCGCCAGCGCGTCGGCGTCGAGCGGGCCCCGCAACCGGGCGGCGACCGGGATGTTGTAGTCGGGCCGGCCCGGCTGGAGCTGGTCCAGGAACCACAGCCGCTGCTGAGCGAACGACAGCGGCGCGACCTCCCCGGCCGGCCGGGCACCGATCGCCGCGACCTCGGCACCCGGTGCGGAGCCTATCGGGCCGGCCCCGCACAGCGCGTCCAACGCGACGGCGAACCGCTCCAGCGTCGGGTGCTCGAACAGCAGCCGCAGCGGCACCCCGGTTCCCAGACGTGCGCCGAGCCGTGACACGGCTCGGGTGGCCCGCAGCGAGTGGCCGCCGAGCGCGAAGAAGTCGTCGTGCCGGCCGATCCGCCCGGTGCCGAGCACCTCGCCCCAGACGGCCGCCGCGAGTACTTCCGTGGCCGTCGCCGGAGCGGCGAACTCCGCGCGGCGCACGCCCTCCTCGGGCGGCGCGGGCAACGCCCGCCGGTCGAGCTTGCCGTTGGCCGTCACCG
The DNA here is from genome assembly GCF_050936775.1 of Streptomyces sp. CA-243310. Classification (NCBI taxonomy): domain Bacteria; kingdom Bacillati; phylum Actinomycetota; class Actinomycetes; order Kitasatosporales; family Streptomycetaceae; genus Streptomyces; species Streptomyces sp. CA-243310. The sequence continues at coordinate 392,377 of NZ_JBNJMF010000002.1, read as the reverse complement.
GCAGCGCCGGCAGCAAGACGATCGCCGAGGGCAGCATGTACGACGGCAGCCGCACGGCGAGGGCCCGGTGGAGCTCGTCGGGCTCCACGGCGAGACCCTCCGCCGCCACCACGTACGCCACCAGCCGTTGCTCGCCGGGAGTGTCCTCGCGAACCACCACGGCCGCGTGCCCGACCTGGGCAGAGCGCGCCAACTCGGCCTCGATCTCACCCGGTTCGATGCGATGCCCACGAATCTTGACCTGCTGGTCGGCGCGGCCGAGGTAGTCCACCGTGCCGTCGGGGCGCCGCCGGGCCAGGTCGCCCGTACGGTACATCCGCGCGCCCGGCGCGCCGTACGGGTCCGCGGTGAACTGCTGCGCGGTCAGTCCCGGCCGGCCCAGGTAGCCGCGGGCCAGGCCGGTCCCGCCGATGCACAGCTCGCCGACGGCGCCCTCCGGCACCGGGCGCCCGCGCTCGTCCAGCACGTACAGCCGGGTGTCGTCCAAAGGCGTGCCGATCGGGACGCGGCCGTCGACCCGGGCGCCCGCGCGGGCGTCGAGGCGCTGCCGCAGGGCGAAGGTGGTCGCCTCGGTCGGACCGTACACGTTGACCAGCAGGGTGTCCGGTGCCTGTTCCAGCGCGCGTCCGAAGGCGTGCGGGGAGGCCGCCTCACCGCCCGTCCACACCTCCCGCACCCGGGTCAGGAGTTCCACGCACTCCTCGACGACCAGGTTGAACAGGGCCGCCGTCAGGAACAGCGAGGTGACGTCGTGCTCGTGCACCAGCCGGGTCAGCGCGGCCGTGTCCACCCGCCCGGGCGGCGCCATGACCACCTGACCGCCGGACAGGAGCGGCACCCACAGCTCGTACGTCGAGGCGTCGAAGGATAGCGGGGAGTGCGCCAGCACCCTCCGGTGCGCGTCGAAGGCGCGGTCGCGGGCGAGCGCCGCGACATTGGCGTGGGTGACGCCGATGCCCTTCGGCTCACCGGTGGAGCCGGAGGTGTACATCACGTACGCCAACTGGTCGGGCGCGCAGTGCCCGACCGGGTCCGGAACACCACCGTCCGCCGGATCCACCGGGGCGGACGCGTCCAGCACCGGGACCGGCGAGGCCACGACCGCCTCGTGGCCCGCCGTCGCCGGGTCGGTGAGCAGCAGGCGTGCCTCGGTCCGCTCCAGCATCCAGTGCAGCCGGGCGACGGGGAAGCCCTCGCCGAGGGGGACGTAGACGCCCCCCGCCTTGAGCACCGCGAGGATCGCCACCGGGAGGTGGACCGACCGTTCCATCAGCAGCGCCACCGCGGACTCCCGGACCACCCCGGCGGCCGTCAGCCGCGCCGCCAACAGCGCGGACCGGACGTCGAGTTCCGCGAAGCTGAGGCGCTCGTCGCCGCACACCACGGCGTCGGCGTCGGGGGAGCGGCGGACCTGCTCGGCGAACAGGTCCACCAGGGTGGCCGGCGCGAGGTCGGGGCGGGACGGGCCGTGCCCCTCGCCGGTCAGCCGGGCCGCGGTGGCCGCCGAGGGCAGCAGTTCGGCCAGCGGCCGGTCGGGCTCCGCGGCGGCGGACGCCAGCAGCTCCAGGTAGTGGGCCAGGATCCGTTCGGCCGTCGCCCGGTCGAACAGGTCGGTGTCGTAGACGAGACTGCCGGAGCAGTCCTCGGCGCCCTCGGAGACGAAGACGCTCAGGTCGAAGAGCGAACCGCCGAAGTCGCTCCGGACGACCTCCACGTCCAGGCCCGGCAGCCGCAGCCCGGCCGTCTCGTCGGGGGCCGACGCGAACATCACCTGCACCAGGGGGTTGCGGTCCCCGACCCGCTCGGGACGCAGGTGCTCGACCAGCCGGTCGAAGGGGACCTCCTGGTGGTCGTACGCGTCCACGGTGGTCCGACGGACCCGGCCGAGGAGTTCACGGAAGCTCACCTCGCCCGAAAGGTCGCAGCGCAGCACGAGGGTGTTGACGAAGAAGCCGATCAGGGGCTCCAGCTCCACCCGATCCCGCCCGGCCACCGGGGTCCCGACCGCCACGTCGGTACTGCCGCCGTAGCGGGCCAGCACGGCCTGGAAGCCGGCCAGGAGCGTCATGAAGAGGGTGGCGCCGCGCCCCTCGGCGATCCGGCGCAGCCGGGCGGTGAGGCCCGGGTCGAGGGTGAACTCCAGGCTCGCGCCGTCGCCGCTCCGGCGGGTGGGCCGCGGCCGGTCGGCGGGCAGGGCGAGCGGCTCCAACCCGCCAAGGCAGCTTTCCCACCAGCGCAGTCGCCCGTCCATGGCGCCGGAGGCGAACCGGTCCCGCTGGGTGCGGGCGTACGCCTGGTAGTCGAACGGGAGGGCCGCCGACGGGAGGGGGCGGCCCTGCGCCAGAGCCGCGTACCCCTCGGACAGCTCCCGCCACAACAGGCCCATCGACCAGCCGTCGGTGGCGATGTGGTGGACCACCAGCACCAGCAGGTGGTCCTCGGCGTCGAGCCGGATCAGCAGGGACCGCAGCAGCGGGCCGGTCGTCAGGTCGAAGGGTCGGCGGACCTCCTCACGGGCCAGGGCGTGGGCCCGCTCCTCCCTTTCCCCCGGCGGGGTGACACCGAGGTCGAGCAACGGCAGCGGCACCGACCTCGGCGCCGGCAGGACGACCGGGTGGGGGGCACCGTCACGCTCCTCGAAGACGGTCCGCAGCGGGGCGTGCCGCTCCACGACGGCGGTCAGGCTCCTCCGCAGCGACTCCGGCCGAAGGGGGCCGCGCAGTCGCACGATCTCCGGGATCGCGTAACCGGGGGTTCCCTCCGCCATGCGGTCGACCAGCCACATCCGCTCCTGGGCGAACGAGGCGACGGGCTCCGCGTCCGACGCGGCGTCACTCCCGTTACCGGGAACCGGTTCGGCGGGCGTCACGGCCGTCCCGGCCGCGGAGTCGGCCAGCGCGGCGCGCACTCTGCGGCGCAGCAGCTCACGGGCATCGGCCAGGCGGCTGTCGACGCCGGCGGGCAGGCTCTCCTGCGTGGTCACGAGGTCTCTCCCTGAAGTGCGAGTGAAGGAACGGCGTCGGTGGACACGGGCGACGAGGCGAACCCGGCCGCTTCGGCGAACCCGCCCGAACCGGACTCCAGTTCGGCGAGCAGCACCGCTTCGACGGCGCCGGCGAGCGCGGCGACGGTCCGCTGCTCGAAAAGGGTGTGCAGGGGCAGGTCCAGGCCGAGGGACTGCCGGAGCCGGGCCGCCACCCGGGTGGCGCTCAGCGAATGGCCGCCCAGGGCGAAGAAGTCGTCGTGCCGGCCGATCCTCGGCACGTCCAACACCGACGCCCACACCAGGGCCACCAGCTCCTCGGTCTCCCCCTCGGGCGGCTCGTGGCCGCCGGCCGGGGCGGCCGCGGGAGCGGGCAGCGCCCGCCGGTCGAGCTTGCCGTTCGCCGTGACGGGCAGCTGGTCGACGAGCATCGGGAACGGCACCATGTACTCCGGGAGCGAGCGGCCCAGTTCGGCGCGCAGGGCCTCCGGATCGGGGGTGGCCCCCGCCTCCGGGACGACGTAGCCGACGATCCTTCGCTCGCCCGGGACGTCCTCGCGGACCACGACCGCCGCCCGGCCCACCCCGGGAAGCCGACCCAGCGCCGTCTCGATCTCACCCAACTCGATCCGGAACCCGTGGATCTTGACCTGGTCGTCGGTGCGACCGAGGTACTCCACCGAGCCGTCGCCGCGGAAGCGGGCCAGGTCCCCGGTCCGGTACATGCGCGCACCGTCCACCCCGAACGGGTCGAGCGGGAAGCGCTCGGCCGTCAGTTCCGGCCGGCGCAGGTACCCGCGGGCCAGACCGGCGCCCGCGAGGAACAACTCGCCCGCCACACCCACCGGTACGGGCCGCCCCCGCGGGTCGAGCACGTACAGCGAGGTGTTCCAGATCGGGCGGCCGATCGGCACGGGCCCCTCGTCCTCGTGCCGGCAGTCCCAGTGGGTGACGTCGACGGCCGCCTCCGTGGGCCCGTACAGATTGTGCAAGGGCACGTCGAGCACATCGAGGAACCGGTTCTTCAGCTCCTCCGGCAACGCCTCGCCACTGCACACCACCCGGCGCAGCGACCGACAGCGGCCGGCGTCCGGATCCTCCACGAACGCCGCCAGCATGGACGGGACGAAGTGCACCGTGGTGATCGCCTCCCGCTCGATGACCCGGGCGAGGTAGGCGGGGTCCTTGTGCCCACCCGGCTCGGCGACCACCAGCACGGCACCCGCCAGCAGCGGCCAGAAGAACTCCCAGACCGAGACGTCGAACCCGAACGGCGTCTTCTGCAACACCCGGTCGTCGGGCCCCAACCCGTACCGGTCCTGCATCCACAGCAACCGGTTCACGATGGCCGCGTGCTCCACGACGACCGCCTTGGGCCGCCCCGTCGAACCGGACGTGTAGATCACGTACGCGGGGTGCGAGGGCAGCGGTACGTCCGGCCGGGCGACCGCGTCACCCGACGCCCCGTCCCCGTCCGGCGCCGCCGCCGGATCCAGCCGGGGCACCCCCGCCGAGGCCGGCAGCGCGTCCGCGACGTCGTCACCGGCGAGCAGCAGCACGGGATCGGCATCGGAGAGCATGTACGCGATCCGCTCGGCCGGCAGCGAGGGGTCCACGGGAAGGTAGGCGGCGCCCGACTTCAGCACGGCCAGCAACGCGACGACCATCTCGGTGGAGCGGTGCAGGGCGACCGCCACGATCCGTTCCGGACCCGCACCGCGCAGCCGCAGCGCCCGCGCCAACCGCGCGGCCCGCCGATCCAGTTCCGCGTAGGACAGGGTCTCGTCACGGAAGACGGTCGCCGGGGCATCCGGGGTCCGTGCGGCCTGAGCCTCGAACAGCTCCACGAGGGTCGTTCCGGGGACCGGCACCGCCGTGTCGTTCCACTCCCGCATCAGGCGGTACTGCTCTGCCGAGAGCAGGTCCAGTTCGCCCACGGCGGTGTCCGGGGCGTCGGCGACGGCCGTCAGCAGCAGCTCCAACGCCTCGCCCAGGCTGAGCGCCGTCCGTGCGTCGAGCGCGTCGGCGCGGTGGTCGAGGTGCAGCCGCAGCCGCTCCCCGGGCAGCACGATCAGGTTGACGGTGTAGTGGGTGGCGTCCGCCCCTTCCACACCGGTCAGCCGCGGCCCGCCGGCCACGTCCCGCATCGACTCCAGGTCGAGCGGATAGTTCTCCACGACCACGGTCGTGTCGAACAGGGTGCCCAGACCGGTCGCCCGCTGGATGCCGGCCAGTCCGACGTGCTGGTGGTCCATCAGGTCCGCCTGCTCGTCCTGGAACCGGGCGAGAGCGGCCGACAACGGCTCGCCCTCACGGATCCGGAAGCGCACCGGCAGGGTGTTGATCAGCAACCCCACCATGTCCTCGATGCCCGCGACGTCCGACGTCCGCCCGGAGACGGTCCCGCCGAACACCACGTCCTCGCGGCCGGTCACCCGACCCAGCAGGATCGCCCAGACTCCCTGGACGACACTGTTGAGGGTGACGCCGGCCGTACGGGCCCGTGCGGTCAGCCGCGCCGTCAGCTCCGCCGACAGCTCGACCGAGATCCGCTCGGGCAGCGCGTCGATCCGGTTCGGGTCGGCGCCGCCGAGCAGGGTCGGCTCCTCCAGGCCGGCGAGCGCACCGCTCCAGGCCGCCTCGGCGGCGGCCTGGTCCTGCCGGGCCAGCCAGTCGAGGTGGGACCGGTACGGGACGCCCTCCACGACCGGGCCGGGCCGCCCGGGGCCGCTCGCCTCGGCGTAGCCGGCGAGCAGTTCGCGCAACAGCACCGCCGAGGACCAGCCGTCCCACAGGATGTGGTGATTGGTCATGACCAGTCGGTGCAGACCCCCGTCGAACCGGACCAGCGTGAAGCGCATCAGCGGCGGCCGTTCCAGGTCGAAGCGGCGCGCCCGGTCGGCCGCCAGCAGCCGCTCCCACTCCCGCTGCCTGCCCTCGGCTCCGAGACCGCTGAGGTCGACCAGCTCCCACGGCGCGTCGACGGTCTCGACCACGACCTGAACCGGCCGGTCCAGACCCCGGTCGGTGAAGGCGGACCGCAGGGCGCCGTGACGTGCCGGCAGCCTCTCGCACGCCGCCCGCAAGGTGTCCGCGTCCAGGTGTCCGTCCAGCGTCAGGACGATCTGCCCGGTGTAGGCGTCCATCGCGCCGGTGTCGAAGGCGGAATGGAAGAACAGCCCCTCCTGGAGCGGAGACAGCGGAAGCACGTCGGCGAGCCCGGGGTACAGCTCGGCCAACCCGTCCACCCGGGACTGCGTCAACCGGACCAACGGCAGGTCGCGGGGCGTGAGCCGACGCGGCCGCGCGGCGCCGTCCCAGCCGGCCAGCAGCCGCAGCGCGTCACCCCACGCCTCGACCAGCGCCTCCGCCTCGGCGGCGCCCACCAGAGCCCGCGGCCAGGTGACGACGGCGCTGAGGGAAGGGCCGTCCGCACCGTCCACGGCCAGGGCGTCGATCTGCAGGGCGTGCTCGACGGGCATCCCCGGATCCACCTCGGCCCGCAGGCCGCCGGCCTCGGGAGCCGGGCCCCAGGGTGCCCCGTCCGGACCGGCGAACCGACCCAGGTAGTTGAACAGGATCCGGGGGCGGGCCAGTTCGGACAGCTCGGCTGACGTGTCCGGGTTGAGCCGGCTCAGCAGACCGAAACCGGTGCCGTGGTCCGGGACCGAGGCCATGCTCGTGTGGATCCGCCCGACCAGCTCCGCGAGGGCGTCACCGCCCAGGGCCGCCGCATCCAGGTCGAGGCCCTCCCAGTCGAAGCGGACCGGGTACTGGGTGGTGAACCAGCCCACGGTGCGCGCCAGATCGTGACGGCCGGTGCGATCGGCGCGCCCGTGCCCTTCCAGGTCCACCAGCAGGGGGCCGGCGAGGGCGCCGGGGGAGTGGATCCGGTGCGCCGCGAGGGCCAGACCCGCGAGGAGCACCTCGGTCGGTCCGGTGCGCAGCGCTGCCGGCACCCGGGCCAGCAACGGGCCGGCGACCTCGGCGGGCAGGTCGAGCGTCAGCGTGCGCGTGCCGCCGGCGGTGTCCCGGACCGGATCGGGCACCCGGTTCCACGGGGCGTGCGGGCCCGCGCCACCGTCGTCGACGGGGCGCAGGGTCTCGCGCCAGAAGGGGAGTTCGTCGATCACCTCGGGTGCGCGCGCCTGGAGTTCGAGGTGCCGCGCCCACGCGCGGAACGACACGCCGGCGTCGCCGTCCGGCGCCGCAGCACCCGCTGCCACGGCCTTCCAGGCCGCCGCCAGGTCGGCCATCAGGATCCGCCACGACACCCCGTCCACGGACAGGTGGTGCACGCACAGCAGCAACCGGCCCGGTGCCTCGCCGTGATCGAAGCGCACCGCCCGCAGCATCACCCCGGCGGCCGGGTCCAGCAGGCCCGCGGCCTCCCGCGCCGCGCGCTCCACGGCCGCCGCGCGCTCCGTCCCGTCCAGCCCGGACACGTCCACGCGCCGGTACAGGCCGGCCACGTCCACCGCACCCGGCTCGCCGACCGTGCACAGCGGGCCCTCGGCGCCGGAGTCCACGCGCAGGCGGAGCGCGGCGTGCCGGTCGACGACCGACCGCAGGACCCGGACCAACGCGTCGTCGTCCGCGCCCCGGGGCAGGGTGAGAACCATGGACTGGCTGAACCGTCCGACGGGCCCGGGCCCGTCCAGGAGCCAGCGCATCACCGGGGTCGCCGGGAACGGCCCGAACTCCTCGACGGCGGGCGCCGAGTCCTCGGGCGCGGCGGCCCCGGGTTCGCCGACGGCCGCGGCGAGGGCCGCCGCCGTCTTGTGCGCGAAGACGTCGCGCAGCGTGAAGGAGAAGCCCCGGGCACGGGCCCTGCCGGCGAGCGTGAGGGCGGTGATGCTGTCGCCGCCCAGCTCGAAGAAGTTGTCGTCCGGCGTCGCCGCGAGACCGAGCGCCTCGGAGAACAGCGCGGCGAGGGTCACCTCCAGGGCGGTGTACGGGCGCTCGACGCGCGCCGCCGGGGCCGCGGGCGCCGGCACGGACAGCCGCGCGCGGTCCACCTTGCCGCCCGCGGTGAGCGGGAGCCGGTCCAGGGTGACGAACGCGTGGGGAACCATGTACCGGGGCAGCACGAGCGACAACTCATCCGCCAGTGCGCCGGAATCGGGCTCGACCTCGCCGGCGGGCGGAGCGACGAAGGCCACGAGCCGCCGGGGCCCGCCCGGGGAGGCGTGCACCACGACCGCGGCCTGTCCCACCGACGGCTGCCGGCCGAGGACCGCCTCGATCTCGCCCAGCTCGATCCGGTGACCGTTGATCTTGACCTGTCGGTCGACGCGCCCGACGAACTCCAACTCGCCCCGCGCTGACCAGCGCACGAGGTCACCCGTCCGGTACATCCGCGCTCCGGGAATCCCGGAGAAGGGGTCCGGCACGAACCGGTCGGCCGTCATGGCCGCCCGTCCGGCATACCCCCGCGCCAGGCCGTCACCGGCCACGCACAGCTCGCCGGTCGCCCCCGGCGGCAGCAGCCGCAGCGCCGGATCCACCACGTAGGCGCGGTGGTTGGCCATCGGCCGTCCGATCGGCGGGATCCGCCCGTGCGACGGGGGAGTGACCCGGTGCATGGTCACGGACACGGCGGCCTCGGTCGGCCCGTACGCGTTCCACACCTCGCGGTGCTCCGCCGTCCAGCGGTCGACGGCGTCGCCGGAGGGCGCCTCGCCGCCCGTGGAGAGGAACCGCAGCTCCGGCAGGGCGGCCGGATCGAGCAGAGGCAGCAACGCCGGGGGCAGATCGGCGATCGTCACCGCGTGGGCGGCGAGCAGGGCCTGGAGCCGGTCGACGTCGACCCGCTCCGCGTCGGTGGCCAGGACCAGCGTGGACCCGCTCGACAGCGCGCCGAAGAGGTCCAGCACCGACACGTCGAAGGAGAGCGACGCGAACCCGAGGAACCGCTCGCCGGGGGCGGTCGCCGTCCGCGTCGCCCCGTCGACACCGCACAGGGCGAGGTGGGCGCGCACGAAGTCCACGGCCGCCGCGTGCGGGACGACCACGCCCTTCGGCTCGCCCGTACTGCCCGAGGTGTAGAGCAGGTACGCGGCCGACGACGCCGGCACCCGGACACCTCCCGCACCTGCCACGCCGTCGGTCACCTCGCCCTCGCCCGCATGGACCACGGACGCCAGGTCCTCGGGCAGACACTCCCGCGTACCCGGCTGGGCGACGACCGTGCGCAGTCCCGCGTCGCGCACCACGTAGGCGATCCGCTCGCGCGGCAGACCGGGGTCCAGCGGCACGTGACAGCCGCCCGCCTTCAGGACGCCGAGAACGGCCGCGACCATCGCGGGCGAACGCTCCACGCACACGCCCACCGGGGTCCCGGGTTCCACGTCAGGCCGCAGGCGGTCCGCGATGTCCCGCGCCCAGGCGTCCAGTTGACCGTACGAGACCTCCCGACCGTCGCACACCACGGCGACCGCGTCCGGGGTGCGCGCCGCCGCCTCCTCGAACAGGTCGTGCAGGAGCCCGTCGCGGGGCGCGGGGTCCGCGCCTCCGTCACCGAGGGCCGCGAGGAGCTCCTCGTCCTCGACGGTCAGGAACGGCAGCGAGTCGACGCGGGTGGCGCCGTCGGCGCCGGCGAGCGCGACGAGGAAGCGGGTGAAACGCATCCGCAGCGCCTCGAACTCCGCCGGGCCCCCGTCCGCCGCGTCACCCTCCACCTGCACGGTCAGCGGGCTGTCCCCGCCCCGGTCGTAGACGTTGAGGCAGACGTGCTCCACCGGGCCGACCGCGAGGTTGTGTGCGGACGCGGGCGCCCCGGCGAAGGACAGCTCGTAGTCGAAGGACATGAGGTTGACCGCCGCGTCCCACCACCGGGGCCCGGAGCCGCCGGCCGCGCCGTCGGCGCCCGTCGCGCCGCGCACCTCCTCGATCCGGTACCGCTGGTGCCGCAGGGCCTCCTTGATGCCCGCGGAGGTGTCGCGCACCAGCTCGCCGACCGTGGTCGCCCCGGTCACGGCCAGCCGCAGCGGCAGGACCTTGGAGAACATGCCGGGCGTCCGCCGGGCGTCCGGGGTGGTACGGCCGGTGACCGGCAGCCCCAGGACCACGTCCTCCGTCCCACCCGCACGGTGCAGGTAGGCGGCGGAGGCGGCCATCACCAGCGCCGACCAGCGCGTCCCCAGCCGGCGCGCGGCATCGCGCAGCACCCGGGCGTCGGAGGCGTCGAGATCACCGCTCACCCGCACCGTCGTTCCCGACACGGGCCCGGGGGTGCTTCCCGTGAAGGAGACGGGCTCGGGTGCGCCCTCCAGTCTCGCCCGCCAGAACTCCCGGTCCGCGACCCTCCGCGCGGAACGGGCGTACTCCTCCTCGTCGGCCACGATCCGCGCCCACGGCGCGGCATCCGAGGCCGGTACGGGCTCGCCCGCCACCAGCGCCGAGTAGACCTCCGCGGTCCGCCGCGCGAGCATCGAGCCGGTGATCCCGTCGGCGACGACGTGGTGGTAGGCCTGCATCCAGCGGTACGAGCGCGGTCCGGTCCGCACCAGGAGGTAACGACCCACGTCACCCGTCGTCAGGTCCGTCGGCCGGGCCAGCTCGGCGCGCATCAGCCGCTCCGACTCGGCGTCGACGTCCGGGTGCCCGCTGAGGTCGACCGTCTCCATGCGCAGGGGCGGTCCGGCCGGTATCTGGCGCACCACCCCGTCCGCCTCGGCGAAGCGGACGCAGAGCGACTCGGTGCCGGCCACCGTCAGGCGCACCGCCTCGGCGAACAGCTCGGGGTCCACCGCCCCGCGGATCTCCAGGTACTCGCCGATGGTGTAGTCGAGGCGTGTGGGGTCCAGCTGCTGCGCGAACCAGACGCCGTTCTGCGGCGGGGTCAGGGGCAGCGGCCCGCGGTCGTGAGTGGCCATGCGGTGGTCAGTCTCCTCAGTCGGATCAGTCGATCAACGACGACGTGACGCCACTGTCCGTGACCGCGAGGCGGCCTCGAAAGTCCCACGAATACGCCTCTTGACGGGCCTCGCCGCACGCCCGGAAAACCCGGTACCGCGTTCACGTGACATGCCGCCCGGAACCCGCCCGGCCGGTCGCGCCTCCCACTGCGGCGCACCACCCCCGACCCCGGGGCGCGGCCCCGGCGAAGGCCGGCGCGGGGCGACCGCGGAGTCCCTGTTAGGCTCTGTGTCAGCGAAGGGGAGTAGTCCTGAAAACCGCTGGTCGACATACTGGACGTCTACGGACGCCCCGGCCATCGGACCGCCGCACATCGTGCGGGGTGGACGAGACCTTCGGCCAAGGCATGACGCGGCCCGCACCCTGTGCGCGGGTCGCCCCGTCGTGCCGGGCCGAGTGGTTCTTCCCGTCGCCCTCTGGGTGCCGTACGAGCTGACGGCCCGGCCCCAGCAGAAAGCAAGGGAATGACCTTCGACCCCCTGGCGATCATCACCGCCTTCGGGCTGATCTTCCTCGCGGAACTCCCCGACAAGACCATGTTCGCCTCGCTGGCCATGGGCACTCGGATGCGGCCGTTGTACGTGTGGTTCGGCACCTCCACCGCCTTCATCGTGCACGTGGCCATCGCCGTCGGTGCCGGAAGCCTGCTCGGTCTGCTGCCGGACATCGCCGTCAAGCTCGTCTGCGCCGCCCTGTTCGCGTTCGGCGCCTTCGTCCTGCTGCGCAGCGGCGACGATGACGACGAGAACGGAGCCGCCAAGACCGTCACGGGATTCTGGCCCGTCTACACCACCGCGTTCATGGCCGTCTTCATCAGCGAATGGGGCGACCTCACCCAGATCACCACGGCCAACCTGGCCGCCACCAACGGTTGGCTGTCCACCGCCATCGGCTCCGCCCTCGCGCTGATGTCGGTCTCCGCCCTCGCCCTGCTGGTGGGTCGCTTCATCGCCCAGCGCGTTCCCCTCAAGACGGTCCAGCGCATCGGCGCCGGGTGCATGGGCGCGCTCGCCGTCTGGACCCTCATCGAGGCCTTCACCGGCTGACGTCCGCGTGAAGCCGCGCCGGGCGCCGCGGTGCCGGGGCACGGGGGCCGGGTCGCGCCCTGGACCCGCCCCCGGTCGCGGTCGCCGTTCCTGCGAGGACGGCTTCGGCGATCGGGCAGTGGCCCGGAGGTCGCCCGAGGCGCCGGGAGCCGAGAGGGATCAGGTCGCCACGCTCCGGCTCGTCCGGGCCGCGGGCGCCGTCGGGGAACCGTCAGGCTCCGCCCGCCCTCTGACAGGGCGTATCCCGAAGGAGGCTGTGATGACGACCGGTACGACAGGTTCGGGCTCCATGCACCCGAGTCCGATCGAGGCCGCGTGGAGACTCACCGTGGCGGCTGTCGCCGCGGAGGTGCTCGTCTGGTTCCTCGGAGCGTTCGTGGCGCCGCCCACCAGCCTGGACGAGTTGACCGAGTACGTCGGCCGCGACACCGCGATCGTCCGGATCGCCGTGGGGGCGGTCGTGCTCGCCGTTCTCCTCGTCGCCTGGCTGGTCGTGGCGGGACGGATGCGCGCCGGCCGGGGTTGGGCCCGGGCGGTGCTGACGGTCGTCGGAGTGGGGTTCCTGATGTTCCGTGTCGGTGGGCTCGGCACGGTGGAGGGCCCCGTGTGGTGGTCCGCCCTCAACGCCCTGCCCGACCTGCTTGCCGCGGCCGCGGTGGTGCCCATGTACCTTCCCGAGGCCCGCTCCCACTTCCTCGCCCGGCCGAGCCCCACCGGCTGACCCCGGCACCGGCTGACCCCCGCACCGGCCGACCCCGGCGCTCGGGAGACCGGGCAAGCGACGAAGGGCGGCCACGAGGATCCTCCCGCGTGCTGCGGGAGGCGCGGGAGCCTCGGGATCCGGGCGGAACCGCCCGACGGCGGCGACCGGCGTGTCCGCCCTGACCGGCGTGCCGGTCAGGGCTTGCGGGGCGCGGTGGGAGGACCGTCGCTCGGCGAGGTGCGAACGAGACGGTAGGCGTAGGGCTTCGAGCGGCGCGGGGCGGGTTTGCGGGCGATGCTCTGCGCGGCGCTCACGAGGGCGGCGACCTGAGGGCGGGCGCGCAAGTTCTGCAGACGATGGCGGGGGATCCCGAGCTGCTGCGCGGCGGCGAGGATGCCCGTCCCGCCCTGCACGGCCCTCAGCAGGAGTCGAAGGGCGAACGGGCTGGTCGGAGCGGTCGGGTCGGTCAGCCCGTGAGCGTGGGCGAGAGCGTGTGCGCCGGCCATGGCGGCGTTGAAGTGCGGGTCGGTGTCCTGCCAGACGGTGAGCATGCGCTCGGAGATCCCGGCGGCGAGGGCGCAGGCACCCGGCGGGAGGCCCATGGCCGCGGCGCGGACCGCCTCCGCGCGACGGTGGGCGTTCTCCGCACGGAGGTCTCCGGTGGTGTCGAGTGCCTCGCCGAGTGATCCGTGTGCCTCGTGGCCCGCATTGAGGTCGTGGACGGCGCGCTTGGCCCACGCCAGGCGGTGGCTCGTGTCATCTCCGTGCTGGGTGTTCACTCGTGTGACTTTCGATTGGAGGCTGCGCGGTGGTCGGGCGAGGGATCGTATGCGCTGATGGTGCCCGGAACAGTTGAATCCGGCAACAGTCGATGTGCCTGTAGTCGGGGCGTCCGGCGCCGGATCGCGGACACTGCCGGGGCCTGTCGAGAGCGCTCCCGAGGCCGCGCGCCCACCACGATCGCGGTCCGTGACGACCGCATGACAATCGGTGGCGCCCGGCCATGCCGTCAGGGGGTATGACACTCGTCGACCCGCGCATCGCGTCGTACTACACGGAGTACGACGAAGCCTCCCGACTCCACTCGACGGCCGTGGGGCGCCTGGAGTTCGAGCGGACCCGCGAGCTGCTGCGCCGGTCCCTGCCCCCACCTCCCGCGCGTGTGCTGGACGTGGGCGGCGGCCCGGGAACCCACGCGCGTTGGCTCGTCGAGGACGGGTGCGAGGTGCTGCTGGTGGACCCCGTGCCCAAACACGTGGAACAGGCGCGGGAGTACGCGCCCGTGGGCCGAGGCGTCGACGAGCACGCCGTGCTCGTCCGCCAGGCCGTGTTCGGCGCGGCGTGACGCGCCGGTCCCGGCCCGAGTGACGGCTGGTTCCCGCCGGGGTTGCTGCCGAGGTCATCGGAACGGAGGGAAGCGGAGCAGTACCCTCCATTCCGCTCGGGGGGAGACCCGGGGAGGAGGAACGTTTCTGTTCCGGACTGCTTAGTATGTGTTTCCGGCCGCGCCCCCCACCACGTGGCGCCGCGGCGCGACCCCTCCCGGCCGCCTCGCGGCCGACGCGAGAGCCAAGGGCGAACAGCACATGCGCGTACTTCTGGTCGAGGACGAACCGGACCTCAGGGACCTCGTGATGGCGGGTCTCAAGGCCGCCGGGTACGCCGTGGACGCCGCCGGCGACTGGCCGGATGCCGATGTCCTGCTCGACCTCGCCGACTACGACTGTGTCGTCCTCGACCGCATGCTGCCCTCCGGGGACTCCCTGCACCGCCTGGAGCGGCGCCGCCGCACGGGGTGGTCCGCGCCCGTGCTGTGTCTCACCGCGCTCAACGCCCTTCCCGACCGGGTGGACGGCTTCCGATCCGGCGCCGACGACTACCTCTCGAAGCCCTTCGCCATGGAGGAACTCGTGGTGCGGGTCGGAAGCCTCGCCCGCCGGGCGGCCCATCGACTCCCCGTCCACCTGGCCCACGCGGACATCGAGATGGACGCCGCCCGCCGCGAGGTCCGCCGCGACGGCGTCCTGCTCACCCTCACCCACAAGGAATACGCCGTCCTGCGCCACCTGCTGGTCCACCGTGAAACCGTGGTCACCCGCACCGCACTGGTCGCGCACTGCTGGGACGAGATGGCCGACCCGGTCTCCAACGTCGTCGACGCCGTCATGGCGGGGCTGCGCCGCAAACTCGGGCCGCCGTCGCCGATCCGGACCGTACGCGGCCACGGGTTCATCCTGGGATCCGCGGATCCGGACCTGCCGTGACGGCCGCCGATCCGAACCGGCCCACGCGCAACCGGCGCGCCCCCAAACGGGGTCGCGAGGGCGGTCGCAACGGATTCGGCAAGGCGACCGGCGCGATGCACGACACGGCCACCATCGAAGTCGGGGCCACCGCCGGGAGCGCGGGCGGGAGCGCCCGCCGGTCACCCGCCCGACTCCGGCTGCGGCGCCTCCAGTTCAGGCTGACCCTCGCCTACACCCTCGTCACCCTGGCCGGCGTGAGCGTGCTGTCCTGGATGGTGATCCGTACGGACGAGCGTTCCTGGCGCGCCGCGGAGTACGACGAGATGGGTCGGCGGGCCGCGGTCAGCACCTCGCTGATCTACTACACGGACGCCGGGATCCAGTTGGACGGCCTCTACGACGACGAGGCCACGGAGGGGCGCCCCCAGGTGACGGTGTTGCGCCGAGCGCCGGGCGGCGCGCTGAAACGTATCTTCACCTCGCGGGGTCAGGCCGAGCCCGTCGCCGAGGCCCGGCTGACCGCACTCGCCCGATCGGCCATGGAGCGGGACGACACGGTGCGGGCGGAGGTGTCCGACGCGCACGGCGATCCCGCGTACCTGCTCGGCCGACCCTTCCACCACGACGAATCGGGAGCCGTGGAGGGCGCGGTCGTGGTCGTCGGCGACCCGGCCCACCGCGTGGCCGAGCACAGCCGGCTGACCGTCTCCGTCCTGACCGGGGCCGGGCTGCTCACCGGCCTGGCCGCCGTCACCGGACACCTGCTCTCCGGCAGGAGCCTGCGCCCGGCCTGGCAGGCGCTGGAGGCACAGGAGCGGATGCTCGCGGACACGGCACACGAACTCCGCACCCCCGTCGCCGTCATGCGCAGCTCCGTGGACGTGGCGGGGATGGACCCGCGCGGCCTGGACCCGCACCTGCCGCGCATACGGCGCGCCACCGAACGGCTCACCGACGTCGTCGACAACGTCCTCACCCGGGGGCGCCTCCAGGGTGCGGCCGACACCCTGCGACCCGTCCCGCTGCGCCTGGACCAGCTGGTCGAGCAGGTCTGCGAGGAACTGACGGCCGGCCCGCACACCCTGACCGCCTCGCTTGAACCCTCGGTGGTCACCGCCGACCCGGCCCTCGTGCGGATCGCCGTACGCAACCTGCTCGACAACGCCCTGCGGCACGGCCGCACCCCGGGTGACCCCGTGGGGCGCGCGCAGGTACACGTCACCGTCCGCGGCCTCGTCGTGGCCGTCTCCGATCGGGGTCCCGGCGTCGTGGCAGCGGACCTGCGGGCCCTGACGTCACGGTTCCGTTCCCCGGGCGGTGGCTCGGGGATCGGGCTGTCGTTGGTGGCCGAGGTGGCCGCCGCGCACGGCGGCGGCCTCACCGCGGACACCCGGCCGGGCGGCGGGGCGGTGTTCCGGCTCCTCCTCGGACCGCGCGAGGCGCGGCGCGCCCGAGGACGGAGCACGGTGCCCGGGAACGGCCCCGGCTCATGAAATCCTCATGACCCCTCGCACAGGATACGAACACCAGACCGCACCTCGTACTGGAGAACGTGTGCCGAAACACTCCGCAACCCCCTTCCTGCGCCGCAAGCGCACCCTCGCCGCCGGCGCGGTCGGCGTCACGGCCGCCCTCGGCGCGGGCCTGATGCTCTTCCAGGCGTCCGCGGGCCAGGCGTCCGCGGGCCAGACGGCCGCCCCCCGGCTCCCCACGGCGAACATGGCCTTCGACTACCAGATCGGACAGGCGTACACGCCGCCCAAGGGCGTGAAGGCGGTCTCCCGCGACCGCTCCGCGAAGCCCGCCGCGGGCCTCTACAACGTCTGCTACGTCAACGCCTTCCAGACCCAGCCCGACGCCTTCGACTGGTGGCAGAAGAACCACCCGGACCTGGTGCTGCGCGATGGCAACAAGAAGCCCGTGATAGACGAGAACTGGGGCGAGGCGCTCCTGGACACCTCGACGGCCGACAAGCGCACCCGCCTCGCGAAGATCGTCGGAGACTGGATCGGCGGCTGCGCCCGCAATGGCTACCAGGCCGTCGAACCGGACAACCTCGACTCCTTCAGCCGCTCCGAGGGCCGCCTGACGAAGGCGCACAACGTCGCCTTCGCCAAGCTCCTGGCCGACCGCGCGCACGCCGACGGTCTCGCCGTCGGCCAGAAGAACACCGCCGAGATGCTCCCCGACCGCGCGAAGGTCGGCTTCGACTTCGCCGTGGCCGAGGAGTGCGGCCAGTACGACGAATGCGGTGACTTCGCGAAGGCGTACGCGAACCGTGTGTTCGTCATCGAGTACGAGTCTTCCGGCTTCAACCGGGCCTGCTCCACCTGGGGTGCGAAGCTCTCCATCGTCCAGCGTGACCTGGACGTCTCCGCACCGGGATCGGGCGACTACCGCTACCGGTCCTGCTGACCGACGGGCCCCGCCACCCCTCACGTGCGGGGCCCGTCACCCGCGCACCGCGGGGCCTCTCCGGGGCTGTCCGTTCACCGGGGCGCAGGTGTCGAGCGGGAGTAGCGGCCCGCGAGCCGCCGCAGGTGGGCGACCAGTTCCGCGGGCCCGGTGACGTCGAAATCGAAGTCGAGCATGCCCAGATGGACGGCGAGGGTCTGTACCGTGTCGGCGCCGGTGACCAGGGTGCAGCTGTCGGCGTCGATCGCCTCCACCGTGCCCACCGCGGGGTTGATCCGCTCGATCACCACCGCCGCCGGCGCGTGGACGGTCACGCGCGCGTGGTGGCGCCAGGCCGCGCCCGACACGCGTCCGGAGACGTACGCCGCGAAGTCACCACCGGGTACCTCGCGCGGGGCGAAACGCGGTCCGGTCGGGGTGCGGGGGCGGATCCGGTCGACCCTGAACGTCCGCCAGTCCTCCCGCTCCACGTCCCACGCCACGAGGTACCAGCGCCGCCCCCAGTTCACCGCCCGGTGCGGCTCCACGACGCGCCGGGTCGGCGACCCGGCGTGGTCCATATAGTCGAAGCGCAGTCGTTCCCGGTCGCGACAGGCGGACACCAGGGTGGTCAGCACGTCCGCGGAGACCGTCGGGGCCGGTCGGTCGGCAGGCACGGCCACGGTGTAGGCCTGGAGCGTCCGCACCCGTCGGCGCAGCCGCGACGGCAGCACCTGTTCGAGCTTGGCCAGTGCCCGGAGCGAGGTCTCCTCGGTGCCTGGGACGGAGCCCCGCGCGGCGGTGCGCAGTGCGATCGTCACCGCGACCGCCTCCTCGTCGTCGAGCAGCAACGGGGGCATCGCCGCTCCGGCAACCAGCCGGTACCCGCCGGCGGCCCCGCGCGTGGCGTCCACGGGGTAGCCGAGTTCTCGCAGGCGGTCGATGTCGTTGCGGACGGTACGCCCGCTCACCCCCAGGCGCTCGGCCAGTTCGGATCCAGGCCAGGCGCGGGGGGTTTGCAGCAGGGAGAGCAGACGCAGCAGACGCGCGGAAGTGTCGAGCATGAAACCCAAGCCTGAGGTCTGAATGGGAACGGAACGTGCCTATATCGAGAATACTGTCCTACCCATGGAGACCAGCAGCAACACCGACGCCCGGATCCGTTCCTTCCGTATCGACATCGCGCAGGAGGAACTCGACGACCTGCGCACCCGGTTGGCGCGTACGCGCTGGGCCGGCGACATCCCCGGCACCGGCTGGAGCCGGGGCGTGCCGACCGCGTACCTCAAGGAACTGGCCGCCTACTGGGCCGACGGCTTCGACTGGCGGAAGGCGGAGGCGGAACTCAACGGGTTCCCGCAGTTCACCACCGAGATCGACGGCCAGAACATCCACTTCCTGCACGTCCGTTCGCAGAATCCGACGGCCGTTCCGCTGCTCCTGGTACACGACTGGCCTTGCTCGTTCGTGCAGTTCGTCGACGTCATCGCGCCGCTGACCCGGGACTTCCACGTTGTCGTCACCTCCACGCCCGGCACCGGTTTCTCCGGCCCGCTCGGCGAGGCCGGCTGGAACACCGGCCGCATCGCGGGTGCGTTCGTCGAGCTGATGGCGCGGCTCGGCTACGACACCTATGGCGCCCAGGGGACGGGCGGCGGGGCCTGGATCGCCCTGGAGATGGGGCGTCGGGCGCCCGACGCGGTCATCGGCGTCCACGTCAATGGCCTGATCACCTTCCCCTCGGGGGCCCCGGGCGAATGTGACGGGCTGACCGGGCCCGAGCGGGAGCGACTGGCACGACTGGAGGACTTCCAGCAGGACAAGATGGGCTTCAACGCCATCCAGTCCACCCGCCCACAGACCCTCGCCCACGGACTGCACGACTCGCCGGTCGGCCAACTCGCCTGGATCGCAGAGAAGTTCAAGGAGTGGACGGACCCGAAGGTCGAGCTTCCCGAGGATGCCGTGGGCCGCGATCGACTCCTGACCAACATCAGCGTGTACTGGTTCACCGGTACGGCGGGCTCCTCCGCGAACCTGTACTACGAGTCGGCCCACGACCCGAGCGCCTGGGCCCCGAAGCCGCGCGGCACCGTCCCGACCGGTGTGGCCGTCGTCCTGGACACCGACATCGCCATCCGGCGCTTCGCCGAGCGGGACCACAACGTCACCCACTGGACCGAGCTGAAGCAGGGAGGCAACTTCCTCGCCCTGGAGCAGCCGGAGGCCTTCGTGACGGATGTCCGCGCCTTCTTCGGCACACTCGACGCCTGGGTCTGAGGCCCCAGGGCTGACGCGGGTTGGCGGGCGCTGTGGGCGGTGCTCCGTCCGCCGCCGAGCCGCTCGACCGTGATCGGCGGTTCAGTGGCGGTCGCAGGTCGCAGGTCGCAGGTCGCAGGTCGTTGGGCATCGGCTGTTGGCCGTTCAGCGTGTGTCGTTGGACCCGGCGGGAGGCAGCGGGCGCTTGTAGTAGCGCCACGGGAACCAGCCCTCGCCGACCGCGATCCATCCGTCGGCCTCCAGTCGCCGGTGGCGTCCGCCGGACACCACCGGCACCCGGCAGTGCTCCCAGGCGTGGTCGGAGGCCTCGACCTCGTGGAAGAAGGCGCCGTAGCCGACCAGGTGCCACCCGTCGCGCCCGGCGTCGGCGAGTGCGTTCATCTCGTTGAACGCCGTCAGAGGGGTGAGGATCCGTCGCTCGGGAGCGTCGGGGTTGTCCGACGCTCCCGACGGGGCGGCGTCCTTGTCCTTGTTCGCGAACCGCTGTTGCGCGGCCTGGCGGCTCACCCCCAGGACACGGCCCACGGTGTCCCAGCTGTGGCCCGCCGCCCTGGCGCCCTGGACGGCCTCGCGCAGCAGCCGGCCGGCCTCCTCGGCGCCGACGCGCGAGGCGTCGACCAGCCGCAGGTAGCCCGCGGCATCGTGTTCGAGGGAATCGGCGAGGTCGTCGGATACGCCCAGCACGGCCGCGGCGATGCCCTCGCGGATCCTGGCGGCCTCTTGCGGACCGAGCAACTGCTCGGCGCTCAAAGCCGCTTCCCGGGGCGGTGGTCGAGCGCGTCCGGCACGTCCTCGTCGCGGCGTGCGCGCTCGGTCGCGTCTCGTCGACCCGCCGCCGAGCGGGCGAAGCATCCGGCCGTGACGGCGACCAGGGCGAGGTCGAACGCGATCAGGACCACGTTGGCCGGGGTGCCGAGGCGATCGGCGAACATCGCCGTGAGCGCGGGTACGACCGCGACCAGGGGCAGGAGGACGGTCAGTGCCGAAGTGGCGCCGTCGGGTGCGGTGTTCGTCAACGTGTTCGGCATGTGTCAAGGAAACCTTGACATGATCACCGTGTCAAGGATTCATTGACGTCATCGTTGTTCGGTGGGTCCGGTGAAGGGGCCCTCGTCGACGAACCGGCGCAGGTTGACGGCGAACGAGCGGGCCTCCTCGGGTGGCCAGGAGCTCAGGGACGCCTCGATGCGCGAGGCCAGGCGCTGCCGCATGATCTCCACCGTGCGTTCGCCCCGGGTGGTGAGTGTCAGCAGGAGGGCCCGCCGGTCGGTCGGGTCCTGTTCGCGGCGCACGAGGCCCGCGGCCTCCAGTCGTGAGGCTCGCCGGCTCACGCCGGATCGGTCCAGGCCCACGTCGGCGGCCAGGTCGGCGGCACTGCGGGGGCCCGTTCTGGCCAGCCCGCTGAGTACCGGGTAGGTGACCTCGTCGACGGCCTCTCCCAGATCCTCGGTGAGGGTCCGGTGCAGGTCGGCCCGGAGGGTGCGCTTGAGCAGGTCGCCCAGGGCGTCGGCGACCTCGTGTCCCGTCTCGTTGTTCACGGTCCAAGAATAGCGTGCGTCGCGCACGCAGTCCGTGTATCCTCAGAAGCGTGCGCAGCGCACGCATTCCCAGGTCGAAGTCGCCCCGTCACGGAGGACAACCATGAGCCACACCAACATCGCCGCCGCCCTCGACGACCTTCTGTTCACCCCGGAGCTCGACCTCCGGGAAGCCGTCGAGCGGCACTTCACCCCCGACTACCGCCAGCGCACGAACGGCACGTGGGACGAACTCGACGGGTTCATCGCCCACATCGCCCACCTGCGCACGGTGGTCGCGACGGGCAGTGTCGAGGTGCACGAGGAACTGACCGACGGAAGGCTGTACGCCGATCGTCACACCGTCGATGTCGTCAAGAAGGACGGTTCCGGCGTCCGCACCGAGGTCTACCTCTTCGGCGAGTTCGCCGCCGACGGCCGATTCCGCCGCATAGAGGAAACCACGCTCATGCTGGCCGGCGGTGAGGAGGACCGGAACCTCGGAAGCGCACGCTGAGCACGGTCGGACGCCGGACGCCGGACGCCGGTTGCCGGTCGCGGGTCGGCAGCCGCCACAGCGCCGGCCGTCAGCCGGACAACCGGCCGCACAACCAGTTGCCCGGTTCCGCCGGATCGTCGCTGATCCAGAACTGGCGCCACAGCAGTGCGAACTCCTCACGGCTGAGGTGGCCGTCTCCGTTCAGGTCGAGCAGTTCGAAGACACCCGTCACGTCCACGGGCCGTCCGTTCCACGTCTCGACGAGCGTGCGGTGTTCCTCGGGGGAGATGCGGCCGTCACCGTTGGCGTCCACCGCGTCGAAGACGGTGTCGGCGGTCGCGGTGACGTCCGCGACCATGGCGGGCAGCCTGTCGACGAGGGCGAGCAGCTCGCCCATGTCGATCGCGCCGTCGCCGTTGGCGTCCCCGACCTCCAGCAGCGCCGCCCACCACCCCATGAGCAGGGATTCCACCCGCGCGCGGACCTCCGTGCCGGGCCCCACTCCCGGCAGCCGGCTCCATCGGGCGACGAGCGAGGCGAAGTCCTCCTCGCGCAGGAAGCCGTCGCCGTCCGCGTCGAACGCGGCGAACATCCCCTTGAGCTTGCGCTCCTGAAACGCGCTGGCCATGAGCGGTCTCCCTCGACGCCGAACCGAACCACGGACGCGGCCGACCCGTCGAGAGCCGGCAGACAGCGCGTAACTCTAGGCCGGGGCACGGCCCCGGTCCCACGAGCACATGTGCGCGAGCGGTCACCCGCCGGCGGGTGACCGCTCGCGCACGGGACGGGGAGCCCCCACCCCCGCGGGGCCCTGACCGGTGGCCGGTCCCGGGTGGGCGTGCTCACCCGGGACCGTGATCGAGCGCAGACCGAACTGGGTACGGGTACTCACGACAGACCCCCGGTCCCTCCCGAAACATGGGGAGGGAAAGAGCAACCACTTCCGAGGGGGCACACCGTGAACGCCCGAACCTTCATGCGCCTGACCGTCGCCAACCGCGCGTCGGCGATCTACCTCGGTCTGATCGCCTGCCTCGCCGCGATGGCCACGGCCGTGACCCTGTTCGCCGACGACCCCGGATTCGTCTGGGTGTGGCCCGTCTTCCTCGCCCTGCCCACGTTCTTCCTCGTGGGCTCGCTCGGAGCAGCCGTGTGGGGCGGGACGTCGATGCCCGACTGGTTCTTCTTCGGAGGCATCCTCCTCTCCGTCCTGATCCAGTCGTTCGCACTGGGAGTGCTCCTGGAGGGCCTGCGCCGCCGCCGTACCCGCACCGACCCGGGCCGCGCCTGACGTCCGGAGCCGGCGCCTTCGCGACCGTACGCACGAGGAGTTCAACGCGGCGGCCGGGGAATCACAGGACAACCCACTCGCTGCGGTCCGGCCACCAGCCGTACCTCGGTCGGCCCTCCAGCGCGCTCGTGCGGAACGGCCGACCGCCGTCGTCCACGCGCACCGTGCCGCGCCGGTCACCACTGCTCCAACCGACCTCCAGGTACCAGCTCGCCAGATGTCCCTCGGTGTGGACCTCGAGGTTGAACACCTGCGGGTCGTGCGACGAGACCTTGAACGGGAAGCCCTTGGCGGGCACGGTGGATCCGCCGTCCTGACCATCCTTCGCCCTGGTCACGGGCCGGGCGTCGTCCAGGTCGATGTCGAAGGTCTGAGGGGTGATGCCGCTGCCGCAGCCGTCGCCCATGGAGAAGGCCCGCCACGGGAGCGGCGCGGCGCGCTCGACCACGCGCACGTCGATCCCGGTGATGACCACCGCCTCGTCCGCACGGCCCTTCGCGGTCAACTGGAGCCGCATCGCCCCGGCGTCAACGGCCCCGAGCGCCCTGGCCCACCCCCGGGTGTCCTGCGGGGCGCTGGGCGGCGGTACCTGCCCCTCCGGCTGGTCGAGCAGGTAGTTCACCCCGCAGGGCGCGTCCCAGTTGTACGAGCTCACGCCGACGCTCGGTGGCTGCACGGCCGCACCGTCGCCGGAGGGCGGTGTCCCCCCGGGTGTGCCCGACCCTTCCCGGCGGCCGGGCGCGGGCGAACTCGCCCCGGTGTCGGGGGAGGCGCCGGCGCCCGCGGCGGGGGAGCCGCTCGCCGTGGGGGAGGTCGAGGCGGAGACGCTCGTACGGGGCCCGGGGACGTACGGCGCGGTCCGGCTCGACGAGGGGTTCACGGGAGCCGAAGGCCCCGAAGGAGTCGGCTCGTCCGCGACGTAGCGGGTCACGGCGTACGCCGCCGGCACGGCGAGCACGGCGATGGTTCCGGCCGCCAGGGCGATCCGTACGCCTCGGCGCCGCGCGGGGAATCCCGTGGTGGCGGATCGCGAGGAGTCGCGACCGAGGCGGGGTCGGCGCGTGGTGGGCGTGACGGCGCCGGCCGCCGGTGCCGCCCCGGCCTCCGGATCCGGGCCCCCATCGGATTCCGTTTCCGTTTCAGGCATCGGTCTTGGCGTCGGCTGCGGTGACTCGGCGTCCTTCGGCGCGTTCTCGGCCGAGGACGCCGGGGAGTGCGGACCGCCCGCGTCGGCCGCTTCACCCGGCGTCGCATCCGCGGTGCCCGCCGCCTTCGCGAGGTTCACCGAACCGGTCCCCCCGGCCGCCGCTTCCGCCGTGGCGGTCGTCGTCACCGGCCGCGGACGCCGCCGCGCGTCGTCGGCGATGATCCAGCGGCGGTGTGCCTCCACCAACTCGTCGCGGGTCGCCCCGCACTGCTTGGCGAACCGTTCGACCGTCCCGAACTCGGTCGGAACGGCGTCTCCGTTGCAGTACCGGTGCACCGTCGACGTGCTCACGTGCAGCCGCCCGGCGAGCGCTCCGTAGCTCAGCCCCGAACGCTTCTTGAGCCCGCTCAGCAGTCCGGCCAGGCCATCCGATCCCGTGGTCACTCGGGTCCCCCGCTCCATGCGTCTTTCCAGCCAGGCGTTCCAGGGACAGGTCATCCGACCAGCTCACAGGCCGTTCCACGTCCCAACGTCCCCCATTGTCGCGTGGATCTGGCACATGATCGGCACAGCCCCGCAACCTTGGGACAGCGCCACCGAGACCGGAGTCGCCATGCCAAGACGTTTCGGCGCGACCGACGTGGTCGCCGTCGCCGTACTGATCGCCTGTATCTCGGTCCTGACCACACTCCTGGGCCGTCACTGAACCCGTGTCACATCCCACCAGAAGGACGACCGCATCATGCGCACCATCCGTACCCGTCGCACCGCCCTGACCGCCTGCACGGCCGCGCTGCTCGCGGCCACCACCCTGACCGCGTGTCAAGGCAACGACCCGCTGACCAAGGAGCCGTCGCCCGCCGGCGCGGCCTCCGTCGTGCAGCCCTCGGGTGGCACCACCGACAGCGGCAACGCGCAGCCCGTCGGCCACACCGCCAACGGGGGGCCCGCGTCGACCGCCAAGGGCGGCGCCGGGGACGGCAACAGCAAGGCGAGCGGGGGCAAGGGCGGCGCGGAGGCCGGTTTCGTGGCCTGCGCGGCCGGTTCCACGAGGATCGTGGCCACCAAGGTGGAGCGCCCCATCAACCACATGCTTCTCACCGTCACCAACACCGGCAAGCGCGCCTGCGACGTCTACCTGGCGCCCGCGCTGCGCTTCGACGACGAACAGGCCGCGACGCAGATCGTGGAGGACAGCAAGCCGCAGGCCGTCGCGACCCTCGCCCCGGGCGAGTCCGCGTACGCGGGGGTGACCCTCAGCAGTGCGACCGGTGAGGCGGCCCACGGCTACAAGCCCAAGAACCTCCGCCTCTACTTCGCTGCCCGCAACGGTTCCGGTTCGGTCGGCGCCCCGGTCAAGGTGGCCCTCCCGGCGGGCACGTACAAGGACGACAGCGCGGCCGTCACGTACTGGCTCACCTCGATGCAGGACGCTCTGCGGTACTGAGCGCCCGTCCCGTCACGCCGCGTCGTCCCGATCGACCGCGCCCCACTCGCGCTCGCCCCGTTCCGAAGCCGCAACACCGCCCCGAGGCGGGGCCCGGGGCGGTGCGCGGGGTGGGTCGGGGTGCGGTGAGGGGGCTCAGATGCCGATGTTGGCCAGGTTGACGCCGATGTTGCGCAGGGTCGCGGCCAGGGAGGGGTGCTTCACCTCGAACCGTTCGGCCGCGAGGTGCAAGGAGTCGGACATGCCCGGATCCTCGGCCGCCTCGTCCGCCTCCAGCCGGTCGAGCAACGCCTCCAGGTGCTCGCGCTCGTGTGCCGGCAGGCCGGCTCCCGTCGTCCGGAGCTCCGCACGCAGTGCCTCCAGGTGTTCCCTCGTCGCATGGTTCGGCACCGTGTCTCCTCCGTCGCTCGCCGCCTCGCCCGGGGTCCGTCCCCCGGCAGCGGATACCGACCATCTGCCCGCCCCCGCGTCCCGCACGCCTCCGGGAGCCGGCGAGGCGCGTGGGTGCCGCTCCGGAACTACCATGGAACCGTACGGTCGACACGACCCGATCGGCCCGAGTCCCTTCTCGCGGTCGCGTGCACCCGCGCACGCGAACCCGAGGGGTGAGCGATACCGATGACGATGAAGCGAACCGCTCGACGGCGGAAGCGAACCGCTCTACGGCGCGTCGGCGACAGGGTCCCCGACCTCGCCGCCGCTGCCGCCGTCGCGTGCCTGCTGCCCGGAGGTGTGGCCGTCGCCGGCGAGGCCGACACGGCGGGGCCTGCCTCGGCCGACACGGTGGTCGCCGCGGACGAGACCTGCGCGACCTCACTGCCGGACAGTTTCTGGCGGGCCCCCGTGGACCAGCTCCCCGTGCATCCGAACTCCGCCCGGTACGTCTCCTCGATCGGCTCCTCGGTGCCCCTGCACCCGGACTTCGGGTCGGGCCACAGCGACGGCGAACCCTTCGGCATCCCCATCACCGTCTCGGACGAGAAGCTGCCGGAAACGAAGGTCACCCTGGACTACGCCGACGAGAGCGACAAGACCGGGTACCGCATCCCGCAGGACGCCAGGATCGAGAACGGTCCGGCGAGCGAGGGGGACCGGCACGTCGTCGTATGGGACCGCGACCTGTGCAAGTCCTACGAGCTCTGGAACGCGAAGCAGGAGGGCGACAACGCCTGGCACGCCGGAGGCGGCGCCGTATTCGACCTGAGGACCAACGATCTCCGGCCCGACGGGTGGACGTCCGCCGATGCCGCCGGCCTCGCCATCCTCCCGGGGCTGGCGCGCCACGAGGAGGCGGCGTCCGGGCACATCGACCACGCGATCCGGGTCACCGTGCCGCGCTCGGACCGGAGTCACGTCTGGCCCGCCAGGCACCAGGCGGGCACCGCCTCGGACCCGTCACTGCCTCCCATGGGGTTGCGACTGCGGCTGAAGGACTCGGTGGACACCTCGACGATGGGCCCGCAGGCCAAGGCGGTCGCCGAAGCGCTCAAGAAGTACGGCGCCATCGTCGCCGACAACGGCTCGGCCTGGTTCATCACCGGCGAGGAGAACCCCGGTTGGGACAATGCCCAGCTCGACGCGCTCAAGACCATCAAGGGATCGGACTTCGAGGCGGTCGACACATCGGGACTCCGGCAGTCGCCGGACTCGGGAGCCGTGGAGCCCGAGTGAGCCACCGGCCGAGGGCGCGCGGCACGCCGGTCTCGCGGGTGCGTTCCGCGACCGACACGGCCCGCGGGCGCACCCACCCGGCGCCGGATGCGAACCCGCCCGCCACCGCTCCCGAGTGAACGAGCGGCCACCGCTCCCGCACAGGCGAACGGCTCACCCCCTCCGGAGTCAGCGGGCCCGGAGCAATCCGCGCAGCCTGTGACCCAGCAGCCGGGCGTAGGCACGCTGCAGGACCGGTACCGCCGGGCCCGCGAGACGGGTGTACCAGCAGCCGGGCCGGCTGAAGGCGGCCACCGTGAACCACACACCGCCGTCGACGTCCATGTCCACGACGAAGGACTCCTCGCCGCATTCCGGGTGGCCCTTCAGCGTCCCGTACGCGAAACCGACGCGGTCGGGCTCGTACGCCGTCCAGATCACCTGGCACGGAGCGGTGACGCGCAGCGGCCCGATGCCGATGCCGACCTCCACCCGCCCGCCGGGAAGCAGGGGGCCCTCCCGGTCCGTGGCCACGCGCATTCCCGAGGCGCGGTGCGCCCGGAGGGTGGTGACCGCGGCGCCGGCCGCTTCCAGGTCGGGCCGGCCCTGCCCGATCCGGACGCGGTACTCCAGGTGGTTGTATCCGGCCGGCAGCGGCCGAAGGGCGGTGGCGCCCGCCTCGGGGTAGTTGACGGTGTCTCGGTCGGGGCTGAAGAGTCGGGTCATGGGGTCTTCTCCGTCAGGTCGGGGCCCAGCCGGTGCCAGGCGAGCATCGAGCAGAGGGCGAATCCGAGGGCGTTGCCGAGGCCGTGGGTGGCTGCCATCCAGGTCAGGGTGGGATGGGTGAGGCCGGTGGCCTCGCCGAGGGCCCACCACAGGGCGAGCAGCATGGTGGCCACCAGGACCGCGGCCGAGGTCGACAGCAGCGCGCCCGTGACCCGTCCGCGGGACCGCGGACGGATCTCCCGCCAGGTCAGCAGGGCCACCGCCCACATCCCGCCGGTCAGGACCACGGCGCCCACCAGCTCGGCCCAGTCGCCGACGAAGTAGCCGAGGAGCACGAGGAGCGTGCCGGCCGGGACGCTGTACGCCGCCGCGCGCGAGAGGCCGCCGGCCGAGGACGGGGCGGCCCGGCACACCAGCCCGGCGACCAGGGCGGCGGCGAAACCGGCGAAGTGGAAGTGCGGGACGGTCAGCGCCAGGATGTCGAGATCGAAGCCGAACAGACGGTGTCCGCCGCGTTCGGCGACCAGGGCCGTCGCGGCCACCGAGGGCGTGACGAGCGCGGTCAGCACGGCGATCTCGGCCGGGGCGAGCGAGCGCGTCCGCAGCAGCCGGGCCGCGGCCGTTGCCGCGAGGACCAGAGTGGCGGCGGCGTAGAGACCGGCGAGCACGGTGGCGAGGGATCCGCGCGGGAACCACAGGCACAGCGCCCCGGGAACGGCGAGGAGCGGCCACAGCCGGGCGAGCCGGTGTGGCCCGACCGGATCGATCAGACGCAGGCCCGCGGGAACGATTCCCAGCATGCCCAGGGTGACGATCAGATTCACCAGTACCGTCATCGCGGACCCCCTCCGGCTGCGCCGCACGCGCGGAGCACTGAACGCTTGAACGCGTTCAACTCATACCCGTGACCCTACGGGGTTCGTTGAACATGTTCAAGACGGACGGTGGTCAGGCCGGGGCGTGGGCTGGGATCCGGCTCGGGACGCGGGTCGAGATGGGGCCGGGACGTGGGCCGCCCGAACGGAGCGCGGGCCCTTGGGTGCAGGCCCCCGGGTCTCACGCGCGGGACCCGAGGACCTCCCGGATGACGTGCCGGGCATTGGCCGAGATGATCGGGTTGGTCCCCCGGTAGTACGGCAGCTGGATGACCGCCATGGACAGGGCCCAGGTCGCGTCGTCCACCTCCACCACGTCGCGGTACACCCGTCGGGCCGAGGCGGGCAGCAGATTCCAGGCGGGGACGAGGTCGGTCGCCGGCTCTCCCAGGCCCACGGTGCCGAAGTCGATGACGGCCGAGACGCGGTCACCGTCCAGCAGGAGATTGCTCGGCATGAGGTCGGAGTGCGTCCAGCGGGCCGGCCCCGTCCACAGCGGTGCCGCGAGGGCCTCCTCCCAGGCCGCGGTGATCTCCTCGACGTCGAAGGGTTCGTCGGTACGGCGCAGCTCCTCGACGGCCTCCCGCACCTCCCGGTCCTCGCTGATCAAGGGTGCGCCGCGGTGCGCGGGCGGGCCGCCGGGGAGTTCGATCCCGCGGAACGCGACCGCGAACCGGGCGAGGTCCCGGGCCACGGACTCGGGCTCCGCCAAGGCGCCCTCGACAGGGCTGCGGCCCTCGAGCCACCGGTGCACCGCCCAGCTCAAGGGGTAGCCCTCCCCCGGGGCGCCGGTCGCGACCACCTCCGGGATCGGCAGCGGCAGCAGCGGCGCCAGCCGGGGGAGCAGCCGTGCCTCCGTCGCGATGGCCTCGGCGCCGCCGGGGCGCAGCGGCAGCCGGACGGTCAGGTCGTCACCGAGCCGGTAGATCGCGTTGACCGTGCCCCCCGACGCGAGCCGGGTGATCGGCAGATCCCCCCACCGGGGGAACTGGGCGCGCAGCAGGCCCCGGACCAGATCGGCGTCGATCTCCGCCTCGTCCGCGTGCATCCTGCCCATGTCCCCACCCGGCTCTCTCGATTCCCGCCCGGATCCTCGCACGGCCCCGGCCGGCCGGCCTTCGACCGGGCCCGGAGCGCACCCCTCCGCCGCAGCGCCCCGTCAGAAGATGCGTTGGCCGGGCGTGAGGATCCCGTCGGGGTCGTAGCGGTGCCGCGCCGCCTTGAACTCGTCCCAGAACGGGCCGAAGTGACGTACCCAGTCGTCCGTGGTGAGCGGCACCGACCCGATCGGATACCAACGGCCCCCCACGGCGAGCGTGGCGTCGTACTGCCTGCGGTTCGCGGCGACCATCTCCTCGGCGGAATCCGCACCGGGGGAAGCGGTCTTGAGGAGGGAGAAGAGGTAGGCCAGCTCCTCGTCCGGCATGACCGGGAGCGGCGTCGCGCACTTGGCGGTGAGAACGGGGTACAGCAGGACCACCGCGCTCGCGCCGACCGAGCCGCCCTTGAGGGTCGCGAGCGTCTCCGAGACGACGGAGTCCACGGCCGACGCGGGGAGCAGGCTGTCGAACCAGGGGTGGGGGCGCCTCCACTCGCCCATGGACTCGAACACCTCCACCATCGGGGCGATCCGGTTCAGGAAGTCGAAGTACGGCAGGTCCCGGACCTCGACCGCGGTGTGGTCCAGGTCCCCGATGAGCCGGGCGTCGTCGGCGGCCGTCCCGTCGTAGGCCGCCGCCTCGATCATGTAGCTCCAGCCCTCCGGGGAGGGCGTGTGAGCCTGTCCGACGAGGTAGTCGAAGCGCCCTTCCCCGATCAGTGCGGCCTGCTGCGCGGTGAGTGCGGCGAGGCTGGGGGCGGCGAGCGTGTAGAGCCGTACGGAGCGGGGCGCGGGGACCAGCGCGAGAGTGGCTCGCGTGATGATCGCGCACTGACCGAGGCCGCCGAGGACGGCATGGAACAGGTCGGGACGCACGGTCGGCGAACAGGTCGTCAACTCGCCCTCACCGGTGACGACCTGGAGTTCGAGCACGTTGTCGACCTGCGTGCCGTGGTGACCGATCTGTCCGCCCAGGCCGCCGGCGGAGAGCGTGCCGCCTATGGAGAGTTCCAGGTAGTCGGTGAAGGCCGGCGGGGTGAGCCCCCGGGCCAGGGAAGCCCGGACCAGAGTGCTCCAGCGGACTCCGCTCTGGACCACGGCGGTGCCGTCGTCGCGGATCTCGACGGAGTCCAGGGTGCCGAGGTCGACGACGAGCCCGGAGGCCACCTGGGCCTGCCCGTTGGTGGAGTGCCCCTGGCCCCGCCCGGCCACCTTCAGTCCGCGCGCGCGACAGTGGCGAACCATCGCGGCGACGTCCTCGGCGGAACCCGGCCTGAGGACCGCGGCGGGCGGCTGACGGACGAGGCCGCCGAAATCGGTGGACGCCGCGTCGAGGGAGCCGGCGTCGAAGCACAGCTCCCCGTCCAGCGCGGGGACCGGGCCGAAGACACCGGCGAAGTCACCGGCGAAGTCACCGGCGGGTGCCGGATCCGGCGTCGGGGCAGGGAGGTGGGGAGGCGTCACGCTTGCTCCAGATCGACTCGGGTACGAGGAACGCCCCCGGCCCTCAGGGGAGTCGGCGGCGGTGGTCGGCGGCGTGCCCGGCCCACAGCACGCACCATATCCACGGACCCGGACCCGGTTCCCGTACATTTCGGCCGGCACCGTGCCGGAAGGCACCCCGCACCGGCCCGACAGACCTTCGGGCAACCCGCGCATTTCCCGGCGGGAGAGCACTTCGCGCCGCTAACGTGGCGGAACTCACTGCCGTCGGGGGGCGGGCGGTCGATCGCGATCGTCAGGGCGTGTTCTCTCCCGGCCGAGCTCTGTCTCGCGGCGGTGTCCGCAGGATGGCGGGCGATGCCGCCCGTCGCCTCGATGCACAGAGGAGCAGTGTGCAACGGCCGCTTCCGCAGGGGATCGAGTACCTGATCGAGCAGTTCGACACGTTCGCGGCCGACCGGGGGGAAAGCCGCAGGTTACCCGTGGTGCTGTTGAAACGTGACCCCGGCGCTCCCGGCTCCGTGCAGGAATCCACGGCGCGCACGGTGATCATGGGATATCGGGACCGACTGTACGAACGGGACCTCGACCGCACCGTCGACCTCGTCCCCCACGCGCTCCTCGAGGACGCCGACGCCACCGCCCCCGAGACGCCGCCCGGCGAGATCCCCGGCGCCGAGATCGACCCACACGTCGCCCTGCTGGACGCCTTCGTGGACCAGTTGGAGAACTCCATGCCCCACGACGCGGGGGAACTGCGGCTCCCGCGCTTCCACACCTGCCGTGCCGTCCTGGAGGTCTCCGTCGGCGCCGGTTCGGCGGCCGGCAAACGACGCCGGCTGCGCGACGAGCTCTACACCGAACTCCTGGCCCGCAGACCGCTCCTGGGGACCCTGGCCAGGGTCGCCGGCGCCACCGGCGGCAGCTTCCTGGTGAACATCTGGCTCTCCCTGTTCCAACTCCTCGTCGTCGGACTGCCCCGCCGCCTCTACGGTCTGTGGCTCAGCAGACGTCGATCACTGCGCTGGGTGGGCTCCCGCAGACCCAAGGGCGCGAACTTCCTGCGCATGGCGTTGACCATCACCCGGGCCGGCACCTCACGGCACAACCACGCACTGATCCAGCGCATGCTGCTCATGGCCCTGCTCAACGACCTCTCCCGGGCCGCCAAGCCCTCCCGACTCTGGATCTACCGCGGCCGCCGACGCTGGCCCTTCGTCCTGCTCCTCCCGGAGGTCGGGGAGGAAGGCACTCCCGTACGCGAACTCCTCGACACCTACGCGGACATCGTCCGCACCGAACCGCCCGCGCCGCTCATGGTGCTGGGCGCCCTGACCGGCGGAGCGCCCTCGTACGCGCAATCCGTACCCGCCGACCCCCGCAGCGTCACCGGTCTCGCCGACCGCGTCCACGCCCTGTACACCCGGCGCTCCGCGTCGGCGGTCCACCTGGTCCCGCTGTCCGCGAGGGACGACGACGGACCGGCCGACCGCTGGCTGGAGACCAACCCGATAGTGGAGGTACGGGCGAACGGTCGGGGCGACTACGTACGCGCCGTGGCCGCCCCCGTCCTGGTGCTCGCCCTCGTGGCCGCTGGACTGGTCGTCTTCACGAACCGGGCCGAGCCCAAACCTTCCTGCCACCAGGTGAGTTCGGGGGAGATCGTCGGTGTCACCGACGGAAGCGAGTGCCACCTGGGCATCGCCGGGCGCGACGACGAACTCCTGTCCCTGGAGGCCGTCGCCGCCCGGCAGAACGAGGACGCGAAGCACAGCGGACGCCCGTACCGCACGGTGGTGTTCTTCGCGCCGCTCACGGCGGAACCCGGGGACTCCACCCCGGTGAGCATCCAGAGCCTCCGCGGCGCCCTCACCGCCCAGAACCAGGTGAACAGCCGCGAGGGCGACGTGGTCCAGATCCGCCTGCTCATCGCGAACTCCGGAAAGTACTTCGCCTACGGATCACAGAACACCCAGGGTCCGGACATCGCGCAGGAGATCGTCCAGAGGAAGGACCGGGACAAGATCGCGGCCGTGGTCGGCATCACACAGAGCCGGCCCGCCTCGTTCGCGGCGGTCGCGGAACTCTCCGCCGCCAGCATCCCCGTCATCGGCAACTCGGTCACCGGCAGCAAGATGGTGGACGAGCGGGCCTCCGCCTACTACTTCCAGGTGTCGCCCTCGGACGACCGCATCGCCGAGGTGATGGCCGAGTTCGCGTCGTACTCCGAGCAGATCGGCGAGCTGACGACGACCAAGGACGGCAGCCGGACGGCCGTGGTGGTCTACGACCCGGAGGACGAGTTCTTCAGCTCCGACCTCCAGACGAGGTTCACCCGGTACTACACCGGCGGCAAGGTGGTGACCGTCCCCTACTACGAGCACCGCAACGGGCAGATCGTCTCGGAGGTGGCGCGCGACATCTGCGCGGAGGTCCGGGCCACGGGCGGATTCATCGTCTACGCGGGCCGCTCGGGCGAGATGCCGGGACTCTTCGACGCCATCCAGGGCACCGCCGACTGTCGGAAGGCGGACGGCAAGCAGGTCGCCGTCCTCTCCGAGAGCACGGCCGCCAAGTACCTCCAGGACCCTGAGGACATGCTCAGGAAGCACTCGGTCCTGAGGCCCTACTACGTGATGTTCAACAACTCCAACGGCAAGGAGAGCGCCGACAGCCCCTACTCCGAGTTCACCTCCCGCTTCCGGAACGTCTTCAAGGACGGATCGGTACCGGAGGGAAACGCGGCCGGTGCCTACGACGCCCTCCGCGTCGCCTCGGAGGTCGTCAACTCGGTCTACGCCCAGTACAAGACGGCAGAGAACAGCAACGCGCCGTTCCAACCGACGGACGTGTACGCCCGCCTCTCCAACCCGGGGGTGCAGAACTTCTCCGGCGCCTCCGGTCTCCTCTCCCTGGACAGCCGCCACAAGTACCCGCCGAACAAGGCCGTCTACGTACTCGAATCGCACCTCGACAAGAGCGTGACCACCTGGATGGCGTGCGGCCTGCTGCCCGACCAGCCGCCGGGACTGAACAACCCGGCGACCTGGGGGAGGCCAGGGAAGACCCGCCCCTGCCCGTGACCCGCCCGGCGCCCGCCGGACATCCGGAGGACCCCCAGGTCAGAAGGACGGTCCGGGCTGCGGGATAGTGATCGCCGGGGCGAGCCCTCCCGCTCGCCCCGCACCAGCGACACGACATCCCAGGACGACCGAGATGGAGCCCCCGATGGACGTACGTTACTTCGAGCGGATCACCGCTTTCATCGAGGCGCGGCTCACCCCGCTCTTCGCCGAGGAGACGGGCAGCGAGAACGGCTTCGCCATGGACGACACCTCCCGTGCCCTGCGCGCGCTGCGCAACGCGGCGCTGGAGGCGTCCGTGGCCAAGACGCTCATCGGACAGCGGGACGCGGCGGACCCGGCGGTCCGCCGGGTCATCGACCAGGCGGTCGAGCACCACTGGGACGTGCTGCGCGGCATCGCGCGCCAGTGGGAGGACCACGCCGACTTCGCGCGCGAGTTCAAGCGCCACGCCTGGGAACTGGACGAGGCCCCCGCGGTAGCCGCCGCCCCGTAGCCGTCCACCGACCGCCGGCGGCCCGGTCGCGGTCCTCACGGGCACTCGTCCCGGCCGGGACCGCGACCGCGGCGCGCGCTCATCATCGCCCCAGGCTTCCTCGCGCCCGAGCAGGCCCAGGGGCTCGACGTCACCGGCGCCGCCGACGTGTTCGCACTCCAACAAGGCGAGACCAAAACTTCGATTGAGGTGCGGCGCGAGCGCGGGCCGCACACGGGCGCGCGGGAGGCGTCAGAGCGCGAGGACCGGACGGATGGAGAACTCCTCGCAGAGGCCCTCGCCATCCGACCCGTGCACGAACTCGGCCATGAAGGGGTTCCGGTTCGCCGTGGCCAGGGGAAGCCAGGCCAGCATGTGTCCGTAGCCACCGCACACCGACTCGCCCCCGTCGCCGCCGTGGACCGACGTGACGTCGCTGGTCAGCTCCGTGCGGTAGGTGTCGTACGCGATGCGCAGCCCGAAGGCGTTCCGTCGGTTCTGCGGGCCGCTGTCGTCCCCGTAGGGGATGCGGTCGAGTGGTGCCTCGTTCCCCCATCGGAAGAGGGTGTCGGCCCCCGCGCCACAGGCGTGTTCCCACTCATCGGGGCTCGGGACGCGCAGGCCGCGACCCGCGAGCACGGCCGCCATGTCGGCCGGCGGCTCCGTGAGTTCCTCGTCCTCCACGGCCATGAGCGACGTGGCCACCCGCACCGTCCGGCGAGGGCTGAGCACCCGCGCGAGGTGGCTCCGCAGATCGGCGCCGTGGCCGAAGCCCTGCCGCAGACTCTCGGCGTAGTCGGCCTCTTGAGCCGGTGTCGGCCGCCAGTTGGCGAGGTCGAAGCCCAGGGACACCGATCCGCCGGGTATCAGGGCGAACTCCTGCCCGTTCCACTCGATCCGGACCCGATGGTGCGGGGCGCCGAGGTGTTCCGTGGTCTCGACGAGCGTCACCCGGCCGTTCACCAGGCCGGCGGCCTCCCGGGCCACGCGGCGAGCGGTGGGCAGGTCGAAGGACCGCCATTCGAGGTGGGTGAGATCAGCGAGCGACATGGCCGCAGTGTGGCACGCGGGGCTGACAACACGACGAAGGCGATCGTCGCCGTGAGTGGAACGCGGCGGATGTCCTCAGACGAGGCGCAACAAGGCGGTGATCGTCTTGCCGTGTGCGTGGGTGTGGACGTCGACATGGTCGGACAGGCGTTGGACGAGTGGCCATCCGTACCCGCCCGCCCGACCCGGCTCTCCGGTCCGGATCCGGGTGGCGGGCGGGTGGGGACTCGTGTCGCCGACGGCGAGCCGCAGTCCGTGATCGACGAGTTCGGTGCGGAAGGCGGTGAGGCCGCCGCCGTGGCGGATGGCGTTGGTGACGAGTTCGGAGGCCACCAGGATCGCGTCCGCGGCCGTGACACTGTCCAGGCTGATTCCCGCGTACGTCAACAGGTCCCGGACGACGGCGCGGGCCGCCGCGGCGTTGCCGGGGACCGGGGGCGCGGTGCCGGACGCGGAATCGGGGGGCGCGAGGCCGGTGGTGGCCACGTGACCGTCTTCCCCGCAGGGCGTGGAGCCGGGGGGTCCTTCGGCTGTCGTGGGCGGGTTCATACCGTCATCCTCTGCCCATCGGCTCGCGTCTCATGTCTCGATACGCGTGTTCGGACAATCGGCGCGGACGTGGTGTTCACCACGTGATCGCCGCCTCCGGGCTGTCGGCCTTGCGGAAAGCCGGTCCCGTTCCCGTGACTTCGAACAGCCGGCGGACCGGCACGTGCGGAGGGCCGGCCAGGACGAGTACCGCTCCGACCCCCTCGTGGGCCGCACGCGCGGCTCCCGGCAGGCATTCGAAAAGGCGCCCCCAACCGACCTCTGGGCCCTGGCCCCCTGTCCCGTCATCGTGGCCGACGAGGCCGGTACCGTCGTGGAGGCCAACCCGGCGGCGACCCTCCTGTTGGAGGGCGCGCTGCCCGGAGCACGCATGCCGGACGTGGTCCCCGCCTGGCCGGCCAGGGGCCACGCGGAGGCGACCGGGCACACCCGACTGCCGACCCGAGGCTCCCCGGACGCCTCCCCGCACAAAGAGATCCTCCCTTCCGTGTGGGGGCGGATCTCGGCGCAGACCTACGAAGCCCACGCGACCCGGGGCCACGACGAACTCGTCGTGTGGTGGCTCGTCGACGACACGGACCGGCGACTGGCCGAGGAGGCGCTCGCCACGGAGCGGGAACGCACCAGGTTCCTCGCGGAGGCGTCCGACATCCTGCTGGCCTCGCTCGACTCCGACAGGTGCATGGACGCCACGGCCCGGTTGGCCGCCGATTACCTCGCGGACGTGGCGATCGTGGTCACCCCGACGTCCGGCCGCAGACTGCCCGTGGCCCACGCCATCTCCGGTCAGGACGTCACCCGCACCCTGGTCGCGGCAGATCCCACGCAGGTCCCGGGGCTCAGCGAGGCCCTGCAGGGGTTCCCGCCGGCGCCCTCGCGCTGGATCGACCCCGCGACCCTGCCCGGCTGGATCCTCCCGTCCGGGTTCACCGGCCCGATCCGGTCGGTCGTCGTCGCCCCCCTGCCCGGCCACGGTGTGCCCGCCGGAGCCATGGTCCTGCTCCGCGGCACGGACCGCGCCGAGTTCAGCGAGAACGAAGAGGTGTTCGCCCGGCTGTTCGCCGCCCGGGCCGGCGCGGCCCTGTCCGCCTCCCGGCTCTACAGCGAGCAGAGCGCCATGACCCGGACCCTGATGCGCGA
Organism: Streptomyces sp. CA-243310; assembly: GCF_050936775.1. Classification (NCBI taxonomy): domain Bacteria; kingdom Bacillati; phylum Actinomycetota; class Actinomycetes; order Kitasatosporales; family Streptomycetaceae; genus Streptomyces; species Streptomyces sp. CA-243310. The sequence goes on along the minus strand of NZ_JBNJMF010000002.1, from coordinate 354,814 downwards.
CCTGCTGCCTCCCCGGCTGCGGCACCTCCACGGGGTGGAGTTCGCCGGAGGCTACCGGCCCGCCGGCGCCAGTGAGCGCGTGGGAGGCGACTTCTACGACATCCACCCGGGCAGCACCGAGGCCGAAGCCTCCCTGGTGGTCCTCGGCGACGTGTGCGGCAAAGGCCTCGACGCGGCCATCCTGACGGGCAAGATCCGCAACACGCTACAGGCGCTGACACCGATGGCCGCGGACCACGAGCGGATGCTCCAACTCCTCAACGCCGCCCTCCTCACGTCCCACCACACCCGCTTCGCGACCATGGTGATGGCCTCGGTCCAGAGGACCGGGAGCCGGGTGCGACTGCGCCTCACCTCCGCCGGCCACCCCAGCCCCCTCGTGGTCCGTACGGACGGCGCCGTCGAGGAGGTTCCCACCCACGGCATGCTGATCGGAGCCCTCGACACCATCGAGGCACACACCGTCGAGGTGATCCTGGACCCGGGAGAGACCTGCCTCCTCTACACCGACGGATTCACCGAGGCCCGCGGTGGGCCACTCGGCGACGAACTGTTCGGTGAAGAGCGGCTGAAGCGAGCCCTGTCGCAATGCGCCGACATGCCCGCCCAAGCCGTCGTCGAACACGTCCAGTCGCTCGCCTCCCAGTGGCTGCGCGACGGCGCCCACGACGACATGGCGGTCGTCTCGATCACCGCACCCCGGACCACCCGGCGAGGAACTGGTGCGGTGCGCCGATGAGTGCCTTGACGCCCATCCACGCCTGCGCGTCCTGCACATCACCGGCATCCGTCACCTCTTCCCCCGCACCGGGGTAGGCCGTACGGACGTCACCCGCACGGTGGAGTCCCGCACGGGCCGGCGGAGCGTACGGGTGGCTCTTCGAGTGAGGCGGGCGGCGTCGAGGCCGGGGGTGGGGCAGGGTGGAGCCGTCCACGAGCCTGCCCGGGGGTGTCCCATGGCCGATTCCGATCCCTTCTCGACGAGCCGTCGCGCGGTCCTGCTGGCCGCCGGTTCGGCCGGTGTCGCGGCCCTCGCCTCGGGCTGCGCGGGCAGCACGTCGAAGGCCGGGTCGTCCGACCGGGTCGCGGCCGTACCGGTGACCTCCGCGGCGGGCACGGCGACCGCGTCCACGACCGTCCCCGCCTGCGTCCTGTCGCCGGAGTCCGGTGAAGGCCCCTACTACGTGCCCGATGCGCAGGTCCGCTCGGACATCGTGGAGGACCGCGGCGGCGTGCCCTTGCACCTGGACCTGACCGTGGTGCGGACCGCGCGGGGATGCAGACCCCTGGCCGGCATCGCCGTGGACGTCTGGCAGGCGGACGCCCTCGGGAAGTACTCGGCCGACGGTGCCACGTTCCTGCGCGGCACCCAACGCACCGACGGCTCCGGCAAGGTGTCCTTCCGGACGATCGTGCCCGGCTGGTACGCGCACATCGCCCCGCACGTCCACGTCAAGGTGCACCCCGACGCGCGCACGGAGGCAGCCACCCAACTCTTCCTGCCCGAGGACCTGTTGCGGCAGGTCTACCGCCGTGACCCGTACTCCCGCCGGAAGGCCCCGGCCCACCCCAACACCCGTGACGACCGCTTCGCGGCCAAGGGCGAGCTGCTGACGCTCGGCCCGATCGCCGACGGGGCCGGCTACCGCGCCTCGTTCACCATCGGTCTGCGCTGAACCCCGGACCGGGGCGAAGGGGGAAATCGCGCCAAACGCTCCGTTCCGCCCCCGTCGCCGCGAACGATCACTAGCGTGGTGAGCGCAAACGGCCCGGTGCCGCGGTGGGCGACCACGCGGGTGCCGGGCGTCGACGCATCGGCGAAGAGCAGTGAGGGAGTGGGCGACGATGGCGAATGTGGAAGTCTCCTTGAAGGAGACGATGACCTCGATCGAGGGGGCGCTGGGTGTCGCGCTGGTCGACTACACCAGCGGTATGGCCCTGGGAACCCTGGGCGGTGGCAAGGACCTTGACCTGTTGGTCGCCGCCGCCGGCAACACGGACGTCATCCGTGCCAAGAACCGCACCATGGAGATGCTGGGTTTACAGGACGACATCGAGGACCTGCTGATCACCCTCGGCAGCCAGTACCACCTGATCCGGCTGCTGAAGGGCCGCGGGACCAACGGTCTGTTCCTGTACGTGGTCCTCGACAAGCGCAACTCCAACCTGGCCATGGCCCGCCACCAGCTCAAGCGCATCGAGGAAGCGCTGGAGCTCTAACCGGCGGTGTTCAAGGGCTCACGCATGCCCATGAGTTGAAGAGATCTTCAACTCGGCACATCCGAAACCGTTCATACGTGGCGCGCGTGGGCCCGCCGGGCGGAAGGCTGGAGACCGGCGGGGCCGTTCCGCCGGCCGCCCCCATGTCCCCTCGACAGCAGGAGCATTCGTGGGAATCCAGGTCCCTCTGTACCAGGCGAAGGCCGAGTTCTTCCGGATGCTCGGGCACCCCGTCCGTATCCGCGTTCTCGAACTCCTGCAGAGCGGACCGATGCCCGTACGCGAACTCCTGGCCGAGATCGACATAGAGGCATCCAACCTCTCCCAACAACTGGGCGTCCTGCGCCGCTCGGGCATCGTCGTCTCGATCCGCGACGGCTCGACCGTCAGCTACGCCCTGGCCGGCGGTGACGTCGCCGATCTCCTCCGCGCGGCTCGCCGCATCCTGACCGAGCTGCTGGTGGGGCAGAGCGAACTCCTCGCCGAACTCCAGCAGTCGGCCCCGGAGCCCAGCCGGGCCGGCGCGGTCGCGGACCCCGGTCGCCCCTGATCGGCTCGGCGGTGTGGTGGATCGGTGTGGTGGAGGGGCCCCGCCCGTGCTCCGTCCGCCCTGCGTGGCGGATCGGAACACGGGCGGCGTCAGGCTGCCGCTCCGCGGACCCGGGGGCGACACCTCACGATGTCAGCGGTCCAGGGAGAGTGCGTACAACTCGTGGAACCTGCCCCCGTCCAGGTTCGCGAGCTCGTCGAAGGAACCCTGTTCCACGATCCGGCCCCCGTCCAGGACGACGATGCGGTCGGCCAGACGGCAGTTCTCCAATCGGTGCGTGACGATCACCGTGATCCGGTCCTGCTTCATATCCCGCAGGCCCGAGAACACCATGTGCTCCCCCCGCGGATCCATCGCGCTCGTCGGCTCGTCCATGACCAGCAAACCCGGCTTCCGGTGGAACGCGCGCCCACACGCGAGCCGTTGCCACTGACCGCCGGAGGGCTCGTGCCCGCCCCAGAACGAGCGGGCCAGGAGGGTGTCCAGGCCGTTCGGGAACTCCTCGACGGCCGTCCGCATGCCCACGGCGTCCAGGGCCTCCCACACGGCCTGTTCGCCGCGCGGATCGGGCCGGCCGAGCGTGATGTTCTCCCGCGCGGAGAACGGCCAGTACCCGTACGACTGGGTGACGAGGCCGACGTGTCGCCAGGCGCTGCGCTGGTCGGCATCCGAGGTCGGGACGCCGTCCCAGGCCACGGTGCCGGAGGTCGGTGCCGTCAGTGAGGTCAGCAGACGGATCAGGGTGGACTTGCCCGCGCCGTTCTCCCCGATCACGGCGACGACCTCGCCCCGCGAGAGGGTGAGGGAGATCGGCCCGAGCGCCGGGCTGTCCTTGCCGGGGTAGGTGTAACCGGCCTCCTCCAACCGGATCTTCTCCGGAGCGGCCTCCATCACCTGGGGCCGCGCGGGCCGGACTTCTCGGCGGCCTCCTCCACGAAGGCGGTGTAGTCACCGAGGTAGAGCGCGTGCTGGAACATGGCCGCCCCGTAGACGACGAGCTGGGAGAGGGCCGCGGTGGACGTCCGCATCGCGACGATCGCCGTGCCTGCCGCCGCGAGGGCCATGTACCCGCCGACGACGAGCCCGGCCAGCGCACCGTAGGTCGCCACGACGAAGACACCGGAGGCGGCGGCGGCGATCAGGTGAACCACGAGGTACCGGGGCGCGGAGGCGACCATCCTGGAGTCGATCCGCTCACAGACGGCCGCGTACCAGTGGTGGGCGTACGGCCGCATGCTGTTGCCGCGCAGCTCGTCGGCGAGCTTCGGCGTGGTCAGGTGCCAGCGCATCATGTGCTTGATGTTGCGCGAGGCGATCGTCTGGTTGTGGAGGCGGTAGTCGAGCCGTGCGGCGTACACCGATCCGAGCCCGCGGGGCACCACCGACAGCAGGAGCAGCGGCAACAGGACGGGGTGGACCACGGCGAGCACGGACGCCACGGCGATCATGTCGATCAGGCCACCGGTGAACCCGAGGGCATCCTGGAGGAGCATGGCGGAGCGGGCGGAGCCGGTCTCGGCGGCCTCCGACCGCTCGGTGAAGTCGGGAGCGTCGTAAGCGGCGAGTTCGACGTCCATGTGCGCGTCGACCATGGCGAGGTCGGCGAGGGTCGCCATGCCGGGATTGAGGCGCCGCGCCGCGCTGCCGGAGGCGAGGGAGGCCAGCGCGCCGAGCGCGGTCATCGCAGCGGCGATGACCAGCGGCCAGAGCGCGTCCGAGATCCGTTCCCGGACACCGTCCCCGGCCAGGAGCGGCACCATCGCGCGGGAGACCGCCGCGAGGGCCGCCGCCGTGCAGATCCCGCCGAGGACCTGGGCGGCGATCAGCACGTGGAAGGCGGTGCGGTTCACGGCGAGGGCGAGCCGTGCGGTCTGCCGGAGGGCGGAGGGAACGCGGCGGGCCATCTGCCCGAGCGACAGCGCCTCCATGGTCTCGTTGTGCCGGCCCCAGGTGTACGTGAACTCCGGAGGGGGCGGTGGCGCGGCGGCTTTCTCTGTCTCGACCTGCTGCTCGGACATCTAGATTCCCCTTCGACCAGGTTTCCTTGGAGGCCGGTTCGCCCGTGTCCGCGCAGGGAAAGTCGACCCGCCCGCGCCGTGTGCGGCGGGGCGGTCGCGTGGTCGCGGGGAACCGGAGGGAGTGAGTAGAGCGCAGGCCGGCGGCGGGAGCAGCGGGATCTGGCCGACCTCGTGGTGACGGTCCCCTTGGCGTGGCAGCTGATCGTGTTCGGGTGCCGTCGGGCTCCCGGGCGTCGCCGCGGGAGAGGTTGGCCGGAATCGGCGGGTACGGGGGTCGCGTCGTCGGAAAGGGCTTGCGGCCCCGAAGAGCCCGCGTGGTACGGAACGATCCGGCGGCCGAAGCGCACGTATTCACGCAGGTCGGGGGCGGTGGCCGGGCAGGGCGGTGGACCACCGCGGGCAAGGGACGATCGACCCGGTCAGTTCTTCGGTGCGATCTCGAACTCGGGCGGTTCGGCGTCGGCGACGCATCCGGTCTTCGGCGCGGTCGGGGCGTCGAAGAACGAGAGGGTGATCTCCTGTGCGCACGGGGACGCCGCGAAGGCCACGTGGGCGACGTAGGGGATGGTGACGACGGTGGCCCGGCTCAGTGTGCGGGCGACGTACGGGCCGTTGTCCGCCCCGGTCTGGGCGTCGAACCCGGCCGACATCGCGAGGGTCGGGACATCGCTCCGCGTCACGTCCCGGATCGAGCGAGGCGCGGCGGGAACGTTCCAGGCGGCGCAGTCCGCATGGATGAAGGGGAGTTGAGGTCCCTGGGCCAGGACCGAGCGGGGGAACGAGGGGAAGGCCTCCCGCCCCGCGCGCAGTACGTCGGCCTCGCTCTCGAAGGGCACCCACTCGCGACAGAAGACGCCGTAGGCGAGCCCCTGGGAGATCCTTCCGATGGCCTTGGGGCTGACCTTGCCGCCCGCCCACTGCTCGGCGATCCGCTGCGGCTTGCCATGGGCGAGTTCGTCGAGGGAACGGGGCACGCCGGCCGCGAGGTGGGTGGCGGACGTCAGCCAGTTCACCAGTGCCCCGCCGTCCAGTACGACCTTCACCGGCTCCGCGCGGCCGGGCACCGTGACCGTGGTGGTGATCGGACGGGCTTCGAGCCGGCGGACGAGCCCCTCGAAGGTGTCCGACAGGTTCGGGTAGCGGCGGTTGCACGCGGGCTCGCGCGCGCACGCCCGGAACAGTCCGTCGAAGCCTTCGCGGGCGCTCGCCCAGGTGAGCGCGGGTCCGGCCGTGGACGGCGGCAGGATGCCGTCGAGGCCGACGGACCGGATTCCCTCCGGGTGCTCCCGCAGGTAGACGAGGGCCAGGTCGGTGCCGTAGGAGATGCCGAACACGTTCCACTGCGCCAGGCCCAGCGCGACGCGCAGATCCGCGTAGTCGGCGGCGCTCTCGGTGCTGTCGTAGGCGGCGAGGTCAGCGCCTCGGCCCGCCAACTGATCGCGGCAGGTCCGCGTCGCGTCGACGTGCATGCGCCCGGTGGAGGGAGCGTTGTAGACGAGGCCCACCGAGCGTGCGGTGAACTCGTCGACGACGGGGCAGGGCAGTGCCGGGTCGGCCGAGTAGGTTCCCCGCTGCGACATGAAGATCACGTCCCGGTCGCGGTTCAGCCCGCCGTCGATCGCCATCTGCGCCTCTCCGACGGCGTCGTCGCCGGGCCCTCCGGCGAACCAGACGATCGGGTCGGCTTTCGGAGTGCTCGCGGCCGCCGCCACGATCGCGACACCGAGGCCGATCTTTCGCCCGTCCGGCTTGCCGCGGTTCTCGGGGACCGTGAGCGTTCCGCACCGCGCCCCCTTGAGCGCGGGGATCGGATCGGGAGTCTTCGGGCAGGGGCCCGGCTCGTACCGTGCGTCGCCCGCCGCGCGGGCGGCCGTACCGATCGCCGCTCCCGCCGCGAAGCCGGTGGCGAGGTCACTGCCGGCCGCCTGGGCGGCGGGCGCCACCACCAGGCCGGCGACGAGGACGCCGGCCGCCAACCCGGCCGCCACGGCCGGGTGTCGCGGGGCGGTGCGGCTGCGGCGGAGCGCGTCGTTCGGTGTCATCGGGCCTCCCGGTCACCTCGGGACGATCGTGAACGGCTTCGGCTTGAGGTTCGCCACACAGCTCGTGTCGGGCGCGGTGGGACGGGCGAGGAAGGAGGCCAGCACCTCCTGCGCGCACGGCGACTGCGGGACGACGAAGTGCCCGATGCCGGGGATCCGCACGACGGTCGAGCGGGACAGGGTCTTCGCCGTACGAGCACCCCAACTCGCCCCGGTCTTCGCGTCGTACGTCCCCGAGACCACGAGCGTGGGAATCGAGCTGACCGGAGCCACCCGCTGGGACGCGGTGCGATCGGGCACCTTCCAGACACCGCACACCTCGTGTTGGAAGGGAAGTTGCGGCGCTTGGGCGAGGACCGTGTCCGGCCAACCGGGGAAGGCCCGGCGCCCCGCCCTCAACACGTCGGACTCCGAGTGCCCAGGCACCCATTCGCCGCACGCCACCGACTCCGTCAGACCGTGCGCCGTCTCGCCGACGGCGGGATGCGCACCGGCCGCGCGTGCCCGGGCGAACCGTTCAGGGCGGCCGCGGGCGAGCTCGTCGAGCGCCGCCGGGACGTCGGCGGCGGGCACGGAGTTGGAGACCAGCAGGTTCAGCAGCGCACCCCCGTCGAGGACCACCTTCACGGGCTTCCCGCCGCCGGGTGGCGAGGCGTCGAGCGTCATCGGTCGCGCCTCCAGCCTGCTCACCTGCTGAGCGAGCGTACGAGGGAGGTTCGGGTAGCGGCTCTTGCACTTCGGTTCCGCCTCGCACGCGCGGAAGATGGCGCCTATGCCCTCCTGGGCGCTGCTCCACGTCCACGGCAGGTTCACGGTCTGCGGTGGTGTGACGGAGTCGAGCGTCACCGATCTGATCCCCCCGGGATGGTCGCGCATGTAGGTGAGGGCCAGGTCGGTGCCGTAGGAGTACGCGTAGACGTTCCATTGACGGATGCCCAGGGCCGTGCGCAGATCGGCGAAGTCGGTCGCGTTCTCCAGGGTGTTGTAGGCAGCCAGGTCGGCGCCGTCGGCCGCGAGACGGTCCCTGCACTCCTTCGTCGCGCGCAGTTGGAGGCGACGCGTGGACGGCGAGTCGTAACCGAGACCCACCGCCTGGCCGGAGAACCGGTCGATCTCGGGGCAGGCCAGGTTCGGTTGCGAGTGGAGGTTCCCGCGCTGGGCCATCACGATCAGCTCGCGGTCGCGATTGAGACCCGCCTCGACCAGGAAGGGGATGTCGTCGAACGCATCGCCCCCGGGACCGCCCGCCATGTACACCACCGGGTCGGCGGCGGGTTTCGCCGATGCGGCGGGAATGACGGCGACGGCCAGTCGGATGGTGCGACCGCCGGGGCGCGCACGGTTCTCGGGGACCTCCAGGAAACCGCACCGGGCGTGGTCGAGCGCGGCGACCGGCTCGGTCGTCTCCGGACACGGACCGGGCACGAACCGCGGCGGGGCAGAGGGGGTGGACGCGGTGGCCGAAGGGTTGCGCGCCGGGCCTCCGGGGAGGCCGTACGCGTCGGTGCGGCTCGGCGCCGCGGCCGCTCCGACCCCTGCCAGTACGACCAGGGCGAGAGCCGCCGCGGTGGCGGCGCCGCTCGCTCCGGTGAACGTGCCGGCGGGGCGCGTGCGGGGGGCGCACCGTCGCGGGGCGGAGGACCGGCGGCTCTCCGGGTCACCGTCCAGGGGACCCGTGCCGCGCGGGCTGTGGGTGTGATGGGCCATGTGATCGCGTTCCTCTGCCGCCATCCACGCGGGACCGGCCGGACATCGCCCATGATGCGGGCGGATCGCACATATCTGGACCATACCGGGTGCCTCGAACGCTCGCACACGGGCGGCCGGGGATCGGTTGTGGGTTCCGACAGTCGGCGGGGTGCCGTGGCCGGCGTTGCGCGCGCCCGGGGATTGCGGGAGAGCCCTCAGCGTGCGCCCCATTCCGCGGGGCCGCCCCCCTGCCACTCGATGAGGCCCGCCCCGTAGGGGGCGACCTCGTCGGGGTCCAGCCCGGCCCGGCGCAGCAATTCGAGCACATCGGCGGGCCCGAGAGCGGTGCCGAGGACCTTCCCGTCGATGAGGACCCGACGTCCGCCGTGCTCGTCGGGCGGGTCCACGATCACACGCAGTCCGTCTGTAGCCATGTCTCCAGGGTGCGGGGGAGTGTTCACCGCGGCACCCTGGGCTCGACCGGACCGCTGCCGACGGGGCCTTTGCCCGCCTGCCGGCCCCGGTGGCAACGGTGCACGCTGCCCGGGAAACCGCCCGTGCGCGACAGTGACCGGGCCGTCACCCATGGTGTGTGCGTCGCGGTGCCCGTGGGACCCGGTGTCCCGGTCGACCTGTGACGGCCGGGCCCGCGGACGCGGTTCCGCGTGGGATTCGGATGCCGCGCGAGACCGTCACGTCGGGGGCCCCGCCGTCGGCGGGGCCCCCGGAGTTCTTGCGGGTCAGTGACCGAAGCCGGTGAAGTGGCCGAACTCGGCGTGCTCGCGCTCGGCCTCGACCGCACACGCCTGGGTGAAGACCGGTCCCACACGCGCCGGGATCGCCGCGGCCGAAGAGCAGTCGGACTGGAACCGCGACGCGCCTCCGGAGAAGTACTCACCCTCGATGCCCCCGCCGTTCGCCAGGGCGGCCCCGGCACCACCCAGCAGAATGCCGGCGGCGAGAACGGTCGCGGTCAGAGCGGAACGCATGCGCATGATGACTCCCATGGATATCGGAACGACGCGTCACGAACGGTGCCGCGTCCGACCCGAGAACGCTCCAAGAGCCCCACAGGCAATGCCAGATCACCCCAATGGCCCGACACCCGACCTGAAGTATCGGTCCTCCTCTACTCCGGACGGGCACATCCGCCGCGCGGTCGGATCGGGTGTCCGCCGGTTGGTGGGCCTCGCTTCGTGGCTCCCTCGCCCGGTCAGGCTCAGGCCCCTTGCTCGGCCATCCGCTGGAACTCGCCCAAGTCGTAGTTGGCCAGGGTCGAGTCGAGGTTGGTGAGCGCGCCCAGCCGCTCCACGAAACCCTTCGGGTCGTACTCGATCTGAAGGGTCACCCGGCTCTCCGTGTCGCTGAGCCGGTGGAAGGTGACCACACCGGCGTGGTGGACCCCCTCCGTCGTACGCCAGGCGATGCGCTCCTGCGGTATCACCTCGGTGAGTTCCGCCACGAAGGTCTTGTCCGCTCCCGGCAGCGACACCTGCCAGGCGAACGTGCACGAGTCGATGCGCTCGACGTGCTTGACGTGACTGAGGAAGGAAGGCCAGCGCTCGACGTCCTTCCAGAGCGCCCAACTCACCGCGACCGGTGCCTTGATGTCGACAGCTTCGAGCAATGAAGACGCCATGGTTCTCTTCTCCTCCGTGCGTTGCGGCTGGTCTCCCCTTCCGTTACCCGGAAGGCCGGGTTTCACCGCGGAGGGCGCGCCCGGCACGGAGCGGGGCGCCCGAGTGCGACGGCGGTCAGGTCCCGGCCAGCTCGGCCGCCCCGAAGGAGACGTCGAAGCGGTCGCACCAGATGGTGACGCTGCTGTAGTCGGAGAGGTTCAGCCCCGCGGGGATCACGTAGTTCTGGTCACCCTTGTTGCCCTTGAGCTTGCCCAGGCTGACGTACTTGCCGTCATCGAACACGCGCCAGCCGCCCACCCCCTCCTTGACCGGGGCGTCGGTCAGCCAGACCCGAAGGTCGGGACCGTTGCTGGTGTCGAGGTTCTCCAGGCGGAGCGTGCGGGAGCCGTCGGGGAGGCCGATGAGCTTCGCCGTGCCCGTCGTGGTGTGCTCGTGGCTGATCAGCGAGCCCTGGGCGAGGGTTCGCGGACCGGTGCCGCCTCCGCCGCCGGTGGCGGGGGAGCTCGTGGGGGCCGCCGTCGGGAGCGCCTCGCTGACGGTCTCGTTCTGCCAGAGCTTCCACGGCTGGAGCCAGTACAGCCCGATCCCCAGCACCGCGCCGGCCACGATCAGTGCCCCGGCGATCAGCCGTCCGCGCCGCTTCCTGTCTCCCACTGCCGCTCCCTCGTCATGATCACTGTTCATCCGTCTCACCGCATTCAACGCGATCAACGGCCCGCACGGCGTGTCCGCGGTGATGACGAATCCCTTACGTGCGGACCGCCGCAGACCGTCCTCCGGCCGGTCGATCGGCTGTGGGGCCGTCCGGCAGGCACGTCCGGCGTGTCCGTCGAAGCGCGGCGGGGCGGCCCGGTCGCGCTGCCTACCGTGGCCCCATGAACGTACGTACAGTGCTGCCGGCCGCCGGGTACGGGATCCGGTGCGCGCGCCCCACCGAATCGGGCGCGGTCGCCGCGCTCCTGGCCCGGTCCTTCGCCGACGACCCGGTCATGGTCTGGATGTTCCCCGAACCGTCCCATCGGGCGCGCAGGACCGCCCGCTTCTTCAAGCTGATCTCGCGGCAGCAGCGCCCGCGCGTCGGCGCCGTCCGAGTGGCCGCGACGCGCGGGGGAGAACTGCTGGCGGCGGCGCTGTGGTCGGGTCCGGGCCGCTGGCAGCCCTCCTCGGCGCGGGAACTCGCGGCCCTTCCCGGCTACGCGCGCACGTTCGGCGTCCGAGGGTTGCGGCGAGCGGCCGAGGTGGAGAACACCCTGCACGAAAGCCACCCGGAAGGGCCCCACTGGTACCTGCCCACCCTGGGAACCGACCCGGCGTTCCAGGGCACGGGAGTGGGTTCGGCCCTCGTGCGCGAGCAGTTGGCCCACTGCGACCGGCTCGGCGAACCCGCCTACCTGGAGTCCAGCAAGGCCTCGAACGTCCCCTTCTACGAGACGTTCGGTTTCCGCGTCACCGGCGAGATCCGGCTGCCTGGCGGAGGCCCGACCCTCTGGCCGATGTGGCGCGTTCCCCGCTCCGGACCCGATCGCGGGCCCGCCCAGGCCGCGGCCGTCCCGACCGACTGTCGAGGGTGACGACCGACCACCACCCGTGTGGACCGGATCTTTGCGGGCAGGCGCCCTTTCGACGGATCCGCGCCGCTCCGGTTCCCGTGGTTCGCGGGCTCCGAGCCCCCGACGCCTCGGGGGTTCCGGGAGGAGGCGGCCGTCGCCACCGACGAGTGTGAAGGAGTTGTTCTCATGTCCGACAACGTGTGGGGTTACCGCGAGACGTCCGGCCGAACGGCCGGTACCGATCTGACGGGGTACAAGGTCGAGGCCGCGGACGGTTCCATCGGCAAGGTGGACAAGCACTCCGACGAGGTCGGTTCCTCGTACCTCGTGGTCGACACGGGCCCCTGGATCTTCGGCAAGGAGGTCCTCCTGCCGGCCGGGACGATCAGCCGGATCGACGTGGAGGAACGGAAGATCCACGTCGACCAGACCAAGGAGCAGATCAAGAACGCCCCCGAGTTCCACCGGGACAAGCACCTCGGCGACGCGGGCTACAACGAGGAACTGGGCACGTACTACGGCACCGGGGCCCCGTTCGGCGGCCGTCCCGCCTGAACCGGCCCGGCCCGCGAAGCAGTCGGGGGGTGCCCATCCCGTGGCGGGTGGGCACCCCCCGACTGCGTCGGTGGACCGTCTCAGTCCCGTCGATCGAGTGCCGCCAGGACGCGGTCCGGCGTCAGGGGGAGTTCGCGCAGGCGCCGGCCCGTGGCATGACTCACGGCGTTCCCGATGGCGGCCGCGGTCCCCACGATCCCGATCTCGCCGATCCCCTTGCTGCCCATCGGATTCAGATGCTTGTCGTGTTCGTCGATCCAATGCGCCTCCAGGACGGGCACGTCGGCGTGCGTCGGCACGTGGTAGCCGGCCAGGTCGTTCTCGGTGAAGTCGCCGAACGCCGGGTCCACGGTGCTGTGTTCGGTCAGCGCCATGCCGATCCCCATGACCATGCCGCCCTTGAACTGGGAACGCGCGGTGCGGGGATTGAGGATGTGCCCCGCGGCGAAGACACCCAGCAGGCGGCTCACCCGGACCTCCCCGGTGACCGAGTCCACCCGCACCTCGGCGAAGTGCGCGCCGAACGCGTGCCGGGCGTAGGGGGACTTCTGCTTGGCCGATTGCGTGGTGTCCGCCGACGCGGACAACCCCTCGTCCGGCAGGGGGCCCCGATGGCGTTCCAGACGCGCGGTCAGGGCGGCGCAGGCGTCGTGCACGGCCCATCCCCAGGAGCCGGTGCCCGAGGAACCGCCGGCGAGCGGGGCCGCGGGCAGGCCGGTGTGTCCGATGGCGATCGACACGGAGTCGAGCGGTACCCGCAGGGCGTCGGCGGCCACCTGCGCCAGTACCGTGCGGGCGCCCGTTCCGATGTCGGTGGCGTTGACCTCGACGAGGTATCGGCCGTCCGGGCGGGCGTGCGCGCGGGCGGTCGAGGGGGCGATGAGCACGGGATACGTGGCCGCGGCCATGCCCGTCCCGACGAGGAACGGCCCGTCCCGGTACGGATCGCCGCGGCCTGCCCAGCCGAACCGCTCGACGCCCTCGCGCAGGCATTCCACCAGGTGACGGCTGCTGAAGGGCCGACCGCTGTCGGGCTCGGTCGGGGGCTCGTTGCGCAGGCGCAGCTCCACCGGGTCGATGCCGAGCGCGTCGGCCAGTTCGTCCATGGCCGACTCCAGGGCGTACATGCCCGGCGCCTCCCCGGGGGCCCGCATCCAGGACGGGGTGGGCACGTCCAGGGCGACGGCGCGGTGAGTGGTCCGGACATCCGGTACCGCATACATGACACGGGCCGGCACGGCCGCCTGCTCCACGAACTCGCGGACGCGGGAGGTGTGGGTGGTGACCTCGTGCGTCAGCGCGGTGAGCGTTCCGTCCGCGCGGGCGCCCAGCCGGATCCGGTGCAGGGTGGGCGCCCGGTGACCGACCGTCGCGGGCAGGTGCCCGCGCGGAAGGGACAGTTTGACGGGCCGGTCGCAGTGGCGCGCGGCCATGGCGGCCAGCACCACGTGCGGGCGCGGCGTGCCCTTGGAGCCGAACCCGCCGCCCACGTGCTCGCAGACGACGGTGACGTCCTCCTCGGGCAACGCGAACAAGCCTGCCAGGGCCGTTCGCACCGCACCGCCGCCCTGACAGGAGTCGTGGACGGTCAGGTGCCCGCGCCCGGCGTCCCAGTCGGCGGTCGCCGCGTGCGGCTCCATGGGGTGGTTGTGCAGCGGCGCCACGGCGTAGGCGCAATCGACCTGCACGGGCGCCGCCGACAGCGCCGCGTCCGGATCGCCCTGCTCCCGGTGGGCGGGGTGGCCGCCGTTGGCCTCCTCGGGGGTGTAGGCGTCCGGGTGGTCGGCGGTGAGGGTGACGTCGTGCGGGTCGCTCTCGTAGGTGATGCGGAGAGCGGACGCGGCCGCCCGCGCGCCCTCCGGTGTCTCGGCGACGGCGACGGCCACGTACCAGCCGCGGTGGGGGACCCGGACGTCCTGGAGCAGTTGCAGGGTCGGGTCGTCCGACGGGCCCAGACGGGGCGCGTTGTACGGGGACAGCACACCGATCACGCCCGGCAGGGACATGGCGGCCGTGTCGTCGACGGCCGTGACGCGACCGCGCACGATCGTGGCGGGCACCGGCCAGGCGTAGGCGCAGCGGGGCGGTGTGTGCTCGGCCGCGTAGCGGGCGGCTCCCGTGACCTTCTCGCGTCCCTCCCGCCGGGGGGCGGGGCTGCCGAGGGCGGTGGTGGGGCGCATGGCGACTCCCTCTCCTGATCGGTGCGGGCGGGTCAAGGCGTTCGGGGGAGGGGAGGCCGGCCATCGGCCGAACGGATCAGGGTGCCGAGTGCGTCGCACGCGAGACGCCGGGCCAGAGCCACCTTGAACGCGTTGTCGCGCAGCGGCCGGGCCCGGGCCAGCTCGGCCTCGACGGCCTCCCGCACGACGGCGTCCGAGGGCTCGGCGCCGATCAGTCGCTCCTCGGCGATCGTGGCACGCCAGGGCCGGTGGGCCAGACCGCCGAAGGCGAGCGCGACGTGCCGGACACGTCCGTCGTCGAGTTCGAGCACGGCGGCGACCGAGGCCAGTGCGAAGGCGTACGAGGCCCGGTCGCGGGCCTTGCGGTACAGGGAGACCGCTCCGGCGGGCACGGGAGGCAGCACCACGGCGGTGATGATCTCACCCGGGTGGATGACGGTGTCCCGCTCGGGCTCCTCGCCGGGCAGCCGGTGGAACTCCGTCGCCGCCACCCTCCGGGTCCCCTCCTCGCCCCCGTACAGCTCGATCTCGGCGTCCAGCGCGGCGAGGGCCACCGCCATGTCGGAGGGGTGCGTGGCGATGCACTGCTCCGAATGACCCAGCACGGCGTGATCGCGGTGCACGCCCTCGCGGGCACCGCAGCCGGTGCCGGGCTCGCGCTTGTTGCAGGGTTTCGACACGTCCTGGAAGTACGGGCACCGGGTGCGCTGGAGCAGGTTCCCGCCGGTGGTGGCGACATTGCGCAACTGTCCGGACGCGCCGGCCAGCAGGGCCTGGGAGAGCGCGGGGTAGCGGGATCGGACGAGGGCATGCGCGGCCAGGTCGCTGTTGGGGACGAGGGCTCCGACGCGGACCGCTCCCGAGGGCTGCTCCTCGACCTCGTGGAGGGGCAGCCGGGTGAGGTCGATGAGGGTGCCCGGCGTCTCGACGCCGTGCTTCATCAGGTCGACGAGGTTGGTGCCGCCGCCGAGGTAGCGGGAGCCGGGGCGCCGCGCGTAGGCGGCCGCGGCTTCCCGGAGACTGCCGGCCCGGACGTAGGCGAAGGGCTTCACACGATCACCTCCGGGCTCGGGGCGGCGCTCGGGGCGGCGCTCGCGGTGGCGCTGTTCGGCGGGGCGGGCCGTGCGCAGACGTCCGCCACGGCGTCGACGATCCCGTTGTAGGCCCCGCAGCGGCAGAGGTTGCCGCTGAGCCGTTCCCTGACCTCTTCGGCGGTGAGCACGACCGGGCCGGTCGACGACGCCGCCGTTGCCGGCTCGGTCACGTGCGAGGGATGACCGGCGGCGGCTTCCCGCAGCACCCCGAGCGCGGAGCAGAGCTGGCCCGGGGTGCAGTAGCCGCACTGGAACGCGTCGTGCTCCAGGAAGGCCTCCTGGAGCGGGTGCAGCGAGCCGTCGTCATGAACGAGTCCCTCGACGGTGGTGATCTCCGCCCCGTCCTGCGCCACCGCGAGCAGCAGACAGCCGTTGGCGCGCCGACCGTCCACGAGGACGGTGCAGGCACCGCACTGGCCGTGGTCGCAGCCCTTCTTGGACCCGGTGAGGTCGAGCCGCTCCCGCAGGGCGTCGAGGAGGGTGACGCGATGGTCCACGTCGAGGACGTGATCAGAGCCGTTGACGCGGAGCGTGACGCGCGAGTGATGGGCATCGGCCGGATGGGTGTCGGTCGGCGCGATGTCGGGAGCGACCTGGTGCGGTGGGTTGGTTCCGTGCGCAGCCACGACTGCCCTCCATGTCTGGTTACGGCGGGTACGTCCCGTCGGCTTCCCAGCCTCGGTCATCCCGCGCACCCCGGCATCCGCGACGGTCACGACCACCGCGGCGGCCCGCGGCGGCCTCCGATCGCGGGAACGACGCCGCTCATTCGGTCCCCGGCTCCTTCGGCCCCGAGGTGTGGGCCGGATGGCCCGTCGTGCGGCGACGCGCCTTCAGCTCGGCTTCGAAGAGGTGGTCCCGGCCCTGTGCGAGGTCGCGCACGATCTGCTGTTCCAGCTCGACGAAGGGGCGGTGGTACGTCGCGTCGTACGCCTCGATGATCTGGAAGGTCCAGTGGCCGGGGATGACGTTGCGCCCGAGAATCTCCCGCCGGACCGCCTCCGCCTCGCGGTGATGGCCCGCGAGGTGCAGAAGACGGACGGCGTCGTCGAGTTCGAAGTCGGCCGTTCCGGTGAGCTGGTGGAAGCCGTAGAGGTGGCCTCGGGCCCGTTCCGTCGTCTCCAACGCCTTGGACAGGGCCCCCAGCGCCTCCACCGTCTCGTCGCTCACACCGTTCGGGCGATCGTGGCCCCGGTCGGGGGCGGTGCGGTCGTCCTCGTGTTCGCTCATCCCAGGCGGCCCTTCGCGTCGGCGGTGGTGCGCGCGGAGACGTACACCTCCGCCTCTCTCCTTCCTGCCGACAGTAGGCACACACGACGCTCCTCGCCGTTCACGACATGCGAGGCCACCGACGCCGACCGTCGACAGGTCTGCCGGCCACCAGGGGCGGCCCGGGCTCATCCGTCCGGGTGGTCGCCCCTGCGGCCACCCGGACGGGACAGCGGCGTCGGGGAGAGGTCGGTGTCCTCCTCACCCGGCTCCAGCAGGGTCCACGCCGCCCCCACGATCAGCGGGTCGGGCTCGCCGATCGCGTCCGGGTCGCGGCTGTCGTAGTCGAACCGCGAGAGCAGACTTCGCATGGCCTCAAGCCTGCCGCGCCGCTTGTCGTTGCTCTTCACCACCGTCCACGGCGCGTGGACGGTGTCGGTGGCCCGGAACATGTCGACCTTCGCGGTCGTGTAGTCGTGCCACCGGTCCAGTGACTGGAGGTCGACGGGGGAGAGCTTCCACTGACGCACCGGATCGACCTGGCGTATCGCGAAACGCGTGCGCTGCTCGGCCCGGGAGACCGAGAACCAGAACTTGACCAACAACACCCCGTCCTCCACGAGCATCCGCTCGAAGTCGGGGCACTGGCGGAGGAACAGCCGGTACTGCTCCTTCTCGCAGAACCCCATGACCCTCTCGACGCCGGCCCGGTTGTACCAGGACCGGTCGAAGAAGACGATCTCCCCGGCCGCGGGAAGGTGCGCGACATAGCGTTGGAAGTACCACTGGCCCGATTCGGTCTCGGTGGGCGTGCCGAGAGCGACCACCCGGGCCCCCCGGGGGTTGAGCCGCTCGGTGAACCGCTTGATCGTGCCGCCCTTGCCCGCCGCGTCCCTGCCCTCGCAGACCACCACCAGCCGTCGGCCGCTCTCGCGGACCCAACGCTGCAACTTCAGCATCTCGATCTGCAGAACCCGCTTGCGCCGCTCGTACTCCGCCCGGCCGATCCTGTGGTCGTACGGGTAGTTCTCGCGCCACGTCTCGATCGGGTTGCCGGCGCCGTCGAGCAGCACGGGCTGCTCCGGCCTGGTCGCGTCCACGGTCAGCCCCCGCAGCAGCCGCGGCGTCCCCTCGGTCCCGCTCTCCGTATCGTCCACACCCAGCCCGTGCCCACTTCTCGCCCGTCCACCCGTTCGCGGCACCGGATCCCGCACGGCCGGCGCAGGTCACGGCCGCCCAGGGCTCACCGATGCGCCGGCGCGCTCCGGGGCGGCGGGGGCGCGGTCGTGCGACGCCGGTGGTAGGCGAGTGCGGACACCGTCAGCAGGGGCGCCCAGGCCAGGAGCGGGGCGTAGCAGGCGATGAGAAGAGCGTCCTGGACACCCGATTCGGTGAGCTCGTGCGCCGCGAGGTGGGCGATCTGTACCCAACCGACCAGACCGCTCAGCGTGAACAGCGCTGCCGCGCCCAGGAGGGCCGGGACCACCGCCGCGAGCGGGTGCACGGCACGGCCGCCGATCAGCGGAATCCACGGCGGGACGACTTCGCCCCACGGCTGCACCAGGCCCAGCGTCAGCAGCGCGAACGCCTCGGAGACGAGCGTGAGGGCGACGACGTACAGCGCGCCCCAGCCGGTCCGTACGGGATCGACGGTCACCGGCACGCCGACGACCAGGGCGATGCGCCACAGCCCCGACGGCAGGGTGACCAGCGGCACGGCACAGGCGGTCAGAACGGCCCGACGCGGCACACCGGGGGCTGTGTTCACTCTCTTCATGTGAGCCAGTCTCGTGAGCCGAGCGGCCCCTCACCTCGGCCCCAGGGGTCGGTCTCCTCCCCCGAGAGGGGGAGGAGACCGACCCCTGGGGCGGATCGGAGACCGACCCCGGCGCGCCGCGCGGATCAAAGCGGCGTCACCGCGTCGGCCTCAGACGCGGTCGGCCGCGATCAGGAGGTACTGGAACGAGCCGTCCTTGTAGGAGTTGATGAACGCCTCCTCGATGCCGGTGACCAGGGAGGAGGTGGCCCGAGCCTCCCAGTACGGCAGGGTCGCGGCCGTCAGGTCGACGACGGCCTGCGGTACGAGCCGGTTGTCGGCCATGGCGCGCATGTACTCCCGACGGGAGTGGATGTTGCACTCGAAGTGCGCGTTGATCTGGGAGACCCACTTCGAGGGCTGGCCGTAGCGGGGGTTCCAGCACCCGGTGATCGTCACGTACCGGCCACCGACGGAGAGAACGCGGGAGTGCTCGGCGAAGAGGTCCTGGAGGTCGACGTACATGCTCGACTCGTTGTTCCACGAGGCCGCGGCGCGGCCCGTCTCGAAGGGCATGTCGAGCATGTTGCAGACGCGGGCCTGGACGGACTGCTCGATGCCCAGCTCGCCGGCCCGCCGGTTCGCGAACTCGGCCTGCTTCGCCGACAGGGTGACGCCTTCGACGTCGCATCCGAACCGCTGGTGGGCCATGACCATCGAGCCGCCGCGACCACAGCCGGCGTCCACGAGCGTGTCCGTGTTCCCGATGGGGCCGAGGTGGTCGAGGAGCACGTTGGTCTGCGCGGACTCCAGGCGGTGGAGTTCGGCGATCAGCCTCTTCTCGTACTCGCCGTCGTCGGTGTCGCCGAGGGCCGCGTGGTCGACGTCCCCGATGCCGTAGTGGTGGTGGTAGAGCCCGTCCACATCGCCGAGGCGCAGGTTCACCGGCCGGGCCTCGTGGTCCCAGTAGCGGGCGATGTCCCCCTGATAGGGCGTCGCCGGGGCCGGAACGAACGCGGAAGCGGGGGCGGTGCCGAGATCAATGCTGGTCACAGAAGAATCCGTCCTTACCAGAAGTCGGGCAGGCTGTAGCGGTAGGTGTTGGTCTGGTGCCAGTGGTGGTTGCCGTCGACCCATGCGGCCACGCCCCGCAGGAAGCGCAACAGGCCGGGGTCGGGCAGTTGGGCGGCCAGACCGGCTGCTGCTTCCTCGAAGGAGCGCATGAGGTCGTTGTGGACCTCGACCGCCTTCAGGTAGGCGTCGCGGGCCGAGAGGCCCTCGCGTCGGGCGATCACCACGGGCAGGTTCAGGTGGAGTCCCGGAGCGTCGAGCTCCTTGGTGTACGAGTACAGGTCGTTGACGATGGTGGTGGCGTTGCCGGCGAGCGCGATGACCCGTTGCACGGCCGGCTGCGCGTGCAGGTCCGCCGGCAGTTCGTAGCCGCCGACCGTGTCCGTGATGGTCGGACAGGGGCGGAAGTTGTTGAACTGCCGCATCGCCAGGTACTCCCACACCTCCGGCACGTAATCGGTCTGCGCCCAGGCGGCCTCCGCGAGGTACCCCAGGTGCAGCCGGGCCATGTCGTGCCGGTACCGGTCCGCCTGGGAGGGGCTCGCCTCCCGTACGAAGTACTCCATGGCCGAGCGGTAGCCGCGCCGCGGGGCGTCCGAATGGAGCGACTCCGCCCACGCCGGCTGGTACTCGGTCGTCGTGTGGAGGGGGTCGAGGGCGGTGTGCGCCAGCAGGAGGCGTCCGCCGAGGCCGACGGGCGAACCCCCGTGGTCCTCGCAGTAGCAGTCGTCGAGGGCGTTCTCGGCGGCCATCAGCCGGGTCGCGATCATCACGTGGTCGACGGTCGGCGCGTCCGGATGACAGGCCACCATGTACCGGCCGAGGGAGAAGCCGTCGAACTGGTCCTCCCAGTCCGGCGGGAACAGTTGGACCTCGTCCACCGCCCATGCCTTGATCCGTCGCCCGACCTCCTCGACCCGCACGGGGTCGGGCTCCGGCACCGGGTGGTGGAGCAGACCGGGGATCGGATTGCCCGCGGCGGCCGGTGTGGACGGCGCGGGCGCCTCCTCGCGGCGGGTCGGATACAGCCCCGCCGTACCCAGACCACCGGGGCCGCCCAGGATCCGCCGCAGGGCGGGAGCGGGCGCTGCGGGTACGACTGCCTCGGCGGGTGCGGAGACCGCGGGCAGGGCGGGGGCCGAGAACAGTGCAGGGCCCGAGAACAGTGCAGGGCCCGAGAACAGGGCGGGTGCCTGGGGCAGCGGTCGGGCCGGAGGCGGTGCGGGCGCCGCAGGGAGGGCGGGCCGGCCGCCACCGAAGGCCTCGATGCCCCGGCCGTGACCGTGGGTCCCGAAGTGGACCGCGGCTGCGGGCAGGCTCGACTGCCGGGGGGAAGGCCCGGGATCGGACATCCGAGGCTCCTTGGTTCCTGGGTGAGGGGGCGGACTGTTCCGGTTCTCTCGCACGGTCGAGGCCTAGCCGTGCCGGCGGGCGATCTGCACGTTCTCCAGGACACCGAGCGCGTCGGGCACCAGGATGGCGGCGGAGTAGTAGGTGCTGACCAGATACGAGATGATCGACCGCTCGTCGATTCCCATGAACCGCACCGACAGGCCCGGCTCGTACTCCTCCGGCAGACCGGTCTGGTGCAGACCGATGACGCCCTGCTTGTCCTCACCGGTTCGCATCACGAGGATCGAGGTGGTGTTCTCCTTGCTGATGGGGATCTTGCTGCACGGCAGGATGGGGACCCCACGCCAGGCCGGCACCTGCTGGCCACCGAGGTCGACGTGATCCGGATACAGCCCGCGCGCGTTGAACTCGCGCCCGATCGCCGCGATGGCCTTGGGATGGGCGAGGAAGAACTTCGAGCCGCGGCGACGGCAGAGCAACTCGTCGAGGTCGTCCGGGGTGGCGGGACCGGAATGGGTCTGGATCCGCTGCTTGAACGCGGCGTTGTGGAGCAGACCGAACTCCCGATTGTTGATCAACTCGTGTTCCTGGCGCTCCCGCAGCGCCTCGATGACGAGCCTGAGCTGCTCCTCGGTCTGGTTCATCGGCTCGTTGTAGAGGTCGGCGACCCTCGTGTGGACCCGCAGTACGGTCTGGGCGAGGGAGAGTTCGTACTCGCGCGGGTTCAGTTCGTAGTCGACGAAGGCGCCGGGCAGTTCGGCCTCACCGGTGTGGCCGGCCGACATCGCGATCTCGGCCTCGCCGTGCCTGTTCTGCCGTTGCAGCGGAAGGGACGCGAACCGCCGGACGTGGGCCTGGAGTTGCGGTGCCGTGGCGAGCACCGCGTCGAAGTCCGCGCGCGACAGGGTGAGGAGGGTGCCGGCCGTCTCGGCCGTGGCGGTGTGGTCCCACCTCGCGTCGGCGTCCAGCAGGGCGTGCTCGCCGAACCGGTCGCCGTCGGCCAGCACGGAGAGTTCGACCTCGTCGCCGTACTTGCCCGCAGTCGTCTGGCCGACCCGACCGTGGGCGATCAGGTGGATCTGCCCCGCCGGAGTGCCGCGCTCGACCAACACCTCTCCGGCGCGGAAGTCGCGCTGGACACAGCGGCCGGCGAGCGCGGTCAGTACGTCCACGTCGTCGAAGTCGCGCAGCAGGGCGAGTTCGCCGAGCTCGCGGGGGATCACCCGGACGTGGGCCCCGTCCTGGACGAACTCGATGCGCCCGTCGCCGACCGTGTAACTCAGCCGACGGTTCACCCGATACGTGCCGCCCTTGGTCTCCACCCAGGGGAGCATCCGCAGCAGCCACCGGGAGGTGATCTCCTGCATCTGAGGGGCGGACTTGGTCGTGGTGGCAAGGTTGCGGGCAGCCGCCGTGCCCAGGCTGCTCTGCCGGGGTTGCGACTGCGCCTCGGGGCTCGTGTCCACGGTCATCGGGCAGGCTCTCCTTCGGAAGGGCGGTGCGTCGGCGCGCGTCCACGTCACCGGTGAAACAAGAAGAATCGAGGGACGAATATGCGGGCAATCCGCCCGGATCCATGAGCACGCTAACGGTCGGTGCACCCGATCGGCCCGCGAATACCAGGGGTGTTACCTCGATGCGGTGATCTGTGCCGCAGGGGCGTTTACGGCCCCCACCAGTGGGTTTTCGGACTCGGCCGCCCGAGGCGCGACCGCGTGGCACGGCCTGCGCGCCGGTTCGCGCAGTCGCCGCCCTGCCGGCCGAGGCGAGGTCAGCCGGTGAAACGTCCGCCGTCGACGGCAGCCGCACGGGCGGGGGCGATGTGGCCGGCGGCCCGGGGGCGGGCCGGATTTTCGGCCAGGCCGAGCGCCTGACGGCGCCTGACGGCGTCCGACGCGCGCCTGACGGGCCCCGGCCCGCCCGGCCGCGTTTTGACCGTGCGCGACCTGATGCGCACCGGGAGTGCACGGTCCGCTGTGTCCCGGAGCGACCCCGGACGATCGAACATACGATGGGCGAGAACCGGCGCGGGCAGCTTGCCGTGCTCCTGGGACTCGGGGTGGGAGAGGACGTATGGCAGAGGTGGCCGACACAGCGCGGACCGTCATCCTGACCGTGGACGACGACCCGGGGGTGTCCCGTGCCATCGCCCGCGACCTGAGGCGACGCTACGGCGCCTCCTACCGGATCGTGCGCGCGGAATCCGGGGAGTCCGCGTTGGAGGCGCTGCGCGAGCTGAAACTGCGCGGCGACCTGGTGGCCGTGATCCTGGCCGACTACCGGATGCCGCAGATGAACGGCATCGAGTTCCTCGAACAGGCCCTGAACGTGTACCCGGGTGCGCGGCGCGTGCTGCTGACCGCGTACGCAGACACCAACGCGGCCATCGACGCGATCAACGTCGTGGACCTCGACCACTACCTGCTCAAGCCGTGGGACCCGCCGGAGGAGAAGCTCTACCCGGTCATCGACGACCTGCTGCTGGCCTGGCGCTCCAGCGACCACAAGCCGGTGCCCGCCACCAAGGTGATCGGGCACCGTTGGTCGGCGCGCTCCTCCGACGTGCGGGAGTTCCTGGCCCGCAACCAGGTGCCGTACCGCTGGTACTCCTCGGACGAGCCCGAGGGGCGGCGGCTGCTGGAGGCGGCCGGGGCCGACGGGCAGCGACTCCCGCTGGTGGTCACTCCGGACGGCGGCGCGCTGATCGAGCCGGAGGCGGCCGAGCTGGCCGCCCGGGTGGGGCTCGCGACGACACCGGCCGCCGACTTCTACGACCTCGTCGTGATCGGCGGCGGGCCGGCCGGGCTGGGCTCGGCCGTCTACGGGGCCTCCGAGGGGCTGCGGACGGTACTCGTCGAGCGTTCCGCCACCGGCGGGCAGGCCGGGCAGAGCTCCCGCATCGAGAACTACCTCGGCTTCCCGGACGGCGTGTCGGGCGCGCAGCTCACGGAGCGCGCGCGCCGCCAGGCCGGCCGGTTCGGGGCCGAGATCCTCACCGCACGCGAGGTGACGGGGCTGGAGGTCAACGGTTCGGCGCGCGTCGTGCGCTTCTCCGACGGTTCGACGGTCGCCGCACACAGTGTCATCCTGGCGACCGGGGTGTCGTACCGGCAGCTCAGGGCACCGGGCTGCGACGACCTGACCGGCTGCGGGGTGTACTACGGTTCCTCGCTCACCGAGGCCGCCTCCTGCCTGGAGCAGGACGTGTACATCGTCGGTGGCGCCAACTCCGCCGGGCAGGCGGCGATGTACCTCGCACGGGGTGCGAAGTCGGTGACCCTGCTGGTGCGCGGCGATTCCCTGACCGCGTCGATGTCGTACTACCTGATCCAGCAGATCGAAGAGGCGCCGAACATCACGGTGCGCACCCGGACCGTCGTCGATGCCGCGCACGGCGACGGACACCTGGAACAGCTGACGCTCCGGGACGTGGACAGCGGAGTGACCGAACTGGTCGACGCGCAGTGGATGTTCGTCTTCATCGGCGCCGCTCCGTTGACCGACTGGCTGGACGGCACGGTGCTGCGCGACGAGCACGGCTTCATCCTGGCCGGACCGGACCTGACGCCCGACGGGCGACCGCCGGCCGAGTGGGAACTGGACCGGCCGCCCTACCACCTGGAAACCAACGTTCCCGGCGTCTTCGTGGCGGGCGACGCACGGGCCCAGTCCGCGAAGCGCGTCGCGTCCGCCGTCGGAGAGGGAGCCATGGCCGTCATGCTCGTCCACCGGTATCTGGAGCAGTCATGAGCGGGCAGACCATGCCCTGCAGTCCGCAGGAGATCGCATCGCTGTTCCTGTTCGAGAAGCTCTCCCCGGAGCAGCTCGGGAGGCTGTGCGGCGAGGGGCGGGTGGAGCGGTTCGAGCCCGGCCCGGTGTACACCGAGGGTGACCCGGCCACCTGCTTCTACGTGATGATCGAGGGCACCGTCGTACTGTCCCGCCGGGTCGGCGGCGACGACGTCGAGGTGGGCCGTACCTCCCAGCGGGGCGTGTACTCGGGAGCCATGCAGGCATACCTGGGCGACCGGGTGCCGCAGACGTACAACAACTCGATGCGGGTGACGGAGCCGACCCGGTTCTTCGTGCTGCCCGCGCAGTCGTTCGCGGACGTCATGCAGGAGTGGTTCCCGATGGCCGCCCACCTGCTGGAGGGGCTCTTCTTCGGTTCGAAGAACACCCAGCGGGCCATCGGGCAGCGCGAACGGCTCCTGGCGCTCGGGTCGTTGTCCGCCGGACTCACGCACGAGCTGAACAACCCGGCCGCGGCCGCAGTCCGGGCCACCGCGACGCTGCGCGAACGGGTGGGCAAGATGCGGCACAAGCTGGCGGTCATCGCGCAGGGCCCCTACTCCCGCGAAGCCCTGGCCGATCTCATCGAGATCCAGGACCGCACCGCCGAACGCGTCGCCAAGGCCCCGGTGTTGAGCCCCCTGGAGGCATCCGACCGCGAGGACGAACTCGCCGACTGGCTCGACGACCACGGGATCCCGGAGGGCTGGCGCATCGCACCCACCTTCGTGCAGGCCGGGCTCGACATCGACTGGCTGGAGCAGGTCGCCGCGACCGTCGCCGAGGACGTCCTGCCCGGCGCGATCGGCTGGCTCAACTACACGGTCGAGACCGAGCTGTTGATGGACGAGATCGACGACTCCACCACCCGCATTTCCCACCTGGTGGACGCCGCCAAGCAGTACTCCCAACTCGACCGGGCCCCGCACCGGGTCGTCGACGTACACGAACTCCTGGACAGCACCCTGCTGATGCTGTCCGGCAAGATCGGCCCCCGGGTCCGCGTCGTCAAGGAGTACGACCGCTCCGTGCCGGACGTGCCCGCCTACCCGGCGGAACTCAACCAGGTGTGGACCAACCTCATCGACAACGCCGTCTTCGCGATCGGCAGCACCGGCCGCGACGGCACCCTGACGGTCCGCACGGCACGGGAGGGGGACCGGCTGCTCGTGGAGTTCCGCGACACCGGCCCCGGGATCCCCGCGGACATCCGCAGCCGCATCTTCGACCCCTTCTTCACCACCAAACCGGTCGGTGAAGGCACCGGGCTCGGCCTGGACATCTCCTGGCGCATCGTCGTGAGCAAGCACCACGGAAGCCTCCACGTCGAGTCCGAACCGGGTGACACCCGCTTCCAGGTGCTGCTGCCCCTGACCGCCTCGGAAGCCGATGCCGATGCCGAATCGGACGGCGGAACCGAAACCGCGACCGAAACCGCGACCGAAACCGATACCACCGAGGAGCCCGCATGACAGGAACAGGCGGAATCGACGGAATCGACCCGAGTGCCGCGCCTTCCGGCGCCGGCTGTGTCGACTGCGACGCGGCGGGCGGCTGGTGGGTCCATCTGCGGCGCTGCGCCCAGTGCGGCCACATCGGCTGCTGCGACTCCTCGCCGGCCCAGCACGCCACCGCCCACTGGAAGTCCACCGGTCACCCCGTGGTGCAGAGCTTCGAGCCGGGCGAGGAGTGGCTCTGGGACTACGCCAAGAACGCGCTGTACGAGTCCGGGCCCGAGCTGGCACCACCCGGCGAGCACCCGGCCGATCAGCCGGCGCCGGGCCCGGCCGGGCGGGTCCCGCAGAACTGGCAGCAGCAACTGCACGACTGACCGGCTCCGTCCGTCCTCCCGGGCCGCCCCCCGAAGACGGCGAGCGGCCCCGCACACCCTCGTGTGCGGGGCCGGACAGACCGCTTCGTACGGGGAGTGGCGGAGCCCTACTTGGGGGCCACCCGGCAGGCGGAGACCGCGGTCCCGTTGGTCACGCCGCCCGCGGTCAGGCCGGAGACGCACTGTGCGTGGTCGCCGGTCAAGCCGACGTAACACGCCATCCGGATCGAGTCCGGGGCTTCGCCGCCCTGGAGTTCCCGCTCGACCTGGTTGATGCAGGCCGTGACGTCCGCGTGGGCGGCGGGGGCGATGAGGCCCGCTCCGCCGAGCGCGAGGGTCAGGCCGGCGAGGACACCTGCGAATCGGGTCGACGCGCGCATGGGACGCACCTGCTCTCCGGGATGATCGCGCGGCCCGGGGCATGGATGCCCCGGATCCGCTCGGGAACGGTGCCGAGCACTTGTGGCCGACGCGCGGCCACCGGGCCCGGGCTCCCGCACCGGACCGGCCCGGCAGGGCCTTCCCTCCCCTTTCGACGCTAGAGCAGCGCCCTGGGACGCGCATCCGCTGGGGTTCGGCAACCCGGCCGACGCGCGTCGGTCACAGGGTCTCCGGAGGTCGTCGAGCGGGGCCGGCACCTGCCCGGGACCCAGGGCTTCCACGAGGAGGCGGCCGTATCGGATCTTGCGCCCCTTCTTCGTGCCGAGGAAGCGCCGCAACTGTCGGTGCCGGGGTCGATCGTGCTGGGCGGGCTGGCGCAGGAAGGTCTGCCAGGCACGGAGGTCGTCGTCTTCGGCCCGTACGACCTCCTCGACCCTGGCCGCGCCCAGGGCGCGGATGAGTTCCTCCTCGAGGTCCGCCACGCACACGAAGATGTCCCGGTGCGGCGTCCCCGCGCGTTCCAAGCCACGCTCGTAGAAGGGCTGTTCGCGCTCGTCGCACAATCCCGTCAGGCGCAGGCCGAGGCCGGGTGGTCCCAGGAGGCCCGCATAGCGGCCCACGCTCATCGCCCCGCCCATCGACACGACGCACACCCCCTCGGCGGCAAGGTCACGGCCGCGTCGCAGGGTCAGTGCCTCCACGGCCGCGAGGTCGCTCGGGCCTTCCAGGAGTACTGCGGTGCGTAGCCCCAGGAGCGTCGCCAGTTCGCCCGCCGGCCCGCCCGAGCCGCCGCTCGCCCAGTCGTCGACCGCGTTCCGGAATGCCTGTATGTCCGCCATGGAGCGAGTCTGCTCCCTCGACGACGGCACGGCACGCGATATTCCGGGGCCCCGCTCGCGTCAGTCAGTCAGTCAGTCAATCAGTCGGTCAGTCGGTCGCCGCCCGCGCGGTGAAGGTGGCCTCGGCGAACTCGGTGACCTCGGTGAAGCCGAGCCTGCGGTAGAGCCCGACAGCCGTGGCGTTGTCCGCACGGACGTTGAGCCCGATGTGGTCCACGTCCCGCCCCAGCCGCCGGCACAGCGCGGCGACGCACGCCCCGCCCGCGCCCTGCCCGCGCACCTCGGGATGCGTGGTGACGTTCCCGATCGCCGCGACCCGGTAGGTGGCCGAGTGGACGTGTACGCCCGCGACCGCCACCAGCCGGCCGTCCTGCCGGGCACCCAGGTACTGACCGGTGTCGAGCATCCGGTGGTCGAACCAGTTGCCCGGGTAGGCCCGCTCGAACAGCGCGAGCAGCTCCGGCAGGTCGCTCCGGTCCAGCGGCGCGGGCCGCCACGGACCGGCCGGGTGTCGAGCGGCACGGTCGGGGTCCGTCAGCGCCATGCGCAGCAGCGTGCCGTGGGGCCGGACCTCGTACGCCGCTTCCAGCACCTTGCCCGCGGCTCCCGTGAGGTGTCCGAAGAAGCGCCGGGGGAGGACCGGCGACAGCGCCCCGGCGAGTTCCTCCAGTCGGGCGTCCTCGTCGGGGCGGGCGAAGGCGAGCACGGTCGGGATGGAGCCGACCGAGTACACCAAGGCGACCGGGCCGTCCCGCGACACCGTGTACCAACTGGTGTGCGGCCACAACAGGTCGTCCAGGTCGCCGAGTTCCATCAGGTGCATCGCCGGGTCGCGCCGGAAGCGGTCGGCCAGGGCGGCTCGGTCGTGAAGGCTGCGCAAGGTCACCCGCCCAGCCTACGGCGACGCTGCGACCCGGCCGCCGCGAGGGCCGTACCGCGTGTCCGGGTCCGGGGTGGTCGGAGCAGCCGCGAACTGCTCCATGACGGTGAACGTCGTGAGCGGCGGACGGGACATCCGGGTGGGTGTCCGTCCCGCGCCGCGCGCCGGCGAGACAACACCGGGTCGCGGTGCTTTCGTGTCCGGGACCAGGGGTCGGCTCGGACGCCCCTGCTCGGCCGGTTCCCGGCCCTCTTCCCCTGCGGGCCCGGCGGGCTCCGCGGCACCGTTCGGGGCGGCCCGCATGGCCGGGGGCGGTCTGGGGAAGACGGGGCGCATCTGATCGGCGATGTGATGGGTGAAGGCATGCGAAGTGTGGGCGTGGAAGAGGAACTGCTCCTGGTGGACGCCACCAGCGGTGTTCCGCTGGCCCTGTCGGGTCACGTCCTGGAGGCGGCGGACCGGTCCGTCGGGCAGCGTCCGAAGGACGACTGGGAGCAGGGCCACACCTTCGAGAGGGAGCTCGCCAAGGAGCAGGTCGAGTTCGCCACCAAGCCGGTCACGGACATGGGCGACCTGGCGCGCGAGATCGGTCGGTGGCGCAGGGAGGCGGCGCGGCACGCGGAAGGCGTCGGCGCGGTCGTGGCCGCCCTGGGCACCTCGCCGCTGCCGGTGGAGCCCTCGTTGAACACCGGCCGCCGCTACCAGTGGGTGGCCGAGCAGTTCGGGCTGACGGCGCAGGAGCAGCTGACCTGCGGCTGCCACATCCACGTGTCGGTGGAGTCGGACGAAGAGGGCGTCGCGGTGCTCGACCGGATGCGGCCCTGGCTCGCCGTCCTGACCGCGCTCAGTGCGAACTCGCCCTTCTGGCAGGGCCAGGACACCGGGTACGGGAGCTATCGGAGCCGGGTGTGGAACCGGCTGCCGTCCGCCGGTCCCGTGGACCTCTTCGGGTCAGCCGACGGCTACCGGCGCCAGGTCCGGGCCATGGTCGACAGCGGTGTGCTCCACGACGAGGGGATGATCTGGTTCGACGCCCGACTGTCGGCGGCCTATCCCACCGTCGAGGTGAGGGCCGCGGACGTCTGCCTCGACGGGTCGACCCCGATCCTGCTGGCCGCTCTCGTACGAGGCCTGGTCGAGACGGCCTCCCGGTCCTGGCGCGCCGGGGAACCGCCCGCCCCCGTCAGTACGAGCCTGCTGCGGCTGGCGGCCTGGCAGGCGGGGCGCTCGGGCCTGGAAGGCTTCCTGCTGCATCCCGAGACGATGCGGCAGACCTCGCCCGAGGAGGCGGTCGACGCCCTCCACCGGCACGTGCGCGAGGCGCTCCGCGACCACGGGGACGACGCGCTGGTCGGCGAGGGCCTGGAAGTCCTGCTCCGGGAGGGCAACGGCGCCCGTGTGCAGCGCGAGCTCCTGCGCTCCGGAGGGGATCTCGCCGGGGTCGTCACCCGCTGTGCCGAGATCACCGTCGAGACCGCCGCCATGTCCTGATCGGTCCCGTACCCGCGAAAGCACCGGCGTGCGCCACACGGGTGCGTGCGTGAGGTCGCGCCGGGTGTTCGTGAGATCAGCGTGCTAGAGATATGGAGGAATCAGCAGAAAACAGGAGGTATGTGATGATGCGTGCACGTCTTCTTCGCATGGCGGCTGTCGCGGGTACCGCTGCGGTCCTGACCCTCGGCGGAGCCGCCGTGGCCGCCGCCGACGGAGGTGTCGGCAACGCGGGCATCGGAAACTCGGGTGTGGGCAACGCCGGTATCGGCAACTGGGGCATCGGCAACGCCGGCATCTTCAACTCGGGCATCGGCAACGCCGGTATCGACAACTCGGGCATCGGCAGCGCGGGCATCGGCAACTCGGGCATCGGCAGCGCCGGCATCGGCAACTAGGCTCTGTCGTCGAAGTCGCGCCTGGCCCGCGGCGAATGCCGGGTCGGCCGCCGCAGGCTCCCGCACCGGCTCATTCGACGGGCCGGTGCGGGAACCTTGTGCGCTGGGGCTGATCGACCAGGCCGACCGATGCCGGAGAGGATGCCTCCGCGAACCGGCGGACCGGGTCTGTCATGCCTGTTCAGCAGTCGTCGCCGTAACCTCCGCCCCAGCCACCCCAGTCGTCATCGTCGTCGTACCAGCCGTGGTTGTACCCGTGGTCGTCGTCGTCATCCCAGCCGCCGCCGTGGCTGACGGAGGTGACGGAGTGGGTGGGGGCTGCCGCCGAGGCCGTGCCGGCTGCCCCGAGGGCGGCGCCGCCGGCCATCAGAACGCCGGCCGCCGAAATGGCGAAGAGCCGCTTCACTCTCAGTCCTTGCATGGTCGTTCCCCTTCTCTTGCTCTTGTGTGCCACTCACGGCGACACGGGAGCCGATGCCGTCGCGCGCGGGGGATGCGCGCGGCTCTCGCAGATGGCCACATCGATGCGATGGCGTCCCCAACTGTCAACGCGTCCTCGTCGGGTCGCGGATCTTTGGACCGGGGCGCACTTGATCAAGCCTCGCGCTGTGGCGCATCACTGCGGGTCGGGAATGCTCCCCGCAGTTGCGGCTCTCCTCAACAAAGGCTAATCACACACCGACGACTTGGCATCTTGTCGGCGACCGCGGCCACATCTCCGCAGCTCGAAGGCATGTCGGCGCCCGTGGGCAAGCCCGGCGCACCGATCCCGGCCCGCCCTCCAGGGCCTAGGTCGTGTCTTCAAAAAGATCTTGAGTGGTGGATCATGGTTGGGTGATACGTCGCCATGAACTGTCTGATGAGGAGTGGGAGTTCGTCCGGCCGCTGCTGCCTGAGTCCTTGCTCGGGCGGAAGCGGTTGGACGACCGGACCGTGCTGAACGGGATCGTGTGGAAGTTCCGGACGGGCACGGCCTGGCGGGATGTGCCTGAGCGGTATGGCCCGTGGGCCACGCTGCATACCCGGTTTCGCCGGTGGGCTCTGGACGGCACCTTCGAGCGGATGCTCCGGGCCGCGCAGGCCCGGGCGGATGCGGCCGGCGACATCGACTGGCTGGTGTCGGTCGACTCGACCGTCGTGCGAGCCCACCAGCATGCCGCCGGGGCCCGAAAAGGGGGCTCCGCAGTCCCGGCCTCGGACGCTCCCGAGGTGGTCTGACCAGCAAGATTCACCTGGCCTGCGATGCCTACGGTCGTCCGCTCGCCTCCGTGGTCACGGGCGGCAACATCAACGACTGCACCCAGTTCACCACCGTGATGGAGGCGATCCGGGTGCCCCGCATCGGCCCGGGCCGCCCCCGAGTGCGGCCCGTCCACGTGCTGGGCGACAAGGGCTACAGCTCCCGGGCCATCCGCACCTGGCTGCGGCGCCGCGGCATCGGCCACACGATTCCCGAGCGAGCCGACCAGGTCCGCAACCGGCTCCGGCGCGGCAGCCGGGGCGGGCGCCCGCCGACGTTCGACAAACAGCTCTACAAGCGGCGCAACGTCGTAGAACGGTGCTTCAACCGCCTCAAGCAGTGGCGCGGCATCGCGACCCGCTACGACAAGACCGCCGAGTCCTACCAGGCAGCCGTCACCCTCGCCTCGCTCCTGATGTGGGCGTGACATTTGAAGACAACTCCTAGGAGACGAAGCCCACGATCCCGGAGCCGGGGCGTGCCTGCGCAGGGCGCAGCCGGGCCGTCCGTGCCCCGCGCAGCCAGCCGACGACTTCCTCCACGGCACCGAGGACGGAAGGTTCCAGGGGCGGGGCATGACCCTCCCGCCGACTCTCCTCGAACTGCTCCAAGGCCTCCAGGCACTGGTCGTGCGTCCATTCGCCGCAGCGCGGAAGGTCGTACGACGGGACAGTGGCGGGAAACCCGCCGTACCGCCCGAACTCCGCGAGCGATATCGCGGTGACCCGCAGAGCCCGGAGCCCCTCGTCGACGACCTCCAGCCAGTCGCCCCGGAACGGGCAGAACCAGGAGTTGTCGAGGCGCGAGCCGGTGAGGGTACACAGACGCTGGTAGGCGTAGCCGTACTGGAAGGCGTGTTGTGGGTTCTCGCCGAACGGCCCTCCGTGCACCAGCGCGTGCAGCGCCTCGGCGGAGGTCGGGGCGCCGTTCGCGATGGCGGACGAGAACCAGTCGTCATCCCGGGCCATCTCGTCGCGAAATTCGGCGTGGATGGCCTGCATCAACTCGTCGTCCCGGGAGCCGGCGAAGCCGCGGGTGAACTGGGGGTCGAACAGGAACACAGTCAGTGAGGAACTCATGAGGTCACGCTAGCGACCGGTGCCGACAGCGGCCCGTGGCCGGGTACTTGCCGCGCCCCCGGTGGGCCGGGGGCGCGCAGCGGCACTGTGCGCGGACGGATCCGTCAGTAGACCAGGCCCACATGTGCGAGTGCCTGCTTCAGCAACACCTCGTGTCCGCCCGGCATTTCGCTCTGCACGGCCTGGGAAGCAGCCTCCTGCGGGCTGAACCAGACCAGGTCCAGCGCGTCCTGTCGGGGCCGGCAGTCGCCGGCCACCGGCACGATGTAGGCGAGGGAGACCGCGTGCTGGCGCGGGTCGTGGTAGGAGGTGACACCGGCCGTGGGGAAGTACTCGGCGACGGTGAAGGGCTGGGGCGAGGCGGGAACGCGAGGCAGGGCCACGGGGCCGAGGTCCTTCTCCAGATGGCGCAGCAACGCGTCACGGACCCGCTCGTGGTGCAGGACGCGGCCGGACACCAGGGTCCGGCTGACCGTTCCGTCCGGACCGATGCGCAGCAGCAGTCCGATGCTGGTGACTTCGCCGCTGTCGTCCACGCGCACGGGCACCGCGTCCACGTAGAGGATCGGCATGCGCGCGCGAGCCGTCTCCAGTTCGTCCGCGGTCAGCCAGCCGGGCGTGGTCTCGGTCGTGTCAGACATTGCTCGATCATACTTTGCGGGTGGGGCGCGCAGGGCAAGTGGCCGGCGCCGGTATTTCGAGCCCGGTCGCGCGGACGACGGCCGCGGTCCACCGGTGAGCAGGACGTGGCCGGGTCGTGAGCGACGGCGAGCAGTCGGCCCGTCCCGGGCGTGGCGTCGGCCGCCCTTGTCGGCCGGCCTTGTCCGGCCGGGCCTGCCGGCGGAAGGACGTTCGCGCAGCTCGGGGCGCGGCGCGGGGTGTGCGGCGGCGCGCGGGGGACCCGCTGCCGGGCCGCGTGCGCCGCCTCCGGCGAGACGGGATCACACGATGAGTTTTTGGCATCAGAGGCCAAGTATTGGCACCGCTGTTGCTCTGACGACTACAAAGGACCGGACCGAACCAGGCCCGGCGACGCGGATGATTCCACCCGTCGAAGATCGGGATTACATCGAAGGCGGTGGATGTGTCGTGCGTGAGTGCAGCAGGATCGAACCGATTGCGGTCGACTTCCCTCTGGGCAGTCAGAGTTCCGGATCCGCAACCTGATGTGTGCCGCCATGATGAAGCCCGTCTCGTTCTCCGTGGAGAGTGCTTCGGTGGACGCGTACCGCCTCCTCGCTTTGACCATAAGATCGAGAGCCGCGAAGGCGCAGGGCTTTACCAGACGGGTCGGCCACGGTGAAGGGAAGATGCGATACCTCCCCGTACGCATTCAGCTGAGGGGATTGTTCATCGAGCTCTACATCGAACTCAGGGCGCAGAATGCCGGCCTCCGCATCGTTGGATTCCGCAATACCTACGAGAACGGACAGGCTCCGCCCGAGGGCTATTTCCGGCATGTGCGGGACTCGGTCGCGCCACCGGGAATCCGCCGAGCGGAAGCCCTGCCGTTCGGCGGAGGGTGCTCCGCCCTGGAGAGAGCGGCGGACGTGAGGCGGACGGGCCTCACCCTGGGGCGACGCCCCATGAACAACGCGGTCGTCTGGCTGCACCGGAACAGGGAGCCGAGGCGCACTGCGCACGGGATCCTCGTGCTCTCGGAAATGCTCTGCGAGGCCGCCGGCTCCCCGGTCGTGGCGGACGAGATGTCACGCATCTGGATGACCGGTGGCCCGCTCTCGGCCACGACGAGGACGGCCGCGTAACGGCGGACGACGCCCTTCCCGCCGTGGGTGACGAGAGCCGGACGAGGGCCGACGGCACGTCGAGCGAAGGCGCGAGGCGCCTCAAGACGGCGCCCGGAATTCCCACACACAGGGGTAGAGGCAGCCGCCCGGCGATTTCCGTACCCATTCATGCGCATTGCCGTGACATCTCCCTGGGCGCCTGCTCGCCCTGGCGGTCGGCCGCGTGACACCGGGGCGACGGAGTGTCGTCGCACCCGCTTTCCCGGGAACGTTCCCACTGGTCGGAACCCGGATCGCCGAACTTTCGAAAAATTCTTCAACCAAGCACCAATCCAAGGGCGTTGGGGCCCCGAAGTACCAACGAGACCCTTTCCCGGGGATCATCTCATCCCCGTACCATCTGCGATTCCCTTCCCGGGAATACACGGAGCAGGAGCGAATGTGATAGTCAAGCGAACTGGTCGCCTCGTGGTGCTCGCCAGCGTGCCCGCCGCCGTCTTCCTGACCCTGGGGCTTTCCGGCCCAGCCCTCGCGCAGGCCGGGAAGGCGTACCAGATCGACCTGGCACAGCTGAACGACTCCGGTTCCCGAGGTACCGTCATGCTCAGCCTCAAGGGCAACCAACTCACCGTGCAGATAGAGTCCGAGGGCATGGTGCCCGGACAACCGTCGGCCCAGCACCTGCACGGATCGACCAAGGGGCACAACTTCCACTGCCCGGACGCGAGCGACGACACCGACGGCGACGGAATCCTCAGCAACACCGAGGCCACGGTCGACTACGGCGACATCAACATCTCCCTCACCACGTCCGGGGACACCAAGGCGACCAGTGGTCTCGCCGTGGAACGCATGCCCGTCGCCGACAACACCGGCAAGCTCTCCTACAATCGGACGATCACCGTCGGGCAGGACGTCGTCGACCACATCAAGGACCTGCACATCGTGCAGCACGGCATCGACCGCAACAACGACGACAAGTACGACTTCGACGGGGCCGGCAAGAGCGAACTCGACCCGAAGCTGCCCCAGGAGGCCACGGCTCCGACCAACTGCGGCGAGGTCAAGGGAGCGTCCGTGGGATCCATTCCGGTCGGTGGCGTCGAGACGGGCGGCGGTTCTCCGCGGCAGGCGTCGGTGTCGGCGACGACGACGATGACCGGGGCGGCGCTCGCGGCAGCCGCCGCGATGGCCGGTGCGGTGGCCATCAGGCGCAGGCGCGCCGCCCTGGTACCCGTCCGTACGGAGAACACCGGGAAGGCCGCGTGAAGCCCGCCGAGGGCCGCGTGCCCACCGCGTCCACCCCCCGGCCGCGCCGCCGCAGGACCGCGGTCCCCCTGGCCGCCGCGGCCCTCGCCACCCTGTTCCTCGCGGGGTGCGGCGGCGCGGACACGGCGGCGCCCCCCGCCCCCGCCGGTCAGGCCCAGCAGGGTCAGGCCCCGCAGGGCGGGGCCCCGGCAGGCGCCGCCCCCGCGGGCACGCCGTCCGGCAAGCCCTCCACCGGCGGCCACCAGACGGGGTCCGCCGGCGGGTCGCACGGCGGTACGGACACGGCCGGGGCCAAGCCCGCGCTCGCCCGCTCGGAGCCGCAGAAGATCACGATCCCGTCCCTCGGCCTGTCCAGTTCCCTGGAGACGCTCCGTCAGAAGACGGACGGAACCATGGAGACCCCCAAGAACCCCGACCTCGCCGGCTGGTACGAACCGGGTCCGACCCCCGGTTCCCAGGGCCCCGCCGTGATTGCCGGCCACGTCACGTGGAACGGTGCGTCGGCCGTGTTCGAGAAGCTGAAGACCATGAAGGCCGGTGACACCATCAAGGTGGCCCGCCGGGACAACAAGACGGTCACCTTCAAGGTGGACCGGGTGGCCGAGTACCCGAAGGCCAAGTTCCCCACGGTCGAGGTCTACAAGAACCTCGACCACGCGGGCCTTCGTCTGGTCACCTGCGGTGGCGACTTCGACCCGAAGAAGCACTACTACGACAGCAACGTGGTCGTGTTCGCCAGCATGGCGGGCACCGCGTAGCCGGGAACGGCCGGGCGACGGGGGGCGAGGTGTCCGCCGGCCGCGGACCACACCGCGGCCGGCGGACATCGCGAAGCGCCGGGACTCCGGCACGAGCCGAGGCGCCCACGGCTCCTCAGGGGACCTTCACGCACAGCGCGCTCTCCCCCAGGGGATGGGTGCGCCAGCGGGCGGGATCGGCCAGGTGGCGGGTCACCGCCGGCGCGGGGCCGAGGATCAGGTTGCCGGCGAGCAGCGTTCCGCCAGGGCGCAGCAGCCGGTACAGGTCCTCCACGACCGCCGGCGTCGGGGTGAACCCGTCGAAGAAGGCGAGATCGTAGCCACCGCCGTCGAGTCCGGGGAGGACCTCCTCGGCGGCGCCGGGCAGGACGGAGATCCGTTCGGCGAAACCGCGCCGGGCGATCTCCGCCCGCGCCAGCCGCACGTGCTCCGGATCCATCTCCACGGTCTCGACGCGCGCCCCCGGCGCCGCGTGCGCCATGGCCAGGGAGGTGTACCCCAAGGCCGTGCCCACCTCGACGATCCGACGGGCCCCCACGGCCGCCGCCATCACGGCGGGGAACGACCCCTCGCCGTAGGCGTAGGCACCGCAACGGTGCGCGCGCCGGTGTCGGCGCGTCGCCTCCTGGACGTCGGCGAAGGGGTCCGCCACGTCGACGGGGTGCCGTACGGCCGCGATCACCGCCACACCGGCGGTACGAAACCTGTTCCAACGTGTCGTCGCAGGCTTCGCCTTGGGCGTGTCGCTCGTGGTCATCGTCTTCTCCCGCGCGTCCAGGGGCGTGCGCCCGCCGTGCCGATCCCCCGGTACCGTGACACTTGAACCGGACTTCAAGTCAAGGCGGGCGGTGCGGGCATGGACAGCGACGGAGAACTCCTCGACATCGCGGAAGTGGCGGCGCGGACGGGTGTGGCCCCCTCCGCCCTGCGCTACTACGAGCGGCTCGGCCTGGTGGAGTCGGCCGGCCG
Source organism: Streptomyces sp. CA-243310 (assembly GCF_050936775.1). NCBI lineage: Bacteria > Bacillati > Actinomycetota > Actinomycetes > Kitasatosporales > Streptomycetaceae > Streptomyces > Streptomyces sp. CA-243310. The sequence goes on along the minus strand of NZ_JBNJMF010000002.1, from coordinate 317,212 downwards.
CAACGGCCTGCGCCGCACCTATCGCCCCGAGGCGGTCGACCGGATGGCGCTGATCCTCAACGCGCAGGCCACCGGCTTCTCGCTCGGTGAGCTGAAGGAACTCCTGCTGGCGGGGCCCGGGGAGGTGCGCCCGTACCTCACGGGGCGGATCGACGTGCTCGACCGGCGCATCGCCGCGATGCGGGAGGCCCGCGAGCGCATCAGTCACGCCCTCACCTGTCGGCATCCGTCCCTCCTGGACTGCCCGACCTTCCGGGCCGGGCTGCGGGACCTGCTGCCGGGGGAGTGAGCACGGACCCGGGTGGCCCCTCCGGCCGCGTGGCGTCCGGGCCGGGGCGCTCGCACCGGTGGTGCGTGGGGAACCTCGACCGGGTGTTGCCAAGGCGGCAACAGGAGTCGCGGCGATCTTCCCGGCCGTCGCATGATCGCTGTGCGCCCCCGACCCGGGGTCCACCCGGTACCGGGCAGTGGCGCACTCGACCCCAGCGGATCGACCGACAGCCCGGAGGAATCCATGTCGCAGCCCGACCCCGTCACGCGCGCCACACATCGCGTGGTCGCCTCTCCCGCCGGCAGGACCCACCTGGTGGAGCAGGGCGCCGGGCCGCTGGTGCTGATGGTGCACGGGTTCCCGGAGTCCTGGTACTCCTGGCGACACCAACTGCCCGTGCTGGCAGCGGCCGGATACCGGGCGGTGGCGATGGACGTTCGCGGCTACGGGCGTTCCTCCCGGCCCGAGGACGTCGCCGCGTACGGAATGCTCGACCTGGTCGACGACACCGTCGCCGTCGTGCGGGCGCTCGGCGAGGAGGGCGCAGTGATCATCGGGCACGACTGGGGTTCGACCATCGCCGCGCACTCGGCCCTCATCAGGCCGGACGTCTTCCGCGCGGTCGGCCTGCTGAGCGTTCCCTACGCGCCGCCGGGCGGTCCGCGGCCCAGCGACATCTTCGCGGGCATGGGCGGGGACGAGGAGATCTACGTCTCCTACTTCCAGGAGCCCGGTCGGGTCGAATCGGAGATCGAGCCCGACGTCCGCGGGTGGCTCGCGGGCTTCTACGCCGCCTTCTCCGCCGAGACCATGCCCGGACCCGGCGCCCCGGACCCGCACTTCGTCAGCCGAGGCGGGACACTGCGCGAACGGTTCCCGGCCGACCGCTCGCCCGCGTGGCTGGGCGAGAAGGAACTCGACTTCTACGCCGCGGAGTTCGAGCGAACCGGGCTCGGCGGAGCACTCAACCGCTACCGGAACATGGACCGGGACTGGGAGGACCTCGCCGACTACCGGGGCAGGCCCGTCACCCGACCGTCCCTGTTCCTCGGCGGCGCGCTGGACGCCTCGACCACCTGGATGGCCGAAGCGATCCGCGCCTACCCCACGACCCTGCCCGGTCTGATCTCCTCGCACATCCTCGACGGCTGTGGCCACTGGATCCAGCAGGAGCGCCACGAGGAGGTCAACGCCATCCTGACCACCTGGCTCGCCTCCCTGCCCGCGTGAGCCCCGCTCCGCGCGATGCCTCCATGCGTCGAGGCGGCGCGGCGACCGGTGTCGCACGGTCGGACACCGAGGCTCGTCATCGGCTGTCCGACTGATCGGACCACCCGTGCTCCAGCAGGTCGAAGGCTCGGGCGAGGGCCCGGCGGACATCGTCTTGGCCGTGGGCGGCGCGGGGGGCTTCGAGGGCGAAGTGGGCCAGCGCGGCGCAACCGGGGTCGTCGGCGGGAAGGCCGCTCTCGTCCGCGATGGTCCGCGCGAGGGCGGCCGAGTGGCGCAGCCACATGTTCTGGAGGTGGTCGCGCAGGGCCGGGGTGCTGTTCACCAGCTCGAAGAATTCGGTGAAGCGGGCGTCGCCGGCGGTGGCTGCCAGGCGGTGGCGCAGGGCGTGCTCGCGCAGGGCGGCAGGGATCGAAAGGCCCCGGGGCCGTTCGCGTACGGCGGCGAGCAGTCGGGCTTCCTGGTCGGCGTCCTCGTCGAAGACGAGGGCCTCCTTGACCGGGAAGTGTTTGAACAGCGTGGTGGTGGACACGTCGGCGGCGTCCGCGATCTCGCGGATGCCGACCGCGTCGTATCCCCGCTCCAGGAACAGGCGCAGCGCGGCGTCGGCGATGGCTTGTCGGGTGGCTGCCTTCTTGCGCTCCCGGCGACCCGGCGGCGCCGAGGGGAGGCTCGGATCGGTGTCGTTCACAAGGCGACTCTACCCCTTGGTGGGACGAGTTTAAAAGTGAAACCGTTGCACTTATTGAGTCGGTGTGTTTTTCTGGAGCGGCGGCCGTGAAGCACCGTCCGGCCCCGCTCACTCACCCGACACACCCCGGCCCACGGCGGCGAGCCGCAGGGCCGGCACGAACGGAGCACGTCATGAAAACCACCCACGCCACACCCCGTATCGCGATCATCGGGGCCGGCCCCGGCGGCCTGATCTGCGCCCGCATCCTGCAGCGGAACGGCATCACCGCGACGGTCCACGAAGGGGACGTCTCCCGCACCGCCCGCGACCAGGGCGGCAGCCTCGACATGCACCCCGGATCCGGCCGGCACGCTCTGCAGCAGGCCGGACTGCTGGACGACTTCCTCGCCCGGGCCCGCCCCGAAGGCCAACAGATGCGCCTGATCGGCCGGGACGGACGCGTCCTGTTCGACGCGATCCCGCCCGAGGCCGACACGGTCGAGGGCAACCCCGAGATCGACCGCGGTCAATTGCGCGACCTCCTCCTCGACTCGCTCGATCCCACCACCGTGCGCTGGGGACGCACACTCACCCGCGTCGAACCCCGCGGCGACGGCACCCACCGCCTGCACTTCGCCGACTCCCTCACGGCCGACCCCGACGACACCACCGACGTCGACCTCGTCATCGGCGCCGACGGCGCCTGGTCCCGGGTCCGCCGCGCCCTGTCCGATGCGACGCCCCGCTACACGGGCGTCACCTTCGTCGAAACAGGCCTCGACGAGGCGGACACCCGCCACCCCGCCCTCGCCGAACTCACCGGCAACGGGACCATGATGGCCCTGGACGACAATCAGGGATTCGTCGCCCAGCGCAACAGCGGCGGCCACATCCGCATCTACGTCGGCATGCGCATCGACGAGGAGTGGCAGCGGCACGCCGGCCTCGACCCGACCGACACCACAGCCGTACGCGCGGCCCTGCTCGACCGGTTCACCGGATGGAGCCCCGATCTCCTGGGTTTCATCACCGACACCGACACCGGCTACACCAACCGCCCGCTGTACGCCCTGCCGGTGCCGCACACCTGGGAGCCCACCCCCGGCCTCACCCTCCTCGGCGACGCCGCCCATCTCATGTCCCCCTTCTCCGGGATGGGCGCCAACCTCGCGATGCTCGACGGAGCCGACCTCGCCCAGGCCCTCGTCGATCACCCCACCGTCGATCAGGCCGTCACCGCGTACGAGAAGATCCTCCTGCCGCGCTCCATCGAGGCCGCCGAAGGAGCGGCCGAGGGAATCGACGGCGCCTTCGCCCCCGACGGCGCCGAACAGGCCCTCGCCCACATGACCGGGCGCCATTGATCAAGCCCGGACGAGGGCCCGGAGTCGACTGAGCCGAGGGGTGGGCGGTGGTGAGGTTTCTCGGGCCCCCGCGCCGGGGGTCGGGTGTCGGGTGTCGGGTGGGAGACGCTAGCCTCCTACCCGGCCCCGCCCCGTCCGATCCGAGAGGCTCGTCGTCATGAACCGTGCCTGGAGCTTGTCGATGGTGTTCATGCTCTGCGGTTCGGTGCTTGCGGCCGGGGTGCTGTTCCGGGGTGCCCCCGGCACTGCCGCAGTGCTTCTGCTGCTGTTCGGCCTTCTCGCGGGCGTGCACTCGCCTCTGCTCTTCCCGAAGTCGATCAGCGCCGTGGAGGCGCGCCGCCGCAGCGCGGTCGACGGCCGGCCGATCGTCTTCTGGCGGTCGGGCTGCAAGTACTGCATCCGACTGCGCATCCGGCTGGGCCGTGGCGCCGACCGGTTGCACTGGGTCGATATCTGGCGTGACCCTGACGCCGCGGCAGTGGTCAGGTCGGCCAACGACGGGAACGAGACCGTGCCGACGGTCGTCGTCGCGGGCCGGCCGCACGTCAATCCCGATCCGCGGTGGGTGCGCGAACAGTCCGCCCGTTCGCTGTGAACGGCGAGCGGGTTGCCGGCCGCCGTACGCAACCGGCCGGGTCGGCTCGGCGGCGTCAGGGCTCAGGGCAACCGGTCGAACTCCCCGCGCAGAACGCAGAACTCGTTGCCTTCGGGATCGGCAAGGACCGCCCAACCTGAACCATCCGGATTCCGTTGGTCGGCGACGAGGGTCGCCCCGAGGCTCAGCAGCCGGTCCACCTCCTGCTCGCGAGAGGTCTCGGGGCGCAGGCACAGGTGGATCCGATTCTTGACCGTCTTGGCCTCGGGTACCTGATTGAAGTACAGCGCGGGTCCCTCGGCGAGCAGTACCTGAGTCTCCCGGTCACCCGGTCTGACGTCCGGATGCATCGGACGACCCGTCACATCACTCCAGAATCGAGCCAGTTCGTAGGCGTTCGCGCAGTCGATCGCCACGTTCTGCACTACCGAAACCATGTGCCACAGCCTTCCTGATCACGACACGTCCCTCCACCGGATGCGAGCTCAAAGCACGTCGAGGCGGGCCTTGAGCAGGCAGAACTCATTGCCTTCGGGGTCGGTCAGGACATGCCACCGCTCTTCGCCCGTCTGGCCGATGTCGGCGGGACGAGCGCCGAGTCGGAGGAGGCGTTCGAGTTCGGCGTCCTGATCGCGGTCGGTGGGGTTGACGTCGATGTGCAGCCGGGACTTGCCCTTCTCCGGCTCGTCCCTGCGACTGAGGATGATCGTCGGCTGTAGACCCCCGAACCCTTCGCGCGGCCCGATCTCCATCGAACCGTCGTCCTCGCGGCCGAGCACGACGAAGTCCAGGACCTCGCACCAGAACCTCGCGAGCACCTCGGGTTCGCGGCAACCGAGAACGAGCTCACCGATACGACACGCCATGAAAGAACCTGCTCTCGGTCTGCCGGCTGCCGGGGAGACCACACGCGAACCGCAGGGGCTCCCAGCAGCGAAAACGACTCCGCGACCGTACGGGACGAGACGATCGCGGTCGACCCGATTTCAGTGTCGACCTCGACCACCCGGGGTCGTCGCCGCGGATGTGCCGTCGGATCAGATCTGTGCGTCACCGGTCCACGCGCGGAGCTTCTCCGGGTTGCGGACCGCCCAGATGCGGCTGACGCGGTCGCCGGTGAAGTCGAACGCGGCCACGGTCACGGGGACTCCGGTGTGCTGGGCGACCAGGCCGGGCCGTCCGTTGACCGTTCGCTCCAGGAGCGTCAGGCCCGGGGCCTTGGCGGCGATGTGGATCAGGTACTGGGCGATGCTCCCGCCGCCTTCGACCGGACGCAGGACGGTGCCGACGAGGCCGCCGCCATCTGCGGTCATCGTGGCGTCGGGGTCGAGGAGACCGACGAGGGTCTCGATGTCCCTGGCCTCCCAAGCCTCCTTGAACCGGCGAACCAGACCGGCCTGCCCGGCGGGCGCCGGCGCCGCCGGGTTCCGCGCGGCTCGGACGCGCCGACGGCCCGAGGTCGCCAACTGTCGGCAGGCCGCAGGCGTCCGGCCGACGATCGTGGCGATCTCGGCGAACGGGTAGCGGAAGACGTCGTGCAGGATGAACGCCACGCGTTCCGCCGGCGTCATCGACTCCAGTACGACGAGGAAGGCCATGTCCACCGACTCGTCCAGGACGATCTGGTCGGCGGGGTCGGCCGGCTCGGTCCCGCGGCCCGCGCGCCCACCGATCCACTCCGTACGGTCGGGCAGCGGCTCGGGGATCCACGGCCCGACGTAGCGCTCGCGTCGGGCCCGCGCCGAACCGAGCACGTCCAGGCAGATCCGGCCGGCCACCGTCGTCAGCCAGGCACCGGGCGACGCGATGGCCTCCTGCTGCTGCCGGGACATTGCGAACCAGCGGGTGTAGGCCTCCTGGACCGCGTCCTCGGCCTCGGCCGACGAACCGAGCAGCCTGTAGGCGAGATTGATCAGCCGGTGCCGCTCGCCGACGATCACGGTCAGGTGCGGCTCGGACCGGCTGTGACCCGGCTCGGATGCGGCGTTCATGCTCCGGATCACTCTCAGCTTCCCCTCGTTCGCCTCGTCTCGTTCACTCCGGCTCTCTCCACGCCGGTGAAACACCCCACCGGACAACCGGGTTCGGCGCCTCGCCTCACATTTCGCGGGCCTGCGTCGTCGGGTGAGTGAAGAGCGAATGCAGACACTACCGATCCACCGCCGCGAGGCAGAAGAGGGGCCCACATCATGGCGACGAGGACGACCCGGACGACCATCCGCACGACGGCGATACCGGGCAGGGCCGGACTGACGTTCCCGCAGGTCGCGATCGGCCTGCAGACCCTGGCCATCTTCTTCCAGGCGGCCACCGCCGGACTGTTGCTGTCGTCGTCCCACGGCGAGGTGTTGCACGGCGTCGGGGCGCGCGTGATGTACGGGGCGTCGATGCTGTACGTGCTCGCCGCGATCCTGGCGTGGCGACCGGGCGGCGGGGAGGCCCGCCCCATCCTGTACGCGTCCGGCTTCCTCGTACTCGCCTCCGTCCAGGTCGTCCTGGGCATCGCGCACGAGCCGTCGCTGCACGTGCCCCTGGGCGTGTTGATGTTCGGCCTCAGCGTGTGGGCGCTGTGCCAGGACCTGTACAAGGCCCGGGCCGTTGTGTCACCGCGACCCACCCCGTGACGCCCCCGTGCATCGGGGGCGGCATCACGGGTAGGTGGGACGGACATCAACCATCCGTGCCGACGCCCGCGCCGGCCGAACGATCGAGGTGAGTCATGGCGACCTCCGCACGAACAGCGATTCCCGCCCTCCTGGCCGTGGCCGTGGGAGCCACCCTGGTGTCCGTCGGTCCGGCGGCCGCCGCCGAGATGCCGGTACGGGCGAGCACCTGCGCGTCGGGAAACCTGAGCGTGTCCGCCGGGCCGCCGGACGTCGGGGCCGGGCAACTGTACGTACCGCTGCGCTTCACCAACACCGGCGACCGTCCGTGCACCCTGCTCGGGTACCCGGGCGTCAGCGTTCTGAGCAAGGAACAGAAGCAGATCGGGAAGCCGGCGGACCGGGACGGTCAGGTGCCCGCCGCCGTCTCCCTCGCCCCCGGGCGCACTGCCACGGCCGTCCTCCACACGACGAACGGACCGATCGGCGGCCCGTGCCTGCCCAAGGGGGCGTTCCTGAAGGTCTACGCGCCTGCCTCCAAGGACGCGGTCCTGCTCAAGACGCCCTTCCAGGTCTGCTCGAACCGCTTCACGGTCAGCCCGGTCACGCCGTAACCGTCGCGAGTCGTGGCCGGTCGTCGCCACCGCCCGCGGCCGGCCCCGCGCGGCGAGCGGGGGCGGGGGGCTGCTACCGCCCGGCGATGAGGGCGGGGAGCGTGCGCATGTCGTGGAAGACGGTGGTACCGGGGCCTTCGAGGCGTTCGGCCGGGGTCAGACCGCCCGCGTATCCGAAGGCGCGCATGCCGGCCGCGCGGGCGGCCTGAACGCCGGGCCGGCTGTCCTCGACCACCACGCAGGCGGCGGGATCGACCCCCATGTGTCGGGCCGCGTGCAGGAACAGATCGGGGGCGGGCTTGCCCCGGGCGACCTCGCCGGCGCTGTAAATGCGGCCGGCGAAGCGCTCGTACAGGCCGGTCCGGCCCAGGGTGTGCCGCATCTTGTCGTGCGAGCCGCTGGAGGCCACGCACGTCGGCAGGGTGAGGGCGTCGAGAGCCTCGGGCAGCCCCTCGACGGGGGCGAGATCGGCGTCCACGGCCTCACGGTGCAGCTGCTCGAACCGCTCCGACCAGATCGCCGCCGTCTCCTCGCCGAGCCTGGCGGCCACCTGCTCGCGAATGGAGGCGTGCGAGCGCCCGATGAAACGGTCGACGACCTCCTCGCCGGTGAGGGGCCAGCCCAACTCGGCGCCCAGGGCGACCTGGACACGGGCCGCCATGCGTTCGCTGTCGACCAGCACACCGTCGCAGTCGAATATGACGAGTTCAATCGGCTTGATCATCCCGGCAGCATAAGTGCCCGCCGCACCGACGGGTCGTACGACGGAGCCCGCGGCGGAAGCAGGCCGTCCCGGTGCGCACTCCGGATCCGGTCAGCCCGCGAGTCCGGCGGGCCCGTTGTCGGGGACCCAGGAGCCGTGGAGTCCGGCACTCACCCGGTGGGGCAGGTGGACGGTGGCGATCCGGTCGAGCCCCGACGCGTCGAGGACCACCAGTTGCGAGGCGTCCTGCTTGAGGTCGGAGACGACGGTGAGCAGATAGCCGTCGTCCTCGCGCGTGGCTCCGGTGGCGGGAACGAAGACGGCTTCGCCGGGCATGCGGGCGTCGCCGATCTGGTGGATGCGGCGGGCGCCGGTGGTGCGGTCGTACTTGACCACGCCGTAGCCGCCGAACCCCTTCTCGTCGGGGAAGGAGATGGCGTAGTGGTAGCGGTTCTCGGCGCCCAGGTACTCCTCGTTGAGGGTCGGGAACTCCACCGGCAGATCGTCGATGATCTGCTCGTCCACGGTGCCGGCCACCATGTCGACCACCCAACGGCGGGTGTAGGAGCGGGCGACGGGCTCACTGCCGCGCCCGGGCGCGCCGATCCACCAGTTCCAGGAGAGCCGGAAGCCCTCACGGTCCACGGTCGGACCCTCCAGGACGATGCGGCCCCGGCCGTCCTCGTAGGCATTGGCGACGTGCAGCATGTTGCCCGGTTCGATGGAGAACCAGCGGACCTTCCGGGCACCGTCCTCCCCGCGGGGCATGACACCGATGCGGGCGGGCTGCAGGTCGCTCCAGCCGTAGGGAATGCCGGAGCGGTCCGTGGGGTCGAAGGTGACGTTGCCCTCGACGAAGACCACGTGGTGGCGGGTGATGGCGAAGTCGTGCTTGAGCGAGGCGGTCGCGCCCGGGACCTCGGCACTGTGGGTGATCTCGCCCTTGGCGTCGGCGACGTGGTGCACGAGGAAGGGCGGGAAGGGAGAGGACCCGAAGAAGTGGAGCTCGCCCGTCACGGGGTCCTCCTTGGGGTGCGCGGTCATCGCCGTCCGCAGTTTGCCGTCGAAGTCGTACGCCCCGACCGTCTCCAGATCCTCGGTGAGTTCGAAGGGGAGGTTCGCCTCGCACAGCGCGAGCAGCCGTCCGCCGTGCTCGATGACGTGGGTCCCGGCGGCACTGGCCGTCAGGTCGGGCCCCCGCTCCGTCATGTACGGGGCGCCCTCCAGCGCGGGAGTGCGCACCCACCGGTTTCGGTACCACTCGGCGCGGCCGGCGCGCAGCCTGATGCCGTGGACCATGCCGCTGCCCTTGAACCAGTGGGTGGGCGTCACACCGGGCTTGGGGTTGTGGCCGTTGCGGAACAACCGTCCGTTCAGTTCCGTGGGCAGGGTTCCCTCGACGGTGAGGTCGGTTGCCGTGACCTCGTTGACGACGGGGGTGAAGTGGCCTGTCAGGTAGGGCTTGTCGACGGTCATGGCAGGGGATTTCCTTCGGTGGATGTGATGAAGCGTCAGGCGGCGTCATCGAGGTGAGGCCGGGCCCGCCGGTTCAGCGTCGGGGCCGCCGCCGCCCGGCCGTCGGTCGGGAGAGGCGCCCCGCCCGTGTGGGGCGGAGGAGGTTCATGACGCACAGCCTCCTGCGAGGGCCTGTCCACTATCCAGACCCGCCAGGCGCGAGGACTGTCCACTCCTGTCCGCGCCTGTCCACCACCCGGCGCCACCGAAGGCGGACGCCCGCCCCACCCCACCGTGGCCTACCGCGATCGGGGGCCGTCGAGTTCCTGTTGCCACAAGGCCTCGCAGAGCAGGTCCAGGCCCTGACGCAGGTGACGCCGGTAGGTGCCGTACGGAAGGCCGAGGCGGCGGGCGGCGGCTTCCTGGGTGGGTGCGCCGGAGAAGTACCCGGCCGCCAGGGCCTCGCGGGCGCGCACCCCGCGCGGGTCCTGCGCGAGATCGTCGACGGCTCGGCGCAACAGGGTGCGCAACTCTGCGACGGGGTCACCGAGGTCCGCCGCGAGACGGCTGCGCAGCAGGGCGCAGGCCGCGAAGGCCCCGGCGTCACGCCAGTGCGCCAACGCCTCCCGTACCGCCTGGTCGAACAGGGAACGCGAGATGGGCGAGGGCCCGGGCGAGACCGGTTCCTCGGCGGTGGACATGAAGTTCCGGAGCCACGCCTCCACGGGTGTCCGGCGCCAGTCGACGCTGAACAGGCCGTACGTGTACGCACCGACCCGCGGGCGGGCGCCGGTGTCGGCGAGGGTGCCCTTGACGCGTTCGGCCCAGGTCTCGGCATCCCGGTACACGGCGAAGCCGTAGGCCCGACCACGGGCACGGGCCGACTCCGCCTGGGCACGGGAACTGCTCAGGTCGATGACGCGCGAGGGGACCTGGTACCGCTCGGGGTAGACCGAGAAGCGGCTGATGCCGATGTGCTGGCCGGGGCTCACCGGCGCGGTGGCCTCGGTGTGCTGCCACGCGGCGGCGACGACGGGATCGGCGGCCAGGTCCTCGGGGTCGGCAGGGGCCGCCAGGGCCAGCCGGGCCGTGAACGCCACGATCCGGCCCGTGTTGACGAGGCGGTAGACGCTGAAGGCCTGTGGCTGGCGCCGAGCCCAGTAACGGACCAGTTCCGCGGAGGCGGGCCCTTCGGTGTCCTCGGCCATGCGCAGCACCGCATCGAGGTCGTCCGGGTGCAGAGGACGGTCGTGCACCTCGTCCTCGCGGGACCAGGTGCGCAGCCGGGCCAGGGTCTTGCCTTCCCGGAACAGGTGGAACAGCTCGTCGGTGACGGTCCACACCTGCTCCTCGGGTGCCTCGCGCAGGAGGCGCAGGTACTCGTCGGCCAGGCGCCGGCGCATGGCCTCGAAGGCGTTCGGTGCTCGCCAGCGCAGGTCGGCGGCCAGCGTCTCGCGTGCGGCGTCGTGCGGGTGGAGCCCCCGGTGCGTGGATTCCATGAAGGGGAGGTCCCTCAGCCAGGAGAAGAGCCGATGGGCGTCCTCCTCCGGCAGGACCGCGGTGAGCAGTTCCTCGGACGTCGAGCGGGCTTGCGCCGCCACCTCCAGGGCGCGACGGTGGGCCGCCGTGGGCACCTCGCCGATCAACCCGGCCAACAGGGTGCGCAGGACGTCCGCCGAGGGTGCCCAGATGTTCTCCTGGGCGCGGCCGGCCGATCCCGACGCGGCCGCGAGGGACAGGGCCAGCGGATTGCCCCCGGCGAAGCGGAGTACGGGGTCACGGAGTTCGGGCCTGATCCGGGCGGCCACCAGCAGGCTGAGGGCCTGGTCCTCGGAGAACGGCTCCAGTTCGGTCACGTGCAGGAGCGGTGACCAGGCGGGGTCTGCGGTCCACTGCGGCTGTGGGGCGTGCCGGCCGGCGAGGACCACCAGCGCGTCGTCGGCGGCACGGGGAAGGAACCGGTGCCACAGCCGGCTCTCCAGCCACTGGCAGTGCTCGAAGGAGTCCACGAGCAGGACGGTGCCCGGGACCTTCACGAAGGCGTCGGCGGCGCGCTCGAAATCGACGGGGTCCCGCTCGACGAAACGACCGTCGAGTTCGACGAGCGGCCGGCCCGCCGCACGAGCACGGTCCGCCATGCGCCGCAGCAGCGTCGACTTGCCTATACCGCCCGGTCCACACACGTAGAACGCGAACGGCGCCTGTGGATCGCCTGCCAAAGCCGCCTCGAACGTGTCGAGTTGTTCCTCCCGTCCGATGAACGCCCGCTCCCGCGTCCTGATCAGTCTCTCTCCTACGGACACCACATCGGCTCCCCTCACCGCGGACCGGCCCCGGGCGGGACTGCCCGGGGATCCTCTTCGGGCCCGCCGGTCAAGCGAGGCGCGAAGGGTGGCACGCCGACGCTCCTCGCCGGTCCCGGACGCGGCACAGAGCGTCCACTTCACGCCACTTGACGGCTGATTGAAGCAGAAGGTGCCCGGATATCGGAATGACGGCCGTGAAAAGCGAAGGAGGCGGGACGGCGCCGCGGCTCCGGCCGGCCCCGCCGACCGGGTCGGAGGGCGCCGCGCACCGGCTGCGCTCGTGGTCGCCCGCCTCGCGCCACGCGCGGATCCCGCCGGCCGCTGGGGGCGTACGTACGTGTACAGCGAGGTCGGGCGCGCACGGGTCGGACCTGCGGGGCCCGGTACGCGGGGCCGGGGGAGGGGTGTGCGGGGCGGGTGGCGTCGGGTGCGGGATCGACACCTCCGGCCCGGCGGGGGAGGATGGGACGGACGGATCGATTCCGCCCCGCTGCCTCGTCGCCGTTCGCCGTTCGCCGACGGCAGATCGAGGAGCGCGGGCCCCGCGAGAGGGCCGCGCCGTGCTGCGCCGGACGCAGGCGGGCGTGCCCCCGTCGTCACGCTCCCCTCACGCCTTCACGTCCCCTTCGGGAGGATCCATGTCGCACCGACGCATACGCCGCTCACTGCTCGTCCCCGCCATGGCCGGCTCGCTTCTCGTCGCTCCGGCCGTCCTCGCATGGGGCCAGGCCGCCGCCGCCCCCACCGCCACCTGCTCCATCTCCGGTGTCTTCCCCAACGGGAAGGTGCACCTGTCGGGCGGCGGCTTCACGCCGGGTTCCGCGTTCCTGTCCTCGCCGACCGCCGCGGGTGGCTCGTTCACCATCGGCGGTGACGGCGGGTTCCAGATGATGAACGTGGAGAACGCCAAGTACACCGTGTCGCAGGGCAATGACCGCACGGAGTGCAGCGGCTTCAAGGAGTCGACCGAGAAGCAGGACGACTCGACGCAGAACGACCAGAACCAGAACGACCAGCAGAACCAGAACCAGAACGAGCAGCAGAACCAGAACGACCAGAACCGGAACCAGCAGAACCAGGAATGACGGAGGTGCGGACCAGTAGTGGGCGGGGGCCTCAGGATCGAGGTTTCAGCAGGTCTTGCAGCTCCGCCGCGAAGAGCAGCGCCGGGTCGAGGTCCATGCGCGCGAAATGACCGGCGAGTTCCAGTGACAGGACGCCGTGCAGCCGGGTCCAGAACGTCAGGAACCGGTGGAGGGCCTCGGGCGGGGCGGGATGGTCGGCGGCCCGGTTCCGGTGATCCTCCAGATGGGTGCCGAAGGGCGTCACGGTGTCGCCCGGGGGAAGCGCCGTGCACGCGTCGAGCAGGATCGTCATGATCTCGGAGGAGATGGTGAGGGTGTCCGTGGGGGCTTGGTGGCCGGGGATCGGGGTGCCGTAGACGAGGAAGTACCGCTGAGGGTCCGCCAAGGCCCAGCCGCGCAGGGCGTGAGCCGGCCCGGCAAGGTCTGCACCGGTGGAGGAAGCCTCGCCGAGGACGTCGGCGAGGCTTCGGTATGCCCCCCGGACGAGTTCGGTGATCAGGTCGTCCCGACTGGCGAAGTGGCGGTAGAGGGCCGGCGTCGCTTCGTCCGCCACCGGAGCGAGATCGTCATCAACGCCCCGCTGGACACGGTCTGGAAGCTGCAGACCGACGTGGAGCGCCGGCCGCACTGGCAGACCCCCGTCGAGACGTCGCAACGCCTGGATCGCGGCCCGTTCCGCAGGGGTTCGGCATTCCGTTGGACGGTTCCGGTCCCGCCCAACCCGTCGACTCCCGCCACGCGCCTGGAGATCACCTCCACCGTCCGGCAGATCGAGCGCGGCGCCTGCCTCCGCTGGACCGGCCCCGCGATCGGCGAAGGCCTGCGCATCGACGGCATCCACGTGTGGAACTTCACCAGGGTCAAGGGTGGCGTGCGCGTGAGTACGGAGGAGACGCACACCGGCGCCCAGGTCGAGGCCGACGTCCCCACCGCCACCGCGATCCTCCGCGAGGGCCTCGAAGCATGGCTGCGTGACCTGAAGTCCGCCGCCGAATCGCGCGCCGGCCACCGGCCGCGGTGACGAACGAACCGGACCCGCCCTCCCCGCACACCGGGGTTCAGGCCCCGGGCCCGACACCGGACGGTTCGAACTCGGCCTCCTCGTACGGCTCGACGAGAACGCCGCCCGCTTCCTGAAGCTCGGCGACCTCCCCGACACCGCCCGTACCGACGGACGGACGTGCTTCGCCGACGCCCCTCCCTGTTCGCCGCGAGTCGTTCCATCCCCCACTTCCCTGTGGACATCTGACGGCCGGACGCCCTTGCCACCGTGAGGCGACCGCCCGTTCGACGTCTACGGAGATGGTGATGACGCGTTTCAGGGCACGGGTACTCGGCGTTGTCTCGGCTGCCTTGTCGGTCGGCCTCGTGGCACTCCCGGCAACAGCCGCCGATCGTTCGGCGCCGCAGGCGAAGGCGCCGGAGAAGTTCAGCATCGTGGTTCTCCCCGACACGCAGTACTCGGCGGAGAGCTTCCCGCAGGCCTTCAACGCCCAGGGAAAGTGGATCAAGGAGAACACGGTCGCGCGGAACATCAAGTACGCGATCCACGAGGGTGACATCGTCGACGACTCCGACCAGTCGTCACAGTGGGCCAACGCGACCGGCGCGTTGGGGCAGTTGAACGGCGCGACCCCGTACATCCTCGCGGTGGGCAACCACGACATGGACGCGATGCCCAAGGGGCAGAACCCGATCGTGGTACGTGACGCGGTGGCGTTCAACCGCGACTTCCCACGGAGTGCCTTCGCGAACTTACCTTCGTTCGGCGGCACCTACCCGGCCGCGCAGAACGACAACAGCTTCCATGTGTTCTCGGCCGGAGGTACGAACTGGCTCATCCTCGCACTGAAGTACGCGCCCACCGACGACGAGATCGCCTGGGGCAACAAAGTGATCTCCGAGCACCCCGACCGCCAGGTCATGATCGTGACCCACGCCTACCAGAACGGCACGACGAAGGACAGCGTCGGCCAGAAGCTCTGGACCAGGATGGTCAGCCGGCACCCCAACGTGACGATGGTGTTCTCGGGCCACTACGTCAACCAGGGGGTGATCGTGGAGAAGGGGGTGAACGGAAACACCGTCCACCAGATCCAGGCCGACTACCAGAACCCCGGCACACTCGGCCCGAACAGCTACTTCCGGATCCTCGAATTCAACCCGACGGCGAAGACGGTCAGCGTCCAGACCTACTCGCCGTACCTCGACAAGAGCCTGACCGACACGAAGAACCGGTTCACGCTCCAGAACGTGAGCTTCCCACCCGCCCACCGCTGAACCGTCGACCCCGTGGCCGGCGCCGTCCCCCTCGGTGCCGGCTGCGGTCCGCTCGCGCGCCGCGCCCGCCGGGTTCCTGCGGCGTCACGACCCGGCGGATCGGGACCCCTCCGTGAGCCCGGCGGGGCCGGATGGGCGCGTGGACGTCCATCCGCGCTGATGGAGCCTCTCCAGCCCGTCCAGGAGGAGGTCCAGCGCGAACTCGAACTCGAACTGGTCGTCGCGGCGCCGGCCGCCGACGACCGACGTCCCGTCACGGGCGGCCCCCGCCGCGAGCTCGGCGATGCGCGGGTAACGTGCCGCCATCGCGGGTGGGGTCGAGCAAGAAGCCTGCGTGAGGATGGCCACGTCCGCGCGGCCCGCGTCGCGAGGGGCCGCAGGCGCGTCGAGGGGCCGGTGACCGCCGACTCCCGAGCCCTGTCGACCGGGGCTGCGACTGCCGTTCCTGTGGGAAACCTGTACGGTCCCCGTTGACCAGTTCCACAGGATTGCAGGGGAGGCGGCCGTAAACATGGCCGGGATACGAACAGTCGGCCAGGCGCCGGTAAGGCTCTACGCGCTCGACGCGCTACGAATAACTGCGGCACTCGTAGTCGTTCTGTACCACTATGTGGCGCTTGGCACCGCCTGGGGACTCAGCGGTACGCAGCACCTCTTCCCCACACTCCGCCCCTTCGCCCTCTACGGCTGGCTGGGCGTCGAGATCTTCTTCATCGTCAGCGGTTTTGTGATCTGCATGAGCGCCTGGGGGCGGACGGTCGGCGATTTCGCCACATCGCGCATATCGCGACTCTTCCCCGCGTACTGGGCAGGGATCGCGTTCACGGCCTTCGTGTTGTGGATGCTGCCCGAGCTGTGGCGCATCGACGAGTGGGCCGACGTTCTGGTCAATCTGACGATGTTCCAGGGCGGAATAGGGGTTCCGCATCTCGATCACGCGTACTGGACCCTCTTCGAAGAGCTCAAGTTCTACGCGCTCTTCGCCCTCGTCATCCGCCTCGGGGTCACGTACCGCAACTGCATCGTGTTCATCGGGCTGTGGACGGTCGCCGGCATCGTGGCGCCCTCCACCGACTTCAGGCTGCTGCACTTCTTCGCGATCCCTCAGTACTCCCCGTACTTCATCGCGGGCGTGGCCTTCTATCTGATGCGGCGATTCCGCCCCTCCGGCCTGCTCTGGGGAATCGTCGGCTGCCAGTTCCTCCTCGCCCAGCACTACGTTCGCGGCCGCATGGCCACGAACCTCGGCAGGCATCTCGCGGAACAGCTGCCGGCCTGGCCGGCCCGGATCGTGATCGCCGTCGGCTTCCTGGCCATGGCCGCCATCGCGCTCGGCCTGTTCGACCGCATTCAGTGGAGCTGGCTGTCCACCGTCGGCGCCATCACCTACCCGCTCTACATCATCCACATGACGGCGGGCATTACCCTGATCCACCACTTCCGGGGCACGATGCCGGCCCATGCGCTGGTCGGTACGGTCACCGCCGCGATGATGGTCGTCGCCTGGCTCATCCACCGGTTCGTGGAACGGCCCCTTTCGCGCAGGCTCCGTTCCGCGATGCGTTCCGGCATAGAAGACATCCGACGGAGCACCCCGGTGCAGGCTTCTCCGCCGCGATCGACTCCGCCGTCGTCACCGCCGTCGCCGTTGCCGTCGCAGCGCCGGGACCGTGTCGTCGAACCCGACCTGACCCGCCGCTGACGGAGATTCCGCCGTCAGGGGGCTTCGGCGGTGCCGTGCGGTGACTCCTCGGGGGTGCGTGCCGTGGGGGTGTCCGCCGGGTGCGGGGGGAATCTCGGCGTGGAACCGGGGAAGGGGGCGAGCCGTGTGCTCGCCCCCTTCGTGCGTCCCGGGCCCGCAGTCCGGTCGATGCGGGACACGGCGGCGGACCCTGCTTGATACGCAAGTGAATGGTTGCCTAGGGTGGAATCGCGGCCGACGACCTCTTCAAAGCGTTGGCCGACCCCACCCGTCGCATCATCCTCGACGAACTGGCGGACACATCCGGACAGACGCTATTCGAGATCTGCTCGCGACTGAGCATGAAGCATCGGCTCGGCATGTCCCGGCAGGCGGTCTCCCAGTACCTCGTGATGTTGGAGGCCGCCGGGCTCGTCGAGACGAGGCGGCAAGGCCGCTGCACGTTCCACGATCTGAACACTGCGCCACTGCGACGGATCACCGAGCGATGGCCCGTGCCCGTGACATCCGGACCGGAGGAGAACACCCCGTGAAGATTCATCTGACCAGCGTCTTCGTCGACGACCAGGCCAAAGCCCTGGCCTTCTACACCGAGATCCTCGGCTTCGTGAAGAAGCACGACGTGCCCGTGGGCGAGGAGTACCGGTGGCTGACCGTCGTCTCGCCCGATGAGCTCGGCGGCACCGAACTCCTCCTGGAGCCTGCCGGCCACCCCGCCGTCAAGCCGTACCGCGACGCACTCGTGGGTGACGGCATCCCGCTCGCCCAGTTCGCCGTCGACGACGTGACGGCCGAGTACGAGCGCCTGCGCGGCCTCGGCGTCCGCTTCACCCAGGAGCCCGTGGAGATGGGCCCCGTGACCACCGCCGTCTTCGACGACACCTGCGGCAACCTGATCCAGATCGCGACGCAGCCCCGGTAGGAACTCGCCGAACCGCGCGCCGACCGACGTCACAAGCACCGCCGCGTGAGAAATCGCCGGCCGGGGGTAGGTTGCCCGCCTACCTGACGGACGACGGACAAGAGGCGACACATGGCGGCGCAGCAGGACGGCAAGGGTGGTGCGGGTCTGCCGTCGGCGGTGGTGGACTGCGCCCTCTACGAGGACGGGCACCGCATCCCCGGACAGGTGAACCTGGCCAAGGTCCTGGACCGCATAGACCCGAAGGCGGGGCGGTTCGCGTGGATCGGCCTGTACGAGCCCACGGCGGAGCAGCTGCAGGAGGTCGCCGTGGCCTTCGGCCTGCACCCCCTCGCGGTCGAGGACGCCGTCCACGCCCACCAGCGGCCCAAGCTGGAACGCTACGAGGACATGCTGTTCCTGGTACTGAAGACGATCGTGTACGTGGACCACGACAAGGTCACCGCGACCAGCGAGATCGTCGACACCGGCGAGATCATGGTGTTCGCCGGCCCCGGGTACGCGATCACCGTCCGCCACGGCAGCGCCCCGCCGCTGGAAGGCGTACGGCAACAGCTCCAGGACGACCCGCGGCAGTTGGGCTGTGGTCCCGCCGCCGTCCTGCACGCGGTCGCGGACATGGTCGTCGACCGCTATCTGGAGGTGGCCGACTCGTTCGCGGGCGACGTCGACACACTGGAGAGCGAGGTCTTCTCCCCGGACCGGCCGGTCGACGCCGGACGCATCTACCAGCTCAAGCGAGAACTCCTCGAATTCAAGCGCGCCGTCATGCCCTTGGCCCCCGCGCTGCGAGTCCTCAGTGAGGACAGCCCCCGGATCCCGAGCGAGGTGGCCACCTACTTCCGGGACGTCGCCGACCACCACCAGCGGGTGAGCGAACAGATCCTGTCCTTCGACGAACTCATCACCGGCATGCTCAGCGCCGGCATCGCCCAGCTCGGCGTTCAGCAGAACGCGGACATGCGCCGCATCAGCGCCTGGGCCGCCCTCATCGCCGTCCCCACCATGATCGTCGGGGTGTACGGCATGAACTTCGAGCACATGCCCGAACTCACCTCGCCCTACGGCTACCCCGCGGTCTGGGCGCTCATCATCGTCGTCTGTTCCGTCGTGTACCGGGCCCTGCGGCGCAACAAGTGGCTGTAGGGCCCGCGCCCGCACCTCACCCCCCCCACCTCACCCCCCCACCTCACCCCCCCCACCGCACCCCACCCACCCATGCGGGTGGCCGGAAGTGCTCCGCCGGTGTGGTGGCGGGCTCGGAGGCGGCCGGCTGGTGTGTCCTGACGGGGTCCCGGCCGTCCCGAGACGGACGGTCGAGACCCACCGCCCCCTGCCCCGGGCTGCACCACGCAGCGGCCCCGGGGCAGGGAGAGCGACCACCACCCCGCGCGGGCCGCCCCGTCCGCGCGACCCGGTCCGAACCTGGCCGGAGTCCGCCGCGCGCCTGCTGTCAGGTACCGGAGGTCCAGACCTCGGGGCCGCCGCCTTCCCAGCGGATCGGGCCCTCCTCCGAGAGGTCCACGCCCTCCAGCCCGGCACGCCGGAGGAACTCGGAGACATCGCTCGTGGAGTGCGCGCGGCCCAGGTCCGCGTCCACGCCCAGCGCGTGCACCGTGACTTTCCGCCCGCCCTTCGGCGATACGGGATGGATGACGATCTCCGTCTGGTCGGCCATCCACCCAGCCTGCGTCAGGTCGAACGCGGGAGCACCCCGAGCGATCCGGTCGGGCGGCGCGGCGCCCGACCGGCGCCCGCCGTCGACCCGCGCGTACGTGCCTGCCGCACGCGGTTCGGCGGCCCCGCGGTGGTCGTGCCCGCCGCACGGAACCGGTGCGCCCTGTACACCCGCGCGCAACGGCCGCATGAGGTGGGGCCGACGGGGTATCCGCGCGGGAGCAGCGTGGTGCTGGGTGTTGTCCGGGGGTGGGTGTGGAGAGGGAACGGTTGACGGTGCGGGAGTCGGCTGCCTGGGACCAGCTGGTCGCGGGCCTGCGGGACGAGTCACACGGCGGGAGCCGTGCCCGGCCGGATCGCCGGGCGCGGCGTCGGCTGCCGGTCGGCCTCATGGTGGTGATGGCCACTCTGCTGTGTGCGGCGCTGGCCCTGGTGGCGGCGGCCGGAATGAACGGAGAAGGGCGCCTGGTCTGGGCCGGGGTGGCTGTGTGGATCGCCGCGATCGTGTCGGTCTCCTACGTGCTCGGCCACGGCCCCCACGTGCCCCTGCGGCGCTGAGACCCGAACTCCCTTCGGCGGCGGGCGGCGGCGGTTCAGGCGGTGGAGACGGCGGTGGAGGCGGCGCGAGAGGCGGCGCACGCGTCCGGCGCGACGGCTCAGCGCAGGGCGGGGATCATGTCGCGCGTCTCGTCGACCGCGATCCTCTCGGTGCGCAGGGTCGGCGATTCCGGAGGCGTCTCGTCCGCGCAGACGGTGCCCCGCGCGGGCAGCGTCAGGGTGGCCAGGTACTCGTTGACCAGCGCACTCACGCATGCGCTCCGGTTGTACGCGGTGTGTCCTTCGGCGTTGAAGGTCAGCAGCCGCCCGTTGTCCAGCGTCCGGGCGAGGGCCCGGGCGTCCTGGTACGGGGTGTCCGGGTCCCCGGTCGTGCCGAGGATCAGGATCGGGGCGGAACCGGCCGCCCGGTAGGAGCCCTCGAAGCGGCTCGGGCGCTCCGCCGGCCACTGGGCGCAGGTGGGTGCGTGGTTGTGGTCGTAGGTGGGCGGCCCGAGGCCGATGGGCGGTCCCAGCAGCCGCGCGGAGGCGACGTGTGCGCTGACGAGCGCGCCCAGCAGCAGGGGGTTCGTCGGATAGGCGCGGTCCGCGCATTCGACGGCCATGTTGGCATTGAGGAAGTCGAAGGAAGCGGGGGAGGGCGGGGACAGCAGGAACGAGCCCTGGCGTGCCTGGGCAGCCCGCAGGGCCTCTCCGAGATAGGGCCAGACCTCCTTGCCCGAGTTGATGTTGAACATCAGTCGGTAGGCGAGGGTGTAACCCGTGGCAGGGCGTCCGCTCGCGGTGATGACGGGGTCGGCGTCCAAGTCCCGCTTGAGCTGTTCGAAGGCCTGCCGCGGGCGCCCTTCGCCGAATCCGCAGGTGGCGGCGTTCTGCGCGCACCAGTCGAGGAACCGGCCCATCGCGGTGTCCAGGGCGACGAACTGCCTGGAGTCGTAGGCGTACGGCACGTTGGCGTAGTGCTCCGGATCGTAGGCCCCGTCCAGGACCATGGCGCGGACCCGCCGGGGGAACTGCGCGGCGTAGACGGTGCCGACGTAACTCCCGAAGGAACGACCGTAGAAGGAGAGCGTCTCCTCGCCGAGGGCCTGGCGGAGCAGGTCCATGTCCTTGGCGTTCGAGGCGGTGCCGATGAACGGCACGAGGTCGCCCGACCGTTGCCGGCAGGCGGTGGCGAAGTCGAGTCCCTGCCGAATGGCCCCGCGCAGGGCCCCCGGGCCGGGCACGCCGCGCGCGGCGTCGACGGCGGCGGAGTACTCCTTGTCGTCCCAGCACTCCACCTGCCCGCTGCGCGCCACACCGCGCATGTCGTACCCGACGACGTCGAACGTGTCGCGGAGAGGGGCGGGGAGCGCGTCGTAACTGTCGCGGGCGAAGTTCACGCCGGAGTTGCCGGGACCGCCCGGGTGCAGGACCAGGACACCGGTGCGACGGGCCCGGTCGGCCGCGAGGTGCCGGGTCACCGCGAGCGGGACGGTGGGCCCAGTGGGTCTCCGGTAGTCGAGCGGTACCCGGGCGGTCGCACACTCGAAACCGTCGCCCGGGTCGGCGCAGGGGCCCCAGGTCAGGACGGGAACGGGCGGCGCGGTGGAGGCCGTCGCCGCGGCGGCCACGGGTGCGGCCCCGAGGAGTGCGGTGACCGCGATCAGGACGAGCGACATTCCCCCGGCCACCCGTCGGCGCGGGATGCGGGCAAAACGGTTCTGCATGCGGTGGTCCTCCGTCACGGGTGGCTCACGAGTGGCTGGGGAACATGCGACAACGTAGCCGCCGACCCCGCCGGTCACCAGGAGTTGACGGCCCGTTCCCGGTTTCCGTCGGCATCCGGCCGTCGCGCGGACGCCACGGCGCGGCATGCGGGACCCGTACGCCCGCCCTCTCGGCCGCCTCGTGGACGATCGGGTTCTCGAATCCGTGATCGGGTTCTCGAATCCGTGCCGGATTCATTGACAGAAGGTGAACGCAACCTGATTCTGAGAGCGCTCTCAGTGTTCAAGGCATCTCTCCCCGCCTGCCCGCCCCGCCCCGTCGCCCCCAGGGTGCGAGGGGCGCCGCACCCGCACCGGCAGGCTCCCCCCACCTGGAGGAAGAGCATGTTCCGCTTATCGAAAGTGCTGGGTTCCGGCGCCTCGGCGCTGGTTGTCGCCGCCGGCCTGATGGTCTTCGGCCCCTCGACATCCGCGGAGGCCGTACCGACGACCATCCCGCTCACGATCAAGAACAACTCGGGACGCGGCGAGCCGGTCTACGTCTACAACCTCGGCACCCTGCTCACCACCGGGCAGCAGGGCTGGGCCGACGCCAACGGCACGTTCCACCCCTGGCCGGCGGGCGGCAATCCCCCCACCCCCGCGCCCGACGCGTCGATCGCGGGTCCGGCCAACGGGCAGACGCGGACGATCCGGATGCCCAAGTTCTCCGGACGCGTCTACTTCTCCGTCGGACAGAAGATCGTCTTCAAACTCACCACCGGCGGCCTGGTGCAGCCCGCCGTGCAGAACCCCTCCGACCCCAACCGCAACATCCTGTTCAACTGGTCCGAGTACACGCTCAACGACGCCGGCCTGTGGATCAACAGCACCCAGGTCGACATGTTCTCGGCCCCCTACGCGGTGGGCGTCAAGGCGGCCAACGGCACGGTCAGCACGGTCGGCCGGCTCAAGCCGGGCGGATACAACGCCGCCTTCGACCAACTGCGTTCGGCCGGCTGGGGCGGACTGATCCAAAGCCGCACCGACGGCACACCGCTGCGAGCACTCTCGCCCGGGCACGGCATCGAGGCAGGAGGAATCCCGGCCGGCGCCATGAACGACTACGTCAACCGGGTCTGGAGCAAGTACGGCTCTTCCACGCTCACCGTGACACCGTTCGCGAACGAACCGAACACCAGGTACTTCGGCCGGGTCTCGGGCAACGTCATGAACTTCACCAACGCCTCGGGAGCGGTGGTCACCAGCTTCCAGAAGCCGGACTCCGACAGCATCTTCGGCTGCTACAAGCTCCTGGACGCACCCAACGACCTCGTCCGCGGCCCGATCTCCCGCACCCTCTGCGCGGGCTTCAACCGATCGACGCTCCTGACGAACCCCAACCAACCCGACGCGAACGGCGGCAACTTCTACCGTGACGCCGTCACCAACCACTATTCCCGCGTCATCCACGGCCAGATGGCCGACGGCAAGGCGTACGGCTTCGCCTTCGACGACGTGGGCGCCCACGAGTCGTTGGTGCACGACGGCAATCCGCAGGAGGCCTTCATGACCCTGGAGCCGTACAACTAGGGGTCTATCGTCGAGGTTTCGCCTGGCCCGCGGCGCCACTTCGGCGACAGAGCCCAGGCGTGCCGTACCGCCGGTCCACCCGACGACGAACGTGCCGCGCCGGCTTCGCCTTCAGGGCCCGGGGGTGATGTCGCCCCCGGGCCCCGACGCTGGACCCGATGCGGACCCGGACCCGGACGTGGGCTCGGACGTGGGCTCGGAGGCCAACGCCCGGCGGTCGAAGAGCAGCATGCCGAGGAAGAACAGGGCTCCGACGACGAGCAGGCCCGCGACGATGACGACGGAGGTGAGCGCCTCGTCCGGTGCCACGAGCACGAAGAGTGCGAAGAGGGTCCAGACCAGGGCGCAGACCGCCACGGGCAGTTCGCCGCGCCCCAGGTCGAACGCGCCCTTCTGGCGGGCGAGTCGTCTGCGTACGGCGAGGTAGAGGACGATCGTGGACCCGTAGATGAGGGCGGGAAGGATGGTCGAGGCGGTGATCAGCTCCAGCAGGGCCGAGCCGGGGAGCGCGACCATCAGGACGGCTCCGAGCGCGAGGATCAGGACGGTCGCGGGGATGGGGGTGTGCGTGCGGGGGCTGACCCGCCGCATCACCCGGTGGGCGGGGAAGCGGGAATCGCGTGACATGGCGTAGACGAGGCGCGAGCAGGAAACCATCACGACGATGCCGGCGCCGAAGAACGCGAAGGTGATGGCGACCAGCAGCACACGTTCGGCGACGGAGCCGAGACGGTCGTGCATGATCGCGGCCACGGGCGAGGCCTCGTTGCTGATCCGGGGGATGTCCTCGATCGCGACGGTGAGGGTGATCAGGAACAACATGCCGAGCACGCCTGCCGCCACCACCGATGCGACGATCGCGCGCGGCACGCTGCGGCGGGGATCCTTGGCCTCCTCCGCGAGGTTGGCCGCGGAGTCGAAACCGACGAGGGTGGCCAAGCCCATGATCATCGCGAGCATCAGGCCGCCGCCGACGGCGAAGTAGCCGGGGGTGCCCTCGGTGACCCCACGGGAGGTCAGATTGGCCGCCGATCCGTTGCCCGTGACCAGGACGGCGATGACGAGGGAGATCGCCACCACCACGACCAGCGCGAGTTCGAGTCCGACCGCGGCCGAGTTGATCCAGCCGACCAGCCGGGTCGAGGCGATGGCGAGCAGGGCCTGGACGACCAGCACCACCAGGGTGATCACGCGCGCGGCGTCCTCGTCCGGGCCCATGCCGACCAGCGGCATGAAGGCCTGGCTCGCCAGGGCGTTGTCGATGGCGATCACGGCGATGGCCAGGTAGCAGAACGTCAGCCAGCCGAACCACCAGCCGACCCTCGGGTTGCCGAGCCGGGAGGCCCATTGGTAGGAGGAACCGCTCAACGGGATGCGGGCGGCGAACTGCGCGACCACCAGCGCCACGAGGGTCTGCCCGACCGCGGCGACGAGCCAGAGCCAGATCCCGACCGGTCCCGCCGTCACCAGCACCTGGTCGAAGGTGGCGAAGATTCCGACCGCCACCGAGATGAACGCGAACGAGATCGCGAACACCTGGAAGGAACCGAGCGACCGCTTCAGTTTCCTGCCGATAGCCGGCGCCCCCGGGGGAACCCCCGTCATCGGGCCCGTCCTTCGCGGCCTCCGCCACTTCAGCCACCTCGCCTCTCCTGATCCGGCACAGTGTCCCCGCCCGGTCCGCCTCCACGGCGCCGGTCACGACCGACGCACGGGACCGGCCCCCCGGACGGACGACTCCCCTCCCGGCCGATAGCCTCCCCTCCGGGCCCGGGAGGCCCGTTCAACAAGGCGGATCGACGGGGGAGTACAAGTGCATCGACGCGGCGTGATACTGGCGGCGGGCGGATTCGTGGGCGCGCTGGGAGCCGGCCAGATGGTGGCCGCCGGCCCCGCCGCCGCAGAGGCCGGCGACCGGCGCAGCGTCCACGACGTACTGGCCTACGGCGCGAAGGGCGACGGGACCACCGACGACACCGCCGCGTTCCAGGCCGCCCTGACGGCCGCACGCGCCGTGCCCGAGGGTGCGACCCTGCTGATCCCGCCCGGCCGGTACCCGCTCACGAAGGGGCTCGTCCTCGGCCCCCGGATGACCGTGTCCGCGTACGGAGCCCACGTCCTGCGCACCAGGGACTGCGGGGCCCTGGTCAAGAACTTCGACTCGGTCACCTCGGTCTCCGCCTACCAGGGCGCCGGCGACATCGCCCTGCTCGGCGGTACCTGGGACATGCGCGGCAGCGCGTACCAGCAGCAGAGCGACGCCATCGGCTTCGCCCACGCCGACGGCATCCTCGTCCAGGACTGCACGGTGCTCGACACGCCGTCCGCGCACGCCGTCGAACTCAACGCGGTTCGGCGCGCCCGCATCGTCAACTGCCTCTTCGACGGGCTGCACGTCACCGGCCAGGGTACGGACACCGCCACCAACCGGGAGGCCGTACAGATCACCGGCGCCCTCTCGGCGGTCAGCCTCCCCGCCCCGGCGTACGACAACACGCCCTGCCAGGACATCCTGATCAGCGGCTGCACCCTGCGCGCCGCCGACGGAACCCGCCCGTTCGGCGCCCTGGTCGGCGACCACGGCGGCGCCAAGGGCGTGGTCCACCGCGACATCCGGGTCATCGGCAACCACATCGAACGCAGCGCCGCCTACGGCATCCGCACCACCGACTGGCAGCAGGCCGTCATCGCCGGCAACACCATCGAATCCGTCGGCGTCACCGCCATCCAGGTCGGCTCCCCGGCCGGCAACGCCCTCAACGACATCGTCATCAACGGCAACATCATCCGGAACACCGGCACCGACACGTCCACCGGCGGCGCCATCGTGGTGTCCAGCGGAGGCGACCGGCACAACGGAGTCACCATCACCGACAACACGATCCGTACGGTCAAGGGCGAGGCCGGCATCTACGTCGCCCAGTGCGACGGCGTCACGATCTCGGGCAACACCGTCACGGGGACCGCCCGCCCCGGAGGCAACTCCCAGGGCATCCACGTCCGGTACGCCCAACACGCCGTCATCAGCGGCAACACCGTCACCGACGCCCAGGGCGACGGCATCGGCGTGGACACGGACGCGCAGGGCGCCCTGATCGCCCACAACACCATCCTGAACCCCGCCGGGCACGGCATCGCGGCCGGCGCCGACGACATCTCCCTGCGCGACAACCAGGTCACCGGCGCCAACCGGGCCGGGGCGACGGCCACGTACGGCATCCGGTTCGGCGGCAACGCGGCGAACGCGTCCTGTCAGGGCAACGTCGTCCGCAAGGGGGACGGCCCGGTTCCCGCCGAAGCGGCCGTCGTCGCGCTCCCCGGCTGCTCCGGCACCTGGATCACCGGCAACGACCTGCGCGGCTGGGGCGGCGGCGCCGCCGCGGTCCTCGACAAGGCCGTGGGCACACTGGCTTCCGCGAACGCCATGTGACCCGGCGCGGCACACCGGCCGGCCGTGCGCCGGCGCCGTCGTACCGTATGCGCCGCGGCCGCGGTCGGCTGCGCCGACGGGGGAGACATGCGTACAGGGGCGCACTTGGCCCACCCGCGACGGGGGGGAGCCTCCACCACGCGGTGTCCGGCGCCGTGGTGGAGGAGCCGCGGGGGCGGGGCGTGGCGTCGCCGAAGGCGAACCCGCCGGCCGGTTGAAGGCGACCAGGGCTCTCGTGCCCAACACCTTCGACACGCCCGCCGATCGGGAGGAGCGCGCGTTCGGTGATCCTGTGCACACCGTCCGGGCGGCCTGTGTCCTCCCGTACGTCGCAAATCCGTGAGGTGCGACGGATCGTCTTTCGGACCGTCACCGACTCGTCCGGCGAAGAACGCGCCGCGTGGCTGGAGCAGGCTCCCCGGCACGCGGCGTCACCGCTCGACCAGGAGGACCTCGATCGGTGAGGTCCGAGGTCCCGAATCGTCAGGACGTCGGGCCCGAACCGAAGGTGCGATGCCACAACGGCCATTCTCCTGGCGGATGAGACGGGCTCCGCACGACCGCGGATTCATGCGGCTAGCGTGACGGACGGGGCGGCCGGCAGGCCGCGTCTTCCACCGATCCAGAGTGAGGCGTTACCTTCATGAGCCTGAGCATCCGCAACCAGATCCCCGGCACCATCACCTCCGTCACGGCCGGCGAGGCCATGTCCACGGTGAAGGTCCGTCTGGCGGGCGGTCAGGACATCACCGCCGCGATCACCACCGACGCCGTCAAGGAACTCGGCTTCGCCGAGGGCACGTCCGTCAAGGCGCTCGTGAAGTCCACCGAGGTCTCCCTCGCGACCGGCCCGGTCGAGGGCATCTCGATCCGCAACCAGCTCGCCGGCACCGTCACCGACGTCGTGACCGGTGGCGCCATGGGTTCCGTCAAGGTCTCCGTCGAGGGCGGCGAGCTGACCGCGGCCATCACCAAGGACGCCGTCGAAGCCCTCGACCTGACCGCCGGGTCCTCCGTGGTCGCGCTCATCAAGTCGACCGAGATCTCCCTCTCGGTCTGACCCTCCGAGGCTTCCACGCCGTGACGAGGGCCCCGTACCCGCCGGTGCGGGGCCCTTCGCCGACACCGTCCGAACCCGCGGACCGCCACGGCGTCGGCGACCCACCTCGGCCGTACCGGGATCGCCACCGAACAGGTCCACCCGCACGTCGTTGTCGACCGGCCGGCGCTGCGCGAGACCATCCACCGACATCACGGTCGCGCCATCGACACCACGGTCGCCCTCGACGTCCCGCCCCGGTGCTGTACACCGATGTCCACGCAGGCGAGGCGGGCGGCGTACGGGCGGCCTACGGTCAGGCCGCGGGCTTGCCGGGCTGGTCGTGGGTGGAGCAGTGGATGCCGCCGCCGCCAGAGGCGATCGTGTCGATCGCGATCGGGACCACGTCCCGCTTGGGGAAGTGCTCGCGCAGGATGGCGCGGGCCCGGTCGTCGGCCTTGCCGTCCCCGAACCTGGGCATGAAGACGGCGTCGTTGGCGATGTAGAAGTTGGCGTAGGTCGACACGAAGTCGTCGCCCTCGCCCGTGATCCTTTTCAGGTCGGGCTGCGGCAGGTCGATGATCTCGAAGCGCCTGCCACGGGCGTCCGTGGCCTTGGAGAGCACGGACTTGGCCTGGTCGGCGGAGCGCGACCAGGAGTCCGCCGGCGTGCTGGGGTGCGCGCGGTCCAGCAGGACCACACCGGGCGCGGTGAAGCGCACGAGGCTGTCCACGTGGGCATCCGTGATGTCCTCCCCGCGGACGCCGGCCAACCAGATCACCTTCTCGACGCCGAGGGTCTCCTTGAGTTCCTTCTCGATGGTGTCCCGGTTCTTCCCGCGGTTGCGGTTGTCGTTGACGATCGAACTCTCGGTGATCATCAGGGTGCCCTCACCGTCGGGCTCGAAGGAGCCGCCTTCCGCGACGAGGGGGGCCTGGACCCGGGGATCCCGTACTTCTTGAGCACGGTGCGCCCGACCGCGGCGTCGTTCTGGTGCTGCTTCTGCTTGTTGCCCCAGCCGTTGAAGTTGAAGTCGACGCCGACGACCTTTCCGCCCTCCTCGACGAAGACGGGGACGGTGTCGCGGGCCCAGAGGTCGTCGACGGCCAGCGGGATCACCTCGACCTGGGAGCCACAGGCCCGCTGGGCCGCGTCGACCTGGTCGGGGCGGGCCATCATGACTACCGCCTCGTACTCCCCGACGGCGCGCGCGATCCTCGCGATGTCCTCGCGTACGTAGCGCAGGTCCTCGTGCCAAACCGAGGTCAGCGCCGGCCACGACATGAAGGTGCGGGTGTGACTCTCCCACTCGGCGCCCAGGCGGCGCTTGGCACCCGCGGTGGAGGGCTGGGAGGAACCGGCGGTGGCGTCGACCGTGACTCCGGACGCGGGGGAGCACGCCGAGGCGCCCGCGACGGCGGCGCCGATTCCGGCGAGGGTGCGAAGGACGGTCCGTCGGGTGGGGGGCAGGAAGGACACGGGAGAACTCCGATCGTGGGCCGGTGGAAGGGGTGCGTCCGGCCAGGGCGAGCGAGAGGAGGCGGCTCGGCTGCACGCGGCGGGTGCGGCAA
Source organism: Streptomyces sp. CA-243310 (assembly GCF_050936775.1). Taxonomy (NCBI): domain Bacteria; kingdom Bacillati; phylum Actinomycetota; class Actinomycetes; order Kitasatosporales; family Streptomycetaceae; genus Streptomyces; species Streptomyces sp. CA-243310. Next base: position 287,859 of record NZ_JBNJMF010000002.1, on the reverse strand, counting down.
ACCGGTCCCTACGGACAAGAGTGCGCGCTCCGCGCCGCAACGGCCGCCCCGCACGGTCAGTGCTGCGGCTTCGGGGACCACTCTGGCACTGACTGAAATTTCAGTCAACTCGCGAGGTGTTCCCATCCGGCCGCCACCATCGCCCCGGATCGCCTCAGGGGCCGGTCAGGCGGGCGGTGAGCAGGGCGATGTCGTCGTCGGCCGAGGCGGGCACCAGGTGGGTGACGAGACTGTCGCAGAGGGCGTCGAGGGACGGCGCCGGCTCGGCCAGAAGATGGGTGAGCTCGCTCAGACGGTCGTCGATGTCGGTGCCGCGCGCCTCGATGAGACCGTCGGTGTAGAGAACGATCACGCTTCCCGGCACGAGCGTGATGTGAGTGGTGGTGAAGCGGGTGGGGCCGACGCCCAGGGGGAGCCCCGGCGGTACGTCGAGAAGGCGGGCGACGCCGTCGGGGGTGACGAGCGCGGGCGGAGGATGGCCGGCGCAGGTGATGCGGCAGGCCCCGGTCGCCGTGTCGAGATCGACGTAGAGGAAGGTGGCGAGCATCGGGTCGGCCAGGTCGTCCAAGGCGGCCTGGAGCTGGTGGAACATGTCGTCGTGGTCGAGATCGAGCCTGGCCAGGGCGCGGACGCTGGCGGAGAGCCGGCCCATGACGGCTCCGGCCTGGATGCCGTGCCCCATGACGTCGCCGATCACCAGCGCCACGGAGTCGCCGGTCAGGGGGATGACGTCGTACCAGTCGCCGCCCACCTCGTTGACGTCGCTGGCGGGCAGGTAGCGATGGGCGACCTCGATGCCGGGGGGTGGGGTGATGTGCTGGGGCAGCATGCTGCGCTGCAGGATGAGTGCGGTGTCGTGCTCGCGGTGGTAGAGGCGGGCGTTGTCCACGCACACGGCGGCCCGCGCGGCCAGTTCGGTCGCGAGGGCGGTGTCCTCGTCGCCGAAGGGCTCAGGTGTGGCGCAGCGGTAGAACGTGGCCAGGCCCAGCACCGTCCCCCGGGCGAGCAACGGCACCATCATGAACGAGTGCACGCCGTGCTTCAGCAGCTCGGCCGGCGCCGCGGAGTGGCGGGCCGCGGGCGCGATGGACTTCTCGTCGAGGCGGGGGATGACGAAGGCGTGGCGGTCGGCGAGCGCCTGGGTGTAGGGCGCGGCCGACGGGAAGACCAGGGTCCGTCCGAGGGGGGCGAGGATCTCGGCCAGGGGCGAGTCGGAGGGGGCTTTGCCCAGGCGGCGCAGGCGGGCCCCGGCCACCAGGCCGGAACCGATCTCCCCGCCCGCGGCCAAGGACTCCAGGACGTCGACCGTGACCAGATCGGCGAGCTCCGGGACGGTGACGTCGGCCAGTTCCTGCGCGGTGCGCTCAAGGTCCAGGCTGGTGCCGATGCGGTACGTGGCCGCGTTGATCAGCGCGAGGCGGCGCCGGCCGGCCTCGGCCTCCAGCTGGGTCTGCTCCTGGAGCGTGATGTCGATCAGGGACGCGGCCAGCCCGAGGGGGTGCCCGTCCGTGTCCTCCAGCCTGGTGTAGGAGCACGACCACACCCTGTCCTGGTCCGGGGCGGCCGGGGTGCGGCCGATACGACGGGAGTCGAGGACGGGCCGACCATCCGTGAGCACCTGCCGCATCAGGACCTCCATGGCGGCCGCGTTCACCCCGGGCAGCACCTCGGCCAGACGCCGGCCGACGTGAGCCGCCTCCGGCAGGCCGTTCATCGCCTCCAAGGCGGGGTTGACCCGCAGGAAGCGCAACCGGGTGTCGAAGAGGGCGATGCCGACCGGGGAGCGGGCGAACAGTCCGTCCCACACCGCGGACGAACCGCGGATCCGTTGGGCGGCGGCGGCATCGGCGGCGAAGACCAGCACGGTCGTCCCGCCGCGCGGACGGGCAGGGACGGGCGCCGCCCAGATCTCCACCTCCACCGGGTGGCCGTCCCGGTGCCAGGCGGTCACGGTGCCCATCACGCCGCGGGCGGTGACGGCCTTCTCCCACAACGACCTGCCGAGACTCCGGTCCACACCCGGATGCAGCAGATCGGCGATGTGGCGGCCGATGACCTCGCGCGGGGCGTATCCCAACAACTCGTGGGCGGCCATGTCCCACCGCACGATCCGGCCGTCGCTGCCGGTGGCGAGCACCGCCACGGGCAGCCCCCCGAGCCAGCCGCCCGCGGCCCGGGCGGCAGAGCCGGTGACCTCGTCGAAGGGCTCGGGATCCATGCGCACCGCCTCTCGCCCGTCGAGAGATCCGTCTCCCGCAGCCTGAGGAGTTGCCCCACATTGCCCCACATGCCTACGTTACCGCCGCCGGGACCAGGCGGTGTCTCGTCGTCGCACAGCCCGGTCGCGCCGTGAACGGTCGCGGCGCGCCTGGCCGCGCACGTTTCCCCACAGTGCTGAGGCAGACCTGCGAACCCGCGTGCGAGAGCGAGGCGAAACAAGCCCGGGAATGGTCGGATAGGGGCTCTCACCTGCGGCTTTAAGTGGTCGCTTAGAGGCTTGTCGCTGCGCGGACACCTCTGCCAGTCTGTGCTGCGGCAAAGGGGTGAAGGCCCCCACTGAAACGAAGAGGAGTGTGGCAGGAATGCAGCGCTTACGGGTCAACGGCATGCGGCGATGGATGGCGGTCGCCGTTCTCGGCTCCGCTGCGGTGATGAGCACGATCACCCCCGCCAGCGCGGGCGGCGCGGGCAACACGGGCGGCGCGGGGGGAGCGGGAACCCGTGCCGCCTCACCGTGCGGGTACTACGCGGGCAGGGAGATCGCGTTCTACAACCACTGCGGCCCCACCACGATCAAGATCAAGCTCGATGTCGTCCGGGGCTTCGACCGGACCATCTGCGTCGGACCCGGTGATACGCGGCTCGGCCTCAAGAGCCAGATCAGGGACGCGAACTACGTCGGTGGAGCCGGCTGCCGCATCACGTAACCCTCTACGGCGTGGCGTGGCGTGGACGTGCCCGCTGTGACTCCGCGCCCGGCCGTGGGGCACCCGAGCCTGTTTCGCCTCGATCCGAGAGGCGATCGGAAGGCGTGTGGTGACCCTGGCCGGGGAATGCTGCGGGGGCGCGGGCACGCTCCAGCACCGGCAGGGGGCCGATCGGTGTTACGCATTCACTTCACGGCGGAGGATCTCGCGCGGACACGCGTCGCCGCGACGATCGGGGTCGCGGCGGAGACCTACTACAGCCTCGAACTGCTGCGGGGGAGCGGGGACAGCCCTCACTTCCGCTCGTGGCGGTCAGCCGTCGCGGGTCGCATGGGGGCCGACACCCGCCCGTTGACGTCCCTGCTGCCGGTGCGTGGCCCCGGGCTCGACCTGCTCGCCCTGATGGGTGACGGGCCCTGCCTGGAACACGCCGTGGACAACCTGCTCCACGCACCGGCGGCCCGCCTGCGACGAGAGTTCGAGGGCATCGACTTCCCCCTGGAACACCTGCCCTGGGCGAGGCGGGTGTCCGAAGGGGACCGTGAGGCACGGCGGGAACTCGCCGAGGCATTGCGCGCCTGCCATCGGCTGGCCGTGGAGCCCTACTGGCACAAAGGGCGGTCCGAACTGGCCGCGCTGTCCTCCCGCTACATGAACGTGCTGCTCGAGGGAGGGGTCGATCTGCTGCTGCGCTCGCTCTGCGCACCCCTGGTCCGCTGGCGGCCGCCGGTCCTGGAGGCTCCCTACCCGCGCGGGATCGAGGTCCACCTCAGAGGAAGGGGACTCATCGTCACCCCCACCGTCTTCTCGCCGCGCGCGGTGAGCCTGCTGTGGGACCCGCTCGACACCACGCAGCCACCCCGGCTGACGGTACCGGCCCTCCGCGAGCCGCTGGCCGGCGCCGGACCGACCGGTGCGTCCGGCTCCTCGGGCCGAAACCTGGAGTCCCTGCTCGGCCGCACGCGAGCCGCCGCACTGCGGGTGACGGCCGAAGGCAGCACGACGACCGAGCTGGCCCGCCGCCTCAACGTCTCGGTGGCAGCCGCCAGCCAGCACGCGACGGTGCTCCGGAACGCGGAACTGATCACCACCAGCCGCCGAGGTGGATCCGTACTGCATCGCATCACCCCCTTGGGGCTCGCCCTGCTGAGTCCCGTGGCCACCACGGAGCCGTGAAGCCGTGAGCCGGCGCGAACACGGCACGGGGGGTGGGGCTTCGGCGAGGCAGTGCCTCATCGGCCGTTCAGGTCGGTAGATTGCGCACGCCTGTCGGGGGCCCGCCACCGTCCGGAGCTTCGGGACACGGGCCCTGTCCGCTCGGCGCCCGACGTGCCCGCTCGGCGCCGACGCGCACGACAAGCGGCGTACCCGGCCGGGGTCGTACCCCGGGCGGGGGGACGCGCCGCGAGGAGGTTGGCCCGTGGGAGAACTGCTCGGCGAGGTGGTGCCGCTCGCACTGGGCATCGCGCTGTCGCCGGTTCCCGTCGTTCCCGCGGTCTTCCTGCTCTTCACGCCCCGCCCCCGGGTGACCGCCGGGTCCTTCCTGGCCGGCTGGACGGCCGGCGTTCTCGCGGTGACGGTCGCCCTCGCACTGCTCGCCGCCGTCATCGAGGTCCACGAGGAGACCCCCACCTGGGCGTCCTGGACCAAAGCGGTCCTCGGCGTGCTCCTCCTCCTGCTTGCCGTGCGACAGTGGCGCTCACGAGCCGAGAAGGACACCCCGGCCTGGATGCGGACCCTCACCGACGCCACCCCGGCGAAAGCCCTGCGGCTGGGGCTGCTGCTGTCCGCGGCCAACCCGAAGGTCGCCCTGCTCTCGGCGGCGGCCGGCCTGACCGTCGGTTCCGCCGAAGCGGGGCCGACCCTCGCGGTGACGGCCGTGGTGGTGTTCACCGCCGTCGCGTCGTCCACCGTCGCGATCCCGTTGCTGCTCCACATCGTCATGGGGGAGCGGGTCCTGGGCCCTCTGGGCCGGGCGAGGACCTGGCTGGAGATCCACAACAGGGCCGTCACCGCCGTGGTCCTGTCGGTGATCGGCGTGCTGCTGCTCGTCGAGGGCGCCGCCGGCCTGTGACCGGGACGACGACCTCCCCGGGCCCGCACACCTTCGGACCCGATCGGACCCGATCGGCAGCCCTCAGTCGCCCATGGGGATGTCCAAGCGGTCGGCCAGGGCGCTGAGGGTCGTTCCCAGGGGGAGTTCGACCCGGGTGACGGCGTGCCTGTCGCCGCGGGTCGGATCCCGATTGACGATCAGTACGGGCTTGCCGGCCTGGGCCGCCTGACGGACGAAGCGCAGTCCGGACATGACCGTCAGCGAGGAGCCCAGGACCAGGAGGGAGGCCGCCGCACCCACCAGTTCGCGGCAGTGTGCGACTCGCCCGGGCGGAACGGTTTCGCCGAAGAACACCACGTCCGGCTTGAGGATGCCGCCGCAGTGCGCGCAGGGCACCACGGCGAAGTCCCCGACCTGTTCGTCGGTGAGGTCGGCGTCGCCGTCGGGGTTGAGTCCCGCGGCCACTGGTGCGAAGCCCGCATTGGCCTCTTCCAACCGCAGGGCGAGTTCCCGGCGCGAGCCGGAGGCGTCGCAGGAGAGGCAGACGACCCGGCCCAGGCTTCCGTGGAGCTCCACCACGTCCTCGCTGCCGGCGGCCTGGTGCAGTCCGTCGACGTTCTGGGTGATCACGCCCGACAGCAGTCCGCGGCGCCCGAAGGCCGCCACCGCCCGGTGCCCGGCGTTGGGCCTGGCGCGGCCGAACGTGCGCCAGCCGAGGTGGCTGCGCGCCCAGTAGCGGCGTCGGGCCGCTGCGCTGGTGGTGAAGTCCTGGTAGGTCATCGGGGTGTGCCGGCTCAGGCTTCCGCCCTCACCCCGATAGTCGGGGATGCCGGACTCCGTGGACATGCCCGCCCCGCTCAGCACCAGCACCCCACCGGCCTCCAGGGCATCGGCGACGGGCCCCGGATCGGTGGTGCCGGGCCGCAGGTCCTCGGTGGGGGTCCAGGTCAGAGTGGGACGCATGCGCATGACGCCAGCGTACGCAGCACTCGGCGTCCGGCGTAGGCGATCAGCCTCCGTCGCCGCCGCGGGCCCCTCCCTCGCCTCCGAGCCCCGACGTGCCCCTCTCGTCGGGGCCGGGCCGCAGGTCCAGCATGTTCAGCAGTGAGGCCAGGTCGTCGGGGCCGGTGGTACGGGACGCGACCGCCTCGTGAGCCCGGTCGCGACGGGCGGCGCCACCCGCGGAGGCGTCCGGGCCGCCGGGTGGCGTCTTCGCGTCGCACCGCGACCCGTACATGGCGGCCGGGTCGGTACCGACCCGCGGGCCGGGGCACATCCGGTGCTCGCCGGCGGAGGCACAGACCGCGGCGGACACGGCGGCCGTGCGCCGCCGGCCGCCCCGGACCGCCACGGTCACCGTCCGAGCCAAAAGACGCGGGTGGAGCGCGGCGGGCCGGAACAGGGAGCCGACGGACAGCCGCCGAACGGTCCGGCGAACTTCTGTCATGGGATTCTCCTCACTGCGAGCGGTCATTTCCGGCGACGATCACGATCTCGGGCGCCTGGTGCGTCCGTGACGCCGCCGCCGGCCGACGGGGACCGGCGGGCCCTGTCAGCGAGGGTCGGCGAGGGCGGCGGCCGCCTTGACCCGGGCGGCCGTGGTCGCCGCGGCCGCTTCCACGGGACGGCGGACGGCCTGCACCGGATGCCTGTGGTCGAGTGCGTGCCGGGAACGGTAGGCGAGGGAGGGCTTTCCGTGGGTGTCCGCAGCGGCGATGAGCAGACCTCCCACCGCGGCGAGGTCCGTGAGGAACCGGGCACGTTGCCGGGCACGCTCCTCGGGATCCTTCACCGTCCAGAACGCGTGGGCGGTGAGCGCGGTCGGCACCACCGTGGCGGCGAGCGTGAGCGCGGCCAGCCGCGGGGCACGTCCCGTTGCGATCATCAGGCCCGCTCCGACCTGGATCGCGCCGTGGACGCGTACCAGCTTCAGCGGGTCGCCGTCCGACGCCGGAACGCGCTTGCCGACGGCCTCGGCGAAGGGCTGGAATACTTCCGCCGCGGTCTCGGGCCGGCGCAGGGTGCGCAGGCCCTCCACGATGTGCGGGGCGGCGAGCAGGGGGCGGGCGAGCTTTCGAAGGACAGCCATGTCCCGCTGCTGCCCAGCCTCGGCCCGTCCATCCGTGGTTCCCGTTCGGGCTCCACGCGCGGAGCCACGCAGGCCTCCGCGTCAGGACGGACGGGGAGATCGGGGGAAGAACAGCACCGAACGGCCGGTTGTCACGGCCTTACACGTCCGTGTACGTGCAGGAGTGACACGGGAGGGGCCGACATGTCGTATCCGTCGTATCCGAAGGCACGCCACGAGGGAGACAAGGGTGAGGTCAGCGCGGTGTTCAGGCCCGTTGACACGCCGGCGGAGCTGTCGTCCCCGAACGGCGACGCGACGCACTACCTGGCGACGAAGGCCTCCACGAACGGGGAGTTCGGCCTCTACCGGGTGGAGATGAGCGCCGGTGCGGGAGGTCCGAAGACCCACTTCCACAAGACGATCTCGGAGTCGTTCTTCATCCTCGACGGGACCGTCAGGCTCTTCGACGGCGCGGACTGGATCGACGCGAAGAGGGGCGACTTCCTCTTCGTGCCGCAGGGCGGCCTGCACGCCTTCCGCAATGACTCGGACGCCCCGGCGGAGATGCTGATGGTGTTCGCGCCGGGGGCGCCGCGTGAAGAGTACTTCGAGGGGCTGTCGCAGCTCGCGAACGCGACCGACGAGGAACGCACCGAGTTCTTCATCCGGCACGACTCGTACTTCGTCGAGTAGGTCACGCAGCCGGGCCCCACCGCGAGGCCGTGCGCGAAACCGTCCCGAAGACGGTTTCGCGCACCCGGTCGTGGTACCGAGGGTCCGGTGTCAGGCCGTCAGAGCGTGATCCCGGTCAGGCCGCGGCGATCGGGCCCTGCGCGGCCTTGACCCGCTGGAGCGCGGTCAGTTTGCGCACGAAGACGACGGCGAGCACGGCGGCGACGATGGCGACGACGTCGGTGACGGCGCCGAACGCGGAGACATCGCGCAACTCCTCGATCGTGTCGGCCCTGAGGTACCGCCTGGAGTAGGCGCGGTCGAGGAACAGGGTGGCCACGAACACGGTCCACCAGGCGGTCACCGGGGCGGTCGGGACGTGGCGGTACGAACCGTCGGGCGCGAGCTGAGTGCTGGCCCTCCAGGTCTCCCGCGCCGTCCGGTAAGGGAAGAAGAGGTTGGCGATCGGGACGAACCACCCGCCGATGGCCCAGCCGGCGGACTGGCTGAATCCGTCGGGACGGAAGACCTGGCCGTTGCAGCGGACCCGGTGGAACCAGACGAGGAAGACCACGATCGTGGCCAGGCGCAGGACGGCCTGCGCGACGTCGGTCCCGCCGTCGAGGAGGTCGGCAAGGGCTATGTTGTCGTCCTCGACGGTCTCGGGGGCGTCGATGAGATCTTTCATCAGCCTCCAGACGTACAGGTTGACCCCGCTCGAGAAGAGATCGATCGCGGCCCCCGCGGCCAACAACACGGTCAGGGCCGTAGCCAGACCCTCCGGCGAGCTCAGCACACCGCCGGCCTGCGGCAGCGGGGCGGGATGAGGCGCCGGCGGTGGCGGTGGTGGCGGCGTCGGTCCGGCCTCGGGCTGCGGAGCCGGCGACGGGCCGGGATGGTTGAAGGACATGACGGAGTACCCCCCACGGGAACGTGCACGTGCGACATGACAACGGGCCGCCTGACGGGCGGCCCGAGCCGACTGACGATATGCCATGTCCACGCCCGGCGTCCAAAGGTTTCGGCGGCGGAGGCAAGCAGCCGAACCCGCAGGTCGGACGAAGAATGGTGAGATGAAGTGAGGGGTGCCCCCGGTACACGAACCGCCCCGCGTCGCCCGGGGCCTGCCGCATGGCGACTCCCGGGAAACACGACGTCATCCGCTGTCCGGAGTCACGAGGCCCGCTCCTGAGCTGGTTCCTCCGCGGTCCGTGACCCGAGGGGACTGCCTCGGCGCCGCGGAACGGCCGGGGGAGAGAGGGGCGATGGCGGACCGACCACGCGGTCACCGGTGGGGATGATCCGGTGGCGCTTCGCGAACGTCATGACGTGGTGTCGCGCCGTCGGGTCTTCCGCGCTCGCTCCGTCAAGCCCGCAAACCCGCCCGTCTGAGAGCGACTTTGGAGAGTTCGGAGATGACCTCTTGGTTCCCGTGGCGCCAGGCGTCGGCGAGGCCGGCCGGCGGGACGGGGACCGCCGTGAGGTCGCTCGGCGGCCCGGTGAGGGCGCGCAGGGCCAGCAGGTCGGCGCCACCGGGGGCTTCCAGGAGGCGCCGGGTGGTGGCGACGCGCCGGATCCACAACAGGCGCGGGGGGAGCCACAGCATGAGTACGAAGGCGACCGGGAAGGCGATCAGGGCGAGCGTGGTCAGTGTGGCCACGTTCTCCACGGTGTGCTGGAGCGACTGTCCGGCGTCCGACAGCCCGGTGCCGGCCTCGGCCGCGGACTGGAGCGGCTTCTTCAGAAGACCGCCGACGAGCGGCACTTTGGACGCGGCGTCGCCGGCGTTGTCGAGGCCGGTGGCCAGGTTGTCACCGGCGCTCTCCACCTTCCGTCCCGGCTCGGCCAGCAGCATGATCGCGTCGCGGACGGCCAGGGCGAACCACACCGAGGCCGCGATCACGGCCACGGCGATCAGATCCGCGAGCACCTGCCGGCTTCGCCTCGCCGGGGTCTGGGCGTAAAGGCGCATGGCGCGCTCCTGTTCCGGTGGTGGCATCGAAGACGGCCGGATCCAGCCAGTTGAGGTGCGGCGTTCATGTCGGCGGGGCGTGGCCGTCTCTTGACCGTACGGGGGCACGAGTATTCCATCCGTCTCCGCAAGGAGAAGGGCTCGACGCGTCACCGCGTGGGCGCAGCCGTCAGAGGGCGCCCCGTGGAGCGGGACGTCGAGCCACACCCGTCCGCCCCCCGGGGATCGAGGTGATCACGGCTCAACTTCTCGTGGGAGCGGGGGAATTCGAGGGAACGCCTGCGCCCGAGGCGGCACCCGCAACCCGGCCCGCACCCGACGGGAGGACCTGGCCGACGCAACCTCCGGGCTGCGGCACCGACGTGCGTGGCCCCTTGCCGGACGCGGCCGGGCCGGGCTTCGCGCTCCGGGCTTCCGCGGTACCCGCGGCGGGGGACGGGGCCCTCTCCGCGATCCCGGGCGGGTTGTCGGTGGAGGGGCGCCGACCCGCCTCCCGCACCCCGGCCCCCGGCATCCACCGGGTCAGGGCAGATCGGCAGGCGGCGGCCCCGCCTCGGACTCGTACACGTGCGGGCCGTCGACCTGCCACTCGATCAGCGGTGAGTCCCCCAGCACCAGCTCGTCGGGGTCGGGGACCTCGATCCTCCCGAGCATCTCGATCACATCGGCGTCCTCGTGCGCGACGCCGAGAATCGTGTCCACTCCGGCCACGCGAATACCGACCCGGCGCCCGCCCGACGGGCTGACGCGGTGCACGACGATCGGCGCTCGCTCCATTCCTCCACCCTGCGGGACGCCGGCCGACCCGGCACGCCGGGCGTGGCCTGCGGCCGGCAGTGCGCGGACGACACCCCTTCCGCATGGTCGGCCGGTCGGATCCCTCGCAGGGCCGCGCCGCGCCGCGCCGCGTCGGGAGCGAGCCGCGGGCCCTGGCCGTATCGCGGTCCTCAGCGTGGGAGCCCAGAATGGGACTGCCCGCGCAGTGGGCGACCGCGGAGGTGCGGGCCGGCCCGCTGCGAAGGGGTTCAATGCCGGGCGTGAGCGGCGAAGTGATGCCGTGAGCAGCGGCGATGCGATGTGATGCGGTGCTTGCGCGGCTCGCGGTGCCGCAGGGATCCAGGTGATGACGCATGTGCCGGTGGCTCGCCTACTCGGGAACTCCCATGCTGCTCGACACGATCCTGTACAAGCCGGCCCATTCCCTGATCGACCAGAGCCTGCACTCCAAACTCGGAGTGGAGACCACGAACGGCGACGGATTCGGCGTCGGCTGGTACTCGCAGGACAACAGCACTCCCGCGCTTCTCAGGGATGTCGGTCCCGCCTGGAACAACCGGAACCTGAGGGAGATGGCCGACCACGTCCGCTCGCCGCTGTTCTTCGCCCACATCCGGGCGTCGACCGGGTCGGCGGTGCAGCAGTCGAACTGCCACCCCTTCCGACACGGCCGCTGGATGTTCATGCACAACGGCGCCATCGCCGGTTTCCACCTGATGCGTCGGGACCTCACCCTTCTCGTCGACCCCGCGCTCTACGCCGACATGGAGGGGACCACCGACTCCGAGGTGATGTTCTTCCTGGCCCTCACCTTCGGCCTCGACCGGGACCCGCCGACCGCCGTCGCCAGGATGGCTGGAGTCGTGGAGCGCGTCGGCCGTGACCACGGGGTGGAGTCACCACTCCAGATGACGCTCGCCATCAGCGACGGCGTGCGCGTGTGGGCCTTCCGCTACTCCAGCGGCCACGACTCCCGGTCGCTGTTCTACAGCAGCCGGGTGGACGCGCTGCGCAGGCTGCACCCGGACATCGCGTTCCTGCGGGACATCTCCGAGGAGACCCGCCTCATCGTGTCCGAACCCCTCGGTGACCTGCCCGGCGCCTGGAACGAGGTGCCGGAGAGCAGCTACGGCGTCGTACAACCGGGCGCCGACGAGTTGTACCCGTTCGCCCCGGTGCCCGCGTGACGCCAACGCGCCGACCCGTGAAGCGGACGTACCCAGGGCCGTCGTCCGGCCCCGACCCACAGGAGACCGGGCCATGCAGAACTCACTGATCAACCTGGCGGAGGACTACGACTACCCGCTGCTGAACCTCTTCTGGACCATGATGTTGTGCTTCCTCTGGGTGTTCTGGTTCGTACTGCTCATGCGCATCATCGGTGACGTCTTCCGCGACGACGACCTGAGCGGCTGGGCCAAGGCCGGGTGGACCGTCTTCGTCATCCTGCTGCCCTACGTGGGTGTCTTCATCTACCTGATCGTCCGTGGGCGCGGGATGGGTGAACGTGGACTCAGGCGCGCCCAAAGGCAGGAGGAGGCGTTCCGGACCTACGCGCGCGAGAGCGACGCGATCACCGGCCAGGCCGAGGAACTGTCGCGGCTCGCCGAACTCAAGAACCGCGGCGCCATCACGGCACCCGAGTACGAGCGGGCCAAGGCCAAGGTCCTCGGTCCCTGAGGCCGGGCGCGAACGCGGGAGCAAGTCGGCGAAGGCGCGCGCCGTTTGCCCGTGCCGGTGTCAGTGGACCCGGGCCCTTCGACGAGGGGGGGGGCCGGGCGGTCCGGCCGTTCGGCCTCCCGGGCGGGCCCCTTGTCCTCAGCCGGCGAACTTCTTGAGGGCGGCCGGGGTGACGGGGGTGAAGAAGTTGATCAGGTTGCCGTCCGGGTCACGGAACAGGAGCGCACGGTTCCCCCAGGGCATCGTGGTGGGCTTGTTGACGAAGTCCTCCACGAAGCCGCTCAGATTCCGGTGGACGCTGTCCACGTCGTCGACGAGGAATTCGAGGATGACGCTGTGGTTGTCGGCGGGGCGGGCGGATCCGGGTGCGAACAGGGGGACGGTGCGGGTACTGCCGATCGCCAGGACGGCCGACGCGGTCCTGAGTTCGGCGAAGTCCTCGTTGGCCCAGGTTGCCGACAGGCCGGTGGCGCGCTCGTAGAACGCGACGAGGCGGGCGACGTCGCCCGTGATGATGCGGACGGAGACGAAGTTCATGGGGTTGCTCCTTTGGTGCGTCGGTGCTCGTGACCGCACGCTACGACCAATACCGGGCGGAACCCGCCCGGTATGTACGGGAGACTTTCCCCATGACCCGTCCCATCGCCCGCGTCCTCACCCTGCTGGAGCTCCTGCAGTCGGGCGGCATCCGGCCCGTGTCCGAACTCGCCGATCGGTTGGACGTCGACGAACGCACCGTGCGGCGTTACGTACAACGGCTCGTCGACATCGACGTGCCCGTCGAATCGGTGCGCGGCCGCTACGGCGGCTATCGGCTCGCCCCCGGATACCGGCTGCCGCCGCTCATGCTGAGCGACGACGAGGCGCTCGCCGTTCTGCTGGGCCTGGTCGCCGGTCGGCGATCCGGCCTGACGGCGGCCACGGACACGGCGAGCGAGACGGCGTCGGCCAAGATCAGGCGTGTGCTGCCCGAACGGTTGCGCCGCCGACTCGACGCGGTGCTCGGCTCACTCGCCATCACGGACCCGCCCGGCAAGGGGGCCGGGCCGGACCCGGGGGTCCTGCTCCCGATCGCCGAGGCGGTGCACCACCATCGACCGATCTCGATCCGGTACACCGTCGGCGACGGCCGACGCAGCGAGCGCACCCTGCACCCGTACGGAGTCGTCGCCCATGCGGGCAGGTGGTACATGACGGCGGTGGATCCCTCGGTGGATCCCTCTGCGGATCCTTCGGCGGAGCCCTCTGCGGGCGGGGGCCGGACCTTCAGGCTGGACCGCGTCACCGATGTGCGGATCCTGCCCGGCTCCTTCGAGCCACCGGCGGCGGTCGATCCGGTCAAGCGCGTCCTGACAGGGCTCGCGACGGCCCCGTACCGACATCAGGTGACCCTGCGAGTCCAGGGGACGGTCCAGGACATCGACCCCCGACTGCCCCGGGCCTCGCGGTCCTGTCGGAACTCCCCTTCCCGGACAGCACACATCCGGATGCCGCCCCCTGGTGTCGAGTCGAACTGCGAGTGGACCGGCTCGACTGGCTGCCCGCCGTACTCGCCTCGTTGGATCGCCCCTTCGTCATCGACCGCCCGGTTGAACTCCGCGGCCTCGTCGAGGCCTTCGCCGAACGGCTCGCGGAGTCGGCCCGCCGAAGCCCCCGCGCGACCGAGTGACGGGCCGGGCCGGCCCGCCAAGACGGACGCATGGTTACCGCGACACCGCGACACCGCAGCGCGGCGACACCACGACCGCTCGGCCGACCGACCGTGCCGGCGACCACGACGTCCCCGGCCCCGATGGCGACCTGCTCACCGTGGTGGCGGTGCTGGTCCGAGCCGGTGGGGCTCACGCCACCGGGCACCGGGCACCCGGCCCGAGGGCCCGCGACCTCGGCCCCCGCAGGCTCGCCGCCCGGATCGGCGAGCCGGGTCACACGGGACTAAAGTTGACATAAGGGTAGGCGAGGCACATCCGACGGCTTCGAGATGTCCCGCGGCCCGTTCGGCTGTCCCAGGAGGCGAGATGACCCCCAACGCGGCACCGTATGACACGAACAACGACCCCGAAGACGTCCTCAAGCAACTCGGAAGCTCTTGGCACTGGGCCCTCGGCTTCGCCCTGGCGACACTGATCCCGGGCATCCTGGTGCTCGTCTGGCCCGACGAGACGTTGCACATCCTGGCCGTGATCATCGGCTTGCAACTGCTGGTGGCGGGCGGCTTCCGTTTCGTCACGGCCTTCTCGCACAGCAGCGACCGGGGTGGCAGCAGACTGGCGGCCGTCCTCGTCGCCATGCTGGCTTTCCTCGCCGGCGTTCTGGTGTTGCGGCATCCCATGCAGACGATCGGCGCACTGTCCCTGATCGTCGGAGTCTTCTGGTTGCTCACCGGAGTGCTCACGGCCTACGTCTCGATCGCCGACCGTGCCCTCGTACACCGAGGTCTGATGTTCGGCCTGGGCGTCCTCGGTACGGTCGCGGGAATCGTCGTGCTCTGCTTCCCGGTGGACTCCGCGGTCGCCCTGACGCGGCTGCTGGGACTGTGGCTCGTCCTGCTCGGCGTGTTCGAAGTGGTGATGGCTTTCGCGCTCCGCTCCGCAACCCGCCGGATCACACCCCCGCTCCCGGAGTGAACACGTCGTCGACGGCGGCTCCGCGCGACCCGGCCGAGTGGACGGATGTGGGCGCGCGGCGGCGGGTGCCGGCCGGCCCGCGGCGGGCTCATCCGAGGAGCGCGTAGAGCCCCGAGGCGAGGTTGAACAGGAAACCCAGAGCGAAGACACCGCTCGCTCCGATCCAGATCCAGCCCTGGATCCGTCGGGAACGGCGAGGGGGAGCGGGCGCGACGAGGGCGTCGCCGATACGCAGGGTCCGGCTCGGGGCGGTTACACCGCGGCCGGTGCGGACCTGGGCCCAACCGACCCGGAAGCAGAGAAGGCCGCCGGCCAGGGTGACGAGCACGTTCTGGAAGAAGAGGCCGGGCGACTTCTCCTCGGCGAGCACCGTGACGAAGGCGTGCAAAGGCTGATCCCCCATGTGTTGTCGACGTTCGACGGATGATTTCCGCACGTTCGCGCAGGTCATGTCAACGGATTTCCTGTCCACTCCCGCACGATCCTCCGTTCGCGCGGGCTCGTGCGTCCCATCGGTCCACGGGGACGGCTGACACGCCTGGTGGCCGTGTACCAGGGCTGTGCGGGCACGGGAGTTCCGTTCACCGCCGTGCGTATGATCGCCGTCTGCCAACGGCAAGGCGCGGTGTGTCGGAGGAACCTGGTCCGGGCGGGCGGCGATCGAGCAGCGGACCGGGCGGCCCACTCACCGCGCGGGCCGCCCCCGGCGCGACGCCGTACCGGCGGACTCCCAGGACCACGCGCCCATGACCCGCGCGAACACGAGGGGGTGGTGATGGGCGGCTTCAACGGCACCCCCAAGGAGGGTGCCGACCTGGTGGCTGAGTGCGAGATGCCGGCGTGGGGTGACCCTCCGGCCCCGGATGCGCCTTGACGTCTCGGCGCATGAGGTGCGCGTCCTCGAAGGGCGGTGGGGACCCACGCCCGACGCGAAGGCCTCCGGGGGACGGGCGCCCGCCACGAGGGGCCGCCAACCGCCCGCGACCGGCCCGAAATTCAGTGGGACCGCGCTCCGTGTGCCGCTACCGTTCTCGCGCCCACTGTTTCCCCCGTCAAGGACGTCCCGTTGTACACCAAGTGAGACCCCCCAAGCGCTGAACCGTCGCGCGTCGCACCTGTGCGCCGTGCTCCTTTTCGCTGCGGTCTTCTCACTGGAACCGGTGTACTTCCTTGTCCGAAACCTGGGTGGTCGTTCCCACCTGCCTGCCGACAATCCTCCGCCGTTGCCACAGATGCGCCTCCGGGCGCTTCCGTGCGAACGGCAAATTCCGTGTCAACGCGAACCACAAGCTCCTCGACGCCTGGCTTCTCGCCCTGTGCGAGGCCTGCGGGGACACCGCCAAGCTCACTGTCATGGAGCGGATGAACGTGCGTTCCGTGCAACCCGAGTTGTTGAACCTGCTGCACGCCAACGACCCAGGCCTGGCAGCCGAGTTGCTCCAAGACCCGGTGGTACGGCGGCGCAATCGCATCGCCCTCGACTGGGGCAACGCCTGGCGCCTCGAAGGCGGCACGTCGGATCGGCCGGACCGGCCGCATCCGCCGGAGGGCGGCTCGATCGAGGTCTCGGTCCGCTTCGGGGCGCGGATACCGGTGCGGCCGGTTCGACTGATCGCCGAGGGCTTCGGCCTTTCGCGAGCCGAGGTCGAGAGACTGCTCGCCGAGGGGAACCTCGTGTCGACGGTCCGCCTGGCCGGCCGGCTCACGGGTGACTTCACCTTCACGCTCAAGCGCTGAGCCTTCCGGCCCGGGGCCTGTCCGGCGGTATCGCCTCCGCCGGACAGGCCTCAGCTTGCCATGTGAGGTCTGACGTCGAACGGTGCTTGCCGCCGAACGAGAGCGTGCCCTCCACGAAGCCGTCGAGGAATTCCGCCTCGCGGCCCGCAGCACCATCGGCAAACGTCAAACGTCAAACGTCGAACGGCGAACGTCAAGCTTGGTTCTGCCGTCTCCTGAGCAGGGGAGGGGCCGGGTTGGGCAGGGGACTGGCCGCGGCGGGGGTCAGGCCGTCCAGGACGAGGGTCACGTAGCGCCGCCAGCCCCCCTCGGCCGGGTCCATGGTCCACAGCACGCTGACGAGCATGCCCATGATCCGCTTCAGGTCGTCCGGTACGAGGTCCTCCCGGATCACCCCGGCCTGCTGCCCCCGTGCCACCAGCGGGTCGAGCGCGTCGAAGAAGCGGGCGCTCGTCTCCGCGGTGAAGATGCCGGCATTGCGCGCCGCGGTCAGCACGTGGTGCTCGTCGGCCGCCGAGGTCAGGGCTGCCTCGATGACGACGCCCAGGCCCCGGCGTGGGTCCTCGTCGCCGAGCCCGCGCTCGACGGCGGGGAGGACGTCCTGGGTGAACTGCTGTTCCAGCACCGCACGCAGGAGGGCCGCCTTGTCCGGGAACCGGCGGAAGAGCGTCGCGATGCCGACGCCGGCCCGCCGGGCGATCTCATCGAGCCCCGCGTCGGGTCCCTGCTCCGCGTAGACGTCGCGTGCCGCCCTGACGATCTTCTCGATGTTCCGCACCGCGTCTGCGCGCAGGGGCTTGGGGGTTTCGGTCGGCACGCCAGAAGGATAGCAACCGATAGTCGACGATCAGTTCGAGTTGACACCCTGTGCGCCCTGAAGTGATAGTTGACTACTGATTACGAGGCGCGCACCCGCCGGCGCGCCCGTCCACCACCCGCCACCCGATCCCCCCCCCACCCGATTCCGCGCCCCGCGCCCCGCAGCCACCCGCCCCCGGCCGCCGAGCGCCGGTCGGCCGCGTCACGCATACGCCCCACCCGCGGCACACGTCGCCCCGCCCCCGGTCGGACATCCGCCCTACGTTCCCGAGGAACCCTCCATGCCACAGCCGTCCACGGCTCCCCGCACCGGCAAAGTGATCGCGACACTCGCACTCGCGGGGGTCACCGCTGCCGTCATGCAGACCCTGGTGACCCCCCTGCTGGCCGACATGTCGACGATCCTCCACACCTCCTCCTCCAATGCGGCCTGGGTCGTCACCGCCACCCTCCTCGTCGCGGGTGTCTGCGTCCCCATCAGCGGACGCCTGGGCGACATGATCGGCAAGCGCCGCATGCTCCTGGCGTGCTCGATACCGCTGATCGCCGGATCCGTGGTGTGCGCGCTGTCGAGCAGCGTCGTCCCGATGATCGTGGGCCGCGGACTGCAAGGCGTCGGCATGGGCATGATCCCCCTGGGCATCGCCCTGCTGCGCGACGTCGTTCCCGCCGAGAAGCTCAGCTCCTCCATAGCGCTGGTGAGCGCCTCCATGGGAATCGGCGGCGGCATCGGGCTCCCTGTCTCCGCGGCCGTCGCGCAGTACGCCGACTGGCGCTTCCTGTTCTGGGGAGCCGCCGCGCTCGCCGCCGCCGTCTCCGTGATGATCGTGGCCTTCGTGCCGGACGTCCCGGCCGGCGCCAAGGGCCAGCGCTTCGACTTCGTCGGCGCGGCGGGCCTGGCCGTGGGCCTCGTGTGCCTGCTGCTCGCCGTCTCCAAGGGCGCCGACTGGGGCTGGGGCTCGCCCACCACCCTCGGCCTGATCGTCACCGCCACCCTGGTCCTGGCCGCCTGGGGCTGGTTCGAATGGCGGACCACCGACCCGCTGGTCGACCTGCGCACCACCATCCGCCCGCGTGTCCTGCTGACGAACCTCGCGTCGGTCTTCATCGGCTTCGGCATGTACGCGAGCATGCTCGTCGTCCCGCAGTTGCTCCAGTTCCCCGAGGCCACCGGCTACGGCCTGGGCCAGTCCATGCTGGCGGCCGGCCTGTGGATGCTGCCCGGCGGCCTGATGATGATGGTCGTCTCACCCCTCGGGGGCAGACTGACCAACGCCCGCGGTCCGAAGGTCACCCTCGTCTGCGGGGCGCTCGTCCTGGCCGCGGGTTACGGTGCCGCGCTGCTGCTGTCCGGCACGGCCCCCGGCCTGATGTGCGCCGCGATGATCATGAACAGTGGTGTCGCCCTCGCCTACGGCGCCATGCCCGCCCTGATCATGGGCGCGGTGCCCCTCGCGGAGACCGGCGCCGCCAACGGCTTCAACACGCTCATGCGTTCCCTGGGCACCTCGGTCGGCGCCGCCGTCGTCGGTGTCGTCCTGGCGCAGATGACCACCACGGTCGGCGGTCACACGTTCACCTCCGAGGGCGGGTTCCGTACCGGCCTGCTGCTGGGCGGCGGCCTCGCCCTGGTCTCTGCGGCCGTCGCCGCCCTGATTCCCGCCGCACGCACGGAACGACCGCCGCAGCGGGACGGGGCGGGACCCGCGACGGAGGTTGCCCACGCACCCGCGGCCACGTAACCGCCACGGCCTATGTCCTGTCGTCGGTGGTACCTGCCTGCCCGCCCGGTCGCGTCCTGGCAGGATGGCCGCATGGAACGTGTGCTTGGAATCGGTGGATATTTCCTGCGGGCCGCGGACCCTGCGGCCCTGACCTCGTGGTACCGCGATTGCCTGGGCCTGGATGCCGACGCGAACGGCGTCTGGCAACAGGCAGTCGGGCCGACGGTGTTCGCGACGTTCGAGTCCGGGACCGAGTACTTCGGATCCCGCACGCAGCAGAGCATGCTCAACTTCCGGGTCCGCGACCTGGACGCGATGCTCGCGCAGTTGCGCGCCAAGGGAGCGGACGTGGCTGCTGAGTCGCAGGACATGGAAGGGGTCGGTCGATTCGGCTGGGTCACCGACCCCGAGGGCAATCGGATCGAGTTGTGGCAGCCCGTCTGATCGTGCCTTCACGCAGGCGGTGGCGTGCCGGTGGACCGGCCGCCCGTTCTCCGGTGGCCGGCGTTCTCCCATACCGGAAGGGCGCGCGCACCACGCCTCTTTCGTCGGCGTCGACTCGTCGTTTCGGCTCGCGTTCCGCCGGGTGGAAAGAGGGATCTCCCCATGCGCTCCCTCCGGTCCGGTCGCCCTCGGGGAGTTTCGGAAGATCGCCATGGCGGGGTGAACGCGGCCGGAGCCCCTCGCGCGTCCGGTCGGCCGCGCCTCGGGTCTACGGGGCGCCGGCCACGGCGACGGCGGTACCGCTCACCACGCTCGGCCGCAACCGGCCGGTGCCCGTCGGTTGATCAAGTCTTCTTCAAGAGCGGTCCGGTCCTCGTGCCGTGCCCGCACGCAGGCGGCGGTGCTCCTACCGTTCTCCGATATGGCTGGAATCGAGGAGTCGAACGGAAGTCCGGACCGGCGCGAGATCGTCCGCGCGGCGTTGACGGGAGCGGTGGCCGTGGCGGCCGGTACCGTCGGGGCCGTCCCCGATTCCACCACGGCCTCGACTCCCGCCCAGGCCGGCGCGGCGCGTATGCGGCCCGCGACCCCGCGGTCGGCGTTGCGAGAACTCATGGCGGGCAATGACCGCTGGCGCACCCTCCACGAGAGCCACCCCGACCGGACGCGGGCCGTGCGGCAGACGCTGGTGACCGGACAACATCCCTTCGCCGTGGTCCTGGGCTGCGTCGACTCGCGGGTTCCGCCGGAGCTGGTCTTCGACCAGGGCCTCGGCGACCTGCTGACCGTCCGTTCGGCCGGCTCCGTCCTCGACGAGGCGGTGCTGGCCAGCATCACCTACGGGGTCCTGGAGCTGGCCATTCCGCTCGTCGTCGTGCTGGGGCACCAGTCGTGCGGGGCCGTCACCGCCGCCCTTCACGCGGCCGAGTCCGGCGAGAACCTCGCCGGCCACATGCAGTACCTGGTCGACCAGATCCGTCCGGCGATCGACCTCGGCCTGCGGGGAGCGGCGCGCGTGGACGCGACCATCACGGCGAACGTGCGACTGGTCCGCTCCCGCGTCGCCGCCGAGCCCACCCTCGCGGCGAAGGTCGCCTCGGGCCAACTCGCCGTGATCGGAGCCCGCTACGAACTCAACAGCCAGACCGTCCACCAGATCCACTGACACCCGCCCACCGCGGGCTTCCCCCGGCGACGAGCCTCCGGCACCCGTTCGCCCGCCTCCCCTATCCGCTCCCCGCATGGCGAGCCCACCCGGGAGGCCGCAGCGCCGGCGAGGGGGATCGCACTGGGACACTGGACAGGTGATCCAAACCGATTCCGCGATTCGCTTCCGCTTCGGACTGACTCCGTTGGAGGAGGTCAAGCCGTGGGGAGTCGAACCCAAACTGCACTGGTTCGGACTGACCGCCGGCTGGTACTGCGTCGACATCGACGGCCATGAGGTGCTGCGTTACTCCGAACGCACCGTCCGCGAACTCCGAAACGACCAGGACGGCGACCGCCGAGCGCACCCGTACGTGGACTACTTCGTCGTCCGCCTGTGGGAGGACGTGATCGCGCTCGTGTCGGAGGCGATGGAACCGGTGCCCCACGATCTGGTGGACGTCGCGGCCGACATCTCGCCGGACTGGACGTGGATCGACACGCCGGAAGCCGACGCCGCACTGACCTGGCACGGTGCCGGCCACCTGTACACCGACTACCTGCGCGTCGCCCCGAACATCCGCCTCTGGCGCACCGTCGTCGGTGAGGAGGACACCGTGACAGTCGGCTGGGAGCACCGGGCGGACCCGGAGGGCGTCATCGAGTTCGCCGGCCCGCAGACGGGTCGGGTGACCCTGCCGACGAGCGAGTTCCTCGGCGCGGTGGCCGAACTGGACCGGGCACTACTGGCCGCGATGGACGAACGCATCGGCGAACTGGAGAGGTCCGGACCACCGCCCGGTGTGCGAGGCGACGTGGACCAGTTGCGTCGCGAGCATCGGGACCGGGCGACCTGGCTGCGGCGCGCGAGGGATCGCGAGCCGGGTACCGACTGGGACGCCGTGCGGATCGGCACGCGCACGCTCCTCGCCACCGGCGCGACGTAGGCCGAGGGGTGTCGTTGACGGCGACGCCCATCGGGCGGGGGGTGGAGCGCTGTCGTGCGGGCGGCAGTAAGCACCGGCACCGCTACCGATCACCGCCGTCCTCGTCCCGGGAGTTCCTCGCATTGGCGCGGCGCGCTCTCTCGGGGTCGGCCGGCGGCGAGGACGATCCCGTTCCCGTCCTCGAAGGTGAACCCGGCTCGCGTCCGTGATCGTCCACGGTGCCGCCGTGGTTCTGCAGCCGCGGCGCCCGCCGCCCGCTGTCGCCGGATCCGTGCTCGATGTCAGCCATGAGGTTTCTCCGACCCTGTCGATCCGGGGGAAAGTCGTCGCCCCGGGAGACCCCTCCGGTACGTCCAGCGCGAGCTTGTCGCTGTCCGGCTCATCCGGTGACCAGCCGCGCTGCGCGGTTCCACGCCGCTCGGTTCCACGCGCCCTGGTCATGCCATTCTCCCACCCCTGCGGATCCCACCGGATCCCACCGGATCCCACCGGATCCCACCGGATCCCATGGAAGGCGTCTTCCGGAGTCAGGCGGTGGGGGAGCTGATGCGGTCCGGTCGGATCACGTAGATGACGCGGACCTGGTCGGCGCCGCCGTACCAGGGATAGGGGCCGCCGAGGTACTTCTGAGCGAGGGCCTCGATGTGCGCGACCGCCCCCTCGGTGGTCACGCGCACCACTCGACCGCGGATCTGGACGTAGGAGGCGGGTTGCGCGGGATCGGCGACCGCGACGGCGACCCGCGGGTCACGTGCGATGTTACGGGTCTTCTGATGTGACTCGACGCTGTTGATCAGAACGTGCTCGCCATCGGTGTCGACCCACGTCTGTGTGAGCTGGGGCGAGCCGTCGGGCATCGTCGTCGCGATGTAGCAAGTGCTGGGGCGGCGCAGCAGCGCCACCACGTCCTCGCCGAGGGGTACGGGCATGGAGGATCTCCAGGGGCATGGTTGCCACGGTCGGTGGAGCCACCGTAGCCAGGCCGGCTCCCCGGCCGTGGTTCCCGTTCCCCGGGTAGGGAGACGTCATCCGGTTGGCTGCGTCGGCAGGCCCCCCGTACCCCGGGGCTGTCGCCCGAGGCAGCGGCTGTCGCTCAGGTCGAGCGGGAGCGCCGTGTGCGATCCGGAGCACTGTGTATGAGTCGGACCACTGTGTGTGACCGTGGGTGGAGTCCGCTTCGGCGACATCGGCCTCTCGGGTACCCGCACGTGCCCGACGGGCGGGACAGCGCGTCAGAGGTGGCTCCGGGGGTAGGCGGACGGCATGAAGCAACGTAACGGCCAGGACCCCGAACTGCCTGCTCCCGTACCGGAACACGGGAAGGAGAGCCTGACTCCCAACCTGCCTCCGACCGGGCCCCAGGCTCCTGATCTGGAGGGAGCCGTCGGCACGCGGCACGAGAAGAAGGGCGGAGAATCGGGAGCCGAGCCTGCTGCCGATGCTCCCGAGAGCGGCGGCCCCACGGAGGGTGCCGCAGTGGAGCCCCCGGACTAGTTTCGGCCCCTCAGGCCAGGCCCCGCCCCTCAGACCTGCCCCAGACCTGCCTGGGGCCTGACGGTGAGTTCGCTCGGCATGGTCGTACCCAGGCCGGGGCCGGTGGGTGATTTCGCCCGGCAGGTGTCGGTCGGCCATGGCCCTTGGCGCGGTGTCGGGTCGACAGGGATCGCTTCCCGCGTGATGGTGCGGTCGCACCAGCCGCACACCACCGTCACGTGGGCGCGGCCACCGCAGGCTGTTCGGCAAGCGGACCATCATGATCACCCGCCCCGCGCATGCGCAACCGACGCCCTCGCGCAGGCGTCACACCTCACATGCAACCCGAATGGCTCTTCTCGCTCATCCCCCTGACGATCGGCGTGACCTTCCTCTGCTTCGGCGTGTACGGACTGCGCCGCGCCCGTGCGCTCCGCCGCACAGGCGTCACCGCGCGGGGGCGGATCGTCCGCCACGACGTTCAGCGAAGCGACGAAGGCGTCAGGCTCCACTACCCGGTCGCTGCTTGGACCACCGAGGACGGCCGGGCGTACGAGCACGCATCCAGGTTCGGCCGCGGTTCCATCGCGAGGCCCTACGGCGTGGGTGCCCATGTCGCGGTTCGCTACGATCCGCACGATCCTCGCCGGTTCGAGATCCAGGGCTGGGACGTGACGACGGTCGACCTGCTGTTCACCGTCGTGGGATCGCTCTTCACCGTCGGCACGTTGGTGGCGTTGCTCATCGGTCTGCTCACTTCCTGACGGCCGTGCCCTCCTCCGACGGGCGCGTCCGCAGCCGTACGACACCGACCCCGCCTCACCCCGCCGTGACCGGGGTGAGGCGGGGTGAGGCGGGGACGTGGCGGGGACGGGGTGGGTCAGCAGGCTCGTACGGAGATCTGGTTGCGGACCTGGGAGGCGCGGACGTACTTCCAACTGCCCGTGTCGTAGATCTGGCCCCAGAACCAGCGCTGACCCTGATTGTCCAGCCAGCAGTTCATGGCGAACTTGGTGCCGCTCTTCGACCAGTGGTGCGGGGTGGTGTCGGTGTGGGGCGCACTGTAGATGGCCACCCAGCCGTTGGCGTCGTTCTGCCAGACGTACGAGATTCCGGCCGCCGAGGCCGGCGCCTGCATCGCGCCCGCGCCGGCCAACAAGACGCCCGCCACGGCAAGCCTGCCCAGTCGGCGCCTGAGTCGGTTCTCCACGCTGTACCTCCTCTGTGTGGGCTTGCGAGCATGCCCCGGGGGCGGCCAGGGCCGCAGCCGTTCCGGAGAGGCGGGACGTCCGCGTCCGAAGTATCGATTCCGCGGAGCCGTCGGTCTCGAATTCCGGCCGGTCCGAGGTCGGTCGAGTGCCGGGTGCCTGTGTGCACCGGTGGGAGGCGGCCGGGTGGAAGGTGGCCGCGTGCCCCCTCAGACAGCCATCCACGGCACACGGCAGGCGTGGGGGGCCGTCCCCTGCGGACACAAGCCGTTGAGCACCGTCTTGCGGATCGCCCGCCACGTTCTGAGGGAACACGCCAAGTGGACCCGCAGCTCAACCGGTTGACGGGAGCCGCTGTCCTGATCGGGATGTTCCACGGCCCACTGCTCCGCCAGGTGGTCGTACACGTCGGCGGTCGACAGCCCGCTCCCGGGAAACGAATCGGCGACAGTCAGAACCATGATCCGGGCGCTCCGGGAACCCGCCGCGTCCTCGACGAGCCCGATGACCCATGCCGGCCCCGGCTCGTCCGCGTACAGGCCGAGAGCGAGATCGCGCGTCTTCATCGCGTCAGCCCTTCGTGACGGCGACGTCGCCCTCGGCGAAGGCGGTGGTGAACCAGGAGTGGACGGGAGCGAGCGTCGGTGATGCGGGCCACCCGTTGATCGTCGCCAGGAGCTGCCAGTAGCGCTCGGCGCATGGGTTGGCGGTTGTCCACAGGCGGGCGAGGAGCCATCGGCGCAGATCGCTTCCGCCGGCACGCTCGAATGCGTGCGCGTAGAGGCTGCCCAGTGAATCGGCAAGAGCCTCACCTTTGGCGGAGGCCGGCAGGAGGCCGGCGGACACGGCCTCGTCGATCCGTTCACCCATCACCCGGTTGAGAGTGGCGTGCAGAGCGCCGATGTCCTGCTGGGACGGCTCTTGCGCCTGGTCCTCGGCCATCCGGCGCAGCGTGTCACGGAAGTCTGCGTTCTGGCAGAGTCCGACGAGTTCCACCCAGGCCTCGACCTGTTCGGGTGTGGGATCGTCGGGCAGCTCGGGAACGGCGGACCGCATCAGTGACACGAACTCCGGATTGGTGTCGCGGCCTTCGAAGGCGTCGTCGATGAAGTCGGAGACGAGTCGGCGTTGTTCGGCCTGGGAGAGCGTGGCGAGTTGACGCAAGAGGTCCATCTCCAGGGTGGTGGGGGTGTGTCGGGCGACCGCACGGAGCACTGCCCGGCGCAGGCGCAGAGTGCGGATCCGCACGTCCAAGGCGGTGGCGTGTGCTTCCGTGACCTCCGCTATGGAGGCTTCGCGGTCCAGTACCTTGCGCACGGTCGCCAGGTCGAGCCCGAGATCGCGCAGCGTGCGGGCCAGGTCCAGGCGCGCGAGTGCGTCGAGGCCGAAGAGGCGGTAACCCGCCGGGCTTCGGCCGGTCGGCGGGACGATGCCCTTGTCGGAGTAGAACCGGATGGTCTTCACCGTCAGACCGGTCCTGCGGGATAGCTCTCCGATGGAATAGAGCGTGTCGCTGTCCATGCCCCCAGCCTGCTGTCTCCCCCCACGGGAGAGTCAACCGGGGCCACGGCAACTTTCGGGACCACAGGACCACAGGACCACAGGACCAAGGGACCAAGGGACCACAGGAGTATGGGACCCCGGACGGCGGGGCTCGGTGGCGCGGATCCGCGCCCCGTCCGGCGGCTTGCACCGGCCCACCCGCGAACCACCAGGCGCGGACGTGGAACGGCCGCCGGAAGTGCTGCGTCCCTTCTCTACATCGGCGATGTGTCGAACCGGGGCCCTGACCCTGGCGGTCGGCGGAAGGGCGGGGTCGTGCGGGACGGCAGGAGGAGGGGAGTGCTGCTGGTGGCACTCGCGGCGGGGCTGCCACTGCTCGTGGCCGGGATCGTCATGGCGGTGGTGTTCACGGGGACCGGTGTCGTGGGGTCGAGCCCGGTGCACCGGGCGGTGGACGAGTACCTCGACGCGGTGGGGAACGGGGATCCCGCACCGGCCGCGGGTCCGGAAGGCCTCTGTCCGGACGGCGCGGGCGATCCTGCGGCCGTCCTGCATTCCCTCGCGAAGACGTTCGAGCATCACATCGTGTCCTCCACCGCGAGTGGCGACGAGGCCTCGGTCAACGTGGACCTCACCCCGGGCGACGGCGACCCCGTCGCGGTGGTGCTGGACCTGCGTCGTACCGGGGACCGTTGGAACGTGTGCGCGGCCTCCACCGGCCAAGTGTCGATCGATCCCTTCTGATTGCCGCCCGGCCCGGGTGGGAACCACCGGCACTCCGTTGCCCCCGCCACACCCGCAACGCTCCCGCCCGCACGGGCCGGCCGCATCAGATGACCCACGGGCGGGCAGGGTTGAGCCATGTCGAACTCCCACACATCACTCGGTGAGACCACGATCGACCAGACCACCGCGGCTCGGACAGGAAGCGGCCTGCCACATGAGGCAAGCCCCGCGATCCGTCCCACGGCAGGCACGCGCACGTCGATGCCCGGTGGCCGGGACGGTGGTCGGGGCGTGCGTGCGCCGGCTTCCGAGCTGCTCACGCTCCTCGACAGGCAGCACCAGCCCGAGCCGGACACCGTCCCGGGGCAGGAGGCCCTGTTCTGATCCGTACCGTCCCTCGGCGACAGGCCGCAGCCGACAGGCACAGCGGACGGAACGGCCGCATCCTTCCTCGGTGCGGAGGGAATCAAGACCGCGTCGGCGACCGACACCGGCCACGACCGACACCGGCCACGACCGCTACCGGGGAGTGGACTCGGTGGGGCCTCGGGACGGGGCGGAGCGCGGGCGCCACATGGGTCGGTCATCGACACGTGTCGGTGCGCGAGCCAGTGGGATCCTTGTGAACGATCAACCCTGCGCGAGCCGACCCTCCTCGGTACGGGGCGCTCCGCTGGGCGGTGACGGCGCCTTCGCGGTGGTTCCTCCCGTGTGACGCCCCGTCCGGCAGGGGTACGGCGAAGGCCGGCGCATCGTCGGCAAGGCTGCCAACGACCCGTTCGAGCCGCCGCCGCGCCCCGGATGCCCACACGCCGGGGAAGGCCCGTGAGTCCTCGCGGCACCTGAACGGGCTGGACGTCAGCGGGCGCCGGCCTTCGCCTGGACGGCGGCGACGTGGCGGACCGTGAACAGCATGGGGAGGACGAACCCGGCGGCCTGGACGAGTGTGGCGGCCGCCGAGTGACCGTGGCCTGCGTGGGCGAGGGCCGCGAGCGCGACGGCGGTGACGGCGAAGGCGACGGTCCACGCGCCGGTGATGACGATGTTCGCCCGGATGAACGGCCTCAGCCCCCATGCCTCGCGGGGGGTGCTGCGCTTGGCGATGCCCGAAGTGAAGGGCTTGCCCACCAGCAGCGAGACGCCGGCGATGAGGGCGAGCGTGGCCGAGGAGAGGGCTGCCGAGTAGCCGTGCACGGGGGAGTGCGGGTCGGCGAAGGCGATGCCCGTCAGCACCGCGAAGAACACCGCCGAGCCGATCTCGATGAGCAGCGCGTCGAAACCGGCACCGGCCCGTCGCTGCTGAAGGGTCACGGCGATGGCCACCACGAGTCCGGCGAGCGCGCCCCACTGCCACTGGGCGGACGGGAGCACCGCGAAGACGATCCACGGCAGAAAGGTGCGTACGTACGACATCGAAGCCCCCGGGCTCATCGTTATTCCTGTTCTGACATGTCAAAACTAGAACGTCCGCTCTCGACATGTCAAGCCTGGAAGGTAAGCTCGGGGCATGAGCCTTCGACACGCCCTTCTCGGACTCCTGTCAGAGCGCCCGGCCAGCGGGTACGACCTGCTCAAGCGCTTCGAGACCTCGCTGGCCAACGTCTGGCCCGCCACCCAGAGCCAGATGTACACGGAGCTGACCAAGCTCGCCGAAGCCGGGCTGATCACCGTGTCGGCGGCGGGGGCGCGAGGCCGCAAGGAATACACCCTCACCGACGAGGGCCTCGTCGAGCTGCGCCACTGGCTGACCCGGACCGCGCCGCAGCGCAACACCCGCAGCGACATCCTGCTGCGGGTGTTCTTCCTCGACGTGATCACTCCCGACCAGGCGCGGGACTACCTCACCGGCCTGATGGAGATGTCGGAACAGGAGCACGAGGCCCTGCGCCGGCTGTCCGACTCCATCGAGTGGGGTGACGACCCGCTGTCGGTGAACGGCAGGATCGCCCTGGAGTACGGCCTGCGTTTCAACGCCATGCGCCGTGAATGGGCCCGGTGGGCCGCCGACCAGATCCGCTGAAGCCGGCGGGTGGTGTGGCTGCTGGTGTGGTGCGTACGGTCGCCCCGGCGCGTGCGAGTTGTCGCAACCGTCTCGTCGCCTGCGCGTCCAGCCGCTGCCCGACACCCGTTGGGCGCGCTCGATCGGAACCACCATCGACGAACGCGGGGCGGTCGTTCACGATCGTGACCTCGAAGCCGCCCGGTGCGCCGCCGCCCGCACCGCTCTTCTCGTACGGGCGATCGACCTGGAGTCGATCTCGCCCGAACTGCCGCTCACACTCGACGAGTTGACCCTTCCGGTCGAGGGTCGCCCGGCCCTCGCGGTGCGGGTGGCCAAGGAGCTGGAAGACGTACATCGATACGTCGCACCCCTGACCTCGTCGCGCGGCCCTTCTTGACAGCCGGGATCTCTCCGTCCACCCTTTCACTACTTCGCTAGTGAAAGGGTGGTGGCTCACGTGATCGACTACCGCATCGACCGGCGTAGTGGTGTCGCCACCTATCTCCAGATCGTGCATCAGACCAAACAGGCCCTCCGCCTGGGCCTGTTGGAGCCCGGAGATCGACTGCCCACCGCCCGCCAGGTGGTCGAAAGCCCTCGCCATCAACCCCAACACCGTGCTCAAGGCGTACCGGGAACTCGAACGTGAGGGCCTGGTGGAGGGGCGCCGGGGGCTGGGAACTTTCGTACGTCGGACACTGGGCGACGGCGGGGCCGCGGACGGCGCGCTGCGCACCGAGCTCACCCAGTGGCTGGAACGGGCCCGGCGGGCGGGGCTGGAGCAGGACGACATCACCGCGCTGTTCACGTCCGTACTCGGCGGCGCCGACAGCGAACCGGACCACGGCGAACCGGACCACGGCGAACCGGGCCACAGCCACAACCACAACCACAACGAATCGAACCAAGGGGACGAGAAATGACGGCAGCCATCGAAGCGCACGGTCTCGGGCGGAGGTTCAGCCGGGGCGGCTGGGCCCTGCGGGACTGCTCCTTACGACTCCCCACCGGCCGCATATGCGCCCTGGTCGGCCCCAACGGGGCCGGCAAGTCCACCCTGCTGTCCCTGGCCGCGGGTGTACTGAGGCCCACCGAGGGCACCGTTCGGACCCCGGCCCGCGAGGAGATCGCGTACGTCGCACAGGGCAAGCCCCTCTACCCCCAGCTGACGATCGCCGAGACCCTGCGCATGGGCGCGGACCTCAATCCCGGCCGCTGGGACGCGGTCGCCGCGGGCGCGGTGGTGGAGGCCGGCGGCCTGGACCCGTCCCGGCGTGTCCGCGCGCTGTCCGGGGGCCAGCGTTCCCGGGTCGCCCTGGCCCTGGCCCTCGGCAAGCGCCCCGCTCTGCTGCTCCTGGACGAGCCCCTGTCCGATGTGGACCCGCTCGCCCGCCGCGAACTGATGGGCACCCTGCTGGCAACCGCCGGCGAGCACGGCACCACCGTGGTGATGTCCTCGCACATCCTCTCCGAGCTGGAGGACGCCTGTGACCACCTGTTCCTGATCGACGGCGGACGCATCCGGCTCGGCGGCCCGGTCGACGAACTCCTGGAAGCCCACGCCCTGGTGAGCGGCCCGGTCGGCGACCTGAGCCCGCACACCGTGGTCACCACGCGAACCGTCGGGCGCCAACTCACCG
Organism: Streptomyces sp. CA-243310; assembly: GCF_050936775.1. Lineage (NCBI taxonomy): Bacteria > Bacillati > Actinomycetota > Actinomycetes > Kitasatosporales > Streptomycetaceae > Streptomyces > Streptomyces sp. CA-243310. Next base: position 257,708 of record NZ_JBNJMF010000002.1, on the reverse strand, counting down.
CCTTGATACGGCCACAGGGGCCGGTCGGCACCGGAACCGACGGGTGGCAGGCCATCGCGCCGACCCTGGAGGAACTGCTGCTCGCCCATCTGCGCGCCCCGGAGGCACCGCCCCTGCTCACCCCGGCCGTGGAGGTGGCGGCGTGACCCTCTTCGATCTGCGAGGCTCCGTCAGGGTCACCGCCGGCCTGCACCGCCGTGTGTTGTGGGGCGCCCTGGCACTGGTGCTGCTCGCCGCCATCGCGTTGCCCGCGGGCCGCTGGTACGTTCACTCACTGGCCGGGGACCTTGCCGCGAGCGGCTGCGAGGTGGAGAACACGGTGCGCGGCTGCGGCATCCCAGTCCGGGGTTTCCTCGCTCGCAGTCTGTACGTCAACAAGATGTTCTTCTTCATCGCGCTGGCCGTGAACGCGCTGCCCCTGCTCCTCGGCGCGTTCGTGGCGGGCCCGCTCATCGGGCGCGAATTCGAATCCGGAACCTTCCGATTCCAGTGGACCCAGTCGGTCAACCCCGTGCACTGGCTCGCCGCCAGGCTGGCGGTTCCGGTCGCGGCCGTGGTCCTGGTCCTGCCGGCGTTCGTATCGCTCAAGGCCTCCGTCTGGCGAGACACATTGGACACGTCGTACCCGATCCCGTGGTACGACCACCCCACCTACGGGGCGATCGGCCCGGTGGCGGTGGGCTACGCGCTCCTCGGCATCGCCGTCGGCGCCTTGGCCGGGTTGCTGATCGGCGCGAACGATGCCCGCCATGGCCGCGGCCCTGGCCGTCATCGGGGCCGTCATGGCGACCCTCTTCGTCCTGCGCCCATGGCTCGTACCCGCCGTCGACGGGCCCGCGCGCGACGGACACAACTGGGTGATCTCCGATTCGTTCGAGAGCCCTCGGCTCCGATTCCACCCCGAGTCGCACTTCTGGCCGCTGCAACTGGTCGAGACGGGAATCCTGTTGACCCTCGCAGCCATTGCGACGCTCGCCGCCTTCGTGTTCCTGCGCCGCCGGCACGGCTGACGGACCCCCGGCTCACCCTTGGCGACGAGAACGGCGAAGGTCGTTCCCTCGCAAGGGAGTTCGAGCGATGGCGGGTGGTCGTGTCAGCCGTCCTGGACTCCTGCCGAGTTGGTTGGATGCCGCCATGAGTCCAGTGCACTGGTTGTTCGGCGACCAGCTCGGCCCACACTTCACCGCCACCGCCGCCGGCGGGACACCGAGGAACACCCGGTGGCTGCTGATCGAGTCCCGGGCGGTCCTTCCGCCGGCGCCGGTTCCACCGGGCCAAGGCCCATCTGGTCCTCAGCGCCATGCGCCACCGGGCCGCAGACCTCGGTGGGAGCGCACAGTACATCGAGGCGGAGACCTATCGAGAAGGCCTGGAGCGGGCCGTGGGCGACGCACCCGTATCCGTGCACCACCCCACCTCCCGCGCCGCCCTCGCCCTGGTGGACTCGCTACCGCAGGTCACGGTCCACCCCGCCCGCGGGTTCCTCGTCGGGCACCGCGAGTTCGGCGAGTGGGCCGCACGGCAGAAGGGGCGGCTGCTCCAGGAGAACCTCTACGAACACACCCGGCGCACCCACGACATCCTCATGGACGGCGACCGACCGGCGGGCGGACGATGGAACCTGGACCACGAGAACCGCGAGCCTCCGCCTCGCGGCGAGACCACCCTGGGCGCACCGGCACCGTACCGTCCCCGCGAGGACGAGATCGACGAAGGAGTCCGGCGAGACCTGGACCGCTGGGAACGGGAGGAAGGCGTCACCTTCGTGGGCCGCGACGGCCCGCGGCTCTTCCCCGCGAGCCGCCGCGAGGCACTGGCCGCGCTCGATCACTTCGTCACGCACCGCCTCGCCGGCTTCGGCGCGCACGAGGACGCCATGCTGGCCGCCGACCCCGTGATGAGCCACAGCCTGCTGTCCTCCTCCCTCAACCTGGGGCTCCTCGATCCGTGGGAGTGCGTGAGCCGGGCCGAGGACGCGTGGCGGGCCGGACGCGTCCCGCTCAACAGTGCGGAGGGGTTCGTCCGGCAGGTCTGCGGCTGGCGCGAGTACGTGTGGAACCTGTACTGGCACCTCGGCGAGGACTACCGAAACCGGAACGAGCTGCGCCACACCGCGCCGCTGCCCACCTGGTTCACGGAGCTGGACGCGGACGCGCTCGGGGCCCGCTGCCTGTCCACCGTGCTGGCGCAGGTCCGGGACACGGGGTGGACGCATCACATCCCCCGGCTGATGATCCTCGGCAGCCACGCCCTGCAGCAGGGCTGGGACCCGGCCGAGGTGACGGACTGGTTCCACCGGTGCTTCGTCGACGGCCACGACTGGGTGATGCTGCCCAACGTGGTGGGCATGTCGCAGTACGCGGACGGCGGCCTGATGACCACCAAGCCCTACACCTCGGGCGGCGCCTACATCCACCGCATGAGCGACCTGTGCGGGGGCTGCCGGTACCGACCCGCGGACCGTACCGGAGACCGGGCCTGCCCCTACACCGTCGGCTACTGGTCCTTCCTGAACCGGCACCGCACACGGTTGGCCGGCAACCCTCGTACGGCGCAGGCCGTGCGCGGGCTGGACCGGCTGGGCGACGTGGCGCAGGTCATCCGGGCGCACCGCGACACGGGGGACGCCCCGCCCTGAGGAAGCCCCCGGGTGCGTCCCCCCGGCGCGCCGGGCCGCCTACAGTGGAATGTCAGGAACATCAGGAAGGTCGCCCCGCGCACGTCGCCCGGTCACCCTCCTCCCCACAGGCCTCGAAGGGCCGACCGCGAAGATCCCGCAGGAGACGCACATGGGCGCCCGACCGCACGCGGGCCGACCGGACGAGTACCCGGACGACGCGGACGCCCTGTTCGCCCTGGAGGACATCGACACGGGCCGGGAGAGACACCGTGCGACGGACTCCGGCCCGCTGTTCCGCGACTCCACGGCCGCGCGCCGACTGCTGTCCGTACGGGCCATCCACGCCGAGCCCGCTGCCGCCGCCTCCCCGCGCGGCAGGCAGATCCTCGCCCGCTTCCCCGATGCCGAGGTCGTTCCCGTCACCTCGCACTGGGGGATCCCGGAGCTCCACGGCAACGAGGGGAACGTCGACCGCTGGGTCCGGATCAAGAGCGAGACCCTGGTCCTGGGGGAGAAGAAGACGCTCACCACCCGGCCCAACGGCCGCTCCGCGGACTGGATCGCCCCCGGCCCGGCCAACGGCTGCGCCATGGCCTGCGCCTACTGCTACGTCCCGCGCCGCAAGGGCTACGCCAACCCGATCACCGTCTTCACCAACATCGAGCGCATCATCGCCCACCTCTCCCGGCACATGGCGCGCCTCGGCCCCAAAACCGAGGCCAACCAGTGCGACCCGACCGCCTGGGTCTACGACATCGGCGAGAACAGCGACTGCTCCGTCGACGCGCTGATCAGCGACAACGTCGCCGACCTGATCCGAACCTTCGCGAGCCGGCCCACCGCCAAGGCATCCTTCGCCACCAAGTTCGTCAACCCGGACCTGCTCCTGTTGGACCCGCGCGGCCGTACCAGGGTGCGGTTCTCCGTCATGCCACAGCAGGACTCCAAACTGCTCGACATCCGCACCAGCCCGGTGGGGGACCGGATCGCCGCGGCCGGGGACTTCCTCGAAGCGGGGTACGAGGTCCACTTCAACCTCTCGCCCATCGTCCTGCGCCCGGACTGGGAGCGGGACTGGTCCCTCCTGCTGCGGCACATGGACGACGTGCTGCCCCGTGCGGTGAAGGACCAGGCGGCCGCCGAGGTGATCATGCTGACGCACAACAAGGACCTGCACGACCTCAACCTCGGCTGGCACCCGCGCGCCGAGGACGCCCTGTGGCGGCCGGACCTCCAGCAGCCCAAGCGCTCCCAGAACGGCAGCCTGAACGTCCGCTACCGGGGCGGCGTCAAGGCCGAGGCCGTCGAGACCATGCGCACGCTCGTCGCCGCCCACGCCCCGTGGCTGAGGATCCGGTACGCGTTCTGACCGGCGGCCCGCACGCCGCCGGGCGCCGACCGGAGAGGCCGGCAACTCGGATCAGCTCTCCACGTCCTCCCGGACGGCCGGGACGCCGGTCTCTCCGCGGAGTGCCGCTTCGACGGCGTCGGCAAGTCGGGTCACGCGGTCGTGCGTGTGCAGACCGCGCGTGACGTAGGCGAGCGAGTAGCAGTGAGCCGGGGAGTACCAGGCGCAGCTGCCGCCGATGCCACCCATGCCCGGTTCGCCGTTGTCGTCGATCCTGAAGCCCAGGGACCAGCGGACGGTGTCGCGCAGGAAGCCGTCGGTGCCGGTGGCGGCGGTCTTGAACAGTTGGGACCAGAGTGCGCCGCCCAGGGCCCGTGCGATGTGGCCGTCGGGTCGGCTGACGTCGTCGTAGAGGCTCGCGAGCGAGGTGGCGTCGGTGATGAGACCGATCGCGCCGAAGGAGGTCCGGTGCCAGGACGGGCTGCGCAGGGTATCGGGATCGAGGAGACCGGCGGGGCGCAGCAGGGCGGCGCGGCCCGGCTCGTGCGCGAGGTACGGGTCGGTCCACGCGGTTCCCAGGGGCTCGGGTTCGGCGACCAAGGGGAGTTCGTGGGGGTGGACGCCGAATCTGAGGCGTACGCCGAGGGCGCGGGACAGGGCTTCCGTGTACGCGCGGATCGAAGGGGCGCCGACCGCGGCGAGAAGTCCGTCGACGAGGTGGCCGTAGGTGGAGGCGTGTTCTGCGATGGCCTGACCCGGCACGGTCAACGGCCTCATGGCTGCCAGGTCGTGCACGAGCGCGGCGTGGTCACGGGGGTCGATCCCGGTGGCGGCGGGCGAGAACGTGTGCTTGCCGGACCGGTGACTGAGGATCATGCGCAGCGTCGTGGGATGTCCGCGCGTGTCCTGGTAGGCGGGCCAGTGCGCGGTGACGGGGTCGTCGAGGTCGAGCCTGCCGTCGGCGACGGCTTGCAGGGCGGCGAGCGCGACCAGCGGCTTTCCGGTGGAGAAGACCTGGACGAGGGTGTCCGCGCTCCAGGGAACCCCTCGTGCGATGTCGGCGCTGCCGCCGTGCACGACGAGGGCGGGAGCCCCGTTGCGCCAGATCGCCAGCGAGCCGCCGGGCTCGCGTCGCGTGTCGACGAGCTCTTGGAAGCACGAGACGACCGACTCCCACTCCCCGCTGGACTGTTGGACACGAACGGCTGCGGGCATCGCTTGCCTTTCCTCTGACAAGGGGGCGCGGCTCAGGGCGGATTCGCTTGGGAAGTGCGCGGTGTGGCCGCCTCGGGCCCGGGTGGGTTCGGGGTGGTCAGGTGTCCGTGAGGGGGAACAGGTTCTCGGTACCGGTGAGTTCCAGCAGCTGAAGGATCTGCGGGGAAGGGGCGCGCAGGCTGATGCGCCGGCCGTTCTCCTGGGCGGTGCGCCGCGATTGGATGAGGGCGTTGAGGCCGGACGAGTCGCAGAAGGTGAGTTCGCTCAGGTCCACCACGATCTCGGCCGGACAGTCGGGCCGGGTGACCACCGAGTGAAGGGCGTCCTGCAACATGGGCGCCCGATCCAGGTCCATCTCACCCCCGACCCTGATCACGACGTGCTGCTCTTCACTCTCCCACCCCACGGGCGGGAGGGAGTCCTGTGGATCGTCCATGCTGCCACCCTAGCCGGCCCTCGGGGCGGCCGACAGTCTGCCCTGAGCGGGCCGCTCCCCGCGGGCTGATCGTCGGCCGGTCCGTCGGCTCGCCGTCTCGGGCCCGGTGACCGGCGGGCGCGGCCGATGCGCTCGATCGCGCCCCCTGGCCGAGGTGCTGCCCGTGGCCAAGCCCATGCTGGTCGAGCGGGTCGCGGGGAAGGCGTCCGGGGAGAAGTCGCGGTCTGCGTCACCGTGCTGCGCGCAGTTGAAGCAGGTACGCCGCAGTCAGCGCCACGGCACGGTCCTCGTCATCCGACAGTTCCACAAGGGCACGTGACGCCCTGCTCCCGGGGATGTCCGCCAACGCCTGCGTCAACCGCCCGCGAGCGGGCCCTTGCACGGTGTCGACGGCGAGGCGCTCGACGAGCCCGGTCGCGATCCGATCCGCCGTCGCCGTGTCGCCCGCCAACACGCCCAGCGCGTCAGCCGCATCGGTGTCGTTCCTTCCCTCCACGACCATGTCGATGAGTGTCGGGGCCGCGTCGACCACGCCACGTGCCCCGAGGGCCAGAGCCGCATGCCCGCGGACCACGAGGTCGTCGTGAAGGAGGGCCTGCCGCAGTTGCGCGGTGGCCTCACCGCCGGGAAACGCGGCCAGGGATTGGACGGCGCGTTCCCGCACCGCCGCCACCGGTGAACCGAGGCCCTCCGCCAACAACGCCGGCCCGGCCTCGCCCGATCGCGCCAGCGCCCAACGAAGGGCCCCGGCGACGTGCGGATCCGCCTCGCGCAACGCCGCCTCGACCAAGGCCTCCACGGGAGGCGCAGCCTCGCCGGCCGAGGTCAGGGCCGCGCGTTGGCGCGCGCCGGCGCTCTTCGAACCCAGTGCCCGCAGGAGCGCGACGACCTGGAGGACGTCCTCCCAGCCGGTGGGATCCGCGGCGTCGATCCGGCGCAACCGCGTGAGCAGCTCGGTCTCGGCCGCGATCCTTTTCGCGCGACTGGGCGATGAGGTCGCCGACGAGCACCGAGGGCGTGAAGCCGGGATCGTCGAGAGCCCGCCCGATCTCACGCAGCGACATCCCGAGCGACCGCAGGCTCTCGATGTGGAAGACCCGCCGGACGTCCTCCCCGGAGTACTCCCTGTACCCGGACGCCGTACGCCCCGAGGGACGCACCAGACCGAGCGACTCGTAATGCCGGGAGCATGCGGGCACTGACCCCGGACCGCCGCGCCACCTCACCGATCAACACGCCCTATCGTCCCTCCTGACCGGATCCGCCGAGGGCCACGACGCGCTTCGCCTCCTCGATCGCGTACTCGAACCCGGCGTCCGGATCCTGCCACAACCGTCGTGTGGCGAGCGCGTGCACGCGCACGCGCGGGTCGGGGGCCGTCATCGCGGCACGCAGGGCCGGCACGACGGCTTCACCCAGCGCGACCAGTGCCCGGCTGAGGCTCAACTGCGTCTCCCGCTCACCGCGGCCGAGCTGCGTCGCCAGCACCTCGGCCAAGCCCGCCTCCTCCCCTTCGGGAACGAGGACGACCGCGGTCCGCCAGGCGCTCCGTGCCACTTCGTCGTCGGCATCGGACAGAAGTGTCCGCGTGATCGCCGGCCACGCCCGCCGATCCCCGATCTTGGACAGCGTGTGCAGCGCCTGGCTCCGTGCCTGCGCCCGCCCCGAGCGAACCTCGCGCACCAGCCCGGGGAGCGTCACGGCCACGGGATGGCGGGTGAGCGCCCAGGTCAACATGTCGCGGACGAAGAAGTCGGGCTCGATCGCGCAGCGCTCGACGAGCCTGTCCACGAAGTGCGGGTCGGGCGCCGTTCCGACCGCCAGCGCAGCCCGCAATCGTACGGACGAACGTTCGTCCTCCAGCTCCTGAAGCGCGCGGTGCCCCTCCGCGTCCTGACTCGTGATCGTCATCAAGACCACCTCCTTGGCCGACAGTGAAGGCCTTGTCACCGTGTCAAGGTCAAGCAGGGCCCGCGCGGGGACGGGAGCGCGTGCGCCGGCCGCGAGGAGGCCCGCGCCGAAAGGGCGTCCGAGGCACGGCGCTCCCGACAGGGGACGACCTCGACGCTCGCCCCGGCCCTCCTGCGGGGAGAACGCTCCCGGCCCCTCCGCCTCGTGCTCTGCTGAGCGGGCGAGGCCGTTCGTCCGGCCGCGTGTCCCCGAGGGCTCGTGTGACACCACTCACAAGACTGCTCGACGTCCGGTGTAGACCGGATGCGGTGCGGCGGGCGTATTCCCGGTGGGAGGGATACGTGGACGCGGGAGTGATTGCGGGAGTGATTCTTGACGGTCGAGGAGTTCGAAGAGTTCTACGCGCAGGCGGCGGGACGGCTGACAGGACAGCTGTACGTGATGCTCGGCGACCACCACGAGGCGCAGGACGTGGTGCAGGAAGCGTTCGTGAAGGGGTGGGGCCGGCGCAGGCAACTGGACAGTGAGGGGCGGCCCGAAGCCTGGATCCGTACCGTCGCGTGGCGGCTCGCGGTGAGCCGTTGGCGCGGCCGGAGGCGTACCGCCGACGCCTGGGAGCGCACCGCTCCCGCCGGCCACGTGGACGGTCCGGGACCCGAGGCGGTGGCCCTGGTGGAGGCGCTGCGACACCTGCCGCCGAAACAGCGCCGGACCATGGTCCTGCACTACGTGTGCGACCTGACGGTCGAGCAGATCGCCGCCGAGACCTCCCTGTCCCCAAGCACGGTCAAGACCCACTTGTCCCGGGGCCGCGCCACCCTCTCCCGCCATCTGCAGGACCCCCGCATTGAGGAGGCTCCCGATGCCTGATTCCAACGATCCGCTGCGGTCGCTGTTCCAGGAAGCGGCTTCCGCCGGGCAAGAGGGGACGGCCCTGGCCCCCGTCTCGGTCATCGCCCGGCGCGGGGAGCGGGCCCGGCTGCGCCGGATCGCCGGACTCGCCGTCGCGGCCTGCCTCGTCCTCGCCGGTTCGGGCGCCGCGGTGGCCGGGTTGCTGCCCGACGGGGGGAACGGGAACCGGCCGGCGACCACCCCGTCACCCCTGCTGTCCCCGTCCCCCTCGTCGGCGCCACCGCCCCCGTCCTCGACACCGACCTCCCCACCGCGCTCGTCGGCCACCTCCTCCCGGCAGCCGAGCCCCCCACCCACCGCCCGCACCACCGAGCCCGTGCCCCCTCCGACCGGGGGATCGACGGTGGAGCCCTCCTCGACGGTGGAGCCCTCCTCGACCGCCCCGCGATGACCCGGACCCGACCCACTCCGTTCAGCCCACCCCGGTAGCCGGGGGACACCGGCACCCCACCGGCCGCGCAGCCTCGGCCGGCGGTCCGGCGCGCCCTCAGCCGACTCAGGAGCACCCGTATGGCCGTTTCCACCCCGTCGCGACGGGTCACCCTCCACGCACCCACCGCCCGGGCCGAACCGCGGCCCAAGCCCCGCCGACCGCGGCTCGGCCCCGCCGACCGCGAGGTGCTGTCGCTCTACGTCCTCACCCGCATCGGGATCTGGACCACCGCCGGAGCCGTGAGTTGGCTGTTCCCCGCCGACGGCAAGTCCCGGCGGGCTCCCTCGCTGCTTTCCCCCTGGCAGCAGTGGGACTGGTGGCACTACCTCCACATAGCCCAGGACGGCTACTTCCCGGACGGCGCCGGCCCGTGGACGGTCGGTTGGGACAACCGCGAGGCCTTCTTCCCCGGGTTCCCCCTGACCCTGCGCGCCGTCCACGTGGTCGTCCCCCACTGGGCCGCCGCCGGGGCACTGATCTCCTTCGTCGCGGGAGGCGTCGCCGTCCTCGCGCTCGCACGGATCGCCCGCCGCCGACTGCGCGACCTGGAAGGCGGCCGACGTGCGGCGGTGTTCTTCCTCCTCTCGCCCTGCGCGGTGTTCCTCGCGGCCGGTTACACGGAGTCCCTGTTCCTGGCCCTGGCCCTGCCCGCGTGGCTCGCGGCGCAGCGCGGGAACTGGCCGGCCGCCGCGGCCCTGACCTGTCTGGCCTGCTCGGTGCGGGTCACCGGCCTGTTCCTGGCCGCCGCGCTCGTGCTCCACTTCGTGCTGACCGCACGGGACCGGACCGCCTGGCGCTCGGCTCCCTGGCTGGCGCTGCCCGCCCTCACCCCCGTGCTCCACGGCTGGTTCCTGTCGACCCGTACCGGGGACTGGATGGCGTGGAAGCACGCTCAGGAACGCGGCTGGTACCGGGACTTCCACGCACCCTGGGACGCCTGGTCGAACACCTGGGAAGCCGCCTTCCAGCACACGCAACCCACCGGGTACGCGCTGATGTGGCAGGCGGAACTGCTGGCGATCCTGGTCGGCGTCGTCCTGCTGGTCCTGCTGGTCCGCCGACGCCGACTGCCCGAGGCGCTCTACATCGCCCTCACCCTGTGGGCGCTGGGCACCTCGTACTGGTACACCTCGATCCCGCGCTCCACGCTGCTGTGGTGGCCGCTGTGGATCGCCCTGGCCGGGTGGAGCCTTCGACGGCCGCGCGTGCAGGCGGTGTACATGTATGCCGTGGCCCCGCTCGGCGTGGTGGTGGCCATCACCTTCCTGACCGGTCGCTGGGCCGGATGACCCCGGCCCTCGGATCACGGATCCGCTGCCCGCCCCCGCCCCCGCCCCCGCCCCCGCCCCCGCCCCCGCCCCCGCTGCCGGCGCCGCGCCGCGCGGCGCCCTTCGCCGTGGATCGGCTACGGAAGGATCGAGTCCACGTAGCCGCCGTCCACGCGCAGCGCCCCGCCGGTGGTCGCGGAGGCGAAGGGGGAACTGAGGTAGACCACCATGTTCGCGATCTCCTCGGGTTCGATCAGGCGCTGGAGCAGCGACTGGGGGCGGTGCGTGCGCATGAACTCCCGCTGTGCCTCTTCCCAGGGCAGATCGCGGTCCACCAACTCGTAGACGAACTCCTCCACCCCACCCGTGTGCGTCGGGCCCGCCATGACGGAGTTGACGGTCACACCCGTCCCGGCGGCCTCCTTGGCGAAACCGCGCGAGACGGCGAGGAGGGCGGTCTTTGACATGCCGTAATGGATCATCTCGGCGGGAGTCACCACCGCCGAGTCGCTGGCGATGTTCTGGATCCGGCCCCACGAGCGCTCCGTCATCCCCGGCAGGTAGTGCCTGATCATCCGAATCGCCGTCAGGACATTGATGTCGAAGTAGCGGCGCCACTCGTCGTCCGGGATGTCCAGGGCCGGCATCGAGCCGAAGATCCCGAGGTTGTTCACGAGGACGTCGACCTGCGGGACCGCGTCGAACACCGCCCGCGCGCCCTCGTCCGTCGAGATGTCACCAGGCGCCGCGATCAGCGTCCCGCGTCCCGCACTCATGCGCCGCACCGCCTCGTCGACGGACTTCTCGGTGCGGCCGTTGACGGCCACCCGTGCCCCCGCCTGGGCGAGACCGGACGCGATGGCCGCGCCGATGCCCTGGGTAGATCCGGTGACCAGTGCGGTCTTCCCGGAGAGATCGATGAGCACGGGGGATACCTGCCTTCTGCCGCTCGGCGGCTGTGTCGGTCTGCCCGCTGCCCGCTGCCCGCCTGCCGGTATCCGGCCGCCGGTCCGACGTGGTTCGGGGTGGTCCTCAAGCAGTCGGGCCTGATCTGCGGTGCTGGTGGAGGCGTCCCTTGAATGCGGTTATCGGACGTCATTCCACAGGGGGTCATTATCGGTGGGAGGCTAAACCGTGGCAGGCAACTTGCCCATCGACTGAAGGGGTGAGCATCAAATGTTCCGCCATCTGGTCCTCCTTTCACATTGAGGCGCGGTTGCCGTCCCGGGACGCACTGACATCACGCCCTGCCCCTGAAGGCCGTCCCGTTCGTTTCCGTGCCGACGCCACGACGCCACGACGCCACGACGCCACGACGCCACCGCTCCCGACCGCACCCGCACAAGACGAGCGTTCTCGGCCGGACCCGGAAAACTGCTCCACAATTGACAGTTGCGGCCTGATCGAGGCCACCGCGGCAGATGATGGGCCCGACATGATCGGAGCTCGTACAGGGATGCGTTCCAGTCCACCGCCCGTGTGGCGGAGCGGACGGTGCCTGCGGGCTGCCGTGTTCACCCTGCTCAGCTCGGCTCTGGCCGTCGTGGCCCATCAACTGGCCTCGGAGGGGTGGGTGTCCTGGCAGCGGGCGACGGTCGGGGTGTCCGTCGTCTTCGCACTCTCCTGGCTCGTGGTCCGGCGGCCCCGGCCTTGGTGGCAGGTGATGGTGGCCACCGACGCCGCTCAACTGCTCCTGCATCAGGGACTTTCGGTACGCCAGACGGTACCCCGCGCTCACCCCGAGGCGCACGACGGCCTGACGGAGACGGTGCACGCGGCACACCACGGCGCGTGGGGGATGGCGGCGGCCCATTGCGTGGCCGCGTGGGTGATGGCCTTGCTCATGTACCACGCGGATCAGGCGCTCAGCCACCTGCCGGAGACGGTGAACCGATGGGCCCACTCCGCTGTTGCGGCTGCCGCCGCGGCCTTCGGTCTCCGCCGTCGACCACGGGTACGGCCCTGCCTGCGGACGGTACCCGCACCGCTGGGCGGCCTCGCCCTCCAGCCGACGGTGACGGCGATGCTCTGTCATGCGCTGGTACGTCGAGGACCTCCTGCCGGGTGTGCGGGAAACGTTCCCCCCATCCTGGCGGGCCGCGCACCTGCACGGTGACGCCCGCTTCGTGCACCGAGAGGGCTCCTCCATCGTGAACACATCACACACCCGCGCTCAGCTCCGCAGACTGGGTACCGTGGCCGTCGGCGCGTTGATCGTCGTGGGCGTGGCCGCCGGGCCGGCCGCCGCGCACGCCGAGGTCACGGCCTCCGACCCGCGCGCCCTCGCCGAGAACGTCACGTTGTCCTTCACCTCCGAGGCGGAGTCGGACACCGCGGGTATCGCGGAGTTGCGGGTCGTCCTCCCGAAGGGCATCAGCCCGGACGCGGTGACGCTGAAGAAGGCTCCCGACGGGTGGAAGCTGACGGCCACTCCCGACGGATACGCGATCGGCGGTGCGGCCCTGGCCACCGGCACGGATGCCGAATACAGCATCGCGGTGCGCCAGTTGCCCGACGAGAAGTCCCTCGCGTTCAAAACGCTCGAGACCTACGGGGACGGAAAGATCGCCCGTTGGATCGAGGTGCCCACCAACGGTGAGAAGGTCGACAATCCGGCCCCCCTGCTGGAGCTGAAGGCGGCGGCCCCCGGGGCCAAGCCGATCGCCCCCGCCCCGTCGGCCTCGCCGACTCCCAGCGCCGCCCCGTCGCTCAAGCCGTCACCGGCGGCTCCCTCCGCTCCCGCGGCGTCCGCGAGCGCGGAGGCGACGACTGAGGAGGCGACGACCGAGGAGGACACGGGCAGCGGCGCCGGAGTCATCGTGGGCGTGATCGCAGCCGTCGTACTGCTTGCCGGTGCCGGCACCTTCTGGTGGCTGCGCCGCAGCCGAGCCTGACGCGGGCCACAGGGGCGGCGCACGGCCTGTGCCGTGCGCCGCCCCTGCCGCGCCGGGAGTCGGCACCACGTGGATACGGAGCCGGTCGTGCAGTCCCTCGCGAGTTGCTCCACCTCCCGGCAACCCGACCTCGCCGCAACCCGGAATCCCCGTCCGCCGGGGCCGCGCTACGGGGACTTCGTGATGTCCACGGTCTCGTGCACGGTGACCTGGTCGATGTCGGTGGTGCGCACCGTGAGGTTCAGGGTCCACCTGCCGGGGACGGGCAGCCGCAGGTCGTAGGCGGCCCAGTACCCCTTCTGATTCTTGAGCTTCGCGTCGAGCGGCCCGATGTCCAGGTCGTCCTGGTTGAGGGTGAGGCGGAGTTCGGGAACGGTCGCCAAGCCGCCGTCCGCGGTGTACACCACGGCCTCCACCGTGTTCTCGCCCACCCGGCCCGGAGCCAGCGTGACCTGCACCGTGCCGCGGTGGCCTGCCGTCCCCATGTCGAACGGCATCATGAGCACCTTGGCCTGAGGTTCCTGCACGGTGACCGCGGATGCCTTCTCGTCGGCGGCGCGGCTGGGTTGCGTGCCGGTGAGCATCGTCGTGATCACCAGGACCACGACACCCAGTGCGGCCTCGGCGGCGACCGTACGCCGCAGGCCGCGCCGGAACCCGTCGGCCTCGGAACCGGACGGCTCACCACCGACAGGGGCAACGGGCTCGTCACCGGGACCCGCCGTCTCCGGGCCTGCCGGTGCGCCGACCGTCTGCGCGACCATCACCCTCTCCGGCTCCGGCACCGCCTCGGCCGCCGAGGGCGCCTCCTGAACAAGGCGAGCCGTCCATCGGCGCGAGAACGACGCCGCCCACAGCACGAGGATCACGGCGGCGATCTTGACGACGAGGGTCCTGCCGTACGAAGTGGTGGACAGCGCCTCCCAGGAGCCGACCTGCCGCCAGGACTGGTACACGCCCGTCCCGACCAGCGTGGACACCGCGACGAAAGCGAGTGTCGAGAAACGGCCGATCGCGGAAGCCGGAACATCGAGGGCGTCGGGCGCTCGACGCCGGAGCACGACCAGCAGCGTGATCAGGCCGCCGAGCCAGACTCCCATGGCCAGCAGGTGCAGCACCGCGACGGGAATGGCCAGCGGCACCTGGATGCCGGCGGAGGCATGCTCGGCGGCGGCCCAGGTAAGGGCCAGAGCCAAGGCGAACGCGGCCCCCACCACGCGCACACCGGTTCCGAGGTCCTGCGGCTGCCGCGCGTCCTCATCCTGCCGGTCCAGTTGCCCGGTGAACCGCTTCAGCAGCAGGACGCCCACCGCAAGGAGCGCCAGCCGCGCGATCAGCGCGATCCCGGGCTTCCCGGTGACGGTTCCGCGCAGCCGGGAGGGGTCGAACACCGACGTGAGCGAGCCGGCCGCCTCGTACGGGCCGCGCAGCAGCAACAGGGCAACGCCGGACACCACCAGAGCCGCCCACCCCGTCACCAACAGTCTGCGCACCGGGCGAACCGCGCCCGCGCCGGGCAGGCACACGAGGATGAACGCCACGGCTCCCACGAGGAGAGCCAGGCCGCTGTAGGCGACGTAGCGGAAGAATCCGTACAGGCGGCCGGCGGCCGTGTCGTCCGGTGAACCGGTCACCACCACGGCAGCCGTCTCGGACGGCTTGCCGATGGAGAAGACGAACGCGCCCGAGATCGGGTGGCCGTCGGCCGAGACGACCCGCCACGCCACCGTGTACGTACCCTCGATCAGCTTGCCGGGCAGCTCCACCCGGGCGGTGTTCCCCTTGCCGTCCACCTGCCGCGGCGGACGCGGGTTCGCCCGCTCGTTCTCCGGCGACAACACTCTCACCGCGTCGTCGGAGAGGCTGACCGACTCGGTGAAGGTGAGCGTGACCTGCTTCGGCGCTGACTTGAGGACGGCTCCGTCCGCAGGATCGGTGCCACTGAGGCCGGCGTGCGCGGAGGCGGGGCCCGCCCCGCCCAGGATCAGTGCGAGTACGGCGGCGACCAGCGCCAGGACGGTCAATGACGCTCTCGTGGGAGGCGATCCAGTGTGCATGAAGAAGCGGTCTCCGGTGTGGCGGTCGTCATCGGCGCACCGCCGTGCGAACCCGGTCGTGCAGGGCGGCTCCGGAACATGGAGCCACCCTCGTGCGACACGACTGGCTCTGGCAGGGCTGGGACTCATGGCGCGATGTGGACCCTAGTGCCGCCGGCCGCGGAAGTGAGCTGGTTGAGCAACTTCGGCTAAAGCGCGGTACGGAAGGCTTGCCTTGTGCGTCTTCCCTGTATCTTGCATCCGCTCTTCGAGGCCACGGGGTGGCCTGCCGCGCGACCGCACCGCGGGCCGTTCGGTTCCGGGGGCCGGCTGCCGGCCGGCAGCTGTGGCAGGGGCTGCGTCAGTCGTCGGGAGGGTGGGGAAGACGACGGAGTTCGAGCAGGGCCACCGCGATCTTCACGCCGGTGGAGATCGTCAGGGCCTGCAGAAACGGCATGCCCATGAGCCACAGCGCCACCGTCATGGCGGTGAGGACCAGAAAGGCCGGCAGAAGGTTGGTCCGCCTGATCACGGCGCGCAGGTGTCCGGCCCTGCTCCGATGCTGATCCACCGTTCCGATCGGGCGCGCGGTGACGCCTTCCTCCTCGGCTCGCGGCATGGGCTGCTGCCCTTCACTCGGGTTCACCCCCGACAACGAGTGTCGGGCGCGACTCGGCGGACGGCCACCGCTGCCACTCGCCCCGCCGCCATCCGAGTACGGGGTGACCACAAACGGCGCCGACACGGCGTGCGCGCGCCTGGTGGGGTTCGTGTTGTCCGGGAGTCGGCGCAGGCCCTTCCGGGACGTACGCCCTCCAGCCGACGGCGAGGAACAACGCCTGATGCCCATCTCCGGCGGGAGTCCGTCCTGCCCGCTGCGGCAGCCGGGGCGACAGTGATCGCGGAGGTCGGGGGCCGGCGGCCCGGCGCGCGCCTTCACCGGCTCGGCCCTAGCCTTGGGATTGCCGTTCCGGCTCCCCCGGACGACAGGAGGCTGTGCGGTGAACCCAACCCTCATACGGCTCCGCCGGGCCTGCGTGGCCGGCGCGGCGGCCACCCTCCTCATCGCTCCGTTGGGCGCGACCACCACTGCCCGGGGTGCGGTGACCCCCTCACCGTCCGCGGACGACGCCTTCGTCGCGTTGACCCCGGCCGTCAAGGCGAAACTCGACGCGGCCATCGCGAAGACCCTGCGCGAGACCAAGGTGCCGGGCGCGGTCGTGGGCCTGTGGGCCCCCGGCAAGGGCAGCTACGTGAAGGCCTTCGGCGTGGCCGACAAGGCGACCGGCGCCCCCATGAAGACCGACCTGAACTTCCGCATCGGCAGCGAGACGAAGACCTTCACGGTCACCGCCCTGCTCCAGCTCGTCGACCAGGGGAAGATCGGCCTGGACGACCCCATCGGCAAGTACATCGACGGCGTCCCGAACGGCGACAAGATCACGCTCCGCGAGCTGGCGGGAATGCGCAGCGGCCTCTTCAACTACAGCGAGGACCCGGATTTCGACAAGGCGTTCCTGACCAACCCCAACCGCCCCTTCACCCCCAAGGAGTTGCTCGCCTACTCCTTCAAGCATCCGGTGAACTTCGCGCCGAACGCCACGTTCGAGTACTCCAACACCAACCTGATCCTGCTCGGCCAGGTCATCGAGAAGATCACCGGTCGCCTGCTGCGCGAGGTCATCAACCAGGACGTGCTCGTACCGGCGAACCTGGGCGGCACCCTCTTCCCGACCGGCAGCCAGTACCCCGACCCACACCCGCAGGGCTACACGAACCAGACCCTCTCCGGGAAGATCGTGAACTCCACCGACTGGGACCCGTCCTGGGCCTGGGCCGCCGGGGCGATGATCTCCAACCTCCATGACCTGCGCAGTTGGGCGAAGACCGTTGCCACGGGCACCCTGCTGAAGCCCGCGACCCAGGCCGAACGCCTCAAGACCCAGCCCATCGGGATCATCCCGGGGGCCTCCTACGGCCTCGGCATCTTCAACGTCCAGGGCTGGATCGGCCACAACGGTTCGCTCCCCGGATACGAGACGCTGACCGTCTACCTCCCCGAGGCCGACGCCACGATGGTCATCGAGCTGAACACCGACGTCACGGTCGGCGGCCAGGAACCGAGCACCCTCTTCGGCGAGGCGGTCACCTCCATCGTGGCCCCGGACCACGTCTACCCGGGCCACAAACCGACCGACCCCAAGGGCTGAGGACCAGCCGAGCACGCGACGGATGTCCCACCCGGGTGACCGACGCAGCCTGAGTCGCTCCGCCTCACCCGGCCTGGAGATGCTCCGACGAGACCCTCGTCCGGAACGAGCCGACCGCCGGACGGTCGCCGCGCCGCCCGCGGTTCGCGGCCCCACCAATCACAGGGTGTCTGCGGCGCAGACAATCGGGCTGTTCCGCGGCTGCCGACCGGAACCTGCGCGCCACCCCGTGGGGCGCAGTCACTCCCGCGGGGCCAGAACGGTGAAGAGCGCGCCCTCCGGGTCGCGGAGGGTGACCCATCGGGCGGCGGCGGAGGTTTCCACGGGGGAGGCTGTGCTTCCTCCCGCGGAGGTGGCGGCTTCCACGGCAGCTTCCAGGTCGGTCACCCGGAAGTGGATGTGCCACCGCGGCCGCACGTTCGGGTCGGGGTCCTCGTCCACGGCTCCGCCGCTGATCCGCGCGACGGTGTCGCTGCCGTGCCTCAGGACGACGCGGTCGTGTTCGTAGGCCACCACACAGGACCCGGGAGGTTCTCCGGCCCAATCCAGCACCTCCCCGTAGAAGATGGCGGACGCGAAGGCGTCGCGCGTACGGAGTTCAAGCCAGGCGGGGGCGGTGCCGCGACCCACCCTCCAGTTCTTGAGCACCCGGCCTTGCCAGAGTCCGAAGACCGCGCCGGCGGGGTCGGCGGCAAGGACGGCGCGGCCCGTGCCGAAGGACAGCGGGCCCACGGCGACGGTGGCGCCGCGCTCGCGGACGCGGGAGGCGCTCACGTCGGCGTCGTCGACGGCGAAGTACGGTGTCCAGACGGCGGGCAGTGACAGATCCTCGGCGAGGGCCCCGAGACCGGCGACCGGAGCGCCGTCGCGGAACGCCAGCAGGAGCCGCTCCCCGAGCCGGGTGCCGCGGAACGTCCAACCCAGCACGGCGCCGTAGAACCGCCGCGCGGATTCGAGATCCCGGGTCATCAGGCTCACCCAGCAGGGCGCGCCGAGGACCTCATGGCTTGACGTGGACACAGTTCCCAGCCGCCTCATTCCGCCGCACACCGCTCAAGGGACCCTTCCACCGTAGCCCGGCCGGTGGATGAAATCGGTGAGGTGGAGCGCTCCTCCGGCCAAACGGTCGGCTCCGTGCCCCGACCATCGGTCGTGCCGGCATCGGGCATGCCTTCTGTCGACCGGTCGGGGCTCCTCCCTCGTGCGACGCCCGAGGTGCCGGTGCGTCCACGAGGTGCTGGACGTCCAAGCCCGGACCTCCGGGGGTCGACGTCCGAGGATCGACGTTCGAGCGCTGACGATCGCGGCGGGCCGGCCGTGATCCTCTTCGTCACTTCTCCGTCCGCAGGTGAAAGGGCGTCCACGACTCTTCGCGCCGTTTCGCCCACGCCGTGGCTTCGACGGAACCCCTTCACCACGGGTGACCGATCAGGCACAGCTGTCGGCTTCCCTCCGCCGGTGTTGTAGGGCATCGGCGCCTGCGGTGATGACTTCGGCGAGCCGGTTGGCGAAGGCCGCGTTGCATCCTCCGAGCCGGACGAAGCCGTGGCCTGCCACCGGGCCGTCGTTGCTGAGGGAAGGAAGGGTCATGTCCGCGAGCGCGAGCGCCGTCCGGAGGTTGGTGACGGCGTCTTCGCCGGCCTGGTAGGCGGCGTCCTGGCGCCGCTGGTACTGGAGTCGTTCGGCGCGGGTCATTTCGTACGCCATGGTGCTGGGGCCTCTCGTGGTACGCGTGGGTGGTGACGCGCCGGAGCGCGTTGTGTCATCGGTTCGTCGGCGGGGCGGGGCACTCTCACCCGGGGGTCCGGTGCACGTCCAGGTCCGGTTCGCGACGGGACGGGACAACGGGGCTGGTCCGTCGGGCTGAGTCTGGGAAAGGCCCGTGACTATCGGTTTCGATCTTCGTTTCAAGGGTGCAGGCGAGCACCCCTCCGACGTGTGGGAAGGACCGGGTTGGCCAGGAAGGTACCGGCTGCTGCCGCCTCTGCTCCTCCCGATGGCCGCCCGTACGAGGCTCGCTCCTCATGTGTCGTCGCTCAAGGGGGCTGTTCACGCCGTGGCGTCCGCCCCGGCCCCCCGGATACGCGCCTGACACTTCCGGTCGACCAGACTCCACTGACGGTACGGATTCACACCCAGCCCTCTTGCACGGGGCCTCTTCCGCTCGACGGACGGGCAGTCGAGGATTCCGGTGCCTCCCACGCCGCGGCCGCGACGGTGATCGCAGCTCCCGTGGCCTACACCGCCACCTGTGGCGACAACCTGCGGGCGTGGGCCGAGCCAACACGCGTCGCGCGGACCAGCGCAAGCGGCATTGCCGCACGTCAACTGCCGTCATGCGGCTTACCCGAACCTGTGACTGGGTGGAGGCAGGTGGACGGCCCTGTTGTCCGCCGTGTGGTAGTCGGGCGTCACCCTGTCCGAGCTGCGGCCGGCGGTCGTGGTCGTCTGCTTGGGTTGGGCGGGTACGGAGGCGGAGGGGTTTCGGTGTCGTGGGGTGGCCTGGCGGGGTGGTCGTGTGAGGGTGATCTGACGGACCAGTTGTTGGAAGCAGGCCAGCGCGGCGACGGCGGGGAGGGCGGATGCCGCTCCGGCGGCGATGGTTCTGGGTGCCTGGGCGACGCACAGGAGTGTGGCCAGGGTGGAGAAACAGCAGGACGATGGACCAGGAGTGGAGTGCGCGGCGCTGGTGGAGTGCGGATCTGAGGATGGACAGGGAGGCGACCATCCAGGGGCCGTAGATCAACAGGGGCCACCAGTGGACGACTTCGCGGGCTGTCTGGGGTGCGGCGCTGTGGCGCAGGGCGTCACAGATGGCCAGTCCGCTGAGGATGCTCACCACGGTGGCGATGGCGGCGACCAGCACGGCGGTGAACAGACTCCCCGTCTGCAACAGGGTGACCAGCGGGGGCTTCGAGTGGTTCCGGCGGTGCCCGCCGGCGGGGGGTGTGGAGGGACGCTCGGCTGAGGTGTGCTGCGGCCCTGCGACGAACCCGATGGTTGCGCCCGCGTCTCCGGCCGTCCCGAAGCCGACTCGGGTGAACAACTCCGGCTGTCCGAGAGCGGGGTTCTCTTGGAGAAGGCCGGCGAACTCCGTTGCCGGGTCCCACAGTGCTTGCGCCTCGCCCACCCGGCCGAGAGGTTGCCCGGGGGAGGGGTGTTGTGCGTGCTCTGGTCGGCCCGGGAACGCTGAGGTCTCCGGCGGGTGTTGGAGACCTTGGACGCCAGGGTATCCGTACGGCTCATACACGGGAGCTGCCACCCGAGCGCTCGCCGATGGCCGTGGCGGGTGCTGCCGTCCTTGCTGATTCAAGGCCTTCGACTCCCGGCGCCCCGTTCAGGGTCCCGCCGCGGTCGGTTGAGGGCGGAGTGAACATCCGCTTCCCCATCCGGGTGGCTCCGGAGTGAAAGCTGTCCCTCTGTCCTTCTTCTTCCGCCGCGCCGCGAAGGGAGAAGGGGAGCTTTGCTGTTGTCATATTCCCTAAACGCCCATGATCTTGGTCTGGGTGTGTGCCATCCGGGTGATGGTGGTTGACGAATAGGCGTTGACGCCGTCTTATCGGTTCTGCA
Source organism: Streptomyces sp. CA-243310 (assembly GCF_050936775.1). NCBI lineage: Bacteria > Bacillati > Actinomycetota > Actinomycetes > Kitasatosporales > Streptomycetaceae > Streptomyces > Streptomyces sp. CA-243310. The sequence continues at coordinate 236,855 of NZ_JBNJMF010000002.1, read as the reverse complement.
AATCCACCTGGATCGCGATCCTTCGCGTCGTCCCGTCGCGGCCGGGAGCTGATGTGTCGCGACTCGACGCCGGGCAGCCCGACGGATTCATCACTCCTGAGCCTTCCGAAACCCCGGGCCCGTGACGGCGACGCACGTACTCCCGGGGTGTGTTCCAGAGCAAGGCGACGGCCCTGCCGTGTGCCGCGCTCTGTGTGGTGGCCTGCGGACACGGCGGATTGTCCACACGCGCCGTGGGCTCGCCGTGCGTGCCGTCACCCCGGCCTGACCTCGATGGCGAGACCCCATCGCCGGCTCCGCCGACTCCGCTTCCCACAGCCGCGCGGAGGCGCCGCCGCGCGTGTCGAACCTTGTCGTGCGGCCCGTCGGGTCGTCGGTTGGCCTCCCTCCGGCCGTCGCGGCCGGAGGCCGATCATCGGCAAATAGGCCGGATGTCGGTGTCGAGAAGTTGCCGCGCATGACTGCAATCGGAGGAGGGGGCGCAACTCTGCATATGCCTCTGCGTTATGTCGGAGGAACGTCTGGGCCCGGTTCTTGTGCGGCCCTCTGTATCTCAACCTTCGGAAGGACTGGTTGTGGGAGACATCCTCCTGTGGATCATGCTCATTCTCGTCGCACTAGCCACAGGTTTCACAGCACTCACGTCATCGGGTACTGGTCGCCTCTGGTCTGTGGACACCCTGGAGCTGAGGCGCCAACAACGCTTCACGCACGTCCTGTCCCTTCATGTGCACGCGGTCTCGCTCTCTCGATCGGCAGCTGCGGCACTGGTGCAACCAGGCGAGCAACCCGTCCGCGTCTTCACCCACTTGAGCGCGGAGCCGCTCCAGCTCATTCAGGAGCCGCGCCAGTCAACCGGCACGCCGGAGCGTCACGACTGGGCTGCTGAGTGGCAGTCAACGCCCGCTCCCCGAACAGCCGCGGCTCTGACCGCCCCTGCCTCGCATTCGCTTCCGGGGTGATGGCGTCGGGTTGGCTGGGTTGCGTCTTCAGGGCTCCACCGGAAGGTGTGTGACGCCTGCGTCCCCACTCGTGCGGGCTCCCGGGTCTCGTCGAGTCCGAGAGGCGTACTCGACGAGAGGGACTTGAAGAGAGGAACTTGAAGAGAGTTCACCAAAGGCCCGTCCTGCCCGGCATCCCGGCCCGGCGTGTCACGTCGAAAGAGATGGCTGATATCGCCGAAAAACCCCGGCAATTCGTACATGATCGTGCATGTCAAAACCCCGGTGATCCGGACATTGGTGGAGGCGCGCAAAAGCCCCGACAGTCCGCGTACTACTCGCCTTCGGGGCGACGAATGGGCATGCTGAAGCCGCGGTGACTTGTCCCATCCATGCTCGGCGAACCCTGTGCCGGGCGTTGAGGAGGTGCGGAGACATTCCTCAACCGAAAGGAGTATCACCATCCATTCCCGTGGAGACCCGTTACGACCCTGGCCGAGGAACCGCCTCCCTTCCGGCGAGTGCCCCGGCAGCAGGTTCCCACCCCCACGACGCGCGGATGAGGGGGAACCCGGCTCATCGCCCATCCGGCAGAAGAGCCTCCCCGCAGCCGGGTCATGGTCCACGAGAAGGGGAGGTGTGAGGATGGCCGCGGGCAGTGAGCCGGCCGCTCGCAGCCCATGGGCGGCGATAGCACGAGCCCTGCGCACTACACGAGTGGCTCTGATGCAGGTCACACGCCGTCTGGCCGAAGCGGGCACTGCCGGCGGAACCGGGCCGCCCCGCACGAACTCGACGTCGACGCCAATGCTTCGGGACGAATACCGGGCGGGGTTCGCCCCGCGCCGGCCTCCCGGGGAGAGCGACGTGACCAACCACGGGGAATGTCAGTGGTGCCGACTCCTCGGCGATCCCGAGCCTCGCGACCGGCCTGGGCCCAGTGGCTCATGTTCGTGAGGGGCGCCGGGTCCTGACGGATCCGGTCGGCCCGTCTCTGTCCTCCGGGCCTGTTCGTGCGGGCTCCGGTCCGGACCTCGCACGGTGACTCCGAAGTCAGGCCGCGTGATCAGGGGCATACAGTCGTCGCCCCACCGCGGCATGCCGAAGTGGCCCGGTACGGCACGTGCCACGGAGAGCCTCGGCAAGTCGAGGCCGCTCACGTCCGATGGCAGCGGTACCCCACCCTGCGGACCGCCCACAGTGGTCATGGTTCGCCCCGCCCGTGTCTCGCCGGCGCGCGGTGCGTCCTTCGTGCGGCGGCGAGACCCACCGCTCATTTCGGTGGCGAGTCGAGGTGATCGTGCCCGTTGACGTGCGCGGTCTGAGGGGGACAGGGGCCGGGGCCCGGCGTGACCGTGCCCGCTGAACCGAGTTCGCCGCGCGCGGTCACCACCGGGGTGCCGTGTGCATCGCACCGCGGGACTACCAGGGGAGTCGGGCGAGTACGGTCTTGCCGCCGTCGGGCCTGGGCGTGACGACGGTGTCGCGGGCGAGGTCGTTGACCATGTGCCAGCCGAACCCTCCCGTGCCGCCCACGAGGTCGGGGGTACGCAGGCGCGGCATCTTCGGGCTGGAGTCGTCGACGGCGACCTCGATGGTGCCGGGGCGGGCCGTCAGACGCAGGCGATAGGTTCCGCCGCCGTGTCGCAGGGCGTTGGTGACCAGCTCGGAGACGACCAGGACCACGGTGTCGGCGTGCTCCATGTCGACGGCGGGCTGCCCGAGGGTTTCCAGGAAGGCCCGGGTGACCCGTCGCGCCTCGGCGACGGCGGACAGGGGACGAAGAGCTGTGCGCTCGGTGCTCGTCGTGGTCATCTCGCGCTCCGGTCCTTGCTGTTGTCGATGCCCTGCCTTGCCTGCCCAGCCGTTTGTGCCCCGGACTGCGCCCCATCAACCCCTGACATGGCTCGAAAATCTCCCCCATCGAGCATGAGGAAATCTATCGCAACTGACATAGATATTGAGTGTCGGTGTCGCCGACACCTGCGGCTCTGACCCAGATGCGCAGGAAGGCCTGACCTCGTTCGAGACGGGCCGGACCCAGGGGACGAGAACCTCGTGAGGTCAACGTCGTTGAGTACCGGGACGATCGGCCGGGGCACTGCCCCATGTCAGTCCGTGGCGGTGCAGACGCGTGGATGTCCGGCGCGGGGAATCGATTCGTCACCTCGGTCATGATGTTTCGGGGACCGGATGACGGTCCGAACGGGAGGTAGAGCACCAGTGGCTGCCAAGCAGAGCCCCACCATCAGGAGAATCAGGTTGGGCGCCGAGTTGCGCCGGCTCCGCATGGCCTGCGGGCTCACAGGTGTACAGGTCGCAGATCAGTTGCTGATCTCCCAGCCCAAGATCAGCCTCATGGAGACGGGTCGTCGCGCCGCCAGTCCGCGCGATGTGCGCGATCTGTGCCGCCTTTACGGAGTCGTGGACGACCAGGTCGTCGATGCGTTGATGCGGATGGCCGGGGAATCGGGGCGCCGGGGTTGGTGGGTTGCCTACGGCGAGGTCCCCTACGCCGTCTACATCGGGTTGGAGACGGAAGCCTCTTCGATCCGCTCCTACGAGCCCCTGCTGATCCCCGGTCTCTTCCAGACCCCCGCCTATGCGGCGGCGGTCGTATCGGAAACGATTCCTCGGCCCACGTCCGAGCAGGCGAGCGCACGTCTCGAGGTGCGGATGCGCCGTCAGTACCGGGCCCACCATCCCGCCCGCAGGCTGCGCCTGTGGGTCGTACTGGACGAATCGGTACTGCACCGTGTGGTCGGCGGTTCCGACACCATGCGCGAGCAACTCGAGCATCTGAACCACCTCGGCGCGCAGTCGCACATCACCGTGCAGGTCCTCCCGTACGACGCCGGAGCCCACCCGGGAGTGTCGGGGCAGTTCTCCCTCCTGTGTTTCACCGGTGAGCCGGGTGCGGGGACGGTGTACCTCGAACGGCTCACCAGCGACCTCTACCTGGAGAAGCGAGCCGACGTGCAGCGCTACGGCGTGATGTACGACCACCTGCAGGCCCAGGCCCTCAGTCCGGAGGACAGCGCGCACCTCATCACCCACACCATCAAGGTCCACGCCGGGAGCTCCGACGCACACGCGCCCGCGTGAGGAACCCCTCCCGGCCCGTGACCCGGGCTTGAGCACGGCCGACTCCTCGACCGCAGGCGGGCGTGGCCTCGACGCCGGCGATGGCGTCGTCGGCCTTGGAAGAAACCTCCTGGTCAAACATCCGCCGGTCGCGCACGGCCGAGGCAGCGGAGCGGTGGGGTGGGGGACCGGTTTGGACGGGTCCGGGTGCCGGATCGGCCGGAGGCGCGCAAAGTGGGGCTTGAGGACGCACGGCCGCCGCCACGACGGCGGACGCGGTACAGGCCCGGGCCGTGCCGGTGCAGCGCCCAGGCGCGGACGAGTGAGGATGCCCGATGGTCCAGCCGGCCCAGTCTCCCGAGCCCCCTGAAGACCACGTCATCGTATTGTTCGGCGCCACGGGCGACCTGGCCCGGCGCAAACTGTTGCCCGGACTGTTCCACCTCGCGCGAGCCGGGCTGATGCCGCGCCGCTACCGCATCGTCGGCACCGCTCCGGCGGCGGAAGCCCTCACCGATCAGGAGTTCCGGACCCATGCGCAACAGGCCGTGGCGGAATTCGGACGTTCGCGGCCCGAGGGGCCGGATTGGGAGACGTTCGCGGCCACCCTGTCCTTCGGCGCGGCCGACACGGGAGCAGCGGACCCGCTGATGGCCGCGGTGCGCGAGGCCGAAGCGGCTCTCGGGGGCAAGCCGCGCCGGCTCTTCCACCTCGCCGTGCCTCCCATCGCGTTCACCTCGATGATCGACCTGCTCGGCACCACGGGGCTCGCCGAGGGCGGCCGGGTCATCGTGGAGAAGCCGTTCGGAACCGACCTCGCGTCCGCCCGCGCGCTCAACGCCGCCATCCACCGTGTCTTCGACGAATCACGGGTGTTCCGGATCGACCACTTCCTCGGGAAGGAGGCCGTCGACAACGTCCTCGCGCTCCGCTTCGCCAACGGTCTCTTCGAGCCGCTGTGGAACCGTGAGCACATCAGCCACGTACAGATCGACGTGCCCGAGCACATCGACATTCAGGGCCGCGCCCGCTTCTTCGAGGGCACCGGAACGTTCCGCGACATGGTCGTCACCCACCTGTTCCAGCTGCTCGGGTTCGTCGCCATGGAACCGCCGGTGGCCCTGGAGGCGGACGCGCTCCGCGACGAGCAGGTCAAGGTCTTCCAGAGCATGCGCGCCATGGACCCCGCACATGTCGTTCGCGGCCAGTACACCGGCTACCGCGACGAGCAGGGAGTGGACCCGGCATCGGACACGGAGACGTTCGTGGCGCTACGGGTCGAGATCGACAACTGGCGCTGGGCGGGGGTGCCCTTCCACCTGCGCACGGGGAAGGCCCTGGCCGAGGGCCGTCACATGGTGACGCTCGGCCTGCGCGAGCCGGTCCTGCGCATGTTCCCGCTGGACGCGCGGGCCGCTGCCGACGGCCGGAGCAACGAACTCGTCATCGACTTCGACGATCCGGGCTCCGTCACTGCCCGCCTCCTGATGAAGGAGCCGGGACCGTCGATGCAGCTGGCCGAGGCCGACATGGTGTTCAACTACGGCACCTCGTTCGCCGCGCAGAACTCGCTGGAGGGGTACGAGCACCTCCTCTTGGAGGCCATGCGGGGCAACCAGTCCCTGTTCACGCGGTCCGACGGCGTCGAACGGCTCTGGGAGGTGGCCGCCCCGCTGCTCGACGCGCCACCACCCGTGGAACCGTACGCACCCGGCAGTTGGGGGCCGGACAGCATCCAGGGCCTCGTCGCCCCGTACCGCTGGCACCTGCCCGACCGGCGGGCCGCGTCCTCGTAGCCCCGGATCACACTTCGCACCCGGCTCCACCCGACCGGGCCCGCCCGGGCAGGCCCGCGTCATCGCCCGTCGCGCCCGGAGGTGTCAGCCGTACCGTCCGGTGTTCGTTCAGGATCCGTATCGGCGGAGCCGCCTGCGTGCGGCCTGGGGGCTGATGCCGAGCCCGTCCGCGATGTCCGCGACCGGCGTCCCGTCCTGCTCCAGCCGGTGGGCCGCGGTCCTGGCGATTCGTTCGACGGTCCGCTCCAGTGCGGCGGCCGCTCGCAGCGCGGCCAACGGTGCCTGATCGGCGAGGTCCTCCAGTTCGCTGTCGATGAGTTCCAGCAGCCCCTGCACGTGCGAGGGCAGGGGAACGGCCCGGGCCCGGATGGTCGCGATGTGGAGTTGCCAGTCGCCGAGCGGTCCGTCCGGATCCAACAGGAAGGGGGTCGGCAGCCCGTCACTGACCTTGGTCCAGTCGATCGGGTACAGGTAGGAGCCGCGCCAGCCGCACGAGCAGCCCGCCTTGACGCTCTCGGCCGTCGGCGCACCGAGGGTGCCGTCGTAGTCCCACCAATCGGTGCTCGTGTGGACCTCGGACCCACTGCCGACATCGAAGACCAGCGGCGCCGGCTCATTCCCGTCCGGCAGGACGGCCGTGGGCCGGCCCTCGTGTTCATCTGCGAACTCGCTGATCTGCCACATCGGTGAGCCTCCGAAACGCCGTCGCATTCGCCGTCGACAACGACCATGGCGTACACGGGTCGACTTGCGCGGCCGGATCACGAAACCGGTCCCTGTCGGATCGGTCGGGGGTCCTGACCTTCGAGGGGCGCGAATCGTTCCCGCCGTGAATGCCGTCGGCTGTGTGGGTGAACACGGACCCGGTCCGGCGCCTGACCTCGCGTATGCCGGACGGGGGTTCGCGGCCTGTGGAGGGTCGTGCCGGTCGAGTACGGCAGGTCCGCGGCGGGCGGTCGGTGGTCGATGGCGTGGATGCCGTTCTCGTTTCGGCGGCGGTGCCCCGGCGTCGTCCGGGGCTCCCGGGACCACTGCGGTCGCGTCGGCCGAGGCGCCTGATCGTCTTGCCCGCGGGGAGTGGTTCAGCGTCGGGTGCGCCAGGTGCCGTAGAGAGCGGCGACGGCGCTGATGACTCCGGCGAAGCCGGTGTCTCCGACGACGAGGTAGATGCCCGCGCAGGTGGCCAGGAGGGCGATCAGCACGACGCTGTCACGGTTGTCGTACCGGTTCGCCTCGCGGGGTGCGGACGGCTCCTGTCGTACAGGTGCCGGGGCCGCTTCGGGGTCGGGGTCGGGTTCGGGGTCGGGTTCGGGTGACCGGGGTGTTGTCTCGGAGTGCGTCATGTCTCAAGGAGAGCGGCACTCGAGGGGGTTTCCCAGTGATCCGTACGGGCCCGCATGGACCCGGACAACACCGGTATCGGCCCACGGGTTTCCGCTCCGACCCCGGACGCTGCCGAGCGTTCGGCATCGTTCGGCGGATTCCGCGTACGTACGGCGCCGGGCCCTCTAGCGTTGGATTCAGGACAAGGGGGGTGATCCGGTGACACCTGAAGATGCCGGGGTCGAGCCGCACGACACGGCTGCCATCACTGCGTTCGAGGACGCGCTGCACGAGTTCACGGAAGAACTGAACCGGCTCCACATCGTCCACGGCGCGCCGACCTACGCGACCGTGGCCGGCGCCTCGGTGAGGCCGAGGCTGACCAAGGCCGGCCTCAACGAACTGCTCGCCGGCAAACGGTTCACCTCCCTGGAGGCGCTCCTCGAATTCGTCCGCGTGGTCACCACCCCACGGGACATGGAACCGGCCGCCGCTGCCGGATTCCGGACCGACCCGGCAACCGCGGACGGCTGGCGACGCCGCTGGCAGGACGTCAAGCTCCTCCAGCGCCAGGCCCAGCCCGCGAGCAAGCGCCTGCGCGCCACCGTGCGGCAGACCCTGGACGACGCCTCGCAGGAAGCCGAAACCCTGCGCGGGGATGCCCGCGCCGAAGCCGACCGCATTCGCGCGAGCGCGGAAACCGAAGCCGAACAACTACGGGCGCAGGCCCGGCACGACGCCGACGAACTTCTGGACCGGGCCCGGCAGGAAGCCACCCGATCTCACGGAGCACCACACGCGAGCGAGGAAGGCCCGACCGACCGGGCGGCCGGCGCCGGCTCCAACGGGCGGTCATGGGGCGCGCGCAGAGATCGCGTCCTGCGCCCGGCGTTGCGTCCGGTGGCCGCGGCGACCGCAGTGGCCGCCCTGACCCTCGCCGCGATCCTGGCGGGGGACTCCTTCACCGGGCTCGAAGGCGACTGCAAGACGGGACGGACCCAAGCCGCCGAGCAGCCCATCCACCGAGTCGCACAGGCCGGTGGCACCATGGCCGCACAGGGCGGCACCATGCAACTCGCGGCATTCGCCCACAAGCCGGAAGCCTTCATCCCCGGCCCGATCGCACCCCGCCGGGGCTTCCCCGGACCCTCCGCCAGTACCTCCCCGGATGCCTCACCGGTCCCGAGCATCTCACCGACTCCGAGCCCCGACCCCACACCATCCCCCTCACCAACACCAACAGCCCCCGACAAGCCCGACTCATGCGCTCCGCAGGCACATGCCCGATAGCCGCGGCGAACGGCATCCGCGACCCCAACTCCCCTCTGGGGATGGGCATCGCGGGTTGCCAAGTCGCCGGCCTGGTGTACGCCGGCCGCTGGTACCGAGCACCCGGCGGGCGGAGACGTGTCCGGTCGTCGTCAGCCTCCGACCGACCCCGCACCGGGAGTTCCCGGCCGCAGTGCCACCCTGTACCGGTGGAGGGCGACCACCGGCTCATCACACTCGCCGGCACCAGAAGCGCCGAATCCGACACCGACCCGGCCGCCTTCGAAGAGTTCGCCCTCAAGGGCGCCCATCCCGTCGTCGCCGCCTGATCGCGAGAGCGGGCCCCTCTCGCAGGCCGGATCACACACCGCTGCATGGACCGCCTCAGCCGCGCCGCGATGAGCCGTCCCATGGTCACCAAGGCACTGTGCGACGTGATGTCGCCGGCCGAGCCCCCGACCCGCCTCTTCCGCCTGGCCACCCTGTGGGGAACACAGGAGCCCGGGACCGCTCCCGTCAACTCCTCAGTACGACGTGCCGCGCCTGGCGGCATCGGCCTGCCGCCATTCCTCGGCCGCCTGGATCATGGCCCGGCCCACATGCTCGAAGAAGTGGCCGAGGTCCTGCATCCGGGTGCCGGCGGGTGTCGCGGCGCCGAGGACCTCGGCGCCGTGAAGGGCGAAGTCGGCGAGCGTGGTGTTCTGCCGGGCGCTGGCCATCCAGCCGCGGAACCAGGCGTCGGCGTCGATGACGTACAAGTCGCGTCGGCGGCCGGTGTCGCGTTTCGCGCCTGATGAGTTCCTGCTGTTCGAGTTCGCCCACGGCCTTGGAGACGGAGGCGGGGCTGACCCGGAGGCGCTGAGCGAGTTCGGTGGCGGTCAGGCTGCCACCATCGGTGACGTACAGACAGGTCAGTACGCGGGCGGTCATCCGGGGGAGCCCCGTACCGACCATCATCGCCGTGAACTGTGCCTCCAGTTCGAGGACGGCCTCCGGGTCGCGTCCGTGTACGCCGCTCTCGGCCTGTGAGGGGGGTGGCGTCGGGGTCTGGTGGCGCCGACGGGCCCGCCCTGCGGTCGCGCGATGCGCCGCGTCGGCCCGGTAGGCGGCAGGGCCGCCGTTGCGGGCCACCTCTCGGGTGACGGTGGAGATGGGCCTGTCCAGGCGGCCGGCGATGTCGGTGTAGGTGAGTCCTTCCCTGAGCCCCTCCGCGATCCCCCGTCGCTCTGCGTGGGTCAGTCTGCCTCCGGGCATCGGCGTCGCCTCCGTGTCTGGTCCGAATGTGTCCGGTCCGAGCGTGTCGGGCCCGAGTGTGCGGCCAGTATTGCGTTCGCGGTCAGGTCATTGCAAACCCTTCGAGATTGCATTTGCCTTCGACTCCATAGTCATTGCAAGAGTTTCGCTCAACCACCTGCCTGTTTAACGAACTTGCTCGCTTTTTGATTGACCAAATGGTGAAAGCAATTTAGCTTTTAGTGATCCGCGAACGAGCGGTGCATACCGGGTAGCCGCGTAGGCGGGCTGCTCGTCGCCCTGATCGGAGCTTTCATGGCCACCTTCCTCACCCCCGTTCGTACCTGGGACCGTGCGCTGGTGGTCTGTGCCGCCCTCATGCTCGGCCTGGTGCTCGTCTCGGGCGTCGGCACCGTCGTCGACGGACGGATGCTGCTGGATGAGTCGGTGTGGGTGAAGCCGCTCAAGTTCGCCTTTGCCTTCGGCCTGTACGCCGCCACACTGGCCTGGCTGTTGACCAAGCTGACCAGGGGCAGACGACTGGGACATTGGCTGGGTACCGTCTTCGCGGTCGCCGCCACGGTCGAAGTGGGCGCCATCACCGTCCAGGCGGCGCGCGGAACCTTCAGCCACTTCAACGCGGATCAGACCGACCCGGTCACCCTGGCCCTGGTCCCCCTCCTCACCTTCGGCGTGATGGTCATCGTCATCGCCCAGTTGATCCTTGCGATCGTCGTCCTGACCCAGCGCACCGGGGGAGCGGCGCTGAACCGCGCCATCCGCTCCGGCCTCGCACTCGCCACCTTCGGCATGGTCGTGCCGGTCTTCTGGATGGTCACCGAGATCCACTCCCGGGCGGTGACCGACGCCAACGGCCACTCCGTGCGGATGTACCAGGGCCACGGCATCGGAGACCCGGACGGTCACGGCATGCCCCTCACGAACTGGAGTGTGACCGGCGGCGACTTCCGGGTACCGCACTTCTTCGCCCTGCACGGCATCCAGGTGCTCCTCCTGATCACCGTGGTACTGGCCGCACTCGCCGCCGAGCACGTCTGGCTGCGCGACGAGAAGGTGCGGGCCCGCCTGGTCGGCAGTGCCGCGCTCGGCTACACGGGCCTGGTCGCGGTGGTGACCTGGCAGGCGTGGCGCGGACAGTCCCTGGTCCACCCGGATGCCGCCACCCTCCTCACCCTTGCCGCGGTGCTGGTTCTCGCGGTGGCGACCACCGCAAGGGTGATCGCCACCGCGAAGCGCGCCACGCCGGAGCGTGCCACTGCCAAGCGCGCCACGCCGGAGCGCGCCACGGCCGGGCCTTTCACCGTCGAACCGGCCGACGATCCCGAGCCTTCCCGACCGGCGTGCTGACGCCGCCGCCCCACCCCGACGACCGGAACTCCGGAACTCCCGAACTCCCGAACTCCCGAACTCCCGAAAGGAAACCGACATGACCACGCCCTTCTCCAACGAGTCGACCACGACCGCGCAGGGTGCACCAACGGCCCCCGCGACAACCGCGGACCGCTCCGCGATGCAGTGCGCCCTGAGCGACGCCGTGACCCGGGGCGGCGCTCCCGGCATGGTCGTCGAGGTCCGTGACGACCGCGGCAGGTGGTTCGGTTCGGCGGGCGTCTCCGACACCGGGACCGGGCGCGAACGCCGGCCTTCCGAGCGGTTCCGGATCGGGAGTACGACGAAGACGTTCACCGCCGCGCTGGTCCTGCGACTGGCGGCCGAAGGCAAGCTGGGCCTTGACGACACGATGGAGCGGTGGCTGCCCGGGCTGGTGGCGGACAACGGCCATGACGGCCGTGCGATCACCATCCGGCAGCTGCTCAACCACACCAGCGGCATCTTCAACTACGGCAACGACCCGGAGTTCTTCAAAAGGGGCATCGGCGCGGCCTGGTTCCGGCACCGCTACGACACCTACGCCCCCGAGCAGCTGATCAGGATCGGCCTGGCCACCCCACCGGCCTTCGCCCCGGGAGACGCCTTCCTCTACTCCAACACCAACTACTTCCTGGCCGCCCTGATCGTCGAGAAGGCCACAGGCATAACGTTCGCGCAAGCGCTCACCCGGTGGCTCGTCCAGCCCTTGAAGCTGACCGGCACTTACCTGCCCGGCGCGGAACCGACGATCCGAGGGCCGCACCCGCGGCACTACTCCACACTCTTCTCCTCCGACGCCCGGCCCGAAGTCCATGACGCGACTGAGATGAACCAGTCCTTCGCGTGGGCGGCAGGCGGCATCATCTCGACCACCGGCGACCTCCAGCGCTTCTTCGGCGCTCTCCTCAAAGGCCACCTGCTGCCCGCCGAGCAGCAGCAGGAGATGTTCACCACCGTCGACACCACAGGCCCCGTCCCGTGGATCCCGAGTACCCGGTACGGACTGGGCGTGTTCGCCCAGAAACTGCCGACCGGGGTCACGGTCTGGGGCAACGCCGGTGCGACGTACGGCTCGTGGACCTACGCCGTGGGCACCCGTGACGGCGGGCGCCTGCTGACGAGCCAGGTCAACGGTGATTGGAGCGGCCTCGCCGTCTTCGACGACATCCTCACCACCGAGTTCGGCACGGCTGCCGAAGGAGCGAGTTCTCCAAGGACGTAGCGGGCAGGCGGAGACACACGGCCGACGGGTCGGTGACCGCCGCGAGTACATCGGATGGCACCGGCATCCTTCCGGCGACAAGACTGCGCCGGTGAGCACCCAGCCACCACCGACGGACCCACTGCTCCAGCCGGTACGGGACCCCCGGGCCGCCTTGGAGGAACACGTCCTCGCCGAGCGTCGTGCCACCCTCGGCCCGGCCGGGTCCATCGACATGGTGCGGGCGGCCTTCGATGCCGTCAACCCGCTCCTTCGCCCACCGTCCGCGGCAGAGGCGCCGGCCGCCGGCGTCGGCGGGGCGCAGCCCGAAGGCGGACTCGCCCGGCTGTGGGAGAACAGCCTGCGCGCACCGTTCCCTGACGGCTTCCGCGGTGTGGACTTCGAGGCGTGGACCTGCAGTTGCCCGGCTGCTGCCCGTGGCTCGCCCACCATTGCGCGACGAAGGCCGGTGCCCGCAGGTTCCGAGTCCCCGACCGCGCGCTCCGGGACCGGGATCATGCTCCGCGCAGCGCTTCGTCGGTCAGGCGGCCGTCTGGCGCCGGGGCTCCTTCCGCGTCTTCACCCCGCCGACGATGAGCGCCAACCCCAGGGCGACGATGCCGAGGTAGGCGGCGGACGGAAGGTCGACGATCTTGTGCAACCAGCCCCACTCCGTGCCGAAGAAGGTCTGCGAGGCAAAGCTGACAAGCCCCTGGGCTCCTACGACGTAGCCGATGCTTTCGATGGTGTATCCGATGGTTGTTCGCACGGACCAACCTTCTCGCGACGGTTCCGCGAGATCGTCATCCGCAGGGCCGAACTCCCGGTAGGCCAAACGATGCAGCGCGTGCGGAAGAGGTGCAAGCCCGCCGCGCGCAGTGGGTGGTCGGCGTGCTCCGAGGCCCCGGTTCGGCGCGCCCTCACTTGCTCTGGAAGATGCCTCCGGGTTCGCCTGCCTTGCGGCCACGCTCGTCGGGGGGTGCCGCGGGGGCATCTCCGTAGGTGTATGCGGAGCGGATGTGTCCGTCGCGGGCGTGGACGACGACCTGTGCGGGCTGGTGCTCCTTGGCGTGGCGGCGTGCGGCCTCGACCGCATCCTTCTGCGTACGGTGTGGCTCGTGCAGGAGTCGACGTCCTTCTCTGCCTTCCACCTGCCATTTCACGCCCGCAGCCGCCGCGCGCTCGCTGGACGGTGAGACGTGGTAGACGGTCCGTTTCGCTGCCATGGTCCTTCTCCTTGCCCGTCAAGCGGACTTCGTGGCCGGCCTGTCGTGCCTCGTCGAAGTCGCCCTTCGGTTTCGTGCCCGACGGCCCGGCCCGCGCCGTTGGCCCCACCACGTGATGCTTGCGGAGGTCGGAGCACACACAGGGAGGCTCTGTGCGCAGCGAGCACGGAATCCGTGCCACTCTGCGGCCACCATGAGTGGTTGGGTGGTGGCACGCAGTCCTCGGCAGACCGGGTCGGCCTTCAGGGAGTATTCCCGCCCACCCCGTCCCGGACACCAGATCGGGTCGGCGGCTGCCGTCAGGGCAAGACCATCTCGCCGGGGCGTCCTGGGCTGTCGGCCCACGGCCGTCGTGGGGTCGTGGGGTGGCGTGCGGGCCCGTATCGGAGTTCTCTGCGCGATCTCCGTACAGATGAGCAAGATCGCGGGGCCGGCCGCCGGAGGGCGGGACGATCTGCCCCCTGAGCCGGCTATGGAGCCGAATCCTCGACCGCCATCGGCCCCCGGTGGGGTGACGGCGCGAGGTACTGCCGGGGCTCGATGAACCTCTGTGCCCCGTAAGCCCAGCGGTGCCCGCTCTGGTCGGAATGGCGTCTTCGTGGGGTCCGCGGCGTCTGAATCATGGCGGGGGTCCCACCTCCTTGGGGACACGGCAGCATCGCCTCAGGGGTGGCGGCACCCCTCCGCCTCCCGCGAACGGCTCGGCAGCCGACTCGCCACGTGCCCGCCCTCGCTCGGCGCCGAACCCGCCCCTGCCGAGCGTCCGGCCGAGGCCGCCGGTCCGGGTGCGGCCATGTCGGTCATCGCCCCGAGGGTGGCGTTCGGCTGCTGTCTGCGCTCGTCAGAATCGCGCTCGCGACGACCTCGAAGAGGCGGTCGGAGCGCGGCGCGAGTGAGGGTTGATCGCCGAGCCAAGCGAGCATGGCCACCAGCGCGAACAAGTCGGCGCCATCGACATCGCTCCGCGCCGTGCCCGCGGCCTGGGCGCGGGTGAGGAGTCGCGCACCGGCTGCGCGCAGGGTGACGCACGAAGCGTGGAGTGCGGATTCGGGGTCCTCGATGGCGGCTGCCATCAGATCGGTGACGCCCCGAAACTCGGTTGTCCATGCGACGCAGTCGCGTAGCCACGCGACGAGAGCGTCTTCAGGCGAGCTCGACGTCTCGAGCTCGCCCGCCTGCGCCGTCAGTTTGTCGAAGCTCGTGCGGAGCAGGGCATCGAGCAGTGCCTCGCGCGTCGGGAAGTGCCGCAGCAGCGTCGCCAGCCCGACGTCGGCCCTGCGGGCGATGTCGCGCAGCGACATGTCGACGCCGTGCTCGGTGATGGCGGTGCCCGCTACTGCGAGCAGGTGGTCGCGGTTCTTCCTGGCGTCGGCGCGCATCTGCCCCTCTTGACTATCCGGATCAGTGGTCCATATATTCGGATCAGTGGTCCACTTATATGGACCACTGATCCGAATAATCGTATCCCGTAGTACGACAGGAGAAGACGATGTCGACCCGAACGATGAGGGCCATCCGGATCCACGAGCACGGCGGTCCGGAAGTTCTGCGATACGACGAGGTGCCGATTCCTGGTCCGGGGCCGGGCGAGGTGCTCGTCCGCGTTCACGCGGCCGGCGTCAATCCGCCTGACTGGTACCTGCGCAACGGGCTGACCAGGATGCCCGGGAAGACGGGGTCGGCGGTCAGTCTGCCGGTGATTCCGGGGACGGACGTGTCGGGCGTCGTCGAGGCCATCGCCGCGGACGTGGACGACCTCGCCGTAGGTGACGAAGTCTTCGGCCTGCTGCGCTTTCCCGGCTTCGACGGCAGCACGTACGCCGAGTATGTGGCCGCGCCCGCGTTGGACCTCGCACGCAAGCCCGCCGGCATCGATCACGTCCACGCGGCCGGGGCGCCCATGGCCGGGCTCACCGCATGGCAGTTCCTGATCGAGCTCGGACATGATCATCCCTCGCCCTTCCAGGAATCACGGCATCGGCCGACGGTGATCGATGCCGACACGACGGTACTCGTCAACGGTGCCGCGGGCGGAGTGGGGCACTTCGCACTCCAGCTGGCGAAGTGGAGGGGCGCACATGTCATCGCGGTGGCATCGGGCGCGCACGAATCGTTCCTGAACAAGCTCGGCGCCGACCGGTTCATCGACTACACCAAGAGTCGTCCCGAGGAACTCGTGCACGACATCGATCTCGTGCTCGACACCGTCGGCGGCCCGGACAGCAAACGCTTCCTGCGCACCCTCAAGCGCGGCGGCGCCCAGTTCCCCGTGCTCCCCGGGGACTTCGACCAAGAGGAGACCGCCAGGTTGGGTGTCACCGTCTCCAGTGCCCAGGTCCGCTCGAACGCCGCGCAACTCGCCGAACTGGGCCGCCTGATCGACGCGGGCACGCTCCACGTAGCGATCGACAGCACGTTCGCCCTCGCGGATGCCCGGGCGGCGCACGAGCGCGCCGCCCGAGGACACATCCAAGGAAAGATCGTACTCACGGTTGCCTGAGGACGGGCGCCGCGCGTTGCCGGTACGGCCGGTTTGTCGCCACGAGCCGTGGACCTGTTGCGATATCAACCTGCTGGTGCGTCGAGCACGCGCGGCCGGAACCGGATGATGGCCGAGGCGACGGCCTCAAGGTGGCTCTCCAAGAGGAAGTGACCCCCGTCGAGCAGGTGGATCTCCGCGCTCGGAGCGTCGCGGCGGAACGCCTCCGCGCCGGCCGGCGCGAAGATCTCGTCGTTGCGGCCCCAGATCGCGAGGACGGGGACACGGCTCGACCGCAGCCAGTCGTGCACCGCCGGATAGAGGGCGCGGTTGCTGGAGTAGTCGCCGAACAGGGCGAGTTGGGCGCGGTCGACGCCAGGTCGGGCAAGCAGGGTCAGGTCGTGCTCCCAGGCGTCGGGATCGATCAGGCTGGGGTCGGGTACACCGTGGGTGTACTGCCACTCGACGGCTTCCCGGCCCAGGGCGGGCCTCAGGCGCGCTTCGTTCTCCGGGCCGCGGTGCGCGCCGTAGGCCCAGACGGGTTCCCAGAAGGCCGGCACGAACCCTTCCTCATAGGCGTTGCCGTTCTGGGAGACGACGGCGAGGACCGCTTCCGGGTCCGCCAGTGCGAGTCGCCATCCGACGGGTGCGCCGTAGTCCTGTACGTAGATCGCGTAGCGGTGCACGCCGAGGCCGGCCAGGAAGCCGCGGGTCACTTCGGCGAGGGCGTCGAAGGTGTAGGGGAAGTCGGTCACGCTGGGGTGCCGATGAGCGACCGAAGCCGATGTGGTCGGGGGCGATCACCCGATAGTGACCGGCCAGTGCCGGGATCAGGTGCCGGAACATGTGGGAACTCGTCGGATAGCCATGCAGCAGCAGGAGGACAGGAGCGTCCGAAGGGCCTGCCTCCCGGTAGAAGACGGTCAAGCCGTCGACGTCCACGGTCCGGTGATGAACAGCAACCACAGTAACCCCTTAAAGTGAGTTAAACGGTTAGGCTATGCTGATCATGCCAGAAGGGCAGGGCATGTCAAGGAGAGTGAGTCGTGGTCGAGGATGAGGAACTGCTCCTCACCGTTCTCAACAGCGCGCCGGTGGTCGACGGGCTGCCCACGGACGCCCTGAATGAGCCGGGGGCGGAGGGCTGGCTGCGAGCGCTCGGGGGTAGCGGCGCGAAAGAAGAACGCGACCGCCTGCGCCATGTGCGTGACGCGCTGCACCTGCTGATTCGGGGGACGTCCTCCGATGTCAGCAGCCTTGCCTCCGCGCTCGACCGGGCGCGGCTCCGTCCTGCCGTCTCGCCCGCGGGCGTGTCCTGGCAACTGGAGACGGCGCCTGATGAGGAGGTTGTGGTCCGTGTGGTCCTTGCGTGGTCGCGCGTCGCCACGGAACTGCCGGGACGGCTGCGGGCCTGCGCGAACGAGGAATGCAACCTGTTTCTCGTCGATCACAGCCGACCCGGGACCGCCCGGTGGTGTTCCATGGCGGTCTGTGGCAACCGAATGAAGGCGCGAACCCACGCGCGCAAGGGGCGCTTCGCGGAGTGATCGCCCGAGCGGACCGAACTACGGCCATCACCGGCGTGACACGGCCACTCGGTACGGCCCTTCCGTACCGTACCGAGTGGGCTGTGGACACCGGGGTCCGGCGGCCTAACGCGGATCCGCGCAGCGGTCGCCGTGAGGAGTCACGGCGACCGCGTGGTTGTGCCGGTGGGGCGGCCGGACAACTCCTATGAGGTTCCGCAGTCGGCCAGTGCGGCCCGCGCCAACCCGCGCAGCCAGGCGTGCGCGTGGTCGGTGTCATAGCGCTGATGCCATGACAGGTATATCGGTGCCGAGGGAAGTTCGAGCGGGAGCGGGAGCACGGCCAGGCCGAGATCGGCGACCGCGGACCGCGTCGTGGCCTCGGGGACGCTGACCAGGAGATCGGAACCGCGAGCGAACTCCAACGCCGCCGGCCTCCGTCGGCGCGGTCGCCACCACGCGGCGGGTGAGGTTGAGCCGGGCGAGAGCGTCGTCCAGGGCGTTGCCGAAGTTTCCACGACGCGAGACGGTGACGTGCTCGGCGGCGGCGTACTGCTTCGTGGTGACGGTCCTGACGCGGGTGAGGGGGTGACCCTGCCTCACGACGACGACGAGGTGGGTCTCGCCCACCTTCTCGGCGCGGATGTCCGGTGCGCTCGGGCGGTTGGCATTGGCCTCCAGATCGACTTCCCCGCGCCGCAACTCGGGTGTGTCGATGCTCGATTCCGCCACGAAACGCAATCGGACGCCCGGTGCCTGTCCGCGTACGGCCGCGAGCAGTGCGGGGCCGCCCAGGGCGACCAGGGAATCGTGCCAACGGAGGGTGAAGGCGCGCTCCAACGTTGCCAGATCGAGTTCACGGCTCGGTGCGAGCACCCCCTGGACCTGGTGCAGCAGCTCGTGCACCTGTTCCCGGACGGCGATGGCATACGGAGTCGGGGTCATCGTGCGCCCGGTGCGCACGAGGATCTGATCCCCGGTCGTGCGCCGGATTCGGCCCAGGCTTCGACTCATCGCCGGGGCGGTGACATGCAGGCGGGCGGCCGCCCCGGCCACGCTGCCCTCCTCCAGCAACGCGTCGAGCGCGGCGAGCAGATTCAAGTCCAATTGCATGCGAGTAATCCTAGCCGTGCTTTACATGCAGTTGAAGTTAATCGAGGGGCTCTATACCTTCGAAACCAGGAGCGCAGGACGGAACGCCCGCCGGCCTCATCACCCCTTCTCACAACGGGAGTACCACCATGTCCGAAACGCTTCAGACCACTGACGTCGCCGAGGTCGCCACTGCCGTCGCCTCCGATGCCTACCTGCTCGATGAGACCGTGAGCGCCGTGCGCGTGGCCGGTTCGGCGTTGCTCGAACGCTTCGGCGGGGTGGTCAGCCACCAGAGCCGCGAGGAGTTGATGCGTGGGCTCGCCGCGAATGACGACACGGCCCTCGACATCCTGCGGCCCCGTCTCACGAGCCTTCGCCCGGAGGCCGGTTGGGTGGAGGACGAGCTGGACGGCGGGGCGTTGCCGCCCGGTGAGTGGTGGGTCGTGGACCCGGCCGAGGGCAATGTCAACCACCTGCACGGCCTGCCGGACTGGGCGGTGACCGCCACCCTCGTGCGTGAGAACCAGCCGGTGCTCACCGTGGTCCATCTGCCGTTGACCGGCGAGACCTACACCGCGCTCGCCGGCGCCGGCGCGCACCTCGACGGCCGGCCGCTGCGCGTCTCCCCGGCCGCGGACCTCGGCCTGGGCATCGTGGCCACCAGCCAGGCCCGGCCCGACGAGGACGAGGCGGTCGTACGACGCGTCGGATCCTCGATCACCGCGATGCTCCTCGACGCGCTCGTCGTCCGCACCTCCGTACCCGCGACCCTGCACCTGGTGAACGTGGCCGCCGGCCGGATCGACGCCTTCTGGCAGTTCGCCGGCGCCCGCGCGGACCTGCTCCCCGGGGCCCTGCTCGTCACCGAGGCGGGCGGACGGATCACCGACATCGAGGGCCGCCCCTGGACCCCGCAGAGCGAGACCTTCCTCGCCGCCACACCCGGCATCCACACCCAGGCCGCCGCCACCCTCTCCCGCTGACCACACCCCACACCCCACACCCCCGCACCCCGCACCCCACACCCCGCAAGGAAGCAGAACATCATGGCCACGATCGCAGTACTCGGAAACGGCCGCGTCGGCGGCAACCTCGCCACCGCCCTCACCCGGGCCGGGCACGAGGTGACCGCCGCGGACCGCACCCCGGGCGCCGCCGCCTCCGCCGCCCGGACAGCCCGGATCGTCATCAACGCCACCCCGGGCGCCGGCTCCCTGGAACGCCTCACCGCCCTGCGCGCGCGGAACTGCGGGACAAGATCCTCATCGACGTCTCCAACGCCACCGTCGACGGACCGGACGGACTGCCCACCGACCTGATCCACCCCGGCTCAAGCCTCGCCGAACAACTCCAGGAAGCACTCCCCGAAACGCACGTCGTCAAGACACTCAACACCATGCTCTTCCCCGTCATGACCACGCCGACCATGCTCACCCAGACACCAACCGCCTTCCTCTCCGGCGAGGACCCGCAGGCCAAACATGCCGTCCGCGAACTCCTCACCGACCTCGGCTGGCACAAGGAATGGATCACCGACCTCGGCGGCATCCACACAGCCCGCGCCACCGAGGCAGCGATCCTCTTCGTCCCGCACGTCATCCGATCCAACGGATTCACGCCCTTCGCCATCTCCATCGCCCGCTGAGACGCACACGGCACACCACGGTCGGCGGGCCCGCATCCGGAGCGAACACCGCAGCGCGGCCCGAGCCGGAGATTCAGTGCCGGACGGCGACTACCGGCCCGTTGCCTGGGAGCCGTCAGCCTCGCACCGAGCGGGACGGCGACGTGGCTGGAGCGGGCCGGCAGCACCGGCCGCGACAGGATGTCCCGCCAGGGCAAGCGGCACACACGCGGGCCCCGCCCGGTTCCGGGCACGGCCGTAGGCCCGTGACGCCGGGGCACCCAGGACGCGAACACGGAGAGAAGGACGCCCGTTGGATCCCTTCGCGTCAGGACGGGACGCACCCGGACCCTCCCCGCCGACCTGACGGTCGACGGGGCCGCGCCCCTAGACCCGGCGCCTCCGCAACACCTCGGGGGCCCTTTCGACCGCGGTCAGCACACCCGTCAGGACTTCCTCGTCGAAAAGGTCGTCGTAGAGTTCACCGGTGAGCATCGTGGTGTTGATGGTGACGGAGGGCGTGCCCGGTCCGAGCGGATCCTCCCCGGTCTGCTGGAACGCCGTCAGTGAAGCGGTCACGAAGTCGCTGTACTTCATCGTCGACACCGCGGTGTCGAAGGCCTGGCTCCGCAAACCCGGCACCTCGTCCGCAAGGCGCAGCAGACGCTGCGTGGTGTAGCCGTCGGACGCCTCCGCCTCTTCCTGGTCTTCCATCAGCACGGCGTGGAACTCGGTGAACTTCTGCGCATCGAGAGCCGCCCGCAGGGCGTTGACCGCGCGCTTGGATCCGTCACCACCGAGGCGGTCGTCCTTGAACGAAGCAAATACGTACTCCGTCCTTGTCCGCCTCTGGATGGTGTGCGTACGGATCGCTTTGGCGCCACTCGACTCGAAGTCCGCGACAACCGGGCAACGCGGGTCCTCGTAGAGCCGGACAACCATCTTGGCGTTCGGGTCCCCCACCATGATCGTCGTGCCGTCCGCCGACAGTGCCTCCGGCAGTTCCGTGGCGTCCACGTACGCCTTTGGCGCGGGCTCGGCGGCGGGGCTCAAGCCCGCCAACGCGTCCGCACCGTAAGTGACCGCAGCGACCGCGAGCACCCCCCACACGGCCGCATAGGCCAGCGTTCTGACATGTTTGACCTGCATTCGACTTCCTCCCCCTGGTGAATGCGCACACTCTAGTGGGGTTGATCCGGCCAGATCTGGTGCGGGTACGCCGCGACGACATGGCAGAAACCCATCCATGCCGTTTGTGCCGCATCAGGCATCGTTTGCCCGCCCTGCCGGAGACAAATGGCGGGCTGAGGTGCGCGGTCTCCGCGTAACCTGCCTCGCTGTGGACATGAGACGTGCTGATCGACAACTCCGCCTGACCACCGAAACCACGCAGGTGGCCGCAGCTCTTCGCATCGCAGTGTGACTTCGCGGAGGATGGGCCATGGACTTCCTCCTCGGCGAGGTCACACGAGACCATGAGGGCATCGACTGGTTCGCCTGGACACACGATGCCGAGGTCCTGACGGAAGGTCTGCTGACACAGTCTCGACGGACCAAGGATGCCGAGGACATCACCCGGCTGGAGGCGGCCCTCGACGCAGTGGGCAACGCATCGCGCGCCGGCTGCCGGCGGTCAGGCTGACACCACGAAACCCTGCCTCACGTGTCCACCGGCGGTTCGGTGCCACCAACTCTCGACGGGAGCGTCTTGTCGAGCTTGGTGACAGACACGACATCAGCAACGCAGGGAAAGGGTGTTGGCCGAGCCTGACGCGCTGGTCGCAGCCGAATCCCGGGCTCTGGCGCACAACCGGTTCGACCACGACCACCCCTCGTGGCGATCAGGCCCGAGCGGGTGATCCACGGCGTGGCCATGGAGCTGAACCGTCCCGTTCTTGTTCGTGATGGGCAGGGGCCCTCCGCGATCCTGCCGCCAGGGGACCCCACCCGGCCCGGGCGGCGCCCCCTGACTGCCCGGGACATCGCGCACCGTTCACACCCGCTGCCCGCCCGCGCGGCATCTGGTGGCCCTCGCGCAGGTCGACAGAGTCCAGGCCCGAGACCTCGACGTCCTCGTGCGCAGGGCGGCCCGTTAGGGTCGAAGGCATGACAACAACGCCCCACGCCAGTAGCGCCTTTGACATGCTCCGTCTCGATGCGGTGGCCGACGAGGAGGCGCTGCGCCGGGTCTACGACCCACCCAGCGGCGCGTCCGTGCGCAAGCAGATGACGGAAACTCACCGAGCAGACGCGACGGTTGGTCGCCTGTTCATCGCTGGTTCTGATCGCCAGTGCGGACGTCGAGGGCAACTGTGATGTCTCCCCGCGCGGCGGCCCCGCGGGGTTCGTCGCGGTCTTGGACGCACGGACGCTGGCGATACCGGACGCGACCGGCAACAAGCGGCTGGACACCCTGCACAACGTCATCGCCACCGGGCGGGCCGGGCTGCTGTTCGTCATCCCCGGGCGCACCACGACGCTCAGGGTGAACGGCCGGGCTTGCGTCTCCACCCGCCCGGAGCTGCTGTCGCAGCTGACCGCCGTGGGCAAACCACCGGCCAGCGCACTGGTGGTGGGGATCGAGGAGGTCTACCCGCACTGCCCCAAGTCGCTGCTGCGCAGCGCGGCCTGGAAGCCGCAGGAGTGGCTGCCGGCGGACGCCCAACCGGCTTCGGCCGAGGTGACACTGGCCCAACTGCGCATGCCGGAGTTGACGATCGCCGACATCGAGCAGGCGGAGGCGGACTCGCTGAAGTACCGGTACGAGTAACCGGAGACGGAGAGCCGACCACCACCCGCAGTATCTGAGGCCGCGAGCGCGTAACGAGGCCCTTCACCCCCATCGGGCTGGACCGTCCCACTGCGATCAGTCGACGGATCCAGGTGCACCCGCGCGGCCCGGCGGCGAGGTGCTGCCGCCCATTTGATGCCGCGGTGAGCCCACTTCCGAGCGATGGGCGAAAGGCGCAGGAAACGCGGAGCCCCCTCGCTGGAACGGTGAGGGCGTCTCGTGCCGTATTGGGCGCACGTCCCCGGCCGCCTGTTCGAGCCGGGGACGTCGTCACCTCCGGGGGAGAAGCCGTACCCGGGTCATGCGTCCAAACCGGGCAGGCAGAATCCGTCAGGCCCGTCAGGCCCGTCACAGTCGAAGACCGACCAGCAGATCTCGTTCCGCAACCGCTGGTCATCCAGGACGAGTTCACGAATCGCATCCGGGAGCTGTGCTCGCTGCCAACGGCACTCGATCCGGCCGACGTTCTCGCCCTCCGGTCGAGGAACCGTCGCACGCACGGCCTTGATCGCGTAGGCCGCGGCGCCGAGTTCGTGTGCGGCGACATGCGCCACCACTGCCGCCTGGCCGGCCGCGTATGCGGCGTGACGACCCGCTCCGCTCAACTCCCTGGCCGCAGCCATGGCATGGCCACCTGCCGCTCGGGACTGGGACATGTTGATCTCGCCGCCCGCCCACGCCCGAATCTGCTCGATCGCCGTGCGGGGACGCGGGTCCGAAGGCCGCTCCGACTCGAAGAGGTGCAGAACGTGCTCCGCGCACGCGGCGGCCCACAGGGCCAGGAGCCGGTGGTCGGAGTCCGTGAGCGTCCCCCCACGGCGGATGGTGATGAAGCGGGGATCGCGGTCTTTGGGGAGGATCATGGGATTCCAAAGGGTCGACGGTGTGCGTCGGGAGAGCGCATCCCCCGTCGCCATGTGACAACAGAGTGTGTGACAGCAGAGCCGGCCGCCCGCGCGACCGTACGTCCGAACCGCGGCGGGAGCTCGCCGTCGGTGGGCAACAACAGCGCCGGGCGGGGGCTCGCAGCCGTGCCCCGGGTCGATCAGGGGGCTGGGGCACGGGTGACGGCGTCGCCACCCAAGCCGGCCGCGATGAACAGCAGCCCGTAAAGCTCCTGTTCGTCGATGGCGCGTCGCCACAATCGTTCCGAAGAGCGCTCTTCGTGCCCCTGTGCGAAGAATTCCGCAGAACGACCGTTACGGAATTTGTTGCTCCGGTTGGGTTGCGAAGGGATGAGTGCGCCCGGTGGTGCGCCGGGGTGCATTGATCGACCGGACCATGCGGGCCTTGGGTGGGTGTAACGGTCAGTGAATGTCAGGGGCACGATCATGTGGAGTGTGTGTAGGGCGCAGGCGAGGGTGACGGGAATGTCCGTGGTCGGTAACCGGCCACGTCGGGGGCTGCGGTGGGTCGAGTGGCGGGTCGAGAGTGTGGGTCATCGGCCCATCGACGGGCCGGGCACCCGAATCCGGTACGTGATTCGTATCGGCGGGTGAAGGCCTGTTCTTGAGGGGACATCACTTCATGTCTGCTTCGTCGAACGTTCGTCGTGTCGCCGCGACCGTCCTCGCCGCCGGTGCCATCGTCTCCGCCGCCGCGCTTCCCGCGACGGCAGCGGACCGGGGCCACCAGCAACCGCGGGTGGAGATCAGCCGGGTCCAGGCCGACAGCCCCGGACGCGACGACCACTCCAACCGCTCCCTGAACAACGAGTGGGTCGAGATCCGCAACACCACCCGCCAGCCCGTCAACCTCCGCGGCTGGACCCTGCGCGACGCCGACGGCAACCGCTACCGCTTCCACGACATCCGCATCGCCGGCCGCGGCACCATCCGCGTCCACACCGGGACCGGCCGCGACTCCCGCACCGACGTCTTCCAGGGCAAGCGCGAATACATCTGGGGCAACCGCGCCGACACCGCCACCCTGCGCGACGACCGCGGCCGCACCGTCGACACCGAGTCCTGGGGCCGCCGCCGCTAACCAGGTCCACGGCTGCCGCCCGTGAAGGGGCGGCAGCCGAAGCCGCAATGACCGTGTGCCGGGCAGCCCGCCAGCCGCCCGGCACACACGTGTGGTTGCGCAGGGGAGGCAGGCGGTCTCGCGACAGCGGTTGTTCGCCGCGCAGGAATCGGTGGCCTGAACCCGCATTCCGTGTTTGGTGTTTGGCCTGTCGGTGGCTGCTGCGAGCATGGGGAGATGACTGACCGTACTGCGTTGATCACTGCCTACTGGGATGCCGCTGCGGCGACCTTTGACGAGGAGCCCGATCACGGGATGAGCGACGGCAACACCCGAGCGGCGTGGGCCCGACTTCTGGGCTCCGTGATGCCTGACAGCCCGGCCGACGTGCTCGACATCGGCTGTGGCACCGGGTCGGTGTCGTTGCTGTTGTCGCAGGCCGGGCACCGGCTGACCGGGGTGGATCTGGCGCCCCGCATGGTGGAACAGGCGCGCGCGAAGTTGCAGACTGCCGGACTGGACGGCCGGTTCTTGGTCGGTGACGCCTTGAGGCTCCCCACGGGGGAGCAGCGGTTCGACGTCGTGTTGTCGCGGCATCTGGTGTGGACCCTGCCGGACCCGGAGGCCGCATTGCGTGAATGGGTGACACGGTTGCGGCCGGGAGGCCGGCTGGTGTTGGTCGAGGGGCGTTGGCGTGAGGCCGGCCAGAGCGACGTTCCGTATGTGGCGGGCGCTGAATCGCTGCCGTGGAACGGCGGAATCGGAGCCGAAGACCTTGCCTCGGCCGTGCGCCCCCTCGTCGCACGCGTGCGAATCGAACCGCTCAGCAACGAGCCGGAGTTGTGGGGTGGTTCGGTGGACGACGAACGGTATGCCCTGATCGCCGACCTGTGAATGGCTGAGGAAGACGGTCCTGCGTAAGCAGCTGTTTCCGTAGGTGGGAGGCGCCGGCCGCCGGACTGGTCGGGGGAGGTTGCTCGGCTGCCGACTGTCACGGTCGCGCCGGGCGGACGGTGCCTCCCGTGCGCCCCGCCCCCGCTCCGTCGGCCGTCCGTTCAAGGGCAGGGCATGCTCATGTAGAGCGCCTGCTCGCCCTCCGACCCGGTGCCTTGGTAGAGGCTGGTGTCCAGGCCGCAGAACGCGAAACCCAGGCGCCGGTAGGCATGGATGGCCGGGGCGTTGACATTGGTCACCTCCAACCAGATCTGCTCGGCGCCCCGTTGCCGGGCGAAGTGCACGGCATGTCCCATCAGTGCCCGGGCGATGCCCCGGCCCCGGTGGCCGGGGGCGACCTCGATGTCCTCGATGGTCAGCCGCCGGTTCCACGGGGAGTAGGAGACGGCGGCGAAGCCGGCGACCCCGCCGTCGGCGGCCACGGCCACGAAAGCACCTCGGTCTTCGTCCTCCTCCTCCGCCCCGTGGCCGTCGTCGTCCTCGGGGAACACCTTGACCAGCGGCGGGTCCACTGCCACCTCACGCAGGGTGAATCCGTCGGCGGCCACGGCCACTTCGAAGACGGTGCTGGTGGTGAAGGAGCCGTCGATGGCAGCGATGGCCTCGGCGTCCTCGGGGCGGGCGGCGCGGAACGCGTACGTCGTGTCGTGGGTCGCGGTCATCACCCGAGGCTATGTCCGGCCTACCCGGATGAGTGCGGGTTTCGGTCTGACTTCGTTGCTCCCGAGCCGGTCAGGCAGAACCGGTCCGTCTTCCCCCGAGCCGGACCCGGCCGGGAGAGGACGGGTCGGCGGGCGGCCCGCCCTGTGCGAACGCGCGCCATGGCCGAGCTGCGGCCCGGCGAGATGCCCGACTCGCTCCACGACCGGAACCTCAGGCCGTGCCCGACCGGGCCGGCAGGTCGTGGGGGGAGTCGAAGACGCTCCCGACCGGCCGCCTGTTCAGCCGGTCTATCCTGGCCTACTGCCGTGCCGGCGGTGCTTCGCACCGGCGTGCACGGTCGTCGTGTGCATCCAGCTCACCCAGGAAAAAGGAACGTCCGTGCACTCTGGTACTCGCCGCCGAGCCGGCGTCCCGTTCGTTGACGGGCGCGAGGTGCCCGGGCGGCCCGTCATACGCGCGGGATGCAAGGGATGACCCACGTCGACATGGGAACGATCACGGTTGAACGTCCCGCGCCCTCCCGGATCGCGGAGGCCCGGCGGCGGCGGATCGCGGGTCTGGGCGTCATGGTCGCGGTCCTCGTGGTCGCAACAGTGGCCTCTCTCGCGGTCGGCGCGCGTGCGCTCGGTCCCGGGGAAGCGTGGCACGGGTTGTTCGCGGGGCCGGACCTCGACCAGAAGGCCTCGGAAGCCCGACTCATCATGCAGACCGTCCGCGTGCCGCGGACGGTGCTCGCGATCGTGGCGGGCATCGCGCTGGGCGTCGGCGGTGCGCTGATCCAGGGATACACGCGCAATCCCATCGCGGACACGGGCCTGCTGGGCGTGAACACCGGAGCCTCGTTCGCCGTCGTGTCGGCGATCTCCCTGTTCGGGCTCACCGATCCGTTCCAGTACGTCTGGTTCGCCTTCGTGGGCGCCGGGCTCGCCGGCGTCGTCGTGTTCGGGCTGTCGAGCATCGGCCGGGGCGCCGGCAATCCGCTGACGCTCGCTCTGGCCGGTCAGGGAGTCACGGTGTTCCTCATGGCGATGACGACGGCGGTCGCGCTGTCGGACAAGGCGGCACTGAACGCGCTGCGGTTCTGGAACGCCGGTTCGGTGGCCGGCGTCGGGTTCGGCGTCATCTGGCCGGTGACCGCGTTCATCGTGGTCGGGCTGGTTCTGGCGCTGGCCACCCTGCCCTCCGTCAACCTGCTCAACCTCGGCGACGACGTGGCCCGCGGACTGGGTGTGAACATCGCCCTGATCCGCACCGTCGGCATCGTCGCCATCACCCTGCTGGCGGGCGCGGCCACGGCGGCGTGCGGCCCCATCGCGTTCCTCGGACTGATGGTGGCGCACGTGGCCCGGTACCTCGCCGGACCCGATTACCGTTGGCTGGTGCCGTACGCGGGTCTGCTCGGCGCTGCCGTCCTTCTGATCTGCGACATCGTGGGGCGCGTCGTGGTGCGGCCGGGTGAGCTGGACGCGGGAGTCCTCGTCGCTCTCCTCGGCGCCCCGTTCTTCGCGATCCTGGTGTGGCGGGGAAAGTTCAAGAGCGCATGAACGTGACAGTGGTGAAGCGGACGGTGGCGCCGGGCGTGCGGCTCGGCCGGGTCTCTTTCGTATGGCGGCCCCGGATCGTGCTGGTCACACTGGCGCTGATGGCGGCGACCTTCCTGGTGTTCTGCCTGTCCATCGCCCTGGGGGACTTCCCCCTCGGACTGCCGCAGGTGGTTGCCACGCTCTTCGGCGGGGGCGAGCAGGTCGACCAGTTCGTGATCATGGACTTGCGCATGCCGCGGGCCCTGGCCGGACTCGTCGTGGGCGTCGCGCTGGGGATGTCCGGGGCGATCACGCAGTCCATCGCGCGCAATCCGCTGGCCAGTCCGGACATCCTGGGAATCACCGGAGGCGCCGGTACGGTCGCGGTCCTGCTGGTGACGGTGTCGGGCGGAGCCGGCGCGGCGGTCGTCAGCTCCGTGGGTCTGTCGGGAGCGGCGCTCGCGGGCGGCCTCTCCACGGGCCTGCTGGTGTACTTCCTGGCGTGGCGGCGCGGGGTCGACGGCTTCCGGCTCATCCTCATCGGCCTCTGTGTGAGCGCCGTGATGGAGGCGATCACGACCTGGCTGCTGGTCACCGCGGACATCCGGGACGTGGCGAGGGCCCAGGCGTGGCTGGTCGGCTCCTTGGACAACCGGTCATGGGACGAGGTGTGGGTCGCTCTCTGGGGCACGATGATCCTCGCCGTCGTCGTGACGTGCGTCGCCTTCCAGTTCAAGCCGCTGCACTTCGGCGACGACGTGGCGGCCGGCCTCGGCGTCCGTTACTCGCTGGTGCGGGCCGTCCTGCTGCTCTGTGCGGTGCTCCTGGCCGGCTTCGCGGTGAGCGCGGCGGGGCCGGTTCCGTTCGTCGCCATGGTGGCGCCGCAGGTGGCGATCCGTCTGACGAAGTGCCCCACACCGCCGCTGGTGGCGTCCGCCGTGGTGGGGGCCCTGCTGCTGATCGGATCGGACCTGGTCGCCCGCACGGTACTGCCCGTCACCCTGCCCGTCGGCGTGATCACCGCCGCGATCGGCGGACCCTTCCTCATCCACCTCCTGGTGCGGGCGAACCGCCGCTAGGTGATAGAAAGGTTAGGCAAGCCTAAATAAGGGGGGGGTCATGGTTGTTCAGTACGTCGCCGGGGTCGAGTCCGGGGTCGAAGGCGTTCCGCGCCTGGCGGCCAAGGGCGTCACGGTCGGGTACGGCGATCGGACCGTCATCGACGCGCTGGACGTGACGATCCCGCAGGGTGTGGTGACCACCATTATCGGCCCCAACGGCTGTGGCAAATCAACCCTGTTGAGGACCCTTTCGCGACTGCTCAAGCCGACCAGCGGATCGGTGGTGCTGGACGGTGAGGACATCGCCCGGCTCCGGACCAGGGACGTGGCGAAGAAGCTCGGCCTGCTGCCGCAGGCGCCGGTGGCCCCGGAGGGGCTCACGGTGGCCGACCTCGTGGCCAGGGGCCGCCATCCGCACCAGAGTTGGCTGCGGCAGTGGTCCTCGGACGACGCCGACGTCGTGGAGCGCGCGCTGGCCATGACCGGGGTGGCCGACCTGGCCGACCGCCCCGTCGACGCGCTGTCCGGGGGGCAGCGGCAACGGGTCTGGATCTCGATGACCCTCGCTCAGGGCACCGACCTGCTGCTGCTCGACGAGCCCACGACCTACCTCGACCTGGCGCACGCCGTCGACGTGCTCGACCTGGTCGACGACCTGCACGAGTCGGGATGCACGGTGGTCATGGTGCTGCACGACCTCAACCTGGCCGCGCGCTACAGCGACAACCTGATCGTGATGAAGGCGGGTTCGGTCCTGGCGCAGGGCCACCCGCGCGACGTGCTGAGCGCCGAACTGCTGCTGGAGGCGTTCGGTCTGCGTGCCATGGTGATCGAGGATCCGGTGGGCGACCGGCCGCTCGTCGTGCCCATCGGCCGGACCCATGTCCACGGGGCGGGCAACCCAAACCGGAACGCGGCGACTTAGGCTAGGCTCACCTCACTTCCCCGGGGCGCGGTCCGCCTGCCCGTACACGGGGCCGCAGCGGACAGCACGAAAGCAAGGGACTACAGGATGCTCCTCGACCGAACGACACGTACCAAGCCCTGGCAGCGGCTGGCGGCAGGCGTGTCCGCCGCGGCTCTCGGCGTAGGCCTCCTTGCCGGATGCGGTTCCGACTCGGCGGACAAGGACAAGAAGGACGACGGCGCCAACGCCCCCGCCGCCGGTGCGTTCCCGGTCACCGTGGAGCACGCGTTCGGATCCACCGAGGTCAAGAAGGCCCCTCAGCGGGTCGTGTCCGTCGGCTACACCGACGACCAGAACATCCTCGCGTTCGGCATCAAGCCGGTCGGCATGGTCGACCAGTACCCGAACCCGGCCGGCCAGAGCCCCGACATCAACACCCAGTGGCCCTGGGTGAAGGACAAGTGGGGCGACACCAAGCCCGAGGTCATCATGAACAACGGTGACAACGGCCCCAACTTCGAGAAGATCGCCGCCCTGCGCCCCGACCTGATCATCGCGGTCTACTCCGAGATCGACAAGGCCGCCTACGACAAAGCTCTCGAAGATAGCCCCGACGGTCGGCCGCACGAAGACCGAGAAGGAGCCGTTCAGCGCACCGTGGCAGGACAACGCCCTCCACATCGCCAAGGCGCTCGGCAAGGCCGATGAGGGCAAGGCCATGGTCCGGGGCATCCAGGACAAGCTCGCCTCGGTCAAGAAGGCGCACCCGGAGTTCGCCGGCCAGACCGCCGTCTCGCTGTCCTGGTACAAGAACGCGGTCAATCCCTTCACCACCACCGACGTGCGCGGTCAGCTCCTGACCGGCATGGGCTTCAAGGGCCAGACCGAGATCGACAAGATCGCGGGCACCGGCTTCTCCACCGCGCTCTCCCCGGAGCGCATGGACCTCGTCGACGTCGACCGCGTCTTCGTCATCAACGACAAGGCCGACACGGACGCGCTGAAGAAGTTCGACCTCTTCGCCAACCTGAAGGTCACCAAGGCCAACAAGGTGTCCTACCTGCTCGACAGCGAGGGCCCGGCGGCCGGTGCGGCCATGTCGCAGGCCACCCTGCCCTCCCTTCCCTTCGCGATCGACGAGCTTGTCAAGTCGGTCGGCCAGGTGTGAGCACCACGCGGACTCGGATCGCCCCGGCCACCCTGCGTACGACGACCGGACGTGAAGCAGCACGATGGGTGGCGGCCAACTGCCGCACCATGCCCTGGCTGACGTCCGCCGCCGTACTCGGCACGGTGGCCGGGGCGGCTCTCCAGATGCTTCCCGTGCTGCTGCTCGGCCGGGTGGTCGACGCCGTGGTCGGGGGCGAACCGCGTTCGGTCCTGGTCACCATCGGGGTGTGGATGGTGGCCGCCGCGCTGCTTGGCGCGGCGGCCACCGCGGTCTCGGCCTACCTGATCGGGCGGCTCGGCGCCGACCTGCTCGCGCAACTGCGCGAAGGCGCCGTCCGGGCCGTACTGGGCATGCCCAGCGCCCGGGTCGAGCAGGTGGGCCGCGGCGACGTCCTCTCCCGGGTCGGCGACGATGTCGCCGTCCTGTCCAAGGGGATCCGTTCCGCCATCCCCACCGTGTTCTCCGCGGGAGTGCTCGTGGCCATCGCCACGGTCGGCATGTTCGGGCTCGACTGGAGGCTCGGTCTGGCGGGTGCCTGTGCGCTGCCGACCTACGCGCTGGCCCTGCGCTGGTACCTCCCCCGCTCCGCCCCGCTCTACCGCAAGCAGCGAATCGCCCAGGCCGACCGGGCACAAGCCCTGATCAGCGGCCTGAACGGCATCGAGACGGTACGGGCGCACCGCCTGGAAGGGGCCTTCCGCGAGAAGGTCTCCGACGACTCGCGGCGGGTACGGGACCTCGGAGTCGAGGTGTTCCACCTCTTCGGCCGGTTCGTCGGCCGGGAGAACCGCGCGGAGTTCATCGGCCTGACCCTGATCCTCGTGGTGGGCTACGCCCTGCTGGAGACCGGATCCGCCACGCTCGGCGAGGTGTCGGCCGCTCCGCTGGTGTTCCACCGCCTGTTCACACCGCTGGGCGCGATCATGTTCACGTTCGACGAGGCCCAGAAGTCCGGCGCGAGCCTGACGCGCCTCGTCGGAGTGCTGGCGGAGTCCTCGGAGGAACGTCGGTTGGTGGGCGACTCCACCGCCGTGCGCGGGGACGACGCGTCGCACCCGGTCACGGTGCGGGGGCTGACCTTCGGTTACCCCGACGCCGAGGAACCGGTTCTGCGGGACGTCAGCCTGACGATCCCGGCGGGCGGCTCGCTGGCCCTGGTCGGCGCGACGGGCGCGGGCAAGACCACTCTGGCCGCGCTCATCGCCGGTATCGGCACCCCGCAAGCCGGGTCGGTGCGGGTCGGTTCGACCGATCTCGCCGATCTGGACGAGGCCGGCGCGAGGGCGCTGGTGAGCATCCTGACCCAGGAGACCCACGTGTTCTCCGGGCCGCTCGCCGACGACCTGCGGCTGGCCGCACCGAAGGCCACCGATCACGAACTGCTCACCGCGCTGCGTACCGTGGGCGCGGACGAGTGGGTCGAAGCGCTGCCCGAGGGGCTTTACACCGACGTCGGCGAGGGCGGCGCGAGGTTGGACGGGACCCAGGTCGCCCAGATCGCGCTGGCGCGGCTGGTGTTGGGCCGGACCCCCGTGGTGGTGCTCGACGAGTCGACGGCGGAGGCGGGCAGCGAGGGCGCCGCCGAGCTGGAAAGGGCCGTACTCGCCGCCTGCTCCGGCCGGACCACGCTGTTGGTGGCGCACCGGCTGACCCAGGCGGTGGCGGCCGACCGGATCGCCGTGCTGGACGCCGGACGCGTCGTGGAGCAGGGAACGCACGAGGAGCTGGTGGCCCTGGGCGGTCGCTACGCCCGGCTCTGGCGGGCCTGGCGAGACGGCGGTTAGATACACCCGATCCCGGGCCGTCCGACCTTCGGCCCCGCGTTCACCATCCATGATCTGCTCGCCCGCGAACCCTCGAAGCGATGACCCGCACCTTGATGACACCTGCTGACGTCCGGAAGTCCCGCCGCGCGGGATACGACATCCTCCGCACCGCCGTACGCCGCAACGTCGGCGCCATGGTCTGGGGCACCGTCCTCATGAGCCTGTACCAGGCCGGCGAGACCGCCTTCCCCATCGCGCTCGGCCTGATCATCGAGCACGCCATGGACGGGGAGCGGAGCCCTGGCGCGCTCGCCTTGTCGATCGTGGCCCTCGCCGTGATCATCACGATCGTCTCGCTGTCGTGGCGGTTCGGCATGCGCATCCTGCAGAAGGCCAACACGACCGAGGCCCACCGCTGGAGGGTGCGGGTCTCGGCCTGTGGCCTCCAGCCGGTGGCCCGGGACGTCGACCTCAAGTCCGGTGAGCTGCTCACCATCGCCACCGAGGACGCCGACCAGACCGCCGACATCGTCGAGGTCGTGCCGATGCTGATCAGCTCCATGGTCTCGGTGCTGATCGCCGCGGTCGCGCTGGGCATGGCCGACCTGCGACTCGGCCTGTTGGTCATGATCGGAGCGGTCGCCATCCTGTCGACCCTCAGCGTGCTGTCCAAACGGATCGGCAGCAGCACCAAGGAACAGCAGGCCCGGGTGGCGCGGGCGGGCGCGAAGGTCGCCGACCTGATCACCGGCCTGCGCCCGCTGCACGGCTTCGGCGGCAACCAGGCGGCCTTCCGTTCCTACCGGAAGGTCAGCACGGAGGCGAAGCAGCAGGCGATCACCGTCGCCCGCGTGAACGGCGTCTACGCGGGCACGGCCCTGGGCCTGAACGCGACCCTCGCGACCGCGGTGACCCTGACGGCGGGTTGGCTGGCCCTCGACGGGCAGATCGGCATCGGTGCGCTGGTCATGGCGGTGGGCCTGGCGCAGTTCATCATGGAGCCGCTGCGGCTGTTCTCGGACATGCCCAAGTACGTGATGATGGCGCGCGCTTCGGCGGAGCGGATGGCCCTGGTCCTGTCCGCCCCGCAGGTCGCGGTCTCCGGGACGGCGCGTCCGGCCCCCGGCGGGGACCTGGAGGTCGACTGCGTCCGGTACCAGTCCCTCCAGGGGCTGAAGTTCCGGGTTCCGGCGGGCGAGTTCACGGCGATCACGGCCTACCAGCCACGGGCGGCGGCCGAACTCGCTTCGATCCTGGCCGTGAACGTGGCGCCGTCCGAGTACGAGGGAGCGGTGCGGCTCGGCGGACAGGACCTCGCGGATCTGTCGGTCGAGGCGGTCCGCGAGCACATCCTGGTGAACCCGTACGACGGGGAGATCTTCGCGGGAACCCTCCGCACGAACATCGACCCCTCCGGCACCAGCCGGACGGTGTCCGAAGCCGTCGAGGCGTCCATGCTGACCGACGTCGTCGCCCAGCACCGGGAGGGACTCGACCACGAGGTCCGTGACCGCGGTGCGAACCTCTCGGGAGGGCAGCGCCAGCGGCTGTCGCTGGCCCGTGCCCTGGCCGCCGACTCCGACGTGCTCGTCCTGCGGGACCCGACGACGGCCGTGGACGCGGTCACCGAGCAGCTCGTCGCACGCAACGTCGCGGAGCTGCGCCGGGGCCGAACCACCGTCGTCATCACCAGCAGCCCGGCCCTGCTGGACGTGGCCGACAGGGTGCTCGTCCTGGACGACGGGGTCGTCACGGCCGAGGGCACCCACCGCGACCTGCTCGCCACCGACGCGACGTACTCCCTGGCGGTGACCCGGTGACCCGGTGACCCGGTGACCCGGCGAACCCGGTGATCCGTTGATGCCCGCTTTTTCGTCCCCTTGACGATATGCGTCCGCCTCGTTATCGTCTCACTGACGAAATGAAGGGGGTTAGCCATGGCCGACATCACCCGGCGCTTCGGCTGGCGTCATCTGCGCTCCGCGCCCACCACCCACATCCGCCACCACAAGCGCGGCCGACTCGCGCACGACGGGCGGGGGCTCAGTTTCTGGTACCGGTCGCTGTCGGCGGCGCTTTCCGAAGTGCCGGTCGACGACCGGGAACTGGCCATGGCGTTCCACGCCCGTACCTCCGACTTCCAGGACGTCGCGGTGCAGGCCACCGTCACCTACCGGATCAGCGACCCGGCCGAGGCCGCGGACCGACTCGACTTCTCCGTCGACCCGGACACCGGGAGCTGGCGCGGAGCGCCCCTGGAGCAGATCGCCACTCTCCTCACCGAGACCGCCCAGCAGCACGCGCTGGACGTACTGGCCCGCACCCCGCTGGCCGTCGCCTTGGTGGACGGCGTCGCCTCCGTCCGGGAACGGGTCGCCACCGGTCTCGCCGACGAGCCCAGGCTCCCGGCCACCGGTATCGACGTGGTGGCCGTGCGGGTCGTGGCGATCCGCCCCGAGGCCGACGTGGAGCGCGCCCTGCGCACCCCGGCCCGCGAGCAGATACAGCAGGAGGCTGACCGGGCCACCTACGAACGGCGTGCCGTCGCCGTCGAGCGTGAACGCGCCATCGCCGAGAACGAGCTGGCAAGCCAGATCGAACTGGCACGACGCGAGGAGCAACTGATCGACCAGCGCGGCACCAACACCCGTCGCGAGGCCGAGGAGAAGGCGGCGGCGGACGGCATCCAAACCGAGACCGAGGCGGCCCGGAAGGTCACGCTGGCCCGCGCGGACGCCGAGGCGGCCCGCGAGACGGGAGCCGCGCGCGCCGAGGTCCAGGCAGCCTGGCTGCGCGTGCACGGCGAAGCCGGCACGGGCACGCTGCACGCCCTGGCGGCGACCCGGCTGGCGGAGAACCTGCCGCGGATCGAGAGCATCACGCTCTCTCCCGACGTCCTCACCGGCCTCCTCACCAGGCTCGGACGTCCGGAAGGCGGCGCGGGCGCGTGAGCCTGGCCCCGCGGGCGGTGCTCGTGCACCGCAGGACCGAGTACGAGGAGTTGCTCGCCCGGCACGGGACGCACGGGCAGGCCGCGTTCTTCCTCTCCAGCCGGGGCCGGTCGATCGACGAGGTGGTCCGCCGCCACGACCGCACGCGGCTGGCGCTGCGGGAGGTGGCGGCCGCGGTACCGCTCACCTGGCGCAGCTCCCGGGTGGAGCGGGCTGACCTGGACCGCTTCCTGTTCGCACCGGAGGACGTGGTGGTCGTGGTCGGCCAGGACGGCCTGGTCGCCAACACCGCGAAATATCTGCGCGGGCAGCCGGTGGTGGGCATCGACACCGACCCGGGGCGCAACCCGGGGGTCCTGGTCCGTCACCGCTGCGCCGACGCGGCCGCCCTGCTGCGGGCGGCGACCGCAGCAGGGGGCGGGGCAGAGGAGCTGACCATGGTCGAGGCCGTCGCCGACGACACCCAGCGCCTTCTCGCCCTGAACGAGATCTACCTGGGCCCGCCAGGTCACCAGACGGCCCGCTACCGCCTGGGCGCCGACGGCGAGACGGGTCCGGGCGAGGCCCAGGCGTCCTCCGGGGTGCTGGTGGGCACCGGCACGGGCGCCACCGGCTGGCTGCGATCCCTGTGGCTGGAGCGCGGCAGCCGCGCGGGGCTGCCCGCACCGTGCGACCCGCGGCTCCTGTGGTTCGTCCGCGAGGCCTGGCCCTCTCCCACGACCGGAACGACGAAGGTCGCCGGTGAGTTGGGGCGGGGGCAGGAGCTGCGGCTGACCGTGGAATCGGACCGGATGGTGGTCTTCGGCGACGGGATGGAGAGCGACACCCTGGAACTGACCTGGGGCCAGAGCGTACGACTGGGCATCGCGGGAACGTCACTGCGCCTGGTGACGTGAGCGCACTGCCCGACGGCCTGCCGCCACCGCGCGGCCCCACGGGCGCCACCGCGGACCCACGGGAGGACAACGCGCCACGGGTTCTGTGGCAGGGTTCTCCGGCAACCGTGACCGGTCGGATCCGTCCGGTCTCCGGGGCCGGATGCGCCGGTCCCCGGGGTCGTGATCACGAACCCGATACGGCGCACGCGAGAGCCGATTCATGGCGCCGCCGAGCCGCTTCCGGGTGCTCTGCGACGAGGTGCGCCCGCTCGGCGCGTTCCTCGACTTTCCGGGGACGGGCCTCGGGTGCGGCATTGACCCTGTCGGATGCCGCCTTGCCACTCCACCGCGCGGTTACCTTCAGCTGGTCCGTGAGGTGATCCGAAAGCGCGGTCTAGCGCGGCTCGTGGGCCGCCTCGCGGCATGCGCCGTTCGCGGCGCCGCCCGGGACACCGGCGGAGGCGAGACCGTTCACGCACCCTTGTACGTCTCCCGACACACCACGAGTGCAGGCGGTCGTGACGGCGTCCGTGACCTGGACGCCCGTTCTCTCGGCAGTCTTCGTACAGGCCGGGATGTCCGCGGGTGCGGCGTGGGCGGCCACGGCCCCGCCGCCGAGTGTGAGGGCCAGACCGGCGAGGACGCCTGCGGTACGGATCGACGCGCGCATGCGACGCACCTGCTCTCCGGGGCTCGGGGTACCGGCCCGGCGGGGCCGGCCCATTCCTCCCCCTTCGACGCTAGACCAGCCCCACGCCCCCCGCACCCGAGGGCACGGGGATCCGACCGCCCCGGGCGGCCCGGGCGGAAGTCCGGCCCCGTGGTGGAGGGCGTTCG
Source organism: Streptomyces sp. CA-243310 (assembly GCF_050936775.1). Taxonomy (NCBI): domain Bacteria; kingdom Bacillati; phylum Actinomycetota; class Actinomycetes; order Kitasatosporales; family Streptomycetaceae; genus Streptomyces; species Streptomyces sp. CA-243310. The sequence goes on along the minus strand of NZ_JBNJMF010000002.1, from coordinate 199,199 downwards.
AAGCCGCAGAGGAGAGGGGCGAGGGCGTACTCGGACGCGGACTGATCGTCCGCGATGCGCGGGTGGCGCCGGTAACGCGGGTAACGCGGGTAACGCGGGACCAGCGGGTACGGCTTCTGCGGACGACGCGGGTTCTTGAAGTCCGGCCCCGGGAGCCTTGGATGCGAACCAGCCTCGCGGGACGACGGTCCTCCGGATACGCGGTGAGGTGGCAACGCACGCTCGAACGACACCCGGTCAGCAGGCAACGCCCGTGCTACAAGCCCCGCCAAGGTCGGCTCATGTCCTCCTCGACACGGGCGTATCGAGTGTCGAGGCCACCGCACGGAAGACGTATGCCGTCATCGGGGCGGCAACCGGTCCTGCGCCCAGACGGGCCGTCATCTCCGCGACGACCGTGGCCAGGACGGCCGGCTCGTCTCCGCGCTCCTCTACGGCCGCGCGCACCGGCGTCCCGGTGAGGAACCCGGTGGCAAGGTCCACGGCCGACGCGGCCCGGCCCTCCAACGTCAGTTCCTGCTCCTCCTCCACGGCGAACCCGGCCGCCGCAAGGTCAGCGGCCACGACGGCGGGGTCGCAGTAGCCGTGCGGGACCGTGGGGAGGAACCGTGGCGGGTCGGCCGGGAAGGCCCGCTCCAGTCCGGCCTGGACCGCGGAGCCGAAGGCGTGTGTGCTGAGCGGGCCCCAGGTGTTGAACAGGAACCGGCCGCCCGGGGCCAGCACCCGACGAGCCTCGGTGAAGGCCCCGACCCTGTCGGGGAAGAACATCACGCCGAACTGGCAGACCACCAGGTCGAAGCATCCGTCCGGGAACGGCAGCCGCTGCGCGTCGGCCTGTTGCCACACCGCGCCCGGGGCGCGGACCGACCCGAGGGCGATCATGGCCCCGTTCAGGTCGGTGGCCGTCACCTCGACCGACGGCGCCGTCGCGAGCAGGTGCGACGTCAAAGCACCCGTACCCGCAGCCAGTTCCAGGATCCGCCGGGGGTGGAGTGCCGCCGCTCGCGCGGCCAGATCCGTGGCGAAGGGCTGGAAGAGCACCGGTACCAGGTACTGCTCGTAGGCCGCCGGCATGGATTCGGACCACCGTCGGTCGGCATCGCTTCCCGTCATGGTCGCCACGGTAACGCCGTCTCTGGTGACCCCCGCCCCGCCGCGCCGTGGGGCCTCCTCAGCGCATACGGCGGCGGTCGAAGAGCATGGCCCCTGCTCGCCGAGGCCTGGGACGGTGGAGCGAGTTGGTTGACGGCCACCTGGCTGGAGCCCGTCGAAGCCGCGCCGAGGAGGGTGCTGTGAGCTGCCTCGTCACTCGAATCGTGACAGTGCAGCTCGGCGAACGACGGGTTCCCCACCGGCGGCGCGAGGTGCCCCTGCCACCGCCCTCGGCATCAGGCCTGATCCGCGGCGCGCAGCGCCCGCGTGTCGATGATCCGCTTGCGCTCGGCGGCGGAAAGCCGCGCCAACCGGTCCATCAGCGCTGTCTCCTCGGCGGTCGAACCCCGCTTCGCAACGGTGGACAGGACGGCCCGGCGGTGGAGGCGTCAGCGCATGCCGCCGGAAGCGAGGATGACGTCCCCGGTGATCCAGCGCGCGTCGTCGGAAGCCAGGAAGGCCACGAGCGGACCGTAGTCGTCCGGGGTGCCTGTGCGGCCCAGGGGGGTAGTGGCAATCGCCTGTGCCTCCTGATCCGACCCGACGTATCCCAGGGCCCTGGTGCCCTCGGTGTCCGACGGCCCGGGCATGATCGCGTTGACTCGGATGCCGCGCGGGCCCAGTTCCTTGGACGCAACGATGGTGAAGGCGTTGACGGCACTCTTGGACGCAACGTAAAGCGAGGCGTATGGAGGGTGGGTGACCGTGCCGGCCGTCGAGACGTTGATGATCGACGCGGCGTCGATGTCGTCCTGAGCGGCCAGGGCCTGCGTGGTCAGGATGGTGCCCAGCAGGTTCGTGTTCATCTCGCGGTGGAACTCGTCCTCGGTGATGCCCGACACCGGCGCGAACGTGACGACGGCCGCGTTGTTCACGAGCACGTCGACCGGACCGTACACCTCGCGTGCCCGGTCGAAGAGGCGACGCACGTCGTCGCTGCCGGCTACGTCCGCCTGGACCGCGATGGCCCGGCCGCCCTTGGCGGTGATGTCCGCGACGACCTGCTCGGCGCCCTTCGCATCCTCCCGGTAGTTCACCACGACGGCTGCGCCGGTCTCGGCCAGCGCCTTGGCGATTCCCGCGCCCAGTCCCTTCGACGCGCCGGTGACGATCGCCGTACGTGCTTTGTTGCTGCTCACAGTGGCTCCCTGAGACGTTGGTGCTTGCAGTAGTCACCGTAGGAAACTCAATTACCGCTGGGAAGTACGTACTTATTTGTAAGCTCCTTTCATGATGGAAACAGAGCAGGTCGCGGCAGCCGCCAGGCTCCTGGCCTACGACACCTTCGACAACAAGTGCCCACTCAGGCCGATCATGGATCAGACGACGAGCCGCTGGGCAACGCTGATCATGTCGGCCCTCATCGCAGGCCCGCACCGGTTCGCCCAACTGCATGCACGAGTCGGTGGCATCAGCCAGAAGATGCTCTCGCAGAACCTCAAGGCACTGGCCCGGGCCGGGCTTGTCGCCCGCCATGTCGCGCCCACCACCCCGCCCCAGGTCACCTACAGTCTGACGGAACTCGGTGTCAGCCTGGCGGGACCGCTGACCGATCTCATCCGATGGTTCGGCGAACACGGAGACGAGCTCCTCGCCGCTCAGAAGCACTACGACAGCCAGTAGGCGTCACCGCTCAGCGGTGGGTCGAAGGCGTGTCACTGCTCTTCCGCCGAGCGAGCACGGGCTTGCTCGGCGTGGGCGCGACCATCCGGAGCGCGGACGTTGGCCTTGACGGCGTCCTGGATCGGCGTGGAGCCGGTGTTGAGTTCGAGGATCTGTCGACTGATGTGTGGCTCGTGCAGGAGCTGGGCGAGGGTGGACACGACGTCGGCGCGGGGGATCCGGCCGTGGAACTCGGCCGGGCCGAGGGAGACGGTGCCCATGCCGGGGTCGTCGGTGAGCAGGGACGGGCGGAGGATCAGCCAGTCCAGGTCGCTGCGGCTGAGGGCGATGTCGGCTTGCTTCTTCACGGTGAAGTAGTACTCGACCTCGTCGTCGAGGTCGCGCTCGCGCCAGGACTCGGGGAGCACGGAGACCAGGGCGAGGCGCCGGATGCCCGCGTGGCGGGTCGCCTCGATCGCCTGGGTGACGCCGTCGCCGTCGATCGCCTTCGTGATCCGTGCACTGCCGCCGTTTGATCCGGCGGTGAAGACGACGGCGTCGGCATGGCCGAAGGCGTCCGCCAGTTCCGTCACCGACAGATCGGTGAGGTCCCCGACCACGGCGCGGATGCCCTGTGTGGCGAGGTCTGTCCGCTGTTCGTCGCGGCGCACGAGGCCGTGGACGGTGTCGCCCCTGGCGAGAAGCTCCTGCGCGAGCAGGCGGCCGATCTTGCCCGTGATGCCGATGATGAAGACGTCCACTGCGAGGACTCCCTTGGTCTCCGGGGCGGTGATCGGCCTTTTGCCCCGGATGGGCCGGGTTAACAGCCGTCCACCTTCGCGGGTCGCCCGGCAGGCGTGGCTTCGCGCTCGGCGTGTACGCGGCGCTCGCGCCCTGGGAGCTGTCGGCTCCGTACGCCATGGGGTCCGGCGGGTTCGCGGCGTTCGTCGTCCGTCTTTCGACCCGCCTCGGTCGCGTCCGTCCTCCGCCTCGACGATCAGCGTGCGTCCGTGTGCCGCCGCACGGCCGGCAACCGTTCCCCGTGCCGTCACCTGGACCCCGCATCGTCGCCGGACAGACCGATTGACAGACCGTTCCACTTCGCTCCCGGGGATGTCCATTCCATGACCGCACCGCTTGCGCAGCCCGAAGAACCCCCGAACCTGCCCGCACCCGCGCGCTTGGACGAGGTGAAGGGATGGTTCTGGCCGGCCGACCAGATCCTCTTCGACTGGTTCCTGAGCCGCCAGAACGCCGACCCGGCGGGTGGCGGGGACCTCCTGGAACTCGGCGCCTACCTGGGCAAGAGCGCCATCTTCCTCGGCGAATACCTCAAGGAGGGTGAGGAGTTCACGGTCTGCGACCTCTTCGACTCCCCGGCCGAGGACGACAACAACGACGACGAGATGCGACGCTCGTACGCCACGCTGACGCGCCGGGCATTCGAGGCCAACTACCGAGCGTTCCACGATGAGTTGCCTACGGTGGTGCAGGCGGTGACTGCGGTCCTCCCCGACCGTGTCCGGCCCGCCTCCTGCCGCTTCGTTCACGTGGACGCCTCCCACCTGTACGCGCACGTGCGCACGGACGTGGACACCTCACGACTGCTCGCCGCCCCCGGAGCGGTCGTCGTCTTCGACGACTTCAGGGCGGAGCACTGCCCGGGCGTCGCGGCGGCCGTCTGGGGGCCGTCGACGCGCGGCGGTTGCACGTCCTGTGCATCACCCGGCACAAGATGTACGCGACGTGGGACGACCCCGAACCGCTGCGCACGGAACTGGCCGCGTTCCTGGCCGGCCGCGATGACCTGTGGCACGGGGTGGAGGAGGTCGCCGGCGCGCCCCTGATGAGGATCACGGGCCAGAAGGCGGTTCCCCCGCCGCACCCCCGCTCCCGCCACGAGACGGCCGCCCCCGGCCCGGCCGAGGAGCCGGTTCCCGCCCCCGTGGCAGTACCGTCGCGCCGCACCCCGCCCCGGCGGAGTCCGCTGGCCCGCCGCCTGGCCAGGGACATCCTTCCCCCGGCGCTGACCCGCACGGTGCGCCGCTGGCTCTAGGGTCTGTCGTCGAAGTCTCGCCTGGCCCGCGGTGGGGGCCCGCGGCGGGCCATACCGGCGTCACTTCGACGACAGGGCCCAGGCACCGTGGGCGTGTACCTGCGGAGTGACCGGCGGGCTCGCCCCGACCGGGGCCGACTCCTTCCGGCATCACGGCGCATTGGTGAAGGCGCGGCGGTAGGCGCGGGGCGGTACTCCCCGGCGGCGCACGAACTGTTCGCGCAGGACGGCCGCGCTTCCGTACCCGACGCGACGGGCGATCTCCTCGACCGGCAGGCTCGTGGTCTCCAGGAGTTCCTCGGCGGTGCTCAGGCGCAGGTTCCGCAGCCAGGCGTGGGGGGTGGTGCCGGTCGCGGCGGTGAAGCGGCGGGCGAAGGAGCGTTTGCTCATCAGGGCACGCCCGGACAGTTCGGTGACGGGAAGCGGCTGGTGGAGGTTCTCGCGGGCCCACGCGAGTACGTCGGCGAGTCGTTCGTCTCCGGATCCTTCGGGGGCGGGGGCGGCCAGGTACTGTGCCTGCCCTCCGTCGCGGTGGGAGGGCAACACGATGTCGCGGGCGACGGCGTTGGCCGTAGCGGCTCCGTGTTCCCGCCTGAGCAGGTGCAGGCAGAGGTCGAAACCGGCGGCGGCTCCCGCGCCCGTGATGACGCGGCCTTCGTCGATGTACAGGGCGTCGGGTTCGACGGTGACTTCGGGGTGACGGTCGGCGAGCAGTTGCGCGAACCTCCAGTGCGTGGTGGCCCGTCGGCCGTCGAGCAGACCGGCGGCGGCGAGCGCGAAGGCGCCGACACAGTGGGCCGCGACCAGTGAGCCGCGCTCGTGCGCGGCCGACAGCGCATCGAGTACCGCAGGAGCGGGCGGGGTGCGAAAGTCGGCCCACGGCAGGGCGATCACCAGATCGGCCGAGGCGAGCCGGTCCAGGCCGTGCGTGAGGGTGAGTGGCACACCGAGGTCGGTGGGGACCGGCCCGGGACGGTCGGTGCACAGGGCGAAGTCGAAGCCGGGCAGTGTGTCGCCGTGCGGGCCGAAGACCTCGGTGACGATGCCGACCGCGAGCATGCCGACTCCGGGCGGTGTGTACGCGGCGACACTTGTGAAGGGGGGCATCCACCCAGTCTGGCACCAATCCTGCGATCGGTGGCAGATGTGCCACTCGTGAGCAGCCCTCCCGCCCGGAAATATTGAGGCCATGACAGACGCACCGCTCGGCCGCAGCGCCAAGTACACGATCCTGACCACCGGTTACACCCTGTCCACCGGCCCGGGAGTAGCCGCCACGGTCTCCTACGTCACCGACGGCGAGCACCACGTGATCGTCGACCCCGGCATGGTGGCCGGCCGTGATCGGATCCTTGGCCCCCTGGCCGATCTGGGCCTCGCCCCGGACGACATCACCGATGTGATCCTCAGTCACCACCACCCGGACAACACCATGAACGTCGGCCTGTTCGGTCAGGCCCGCGTGCACGACCACAAGGCCGTCTACCGTGACGACCAGTGGACCGACCGCGACGCGGAAGGCCACGAACTCACCCCCTCGCTCAAGCTGATCCGCACCCCGGGGCACAGCGCCGAGGACATCACCCTGCTGGTCGGCACGGAGTCCGGTGTCACCGCGTTCGTGGGCGACCTGTGGTGGCGCCCCAACGGGCCGGTGGACGACCCGGTGGCCCCCGACCACGACGTGCTGCTGGCGTCACGACTGCGGGTCCTGGCCGCCGCCGACACCATCGTTCCGGGCCACGGGCCGGCCTTCCCTGCCGACGACACCGCCCCGCGTTAGGCCCTGTCGTCAAGGTGGGCGGGGCCGCCGAGGCTCGTGTCCCGGTATCGGTCCCGACCGGGACCGTAGCCGTACGGTCTTCTCCGTCAACGGCACGGTCTCACCGGCGATCCGAGGTCGGATAGGGATGGTTCAGCCCCGGTCCAGGTCGGTGAACAGCACGTGGTGGTCGGAGTACGGGCTGGGGCGGACGCGGTGCGTGCGCGCGGTGATGCCGCGCAGGAACACGTAGTCGAACTTGCTGTTCCAATCGGTGGTCGCCGTGCAGGTGCCGCCGGTGGCGGTCGAGGGACGGCAGCCGGGGTCCGTGTCCGTGGCCAGGGCCCACATCGGGCCGAGTTCGGGCGCGTGCGACACGGCGTTGAAGTCGCCGAGGACGATCGCGTGGTCGTGACGGGCGACTTCCGCGGCGAGCACCTTCACCTGGCCCGCCCGCACAGGTGCCTGCCGGCGCTCGGCGAGGTGGGTGTTGAAGACGCGGACCGGCCGGCCGCCGACCAGCGTGGTGACGGACAGGTATCCGCGAGCCTCGGAGCCGCCGTCGGGGTACTCGACGCTTACCCGGTCCGTCATCGGCGCCGCCGAGAGGATGGCCTGGCCGAAGCCGCCCGGCCGCCACGGCAGCCCCCCGCAGCGGTTCCAGTTCCGCAGGACCGAGCCGTACGCGACCCGGTAGACCAGCCCGTAGACCTCCTCCAGGTACCTGCGGATCTGCTCGACGTCACGTACGCACGCCTCCTGCAGGCCGATGACCTGCGGCGCGTACGTGGCGATCTCCGTCGCCCGGCCGAAGTTGTGCCCGCCCCCGCACGGATTGCAGATGTTCCACGTGCCGACCCGGCCCGGTACGACTTCCTCGGCGGCGTCGAACGGCAACGGCCTGGCGAGGGGGAGCCCACCGCTCGGTGCGCTGGGGCCGAGCAGCAGCACCATGCAGACCGCGGCCATCACGCCCGCGGCCCACCGCGCGCCCTTTCTCAGCACCATCGCCTCCCCGGAGTGGACGCACATCATCACACGGCGCCCTCGACACACAATCGACGTGCTTCCCGGCCGGTCGATCCGGCATCATCTCGGCATGATCGGCAATCGGATCACCCATCGCACGGCGGACGGCGTCCGCGTACCCGGCACCTGGCGGCACGCGTTCATATGCAACGGCGGCTCCTACTTCCTCACCGACCTCTTCATCTACGCCGACGGCCTCGTCGACTGCTGGGAGCTGGTCACCCTCGACGAGTTCGAGCAGAAGCTCCGCTGCGGGTGGGTGGCCACCAGCCTTCCGGACGGCGGACGCGCCTCCGCGCACGACCTGGCCTCGTGGACGTTCGGTGAACCGTGCGCCTGGCTGACTCCGGAGCTGCTGGTCGCCGAAGTCCGCGACACCATCGACCAGCTCAACGGCCGCCCCGACTCGACCGCCCGCTGCCTCACCGCGGTGGACGTCTTCATGGCGGACCGCACCGAGGACAACCGGGCCGCCGCCCGCGCCGCCTACCTGGCCGTCCCCGAGACCGTGCGGCACTACGCGCTCGGCGACATGGACCGCAAGGACCACCCCCTTCGGGTGCTGGTGGCCGGGCCCGGCGGCCGGACGCCGGACGAGCGCGGGGAGACGGTCACGCAGAAGGCGTACGACGAGGCCGTCGCATACTTCGAGGACCGCGAGCAATGGCTCGCGAAGGGGCTTTCACGGGTGCCGGCCGACGGGCCGGCCGAGTCCTTCGCCCCCGCGGTCAAGATCTACCACTCGTATCCGCAGCGCGCGCTCGAAGACCCGGGCAAGCAGGCCCTGCGCAACGACTACCCCGCCCCGATCACCGTGGGGCACGTCACCTACCCGTCGGTGGCCCACGCCTACTGGGCCCGGTCCGTCGCCGAACCGGAGGACCGAACCGCGGTCGTGGCGGCGGAGTCGGGCGCGAAGGCCCGTACGGTCGCTGCCGCGGCGCCGCGGCGCGAAGGCTGGGAGCAGGCCCGGACGGCGGTCATGGCCGGTCTACTGCGCGCCAAGTACGAGCAGCACCCCGACCTCGCGGCGATCCTGCTCGCCACCGGTGACGCGACCGTGCTCTACGACGACGCCGACTCGGGCTTCTGGGGCGAGAACGGGGGCAGGGGCCGCAACTGGACGGGCCGCCTCCTGGAACTCGTCCGTTCCCAACTGCTCGCCCGACAGACCCTCATCGACTGACGTGGTGCTCACCCGGCGGACCCCCGAACCGGCGGCTCACGGGATCGCACCGGCGAGCGTCTCGGTGGCGGGGGCCTGTTCGTGTGGGAGAGCAGCGACGAGTCCGTACGGAGAGCCTGCGGGGACACCGTCGGGCACGGATGCCGAAACGGCGATCGGCGCACACGGCATCGCCGTTCCCGATCGAGCCCGCACGCCGGGGGAGAGCCGGGGACGCCGACCACTGGCGGCGGGACATCGCGAAGGCGCCGCCGAAGCCGGCGGTGACGAGACCGTCACCCCGCGGGCCTCCAAGTGGGGGAGGACCTCCCACTTGGAGGCACGCGAGGCCCGGAAGTGACCCTCCGCCCCACGCCCTTGACCGGCCGCGACGCCGAGCGGATCCGTGAACGCAGAGTTCACCGGCCGCCCAGGCGAAGCCACCGAATGGCCGCCGGTGGAGCTTCGGGCGCCCTTGGGGAAGGGCGCCCCTCGCTCCCTCAACCCCTCAGGGCGCCCACGGACCGAGCACGTCCTTCATCGCATCCGTCATCGCGAGCTGCAGCAGCGGGCCGTATGTGATCCGGCCGACGCCGAGGCGGCGGAAGCGCTCGAGATCGTGCTTGACGGGATGGGCGGTGGAGTTCACGGGAACGGCGACGGCGCCGATCACCGCTGCGAGGAGGTCATCGTTGTCCTGGATGGCCACCGGGTAGACGCTGTCGGCGCCGGCCTGCTCCATGGCCCGCAGTCGCTCGATCGCCTCGTCGAGGACGCCGGAGGCATCCTCCGTGTGCAGGAACAGGTCTGTGCGCCCGTTGATCCAGACCGGGATCCCCGCGTCGTCAGCCGCCGCGCGCAGGCCGGCGATGTAGTTCGCGTGTTCCTGTGTGCTGCGTACGCGTCCGCCGTCCGAGTGGACGGTGTCCTCGATGTTGAGGCCGACGCCGCCGACCTCGGTGAGTCCGGCGATGAGATCCGCGGGCTTCTGTCCGTACCCGGCTTCCAGGTCCACGGACACGGGGACGTCGACCGCCGCGATGATCGGCCTGACGGCGGCGAGCACCTCCTCGAAGGTCTGCCCCTCGTTGTCCTCGGCCCCCCGGGAGTTGGCGAGCGGATGACTGCCGACCGTCAGCGCGGGGAACCCGGCGTCGGCTGCCGTGCGCGCGGACCAGACGTCCCAGACGGTGGGCAGCACAAGGGGCCTGTACTCGGCGTGCAATTGCTTGAGGCGTTGAGCACGCTCAACAGCGGTGCGAAAGTCCATGTCGAGGACGCTACCCCCGGATCGCCCCAAACAACGTGCCGGCGGGGCGCGGTCCGGTGACGGAAAGGTGCACCCCCGGTTCCCCGCCGAGCCGGGGGGCGTACGGCGACCGGCGGCGTGGGGCGGCGATCCGCGATCCCGCCGTCGGGGCACCGCCGGCCGCAAGGCTTGACCGCCGTCATGGGCGAAACGCCCGCGGCGTGATCCGCCGCAAGTCCTCGACCGCACGGCCGAACGGGCCCGTTGAGGAGACGGACTCAGGCGAAGCGTGCGCTGTGTACCGGACCAGGGGAGTTGATCCGATGGCGCGGGCCCGTCGCCCACCGGGCGGTCGCCCGGACGGCGAACGCGGTGAAGGCCTCGTCGGAGTCGGGCGGGGATTGTCCGTCGCCCTCCTGCGGGGTCGGGTCGGCCGCCAGGATCGCCTCGGCCAGGTCATCGGCCGAGCGCTCGTCGGCCTCCGTCTGTTCCACCTCGCCGTTCTCCACGACCGACAGGCGCGACTCCCAGGGAGCCACCACGTGCTGCACCAGCAGGGTGGAGACATCAGCGGTGGCGAAGGGCGGGTCGGTCCAACAGGTGGCGTGTTCGAAGAGCAGTTCGCCTTCCGCCCGATCGCGCAGCGCGACGACCGACTCGGGTTCGCAGGCGTTCAGGTCGTACGCCACCACCAGCACGTTCGGGGTGCCGGGCCGGTAAGGGGCGGCCGGGATGCCGAGCAGCCGGGCCGCCGCGAGGCCCAGCGCCCTGCTGCCCCGGTCCGCGAGCAGTCCGATGGAGGCGGGCTTGCGGCCCGCCGCTCCCAGGACGCTCCGCAGCCGCTCCAGCCCGTACCTGCAGGACTCGAACTCGTCCTGGAGGTACGCCCAGCGGCCGTGCATGCCCTCGTGGAAGCCGTGGGGCGACAAGGTGGTGAGCAGTCCGCCGGTCAGTACGTAGTGCCAGCCGCGCAAGTCCGTGTCGCCCGAGGGCGGCAGGTCCGCGGCGCGGTCGAGCATCCGGCCGACCCGTTGCCCGGGATCCACCCAGATTCCGTCGGGCGCAGAGAGCGCGGCGTACACGGGCCGGGCGATGTCGATCCGACCGCTCATCAGGGCGTTGTAGACCGTCAGGTAGCGACCGGGCCAGTCTTCCAACAGGTCGTCGTGGGCGCGCAGGACGTCCGTCGCCTCGGCATTCCGGTCGGCGGCCTCCAGGGCCGCCACCAACTCCAGCAGTACCCGGCCGGGCGTGAGCTTCGGGTCGGTCCGCTGCGTGGGCTTGCGGCGGAACAGACCGGTGCGCTTCGGCTCGGGCGGCGTCAGGACCAACCCCAGGGCCTCCCGCAGGGCGGGGACGGCCAACGCGGCGAGGCCGCGTTCGACGCAGGCGTAACCGAACACGTAGAGGCTCTCGACCTCCCGAGGCCGGGCGGCCAGCCCGGTCGAAGCCTCGGCCAGGTCCGCGAATCCGGCGCCGTCGGCCAACTTGGCCACCAGCGGGGCGATTTCGGCGGACGCGAGTTCCTCGGCGGCGAACCGCAGGGTCCGCATCGACCCCTGCGGGTCGTCGGACTCGAAGAGCTTCCAGGCCTTGGCGAGTTCGGTGGTCATGTGGCTCCGGTGTTCGTCGGGCATCGGGTCCCGAGGATGATCGCCGGTGCCCCGGGGCGCGGACAAACGAATTTACGGGCTGCCCCGGCCGGGCCGGCCGCAGAGGCCGTGGACCCTTCAGCCCACTCGGTACCGAGCACCATCCGAGGCGGCCGGTTTGTAGATGTTTCGGGTCATTGTCACGGGGAGTGTCGGTCAGGGGATCCCGGTGCCCCGTGGTTCGGTGGGGACCATCCGTGAACCGAACCGCGAGTCAGGGAGACCCCACATGCCCACCAGCCGCAACACCGCACCCGTCATCGCCGCCGCCACCGTCGTCGCCGTCACCTGGGCGGCCCTCACGAGCGCGGGCACCGCGCAGGCCGTGCCATCGGGCGAGGTTCTCGCCCCGTCGGCCTGTCGACCGGCCAACCACCTCGCGAAGATCACGCGGGACCGGCCCGACTCCGGGCACGTGCACTTCCGTGTCACGCTCACCGCGCCGAAGGGCTACGCGACGTGCCGCCTCGCCGGCTCCCCGACCGACGTGGCCTTCGCACAACACGGCACACCCCTCGGCATCACCGCCGGGCGGTACGGCGACCAGACGACCTCGGTGACCTTCGGGCCGGGACACCCCGTCCACTTCGACATCCGCGTCCCCGCCGACGGCCGCGGCACCCCGGCCGACGAGGCCTCGTTCACGCTCAGGGCCCCCGGCGGCGAGATCCCCGGTACCTCCGTCGCCGAAGGCCCCTTCGAGGTGACCGCCGGCACCGTCGTCGGACCGATCCGAGAGGGAGCCTGACACTCCGCCGGGGAAGGCGATCCTGCTGCGGTCGTGTACGCGAATCGAGGGCCGGCAACCGTCGGATCCGGGGACCTTGCCTGCGCCATCCAGGCTGCGACGGAGGAGTTCCGCCTGCTGGACGCGGGCTGCGCGAAGGCCGGGAGCGGGGTCGAGACGGTTGCGCGTGGGGGATCCGTGATGGGTTCTGTCTCAATCACCTGCGGCCTGCGGCCTGCGGCCTGCGGCCTGCGAACGGGTTTGCCGAGCCGTGGCCCGGGGGCCCCACGGGGCGGTTGCGACGGTCGCGGGGGAGGTGAGGCCCAATGCCTTGTTGTCCTTGCCGTCCCGCATGTGGTCCAGCCAGCGTTCGTACCAGTGATGGAAGCCCCTCGGGGTACCGTCCGGGGGCTGTCGGTCCATGGTGAACAGCCTGCACTCCTCCAGCGGAAGCAGACCGTAGAAGGGGCCGGCACCGCTTCCCCCGAGTTCGACGAGGAACGTCCGGTAGGCCGGCGGCAGTTCGATACGGTGTTCGCTCTCAAACGCGTCCGCCTGCGCCGAGCCGAGGCGCGAACCAACGCGGAACTGGTGGCGCCAGGCGCCCGCGGAGTGGCTGCGCTGCGGCTGGTAGGGGACCTTCGCAAGCTTGGAGCGTATGCGGGATATGCGGGATATGCGGGAGTCCACGGAGGATCTCTTCATTCGACTGCCGCCACTCTACTGGGCCGCCCGAATGAGACATCTCCCAGTGTGCGGACAACCGTCGAACTGGCTGCCAACCTCCTCGGCCGCCAGCCGGTGGCCAGAAACGGGTCTGCCCGATGCTCAAAGAGGCGGTCTCGATGAGCTGCTCGGCAAGCGAGGCCGCCCTTCCCGCCAATGCCCTGGCCTCGTACTCGACGACCGTGGCTACGGCCATGGCAAGTACCGGCGTCCCGCCCGAGCCCTGGGCGCCATACATTCGCAGATTCCTTCGACACCCCGGACACCCCGGTACTTCACCGCCCCTGTCACCTCATTGGTGAATCCGGTCCTGCGCCGCTCTTCACTGCGGCATGGTCGTCTACGGCGGCGCCCGGCCGGGCCCGCCGACCGGCGGATTCTGGGAAGTGGTGTCGTGGGCGAGCGGGAGACCTGGACGACGGAGGAGTTCGGCACCAGCCACGAGGGCGCGGTCGGAGTGCTCCTCGGCGACGGGAGCGTGCCGCCTCCGGTGTACTTCGACAGCGCGTCCGGAACCAGCGGGCAGAGCGTGTCGCAGTGGAGCGTCTACGACGGCCGGCACCGGCAAGGACCGCGCGCGGGTACGCTGCGCGCCGTGTGCTCCTGCGGCTGGGCCGGCCCCGAACACCCGTTGAACTGGGAGGAGATCGGCGAGACGGAACTGGAAGAGGCCGGCGACGAACAGGCCGACGCGTGCCTGAGGGACTGGGACGGGCACACCGCCCAGGTCGAGGCCACGACCGTTCCCCTGCCCGCGACCATCACCGACCTGTTGCGACGGTTGGAGGAAGAGATCGACAAGCTGACCAAAGACTCCCCGATCGCGGCAGTCCGCGCGACCCGCAGGATGGAGATCACCGCCGAACGGGTCGGCTACTGGGCCGCCCGTAGCACTCGCCACGATCTGAACGCCGCCCGAGCCGCCGCCGCGCTCGGACTCGATGAGAACACCGCACGCAAGACCCTGGCACGCCTCGGCCGCTGGAGCCCGTACAACTGACCATGGGGCCAAGAAGCCGGCTCGCATCGATCAAGCAGTCCGGCGACGGACCCGGACAGTGCCCAGGACCGCCCCGTACGTGGCCGCGGTGGCCACCGTCAGGGGCCCGGTAGGCGCCACGCGACGCCGTGCGACAGGGGGAGCCCCCAGCCGCATCGGGCGTTGCCGGTCACCGTGTTCCGGCCGCCGCACTGCCGGGCAGCCCGGCAGCCCGGCCGGCGGGGGAGCGGCGACACCTCTGGCGGCCGGACGCCTCGGCCACACGACGGGTTCGTCGGCGACGAGGTGGTGGGGCAGTCGTCAGCGAGTCCGACGAGCAGCGCCTGCCGCTCGATCTCGTCGACGGCCGGGTCCCAACGAAGCCTGGTACCGACCCAGACGGCGACACAGGAGCGGTGGAAGAAGCCTTCCGACGGAAGGCGCTCCCCTGACCTCCCTGAACCTCCCCGGACCTGCACCACGGCACGCTCCGGCCTTGTGGCTGCTTCGATCCGCTGTGGTTGACTGCTGCGATGTTGTACGAGTCGGTATTCCGAACCTCGGAACTTCCCATGGAGGACCGCTTCGAGGCGTGGGTGCAGCGGATGGGCCGGACGCACGCTCCCCTGGACCTGTTCAGTGATCGTGCGGTGGGCTACCGCGCGCACCAACGTTCGATCGAGCTCGGTGATGTGGTGGTGTGGCCCGCGACCTTCGACCCTCTGGTATTCCGTCGTACGCCTGGGCTCATCCGCCGGTCCGATCCCGAGGTCTACCATCTCTCCCTGCTCTTACGAGGGGAGGCGGGCGCCACGTGGGACAGGCAGGAGGCCAACTACCGAAGCCACGACATCCACATCAACACGTCGTCGCGACCCTACGAGATATGTACCGGGTCCGACCCGGTCACCATCGTCGGGCTTGAGATACCCAGGACCCTGGTGGCCCTGCCGCAGAGCCGGGCGGACCGGGCCGTCGGGCTCCCGGTATCGGGGCAGGCGGGGATCGGCGCGCTGTTGTCGCAGTTCATCACTCGGGTCGTCTCGGACACCGACGCGTACCACCCGCAGGACGCGGCGCGGCTCGGGACCGTCGCCTGTGACCTGGTGACCGCAGTCTTCGCGCACGCTCTGGACGCCGATTTCCTGGTCCTCCCGGAGACCCGCAGCCGGAACCTGGTCCTGTGCATCAAGGCGTTCATCCGTCGGCATCTGGAAGACCCGGAACTGACACCCGAGCGGATCGCCGCAGCACACCACATCTCGCGCAGCCATCTGTACCGCCTCTTCCAGTCCGAGGATCGCAGTGTCGGCGCGTACATCCGCGACCAGCGACTCGAGTACGCCCGGCACGACCTGGCCGACCCCGCCCTGCGCGCCGTGCCGATCCACGCCATCGCCGCCCGTTGGGGTTTCCCCCGACCGGCCGACTTCACGCGAGCGTTTCGTGCCCTCTACGGCATCGCGCCGAGCGAGACGCGCGGGACGTGAGCCGCCGAGCGAGACGCGCGGGATGTGAGCCGTCGACGATACGGGTGGGGCTGCTGGGACGCTGCGCTAAAGATGCGGGGACCGTCCGCGAACGACAAGGCACGCCGGCGCGCCGCACTCTTGTGACCGCTACAGCGTTGTAAGGGACCTGCCATAAGGGTGGCCCGACACGCTGGCTTCGACTCACGGGAGTAATGCTCGATGAGAACTGCTCTGCGCGACACGGCCTACAGGACAGCCAGGCTCGCCGTTACGGGATCCGCCATGCTCGGCCTCGTGTTCGCGGCCTCCGCCACGGCATCGGCCTCCGCCACGGCCTGGCCCACGGGATGCCACTACAACGTCCAGAGCCTGAAGATGACCGTGGCCAAGTGCAGCAACTCGCACGGTGGCCACTACCGCGCCGTCGCGGACTGCAAGAACCCGGACACCGGGGCGATAGAGACGTTCGTGGGCGACTGGCGGAACAACGGCTCCTGGTCCAGGGCTTACTGCCAGGGCCCGAGCAGGACCGTGTACTCCGGGATCGACACCAAGGCGTACTGATGCACGGAGACGTCCCCGCTCGCGCAGCAACTGCTGCCGAACCCTCCCCACCCAAGGATCCGTACCAGTGAAGAAGCTTCCGGTTCTCGTCATGGGCGGCGCGCTCGCCGCATTCACCCTCGGCTTCCAGGGAGTCGCCTCGGCGGCGCCCGCGGGGGCGACCGCGCACCCGTCGGGCTGCACCTACCAGACCAATTTCGACAACGGTGCGATGGCCCGCTGCAAGCACAGCAACGGGGGCCACTACAGGGCCACCGCCAACTGTTTCCGCTGGGACGGAGGCGGCATCGTTGTCATCGACGCGGTGGCCTGGCGCAGCAGCGGCTGGTCGAATGTCTACTGTCCGGCGATGACCACGTTCAAGTCGGCCGGCATCGTCAGCAAGCCTTCCTAGCGCCGAAGCGCTGACCTCGTCATTCGTGGGTCGGCGCCGGACACGGTTCGAACTTGGTCGGCGCTTTTGCCGTTTCAGTGGACGCGGCGGCGGCCTTCGTCTGATCCTGTGCTCCGTCACAGAGAGGATCAGCGCGAAGGCCGCGGTCGCGAGGTTGGTGCATCAAGGCTCTCTGCGGATGCATGCGCGGAAGACGCTGCTGCGAGGGCGGCACGGCGGCACGGCGGCACGGCGACGGCGGCACGGCGAGGGCGAACGCGCGCGGGTCGGTGGCGAAGTCGTCGGCGATCCGTCGGTGTCGGCCGTCTCCAGCAGGCCTCGTCTCACTGAACAGCGCCGCTGCCGGCTTCCGCGAGACCCCAGACGCCCAGCTCGAACAACAGGTGTTCGGGTACGAACGTCAGCGACCTGCGGTGTTGCTCGCCCACAGCGGTGCCCCGTTGCGGTAGATCACCACGTTCGCGTCGTTCTGCATCTGCAGATACGCTCCCGAACCCGACGTGCCCGAGGCCCAGATCGGTCGGTTGCCCGGCGCCACCAGCACGAGGTTGCCGTCGTTCTGCATCCACAACACGGTGCCTGCGATGTTGGTGCCGGAGGCCCACGCCGGGTGCCCCGGCACGTAGGCGACCAGGTTTCCGTCCGTCTGCATGATCAGGGTGTTCCTGCCGCTCGGCGAGGTCAGGTACTCCCCGACCCCCAACACGCGGCCGGCACCGAGTCGGCCGGGGAAGTACCAGGGCGTGCAGACCGTGCTGGACACGCGACCCGAAACGACCGAATTGCCGCAGGCCCGCACGGAGTCGTAGCCGTTGACGTTCCACGTACCCGTGTAGGTACTGGTCTGGTTCCATGCCGTACGGACAGTCCCCAGCGGTCCGGCCCAACCGGACCCGCTGTTCGACGAGCGGTCGATCCAGACGTCCCCGACGCCGATGTAGCGGGGTTCGGCGTTCAGTAATCCCCAGGCGCAGTTGTACCTGGGAGCGTAACGGAGTGTGATGCGTACCCCGTCCGAGGTGGTGGCGGTGTGGGGTTCCTTGAATGCCCCACTGGAGGCTATGGACGCGGCAAGACCGCGGTCCCCGTCATCGCAGCCGAGACTGGACGCGGATGCCGTTTCGGTGGGCCCCCCGAGCGCGAAGAGGGTGCTCGCGGTGATCACGAGCACCGCCATCCTGGCGACCCAATTCTTGACGAAGCTCACGCCAATCCCCCTTGCCCACTCTTCCCGCCCGGCGACCAGGCGTACCAGGCTGCTCGCCTCCATGTACGGCTTCAAGGGCGCTCGCCGGTGCGCTCGCGGCAAACAGGGGGAGCTTCTTGTCGGCTCGCGCGCCTCTGGTCGTGCGCCGCGGCGCCGTGCCGGAGAGAGGTTCGGTGTTCCCGGCCCCGGCCCCGGCCCCGGCCCCGGCCCCGGCCCCGGCCCCGGCCCCGGCCCCGGCCCCGGCCCCGGCCCCGGCAGCGTGCGGGTGCAATCGGACGATCGTGGAGTTCACCGTGCATGCCCGTCGTGAGGCTCGGCCCGGCCTTTCAAGTTGTGCGCGAGGCCGAGGTCCCGCGCCCAAGGCTGGTCACCAGCGCCATCCTGAGCTCTGCCATGCAGGCTGCCCGCAGTGTCCTCGTGCTTCGGTCCATGAACCCGTCCACTGCTTCCTTGCGCTCAAGAGTGGGGCATGACCATTCGTGCAACTGCGCTCCTGTGTCAGGGGAGCCGATGCACGCAGACGAGTCCTTCGGAGTCCTGCGAGAGAGGCTGCCTCCCCTGCGCCAGTCAAGGCGAGTCGATCTGAACGGCGTCACGCGTGGCCGGCGGTGGCGGATGGGCGGCGGTCACCAGTCACGGACGGATTCCACGCCTTCGATCAGTGCCGCGCGAGCGGTGGTCAGGTCGCGGCCGGCCTCCTCCTGGCACGAACAGCTCGGGTACCGGCCGGTGGGACGTACCTTCCCCCGGGGGAGGGAGCGCCGCTCTTCCAGACCTTGGCCAAGCCGCTGAAGGCCCAGAGCCGTTCAGCGGCCGGCATCACATCCGTCCTCCCGACCGTCACGCTGCCGTCGTGGCGGTCCTCGGCGGCCGGGGCGCTGCGTCCAGGATGGCCCACATCCTCCGGCCGTCGGGCGCGCTGTCCGTGCCGACCGAGTCGACCGTGGCCAACGCCGCGACCTGGCCGAGCACAGAGTCGTTCGGCGCCCCGGGCACATGGCTCAGAACGGCGACGAGGATCTTCTGCTCCTGATCGCCGAGGTGAACGCTGACCCGCTTGCCGCCGTCGGCGACGGCGGCCGTGACAAGCTGCTGCACGACCGTTGCCAGGTCGCTCTCGTCCAAGGCCGGGTAGTCCCAGCCGCGGACGGTCTCAACGGCCTGACCGGCAGCCTTCTTCGCCGCCCATTCGTCGGCCCGGAACGTGAGCGCGGCCGTACGCCGGTTCCGTACGACCATCCGCGGACGCCGTACCGCGACCTCCGTCTTCGGGCTCGTCGCCGGTTGCGGCCGCGGGGGTTCGACCGGCTTCTTCTGCGGCGGTGGCGTCTTGGGCGGGTAGGCCGGCGGCACCTTGGGCCCCTTGCTCTCAGGACTGGCCAACTTGTCCTCCTTGCAGCAGGTTTCGGCAGCTCCGACCATCCTGACAGGCCCGTACCACCTGCGGACGCGAACCGAATCATTCGGCTGCCGCGGGACTTTCCTACGGGTCCCCGCTCAGCGGGGCCGGCCAGTGGCCGGATTCGCTACCGGACCCTCGAAGACAAGCTGCGCGCCCTCAGGCAGCCGGAGCGTCAGCGCCCGTCGGCTGACCGGCGGCGGCGGCGAGCGCGGGCGCGTCGCGCCGCCTCCGTCGCACCCTCATACCGTCTCGCACCCTCATACCGTCTCGCACCCTCTACCGTCTCGCGGCGTCGAGGGCGTCCGCGAGCGCATCGACGAGTGGATCGTTCACACCTGCCGGCCGGGCGGTGACGACACGGCTCGGCGGATGACCGTCGACGGGTACGAAAGCGATGCCATTCCGCGTGTGTCGTTGCGCGGCTCCGGCCGGCAGGAGGCCGACCGCGCCCTCCCACAGGACAGCGTGCAGGCACTCCTCGACCGACGCCACGACCGGGCCCGGTGCGTCCTCCTCGGCGGCGAGCCAGTAGGCCCGCCATCGGGCATCGGTTCCTTGGGGCAGTCGGAAACGCGGGCGGTCGGCCAGTTCCGTGACGTGCAGGCGCGGGCGGCCCGCCAGCGGATCGTCCGCGGGGACGACCGCGACCAGCGGTTCCTCACCGAGCAGCCGAACCGTCAGGCCTGCGGTGTCGAAGGGCAGACGGGTCAGCGCGAGGTCCACCCTGCCCTCGCGCAGGCCGGCCGTCGGATCGGTGACCGCCGCCTCACGCAGCCGCACCCGCACGCCGGGGCGCATGCGCCGCAAGGCGGCCAGCGCGGCCGGGCCGATCTCCAGGCCCGCGCCGGCGACCGTGCCCAGTACGAGTACCCGGTCGGTCACCGTGCCGCGGACCCGCTCGCGGGCGCGTTCGGCACGTTCCAGAAGATCCCGCGCCTCCGCCAGCAGCACCTCGCCCGCGGGGGTGAGCCGCGCCCCGGTGGGGAGCCGCTCGAACAGCCGGCACCCGAGGTCGGCCTCCAGCTCCCGGATCCGTCGGCTCAGCGGCGGCTGAGCCAGACGCAGGCGTACGGCGGCGCGTCCGAAGTGGCCCTCTTCGGCCACGGCGACGAAACAGTGCAATGCCCGCAAGTCCATGACCAGCCACGATACCGAGAACGTGCCCACCCTCCCGAAACCGGTCTTGGACAGCACCGCAGTACCCGCGGTGAGGTGGTGCCAGACGCCGGGCAAGAGGCCCGCCGCACCCACCCCCACCCACCGCTTCAGGAGCCCGCACATGTACGCACGCCCCGACGACCTTCACCGCGCCCGCTCCGTCGGCGGCAAGGCCCCTGCGGAGTTCGCCGCGTGGGTCGCCTTCCAGCAGGCCGTGGACCGGGAGGACGGGGCGGTGCCGCGCCGATACCGTGAGCTGATCTCCGTGGCGGTCGCGCTCGTCACCCAGTGCTCCTACTGTCTGGACGTACACACGGCGGCCGCCCGCCGTCACGGCGTAACCTCCGAGGAACTGGCCGAGGCAGCCTTCGTGACCGCCTCCGTCCGCGCAGGCGGCACACTCGCGCACGCACTGCTCGCCGACCGCCTCTACGAACAGCACACCCACCCCGAGGTGCCCACCCACGGCTAATACCCCAGCCCGGACCTCTCCCTTACCGGCGTGCCATGGCCTGGCTGTGAGGAGCGCAGCGGGCCGGTCATGGTGCGGGACGGTCCTCGCCGACCTACGGCTCCGAGCCGGGTGCCTGAGTGACCACCCATGATTGGAGCAGCTCAACGCCGGCCGCGACGAGGTCGGCAGACCGCGCAGAGGCTTGTCCTTGGATGGGCCCAGAGCGGTGAGCAAGTCCGCCCTGGGGTTGTTCTGAGGGCCTTCAGACCTGCTGTGCGATTCGCGTAGGTCATACGCGGAGCACATCGCGAGGTGCGCCCTCGGAGTGCTCGGTCACTCACACGGGTCTGACCGGCCGCACTCGTGCCCGTGTCATGCCGGGGGCTTCTGCAGCCAGTCCGCTTCGGTGGTCCAGAACATCTGGCGCGCACCGAGGTGGTCGCGAGCGAAGTCCGTGAACCGTTCGCGGGTGTACGGCTCGCCGGTCTTGGGGTCCTTGGCGTTGATGTCGGCTTCCTGGACGGCCATCGCGACGAGGGGAAGAGAATCCTTGTACGCGTGCAGGAACTTGTAGGAGTTCTCCATCTGGTACTTCCGGTCCGGCAGGGTGTCCGGTCCTCCGATTCCGATCTTCTTGTCCCTGGCGAGGTCGAACATCTCCGTCATGCGCTTGTGGTCGTCGTCATCCGGCAGGAAGTTGATGTACTGGATGAACTGCGTCTTGGCGAAGACCTTCTTGCCGTAGCGCATGTTGTCGATCTCGGCATCGATGTAGGACTTCGAGGTGTACTTGGTCTGATCCTTCTCGGTGTCCACCTCGACCGCGGTCTCCGGAAGGTTCACCCCGGCGAGCTTGCCGTCGAACTTCTGCGCCATCGCCTTCAGCATGGCTTGGAAGTCTGCTCGCACCTCCTTGTTCCACTGCGCGACCATGGCCCCTCGGGTGGTGGGGTTGTCGGGGTTCTCATCGACCGTCGGCGCGAGCCCGCCCTCGTCCTTCACGTACTGGGGAACATTGGCGTCCTTCATACTTACATCGAAGAACCGATCCTGGACCTGGACGAACAGTTTCTTGTGGCGTTGCTGGAGATACTTCAGGGCATCGTCCAGCCGCGACCACTTGTACTCACCCTTCTTCCCCTCAAGGGCCTTCCAGGGCACCACCACCTGTACGCCGCCGATGTCCGTACGGTCGATCATGGCCTTGCCCTTGGGGTCCACGCCGGACGTGGCATCCTCGAATGCGCCGAGCGACATGTACAGATTGTCCGTCACCCTGCCGTGGGCCACCGGGGCGGCCTCACCCGGGGCGGACACCGCGACGGCCACTCCGACGGTGGCCGTCAAGGCCACGCCCGTGAGGACAACAAATCCGACTGCACCGCGTTGCATCATCATGAACGTGACGCTAGGGGAACGTTCTAAGTGAAAGATAAGAGCGTCCGTCGCCGCCCTCGGTGCCGGTGCTCACTGGCGGCGAGACCGGTAGTCCGAGGCATCGAGGAAGCCGGTCCAGGGCGTTGACGGCGAACAAACAACAGGTCGGCCAGGTCGGACTTCGCGAGCACCTTCTCGCCCCTCAGGCAGTCAAGCCGGGGGCTTCGGCTCGGCGAGCGCCCCTGGCCTGTCGACGTTCAGCTCACCTTCCCTCGTGTTCTGTACTTCGGTAGAGGCCTTGGCCGCCGCTGGCCTTGGTTCTTCCAGTCGTTCGGCGAGTTGCTTCCATCAGGCGTCCAGGCTTTGCGCCGGCTGCGCCAAATGCTCCTCGACGCCCTTGTCCAGGCCCAGCCCGGCCGGCACAACCTCTTCGACCGTGCTCCAGTCGGGCGAGTGCGTCAGGCGGGCGCGCGCGTCGGACGAGCGATGCGAGGGCGAGATGAAGGCGCTGCGGTTGTTCAGGGATCGGAGCAATTGCGGAGGTCGCCTCCCGCACGGGTGCCCGAGAGGGGCTCGGGCTCGGTCCGCAACACGATGTGCTCCGGGATGCGATCAGCAGCGAACTGGACCGCCTGATCCATGGCCTACGGCCCAGGCCCAAGGCCCACGGCCCACTGATGGTTTCAGAATGAGACTGTCGCCACCGAGGCGGGCGGTGTGGAGCGGGCGACGCGGAAGCCCACGTCGTCGATCCGGAAGGTCGGATGGCTGCGCCGCCGCACCGATGCCCGGCAGCTCCAGTGCTCGTCAGCCCATCCACCACCGCGGAGGACCCGGTAGGTGCCGTACACCTCGGCGTCGTAGACGTCCCAGCACCAATCCCAGGTATTGCCCAGCATGTCGTACAGGCCCCAGGCGTTGGGCTGCTTGCCGCCCACGGGGCGGATCTCCCCGGCCGAGTTGCCCTGGTACCAGGCGACCTCATCGAGCGGTCCGTACCGCGGGCCGGCGGTACCCGCACGACAGGCGTGCTCCCATTCGGCCTCGGTCGGCAGCCGGTACCCGTCTGCGGAGGTGTCCCAGTCGGCCGTCTCTGCGTCAGCACGTGGGCGATACGCGGGTGTCAGCCCGTCGCGCCGGGACAGCGCGTTGCAGAATCGGATCGCGTCCCACCATGAGACGCCCTCAACGGGCAGCCGGTCGCCTTGGGCGCTGCTCGGACGCTGACCGGTGACCTCTGCATACCAGAACTGGGTGACCGGGTACGCCGCCATCCGGAACGGCTCGACCTCGGCCACCCAACTGCGCCGCGTCCGCCGGTCCGACAGCGTCACCCGTCCCGGCGGAACGCCAACCATCTCGATCCCTGCCCCCGTGTCCACAGCGATCACCCTACCGGCGCCTTGCCATCGTCCAACCGATCCTTCGGAGGCGGAGGCGGAGGCGGAGGCGACGGCGGCGGAGGCAGGCACCGGGAGTTCGTTCGCGCCGAGTTCGGGGGCGGGCCCGCACAGTGGCGATCCGGCGGAGTCGTGAGTAGTGAGTCGTACTGACGGTCGAGGGCGAGACGCTGGTCTGTGGTCTGTGGTCTGTGGTCTGTGGTCGGCGGTCGGCGGTCGGCGGTCGGCGGACGCGGTGGCGGGCGCGGTCTTTCGTCGCGGTGCGCTGGTTGAGCGCCCGGTGGCGCGCAACGCGCGTGCCCGTAGGGCTGTGAATCGGACGTGGCACCGAGACGTGACGTCTGCATCGCGCCCGCGTCCTCCCGCTGACGCCCGGGAAGTCCAAGCAGGCCCACCGGGAACAACCGGTCCGGCCCGCGCTGTTGCATCGACCGAAGGACCCGCGCCGCGCGGGTTGGGGGACATGGCCGCCGGAAGGTCGTCCGCCCCCGGATCCGGCCCTCGGGGCCGGTGAACATCCGCCGCGCACCAGACCAAGACGTGTTTCTGCAGGAGGACTCCTCATGACTGATCGGCCCCTGACGCTCATGGCAGTGCATGCGCACCCCGACGACGAGGCCACCGGAACCGGAGGGGTCCTCGCCCGGTACGCGGCGGAGGGCATCCGCACGGTCCTTGTGACGTGTACCGACGGTGGTTGCGGTGACGGACCGGGGGGCGCCAAGCCGGGCGATCCCGCGCACGATTCCGCAGCCATCGCCTTGATGCGCCGTCAGGAACTCGAAGCGAGTTGTGAGGTCCTGAAGGTCAGCGATCTGGAGACGCTGGACTACGCCGACTCCGGAATGATGGGCTGGTCGACCAACGACGCCCCCGGCTCCTTCTGGCAGACCCCCCTGGAGGAAGGCGCCGCCCGACTCGCTGAACTCATGCGCCACTACCGGCCCGATGTGGTCGTCACCTATGACGAGAACGGCTTCTACGGTCACCCCGACCACATCCAGGCCCACCGCATCACGATGGCGGCGCTGAAGATGACCGAGCTGACACCGAAGGTGTACTGGACGACGATGCCCCGCTCGGGCATGCGGCGGTTCGGCGAGATCATGCGTGAGTTCCATGAGGACATGCCGGAACCGGATCCGGCCGAGGCCGCCGCGATGGCCGAGATCGGCCTCCCCGACGATGAGATCAGCACGTGGGTGGACACCACCGCGTACAGCGGTCAGAAGTACGACGCGCTGGCCGCGCACGCCAGTCAGGGCGAGAACATCTTCTTCCTCAAGATGGGCAAGGAGCGGTTCGGCGAGTTGATGGGCATGGAGACCTTCGTCCGTGTCCAGGACGCCACCGGCGCGGCCGTACCCGAGAACGACCTCTTCGCCGGACTGCGCTGAACCGACTGTCCGACCTGGGCCCGGGAAACTCCGGTCAGGACGGACCGCCGGGGAGACGACATGAAGACGACCCACCGCCGACCCCGTGCGCCGGCCGGGTGACCTGTCCCGCCTGACCTCTCGGCCGGCCTACAGGAACCGGCACGGTGACACTGAGCCGGGCCGGACCGCCAGGTCCGCGTTTCCGCGGTGGACGCGGATCTGCTGCCCGGCAGCCGGGCCCTCGGCGCCTCGGTGCCCGCCGGCGGTGCGATCGTCGCGCGCCGTCGGCATGGTCCGCGTGTCCGTGGCTTCGGGTACGTGGAATCGCAAGGCCATACGGGCCGGGCCTCGGGCGATCGGCACCTCACTCGCCGACCTGCCGTGCCGCGTTCGAACGCGGCACCCCTTCGAGTGATCGTTTCCGTGGCGGTTCGGCGTCGCTTCAACCATCGGCGCAGGTGGGGGCGTGCGAAGGGCGCACATGAGGGCGTACGGAAGAGCCGCCGGAGTTGATCAAGGGGGTGTGCAGGCCGTACAACTCCCCTTGCAGAAACGCATCTGCGAGGCGCGCTCGCGACCTCGCCCACTCCCGTGCCGTCCAGAGCGGCGACCAGCCCGGAGGCCTTGCCATGCCCTCTTCGCACAGCGACATCGGCAGCGAACTTCCCCTGATGAACAGCGTGGTGGCCTGGGAGGACCGCGTGCGCCACTGGGGGCGGCACCTCTTCCGCGACCGGCCCGCCCCCCGCCCGGGTGATGTGATCCTCTTCAGCAACGACTACCTCGCCCTCTCCCGTCACCCCCGAGTGGTGGGCGCACAGCAGCAGGCTCTCGCGGAGCACGGCACCGGCATGATGATGTCCGGGGTCTTCGTCCTCGACGGTGACCCGCAGCGCCGCTTCGAGGCGGACATGGCCGACTTCCTCCAGGCGCCCGCCGTCATGGCCTGTCAATCCGGTTGGGACGCCAACGTCGGCCTGCTCCAGGCCCTGCTCGGCCCGCAGCCCGACGGACACCCCGTCTACGTCGACCTGCTCGCCCACGCCTCGCTCTGGGCCGGGACCAACGGCACCGGCTCCGCTCTGCACCCCTTCGTCCACAACGACACGGCCCACCTGGAACGGCTGATGGCCCAGCACGGCCCCGGCACCGTCTGTATCGACACGCTCTACAGCACCACCGGCGACGTCGCCCCCCTCGCCGAGATCGTCGCACTCTGTCGCCGCCACGGCTGCACCCTGGTCGCCGACGAGTCCCATGCCCTCGGCGTGCACGGTCCCCTCGGCAACGGCCTCGCCGTTGAACTCGGGCTGGAGGAGCACATCCCCTTCCGTACCGCCAGCCTCGCCAAGGCATTCGCCGGCCGGGCGGGGATCGTCGCGTGTGACCAACGGGTGGTCGACTGGCTGCCGTTCCACTCGCTCAACGCGATCTACAGCTCCACGCTGCTACCGCAGGACATCGCCGGCCTGCACGCCGCCCTGCACGTCATCCGCACCGACGACGTACGCCGCAAGCGACTGTGGCAGGTCACCGACCGGCTGCACACGGCTCTCCGGGACGTCGGCTGCGACACCCGGCCCAGCGCGAGCCCGATCCTGCCACTGCATGCCGGCCCGGACGCCAATCTCGCCGAGATCCAGCACCACCTGGACGAACGCGGCATCCTGGGCGCGGCGTTCCTGCCGCCCACCACCCCGCGCAACCGCGCGATCCACCGGTTGACCGCCCACAGCGAACTCACCGACGAGCACATCGACCGGGTGGTGGAGGCATGCGCGGGCATCGCCCACCTGATCCGTCCCCGCCCCCAGACCCGCCGCGCCTCCCAGCTCACCTGACCGCTGTTTCGGAACGCGTCGACGAGGCCTCGCTGTCCGGTGCGGTGCGGTGCGGTGCGGTGCGGTGCGGTGCGGTGCGGTGCCCGGCAGGGCACAGGGGCGCCGGAGTACTGGACGTACTCGGGTGCCCCGACCACGCCGCCAGGTGCGGTACCGGACATGGCGGCGTACGTCCGCGGCCACATCTGCCGGAACTGTCGGTTCGACACCGTCCCGGCCGTACTGGACCGAGCCGGGCACCAAGGTATGGAGCATTGGCCAGGCGGGAGCGAGCCGCCGCTCAGCGCCGGCAGGCGGCCACGATGGCGAGCAGGACGAGCGCGACGGCCGCCAGCCGGAGGCACCCGTGACCTGTACCCGGGTCCCTCCTGCGGGTCTCGACCTGGCCGCCGGGGGGAGTGCCCGGGTGCCTGCCGGCGTAGTGCTCGATCTGCCGGCGCAGCCCCTCGGACTCCCCGAGCCAGGGGGTCTTGAAGCTGCACTCGCCGCACCAGTAGCGGTTCGCCACGTCCACTCCTCGCCGTCCCTCGGTGTGCGCACCGGACCCGACGGTGACCTTTGTCATGTTCGCTGTACAGGCCAGGGAACCGGCCATCCGTGACCGGCTGCCGCGGGTAGGCTCACCGCCGTTCGTACTGGTGGGGAGGGAGACGCTCGGTGACAGACGACCTCGGCTCGTTATTACGTACCCTGCGCGGTGCGGCGGACCTGACGCAGGAACAGGTCGCCGAACGCTCCGGGGTCAGCGTGCGCACCATTCGCCGGCTGGAGAGCGGTAGATCCACGAACCACCGGATGGGAACGGTGAACCTGCTCGCGGACGCCCTCGACCTCCAAGAGGACGACCGTCGACGTCTGGCGGCAACCATCGCCGGACCGCGTGGCGGACCGGCCGCCCGGACAACCGGACCCGAGCCGGTGCCCCCGCCCCGAACAGGATCCGGACTCCGCCCCGGACTCCGCGCCGAACACCGACCGGAACGCCACCTTGAACGCCGACTCGCGCGTGAACCCGGGCTCGCCACCCCCGGCACCCACGCCCGTCACCCGGGCGACGCCGGACCGCCGACACCCGCCGTTGCCGCCACCCGGGCGACGCTCACCCCACTCCTCGTCCACGAGGCTCCGGCAGGACTCGCCGACGTCGCGCGCGAGCTGGCGACGGAAGTGCGACGGCGTTGGCGCCGCGAGGAGGCGCAACGACGGGTCCACGACCCGTTTCCCCTGCCGGTCCGGTGGAAGCCGGCGCCGGCCGGTCTGACCGACCGCGCGGAGAACATCCAGCGCCTCGGGCCGGGGGAGACGCCGCGTGAGGTGGACCTGAACGGCGACCTGCGGCGCGTGGCCGACGTCTACCTTCGGATCCCCTCCGGGCGACTGGTGATCCTCGGCCGGGCGGGCTCGGGCAAATCGATCCTCACGATCAGGTTCACCCTGGACCTCCTGGAGACCCCGGCCGAGCACGGCCGCGTACCGGTCATCTTCAGCATCGGCTCCTGGGACCCGACGACCACCGCACTGCGGGACTGGCTGATCGGCCTACTGCTGCGAGACCACCCCCACCTGGCCCGCCGCGGCCCCCGGGGAACGACCCTGGCCGCCGCGCTGGTCGACGCCGACCTGATCCTCCCGGTCCTGGACGGGTTCGACGAGATCGCCGAAGGCCTGCGACGCGAAGCCCTGGAAGCACTCAACGCCACCTCCACACCGCTCGTCCTCACCAGCCGACGCGCCGAATACGCCGAAGCGGTCCGGGCGGCGCACACCCCGCTCGTCTGGGCGGGAGGCATCGAGCTCACCGATCTCACCCTCGACGACCTCGCCGATTACCTGCCCCGCACCATCCGCACCACCCGCACGATCCCGCCCGACAAGAACACCAAGAACACCAAGAACACCAAGAACACCAAGAACGAAAAGAACGGTGAGGACGGTGAGGACCAAAGCGCGGACGTCACCACCGGCGTCCCCGCGATGACGTGGGACACGGTCCTCGCGGAGCTGCGCACGCGGCAGACCGAGGCGGGCGCGAACCTCGCCACCGTGCTGACCACTCCGCTCATGGTCATCCTCGCCCGCACCCTGTACAGCGAGACACCCGGCCGCGATCCCGCCGAACTCCTCGACGCCACCCGCTTCCCCGAGGTGAAGAGCCTGGAGGACCATCTCCTATCGGGCTTCGTCCCCGCCGTCTACCGCCACCGCGCCCCCGAACGCGACGCCGCCGGTCGGCAGCCGAAAGCACCGTACGGGGACCCCGCGCGCGCCGAGCACTGGCTCGGCCACCTCGCCCACCACCTGGTCCGCCTCGACCGCGATCGGCACGACCTCGCGTGGTGGCAGCTCGGCGACTCACTGTCCCGCCCGACCCGCACCCTGGTCGTGGTCCTGGCCACGGCCCTGAGCATCACCCTGGCCGACTGGCTGGTCGGCCTGCTGCTCACCCCGCTCGCAATCGGCGAACTCCTTCTGCAGGGAACCCTCATGGGACCTGCCGCAGGCCTCGCATTCGGATCCGTCTACGCTTTGGCGGACAGGACCGGCGGCGGAGCGGCCGTCGAGCCGGCCCGTGTCCGGCTGACCCTGCGCGCCTCCCACGAGGGCCTCGGCCGCAGACCCCTGCACACATTCACCGTCCGGTTCGGACACGGTCTGTTCGGCGGGGCCGTCATGGGAATCGGCTGCGCCTGCGCACTGACCCTCGAACGCACGCTGTACACGAAGATGTCGCTCATCGATCCGCGCGTCGTCGAAGGCACCCTGATCGACATGCTGGTCTTCGGGTTGATCTTCGGCTCGGCCGCCGGTCTCGTCTTCGGGCTCATGGCCGCGCTCGAAGCGCCCGTGGACGTCACCGCGGCGGCCACCCCGGCCAGCCTCCTGTCCTCGAACCGCGCGACGGTGGGTCGCCAGTTCCTGATCCTCGCCACAGCGCTCACCCTCGCCATCGCCATCGGTGGTCACCTGATCGTCCAACTCCTCCAAGGCTCGATGGGACGGCTCAACTGGGGTTTCCGGGACGGTCTGTTCATCGGAGCCGTGGGCGGCCTCGGGGGAGCGGCCTCCTACGTGCTCGCCTTCACCGCCTGGGGACAGTGGCTCGTGCTGACGCGCCTCTGGCTGCCCCTGACCGGCCGGCTTCCCTGGGACCCCGCCGCCTTCCTGGACGACGCCTACCACCGCGGGGTGCTGCGTCAGACCGGCGCCGTGTACCAGTTCCGCCACGTCCGGCTCCAGCACCATCTCGGAAGCACCTTCCGCCGACGACACGCCGACTTCGCACCGGCCACCTACCCGCCCCCTCCGACCGGCGCCACGTGACCCGGGAGCATGACACCGACCGACATCGAAGCCTCGGGGACCTCGTGTGCCTCGGGTGCGGGCCCGGACAGAGCGGGCTCCCGGGACGGCCGGTCACGAGTGGCCGGTGGCATGGCCTGTCCGTCGAGGGGTGCGGGGCTCCAGCATCGGGGCGTCCGCTCGCGGCGGTTCACCCCGCCGCGGGCCCTCCTCGACGAAGGGCTCCCGATGACGTCCCTGCGCCTCACCGTGTTCGGCGCGGTACTGGCGTTCGCCGCGCTGACGAGCACGGGCGCGGCACACGCCGACGCCCCGAACGCCGACGCCCCGAACGCCGCCCCCGCAGCCACCATGCCCACGGCCTCCGTCCCCGCCTCCGTCCCCGCGTCCCTTCCCGCCTTCAGTGACGGCCAGGGTCTGACCCTCGTCCCCGAGGCAACCGAGGTACACAGCCCCGTCGACTTCACGCTCACCGTCACCACCAAGGAACTCTCCGGGAAGCACAAGATCCGCGTCCTCCTTCCCGCCGGGTACGACGCCGACCCCGGCCGACGCTGGCCGGTGACGTACTTCCTGCACGGCGGTGGCGGAACCGTGGACGATGTCGCGGCGGCACCGGCGCTGCACGCGGACTCGATGATCACAGTGGTGCCGGACGGCGGGCTGAAGGGCTGGTACGCCGACTGGCAGATGCAGAACACCGCCGAGGGGAAGGCGAACTGGGAGACCTTCCACCTCACCCAGGTCGTTCCGTTCATCGACGCGAATCTGCGCACCCGTCCCGATCGTGCCCACCGGGCCGTCGTCGGACTGTCCATGGGCGGCTACGGCTCCCTCCACTACGCCCAGGCCCGGCCCGACCTGTTCGGCCATGTGGCCGCGCTGTCGGGAGGCATCGACTTCGGCATGTGGAAGATCCGCGCCGCCGTACTGGCCACCGAGCTCAACATCACGGGAGCGTGGTGCGCGGTGAGCAGCTCTTCCGGCTCGTCCGGATCCGGTGACTGCACCGGCTACGGCCCCTACGTGGACAGCGACGCGATCTTCGGCTCCCCCTACCCCGTCTTCAACGCCGACCGGGTGTGGAGGGCGGTCGACCCCGCCGCGCCGGACAACCTCGCCAAGCTGGCCGGAACCGGGATCACCCTCTACACCGGCAACAACGACATCA
Source organism: Streptomyces sp. CA-243310 (assembly GCF_050936775.1). Lineage (NCBI taxonomy): Bacteria > Bacillati > Actinomycetota > Actinomycetes > Kitasatosporales > Streptomycetaceae > Streptomyces > Streptomyces sp. CA-243310. The sequence goes on along the minus strand of NZ_JBNJMF010000002.1, from coordinate 167,981 downwards.
TCGACGTCCACACCGAAGCGGCCTCGAACACCGTCAAGGGCCGCTTGGACCGGCTCGGCATTCCGAGCCGTCTCGTCGACTACGGCAACGGTGCGTCTTTGGCCCCGAGCTGCAACGGCGGCCACAACTACGGTTGCTGGGCCCCGGCCTTCGCCGACTACGTCCCGCGCCTCGAAGCCGCCTTCGCCGCTGCGGGTTGAGCGATCCGCAGGGCACGGCCCGCACGCCCGCCCGCGCCGAGCGACCCGTCCCACGCCACCGCACACGTCCACACCCGTCCTCTCCCGCGGAGGAAGAACCATGCCCGAACCGTCCCGACCCGGCCGCCGCCCCCCGGTCTCGCGCCGTACCGTCCTCAGGGCCGGCGGTGGCCTCGCCCTCGGTGCGGGCCTGGCCGCCTTCGCCCCGGCCACCGCCGCCTGGGCCGCGCAACGCGGCACCCCCCTGTGCGACGAGCCCGGCGACTCCGCCGCCGCCCAGGGGCTGGGCTCCGGCGACCTGGGCATCCCGTACCACCGCGAGCACGACGGCACCTGGGGCTACGTCTTCGGCGACAGCTGGTCCGAGATGCAGCAGTACGGCGACTATCTCGGCTCGCCGGTCATGCTGTGCCAGTCTGGCTTCGACCCCTCGGGCGCGACCCCCGTCTCGTTCACCTGGGCGATGCCCACCGGCGGCCGGGCGGGGCAGATGTTCGACTACCGGACCAACGCGGACAACGGATTCGGCTTCGAGGTGAGCCGGATCCCCAACGACTGCATCGAGTTCGGCGGTCGTACGTACATCCAGTACACCTCGGTCGGCACCTGGGAGCCGCCGGCGGGCCACGACGGATCCGTGATGTCCGGCGTCGCCTACTCGGACGACCACGGCGTCACCTGGCACGACCACCCGTACCACTGGGCGGGCGACATGCAGGGTGTGAACCAGTCGATGTACGGCATGTGGTCGTTCGCGGGCATCGACCCCGACGGCTGGTTGTACGTCTTCTCCAAGCGCTGGAACGGCACCCATCGCAACACGGCCGACGGCGGGGCGATCCAGCTCTTCCGGATCCGACCCGACGACTTCCGGGCCGGGAACTTCGGCGCCCAGCAGAACTGGGCCCACCTCGACGGCCGCTGGCAGTGGACCGTCGCCGCCGCGCCCTCTCCCCTCCTGACCGGCGACAACATCGGCGAGTTCTCCGTCAAGCGGGTCGGCGGCCGGTACTGCATGAGCTACTTCAACGTCACCGACTACTCGATCTGCACCCGGACCGCGTCCCGGCCCGACGCCGTGTGGAGCGCCCCCAAGCCACAGATCGTCGGAGACAACCGTTGGCCCGCGAGCCACTGGGGCAAGCCGCAGGTCCCGACCCTGTACGGCGGATACATCCACCCGGGCAGCGCGAGCCCGGACTCGCTGACCCTCATCGTCTCCCAGTGGCCCGGCGGAATGCACCAACCGCCCTATCGAGTAGTGCAGTTCGACGGCATCAACCCTTAGGCCACTGAGCGGACAGTCCGCCCATTCTCGCCCGACAGAGGAGAACAGAGTGAAGCACAACGGAAACCGTCTCTCGGCCGTCATCGGCGCGGCGGCAGCGGCGGTCGTCATGCTGACGACGACAACGGCACACGCCACCCCGGCCGATGACCACCCCGCCACGCGTGAGGCGCTGAAGACGTTCCAGGCCGCCGCCGGCCCCGGCGCCGCGGTCCACGCCGGCGACAGCGCCGGCTCCTGGACGCTGTCCGCCGGCACCGGCACCATCAACACCACCAAGCCGATCCAGTCCGACGAACACTTCCGCATCGGCAGTCAGACCAAGACCTTCACCGCGGCGACAGTCCTGCAACTGGTCGACGAGGGAAAGGTCTCCCTGGACACGTCCATAGACACCTACCTGCCGGGCATCGTCACGGGCAACGGATACGACGGCACCCGCATCACCGTGCGACACCTGCTCCAGCACACGGGCGGCATCGCGGCGTACGACCCACTGGCCTCCATCGCCCTCGTCGAACCGGACGGCACCTACAAGCCGGCCACCCTCGTGAAGGAAGGTCTGAAGCGCGCCCCGGTCTCCGCACCCGGCGCCGGCTTCACGTACTCGAACACGAATTATCTGATCCTGGGCATGCTCATCGAGAAGGTGACGGGGACACAGGTCCACGAGGCCGTCACACGCCGGATCATCGAGCCCCTCGGCCTGACCGGAACCGTGTTCCCCGCCCCCGGTGACCGCACTCTGCCCGCACCCGCGGTGGGCGGCTACCACGGCGCCCGGATCGGACCGTTCTACTTCTGGAGCCCGGTCCTCTCCTACGACCCGTCCCTCTTCAGCGCCGCCGGCGCCGTGGTCTCCACGTTGGAGGACCTGGGCACCTTCTACGGGGCGCTGACGGCCGGCCGGGTCGTGTCACCGGCGGCGCTGGCCGAAAGGGAGAAGGTACGAGACCTGAACGGCGCCGGCTACGGCCTCGGCATCACCAAGGTCGCCCTGTCGTGCGGTGGTGAGGCGTGGGGGCACAACGGCGCGGTGCCGGGCTATCTCACCGAGACCATGGTGACCAAGGACGGTCGGCACGCCGCCGTGATGACCAACGCCTACCTCGCCACCAACCCGCCGCTCCGGCAGTTGACCACCCTGCTGGACGCTGCCCTGTGCGAGGGCCGCCCCTAGGCTCTGTCGTCGAAATGTCGACTGGCCCGCGGCGTCCGCTGCCACTTCGAGGACAGGGCCGGGAGACCGTTCCCGCGTTCCATCCATCGACTTGTTCCGGGACCACGCGCTCGCATCCGTCCTTGCGGTCGGTGGCCCCACCCACGCCGCATCGGTGACGCCCGGCGACCATCGGCCCCACCGCTGGTCGCCGGGGTACGCCGTCCGGAAGACAGGCGCTGGACACCGTCATACCCGGGAAATGGTGTACTGCGGACCCGCCTCGGTCGGGGCCCGGGGCGACTACGGCACGGCACACGCATCCGGGGGAAGGCGCGGGGCTCATGTACCGACGCACCCGACGCGTCTGGCTGGTCCCGTTTTGAGCTTGGAGGAGCCGGGGCGCCGCAGTTCTGCGCCGGCCGGATCTACCCGGCAGTGCCGCGGTCGCGATCCCCGGCAGCATCCCCGGCAACCGAAAGGGCCCGACGGGCACGGGCTCGGTCGCGGAACCACGCAAGCGCCCCCACCAGCACGGCCACTCCCACTCCGTACATCGGAAGCCACAAGGTCGTCGTGGCCGCCAGGCACTCGCCGACGGCGTTGCGCGCCTGGGTGTCCTGTGCGAAGGCCAGGGCAGGGCCGTCGGCTTCGGCCAGGCTCCCCAGCGCGGCCTTCACCTGGAGAGCCTGGTACCTGCCCATCAGGTCGCACGTGCCGCGCGTGCCCGGCATCGGGAACAGCCAGGCCTGTCGCTGCAGCAGGGGCGCGAGTGCCACCGCGACGCACAGGCCGACGACCAGCGCGTACGCGACCAGGCCGCGTATGTACGCCGAGCGGATGTCCGGTGTCCACTGCGCGCGTCGTTGGAAGGCGACCATCACCGCGAGGAGCGTCACCCCGATGAACGTGGCGAACCACTGCCACGAGCCCTGGGCGAGCGCGAACGTCAGTACCGCGGCGAGTCCGATGCCGATGACTCCCGGAGCGGGAACGCCATCGCTCACCGTGCCGAAGGTCGGTCTCGGGGTCACGCGAGGGCTGGGATCGCTCACGGGCCTCTCCTGTCGCGGGGACACCAGCATCCGCCGCAGGGCACCGTCGCCCCCGGCACCATGCCCTACGGGCGCGGGGCCTCGCCCGGATGGCGCGCACACGGTCGGCCCTTCGGGCCACCGGACGGGGGCGCACAGCGGGCATGCCTCCCCCCTCGGGCGCCTTCGTGACCGACCAGAGAACCGGGTCCGGCATCCGCCTGTGCCCTGCCGCAGACGGACTGTCGTCCCCGGGCTCGCAGGGGGTGGATACGCGCAAGGATCAGCGCCGGCGGCTGAACTCGACGTTCTCCAGGACGCCGAGCCCGTCGGGCTCGAGGACCGCGACCGAGTGAATTCCGATGTCGAAGGGGCGCACCGACCTCGGAAAGCTCAGAGAACGGCGTACGGAGTTCTCCTCACCCCCGCACCGACCTGTTGCCCATCCATGCACGTGCTCGCCCCGGGGGCTGTCACCCACTTTGGGCGCGTCGTCAGTACCACCCCGGCGCCGACCCGAGGAACGCGCCGCTCGCGTTCGTGTCCCGTGCCGCACCGGGCAACGTTCGCCCGTCCCTGCGGACGGAAATCGAGCTGCCAGGGCTGACGTTGCCGCATAGCCTGCGTCCAACGGCAGAAGGCATCAGCCGGCGACTGGGCCTCCTGGGCTGCCGATGTCAGTCGCCGTGCCCCGGAGAACCGATGAAGCTACCCGTCACCATCCACCAAGCACGTTTCGGAGCCACGGAGTTCAAGGTCATCCGACCGGCCCGTCCCCTGGTCCACGCAGTGCTCTACGAGGACGGACCGGCCCAGGGCGTCCGCAGACCGTGACGCTGCCCGGCCCAGGACACACCGGTGAAGCCTTGATTGATCACGAGGCACGGCACTACAAGGAGAACCGGGATCTGTTTCACCAGCATCTCCACGCCGAGACCCTGTTCATGACCGGCAGCGCGAAGGTGTTCAGGGACACCGCCCGGCACTTCTTCGACGTGGCCCGAAACGGTCCCGGTTACGTCCCCGTCCATCCGGGCTACCCGCACTTCTGCACCGAACTCCACGCCAACGACGGCATTCTCGGCGACGCGCGCGAAATCCACATCGAGTACTGCGACCAGTGGGACTCACGCCCCCGACCGACAAGACCCCACCGAGCATGACGTTCGGTCACCTCCGGCATCTCGTCGAGGGCCCCCGCTGTTCATCCCCGTCACGCCTGCCGTTCCTCTTGGGCGTAGCGCAGCAGGAGCAGGGCGATGTCATCGGTACGGGGGGCTCCGCCGCGGCCCTGGCTGATGAGGCTGTCCGCCAGGGCGCTCACCGGATGGAGTGCAGGGGCCGCGGTGATGCGGGCGGCAACGGCCGCGATGCCGACCTCCAGGTCTTCGCCGGGAACCTCGACCAGCCCGTCGGTGTAGAGCGCGAGCAGGGTGCCGGGCTCGAACGGGATCTCGACGGCTGTGTAGGAGGCGTCGGGGTCGATGCCGAGGAGCAACCCGGGAGGCAGGTCCAGCCTCTTCGCCGGGCCGCCGGCGTGGAGCAGGAGCGGCGGCGGGTGGCCGGCCGTGGCGAGGTGGGCGGTGCGGGCCGCGAGGTCGATGTGGGCGTACACGCAGCTGGTGAACAGCCCCGGTTCGAGGTCGGTCAGGAGCCGGTTGGTGCGGGCGAGGACCTCTGCCGGATGCGCTCCGGCGGTGGCGTGGACGGCCGTGCGGACCTGACCCATGAGGGCGGCGGCGTTCACGTTGTGGCCCTGGACGTCTCCGATGGCGGCCGCGACGGTGGTGTCGTTGATCCGGATGAGGTCGTAGAAGTCGCCGCCGATGTCGAGTCCGTGCGCTGCCGCACGGTAACGGGCGGCCACTTCGAGGTGGGGCACGGTGGGCAGGGCGCGCGGCAGCAGGCCGGTCTGCAGGCTGTGCGCGAGCTGGTGAGTGGCGTCGTAGAGGCGGGCGCGGTCCAGGGCCTGGGCGATGAGTCCGGCCAGGGAGGTGAGGATCGCGCGTTCACCGGGGACGAACGAATGGGGACGCGCGTAGGCCAGGATGAGGGTGCCGATGGGCCGGCCGGACGCGATGAGGGGCAGGAAGGCCCACGCCGCCATGTCGTCCCCGATCACGACGCTCGGGAAGGCGGCCGCGAGTTCACCGGCGTCCGCGAAGAACAGCGGCTCGCCCGTGCGCAGGCCATGAGTGCTGGCCGTGTGGATGCCCAGCGGGATGCCGTCGTAGCGGGCCATGAGCTCGGCCGTGTAGCCGCGGGAGCCGACGATGCGCAGGCGTTGTTCCTCGGCCACCAGAAGGGCCAGCGCCTGGGCGCCGAGCGCGGGGACGAGCAGGTCTGCGGCGTGGTCGACGACGTCTCGGGCGTGGACGGCCTCGGTGAGGGCGGCTGCCAGGTGCATGAGCTGGTAGAGGGCCGTCGCCCGACTGGGTGAGGGTTCCTCGGGGGCGGCCGTCGGCGCGGGGGACGGGGCGACGGGCTCGTCGGCGGTGACCGGGGTGATGCGGACGCTGATTCCGGTGTCGTCCGGGTAGAGGTCGAAGCGCAGGTAGTGGCCGATCGGGGGCGCGGCGGTGAAGCTCCGCGGCAGCCGGCTGATCGCCGCGGCCCGGTAGTGGTCCTCGATGGCGGGGGTGTCCATCCAAGGCAGCGCTTCCCAAGGCAGGGCTCCACGGAGCCGCGAGACGGGCGCGCCCAGCATCTCGGCGGCCTCGGCGGTGATGAAGTTGATCGTGCCGTTCAGATCGAGGGAGCAGTTGCCTCCGGGCAACCGGCGGATGAACGCCATGGCGGCGGCCGCCTCGACCGGTCCGGGCGTGGGAGGGGGAAGCGGCCGCAGCATGACCGGTTGAGCCGGTGGACGGACCGGGTGTCCGGCGTCGGCGGCCCAGCGCAGATGGTTCGCGAGGCGGCCACAGGCCGAGTCCACGGCGTCGCGTTCCGGGTCGGTCAGGTGGGGGGAGTGGGAGCCCGGCCACAGGAGAACGAGACCGGCTCCGTTGGGTTCGGCGGCCTCGGGCGCCGGGTGGGGGACGAGCGGAGCGGCGGCGAGGGCGAAGTCATAGGGCAGGACGAGGCCGAGGCGGGGATAGCGGCGAGCCGTCTCCTCTTGGCCGCCCAGCCATACGAACCGCCCGTCGCGGACCGCGTCGGCCACCGGAATGGAGTCGTCCATGGCGACCCGGGACCAGGGCAGCGCGAACTCGCGGGCCAGACCGAGGGTCATCGCCAGATGTAGGACGCGCCGGGTGGGGTCGGGCAGGTAGAGCATCCCGATGGACGCCCCCGTAGCCGCGCAGACCTGGATCAGGGCCTGGCCCAGCGCCCGCCGGCCGGCTCCCTCGGCGGGTCCGACGAGTCCGGCGGGGTCGGGTGACTCTGCCTCCTCGTCACGCCCGGGAAAGTTCTGCATCCGTCCATGATCCCCTCACACCCCGGCCGTGCTTCGGTACCCGCCCACCTCGGCGAGCCCACACCCGCATGGCTGCGTCCGGGCGCGAACAGTGGCCGTTCAGCGCCGCGCAACGGCCGAGGCCGGCCGAGCCCCTCGGGTGACGGTGACGGTGACGGCGTTCTGCGGCGGTCGGAGGGGTCGGGGGAGCGCCGGCCCTGGGCGACAGTAGCGGAATCGGCCGGACAACCCGGCTGGTCCCGGCGATACTGCGACGGGCGCGTCGTACATGTCCGTTGACCAGCGACGGAGTTCGGGGAACACGCCCGCGCGGGAGGGTGCATGGCCGGCTGGTGGCGGCGAAAGCACACACCGGAGAAGGACGTACCGGGGGCCGCGATGCCCGAGGTTCCAGCCGGTCCGGTGTACGGCACGCTGTCCGGGGAGATCGTCGGGCCCGGCGGGCCACGGGCCGTGGTGGTCTCCGTCCTCGGCGACGGCGTCGTGCCGGACGGCACGGTGATCACGCAATGGATCCACGTGCTCCGGCTGGAGTTCACCGACGGCACGGTCGTGGCCTCGAGACTGGCAGACCCGCCCGTGGTCACACCCGAGCCCGTCTTCCGCTCGGGCAGGATCTCGCCCTCGCCCCCCTCCGTGATCGCACCGCTGCTGAAGCGCGTCAGTGAACCGGTGACCGAACTGCACCTCGACAGGGCGAGAGAGTCGCTCGTGGCCGGCGAGCAGGTGGACTTCGGCCCGCTGACCGCCACCCCGGACGGGCTGCGCCATGACGGTGGACAGATCCCCTGGCGCGACGTCACCTCCTGTCGCTGCAGCGTCGTCATCGCCGACGAGGACGAGAGCGAGCTGGGCGCGATGCTCCGTATGGAGTACCGCGTCGAGGGTGGAGCGCACGGGCTCCCGTTCGACTGGCTGCGGATCCCGGCACTCGACGTACCGGACATGGACGTCGTGGTGCGGCTCGCCGAGGAGAACCGCACGTAGTCGAGGGCGGCGCGCGGGCACGCGCCGCGCGGAACACGACGCCGCCCCAGGGGCCCATGGCACTCCCCGACTCCTCCAAGTGCCGCCCAACGAGGAGCGGGTGAGTACCGGGAACGGTGCGTCGGACTCCTGTCGAGAAGGGATCCGCCCCGTTCCCTCCTTCGAGGTCGCCCGTGCGCGACTACTCCCGGATCGACGGTACGGGGAGCGGTGAGTAGCGAACGCCGGTGAGCCGCTCCGAGAGTTCCCACAACCACCTCGCCGTGGCGCGGTCTCGGGAGGCGCGGTCTCGGCTGCGGAGGACGGGCTCGCCGCGGAGCTGGAACGGCCCGTCCGGGACGACATGGCTCCCGCCGGCCAGGTGCGGGACGGTCGCGGCGTACAGCGAGGTCTTGGCGCCCTCCGGTGTGGGGCGGAACGCGGTACGCAGGAGCAGGCGGGTGAACGATCCGTACACGCGTCCTCGGGCCCTGTTCGCACCGCCGGTGAGCACGTTGGAGCGGGTGAGCCCGGGGGCGACCACCATGCTGCGCAGCCTCAGCCCGGCCGCGTCCGACCACATCTGCAGTTCCATGGCGAAGTGGAGATTGGCCCGCTTGGACTGCAAGTAGGCGCCCATCGCCCGGTAGCGGCGCTCGGCATTGAGGTTCGCCAGGTCGAAACGGGCGAATCGCTGGCCCTCGCTGCTGACCGTGACCACGCGCGGCTCGGCGGAGGCCAGCAGGTGAGGCATGAGAAGGCCGGTCAGCGCGAACGTGCCGAGGTGGTTGATGCCGAACTGGGACTCGAAACCGTCGGCGGTCCGGGCGAACGGGACCATCGCGATGCCGGCGTTGTTGACCAGGAGATCGAGCCGGTCGTGATCCCAGCCGTCGGCGAATGCGCGGACGGACTTCAGGTCGGCGAGGTCGAGCGGGCGCCACTCGACGTGGGCGTCGGGGACTTCGGCTCGCATCCGCCGGACCGCCTCCAGTGCCCGCTCACGGCTGCGACAGGCCAGGACGACCTGGGCGCCGCGGCGGGCTAGTTCGCGCGCGGTGACGTATCCGATGCCGCTGTTGGCGCCGGTGACGACGGCCAGGCGGCCGGTCTGGTCGGGAATGCGATCCGGCGTCCAGTCGACGCTCGCAACGCCGCGAGGACCCGCGTTCGTCGACCGCGGGCCGACCGGGCCGGGGCGGGGCTGGACGTCGTGGGCGGACGAGTCGTCGTGGTCGGTCAGGGGGGCTCGGGCAACGGCCCGGGAGTCGCGGGTCATGAGGACCTCGATCCGTACGTCAGCAGTGCCCGCGGGTCCGAGGGAACGCAGCCACATTGCAACACCGTGTTGCGATAGGCTGATCCTGTCATTCGTCTCGCCATCAACGCAACTGGGAGTTGCAATGGAGCCTGCCGGTTCGACCCCGAAGCGTGCCCCCGCCGTCGGGCGAGGCATCAGGATGCGCAGGGCCGTGCTGGAAGCAGCCCTGATCGAACTCACGACGACGGGGTACACGGCCCTGACCGTGGAGGGCGTCGCCCGACGAGCAGGTGTGCACAAGACGACGATCTACCGGAACTGGAAGGACTCCGACGGCCTGGTCGTCGACGCGCTGACGAGCCACTTCGCCACGGACATCCCGATTCCCGACACCGGTGCCGTCGAGAGCGACCTGCGCGTCCTGGCCCGCTCTCTCGTCGCCACCATGACCACGCGGGCGGGCCGGGCCCTGCTGAGCACCGTCCTGTCGGACGCCGTGCGCATCCCCCGGCTCGCCGAGGTCAAGCGGACCCTCTTCGAGGACCGGTTCCGGCGGGCGGAACCGGTCGTCACCCGAGCCGTCGAGCGCGGCGAACTGCCTGAGGACACGGATCCCGCCGAACTCCTCAAAGCCCTCGTCGCACCGATCTACTTCAGGCTCGTGTTCACCGGCGAGCCGGTCGACGACACGACGGCGGACCGCTCCGTACGCGTCGTACTGGCCGCCGCGAACGCCGGTGCGCTGACGGCCCCGTGAGCCGGCACCGGCCGCTTACGCGTGCGTCGCCGGGTCCGGCCACCGAAGCCGCTCGCGGGTCCGGCCACCGAAGCCGCTCGGCGGGGTGGGGCCATCACCGCTCACCCCCGACGGCCGCCCGTCCTTCCGCCTGCCTTCCGGCGCGCCTTCCGTTCCGCCTTCCGCCCCGCCCTCCTCTCCTCGGCGCGCCGCCACTCCTCCGCCCGCCGGGCCCAGGCCGCCGAGTCGATCCGCGGCGGGTGCGCCTTCGACGCCTCCAGGTGCACCGTCCGCATCCACAGGACGACTGCCGCCAGCAGGAAACAGCCCGCCAGCCCCAGCACGGCGTCGACACCCTCGGACCGGGACGCGGCGTCCGCGCCGAAGAACGCGGGCGGACCGTCGACGACCATGCTCACCCACCAGGCGAGGGAGGCGTTGAACGCGAGCAGGGCCGCCCAGTACAGGACCCGAAGGGACCTCGCCGGGCCGCTGCCCAGGGGGCGGATCAAGAGCAATCGCCGCAACCTCCCCGGCCCTCCGTCCTGGCGGTTCGTCGCGGCCTCGAACCGACGCACGGACGCGTAACACTCGTCCAGCCAGCTGCCCGGCCCCGGGTCCGCGGTCGGGGCCGCGGCCGCGGTCGGGTCCGCGGTCGGCGCGAGTTTCTTGGCCTCGATCCAGCTGATGATGAACTGGACCTCCATCTGCGCCTTCTCCAGGCGTCTGCGGTAATGATGGTCGGCGCTCCGCGCCTCGCGACGGTCCCTGATGACGATGCTGATCCCGCCCACGAGGCCGGTGATCACGGGCACGAAGAACGGTGCGAACGACACCAGGGACTCCACACCAGGCACCCGAACGCCTCCTCCCCGGTCCGGCTTTGACTCAGGGCTTTCCCTCCAGCCTCGCACCCTCCACGACAGGCGCCACCGCGCGGCTCGGTGCCCCGGGCACGCGGACGGTGGGCGAGGGCCCGAACCGAGCGCGGGGCGGGTTGTGGCGCGGCGCGTGTACCGGAGGGGTGAGGGGCCCGTCGGAGATCTGCGAAGGCGCCCGGCGGGGACAGGCGCGTGCGAGGGGCCGCGTCGTCCCCGTGTGTCACTCCGGGTTCACGGGGGTGGGGGCGGGCCACGGGTGGTCGGGGGTCACGATGGAGGTGACGGTGTGCGCGACGAGGGAGGACAGGTTCTTGTCCTGGTGGTTGACGTTGGAATTGAGAAGGATGACGAGTACGGCCTTGTCGTCGGGGTGCCGGACGGCCACCGCCTCGTATCCGGGCAGGTCTCCGTTGTGGCCGATCCAGCCGGCGGTGTCGAGGACGCCGAGGCCGTAGGAGATGCCGGGAACGCCGGTGGGGAGGGTCTTCAGGCGTTCGGCCTGCGTCTTCTTGGTCAGGAGCTTTCCGTCCAACAGGGCCGGCGTCCAGGCGCGCAGGTCGTTCATGTCGGAGACCGCCGCGCCGGTGGCCCAGGCCCAGGAAGGGTTCCAGGCGGTGGCGTCGGTGATGGCGCCGTCGGGCGTGAAGTCGGTGTATCCGTGGGCGTGCGGGTCGGGGATGGCGGCCCCGGTGGGCAGTGACGTGCTCTTCAGTTTCAGCGGCGCGAACACGTGCTCCTGGAGGTAGTCGGAAAGGTGCCGTCCGCTCACCTTCTCGACCAGCATGCCCAGCAGGATCAGGTTGGTGTTGCTGTACTGCCATTTCGCGCCGGGCTTGAAGGTGGGCGGGTGGGCGAAGGCGATGTCCAGGAGACGGCGCGGGTTGTAGGCGCGCTCCGGGTCGTCGCGCAGGTCGGTCTGCCACTGCTTGTCGTCGATGTAGTCGAACAGGCCACTGCGCAGTTCCGCGAGTTGGCGAACGGTGATGTGCTCCCCGTTCGGGACGCCGGTCACGTAGCGGGAGATGGGGTCGTCGAGGCCTACCTTGCCCTGGTCGACGAGCTGCAGGACACCCGTGACGGTGAACGTCTTGGTGATGCTGCCGACCCGCGAGTAGAGGTCGGTCTTCATCGGTGTGCCGGTCTTGGTGTCGGCGACGCCCAAGGACTTCACGTACGAGCCGCGGCCCGGGATCCACAGCCCGACCGTGACACCGGGCAGGCCGGTCTCCTTCAGTAGTTTCCCGAGGGCCCCATCCACCCTCTCCACGGTGGTCGCGTCGAAATCCTTCGCGGGTGCGGAGCCGTGTCCCGCGGGGGCGGTGCCCGTGCACAGGGCGGCGAGAAGAACGGCCACCGTGGCGGGCACGGCCGCGCGGCGGCGGCGGGGCGCGCGGGCGGGCCGGGACCTGGACATGGCCGGTCACCTTCGATCCGGAGAAGCCCGGACGCCATCGGACCCCCGAGGGCGTCCCACCCATCGTAGGTCTGTTCCGGAAGGGAGGCAGGACTGCCCGTCCCAGGCAACGCTGCGGGCTGTTCGCCCCCACGGCTCGTCCGGATCTCGCCCACCCGCTCACCGCATCCTGCGTCCACAAGGAAATTTCGATGTCGGGGTCGCGAATGCACGATGAGACCCCAAGACCATGCTCAAGTGCGACTTCGTATGAGGGGTGCTCGTCGAAGCCCTTCGCCCGGATCCCCCAACGTCAGGAAGACAAGGAGGGCAGTGCCTTCGTCCTCGGCCTCGGTCTGGGACTGCTCTACGTCCCCTGCGCCGGACCGGTCCTGGCAGCGATCGGCCCTGCGCGGGAAAGCGGTTCTCATCGACTTCTGGACGTACTCCTGCATCAACTGCCGGCGGAGCCTGCCCCACATCCAGGCCTGGGACCGCGCCTACCGCGATGAGGGCCTGACCTTCGTCGACGTCCACTCACCCGCGTTCGCCTTGCCGTCGCCCGCGCGAACCTTGACCGGGTGGTGAACTCATCGGGCGTCGTCAGGCGGCGGGTTGCTCGGTCGCGGGCTCTTCGGTGCTGTGGGAGTCGGTCAGGCTCAGCGCGCCACCAACCGTGATCAGACCGACGGCCACTGCGAGCAGGGCGTAGGTGATCCGTTCGCCGTGGAAGAACGACGCGACGAGGTCACTGCTCCAGGTGCCTGCCGGGAGCTGAGTGGTGACCAACGCGGCGATCAGGGTGCCGACGACAGCGGTTCCGACGCTGGAGCCGACCTCCTGGGCGGTGTCGTTGAGGGCCGCGCCGATGGAGGTGCGGTTGCTCGGCATGGCGTCGACGAGTGCGATGGCGCAGATCGTCATCACGGTGCGCAGCCCCACGGTCATGAGCACCATGCAGACGGCGATGGCGGCGTAGCCGTGGTCGACCCCCCAGGAGAGACCTGCCAGCGATCCGGTCAGGCAGGCCGCGCCGGTCAGGCAGGCGATGCGGTGGCCGAAGCGGCGCGCGAGCCACTCGGACAGGGGAGTTGCGGCGATCATCGTGACGATGATCGGCAGGTTGGCCAGGCCGGCCCGTACCGGGCTCCATCCGTAGGCGTACTGGAAGTGGAGGATCAGCCCGAACATCACGCTGGCCATCGCCATCGACGTCCCGATCTGCGCGATGGCCGCACCGCGGACGGTGCCGCGTGAGAACAGGCTCAGATCCAGCATGGGTGCTGCGTTGCGCCGCTCGTGTCGTACGAACGCGATGGCGGCCGCGACGGCGCCCGTGATCGACGCGAGGGTGATCGCGGAGAGCCAGCCGTGTTCAACACCGCTGGTCAGCGAGTAGCAGGCGAGTCCGATGGCGCTGACGCTGAAGGCGGCGCCGGGCAGGTCGAGCGGGTCCTTGGTCAGATCCTCCGGTCGGTCGGCCGGGACGCCGAGTCGCACGCCGATGCAGGCGGTCACTGCGATGGGAGCGTTCACGACCAGCAGCCACTCCCACCGCAGATGAGCCAGCACGGTGCCACCGAGCAGCGGTCCGAGGACGAAACCGGACATGCCGACGATGATCATCAGTGTCATGGCGCGCATCCGCAGGGCTTTGTCGTCGAACAGGCGGAAGACGAGAGAGTTCGTGATCGGCGCCATCGCCGCGGCGGCGATGCCGAGCGCGGCCCGCAAGGCGATGAGCTCGCCGGCCGTGGTGACGAGGACCACGCACAGGCTCAGCGAGCCGAACACGGTGAGACCGATCAGGAGCACCCGGCGGCGGCCGAGGCGGTCGGCCATCGAGCCGGCCGTGAGCAGCAGCCCGCCGAAGGTGAGGGAGTACGCCCCGGTGACCCACTGCAGTGCGGTCGTCCCGCTGCCGAGGTCGCGGCCGATCGTGGGCAGTGCGATGGACAGCAGCGTGTTGTCGACCATCTCGACGAAGAAGGCCAGGCAAAGGGCGGCCAGTGGTACCCACGCGGCGCGCAGGGACGGATAGGTGCGTGGCGGGGTGTGAAGTGTGGCGATGCTCATGGAGGCCCTTCCATCGAACGGCGTTCGGTCATCGAACGACGTACGAGAAGATAGAACAACGTTCGATGCTGCGCAAGATGTGATTGGATGCAAGCCATGGCACGCCAGCAAAACCGATCAAGCGAGGGACGCCGACGGGCCTCGCACTCGATGGAATCCGTCCTCACCGAGGCGGTCGCCCTGCTCGACGAGGCCGGCGCACCGGCGCTGACGTTCCGGGCCCTCGCGCAGCGCCTCGGCGGCGGCGTGGCCAGCATCTACTGGTACGTCGCGAACAAGGAGGAACTGCTCGACCGCGCCACCGACCACGTGATCGGCGCGGCACTGGCCGACGTGGAGAAGCTCCCGGGCAGCGGCGACCCGATCGACGACCTCCGCGCGATGGCGGTGACGCTGTTCGACGCGATCGTGGAGCGGCCGTGGCTGGGCTCCTACTTCATGCGCAACACCGTCGTCCAGAGCAACTCCTTGCGCCTGTACGAGAAGCTCGGCCAACAGACCCTCCGTCTCGACCTCAGCGCGCAACAGCGGTTCCACGCCGTGTCCGCGATCGTGGGAGTCGTCGTCGGCTCGGCCGTCGACCTGGGACAGGAACCGTCCCAGGAACTCCTCGACGGCGCCGTGGACCGCGACGAGTTCCTGGGCCGCCACGCCCAGGCCTGGCGGGAACTCGACCCCGAGGACTTCCCCTTCGTGCACGAGATCGTCGACGAGTTCGACGGCCACGACGACGTCGACCAGTTCCGCTCCGCACTGGAACTGACCCTGACCGGCCTGCGTCTTCAGGCAGGAGCCTGAACAGCCCCGCTTCCATGCCGTCGCCGAGCCGAGGCTCGCCACGCCGCTCCTGCGCCTCGGCCTCAACGGCGCCCAAGTCGCCCCCGCGCGCGACATGGCGTTCGAAGCCGACGGCGGGGCGCAGGGAACGTGGTCTTCCGTTGCCCCGACTGTCAATCACCTGTCAATTACCACGGTGCTGTTCGAGCGACTGGATCGGCCCGGCCGACAGCATGCTGGTGTGGAAGGTGCGGCGGTAGGACCTGGAAGCGACGCATTGGCGGGCGGGAACGATCGGGAACGATGACGCTTCGCATCCGGGCACGGGTCGTGGTCGCGGTGACGACGTCGGCGCGGGCAAGGGCAGGAGCCGCGGCCGGCACGCCAGTCCACGCCTTCGCGGGCCCACCGGACGCCCTGCACTCCGGAGCCCGCGGCCTGCCGGCCGCACGCGATGCCTGACGCCCGGTCACCGGGCCCCTCAGAACGGGGCGGGAGACGCCGTGAACCGGTCCCGGACGTCCCCGGCGAGGTCGATCCCCGCGGGGTCCAGCGTCAGGACGGGAGAGCCGGGCGACAGGTCGAAGCGGTCGAGCTCGGCCCACAGCAGGCCCGGGCTGGTGGCCAGTTCGAAGAAGTACCGCTTGTGGGTCAGGTCGCAGACGGTGCGGTATTCGGTGTTGTAGGTCCGGAACCGCCCCTCGCGGTACGGCGCCCCGAACGGGACCGAGGAGTTGCGGGTGACGGCCAGGATCCCGGCGACGGCTTGCCGGTCGTCCGCCGGTTCGGGCAGCAGCGCACTGAAGTAGGCGGCGCGCTGGAACCGGTCGACCGCGTTGACGTTCCCGGGCAGCGGGACCTCACTGCTCGGCCCCTCGTGCCCGAGCTCCCGCACCAGACGCACCTGTTCCCGCAGCAGGCGGAGCTGTTCCTCGTAGGCGGGCTCGTTCGTCATGATCGTGTAGCCGCGGTCGTGGTGGACCTGCTGCCGGCCCCCGACGTACTCGATGATCGCGGAGTCGCCCGACGCGTCCTCCAACGCCACGTGCACCGTGGCCCGGAAGCCGCGCAGCTCGACCGGTACCAGCTGGCAGGCATCGAGCAGGTCCAGGGCCTCCCGCACGGTGCCCGCGACGTCCAGCAGGTACTGGATCCACAGGGCGATCTGCAGGCCCGGTCGGGCGGGATCGCGGGGGCCCAGGTCGGTGCTGTCCAGGTACAGCATGTGGGCCGCGAGACCGGCTTCATTGAGGCCGTCGGCGGTGCCCTCGCCGTAGACGGTCGTGACCAGACTGCCGTACCGGCTCGTCCACAGCAGCGGGTTCTCGCCCACGACGGTGGTGCCCGCCAGTGCGCCGCCGTCGCGATCGAGGCCGCGGGGGAAGACGGTCAGGACCGGCTCGGTCGACTCCGGCCAGTCCATCGTCCGGCCGGAGAGCACGGCGTGCTCGTTGGTGTTCCACAGGATCCGCGTGCACATGATGGGTCCTCTCTTTCCACGGATCAGGACTGCCACGCGCGAGGGGGATCCGCTACCCGACCGGCCTCGAAGTACCTGATCGGCCCTCACGGCGGACGCCTGGCGCGGCGCCGGCAGCGGCGGGCGCCGTGTAGCCACACCCTCGGAACTCGCGGTCGAGAGCCTGCAAGGCCGGCGCACCGCCGATACCGCCGCCTCCCGCCCACCTCCGTGGCCCAGCCGTGCGACCCTGGACGCAGGGGTCAACGACGACACCGCCGCCTGGCCGTCAGCGTGTCCCACTTCGAACGCGAAGAGCAGCTGCGAGCCGGCTGGAAGTCCGTTTCCCGCCGGTGAGCCGGCGTCCCCGGCATCGCGAGCACAGGAGCCGTCGGAGAATCCATCGCCAGGTCGGCGGGTACTACGGCTCGGCCTCCAACCGCCTCTGACGACGGCCCCTACTGCGAGACCCGGGTCGAAGCGCAGACATCAGTTCCTGCTGGTGATGGCTGTGTCGGGGGTTTGGTCCTGTTGGTAGATGTCGGGGATGCCGTCGTGGTCGGCGTCGACCGTTTCCTCTTCGTACAGGTGGCGGTAGATCTTGTTGCGCCGTCGCAGCAGGACGGCCGCGACCGCGGCGGCGGTGAGGGAGGCGATGAGGACGGCGGCCTTGACGTGCTCGCCGGTTTCCTGGCCGGGGAAGGCGAGTTCGCCGACGAGTAGCGCGACGGTGAAGCCGATGCCGGCGAGGACGGAGAGGCCGAGTACGTCGGCCCAGGCCAGGTCGGGGTTGAGGCGGGCCTTGGTGAAGCGGGCGGCGAGGTAGGTTCCGGCGAAGATGCCGATCACCTTGCCGGCGACCAGGCCGATGACGACGCCGAGCGGTTCGGGCGTGGTGAACACCTTCGCCAGCGCCGGTCCGGAGACGCTGACGCCCGCGGCGAAGAGCGCGAACAGAGGAACGGCGACGCCCGCGGAGAACGGGTGGAGCAGGTGGGATACCCGGCCGGCGGGGGAGACGTTCTCGTCCTTGTCGCGGGTGGTGCGCAGGATCAGGCCCATGGCGACGCCGGCGACCGTGGCGTGGACGCCGCCGTTGTACATCAGCGCCCAGATGGCGATGCCCAGCGGTACGTACCACCACCAGCCGCGGACCCGGAACCGCTGGAGCAGGTAGAAGAGCCCCAGTCCTGCGAAGGCTCCGCCCAGCGCCCAGAAGTTCAGATCGCTGGTGAAGAAGACCGCGATGATGAGGATGGCGCCGAGGTCGTCGACGACGGCGAGGGTGAGGAGGAACGCGCGCAGGGCGGAGGGGAGGTGGGTGGAGATGACGGCGAGGACGGCGAGGGCGAAGGCTATGTCCGTGGCCATCGGCACCGCCCAGCCGTCGAGGTTTCCGCCGCCGAGAGCGGACGTCATGGCGTAGAGCGCGGCGGGGACGGCCATGCCGCAGACCGCGGCGATGACGGGGAGTGCGGCGGTGGCGGGGGTGCGGAGTTCACCGACGACGAGTTCGCGTTTGAGTTCGATGCCGGCGACGAGGAAGAAGACGGCGAGGAGACCGTCGGCGGTCCAGTGGCCGACGGACAGGTCGAGGCCGAGGGCCGGTATCCCGAAGTGGAAGTCGCGGATCTGCTCGTAGACGTCGCCCAGTGGGCTGTTGGCCCAGATCAGGGCGACCAGGGCGGCGCCGAGGAGGACCATGCCGCCGACGGTCTCGGTGCGTAGCGCGGTGGCGATGGCCTGGCGTTCGGGCCAGGGCAGGATGCCGAGGAACGGTGCGCGTTCGCGTGGGGCGGCCATGGGCGTTGTACCTCCGGGGCGTCGGCGGAAGAGGGCATACGGCCCCTGGGACGCCGACCAGACTTCCCGGCACACCCCGCGCCCGGCTGACCAGCAGCCTCTTTGACGCGTTCTTTACACTCTAGCCGGGTGCTGTCGATCTCACCAGAGGGCTTTCCACCTGCTGAAACGTGTACGTGTGGGTGAGCGGGCCCGCCGTCCACCAAGGCGCGAGGTGGAGGGCGAGCCCGCTCGAGGAGCCGGGCCGCGGGGGCGGTCAGACGGTGGTCTTCACCGGCTCCTGGTCTTGGTCCTCGGGGGCTTCGGTGTGCTCGCCGGCGTCGCGACGGCGGACGAAGTCGAGGAAGCTGTTCAGTTCGCGCTTGACGACGGGGGCGAGCAGGTACAGGCCGATGATGTTGATGACGGCCAGCATGAACAGCACCGCGTCGGCCATGTCGATGAGGGTCTGAAGCGTGAGCAGCGAACCGGCGACGGCGAACAGGGTGTACATGACCTTGAAGGTGAGCTCGCTGCCCTTGCTGCGGCCGAACAGGTGCGTCCAGGCCTTCATGCAGTAGTAGCCCCAGGTCAGCACCGTGGAGATGGCGAACAGCATCACCGCGATGGTGAGGATGTAGGGGAACCAGGGCAGGACGGTGCCGAAGGCGTCGGAGGTGATGGTGACGCCGCCGATGGACTCGCCCTTGCGGGCCTCGCCCCAGCTGGCCGGGTTGGCGATCACGATGGTCAGCGCGGTCATGGTGCAGATGACGACGGTGTCGATGAAGGGCTCCAGCAGGGCGACGAGGCCCTCGCTGGCGGGGTGCTTGGTCTTGACCGCGGAGTGGGCGATCGGCGCGGAGCCGAGGCCGGCCTCGTTGGAGAACGCGGCACGCTTGAAGCCGATGATCAGCGCGCCGAGGACACCGCCGGCGACGCCCTCGGGGTTGAACGCGCCCTCGATGATGCTGGAGAGCGCGGCGGGAACCTCGGCGACGTTGACCAGGATGACGACGAGGCAGGCGGCGATGTAGATGCCGGCCATGGCGGGGACCAGCTTGCTGGTGACGGAGGCGATGGAGCGGATGCCGCCGAGAAGCACGATGCCGACGACGGCGGCGATCAGGATGCCGAAGAACAGGGCGCCGGAGGAGGAGCCGATCATGCCGTCCTCGCCGCCGGTGACGGACACCAGCTGGGCGTAGGACTGGTTGACCTGGAACAGGTTGCCGCCGAAGAGCCCGAAGAAGAGGATCATGACGGAGGCGAGCAGGCCCAGGACCTTGCCGAGCGTCTTGCCCTTGGCTCCGAAGCGTTCGGCCAGGCCCTTGGGCAGGTAGTGCATCGGGCCGCCGGAGACGGTCCCGTCGGCGTGGACCTCGCGGTACTTCACGCCGAGGGTGACCTCGACGAACTTCGTGGCCATGCCCAGCAGGCCGCAGAGGATCATCCAGAACGTGGCGCCGGGGCCACCGATCGAGACGGCGACGGCGACCCCCGCGATGTTGCCGAGCCCGACCGTGCCGGAGACGGCGGCGGTCAGTGCCTGGAAGTGGTTGACCTCGCCGGCCGACCCCTTCTCGTCGTACTTGCCGCGCACCACGTTCACGGCGAGCCGGAACTTGCGTATCTGGACCAGGCCGAACCAGCCGGAGAAGACGAGGCCGGCGACGACGAGCCAGGCCACGATCAGCGGGAGATCGGTGCCTCCCACGGGCACGGAGTAGAAGACGATCTCGCCGAGCCACTTGGCTATGGGCTCGAAGAAGCCGCTGACGGCATCGTCTACGGAGCTGGTGATGGAGTCGAGTGACATCAGGCTTTACCTCGATGGCGCAGAACCGGCGCTGTGCGGTGCGACGGTTGTGAAGGCGGGGCATGAGCGAACGCCGATGTCCGATCGGCGACCCGGGCTGTCTCGGTCCGCGGACTCGGACCGTGACCTCCTGGTCGTGCAAAGCCGGTGCGTGCCGGCATTCCGCGGTCCGGCGAGGGGTGGGCCGAAAGCGGAGTTGGGCATTCTTAGCACGCCCTTTACCGATCCTTTAGTGACGTGGATCACGGGAATGCTTGCCGGTCGCAACTTTCCGGGGGTCGGTGATGCGATCGTTATCCGGATCTGAGGTTCTGCTGAGCGAACGGATCAGGCTCCGGAGGCGCCTCGCAGAACCCCGAAGGCCTCGTCGACGAGGTCCGGCAACTCTCGGGCGCCGTCGTTCTCTACCCAGAGGGTGAGTGCCGTCGTCACGGCCGCCAGGGCGGCGCCGGCAAGGACCCGGACGGTCGGCTCGCTCTGCCCGCGGCGGGTGACGCAAGTGGATCACCGCACGGCATCCTGAGACCGTGTCCTCGATACCCACGCACCCCCAACAGCCCTACGCCGCAGGCCGGATGGTCATCTGCGGCGACGACGGCCTCGCCCGCCGACTGGCAGCCGAGCTGCGCGACGTCTACCGGGAGCACGTGACCCTCGTGGCCCCCGCGACCGTTGGTCCCGAGCCGAGCGCGGCGCGGCGACCGGACCTCCTCGGACGCGTGCCCGTCGCGAGGGGGCGGTCCCGGGTCGGGGCGCGCCTTGCCGAGGACGCATTGCGGGTGCTGGACGCCGCCGAACCGGACGAGGAGGTGCTGACCGCGGCCGGGGTGGCGGAGGCCGCCGCGCTGGCCCTCGTCTACGAGGACGACGAGATGAACGTACGGGCCGCCCTGGTGGCGCGGCGGCTCAACCCCCGGCTGCGCCTGGTGATCCGGCTCTACAACCGCAAGCTCGGCCAGCACCTGGAGGAACTCCTCGACCAGGCCGCCATGGTCGCCGAACCCGGCATCGACCTGCGCGAGCTGGATTCCTCCACCACGGTCCTCTCCGACGCCGACACGGCCGCGCCGGCCCTCGCCGCCTCGGCGATCGCCGGCACCGGCAAGGTGGTACAGGCGGACGGCCTGATCCTGCGCGCGGTGGAGCGCACTCCGCCCGGTCGGGGCGAGGTCGCCGACCCCGGCCTGTGCACCCTGGCCCTGCTCTCGGCTACCACGAGCGACCCGGCAGGAAGCGAAGGCTCGGAACTGAGCGGGGACCGCGGCCCCCAACTCCTCCCCGACGCCGGCGCCGTGACGGCCGCAACCGGGCGCGGCATCGTGGCACTCGAAGCGGTGGCGTACGAGGGACCGGCGCGCGGGGGCAGGGGGCCGGCTCCGGTGTCCTTCCCGCTCTCCTCGCTCTTCTCCCGACGACTGAACTGGTCCCTCGCCGGAATCGTGGCCGCCGTCGCCGCGCTTGCGGTCGGCGCATGGGTGGCCACCGGGGTTCCTCCGCTGCACGCCGCCTACGTCACCCTGCTCGACATCTTCGCGATCAACGACCCGGCCGTCGAGGAGCCCCCGGAGCGGAAAGTCCTCCAAATCCTGGCCGGGTTCGTGGGTCTGCTCCTCCTGCCGGTCCTCGTGGCGGCGGCACTCGAAGGCCTCGGCGCATTCCGCACGGCCACCGCCCTGCGCCGACCGCCGCGCAGGCTGTCCGGCCATGTCGTACTGCTCGGGCTGGGCAAGATCGGAGCGCGTGTGTTGGCCCGGCTGCGGGAGCTCGACATCCCCGTCGTGTGTATCGAGTCCGACCCCGAAGCCCGGGGCGTCGCGCTCGCTCGCCGCCTGCACGTCCCGGTGGTCATCGGGGACGTCACCGACGAAGGCGTGCTGGAAGCGGCCCGCATCCACCGTGCCCACTCCCTGCTGGCCATGACCAGCTCGGACACCACGAACCTCGAGGCCGCCCTGTACGCGCGTTCAGTGAAGCCCGAGGTGCGGGTCGTGATGCGGCTGTACGACGACGACTTCGCCACCGCCGTCTACCGCACGCTGCGCGCCGCCCATCCGGGCGCCCTCACCCGCAGCCGCAGCGTCACCCATCTCGCCGCACCCGCTTTCGCCGGCGCGATGATGGGCCGCCAGATCCTCGGCGCCATCCCGGTGGAACGCCGCGTCCTGCTGTTCGCGGCGGTCGAGGTGGCCGGGCATCCGGAGCTGGACGGGCGCACCATCACGGAGTCCTTCCGCCCCGGCGCATGGCGGGTCATCGCCCTGGACACCGCGTCCCCGGACGATCGTCGCCCTGACCTTGCCACGGCACCCGGCGACGACGCCGTACGGCATCCTGCCCTCGTGTGGGACCTACACCCCGGCTACGTCCTCAAGCCCCAGGACCGCGTGGTCCTGGCCGCCACCCGCCGCGGCCTCGCCGAGCTGCTCGGCCACGGACGGGTGAGCCCCCCGGTGCCTGAGCGGCCGGCGTGATGAAGCGCGGCCGAGGAAGACGCCGGCGGTCGGATCCAACTCGGCGTCCACTACCCGTGGGACGCCGCCGACGGCCTCGGCCTCGGTGGCAACGTCGTGGGCCACGCGTTCACCACCAAGCGCCGCACCTTGTGACGCGCGCCGAGGGGGGCGGGCCTGTACCCCGCCCCCGCGGCATGGGACGCTGGGCCTGCCTGTTCCTCCTCCCTGCCAGGAGATCCTTCGCATGCCACGCCGAGCCCGGCCCGGTCCGCTCTCGCCCCTGCTCGCCTTCGGGATCATCCTCACGGCGGCCGGAGCGGTCATGTACGTGCTGCCCGGCACCCCGGGGATGCCACTCCTCGCGCTAGGAGCTCTGGCCCTGGCGGCCGCGGTCGCGGTGTGGCTCGCTTCGCGCCGGCGTTGAGGCGGAGCGGCCGTAGGAGCTGCGCCATCGGCCCGGGCACGGCCGAGCCGAACCCGTGCCGACCAAGACCTGACGCCCCTTGCGAGGAGGCGCTCGCCGGCCGTGGCCCCGTGGCCTTGGCGCGATGGCGTACGGAGTGCCGTCGGTTTCCGTCACGAACGGGCGGGCAGATCAGAGCCGGCTCGGAACTTCGAAGGGACGTCCTCACTCCGTGGCGCCCTCAATCGCTCCAGCCGAGAGGGTGGATCGCACGGTCCTGAACCGGTGGTTCCCCGCCGGCGTCGCTGAACGCCGTGAGGGCGTCGACGAGCGCGGTGCGCTGCATCGGATCCATGCGTTCCACGATCGAAGTGATCTCCGCACGCCGACGCGCGGTGACCTGTTCCACGAGACGTCGTCCGTTGTCCGTGACCGTAAGCGCCGTCTCGCGACGGTTGGTCGGATTCGTCTGCCGGTCGGCCAGACCTGCCGCGATCAGCCGGTCCACCATGCGCATCGCGGTCGACGGATTCACCCTCAGCAGCTCCGCCAGCCCAACCAGCTTGGTCGCTCCACGCGTGGTCAGCACCACCAGCATGCGGAACTGTGGGAGGGTCACCCTGTCCTCGACCGAGGACAGGGAACGGGCCGAGACGGCCACAAGGAGCCGAGAGGCGGTCAGGACGGCGCGGGTCACGTCGTCCACGTCGGTGCCGGACACGGGATCCGCCGGCTGCGGGTGCTGGGTCATGCCTCTCTTTGTACCGCTCGTCGGCCCTTCCCCGCTGACCGGGCTGCCATCAGCAGCGCAGAAGCGACAGGGCGGTCACCGGACCTGATCATCAGGGCGGGGCCACGGGAAGGGACCGTCGAGCCGTCCCAGAGCCCAACGGAGTGCGGGTACCAGGAATCCGACGGCCGGGGTGCGGCCATCCGCCGGTCCGCCGGGCGGTGTTCGGTAGTTCGGGTACCGGGTGCGCGCGGCGCATCGCGGACGCGTCGGCCGGCGGGCAGCAGCCGGACAACGCCGCTCCGGATGGGCACCATGAGGCTCGATCAGGCGGTGGGACAGCGGTGTCGGGCACCGGAAGCGGTGACGAAAGCGGTCAGCAGACGGTTCAGCGGCGCCCGGTCGTCAGTGCCGGGCTGCCCGGAAGTGCCGTCCGACGAACGATCGTTGGTGCGGGCGAGTTTGAAGTACGCCGTCCCGATGCGATACCGGCCCGGCGCGGAACTCACGGCCGCCGGAACGTTGCCGACACCCGGCAGCCACCGCGAATCGGGCCCATACACGTCGCCTTGACCGTCGCCACGCAGGGCAGCCGCGACATCCATGGTCTGCGGGCAGGCGCCTGCCAGGACTGGCGCAGGATCGTCCACCTGATGGCTGCCCGGCGGGCCGCGTCATCGCGCCGTCGCCGCTCTCATGCGACGGGTGCGGGGGTATGTGTTCCGGTGGCGCCGTGACGGAGCGCCCGTTGTGCCCGTGCGAGCCTGCGGATCCCTTCGGTCAGTTGCTCGGGTGAGAGCGTGTACGGCAGTCGGATGTTGCGTTCGAAAGCGCCTCCGACCCCGAAGCGTGGGCCTGCCGCGATCGTCACCCCGTGGTCGGGCGCCACGGCTGCGAGTCGCGAACTGATGGGCTCGCGGAACGTCGCCCAGAGCGTCACACCCCCGACCGATTGCAGGGTGTGGACGTCCGGGAGGTATTCGGTGAGTGCTTGCCTCAGGGCTTCACGTTGCGCTTTGAGGTGCCGGAGCGAGTCGGACCGCCGCGTCTGATGTCCATTCAGAAGCACTGCTGTCGCGAGCTGTTCAACGACGGGGGTGCCCAGGTCCGTGGTGGGACGGGCTTGCGCGACGCGGTCCAGGAGGGAGGGCAGCGCGCGGATCCACCCCGTGCGCAGGCCGCCCCAGACGCTCTTGGACACCGAGCCGATACTGATCGCTGTCGGCATGTGCAGGGCCAGGGGTTCCGGTCGCGGAACGTCCAGAGCCAGATCGGTCATCGTCTCGTCGACGACGGTGGGGCACGTGAGCGTGAGCTCTCGGCGTACGCCCACGGGCATGCACATTCCCGTCGGATTGTGGAAGTCGGGGATCAGGTAGGCCAGGTGCGCGGCTCGCCCCGCGGCGTAGAGTTGCTCGATGTCCCAGCCGGCAGAGCCCACCGCGGCTCCCACGGGGACGGGCAGGAGACGGGCGCGCGCCTCGGTGAAGGTTGTGATCGCGTGCGGGTAGGTCGGATGGTCGACGAGGACCGTGTCGCGCGGCGAGACGAGTACGCGCGTCAGGAGCGCCAGCGCGTGCTGCGCGCCGTTGGTGATCAGGATGTGATCGGGTCGGGTGGGCAACCCCCGCCGTTCGTACCACCGGGCCACTGCTTCGCGCAGCTCCGCGGTGCCGTACCGGTCGTAACCGTGCCGCTCGAAATGGCGTGGCAGCTGTTCGAGCGCCGTCGCGAACGCCGCGTGGAGGATCTCGACGGGCGCGGCCGGCGCGGCGAACGACAGGTCGATGGTCTCCGCGTCCGTGCGCGGCGGGTTGCGGGGTGTCGTGTCGCCGGGCAGCCGTACCGTCGCCCTGGTACGAGCCTGAGTGGCGAGGTATCCGTGTTCGACCAGCGTGCGGAACGCGGCACCCACCGTGGTCCTGCTCGTGCCGAGTGCGGTGGCCAGGTCGCGCTCGCTCGGCAGGACCGCACCCAGGCAGACGCGTCCGTCCAGGATGAGCAGACGCAGCCGGTCGGAGAGCCGTTGGTGCGCCGGCCCCGGCCCCTCCTGCCACGTCCCCAGCATTCGGGCCACCGCGTGCGAGCTGATCTTCACCCGACCAGCATAGGCAATCTGGCTATGGAACCCAGGGCCAGATGACCCGGAGACTCACCGCATGACACCTCCGGCACTTCCTTCCTCCACGGAACGCACCCCCGCCACGGCTCCTCACGACCTGCCCGTGACACCCCTGATCCCGCGCATGAACGCGTTCGCCCAGGTCCGGGCAGCCCGGAAAGCGCGTCGCATCCCCCAATTGCTGCTCGGCCTGGCGGGGTACGGGGCCGCCGTGATGCTCCTCGTCCAGTCCGGACTCGGCGCCGCCGGCTGGAACGTGCTCACGGAGGGGACGGCCAAGTCCGTCGGAATTTCCTTTGGTTGGGCGACCAACCTGATCTCACTGCTCGTGCTCCTGGCATGGATCCCCCTGCGGGAACCGCCCGGGCTCGGCACGCTCCTCAACGTGGCGATCGTCGGGTTCGCCGCCGATGCCACGGCTGCCGTGCTACCCCAACCCCAGGGGCCACTCACCCGGATCGGATACCTCGTCCTCGGCCTGGCCGCACTCGCGTTCTTCGACGCGCTCTACCTCGGCGCGCAGTTCGGCTCGGGACCACGCGACGGCATCATGACCGGACTCGTACGCCTCACCCACTTGCCTCTCGCCGTGGTCCGCACCGGCATCGAAGTCATCGTCGCCGGCGCCGGCTGGCTACTGGGCGGAACCCTCGGAGTCGGAACGGTACTGATCGCACTGTGCATGGGGCCTCTCGTCGGCTGCTTCCTGCCCCTGGTGGCGGTCCGCCTTCCCGAGGCTTCCGCGCCCACCACACGGCGCAGCCGATGAACTCCCACCGCACCTACCGCTCTCACCCGCCCCCGACCGTCACGAACGGCCGGCCCAGGCCTTGGCTCAGCGGTCGCGGATCGTGTGGGAGTGCGCGGATGGGCACTCGGTGACGGAGGTGTCGCGCCGGCTGCGGATCGCTCCCGACACGGTCCGCAGCCGGCGGCGTCGTTTCGGCTTCTTGACGCAGGTGGTGCCGGTCATTTGGGAAGGGTGGACGCGACATCGTCCAAGGTGGCATCAGTGACCAACCCGGTGTCCTCCAGCACATCCATGTGGTCCTGGACGGTGGTGTTGGCTTGAGTCGCAAGTCGTCTCACCAGGGAGTTCTTGGTGGATGCGCGGACCTCACCGATGGTGATGAACACCTTTCCGTGGGACGAGCGGAGCAGGTCCACGAAGAGTTGGTCGAAGGCGCTTCCCCGAGTGCTTCGCAACTGGTCAACCCAGCGTTGTTGTTCGGCTGTGGCTTGGTCGGGGATGGGTACGTGGAGTGCCTCGGAGTCCTCGCGGACCAGTTGATCGAGCTTGCTGTGTCCATCGAGCAGATGCAGGCCGGCCCGCTTGATCGCTTCGCTCGATGCGTTCGTCTGGGCGAGGCGGCCCGCCGGTATCTCCCACAGTCCGGCCTGTCGGACCTTGGTGAGGAAGGTCTTGTCCAACGCGTTGACCGCGTCGGTGTCGGCGGCCTGAGGCACTGCGAGGCCTGAGCTCGACGTCGGGAGGTTGGCGGAAGCCGACTCGTCGACTGAGTCGTTCTTGAGCGAGAGCCACCCGGCCGCAGTGGCGATGACCGCCACGGACGCGACAGTCGCGGCCATCAGGCGGCCACGGCGATGACGGGACGGGGGCCGGGTACTGCGCGCATGAGATTTCATCATGCCTCCTGGAGTGCACGACGGTTCGCCGGCGCCGGCGCTGTGGCGCCCGGAACCTTGGGCACGGCCACGCTAACCTTTGCCCTGGGCAAACAAATTGATTTAGCGATCGTGCACAAAAGCTGGAGGCGGGTGGCGGACAC
This sequence comes from Streptomyces sp. CA-243310, assembly GCF_050936775.1. NCBI lineage: Bacteria > Bacillati > Actinomycetota > Actinomycetes > Kitasatosporales > Streptomycetaceae > Streptomyces > Streptomyces sp. CA-243310. The sequence continues at coordinate 140,234 of NZ_JBNJMF010000002.1, read as the reverse complement.
CGGATAACATCCCGGCTCGAAGCGCCGACCGTCCCCCGCCCCTTGCGCTGAGGGCTCTTCCCCGCACGGTGGTTTCCAGGCCCTGTCGTCACAGTGGCGCCGCGGGTCAGGCGAGCCTTTGACGACAGAGCCCGGGGGCCTTCTTCCTGGGTGCCGTCGGTCATCAGCCGAGGTGTTGCTCGTCGACAGGGTCGACGTGTGCACCCTTCGACGGTGAGGTCGGCTCGAACCGTCGCCTGTAGCGCGCGTGGACCAGGACGGCGTAGAGGACGGCGAATGCCGTCCAGGCGAGGTAGAGGCCGGGAAGACCGAGTCCGGTGTGGAGGCCGAGGAGCCATCCCAGGGGGATGAGCAGGACGTAGTCGCTGGTGACCGAAGCGATCATCAGGGCCCGGGTGTCTCCCGCGGCCCGTAGCAGGGCTCCTCGGGACATCGCCGGCACCATCGGCGCCATGCTCAGCAGCGCGAGGGGCGTTGCCCGCCAGGCCAGTTCGGCGACCGCAGGGTCGGAGGTGACCAGCGAGATCAACGGCCGGCCGAGGGTGAGCGTGAGGGTGGCGGGCACGGCGAGGAAGAGCAGGAGGAGTCGTGCCCCGCAGCGGTGCCAGGCGTCGGCCCGTTCGCGATCACCGCTGCCCAGCTCCTGCCCGGCCAGGATGGTGACGGCGGAGGCGCCCGACGCCAGGACGGTGAAGACGACGAGGAGCAGGTTGTCGACGATCCGGTACGCCGCCAGGTCGAGGGTGCCCATGCGGGCGGCGAACCCGGCCAGCAGGGCCTCGTTGAGGTAGCCGATGCCCATCGTGCTCATCTCCGGCCATCCGATCCGCCACAGCGCGCGCCGGATGTCACGCGTGTCCCCGGCCCCCGGGGCGGCTCGCGGCAGCCGGCTGCGGCCGTACAGGAGGAGGTAGCCGGTTCCTGCCGCGGTGGCGGCGAGGGTCGCGAGGGCGGCGCCGGTGACGCCGAGGTCCGCGCGGAAGATGAGGAGCAGGCCGAGGGGCAGGTTGACCAGGTTGACCAGCAGGGCGTGGTACATCGCGACCCGCGTGGCGCCGATGCCCGCACAGGCTCCTTGCAGGGTGAAGGAGACGGCGGCGAAGGGCACGGCCCAGGCGAGGACGCGCAGGTACGTGGTCCCCTGGTCGAGTACGTCGTCCGGTGCCCCGAGGAGTACGAGTACCGGTGTGGCGGCGGCGTACAGCACCGTCCCGACGGCGACGCCGGCGCCGAGCGCGGTGAACACGCCGGTACGCACGACCTGGGCGACCTCGTCGGGGCGTCCCGCGCCGTGGCGCTGGGCGACCTGGACCTGTACCGCGGTCGACCAGCCGCGGACCACGATCAGCGCGATCAGGTACACGGGGGCGGCGAGCGCGAACGCACCGAGTGCGTCCGTGGAGAGCCGGGCGAGCAGGACGGTGTCCACGATGTTGAGGGTGATCTGGGTCAGGCCCGCGATCAGCAGCGGGTAGGCGAGGTTCCAGACCCCGCGCACGCTCGGTGGCCGGTGTGCGGTCACAGGGCGGCCTGGGCGGCTTCCAGGAGTTCGGTGTCGCGGCTGAGGAGGACGAGGGTGTCGACGCGGGAGTCCTTCCAGGCGAGAATGCGGTCGACGATGGCGGGCAGCGGGCCGGGGAGGGCGACCTCGTCGAGCAGGGTGTCGGGGACCGCGGCGAACGCGTCGGCTTTGTGGCCCTTGGCGATGTGGGCGCGGATGGTGCGCGCGGGGCCCTCGTAGCCCATCTGGCAGGCGACGTCGAAGTAGGTGTTGCGTCCGCCGGGGCCGACCGCACCGATGAGGTGTGCGAACAGGGGGCGCAGCTGGTCGCGGCCTTCTTCCACGGTGCCGGCCCGGGCCACGTAGAGGATCGGGCTGATCTTCACGTCGGTGGGCTTGCGGCCGCTGAGGGCGAGGCCCTCGTCCAGGGGCGCGGTCAGCGCGGCTTCGTGTTCGGGGGCGTACATGCCGGCGAGCCAGCCGTCGCCGATCTCGCCGGTCAGGGTGACGTTGCGGGGTCCGATGGCGCCCAGGTAGAGGGGGATGTCCGGGCGCAGCGGTGTCATGTCCGACTTCACCGGGCGGGCGGTGCCGCTGGAGCCCGGGCCGCGGTAGGGGACCTGGTAGATCCGGCCGTCGTGTTCCACGCGGGTGTCGTGGGCGACGGCTTTGCGGACGATCTCGACGTACTCGCGGGTGCGGCGCAGGGGTTCGGCGTAGGGCTGCCCGTGCCAGCCCTCGACGATCCACGGGACGGAGAGGCCGAGGCCCAGTTGGAAGCGACCGCCGGAGAGCATGTCGAGGGTCATGGCGGTCATGGCCGTGGTGGTGGGGGTGCGGGCGGGGATCTGCATGATGGCCGTGCCGAGCTTGACGCGTTGGGTGACGGCGGCCAGGTAGCCGAGGATGCTCACCGCGTCGGGGCCGTACTCCTCCACGCTCCACACGGAGTCGACGCCGATCCGCTCGGCGCGGTCGACGATGGGGAGGAGTTCTTCGATCGGCTCTCCGCCGTAGCCCAGGGCCAGCCCGAGGTGCATGCAGGTGCTCCTTCTCGTGTGGGTGGAGGTGTACGCCCGGCCCGCCCGGTGTCAGGAGAACGGCAGGGGCGCGAGGATCAGGTCCGACTCGTGGGTGGGGCGGGGGATCCAGCCGCGGGTGACGGGTTCGCGGTGGAGGCGCCGGCCCCCGAGGAACGGGAAGGCGGCGGGCGCGTTGCAGGACAGGCCGGGCACGATCACGCGGGCGACGTACAGACCTGCGGTCCGGACCTGCGGGTGGGTCAGGTCCACGGCGATGGCGCGCAGTTCTTGGGCGGCCAGCAGGCCGAGGTACTCCTGCAGGCCTGCCTGCCGGCCGGCGTCGTGCGACGCGTATCCGCGGTGTTCGGTGCGGGGGGCGCGGAGGCGGTGCAGTCGGGAGTCCTGCATGCGGGGGTCGAGGTGGACCTGGACGTGGAGGCGGACGTCGTTGACGTCGCGCCAGTCCGGGCGGAAGTCCCGCAGGTAGGCGCGGTCGTTCCGGTGGCGCCGGTAGGGGCGGTGGTCGATGCGGCCGGCGCGGACGGCGGTCCAGAAGCCGCTGCCGCCCTCCAGTAGGTCCAGGGAGGTCTCGTGCATCCCGATGGCCTCGGTGAGGGCCTTGGCCGCGGCGGCCTCCGGTGTGGCGCGGCAGGCACTGCCGAAGGCGACCAGACGCCGCGCCGGATCCTCGATGAAGGCACCGACGACCGTGATGTTGAAGGTGGAGGGGATCCGCAGGAGCGTCACGCGCAGTCCGGAGGCCGCGGCCTCGCCCAGTGCGAGGGTGAGCCGCTCGTCCGCGGCCGGCGGCAGCGGGGCGGCCGGGGCGCCACTGAGCCACCACAGGGTGACCGCGTCGCGTTCCAGGACCTCGCGCAGGGCCGCGAGTCGGGCATGCTCCGGGGTCGGGCCCGCGGCCGTGCCGGCCAGGACGGGATAGTTGGTCGGCGGTTCACCGCGACGCGCACCCCGGAAGTAGTTCACGTACGCCAGGGAGGCGGGGACCAGGACCTCCTCGCCGTCACGGAGATCGCGTCCGGTCGTCCAGGCGATGGGCAGGTCGGATGTCATGGCGACGAACGGAAAGCCGCGTTGGGCGTACTGGGTGGGGGAGTACAGGGCGAACTCGCGCGGATCCACGGCCGTGCGACCGGCTGCGACCAGCTGGGTGTGGGAGGCGGTCGGCAGCGCATCGGGGACGAGATTGCCGCAGTAGCGCTCCACCGCCTCGCCCACCGCCGCTCGGCGTGCCGCCGCGTGGTCCCCGAGGGCGGCGCCGCCGGTGACGGTGTCGACCGCGGCCGACGCGGCTGCGGGGTCCGTGGACAGGTGGGCGCTGTACGAGACGCAGCTCGGCACCGTCTCCACCCGCGGACGGTCCTGGACGACTCCTCGGATCAGGCGCAGCCCGGCGTCCGCGAGCCGGTCGGTCACCTCCGCGTCCTCGGTCGTGCGTTCCGCCGGTGTTGTCCGGCCGGAAGGGGCCACAGGCATCTCCACACTCCTCGGTCCGCAGAACAGGTGATGCGCTCACGGGGCGACTTCGCCCGCAACGACATGCGGTGGGAAGCGACGCGAGGTCGCCTCCCACCGCACGGTTCAGCTGCCGCTCTGCTCTTCCTCGGTGTCCTCGCGCCACTCGAACGGCGCGTCGACCGCCGGGGTGTGGGACTTCAGGCAGCCCGATTGCGGCTCTTCCGGCTCGGCCCAGCCCGCATGCGCCATGTGCGTCCTCCTTGGGATCGGCGCAGGAGACGCTGTTGCATATCCTGCGCAATAACAAGTGACATGCGGAAATGTAGGGGCGGGGTGCGCGGCGGCTCAATACCCCCTGTGGGAGCGTGGCGCCATCCGGCCGTTCCCACTGACGGGGACGCTCGTCTTGCGCACCCGGCTGCCGTGACGGGTTCGTAGCGGATGGGTCGGGGGTGGCGGGCGACAACGCATGAGCCGTCGGCAGTGCCGATCCGCAGGCTCGGCCCGCCTCGCCCCTCCGCAGAGTCATGGAGTCCGGTTGGCTTGATTTCCTCCGTCTGCCCGATTCATGTTCGAGTGGCGTGATTCAGGAAGCACCGTGACTTGGGGGATCCCGGTGCCCGGATGCGGGGAGACCTCCGCCTCGACACGGTAGATATCGGCCAGCAGGTCCCGGGTGAGGACCTCCTCGGGTGTTCCGGTCGCGACCGCGCGGCCGCCGTCCAGCACGCAGATCCGGTCGCAGAAGGACGCGGCGAGGTTGAGGTCGTGCAGGGCGATCACGGCAGTGACTCCGACCCTCCGGACGAGCCGGAGCGCGTCGAGTTGATGGCGTAGGTCGAGGTGGTTCGTCGGCTCGTCCAGGACCATGGTCCCGGTGCGCTGGGTCAGTGCGCGGGCGATCAGGACCCGCTGCTTCTCCCCGCCCGAGAGACGGTCGAACGGGGCGTGCGCCAGGGCATCGACGTCGAGTTCCTCCAGCGAGTCCATGATGATCGCGCGGTCCTCGGCGTCGTCGCCCGCGAAGGCGCGTTTGTGCGGTGTGCGTCCCATGGCCACGACGTCGTAGACGGTGAGTTCGAAGTCGCCCGCGGACTCCTGAAGTACGGCCGCGAGGCGCTGCGCGAGGCGTTTGCCGGGCATCCGCCACACGTCCTCGCCGTCGAGCAGAATCCGTCCGGAGGTGGGGCGCAGCGCGCGGTAGAAGGTCCGCAGGAGGGTGGATTTGCCGGCGCCGTTGGGCCCTGCGAGGGCCAGCACCTCGCCGGGTGCCACGTGTAGGGAGACCCGGTCGACCAGGGCCCGGCCGTTCACCACCACGGTGACATCCTCGGCATCGAGGGTGCCGGGCTCGGGTGTCGGGCGGTCGGTCATCGCACCGCCTTGCGTCGCATGAGCCAGAGGAAGAACGGGCCGCCGACCAGGGCGGTGAGGATGCCGACGGGTATCTCCTCCGGGCTCATGAGCGTGCGCGCCCCCAGGTCGGCGGCGATCAGGAAGCTCGCGCCCAAGAGGGCGGCGGCGGGTAGCGCACGCCGGTGGTCGGCGCCGACCAGGAGGCGTACGACGTGCGGCATGATCAGCCCGACGAAGCCGATCTGGCCGCTGACGGCGACGATGGTGCCGATCATCAGGGCGACCAGGGTGAACAGGGCGCCGCGGAAGCGGTGGACGTCCAGGCCGAGCGCCGCGGCGGCTTCTTCCCCGGCCAACAGCAGATTGAGGGAACGGCACACCCCGAGCAGGACGGCCGTGCCGAGGAGCACGGCGGCTACGGGGATCCATACCGTCGTCCAGGCGGTGCCGGCGAGTCCGCCGAGCATCCAGCGCAGGGCCGACTGGGTCTTCTGCGGGTCGTTGGAGGTGACGATCAGGAAGCTGGCCACCGCGGAGAGGACCTCGGCCATGGCCACGCCCGCCAGCACCAGCCGTACGGTGGTCATCCGTCCGCCGGTGCGCGCCAGGAAGTACACCGCGACCAGCGCGGCCAGGGCTCCGCAGAATGCCGCCAGGGGCAGGGAGAACATTCCGAACAGGGTCACGTGGAAGACGAGGACCAGTACCGCGCCGACCGATGCACCCGAGGAGACGCCCAGCAGCATCGGGTCGGCCAGCGGGTTGCGGACCAGGGCCTGCAGCGCCATCCCCGACACCGACAGGCCCGCGCCCACCACACCGGCCAGCAGCACGCGGGGGAGCCGGACGTCGACGACGATCGTTTCGCGGACCGGCGTCCAGGTCGGATCGGCGAGGACCGGATGGATCCGGTGCAGCAGGATGCCCCAGACCTGGCCGGCCGGGACGTTGATGGAACCGATCGCGATGCCCGCTGTTGCCGTCGCCGCCAGCAGGATGGCCAGTGCGGCGAGCAGCAGCGAGTAGGGAACGGCCCGGCGGCGGGCTGCCCCGGACGCCGGGGTCTTCGCCGGATCGGCTACCTGTGCGGGCGCCTTGGCCGGGTCCGTGCCCATGTCCGTCACATCGGTCACTGGAATCGGTCCGGGTGGATCTGGCGGGCCAGCGACTCCACGGCCGCCGGGACGCGGACCCCGAGCACGGTCGACGACAGCGGCAGCACCGCGAACCTCTTGTCCCTGATCGCGGGGACGTCCTTGAGGGCCGGGTTGGCGAGGAGGAACTTCTTCTTGTCCTCGACCGGCTGGTCACCGTAGTCGTAGATGACGATGACGTCGGGAGCGCGCTCGGCCACCTGCTCGAACGACACGTCACCGAAGGCCTTGTCCACGTCGGCGAAGAGATTGACCCCGCCGGCCCTCTTGATCAGCTCGTTGCCGATGCCCTTGCTGCCTGCGGTGAAGGCGGTCTTGTCCCCGCTGTCGTAGACGAAGAGCTTGGTCGGGGCGACGCCGGCCAGTTCGCCGTCCACTTGGTCGAGGGTGCGGTGCAGCTTGTCCACCTGCTGCTCGGCTCGGTCCGGCACCCCGAAGATCTTGGCGAGGGTGCGGATCTCCTCGTCGATGGTGGCCATGGTCACCGGCCCGGCCGGGCACTCCTCGATGTTGAGGTGGGTGTTGATCCCGGCCTTGGTGAAGGCCGCGCGGCTGCGGCCCTCCTTCTCATCGAAGGTGGAGGCGAATCCGCCGTAGATGAAGTCCGGCTCGGCGGCCAGTAGCGTCTCGAAGGACGGGTACTCCTTCGACAGCACCTTCACGGAGTCGAAGGCGGCCCGGTATTCGGGCAGGATCCTGTCGTCGAGATAGCCGGTGCCCACCATCGACCTCTCCAGCCCGAGCGCCAGCATGACCTCCGTGGCGTGCTGGTTCAGGGATACCGCGCGCTGCGGCGGCCGCTGGTAGGTGGTCTTCACCCCGCAGTTGGTCACCGTGACGGGGAATCCCTTCGCCCCCGGTCCGTGCGAGTCGGCGCGGTCCGGGATCTTGCTGCCGCAGGCCGGGACGAGTAATACGGCGGCCACGGCCAGTAGCGCAGGCAGCGAGCGTGTGCCCCTCATGCGGTGGGTCCTCTCACCGGGTCTGTCGGATGGTCACGGAAGACCACGGAGCGATCCTCACCGGACGCGGCGGGCCCACTGATCTCCTGACTTCGGACTCCTGCAAGTTATGCGCAACTGCACGCCCCCTGCAACGAGTTGGATTGCAGAGGAGGGGCGTACGGCTGCACGGCGGGTTGTGCGCGGGAGCGTGTTCGTCGTGCGAAGAGCCGGCTTGCCCGTCGGATGGCCCCCTCGCAGCCCGCGCCGGCGACTACGCCCCGGCGACCAGAGGGCCCAGCCCGGCGAGTGTGCCCGGGAGGTCGGACGCCGGGATGCCGCCGCCCTGTGCCACCTCCGCCGAGCCGCCACCGCGCCCGCCGAGAAGGCTCTTGACCAGGTGGCCGGCTTGCAGTCCCGCCTCGCGGGCGGCGCTGTTGAGGGCGAGGACCACGGCGCCCTTGTCGCCGGTGGCCGCACCGACGGCCACCACGGCGGGCTGCCCCGCGGGGAGCCGGTCGCGTACGGCCAGTGCCAGGGCCCGGGCCTCGGCGGCGCCCCCGTCGTCCGTGGCGGTGACGACCAGGGTGCCGTTCACGTCGGTGGCCCGGTCGGCCAGTTCGGCGGCCCGGGCGCTGGTGGCCTGCTGCTTGAGGCGGGCGTTTCTCCCGGTCGGCGGCCTTGAGCCGGTCCAGGAGACCGGCGATACGCTCGGGCAACTCGGCGCGCGGGGCCCCCAGCTGCTCGGCGATCCGCGCCACCAGGTCCCGCTCGCGGGCCAGGTAACCGAAGCCCTCGATGCCGACGGCCGCTTCCAGTCGGCGCATGCCCGCGCCGACCGAGCCCTCGGAGGTGAGCGCGACCGTGCCGACCTGAGCGGAACGTTCCACGTGCGTGCCGCCGCACAGCTCGCGCGACCAGGCGCCGCCGATCTCGACGACGCGGACCTTCTCCCCGTACGTCTCGTCGAACAGGGCCAGCGCCCCGAGTTCCTTCGCCTCGGGCAGGGTCATCCACTGCACGCCGACCGGCAGGTCGCGGCGCAGCGCGCGGTTGGCGGCCTCCTCGACCTCGCCGCGTACGGTGGCGGACAGGCTGCCGCGCCAGGGGAAGTCGAGGCGGAGGTAGCCGGGCCGGTTGTAGGAGCCGGCCTGGAGGGCGGTGGGGCCGAGGACCTCGCGCAGGGCGGCGTGCAGGACGTGGGTGCCGGAGTGGGCCTGGCGGGCGCCGAGCCGCCATTCGGCGTCGACGGCCGCGTGCACGGTGTCGCCCGGGGCGAGCTCGCCGGCCGTGATGCGGACCTGGTGGGCGACGAGCCCGGGCAGGGGCCGCTGGACGTCGAGGACTTCGGCCTCCACCGAGGTGCCGGAAAGCAGTCCGGCGTCGCTGTCCTGGCCGCCGGACTCGGCATAGAACGGCGTACGGTCCAGGACGACGGTGACGAGGTCACCCGTACGGGCCGCCGGCACCGGACCGGCCGGTCCGAGCAGCGCGAGGACTCGGGACTCGGTCTCCAGGGTGTCCCAGGCCCGCCAGTCGGTGGGCCCGTGCGCGTCGAGGACCGTGCGCAGGGCCGTGGTGTCGACGGCCCCGCCGGCCTTGCGGGCCCGGGCGTCGGCGCGGGCCCGCTCGCGCTGGGCGTTCATCAGGGCGGTGAAGCCCTCACGGTCGACCTCGACACCCTGCTCGGCGGCCATCTCCAGGGTGAGGTCGATGGGGAAGCCGTACGTGTCGTGAAGCAGGAACGCCTTCGCGCCGGGCAGTGACCGCCCGCCGTCGGCCTTGACCTGGGCGACGGCCGTGTCGAGGACGGTGGTGCCCTGCTTGAGGGTGGCCCGGAAGGCGTCCTCCTCGGCGCCGGCCTGGTCGGTGATCCGCGCGAACGATTCCGCGACCTCCGGATAGCTCGGCGCCATGCAGTCACGGGCCACCGGCAGCAGCTCGGCCAGCGCCAGGTCCTCGTAGCCCAGCAGCCGCATGGAGCGGACGGCGCGGCGCAGGATCCGGCGCAGCACATAGCCGCGGCCCTCGTTGCCCGGGGCGGTGCCGTCGGCGAGGAGCATCAGGGCGGTGCGTACGTGGTCGGCGACGACCCGCAGCCGGACATCGGCCTCGGCGTCGGCCCCGTACCGCACCCCGGCGAGGTCGGCAGCCCGCTGCAGGACGGGGCGGGTCTCGTCGATCTCGTAGAGGTTGTCGACGCCTTGGAGCAGGGTGGCCATGCGCTCCAGGCCCATGCCGGTGTCGATGTTGCGGCGCGGAAGCTCGCCGAGGATCGGGTAGCCGGTCTTGCCGCTGCCCTCGCCGCGCTCGTACTGCATGAAGACGAGGTTCCAGAACTCCATGTAGCGGTCCTCGTCGACCGCCGGCCCGCCTTCGCGGCCGAGGGCCGGGCCGCGGTCGTAGTACAGCTCCGAGCAGGGTCCGCACGGGCCGGGGACGCCCATGGACCAGAAGTTGTCCTCGTCGCCGCGCTCCACGATCCGCGCGTCGGGCAGGCCTGCGATGCGCCGCCACATGCCGCGGGCGTCGGTGTCGGAGTGGTGGACGGTCACCCAGATCCTGTCCGGGTCCAAGCCGTAGCCGCCGTCGGCCTGTGCCTTGGTGGACAGGTCCCAGGCGTACGCGATGGCCTCTTCCTTGAAGTAGTCCCCGAAGGAGAAGTTGCCGTTCATCTGGAAGAAGGAGCCGTGCCGGGTGGTGCGGCCGACCTCCTCGATGTCCAGGGTCCGGACGCACTTCTGCACGCTCGTCGCCCGCTCCCACGGGGCCGTCACCTCACCGGTGAGGTACGGCTTGAAAGGCACCATGCCCGCGTTGACGAACAGCAGCGTCGGGTCGGGCGTCGGCAGCGGGGCGCTGGGGACCACGGTGTGGCCCCGGGCGGCGAAGTGGTCCAGGAAACGCTGGCGGATGTCGGCGGTACGCATGGCGGTGCTGCTCCGATGGTCGGTCGTCAGATGGGCAGGGGGGCGGCCGTGCGGGCCGGGTGTCGGGGGCCGAGGAAAGCCGCGTGACCGGCTCCCCCGGGTGTGGGGTGGGTGGCCTGGCTCCAGCCGAGCCACCGGTAGAAGCCGGTGGCAGCCTGCGTCCGTACGGGAGCCATCAGCCGGCACCGCCCGTCATCGGCGGAACGCGCAGCTCGATCCCCGTCGCCGCACACCGCTCCTCCGCCAGGGCCCTGACCCGCGAGTTCGCGGCCACGCCGCCGACCACGATCAGCGTCGTCACGTCGTCGGCGCGGCAGGCCGCCGGCGCCTTGCGGGTCAGCACATCCGCGACGGCCATCGGGTCGCCGGCGCGCGGCCCGGTCGATGGCGGGCCCGCCGGGATACGGCAGGCCCAGGATCCGGGCGACCTTGTCGAAGCACTCGCCGGCCGCGTCGTCGAGGTGTCCCCGAGGTGCAGGATCGGCTCGCGCACGAGATCGCGCGCGAGATCGCGTACGAGGAGCAGCGAGGTGCGGCCGCCGGGGACGATCAGCACCACGTACGGCTGGGAGCTCACCACAGCACCCCTCTTCCCGCCTGAGTGACGTTATTGCGACCTCTTCGCAATAAGGATAGGGCACGGCTCTCGGTGGCGACGGGCGTGTTTCCGCTGGTCAAAGTCTGACCGCCGCTTTACTGCACATATGTTGCAAGTACTCGACGGGCGCAGAAGGGTACTGGTAGGGCCTGACCGCACCAGGCTGTGCTGTCCGAGGAAGGTCGTTCGCCCGTGGTCACCACATCCGGCCCCCGGGGCCGTGTCCGTCGCATCCGTCATTCCCTGACCCGCAGGGAATGGGCCGGCCTGGGCGGGATGGCGGTCTTCATCCTGGCGCTCCACCTCATCGGCTGGTTCACGCTCATCGCGATCGTGACACCGGAGCACTACAGCATCGGTGCGCAGACCTTCGGCATCGGGATCGGCGTGACCGCGTACACCCTCGGGATGCGGCACGCCTTCGACGCCGACCACATCGCGGCCATCGACAACACCACCCGCAAGCTCATGAACGACGGGCAGCGCCCGCTGTCGGTGGGCTTCTGGTTCTCCCTGGGGCACTCCACGATCGTCTTCGGCCTGGCCGTCCTGCTCTCCCTCGGGATCAAAGCGCTGGCCGGGCCGGTCCGCGACGATGATTCCGAGCTCCACAACGTCACCGGGCTGATCGGGACCAGCGTCTCGGCGACGTTCCTCTACGTGATCGCCGCGATCAACCTCGTCATCCTGGCCGGCATCTGGAGGGTCTTCCGCCAGATGCGTTCCGGTGCGTACGACGAGGCCACCTTGGAAAAGCACCTGGACAACCGCGGCCTCATGAACCGGCTCCTCGGCCGCACCATGAAGTCGATCACCAAGCCCTGGCAGATGTACCCGCTCGGCCTGCTCTTCGGCCTCGGCTTCGACACCGCCACCGAGATCGCCCTGCTCGTCCTCGCAGGCTCGGGCGCAGCATCCGGACTGCCCTGGTACGCGATCCTCTGCCTGCCCGTCCTCTTCGCCGCAGGGATGTCCTTGCTCGACACGATCGACGGCTCGTTCATGAACTTCGCCTACGGCTGGGCCTTCTCCAAGCCGGTCCGCAAGGTCTACTACAACCTCACCGTCACAGGCCTGTCAGTGGCCGTGGCCCTCATCATCGGCACCGTCGAGGTCCTCGGTCTCCTCGCCGAGAAGCTCGACCTCCACGGCCCCTTCTGGGACTGGGCCGGCGGTCTGGACCTCAACACCATCGGCTTCGTCATCGTCGGCCTGTTCTTCGTCACCTGGATCCTGGCGCTGGTGACGTGGAAGTACGGCCGTATCGAAGAGAAATGGACCGCCCACCTCCAACCTGCCGGAGAGGCAGCTCCGCAGGGGGAAGCCGAGTAGAGGGAAGTGAGGACGTCGGCCGGGCATCCGCGGCATATCAGGCGTGCGAACCGGTCACGGGGCTCTCCGGTGAGGCGGCGGCATGCCCGTGGCCTCTGGTTCCTGCGGGGTTGAAGCGGATGGGGGCTTGGAAGCGGGCCTTGCGGGCCGCTCGGCGGAAGGTGGTCAGAACCGCGGGGCCGGCCAGGCAGATGCAGATGAAGTTGGTGACGGCGCGGCCGGTGTCCCAGCCCAGGGACGTGGCCAGGTCGAAGGCCAGGTACCGCTGGAACTGCTCGGTGAAGGGGAGGCCGGGCAGGTAGGCGATCGAGCTGTTGGGGTCGAGGGAGAAGGGCCAGAAGGAGAGGTTGAGGAGGAAGCCGAAGAGGTAGCCGGAGACCGATCCGTACACGGCGAGCAGGGCGATCTCCTTGCGACCGCCGGCCCTGGGGAGGAAGCCGGCGAGCATGCCGACGAAGGCGCAGCCGAACATCTGGTACGGCATCCAGGGTCCGACCCCGCCGGTGATCAACGCGGAGGCGAAGAGCGAGGTGCAGCCCAGGGTGAACCCGAAGCCGGGGCCGTAGACGCGCCCGGCGAGGACGAGGATGAAGAAGACCGTCTCGATGCCGGCCGTGCCCGCGCCCAGGGGGCGGATCGCGGCGTTCACCGCGGACAGCACGCCCAGCATGGCCAGGGCCTTGGAGCTGATCCCGCCCTCGGCGATCTCCGAGATGACCACACACAGCACGATGACCAGCAGGACCCCGAAGATCAGGGGCGGCGCGTAGTTGGAGCCGAACTTCCCCGGCGCCACCAGGAACGGCCAGAAGAAGGCGACGATCCCCAGGAAGGCCGCCATGGCGATGACGATCCCGGCGCGCGCGTTGATGCGGATGGCAGCGGTGCGTGCGGCCATGGTCATGAGGCGGGGTCCGTCTCTTCGTCGGGGAGGGCGGAAGTCACCTGGGCGACCGTGAGGTAGGGGAGCGGGGAGAGGATTTTGGCGGTCTGCGGGGCGAAGACGGGGGAGGCGACGATGACTTCGGTGGTGGGCCCGTCGGCGACGATGTCGCCCTCGGCCATGACGACGACCCGGTCGGCGGCGCGGGCGACGAACTCGACGTCGTGCGTGGAGATGACGACCGCACGTCCTTGCGCCGCGAGGCCGTCGACGATGGTGATGAGCTGTTCCTTGGCCCGGTAGTCGAGGCCGCGGGTGGGTTCGTCGAGGAGCACCACCCGGGGGGCCGCCGACAGCTGGATGGCGAGGACGAGGGCGAGTTTCTGGCCCTCGGACAGGTCGCGGGGTGGGTGGCGTCGTTGATGCCGGGCGCGAGGCGGTCGAGGATCTCGCGTGCGGTCGGCGCGTCGGCGCCGACCTCGGATTCGGTATCGGCCTGGTCGAGTTCCTGCTTGACGCTCTCCAGGTAGAGGAGGTCGGTGGGCGTCTGTGGGACCAGGCCGACGAGGCGGCGGGCCTCGGCGGCGGACAGTTTCTGCGGGTCGGTGTCCTTGCCCCCGTCGGTGGAGGAGATGTGCACCGTGCCGGCCTTGCGGGGTCCGGAGCCCTGGAGCGCCCACAGCAGGGAGGACTTGCCCGAGCCGTTGCGGCCCATGAGCGCGGTGATCTCCCCGCCCCGGAGGGCGAGGTCTGCCGCGCGGACAGCCGGGACACCCTGGTAGGTCACCGTCACTCCGCGGGCCTTGAGCAGTCCGGGGCGGTCGGCCTGTGGCGCGGGCCGCACCGGCGGGGGAACCGCATCGGCCAGCCGGGTGCGCAGGGGTGCGGCGGCGCGGCGGGCGTCGCGGATCGAGAGCGGCAGCGGGTCCCAGCCCGCCGCACGGCCCAACCGCACGATCGGCGGCGCGATGGACGAGGTACGGAAGATCTCGGCGGGCGGACCGGACACCACGCGCCCGTCGCCGGGCAGGTGGATGACGCGGTCGGCGTACTGGACGACGCGCTCCAGGCGGTGTTCGGCGAGCAGTACGGTGACGCCGAGGTCGTGAACGAGGCGGGTGACCGCAGCCAGGACCTCCTCCGCGGCCGTCGGGTCCAGGGCCGAGGTCGGCTCGTCCAGGACGAGGACACGGGGATGCGCGGTGAGGACGGAGCCGATCGCGACCCGCTGCTGCTGGCCGCCCGAGAGTTCGTGCAGGGCCCGGTGACGGAGGTCGGCGAGGCCCAGGAGGTCGAGGGTCTCCTCGACGCGCTTGCGCATGGTGGCGGGCGGCACCGCCAATTGCTCCATGGCGTAGGCGAGTTCCTCCTCGACGGTGTCGGTGACGAAACCGTCGAGGGGGTCCTGTCCGACGACTCCGACCACGTCGGCGAGTTCGCGGGGCGGGTGCTCGGCCGTGTCACGGCCGTCGACGAGGACGCGGCCGTGGAGAGTGCCTCCGGTGAAATGCGGGACGAGCCCGTTGACCGCGCCGAGGAGGGTGGACTTGCCGACGCCGGTGTGACCGACGACCAGGCACAATTCGCCTTCCTCGACGGTGAGGTTCACGTCGCGCAGGACCGGTTCGGCCGTGTCCTCGTACTGGACGGTGACCTGGTCGAAGTGGATCACTTGGGTTCCTCGGTGCGCTGTGCGGGAACGGCCGGCCGGGCGGTGGCCGTCGGGGGTGGTGCCAGGAATCCGGCCGTGCCGGCGAGGAGGATCGCCGCCGCCGGTACGAGCGGCAGGGTCGGCCAGCTGAGTGGGTAGATGGAGGGGTTGAGCTCGGCGGCGTTGAAGCCCGCATTGCTGAACAGCAGGACGGCGGAGAGCACCCCGCAGCCGGCGACCGCCCATTCCGCGGCTCGCCACGGGTCGGGCCGGTAGGTGGTACGGGTGATGCGGCGCCCGCCGAGCCGGAGCCCGGCGAAGCACAGCAGGGCGCCCGCTGCCATCGCGGGGAGCCCCAGCAGCTTCGGGGCGGTCGCGTCGAGGAGTCCGTAGGCCCCGGCGCACAGACCGCACATGCCGAGCAGCATGAGCGCACCGGTCAGGCGGCGGGAGCGGCGGGTTGCGGTGCCGGCGCGGCCGTAGCCGCGGGAATCCATGGCGGCCGCGAGGCGCAGCGACCGTTCCAGGGCGTCTTCGAGTACGGGGACGATGATCCCGCGCAGGGCGCGCAGCCCCTTGGAGCGGCCGGCCCGCAGCCGCCGCGCGCGGTGGACTCGCTGGACGCTCGCCACCAGCTGCGGGGCGACGCTGATGGAGACGGTGACCGCGACACCCAGTTCGTACAGGGCACCGGGCAGGACGCGCAGGGCCCGCTTCGGGTTGGCGAGGGTGTTGGCGGCGCCGATGCAGCACAGCATGCAGGCGAGGCGGAGTCCGTCGGTGGCGGCGGAGAGCAGCGCTTCGAGGGAGACCGGGCCGCCGAGTTGGATGCCCGCGTACCAGTCGGGGGTCGGGATGTGGGGGAGCGAGAAGAGGAAGTGGTCCCGGGGGGTGATGCCGGTGGCGAAGATCGCACGGAAGGTCACCCGGATCGCCACGACCGTGAGGGCGAGGTACAGGTAGTACTTGAAGCCGCGCGCCCAGGGGGCCTCGGTGCGGCGCATGGTGATGACGTACCCGAGGACCGCGAGGACGAGGAACAGCAGCAGCGGGTTGTTGGTGCGGCTCACCGCGGTGGCCAGGGCGAGCGCCCAGATCCACCAGGCGACGGGGTGCAGGGTGCGGGGCAGACGGCGGCCGCCCACGTCCGGCGCGAGGCCGGACACGGGCGGCTCGACCGCGGCTGTCGTGGCGGTGCGTGACACGCGCGGCTACTCCGTACGGCGGCGGCGCTTGGCCGCGTACACGGCGGCGGCGCCGATCAGGAGCACCAGTGCTCCGGTGGCGACGGCGGGCAGGTACGAGCCCACGTCGTGCTGCGCGTCCGCGGCGGGAGCCGCCTCGACGACCTGGGGCCCGGGGGCCGGAGCGGCCACTGCTGCCGTACTGGTCGATGGCGACGGTGACACCGAAGGAGTGGGTGAGGCGCTGTCGGTGGGCGAGGCCGAAGGGGACGCAGAGGCGGCGGGCGTGGTGCCCGTTGCAGGCGGGGTGACCGCGGGGGATGTGCGGTCGGCCGGTGGCCGGTTCTCGGGCTTCGGGCCCGTGTTGACGTTGGGCGGCAGGGGAGCCGCGGTACGGGTGTCCTCGGGCTGTGGCGCGCCGGTGGGCCGAGCGTTGTGGGCGCGCAGTTGGTCCGGGGTGACCTGCGGCCGGCCCTGGCTGCCCTCGATGTCCGTGGCGCCGAAGGTCCACAGGTCGACGCTGCCGGGCTTCGGCTTGTAGAGCATCGCGCCGAGTTGGCTGTACTCCCAGGTGTTCTGGCCCGGGTTGGCGTGCCAGTACGACCAGTAGGCGGAGGCGGGCGGGGTCAGTACGCAGTCGTCCTGCTGCGGCGTCGGGTACTGCTTGCCGCCCTGGTGGCCGCTGTAGCCGATCCGGCAGATGAAGGCGGGGCCGTCGTGGCCGGTGCCGGTGGTGGCCCAGCCGCCCTGGTTGAGGAGTTCGTAGCCGGTGGTGGGGGCGGTGCCGCAGGAACGGTAGACGGGGCCACCCCAGTGGCTGAAGTCCACCGCGAGGACGGCTCCGGAGGAGGTCGTGCACTGGCCCATGGGCTGCGGGGCGGCGCCGGCCGGGGGCGCGGTGGCGGCGAAGGCCGCCATCGTCAGCCCCAGGGCGGCCGCCGCGCGAGCCAGGGCACGCGTGACGCGGAAGCTCATCGGCCGGCCTCCGCCGGGTTGCGACGGGAGCGCGCCATGACGACGAGTCGCCAACCGGCCAGGGACAGGGCGGCCGCGGCGCCGGCGAGGATACCGACCTGGACGCCGGTGGACGCGAGGCTGCCACCGGTACCGCCCTGTGCGACAGTGCCGCCGCTGCCCGATCCCCCCGTGGTCTCCCCCGGAGTCACGATGACAGGGGTACCGCCCGACGTACCCGCACCGCCCGTGATGTTGGGGATGGGCTGCGGGGTGGTGCCTTGCAGGCTGCGGGTGAGGGTGGCGAAGGAGATGCCGGTGGTTCCGCCGATGGCTTGGGTGGAGGCGCGAACGTCGGAGCCGGGCTCCTTGTCCGCGGTGATGTTGAAGCCGCCGTCGCTGTTCTGTTGGGTCGCCAGGAACTTGCGGGCCTTGGCGATCTGCGCACCGTACCTGGGCGTGTCCAGGGACAGTCCCTGGATGGCGAGCGCGGCGGAGTTGACGGAGATGCCCGAGGCGCCGCGGAATCCGCCGTCCGCCAACTGCTCACCCGCGAGCCAGGCAAGCGCCTTGTCCACGGCGGCCTGCGAGTCGGCGTCCGGCAGCAGGTCCACGGTCATCGCGGCCATGGCCGTGGAGTCGACCTCGTCGGGGCTCTTTCCGACGAGCATGCTGCTCCAGGACCCGTTGGGGTGCTGAAGGCTCTTCAGATAGGCGATCGGCTCGACCGCGGCGGTGTTCTCACCCGCTCGGACCTGGGCGATGACGCCGAGGGACTGGTCGAAGACGGACTTGGCATTGCCGTAGGCGCCCTTGCCCCCGCAGTAGGGGACGACATCGGTGTTCTTTCCCGCGCAGGTGTCCTTGGCGAGCGCGGCGATCAGGTTCTGGCCGCCGAAGCTGCGCGGATCGCGGCCGACGCTCTCGGCCAGGAGCGCGGTCTTGCCGATCGCGCCGCCGACGGCGTACTTGGTACCGATCATGGTCCAGGCGTGGATGCCTCGGCCCTCGCCGTCCTTGCCGCCCTTGTCCATGAAGTCGACGATGTTGCGCAGGGTGGTGTCGTCCCCGCCGGTGGCGGCCAGTGCGTAGGCGCCGTCGATGGTCATTCCGTAGTCCGCGCGGGCGGGGGAGCCCTCGTAGTAACGGCCCTGGATCAGATTGCCGGGCCTGGTGAGGTACGCCAGCCCCTTCTTGATGTCCGGTCCGTCGCCCGGCGGGACCGTCGGCTTGGGGTCGGTGGGCTTCGGGTCCGTCGGCTTGGGGTCCGTGGGCTTCGGATCGGGCTGCTTCGTGGTCAGTGCCACCAGGTCGCTCTTGGCGGCCGCGACGACGGCCGGCGCGGTGGGGTACAGCCGCGACTCGGTGTCGCCCTCCTCGAAGCCGAAGCCGCCCGCGGGGAACTGCTGCTTGGAGAGCCAGAAGAGGCCCGCGTCGGCGTGCGCGGTGTCGCCGAGAGCGCGCAGGGCCTGGGCCGCCCAGCCGGTGGCGGCCGGGCTGCCGGTGGTCATGTAGGCGGCGGCGGGCCAAGCGCCGGTGGGCAGCTGCGTCTTCCGCAGGTTGGCGCGGGCCTTCTCGACGACCGCCTCGTGGCCACCTGCCCGCTTGAGGGCCAGCACGATCAGCGCGGTGGAACTCGCGTCGCTGTCACACCACCCGCCGGTGCGGATGAGAATGCCGGTGAATCCGCCGTCCTCGCATTGGAGTCCGGTCAGTCGCTTCACGGCGTCGGCCGGGGGCGTCACACCGCCGTTCAGCAGGGCGATGACGGCCATGGCCTGGGCGTCGGACTGGCCGGTGGTGCGGAAGTCGCCCTTGGTGAGGCAGCCGTCGATCGTCTCGCCGTCGCCGATGTCGCGCGGGCAGACGTACTTGACGAGGTCCCCGAGCAGGTCGTGGCCGCCGAAGGCACGGGGATCCCTGCCGGTGGCCTCGGCGACGAGTGCGAGCCGCGCGGCGGCGGTGGCGTCGGGAATCCCGTCCTTGCCGGCCGGGTAGGCATACGCGTCCGTCTGCGCGGGCGTGGCCAGGAAGTCGGCGGCCTTGCGGGCCGCCGGGCTCTGCCGATCGGCGCCCGCGAGGGCGTAGACGACCTCGGTGGTGAGGAGGTGGTTCGGGGTCGTGGCGCCCTCGTCGACGATCCGTTCCCCGTCGGTCAGCCTCCCGCTCACCCAACGCGTGGCAGCGGGCAGGTCCACCGTGCCCGGGGGAACGGACGGGCCCGTGGGGCCGGTCGGGTCGGGGGAGGGCTGTGCGCCGCCCGCGCGGACGTCGTCGGGGGTGAACGTGGGTTTGCCCGACGAGCCGCCGATGTCCGTGCCGCCGAACACCCATGCGTCCACGTCGCCGGGCTTGGGCTTGCGTGCCATCGCTCCCAGGGAGCTGTAGGTCCAGTTCTTCTGGCCGGGCGAGGCGACCCAGTACGACCAGTAGGCGGTCGCCTGCGGGGTCAGGACGCAGTCCTCCTTGTCCGGGGTGGGGTACTGGGTACCGGAGTTGAAGGAGCCGGTGCCGATGCGGCAGATGAAGGCGGGGCCGTCGTGACCGGTGCCCTCGGTGGTGAAACCGGCGTCCCGGAGCAGTTCGTAGCCCGTTGTGAGAGTGGTGTCGCAGCCCCGCTCGACCTTCCCGCCGAAGGGCCCGAAGTCGACGGCGACGATCGCGCCGGTCGTGGCGGTGCACCCCTCGATCGGGTCGGCGACGGCAGAGGTCGTCCCGGTGACGAAGGCCACGCCCGCGCTGACGGTCAGCAGCGTCGCCGATATCAGCGACACCAGCCTCTTTCTTCCCATACGTCGCTCTGCTTGCTCTGCGGTCCCCACCACGGCCCCTCGTGTCAGCCGGGCGGACCAGTACGTGGCAAAGGGCGTCCCTCGCAGGCAAACGCAGCGGGAGCCTTCGAACCACGCCGTAGTCCGCGACGGCGTTTCTCGCTGAAAAACTTGGCTCCAGGCATTCCGGCTCGCCCGGTGGTACCGGGCCTACGGTTGCGGGTCAGCGCCGGAATTCGACCGGCTTCCCCTGGGGCTGAGTGCGTATCAGTCGGAGTGGAACACGCGGATAAAGACAGCGTCAAGGTGGCCTGCGTCTCAGGGCACAGCCCCCGATCGATTCCTTTCGACCTTCCTGACGGTGGCTGGCGGACCCTTGATCACTCGGGTAGCGTCCTGGGCTGCCAGATGGGGGAATCCGGTGGGAAGCCGGAGCTGACGCGCAGCGGTGTGGGACGGCGGGGGCCGTCTCCGAGCCCGAATGCCCATACGGCGTTTGCAGTACAGGAAGCCGTACCACGCGTTCCGGACGGCGGCCCCTCCGGCATGCCCGGCCGTGCGTCCGCACGGTGCCGGGGCGACGGATGCGGTCGGCGTCCGCCGATTCCAGGAGCAGGCCATGTCCCGTCCCCGTACCTCCCGCCGCCTCGCGCTAGCCGTACCCGCCGCGCTCGGCGCGTTCACTCTCACCGCGCTGCCCGCGTTCGCGACCTCGTCGCCCGCGCAGATCGCCACGTCCAAGACCAACGGCATCGCCTACCTCAAGTCCCTGCAGGCGGCAGATGGTTCGTACGCCGGCAGCGGTCTGTCCAACGAGTGGGCGTTCAGCACCTTCGCGGCAACCGGTACGGCCGTCGTCGACGTCTACCCCGCCGGCGACACGACGAAGAATGCCCGTACCGTCTACCGCAACCTGCTGTCGACGGCAGGCTGGCCGTCGGCTTCCCCGGTCGTCACCGACTACGAGCGCGGCACCCTCAACGCGTACGCCGCCGGCATCGACCCGGCCCGCGTCTCGGCCTCCCGCAACCTCGTCGCGAACATCTACTCGCACTGGCAGACCGCGGAGGCGGGCTACTTCGGACCGTCCGGCAACTTCAACGGCACCGTCTTCGCCGCCCTTTCGCTGGGCGGCGCCAAGACTCAGGCAGGGGGCGCCCGTGTCCCGCAGGCACTGACCACCTCGATGGTCACCCGCATCCGCGCCAACCAGCACGTCGACGGGGGCTGGACCTACCAGAAGGGCGAAGGCAACCCCACCGTCCTGAACTCCGCGAGCGACGTCGACATGACCGGCGCCGCCATGGCGGCCCTCTGCGCCTCCGGCGTCCCCAACACCGACACCGACGTCGTCCAGGCGAAGAACTTCCTCAAGAGCACGCTCGTCTCCAACAGCGGCGCCTTCAACTCCCTCTACGGGATCAACACCAGCTCCAACGGCTGGGGCGTCGCGGGTCTCAACGCATGCGGATTCAACCCGCAGACCGGGGACTTCCTCACCGGCAGCGGCAAGACTCCGATCGACTTCCTGATCGCCAACCAGTACAACCCGGCCGGTGGCTTCAAGTACAAGCCCTCCGACACCGTGCCCTCCGCCTATTCCTCCATCGACGCGCTGCGCGCCGTCGCGGGCGGGGGCTTCACGACGGCCCCGCCGGTGCCGGTCACCCCCGGTGCTCCGCAGTGGGTCGCCCAGAGCACCTTCACAGCGGGCACCGCGACCAGGTTGGCGCTGACCGTCGACGACGGCGCGGGCAACCTCAAGGTCTGCTCGGTGGCTTTCACGCCCACCGGTACGACCACGACCCTCGGGGACGTCTTGGCCGCTGCTACCAGTGGTGCAACCCCGTCGGGCTGCGTCACGAGCGTCACTCCCTCCTCGGGCACCGGCACCATCACCAACATCAACGGCAAGGCCAACAGCGGCTCCAACACCTGGAAGGTGAGCGTCGACGGCGCGGCCTTCGCGGGCGCGGCTCGCAACAAGGTGATCAACGTGGGCGACACCATCGCCCTGCGCTGGGGCGCCTGACCTTCGTACACCGGTCGGGGCTGCGGACCTTCGGGACCGCGGCCCCGCCGTGTTCGGATTGGTGAACACACATGCCGAATCAGGGCTGTTTACCCATGAGCCCGGGAGGTCCAAGTTGACGAAGATCGTGCCGCGTCCCGTCGTCATCGACGGGGTGCGGCTGGTGGCCCTCACCGAGGGAGAGTTCGAGAGTCTCGCGGCCTCGCGACGTCAGTTCGGCTCCCACGTCGTACGGTTGCGGATGACGCGTGAGGCACTGATCTCGTTGACCGAGGTCGCCGAGGCCATGTGTTCCCTGCTGAGAGCGGGAGAGCCACCGGCGGGGTCAGCGACCCGGGCTTCCACGAAGACGACGGGTGTGCCTCCGACGGGCCTGCTCAGCGCCTTGGAGGGAGCTGTGGAGCGGGCCCGTCGGGTGGTTGGGACGCGTCCGGACGGGCCCGCTCCAGGAGACCGCAGGCGAAAGCGCTGAACGGGTGACCGTGGCCGACTGGGGCGTGTATCGGAAATGCCTGGTCGCAGATCTCCGCTCGGCGGGCTGTGCTTCCATGCTTTGGTGAATAGCGAGAGTGGTCCTGGAGCCGGCGGAGCGCCGATCCGGCATGTCCGGCGTCGAACAGACTCCGACCTGGGCGCGTGCGTTGAGGTACTTGCCGACGTCCATGGGCAAGACGGCTACCCAGTGAACTGGCCGGACTCTCCCGGCGGCTGGCTGTCCCAGCCGGCACTGCTCGCGGCCTGGGTAGCGGAGCTGGACGGGCGGGTCGTTGGTCACATCGGTCTGTCCCGCAGTGAGCCAGGCGATGCAGCACCGGTCCTGTGGAGCAGTCGCGAGGGCGCGAGCAGCGCACCAGCCGTTGTGGTCAACCGCCTGTTCGTCGCTCCGGCGGCACGAGGCCATGGGATCGGCGCACTCCTGCTGGCCCAGGCGATGCGTGACGCGCAGGAACGCGATCTGCATCCCGTGCTCGACGTCGTGGCCTCCGACGCCTCAGCAGTAGCTCTTTACGAGCGTCTGGGCTGGGAGTTGTTGGCCGCGGTCGAGCAGCAGTGGAGCCCGGAGCAGGCGGTAGTCGTGCATTGTTATGCAGCAGCCGGTTGACCAGGCAGGTCGTAATCGCCAGGTCATGGGCACTCGTTGATGGCCTGAGGCCACACATCGCGAAAGGGGACTGGTGCAGCCACCGCAGTGTGCGAGAGGCTGATCCATCCCAGAGGATCTTCAGCACACGGACACTACGCGCTCATGGCGATACCTGGAACGTCAGAGCAGTCTTGTCGTCCACGTGGATGAGTTCGCCGGGCCGCTCGCGTTCGTAGCGGCAGCTGCCTACCGAAGACGGTCAGGCGGGCACTACGGTGGGAAACGAAGTCAAAGGCGGGCCGGATGGCGAGCGTGATGAACAGCCGTTGGATCTCGTTGCAGGTGAGCGGTATGAGGGCGTCTGGTGCGGGATCGCGGTCGTGTTCGTTCGCGCGGACGACGGCGAGGAAGGCGTGCGCGAGCATGGCCAGGGTGACCCAGCGGGACCAGGACGGGTAGCGGCGGACCTGGTGCTCGTCCAAGGCCGCCAGGCCCTTGCCGGACTGCAAAAACTCCTCGACCCGCCACCTTGATCCAGCGACGCGCACCAGGGTGGTTAGCGGCACTGCGGCGGCCGGCGAGTAGCAGCGGTAGTAAGCGAGTTCGCCGGTGCTGCGGTTGCGGCGGATCAGCAACTGCCGGCTCCCGGGCCGGGGGTCGGTGAGGTCGATGACGGCCCAGTCGTAGAAGCGGTGGCCCTTGGCTCCGCTCCCTGCGGACAGCTTCTGTCAAGCCCTCTTGGGCACCTTCCTGGCCAGCGTGTCCGCGCGGAACTTCCCGGCGCCTGTGGTGACTTCGTGCGAGCAGGCCACCGCGAGGACGTAGCCGGTGCCGCGTTCTTCCAGCGGGGCGCGTAGCGTCGGGTTGCCGCCGTAGACCTCGTCTCCCGCGAGCCAGGCGGCCCGGTGGCCGGCGTCCAGGAATCGGGTGACCATGCGGGCGGCAAGCTGCGGTTTGGTCGCGAATTCGGTCTTGTCACCGAGTCCGGCGGCCCGGCAGCGGTCGGGGTCCGAGGTCCAGGAACGCGGAACGTACAGTTCCCGGTCTACCGCGGCGTGTCCGCGGCGGCCGGCGTAGACGAGATAGACGGCGACCCGCGCGTTCTCGATCCTGCCCGCGGTGCCGGTGTACTGGCGCTGGACACCGACGGTGTCGATGCCCTTCTTCACGTCGCCGGTCTCGTCGACCACCAGAACCGCCTGGTCGTCCCGCAGATGCTCCACCACGTGGGCCCGCACGTCGTCGCGGACCTGGTCGGCGTCCCACTTGGCCCGCCCGAGCAGGTGCTGCATGCCGTCCGGGGTGCTGTCTCCGGCCCACTCTGCGATGGTCCAGCAGTTTTTTGCGCGGCAGGTCCGACAGCAGCCCGAGCATCAACCGCCCGACTCGACGTCGGGGTTCGACCCGTGCGAACCGGCCCGTGATCCGGGCCATCAGGCCCTCGAACGCCTCCTGCCGGCGGGCAGGGTCTACGCTGTGACCTGCGGCCACCGCATGATCTTCAGTCTTCACACACCGATGATCAACGGTGGCCGCACCCGTCTCCACAGCGCGTCAGGGTCGCGCAGCGTCTGCCTGCCGTCATGTGTCTGGAGGACTTGTGCAACGTGGCGAAGTCTGGTGGGTCCAGTTCGACGAGCGGAGGTTGGTCGTACTGCTGTCGGGAGACGACACGTCCGGGATCCGGGTGATGCAGGTCGTCGCTCCGGTGGGCGTCGACATCAGCGGTCTGGGCATCGAAGTGACGGTCGGCGCCGGTGAAGGACTGCCGTTCGAAGGCGTGCTGCGGCTCGCGTTCCCGCGTCCAGGCTTCGCCCCGTGCACGTGGCTGACCACTGTGTCCCGGGACGACCTGATAGAGCGGGCGGCCGTCCTGTCCTCGGTGAAGCTCAGCGAGATTGACGACGCCCTCCGACTCGCTGAACAAGCGCAGGAGCGGACCCCGGCCACGACCGCGAAGCTCAGCGAGATAAGGGATGCCCTCCGTCTCGGTGAACTCGGGTAGACGGAGAAGGAGCCGACGTCCGCGACGGCGTGGGCGATATCGGGCGAGATGATCGACGCCGGCCACCTGCCACCTCAGCGCCCCTCACCACCGAAATCACGATCTACGGCTGGAGTACTAGTGCCGTATCAGGCAACGTTCGCCTGTGTTCGATGTGAGATATGGTCCTCAGCCATGGGCGAATTGGTGCTGATCAGGCACGGCGAGACCGCATGGAGCCGGACCGGCCAGCATGCTGGCCGCACCGACCTGCCGCTGACCGAGGCGGGGCAGGACGCGGCGCGTGCGCTCGCACCTCGGCTGGTCGAACGGGAGTTCGTCGCCGTCTACAGCAGCCCGCTGACTCGCGCCGTACGGACCGCCGAACTGGCGGGGCTGAGCGGCGCGGAGCCCGACACCGACCTGATCGAGTGGGACTACGGCCGCTACGAGGGGCTGACCGCCGAGCAAATCCAGGAGCTCAAGCCCGGCTGGGAGCTGTGGCGCGACGGCGTCGACGCCGGCGAGGACCTCGGGCACGTGACGGTGCGGGTCGACGCTTTCCTCGGCCGGGTCCGGCCGCTGCTGGACAAGGGCGATGTGGCCGTCGTTGCGCACGGTCACCTGTCACGCATACTCACCGCGCGCTGGCTCGGGCTCGACGCGTCGGCCGCGCGGCAGTTCGGGCACCCGCATCCGGGGACGATCAACACGCTGGGTTACGAGCACGAGCTGCCAGTCGTGCTCGGGTGGAACGTGCCGTAATGGCGGCTGCCCGTATCCCGTCCAAGCGGTAGCTACTGCCGTGCCATGAGGCGACGTTGGCCCTGTCGACGACGGAGCGTGGGCGCCGGTCTTCGGCGTGGCGATCTCGCCAGATGATGTAGCGGCGGATCATGCTCCCCTGCTCCTTGTGGCTGACGTGGTCGGTGCCATCGAGGGTGAAGTACCGCAGGGCGGTGAACCGGGCTTCCATGCGGTTGAGCCAGGAGCTGTTCGTAGGGGTGTAGGCGATCTCGACGTTGTTCGCCGCGGCCCGGGTGCCAACCCGCCGGCACCTCTTCGTGGTCAGGTGCGGGGAGGAGTTGTCACAGAGGATCGCGATACGGACCTCGGGCGGGTAGAGGGTTCGCAGGTGGCGGCAGAACTCCAGGGACTGGGTGCGCTTCTTGACCGGCTTGATGTGGCCGTAGAGCTTGTCCTTGGCCAGGTCCAGGGCGGCGAACAGGTGCCGTACTCCGCCGTGCGGAGCAGGATGCGCAGGCCCTCGTGGCTGATGTCGTCGACCACCCCCTCGGCGACCAGGAAGTCCGCCGGCTTGGTCAGGCTCCAGGTCGAAAAGGGCAGGCCGTGTTCAGTCGGCTTGGACTTCGCGATCTTCTTGATCTCGCGCCGCTCGGGCAGGGTGAACGTCCTGGGCCGACCGCCCTTGTACTTCGGATACAGGGAGTCGAAGCCGTCGGCGTTGAAGTTGTGGATCACATCCCGGCCCCGGTCCGCGCTGGTGAACGTCACCTCGGCAATTCTCGCCACCGTCATGCCCTGGGCGGACAACAGGACCATCTGGGCCCGCCGCCAGGTCACTACCGACCCGGTTCCCCGGCGGATGATCCGAAGCAGCCGTCTGCCTTCGGCATCGTCGATCTCGCGTACACGTACTCGTTCTGCCACCCGGACGGGGCGACGGCCACGCGCCGCCCGGCACAGCACCGGGACGGCGCGTCACATCACAACAGGGCAGACGTTGCCTGATACGGCACTAGAAAGCCGTCCAGGTGAAGTTCACCTGGTCACCGGCGCTTATCTTGAACTGGCAGCCGCCGACCGGGGTGGGAGTGCCGTTGACGGCGATGCTCCAGTAGGCGGCACCGCCACCGCTCACGTTCTTGATCGTGTCGATGGAGAAGTCGTCGAAGGACGCGTACCAGGTGCCGTCCCAGGTGAAGCCCTTCTTGTGGGCGGCGTCGTCTAGGGCGGCGGTAGGGGTGGGGACCTTCGACGGGTTCGCGCCGCCGTTGGTGCCGTCGCACTTGTGGGTGCCTCCGGTGGCCGTGGTGACGTCGTGGCCCTTGGTGTTGACCTTGCCCTTGAACAGCAGCCCGTCGGGGCCCTGGACGGTGACGGTCACCCTGACGGCCTTGTTGGTGTTCGGTTTGGCCTGCGCCACGGCGGCGGGGGCGGTGGCGAGAGCCAGGGCGACCGTGGTGATCGCGGAGCGGCGGGCGAGGGACTGGCGCATGGAGGTGGGTGCCTTCCTGGTGGGATCTTCGGGTCTGCTGACGCGAACCCGCCGACCCGCACCCGCGCATACCCCGCAACGGCGTCCCTTGGCAGGACGCACGGGAGTGCCGAGCCAGGCTGGGGCTTCGTACTGCAGACCGTGACAGTGAGAAGCGGTGCACATCGCACCCCGGGTTCTCCGACTCACGGCATACCAGGCGCCGTTCACGGTTGCAGGTCAGCGCCGGATTCCCACCGGCTTCCCCCAGTCGTGCATGCATTCGGTTGTGGGCTCAGGCCGTGGGGGCCGGAGCAGAACGCATCGTACGGCCTGAGGAGGGGCGCTCGGAAGCGAATGCCGATTCAGGTGGCCGGGCGCGAAGTTCGACGGAGCGGAGCAGGGCACGTCGGAGCAGGGCACGCCGGAGCAGGGCACGCCGGAGCGGGGCGTGACGACACCACTCGTCACGCCCCGCTCCTCCTCAGCTGCCGGGACCCTCGGCCCGGGCGGCGAACCGGGGCCCCTCAGCCCCGGTCGTACAGGTGGAACCCCCGGCCGCTCTTACGGCCCAGCAGGCCTGCCTGGACCATCCGCTGGAGCAGCGGGGGCGGGGCGTAGAGGGGTTCCTTGAACTCGTCGTAGAGGGATTCGGCGATGGCCGCGACGGTGTCGAGACCGATGAGGTCGGCCAGCTTCAGCGGGCCCATGGGATGGGCGCAGCCGAGTACCATCCCGGCGTCGATGTCCGCGGCACTGGCATAGCCCGACTCGGCCATCCGGATCGCCGACAACACGTAGGGGATCAGCAGGGCGTTGACGACGAACCCGGACCGGTCCTGGGAGCGGATCGCGGTCTTGCCGAGGGTGTCCCGGACGAAGGACTCCATCGTTTCGACGGTGCCCGGCGTGGTGTGGAGCGAGGAGACGATCTCGACCAGGGGCAGGACCGGGACCGGGTTGAAGAAGTGCAGGCCCAGTACGCGGTCGGCGCGGCCGGTGGCCATGCCCAGGCGCATGATCGGGATGGCGGAGGTGTTGGACGCGAGGATCGCTTCCGGGTCTTCCACGATCTTGTCGAGGGCGGTGAAGATCCCGGTCTTCACGTCGGCGTTCTCGACCACGGCCTCGATGACCAACTGCCGGTCGGCGAGGTCGTCGAGGTCCCCCGTGAAGACCATCCGAGCCTGTGCGTCCTCGGCGGAGCCCCGGTCGAGCTTGCCGCGTTGGACAGCGCGTTCCAGGGAGAAGGCGACGCGTTCCCGGGCGGCGCGGGCACGGTCGGCGTCGGACTCGGCGACGACGGTGTCGAGTCCGGCGCGGGCGCAGACCTCGGCGATCCCGGCGCCCATCTGGCCGCCGCCTACGATGCCGACGCGGCGGATCGGGGTGCTCATGCGGAGGTCTCCGTCCGGCGGACGAGGTGGCGGGTGTAGGCCTCGGGGGTGAAGAAGGCGGGCAGGCGCGGGGTGAGCGCGGTGTCCACGAAGACCTCGCGGGCCTCGGTGACCAGGGCCTGCGGATCCTCCTCCGCCAGCGCCTCGCACTCTGCGTCGAGGAGGGTGAGGACGGTGGAGCGCTCCACTCGGTCGTGGCGCAGCCACTGCCAGATCTGGACGCGGGCGATCTCGGCGGTCGCGGCGTCCTCCATCAGCCCGTTCAGGGCGACGGCGCCGCGGCCGCGGAGCCAGGCGTCGAAGTAGCGCAGGGCCACGGCGACGTTGGAGCGGATGCCCTCGGAGGTCGGCGGAGCGGCGATCCGGCGGACCGCCAGCAGGCCGGCGGCGTCGACTTCGACGTCCTCGCGGGTGCGCTCCACCTGGTTCGGTCGCTCACCGAGAACGTTGTCGAAGACCTCGCAGCAGACGGGGACGAGGCCAGGGTGGGCGACCCAGGAGCCGTCGAAGCCGTCCTCGGCCTCCCGCTCCTTGTCGAGGCGCACCTTCGCCAGAGCTGCGGTGTTGGCCTCCGCGTCCCTGCTGGGGACGTGGGCGGCCATGCCGCCGATGGCGTGGGCGCCCCGCTTGTGGCAGGTGCGGACGAGGAGTTCGGTGTAGGCCCGCATGAAGGGTGCGGTCATGGTGACGGCTGCCCGGTCGGGGAGCTGGAAGTCGGTGCGGTGGCCAAAGGTCTTGATCAGGCTGAACAGGTAGTCCCAGCGGCCGGCGTTGAGCCCGGCGCCGTGCTCGCGCAGCTCGTAGAGGATCTCCTCCATCTCGAACGCGGCGGTGATCGTCT
Source organism: Streptomyces sp. CA-243310 (assembly GCF_050936775.1). NCBI lineage: Bacteria > Bacillati > Actinomycetota > Actinomycetes > Kitasatosporales > Streptomycetaceae > Streptomyces > Streptomyces sp. CA-243310. The sequence continues at coordinate 110,925 of NZ_JBNJMF010000002.1, read as the reverse complement.
CGATGAGGACCGTGGCGCGCACGGTGCCGCGCGGGATGCCGAGCAGCTCCTGGGCGAACACGAAGATGTCGTTCCACAGACGCGCCTCGTACCGGTTCTCCAGCTTGGGGAGGTAGAAGTACGGGCCGTACCCGGCGTCGATCTGCCGCTGGGCGCAGTGGAAGAAGTACAGGCCGAAGTCGACGAGCGAGGCGGACACGGGCCGGCCGTCGATCTCCAGGTGCTCTTCGAGGAGATGCCATCCGCGCGGTCGGACCATGATGGTCGCGAGATCCGCGCCGAGGCGGTACTCCTTGCCCTCGGGGGTGGTGAAGTCGATGCGCCGCTCGATCACGTCGAGCAGGGTCAGCTGGCCGCCGATGACGTTGCCCCAGGTCGGGGAGGTGGCGTCTTCGAGGTCGGCCATCCACACGCGGGCCCCGGAGTTGAGGGCATTGACCGCCATTCGGCGGTCCGGCGGGCCGGTGATCTCGACCCGACGGTCGGTGAGGCCCGGCGCCGGCGGTGCGACTCTCCACTCGGGGTCCTGTCGGATGGCGCGGGTGGCGAGGGGGAAGCCGAGGGGGGTGCCGCCGGCCAGGTGGGCCGAGCGGCGGATGCGCTCCTTGATGATCTCCAGGCGGCGGCCGGCGAACGCGTCGTCGAGTCGGGCGATGAAGTCCAGGGCTTCGGGGGTGAGGATCTCGTCGTGGCGGTCGCCCGGTGTCCCGAGGACCTCGACGCGGCGGGTCGGTGCGTGGATGGACATGCGGGTCTCCTCCAGGAGAGGGGAGGGCCGGACGGAGGTGGTTCCTCCGGCCTTCGGGGAGCGCGGGGTGACGGTGCCGGCGGGGCGCCCGGGTACTGCGTGTACTCGGGCACCCCGGGCCCTACGGCGAGGTGGTGCGTCGGGCGTTCCGGGCGGTCGACGGCCCGGAACGGTCAGGTCCTAGTGGAACTGCTCTTCCTCGGTGGAGCCGGAGAGCGCGGTGGTGGAGGAGGTCGGGTTGACGGCGGTGGAGACCAGGTCGAAGTAGCCGGTGCCGACCTCGCGCTGGTGCTTGACCGCGGTGAACCCCTGCGCCTGGGCGGCGAACTCGCGCTCCTGGAGGTCGACGTAGGCGGTCATGCCGTGCTCGGCGTAGCCGCGGGCGAGGTCGAACATGCCGTGGTTGAGGGAGTGGAAGCCGGCCAGGGTGATGAACTGGAAGCGGTATCCCATCGCGCCGAGTTCGCGCTGGAACTTGGCGATCTGGTCGTCGTCCAAGGCCGCCTTCCAGTTGAAGGAGGGCGAGCAGTTGTAGGCCAGCATCTGGTCGGGGTACCGGGCGTGGATGGCCTCGGCGAACTCGCGGGCCTGGGCCAGGTCCGGTGTGCCGGTCTCGACCCAGATCAGGTCGGCGTACGGGGCGTAGGCCAGGCCGCGGGCGATGACGGGGGCCATGCCGTTCTGGACGTGGTAGAAAGCCCTCGGCGGTGCGCTCGCCGGTGCAGAACTCGGCGTCGCGCTCGTCGACGTCGCTGGTCAGGAGGGTCGCGGCGAGGGCGTCCGTACGGGCGATGATCAGGGTCGGGGTGTCGGCGATGTCGGCGGCCAGGCGGGCCGCGTTCAGGGTGCGGACGTGCTGCGCGGTCGGGACGAGGACCTTGCCGCCCAGATGCCCGCACTTCTTCTCCGAGGCCAGTTGGTCCTCGTAGTGGATGCCGGCCGCACCCGCCGCGATCATCGCCTTGGTCAGTTCGAACGCGTTGAGCGGGCCGCCGAAGCCGGCCTCGGCGTCGGCGACGATCGGCGCGAGCCAGTCAGTGGTGTCCGTGCCGTCCTCGGCTGTGGCGATCTGGTCGGCGCGCAGCAGGGCGTTGTTGATGCGACGGACCACCTGGGGAACCGAGTTGACCGGGTAGAGGCTCTGGTCCGGGTAGGTGTGTCCGGCCTGGTTCGCGTCGGCCGCGACCTGCCAGCCCGAGAGGTAGATCGCCTGGAGGCCGGCGCGCACCTGCTGGACGGCCTGGCCGCCGGTCAGCGCGCCCAGGGCGTGGATGTAGTCCTGCTCGTGGAGATGACGCCACAGGCGTTCGGCTCCTCGCCGGGCCAGGGTGGCCTCCTCGCGGACACTTCCGGAGAGCCGCACCACGTCCTCGGCCGAGTAGGTGCGCTCGATGCCCGCCCACCGGGGGTCCGTCGCCCAGCGTTCGGCGAGGGCCGCTGCCGCCGTGTTCGTCGTGTCTGCCATGACCGTCACCGTCTCCATGAGTAGCTGAATGTCTGGGTGGCACCTCCGCACCCGTCATGAGTGCGAAGGAATGGCACCAGGTGCCATATAGATGGGTCGCGGCCCGCCGTACCGGTGTGGAACGAGCTGAGCAATGTTGCCGAACCACTCGCCAGAACCTGCCGAACATCCGACATCAGGGCGTGAATCGGGCCCGGAGGGTTCTGTCGCTGCCGCCTGTTCCGGCGGGCCGCAGGACGACTCTCTCAGCGACACCCAGTGCCATCAATGAGGGACGTCTGCCAAGTTCTGCGAATCTTTTCGCGCCGGATTGCCAAGTCTGCGAAGACTTCGAGGCTCGGATGTACACGTAGGGTGAGTCAGGTCCCGGAGACGAGGGAGACGACGCGGTGAGCAAGACGTACGCGGGCGCGCGGCTGCGGCGGCTGCGCGAGGAGCGCCGGATGAGCCAGGCGGATCTGGCTCGGGTCCTCGCCATTTCGCCCAGCTACCTGAACCAGATGGAGCACGACTCCCGCCCGCTGACGGTGCCCGTCCTGCTGCGGCTGACCGAGGCCTTCGGGGTCGACCCGGGCTTCTTCTCGGAGCGGGACGCGAGCCGCCTGGTCGCGGACCTGCGCGAGGCGCTGGCCGGCGAGGTCGCCGAGGCCCGGGTGTCCGCCTCGGACCTGGCCGAGCTGGCGTCCCGGATGCCCGCCGTCGCCCAGGTGCTCCTCGACCTCGGGCGGCGCAGCCAACTCCTCGCCGAACGGCTGGCCGGCGCCGATGACGACCGGGAAGGGCCGCCGGGAGCCGGTGGCCCGCGCTCTCCGCACGAGGAGATCCGGGAGTTCTTCTACCGCCGCCAGAACTACCTCCACGACATCGATCTCGCCGCCGAGGATTTGGCTCGCACCCTTCGCATCCGGCCCGGGGAGGTCGTCCGGGTACTGTCGACGCGCCTGGCCGACCACCACGGCGTGCGGGTGGCCACGGACTCGGAGAAACTCCACCACTACGACGACTCCGCCCGCGTGCTGCACATGTCAGCGGGGCTGAGGCCGGGGCAGCAGGCGTTCCGAATGGCCACCCAGCTCGCGCTGCTGGAGCACGCCGACGAACTGGACCGGCTGGCCGCGGAGGACTTCGCGGCCGGCTCCACGGCGCACGGGCTGGCCCGGATCGGCATCGCCAACTACTTCGCCGCCGCGCTGATCCTCCCGTACCAGGCGTTCCACACGGCCGCCGAGGAGTTCCGCTACGACATCGAGCGGCTCACCGACCGGTTCGGCCTGGGCTACGAGACGGTCTGCCACCGGCTCAGCACCCTCCAACGCCCCAGGCTGCGTGGGGTTCCCTTCTCGTTCGTCCGGGTGGACCGGGCGGGCAACATGTCCAAGCGGCAGTCCGCGACCGGATTCCACTTCTCCCGTGCCGGCGGCACCTGCCCACTCTGGAACGTGTACGAGGCCTTCACCGCTCCCGGCCGCATCCACGTCCAGGTCGCCGCCATGCCCGACGGGCAGCGGTACTTGTGGACCGCCCGCGCCGTCACCCGCCACCGCGGCGGTTGGGGCCAGCCCGGCAAGACCTTCGCCATCGGCCTGGGCTGCGAGATCCGGCACGCCTCCCGGCTCGTCTACTCCGACGGGCTCGACCTGGACAACACCGCGGCCGCCACCCCCATCGGCATGGGCTGCCGCCTCTGCGAACGCCTCGACTGCCCCCAGCGGGCCGTCCCGCCGCTCGGGCGCCCGCTGGCCGTGGACGAGAACACCAGCACCTTCATCCCCTACCAGGTCGCTGATCGCCCGAAGTAGGACCGTTCGGGGGACAGGCGGGACCGCCTGAGCGCCGATGCCGGTGGCCGCGGGCAGGAGCGAAACGATCCGCATTTCTCGACCGTCGGCCCCGGTCCGCGGGCTCTTTCGCACGTCCGCGCCGCAGCAGGGGGTGGACTTACTAGGACGTCCAACTATATGTTCGTGGAAAGCCCGCGGTGCAGGGAAGCCGGTGTGAATCCGGCGCGGTCCCGCCACTGTGACTGGGAAGTGCGCTCTTCAGCAGGTCAGGCCACTGACGGAATCCATCCGTCGGGAAGGTCGAAGAGCGTGCGTTGATCCAGGAGTCAGGATACCGGCCGTGGGGTGTTCCGTGTTGTCCACGAGGATGGAGCAGACACGCATGGCACCGGTACGTGACCACGGCCCAGGTGATCCGGCGGAGTACCCGAACAGCGCGGCCCTGTCCCCGCGTTCGTGACTCGACGAGGGCGCCCCACCCTCCCCTGTCCCGCGGTCGATCCCGCGGTGCGCACCTCGATCGGTGCCGTACCGCGACTGCGCCGCGCCTTCCTCGGATCCTCACCTGACGAGAGCAGGCTTCGATGGTCCGCGAGCTCACCCACTTCATCGGCGGAAAGCACACCACCGGCACGTCCGGGCTCTTCGCCGACGTGTACGACCCCAACACCGGAGCGGTCCAGGCCAGGGTCCCCCTGGCCGGCCGCGCCGACACCGAGGCGGCGATCGCCAACGCCGAGGAGGCCCAGCAGGAGTGGGGCCAGTGGAACCCACAGCGCCGTGCCCGCGTCATGTTGCGCTTCCTTCAGCTCGTCGAAGGTGAACGTGACGCGCTGGCCCGGCTGTTGTCGTCCGAGCACGGCAAGACGGTCGCCGACGCCCACGGTGACCTCCAGCGCGGACTGGAGGTGGTCGAGTTCGCCGCCGGCATCCCGCACCTCCTCAAGGGCGAGTTCACCGACAACGCCGGCACCGGCATCGACGTACATTCCCTGCGCGCTCCGCTGGGCGTGGTCGCCGGCATCACCCCCTTCAACTTCCCCGCGATGATCCCGCTGTGGCAGGCGGCCCCTGCCCTGGCCTGCGGGAACGCCTTCATCCTCAAGCCCTCCGAACGGGACCCCTCCGTCCCGCTGCGGCTCGCCGAACTGTTCCTGGAGGCGGGCCTGCCGCCCGGCGTCCTCAACGTGGTCAACGGCGGCAAGGAAGCCGTCGACACCCTGCTGGAGGACCCGCGCGTCCAAGCCCTCGGCTTCGTCGGCTCCACCCCGATCGCCGCGCACATCTACGCCACCGCCGCCGCCCACGGCAAGCGCGCCCAGTGCTTCGGCGGCGCCAAGAACCACATGATCGTGATGCCGGACGCCGACCTCGACCAGGCCGTGGAGGCACTGATCGGGGCGGGCTACGGCTCGGCCGGCGAGCGCTGCATGGCCATCGCCGTCGCCGTCCCCGTGGGGGAGGAGACCGCGAACGCGCTGGTCGCCAAGTTGAAGGAGCGGATCGCCACCCTGCGCATCGGCACCTCCGACGACCCGGACGCCGACTTCGGCCCCCTGGTCAGCCAGGACGCCCTCGACCGCGTCCGGCGCTACGTGGACATCGGCGTCAACGAAGGCGCCGAACTCGCCGTCGACGGAAGGGGTTTCAAGCTCCCCGGGCACGAGAACGGCTACTTCACCGGAGCCACCCTCTTCGACCGCGTCACCCCGAAGATGCGGATCTACCGCGAAGAGATCTTCGGCCCGGTGCTGTCCGTCGTACGGGCCGCCGACTACGAGGAGGCCCTGCGCCTGCCCACCGAGCACCCCTACGGCAACGGCGTCGCCATCTTCACCCGCGACGGGGACACCGCCCGCGACTTCACCCGACGGGTGGGCGCCGGCATGGTCGGCGTCAACGTGCCCATCCCCGTCCCCGTGGCGTACCACACCTTCGGCGGCTGGAAGCGCTCGGGCTTCGGAGACCTCAACCAGCACGGCCCCGACTCCATCCGCTTCCACACCCGCACCAAGACCGTCACCTCGCGCTGGCCCTCCGGGGCCAAGGAGGGCGCGAGCTTCACCATCCCGACGATGGGATGAGCGCCATGACCACCCTCACCGAGGACCAGCTCGCCCTCGCCGAGGTCACCCTCGACTTCGCCCAGGAGCACCTCGCGCCGCACGCCGTCGCATGGGACCGCGACAAGCACTTCCCCGTCGAGGTGATCCGGCGGGCCGCTGCCCTCGGGCTCGGCGGGATCTACGCACGCGAGGAGCACGGCGGCAGCGGCCTCAGCCGCAGCGACGGCGTCCTGATCCTGGAGACCCTCGCCACCGGCTGCCCCTCCATCGCCGGATACCTGTCCATCCACAACATGGTCGCCTGGATGATCGACCGCTTCGGGGACGACGGACAGCGCCGGCGCCGGCTGCCCGGCCTGTGCACGGCCGACACGCTGGGCAGCTACTGCCTGACCGAGCCGGGAGCCGGCTCCGACGCCGGCGCCCTGCGCACCCGCGCCGAGCGGGACGGGGACCACTACGTCCTGACCGGCGTCAAGCAGTTCATCTCCGGCGCCGGCGCCGCGGGCGTGTACATCGTCATGGCCCGGACCGGCGAGGCGGGCCCCCGGGGCATCTCGGCGTTCGTCGTCGAACGGGACGACCCGCGGGTCTCCTTCGGTGCCAACGAGGCGAAGATGGGCTGGAACGCCCAGCCCACCCGGCAGGTGATCCTCGACGGGGTGCGGCTGCCCGCCGACCGGCGGCTCGGCGCGGAGGGTGACGGCTTCCGCATCGCCATGAACGGCCTCAACGGCGGCCGCCTCGGCATCGCCGCCTGCTCCCTGGGCGGCGCCCAGAGCGCCCTGGACCGCAGCCTGTCCTACCTCGCCAACCGGGAAGCCTTCGGTACCCGGCTGCTGGACGCCCAGGCGCTGCAGTTCCGGCTCGCGGACATGGCCACCGAGCTGGCCGCCGCCCGCGCCCTGCTCCGTACGGCCGCCGAGGCCCTCGATGCCGGTGATCCGAAGGCGGCGGAACTGTGTGCGATGGCCAAGCGGTTCGCCACCGACACGGGCTTCGCCGTCGCCAACGAGGCGCTCCAGCTCCACGGCGGTTACGGCTACCTGAGTGAATACGGCATCGAGAAGATCGTCCGCGATCTCCGTGTGCACCAGATCCTGGAAGGGACCAACGAGATCATGCGCGTCATCGTCGCCCGCGGCCTGACGGAGGCCCTGCGATGAGCGAGGAAGAGGTCCTCGTCCACAGCGAGGGACGTGCCGGTCACCTGGTCCTCAACCGTCCCAGGGCCCTCAACGCGCTCAACCACGCCATGGTGCTGCGGATCGAGGAGGCCCTGACCGACTGGCGCGATGACCCCACCGTGGAAACGGTCGTGATCTCCGGAGCGGGGGAGCGGGGACTCTGCGCGGGCGGCGACATCCGCGCCATCTACGAGGACGCCCGCACCGGCGGCACCGCCTCGGCGGACTTCTGGCGCGACGAGTACCGGCTCAATGCCCTGATCGCCCGCTACCCGAAGCCCTATGTGGCCCTCATGGACGGCATCGTCATGGGGGGCGGCGTCGGCATCTCGGCCCACGGCTCGGTCCGAATCGTCACCGAACGCTCCCGGGTCGCGATGCCGGAGACCGGCATCGGTTTCGTCCCCGACGTCGGCGGCACCTACCTCCTCGCGCTCGCACCCGGAGAGCTCGGCACCCATCTGGCCCTGACGGGTGCGCCCATCGGTGCGGCCGACGCGCTGCTGTGCGGCCTCGCCGACCACTTCGTGGCCTCCGAACGGCTCGGAGCGCTGGTCGCGGACCTCACCCGGGTGCCCGTGCACGACGCGCTCGCCGCGCACGTGAGCCCGGCCCCGGCGGGTGAACTCGCGGCCCACCGGGAGTGGATCGACCACTGCTACGCCGCCGACACGGTGGAGGAGATCACGGCCCGACTCCTCGCCAGTGGCATTCCGGCGGCGAAGGAGGCCGCGGCCACCCTGGCCGCCAAATCGCCCACCGCGCTGAAGGTGACCCTGGCCGCCCTGCGCCGGGCCCGCGCACTCGGCCCGCTGGAAAGGGTCCTGGAGCAGGAGTACCGGATCTCCTGCGCGGCCCTGTCCTCGCCCGACCTCGTCGAGGGCATCCGCGCCCAGGTCATCGACAAGGACCGCAACCCGCACTGGAGGCCCGCCCGCCTCTCCGAAGTGACGGAGGCCGACACGGACCGCTACTTCGCCCCGCTCGGCGATGACCGCGAACTGGCCCTCGCCGCAACCGACTCGTTCCAGGAGGTGCCCTGGTGACCACCGTCATCGGCTTCATCGGCCTCGGCCACATGGGTGGCCCGATGGCCGCCAACCTCGTCGCCGCGGGACACCGCGTCCTCGGGTTCGATCTCGTCCCCGACGCGCTGGCAGCCGCCTCTTCGGCCGGGGTGGAGATCGCGGACTCCGCGGCGAAGGCGGCAGCCGGAGCGGACGTGGTGATCACCATGCTGCCCGCCGGCCGACACGTCCTGGCTCTCTACCGGGACGAGGGGCTGCTGGCGACCGCGAAGGCCGGAACCCTGTTCGTCGACTGCTCGACCATCGACGTCGCCGACGCCCGCGCCGCACATGAACTGGCCGTGGCCGCCGGACACCGGGCGCTCGACGCACCCGTCTCGGGCGGCGTGATGGGCGCCGAGGCGGCCACCCTCACCTTCATGGCCGGCGGCGGCGACGCCGAGTTCGCCGAGGCCGAACCGCTGCTCGCGGCGATGGGCAAGAAGACCGTGCACTGCGGGGGCGCGGGTGCCGGACAGGCCGCGAAGATCTGCAACAACATGATCCTGGGCATCTCGATGATCGCCGTCAGTGAGGCCTTCGTGCTCGGCGAGAGCCTGGGCCTGTCCCACCAGGCGCTGTACGACGTCGCGTCCACCGCCTCCGGGCAGTGCTGGGCACTCACCACCAACTGTCCCGTCCCCGGCCCGGTCCCGGCCAGCCCCGCAAACCGCGACTACCGGCCCGGGTTCGCCGCCCCGCTCATGGCCAAGGACCTCGGACTGGCGGCCAATGCCCTGCGCGCGGGAGGCATCGACGCCGGACTCGGTCTGCGCGCCGCCGAGATGTACGCGGCCTTCGCCGAAGGCACCGGAGCGGAACAGGACTTCTCCGCCATCGTCAACGCCCTGCGCGGTGCCACCGCAGCACAGAACGGATGAGCCTCATGACCGACACCGACACCGACACCGGCATCGCTACGGACGCTCCGTACGAGACGATCCTGGTCGAGCGCAAGGGCCGTACCGCCCTCCTCACCCTCAACCGGCCGAAGGCGCTCAACGCCCTCAACCTCCAGGTGATGAACGAGGTCGTGGCCGCCACCGAGGCCCTCGACCGGGACCCGGACATCGGCTGCATCGTCCTCACCGGCTCGGCGAAGGCCTTCGCGGCGGGCGCGGACATCAAGGAGATGCAGCCGCAGGGCTACATGGACATGTACCTCAGCGACTGGTTCACCGCCTGGGACCGCCTCGGCAACCTCCGCACCCCCACCGTCGCGGCGGTCTCCGGCTACGCCCTGGGCGGAGGCTGCGAGCTGGCCATGCTCTGCGACATCCTGCTCGCGGCCGACACCGCCGTCTTCGGCCAGCCCGAGATCAAGCTCGGGGTGATTCCCGGCATCGGCGGCTCCCAGCGGCTCACCCGGGCCGTCGGCAAGGCCAAGGCCATGGAACTGTGCCTCACCGGACGGACCATGGGCGCCGTCGAGGCGGAGCGGGCCGGGCTCGTCTCCCGTGTCGTGCCGGCCGACGAGCTGATGGCCGAAGCGCTGGCCGTCGCCGAAACCGTCGCGGGCATGTCCGCGCCCGTCGCGATGATGGCCAAGGAGGCCGTCAACCGGGCTTTCGAGACCACCCTCGCCGAAGGCATCCGCTTCGAACGACGGCTCTTCCACGCCGTGTTCGCCACCGCCGACCAGAAGGAGGGCATGAGCGCCTTCGTGGACAAGAGGTCCCCGGACTTCACCCACCGCTGACGCCGTCCCCCGAGCGGCTCCCCGCCCCTCCCGGAGCGAGGAACCGCTCGGGGCCCCCGCTGTGCACACACGCGTGGTCGAACTCAGGTATACAGCCGCAGATCCCCCTCACCACCGACCCGAGACACCTAAACATCCACCCTCCTGTCCGTCGGCAAGCCACTCAGGCACGTTCAGCCCGCCGTCCCGATCGCGTGGGCGACCCTGACCGCGTCGGCTGTCGCCCGGACGTCGTGCACTCTGACGGCCCAGGCTCCCTGGTAGGCGGCGATCGCGGAGAGGGCGGCGGTGGCGGCGTCCCGTCCGTGCGCGGGCGGCGGCGCGCCGTCCGCGTCGGCCAGGACATGCCCGAGGAACCTCTTCCGGGAGCCGGCGACCAGAACGGGGCGGCCGAGTGCGCACACCTCGGCCAGTCCGGCCACCAGAGAGAGGTCGTGCTCGGCTCGTTTGGCGAAGCCCAGTCCGGGGTCGACCACGAGGCGGTCCGGCGCGATGCCGGCGGCCACGACGGCCTCGACGCGGGCGCCGAGTTCGGCGACAACCTCACGCACCACGTCGTCCGGGTCGGAGGCTTGTGCCTCCGACCCGGACGACGAGACATCAGCCGTTGTCGGCCGGCAGCTCTGCGCGGACCTCGCGGGCCGCCGCCACCAGGTTCTCCAGGGAGGCGCGGGTCTCGGTCCAGCCACGGGTCTTCAGCCCGCAGTCGGGGTTGACCCACAGCCGTTCGGCGGGAATGGCCTCAAGTCCCTTGCGGAGCAGGGCTGCCGCTTCCTCCGTGGAAGGGATGCGCGGCGAGTGGATGTCCCACACGCCCGGTCCGGCCTCGCGCGGGTAGCCGTGCTCGGCGAGCTCGTCGGCTACCTGCATGTGGGAGCGGGCGGCCTCCAGACTGATGACGTCGGCGTCGAGGTCGTCGATGGCCTGGACGATGTCGCCGAACTCGGCATAGCACATGTGGGTGTGGATCTGGGTGTCCGGCCGGACGCCACTGGTGCTGAGGCGGAAGGATTCGGTGGCCCACTCCAGGTACTCGGCGTGGTCGGAGGCCCGCAGCGGCAGTGTCTCGCGCAGCGCCGGCTCGTCGACCTGAATAACTGAAGTGCCTGCCGCTTCAAGGTCGTTGACCTCGTCGCGGAGGGCGAGGGCGACCTGGCGGGCGGTGTCGCCGAGCGGCTGGTCGTCACGTACGAAGGACCAGGCGAGCATCGTGACGGGGCCGGTCAGCATGCCCTTGACCGGCTTCGTGGTCTGCGATTGGGCGTAGGAGGTCCAGCGCACGGTCATCGGCTCGGGGCGGGAGATGTCCCCGGCCAGGACCGGCGGGCGGACGTAGCGGGTGCCGTAGGACTGCACCCAGCCGTGCTGGGTGGCGAGGTAGCCCGTCAGCTGCTCGGCGAAGTACTGCACCATGTCGTTGCGTTCGGGCTCGCCGTGCACGAGGACGTCGATCCCGGTCTTCTCCTGGAAGGAGAGCACCTCGCGGATCTCGTTCTCGATCCGCTCCTCGTAGCCCACGGCGTCGATGCGGCCCGCGCGCAGGTCGGCGCGGGCCACCCGCAGTTCGTCGGTCTGCGGGAAGGATCCGATGGTGGTGGTCGGCAGGAGCGGCAGGCCCAGGTGGGCGCGCTGAGCCACCGTGCGCTCGGCGTAGGGCTGCGCGCGGCGTCCGTCGGCGTCGGTGATCGCGGCGGTTCGGGCCCGGACCGCCGGGTCGCGGGTGAGGGCGGAGGCGGCGCGGGAAGCCAGGTCGGCCCGGTTCGCGGAGAGCTCGGCGGTGATCGCCTCGGTGCCCTCGGAGAGGCCACGCGCCAGCGTGGCGATCTCGGTGGTCTTCTGGCGGGCGAAGGCGAGCCAGCGCCGGATCTGCGGGTCGATGTCCTGTTCGGCCGTTGCGTCCAGCGGGACGTGCAGCAGCGAGGAAGACGCGGCCACGTCCACCTGGTCCGCGAGACCGAGGAGGGTGCCGAGTGTGGTCAGCGACTTCTGGTAGTCGTTGATCCAGATGTTGCGGCCGTTGACGACACCGGCGACGAGCCGCTTGCCCGGCAGGCCGCCGACGGCAGCGAGGCCCTCCAGGTTCGCGGCGGCGGCTCCCGTGAAGTCCAGGGCGAGGCCCTCGACGGGGGCGGCGGCGAGTACCTGCAGGGCGTCGCCGAGCCGGTCGAAGTAGGAGGCGACCAGCAGCTTCGGCCGGTCGGTCAGCGTGCCGAGCCCGCGGTAGGCGCGGGCGGCCGTGTTCAGGTCGGCCGGGGTGCGGTCCTGGACGAGGGCGGGCTCGTCCAGTTGCACCCACTCGGCTCCGGCGGCACGCAGGTCGGCGAGGACTTCGGTGTAGACGGGCAGCAGCCGGTCCAGCAGGGTCAGCGGCTCGAAGTCATCGGCCACACCCGGGGCGGGCTTGGCCAGCAACAGGTAGGTGATGGGGCCGACCAGCACCGGACGGGCCGAATGGCCCAGCGCGAGGGCTTCCTTCAGCTCGGCGACCTGCTTGGTCGAATCGGCGGTGAAGACGGTGTCCGGGCCGAGTTCGGGGACCAGGTAGTGGTAGTTGGTGTCGAACCACTTGGTCATCTCCAGCGGGGCGACGTCCTGCGTGCCGCGGGCCATCGCGAAGTAGCCGTCGAGCGCGTCGGCGGCAACCGCCCGGCGGTGTCGCTCGGGGACAGCGCCGACCATGATGCTGGTGTCCAGGACATGGTCGTAGTACGAGAAGTCGCCGGTCGGAACCTCGGAGATGCCGGCGTCGGTCAGCTGCTGCCAGTTCGAACGGCGGAGTTCGGCCGCGGTCTCCCGGAGGGCGTCGGCGGTGACGCGGCCCTTCCAGTAGCCCTCGATGGCCTTCTTCAGTTCGCGGTTCTGTCCCTGGCGGGGGTAGCCGTACACGGTGGCTCGTGCTGCCGCGGCTGCGGGCTTCGCTGTCACGGAACTCTCCTTCGCGAGATGTGTCCACAACATCCCGGAGACGGGACGCGGACGCGAAGGGAACGACAGAACGGGCGGCCCACCCTGCGGGGAAACCCGCACGTGCCGCTCGCTGTGTACGCCGACCCGCCCACGAGGTCACCGAGATGTCCGCACGGGAATCGTCCACGTGCGGGCAACGGGCAGGTCTTCGGACTCGCGGGCACGCCGGCCGGAGTTTCCCGGCGGGCACCTAATGGCCGTCGCTTCCCAGGACCGTTGTCCGGTCCCAGTGCGTATGACGGCGGTCGTTCCCACTCACCGCTGCGGGGCAGTCCCGGATTCCCACCGGGTTCCCTCTTGCGACGCATCCCGCCTGGCGGACGGGGCGAACCAGTTGCAGGGACCACATTAGGTCGATCCGATCGAGGGAGGGCAAGGCCGTCCACATGTCGGACGCCGGAATTGAGACGTTCCGGCAAAGGAGCGCCGGATCCCAGCGGCGGGCGATTCAGTGCTCCCTGACGACCGGGTACGGCACGTAGGTGCGCAGATCGGGGTCGACAGCCAGACTGCCGCCGGCCGGGGGGCGGGCCCGCTGGGCGCAGTCCTGCCGTTCGCAGATCCGGCAGCCCAGACCGATGGAGGTGGTGGCGCGCGGGTCGTGCAGGGCGATGCCCTCCGCGTAGACGAGGCGGGGTGCGTGCCGGAGTTCGCAGCCGAGGGCGACGGCGAAGTCGGCTCGCGGCGCGTGATGGCCGAAGCCGCCGCGGGTGACCGTCCGCGCGATCCAGAAGTACTTCTTGCCGTCGGGCATTTCCGCGACCTGGGTGAGGATGCGGCCGGGGGAGGAGAAGGCTTCGTAGACGGTCCAGAGCGGGCAGGTGCCGCCCAGGCGGGAGAAGTGGAAGTCGGTCGCGGACTGCCGCTTGGAGATGTTGCCCGCGCGGTCGGCCCGGAGAAAGGAGAACGGCACTCCACGGTGACCGGTGCGCTGGAGGGTGGACAGACGGTGGCAGACGGTCTCGAAGCCGACGCCGAAGAGTGCCGAGAGAAGTTCGATGTCGTAGCGCACCTTCTCGGCCGCCGTGTGGAAGGCGGTGTACGGCATGAGGAGGGCGCCGGCGAAGTAGTTGGCGAGTCCGATCCGGGCCAGCCCCTCCGCCTGGGGAGAGGCGAGCTCGGCGGATGCCACCAGCTGGTCCAGCAGCGGGCCGTGCTCCAGTAGCGCGAGTTGGGTGGCCAGTTGGAAGGCGCGCTGCCCTTCGCTGAGCCAGGGGGACAGCAGGAGCAGACCGCTGCCGGCGTCGAAGCGCCGCGCGTCGGCGGACCGTTCCGGCCCCGCGCGGAGCACCTTGATGCCATGCCGGGTCGACAATCGGCCGGTGAGCGCATCGGCGGAGCGGCCGACCTGACCGAGGCCGAGGTCCGCGGCGGTCTGTTCGGCCTCTGTCTCCAGGGCGGGGAAGTGGTTGTGGTGGGCGTAGAAGAAGTCCCGCACCTCGTCATGAGGCTCGGCGGGCAGCAGGCCCGCGGTGTCCTCGGGGGAGGCCAGGGCGGCGACCCGCTCGGAGGATTCCCGGTAGCGCCGGTGGAGGGCGACGAGCGCCCGGGCCACCTCCGGATGATCGCGAGCGACGTCGGCGATCTCCTCCTGCGGTACGGAGGTACCGCATGCCTCGTCACCGAGAGCGGTGCGCAGATCGGTGGCCAGCCGCTCCTCGCCGGCCTCGGAGAAGAACTCGGGATCGACGCCGAAGACCTCGGCGATCCGCAGCAGCACGGGGGCCGTCAGCGGACGCCGGCTGTGTTCGATCTGGTTGAGGTAGCTGGTGGACAGGCCGAGGGCGCGGGCGAGCTCGACCTGGTTCATGCCCCGCTCACGGCGCAGCCTGCGCAGCTTCGCGCGGGCGTAGATCTTCTGTCCGGCGGCCCGACCCATGGTGATCAGACTCCTCTCAGCGCCCTCTTCCGTGTGAAGTTATCATTCGCAGATTTTGCAAAATTTGCAGATTCGCACGTTTCGCATGGACGAATTACGCAATGTGGAGCCATCGCGCCGGGCTCGCCGCGTGGGAAGACTCAGTGGCGTACGACCCAACCACCGCACGCCGCGAGGAGTCCCGTGATCGACCACCAGGTACGCGTCCACCCCAGCGCCGACCGTCTGCCCCGCGAGGAGCAGCTCGCCTGGAAACTGGCCGCCGTCGCCACCGGTACCCAGGACGTGCCGAACCTCGACCCCGAGGCCTCGGAGATGGTGATCAACCGGATCATCGACAACGCGGCGGTCGCCATCGCGTCGCTGCGCCGCCGCCCGGTCGCCGTCGCCCGCGCCCAGGCCCTCGGTCACCGGACGCCGTCAGGCGCGTCGGTCTTCGGAGTCGCGACCGGAACGCGGGTTTCGCCGGAGTGGGCCGCTTGGGCCAACGGCACCGCGGTCCGCGAGCTGGACTTCCACGACACGTACCTGGCCGCCGACTACTCCCACCCCGGGGACAACATCCCGCCCCTGCTCGCCGTGGCCCAGCGCACCGGCCGCTCGGGCGCCGACCTGCTGCGCGGCATCACCGCCGCCTACGAGATCCATGTCGCCCTGGTGAAGGGGATCTGCCTGCACGCGCACCGCATCGACCACGTCGCCCACCTGAGCGCCGCGACGGCCGGCGGGATCGGGGCGATGCTGCGGCTGGACACCGAGACCGTGTACCAGGCCATTCAGCAGGCCGTGCACACCACCACGGCGACGCGGCAGTCCCGCAAGGGCGAGATCTCCAGCTGGAAGGCGTTCGCGCCGGCCTTCGCGGGCAAGGTCGCTATCGAGGCGGTGGACCGGGCCATGCGCGGCGAGGGATCCCCCTCACCGATCTACGAAGGGGAGGACGGGTTCCTGGCCTGGATGCTGGACGGCCCCGAAGCCTCGTACACGGTCACGCTGCCCGCGCCCGGGGAGGCCCGCCGCGCCATCCTCGACACCTACACCAAGGAACACTCGGCCGAGTACCAGGCGCAGGCGATCATCGACCTCGCGCGCGGGTTGCGGGAGAAGGCCGGCCCGCTGGAGAAGGTCCGCTCGATCGTCCTGCACACGAGCCATCACACCCACAACGTCATCGGTTCCGGCTCGGGCGACCCGCAGAAGTACGATCCGGCCGCCGGCCGGGAGACCCTGGACCACTCGGTGCCGTACATCTTCGCCGTCGCGCTTGAGGACGGCGGCTGGCACCACGAGCGCTCGTACGCCCCCGAGCGGGCCCAGCGGCCCGCGACCATCGAGCTGTGGCAGAAGATCTCCACGGTCGAGGACCCGGAGTGGACCCGCCGCTACCACCACCGGGACCCGGCCCGCCGTGCGTTCGGTGGCCGCGCCGTGATCACCCTGGTGGACGGCACGGTCATCGAGGACGAACTCGCGGTCGCCGATGCCCACCCCGCCGGCGCGCGCCCCTTCGACCGCACCGGCTACGAGGGCAAGTTCCGCACTCTGACCGAGGCCATCGTCACCCCCCGGGCGCAGGAGGACTTCCTTCGGACCGCAGGGCGGCTGGCGGACCTCGCCACCGCCGACCTGGCGGGCCTCTTCCCGGCCGTCGACACGAACGCCGTCGCCGCCTACGACGCCCAGCTCCCGAAGGGCCTGTTCTGATGCTGCACACCCACACCACGCCAGGTTCCCGCCGCCGCCGATTCCGCGAACAGCTGGGCTCCGGAAGGCTGCTGAAGATCCCGGGCGCGATCAACCCGTACTCGGCCAAGCTCATCGAGCAGGCCGGCTTCGACGCCGCCTACCTCTCAGGAGCGGTACTCGCCGCCGATCTGGGCCTGCCCGACATCGGCCTGACCACCTCCACCGAGGTCGCCGCCCGGGCACAGCAGGTGACACGGGCGACCGACCTACCGGTCCTCGTCGACGCCGACACCGGCTTCGGCGAACCGATGAACGCCGCCCGCACGCTCCAGCTCATGGAGGACGCCGGGCTGGCAGGCCTCCACCTGGAGGACCAGGTCAACCCCAAACGCTGCGGACACCTCGACGGCAAGACCGTCGTGCCGCGTGAGGAAATGACCCGCAGGCTCCGTGCCGTCATCGACGGCCGCCGCGACCCGGACTTCCTGATCATGGCCCGTACCGACGCCCGCTCGGTGGAAGGGCTCGACGCGGCCATCGACCGGGCCAAGGCGTACGTGGACGCCGGCGCCGACGCGATCTTCCCCGAAGCCCTCGCGGACGAGGCGGAATTCGAGGCGTTCCGCAGGGCCGTCGACGTACCGCTGCTCGCCAACATGACCGAGTTCGGCAAGAGCCGCCTCCTCGATGCGGCCACCCTCGAGAACCTCGGCTACAACATCGCGCTCTACCCCGTCACCCTCTTCCGTCTCGCCATGGGCGCGATCGAGGACGGACTGCGCACGCTGGCCGTCGAAGGCACCCAGGAGTCCCTGCTGCCCCGCATGCAGACCCGCTCCCGGCTCTACGAGGTGCTCGGCTACGAGGACTACGACACCTTCGACTCGGCCGTCTTCAACTTCACCCTTCCGCCCGGCAACTGACATGCACCGGAGGCCATCATGACCGCCACCGCCACCGCCACCGCACCCGAGATCCACCGAGGTCTCTCCGGTGTCTTCGTCGACACGACCGCCATCTCCACCGTCATCCCGGAGACGAACTCCCTCACCTACCGCGGCTATCCCGTCCAGGACCTCGCCGCCCGCTGCACCTTCGAGGAAGTCGCCTACCTCCTCTGGAACGGTGAACTCCCCGACCCGGACCAGCTCCGCGAGTTCCAGGCCCAGGAGCGCGCCTTGCGCCCCCTGGACCGCACCACCTCCGAGGTGCTGTCCCGGCTCCCGGACACCTGCCACCCGATGGACGTGTTGCGCACCGCCGTCAGCTTCTTCGGCTCCGAGGACCCCACCGAGGACGACGGCAGCACCGAGGCCAACCGCACCAAGTCCCTCTCCCTACTGGCGAAGCTCCCCGTCGTCGTCGCGGCCGACCACCGCCGCCGACACGGCCTCGCCCCCGTCCGACCCGACCCCTCGCTCGGCTACTCCGACAACTTCTTCCAGATGTGCTTCGGGACCGTCCCGGCCCCCGAGGTCGTCCGCTGCTTCGAGATCTCCCTGATCCTCTACGCCGAGCACAGCTTCAACGCCTCGACCTTCACCGCCCGCGTCGTCACCTCCACCCTCTCCGACCTCTACAGCGCGGTCACCGCCGCCATCGGCGCCCTGAAGGGCCCCCTCCACGGCGGCGCCAACGAGGCCGTGATGCACATGCTGAACGAGATCGGCGACCCGGAGCGCGCCGCCGACTGGTTGGACGAGTCCCTGACGTCCAAGCGCAAGATCATGGGCTTCGGCCACCGGGTCTACAAGAACGGCGACTCCCGCGTACCGATCATGCAGGAAGCCACCGACCGCCTCGTCGCCCGCGCATCCGACCCCGACGTCACCCGGCTCGCCACCCTGCACGCCGCCCTGCGGCACGCCATGATCAGCCGCAAGGGCATCCACCCCAACCTCGACTACCCCGCCGGCCTCGCGTACCACCTCATGGGCTTCGACATTTCCACCTTTACGCCCCTCTTCGTGATGAGCCGCATCACCGGCTGGGCCGCCCACATCACCGAACAGCTCGAACACAACGCCCTGATCCGCCCCTTGAGCGCGTACAACGGTCCGGTTCAGCGCCCCCTCCCCTGAGGCCGGCACGGTCCCGCGGGAAATCGGGCAGCCGGCCCTTCCTGACCGCTGGTCGGCCCCCTCGGCTGGGCTCGGCATGGGAAGCCGCGATCGACGCGTATGGCCGGCACATCACCCCGATGCTGCGCGACGGACGCCGAACGCGTAGGGACTTGTTGTGAAAGTCCCGTCTTTCCCTCGGTCGAGCGGCGGGATCGTCGCGTCAGGTGCCAGGCATGCCGGGCAGCCCCTGCGGGGCCGGTCAGGTCGTGGTCGGCAGCGCGTTGGCGAGGAGGATCTCCGCCGCTGTCCGCGCGTGCCGGCCGTAGTCCGCCTCGTCCAGCACCATGGCGCGGCTGGCTGCGCCGTCCGCGAGGGTCACGAGTTGCTCGGCGAGGGCGGCGGGCTCGCGGCAGCCCAGTTCCGCCACGAGCTCGGCCACCAGCCGCACCATGAGCAGTTTCCGTTCGCGGGCGTAGGAGTGCACCGCGTTCCGCGGGTCGGGGAACTCCACCGCGGCGTCGATGAAGGGACATCCACGCACGGGATCCACGCCCGCCGGGAGCGGGTCGAACAGCGCGAGGATTCGCTCCCTGGCGGGGACGTCCTCGCGCGTCAGCGTTCCCTCCAGGGTGTGCCCCGTCGAGGAGAGGTCCTCGAGGTGGGCGAGGACAAGCTCGTCCTTGGTGCGGAAGTGCGCGTAGAGGGTGCGCTTGGACACCGGCGCCCGCTCCGCGATCTGTTCTATTCCGGTCGCGTTGATCCCCTGGACCGCGAACAGTCCGGCCGCGGCGGCCAGGATGCGCTCCCGGCCTCCGCGCCCCTGCCGTCGAGATGCCGTCGTCGCCGTTGTCGCCGTTGCCATGCCGCAAGTATACGTTCCCGTTTACTTCGGAGGTGTCCGTTGGTTACAGTGCCCCAGGTAAACGGTTCTGTTTACTTAATCGATCCTGGGGAGAGTTCCATGAGCGGTCCGGCCTTCACCCGAACGCGTACGAGCGAGGCGGCCACCGGCGGAACACGGACGGGCCGGACACGGACGGGCGAGTACGCCGAGCAGTTGATCCGCGGGCGCCGCGCGACCCGCGCGTTCCGACCCGACCCGGTACCCGAGGCCACTCTGCGCGCGGTCTTCTCCCTGGCCGGCGCCGCGCCGTCCAACTCCAACGCGCAGCCGTGGCGGGTCGAGGTGGTCGGCGGCGCACGGCGAGACCGTCTGGCCCACGCCCTGCGAACGGCCCGCGCCGAGCGACGCGTCACGGCCGACTACCCGTACTCCGAGGACATGTACGCCCCCGTCCACCGGGAACGGCGGGCCGCCTTCGGCGCCGATCTGTACGGAGCGCTGGGCATCGGCCCCGAGGACCATCAGGCCCGCGCGGCCTACGACGCGGAGAGCCTGGGCTTCTACGGGGCACCCCATGCCGCGTTCCTGTTCGTCACCGGCGACGGCGGGCCGCGACTGGCCGCCGACGCCGGCGCCTACCTGCAGACGCTGTTGCTGGCCATGACCGCGTACGGCGTGGCCAGTTGCCCGCAGGGCCTGCTCAGCTTCTACGCCGACACCGTCCGCGACCAACTCGGAGTGGACGAGGGGAAGCTGCTCGTGGGGATCTCCTTCGGCTACGCCGACGAGAACGCGCCGGTGAACCGGGTCGCGACCGGCCGGGCGCCTCTGGAGGCAACCACCACATTCCACATCTAGGGACTGGTGTGAAAGCGCTGGTCACAGCCACTCGTTGATGGCTGCGACCAGCACTGTCGCTTCGTAGCGGACGGCGAGTTCGTCGTACCGAGTGGGCTCTCCCCAAGGCGCCGGCGGGAGTGCGGGAAGGCGACTTCGGTGGCCCGTGTCCGAAGAGCGATCACGGATCCCCGCTGAGCGTTGACATGGCCCACGTAGGTGTCTTGACCAACCACCTTTCCACGGCCGGGTGTTAACCGACTCCATGCCGTCGCACACCGCTGACCAGGGGTTCCGGGGAAGCCCGCCGCGGCGGGGGATGGCCATCGGCCGCTCTCCCACGCCTGTCCTGTCAACGACCCCGCGTCGCGCAGACGGGTCCGCCCCCCGGTGCGCGCCGTGCGGCACCAGGTGCGGGGACCTGGTTGCGCGCGTGGGGGCCGAGAACTGGGCCTACTGGTGGGCTGCGCCGGACGACCCGTGAATGGTTTCCATGGCAAGGGAGGCTCGGGGGTATCCGACGTAGCCGGCCAGGAGCGTCATGAGAGCGGTGAGTGCTTCGTCATCGAGCCCGTGCTGACGGGCCAGTCGGAGGTGGGTGTCCAGGAGGTCTCCGGACACGCCTTGGGCGGCCAGCGTGGTGATGATGGCGATGGAGCGGTCCCGTGCGGTGAGGGCTGGGTGCGACCAGGCGGCTCCGCCGGCAGCCTGCAGCGCCTCCTCGGCGAACGGGAGCCCGACTCGCTCGGCGAAAGCGGCGGGGACCTCCTGTTCAGGCACGTCGAAGATCTTGGCGTAGGCCGAAATGCCGTGCTCCCGCCTGCTGCGCGCCTCCTGGTCGTCTGCGTTCGCTGAACCCGGGTGGGCCTGTGTGCTCATGGTGTCGGGGTCCCAATCTGCTCTGTTCACGCGGCCGGCCGGGCGTTTGCCTGCGCCGCGTCCCGCCATGCAGCGGGCAGGACGCGGTGGCCGGTTCCCGAGCGACAGGTGTTCGCACGGGAGTGTGCGGCTGTCTCAGCTCGTGGGGCCGGCTGCGTGGAACGCCTGGGCGGCGAGGCTGATCCATTCGGGCCGCTCCCATGTCTTCCAAAGCGAGCGGGCGGCCTTGTCGATCGTGGCCGCTGTCTCGTCCGCGGATGCGCCGCTTGCGCGCAGGCGCCCGGCTTCGTCCCGGACGTAGACCAGGTAGTCGCGTACGTCGCGGATCAGTGAGGTGTCCGTCACTTCACCGTGGCCGGGAACGACAATCTCGGCGTTGAGGGCGATGAGCTGATCGAGCACGGTGATCCAGCGCGCGCCGTCGACGTCGACGTCGTACGGCGGGAAGTACGGTGCGATCGGGAAGATGCGGGTTTCGAACAGGTCTCCGCCGAACAGCACCCGGTCGTCGATGAGTACGGTCTGGTCGGAGGCGGTGTGCGCCGGGCCGACGGTGCGCAGCACCGCCGTACGGCCACCGAGGTCGATTTCGGCCCGATGGTCGTAGACGAGGTCGGGGTCGACGAGCTCGACGCCCTCGATCTCGGCCGCGACGGCGGGACTCAGGCCCCTGAACATGTCGAGGTAGGCGGCGCCCTTGCGGTGCAGCTCGTCACGCTGGGCACGGTTGTAGACGATCGTGGCGGCGCCCTTGAATGCCTGCGCGCCGAAGCCGTGCTCGGGATGGAAGTGCGTGATGGTCAGGTAAAGCGGCAGGTCGCCGGCCAGGCGCCGGGCCTGCTCCAGGACGTAGGCGCCGTTGCGGGGGCCGATGCCGGTGTCGATGACCAGTGCGGCCTTCTCGCCCACGACGATGCCGACGTTCGGGACGAGCTCCACGCGCTGGTCGGGGATCACGAAGACGCCGTCGGCAATCTGGACCGGCTCGCCGTTTACGACCGGCGCCGGCGCCCGGCTCACGTCAGGCGCACCCTGCGGGTCGACGTTCCCCATGTTCCCCGTGTTCACCGAAGGTTCTGTGGTGCACATGCCCTACTCCAATCTAAGCAGTGTTCAGATGGCACTCGAATGTACCATCGATCTGAGCGTTGCTAAGATCGAGGTATGGCGAAACAGCACTACCACCACGGGGAACTCCGGACCGCACTCCTTGATGCCGCGGAGGCGCTGGTCCGTGAACGCGGCGTCGACGGCTGGTCACTGCGCGAGGCGTCGGCCCGTGTCGGTGTGAGTTCGAGCGCCGCCTACCATCACTTCGCCTCACGCGACGTACTGGTACGCGCACTCTCCGGGCGGGTGCTCTCCCAACTGGGCGAGCGCATGAGCCACGCCGCCGGCCTGGTCACCGATCCGGGGGCGAGTGTCGATCCCCAGCGGCGCCTGGTCGCCGTCGGCCGCTGCTATGTCCACTGGGCCCTGCAAGACCCCTCGGTTGCCCACCTCGCTTTCGGCGCCGGCACCTCCGGTCCCGGCACCGAAATCTCGCCGCACCCGCACGACGTCCTCGACGCGGAACTCGACCGGCTCGTCGAGGCCGGCGCACTGGCGCCCTCCGCTCGCTCGGGAGCCGACTTCGTCGTGTGGGCCGCCATCCACGGACTCGCCACTCTGCTCGCCGACGGGCTCGCCCAACTCGACAGCCAACAGGCCATCGCCCGCGAGGCGGAGCGCGTCGTCCGAGCCGTCCTCGCCGGCCTGGGACAGGAAACCGCACCGTCCCAGGACTGGCCGGCCGTACGCTCCACCCACACCGAGCGCCGCACCGAACGACAGGGCGGCGACTCCGCCATCCAGTCCCCGGCGAATGCACCAGCCCAGCCCGAGGACCGGCCGCAAGCCCCGGGCTGACGCCCGACGTGACGGCCACTGGCGTACCCGTCGGCGGTGGCATCCGGGGCGTGCGGCGACTCCCGTGGTGTGGACACTCTGACAGTCGAGGGGAGAGGTCTGTCCGCATCCATCCCGGCAGAACATGTCGACGGCGTCATCGGCGTCGATACCCACCGCGACACCCTCGCGGCCGCAGCCTTCAGCCCCATCGGCGCGGTTCTGAACAGCACCGATGCCCCTGCGAACACCCGCGGTTACCGGCGCCTGCCGGACTTCGCCCGCCAGCACATCCCCGGCCGCCGCTGCTGGTCCCTGGAAGGCATCGGCAGCTACGGCGCCGGCCTCGCGGCCTTCCTCGACCAGGCCGGCGAGCAGGTCGTCGAAGTCTGCCGGCCCAAGCTTGCAGGCGACCACGGCGGACGCAAGACCGACATGCTCGACGCCATCCGGGCCGCGGTGGAGGCCCTGGCCACCGAGCACCTGATCCAGCCCCGCCTCCGCGGCGAACGCGAGGCACTGCGCGTCCTGCTCGCCACCCGCCAGGGTGCGGTCCTCGCCCCCACAGCGGCGATCAACCAGCTCAAGGCCCTGATCGTCTCCGCACCGGACAACCTCCACGCCGAACTGCGGAAACTCAAGCGCCCGGCGCAGGTCACCCACTGCGCCCAGCTCGGCGACCGCCCCGCCCAGGACCTTGAACACCGGATGACAGCACGGGCCCTGCGATCCACTGCCCAACGCATTCAGGGCCTGCAAGCGGAGGCAAAAGATCGCGAAAAGGAGACCCTGACGCTGGTGAGTCAGACGGCCCCGGAGCTTCTCGGACTGCTTGGCATCGGGCCGATCACCGCGGCCCAGGTCCGGGTCAGCTGGTCCCGTCAGGTGAGGTCCGCTCGGAAGCAGCTTTCGCCTCGTTCGCAGGCGCCTCTCCGATCCCCGCATCCTCCGGACTCACCAACCGGCACCGCCTCAACCGCAGCGGAGACCGGCAGCTCAACCGGGCCATGCACACCATCACGCTGATCCGCATGCGCCTCGACCCCGCCACGAATCCGTACGTCGCGCGCAGGATCAGCGAGGGCAAGACCTCCCGGGACGCACAACTCCGACTGCAACGCGCGATCTCCGGGCAGCTGTTCAAGATCCTCGAAGGGATCGAGCCGAACGAAGGCGGGCAGCCCCACAACCTCCCCCAACGGCTTGACTCGATATAGCAGCCTCGGGGCTGTGAGCAGCCCGACGGACAGGATCTGGCACGGATCGCCCTGCGTAAAACGCCATCCACGGCGCCAGGTACAGCCGAGGCCCCACCCGCCGGCGGCGCTCGCGCCCCGTGGCGCCGGCGCGGCGGGCGGCAGTCTGCGCCGCTGGAGGTGACGGTCGCCGAGGCGGTCGAGCACTTCGGCAGGCCTGTCCCCGAGAGCAGCGCCGTGGTCATCCAGTGGCCGGTGCTCACCGACGACCTCGCCACCGGCCTGGTCGCCGTCCGGTTCGATCCGATGCACTTCCTCGGACCGCCGCTGGTGGCCTTCGGCGGACCGCCTGATCGTGGTGGGTTGCGTCGAGGCCACGGGCGCCGCCGGGCAGGGCGATCCGCTCCCCTTCCACGAGGGCCGGTTCGGCCGCTTCAGCGACTGAACGGGCCGACCGGGCATGGCCCGAACGGGCTTTGACCCTGCGGCCCGATGTTCCTCCGGGCATTCACTACGTAAGCTCCCGGAAGGGGAAGGACATCTCGACGTCCCTCCCCTTCGGAAATGCTTCGGATACGCGGGGATTTGACTTGATATTGAACCTCATGCGCCGCACGCGCGGCGCGGTCGCCGTCACGGTAGCCACCGGAACCCTCCTGGTCGCCGCCTCGACGGTCTCGTCGGCGGCTCCGGTCGCCGCACCTCCCACCACGGCCGCCGGCGCGATCCTGATCGACGGCGGCACCGGGGCCACGCTCACCGGCAAGGCCCCCGACACCCAGCGCCAGGGTGCGAGCACCACCAAGATCATGACCGCTCAGATCGTGCTGAGGGCGCCCGGTGTTGACCTCAACAAGAAGGTCACCGTCAAGAAGGAGTACGCGGACTACGTCGTCCGTGAGGGCGCGAGCACGGCCCATCTCAAGGTCGGGGCCACCCCGACGGTCCGCCAGCTGCTGTACGGGTTGATGCTGCCGTCGGGCTGTGACGCCGCCTACGCGCTCGCGGACACCTTCGGCAAGGGCGCGACCACGTCGGCCCGTACGGCGGACTTCATCGCGCAGATGAACGCCAAGGCCAAGTCCCTCGGCATGACCAAGACCACGTACGACTCCTTCGACGGCATCTCGCCGACCGGGAAGAACCTGACGACCCCGCGCGACCTGGCGAAGCTCACCCGGTACGCCATGAAGGGCAAGGTCTTCCCGCAGCTCGTGAAGGCCACGACGTACAGCACGGGCGGCACGTCCACCGACGCCACCTGGGGCAACAGCAACCTGCTGATCCGGGAGCGCCCCACCGGCTACGCCTACCCCGGCGCCATCGGCGTCAAGACCGGCACCGGCACGGCCGCGGGCAAGTGCATCGTCTTCTCCGGCACCCGCAACGGCAAGACCGTCATCGGTGTCCTGCTGAACGACGAGGAGCGCTACCCGGACGCGATGAAGCTCATGGACTGGTCGCTCGGTTCGGCGGCCGGCTCCGGGGCCGCGCTGCAGCGCAGCAACACCGACCCGATCCCGGACGTCCTCGACTGACGGTGACGCGGTTCACGGCTCCTCCGTCGGCGGGTGCGAACCCGCCGACGGAGGAGCCGAGCCGTTTCCGGGCGGCTCACAAGGTGAGCACCCCCCGAGCCACCCGCCCGCGGTGGGCGCATCGTTCGCCGCTTTCGCGAATTCCATCACCGGACCGGGACCAGCGTCGCCGTACCGCGTCACCCACCTTCGGCGCGGATGAAGCGTCCCCGTATCACCCTGCCCGTTCGGGTCGCTGCCGGCGGCGATGCCGGTAAGGCTAAGTGGTCGGCTTCGGAAGTCCTTCGGGGGTTGACTCTGACGTCGGCTTCACGTCGGTCTCGAGGGCAGCTGTCGAGAGTTGATGGCACTGGTGGAAGCGACCACCTGGCGATCTGAGGTGACCCAGAAACCTGCCTGTCGGACTCCTCAGCTGTGGGCCGCTGGCGTCCGTGGGTTCGGGTCAGTGGTGCGGTGTCGTCCGGCTGCGGTAGGAGTGCGCGGCGATGAGAAGGCCGATTCCCCATACCAAGAACTGTGGGATCCCGTAGACGACGATCCATCGGCTGAAAATGCCGGGGTCGTTCCACTGGATGCCGGTCAGGATGGCGGACCAGACGGTGTACAGAAGCAGGAAGGCCGCGACTGTTAAGGCTGTGTAGGCCAGTGTCCGTGGCGGGACTCTGCGTCCCGCCGCAAGCGGCATCCAACTCGGGAACACCAGCCCCCACGGCCGGACCAGGCTCAGCGCCAGGACGCCGGCCATCACGGCCAGCGCGCACAGCACGAACAGGTAGGGGCCGCCGCCGACGGCGTACCAGTCGCGGAACTTGCTCTCGTCGGCCCACAGCGGAATACCGAGTGCCCACACCGCGTGCAACGGGATGAAGCCGACAGTCGCGGAGAACGCAGATGCGTAGGCGGCCCTGACGGCCCGCCGTGACGGCAGCGGAACATCGACTACTGCGGGTTCGGGGCGAAGAACGGCGACCTTGGACATGTACGGACCCTCCCGGAACGGGCAACGAATAGCGTGCTCACGTCGCACTGTTCCAGAGACCCTCCGACCTCCACATCCGCGCTCAGGTCGACGACCACTCATGCCTGAGAGCGACTCCGGCGTCGGGTTCCTCCCCCACGGAGGGGAGGCCGGGCTCCAGCCATCGGCAATCCTCTTCGCAGTTGTCCCAGGCGTCTGGCCGCTGTGTATGCGCGGCGTGTCGCGCGGGCCAGCTTCTTCCGAGGCGTCAGGCTGCGGTTCGTCGTGATCCACTTCTCTCGATCGGCCTGTCTGCTATGGCCGTTGCCGCCGCCCGCCCGATATCTCCGACGGCCGCCGAGCGGCACCGGTTGAAGAAGGCGGCTTGGGGCCACAAGACACCCCACCAGCTGCGGCAACGCGCTCACATCGTCCTGCTGGCTGCGCGTGGGCGTTCGAATGCGGCCATCGCTGCCGAGATGGGCGTGCACCCGGACACCGTCCGCCGCTGGCGCGGCCGGTTCGCCGACCAGCGACTGCCGGGCCTGGCCGACCGCAAGCGATCCGGCCGACCCCGCTCCTTCACCGCCTTGCAGCGCGCCCAGGCCAAGGCGCTGGCCTGCCAGCTCCCCGCCGAGACCGGAGTACCGCTGTCGCGCTGGTCGTGCCCCGAACTGGCCGTCGAACTGGAAGGCCGGGGCATCACCGGCCCCATCTCGCCCTCCACCGTCCGCCGCTGGCTGCGCGAGGAGGCGATCAAGCCCTGGCAGCACCGCTCCTGGATCTTCATCACCGACCCCGCCTTCCGTCCCAAGGCCGAGCGCGTGCTGGACCCGTACGTCATCAGCGCGGACGAGAAGACGTCCGTCCAGGCCCGGTGCCGCTGCCACCCCACACTCGCCCCAGGCCAGGCCCGGGCGATGCGCGTCAACCACACCTACGGGCGTGGCGGCGCGCCGGCCTACCTGGCCGCCTACGACGTCCACCAGGCGAGGGTGTTCGGCTGCACCGCGCCGCGCACGGGCATCGACCCGTTCATGGCCCTGGTTGCCCAGGTCATGAGCCAGGAGCCGTACGCCAGCGCGAAGCGAGTGTTCTGGATCGTCGACAACGGATCCTCCCACCACGGCCAAGCAGCCGCCGACCGACTGGCCGCAGCATTCCCGAACGCGGTGCTCGTGCACACCCCAATACACGCCTCCTGGATGAACCAGGTCGAGGTCTACTTCTCCGTCGTCCAGCGCAAGGTCGTCTCACCCAACGACTTCACCGACCTTACCCAGGTCGGGGACCGGCTCCGAGCCTTCGAAGACCGCTACAACGCCACAGCACAGCCGTTCCAGTGGAAGTTCACCACCTCCGACCTGGACGATCTACTGGCCAGGCTCGACCGGCACACCGCCGATCACCCCGAAGAATCCTCGCGCCGCCTCGCCGCCTGATCAACCCCCGAAGGACTTCCGGGAGCCGACCACTAAGGGATTCGGTAGCGGTGGTGGAGGATCGTGATCGTGTCGGTCCGCACGCTGTCGGCCTTACGGGGCAGGTGTCGGCTGGCGTGGTCGGCCAGCCGGCTGTAGAACGGGTGCATACGTCCCGACTCATCGGTGATCAGGGTGGTGAGCACAACTGGGCGTTGAGGCCTCGCGCTGCGCGGACGAGCAGTCGGCCTGACTCGACGAAGCACCTGCACCTGACCGGACTCCGCCAGTTCGACCAGACCCTTGACCTGGGCACACAGGCTGATGAAGGGCCCGTCTTCCCCAGCCGGGCGCGTGCTCCAACACGTCCCGAACACCGTCCCGAACACCATCGACGAG
This sequence comes from Streptomyces sp. CA-243310, assembly GCF_050936775.1. NCBI lineage: Bacteria > Bacillati > Actinomycetota > Actinomycetes > Kitasatosporales > Streptomycetaceae > Streptomyces > Streptomyces sp. CA-243310. The sequence continues at coordinate 82,358 of NZ_JBNJMF010000002.1, read as the reverse complement.
GCCTGCCACGTCGACGGGCTCGGGACCGGAAACGGCGGGTGGCGTACGCGTTGGCGGGCCGGGCAGCCGGGAGTCACGCGGTGTGGGGACGGACTGCTGGAAACGGACGACGTGGGAGCGGACAGCGCGGGAGCGCCCTGCCATGCCTGGATCTGGGTGCGTTGGGAATCGGTGAGCCAGCTGGATGCCTCCTGCGTGGCCTGCGAGAGCTGGTCGCGCCGGCAGACCGATGGCCGGCAGACCGATGGCCGGCAGGCGAAGTTCGATGCGGAATGGCGGGCGCCACGTGGGCGACCCCGAGGAGATGCCGGCCCGTTGCCTGCCGCTGCAGTTCACCGCGGAAGGCGAAGCCCTTCGACAGCCGTGTCGAACACGGGGCGGTAGCGGTTCCATTGCACGTCTGGTGCGGAGAAGTAGACGACGTACTGGGTGTCGGACGCGTCCGTGAGTGCCACCTCGACCGCACGGAACTTTTGTTTCCTGCCGTCGAAGGTGAATTCCCAGTAGCCCGCGGGTCTGCCGTTGACCGTGCTGGCCGCCATCCGTACACGCTCGTATCCGGGATTGTCGCGGCGCGTTTGTGCCTCTTCGGTGGTTCGCCAGTGTTCCAGCGGGTCGGATCCGGCGAACGCGGCGACTTCGACCCGCAGTCCGACCAGGTCCGATGGATCGATGAACGCGATTGCGGCGCCTGCTTGTTCCTTGCGTGTCCAGTCGACGGGTATGGGCAGCGATAGGCCGCCGCCGCCCTCCTGGAGGCGGTACCCGGTTGGGGGCGCCGGTTCCGTCGTGGTCTTCGCCCCTTGCGTACGGGGGGCGGAAGGGGCACCCGAGTGCACGGTAGGCCACAGCAGTGCGGCGGCGGTCGCACAGGCTGCTGCGGTGACCAAGCCTGCGGACCACAGGACCGTACGCCGTCTGCGCCCGTTCTCGACGCTGCGACGTGGGGGGCGCGCAGCCCGATGGGAGCGCGTGGTCGCCGATGCGGAATCCTCGACGACCTTTTCGAGTGTTGCGCGGCGCAGCACGCGTTGGGTCTCGTTCAGATCGGTCCGCTGCTTCGGGTTCTTCGCGAGCAGTCCTTCGATGAGGGGCGTCAGCGTGCTCGTGGAGCTCTGCGGGCGGGGCGGATCGCTCACGATGGCGTAGGCGGTTTCCATCACGGCTTCGCGTTCGAAGGGATGGTGGCCCTCGACAGCCTGGTACAGCGTCACTCCGAGGGACCACAGATCACTCGCGGGCTCCGCGCTGGTGCCGTGCAGTCGTTCCGGAGCGAGATAGGCGAGAGATCCGATCAGCTCTCCGGTTCTGGTCAGTGTCTCGGTGCCGCGCTGAGCCGCAATCCCGAAGTCGGTGAGTACGATCCGGCCGTCCTGCCCCAGCAGCACGTTGGCGGGCTTGATGTCGCGGTGCAGCACTCCGATGTCGTGCGCGGCGCGCAGCGCGGCGACCACCGCCAGACCGATCCGGGCGGCCTCAGGCACCGGGAGGATGCGCCGTTCTTTCAAAGCGTCGTCCAGCGTTATGGAGGGGATGTACTCCATGACGATGCACGGCAGGCCCTCGTCCTCGACGACGTCATGTACCACGATGACGTTCGGGTGGGTGATGCGCGCCGCGCTGCGGGCCTCTCGGCGCGTGCGTTCGTGCAGAGTGTGGATCGTGGCGTCCGGAAGGTGCGGTGGGACGTGGAGCTTCTTCACCGCGACGTCCCGGCCGAGGAGTTCGTCCTCGGCTCGCCAGACGGTTCCCATGCCTCCGCGGCCGACCTGCTGCACCAGCCGATACCGGTCGGCCACAAGTCGTCCTTGATCAGACACTGTCCCATTTCCCCACGGTCGCACATTTCTCAACAAGTTTGGACGGCAGCATATCCGTGCGGTCCACCGGCTACCAAGGCCTGGTGGGTTGCAATCCGGGGCGTCTCGGCTGACCGCCTGATCACGCACGTCCGCGCACGGAACACCGAGGGGTCCGCTTCGCCGTCGAGCGGGGGAGTCCTGCCTGGTCTCATGTGGGACGTCTTGCCTCCGGCCGGACCTCGCTGCCGCTCCAGAGGGTGCCGGCGTGCAGGGGCCGGATCGGGTGAAGGGCATGCCGCTCGCTGTTCCTCTGCGCGTGGCGGGTCGGCGGGCGGGGAGCGTTGGTCCGGAGCGGGCGGATTACGTTCCGTTGTCCCTGGGCGAGGTCGATCGCCTGCCCGGCCGCGCTCCGCCTCGCCGCCACCCCTGTCTGCGTGCGGCGATGGCCTTTCAGCGATCGGCCACCCAGCGTGCGTCGGCCAGGTTCCCGTGCCAACGATCTGCTTCGGCCAGACTCGGGACAGTTCAGCGGTAGGTCATGCGGTCGATCAGGAAGTACTGGCCGCCGGCCTTCACCAGTTTGATGACGTGGACGCCGTACCGCAGGTCGTCGATGGTGAAGACGCGTTGTTGGGCGTTGCGGGTGGCGGCGGTGGCATTGACCGTGCCGCAAGGCCGGCCGTCGACGAAGACCGCGATCGCGCCCTCGTCGCTGTTGGTCTCGGTGACCACGTCGGCGCCGGTGCCGGTGAAGGTGGCGGTGACGAAGTCGCCGTCGGTGGTGGTGTAGTGGACATCATCCTGGTGATCCCCGAAGCCGCGGGCGGTGTGGCGGTTCCAACTGCCGGTGTAGGCGAGCGACGGGTCGTCGTCGTTGACCGAGCGGTCGAGTTGGAAGCCGTCGATGGTCGCGTGTCTGCCGCCGTTCTTGGCCAGCGTCAGGGTGTGGCTGCCATAAGGCAGGTTCTGCGTTCGGTAGATCACGGCCCGGGCCTGTCGTGGCCCGGCGGTGTGGGCGGTCACGGTGCCTGCTGCGGCGCCGTCCAGGGTGACGGTCAACGGGCCCTGGTCGTCGGAGAGCTCGCCGAGCACCCGGATGCCGGTACCGGTGAAGGTCACCGTCACGAAGTCACCGTCGGTTTGCGTGTAGTGAACATCGCCGGCCAGGTCGCCGTACGGTCGAGTACTGGAGACGCCCCAGTTGCCGGTCCAGGCAACGGCGACGGGGGCACCCGTCAGCCCGCCGGCCGGTTCGCCGTCGTTGAGCAGGTCTGCCCGCGCTGGCATCAGGGATCGGTAGGCGGGTTCGAGACCGCTCGCGGCGGCGATGTCACGCGCGACCTGCGGCCAGAGACCGTCACCGACGACTGTGGTGTCGGTGACGGAGACGTTCGTTCCCTCGTTCCGGATCCGGTCGGTGTCGGTGAGATTGTCGTGGATCGTGATGTCGTGGATTGATCCGGTCCATTCGAACGTCCAGTGGCCGCCCACCTGGCTAACCACGTTGCCGTGGGTGTTCCAGTGGGAACTGCCCTCGTCGTGGTACAGCCCCTGGGCCCCGCCGGTGCCCGAGGCGATCGTCATCACGTTCCCTGCGACGGTGGACGGCGCGGATCCAGTCGCGTCGCCGTTGCCCTGACCGCCGAGCGTGTAGATCGCACCTCCGTCGGTGAGGGTCCGCATGGAGTCGTGGATGGCGTTGTTCAGTATCCGGTTGCCGCCGGAGTAGATGCTGCCGCGTCGGTTGCCCGGTGAGGCCCAGCCCCAGCCCCAGCCGAGCGAGATGCCGGAGTACGGGGTGTGCGCGATCTCGTTGTGGGCGAGTGTCACGGTCCGGGAGTTGCCGACCATGATCCCGACGGCGTCCTCGTACTCGACACCGATGTTGAAGATCGCGTTGTTCGAGACGATGTCGCCGGACGTCATCCGGGCGGTGTCGGTGAGGTAGTAGTCGTCGACCTCGCCGACCGACACGCCACCGCCGGACACGTCATGGATCCGATTGCCGGTCACCGATGACCCTTGCGTGCCGTCGGCGAAGTCCACCGCGAGGCCGCCGACATGGCTGATCTCACCGCCGGTGATCTTGATCTGCCGCCCTCGACGGATGGAGACCGCTCCGGGAGTGCGAACCACCTCGGCCGATGGTCCGGACCACAGCACGCCGGCCTGATTGTCGGCGTAGCCCTCTGCGCTTCCGGGCCGCAGCCAGGTGGCGTACGAGAAGGTGACGCCCTCGAAGGTGATGTCGTGCACCGGGGCGAGCGCGTCCGGTAGCACGGTGAAACCGTCGACGGTCAGGAACCGGCCGCCGGTCTTGACCAGCTTCACCGTGTGCCTGCCCTTCGCAAGGCCGGTCACCGACGCGATGACCTGCTGGGCCAGCCGAACGGGGCCGTCGGCAGACGACCGGGCGGTCCGAATGCCGTCGACGTACACGTCGAAGCCGCCTTCGTCGCCGTTGGTCTCGCCCAGGACATCGACCCCGGTGCCGGTGAACGTGTAGGACATCGAGTCGCCGTTGACGGCGGTGGCGTGCACGTCGTCGGCGAGGTCGCCGAAGCCGCGCCCCGCAGCGACCGCCCAACTGCCTGCGTAGACGGCGCCGGCCGCGCTGTCGTTGACGGGGGAGAGGTGACCTGGGGTGCCGGACGCGTTCACCAGGCTCTCCAGTACGGGCAGTTCGACGTCCGCCGTGGCAGGGTTCTCCCCACTGCGCGGGATGTAGTAGACCTGCGGCGTCCCCGCGCCGCTGACCGATCCCGTCCGGTCCAGGTAGAACTGCCCCGGGCTGTGCAGCAGTTCATGGGCATTCTCAAGCCAGCTGATCGAGTCCATGCTCACGCTGCCCGCGCCGTTGAACGGGAACCCGGGGTTGGGCGATGCCGTGGTGTTGCCCCAGCACGGCTGCGCCACGTACAGGTTCGAGCCGCCGAGGGAGCCGATGCCGGAGAGCGGGCACCGTAGGTGCTTCCACTCCTTCCGGGCGATGACCTGGACGTCGGATGGGTTGTGCCAGGTGCTGTACGAATCGTCCGACGTGGTGAAGCCTGTGGACGTCTTGGCGAAGCCGGCCGGATTCGCCACGGACCGGGTGCGATCGGCGCGCTGCCCGTTCACGTAGAGCTGCAGGCCCTGGGCATCGGCGGGGGCGGGCGCGCGCCAGATGTTCTTCGCCGCGTCGACCTGGACGAAGCCGGTGATCCGTTTGGCGCCACTCAGCAGCGGCTGCTCGCCCGGGTAGGCCTGGTAGATCACGGTGTGCCCGCCCGTGCCCGAGTCGGCGGGGCCGAGCTGGAACGGAGCGGACAACCGGTAGGTCCCGCCCCGGAGCCGGACCACGAGATCCCGGGTCATGTCGGCGACCAGGGTGCGGACTTTGTTGCGGGCGCCCGTAAGGCTGCACGGAGCGGACAGCGTACAGGCGCTGCCCCCTCCCGACGGAGAGGCGTACAACGTGGTTCCGGCGGCCGCCGTTGGCTGCGACGTGGATCCGATGCCGGTGGTGGCGAGGAGTGTGGCCGTCACAAGCGTGAGCGCTGACATCGAGTAGCTGGGCGCCCTCAGGCGGACCGCGTTGCCTCTGAGACAAGTACCCATGAGTGACTCCGTAGCGAGTGGGAGGCAGAAGGGCGCCTGGGCATCCGGCGGTGAGCATGCGAGGTTGCGCGCGGAGGAGATGTGCGCGGCCGGTCGCATCCGGGATCTACCAGGTCACAGCGTCAGTGCGGGAATGTTGGATCGGTCAGGCCCGATCAGGTACGACCAACATGTTCACACACATGAGGTGCACGTCGTTCTTCGGTGGAGTGGTCTGCCGCGTGTGGGGGAGCGATGGGGAAGTGTTGAGGTGAACGTGCTCGTCGGCAGCCATTTCGACCTCGGAAGTCCTATGGGGTTTTCGCTCCCTCCGCGTCAGGCACTTGATATGTTTGCGTTAACAGCTGATGTTGGACGAGTGTCGGGCTGCGGCGCGGCAGTGTCAAGGGAGCCGGCGGCGAGGCTCGTTGAGTGCGTCGCCGCCGTGTGAACGTGCAGCCGGCGGACAGCCTTCGGGCCGTGACGGATCGCGTGCGACTGTCCCACTGCCTGCGGCGCCGGGGGGCCAGGCGCTGAAGACGGGATCCGAGCCACGTTGTCGATCAGGTGTGTGGACGTCATTCCCGCAAGGTGTGGTCGCTGCTCTCTTGTTCGCAGCGGTCACCCGCATGGATCTCATGGAGCGCCGGCGATCATCACCGGGGCGGGCGGCCCTCGGGCACGGATCAAGCTCCCGGACTGCGAGGATCGCAAGGGCGTAGCCTTCACCGCCCGCGCCTGGCCGCGCGAACCATCCGCACCTTGGCCTGTGGTTATCGCCCCCGAGAGAGAGGGAGTTGGGACGGATGAAGTAGAAGGATCGGAGTCCGCCGCGGCTTTGCCGGTTCAGCTGCGGGGTCCGACGGGCGCCCCCGGCACCTGGGTTGGGTTGGGGGGCTCCTGCGCCCGGCTCGCGGTATGTGTCCCGGGGGCGAGAGGTGAAGGACATGGCTGCCGTGCCGCCCGCCGGCTACTGCCCCCACAGCAACGCCTTCAGACGGATCGTCACCCATTCCGGACAAGCCGGTGCGCACTGGATCCGACGGTGTGACGCACCTGAACGTCACGACCGGATCTCGGCCTTCCGAATGCTCTTGACTCTCTGTCCGGATGGCGATGTCATATGCCATCACGTGTGAACCTGTGTGTTTGTGAGTGATTATGGTTTGGCGCGCGGGTCCTTGGGGGGCGGGTCGGTCACCCTTGGTTTCCGGGCATCGGGCCGCACTCATGCAGGGCACCCCCGCACCACCCTCATCTCAAGGACGGTTCATGTTCGAGCGTTTCAGTCGCGGACGTCGGGTCGGCGCGTCATTGGCGGCCGTGTTGGTGGTGGGGTTCGGGGCGACCGAGGCCGTCGCCGACCGTGCGTTGACTCCTGTTCCCTTCAAGGACGGGTTCGAGTCCGGCACCACGGGCGCGTTCAAGCGCAAGGGTATCGACGGGACGGGCGCCGTGAGTGTTACCGCGGCGCCCGGGGGGCGGGGCGGCAAGGCGGTCCGGTTCGTCATGCCGGATGACGGCAAGTCCTACCGCACCGAGATTGCCACAGAGCGTGTGCCTTACGGGAGTTACCGGTACACGTTCGCGAACTACCTTCCCGCCGACTGGATTTCCTTCGAGAATCAGACCATCGTCTCCCAGTGGCACGGTGGGACGGGCACGAACCCCGCGGTCGTCCTCGCCGTCAAGAACGACCGCTGGACGATGGTCGTCCACTCGAAGGTGGGCTCACAGCCGCTGAGCGAGGCCAGGTACGATCTCGGCCCCGTGCGGCTGGGACGCTGGAATCAGTGGTCCTTCGACATCACCTGGTCCACCCCCGCCGCCCCCACCGCCGGTTCCATCACCGCGCGGCTCGACGGGGCCCAGGTGGGATCGCACCGCGGCCCCAACAGCTACCACCAGGACACTGCCCCGTACCACAAGATCGGTCTGTACCGCCCCAACTGGCAGGCCTGGAAGGGGCACAAGGCCGGTGGCACTCCGGCGGTGGTGAACTACTACGACGACGTCAGCATCACCCCGATCTCCCCGGGAGCCGCCGTGCCGCCTGCCTCGGCCACCTCCCAGGCGTCCCCGGGCGCCACGGCGAAGTCCACGCCGAAGCTGCCCGCCGCATCGGGAGCCGCTTCGGCTCCGCCATCGGGGTCGGCCCCGGCAACCGGACCGGCGACGCCGGGCTCCGCATCCGACGCCGCGGACGAGGTCCCGGTGGACACCGGCACCGACACCGACAACGACGCCGCCCCCCTGGCCGAGACCGGCGCCTCCGGCCGAACCCCGATCATCCTCGCCCTCGCCAGCGCGCTACTGGCCGCCGGCATCGTCTTCGTGCTCCGCAGCCGCGCCAAGACGGGGCGGCGCCGGACGGACGGCTCCGGAGGGTAGCCCGAGGCGCGGACGAGCCTACCGAGGCGCCCCGCCCCTCAGGCTGTTGAATCGTGTTCGGTCGTATCGTCGGGTGGCCGGGCGCAGAAAGGGGACTGATTGCGCGTCTTGGGCGTCTCAAGTCGTGGAGTCGGGTGACGGGGAACCGGCGTGATCGTGACTTTGATCGAGACGATCATGTTGCTGTCGTTCGACGACGAGTCTGGTGCGGTGCGTGAGCGGCAGGCCTGCCCGTGGGCGGTTGAGGGCGGGATTGTTCTCGATCTGGTGCCGGCCGGCCGTGTATCCGTGGACAACTCGGCTTCCCGACAGGCGCGGACGCCTACCGCGTTGAGCAGAGCGTGATGTGCCGGCTCAGGGCTGAGGGACACCCCGTGTTCCTCAGCGACGGGCAGATGCCGATCGGCGGCTACAAGGAGACGTTCGACGCGACCTTCGTATCCGTTGAGCGGCTACTCGCGCTGGCGGAGGCCGGGAGCACGGGAGACGCGCCTGTCTGCCCGCTCTCCGCTGCAAGGTCACATCGCTGCCGGTTCATGATCATCCCTGACGGGCGGCGCACAACCTGCGATGGCCGCCGGGAGGAGGGCTCCGGCGGCCACAGCGGCAACGGTGCCAGGAACGCGTCAAGAGTTCGGCGCGTGGTGTGCCGGGAAGTCTGGTCGGCGTTCGAGGGCCCGTTTGCCCTCTTAGTCGTCGGCCGGGCCCTGCGCGCCGGAATGGGCGTGGGCAAGCGGTAGGTAGCAGGTCAGCGCCCTCTGAGAGTTCCGGCAGTGCTTCCCGTGCGCTCGCGCAACAGGATCCGCAGGGTGTTCGCGTGCTCGTAGCCGACCTTGCCCGCGATGGCGTCCATGGGCAGGTTGGTGGTGCGCAACAGGTGCGATGCGTGTTCGACGCGCAGGTCCTGGACGAAGCGCACGGGGGAGGTGCCGAGGGTACGTCGTACGGCCCGCTGAAGGGTGCGCTCGCTGATGCCGAGGGCGTCGGCGGCGTCTGACAGGGTGATCGGCTGGTTGAGGTGTTGCCGTGCCCAGCGTTCGAAGGCGGAGACGACCGGATCGTGTTGGGCGAGGGCGCCGGCGATGGTGTACGCCGACTGGGAGGGCCGTTCGTCGACCACCAGGTACCGGGCGATCAGCTCGGCCAGCACGGGGCTGGTCATCCGGACGATCGCGAGCGCGAGGTCGACGTGTCCGAAGGCCGCACCGGCCGTCGTCACACCGTCCGACGTGGTGACCATCCTGCTCTGGTCCACCGTCACTGTCGGGTAGCGCTCACGGAAGACGGGCGCGAGCCACCAGCTCGTTGTCGCCCGTCGCCCGTCCAGGACACCCGACTCCGCAAGGAGGAACGTGCCCGTGCACGCGGAGGCGATGTGCGTACCCCGGCCGAGGGCCTGTGCCACCAGGTCTCGTACCGGCGCCGACTCGGGCCCGGAGACGTGGGAAAGAAGCGCGTCCGGCCGCCGCTCGGCGAGGGCGGGCACGAGCAGTAGATCAGCCGCCCCGGCGCCGGCGGCCGGCTCCGTCGCGACCATGTGGCCCATACCCGTCCGGATCCGGCGTCGGAAGCCGACGGTGGTGACCTGCCAAGGGGGTGGTGGCTGGGGAAGCTCGTCTCTCATCGCGTTGGCGCTGTGCAGCACGTCGAGGACCGCGGAGAGCCCTGAGTCGAACACTCCGTCGTAGGCCAGCACTGCCACGTCCATGTCGGAAACGGTATCAGAGTCGTCGTTTCCGCCACTCGGCTCTTCCTGGTGGCGGCCTTAGGTTGGAGATGCCGCTCGGAACCGGTGGCATTCCACGGAAACCGGCGGATAACTGATGAAATCCTTCCAACCCTGACGGACAGGGACAGCCGCACAGAAACACGGAGTGACACACGATGAACATTGGTCTGTTGGCCAGGATCGAAGCCAAGCCCGAGTACGCGGACAAGGTGGGAAGCGATGCTGCGGGATGCGGTGCGGCTCGCCAACGAGGAAGCCCACACCATCGCCTGGTTCGCGTTCCGAGTGGACGCCACCACATTCGGCGTCTTCGACACGTTCGAGAACGAGGAAGGACGCTCAGCGCACCTCCAGGGCAGGATCGCAGCCGCGCTGATGGACGCGGCCGAGACCATGCTGAACTCGGCTCCCGACATCCGCCCGATCGACATCCTGGCAGCCAAGCTTCCCTGACCCCCTGACCCCCTGACCCCCTGACCCCCTGACCCCCTGACCCCCTGACCCCCTGACCCCTGTGCCGACCGGTGGGCGAGGACGTGCCGTGGAACAGACGCACCAGCCCGAGGCCCCGCCCCGCGACAGCCTCCGCTCACCGGTCCGGCACAGCATCGATACCGGCACCGCCACCGACACAGAGAAGGAACCTCGCCATGACGATGCCCGCCGCCCAGGCCGTCTCGGCCGACAACGCCGCGACACGGTCGCGCACACACCACTGGGCAGCGCCCACTTCAGGCGAGTACGGCGGCCATCGCTCCGGCCTGGAAGTACTGCGACTCATGCTGGAGGGGCGGATCCCCCAGCCGTCAATCGGAAGCACCCTCGGATTCAGGCTCGTCGACGCCACCCCCGGCCACGTCGCCTTCGAGGGCGAGCCAGGGGAGCACCTGCTCAACCCGATGGGCGCCGTCCACGGCGGCTTTCTGGCCGCCCTGCTCGATTCAGCCCTGGGCGGCGCGGTCATGGCAGCCCTTCCAGCCGACCGCGCCTACACCGAAGCCCCGGCCGCTCCTAGCCCCGATCCGACGGCCGGAGCCGGAACGCCTGACAGGTCGTCCGCCGCTTCCGCACGATCCGTCGGGCAAGAGTGGCGGCAGCTCGAGGAACGGCAAGCGCTCCAAGACCATCGTCACGGACGCCGGCCCGGTTGAGATCGAGGTGCTGCGGGACCGTGCGGGCGCCTTCGAGCCGAAGATCGTCAAGAGGCGTCGGCGCCAACTGGCCGGCTTCGACGAGATGGTGCTGTTGCTCTCGGCGAAGGCTCAGACCCGCGGAGAGATCTCCGCCCATCCGGCCGAGGTCCATGGATGGCGCTGAGGTCACCACGACATCCTCGGCTTGTGGGCCGGTGGCGAGGGAGGCGAGGGAGGCGAGGGCGCCGAGTACCGGCTTGTCCGTGACCTCCGGCGACTCGGGTGTCAGGCTGGCGACCCCACTCTCTGGTCCTGACTGGTGCCTGGTGAGGGAGCTTCGGGCGGAGACGTCATCGACTGCGCAATGAGATCCGATGATTCCATGAGGGCCGCACTGCCAGTTGGCGGAAAGTGGCTCTCTTGCTGGAACGTTAAGAAGAGCGTCGTGCAACCTCTAGTCGATACATCGGATCTATTGCGCACTCGGCTCCTGGAACGGCGCCCCATGACGAGCCGCGGCTCCGTTCCTGAGGAGGCATGAGAGATGAGACGACCCTTCTGGAACCCGGCACGGACCGGCTTACTGGCAGCCGCCCTGGTGGCCGCGACATTGATCCCGGTCAGCCCACCCGGGGCCTCGGCCGCGACGACACCCGACCCGAACACCCTGTGGTACGCGCAGCCCGCGTCGGGCTGGGAGGCGGAGGCCCTTCCGATCGGCAACGGATCCCTCGGCGCCATGGTCTTCGGCGGCGTGGGATCCGAGCAACTGCAGTTCAACGAGAAGACACTGTGGACGGGCGGCCCCGGCTCGCCCGGCTACAACCACGGCAACTGGACCTCACCTCGGCCGAACGCGCTCAACGAGGTCGTCGACCGGATCAACACCACCGGCAAGGCCGATCCGGACTGGGTGGCCGGCAAGCTCGGCCAGTCCAGGAGCGGATACGGCGCGCACCAGACCTTCGGTGATCTGCGCCTGGACATGGCCGACGCGGACCCCGGCTACTCCGGCTACCGCCGGTCGCTCGACATCTCCAACGCCCTCGCGAAGGTCAGGTACACCAGCGCCGGTGTCGTGTACGACCGGGAGTACTTCGCCGGCTACCCGGGGAACGTGGTGGCGGGTCGGCTGGGCGCCAACAAGGCCGGGAAGGTCTCCTTCACCCTGCGGTACACGTCCCCGCGCAACGACTTCACCACCACCGCCAACGGCGGTCGGCTGACGATCCGCGGCGAACTCGCAGACAACGGGCTGGCGTTCGAGTCGCAGGTCCGGATCGCCACCGACGGCGGAACGGTGACCAGCAGCAACGGCCAGGTCAAGGTCAGCGGAGCCGACAGCGCGGTGTTCGTGATGAGCGCCGCCACCTACTACGCCCAGTCCTCCCCGACCTATCGAGGGCCGGACCCCCATGCGAAGGTGACGGCCGCCGTCGACGCGGCCGTCACCCGCTCGTACACCGATCTGAAGGCGTCTCACATCGCGGACCATCGCGCACTGTTCGACCGGGTACGACTCGACGTCGGCGGGGTGATGCCCGACAGTCCGACCAACCAGCTCCTGGCCGGTTACACCACGGGAACCTCTCCGGCCGACCGGGCTCTGGAGACCTTGTTCTATCAGTACGGCAGGTACCTGCTCATCGCCTCGTCGCGGCCCGGGTCCCTGCCGGCGAACCTGCAGGGCGTGTGGAACAACTCCGCCACACCGCCGTGGAGCGGCGACTACCACACGAACATCAACCTCCAGATGAACTACTGGCAGGCCGCTCAGGCCAACCTGGCCGAAACCGCCGAGCCGTTCACCGCGTTCGTCGAGGACCTCAAGCAGGCGGGCACGTCCAGTGCCACCCAGATGTTCGGCTCCCTGGGCTGGGTGGTGCACAACGAGACCAACCCCTTCGGGTTCACAGGAGTCCACGACTGGTCCACCGCCTTCTGGTTCCCCGAGGCCAACGGATGGCTCGCCTCCCAGGTCTACGACCTGTACCGGTTCAACCAGGACAAGGCCTACCTCCGCGACCGGGCGTATCCGCTGCTCAAGGGCGCGGCAGAGTTCTGGCTGGCGAACCTTCGGACGGACCCCCGTGGCGGCAGGCTCGTCGTGACCCCGAGCTATTCGCCCGAGCACGGCGACTTCACCTCCGGCGGTGCCATGGCCCAGCAGATCGTCCAAGGCCTGCTCACCGACACCCTGGCAGCGGCCGAGGAGCTGCATACCGACACCGACCTGCAGGGTCAGCTCACCGCCGCTCTCGGCAGGCTCGACCCGGGTCTGCGGGTCGGCTCCTGGGGTCAGCTCCAGGAGTGGAAGGCCGATCTGGACGACCCGAGCGACACCCACCGGCACGTCTCCCATCTGTACGCGCTCCACCCGGGCCACCAGATCTCGCCCGACAGCGACCCGCAGTTCACCGCGGCCGCCAGGGTCTCGTTGAACGCCCGTGGTGATGGGGGCACCGGCTGGTCCAAGGCATGGAAGATCAACTTCTGGGCGCGACTGCTCGACGGGGACCACGCCCACAAGCTGCTCACCGAGCAGCTCAAGAACAGCACGCTGTCCAATCTGTTCGACACCCACCCTCCGTTCCAGATCGACGGCAACTTCGGTGCCTCCTCCGGGATGACGGAGATGCTCGTCCAGAGCCAGAACGGCGAGATCCGCATGCTGCCCGCACTGCCCTCCACGTGGGCCTCGGGCTCGGTCACCGGCCTCAAGGCCCGCGGAGACGTGACCGTTGGCGCCGTCTGGCAGGCCGACAAGAGCGCGAAGTTCACCCTCATGCCCGGGAACAGCGGGCCGCTCACCGTCCGCAGCTCCCTGTTCACCGGCTCCTACAGTCTGGTGGACACCACGACCGGGCAGGCGCAGAAGGCCACCCGCAGCGGCGACCGGATGACGTTTACCGCGGTCGCCGGTCACACGTACCGGGCCACGGGCACGTTGGCAGTGGTCCCGCAGAGCGGCAGCACGTACACACTGACGAGCCCGTCCAGCGGCAAGGCGGCCGACGTCCGGGACGGCTCCACCGCCGACGGCGCGGCGGTGATCCAGTACGCGCCGGGCGGCGCGGCCAACCAGAAGTGGAAGCTTGCCGACGCCGGGAACGGCGCTTTCACGCTGGCCGCCGCGCACAGCGGCAAGTGCCTCGAAGTGCCGAGCGACGCGATCGGCACCGAGGGTACCGGCGTCCGGCAGTGGAGCTGTGGGGCGGGTGACCAGCAGCAGTGGCGCTTCGAGCCCGCCGGGCAGGACACGTACCGGCTGGTCTCGGTGGCCGGTGGCGGGTGCCTGGACGTCCCGGGCGCTTCAACCGCCGACGGCGCCCAACTGATCCAGTGGACGTGCAGCACCACGGCCGCCAACCAGAAGTGGAGACTCACCCGAGTCGGCTGACTCACCCAGGTCGGTCGACCCCGAGGCGGGTTCACGGGCCCGAGTCGGTCGTCCACCCGGGTCGGCTGATTCAGCTGATTCATCTGGCCCTCCCGGCGCTGCCCATTGGGCGGCGCCGGGACCCGTCGGTCACCGCCACGGGAGCCCCTCGCGCCTGTCGTATGCGATGCATGCGGCCGGGTGGAGCCGTGTCGGCCGCCGGTACGGGGGAGGAGAGGTCGAAGAGCGGCGCGACCTTGCCGGTCGCGCCGCTTCGACAGCGGTGCACGGCCCCCGGCCGCCGGAGTCACTCCTGCTTCTCGCCGGAGGCGAAGCGGGAGATGATCAGCGCGACGATGATGATCGCGCCGTTGAGGAACTGGTTCCACAGTGGTGGCACACCGGCGAGGGTCATGACGTTGACCACGAGCTGGAGGGTGAGCACACCGGTGAGCGCGCCGAACAGCGTGCCGCGGCCACCGTTGAGGCTGACGCCGCCGATGACCGTGGCGGCGAAGACCTGGAAGATCCAGCCGCTGCCCTGGTCGGCGGAGATGGAGCCGTAGTGGCCGGTGTAGAGGATGCCGGCGAAGGCGGCGAGGAGACTGCCGAGGATCAGGACGACCCAGACGATCCGGTCGACGCGAATGCCCGCAGCGCGGGCCGCCTCGGCGTTGCCGCCGATCGCGTAGAGCGCACGCCCGTGGCGCAGCCAGGCGAGAGCGCAGCCGCCGGCCAGGAAGAGCGCCGCGCAGATCCACAGTGCGGCAGGGACGCCGAACCAGCCGGCGCTGCCGAGGTAGCTGAACGAGCGGGGCACGTTGACGATGGACTGGCCCTCGGAAATGGCTATCTGCAAGCCGCGCAACAACGTGAGGCCGCCCAGCGTGACGATGAATCCGTTCAGGCGCAGCTTCAGGATGAGGAACCCGTTGATCGCTCCGATGACTGCTCCGACCAGGAGACAGAGCGGGACGGACATCCATTCCGGGAACAGTCCCAGGCCGTTGAACCGAGCGCCGTGGTCGGGGAGCACCAGCCAGACGGCGACGACGGGGGCGAGGCCGATGGTGGACTCCAGCGAGAGGTCCATCCGGCCGATGATCAGGATCAGGGCCTGCGCCAGCACGAGCAGGCTCAGTTCCGTCGCCTGCTGGCCGACGCCGAGGAGGTTCTCCGAGGTCAGGAACGCGGGCGAGACGATGAAGCCGATGACGCCCAGTACAAGCAGCACGGGAACGAGCGACAGGTCGCGGAACCGTGCCAACTCGAAGCGACGACGCGCCGGTTCGGAGGTGCCGGTCGCTGGCAGCCCGCCCAGCTCAGTGGTGGAGGTCATGCTGTTCCTTCTCGGTCGGGTCGGTCATGCCTTCCATGGCTGCGACCAGCTGTTCGTCACTCCACCCGTGCTCGAACTCGGCGACGACCCGGCCGTGGAACATGGCCATGACCCGGTCGCAGACGCGCAGGTCGTCGAGTTCGTCGGAGACGATCAGGGCGGTCTTCCCCTCGTCGGCGACCCGGCGGACGGTGCCGAGCAGGGATTCCTTGGACTTGATGTCGACGCCGTTCGTGGGTCGTATCGCGACCAGGACGTGCGGTTCGGTGGCGAGGGCGCGGGCGATGACGATCTTCTGCTGATTGCCTCCGGACAGCGCCGCCACGGGGGTGGCCGGTCCGGGGGTCTTGATGTCGAGGTCGCTGATCATGCGTGCGGCGAAGGCCCGGGTCCGGGAGGGCAGCACCACACCGTAGGGGCCCAGCCGGCCGGTGACGGTGAGGGTGGCGTTCTCGGCGACACTGCGCTGCGGGATGAGACCTTGGATGTGCCGGTCCTCGGGGACGAAACCGATACCGGCAGCGAGCGCGGCGGGGACCTGTCCGGTGCGTACCGTGCGGCCCGCCACGGTGATCGTGCCGCTGTCGGGCCGCCGCAGACCGGCGACGGTCTCGCCGAGCTGCACGTTGCCGCTGGCGGCGGCGCCGGCGAGTCCCACCACCTCGCCGGCCCGTGCGGTCAGGGAGACTTCCTGGAACGTGTCCGCCAGGGACAGCCCGGCGACATCGAGCAGCGGTGCTCCCACCGTTCGCTCGCGGCGGCCGACCGACCAGCTGGGCTCGGCTCCTCGGGACCGTTCCCCGGTCATCGCCTCCACCATGGCCTGCTGACCGAGCTCCGCCACGGGGGCGGTGACGATGTGGCGGGCGTCCCGGTAGACGGTGACCGTGCTGCACAGGTCGTAGACCTCCTGCAGGTGGTGCGAGATGAACAGGAAGGCGACGCCCTGCTGCTGGAGTGAGCGCAGCTTGGCGAAGAGCCGGTCGATTCCGCGTGCGTCGAGTTTGGCGGTGGGCTCGTCGAGGATGATGAACCGGGCACCGAAGGACAGCGCCCGGGCTATTTCGACGAACTGGCGCTGTTCGACGCTCAGGTCTTCCGCGCGTGTGGAGGGGGCGACGTCCACACCGTATTCGGCGAGCAGGTCCGTGGCGCGACGGCGCAGCCGCTTCCAGCTGATCGGGCGCAGCGCACTCCCGCTCTGGCGGTCGAGGAACAGGTTCTCGGCGACGGTCAGCGCCGGGATGATCGTGGAGCGCTGGTAGACACAGGCGATCCGGGAGCGCCAGGCGTCGGTGTCACCGAGGGCAGGGGCGGGTTCGCCGCCGAAGCGCAGGCTGCCACTGTCCGGACTCTGCAGGCCGGTGAGGATGGAGACGAGGGTGGATTTGCCGGCCCCGTTACGACCGACCAGGGCGTGCGACTCGCCGGGAGCGACCAGGATGCGGGCGTCCCTGAGCGCCACTGTGGCGCCGAAGCGCTTGCTGATCCCGTCTGCCTCGACGACGGGTCCCCGGATGGGGCTGGGCTCCGCCATGGCGGTGTCTTCCTTTCCTCGAGTGGCGTGAGCGGCGGGCGTGCGGGTGGGGTGACGGATTGACGCCGGCCGCTCACGAGTGATGGGGGTGTGAGGATGTCGCGGCTCCTCAGCCGATGGTGTTGCCCCAGAACGCCTTGTCATCGACGTTGGCCTTGGTGACCAGGGGCGCGGGAAGCTGGTCCTCAAGTCCGTTGGGCAGCTTGACGATGGTGGACTGGTGGTCCGTGGCGCCGGGCTGGAACGTCTTCCCTTCGGTGGCGGCCTTGGCGTAGTACAAGGCGTACTTGGCGTAGAGGTCGGCCGGCTGGGAGACGGTGGCGTCGATCTGCCCCTTGCGTATCGCGTCGAACTCCGCCGGGATGCCGTCGTTGGAGACGATGGCGATGTGTCCGGGCTGTCCGGCGGGCTTGAGCAGCCCCTTCTGTTGCAACAGGGTCAGGGTCGGCTGGAGGAACACGCCTCCGGCCTGTATGTAGATGCCGTTGAGATCCGGGTGTGCGGTGAGGGTGGACTGGAGCTTCGCGGAGGCGATGTCGCCCTTCCAGTCGGTGGGCAGCTCGATCACCTCGATGCCCGGGAACTTGTCCTTCATACAGGCGGCGAACGCCTCGGACCGGTCACGGCCGTTGACGGAGTCCAGGGCTCCCTGCAGCTCGGCGACCTTGCCCTTGCCGCCGAGCTGCTGGCCGAGGAACTCGCACGCCTTGGTGCCGTACGCCTTGTTGTCGGCACGGACCACCATGTACACGTTCCCCTTGTCGGGGCGGGTGTCGATGCTGATCACCGCGATGTGCTTGGCGGCGAGCGTGTCCAGGGTGGAGGCGACCGCGCCGGTGTCCTGCGGCGCCATCACGACGGCCTTCGCACCGGTGCTCTGGAAGACCTGGACGTTGGCGACCAGCTTGGTCACGTCGTTCTGGGAGTTGCTCACCGCCAGGGTGTTCAGCCCGAGCTTCTTCGACTCCTGGTTGATGTACATGGAGTACGAGTTCCAGAAGTCCGAGTCCGCCCGAGGCAAGTCGATGCCGATCGCCGGCTTGCCACCGGAGGCGGCACCGGGACTCTCGCGGTTGCAGCCCGTGGCAAAGCCCGCGACGACGATCACGGTGGCGGCCGTGGCCGCGATTCTGGCGGAGCGAAGACTCATGGTGCTGATCTCCTTGGCTGGGATGCCGGTGCCCGCTCCGGGACGGGAGCGGGCACCGGCCGGCTCGGTCCGGCAGGTCGGAAGAGACCGCGACCCCGTCCCGTGAGCTGATGCGAGGGGAACCGGCCTGCGCTCCCGTCCCCTGGGGAGAGGAGAGGCTCGTGGCCGTGGGGATCCGCATCGGACGCAGAACGGATCTTCCCCGCAGTCATCGGATGGCTTGCGGCAACGAGGACATTACGAGGTCGTAAACCAGCCTGACAAGAGAGGAGGTCGGAGGATTTTGAAAACCAGGGTTCTGGAGAGGTCGCCCCCCATGCCGCAACTGGGTGTCGGTTGGCGCCTTGAACTGTGCTGAGTGCGAGGGGCAGTCATTGCCGCCAACAAACATCGGATGTCTTCTTGTGGTCGTGAGGCTGAGACTCGTATGGTCATGGCACTTCGGATTCATCTGACGTGTTGGCCGCGGGGCCTCGCCCCCCGACGCAGCGACAGGAGACAAAGGCATGAGGCTAGTGCGCATCGGGGCTCCAGGAGCGGAAGTACCCGCGGTCCTCGGCGACGACGGAGTCACGTACGCCATCACCGGGCTGACCGACGACATCGACGGGGCCTTCCTCGCCTCCGGCGGAATCGAGAGGGTCCGGCAGGCCATGACCGAGGGCGCCCTGCCGCCCCTCAACGCGACCGGCCGGCGTATCGGCGCTCCCGTCGCCCGGCCCGGCAAGGTCGTCTGTGTCGGCCTCAACTACCGCGACCACGCGGAGGAGACCGGCGCGGCCGTCCCGGAGCGGCCGGTCGTCTTCATGAAGGACCCCTCCACCGTGGTCGGCCCGTACGACGAGGTCCTGATCCCGCGCGGTTCGGCGAAGACCGACTGGGAGGTCGAGCTTGCCGTCGTCATCGGGCGCGAGGCGCGCTATGTGGGAAGCCCCGCCGAGGCGCTGGAGTACATCGCCGGCTGCGCGATCAGCAACGACGTCTCCGAGCGCGAGTTCCAGCTCGAGTACTCCGCCCAATGGGACCTCGGCAAGTCCTGCGAGACCTTCAATCCGCTGGGCCCCTGGCTGGTCACCCTCGACGAGGTCGGCGATCCGCAGGCGTTGGGCCTGCGCCTCACCGTCAACGGCGACACACGCCAGAACGGCACCACCAAGAACATGATCTTCGACGTGACGTACCTCGTCTGGTACCTCAGCCAGTACATGGTGCTGCGCCCCGGCGACGTCATCAACACCGGCACCCCCGCCGGCGTGGCCCTGGGCCTGCCCGGCACGCCGTACCTGCGTGACGGCGACACCGTCGAACTGTCCATCGACGGCCTCGGCACCCAGCGCCAGACCTTCAGCAACGCGTGAAAGGCACCGAGTTGTCCGCGAACACCGCACGGATCACCGCCGTCGACACCTACGACATCCGCTTCCCGACCTCGCGGGAGCTCGACGGGTCCGACGCGATGAACCCCGACCCCGACTACTCCGCCGCGTACGTCGTCCTGCGCACCTCCGCGGGCGGCCACGAGGGGCACGGCTTCACGTTCACCATCGGTCGCGGCAACGATGTCCAGGTCGCCGCCATCGACGCGCTGAAGGACCATGTCACGGGCCGGTCGGTCGCCGAGCTGTGCGCCGATCCCGGCCTGCTGTCCCGCGACCTCGTCGGCGACAGCCAACTGCGCTGGCTCGGCCCCGAGAAGGGCGTGATGCACATGGCGATCGGCGCCGTCGTCAACGCCGTCTGGGACCTCGCCGCAAAGCGCGAGGGCAAGCCGCTGTGGCAGCTCCTCGCCGACGCCGACCCCGCATGGCTGGTCTCCCAGATCGATTTCCGTTACATCAGCGACGCCCTGACCCCCGACGAGGCACTCGACCTCCTGCACAAGGGCAAGCACGGTGCCCCCGCACGGGCCACCGACCTCCTGCGGCGCGGCTACCCCGCCTACACGACCTCCCCGGGCTGGCTCGGCTACTCCGACGAGAAGCTCACCCGCCTCGCCCAGCAGGCCGTCGCCGACGGCTTCACCCAGATCAAGCTCAAGGTCGGCGCCGACCTCGACGACGACATCCGCCGCTGCCGCGCCGCCCGTCAGGCCGTCGGACCACACATCCGAGTCGCCATCGACGCCAACCAGCGGTGGAACGTCACCGAAGCGATCGAATGGACCAAGGCCCTCACCGCATTCGACCCGTACTGGATCGAGGAGCCCACCAGCCCCGACGACGTCCTCGGCCACGCCGCCATCAGGCGCGGCGTCCACCCGGTCAAGGTGGCCACCGGCGAGCACGTACAGAACCGCATCGTCTTCAAGCAGCTCCTCCAGGCCGAGGCGATCGACGTCCTGCAGCTGGACTCGGCCCGCGTGGCCGGCGTGAACGAGAACCTCGCCATCCTGCTGCTCGCCGCCAAGTTCGGCGTCCCCGTCTGCCCGCACGCCGGCGGCGTCGGCCTGTGCGAACTCGTCCAGCACCTGTCGATGTTCGACTACGTCGCCCTGTCCGGCACCACCCAGGACCGGGTCATCGAGTACGTCGACCACCTCCACCAGCACTTCCTCGACCCGGTCGTGATCAGCGGCGGCCACTACCGGGCACCCACCACGCCCGGCTTCTCCGCCACCATGGACCCGGCCGCCATCGCCACCTACACCTACCCCGACGGAGCGTTCTGGGCGGCGGACGAGGCGTCCGTCACCGTGCCCGGCAAGGACTCGGAGGACCACGCATGACGACCGAACTCCACGGCCTGACCGCCCTCGTCACCGGAGGCGCCTCCGGCATCGGACTGGCCACCGCCCGGCTGCTCGGCGCCCGGGGAGCGGCCGTCGCCGTCCTCGACCTGGACCCCGCAGGCGCCCCCGCCCCGCTGCACGGCTTCACCGCCGACGTCGCCGACGACAACTCCGTACGCTCCGCCGTGCAGAACGCCGCCGACGCGCTCGGCGGGATCGACATCCTGGTCAACAACGCCGGCATCGGCGCGGCCGGCACCGTCGAGGACAACGCGGACGAGCAGTGGCACCGCGTCCTGGACGTCAACGTCCTCGGCATCGTCCGCACCACCCGCGCCGCCCTGCCCCACCTGCGCCGCTCAGGCGCCGCCTCGGTGGTCAACACCTGCTCCATCGCCGCCACCGCGGGACTCCCGCAGCGTGCCCTGTACTCGGCGAGCAAGGGCGCCGTCCTCTCCCTCACGCTGGCCATGGCCGCCGACCACGTCCGCGAGGGCATCCGGGTCAACTGCGTCAACCCGGGCACCGTCGACACACCGTGGGTCGGCCGTCTCCTCGAAGCGGCCCAGGACCCGGCCGGCGAGCGCGCCGCGCTGAACGGCCGCCAGCCGACCGGCCGTCTCGTCACCGTCGAGGAGGTCGCCTCCGCCATCGCCTACCTTGCCTCCCCTGCCGCCGGCAGTACCACCGGCACCGCGCTCGCCGTCGACGGGGGCATGGCGGGCCTGCGCCTGCGACCGGAGCCCAAGCCGTGACCCTGCGCCAGAGCACCCTCGGACACAGCGCGGTACGCGTCACCGAACTCGCCTTCGGCGCGGCGGGCATCGGCAACCTCTTCACCGCCGTCAGCGACGCCGACGCGGAGCAGGCCGTCCACGCCGCCTGGGAAGCCGGCGTCCGCTTCTTCGACACGGCTCCGCACTACGGCCTCGGGCTGTCCGAACGTCGCCTCGGCGCCGCACTGCGCACCCGGCCCCGACCCGAGTACGTGGTGTCGACCAAGGTCGGCCGCCTCCTCGAACCGACTCCGCAGGCCTCGGGCGGCGACCGCGCCAACGGCTTCGCCGTTCCCGCCACCCACCGTCGACGCTGGGACTTCAGTGCGAGCGGCGTACGCCGCTCGATCGAGGCGAGCCTGGAGCGGCTCGGCCTCGACCGGATCGACGTCGCCTACCTCCACGACCCCGACGACCACGCGGAGCAGGCCCTCACACAGGCCTACCCAGAGCTCGCGCACATGCGCGACGAAGGCATCCTCGGCGCGATCGGCGTCGGCATGAACCAGGCCGGGCTCCTCGCCCGCTTCGTACGCGACACGGACATCGACACCGTGCTGCTGGCCGGTCGCTACACCCTCCTCGACCAGCAGGGACTCACCGAACTGCTGCCCCTCGCGGCCGGGCGCGGCGTCGGCGTCGTCATCGGCGGCGTCTTCAACTCCGGCCTGCTCGCAGACCCGCGCCCCGGTGCCACTTTCGACTATGCGGCCGCACCCATGGACCTGTTGGCACGCGCGCTTGACCTGAAGGCTGCGTGCGAGCGGCACGGGGTCCCGCTCCGTGCCGCCGCCCTGCGCTTCCCGTTCGGACACCCGGCCGTCGCCGCCGTGCTGGTCGGCACCCGCAACGCCACCGAGATCCGCGACGCCGCCGCCATGCTCCGACACCCCGTACCGGACGCACTGTGGACGGAGCTGAAGGAGCACGGCCTGCTCCCCGCCGACCTCCCCACGCCCCGGGAGGCGGGCTGATGCGCATCGCCCTGTTCATCACCTGCTTCAACGACACCATGTTCCCGGGTACCGGCCGTGCCGTGGTGACCGTACTGGAGCGGCTCGGACACAGCGTCGAGTTTCCGCAGGACCAGACCTGCTGCGGACAGATGCACTTCAACACCGGCTACCGCCCCGAGGCCGTCCCGCTGGTCACTCGCTTCGCGCGGACCTTCGCCGAGTACGACGCCGTGGTCACCCCGTCCGCCTCGTGCGCCGGAATGGTCCGCGACAGCCACCCCGTCCTGGCCCGTGACCACGGGTCCGCGCCACTCCAGCGTCAGGTCACCGAACTCGTCCCCAGAGTGCATGAGTTCACCGAGTTCCTTACCGACATCCTCGACGTCACCGACGTCGGAGCGCGCTTTCCGCACCGCGTCACCTACCACCCCACCTGTCACTCCCTGCGCGGACTCCGTCTGGAGGACCGCCCGCTGCGGCTGCTGCGAGCCGTCAAGGACATCGAACTGGTCGACCTCCCCGCCGCCGACTCGTGCTGCGGCTTCGGCGGCACGTTCGCCCTCAAGAACGCCGAGACCTCCGGCGCGATGCTCGCCGACAAGACGCGAGCAGTCCTCGACAGCGGCGCCGAGGTCCTGTGCGCCGCCGACAACTCCTGTCTGATGCACATCGGCGGCGGACTTTCCCGGCAGTGCAGCACCGTACGAACCATGCACCTGGCCGAAATCCTCGCCACCGTCGAAGGAGCGGCGCCATGACCGATCCCGGTGACCGCGGCGTCGTCTGGCTCGGCTCGCCGTCCTTCCCCGACGCCGCCCGCGACGCGCTCGCGAATCCCCGGCTGCGCGCCAACCTGAAGCGGGCGACCGCCACGATCCGCGACAAGCGCCTCGCCGTCGCCGCCGAGCTCGACGACTGGGAAGCACTGCGCGAGTCGGCCGCCGCCATCAAGAAGCGCACCTCGCGTCACCTCGACCGCTACCTTGTGAGCCTGGAGGAATCCATCACGGCGGCGGGCGGCACCGTGCACTGGGCCTCGGACGCCGGTGAGGCCAATCGCATCGTCACGGAGCTCGTACGGGCCACGGGCGAGCGGGAGGTCGTGAAGATCAAGTCGATGGCGACCCAGGAGATCGGCCTCAACGAGCACCTGGCAGAGGCCGGCATTACTGCGTACGAGACCGACCTCGCCGAGCTGATCGTGCAGTTGGGCGACGATCGTCCCTCCCACATCCTCGTCCCCGCGATCCACAAGAACCGGACCGAGATCCGCGACCTGTTCACCGCCGAGATGGGCCACTGGGGGCAGCCGGCGCCCGACGGCCTCGGCGACGACCCGGCCGAGCTCGCCGAAGCGGCCCGACAGCACCTGCGGCGGAAGTTCCTCACCGCGAAGGTCGCGATCTCCGGCGCCAACTTCGCCGTCGCCGACACCGGCACGCTCGTCGTCGTGGAGTCCGAGGGCAACGGTCGGATGTGCCTCACCCTGCCCCAAACCCTCATCACCGTCATGGGCATCGAGAAGGTCGTCCCCACCTGGTCCGACCTCGAAGTCTTCCTCCAACTGTTGCCCCGTTCCTCCACCGGCGAGCGGATGAACCCCTACACCTCCACCTGGACCGGTACCACCGGCGGCGACGGCCCGTCCCGGTTTCACCTGGTACTCCTGGACAACGGCCGCACGGACACCCTCGCCGACGAGGTCGGCCGCCAGGTCCTCGCCTGCATCCGCTGTTCCGCCTGCCTCAACGTCTGCCCGGTCTTCGAACGCACCGGCGGCCACGCCTACGGCACGGTGTACCCCGGACCGATCGGCGCCGTCCTCACCCCGCAGCTGGTCGGAGTGGAGAACGCCTCCACCCTGCCCTTCGCCTCCACTCTGTGCGGGGCCTGTTACGAAGCCTGCCCGGTGAAGATCGACATTCCGGAGGTGCTCGCCCACCTGCGGGCCGAGGTCGTCGAGAGCGAACGGGCCGCCAATCGCCTGCCCACGGCCGAGGCCGCCGCGATGAGGGCCGCCGCCATGGTCCTCGACTCCCCGAGACTGCTCGCCATCGTGCAGAAGGCGGCGAGCCTCGGAGGACGCGCCCTCGCCCGGGACGGGCGCATCGGCCGGCTGCCGGGCCCCCTGGTGGTCCGAAACGCGTGACACCCCCGCCCCGCCCACCGAGTCCTTCCGGACCTGGTGGCGCAAGAACAAGGAGCAGGAAACGGACAACGAAAGGGAAGCAGGGCGATGAGCAGTCGCGAGACCATCCTCGGTCGCATCCGTGCGGCGCTCGCCGACGTACCGGCCGACGAGACCCCGGACGACGTCGCCGTCCCACGCGACTACCGCCGCAGCCACACCGAGCCCGGCGAGGACACCATCGCCCTGTTCTCGGAACGGGTCGCCGACTACCGCGCCACCGTCACCCGCACCCACCCCGGCGGCCTGCCCGAGGCCATCGCCACCGCCCTCACCGCGCGCGGCGCCGCACACCTGGCGCTGCCGGACGGCTTCCCCGCCGAGACGCTTCCGCCCGGCACCTGGCAGTGGCATCCGGCACCACTCGACGTCCCGACCCTGGACACCCTGGACGGAACGATCACCCTCGCCGCTGCCGGCATCGCCGTCACCGGCACGATCGTGCTCGACACCGGACCCGGCCAGGGCAGGCGAGCCCTCACCCTCGTCCCCGACTACCACCTATGCGTCATCCGCGCCGAACAGATCGCCGACGACGTGCCCGACGCTCTCGCACGTCTCGATCCGACCCGGCCGCTGACTTTCGTCTCCGGCCCGTCCGCCACCAGCGACATCGAACTGGACAGAGTGGAGGGCGTGCACGGCCCTCGCACCCTGGAAGTCATCATCGTCGACCCGGAGCAGCCATGAGGATCGCCCTGCACACCCGAGTCCACGCGGACCGGATCGACGCATACGAGGTCGCCCACCGCGCGGTCCCCGCCGAACTCGCCGCCGCCATCCGGGCCGCCGGAGTGCGCTCCTGGACCATCTGGCGCAGCCATCGCGAGCTGTTCCACGTCCTGGAGTGCGAGGACTACGCCCGCCTGCTCGCCGAGCTGAAACACCTGCCCGTCAACATCGCCTGGCAGACGCGGATGGCCGACCTCCTCGACGTCGTCCACGACTACTCCGAGGCAGGTTCCGCCGCCGGACTCCCGGTGGTGTGGGACCTGTGACCGCCCGCCGGATCATCGACGCGCACCACCACGTCTGGGACCTGACGGTTCGCCCACAGCCCTGGATCACCGGCGAGGCCCTGGCCCCACTGGCCCGAACCTTCTCCGCAGACGAACTCACCGCCGAGGCACGGGCCGTCGGCGTCGTCGGCACCATCCTCGTACAGACCGTCTGCCTGCCGGAGGAGACCCCGGAGATGCTGGCCCTCGCGGCCGGCAGCGACCTCATCGCCGGCGTCGTCGGCTGGGTCGACCTTTCCGCCCCGGACGTCGCCGGCACGATCGCCGCCCTGCGCGAGCGGCTCGGCGGGGACCGCCTCGTCGGCATCCGCCACCAGGTCCAGGAGGAGCCCGACGCGAACTGGCTGCTCCGTCCCGACGTGCAACGAGGCCTGACCGCCGTGTCCGCCGCCGGTCTCGCTTACGACCTCGTCGTCACGCCACGCCAGATCGCCGCGGCGGTCACCGCAGCCGCCAGGCTCACCGGCCTGACCTTCGTCCTCGACCACCTCGGCAAGCCTCCGCTCGCCACCGGCGCGCTCGCCCCCTGGTCTGACGACCTGCGGCGACTTGCAGCCCTGCCGAACACGGTGTGCAAACTCTCCGGCCTGGTCACCGAAGCCGCCCCCGGCACATGGAGGATCGAGGACCTCAAACCGTACGCCGACACCGTCCTGGCCGCTTTCGGCCCGCATCGTCTGCTGTTCGGCTCCGACTGGCCGGTGTGCACCCTGCAGGCCGACTACGCGACGGTCGTACGGACGGCCGAGGTACTCACGGACTCGCTCGTCCCGGGAGAACAGGACGCGGTGTTCCGCCGCAACGCGATCCGCGTCTACGGACTGCGAGGCCACCAGCCGCGTCCGCCCGCGGCGCACTCTCACTGACGGACGCGCGATCGGGGCCTGCCGACCGCGGTCGAGGGCACCTCAGCGCGCGCCGGGCGCAGACTATGCTGCACAGACCAGAGCCACAGGAGGCGTAGCAGTGCCAGTCACCGACGAGGCGATCGAGAAGATCAAGGCCATGATCGTCAGCGGTGAACTCCGCCCCGGCTCGAAGCTCCCCCGGGAAGCCGACCTCGCGGAACGACTGGGGCTGTCGCGCAACTCCCTGCGCGAGGCGGTCAAAGCGCTCTCGCTCATCCGCGTACTCGACGTACGCCAGGGCGACGGCACCTACGTGACCAGCCTGGAGCCCCACCTGCTCCTGGACGCCCTCGGCTTCGTCGTCGACTTCCACCAGGACGACACCGTCCTGGAGTTCCTTGAGGTCCGCCGCATCCTGGAACCCGCCGCCGCGGCCATGGCTGCCCGGGTCATGTCCGACGAGGACATCGTCGCCCTCGGCGGCGTACTGGAAGGCCTGCGCGAAGACGCCACCCTGGAAGAGCTGATCGACAACGACCTCGCCTTCCACCACGGCATCGCCGTAGGCTCGGGCAACACGGTGCTCTGCTCGTTGGTCGAAGGGCTGTCTGGCCCGACCGCGCGAGCACGCGTGTGGCGCGGGCTGACTGAGGAGGGCGCCGTCGAACGCACCCGCCAGCAGCACCGCGCCATCTTCGAGGCCATCGCCGGCCGCCGCCCCGACCTCGCCCACGCCTGGGCGACCGTCCATGTCGCGGGAGTTGAGCAGTGGCTGAGGGACACGCTCGCCGAGCCCGGCTCCCCACTGGGCTGACCTGCCCGAGGGCCTTCCGCGGTTGCGGTGGCGACACAGCATGAGCTGTGTACGGCGATGCCGCTCGCACGAAATAGGGGCCGTGTCGGGACGGATCCGAATCCGTCCCGACACGGTCACCCTGCGTGCGCATCCGCCGGTTGCGCCACCGTGCCCTGACCTCGCCCTCCGGCTCGGTGGTCCGGTCTCGGCTCGACGACGCCGTCACGCCCCGTGCGTCTTGTCGGACGCCGTACACCCTGCGCAGCGCTGGGTGTCGCACGCAGACTCCTCGCCGAGCGAAGGGCAGAGTCGCGGCCTTCATGACCCCTGCCTCCTGCTGCCGACCGCTCCTGACGCGGGGCGGCCGCATCCCCCGCCTCCTCGCGCAGACAGCCACCCGACACCACGGGCTGTCGGGTGGCTGCTGTCACGACTGCCGCACCTGCTGTGCGTGCGGCCTGAGCCGGTGGGGGCCGGCACCGTGGTTGCGGGCGCGCGCGTGAGCTTCTCGGCCGAGGCTTTCGTTTTCGGCTGAGAAGGAGGATCGTCGGAAGAGCCCCGTATGCGCCGGCCCTCGCATCCAGGGCCCCTCCGGGGGCGCCGTCGGCGGCACCGCCACCAGCACGGGAGGCACGCCATGCGCAAGGTCATGGACTGCAGGGAGCAGCCCAGTGAATCGCACTGCACGTTGACGATCGCGGGCGAGGAGGAAGAAGTCCTGCGGGCAGCGACTTCGCACGCCGTCGCAGTGCACGGTCATGAGGACACTCCGGAATTTCGCGCCTCGATGCGAGGTTTTCTGAAGGACGAGGTGCCCCAGCACACCTGAGCACAGCTCGCCACCGGGCAGCCCATGGGGTGGACTGGCCTGAAGGGGGCGGCTGCCCCCGGCAGGCCGGCTTGGATCTCGGCCGGACCATCCGGGCGCGGAGCACGACGCGGGGTGCGGGGCGGCGTGACGAATCCGTTCGAGTCGCCCGTACGTGGCGGCTACTTGATGAGGGCGTTGGCCGCGATGACGGTCAGGCCGATCGTGGCGTCCGCCAGTCCGATGAGGAGCGCGGAGCGGATGCGATGGCCGACTCGGGCTGCCACGAAGGCGCCCCAGCCGAAGAGCAGGGCCGTGTTCAGCCCCAGCCCCACGGCCGTCACCGTGTAGGAATCCCAGTCAGCGATTCCGGCGGCGACCAGGAGCAGGACAGTGGGGAGGACGGCCACGACCATCGGCCACTCGTTCCACAGGGCATGGGAAAGCAGCCGCCATCGGTGACCAGCGCCCCCTTCGTGGTGGGTGGCCATGTGGTGGGAGTAACCGTGCGCGAGGCCGGCAGCGACCGCGGTCACCAGCACCCAGCTGGCGTCGTAGAAGGGGGTGTAGTCCTGGCCCGTCTGGTCCAGTGCGGCGAGCAGGGCGCTGGCCAGCACCGTTCCGTAAACCCCACCGAACATCCAGTCGGCGCTCCGGCGGGGCGCGGGCGGTGGTGCAATGCCGGAGACGGGTTGCGGGCGCTGTTGCTGGGTCACGCGAGATCCTTTGTCACGCTATGGGCTGGTTGGTTCGGTCGCCACCTTAGCGAGATCCCTTGTGAGGGCGCGATCAGTACCTGATGCTCAGCCGGGCGATGCCTGCCGAGCGCAGCCGCATCACAGCACGAAGGCGCCCGGGTGAGGTTCGGCCATCTTCCCCGAGAAGTTCCTGTGCTCGGGCACAAACTCGGGCACAAACACGTCCAGTCGTCGAGGCTCCCTCCCCGCCGGCCAGGGCGCACGAGCGCGGCCGGCGGGGAGAGCTCTCGGTTGCCCCCTCTGGGCCCCTTGGGCCGGTCGTGCGAGATGCGGACAGGTCGAAGAGTCCGTCGAGGTCAGCTGCCGTCCCGCGTGTTCGACAACTCGAGGGTCGTGAAGGTGATGTTCTCGAACACCGCCCGGCAGTCGGCACCGGTCGGTGACTGGGAGAGGAAGCCCACCTCCACCGGGCGGTCGATCGCCACTCCGAGGCTGCACACTCGGACAAGCTGCCAGGTTCGACCGTCGTGCGAGCTGTGCAGCGCGAAAGCATGTCGCATTCGGGAAACACGGAGGCAGACCCTGTTCCCGGGGACGTGCCAGGAGTTCGCGTCGTCCGACACGCCACGGGTCACGACGGAGACGACACTTCCCCGGTGGGCCGGAGAGAACTCGAAACAGAGCTTGAGCCACGTGGACGGGTCCACCCACACCACCAGGACGCCCGCATCGAACCGGTCCCGAAAGTCCACGGTCACCCGCGCGGCCAGTTGGAAGGGCCCCTCCACCTCCCCGGTCAGTCGCGTCAGGTCCGCCGCCGCCTCGCCAGGCGCAGCAGTGCAATCGAGGAAGAGATCGCTCATCGCCGCCGACACGATCTCAAGTGCCTCGCCGTCGGTGCTCCACCGAGCCCCGGATGGACCGCGTGGCATCAGCTTGAATGGCAACGCGGACATACGCACTGGCTTCATCAGGGTTTTCACCTATCGGCGGGGAGCAACAAGAGGTCTTCCACGTCGCACAGCGCCAGTGAGTCGAGGCGCAGCGCCGCATCGCTGAAGTCGTGAGTCCGGGAGAGGACGTGCGGCACGGCCACGCAGAGAGCGCCTGCCGCCGTCGCGGCCCGGACTCCCCGGTGGGAGTCCTCGAAAGCCAGGATGCCCGTAGGGTCGACGCCCAGGCGCTGTGCCGCCCGTAGGTAGAGATCCGGCGCCGGCTTCACCCGCGGCACGTCCTCCGATGTAACGACCACGCTGAAGGAATCGAGGAGTCCGAAACTCTCGAGGTGGGGTATCACGGAGGCGGAGCGGGAGCTCGACGCGATGGCGAGCGGTAGGCCGATTCGTTCCGCCTGCGTCACCAGGCGCCGGACTCCCGGTAGCGGCGCCTCATAGGTCATCCAGGTTCGGAACAGGTTCTCGCCCCGGAGCTCCAGCTCGGCCGCGCTGATCGTCCCGCATCGGGCCGCCAGATCCTCGAAGGGGTTGAAGTCCTGGAGTGTGCCGCCGATGGAGGCGACGTAGCGGTCGTGCGGCAGTTCTTGGGACAGGGAGCGATAGAGCCTGGTGAGGACGGCCAGCCAGAGCACTTCGGTGTCTGCGACGAGTCCGTCGAAGTCGAGCACCAGGGCTCGTTCGCCTGCGTTCACGGGTTGGTCACCGCCCCCGAGCGGTGGGGGACAAGTCGAACATCGGCTTGAAAGGTGGTGTGCCGGCCGAATGTACAGAGTGCGGCCGCCCCGTACAGCGTGCTGATCGCTGCGAACAGCAGCAGCGGATGGGTTTGGAAGAGTACTGCGGACAGGTATCCGGTCGGAATCGACACCACGGCGGTGAAGGTCTGTACGGCCGCGAAGAATGTGGCTCGCTCCGAGGTGTGCACGCAGCTCACCACGCCGGCATCGCGGTAGGACTCCACCAGGAAGGGGCCGCCCGAGGTGAGCATGGTGCACAGGCACAGCAGGGTGAGGTTCCCCGGGCCGAGGGTCAGGAAGAGTGTCCAGCCTGCCAGACTGGCGACGA
The DNA here is from genome assembly GCF_050936775.1 of Streptomyces sp. CA-243310. Taxonomy (NCBI): domain Bacteria; kingdom Bacillati; phylum Actinomycetota; class Actinomycetes; order Kitasatosporales; family Streptomycetaceae; genus Streptomyces; species Streptomyces sp. CA-243310. The sequence goes on along the minus strand of NZ_JBNJMF010000002.1, from coordinate 51,481 downwards.
GTGACCATCGTGCCATGGTGTTCGCCGAGGCTCGTCCCGACGCCCAAGGCATGACGACCGCGTAGCAGAGCAGGGCGGTGACCGCGCCGAGAGCCGGGACCGAGCCCACCACCAGAGCGCTGTACCCGAGGTTCTTCGTGAGGTACACGGCCAGGAACACGTTGAGTTGGACGGCGACAAAACTTAGCATGTACATGGCGACGAGGCGCCGCAGCGCGCTGTGCCGTCCGGCCGCCCACAACAGCCGGCCACTGTCGATCACGCTCCGGAACAGTGGTGTGCCGGCGTGGCGCTGCCTGGCCTCGATGCCCGCCTGCGTCTCGACCGTGTACCAGTGACGCAGACAGTTGTGCAGCAGCATGGCGAGCCCGCCGACAAAGAACAGCACGCGCAGGCTCGGCACCGTGCCGTACCTGTCCATGCAGAATCCCACGATCGGTACGAGCAAGCCCGCGAACATGATCACCACTTTGATGGCGGCGAAGACTCGCGCACGGTCCTCTTCCCGACTGTCCTCGGTGGCCAGTAGCCAGAAGGACACGTTGACGATCTTGGACGACGCGTTGAGGAGATAGCCCAGGAGGAAGAACCAGAAGTTGTTGCTGAAAGCCCACACGAACATCGGGACGACCCAGGACGTCACGTCGAACCAGAACGTGGCACGACGTCTGCCCATCCTGTCGGTCACGGCACCTGCCACCAACTGGAACAGGAACGCGACGTAGAGGTTGGCCGACAGGATCCCGCCGATGGCCACCGTGCTGAGGCCGACGCTTTCCATGTACAGCGTCGCGTAGTACAGGGCGGCGGTACCGAAGATCGCCCAGAACGGCTCCGTATAGATGCAGTACCGGGCGTTGGGGTGAAGACGTGCCACGAAGCGGCGGCGCTTCACGAGCGGATCACCGCCTTGACGGATGTGACCTCGACTTTCCGTCCGGTTTCCGGGTCGTCACCCATGGTCGCCTCGAAGGCGCTTCGGAAGTCCTCCATGTCGACTTCCGTGGTGACCATCCGAGCGAGCTCCGGAAGGTCCGCGGCGAAGTCGATGGCGGGGCCTATGGCATCGTGCAGCGGGACGGCCGCAATGATGCTCAGCCCGTCGTCGATGAGTCTGGTGGGCGCGATCTCGACCCGGTACGTGTCGTCGTAGCCCATGGGCACCACTCGGCCGCCCTTGGCAACGGCCAACATCGCTGCGGTCAGCTGGTTGCCGACTGCGTCGATCACCACGTCGAACTTCTTGCCGTCGGTGAGTTCCGCGATCCTCTCCGGCGTCAGTTCGTCGGGGTGCAGGGCGTGGTGGGCGAAGCGCTCGGCGAAAGCACGGCGGAACGCGTTCGGTTCCGTGGCCACGGTGAGGCGACTCAATCGTCGGGTGATGCTCTGGCACAGAAGTCCGATGGCGCCGGAGCCGATGACCAGGACGGATTCGTGTGGCTGCAGGTTGGACTTGAGGACGCTGTTCAGCGAGCAGCCCAACGGCTCGATGAGACTCGCGACCTGCCAGCTCATCCCTTGGGGGATCGGGTAGAGGTACTGCGCGGAGCCCACGAAGTATTCGGCGAAGGTGCCCGCAAGCGTGAAGCCCACCTGGTGGTCGTCAAAGGTGAAGCAGTAGCAGTAGGCGCCGAGTCGGCAGTTGCGGCAGGTTCCGCAAGACTGGGTGGGGTTGATGATGACGCGGTCGCCGATCTTGAGGTGTTTCACGGCTTCACCGACTTCCACCACCGTGCCCACCCCCTCGTGGCCGAGGATGGTGCCGATCCCGGCCACGTCGAGTTTGCCCGCGAGGATCTTGTGGTCGGTGCCGCAGATGCCTGTCATGGCGATCCGGACCTTCACGTCGGTGGGTGCTCGCAGGATGGGCTCCTCGACATCGACGAGATCCATCCGGCCCGTTCCTGCATAGACGAGAGCTCGCAACTCCCGGCCTCCGTTCAGTTGTGGTGTCCGTAGTCGGTCAAGGCGGTGTCAATGGCACGCTCGACCTCGTCGAGCTGTGCGGGTGTGTGGCGGTCGGAGAAGACGAAGTAGCCCTTGGTGAAGATCCGGCAGCCGGTGAGGACATCCAGCAGGTGCGTGCGGAAGGGGTCCGTCCAGAAATCGGGTGCGTTGACTGTGCCCAGGGAGAAACTCGAGTAGTCGCCCCGAAGCTCGATGTGTCCGCCCAAGCCGAGGACTTCGATCCGGGCCCGGAGGGCTTCCATCATGTCGACGGTCCGTGCGCGCCACGACGGCCAGGTGGGGACCGCGTCCATGAGGTCCTCGCAGGCCAGTGCGGCGGCGAGTGCCAGTGACTCGCTGGAGTGGGCGTTGCTCATGCGTACGTCCTCGGCACGCATCACCAAGCGGCGGTGGCCCAGTATCGCCGCCAACGGGAATCCGTTCGCCATGCCCTTCGAGAGGCACAGCAGGTCCGGCCATACGTCGACTTCACCGCACGTGGCACGTCTGCCCATCCGTATGCCCGACGTGACCTCGTCGAAGATCACGACCGCTCCCACGGTACGCACCGCGTCCACGACGATGCCGAGGTGGTCGGCAGACCAGCGGTTCGGGCACATCACCACTGCGGCAATGTTCCCCGCGTGCTCGCGCAGGAGTCCGAGGAGGCGCTCGGGGTCGCCGGGTGAGGTGGTCAGCGTCAGTGCTGCGACGGCTTGCGGGATGCCGAGGGCAGTGGGCCGTGCGGAGTAGTGCGATGGCGCTGCCCAGTCGTGCCATCCGTGGTATTCGGTCGCCACGACGAGGTCGCGTCCGGTGGCCGCGCGGGCGATTCGTACCGCCCCGCTCACCACATCGGCACCGCTTTTGGCGAACTTCACCGCTTCGTAGACACCGAAGCGGGCCAGGAGTCGCTCGGCCAGGGCCAGTTCGAGGGGGTCCGCCACGGAGAACGCGCTGCCTCGTTCCAGCACGGTACTCACCGCTTCCCCGACCTCGGGGCGGGCATGCCCCCATGTCGCCGTACCCATGGCCATCTCGCAGTCCAACCAGGTACGACCGTCAAGGTCGGTGAACTCGGCGTCCTTGGCCCGCACTGCCACGATCGCGCCCCGCCCCGGAAGGAGTCGGTGAGGTGTTTTGGCCAGGGTGCTGCATCCGGCGGGAATCATGTGGCCGACCGCGCGGAGCCAGGTGAGGCCGGCCGATCCATCGGGGGTGGCCATTTGATCGTTCGTCACCGGACCTTGCACCCCGGCCAGCAGCCGGCGTGGAGGTCCTCAAGACCCACTCTGTTGCCGTGCAGGTCGATGACGATGTCCCCCGTCTGAGTCTGAAGGCGCTGAGCCAGCCACATGTGGTTGTCGAGCAGGCGGACGAAGTTCTCGACCAGGATCAGCAAGGGCTTCGGTTCGGTGAGGAGGGCGGGCGGCAGTAGGTGTGGGAGGAGAATGGGCCTCTCCCCGTCCACTTTCGTCGAGTAGTCGAGCACGGCATGCCGATCGAGGGGCGAGGCGGCGGCAAGCGCTTCCCAGACGCCGGCGGCGTCGGTACGGGTCTCGGCGAGATCCACCGGAACGAAGCGCTCGAGGTCGGGCGTGTTCGTCAGTGCATTGACCAGGCGAGGGATCACGTCGTTGTCGACATGGTTGCCCCAGGTCTTCCAGAACCGTGCGAGGTTGCTCTTGCGGTTCCCCGCCCGGTGGACACCGTTGCGCAGCTCCCAGTGGTAGGAGGTGACCCGCGGGTCGATCACCGTGCGGTAGCCGAGCGCCCTGGCCCGCATCTGGTAGTCGAAGTCCTCGTATCCGTTGAAGTACCGCTCGTCCAGCAGGCCGACGTCGTTTCGGACCTGCCGGGTCATCGCGAAGAGGGCGAAGACAGCCAACTGAACGGTGTACGGCGCCCCGGGCAAGTCTTCGGGTCGGGAGTTGAGAAACAGGTGCCGGCCCAGCGTCTCACTGAACGTGATGCCGCAGTGCTGTACTCCACCGGTGTGCGGGTACAGCAGCACGCCGGCGGTCATCCCGCTTTCCGGATGGTCGTGCAGGGTCCGCAGCATCCCCGATTGCCAGCCGGATGCCAGGATCAGGTCGGAGTCGACGAAGAACACGTGGTCGCCCTCTGCTCTGGACAAGCCCTGGTTGAGGGCTTGTCCGCAACCACGAGGGTTCACGTTGTGCACGGTCTCGACTGTGATGGCGCCGAGCCGTTCGGTCTTCAGAGTACGGGCGAACTCCTCGATGAGCTCGCCTACTTCGGGCCCCGAACCGTCGTTGACCATGATGAGTTCGGTGTCCGGCTCGACGGTCAGCCTCAGCGACTCCAGGAAGAGCGAGAGAACTGTGGGCGATTGATAGATCGGCACGATGATGCTGCTACGCAAGAGAACCCCCACGCGTTGGAGCGACTTCGGAGCACGGTGCGAATCCGGCTTCCGAGTGCGCGAAGTTGGGCTGACGACATGGACAATCGGGGCAAGACGCCAGGATGGCTGGCTCAAACCCCCAGTATTCAACGCGTCTACACAAAATCGATCAACAGGTGGAAGCCTGAACGTACTGCGGGATTGTTGTCAAACAAGCTCCGCGACGCCGCCGAGACGAGCATCCGTGATCCGACCTGCGCGAACCTCCCTTCGCGTGGCATCCGCACCGCAACAGCTCTGGCCGAATGTCGTCTCGATCGCATGGGTTCGTCGGCTTGAATGCCTTGGTTGCCGAAAAGGGGACCATCCCGCCGCAGGAACGCCGGGAGGTCCCACTTCAGAAGGCGGCAGGTACTTGCGAGGCGCGCACATCGGGTGCCTCGCCGGCCGGGCCTTCTTCAGGAGTCGTCGTGCTCCCCAAGCGCGGCCTGTGCGGGGCTGCCGGGAGGCTCCTGGTCAGCGGCGGGCTCGGCCGCAGAGGCGTCTTGCGCCGGTGTCGGTCGATCGTCTCGGGGCGGGGGACAAGGCCTCAAGGGGAGGGGGTGAAGCGACGAACGATCTGCGCATGGCTCGTCAGCGTTCTGGGCGTCGCGTGCCGGACGCGTGGCGTCCGGCACGCGGGCGCGGTCAGAGAAGGGTGAGGGTGAGTGTCGCGGCGTAGTCGCCGACGGGTGTGTACTTGGGAACGTCGAGGGCCACGCCGGCGTCGGCGGTGACTTCGCCGCCGGTCAGGTCACCGTCGGGTGCGGATGCGAGGGTTGCGCCGTCCTTTCCGATGGTCCCGGCGCTTCCCGCCACGCAGGTGGTGGGACTGTCGGGTTTGGTGGTGCAGGTGGGTGTCCAGGTGAGTCGGTCGGCGTCGATTTTGCCCCGGGGGCCTGTGAAGTCGGTGATCTTGCCGGTGAGTGACCAGCCTGTTGTGCCGCCGCGGAAGTCCTTGACGGTGATCGCGTTGAGGTTGCCGGTGGAGGCGCCGCCCTTTCCGAAGGCGACCGGGGGGAGTCGGACCGGATCCGCTGTGGTGGACATGGTGAGCACGCCGGCGTTGACCGAGGTGGTGAGGTGTTGTTCGGCTGTTCCGGGGCTGGTCGGATCGGTGGGGTCCGTGGGGTCGGTCGGCTTGTCGGGCGTGCCGATCTTCCACGCCTGACCGGTCGAGCCATTGCACTCCGACTGGACGATCTTGGCGCCGGTGCCGGTGGACCCGCCCTGGACGTCGAGGCATTTGCTGCTGTGCTTGGAGACGACGCGGACATAGCCGTCCACCAGGCTCTCGAAGCGCCAGCGCTGGTTGTTTCCCCAGCCGCAGTCGTACTGTTTGATTTCGGCTCCGTCGGCGGTGGAGTTGTCGGCGAGGTCGAGGCATTTGCCACTGTGTTGGGCGAGGACGCGGACGTAGCCGTTGTCGTTGTCCGTGAATCGCCATTGGCTGTTCAGTCCGCCGGTACATGATTCCTGGGTGACGGGTGCCTGGTTGTCGGAGACACTCCCGGGGACGGTCACGCAGGCGCTGCTCTTCTTGCCGGTGATCGTGTTGAGGGAGTCACCTCCGGAGCCGGAGACCCGGCCGGTCTGCGTGTCGATGGAGACCTTCGTATACCAGGGGAGGTTCATGGTCGTGGCATCCGGGAATTCCAATGGCAACCACACGTACTTGGAGTCGTTGACCCGGTTCGGATTGGACCACGTACCCGCCCAGCGGTCTCCCATGTAGAGGAAGGAGGTGGTTTCGCTGCCCTCCACAGGAAGCACGAACGTCGTCTGCGAATGGTGTCCGTTGTGGTTGCCGACGTCCCTCATCGGCGACCACGGACCTGCGAGGCTGGTGGCGGTGGCGTACTTCTGCTGGTTCGGGTCCCAGTAGCTGGTGCCGGAGGTGAGCATGAAGTAGACGTCCCCGCGCTTGAACAGGGCGGGAGACTCACGGTGTTGGCCGGGCCAGGGGTTCGCCACCAGTTGCTTGACCTGTGTGTAGTCGTCGCTGAGTTCGTAGATGTGAAGGTCGGCGTTGTGGTTCGCGGCGGAGATCATGTAGGCCTTGCCGGCGGCCTTGTCCTCGTACACCGTGATGTCACGGGACATGTGCTCGGCCCCGGATGCGTCCTTCGGGCGGAAGGAACCTTTCCATTCGTACGGGCCGTCCACTGTGGACGAGACGGCCACCGCGGCCCGGGCCTCGGCATAGGAGTCGTCGGCCTCCTTGTGCATCCACATGACGAACTGTTTGGTCTTGTCGTTGTAGAGGACCTTCGGACGCTCGATCACTGCGGAACGGATCTCGGGGTCGGCTTCCTGGGTCAGGACATGGCCGCGAGGCTCCCACTCCTTGAGGTCCTTGGAACGGTAGGCGGAGACATAGCGGAACTTGTTGTCCTCGCCGCGGTCCTCGCCGAACCAGTAGTAGTACTCGCCGACTTTGAGTACGCCACCACCGTGGGCCTGTACCCCTGCCCCGGTCGTGTCCGGGAACTGGGTGCCCGTTTCGGCCGTGACGGGTGCCGCCATCGCCGCGGGCACGACACTGAGGACAGGTAGAAGCAGGCTCAGGCCTGCCAGGATGGATCGGATTCTTCGCATGCGGATCCCTGACGTCATCGCGCACCCGATGGCTTGTGGCAGATGAGAGGCGTCCCGCCCTGCATTTGCACAGTAACCAACATTTCTGCGCGTGAATCAACATTTGCCCAGAGGTTGGCTCACGAAAGGACGCAATGTCAACAGCTCGTAAACACTTGTGACATGTGGTGTGTGGTGTGTGGTGAAGCTGATGTGTCAGCGCATCCCCAGGTTGCCTTCCGGCCCATTCCTTCCATTTGGTCAACGCGAGCCGGCCCCTGGCGCGCGTCCTCGCGAGCCGTGCGAGGGGCGGAGTAGGCGGGACGTGACGGCACGGCTGGTTGCCGGGCCTCGGCCGAACCGGGGCCACGGCGTCGAGGGCTGACGGCACCGGCCGTCGCGGTGATCAGAGACCTGCGTGGTCATGGAGAAGTTCGGCAGGCCGGCCACGCGCTCCCTGCCGGTGACGAGCCGGGGCCCCGTCACCGGCAGCGAGCCTCATCCTGTTCGGAACTGCTGGTTTGTTCCCCCGTTGCACGTGTACTGGACAGCATCCGCGCCGTTGGCGGGCGAGGCGCCGGCGATGTCGAGACATTTGCCGCTGTGCCTGGCCACCAGACGAACGTAGCCCCCGCCCGCCTCGATCCGTGACCACTGTTGGTTGGGTCCGTTGTTGCAGGTGTACTGGGTGACGGGAGCGGCGTCAGCGGTGGACGCGCCCGTCACGTCCAGGCACTTGCCGCTGTGCCGCACCACAACATTGACGTGACCATCCGGGGTGGCGCGTAGGGACCACTGTTGGTTGGGTCCGTTGTCGCAGGTGTACTGGGTGACGGGAGCGGCGTCGGCCGTGGACGCGCCCGTGACGCCCAGGCACTTGCCGCTGTGCCGAGCTTGCAGTGCCTGCCAGTCGGTCGGGCCGCGGAAGGCCCATCTCTGGTTGCTCCCCGTGGTGGGCGGGTGGACGCCGACCGGGGCGCCGTCCGTGGTGGAGGCGCCGGTAACGTCGAGGAGCGTACCGGTCGCGCTGTTGACCAGTGTGTACTGCCCGTCGCCGGTGGTGGAAAGCATCCACCGCAGGTTTGCCGACGGTCCGGGCGGGGCCAAGGCGAGCGCGCCGCCGACAACGCCGAGGAGTTTGCCGCTCTTGACGTTCTTCACGCGATAGGAAGCGGTGCTGCTCCAGTCGCCGGGCACCGAACGGGTGAAGGCCCACTGCTGCGCCGTGTCGCCGTGGTTCGGCACCTGCTGGACGAGGGTGTTCTTGTCGAGTGTGGTACCGGCCAACGCCATGCCGCTGTTGGCGTTGACGAGGAGGCGGGAAGCGGCGGAGGGGACGGCGGTCGCCTCGGTGTTCACGCCGGATGCGCCTGGTATGACGAGGGTCGTGACCGAGTTGGGCCCAAGGGTCACCGTGAGCCGTTTGCCCGAAGTGGCGAGGTCGGCTTCTCGATGGACGTTCTTGGTCGTGTCCGTGGTGTAACGCTTGACCGGTTGCGGGGAGACCGTCCGGAAGGCGCTGAGGTCCAAGGTCACCGTCCGGGCCGTGTGCGTGGGGTTGGTGTGGACCACCACTGCGCCCTGACCGCCGGGTCTCACTGCGGCCAAAGTGGCTTCGTCGTCCGTGGTGATGACGCGCGCCCCGGGCCGGATGAACCTGCTGTACTGAGCCATCGCCCAGTACTTCTTGTTCTTCCGCAGTGGCTCCCGCGCGGCGTCCGCCGGGGTGAAGTCGGTCTGGATCAGACCCCAGTTGGAGTTCTCGTGGGCCGGGGTCATGTTCTCGTAGTCCTCCACCGCCTGCCACAGCACCCATGCCCGGGGCTCCAGTTCTCTGAGATCGTCGGTGATCCGACCGGCGAGGTCGAGGGCGGGGCTCATGTCGGTGAAGCTCTGCGGACCCCGGCCGCCAAGATCCACCTCCGACATCCACAGAGGGGTGCCCGCACCCTTGGCGATGTCGCGTGGCCCGGTGCGGCCGTTCGTTCCGTAGGTGTGGGTGTTGAGTTTGCCGATGGCGGAGCGGGCCGAGTCGTCGTAGGCATTCCAGTTGGCCCGGAACGTGTTCGGGTTCGTCTCGTCCATGGCTGCGATCGGCGTGCGTAACCCTTTCGCGTCCAGCTCCGAGCGGAGGGCGGTGATCATGCGAGTCTGGGAGTCGAGTGCCCAATGGGAGCCTTCCTGGCGGCCGCCGGCGCGCCAGAAGTTGGTGTTCGGCTCGTTGATCGCCGACACGGAGCCGAAGGTGACGCCGGTGGAGTCCTGCACACGCCGCAACGCCCCGGAAAGGTAGGCGGCGAAGCGTTGGTATTGGTCGGAGCGGAGGTTGTCGTCATTGGGGTTGACCGCGCCAGTCACGAGTCCGCTGTTGGTCATGAAGTAGGGAGGAGAGTTCGAGAACGCCTCGAAGGTGTCCGCACCACGGGCCTTGGCCGCGCTGAGCCACCAGCGCTGGTTGGGGTCGGCGTCCGGGTTCCAGTGATCGGGGTTGTCGGGGTTCCACCAGTTGGGCGTCTCGGCTCCGGGGCGGTTCCAGTAGCCCGGTACGGCAGCGCCGACGCGCATGTAGGGCTCGGTCTCCGGGCTATCGCCACCGCCGATGTTGTAGCGGGCGATGGTGAAACCCAGTCCTTCGGCGCTGTAGAGGGCGTCGGCCAGCCGATTGCGCTGGGCGTCGGGCCAGCCGCCGGTCACATCGGCAAACCAGGCGAGCGAAGTGCCCCAACCCTCGAACGGCTGCTGCTGGTAGCCGGGGTCGAGACGGATGGTCACACCGGGCGGTTCGGGTGGGTCGGCCGCTGCGGGAGGCGACACCGCCCCGCCGACGAGCAGCGTGGTGACGGCGAGGGCCGACGTGGCGATGCCGGTGCGCTTTCGGCGGCGCGATCCGATGGATGTTCTTCTGTTGACAGGCACCACTGTTCTCCAGTCGTGTGGGGGCGGTTGGGAGGAGGCGCGGACGGGATGCGGCCAGGCCGGGCCCGGCCAGGCCTGCCCAGCGGAGGGCAGGCCGACGGACCTGCGTCCACCCTTGACGGGCGGTCGCGAGGGCGTATGTCGGGCCCTTTGACAGGTCAGGGCGTGCCGATGCTTGCTGTGGGCGTAGGCCCGCATGCTCCGCAGCCATGCCGTCGGTGCTTGCCGGCCCGGCGTGTCGAGCCGTTGAAGCCGTGCGGGGTGACGAGCCGGGTGCGCAATGGCCCGGGCGCCCGGGCTGAGGTCCGTGTAGCGGGCCGGCTTGTGCGCGCCTGCGCCGAGTGGGAGAGCACGGCCCGGCGGGCACGGGCACTCCGCCGGTCGCGGGGAGAGGGCGGGAGAGTAAGGGGCAGATGGTTACGTGCGTGTTTCCCCTCTCCGTGTTTACGTTAACATTGCCGGGTGAGGAGAGTGTCGAAGTGACGCCGGGCCGTGTCAAGGAAACTGACGAGTAGAGGTGGAAGTGGTCCTGCCGGTCCGCGGCATCCCCGACCGTTTCCATCCGGTTGCATACCTTTGGCGCAACAGTCGCTCGCCGTCCGGTACTTGGCCCCGACAGAGGTGACTGCCCAGCCCTCCGTGGTGCAGCCCCGGTTCGGAGGTCCGCTTCACATGCCGCGCGGAATCGGATCAAGATCACCCGGATAACGTGGACACGTTCACCCGCGAGCGGGGTACGGGTCGCGATGAAGATGCCCGCCATGTCGAATCGATGGTTCTCAGGGCAGGGAGGTCCACCGGATGTCGCCATTCGCCGGCCGGCAGGTGCTCGATGGCGGGAGCCGTGGCGCTATCCTGAACTTTTTTGCTGGGAGGCATGGGGCAGATGGAGTTCCGGTTGCTCGGAGCGGTGTCGGTCGTCACCGAGACCGGCGGTCTGCCGCTCGGCCCCGTCAAACGGCGCAGCCTGCTGGCCGCGCTGCTGTTGCGCCCCAATTACCCCGTCCTGGTCGACCACCTGACGACCGCTCTGTGGGAACAAGAGCCTCCCGCGCGCGCCCGCAGTGTCATCCAGGGCCATGTGTCGCAGTTGCGGGCCTCGCTGACGAGTGTCGACGCCGGGGCGCACGGCGTCGAGTTGGCCACCCAGGGTCCGGCGTACGTCCTGCGCATGCCGAAGGTCCTGCTGGACGTGCACCGCTTCGAAGATCTGGTGGCTCGGGCACGTGAGCAGCGTGGCCCGGCCGAGGCCGTGACGATGTACCGAGAGGCGCTGTCGCTGTGGCAAGGGCCGGCCCTGGCCGACGTGTGCCCGAGCCCAACGCTGCAGGCCGCCGCACAGGCGTTGGAGGAGCTGCGGCTCGCCGCGGCGGAACAGCTGGCGGCGGGCTGCGCGCGATTGGGTGATCACGCCGGGGCTGCCACTGTTCTGCGCGCCGAGGCACTGGCCCACCCGCTGCGCGAATCGCTGTCCGTCGCGCTCATGGAGGCGCTCCAGCGAGCGGGGCGCCGTTCGGAGGCGCTGGACTGGTTCCATCGCACCCGGAAGTTGCTCGCCGACGAACTGGGCGTGGACCCGGGTCCGGAACTGGCCAACGCCTACGCCTCGGCCTTGCGCGGCAGTGAAGGAGACGCGGCGCGGGCGACCGGAGGAGACGCGGCGCAGGCCATCACAGGGGGCAGGACTGAAGCGGACGTCGTGGTTCCGGTTGCTTCCCCGGTCACCCCCACGGCCGTCCCGCTCCCTGCCGCCGTACCGGACGCCGCCGCCCGGCACGGTGCGCCCGATCTGCTCCCGCGCGCGCCGCGCGGCTTCCACGGGCGGGCGGAGGAGCTCGGCGCCCTGTCCCGGGCCGCCACGGGCGAGGCGCCGGTCTGTCTGGTCACGGGGCCCGCCGGGGTCGGCAAGACGGCCCTGGTGCTCCATTGGGCACACCAGGGCCGCCGCGGTTTCCCCGACGGCCGGCTCCACGCCGACCTGCGCGGCTTCGGCGACACGGGCGCGCCGTCCCTGATGGAGGTGCTGCGCGAGTTCCTGGCGGCGCTCGGTGTCGTGCGCCACCGGATACCGGAGTCGACGAACGGCGCGGCCGCGCTGTTCCGGTCGCTGACCGCCGACCTGCGACTCCTCGTGGTGCTCGACGACGCGCGTGACTCCGAGCAGGTCAGGCCGCTCCTGGCAGGCGGTCGTCACTGCGTCACCGTCGTCACCAGCAGAAACCGGCTGTCCGGGCTGATCGTCACCGACACCGCCCGGCCCGTGGCCGTGGACGTGCTCGGACCGCAGGACGCCACGATGCTCCTCGCCGGGGTACTCGGCACGGAACGGGTGCTCGCGGAGCCGGTGGCCGCGCGGCGGATGGCCGAACTGTGCGGCGGGTTGCCGCTCGCCCTGCGGGTGGCAGCCGCCAGGCTGGCGCAACGGCCCGGCTGCTCGCTGGGCGCGATGACCGCCGAGCTGTCCGACGAGACGCGCAGGCTGAGCCTGCTGGACGTGGAGGACACCGGGGTGCGGGCGGCGCTGCACCTGACGCTGCAGCAGCTCCCCCCGCAGGTTTCCCGTCAGTTCGCCCATCTCGGCCGTCACCCCGGAACGCACGTCGACCGCTATGCGGCGGCGGCTCTGGCGGGCACGGACCCGGCAACCGCCGAGACATCGCTGGAGCGGCTGACCGCGGCCCACCTCGTCACGGAATCGACGCCCGGTCGCTGGACGCTGCACGATCTCGTACGGCTCTATGCGCGGAGCCTGGAGGCCGGGTCGGATGCGCTCAAGCGTGTCCTCGACCACTACATCGCCACGGCCCTCGCGGCCATGACGGCGGCCGAGCCCGGTAACGAGGACTGCTTCCCGCTGCCGGCGGACTACCTGCCGCCCGCCGCCGTGAGGGAGTTCGTCGACCGTTCCGCCGCCGTGGCGTGGTACGCGGCCGAGAGGGACGACCTCACGCCGGCGGTGGCCGCGGCACACGCCGCCGGACTGCACGGCAGGACCTGGCGGATCGTTCTGCTGCTGTGGCCGTTGATCGTGTGGCGCGTGCGGGACGGCTGGGTTCCGCTCCTGGAGACCGCGCTGGAGGCGGCGCGGGCCGACGCCGATCAGCACGGCGAGTCGCGCGTGTTGAACGTGCTCGGCTGGGTGCTGATCGAGGAGGGGCGCATCGAGGAGGCGGTGACTCGTCTGGGGGCCGCCTCCGCGCTCGCCGCCCGGTCCGGTGATGCGATCGCCGAGGCGAACGCGCTGATCGTCCTGGCCGTGGCGCAAGCGGCACTCGGTGGACCGGACGAGGCCGCGCGGGGATGCGAACGGGCGTTGGAGCTGGCGCGCACGGCCGGAAGCCGGACCATCGAGAGACTGTCCATGCAGCACCTCGCCCGGCATCGGGTAGACGCCGGGAAATGGCGCCAGGCCCTCGACACGGCGACCGAGGCCCTCGCCTTCGACGATCGCTCGGACACGGCCGACGTGCCCCGGATACTGCTGCTCATGGTGAGGGGAGAGGCGCTGCTGGGGCTCGGGGACGAGGCTGAGGGCATCCGGCAGCTCGACCAGGCCGCCCGGGAGGCGGAGTCCTCCGGCTACGAGGACGGCGCGGTCCGGGCACTCGGCGCGCTGCTGCGGGTATCGGCGGATACGGGACTCCAGTCACGGTACGACGCGGCGGTCGCGCGACTCACGACGCGAACATGAGGTGAGTGGCCATCACGGCCATGAGGAGGGGAAGGGGCCTGGAAGGTCGGGGGAGACGATGGAATGGACAGGCCGCCCCTCCGGGAAGGAGGGACGGCCGCAAGCGTGCCGGGTACTACTTCGGGCAGGTTTCCTGGGTGACCTTGCCGCCCGCGGTGGTGGCGGTGGCCGGGTCCATCGACAGGCACTTGCCCGTCCAGTTGTTGATGAACGTGTAGGCCGGCCGGGACCCGGTCGCGGTGGCGAGCTTGGTCGGGATGACGTTCCACATCTGACTGCCGGAGAACCAGCGGGTCTCGCAGTCCCACCAGAACAGCTGGGTGCCGGAGCCGGGCGGGGTGCCGTTGTTGTAGGGGACGGTCAGGCACTTGCCGTTGCTCGCCTTGATCCAGTAATGGCCTTTGCCGTCGTACGACGGCTTCTCGGCCCCCCACTGGTGGCTGCCGGGCGGGGTGGACTGGCACTCGCGCTGGGTGACCAGGCCGCCGGTCTTCGAGCTGTCGAACTCGGGGCCCCGCACCATGCAGCGGTTGTACAGACTGTTGACGTAGGTCTTGTTGGCGTTGACCAGCCAGATCATCCGGTTGCCACCCTTGACGAAATTGTCGTCGTTGTGGTCGATGATCGCGTTCACCAGGCCCCAGCCGGGGAAGTCCGTCATGACGATGCCGACGCGGCCGGCACTGTTGTTGAGGTGCTTCATCAGCTGGTAGTCGACACCGAGGATCGCGGCGCCGTCCTCGAGCTGGAAGCCGCCGGCGTAACGGGCCGGCGAGAGGCCGAAGGGGGCGTTGGACGCCGACGAGTACGTCAGGTACAGGTCACTGGAGGGGGCGGTGATCGCCTTGTTGACGTTGCCCTTGACGTAGCCCCACTTCTCCTGGATGTCCGACGGCGCCCAGTGGTCCTCCTTGTGGTCGTTGAAGCCCTTGATCCCGTAGCTGTCGTCCGCTTCGACGCTGTCGAAGCTTCCGAGGACGAGCTTGCCGCGCACCTTGCCGAGCGTGGGAACGTCCGCCCGGCCGGTGCCCGATGCCGCAGGAGCGTAGAAGAGGCCGGGGTACTTCGCCACGTAGTCGGCGAAGATCGATCGGACCTTCTCCGGGGTCACCGACTTCGGGTCGTTCGCGCAGTCGAAGAGGCCGACGTCCGAGTAGGGGCACTCGGCCTTCAGCCGCATCACGATCGTCTCGGTCGGGTGCGCACGGAGGAAGGACTGCGCCTTGGTCAGGACGTCGTCGAAGTTGGCCTGCTGGTAGAACGCGCTGTGGTGGATGGTGAAGTACTGGTTCTCGGTGACGCGGGCCCGGATGTCGATGGCCCGGATTCCGCGTTCCAGCTGCGCCGTCAGCGTGTTCGCACTGTCGCCGTAGTCCTCCTGCGTCTGCACGTCGTCGCCGCCGTGGATGGCGAGCGTGTCGTGGGTGCCGGGGATGGACATGTTCGAGAGCGCGGTGTCGCTCGCGATGCCCCACATCCACTCGGCCCGGTCCGCCTGGCCGAGGTTGCGGTAGGCGTCGCCGTTGGTCGACCCGGCCGCCCCGGCAGTGGTGGGCGCCAGCAGTGCCGCGCCCAAGGCGACACAGACCGTCATCAGACGTACCAACGGGCGGGACCGCCGGCGCGGATCGGCGCCGGCGGCGTGGGGGGTGGTGCGGGGCATGGGACTCCTGTCCGAGTGCGGGGCGGTACGGCACCCAGCCTGATCCCAACCGCTGACGCTTCTCTGACGTACCGCTCACGCCCCGCCCCCCACGGCGAAGGCGGAGGTGACCGACCGCCGCCGTGTCCGTCCGTCAGCCGTTCCGTGGGGCGCCGGACAGGACGCTCGCGGCCGTGGCGGTGCTGACTGGCTGCGCCCTGCCGCCCACCGGATGCGGGATCAAGCGCACCGGGGTGATCGAGAGCGGCCACGCCGCGATCGTCAAGGTCGCCGGGTCCGGCAAGAGTGCTGTCCTCAACTTCGTCTCCAAGGAGGGCGACCGGCTCGTCCCTGCCCCGTTCACCCCGTTCGACGGCCAGACCATCGCGCCCGCAGCGCTCGTCCGCCTGCTGCTGGACGGCCCCATGGGTCGGGCCGGGGAGGCTGGTCTCACCGCGGCGTTGCCGCGGCAGCCCGCCGGGAAGGCGGACGCGGTGACGGTGAGTCCTTACTCGCAGGAGCGAGGGATGACGGTCCAGGTGCCGTTCCCCGTCGGTGACCTGTCGGCGCCGGCCCGCAGGCAACTCGTGTGCACCGTCGGCGTCTCCGCCGTGGCGGACACCCTCAGCCCCGTCGTCCTCCAGCGCACGGACACCGTCCTCCCCGCCGACGAGTGCGGCCTGGCCCGCTGACCGGGCCCTGTCGCCGAAGTGGACCGTAGGTCATCGGCTGCCAGTCAGGATCCGGGGATGCTCGACTCCGTTCCACGGTCCGGATGGCACACCGCTCAACCCGCGCCGGGGAACGTCTTCGCGTAGAGGGTCATCGGTCGGACCGCCTCGACCAGAGCCGCAGCAGTCGAGTTGCCGTGGTTCCGATCCCTGACCCTTGACTTTCCCAGTGGGAAAGTGGGACGCTCACTTTCCTACTGGGAAAGTGAGGTATTGCCATGGCCGACATCACTCCGGAGCAGGCAGGTATGGCTCTTGAGGCAGTCGAGCGCGCCCGCCATCAGGTCGCCGAGGAGGTGGGCCTGCCCCGCAGCTACTGGTGGTCGATGGCCGCCGGCTGGCTCCTGTTGGGGGCACTCGGCAACCTGACGCCCCCATGGTCGGCCGGGCGGCGACCCTGGCCTTCGGCATGGGGCACGCGGCGCTCGCGTCACGGCTGCTCGACGGTCGCCGGCGTACCGGTCAGGTGCAGGTCAGCAGGACGGTCGCCGGCCGCCGCGTCCCCTTCATCGTGATCGGCATGCTGCTCGGGCTCGTCGCGGTCACCGTCGGCGTGGCGCTCGCGCTCGACGCCGACGGCGCCGACCACGCCGGCATCTGGGCGGCCGCGCTGGTCGCGCCCGTCATCGGATTCGGCGGCCCGGACATGCTGCGTGTACTGCGCAGGTGGGTGCGGGCATGACGGACGCGCGTTTCGACGAACTCATCCATCCCAGCACCCGCCTGTCGCTGATGGCGACACTGGCAGCGGTTGACTGGGCGGAATTCGCCTTCCTCAAGGACCGGGTCCAGCTGTCCGACTCGGCGCTGTCGAAACAGCTCACGACACTCGAGGACGCAGGCTACGTCGCCACGGAACGCCGCCTCAGCGGAAGCCGTCACAGGCGCTACGCGCGGCTTTACCGGCGACGGGCGGGAGGCTTTCAAACGGCCATGTCGCGGCACTCCGGGAGATCCTGGCCGGCGCCACGACTCCAGCCGAGGGCCCGCAGGCGTGAAGCGTCGTCAGCGTGTTGCTCGGCGGCGCGGGAGGACGACACTCACTGTGCTTCCGCGTTCTGGATGCGGCACACACGGCTCTGCGCACTGAGGCACCACGTGGCCGGGCCCCTGATGTCGGAGCCGCCGACCACGGCCGCCGGGCGCGGGCCGTCACTCTGGTGGGCCGGACGGCTTCTGAGAGGTCCTCACCCGGGTGGGGGAGGGGGATCGTTCCGGCGGTTGACGCCACCTCGCCGCGGTCGATGCACCGTTGGGAACATGACCGGTGTTGAACGGACGGAGAAGGCGCCCTGGAGCGCTTGGCGGCAGCGATGGCCGCGCTGGGCGGCCTGGGCAACGGTGCTGTGGGCGGTGCTGTACGCCGGCTTCGGCCTGGCGTGCGTGCTGAGCGGGACGTCCTTGCTCTAACCACGGCGCTGGCTCGGAGGCCTCCGAGCTGGGTTGGGCGGTCGTGGTGGTGGGTGCGCTGGCCGCGTTGGCCAGCGGAGCGGTGGTGCGGTTCGGGCTGCGGCCGGCGTTACGGGGAGGGCAGGTGCGGTTACCCGCCCCCTGCCCCGGGTCGCCGTCACCGCGGCCCCGGGGCGGGGTGAGCGAGCGTCGTCCTTGGCCCCGGTGGAGATCCGGCGAGTCCGTCCCCATGGTTTGAGCCGAGTCCGTCCTTCCAGAACCTGCGCGGGATGTGGTGCGGCCGCGTCGCACGTCCTCACGGCACACCAGCCGGCGAATCCGCGCCCGCGCGCTGTTCGCCGGGACGGCCCGAGTGGCGCGCTCGGCCGTGCCCGCGGACAGGTGCCGGCCCGACGCGGTGACGACCGCGGTCGACGCCCCGGACCCGACCCGTCGGCGTTGTTCGAAGCGGTGGTCGGCAACCTGCCGCACTGTTGTTGGCCTGTTTGTCTCTCGCCGGTGCGAGGAACAGGACAATAGGGTCCGGAGGAGACCATATGGTGATCTTCCTCCACGCGAAGGAACTCAGTGTGATCAGTCAGCGCTACGGTGATCTGGAGCTGCATTACACCGGCAGTGTTTCGACTGCCTGGCCGCTGGCGATCAGGCCCAGAGGCGAACGTGTGAGCACCCACCCCCGGATCATGGCCGGTCAACGACAGGACGGTTGGTGGCCCGCGGGATTCCAGTTCTCGAACGGGACGAACCTCGCGGACGCGGGGTCGCTGTTGTTGCGGGACCTCTCCGCCGACGGGAGCCTCTTACGGCCGGCTGCGGGGTGGGACAAGGTCGGTGACCTCCCGATGATTCTCAACGACGAGCGCGAACTGTCCTTCGCGATCTGGCGGCCGGTACCTCCGACGGGATACGTCGCCCTGAGCGACTGCGTCTCCGGCGCAGGGGGCCCGCCGGAGACCGCGATGTGCGTCAGGCAGGTACACAACGGACGGACGTACGCACGTCAGGGCGAAGTCGGCGAGCAGTTGTTCGAGTACGCCGGGATGCGGTTGTGGTCGGTGCTGACTCCGCCCTACCCGGACGGGGACCTCGACGAACGTTTGTTCCTGCCCGTGGGCGGGTTGACCGCCGTGCGCACTGCCGGGCGGCCCAACCCCACGCCCACGACCTGGATCCTGGACCTGCCCGCCGTCGTGGAACGCCAGAACGGCCCCGGCATCCCGGTCCTGACGTCGCCCGCCAGGCCCCCTGCGCAGACGAGGGTGACCGACCGCACGGTGACCGTGCCCTACGTCATGGTCAACGACCCCAACCGCACTGTGGCCTGGCAGATCGAGAACTCGCCCTTCTACCGGATTCGCCGCCACCGGATGTTCGATCTCGTCCTCTTCCGCGACAATCGCGCCGGAACGTTGCCCCAGCCGGAGTCACAGAGCATCACCACGGGGGTGACCCGTGAGGCGGGTTCCGCCTTCAGCGTGACTACGGGCATCACCGTGGGCGCGTCGGTCGGTGTGGAGATGTCCGCCAAACCGTTCGGCGTGGGTGCCAGTACCACCGTCACCGCTTCTGTCTCCGCCTCGGTCGAGGTGGGATACGAATCCCGCCGCAACGTGTCGACCATGGTCGAGGAGACCCTGGAACGCGGGCTCGTCATTCCGCCGCAAAGCACCGGCTGTCTGTGGATGGAGCAGCACGAACTCGTGCCCATCCGCGCCGACGGCAGCACCCTCAGCGCCCAGGCGTCCCTCGGGTTCCGTACGGACTACTACGTGACCGGCGAATTCCCCGGCGGAGCCGGCGTCATCCCCTTCACCAGCGACGCCTCCGGCAGGCGCACCACGCTGCCCGCCAGGCACCTGCCCCCCGACCGCCCCCGGGCCGCTGCCGACACGCCGACAGCCGACGGCGAACCGGCCGAAGAACAGTAGGAAGACAGTCCCACCGTGACGAAGGGGATGACACCACCGCCAGCGCTCAGGTGCCCGTCTGTGGGACATCCCACAGACGGCGACCGCCCGCAGCTGTGCGACATCCCGCGCGGGTTCGCACGCCCGAGGGCACGCGCGGAAGCTCGTGCCGCAAGTGCGCCCAAGGCCGCCGCGCAGCCATCCGCTCTGGCCCTACGGGCTCCAGGGCTCGCGCGGAACGTCGGCGAGGTGAATGGGCATCCACGGAAGGGCTTCCGCCCGTGAGGTGAAGACGGCCGCCAAACCGATCTTGGTCCAAGGCGACGAGCAGCTCCCAGCCGGCGCGGGCGGCGGTGGCCGCCGTGATGGTGGGTGTGCCGGTCCGGGGTGGGTGAGGTCTGCGGCGCTGAACGGGCGCGTGGCGACCATCGATCGTGCCACGGGTCGCGAGGTGCACCCCTGTCTGATCACTCGGGCGGGCAGGGAAGAGTTCAGTGAACTGGGTGCTGACCCAAGTTGATCCGCAGGCCTGCCTGAAGCGGCTGCGGTCGCTGATCTCAGCGAATCCGTACGAGCTGGAGCCGGTGCGCCCACTCGTCACCTTCGACTTGAGCGAGTACCGGCTGATGGGCAGCACGGACGTCCTGGCCGGCCTGGACAGCCGTCCCGTGCTGATGGACCTCTCGCCTCGACCTCTGGCCCGCGGAATTCGAGTACCTGGTACGGCAGTTGGTTCGAGGCCATCGGCCTGGACAGCCTCAACACCGCGGCCGTCGCAGGAACGAGGGCGTGGACGCGGTGGCGATGAACACCGACCCGGTCATGCGGGGCCTGTGCGTCATCCAAGCCAAACGCAGCGCCAAGGTGGTGGCCTTCGAGTCGGTCCTCCGCCCTGGCCGGCGTCGTGGAGCACAAGCGGGCGGCCAAGGGCATCCTGGTGACGACCTCGTGGTTCGGCCAGGCGAGCCAGGCGTTCGCGAACGACCACGGACGCCTCGAACTCCTCGACGGCGCCAACCCGGTCCACCTGTTCAAGGAACATCTCAACCTGGATGTCATCCCGGGCCCCGTTCCTCCCAAGCGCCGGCCCCGCTGACGACGGGCCTACGGCGTGAGCCCGGGCGCTCCACGATGGACTTCGGCGCGCCGCCGAGGGCGAGAAGGGCCGCAGCTCCAGAGAGGGCTGTCAGGACGGCAAAGAGCAGGCCGGCCGGTCACAGTTTAATGGGACGGGCCGGTTCGGATTAGTGGGACGGGCCGGTTTCGGACGGCCGGCAGACTTGGGCAGGGACGCACCAGGGCGGGGGCCGGCCTGCCGGGACGGTGGGGCCGAGCACGCAAGCGGGGGCTTGAGTGCCCGGCTGTCGTGAGGTCTTCGCGTCGTCACAACGCGGGTGGGGGCATGGGGAGCGACGACGAGCTGTGGCGGAGGCGCGAGCTGATCAGGCTGATCAGTGAGCAGGCGGTCGTGGTGCGTACGGAGGGCAGTGGGTTCGGCACCGGTTTCCTCGTGTCCGGGGACACGGTGCTGACGTGTGCGCACGTCGTCCACGGGCACACGTCCGTACAGGTGCTGACCGGTGCGGGAGCAGTCGAGGCCGAAGTGGTCGCCACCGCTCCGGAGAGCCGTGGCACCGGGGCTGTACACGACTTCCCCGATCTCGCGTGCCTGCGCCTGCGGACCCCCGTGCCCGGCATCGGGGTCTGGCTCGGCCACCAGACTCCGCCACCCGGCGACGAGGTGGTGGTGCACGGCTTCAGCAGGCCACACCTTGGAGCCGGGTGAGCAGCCGCGATACGCCTGCATCTGGTGGTCGCCGGGCAGAGCAGCCGGTTCGTGCGGCTGCAATGGGACCTGGTCGTCCAGGGTTTCAGTGGCGGTCCGGTGCTGGACTTGCGCACCGGGCAGGTTTGCGGCGTCCTCAAGGCGTCCCGCGACGAGCGCAGCCCCCAGGGCGGGTGGCTGGTACCGGTGGAGGCCGTCAGGGACCATTTCCCGGACCTCGCCGAACGCAACAGCCGAGCCCACGTGCCGGTACGCCCTGGTGCGATGCGGCCCTCGGCCGGGCCCGTCGGCAGAACGCGCTCTTCGGGGCCTCTCGCGGGGGCCCGCGGGAGCTCGCGAGACACTTCCGCGCAGGCAACCCCGGCCCAACTGCTCGCGCACGGTGCCATGCCCTTCGTGGACCGCCCCGAGCGTGCGGATCTGCTGGCGTGGTGTGAGGGCGAAGCGGACCGCCGGCTCCGGCTGCTCCACGCACCCGGTGGGGCCGGCAAGACGAGGCTCGCCGCGGAGGTGTGCAGTGCTCTCAACGGGGCGGGGGTGGATCGCCGGGTTCGTACCGAAGGACGCCCCGGTGCGTCAGGAGTGGCTGGAGCAGCTGGCCGACGCCCTGGACACCGGGCTGAGTGCGCTCGTCGTCTTCGACTACGCCCAGGCCAGGCTGGAGGAGATCGTCGCGCTGCTGGAGCATGTGGACCGGTACGGCCCCGAGCGCCATGCGACTGCGGCTGCTTCTCCTCGCACGATCCGACGAACCGCTCTTCGAGGCCTTGCGCAGCAGGGTCGACGACCCGGCGCTGCCCGAGAGACCAGTGTGGTCGCCCTGCCCAGAACCATCGACGCAGAAGGAAACCCCTCGTTGGCGCGGCGGGCGTTCGGCGTGTTCGCCGACCGTCTCGGCTGTGGATGGCTCTCGCCGCCGGGACGCCTGGCAGCAACGCGCCGAGTGGCAGGACTCGGTTCTGGACGTACTCGCGCTCGCCCTGGACGCCGTGCTCACTCTGCGCCAGGGGCACACCTGGCTCGACCGGGGAGACCCGCTGGAGCGCGTCTGCGACCACGAACTGCGCGGCTGGCACGCGCTGGTCGCCGCCGAGTTACCGGGGCAGGCGGCGCTGGCGGGTCCGAGTGGGCGCGCGCCTGTCCGACGGGCTGTTGCTCGTCCCACCCTGGCCCAGGGGCTTGCCGGTCCCGCACTCGTCGATCTGCTCCAGCGGGTCCACGCCGCCGCCTTTCCCGGGATGCCCCCCGTACACATGATCGGGGTCCACGGGTGCCTCCGGGCGCTGTACCCGCCCCGGACGGTCGGGTCGCTCCACTGGAGCCGGACCGGATCGGCGAGATCCTGGTACGCCGGGTGCTGCAACGGCCGGAGAGTTCGGGCCGGGCCTCGGCCTACCTCGCGGAACTCCTGGATGCGAGCACCTCCGGGTCCCCGGCGGTGCGGGTCTCGGCAGCGGCGGACACGATGGAAACCCTGGCTCGTGCCCGCGGGTGCACGGCCGTCGGCCGGATCGAGTCCCACCCGTCGCACACGGCAACTGGACAGCGCTCTGCGGGAGGCGATCGCCGGGCGGCCCGAGGTCCTTCTGCCCGCCCTGACGATCACCGGTGGGCTGGTGCCGCACGCCGAGCCGCTCGCCGCGCTCGCCCTGCCGTTCGTGGCGGACGCCAGCCGGGAACTCCTCGAGTCGGTGGACAGCCACCTGCCGGACTATCCGTCCGGCCTGTCCGGGGTCGCCGTGGCGGTGCTCAGCCGTCTGCTGGCCTCGACAGAAGCCGAGTTCACCGAGGACCGGCAGCTCCTGCGGCTGCAACGGCTGATCCGGTACAGCCTCCGCAGTGACGACGTCGGCGGCCGGGACACCGCGCTGGCGGCCGCCCGCGAAGCGGCCGACCTCAGCCGTGACCTCGTCCAGCGGACGGGACGGCATCTCGCCGAGTACGCGACGGCGCTGAACAACTGAGTCTGCTGCTGCACCGGGCGGACAGCAACCGTGTCCGCGCTCGCCGAGAGCAGAACGGCGGTCGCCTTGTACGAGCAGCTGCTCGCGCAGACGCCGCCCGGTACCGGCCAGGCCGCCGCCCGGCGCCAGGTGTTCCTTCTGAACACCGCGGCCGCGCTGAGCACGCTCGCCCTGCTGCGGCTGACGGACGGCCAGGTCCACGCGGCTGAGGAGGAGGCGCACCGGAGCGTGGACCTGTGCCGGACGGCGTTGCCCGGCGTACGGCAGGAGGATGTGCTCCTCAGTTGTCTCGAAGTGCTCGCAGAGTGCCGGCAGCGCACGGGAATGGTCAGCGAGGCCGTGTACACGGGGGGCGAGACGGTCGTCCTCCTGCGGGATCTCGCCGAACGCCAGCCGGAGCGCTACCTCGACAGGCTGCCGACCGCGCTTTACCGACACGGACGCGGTCTGATCAGGGCCGGTGCGTACCGTGAGGCCTATCTGGTGCTGAGGGAAGCCGTGGTGATGCTCGGAGGACTTCCCGGCAAGGGCTTCGCTCCACAGGGAGACACGGCTGCGCTCGCTGAGGGCACTGGCCGAACTCTGCACCGAAGTGGCCGAGTTCTCCCACGAGCGCGTCACATGGGTGACGCAGTTGGAGTCCCTCAACCCACCAGGCACCGTGATCCGGCACGCCCCTGGGAGAGCGGGCGCCGACACGCCGGCACAGCAGGCAGACTGGGGTCGCCCATCGAGCAGCGGCCCGTAACGACTCCGAGGAGAGCAATGCCCACCCAACACACTGTCCCCGGCACACCGGCGCCGATCCGGCAGGAGCGCGCCGTCGAGGTCTTACGCCAACCCCTTCGGCCATCTGTACAACGACGAGGTCGTCTTTCCCGGCGGGACCGAGGGCCGGTACCTGCGGTGGCAGTGGAGCCAACAGGGGGTCGTGGTCGTACCGGTGGGGCCGCAGGGGATGGCGCTCCTGCCCATGTACCGGTATCCGGTCGGAGCGGTATCCTGGAATTCCCCCGCGGCGGCTGTGCCCCGGGGGAGGCTCCGGAGGTCGCGGCTGCCCGGGAACTCGCGGAGGAGTCGGGTCTGGTCGCGGCCTCGGTACGGAGCATCGGACGGCTGCACGCCGACACCGGTCTGATCGGCACGCAGACGCACGTCTGCCTGGCGGAGGTGCACCCGGTGCAGCGGTCCTCCGCGAGGCCTGATGCATCGGAGTCGGTGGCCGAACCGGTATGGGCGTCTCGGGACATGATGACCGAGTGGCTCCAGGAGGGCCGGATCACCTGTGGCATCACCATCGCGGCCTTCGCCGTCGCGACGGCGGCGATGGCTGGGACGGCCGGGACGGGAGTTCCCTTCTCCTCGTCGCCCGCCGTCCCTCCTCACCCGACTCCGGTCGCTCCGCCTAGGCCCGGCGCCGTCAGAGGGTGACCAGCCGGTTCAGGGGGTCCAGGTCCTGAATGCGGGCGCCGGGGCCTCGGCACGCCCGCAAGCCCCGCATCCTCTGCTCCGGGGTTTGTCCACCGCGCTGCTGAGGACGTGGAACGAGAGGGCCCCCGTCCGGCCGCCGGGAGCGGGCGCCACTTCCAGGCCGGCGCCCAGCCTGCCCGCCGTGGGATCCTCCTCCAGGCCGAAACGCATCAGGCGGTCCTCTCCCTGGAGGTGCTCCCATGCCCTGCCGCCCTGGCCGCGGAACACACGTCTACAGGCCGCGGCCATCCAGGCACTGAACTCCTCGGCCGAGGCGCCGAGAACGGCTGCGTCCGGCTGCTGCCCCCGGCGTATCCGGGCCAGTTCTCCCAGCAGTGCGTTGCCGTGACGACTGGCGCGACCGCCTCCAGCAGCACGTCCACCGGCAGCAGCGACAGCAGCAAGGCCGTCGAGCAGGGCCGGAGCCAACCCGGGCCGGTCCAGCAGTCGGTGGCGCCGGGCCAACGGGATGACGTCCGCGTCGTCGCGTGGGCCGGCCACGGCTGCCCCGAGCGCTCGCGGGAGCGCCTGACGATAAGACTCCCCGGCCCACTGGTCCACCGACTGCAGGGCGAGCACGACGTCGGCGCTCGCACGCGGGCGGCCGGCTCGATGCTCGGACAGCCAGTCCCGGATCGCCTTGTACTCCAGCGGATCTTGCTCCCGGCCCCACTCCTGGGCGGCGCGGAGTGTGTGCCGCGCCTCACCCCGGGTGTGTTCCAGCGCCCCGCGTGATCCGCTCCAGCACGCCGGACTTGAAGGCGGCCGAGACGGCCGAACCGTCGTACGGCAGCACCCGGTCGCTCGTCATGGCCTGCAGTTCGTCCACGTAGTCCGGGCGCGGCACGTTCTCGGACGTTCTTGGCCGCGTGTGCGTTCCGGATGTCATGGAGTGTCCATCCGGTGCGCAGAGCCACGCGAATATGGCCTCCCGCCAGAAGCGGTGCCAGATCGTGCGATCCCGGCGGCTCGCCGTGCCCTCCGCCTCGGCGACTCAACCTGATGCTCCGTCACCAGAGTGCGGAAAATAACGGTTGGTTGAGGCTCTGCGAGTCACCGATCAGTAGAGTGTCGCAGAACAGTACGTGCAGGAGAATCCGCGCCCGTAGGTCCGCTGCGGCCGTCGGATTGGCGCAGCGGAGTGGGGCTCCACATCCGACAGATAGACGTTCTCCACCAAGCGATCACTCATACCGACCACCCCCTGCCGGGAACCTAGCGCACGAGGGAGAGACATGTCGGAGATTGTCGAAGTCCAGACCCCGGACGGTGGGACGCTGTGGGTACGGGTCGAGGACGAGGGTGGCCCGCGCGACACCTCGTTCACCAGCGTCCAGGCACCGGCTGGACGACCTTCCGCAGACATTTGGAGACGGTCGTCACCACGGTGCGGTCCGGGCTGAGGAATGCCGCTCCGGACGAGGTGACACTCGAGTTCGGCATCGAGCTGTCCCTGAAGTCCGGCCTCCTCGTGAGCGTCGTGACGGCATCGGGAGGAAAGGCGACCCTGAAGGTGTCCGCCACGTGGCGCAAGAACGGCGATGCGGCCGTCTCGACCGTCTCCGCGGAGACAGCGGAGGCCAGCGGAGCCGGCAGAGACCGCGGAGACCGCAGAGACGGCCGCGCCCACGGAGCAGGCCGCTACGGCGGCAGACAGCCGGTTGATCCGGCTTCGCACCCCGCGCGGCAGGCCGTGCGCCGACCAGGGACGCCATCCGATCCGACGAGGGACGAGACGAACGACGAAGAGGGGAAATGATGGGCTTGGTTGCGCCTGAACGGCGATGTGGAGAGGATCTACCTCTCCGATGTCGAAGCCGAACCCGTCGGCCCGTTGGCCTACGCCGCGGATCTGCGCTCCAGGGTGCTGCTGCACGTACTCCTTGCCGACGCCCTGCTGGTGGGGGACTCGCAATGCCTCAACAACAAAGTACTTCCGGTGCCTCATCTCTCCGGAGGAGCGGGACGGCGAAGCGGAAAGCACCGCAGGTTCAAGCAGGTGGAGGTCCTTTCCGACCTCGCACCCCTGCTGCGAGAGGGGGCCGCATCAGGGTGGCGCAGCGCGCCGGAAGCACGCTGCCTCGGCGATCCCGTGACGAACACGCCCCGCAGGCAGGTCAACAACGTTCCAGACCGGGCGTACGTCGACCATCTGGACGCCCTCACGTCGGCGCCATGCCGTCCCCTACGACCTCGCGGAGGTCGGCGAGGCCTTTCCGCAGGGGGGTGCTGTCCCGCATCGACACCGCCCTCGACGGCGTGACGGGACCCGTACGGTCGCGCGTTGTCCGACGCCCGGCGGTGGGTGACGGAACAGCCGCAGCTCCTGCACATCGAACTGCGCTCGTGGATCGCGTCCTACCGCTCCGTTGGGAGTACGGCAGCAGCACACAGGTGTCGTACTGGCGCTTGCAGTCCTTGGACGACTGGGCCATCGATGCGTACCGGCGTGCCGCTTCCCCCTTCGTCCTGGATTCCGGTGTGTGCCAAGACCCCGGGAGGGGCGCGACCTGCCCACGGGAAGCGAATCGGCGGCTCCTCGCCCAGGACGCGCTCCCCCGCAGCCCTGCTCGATCCCTTTTCTTCTCTCCCGGCTGCCCGTGGGACCTCGTCCTGGAGATCCGTGGCGCAGCCGGCCAGGAATGCCGTGGTGCAGGAGCTGCTCGTGTGCGCCGCGGTCTGCGCCCGGACCTCCCCGTGCTGGGCGGAGGCCGTTCAGGAAGTTCCAGCCACTGGGCTTCGGGACGCGTTCGAGCGGGCCTTCCGGCCGCGGAGGGCAGGGAGTGGGACCACCTCCGGGGCGTCACCCGCCTCATGCGCTTCGGGCTGGAGGAGGACCCGGTCACGGGGCGCCTCGGCGCGTGCCTCGACGTGGGCGTCACCGCCCGCGGAAACACGGCACCTCCTCCCTTCGCCGTTGCCTACGGGGCCGGCGCAACCGGCCCCGGTCGCCCGGACACGGCCGGACGCGGCGGCCGATCCGTGCGACCGGCTGGTGTGCGGGTGATGCGAACTTGGTCCGCGCCGGCCGGCTGTCCATTCGGAGGTGTACTCGCGGAACTGCATCGCGCCCGTATTCCCGGTGAGCTCGGCCTTGCTCTGGTTCACACAGGGCGGTGAAACCTCGGTCGAGAAACGTGTCGCCGGCGGCCGCATCATCACCCTGCCCCGGGTCTGTGGCCCCGTCAGTACGTGGGGCAGAGGTTTGGTCTGTACGGCGGCGAGGATGAAGGCGGCCCTTGGTGGGGCCGAAGCCGTCCGGATGGTTGGGGCTGATGAAACCGCCGGTTTCGTGGACTCGACACGCTTGGTCGGGTCCTTCTCGTTCTTCATGGACTGGCACTGGCTCAGCCCGCGGCTGATGGCCTTGTCGTCCTTGCCGTTGACGATCTCGGGGTCGATCTTGTTGAGCGCGGCGAGGTAGATGGTGCGCTGCTCGGGGGGCGGGGCTGGGCGGGATGCCGGCGGCTGCGGCGGCAGAGCTGAGCGCCTCGGGAGCGATGTTCGACTGCGATGCGGACGGCGAGGCGGCGACCTTGTCGTCGGCCTTGGGCTCGCTGGTGACCTCGGAGCAGCCGGTGAGGGCGAGGAGGCCGGCGGGCGAGGAGGGTGACGGTGTGGTGAGTACGCATCGCATCATGGTGTCGGCGCCAGGACCGGTATGGGTGGGCTGTGACTGATCCGTGACGCGCGAGACCCGCGATGCACCGGGGTCACCTCGGAAAGCGATCCTCGGCATCCCGCTCACCAGTGTCCTCAAGCGGGATCGCCTCCTGCCTGGGCTGGTTGGCGCGGAGAGGGCAGCCACCAGCCTGCAGGACCTGGCCGAACGAGAATGGCCGACAAGCTTCTTGGCAGCCCGGCTGGAAACCACACCGCACACGCTCGCCGCCATCCGGGGCCGGTAACGCCGGTTCATGTACACCGTGATCGACAGGCAGCAGCATGCGGCGCGAGAACGAAATCACGCTGCTCGCAGTGCAGGCGCTCCCATGTACACCCTGGGCGAGGCGATCGAGCCGGACAGAGGGTCCGCCTCCCGAAGGAGGCCTGCTCAGTCCCGCGAGAGGCGGGGGAGCGGGTGGGTGAATCCTGCGGTTCGCCGATGCTTTCGAGGCCGGCATTCGTTGGTCGACCGAAGACCCCGTGCCCGGAATGTAGCCGTGGCCCCGCCGCCGGGCAGGTCGCCGGCACCGACCTTGTGGAGACCCGATGACGGCGAACACCATCCGAGCGGTCCCAACGGCGACCGGAGGCCTGCCGGTGATCGGCCACCTCGCTGTCCGTCGCCCGTGATCCCCTGGGGCTGCTGAACTCTCTGACAACCCACGACGGCCTGGTCCGGGTCCGTGCTGGCACCTTCGCAGTCACATCGTCGTCTGCGACCCGGGCCCTCACCCATCAGGTTTTCGTCAACGACCGGCTGTTCGACAAGACCGAGTGCGTCAACGCCTACCGGACACTGCTGGGCACCGGACTCTCCTTCTGCCCGCACACCTCGCAACCGGCGGCTGCGGCGAACTGGTCCAACCGGCCTTCCGCCCCGCTCGGCTGGACGGCTACGCCTGCGTCATGACCCGCCAGGCCGATGCACTCACCCAAGGCTGGAAGTCGGGACAGGATTTCGACGTCTCTCCGCCGAGATGACCAGGCTGACCACGCGCATCATGCTGGAGACCCTGTTCTCCCAGAGCCCGTCGCCGGCGGTCCTGCAGCAGATCACCGACGACATGGCGACCCTCATCAGGGGCACCTACCTGCGCACCGGCATGCCACGGGCCGCGGCCTGGCCTGCCCCTGCCCGAATCACCGCCGCTTATCAACGGGCCGAGCGCCGCCTGCGTCAAACTCGCCTGCGAGATCCCTGTCCCAACCGCCGTGCCGATGGCATCAGCCCAGGAGCCCCAGGAGCCCCAGGAGCCCCAGGAGCCCCAGGAGCCCCAGGAGATCCCGGTGACCACGAGGACTTTCCTCTTCCGTGGTGCTGGCCGCCGAACCCCCTGCCCGACCGGACCAGGCGCTGACCCGACGCCGAGATCCACGGATCAGCTTCTGAACTTCCTCGGGGCGGCCGTGGACAACAGCGCCGCGAACCTTGCCTGGGCCCTGCACCTGGTGGCCGCGCACCCCGACGTCGAGGAACGGCTGCACGCCGAGGTCGAACACGGTCCCTGGCTGGTGCCCCCGCCACCCCTGGAACACCTGCCGCCGATTGGCCGTGACCGCCCGCGTGATCACCGAGACACCAGCGTCTTTTCCCGACACCGTGGGTGATGCTCCGCACCGTCACCTCCGACACCCTCCTCGGCAGCCCATCGTCTCCCTGCCGGGACCGGCCTCGTACTCAGCCCCTACCTCATCCACCGCCGAGCGGGACCTGTACGAACGCCCCGAACGCTTCGACCCCGACCGTTGGGACCCCGACCGCGGCACCCCGCCCCCACGAGGCGCCCACATCGTCTACGGAGCCGGGGGCCCGCCAAATGCCGTCGGCGACCGGTACGCCACCCTTGAGGCCATCGTGGGCGCTGGCCACGATCATCCAAGCCGCTGGCAGCTGCGCCCCCTGACCGCCGCACCCCCGCGTACCGCCGTGTCGAGCGCGCTCAGACCACGCGGACTCCGCATGCGGGCGCGTGCCACGTGCGCCCCGTCCGCGGACCGCCAACCGACAAGGCCCCGGCAGGTGCACGAATGAACGCCATCCTCACCGTCACTCCCGTGCGGGGCCGCCGCGACACACCACCACGTTCATCCCGCTTCCCCCACACCCTCTATATCGCAACGACCCGCTGGTGGGTCGCCCCACTGGAGCGGCGGGCAGCGCGCCTTCCTCGACGCGCGCCGCAACCCTTCCACGAGGTGGCACGGGTCGAGCTGTTCCTGGCCCGCCCGCCAGGGCGAAGATCGTGGGACGGATCGCCGCCGTGGTCGACCCCCGCTTCCAGGAGCGGCACGATGTGCGGTGCGGCCAGTTCGGCCTCTTCGAGTGCATTGACGACGACGCGACCGCCGCGGCTCTCTTCGACGCGGCGAGCGGCTGGGCCGCCGGAAAGGGCATGAGCAGGATCCTCGGCCCACTCAGCTTTCTCCACGAACCACGAGTTGCGGGCTGCTCGTCAACGGCTTCGACCGCCCGCCCAACGATGCTCTAATGCCGCACAAACCCGCCTACTACCAGGACCCTTTTCACCCGCTGCGGCTTCACCAAGGCCAAGCGACCTGCTGTCCTGGCGCGTCCCCATGCCCGCCGACGGAGAGCCCCCCGCCCGTGGTCCGCCGGGCCGCCGAACGCGCCCTGAACGCCCCCGGAGTGGTGGTACGTCCGCTCGACCCCCACCGTTTTCGGCGCCGACATGGCCGCCATCAAGGACATTTACAACGACTCCTGGTCCGGAGAACTACGCCTCCGTTCCCATGACCGAACGCGCGAATTCGACCACCTGATCAGGCAGATGAAACCCTTCATGCGCCCGGAGCTCGTCCAGATCGCCGAGGTCCACGGCCGGCCCGCCGCCTTCACCCTCGTCATGCCCGACACCAACCAGGCACTGGCAGCCGCCCGGGGCCGCCTCACCACCTACGGTCTGCCCCTTGGCCTCCTGCGCATTCCGCCAGGCCCGCCCGCCGTAATCGACCGCATCCGCGCCATCGCCACCTGGGATCAGAAAGGAACACCGCGCCCCGGGGCCTTGGCCGCCGCCCTGCTCACCCAGGCCCAGCGCACCGCCTTCCGTCTCGGCTACAACCGAGACCCGAACTGTCCTGGGATGCTCGAGGACAACCGCGGACGCCAACCGCTCCACCAAGGCCCTGGGCGGCATCCACTTCCGTAACCCACCGTCTCTACGAGCGGCCCGCATCAATGAGGTATCTCGTGACCGGCGCCACCGGATTCATCGGGCGCCGGCCTGGTCGGCCACCTCATCGGACAGGGGCACGACGTCACAGCCCTGGTGCGCGGAGGCCCGCCACTCCCCGGCGCCCGGACGGTCCGTGGGGAGCTCACCACCGGGATCGGGACTCCCGGCAGCCCTGGACGGCGTCGACGCGCGTCATCCACCTCGCCGGACGCACCAAGGCCCCCACCCCCGCCACCTACACGGCGGTCAACACCGAAGGCACCCGCCGCCTGTGTGCGGCGGCCGCAAGCCAAGCCGCCACCCGCCGTCCCTGGTCCACTGCTCCTCGCTCGCCGCAGCCGGCCCCCGGTCGGTTGCGGAGCGAACTGGACCCGCCGAACCCGGTATCCGCCTACGGGCGCAGCAAACTGGGCGGGGAAGCAGGCGCTGCGGCGACACCCCCCGGGTGCCGGGAATCGTCGTGCGCCCGCCCATCGTGTACGGAACGGGCGACCGAGAGTTTCCTGCCCCGTCTGGTGTTCCGCGGTCCGGGCCGGGATTTCTGCCGGTCCTGGGGCCCCGGGGCCCGCGCCACTACTCGCTCATCCACGTCGACGACCTGTGCGCGGCCCTGCTCACCGCGGCGGAAGACCGGCACCCCGGGGCAGACCTACCACGTGGAGTGATGGCATTGAGCACCGCTGGGAGGAGATCGGCGCCGCCGTCGCGGACGTCCTCGGCCAGACGGCGCCCACGGGTTCGTCCGCATCCCAGCCGCGGCCGGCCGCGGCCCTGGCCCGCGCCCTGGGCCGTACCTCCATGCTCAACCCCGACAAGGTCACCGAACTCCTGCACCCCGCCTGGACCTGCGCCACCGGCAGGGCTCCCCTTCACCCCCCGCATCCCTCTCCTCCAAGGCCTGAACCACAAACCCTGCTGCCGAAGCCGTCCCCGACGCCGTGAAGGACACCCCCATGCGCCGGCAACTCTCCCCGTACGAGCGTCCTCGTGTGGGCGGCGGGGCATGTGCTGCCCGTCAACATCGCGGTGATCGCCCGTGTCGAGGGCCGCGCCGACCCCGCCCGCATCCGCGCCGCCCTCACCGCGCGCCCGCAAGACGCCACCCCCTGCCTCGGCGGTACGGATCGCAGACCCCCGAGACGGTGGCGCGCCTGGCTTGACCACCGAATCCGTCACCGTACCCGGACCTGCGCATCGTCGAAACCACCGCCCCCGACGCCCTGGGCCCGAGTGGTCGAAGAGGAACTGCCCCGCAGGTTCGACACCGCCACCGGCCCTCCTCGCCGCGTTCGTCCTGGTCGACGCGGGGGACACCTTCGATCTCATCGCCGTCTGCCACCACCCTCATCTGCGACGGCACCTCGCGGGCATCCTCATCGACGACATCCTGCGAGGTCCCACCCACGACGTTCCCCCGCCCCGATCCGCCCCGGCCGCCGACGACCTGCTGCCGACGCCCCCGGCCGGACTCTCCGACCTACGCAAACTCGCCCGCGCCCTCGGCGGATCCACCCGTCCCACCCGACACACCGGAATCCCTGGCTTTCACCACCTGGTCGCTCTCCGCCGAGGAAGACCACCGCCATCCTCACCCGCCGCTGCCGTGACGAAGGGACCACTCTTCAGGCAGCCCTGTGGCACAAGCCTTCGCCCGTACCTTCTCCCACCCGACCGACACTCGCCGTCCCGTCGACCTGCGCCGCATCCTCGCCCCCGCCGCGCACCACGCCGTCGGCCTCTACGCCCACGAGCATCGTGCGACCGGTCCGACGCCACCGCCCACCGGCCGACTTCTGGACCCCTGGCCCGTCAGGTCGGAGGCCGACCTCCCGCCACCATGTTCGCCCCCGAACGAACTCGGCCCCCTCGTCCGCGCCTTTCCGCATCCTGGCGTCCTCCTGCCCCACAAGACGATGGATCGCTGCTCCGACGGCAGCGAGGCACGAGGAGCACGCTTCGACGTGTCCCATCAGCAACACCCGCCTGCCCACCGCCCGGACTACGGCCCGCTGCGCCTGTCCGCCGTGTCTACGGCGCGGCACACACCAGCCTCACCGCGCGCACCGCTGGTCACTGCGCTCGGCGGATATGACGGACAACTCTTCCTCAGCGTCACCGTCCGGCGACGAAATCGGCCTCGACGCAACGGTGCGAGCGTGCCATGTCCCACCTGGCGGCCGGCCCTCACCTCATCCAGCGCCCGTAACAGCGCACATTAACACCCGCGGAGCGGTGACCGAACCAACCGTCGACGTCGTTGACGCGGTACAGCTGCCATTGATCAACTCTCCGGCCCCGGGACGCCGGGGAACCGGCGCCAGATGGCCCCCGCCGGATCGATACACATTGAGGTGAACCCGTTGCCCGACGTGGTTGGACAAGGCCCGCATCTGGACCCCTGAGCATCTGGTGGCGCGACCGGGCGCCAGCCTACTTCCGGCCGGTGAGCGACTGGCTACGGGGGAACGGAGGTGCTCTTCGAGGGCAACCGGCTCATTCATGACTGCCGTCCCACGACTACCTGGCCTGTCGGCGGACCCCCGGGTGCGGGAGGCGGCCGTCGAAGCGGTCCCGCCGGTTCGGCACCTCCCTGGGCGGCTCCCCGGATCATCAACGGCTCGCTGGAACTCCACGAGCAACTGGAGGAACGCCTGGCCGTGTTCCTGGGCCATGAAGCGGCACTGGTCCTGCCGTCCGGGTTCCAGGCGAACCTGAATGCTCGCCCACGCTGATGGACGCGGACACCGCCGTCTTTCACCGACTTCGCCAACCGACACGCCTCGCTGCACGAGGCTGTACGCCTCGGGCTCCCCGATCACACACACCCTACCTGCACGGCAACATGAAGCACCTGGAGGCGCCGGCTCGCCGAGGCCGACAAGCCGCCTGGCCAAACTGATCCTCACCGACGGCGTGTTCCTCCGTCGACGGAGACGTCTGCGACCTGCCCGCCCTCACCGAACTCGCCCGCACCCACGGCGCACGGAATCGTCCCTGGACAGTTCCCACGACCTCGGCATGCTCGGCGCCACAGGAGGCGGGCGCCGCCGAACACTTCCGCCTCCCCGTGGACCTCGTCACCAGCGCCCTGTCGAAGAGCCTCGCCTCGGTAGGCGGCGTCATCGCCGGCCCCGAACACGTCATCCGCTACTGCGCCACAACGCCCCGGCCGCGATCTTCACGGCGGCGGCCGCCCCCGCCGGCGTGGCCGCCGCACTGACCGCCCTTGACATCCTCCAGGCCGAACCGCAGCGCCGCACGCGGCTCCTCGACCTCGCCGAACACCTCCACAACGGCCTCCGCGCCCTCGGCTTCGACACCGGGAAAGTCGACCACACCCATCGTCGCGGTGAAGGTGAGCGGCCAGGAACGCTGCTTCCGCACCTGGCGGCGCCTGTGCGAGGCCGGCGTGTTCACGCGGCCCATCACCCACCCCGGCGTCGCCCGCGGCCGCGAAGTCCTGCGGATCACCCTCACCGCCGCCCACACCGACGCCCACCTGGAGCGCGTACTGACCGCGCTCGAAATCGTGGGACGCAAGGAGGGCATCATCCCCGACAGCCCGCCCGGCACCCACACCCCGTCACCCTCACCCGCCCGCCCGCCGGATGACAGGGGTGGTGTCCGCGCCGGCCCCAAGTACGGGCGCGGGGGCGGCGTCATGGAGAATCCGGCCTCGTCCTCGAAAGACGATCCAGCCCCACACGCCGCCGCGAGCCTTTTACCTGGGGCCAGCACCTCCTTCTTCCACAGCTCCACGGCGTGCTCGTCCCGCTCGAGTGCTCTGCGGGCCGGTTGCCTGCCAGGACCAGCCGTGCCGCTTCAGCAGCCGCCAGACCGTCGCTACTGAGAGACACACTCCGCAGCCGGCGGCGGATCACCGTCTGGAACCCGGACCAGAGTCCACCGCTTCATCCTCGAAGCCGTGCGCTGACGGGCCCTTGCGCGAGTTCCTCCTCGAGCCACGGCGAACTGGGCCTCGGTGACGGTCGGGGAGTTCCGCCGGGCCCGTCGAGTGCAAGGGCCTCGATTGCCGCCCTCGCGCCAAGGCACGACGCCAAGCGTTCCACCGACCGCACACTCACCCGCGGGTCCTTCGCGATCACGACGGTCTTCCTCACCCGCCGCGAAACCGCTCCCCGGCCTGAAGCCGGATCCCCTCACGAAACGCCCGACGCTCAGCGGTCAGGCCCCCACCCCCCGGATAACGCATACCACCGGCATACCGCAGGGATCATGAACCGTCCACCACCCGAACGACAGCACGAAAAGCTCAGTAGTACTCCAGCCGTAGATCGTGATCATGGGATGCCGAAGCCGATCGTCGGTACCTGCGCGTGTGGCTGAGACCTGGGACGAAGTGCAGCTGATGGCGGACGGTATTCGAGCAGCGTGTTCGTCGAGTTGGAGTGGTACAGCGGGCCGCGCGCCGGCCTCGGCGATGTCCGACGGCAAGCCGCACTTCTTCCAGGGCGACGAACTGGGATGACGCCGACGATGCCGACGAGTAACCCGTCTGGCCCGCGAGCGACGCGGCGGTTGGAACTGGGAGCGCGAGCAGTGGGCGATCTTCGCGAGGTGGAAGGAATGCCATGGAGGCCGGGGCAGTGGAGCTGGAGACCCATCCGGGCCAGGGCGGGATCGACGCCCGTTACGGACGAGCTGGCCCTGCTGCGTGGCGCCGTACCCGTCAGGCACCGAACGACGCGAGACGACTGGCGGGCGAGGTGCCGCTTTGACGAACCTGGACTCAACACCCCCCCCGCGGCCGGACACCGCAACATCGCCGCAGGCCTGCGCGAGGTCTCCTACCACCCCTTCACCCGCCCACTCGACCTCATCAGCCTCCCCTGAACTGCACCACCACATGATCACCAGGACTTTTGAATCAGCCCTGCGATCGGCCCTCCCGCCGGATTCGGGAAAACGCGAGAGGGGAGGAGTGCGGAAACCCTACGATGATATTCCATGAGGTGCGCTGATCTTCCTCCTGTCGCTCGGCACCAGTCTGTCGCGTCACGACGATTCGTCACCAAGGACGCCCTCCGCCTGCGGGGTTCCGCTCCCGGATCGCCGACCGTTCGGCGAAGACTCCCACCCGGCCTATCTGGTCACCTGCGGATGGTGCGTCAGCATCTGGGTCGCGGGCGCCGTCACCGTGCTCGCCCACTGGGCCGGCGAAGGAAACGTGGTTCCAGGCGGGCGCCCACGGCGCTTAACCCTTTCCTACCTCACCGGCCTCGCGCGCCAACTGGCTTGACTGACCGGCGCGTTGGAATAGTCCCCATTCATTGCCGCCACGTATAAATATGACTATACGGCGGCGAGTGTCGGCGTGCGGTGCCCGGGGATAAAGGGTAAAGGGAACGAGCCGGGGGCTCGGTCCTGCCCCGGAAACTCCCCCCGGCCCTCCCCTTGACCGGCCGCCGAAGCGGCCGACACAGAAGGAGGAAGACCATGGCATGTGCAACTGCGGACGCGCGCCAGCCGGTCCACGCCTCGGTTACCGGCTTGGTCCTGCCCAAGCGGGGTCACGCGCCAGTACCCCACGCGGCAGGAGGCCGACGCCGCCAACAAGAAGGGCCAGGCGGGCAAGGTTCCATCACGGCGGTCCGCCAGTAGGCCCGCCCACTCCGGCGGACCGCCGGAAGGGCGACGCCCCCACCAACAGCCCCTCGGCGTAACCGGACAGCCGGTGCACCGGGGGGCTGCGGCGTGCCGTGGTACCCCTGGTATTGCACAATGCCGCGAAGGGAATAACGATGATTCACTCAGCGCGGAATCCTTTCTCTTACGTCCGTGAGTCCGTCAGACTGTCCTGAGAGCGTGAGTACACCCCGGCACCGGCCCAGTTATGTGCCCGGGAAAACAACCGAAAGGGAATCCTTTCCTCTCGCGAGAGTGCACCAAGGCGCCGCATAATCCGGGTTTATCGCCTCTCGCGCGCCTGAAGTGCGCTGAGCCGAACGAGTGGTGTTCTGTTTCACCTCGTCTAGCCGAAGTCCTCAGCCGGAAAGGCCTACTGCTGATATCAGGCAGGTGATGTGCCCCGACTTCCGTGTGGACAGGGGCTCCTTAAAGGAACGTCCCACCAGCGTTTTTCCCCGTGCGTTTCCGTGCTTCGCCAAGCGCCATACGGGCGAGGAGAGATTCATCTGCTTTCCGCGGGTCATCCGAAAGGGAGCCCAACAGCATGGCCAGTTCGCACACCACCGTGACCTCGGCACCGGATCCGTCCGTCTTCCGGACAGTCGGTCACCTTCACCGCCACCGTCCAGCCGGAAGTCGCCGGCCCCACCCCGACCGGCAGCGTCGAGTTCGTCGTCGACAGCACGCCCGTCGTGACCGTGCCGCTCGACATGAGCGGCACGGCACAATACACGACCAGCGATCTGGAGGTCGGTCTCCCACGGGATGGAGGCCAACTACTCCGGCGACGCGGTGTACGACCCGTCCATGGGCGCGGACACCCAGGAGGTCACGCTCGCGAACACCAACCAACCACGCTGGCCTTGCGCCCCCCCGAACCCTCCGTCTGGCGGAGAGGACGGTGACCGCCACCGCCCAGGTGACCCCCGTTCCGCCGGGCGCGGGAACTCCCACCGGGCTGGTGTCCTTCATCGTCAGCGACCGACGGTCGGTACTGACCGCCCCCGTGGCCATAAACGGGCAGGCGCAGGTCAGCTTCAGCGGCCCTGGACGTCGGCCTCCACCAGGCAGCCGCCTTCTACACCGGCGACGCGGACTTCAACGGGTCGAACTCCCCCGACTGACGCTCCAACGTCGTCAACCCTGCGCCCCGTCTCGGTCACGGTCTCGGTGGTGCCCAACCCGTCGGTGTGCGGTCAGACGGTGAACGCTTCTGCGCCACCGTGGCACCGGTCTCCTCGGGCGTCGGCAATCCCGTCGGGCTCGGTGACCTTCACCGGCCCGGCGGACTCAAACCCAGACGGTGACCCTGGACGCAGGCGGCACGGCCCTGCGTCAACCACGACCGCGCTGGAGACCGGCACGGTCACCGTCGTCTACGGCGGCGCGACGAGTGCTACGCGAGCGGGACCGGCACCTTCGACGTGACGGTCAACCAGGCGTCGAGCACCGGTGTCGGTGACGGTCGAACCCGACCCGTCGGTGTGCGGCCGAAGACCGTGGAATCGGTGTGCGCCACCGTCAACCGCGGTCGCACCCCGGCAGCGGCACCCCCGCTTGGAACCGTCACCTTCACCGGCCCCGGCGGAACTTCAACTCAGACCGGTGCCCCTGGACGCCGGCGGCACGGCCTGCGTCCACCACGAACCGCCCTTGGAGCCGGCACGGTCACCCGCCACCTACAAACGGCGACGATTGCTTCTCCGCAATCGACCGGCACCGCGCCGGTGAACGGTCAACCAGGCGTCGAGCGTGGTGTCGCGTGAACGGTCCGAACGCCAACGCCGTCGGTGACAATGCGGTGAGACCGGTGATCGGTGTGCGTCGACGGTTAACCGCGGTGGGCACCCGGCAGCGGCACCCCCACGGAACCGTCCCACCGTTCAACCGGCCCCGGCGGACTCAACACGACGGTCGCCCTGAACGCCGCCGGTACAGCCTCTGCGTCACCACCAGCAGCCTCACCAGCGGCTACCGTCACCGCCGTCTACAACGGCGACGGTTGCTTCTCCTCGTCGACCGGCACCTTCGACGTGACGGTCAACCAGGCGTCGAGCACGGTGTCGTGACCGTGGACCCAACCCCTCGGTATGCGGCCCAGTCCGTGATTCGTGTGCGCGACGGTTACCGCGGTTGGCACCCGGCAGCGGCACCCCACCGGAACGGTGACCTTCACCGGCCCGGGCGGACTGAACGAGACCGTGACCCTGGACGCCGGTGGCACCGCATGCCTGACCACGACCGCACTGGAGACCGGCACGGTCACCGCCACCTACAACGGCGACGGATGCTTCCTCCTCGTCCAACCGCACCGCGCCGGTGACCGTCAATCAGGCGTCGAGCACGGTGTCGGTGACGGTGGAGCCCAACCCGTCGTATGCGGCGAGGCCGTGACGGTGTGCGCGCGACGGTCACCGCGGTGGCACCCGGCAGCGGCACCCCCACCGGAACGGTGACCTTCACCGGCCCGGGCGGACTGAACGAGACCGTGACCCTGGACCGCCGGTGGCACCGCATGCCTGACCACGACCGCACTGGAGACCGGCACGGTCACCGCCACCTACAACGGCGATGAATGCTTCTCCTCGTCCACCGGCACCGTGGATCTCGGGCGGTCACCCGGCATCCAGTACGGTGTCGGTGACGGTGGAGCCCAACCGTCGGTGTGCGGCGAGACCGTGACGGTGTGGGCGCGACGGTCCACCGCGGTGGCCCACCCGGCAAGCGGCACCCCCACTGGAACCGTCACCTTCACCGGCCCGGCGGACTCAACGAGACGGTGACCCTGGACTCCGGCGGCACGGCCTGCGTCACCACGACCGCCTTGGAGACCGGCACGGTCACCGTCACCTACGCGGGTGACACCTGCTTCCTGCCGTCGACGGGCTCCACTGGACGTGACCGTCAACCCGGCATCCAGTGGTGGTGTCGGTGACGGCGGAGCCCGCCCCGTCGGTGTGCGGCGAGACCGTGATCGTGTGCGCCACGGTCACCGCGGTCGCACCCGGCAGCGGCACCCCCACCGGAACCGTCACCTTCTACTGCCCGACGGCAAGCACTCTTGTCGCGGGGCTGGACGCAGGCGGCACGGCCTGGCGTCCACCACGACCGCCTTGGAAGGACCGGCACGGTCACCGTCACCTACGCGGGTGGACACCTGCTTCCTGCCGTCGACGGGCTCACTGGACGTGACGTCAACCCGTGCGCCAGCGGTGGTGTCGGTGACGGCGGAGCCGACCGTCGGTGTGCGGTGAGACGTGATCGTGTGCGCGACGGGTTACCGCGGTGGCACCCGGCAGCGGCACCCCCACTGGAACCGTCCACCTTCACCGGCCCGGCGGACTCAACGTGACACTGACGCTGGATGCCGGCGCGCCATCGGCCTGCCTGACCACCAGCAGCCTCACCAGCGGCACGTACCTCGGCCACCTACAACGGCGAGACACCTGCTTCGCGCCGGCTCGGGCGCTCCCTTCGAACGTGGACGGGTCCAACCAGGCCGCCAGCACCACCACCGTATCGGTCACCCCCAACCCCTCGGTATGCGGCGAGACCGTGACGGTGTGCGCCACGGTCACCGCAGTCACTCCCGGCAGCGGCACCCCCACCGGAACCGTCACCTTCACCGGGGCCGGGCTGAACACGACCGTCCCCCTGGACGCAGAAGGCACCGCCTGCGTCACCACCAGCAGCCTCACCAGCGGCACGGTCACGGCCGTCTTACAACGGCGACGGATGCTTCACCTCATCGACAGACGTCGCAATGGTGGCGGTCAACCCGGCATCCAGTGGCGGTGTCGGTGACGGTGGAGCCCAACCCGTTCGGTGTGCGGTGAGACCGTGATCGTGTGCGCCACCGTCACCGCGGTCGCACCCGGCAGCGGCACCCCACCGGAACCGTCACCTTCAACCGGGGCCGGGCTGAACACGACCGTCCCCTGGACGCCGCGCGGCACGGCCTGCCTGATCACGACCGAGCTGGAGACCGGCACGGTCCACGGCCGTCTACAACGGCGACGCATGCCTCTCCTCGTCGACCGGCACCGCACCGGTGACCGTCAACCAGGCATCCAGCGCGGTCTCGGTGACCGTGGACCCCGACCCGTCCGTATGCGGCCAGTCCGTGACGGTGTGCGCCACCGTCACCGCAGTCGCACCCGGCAGCGGCACCCCCACTGGAACCGTCACCTTCACCGGCCCCGGCGGACTCAACACGACCGTCCCCTGAACGCCGGCGGCACGGCCTGCGTCACCACCAGCAGCCTCACCAGCGGCACCGTCACCGCCGTCTACAACGGCGACGCATGCCTCTCATTCGTCGACCGGCACCGCGCCGGTGACCGTCCAACCAGGCGTCGAGCGTGGTGTCGGTGACGGTCGAACCCGACCCGTCGGTGTGGCGGCGAGGCCGTGACCGTGTGCGCCACGGTCACGCGGTCGCACCCGGCAGCCGGCACCCCCACCGGAACCGTCACCTTCACCGGCCCCGGCGGACTCAACCAGAACGGTGACCCTGGACGCAGGCGGCACGGCCTGCCTGACCAACCAGCAGCCTCACCAGCGGCCACGTACTCGGCCACCTACAACGGCGACACCTGCCTTCGCCGGCTCGGGCGCTCCCTTCGACGTGACGGTCAACCAGGCCCCGCCAGCACCACCACCGTATCGTCACCCCCAACCCCTCGGCTATGCGGCCAGCCCGTGACGTGTGTGCGCCACGGTCACCCGCGGTCCGCACCCGGCAGCGACACCCCCACCGGAACCGTCACCTTCACCGGGGCCGGGCTGACACACCGACGGTCCCCCTGGACGCCGGCGGCACGGGCCTGCCGTCACCACCAGCAGCCTCACCAGCGGCAGCCATCACGGCGCGTCTACAACGGCGACGCATGCCTCTCCATCGTCGACCGGCACCGCGCCCGGTGACCGTGCAACCAGGCCGCCTACAGCACCCACCACCGTGTCGGTGGCCCCCAACCCCTCGGGGTGTGCGGGCCAGTCCCGATGACCGGTGTGCGCGCGACGGTCACCGCGCGGTGGCACCCGGGCCAGCGGCCACCCCCACCGGAACCGTCACCCTTCACCGGCCCCGGCGGACCTCAACACGACGGTCCCCCTGAACGCCGCCGGCACAGCCTGCGTCACCACCAGCAGCCTCACCAGCGGCACCGTCACCGCCGTCTACAACGGCCGACGCATGCTCTCTCATCGTCGACCGGCACCGCGCCGGTGACCGTCAACCAGGCGGCAGTGCAGTGGCGTTCGGTGACGGTGGCCCCAACCCCTCGGTGTGCGGCCAGTCCGTGACGGTGTGGCGCTGACGGTCACCGCGGTGGGCACCCGGCAGCGGCATCCCCCACTGGAAACCGTCACCTTCACCGGCCCCGGCGGACTCAACACGACGGTCCCCCTGAAACGCCGGTGGTACGGCCTCGCGTCACCACCAGCAGGCCTCACCAGCGGCACCGTCACCGCCGTCCTACAACGGCGACGGATGCTTCAATGCCGGTGCAGGGCGCGGACGAGCGTGACCGTGAACAACGCCCACGACCGCGACCGCGCTCACCATTCACCCCCAACCCCGCAGTCCTGCGGCCGCCCGGTGACGTTCTGCGCCACGGGTCACCACCCGTCGCGCCGGGCAGCGGCACGCCCCGCCGGGACGGTCGACGTTCACCGGCCCGGCGGCTTCGTCCAGACCGTGACACTCAACGCTGGCGGCACGGCCTGCGTCACCACCACCGCGGGCGCCAGCGGCCACGGTCACCGTCGTCTACAACGGTGGTACCTGCCACAGTCCCTCGGCCACGTCGCGCCAACCTGACCGTGAACCCGGCTCCCACGACGCTGACGGCGGCCCCGGGCGCAGATCCGCCTGCGGGACGAACGGCACGTTCGGTCATCCGTCGATGAGCGCCACGCCTCAAGGTCTCACCTCCACCACGCCGCTCCGCTCCCGGGACAACTGGTTCACCTTCCAGGGCGAACACGACGCTCGGGCCCGTCGTCCTCGGGACCGCACTCACCAACGCCGGCGGGGTGGCGACACTGGCCCGCGACGGCTGACGGTTCCCAGCACGGTGATCCACGGCGACGAGCTACACCGCGTCCTTCGCGGGGACGAGTTGCTACGCCGCTTCCTCCGTGACTGCGCCGCTGGCACTCGTCCCTCGTCCCGCTCCTTCCCTGACCGAAACACCGGTCACCGCTCCGGCCCCGCCACGGGCCGGGGGCGGGCCGGCTGTACCGGGGCGGCGGCCGTCGGCGCGCCGGCCCCGGACCGCACGTGGACGGGTGGTTCTTTCCGCGGCGGTCGGCCGCGGAAGCGACCATGATCCGGGCCGCTCGCGGAGCGGCAAGTGGACGCAATACCGAGTCCCCTGCAAGACGTCAGGGCTGATTCAAAGTCCTGGTGATCATGTGGGTGGTGCAGTTCAGGGGAGGCCTGAATGAGGTCGAGTGGGCGGGTGAAGGGGTGGTAGGAGACCTCGCCGCAGGCCCGCGTGTCGGCGCGCGTACTTTGCCTATGTGCAGAGGCGCGTACGGATGAACGTGCAGAGCAAGTAGCCGCCCGCTGCGCTCATCGCCCTGCCGAGAGGATGGGGCAGTGGACCCTTCGATACTTCAATCAGACCGGCTGGACCGCGATCTCTTCAATGGCACCGAGACCGAGGTCGGCCGCATGGTGCGGGTGGAGGCATGGGACCCGGCAACGGAACGGCGCTTGTCGTCGACCCCAAGCGAGGCGCCATTGCGTCCCGTCCACGGACTACGAGGACTTTTCCCACCTTGAGAAGGCCGACCAGGTCGTAGTCGCAGTTCCTGGTGGCGGGTGGCGGGCCCACTGGAAAGACGAGGGCCCGGGGAACACCCGCCTCACGGAACAGTACTCGCGTGGCTGATCACCTCGCAGGCCGGGCACGGCCATCACGATGGACGCTCACGCCATGCGTTGACGATGCCGACAGGGCCGACGCCTTCATCCCCGCCGGGCGAGGAGCTGGGCCAGGATTGACTCCCGGATCAGGGCGACTTCCGTCTCGCGCTCGATCGCCTTGAGGTGGTTCTTCAGCCGGTAGCTGGGACCCGGTTGATGGCGACGACTTCGCAGTGGTGCAGGAGGCGGTCGAGGATTAGCGTGGCGAGGACTTCGTCGCCGAAGACCTGGCCCCATTCGCTGAAGGT
Source organism: Streptomyces sp. CA-243310 (assembly GCF_050936775.1). Classification (NCBI taxonomy): domain Bacteria; kingdom Bacillati; phylum Actinomycetota; class Actinomycetes; order Kitasatosporales; family Streptomycetaceae; genus Streptomyces; species Streptomyces sp. CA-243310. Next base: position 7,336 of record NZ_JBNJMF010000002.1, on the reverse strand, counting down.
CTTGTTCGAGGTCAGGATGATGGAGTCCTTTTCGTAGCGCTTCGAGATGACCTGGAAGACCAGGTTCGCCTCGGCGCGTTCGAGGGGCTGGTAGCCGACTTCATCGACCACGAGAACGCTCGGCCGCAGGTAGGAGCCCAGCTTGCTGCGTCAGACGTCCGGCCGCCCTCGGCTGCCTTGAGGTTGCGGACCATGTCGTCAAGGCTGGTGAAGTAGATCGAGTAGCCGGCCCGGCAGGCCGCGACCGCCACGCGCGATGCGATGTGGGTCTTGCCGACGCCGCCCGTTATCGGCGGTTGAGTGCTTCCCTCCGGGTGTTTGCCCAGCTTTGGGACGGTGCTGAGATAGCAGCAACAGCGAGCTATGGCGTCATGCCAGCTCGGCCGTAGGATCGCGGCATGCCTGCCGATGAACGCGTGACCCGGTCCTCTTTTCTGGACCACCTCCAGCGGGATCTCTGCTCCCCCGGCCCGCTGTCACTCTGCCGGCCCGGATCTGGTCAGACGAGGAATGGGAGCGCATTCAGCTGGGCCTACTGCTCCCCGGACATGGACGAGAAGTGGGACGTCTTCGCCCGAGAGGAACGTCGTGTTCTTGCACCGGAGCTGGACGGGCCATGGGTTCGTCGAGGCCACCTTTTGCTCCGGTCGATGACGGTGGCTGGCAGGCTGCCCAGGCGTGGTGGAACGTGAATCAGGAGCGCTATATCGGGCAAGGACGACGAGTACGACTGCCTGATGCTGGAGCTGGTGCTCAGCGCGATCGTGGCTCGGCGAGCCGGCGCAGGAACTCCGCTTGAACTTGCTGGAGTTGGACCCGAAAGGCGTCCGGGTGCTGCAGACGTCCCGCTGGGATTGTGCAGCACAGCCGCCTTGGGCCTGCGCTCGGGTTCGTAGTTCCGCCCGCCGGCTCAGGTGGGCTGGATGCCGGAGCAGCCCCGTCGAACGAGCTCGCGCCGGAGGTCGAGGTTCTTCGCCGTGGGCTTGTTTCGAGCGCGTCCGTAGTGCCTGTACTTCTTCGCGGTGCTGCTTCTTCAGGCGGTTGTTGGAGGTGTCTGTGGAGGACGGATGGGTCACCGCCGCGACCGAGAGCCTCGCCCAGGACTCACCGACCGCCGCCATCAAAGCCGCCCGCACTTTGGAACTCATCGCCCGACGCACCGCGTACTGGCCGGCTCACGACGCCCGCGACCAGGACCCGCAGACGGTGGCCGCCGATCTCGGAGACTGTCGATGGATGCCACCGCGGCTGCTGGCCCGCTCCCGGAGGCTGGCACGCCCCACGGCTGGACCGGCCTGCCATGCCGACCGCCTTCCCCGACGTCGTCCCACTCCGACGGGCTCCGTGACAGCATCCGTCCAACGGGTCGGCAGCCTGATATCCGGCTGCCGACCGTAGGGCCCTGATGGCCACAGTTTGCCCATGGTCTTCTTTCAGGACGGAAATAATTCAGCCTCGCGGGTGGAAATCCAATCAGGGCCTGCAGCGCGGGCATCTCATAGCCAAATTCTTGGCGGATCTGGAGAAGACCTGCGAAACCTTGGTCCCTCTGTACAACAAAGCCATTCTCCGGACATGTCCAACTACGAGAGGGACCATCGCAAGGCGCGTGCAAACCAGCGATACGGTGTACTGTAGCGTAACCCCTGAGTATGTTGACGATAGCCCAATTCCGGCTTCGCGTTCATATTGGATGGGTCGGCAATCGCAAAGGTTCTGGCTACGCCTTTGGTAAATATGTCGCCGATAGACGGTGAGGTTCATTTCTGTGAGCTGGGTTCCCTCAAATCATCGAATCCCTCCAATGGGAGCCCCGTTTCCGTTGAAATTCCCGTGGAGTGTCGCCGAGGCTGAACTTCAGTGCACACTCCCCGAGGATTTTAAAGAGCTCGTCGAGACTTTCGGGCGGCCGGCGGTGTTCAGTGGATTCTTGGAGATTGCGATCAGTCGATGCGGTCGAATTACCCTGCTGGGACGAATGGCATATCGCTACACGCATCGCCAGCGTGCAACAGCTTTGCGGCTGTTGACCTGGCATCCTATGGGTATATGAGCCTTGGAGGAATCAGGTTTGCTTCCCTGGGCTAGCATTTACTCGGAATGTCAGATCTATTGGCTGGCCGATACCGGATCTCCTTCCAAATGGCCGATCGCGGTCCAGGACTCGGAAGGGATTGGTCGATTCTTCGAGATGTCCGTCTTCCGAATTCGTTTTCCGATCTCTAACTGACATCGGCTTCAAGTTCGGCGTAGCAGAGTACGGCCCGCCTTCTATGAGTCGCGTCCGGGTCTGAGCATCTGGAAATTCGCGAACTGAGCACGCCCACCAGCGATGTACGCAGGCAGTTGTTGCGGGTGGCTTTAACAGGACGGCGGCCTGCCCGTTCGGACCGTCAGTCCCGCGAGGGCGCGGGCCGCTTCGCGCACTGCGGCTTCGGCCTAAAGTGTCCGGTCGCCGAGCCAAGGTGGGCCATGAAAGTCATCAGGCGCGAGCCCGGGGGAACGCGACGGCCGGTCCCCAGATGGCGTCCTGCATGATCGCGGCCAGCGAACAACAAACTCGCAAGGGGGGCGGACGAACACCCATTCTTTTCGCCGTGGGCGGGGTCCTCGAAAACGTAACCCTACTTCAACGTCGTCGTCCGCTCTTAAACGCACGACAATGGCCCGCTCCCGTCCAGAACCGGCTTTGTTTGCCGCCAGGGCACCATAGGGAATCGATACGGTCCAGGTACGGGTAAGCGTCGAACCGAAACACACAAGCCCGGTCCAGACAGGCGAGGCTGTGGGGGACGAGACCGGTCAGCTTCCACATCTGGGCGCCCAAAACGGCAACCTCCCGCATTGAATCACTCGTCGCACGGCCCCACCCGAACCGTCCCATTCCTCGGCGCTGTCGGACCGGTGTGGTACGAAGTGGCCTCCCCGTCAGCTATCGCGGCGCTGCTGGTGGCCCATGGCTGCAACGTCAGCTAATACCCCCGTCATAGCAGGGTTGGCGCGCTGAAGTCATGGGCGGTTGTTCCACGTCGACCAGAACGTTCTGCGGCTGGCGACATACCGGGCCGAGAACGCCAACACTGGATCGACTGCCAGGCGGCGATCCCGCTCGATGGCGTAGCACCCGAAGTGCGGCAGGCGCTCCCACCGGGAGATCTAAACGTTATCCGGTGTTGAGGGCTTTGGTCGTCAAGGGGACGATACCAGCGCTACCGGCCAGCCGCGCGCCTGACAAGAATCAGACGCCGCGGACACCACCGAAGCGACCCACCGGGCCCTCACGAGCGCCCCGCGAACTCCTGATCCTCGGCCGCCACGACCAGGCCCAGCTTCAGCGTCTCCACCTCGGTGCGAAAACTCCGCGGAACCCGGCTCGGGCGCCTTGGTCGGGAAGCCGCCGAAGCGCAAGGAAGTCACCGATGTCCCGCGCCGAGCTGCTGCGGGTGGCTCCGAGGCCGAGGAGGGTCTGGCCGGCCGCGAAACTTGTACTGGGATGCCCAGAAGTCCTCGGTGGGCATGGCGTCGAAGAGCACCCTGGCCTGGTCGAGAGCGGCCTTGCCGGGCTGGGGCGTCCGGTCCTCGAACGACTTGTAGTACAGCTCGCGTTGGGTCTTGAGCGTGAAGGTGAAGATGTCCGCGCCGAAGTCCGGCACGTTTGTGCTCGCGGCCTTGCGAGAAACTCAGCGAGGAATAGGGCTTGTTCCGCCGTGTTGACCTTGTCCATGCGCCCCTGGTCGGCGCCGGCGTAGGCGTAGCCCGCGTCGACATCCCGTTTCTGGGGCGTTGATGGTCGGTTCGTAGTTCCAGTACATGGCGGCCTGGCGCAGGGCCGCGGGCGGCCCTGACAGATCGGCGTTGGCCAGGGCCTTTACCTCCGGGCCCCCGTAATGGACAGCACCGGAAACCAGGCACCGATCCTTCCGTTCCGTGGCACCGAGGCTGATGCGCAGGGTCCGCAGCCAGGGGGTCGGTCGGGTGGTCCCCCGGCTCCTCGGCGGCCGCGGGAACCGCAGTCACCATGCCCCCAGGAGGGCTGCCGCCGTCGTCAGGACGATGCCCGACGTCCAACGTCTCGCGGGTCCGACGCGCTTTGGCGCGCCGGATGCCCGGCAGTATCGCTTTTCGCACTTCACAACCTGTCGTGTCGACATCTCGGTCTGCGCGGGAGGAAGCACGGAAAAGCGCCCCGGATCGGTCATGCCGGGTCGCCGCTCATTGTATGTGGCGGGTTGCGAGGGATATGGCTGGTCGGAGCGTTTCCCTCGGACGTGCGTGCTCCCCACATTACGCTGTTTCCCCCACTTTCCCCCCGAAAGCTTCGTGATCATCGCACGGGGACCGGCGCCGGGGAAGGAGGATTCCTACCGGGGGTACGGTGAGGGGCCGCACCCTCTGCGTGACGGGCGCCGTGGATCCTTCAGTGCCTCACGACAAGGGTGGTGCGTTCAGATCGCGGGGGTGTTGAGCTGGGACTTTCAGTGCAACATGTCGTTCTGCTACTGAAGGCCGGTGGCGTTTTCCCGCTGAAGGTTGGCTGTCGCGCGCGTGTGGGATTGTCGTACAGGTCTGGGCGCTCGGACCTCTTGGTGTCCGTGGACGCGCCGCCCGCGAGTACAGATGCGAAGCGTTCCTGGGGCCCGTTGACCGAGGGGTTGAGGGTGCCCCGGGACCTGGACCTCGGCGACCAGGCGAAGGCGCTGGAGCAGCTCGACGTGAGCCGGCTCGCGCACGCCGCGCTCTCAAGGACATGCTGCCCGAGTCGGAGGTGGGTCTCCTGGTCTGTTTTCCGCCAGTGGCCGCTGCTCGCGGCCCGCATGGACCGGATCCGCGCCCAGGGCGGGTACTGGTCTCCTCGGCGCGCACCTGGCCCGCCTAGGCGAGGACACCTCCTGGAAGGACGGCCCCACCTCCACCACGGTCGGGCGTCTCGTGGACACGACCCTATACCACAGCCTGACCGGCGAGAAATGCCGGGAAGCGGATGGTGATGACGGGCAGGCAGCGCCGGGCCACGGCTACCCGCGTACCTGAACCGGGTGGGCGCCGTTTCCAGAATTCGTGGAACGGCGCCCACCCCGGTCACCGGGCCCAGTGGATGCCGAGTTCGGTGAGGGCTGCGAGTTGTGTCGGGTCGAGGCGGTTGCGGCGGGCTTTGGTGTTGGCGATCCAGATTCCCGTCCGGTGCTCCACCCCCGTCGGGCAGGACTTCGACGACGCCGCGTCCCGGTAGCCGGCCCTCCCGCGCGACGTACTGCGTCAGGGCCTCCAACCCCTTCTGGAACGCCCCGCCGCCCGTCCCCGGCCCGGAGGCCACGGTGGCCTTCGCGGGGGCCTTACGCGCCCGTGCGGGCTTCCTCACGCCCAGCTTGCCGAGCCTGCGCTGCTGCTCCTCGTTGAGCTTGTTGAAGTCCCGGCGCTGGGTGGTGAGCCAGCGTCCGATGTCGTCGCCGTGCAGGGTCACCCCGGGCACCACGTCGGCGAGCCGGGCGCCGTCGGCGAGGAGCTGCGCGAGGTAGGCGTGGTGGCGTTGCCAGTCGACGGTCCACCCGTTCTCGCGGGGGTTCCAGTCCGGGTCGACGGCCGCGAGCTTCTCGGCCCGCCGCGCGGCGCGTTCGGGGTCCTTCCCGAGGCCGCCGGGGCGTCGGATGTTCGTCAGCCACTGCCCGATGGCCCGGTCCAGGGCGGTGGCGTGCCGAGGGGCGGCCAGGGTCCCGTGGAGTTCGAAGTAGGGCGCGCGCGGCGGCGAGGTTCTCGGCGGAACCCTTGGTCGGCGGTGTCCCAGAGCGATGCCCAGCTCCTCCAGCTCGGCCGCCCGCTGGCCGGTCATCTGGCCGGCCCGGTAGGCGCGGCGCTGGTCGGAGAGCCACCGCCCCAGCGGGTAGGCGCCCTCGGTGTGCCTCGTACGGCACGTCCAGGTGTTTCCTCGCGCTGTCGGTAGCGGTAGGCCGGCCTCGACGCCCCGTTTCCAGTCTTGGCGTTCGGTGTTGATGACGGTGTGTAGCTGATCCACTTCGCGATAAGGACAGGGTCGCGGGGGGTCGCGAACCGGAGCAGCAGCCGGTCTTCCGGTTCTCCCTCGGCGGGCTCCGGACCGACCGGTAGCGACGGATCGACAACCTGTTTCTGGTTCTCCTGTGGAATGGCCAGCATTTCCACAGCCTTTTTCATCGTACGCCCGAAGGCCTTCCAGTACCCGGATCAAAGGCCGGTACGAGTTCGAGGTGAGCATGTCTTCCGGCTTCTCGTCCTCGGCCAAAAAAACCGGAACGATCAACGTCGCCATCTTGCCCTGACCAGGATTCTGCCGCAGTGCCCGGCCGATGGCCTGGACGATGTCCACAGCCGATCCCTTGGGGTCGATCAGGGCAACCGAGTCGGTCGCTCGGATGTCGACGCCCTCACCCAGGACCCGGCAGTTCGACAACACGGCGCGCCCGGCCCTGCGCCCGAAGTCGGCGAGCACGGACTGCCGGTGGGAGCCCTCGTGCTCCCCGCACAGCCACCCCGCCCACACCCGCTCGGGGTGCCGCTCCGGGTCTACGCGGCGTGGAGGCGGGCCGCGACCCGGGGCAGACCTGCGGCGAAGGCCTCCGCCTCGACTGTCCGGTTGTGGAAGGTTGATCGTGGTCTGCAGCCCGTGCGCGGCCATCGTCTCCAGCAGCGCGGTCTGCGTCGCAGCCAGCCGCTGCCCCCGCAACGGCTCCTCACGCCGCTCCTCGCTGACCAGCCGCTTCGGCGTGACCCACGGGTCGGTCAGCTCGGCAACGACGATCTGATACCTCGCCAGCAGCACCCCGGGAGACCGCCGAAGCAAGCGACAGCTCGTAGACCACGGGCCCGAACACCGCCTCGTCGTCCATCGAGCACGCCAGCCTCCTTCGGCAGCCGGTTCCACACCCGCCCCGTACGCCCCGTGCGCCCCGCCCCCTCCCCTTCCACGACCGCCTGCTGCGCCTCGTACAGCTCCTGCTCCGCCCGCGACCGCGGCGGCCGTTCCTTCCAGATCCTCGGTGTCGCGGTCATGTAGAGCCGGCGCCATGGCGGGGATGACCTCCTGGTGGTGGATGTCCGCCCACGCCTTCCCCGCCGACCCCGACGTCCGGTGCGCCTCATCGACGACCACCAGGTCGAAGACGTCCATCGGCAACCCGTACGCGCCCTCGTGCGCTTCGGCCAGCACCGGCAGGGACGCGTAGGTCGCGTAGACGGTGACCGGCCCCCGGCCGTGCCAACAGCCCGAGCTGCGGCGCCGACGTCGTCGCGCGCACCCTCAGGGGGACCCAGGGGCCGATAGACGGGAGAGTCCGTCCTTCCAAGAGGAACCACCACCGCCCCG
>NZ_JBNJMF010000007.1:0-4214 GCF_050936775.1 Streptomyces sp. CA-243310 | reverse complement strand
TCCGGACTCCTTGCCTCAAGGACGCGGCGGTATCCACGAAGACGTTCGGCCTGGGTTCGTACAACACGTCCGCTCACCGACCTGATGATGCCACGGGCCCTCGACCTCGAACGCAGGAAATCACCGACCCGGAAATCGAACGCCGATGTGACGCTCCGCGACCGCTCCCCAAGATCTGTGCCAGAACCCCGTTCTCGTGGACAAAGCCACCGCGGTCCGGACCGCTATTCCTCGGTGGGCAACCAGGCCCCGTGGAGGCCCAGCGGCACGCGGACCGGGATGCGGATCCGGGCGCAGGGGCCCCGCGCGGGGTCGTGGGCGGGGATGACGAGAAGCAGGCTGGAGTTGTCGGTGCGGTCGGTGGCGAAGGTCAGCCAGTAACCGTGTCCGTCGTCGCGGCTGCCGGGCTTCGGCGCGTGGACGGGCTCGCCGACCGAGAGGTCGCCCGCGTCCCAGACCCGTGATCCGAGGCCCGTGCCGTCGGCGGTGTACCACCGCAGGGCGTCGTACTCCCCGGGGAGCAGCCGGTCGGTGCGTCCACTGACGGAACGCGACGGCGATCGTGCGGTGGGGTCGGGTGAGCAGGCGGTCGTCGACGCGGGGGAACTCGACGGAGGCGTCGTCGAGCTGTGTGCGTCGTACGGTTCCCGCCACGGGGTCGATGACGGCCCGGGTCAGACCGCGGTGCGCGGTGGCGCCCCGGACGGGGTCCTGACCGAGGGAGAGCGCGGGCCACTGGACGTAGTCGAGGACGACGACGCCGTCGGTCGTGTCCTCGTACGCGTTCACGGTGTGCCAGACCCAGAACGCCTCGTCGACGGCCCAGCGAACCGGGCCCCCGTCGCGCGGGACGAGTGCGATGCGGGTGCCCCGTTCGGGACGCCAGGACAGGAAGGAACCGCCCCGCATCGCGCCCGCGACGTCGAAGAACGCCGGCGCCAGGATGAGGACGAGATGGCGGGAGGTGAGGGGCCATGTCGTGGGATCATCAGCGGGTCGTCCACCCCGTCGACCGGGGTCGGGCCGCGCCCCACGGTCCCGTCCGGGTTGATGACGGACCAGGTCAGGTAGGGAGGTTCGAGCGCGTAGCAGAAGACGACCATTTCCCCGTGACCGGATCGATCTTGGGGTGGGCGGTGATGCCGGCCGGGAGGCGCCCGTCGAACGTCTCCTTGCCGAGCGTCTCCAGGTCGGGGCCCATGCGGAAGGGGCAGTCGGACTCGGCCAGGGCGAGGAGGCGCCCCGCGTGCCGGACGACATTGATGTCGGGGAGGTTCTTGAAGGTGTGGGCGAGGTCGGGGCCGACGACGTCCGGACCGGGCGTGATCATGGATTCCAGGCCGCCCCACAGGGCGTGGCCCACCTTCTCCTCCGCGAGGATCGCGGGGGTGCGCACGAAGCGGTTGCCGTAGCGGGCACGGCCCCCCGACAGCCACACGCCGTGCAGCATCCCGTCGCCCGTCGATGGGGTACAGGTAGGACCCGATCGGGGTGAAAGCGAGGGTTGGGGCCGTTGCGCAGGTACAGGCCGTCGAGATCCTCGGGCAGCTCCCCGACGACGTCGAGATCGACGACGTCCACCTCCTCGGTGACGGGGGCGAACCGTCCGTTGAGGTGGGCCGTACGGGTGGGGTCGAAGGCCGTGGCGTGGGTGGTCATGGGACCTCCAAGGGGCGTAAGCGTGCGGCTGCCCTCGAAGCCAGTCAACCGCCGCCGGCCGTGCACTGCCACTTCCGGGGGCGATCCACCACGGGCCGTGCCGGCGCCGGTGGCGACACGGGCCGGCGGGCAGGGGTGCGCGCCGCTGGAGCGGGGTAGGTCAAGGCCGCGACGCGCGGGGGCCGTCGGGTGGGGCGGGGGCAGGGATGGTGAGGAAGGCGCTGTGGCTCGGCGGTCGGATCCTGTCGGCTGCGGTCGCGGCCGCGGCGGCCTACGGGTCCGCGTGGGCCGTGTGGGCGGGAAGTGGCGGCCGGTCCGCGGTCCTGATCCTCGTCTGCGCGGTGATCGCCCAGTGGGCGGGTGTGGCCTGGTTGGCCAGGCGCGGCGCCATGGTCGCTGTGGTGTCCCTGCTGGTCCTGAACGTGGCGTGGCTTGCGCTGACCTTGATTCGGACCGACATGCGCGACGAACAGACGCTGCACGACCGGGGCGTGACCACGCGAGCCGTGGTGACCGGGTGGATTCGTACGTCCGACCCGGTCGGCGGCGTCGACGACGCGGTCACCTCCGTCGATGTACGGCTCCCGGACGACGGCGGGGTGCGGCGCCTGCAACTGATGGGGGCCGGGGCGCCGGACGTGGGTGCCTCCGTGGAGGTGACTCGTGATCCGGGCGGTCGGGTACCGATCCGCCTCGGCCCGCGCCCGGACGCGCCGGGCGGCGTCCTGGCCACGATCGCGCTGATCGTCTTGATCGGAAGCAGCCTGGTCTGTTCCGTCGCCGCCCTTGCCGCCTCTCGTGAGGTCGCCGTCCTGGCGGGAGCGTCGGACGACGGGGCGGCTTCGACCGTCAGGCGTCGAAGCGGCGTCGGGACGCCTCGATGTGACCGAGGTACTGGTGGGTCCAGTCGCACATGCCCGTGGACCGTCTGGCGCAGCGCGCGGCCCGGTTCGGTGAGGGTGTACTCGACCCGGGGCGGCACCGTGGGGTGCGCGCACCGGTCGACGAGGCCGTAGCGCTCCATCATGCGCAGGTTCTGCGTGAGCATCTTGTGGCTGATGCCCTGGATCTCGCCCCGCAGCTCACTGAAGCGCAGGGTCCGTTCGGCCAACACGTCGATGATCAACAAGGCCCACTTGTTGGCGATGTCCGAGAAGATCTCGCGCGCGAGGGAGTCCGCGCGCGTCAGGTCCGCCTCGTCGGGCGAGCCGCTGAACTGCTGGGTCACCATGAGGTTCCTCAGTCACTGAAAAGTGCGTTCTTCCATGTCAGCGCACACTCTCCTACGGTTCCCGAGTAACCGCAAGAGAGCGAATGCGCGGGAGCCCGTGGCTCGCGCGACCGAGGAGGCAGGCGACATGGCCATCACCCTGGTGGATCCCGAAGGACTTCCGAAGATCGACGTCTACCGACAGGTCTCGATCGCGACCGGTTCGAGGCTGGTCTTCATCGCCGGGCAGGTCTCCTGGGACGCCGACGGCGCCACGATCGGAGAAGGGGACCTCGCGGCGCAGGTCGAGCAGTGTTACCTCAACGTCGCCACCGCCCTGGCCGAGGTCGGCGGCACCTTCGACGACGTGGCGAAGTTGAACGTCCACGTCGTCGACTGGACGCCCGACAAGATGCCCTCGTTCCTGGAGGGCGTGGCCCGGGCGGCGGCGAAACTGGGCGTCACCCCGGTGGCACCGGGCACGCTGGTGGGGGTCGCGGCGCTGGACGTCCCCGACCACCTCGTCGAGGTGGAGGCCATCGCCGTCCTCGACTGAGGTGACGTCGGCCGAGGTGGCGTCGGCCGAGGTGGCGTTGGCGGAGTCGGCGTCGATCGGGTGGCGTCGGCCGGGTTGGCGTCGATCGCGCGCGGGCGTCGACCGCGCGGGCGGCGTGGGCGGGCGTGGGCGTCCGGCTCGGTTGCGGGCGGGTGGGTGCCCGTCTCGGTGGGCCGGCTAGTCTTGCCCACATGACGATGCACCAGAGGGCCGGCGTGAGTGTCGACGCGATGATCGAGGACCTCGGAAAGCTCGTCGAGGTCGAGTCCCCGTCACGCGACGTCGACGCCCTGACGGCATCGGCCCGTGCCGTCGCCGCGCTCGTCGAGAGTCGTCTCGGCGGCCGGGCCGTCCTCGTGGAGAGCGAGGCCGGCCCGCACGTCCACTGGTCGGGCGGCGGCGAACCCCGCGTGCTGATCCTCGGCCACCACGACACCGTGTTTCCCCTCGGCACGCTCGACCGCCGCCCGTTCACGGTCGAGGACGGGCACGCGACCGGCCCCGGGGTCTTCGACATGCTGGGTGGACTGGTGCAGGCCGTTCACGGCCTCGCGACGCTCGACGACCGGTCGGGCGTCGAGATCCTCGTGACCGCCGACGAGGAGGTCGGCTCCGGATCCTCGCGAACCCTCATCGAGGAACGAGCCCTCGCGTGCGGCGCCGTGCTCGTCTTCGAGGGTGCGGCCGACGGCGGAGGGCTGAAGACCGGCCGCAAGGGCTGCGGAACCTTCCGGGTCTCCATCACGGGCCGGGCCTCCCACGCGGGCCTGGAACCCGCGGCCGGGGTGA